>NZ_CP070608.1:482500-2882500 GCF_017068455.1 Fulvivirga lutea
TTTCTAACCCCTCCTTCCAACACCTCAAACCCCTTTCTTCTAAAGAGGACTGCAAAGGTAACACCTTATACATTACCCGCAACTATTTAGAAGAAAATAAATTTATTTCTTTGGCTTTTTGTAAAGTGGCACTGTGCTACAAGGCTCACCGTACATAATACTGGAAGCAACTGGCCTCAATAATTTTGTAATCTCTACATATGCATTATTGGGCACAGGGTATTTACTGCAGCCTTTAACAACTACTCTGGCATCTACAAAATCATTAATATTAACCTGACGTAACGCTTGATTGAAGAGGTAAATGCTTAAATCTTTTTCACCACCCAAAACTATGTTTTTGGCATAAGGCTCCAGCGCAATAGTAACTAGCATGTAAGCCCATGTTGGTATTATAGCGTCAGCAGAACAATGTACGGCTACATTTTTATCTTTATACTGACTCCAATCATGCTCTTTAACAAACTGCCTAAATTCTTTTTCCTTTAATATCATTTCCTGAAAAAGCCAATCTTTTAGATCTAGCAATTTAGATTCAGATGTATCAAAATAATCTTCCAGGTTAAAGGTTATTAATCCGCTATTAGCAACTCTATTTACAATTTCTTCTTGCATATTTTGATGAACACTAAAGCATCGATTTTGGTTTGGTTGCCTTGAACTCTTTTAAATAAAAGGGTTCAAAATAAGCAACATCTTCAAACACGTTATTCTGAAATTTTTCAAATGCTAAGGATCCAATATATTCTGCGTCTGGATAAACAGAATCAATAAAGAGTGCATTAAGGCTTTTAGTAATTTCCCGGAATTTTTTAGCCCCATCTCCAAAAAAGATTACTTTATTATTTTGAAGATGATCAGCAAAAGAGTTTTCATCTAAAATAACCGGTGATATTGGGTTTAAAACATGAAGGTCGGAAGTAAAAACAGAGGCATATACTTCCATTCTTCTTGCGTCTAACATTGGACAAAGTAAATGCTTATGAATATTGATAACGCCTTTGGCCATAGCTGTAAGTGTTTCTACTGAAATGAGAGGTATATCCAAAGCATAACATAATCCCTTAGCTGTAGAAGTGCCTATTCTTAACCCTGTATATGAACCTGGCCCTTTGGAAACGGCAACTGCTGACAAATCTTTTAAAGAAATATTAACAAGGTTAATAAGGTTATGTATGGCCTCATTTAAAACAGAAGAGTGGCTCTGTCCCTTTTGAATTGAAATCTTACCGATTAGCATATCATCAGCATGCAATGCAACTGAACATATTGGGGTAGCTGTTTCTATACTCAGAATTATGCTCATTTTTTTGTTAGAGTATAGTTGTATTTATCCGGATTCTGCAATCTAGATTTTGCCGTTAAAATAACTTGATCGTCAACTATCGCTCTTTTAATAGCACCTTTACCAAGCTCATTACGAAGTGCTATCTCTTTCTCTAGCTCTTTCTTGATTTGATTTTTATGGATGATAATATCCCTGTTTTTATTAAGTCCAACATCTGATTTCAATTTTTGAATATCTGATTTAATATCATTGAAGTATTTTTCATTCTTTGAATTCGCTATCAACTCATTTAATTCATCTTCTACATTCGTTGAATACTGAAGCTTCATGTTATCTATCCATTCTCTGAATTTAGTATACTCTTCTTCACTTAAGATGTAATCTTGCTTACCAGTATTTTGACTGACATATTTATTTGCGTAATGAAATATAAAGGCTTCTGAAATTAATTCAATTGTAATAGCAGAGTAAGTATCCCCTTTAACTTTTACATCCGGTTTCAACCCCCCTCCATCATACACAATTCTTCCTGCCCTAGTTCTAAATTCCAATTTAAGTGAATCGGGTGTTTTTACAGCCTCACCATTTTCATCTCTATGAACATAATCAAGGGCTTGAATACATCTGCCACTTGGAATGTAGTATTTGGCCGTTGTAATTTTTACCTGACCCCCATAAGATAATGGACGAGTTGTTTGCACCAACCCTTTACCAAATGTTTGGCCCCCCACTAAAATACCTCTGTCGTAGTCTTGAATTACTCCCGCCACAATTTCTGATGCTGATGCGCTTTCTCCATTAATTAGAACTGCTAGTGGAATATCTTCATCGATTGAGTTATTCAATGTTTTATACTTGCGGTTCCATTCTTCAATTTTACCTTTCGTTTCAACTACAAGCTTATTTTTGGGAATAAAAACATTCGTAACGTTTACTGCTTCACTTAATAAACCTCCAGGGTTATTTCTTAAATCAAGAATTAAAGATTTTGCCCCAATAGATTTTAAATTTTTCAATGCCTCCTCTACTTCTTTTCCGGCACCTGAGGTAAAATCCTCTAAGTAGATATAGCCAACATGATCATCAACCATACCATAATAGGGCACATTATTAACCTTGATTTTTTCGCGCTGAACTGTAAAGGATAGAGTGTCTTTATTACCGACTCTTAGCGCCTTAATTTCGGCTCCTGTTCGTGGTCTTCCCTTCAATAAATTACTAATCTTTTCAACAGTGGCATTCTTAACTAATTCTTCATTTATTTTAACAATGCGATCTCCGACCTTAAGACCTGCCCGATGTGCTGCAAATCCTTCATAGAGCATGGAAATATAAATGCCGCTATCTAAGGAGCTAATCTGGGCGCCAATTCCAGCATATTCTCCGGTTGTAGTAGTTCTAAATGATTCAACTTCTTTTTGCGGAATATAATTAGTGTACGGATCTAATGACTCTAACATACCATCAACAGCTACATTTAGTAATTCTTCAGGGTCTGTTTCGTCTACATAAAATTTATCTACTTCCCTGAAAAGAGATGCGAATGTGTCTATGTTTTTAGCTATTAAAAAATATCTATCCTCTACTTGAATAAGTGCGGTTAGCAAAACCGAAATGATTATGAGTGAACCTATTATGTATTTTTTCTTACTCATTTATTGATTCTCGCACTAACTTTTGGATTGATGATAAAACGGCTCTTTCTATCGGATCGTACGTTACTAATTTTTTAGCCGTATAAATATAACCAATAAGAAATTTGTTGTTATTCAATAAAAGATGTTTGTGATTGCGATAAGCTTCTCGAGTTCTTCTTTTCAGCTTATTTCTTTCCACCGCCTTCTTGAATATTTTCTTTGGAACAGAAACCAGCATCTGATTAGTTTCCACTTCGCTGGAAACAGAATAATAAACCTTAAATGGGGGTAAATAAAAATAGGAGCCCTTGCTGAAGAGCTCCTCTATTAATTTTTTCTTATGAAGCCTTTCGGCTTTTTTAAAGGTTTTTTTCATTTTCGGCAACTAACGTTTATGCCGAGATGAAGTAATCAACCTCTGCTTTTAAACAGTTTATTTGTGCGACTTTTCGCTAGAAACAGTAAGCTTCTTTCTTCCCTTAGCTCTTCTTCTAGCTAATACTGCTCTTCCGTTCGGAGTAGACATTCTTTCTCTGAACCCGTGCTTATTTTTTCTTTTTCTCTGCGATGGTTGAAATGTTCTCTTCATCTTCTTATAATTTAACCTTTTTAAAAGGCTCTAATTCCACATTCGATTTTTAATGGGGTGCAAAGATAATTAGCT
Organism: Fulvivirga lutea; assembly: GCF_017068455.1. Lineage (NCBI taxonomy): Bacteria > Pseudomonadati > Bacteroidota > Cytophagia > Cytophagales > Fulvivirgaceae > Fulvivirga > Fulvivirga lutea. The sequence goes on from NZ_CP070608.1 coordinate 486,090, forward strand.
TTTTATTAATTGCAAATAAGAATATATTTTTGTTTACTACAATTCCACTATGAAATACTCTATAAAACCTGAATCGCCATTATCACATATTCTCATTATTGAATTAGAGTTACAGATAACTCAAAATTCAATGATTGATTTTAAACTTCCAATTTGGAGGCCTGGAAGATACGAAGCTGCAAATTACTCAAAGAATATACAGAAAATAGCTTTTGAGGATGAAGATGGTAATGTTTTAAGCTATCAAAAGAAGAATGCAAGTACTTGGAGCATTTCTGCACCAAAAGGAAAAGTGAAAGCAAGGTACAGGTATTTCGCATATCAAATGGATGCTGGCAATTCCTTTTATAATGAAGATCAGCTATACATCAATTTTGTGAACTGCATACTTTATTCTGAACAGCACTTAGAAGAAGAATGTATAGTTACTATAGAATTACCTTCGGATTACAAACTAGCTTGTGGCCTCAATAAACGAGGTGACAATTTAATTGCAGAAAATTATCATGACCTAGCGGATAGTCCTTTAATTGCAAGCACAACATTACAGTGCTGGAATTATGATGTTAACGGTTTGCCCTTTGCTATTTGGTTTCAAGGAAATCATAATTTAGAGAAAGATAAAGTGGTATCAGACTTCAAAAAATTCTCTGAATATCAGGTGAATGTTATGGGTGATTTTCCTAGAAAAGAATATCATTTTTTGAATCAAATTACATCCTACAAGCATTATCATGGAGTAGAACATGGGAACTCTACTGTTATATGCATTGGGCCTGGAAATGAATTGGCTAAGCCTAACCTGTATAGCGAGTTTGCTGGTGTAAGTTCTCATGAACTCTTTCATGCGTGGAATATTCTGAAAATACGGCCGAAAGAAATGATGCCCTACGACTTTGGCAAGCCTCCCGTTTTCCCAACTGGTTTCGTGGCTGAAGGGTTTACAACTTACTATGGAGATTTATTTCTTGTTCAATCTGGCGTATTTGACTACGAATGGTATTTCAATGAACTGAATACCCTGTTTCAGCGCCATTTTCATAACGGAGGACGACTAAATAATTCTGTGGTAGATTCTTCACTTGACTTATGGGTAGATGGGTATCAAGTAGGCGCCCCTAATAAAAAGAGTTCTATTTATGTGGAAGGAGCAATGGTGGCACTTACACTTGACCTTATGATAAGGACAAAATTCAGCAGTGAAAAAAGCCTAAATAATGTGATGAGGGTTCTGTGGAATGATTATGCAAAGAAGAATATAGGCTATAGTATTGATGATATTCAGAAGATTAGTGAAGATGTATATGAAGAATCTTTGGAGCAGTATTTTCAGGATTACGTTTATGGAGTAAAGGATAAGACAACATTAATTTCTGATTTATTAAAAGAATTAGGCTGTGAATTATCTGTAAAGCCTAATCAAAATTTTCTTGAAGGCTGCCTTGGATTAAAAACTACAGAGCAAGATGGGGCTTTGGTTGTAATGTCTATTGAAGAAAAATCATTGGGAGAACAATTCTTTTCATTTAAGGACAAGATAAAGAAGATTAACAATGAAAATGTTTCGAAGGAATCAATAAAAGAGTTGAAACCTGGTACTTATAAATTTTTAGTGGAGAGACAAAATGAAGAGATTGAGTTTGAAATAAATGCTACAGATAGTTCTTATTTGAAAGTGCGGAAAATTGAGAAACTAAAAAATCCTTCCGCAAAGCAGAAGGATTTATTTGAGAATTGGCTAAACCTTTCTTAAGGATTTAAATGCTTAAATACTTCTTTTGCCTCATGCCATTCCAAACGAGGGCCAAATTTTGAAACAACCTTAGATGAAGCCAAACTGGCCAATTTACCAGCATCAGCATATGAATGGCCGTTGGTTATTCCATAAAGGAATGCTCCTGCGAACATATCGCCTGCGCCATTTGTATCTATTGCTGAAACTTTATATGGTTCAATATCTATATAGGTATCACCATCAAAAATCATAGCGCCATTGGCACCTTGTGTGATGGCAAACCTTTTAGCTACTTTTTTTAATTCTTCTCTCGCCTCATCCAAACTATCTTTTCCAGTGAATAGCATAGCCTCTTCTTCGTTACAGAAAAGTAAATCCACACTTGCCCCTACAATTTCTTCCATCTGTGGTTTGAAATATTTTACCATACTTGGGTCAGAAAATGTCATGGCAACTTTAACTCCATTTTCCTCTGCTAACTTTTTAGCATATTTCATGGCCTCTTGCCCGGATTCTCCCGGAACTAAATAACCCTCCATGTAGAGATATTTAGAATCTTTCAGCGCAGCCTCGTTTACCTGATCTTTAGAGAAAGTAGATGTTATACCAAGAAAAGTATTCATTGTTCTATTGGCATCCGGGGTTGTCATTACCAAGCATTTGCCAGTAATTCCTGCTGGGGCTTTTTCAAAGATTAGTGTCGTATCAACTCCATTTTCTTTTAAATCATCCAAGTAAAATTTACCCATATCATCTTGAGCTACTTTACAGGAATAATAACTTTTCCCACCAAACTGACTCACAGCTATGATAGAGTTTGCGGCAGACCCACCGCATTGCATATTACTAGTAGGTAAATGTATCGCATTCACCAGCTCATGCTGTCTGGCCTCATCTACAAGAGTCATTAACCCTTTTTCAACGTTAAACTCCTTTAAAAAATCGTCCTGAACTTCAGTTACTATATCTACCAAGGCATTGCCGATGCCATAAACGTCATACTTCTTCATTTTCTAATATTAAAAATTGAGGCGCAAAGATAGGTTTGTTCGTCAACTAATGAAATGAAAACCATAGTTATGGCTTTGTAAGGCCGATTGATTTAGCTCGATTTGGATAATCAGTTATGAGGCCGTTAACCCCCAAACCAACAAGCTTTTTCATATCATCGATTTCATTCACAGTCCAAGGTATCACTTTCATTCCCAATTGATGAATTGCTTGGATTGAATTTTTACCTATCAACTTATAATAAGGACTGTAAATTTCCGGAGTAAAACCAAGTTCCTTTATATTGGCTTTGGGTGTCCTTATATTTTCTATTAGAACTGCTAACTGAACTTCCGGGTACTTATCATTCCAATATCGTAATGTTCTGAAATCAAAAGATTGGATAGTTACCCGCTCCCAAGGCAGGTATTCATCAATTAACTGGTAAACAATATCAGAAAATTCAGAAAACGGAGGATGATATTTATTATCCCCTTCCTCCGTACTTTTTATTTCGATATTGTAATTGATTTGTTTATGAGTAACACCTTTTGAATGCCTTTCGGCCAATTTAATTACTTCAGCTAGTAGTGGTTTTGAAACTTCCATTTTCACTTGTTCAGGGAAACGCCCATTACCCATGGAGCCACAATCGAAGTCTTTGATCTCATAATAAGTGAGATTGTAAATGTTATACTTCTCTTTATCATCAGTAAGTTTTTGTCCTTCTTTATTCATGCATATTTCATGTGACATCCAAGGCTCATGCGAGACTAGTACCTGTTTATCTTTTGTAATCACAACATCGAGTTCCAAAGTAGTAACTCCCTGATCCATAGCATATAAAAAAGCCGGAATGGTATTTTCAGGCATTATGCCTCTTGCGCCACGATGTCCTTGAATATCAATGCTTTGACTCATTGTAGTATGAAAAAACAATATTGAAAATAGTAGTGCTGGAATTCTCATTCAAATAAACGTTTCGGTAAATCTAAACTAACGAAACGTGAAGCATGAATTTTTGAGATTAATCTTTTATTAAAGAAGTGGGATATACTGGATTCGAACCAGTGACCTCTGCCCTGTCAAGGCAGCGCTCCCAGCCTGCAATGTAGGAAGTACCGGATTCGAACCGGTGACCCCCGCCCTGTCAAGGCGATGCTCTAAACCAACTGAGCTAACTTCCTATAAATTTCGGCTGGCAGGTAAACCCTGTCTGCCGACAGGCAGGCAACTGAGCTAATATCCCTTTAATACCTTGAAGTTAAAAAATTGGGCATAAAAAAAGACAGTCCTTTAACTGTCTTTTTTGTGTTCGAACCTTAGGTCCACATCTATTTCTTGGTTCGATGTATTGTAAAATAAAAAAGGCTATCAATATTTGATAGCCTTTGAATGTGGGCGCTGAGGGATTCGAACCCCCGACCCCCTCGGTGTAAACGAGGTGCTCTGAACCAACTGAGCTAAGCGCCCTATTCTTAATAATTACGCGCTTTTGCGTAAGGGAATGCAAATGTAATATAGTTTTGTTTTTATGCAAACACTTTTTAATTGAAAACATAAAAATTTCTTTGTCATCGTATCGTTAGACCATAACAATTATATTAGTCTAAAATTTAAACGACCTAATTCTTTTATCCCAGATTGTCTATTCTCAAAATTTTAAGAAAAGCCCTCATTGTTTCTACGCTGCTATTCGTAGCTATAATTTCTATAGGTTCGATTTATATTTATTACAATCAAGATAAGATCATTCAAAAATTTATCGCACAGATTAATCAGCACCTTAACACAAAGGTTGAAGTTGGCAAAATTTCAGTTTCACTAATAGAAACTTTTCCCAGACTCACGGTTCAATTTGATAATGTTAAAATGCATGGTAGTCTGATGAGTGACAAAAAGTTACTAGATGCCGAGAAATTAAGCTTTACTCTTGATCCGATCCAAATAATAAACAATCACTATGTAGTTGAAGGTATTTGGATTAAAAATACAAGCTGCAATATCGAGATAAACTCAAAAGGAGAAGTTAATTATTCCGTACTTAAAAAGTCTGAAAACACTAATAGCTCTTTTAAAATCGAGTTGTCTTATGTGCATTTAAGTAACGTGAATTTTTCTTACCTCAATGAGCAATCACAGAATGAAGTTTTGCTTAAAACAGATGAGATGAAAGCAACTATAATTGCTGAAAATAACCTCTATGATATTTCTGCCGAAGGCAACTTAAATATTGATCATATAACCATTAATAGAACGGATTATCTAAATGGAAAATTGGTTAACGTCAATTCCAAATTACTTTATGATGATTCTCAAAAATCATTGGAAATAAGCCCGAGTAATTTAACCATTCAGAATTCAGAATTTGAAACATATGGTAACTATCAGTTTAAAGATAATCGTAACCTAAAGCTTTTTCTGGAAGCCAAAAACACCGATATAAAATCTATTGCCAACTTATTGCCAGAAAAAGCATCGAAACAATTGGCTCAATATCATTCCAATGGTAATGCATACTTCGATCTTTCATTAATAGGTGACTTAAATAGTAAAAGTGGCCCTGAATTAACCATTCATTTTGGACTTACCGATGCTCAGATTGATTATGAAGCAAAAAATGTATCTATTACAAATACCAATCTAGAAGGTTTTTATAGCCAACCTAAACTTTATGATAACAAAACGGCATTACTAGAGCTGAAAAATGTAGACGGGAATCTTGATGGAAGGCAGTTTAAAAGTAACGTCATTATTAAAGATTTAAATGATATACATCTGAACCTGGATTTTGATGGATCGCTGGCAACACCGGAATTATTCGATTTTCTAAAAATAAAAGGAGTTTCTTCAAGCAGTGGATTATTGGATGTAGATATTCATTTCGATGGAAAATTAAGTGACTTAAAATCAAAGGAATTAACCAAAAGAGTAAAGACAAATGGTCAAATTGAACTAAATGATATTACTCTTGACTCCGGTTTATTCAAATATCCAGTCAATAAATTAACCGGCTTGCTATTAATTAACCAAAATGACATTGCCATCAACAATTTGAGCGGTTTATATGGGGGCTCAGATTTTAAGCTTAATGGTTATTTTAGAAATATTATGGCATATCTATTACTGCCAAATGAGCCAATTGGTATAGAGGCAACTTTTCTCTCACATCAATTAGATTTAAATGAACTTCTCGCCAATAAAGATAATTCTGCCAGTAACTATACCTTTAAATTATCACCAAAACTTAGACTCAACCTTAATTGTAAGGTAGATGAGTTAAACTTTAGAAGGTTAGAAGCAAAAGATATCAATGGGTCAGTTTTGATTAAAGATCAAATGCTAAGCACAGATAATATTTCGCTAAAAGCGTTAGGTGGCAATATAACATTGGCGGGCTTAATAAATACTCAGAGCCAGAATCAAATAACGATTGATAGCGAAATAGGCCTAAAAAATGTAGCTATCGACAGTGCATTTTATGTGTTTGAAAATTTTAATCAGAATTTTCTAGAAGAAAGACATTTAAAGGGCTTAGTAGATGCCCAAATTTCTGCATCGCTGGCACTTGACACTCTACTCAGTCTGGACTCCAAAAGTCTTGTTAGTAAAATAACTACCACAATTAAAGGCGGTGAGTTAAATAATTTTGATCCATTACAGAAGTTAGAAAAGTATGTAGATGCTGAGAAATTGAATCATTTAACATTTTCAGACATTTCCACGGAAGTACTGATAAAGGATGAAACGGTTTATTTGCCGGAAATTGAAGTGAATTCTAATATTAGTTCTTTTAAAATATCGGGTACCCATACATTTGACCAACATATTAATTACAAGGTTGTAACTCCACTAAGAAGAAAAGAGAAACATGATAAAGATGAGGCCTTTGGTGCTATTGAAGAAACAAATACAGGCAGAACATTATTGCATCTCAAAATTACTGGAACCACAAGCAATTATGAAGTAGGTTACGACAAAGAGGCTGTAAAGAATAAAATCGTTTCGGACCTAAAAAAAGAATTTGAGGAGCTAAAAGAGGCCTTTAAAAACAAAGGATTAAAAGAAAAGAAAAAAGTAGAATTAGAAGAAGATGATTATTTCGATTGGGAGGAAAATAACAATTAGCTATTTCCTAATATACCCTTCAAAATCATTGTGTTCTTTCGAGTAAAGCTCTTCTTCCGATAGTGATTTAAAATAGTCGTAAGTAATTTTCAAACCCTCCGCTCTACTAACTTTAGGTTCCCAACCTAATATTTCCCTGGCTTTATCAATGTTTGGTTGGCGCTGCATTGGATCATCCTTTGGAAGATCTTTATAAACCACTTTTTGCTTTGTGCCTGTTAATTTAATTATCTCGTCAGCAAACTGAGAGATGGTTATTTCATCAGGGTTACCAATGTTTACCGGATAGACATAATCACTGAAAAGCAGTCTGTAGATGCCCTCAATTAAATCATCAACATAACAAAAAGAACGTGTTTGTGATCCATCTCCAAATACGGTTAAGTCTTCACCACGAAGTGCCTGGCCGATAAATGCAGGAAGTACCCTACCGTCATTGAGTCTCATTCTTGGACCGTAAGTATTGAAAATCCTTACAATACGTGTTTCTAAATCATGATAGGTATGATAAGCCATCGTCATTGCTTCTTGAAAGCGCTTTGCTTCGTCATACACACCTCGTGGGCCTATTGGATTCACGTTACCATAATACTCCTCCGTTTGCGGATGCACCATAGGATCTCCATAAACTTCTGAAGTTGAAGCAATTAGCATTCTTGCGCCTTTTGCCTTTGCCAGACCCAACAAATTATGAGTGCCTAATGAGCCAACTTTTAAAGTTTGGATTGGTATTTTGAGGTAATCAATAGGACTGGCAGGAGAAGCAAAATGAAGTATATAATCTACCTCACCAGGAACGTGAACGTATTTCGAAACATCGTGATGATAAAATTCAAAATTTTTGTTACCAAACAGGTGCTCAATATTTTTGATATTGCCCGTGATAAGATTATCCATGGCAACAACATTAAAACCTTCAGCAATAAATCTATCGCAAAGGTGCGAACCAAGAAATCCTGCAGCTCCTGTTATAAGTACTCTCTCAGCCATTAATTGTTGTTCTCCCGATGCTATAATAAGCAAATCCTAATTCACCCATGTCATCTGGATTATAAAGATTTCTGCCGTCAAAGATAACTTTATTTTTAAGTGCGGAATGAACCCTATCGAAATCAGGGGTTCTGAAAACAGGCCATTCGGTTGCAATAAGTAATGCATCCGCATTTTCCAAAGCGCTATATTGATCATCACAATAGACTATTTTATCTCCGATCTGCCCTTTCACATTTTCCATTGCCTCAGGGTCATAAGCTTGAACTTTAGCCCCTGCTTTTACTAGTTCATCAATATTATACAATGCTGGAGCCTCTCTAATATCATCCGTGTAAGGTTTAAATGATAGCCCCCATAGTGCAATGGTTTTTCCTTTAAGGTCACCCGCGAAATAGTTCTTAATCTGAGGAATAAGTTTTGTTTTCTGCTTGTCGTTAACATTCATAACTGCGTTAAGAATGTCAAAATCATAATTAACTTCTTGTGCAGATTTTGCGAGGGCCTGAACATCTTTAGGGAAACAACTACCACCATATCCAATACCAGCAAATAGGAACCTTTTACCAATTCTAGTATCAGTTCCCACACCTTTTCTTACTGCATCAACATCTGCTCCAAGAAGCTCACACATGTTGGCAATTTCATTCATGAAAGTAATTTTCGTAGCAAGAAAAGAGTTTGCTGCATATTTTGTTAGTTCGGCAGATTTCTCATCCATATAAATTACCGGATTGCCTTGTCTAACCAATGGCGCGTATAGCATATCCATAATTTTCTTCGCTTTTTCCGATCTTGTGCCCACTACCACTCTATCAGGTTTCATGAAATCCTCAACAGCTACTCCCTCTCTTAGGAACTCAGGATTAGAAACTACATCGAAATCAACTTTAGCATTTTGCTTTATCTTCGCTGTTACTTTTTCAGCGGTACCAACAGGAACTGTACTCTTGTCTACAATAACAGCGTAATCCTTTAATAACGGACCTAGGTCATCCGCCACTTTTAAAATATATTTTAAATCAGCCGATCCATCTTCACCAGGAGGTGTAGGGAGAGCAAGAAAAATAACTTTTGCTCCTTCAATGCCTTCCTTTAAATCTGTAGTAAAATGTAGGCGATTCTGTTTAATATTTCTCTCAAATAAAGCTTCAAGACCTGGCTCATATATTGTTATTTTACCATTATTTAAGCTTTCTACTTTCTTTTCATCTATATCAATACAAGTAACAGTATTGCCCGTTTCAGCGAAGCAAGTTCCCGTTACTAATCCTACATATCCTGTTCCTACTACAGCTACTTTCATAAATTTTCAATTTTATAAACGGCTGCAAAAATAGGTTTTTAAATGTATAAATGCCCTTAAGTGGAGCAACTTTTCTGTCTTCATTTCGTTACCAAACTAACATTCGTTTGGGTAAGTGTTGAGATTCTTTAATTTTGCAGACCTAAATAACATAATTAGCAATGAATACTGTTTTAGAAGCACCTAACGGAATAGCCTTCCAAGAAAATGAAAATCAAAAAATGATCGCTCAGATGATCAAAGATTTTGGTGAGAAAGAAATTAAGCCATATATGATGGAATGGGATGAATCACAGGAGTTTCCTGTGGAACTGTTTCATAAACTTGGTGAGCTTGGATTAATGGGAGTGCTTGTGCCACAAGAATATGGGGGCTCAGGATTTGGTTACCATGAATATGTAACCGCCATTGTTGAACTTTCTAAAGTAGATAGCTCCATTGGTCTTTCTATGGCGGCTCATAACTCTTTATGTACAGGACATATTTTGCAGTTTGGTAATGAAGAACAAAAACAAAAATATTTGCCAAAACTTGCCAGTGGAGAGTGGATTGGTGCCTGGGGCTTGACCGAGCCAAATACTGGGTCTGATGCTGGTAATATGCGTACAGTTGCTGAGGAAGATGGTGATTACTACGTACTAAACGGAGCAAAGAATTTCATTACTCACGGTAAATCAGGAAATGTCGCTGTAGTAATTGCCAGAACAGGTAATGTTGGTGATTCTCATGGGATGACTGCATTTATTGTAGAAAGAGGAACGCCCGGTTTTTCAGGCGGCAGAAAAGAAAACAAGCTTGGAATGCGAGCTTCAGAAACGGCTGAGATGATATTTGAAAATTGCCGCGTTCATAAAGATCAAATTTTAGGAAAGGTTGGTGAAGGCTTTATCCAATCTATGAAAATATTAGATGGTGGTAGGATCTCAATTGCTGCACTCAGTTTGGGTATCGCTCTTGGTTCTTATGAGGCTGCCTTACAATACTCTAAAGAAAGAGAACAGTTTAATCAGCCGATATCAAAATTTCAGGCAATTGCCTTTAAGTTGGCAGATATGGCCACAAAGATTGAGGCTGCCAAATTATTAATCATGCAGGCATCTGAATTAAAGAATCATGGAAAGCCTATGACTAAAGAATCTGCGATGGCTAAATATTATGCTTCCGAAATTGCTGTTGAGGCGGCTAATGAGGCGGTACAAATCTTTGGTGGTTATGGCTTTACGAAAGATTACCCAGTAGAGAAGTTTTATAGGGATGTGAAGCTTTGTACTATAGGTGAAGGAACATCAGAAATACAGAAACTCGTCATATCGAGAGACCTTTTAAAATAACTTACCTTTTATTAAGCAATTAGGTTTTATAGATAAGTGGGGTGCATGCTCCACTTATTTTTTTGATTATTTTCTAATTACATACAAAAGCTCTAAGTTTGCAGACCAAAATGAAGGGAGGTGGTAATATATTATGATAATTATTAACGTAAAAGAAAACGAATCTATTGACAAAGCTCTTAAGAGATTCAAGAAGAAGTTCGAAAAAACAGGTGTTTTGAAAGAACTTAGATCTAGAACTTTCTACGAAAAACCTTCCGTAAAGAGACGATCTGAAATTATTAAAGCAAAATACATTCAGGATAAATACGCTGAAGAAAATTACTAATCTTCGCAGCATTCCTGCATTAATTAATTAAATTAGTACTACCACGATTGGAGTTGGTAGTACTTTTTTTATGCAGGAAACTTTTGTCAAATACCTACAGTATGAGAGGCGATACAGCCGCCATACAATCCAATCTTATGAGACTGACCTCTCACAACTTGCTTCGTTTTTATTAAAAGAATTTGAGCTATCTGATCTTTCGGAGGCTAATCACTCACTGATACGATCCTGGATTGTCAATCTTGTTGAATCAGGCATACAACCCAAGTCCATAAATAGAAAAATCGCATCTATTCGTGCCTATTATAAATTCCTTTTGAAGCAAGGTGTAATAACTAAAGACCCTACATCGAAAGTTAAAGTATTAAAGACAAGTAAGAAACTTCCGCAGTTTGTAAACGAACAGGATATGAACTTACTGCTAGATAATTGTGAATTTGAAGAAGGGTTCGCTGGATTGAGAGATAGACTGGTTCTGGAATTACTTTACGGGACAGGAATTCGGTTATCTGAATTAATTGAACTCAAATCTCGTGATATAAATCATGAAAATGGTACTATTAAAGTGCTTGGTAAGAGAAATAAGGAACGCATTATTCCATTTGCCAAAAATCTAGGTCATCTAATGAGGGATTTTACAGTAGAAAAAAAGAAACTGTTTAATACAGAATTAGAAAGCACTCTGATCGTTACAGATCAAGGAGTGAAGGTTTACCCAATGTTTATTTATAGATTGGTTAAAAAATATTTAAATTTATTTACAACGATAGATAAGCGTAGCCCGCATGTGTTGCGTCACACATTTGCTACGCACCTTCTCAATAAAGGAGCAGAGTTGAACGCTGTTAAAGATTTACTTGGACATACAAGTTTAGCCGCAACACAAGTTTATACTCACAACTCCCTTGAGAAGCTGAAGAAGGTCTTTGACCAGGCGCACCCTAAAGCTTAAATTATTATTAACCCTAAAAAGAACGATTATGAAGCTACAGATTCATTCTATCCATTTTGATGCAGATCAAAAACTTATTGACTTCATACAAAAAAAGACTGATAAACTAGAAACTTTCTACGACCGTATTGTTGACGGTGAGGTCTTTCTAAGAATAAATAATACGGGAATTGAGAATAAAACAGTTGAAATAAAATTAAACATACCGGGCAACCAGTTATTTGCTAAAGAAGAAGCTAAATCTTTTGAAGAGGCTACTGATGAGGCTGTAGAAGCCCTGCGCAGGCAAATACGAAAAATAAAGGTGAAGCAAATGGCTCACTAAACAAAAAGGCTTCCAAATTGGAAGCCTTTTTTTATACTCTTTAGTATTTAATTAAACCCCAAATGCAGATTTAACCTTATCTACGTAGTCAAGCTTTTCCCATGGGAATAGCTCCACTTCCATTTCAATCTTTTCGCCACTTGCCGAGATAAATTCTTTCTTTACCACTTCATTTTCTCTGCCCATATGGCCATAAGAAGCTGCTTCAGAATATATAGGGTTTCTTAGCTTCAGTCTGGTTTCAATGGCGTAGGGTCGCATGTCGAATATTTCACTTATTTTCTTAGCTATCTCACCATCAGTCATTTCTACCTTGGCCGAGCCATATGTATTAACAAATATTCCCATTGGCTCTACAACACCAATCGCGTAAGATACCTGAACTAAAATTTCATCAGCAATACCTGCAGCAACCATATTCTTGGCAATGTGTCTTGTTGCGTAAGCTGCTGATCTATCTACTTTCGATGGGTCCTTACCAGAAAATGCACCTCCACCGTGAGCTCCTTTTCCTCCATAAGTATCAACAATTATTTTTCTGCCTGTTAAGCCTGTATCACCATGAGGCCCGCCAATTACGAACTTGCCTGTTGGGTTGATGTGATATTTAATCTGATCATTAAATAACTTTTGAAGCTCAGGCTTCAATTGAGCCTTAACTCTCGGAATTAATACGTCAACAATATCTTTTTTAATAGTCTTTAGCATTTCAGCTTCAGAAGCAAAATCATCATGCTGAGTAGAAACAACTATAGCCTCGATCCTTTGAGGTGTATTATCATCTGAATACTCAATCGTCACTTGAGATTTGGCATCTGGGCGTAAGTAGGTCAATTCTTTCCCTTCTCTTCTCAGCTTGGCCAGCTCAATCAAAATCTTGTGAGACAAGTCGAGCGCTAAAGGCATATAATTCTCTGTCTCGTTGGTAGCATAACCAAACATCATTCCCTGATCACCAGCACCTTGCTCTTCAGGATTTGACCTGTCAACACCTTGATTAATGTCAGGGGATTGTTCGTGAATGGCAGAGATAACCCCACATGAATTACCATCGAACATATATTCGCCCTTAGTGTATCCAATTTTATTAATCACCTCCCGAGCGATTTTTTGAACATCTAAATATGCATTGGATTTAACCTCACCACTTAACACTGTTAACCCTGTGGTTACCAACGTTTCGCAGGCTACTTTCGAATCTTTATCAAATGCTAAAAAATTATCTATTAGGGCATCTGAAATTTGATCTGCAATTTTATCAGGATGGCCTTCTGAAACTGATTCTGAGGTAAATAAATATGGCATCTATTTTTTATTAATTGTTATCATTATTTGAAGTGCGCAAATTTAGACCAATTAGCACTGATAATAAAATCAATTATCGGCTAAAGTTATTTGCCCGCGTAAAGAAGAAATACTGTGGGTATTTTATGAAGATCAATTTCTCGTTTCTGCCAGTTGGCGGCTGTGTCTGTTACTACAAACTCATCTTTCCCTGAAATATCCTTTGCTACACAAATTTTGGTTGAGGGATGGCACGTCTTGCTTAGCGCAGTAAGCAATTGGTTGTTTCGATAGGGTGTTTCAATGAAAATTTGTGTTTGATTCTTTTTACTGGATTCTGCCTCTAACGCTTTTATTTCCTTTTCTAGTTCTTTCTTATCTATCGGCAGGTATCCATGAAAACAGAACTTTTGCCCATTGAATCCAGAGCCCATTAATGCCATAAGTATCGAAGAAGGGCCAACTAAAGGCACCACTTGAAAGTGATTTTTTTGTGCCCATTCAACAGCCAAAGCTCCAGGGTCAGCCACCCCTGGGCAACCAGACTCGCTTATTATACCAACATTCGTTCCTTTCGATAAAGGTGCCAACAGTTTACCCAACTTTTGGTAATCGGTCTTTTTATCAAGTATCTCAAAATTTAGATCTTCGATAGTAAGCCCTAACTTGAGAGAGCTTATATATCTTCTTGCAGTCCGAACATTTTCAACTAGATAATACTCTGTGTTTTTAATTATCTCTTTTACCTGTTCCGGTATGGTATCTTGTTCAGATTCCGCAATAACCGTAGGTATCAAAAACAACTTGCCTTTCATACTACTGATTTAAAAAGGCTGTAAGTGTTTCCATAAATTCTTCTGGTTTTTCGGCATGTACCCAATGCCCTGCATCTTTAATGGTAACAACTGTAGCACCAGGAAATTTCTCATCGATTAAGGAATAGTCCTTTTCTTTAATATAGCCTGATTTCTCGCCATTGATAAAAAGTACTGGCTTCGACTCAGAAAGGCGGCCATCTAAGCCGGCACCAATTATTTCAATATTTTTAGTTAGTACTGGAAGATTAATTTTCCAGCTAAATCCACTATTATCTCTATTTAAGTTTTTTAATAAGAATTGTCTAACTCCAAGCTCAGGCACGTATTCACTTAGTTCTTTATCCGCATCACCTCTAGATTTGAGGTTGTCTAAATCAAGACTATTTAATCCTTCTAATATTTGATCGTGGTGTACCTCATAACTCTTTGGAGCAATATCAACCACAATTAGTTTTTGCCAATTCTGAGGATTGTTAACTGCATATTGCATTGCTACTTTCCCTCCCATCGAATGACCTATGATAATCGGATCTTCTATTTCGTGCTGATCAATAAAATCACTCAAATCTTTGGCCATAGTTGGGTAATCAAAATCATCACTATGTGGTGATTGCCCATGGTTTCTCTGATCTACAGAATAGACATGATAATCTTCGGCCAAAAGTTTGGCAATTGAGAGCCAGTTATCAGATGAGCCAAACAGACCGTGTAAAATAATTAGCGGTTGCCCCTCACCCAATTCACGATAAAATAATTCCATGCGATAAAAATATTTTTGTAAACTTAATAGAATAAAGATTAACTCTTAATTGGATATACTTTTCATTAATGTCTATATTGAAACAAACCCTGTAAACATGAAATTAGTTAACATAATCCTCTCTTTCGGTCTAATTCTTTTTGGCTTTTTTACAACTGTTGGTCAGGAGCAACTACGAAAGCTGCCACCTAACATTAATCAACCATCGGTGAACTTATATGCGCCCGTAGTGAGCGGAGATGGAGAAACTTTAGTTTACCTCTCTGACTATACAGATGATGGTAGCCTTTCAATGAATTTTACGACAAGAAAGACTATTTCCTCTTGGAATGAACCCACGGAAGTCTCAAAAGTGGTAAATCGTCCTACATTAAATTACCAAGGGGGTTATTGTCTTTCTTTTGATGGGCAATTGCTCATTTTCACTTCCCGCAAATCCGGGCTGGGAGGCTTTGAATTATGGTACTCTGAAAGACAAGGAAACAATTGGGGAGCACCTGTGAACTTTGGAAGACCTATCAATTCAGCAAGCAATGAAGGTACACCGAGTTTATCCCCTGATGGTGAAAAACTATACTTTATGCGTTGTGATGGAATGACTGAGCTCAAAGGTGCAAGGGGATGTCAAATATATGTTTCAACCAAAAAATATGGTAAGTGGCAAGAACCTGAGCCTTTACCTGCCACCATTAATACAGGCAATTCTCAAAACCCTAAAATTCTAGCTGATGGCGAAACTCTTATCTTCTCTTCTGACCAAATGGGAGGTAAAGGCGGACTCGATTTATTCATGAGTAAAAACCAAGGCGGCACATGGACAAAACCTGTTCCTATGGATTTCATGAATACACCTCAAGATGATCAGTTTATAAGCATCCCTTCGAAGGGTAGATATGCATTCGCAGCACAAAACACGGGCAAGGATCATCAATTAGTTGAAGTGTTGTTACCCGATGAGTTTAAGCCTAAGAAAGTAATGAGAATTGAAGGCATTGTAACTGACAAAAGTAGTGGAGAACGTGTGAACGCAAAACTAGTGGCCTTTAATGTAGACCTAAGAGACAGAATCTGGAACGATAACATTGGTGAGAATGGCGAATTTGCCTTGGTTTTAAATGAAGGTAACACCTATGATTTATCTGTATTACACCCTAACGCAAGCTACCAGTATTATTCTAAGATTTACGATTTAGAAACCGTAGGTAGACGAGACAAAGAAAGGCTGAAGATTGAGTTAGTTCCACTGACAAAAGGTTTGGAGTTTCAATCAGATATTTTCTTTAAGGACGCTTCCAGCGAAATTGATGACCGCTCTACGTATGAATTAAGAAGGTTAAGTGATATGATTCGTAGAAATGAATCTATCAATCTCGAAATCATACTGCATCAAACGAATTACAAGGAAGACTCGGTTATGTCTAGCGATGATCTGACAGAAGTGATTGTTGATTCGACTTATATTGAAAAAGTGGTCGCTATTCCTGTTTCGAGTGATGTCTCAAATTCTGATGTCGACAGTTTATTAACAGTTCTTAATGAACCAGATTCATTACACACACCTGTTAAAAATGATAGCATTGGCAGCATTTCTAAGCCACAGACAAAAATTGTGAAAGAATTAGTTATCAATAAAACATACCACAATGACAGAACTAAGGCTCAAGGAGAAAGCATTAAAGCTTACTTTGTAGAAAAAGGTGCTGATGAATCAGCAATAAAAATTAAAACTAAGAAAAGCAAAAGATCAGACGAGCCAGAGGAGGGAGAACAGGATGTAAAAGTGACTATTAAAATTCTTTCGCTTTAATTAATTGGCTTCATGCATTGGCACAACAACAAGAGTTTGATCCCACATAAGGATCATGTCTATTTCGTTGTGCATTTGTTCAAAGTCAATAGTAAACTGCTCAAAAGTGCTCTTGGTTGAGATGGCAGATACTTCTACATTTACTACGTCAGTTGAAGGCTCTCTAGCTGCTTCGCCTGAAAAATTCACTCCCCAACCAGGGATGTTGCTATTAAAAATGATGTTCCAGCTATCTTTTTCAGGAATGGTAAACAACGAATAAGTTCCTTTAGGCAACTTCTCACTTCCAATCATCAAATCTACATTGGTGGTGAAGGTGGTTGGCTCATTGGCTCCGGTTCTCCAAACTTCACCGTAGGGCACAAGTCCACCAAAAATCTGCCGATTCTTTTTATAAGGCCGGCCATAACTCACCTCAATATTTATTGAATCCTGACTATATACTGCATTACCTTCAGGGCTGAAAGACTTAGTATAGATTCTCATACCAATAAATGCAGCTGCTACAACAGCAATTAAAACACCTGCAACAACAATAAGCTTTTTCATAAATTCTTTCTCGTGAAATACAGTTACGCCAATTATAGCCTTTTTGTTGCAATGCAACTATTTAGATGCAATGAAATGGTTATTTTCAACAAAATTTAAAAATTTCATAACTTCAAGGCCCATAAATCTAACTTAACTATGAAGAAATTTTATCTGATTGTTTTATCCGCATTTATTTTCTCGTGCGGGCAGAATCCGAATTTTGAGGAAGCTTACAACAGCATTAATGAGGAAAGTATTAAAGAAAGAGTTTCAAGACTTGCTTCTGATGAATTTTTAGGAAGGAAACCTTTCACGGAAGGAGAAACTAAAACCATCAACTATATAAAAAGTGAGTTTGAAAAAATTGGGTTAAAACCTGGTAACGGTGATAGTTATTTTCAAGAGGTACCCATGGTAGAGCTAACTGCTTCTGTCAAAGATTCTTTAATGACTTTCAAATCCGAAGATTCCAATATAGATCTTACCTATTGGGATGATTTTGTGGCTTTAACAAGAAGGGTTACTGATTCAATATCTGTTATAGATTCTGAGATGGTTTTTGCTGGTTACGGAATAATTGCCCCGGAATATGATTGGAATGACTACGAAGGCATTGATGTAAAAGGTAAAACTGTGGTTGTTTTAATTAATGATCCAGGATTTGGAACCGAGGATAAATCATTTTTCAAAGGCAATGAAATGACCTACTATGGAAGATGGACATACAAATATGAAGAAGCTGCCAGACAGGGTGCTGCCGCACTTATCATCATTCATGAAACTGCCCATGCCAGCTATCCATTTGAAGTGGTGCAAGGTGGTTGGAGTGGCGCCAACCTTTATTTAGAAAGTGCAGATGGTAATATGAGTCGTTGTGCTGTAGAGGGTTGGATTTCTTCTGAAAGTGCCAACAAAATGTTTGCTGCCGCTGGTAAAGAAGGTTATGACTATTATGAAGAAGCGAGAAAAAGGGAGTTTGAGCCTTTTGCACTAAATCAAAAAATGTCTGTTTCATTGAAAAATTCTATCAAAAAATCTGTTTCTAACAATGTTGTGGGCTTATTTGAAGGAACGGAACGCCCTGAAGAAACTATTATTTATTCGGCTCATTGGGATCACTTTGGAATAGGGAAGGCAGTTGATGGTGATTCTATTTATAATGGTGCAGTTGATAATGGAACTGGCGTAGCCGCCATTATTGAAGTAGCTGAAGCATTCACAAAACTAAATACAGGCACACAGAGATCTGTTGTTTTCCTAGCTGTTACTGCCGAAGAACAAGGCTTGTTAGGCTCAGAGCATTATTCTGCTAACCCTATCTATAATCCAGATAAAACAGTGGCTAACATTAATGTTGATGCGATTCGACCCATAGGTAGAGTAAACGATTTTTCGATCATAGGTTATGGACAATCTGAGTTAGAAGATTATGCTGAGGTTGCTGTAAAGAATCAGGGCAGGTACATTACTCCTGATCCACATCCAGAAGCTGGTTCGTTCTTCCGCTCAGACCATTTCAATTTTGCGAAAATAGGAATACCTGCTTTGTACGGAAAAGGTGCATCTGATAGTGATGCCAATGGAAAAGAATGGGGTGAAGAGCAATATGCATCTTACACCAAAAATCATTATCACAAACCTTCAGACGAGTATAGCGATAGCCTTAACCTAGAAGGAGTAGTACTTGATGCGCAAGTATATTTTGAAGTTGGCTATAAGCTAGCTAACGAAGCCACATATCCTAAATATAAAGAAGGATCTGAGTTTAAAGCAATAAGAGAAAACTAAGAGATTAACTCTTTTCATTAATATTCGCCCTGAAAGTTGGAAGACTTTCAGGGTGATTTTTTTGAATATATTTCACCATTTCTTCACGCACGAAGCACCTTAAATCCCACGCTTCCGGAGAGTTTCTGGCGGTCATTAGCATACGCACTTTAATGGTTTTTTCACTAGCATCTGTTACCTGTAAAGATTTCTTATCCTTATCCCAATGCTCACTTCGTTCCAGTATTTTATCGAATTCCTCCCTTAGTTTATCAATGGGTGTAGTATAATCAAGATAAAGAATTGTTGCGCCTAAAATCTGTGATGAGCTTTTTGTCCAATTTTGAAAAGGTGTTTCCGTAAAATAGGTAATAGGCAATACCAATCGCCTTAAATCCCATATTCGAACCACCACATACGTAAGATTAATTTCTTCAATCCAACCCCACTCATCCTCTACCACAACTGCATCATCAATTCTTATTGGTTGGGTAAAGGCTATTTGGATTCCTGCAAGAAGATTTGACAACGTTTTTTGAGCAGCAAAACCTACAATAATACCCGCAACACCTGCTGACGTTAAAATGGTTGCACCATATTTTCTAACACTATCGAAGCTTAATAAAACTATAGCCATTGCAATTAAAGCAACAACCACAATAACCAACTTTCTAATAAAAATAATCTGTGTCAGCGCTTTTCGTTCCTTGATATTATCATCCTTATTCATATCAAACTGTTCGAAAAGAACATCTTGAATAACATAGATCAGCTTAATGATAAGTATGGTAATACTCACCACCACCAAAATCTCTACACAACTCTTTAGCCAGCCTAGTTGATCAGGATACTCAACATCAAGAATAATTCGCATTGCCACGAATGGAATAAAAAGGAAAATAGAATTGTTGAGGCGATTTTTTAATGCCTGAATAAATAAAAGGTCATCGTTTTCAGCATATCGATTAATTATTTTGAAGAACGCCCATCTAATAATAATGGCGCCTATAAACGCAATAATACTGACCAACGCCACCCTGAAATAGGATAATTGAATAAGTTCGTTCCAGCTCATTGGTGAAAATTACTGAAAGAAAGATGCAAATGAAAAATAGAGGCTAGTCCTTTTTCTGGCTTTTGATTATGTAGGTTTTGTTTTCTTCGCCATCCGCAATCCTTTTAATGTTTTTGTTATGTGTCCAAACAATCACTATGAAAAGGAAAAAGCCAAAAATGATTAAAAGGGGTTCGTTGGTTTGAAAGCGAGGAATGAACAGTAAAAATGTAGGAAAAGCTAATGCACTGATAATAGAAGCTAAAGACACGTACTTAGAAATCAATAGTGTTATTATGAATACAACTATGCACAAAAGCGCTACTTCGTAGTGTATAGCTATCATCATACCTAATAAAGTGGCCACGCCTTTGCCTCCTTTAAAATTTAAGAAAGCGGAGAATATATGCCCTTTTACAGCAACAACACCCAATATTAATTTGGCAGTTACTAAATTTTGCTCTTCGATAAAGTTCAGTCTAAACAAAAGAATAGCAATTGAAGTAGCCACCATACCTTTAATGATATCAGCCAGCATAACAATAATGCCTGCACGTTTACCAAGAACTCTAAATGTATTGGTTGCGCCAGAGTTACCACTACCATGCTCTCGCACATCTATCCCATACATTGAACGACCTAACCAAACGGCAGTAGGAATTGAACCTAATAAATAGGCGAGAATAACGGCAATAATTAGTGGAGCTATAATCATTCAGAATTATAAATTGATAGGCTGCAAATTTACGAAAAATAGGGCAATTGGCTAAAAGCCTTCGTCATCATCTTCCTCTTCCTCCTCTTCTTCGGTAGCGCCTCCAAAACCATCGTCAGGTAGTTCTTCTTGCACTTCTTCTATCTCTGAATCGAGTTCGTAAATTTCATCGATACCGTAATATTGAAGCCTAAAACGATTAATAAAATTCAATGTTTCGGCCTTATCGGCTGGCGCAAAAATAAGTTCACCAATTTTGGCTTTGCCGCCATTGCTTTTCTTGCTTACCAAATCGTTAACTGCATTGTTTGATGAGTAAATAAGCAGGCGATTATCTTCATAACTGAAGAAATACCATGAATCTGGTGATGCCTTTATGAATAAGTTTAAAACAGGAACACCATCATCCATTCGTCTAATTTCCAAAAATCCATCGAATGCTCCATTGATATCTGCTCTACCAAAATTGGAAATCCCGAGTTTCCCTTCACTATAAAAGGCCTTATAATCCACCGACCATTTCATGTCTACATCGGTTAAAACAATTGAAGCAGATGTTTCTTTCGTAAATCCTGCCAAAGGTGTATACCCTTGTAACGATCTGTCTTCATATTCCTTCGCGGCTCGCTCTCCTGCCAAATCTGCCAGTTTGTAAAGCAATTGCGTTGGATCTCCTAACCCTTCAGGTGCCCCCAGGTTATTGATGATATCCAGAAAATCATAGGCCATTTGATCAAATACTTGTGTAGGAACTGGGGTCATATTGATAGACAAAAGTGCATTCAGGTCGTACTTTTGCTCGTTTAGATTGGCTGTTCCAATAACAGAAGAAAGCACTTCAAAATCTTTTTGATAAGGAATGAAAGAAGCCTTGCCTTCATATTGGAGGCTGGCTGTTCGGTGGTTATATCTATAAATCTGACCAGCAAGTTTAGAGCCTGAAGCTTTAGCAGTGTCTTCAATCACAAATTCTCTTTTTATCTTATCATAAAATAGGTGGCCTGCCGGTAAGAAAAAGTCGTCATCATCAGGACTAAATTTCTCTTGTATGAAAGTATTGTAAAGGCTATTATCCCCAGCTGAAAAATGGATCCCTGCTTCTAATTTTCTTCCTTCTTCAGTAGTTGAGTTGTCAAAATCAATGACTACTTCTTCCTGATCGGCACTACTTGAGTATTTTATCCAGGTATTATACCCGGGTTCTTCCATATCCAGTTTTACATAGCCGTTCAGTTCCATTGCTGGTTGGTGCGCATATAAAATCATATCGCCTTTGAAAAACATACCAGGTGAGACTAAAAGGTTTTGGCCTTCGGTTACAGACCCATTGGCTACTGTATGCGTTGTAAACTGAGGCTCATTTTTTCGAGCGTTCGGGTTTGGAATTTGCTCCAGTCGGAAGTTTTCCATTTTAATAGGAATGGTATCATTCTCACTGTTCACAAACTGATAGGTAGCAAAGCCACTAAACTCATTTCGGGATTTAATATTAATGACCCCTTCTGTAAGTCTGTGATAGCCGTTCAAAGTATCAAGGATTATAGTAGTATTTAACAGCTGACCAATTTTAGCGTTTTCAAGGATAAGTACTTCGTTGTTTTCTGGGGTAATCTTAGCATCAGCAACGATAATGTATGGAATACCACTAACTTTTAACTCCAGTGTATTAATGTCATAAACAGCTTCAGTGGCCATGAATGCAAGAGAGTCTAAATCCTCACGGGTAGTGTAGAAATACGAATTTTCCAGAGGCACATTCTGTGGTTTTTTCATCGTTATCTTCTGGGCATTTAAATCCCATCTCGCTTCCGTAATGGATGTATTAAACTGCGCATAAGGAAATTGAATGGCTGCTTCACCTTCCACCTCAGGGCTTATCAACGCATAATTATCATTTAAATCGAAATTTACTCTTACATCATCTCCATAAAGCGCTGGTTTTTCTGGGTTATCAGATTTAAGCTCAAACTGTGTGTGTCGAGAACGGAAGCTATCATGTTCCAGTGTTATTTCTTTAGATTCGGATTCTGACCCTCTGGTAGATAATAAACCAGAACCAAACACTCCACCACCACTTACTATGGTAGTGCCGTCAAGTGATGCTGATTGATTATAAAACTGGAATGGTTCATCAACACTGTTGATATACATGCTATCCTTCTTTGGAAGCCAGTGCATTTCATAATTATTAATAGAGGCCTGTGGGAATATTACACCACCATACTCCTCCTCTCTTATTTCAAAGTAATTACCAGAGCCAGTCACTGAATCGGGATAAAATACAAAGTCTTTAGATTCTAAGCTTGAGGTTAAAAAATCGATTTTGCCATCACCTCTAATACCATTCTTATTGAGCGTGAGGTTATTATAAAAACGCCCCTCGCCTTCATACAACTGATACCCTTCCTTTGGTACGTTATGGTTAAAACCTAATGAGAAATCTTTTTGAATGGTTAGTTTTTCTTTAAAAGTAGGGAACATCCCACTTGAGACGAACGTACCCTCAAAGGCAATGGCCGAGGCGTCTGCTCCTCCCAAACTATCCAAATCGAAAGGTGGCACCAGGAAGTACATTGATTTATCGTAGACTCCACCAAGTACCTGTTTACGATCAAAATAAACTACCCCGCCTTTTTCCGAATCGAATTTTGGATAATTAGGCAGCTTTACTTTAGCAGATTTATTATTAGGTCTATTAATAAAAAGTGTACCGGAAGATCCTTGCAAATTATTCGTAAGTGTACCGTCTGAGGATAGAGAATCTGCTCCCACTAAAGAGTTGTCTACCTTTCTTCTTCCATTCCCTCCTCTGCTATTTTCATCGCGTACATAAAATCGAATGGAATCAATTTCGTTCAGATAGATTAGAAATGAGTCGTATTTAAAAGTAAAATCACGGCCTATATACTCAAAATTACCAGCCGATACTTTCCCATTAAAAGTGAAGTCCCGATCCTTTAAGAAGGTGATTTCACTGCTATCGGGCTGAATAATTACATTCAATGAATCACTCAACTTAAACACCTCTACCCCGCGTACTGTCATTTCCCTCTTACTAAAATTGAGCGTAGCATTTGGCTTAGCGCTAGTTACCGATGCAAGAATAATGTTGTCATAGTCTTTATCCCTAAACTTGGAAGTATATAGGTGACGTGCCTTCTCCTTGACGGTAATCAGGTTAGTTTGCGTATTAAATCCAATTAAACCCTTTTGGGCCAGGCCTATCATGGCACCTCTAATAATCTGTTTATCTTGTTTGTAAAACTTTGCCAGCTCTTCTACATAAAACTCATCAAGGCCTTGCTTGCTGGAATAATTTACCACGATAGTGAGCGGATTGAACGTATACACGCGATCGCCCAGAGAACTATAATCTTCTTCATTATAATGATCGGATGACTCGAAATACGCGGGGACAATGTTTCTCGCTTGTAAAATTGAGGCATCCAGGCTGTCTGATTTTAAATCCCACCTGAGGATGTCAGCTGTAAAATCGATGTTAAAAAATGTAGATGTGAACGGAGTATTTCTAAATCCACCTTTATCTTTTTGTACCGTTAAGTTTTGATTCTTAATATCATATTTGAGTCGAACAGCAGGATGATAAATGGAGTCATTGCCCTGATATATTACTAAAGAAGCTCTTTCAGTGGTGATGATTGAATCCTGAAATTCAAATACTTTGGCTCGTGCCCGATATTTTTTAGCGCTTTTATCCTGAACTTCAATTTGAGAATACTCGCCCACGACAGATGCACTCTTCATTTTGGCTCCGTCCAAAGCAAAACCACCCTTATAAATAAAACCCGGTCCTAAATTTTTAAGCCTAATGTTACTTAGGTACGACATAAACCTAGGATAGCGCGCATCGGTGGTGGTATCATGCCGAATACTTTTGTATTCAAATACACCGTTTATAGGATCTGTGATTTTCCCTACATAATTCAGTTTGGTTTCCTCAGCTTTCACAGCCGGGTAGTTTACATCAAAACTGTATTTGGAAAGGTTCGCGTAAACGCTATCAGCTGGTAAACCGGCCATAGACCAATCAAATTTACCGCCATCACCTACGAATGTATTTGAAAGAATGAGATAATCTCCTTTGGTATCATGAATAAACACAGAATCATATGGGGTTACAAAATTGAGGTTAACACTTTCAAACCTCACTACCGCGCCTTCAATAGCTGGCATGGGAAGCATCGCTACAGGATCGTCAAATGATTCTTCTTCATAAGACTGTTCTTCATAATCGTCCTCGTAGTAAGAATCATCATAATCTTCATAGTAGTCATCGTTATAATCATCGTTCCACTCTGTATTCCAATCGTCTTCTTCATAGTCCTGATCCATATCATCAAACCATTCGTCATCTGAAGTTTCTTCAACTTCGGGTTCAGGCTCTTCATAAACTGGGGCTTCAACATACTCGAAGTAATAATTAGCATCTTGGGTGAATAACTTGTTAGAGCGCTCAAAATGGAGGGCCTTATTCTTAAAAAATGAAGCAGAAAAATTTAGAAATTTTAATGTTTGGTCTTTGTTAGCATTTGCAATTACCTTCTCTGCGGTGTTAAGATATTCTGTAATTTTTGTAGCATCGGCACCTTCTATTTGAACTGCGTTCGCAATTACCGCACAATATGACTGTAAGAAAGGACGCAATTTCATGCCCTTATCCTCCAGTGACTTCATCTGTGCAATAATCTTTTGCTGCTGGTCAAGGCCTAATTGTGACCAACTTAAAGCAAAATTGTCCCCAATTTCCATTGCTGAATTAGCCCTGGTTTCATTGAGTAACGTACTCACCGAATCAGCAAATATGGCCGGATCATCAGGCAGAACCTTGTTCTGTCCAATTGCCTGGGTGCAGACAATAAGCAAAACGGTGAATATGGATGTTGCCCTAGTGAACATATTATGCTTGAAATTCTCAAATAAAAGCGAATAAACCAATTAACCACAATGGGATAGGCTTTTATTTAAACGACAGCCAGATTAAATTGATTGTTTGGCTTTAATTTTTTTGAAATATCAGCGAAGACCAATCATTTCTATCGCTCCCTTTTACAAACTTCAGACCCAAATCAGTTGCTCTCTTGGTGATATCTTCATTATCCGGAATATAGAAACCGCTGAATATTATTGTACCACCACTGGAAAGGCGATCGTAATATTTATCCATTTCATCGAGCAGGACATTTTTATTGATATTGGCCAATATAAGATCATACTCACCTTCTTTTTTTATGGTATCAATAGTTCCTTCCTGGATTTCAACATTTTTGCAATTATTGAGTTCTATATTTTCAGGCGCGTTTTCCGTACTCCAGCTATTATTGTCGTATGCCAGCACCTCGGTAGCTCCTAATTTTTCAGCCATCACCGCTAAAATAGCAGTACCACAACCGGCATCTAACACTCTTTTACCCTTATGGTCTGTTTCTAACTGATGCTTGAGCATTAAATATGTGGTGGCATGGTGCCCTGTGCCAAATGACATTCTGGGGTTTATTACCAAATCGTATTTGAAGCCTGGCTCAGGCTGATGAAATGTAGCCCGAACCATGATGGTATTTTCTACACGAATGGGGTCATAATTTTTTTCCCACTCTTCATTCCAATTGCGTTCACGCACTTCCTCAATAGAAAAAGTAATGTTGGCTTCTGAATATCTTTCCTGAAGCTCCAATATTTCCGCTTCCTTATAATCTTCTTTGTTGATATAGGCCTCGAGTCCATCTTCAGTCTCCATCATCGAGTCGTAATCTCTGACGGATAATTCAGCCACCAAAATTTCTGTAAACTCCGGTTTACATTCAATTTTTACACTTAGATACTCTACCTTATCCATTAGAAGGATTTAACGATATCGACAAAGTCTCTTGATTTTAAAGATGCACCGCCAATAAGACCGCCATCTACATCAGCACAAGCAAATAGCTCCTTCGCATTCGAAGGTTTACAACTTCCACCATAAAGTATCGAAGTATCATCAGCCACATTCGCGCCATATTTTGAAGCTATAAACTTTCTGATAGCTGCATGTACTTCCTGAGCCTGTTCAGAAGAGGCAGTTTTACCTGTTCCAATAGCCCATATTGGCTCATAGGCAATTACAACTTTTTGGAATTGCTCTTCTGATAAATGAAAAAGACTTTCTTTAATCTGATTACAGATGAAGTCAATAAAGTTACCAGACTCCCTGATTTCTAATGATTCGCCACAGCAGAAAATTGGTAACAGATTGTTTTCCAAAGCCAAATTAACTTTAGCAGCTAGCTGAGCATTGGTTTCATTAAAATATTCCCTTCGTTCACTATGACCGATGATCACATATTCAACACCTACAGAATTTAACATAGAGGCAGAAACCTCTCCGGTAAATGCTCCTGAAGGGTTATGATTACAATTTTGCGCACTCAAATGAACGTTTTTAGCCCCTTTTATTAAACTCTTTACTTGAGTTAAGTGAATGAATGGTGGTGCTAGAATTACTTTTGCATTTCCGCGCACTTCATCTGCCACCATATTCATTATCTCAGTAGTAAGTTTAAGCCCCTCATTCAGAGAGTTATTCATCTTCCAGTTTCCTGCTACTATGTGTTGTCTCATTCTAATTATCCGTTTTCAGTAAGTTGACAAAGATATTGATTAAAGCTTTATTTCGTTTTTAAATGCCTAACTAATCCTGCTCCAGTTCACAGCTGTTTTTTTCATAGATGCAATTTGTGTTTTAATTACTGAGTTCTTAGGCTCACTAAGGTTAGGGTCATCGTTTAAAACTGCCTGAGCAGCTTGTCTTGCCGATTGCAGTATTTTCCCATCCTTGCCTAAATCGGCAATGAGTAAATCAAGCACACCACTTTGTTGCGTGCCCATTAAATCGCCTGGGCCGCGTAGTTGTAAATCCGTATCAGCTATTTCAAATCCGTTATTTGTGCGCACCATTGTTTCAATTCTTGTTCTGGCTTCCTTAGAAAGTTTAAACCCTGAAATTAAAATACAATATGATTGATCAGCTCCTCTACCTACTCTTCCTCTCAGCTGATGTAATTGTGCCAACCCAAAACGCTCCGCATTTTCTATGACCATCACTGAAGCATTTGGCACATTTACTCCTACTTCTATCACTGTGGTGGCTACCATTATTTTAGTTTCGCCTTTTACAAAACGCTGCATTTCCCACTCTTTGGCATCGGGCTTCATTTTACCATGAACAATGCTCAATGGTATTTCCGGAAATGCCCTGGCTATGCTTTCATAACCATCCATCAAATCTTTTAAATCTAATTTTTCTGATTC
Organism: Fulvivirga lutea; assembly: GCF_017068455.1. Taxonomy (NCBI): domain Bacteria; kingdom Pseudomonadati; phylum Bacteroidota; class Cytophagia; order Cytophagales; family Fulvivirgaceae; genus Fulvivirga; species Fulvivirga lutea. Next base: position 514,216 of record NZ_CP070608.1, read on the forward strand.
CTCGATGAGGGGATAAACCACATAGACTTGTCTGCCAAGATCAATTTGCTCTTTTAAGAAGCTGTTTACTTTTAGTCGGTTTGAGTCATAGCGATGAACGGTTTTGATAGGTTTCCTGCCGGCTGGCAACTCATCAATAACAGAAATGTCCAAATCCCCATAAAGAGTCATGGCTAGCGTTCTAGGAATAGGAGTGGCCGTCATCACCAATACATGTGGATAAACATCTGTATTTTTTTGCCATAATTTAGACCTCTGTGCTACACCAAATCGGTGCTGCTCATCTACGATAGCTAACCCCAGTTTTTTAAATTGAACAACCTCTTCTAAAAGTGCGTGTGTACCTACCAAAATATGCAGTTCACCTGATTTTAAATATTCGTGGATGATTTTGCGTTCGCTCTTTTTTGTGGAACCAGTTAAAAGTGCAATGCGCAGCCCCATTTTATCTGCAAACTCTTTTAGCCCTGTGTAGTGCTGGGTAGCCAAAATCTCCGTGGGAGCCATGATTGCACCCTGCGTATCGCTGCCAATGGCTATTAATAGACAAATGAAAGCCACAATGGTCTTTCCACTACCTACATCACCCTGGAGCAAGCGATTCATTTGCTTTCCAGAGCGCATGTCTTTATAAATTTCTTTGATTACGCGCTTTTGAGCGTTTGTTAAATCAAAAGGCAGGTGATTAGTATAGAACTCATTCAATAGATCCGCATTATCAAAAGAGATGCCCCTGAATTTATCAATTCGAGTTAATTTGAGTTTGAGTAATCGTATTTGCACATAAAATAATTCCTCAAACTTGAGCCTAAACTGGGCATTATTCAATAATGCCAAATTCTTCGGAAAATGAATATTAGCGATGGCGTTTTGCTTATCGAGTAAGGCGTATTGTTCTAATAACACTGCGGGCATTGTTTCCCTTAATTTTGGCAGTGCAGAATCTAACAATGTTTTAATGAGCTTAGATATGGCCTTACTGTCAAGGTATTTTCTCCTTAGTAAATCAGTAGATGAATATACGGGTTGTAAATACCCGCCAGCTGTATTGGCTTGAGTTGCCACTTCTATTTCGGGATGTGCCAGATTTAGCTTGGAACCAAAAACTGTAGGTTTTCCGAAAACAACATACTCTACACCCGGTTGAATTTTTTTTAGCATCCATTGCGCACCTTTGAACCAAACCAATTCTAATTCGCCAGTACCATCATTTATATAAACAATTAAGCGCTGTTTCCGTGGTGGCCCTTTTAGCTCGTAATGCCTTACCTTCCCCTTCACCTGGATGTACGGCATACTACCATTTACTTCTTTTATGTCATAAAATTTGGTGCGGTCCTCATGACGAAAGGGGTAGTATTGAATTAAATCACCATAAGTGAAGATGTTTAACTCTTTATTAAGAAGTGCTGCTTTTTGCGGGCCAACGCCCTTGAGAAATTCTATTTTGGTATCGAAGAAACCTTGCACACACCAAACTAATTAAAAAATAAAAAATGTTTGTTTTTAATAGTGGATTCCTTCTTTACCCATAATAGAAATTAAATCCCTTTTATTCTTTGGCAAATCCTCTTTAGCTATCTGCCACAAGGTGTGATAATCAACTCCAAAGTATTGATGTGCAATAATGTTTCTCAATCCGGCCATATTCTTCCATGGGAGTTCAGTGTGTCTCTTCTTAATTTCATCGGGCACATTTTTAGATGCTTCACCTATCACTTCAAAATTTCTCACAACAGCATCTGAAACAAGGTAATTTGATTGAAACTCTTCGAATGAAAGCCCAGAAATATACTCTGAAATTCTGTTCATAGCTGTGAGCATATCCTTTAAGTAAAAATCAAATCTACGGGAGTCACGTTAGTCAATAAACTTTGTTGATTCAAGTATTTCATTCTTGAGAGAGGGAATAAGAGCATTATATGATACCAGATCAATATTCATTGAAAGTCTTTCTTCTAAAATATTTTTCAATTCGAAAAAATCCCAGCCGAGTGGTTTTTTGAAATACACAAGAATATCTACATCCGAAGCAGACGTTTGCTCACCTTTAGCATAAGACCCAAAATAACCGAGCTTCTCAATTTGATAACGCTCTTTAATTTCAGGCAAAATAATCCTAAGCTTTTTGTCTAACAGAGAACTCTCCATCTTATAAAATTAACTAAACTTATTAATTTTCTCGCCACTCGAGTGTATTCATCATATGAACCACATCAATTTTTACAAATTCGATCGCTGGCCTCAGTGAGTCGTTTTGAACTTTAGTATCAAAATAAAGCGCTCCTCTTAAAAAGTGCTCCGTTGAATCGGTAGTAAAAAATTGAAATTGACTGGGTACTTCGCCTTCTAATTCTGCATACACCACTGTTTTACCCAATGGCGTTTTCGTTATGCTCTCATCAATGGCATATGCTTTTATTTGATGTTTGGCTGTAAGAAAATAGGCATCATCTAAATACTCTTTCAACGAATCCTGATTATACACGGTCTTATACGTCAAGTGTACATTCGCTCTGTATTTTGGATAATAGATTTCCACCCAATACTTATCAGATATCCACGATGTATCCCTTAACAACTTTGCATGTTTTGAGTATTCAAAATCGTAAGGCAACGAATCCGGTAAACTTACATATTCATGGGCCGGCATATCAAAGCGATTATAACCTTTAGGTTTTGGCAGGTAGTCTCTCCCACAGGCAGAAGCTACTAAAACGATTAAAAATAATAGTATATCAATCCTCAGGTTCCGGTGTATCATCTGTTTTATTGATATGAACTTTTACTCTTTTTATTTTCTTGGCATCTACTGCTACCACAGTAAACTCAATATTTTCATAGGTTACTGATTCTCCAGCCGATGGCAACTTTGTATTAATCTCCAATATCAGTCCTCCTAACGATTCACTTTCGCCTTTTATTTGCTCAAATCGGGCTGGTGATTGTTCTGTTATCTTGCAAAAGTCGTTGAGTGTCGTTTTTCCCTCGAATATATACGTGTTATCATCCACCTGATCATACGGAATCTCTTCATCATCAAACTCATCATTTATCTCCCCTACAATCTCTTCAATGATATCCTCCAAAGTAATCAAACCGGATGTTCCACCATATTCATCTACAACAATGGCCATGTGCACCCGTTTCTCCTGAAAATCCCGTAGCAACACATCAATTTTCTTTGTTTCAGGAACAAAAAAACCAGGCCTTAGTAATTCAGTCCAGGCAAAAGTTTCATCGTTTTCGATGTAAGGCAGTAAATCCTTGATATATAAAATACCATCAATCTTATCAATGGTCTCAGTGAAAACTGGCACTCTCGAAAAGCCTGACTTGTTTACTTTGTCCATCAGATCATGGAAATCCATTTCCGTATCAAAAGCGGTAATATCCATTCTGGATTTCATCACCTGCTTTACTGTGAGTGTACCAAAATTTACAATGCCACGGAGAATATCTTTTTCTTCCTCAGTAGTCTCCTCATTAGTAGTTGTAAGCTCCAATGCGTGATGCAGCTCTTCTACAGAAATATCATAGCCCTTCTTTTCAAAGCGGTTTTCGATGATATTGCTCAGTGTCATCAGAATAAAAGAAAGTGGCCTAAAAATACTTTCACAAATCTTTAATAACGGTGATGTTAGTCTTGCAAAGCTCAAATTATTAGGTGTGGCATAAACCTTTGGTAGAACTTCACCAAAGAATAGTATAGTCATTGTTACTACTACAGTAAGTACGGCTATCACTGTTCCTTCCGTGGTTTTTGAACCAGTTATCTCCCAGGTTAAGAACGTAGATAGCGTTACAATTGCCACATTCACGAAATTATTCATGATGAGTATTGTAGCAAGAAGCAACTTGGGGTTGTGGATTAGTGCTACCAGCTTTTGATCTACAGGACGGTTTCTTTCCTTGCATTCAGCAATGTCCTTTGCTGTTAAAGAAAAGAATGCCACTTCAGACCCACTAATTAATGCTGATAAGAAAAGAAGCACAATGAGTGATACTCCACTTATCAAGAAAAACATGGATTGCCCTGAAAAAAGTACTTCTAGTAAAAGCTGACTGGGAGGTTCGTCTATCGTTGTTTCCAATACTTTTGGTTTAGTCCAACATTAGAAGGGTAAATCATCCGATTCATCCTCCAAAGCAATATCACCTGCCGGTGTAGAGGCTACATTCTGTTCCTGTTGAGATGCACTGCTGCTCATACTACCACCCGTTGATTGGCCTCCATCATTGGAGCCTTTTGGGCTTAGCATAGTCATATTATCACCTACTATTTCAGTAGTATATCTTGTAATACCGTCTTTTTCCCATGAACGAGTTCTCAGTTTACCTTCTATATAAACCATATCTCCTTTGTTCAGGTACTTTTCAGCAACATCTGCAAGACCTCTCCATAACACTACATTATGCCACTCAGTCTGCTCTTTGCGCTCTCCGGTATTTCTATCTTTATATGTCTCGGAAGTAGCTACAGGAAAATTCGCTACACTTGCTCCGTTTTCTAAATGTCTTACTTCAGGATCTTTCCCTAACCTACCAACAATAATTACTTTATTTACTCCTGACATAATTCAATTCCTTTAATTCTGATGCAAAGTTATATAAACTGTATTTAAAACTAGTCAAAAAATGTAATCCTTCAAATAACTGGAGATGAGTACTGGTTTTGGCAGATCAAGGATTTCTTCATAGCTAAAGAATCTGCCTTTATCTAGTGGTAAATTATCTGCGGCCCTTTCCACAAGAAAAAAACGAGTATAAAGGTGTTGATGACTCAGTATATGTTTGTACTCATGACTATCAGAAACTGCTTCGCTATAAATATTAAAAGGCTTCAATTCATCAGCTATCAACAACTCCTTTTTTGACAGAGGCTTTTGCGATTCTATAAGTGGAAAATCATACATGCCTTTCCAAATATCTTTAGCTTGCCTTTCCTGCATAAAAAGTGCATTGCCTTTTTTAAATACTAGATAATTAAAGTATCGCTTTTTGATTTTGACCTTTTTTACTTTGACAGGAAGGCTTGACTGCAAATCATTTTTATAGGCGAAACATTCACTTTGAAACACACATTCTTCACAATGAGGATTAGTTGGAGTGCATTGTATAGATCCAAATTCCATCAACCCCTGATTAAATTCTGCCGGCTTATTGGCAGGTATTAATTCGTTTGCCAGTGCTCGAAACGTCTTTTGCCCTTTACCCGAATTAATGTCATCCTCTATCCCGAAAATTCTCGATAGGGCTCTGAAAACATTACCATCTACCACAGCAGTGGCTTCTCCAAATGCAAAGGATGCAATAGCAGCCGCAGTGTATGGGCCTACCCCGGGCAGCTTCACTAGTTCATCATAGGTTTTTGGAAACATTCCTACATAATTTTGAACTATCACTTTGGCACAGCGATGTAAGTTTCTGGCGCGAGAGTAATATCCTAGCCCCTGCCAGGCGCGTAAAACCTTACTTTCATCAGCTTGAGCTAAGTCTTCCACAGTAGGGAAAAGCTCTACGAATTTGTGGTAGTAAGGCATCCCCTGATTTACCCTGGTTTGCTGCAAAATGATCTCAGAAAGCCATATTTTGTATGGATCGGAAACATTACGCCATGGTAAATCGCGTTTATTTTGTTCGTACCAATTGATTAGTTTTTTAGAAAATGAACCCGTGTTAACCATATTCTGCATCAAATGCTGTCTGTTTAGTACGATGTGAGTTTTTTTGAATTTTTGATTTTTAATTGCGTATATACACAGTAAATTTGCTCATTAACAAGCAGTTACGTGTAATTGCTTTTAACCTACGTCCACCTAAAAACATAAAACCAGTGACAAAAGCAGATGTAATATCGGAAATAGCTGATAAAACGGGGATTCCCAAAGAAGATGTTTCCGTAACAGTAGAAGCTTTCTTTAATATAGTGAAATCTTCTATGGCTGACGGAAGTAACATATACGTAAGAGGGTTTGGAAGTTTTGTCAACAAAAAGCGTAAAAAGAAAATAGCTCGAAACATATCTAAAAACACAGCTATCGTAATTGACGAGCACTATGTGCCAAGCTTTAAGCCATCAAAAGTATTTATTGATAAAATAAAGTCGAGCTCAAAAGTAAAAGAAATTAATTCTTAATTCGCTCTATTTTTAAAAGACACCCTGATACTTGATCTTTGCAGTCTTTAATTCAAGGATATGCTTAGAACAAGAATTATATTGCTTATAAGTGCAGCGGTGTTAGTGGTCCTACTATTTAGCTTACCACGTGTAGTTGTAGACAATAAGAAAGAAGAAGTTGCCCAAACAGAGGAGGCAGCAGAGACACCATCTGCCAAAGATGAGTCTATGCACAACGATACTTTTGACGAAAAGACTGAAGAAAAAGTCGCACAGCTGAAGGAAAATTTAGCAGTTGCTAAAAATATTGAAAAAAGTATTACCTTTGCAGACTCTTTAGCCGAGCTGTACCTAGCGGCTAATAAATACGATAGTGCAGCAAAGTTCTTTGAAATTATTGCCGAAAAACAACCTAATAAGGCTAACTGGTTAAAAACAGGTAATACTTATTATGAAGCATACGGTTTTGCAATGGATAAAAACAAGCAAGAAATGCTTGGTGCCAAAGCACGAGAATACTTTAACAAAGTACTCACAGAAGATGCGAGCGATTTAAGTGCAAAAAATAAATTAGCGATGACGTATCTGAGTACATCTAATCCCATGCAGGGTATTATGATGCTTCGTGATATTTTAGAAACCGATCCGAAGAACGAGGAAGCAATGTTCAATTTAGGAATACTTTCAATGCAATCTGGCCAATATGATAAAGCAGTAGAACGCTTTTCAGGACTAGTTGCAGTATATCATAATAACACACAAGCCCAGTTTTTTTTAGGAGTTAGTTATTTGGAAGTAGGCAATAAAGAAAAAGCTAAAGAGCAGTTTAATTTGGTTAAATCCATGGATAAAGATCCATCAGTACAAGCTACTGTAGATAGTTATCTGGAAGACTTAAAATAAATATAAAAAATTGTTGAACCGTCTGCCTTAGGGTGGGCAAAAATCAAAAAATTATGCCTTGCGGTAAAAAAAGAAAAAGACATAAGATCGCTACTCACAAGAGAAAGAAGAGACTTAGAAAAAACAGACACAAGAAGAAGTAATCTGAGTCCCTTGTAACATACAAGGGCACTTTATTTCGCGTCCTATTTTTTTAATCTAAAATTTAAAGTTTTGAGTAACGAATTAATTATTAATTCAACTCAGAATGGATGTCGAATAGCCCTATTAAAAGATAAGAGTTTAGTTGAGTTCCATCATGACGAAGATGGAACACAGTTCACCGTTGGTGACATATATCTTGGTACTGTAAAGAAAGTTGTTCAAGGCTTAAATGCCGCTTTTATAGACATTGGCTATGAAAAAGACGCTTTTTTACATTATCTAGATCTTGGTCCCAAGTTTAATTCTTTGAGAGATTTTACAAAAAAAGCATCTCTTAAGAAAAACAACATTAACGGCAAACTGGATAAGTTTCAGATAAGACCTGACATTGATAAGCACGGGAAGATTACAGATGTACTTTCCAAAAATCAACAAGTGCTTGTGCAGGTTGTTAAAGAACCAATTTCAACAAAAGGGCCCCGACTATCCTGTGAGTTGTCTATACCAGGCAGGTACCTGGTATTGGTACCATTTTCTAATACAGTTAATGTGTCCAAAAAAATTACCAGCAGCGATGAACGTAAACGTTTATTGCGCTTGGTATCTTCTATTAAGCCTGACAATTTCGGTGTAATTATTCGTACCGTTGCTGAAGGTAAGGAAGTAAAAGAACTAGATACAGACCTCCGTAACCTTGTCGAACTCTGGCAAGAAGGTACTAAGAAATTAAAATTTGCGAAGCCAAGAGACAAAGTCATTGGCGAAATGAGTAGAGCATCTTCTATTCTAAGAGATGTGCTGAATGAGTCTTTTGATAATATTCACATAGATGACAAGGAAATCTATGATGAAGTAAAAAGCTACATTCATAAAATTGCCCCGGATAAGGAGAAAATTGTTAAGCACTTTAACAACAAAGCCAAGATTTTCGAAGTATTTGGTATTGAAAAGCAGATTAAATCAGCTTTTGGTCAATCTGTTAGTTTAAAAGGTGGTGGTTATTTAATTATTGAGCACACTGAAGCACTTCATGTAATTGATGTGAACAGTGGCAACAAATCCAATAAAGAAGATGACCAGGAAGCCACTGCCGTTTCAGTAAATATTGAAGCTGCCAAAGAAATTGCGCGCCAGTTGAGGCTACGTGATATGGGCGGAATCATCGTTGTTGATTTCATTGATATGAAACGTGCAGAAAACAAGCGTATGATTCAAAAAGTGATGAAGGACGAAATGAATTCAGATCGTTCTAAATTCACGGTGCTTCCGCTTTCTAAATTTGGTTTGATGCAGATCACTCGCCAACGTGTGAGACCTGAGATGAACATTACTACCAAGGAGGTATGCCCTACATGTAATGGAACAGGTAAAATCAGTGCTTCGATTCTTGTTTCTGATCAAATTGAGCAACATATCGATCATTTAATGCTTCAGCAGAATGAGCGTAATATAACTGTAGTGGTGCACCCATTCATTTACGCTTACTTTACTAACGGAACCCTTTCAAGAAGATTGAAGTGGTTTATGAAGTACTTTAAGTGGATTAAGCTGGTACAAGATTCTTCTATAGCCGTCACGGAATTCCAATTCCTGAATAAGTTTGGAGAACAGATAGAATTACAATAAGAAAAGCCCCGAATTCGGGGCTTTTTTATTAATTCCCCACCATAAACACAGCATTGGAAAACAGCAGTTTCCCGTTCTCCCAAAATCCGCGGAATAAAGGGTTATCTACCAAATAAACTACTTCACCTCTGCCCTTTGATTGTACACCAAAAACAAGGCTTTTATCAAGTTTGGATACAGCCTTAGACCCCGCAAAACCACTCACAGGTTTACTATCTTCTTTTATGACGCCCACATTTGAGCCATCTTCTAAATAGCTCCAGCGAGTTGATGATGTTTTTAGGGAGTAGTAATTTTTGGAATAACCATACGCCAAAGGGTGCGTATTGTCTAACTCAATTTTAAAAATTGCACCAAATATTGAACTGCTCAAATTATCACGTTCTAGTTCAGTATAAGTTCTAAGAAGTTCTTCCTCAGTTGGTTCTTTTTTCTTTTTCTTGTCATCACTATCCAGGTATTCCTTCACTGCAAAACCCGATTTTTCTTTGAATGACGATATCGCATTTCCAATAAGAATAAGCCGTCCGCCACCAGAAACCCATTCTCCTATACTTTTAACCAAATTATCATCAAACATGCTGTAGAACCCGTTCGGAACTATCAGTACATTGTAATCATCTAAATCTATTCTTGAAAAATAGTCCGTGCTAATTGATGTAATTGGATAATTGATTTGTTGTTCGAAAAAGTGCCAAATCTCACCGTAACTTAATGATGAGGTTTGTGGACCAGTAATTACAGCAATTTCAGGCTTGTTCAGTTTGGCTATTTTCGAGGAGCCTAAATCCACTCCGCTGTCAGAAAAACCCGTCTGTACAGCAATTACGTTAGCCTCATATTTTTTTACTGATTCTTTAATCAGATTATCTAAGCCTCCTTTAATATGTTCATTATTCCGCTGGGTAATTACCAAGCTCCCTCTCTCGAATGAATCACCGTTGATTGTAAATGGTTCATGAGCCAGACGAACATTAACGTCCTTTTTAAGCAAGTAGCCAAGCCATTTAACGTCTTCCAAAGCATTGTATTTGGCAATGTAGGCATATGGAGATTCTGCCTCTATTTCAGAAACTGTCTCCTTCTTGAATTCATTAGAGTTCGAGAGATTTTCGGTTAGTGCATAAGCATCCAGACCATACGCATATGGTAACGACCAGGCGGTAATGTCATAAGTTAACGTATCTGAAAGCTTAGTTTCCGGCTCAAATAAAGCTTTGATCAGTCGAGACGCTGGCTGATTCGTGTTGATTACTAAATCATTGCCAGAGACTGTAAAACTTTTCGTGTTCCGAGTTAAATAACTATACCCTTTCAGACTCTTGGAGGAACTGACTGACCCATATTGAATCATGTGCTTATCTAAAAACTTGCTCAATGCATCAAGCTTATCCTGATTGTTATTTTTAACTACAAACGATTTATACGTGCCGATTGGAGAAGTAACATTTTTACTGAAGTAGGCCTTAAATTCTTCACTTAGTTTAGCTGCATTTTTCGATGCTATTTCTACGGTTGATATTCCTGTTGTATAATGGCGTTCAATTCTATCCTTGAGTGTGAGCGTATCCCCATATTCTGTGATAATCCCCAGGCCAGCGTACCCATGGCCGGCTTGTTCGTAAGTCATGCCAATGGCTCCATTGTAGGTTGGGTAGGTATCTCCATAACTAGGATATAAAAGGTCGAAGTTTTCTCTGGTAAAATAAAGCCAGTTTTCTTTATCAAAGTACTTAGCGTGATTCTTACCAATTTGAGATTGAAACTCACGTTGCCAGGAAGTAATCACTTCATGAAAAGGTTCCGCTGCAGGGGCAAAATAATAGGGATTATTTACAAATTGCTCATGGTAATCTACATGCACATGCGGCATCCACTCATGGTAAATCTTAGACCTACTTGCCGATTCCGTTTGTGTTTGCCAGGCCCAATCTCTGTTCAGATCAAATAAGTAGTGGTTCGGTCTGCCCCCCGGCCATACTTCATGGTGCTCAATGTCGTCTCCATTAGGATTAAAGTTTTTGTTGCCATATTGGTTATAGAAATTCGCATAGCGATCTCTACCATCAGGATTGACGCAAGGATCGATAATTACAACCGTATTTTTAAGCCATTCTTGCGTGCTTTTATTATTCGCATCAGCAAGAGCATACATGGTTTTCATAGAGGCTTCAATGGAAGAAGCTTCGTTACCGTGTATATTATAACTCAGCCAAACGATCGTAATGTCATCTTCAGTAACATTACCTTTAACCAGTTGAGTCCTTCGAAGGTTGTTTAACCTTATTTCTTCAATGTTTTTAATGTTTTCAGTGCTACTGATAATTGCATATGTAAGCGGCCGATGCTCATACGTTTCTCCGTAGGTTTTATAAAGCACATTTTCCTTTACATCTGCCACATGCTTAAAATATTCCACCACACGATGGTGTCGGGTAAATCTAGACCCCAATTCATATCCTAAAAATTCTGATGGTGTTTGTAAATTTTTTTGACCTAATGCGACATTAACAATGCAAATAAAGCCTAGCAACAAATATCTCATGATTAACAATTTAGTCAGCGAAAATAGTGAATAAGCCAGTTAATTAGGTTTATCAACCGTAGTTTACGCCTGAATGTTTGACAAAAGGCGTTTTATCTGAGCCAAATGGTGCTTATGGTGCGCTTTGATAAATTCTATTGTTTGAATCAGGTTGAGATATCCTACTCTAGGATGTTTGAATAGCTTTAGTTCCAACTGGCTGTCTGTTTGAATGCTTAACAGTAAACGAAATGATTCTCGAAGATTTGCCCAGTCCGATTTTAATTCTTCTAAATTTACCACTTCAGGAATAGGCTCACTAACTGTTCTAGGTGCCTTGTATTTTATTGGAAGTTTAAGGAAAAGTTTCAACAGGCTGTGCCGAAACTTTTCTTTTATACCGACATTTTCTGCTTTCTGATTATTCTTTATTCGTTTAGAAATATCTTCAAATGTTTTTTGCTCTACCAAGTATAAATGGAATAGCGTTTGAGCCAACGACCATTGCCCTTCGTCAAACTTTTTATTGGCCTGAGCCTCAGACACATCAGCAGTCATTACTAAAAGATATTCTTTTTGATATTCTAAGGATTGAAACTTTTCTTTAACTTTTGCATTCATAGGTGTTAAAATTAATCAAAACTCATGGGTAAATCAGTAGCGCTAGTACTTTCTAGCGGTGGTGCGCGCGGTGTGGCTCATATTGGCGTAATAGAAGGACTTTTAGAAGAAGGATTTGAAATTACTTCCATCTCCGGCAGTTCAATGGGAGCTGTTGTTGGCGGAGTATATGCAGCAGGTAAGTTAAAAGAATATAAAGAATGGATTTGTAATCTGGATCGGTTTGATGTTTTCAAGCTACTCGATTTCACATTGAGTACCCAGGGCTTTGTAAGAGGCGAAAAAGTATTTAATGAAATGAAGAAATTCATTGAAGAGCAAAATATCGAGGATTTAGGAATACCTCTTTCTGTTATAGCCACAGACATTGTTAATAAAAAAGAAGTTGTGTTTAAAAAGGGTTCCCTTTATCAAGCTTTAAGGGCCTCTGCGGCAGTTCCGTCTGTACTTAAACCGAGCCTAATAGATGATATTGAACTTGTTGATGGTGGTGTCATCAATCCATTACCGGTAAAGCATGTAAAAAGAAAAAAAGGCGACATTCTGGTAATCAGCGATGTAAATGCCAATATTAAAAATACTATGAAGAAGCCAGAGCCTAAAAAAGGTAGTGCACTGGCTGATTTGCTTGAAAAATGGAATAGTTTCTTCCCAGAGAAGAAAAAGAATAAAAGGCTAAGCTATTTCGACCTGATTACCTATTCAGTGGATTTAATGCAGGATAGAATATCTGACTATATCATTGAAGAAAGTAAGCCTGAAATGGTCGTTAAAATTTCTCGCGATACATGCGGAACGTTCGAGTTTCATAGAGCGGAACAAGTACTGGAACATGGCAAAAAACAGTTTAAAAAAGCACTGAATGATTCAGGACTTAAATAAGCAATTTGGCAATATTGACATCTATCTGCTCGATCAGATACTAAAAGGCAGATTCGAAAACTGTAGCAACCTCTTAGATGCAGGCTGTGGTGAAGGAAGAAATTTAACCTATTTTGAAAATCGTGGACTCAATATTTATGGTTGCGATACAAATCTTATGGCCATTAAAATGGCGCGGATGTCACACAAGAATATTCCTTCAGAGAATCTTTTAAATTCCAGCATTGAAGATTTAGAACTACCAGAGCAGTATTTTGATGCAATTATATGTACAGCAGTTATGCACTTTGCCAAGGATGAAAAGCACTTTCATCAAATGCTGGATAAGCTCGTGTTACTGCTAAAAAATGAAGGAATACTATTTATTCGTATGGCTACTGATGTAGGTATTCAATCTAAGCAAAGCAATGGCTTTACCTATCTACTCCCAGAAAGTGACATAGAAAATACATTTACCAAGCGAGGACTTCAGTTTATAGAACCCTGGAAGTCGGTAGTGGTAAAAGGTGAACGCTCGATGGGTGTTTTTACATTACTAAAAACTTAATTTTTCGTTCATCAATCGAAATGGTGGCAGGCAATTGCCCAATATATTCACCATCTGCCTCAATGCCACACGTTTCATTAGAAGTTAATTCCAGTTGCTTAGCAGTTTTGTATTGAACTTGTGGGTGATCTAAGATCTGTGCTTTTTTTATTTTGTTCACATTCTTAAGATAGTCGGATATGCTTATGTCTCCTGATATTACAACAGAGAAGGAGCCGTCTGATGGATCTGCGTTTGGGGCTATACACAAACCGCTACCAAAGTATTTTCCATTAGCAGCTACTATAGAGTTCACTTTTCCTTCATACTCCCAGTCATCTGCCTTACAGTTGACCGATACATTTTTATACGTAAAAAATGTTCTGATAATCGCTGTGAAAAAGGTAAAGTTAGAACCAAACCATTTGCTGGAGCTGTTCACTCTTTTCACCACTTCGGCACCTATTCCTATATCTGCAATATTCAAAAAGTACTTAACCCCTCCTTCATGTTCAATTTTACCAATATCTAACAATTGGTGTTTGTCTTTACTAATGGCCTCGAATAAATCCGCCAGGTTTGTTGGGGTTGACAATGATTTTATAAAGTCATTCGCGGTACCAAAAGGGAGTAAACCTAACACCACTTCAGAGGTGTAATTTTTAATGATGCCATTAATAGCTTCGTGTAATGTGCCATCACCCCCTACTGCAATAATATGTGTGAAGCCGTCTGTGATAAACTCTGAAGCCAAAGAAGTAGCATGCCCCTGTTGCGAGGTTTCTACCACATTAAATTCAATATTTCGTAACTCTTGCCGGGCTTGTTGTAACTGTTTATAGAATCGCTTTTTTCTGAGACTCTTCCCATGAAGGATAAATGCGACTTTATACATGATGTTGTTGATTTTTGACCACTGGAAAGTTACTCAACTGTCAGAATTGGGACAAATCTTTTCGTTAAGTTGCCTGTTATTAAAAGCGTAATAAAAACAACTTGATATGAAAGCTATTTGGAATGGCGAGGTAATCGCTGAAAGTGACGATACCGTAGTTATTGAAGGGAATCATTATTTTCCGCCCAACACCATCAAAAAAGAATACTTTAAAGCTTCTGACACAAACACTGTGTGTCCATGGAAAGGCACTGCTTCTTACTATACTTTAGAAGTCAATGGCGATAAAAACGAAGATGCTGCGTGGTACTATCCTGAAGTTAGTGAAATGGCCAAACCTATTAAAGGGCATGTGGCGTTTTGGAAAGGGGTAGAAGTAACAAAGTAGTTACCTCTTCCTATTTCTCACTCTTCCCAGATACTTAAAGGCATCTACCAACATATAGGTACCTATTCCTCCAGTTGCTCCGCCTGCAACTAAAAGCGCTTGTCCGAGTTCATCATTCTCGCGGCCCAGCATTAAGCCTCCGGCAATAGTAATGGAATAGCCTAATGTAGCTACAAATATTCCGCGCTGGAATTTACTTTTGGCCGTTTCTAAGTTCAAAACGATGTGATCCACATCAGTTCTGATTGAAAGTATCTCCTGTTTTAACGAATCATAATTGGGCGACTGTGCCAATGTTTCAGAAATAGCACATGAAAAAATAATAGCAAGAACAGCGATGAGTTTTTTATGCATAATGGTGTTTATCTGTCTATCCATGATTTGAAATCAGATACTTTACTTCTGCTTACCTGCAGCTTCTCCTTGAAAGGAAAATTAAGCTGTATTTCAAGTTTCTGATCTTTAGTGTTTAATTCTTTAATAGCATCAAGGTTGAGAATGTATTGCCTGTTAATTCTAAAAAACTGCTCCGGATTTAACAACTGGGTGTCAAGCTCTTCAAGAGTATGATCAATCACATATTTTCTACCTGCCTCGTACGAATGTAAATGGCAAATTTTATCTTCAGCAGAAAATACCGCAGCTTCTGTTGTATTCTTGAACATAATCTTACTCCCATACTTAACCAAAAACCGCTTTTTAAATGCCTTGGCGCTTCCCAAAAGCTCCTTTATGAATTCAGCATCTAATGTTGGATTTTCAGAAGTGGAGTTTTTATTTAGCTCATGATATTTGTTCAATGCAGCTTCTAGCTGCTCATACTTAATGGGTTTTAGTAGATAGTCAATGCTATTTAATTTGAAGGCATTGATGGCGTATTCATCGTAGGCAGTGGTGAAAACAACAGGCTTGTTATAGCTTATCTTGTTAAAGATTTCGAAGCTTTTTCCATCGGCTAGCTGAATATCCAGAAAGACTAAATCCAGATCTTCCCTGTGTTTATCAATGAATGGTGCCGCTTCGTCCACTGTATCAATGACAGATAAAATGCGAATGGAGGAATCATAATCTTGTAAAAGAGATTCCAATCGCTCGGCTGCCAGCGGTTCATCTTCTACAATTAATACATTCATAACTCAGGAATTATCGGAATTTTAACTGTAAAAACGCCATTAGAATTTGTAATAATGGCATCATCACCACACAAATAGTTGTATCTACTTCTTATATTTTTCAACCCTATTTGTGTAGACTCTTCTTTAACCGATTTGAGATTTAAACTGTTTTCTACAACAATGAAATTATTTTGATTTTTTATCACCACCTGTAATGGGTTTGACTTGGATACCACATTATGTTTTATCGCATTTTCAATGAGCAATTGAAGTGTAGCAGGTGCTACGTAGGTATCAAGAATTGTATCATCAAGCTTAATGGTAATGTCTAGGTTATCTTGAAATCGTATTTTTTGTAAAAAGATATACGACTGTAAAAATTTGAGCTCATCGCGTAGACTAACCACCTTATTCTGCTGATTTTGAAGCAAATACCTATACACCTCGCTTAACTGATCTATGAACTTGGAAGCTGTGTCAGCATCTTTGTAAACTAATGTGGAGAGTACATTGAAACTATTAAATAAGAAATGCGGGTTTACCTGATTTCTAAGGGCGGCAAATTGTGCTTCTGCACTTTCCTTCTTTAATTTTTCTGCCAGTAGCTGCGTAGTGTTGTATTGATTTATGAAAAAGTAAATCGCATTAATGCAGTGTAGAAATAAATTCACTCTGAATGTAAACCCTAAGGTTAACTTAAATGTGAGTATTTGGTGTGTAGTATCTGAAAAAACCCTACTCAAAATAAATGTTGATGCAAGTGATAATATCGCCACATAAACCACACTTAATAAGAAGAAAATGATGAGCGGATGTACTTTTTTACTTAGAACGGGCTGAATTAAATACTTTTCTACAAGGCGATTACCTTCCCATATAAAAGCAACAAGCACAAGTATTACTGCAAAAAAAGTGACGTTTGAAATAGAAAAGCCAAAAAGCTTATTGCCCTCCGTAAATAATATATTCAGGAATGAATACACTGAGAGAAGCAGTATAAATAAATATCTCAGGCGGTGGGTAAACATCATCTTAAATTTAGTTAAAGTAGGGGTTACCAACTAACCCCTACTTACATTACAATATGAATTATTAAAGTGTTGGTAATAGAACTCCATCAATTACGTGCACTACGCCATTTTCTATGGTTACATCGGCAGTAGTTACATTAAATGTGTTACCATTTACATCTGTCACTGTTACATCAGTACCACTCACATTTACTGTTAACATTTCGCCATCTAACGTTTCGAACATAGCTCCATCTGTTAAATCACCAGAATATGCTACCGCTGGCACAACGTGAAATTCTAACACGTCTGTAACGGCTTCTGCACCAAGCTTATCAATCAACTCTTCTAATGTAGTTACTGACTGTGCAGCCAATAGGTCAGCAAAAGCATCATTTGTTGGTGCAAATACTGTAATGGCATCAGCTCCTAGCAAAGCATCACCTAAAGCTGCTGCTGTAACTGCATCTAAAAGTGTAGTTAGCCCAGCATCAGTTGCTGCAGTTACTACTGTAGGTCTGTCAATTGGAAGTACAACTCCATCAATTACGTGCACCACACCATTTACGATGGCTACATCTGCGGCAGTAACATTGTAAGTCAATCCGTCTTGGTCTGTAAGCGACACGTTCGCACCATCAACATTTACAGTTAGCATTTCACCTTGCAAGGTTTCCAACATCATACCATCTGATAGGTCGTGTGAAAAAGCGACTGATGGAACAACGTGATATTGCAATACAGCAGAAACTGTTGCAGCACCTAAACGATCAATTAAGCCATTTAAGTCTGACACTCCATATTCCGCTAAAAGCTGAGCAAAAGAATCGTTAGTTGGTCCAAAAACAGTAATTGCTTCAGCACCGGTTAATGCATCTCCCAAATCGGCAGCAGTTACAGCATCTAATAAAGTAGAAAGACCTGCGTCAGTGGCTGCTTGCACTACAGTAGGTAATGTTAATGTTGGCAATAACACACCATCAATAACATGAACAACACCATTATCAATAGCTACATCAGCAGTAACTACATCAAATGTATTACCCGCTGCATCAGTTACAGAAACGCCAGCCGCAGATTTAGTAACGGTAAGGCTTTGTCCACTCAATGTAGTTAGTTCCTGCTCACCATCGGCCAGGTCGTTAGCAAAAGCAACTGCCGGCACAACATGATAGCCTAGAACAACCTCTAAGTTTTCAATTCCACCAATTTCTGTTACCAATTGGTCAAGGTTATCTACGTTTAGTGCAGATAATAAATTAGAGAAAGCAGTATTGTTTGGAGCAAATACTGTTATCTCAGCAGCGCTTTCCAAGTCTGACACAAGACCTGCAGCTGTTACCGCTTCGTTTAAAGTAGTTAAGCCGGCATCAGTAGCTGCTTGCGTTAGGGTTGGATTGGTGACATTGGAATTACCATTGTCATCGTCATCATCGCACGATGTGGCAACCATCGCAAACAAAGTTAAGCCGAACAATAGACGTAAAAATTTCGAGTTTACTAACATTCTATTTTTCATGATTTTAAAGTTTAATGTTTGACCTTAAAACTTGAATGAATGGATAGTGTTAGCCCTAAAACGAGTGAATGGTTAAGTTTTCAGAGTGAAATGCAGATTTATGAACGCGAATGAAATAGAGCAAATCCTATTTACATAATTCTTTTATTGAGTCTTTCGCCTCCTCTGAGCCAAGTTCAACAGCCGTGTTTAAATCAAGGCAGCCATCGTAGTTATCGCCCATATTAATTTTGGCTAAGCCGCGTTGATGAAATGTTTCAGGGTCTTGAGGATATAACTCGATAGAAAAGGAGTAGTCTTTCACTGCGCCTTTGTAATCTTCTTTGGCGGCTTTTGCCAGGGCTCGGTTGTCGTAATACACTGGATTATAAGGATCTAACTCTATCGCCTTGTCATAATCAGCAATTGCATTGTCATAATCTTCCAGGTTGTAATAGATAACCCCTCTCAAATTGTAAGTGTCCGGATCTTCAGAATATAATTCTATGGATTTAGTGTAATCGGCCAGAGCGCCTTCAAAATCTTCTTTATCTGTTTTCGCCAATGCCCTGTTTTCATACATTACAGGATCTTTAGCTTCCATAGAAATGGCCTTATCATAATCTTTAATGGCCTCATCTATCTGCCCGATACCATACTTTGCCACACCTCTGAAATTGTAAGAATCGGCACTGCTACCATCTAGCTCTATAGCTTTATTATAATCATCGATTGCACTGATATACTCTTCCAGCTCTGCCTTTATTACCGCTCGGTTAAAATATTTGTCAGCATCCTTTGGGTCTAATTCAATGGCTTTAGAGAAATCAAAATACGCGCCTTGCAAATCTTCAATATTGTATTTGGCAAAGCCACGGTTATTATACGCTTCCGCTGATTTTGGATCATGCTTTATCGCTTTATCAAAGTCTTCAATAGCACCATAATCATCGCCTAAGTTAAATTTTGCTTCACCCCGGTTATTCAATGCATCTGAATAGGTAGAGTCCAATTCTAACGCAAAATTGTAATCGCCAATGGCGCCATAGAAATCACCCAGTTGATTTTTTGCATAGCCTCTTTTGTTTAGAACTTCTTTGTTATTGGCATTCGAATTAAGAAATGCAGAAAGCTCTGCTACTGCCTCCTTAAACTTATTATTTGCAATTTTTGCATCGGCTGACTTAAGCACTTCCTCAGCACTTTGTGCAGCCAAAAAGGTAGGAAGACAAATAAAAAGAATGGCTATAATTCTCATGTGGTTTAGATTCGTTTGAATGGCACCAAATATAACGATGAAGTGCGGTATTATTAAAAACCTTGGCAGATATTAGTCGTTAGTAAAGTTTTATTGATTAAAACATAGTGCATGATGCATAAAATATTACCAATAACAACGCTATTTTCTATCCTTGTATTATGCTCAAGAGCGCAGGAATCTGATACTGATAACCTAATAATGGACTGGGAAAAATACGACCCGCCCAGCACATTGGTGGTACCTGAACACGAAGTTAAAAAAGCCAAGTTTCCGTTTATAGATGTGCATAACCATCAGTTTTCTATGCCTACTCAAGATTTAAATGAGTTGGTAGAAGAAATGGATAAGTTAAATATGGCTGTGATGGTGAACCTTAGCGGAAGAGGAAGGGGTAGTGATGAACATTTGAAAGGCTGTTTAGATAATGTGAATGAAAATGCCCCAGAACGGTTTATCATTTTCACCAACATCAGTATTGGTACAATTAACGAACCTAATTGGACAGAAAACACTGTAAAACAAATAGAAAATGACGTAAAGTTAGGCGCCAATGGTCTGAAAATATATAAAAGTCAGACCATGGCAGAAGTAGATGGCAAACGAATTAGCATCAATGACCCAAGAATTGACCCGGTTTGGGCCAAATGTGGCGAATTAGGAATACCGGTATTGATCCATGCAGCAGACCCTAAACCTTTTTGGGATAAACATGATGAGAACAATGAGCGATGGTTGGAATTAAAAGTAAGGCCTGGCAGAAAAAGAGCAGATGATAATCCTGCTCCATGGGAAACCATTATTGCCGAGCAGCACGATATATTTAAGAAACACCCGAATACCAAATTTATAAATGCACATCTGGGCTGGTATGGAAATGATCTTGCCAAGTTGGGCGAGCTGATGGACAAATACCCAAACATGTATTCTGAAATAGGAGCTGTAATTGCCGAGTTGGGTAGACAACCAAGAATGGCCAAAGAATTTTTAACGAAGTATCAGGATCGAGTAATGTTTGGAAAAGACTCATGGAACCCGGAAGAGTATTATACTTATTTCCGCGTGTTGGAAACGGCTGATGAATACTTTCCTTACTACAAGCGCTACCATGCCTTTTGGCGGATGTATGGGCTGGATTTAAGTGATGAAGTACTTCGGAAAATTTATTATAAAAATGCGCTGGAAGTAATTCCAAATATCGATCGATCGTTGTTTCTGGAATAACTTAGAGTTTGTCAGACTGAGCCTCTCGAAGTCTTTTTACTAAAAGTTTGTCTGCATTTCGACAAGCTCATTGTGACAAACAGAAAATTGATTTAATCCTATTGAAATTATTCCAGTAATTCTTCGGTTCTGATAGTGTCAATTTTTTATATTCACTTTTTCAACTACTACTTAAAATTTTTAGCCATGACATTAGAAGAGGTTCAAGCAGAAATCACAGAATTAGAAGGAAAACTCACTGGCGATATGTTCGCAGATATGGAGATCAAAGATAAAATCCATAATCTTAAAATGAAGCTAAACGGCACCAAGCCGATGGATCAAAGTATTGAGTGCGAAGGGTGTGGGTCGTAGGGAGTTTTAGATAAATTCTTGTTAGTTCAATAGAAAATATCAAACTCTCGATGCTTAACTTATCATATGGGTGACAAAGTGCACTAAAAATATCCAAATGAGACAACTACTCATAATAGCACTAATATTTATTGGGGCTTGCAATCAACGAACTACTGATGAAGAATTATATGACCAATACATGAGGATTTACTATAACTCATGGAAGCAACCTAGAACAAAAAACTGGACTTCTGAGCAACTATTTAATCCAAATATTGGAGACACAATAATTTTAAATTTAGACCAATACATATTGACAAATTATTCAGACTCGGTGGTCCAAGGTGGAATTGGATTTAAGTTACTCTCTGGGACTCAAATTTACATTACCGATATATCTGATCATTTTGTTGAGGTAAAAACGCAGACTGATTCATTAGGCCTCATAGAAATTGACAGACTCAAAGATGATTTAACGAACAAAGGTTATTTGCAGCTCTTTAAACAAAATTATGAGCAGATAAATAAAGAAAGAATAAAAAGAGTTGAAGAACTAATGAGTCAGAATAATTTATCACCAGAGGATTTCTATAATAAATTAGCAGAAGAACATTCAAAGAGAACTGGTAAACCAATTTTTGATGCAAGCGAATAAAGAAAAAACACTTTCTAGCAATAGCTAAGCACAATGAGGAAGATTGTGAGTTAGATTCTTACAATCGTTTTACGCTACTTTTCCTGCAAAGAACATTTAATTTACATAGATCATCCCCTCTGAGTACAGTCTGAGTGTCAGATGCAATGATTTATATGAAAAAATAAGACTATCAACTTTAATGACATCCCTATTGGAATTCGTTTTCTCTTCAAACTGGATTGCTTTGGTATAAGTGCAATTTTTCAATTTGGTAAAGATATAGGTGGTCTACCAATTTTGGTTTTAGCGAAAGTGTTTATTAACTTCCTTACAGCCATATAAACTCGTTTTAGAATCATACCTATCAAGATGTACTTACGTTACGGACAATGAAAAATCTGACCTGCACATTTTTGCTATTGCTGATTAGCTTACTCGCCTGTGATGACGATAATAGCACAGAAACTACTATCCCAGACTCAGTTGAGCCTATAGAAAAAGGAAATAGAGAGTTTGGTATTAACATGTCTAATAGTGTTTTTGGATTTGAAGCTTCGTTTGCTGAAGCACAAAAGGCCGGTATTGAGGTGCTAGAATTAAATATCCCTTGGAATGCCATTGAAACAGCAGAAGGTGTTTATCAAGATCCGTTTGGTATCCTGCAAGCCACCTCGTTTTATGGTGCAAATGATATTAAGGTTTCATTTAGTCTGGCTGTGATAAACACCGTGCAATGGGAGGTGCCTGCATATTTAGAAAGCACAGCGCCTGATTCACCTGAGTTTGCTCAGGCATTTAATAATATGGTTGACTGGTTTGTAAATGAAGTGCCCGACAATGTAGAAATTCATAGCATTAGTGTCGGGAATGAAGTGGATCTCGTATTAAATGGTGCGGCAGACTGGAGTGCTTATACTGCATTTTATCAAGCTGCTAAAAATCATATTTCTGCCAATTATCCGAGCATTAAAGTAGGAGTAAAAACTACTGTTGCAGGCGGCCTGTTTGGAGCCGAACAGAATAAAATCGTTAACATCAATCAGTTCAGCGATGTGATTATGCTCAATTATTATCCACAGAATGCAAGTTTTGAGGTTCAAGACCCTGAATCTGTATTTGACGATTTTGAAAGAATGGTATCTTTCTTCCCCAATGATGATATATGGATCACTGAAATTGGCTATCAGTCGGGTGAAGAGTTTTGTAAGAGTAGTGAGGCCCAACAGGCCGAGTTCTATGATCAGATGTTTGCTGCGTGGGATGTTTATAGAGACAATATAAGTTTTTTAGTCATCAATTGGCTGCATGATCAATCACCAGAACAAATTAACGAATGGAAAGAGTACTATGGAGATGATCCAGCGCTAGTGGAGTATTTATCTACACTAGGTTTAAGAAATTACGATGGCACTGATAAAGAAGCCTGGCTACAGGTGATGAAGGAAGCCAATGCCCGAGGTTGGTAGTGATTCAAAAATAATTCTTAATATCGTAATCATATTTAAACCTCTTGTTACGAATGAAATACATTCTATATTCTACACTTTTATCCGTACTATTTATTGCATGCACTCATGAGCAAAAGCCAGCATCATTGGACGATCTGGCAGAAAACTATGTGAAACTTGTGTTAGAAATTGGTCAATATAATAGCGATTTTGTTGACGCCTATTACGGGCCGGAGGAATGGAAACCGACAGCTAAAAAGCAAGACAGTATTCCTGTTCAGGATTTTATAGTGCGAGCTGAAGAATTGATACAATCTGTATCTGATATTAATGTAAACGATAGTTCTGTGTTGATAAAAAATAGAAAAGCCATGTTTACAAAACAGCTGACTGCCATTAAAACCAAGCTGGAGATGATAGCCGGAAAAACCTACGACTTCGACAAAGAAGCGCAACTACTCTATGATGCCGAGCCTCCACAATATACAGAAGAACATTTCGATCAGTTGCTAAGTAAATTAGATAGCCTTGTGCCGGGAGAAGGTACATTAACAGAGCGTTTTAATTTGTTTGCGGATAAATTTATTATCCCTAAAGCTAAGCTTGATACTGTTTTCAGAGTGGCTATCGCTGAGGCAAGAAAAAGAACGCTGGCCAACGTTTCCCTTCCAGGGAATGAAAACTTTGTACTGGAATATGTAACCAATAAAAATTGGTCGGGCTATAACTACTACCAGGGCAATTATGAAAGTCTGATTCAAATAAATACCGATCATCCTATTTACATTGAGCGGGCGATAGATTTGGCTTGCCATGAGGGCTATCCGGGGCATCATGTGTTTAATGCACTGCTCGAAAAGAATTTGGTAGTAGACAAGGGTTGGAAAGAATTCTCAGTGTATCCGTTATTCTCGCCACAGTCGCTAATAGCAGAAGGCAGCGCCAATTATGGAATAGATGTGGCCTTTCCCGGAGAAGAACGTGTGGATTATGAAAAAGAAGTGTTATTTCCAATTGCGGGGCTTGATAGCTCCAAAGCAGATTTGTATTATCAAATTTTAGAGATTAAAGGGAAATTAAATTATGCTGGTAACGAAGCCGCACGCAAGTATTTGAATGGAGAATTTACCAGGGAAGAAGCTGCCAAATGGTTGGAAAAATATTCACTGAATACACCAGAAAGAGCATTACAGCGCACAGGATTTTTCGACCAGTATAGAAGCTATGTGATTAATTACAACTTAGGAAAAGATATCGTTGCCACCTATGTGGAGGCGAATGGTGGAACGGCTGACAACCCTGAAAAACGTTGGGAGGTGTTTAAAGAGTTGCTAAGCAACCCCAATACGGCTAGTGATTTGAAGGTGGAAGAATAATAATAAGATATAGCAAATACAGGTGTTTATATTAGAATTGTTTTAAGCAATTTAATGTACAATATGAAATATCTCTTAACTATTATTTATACCACGATAAATATTTTTGGATGTAGTCAAACTATTGATAGAATGCCCAATGAATCACCAGAACAGTTTGTGGAAAGAACTATTCCTGACACTCTTAAACTTGCACATTCAATAATTGAATCAACTGAATGGTCTAAAGATTCCAAGGCAATTATCGCGTTTTATGGATATGACCAACCAGATGCAAACCAAGGTTTTAATACAATATTTGGATATATCTACTTACCAGTATCAAAAGATAGCTTTAAACGAATTGAGTTGGAACCTATTTATGAAGATGCCGGGCTACCTGAAATAATATCCATTTTTTACGTAAACGCTGATAATGATACTCCAAGAGAACTAGGTGTATTATGTAGGTATTGGACACGTAGTTATGAGCATATGGGTCATCAATATTATACATTCATATATGACAACCCTGACACCGAAAAAGGCCTGCTGGAGTACGACCAAAAACTTTTCAATCATTTTTCTGGTTGTGACTGTGATTTCCGAGAGGGCGAATCAACTAAGGCTGCTTTTAAAACTGTTTTTGATGTCAAAACTGAATTAAAAAAACTTGGCTATTAAACAGCCTAAAAGTTGCTTTTAAAGCACATTTGGTCATCAAGGAACAACTACCCCAAAAAACTCAATTCAATATACTGATCCAGCATCCAGCCTGTGAGGCTATAACGATGAGCATGGCTTAACAGGACTTCATGTTCTACCACATCACTTCTAAAACAAGCTAATCGGCCTGCAATAGGCGCAACATCGATATCACCATCTGGTAGATAGAGACGTAGTTCGCCTCCATGTTCTGGTTGCCAATCCTGGTTCAAATAACAGATAAATGAAATTTTACGATGATCACTCGTAGTAAACTGATCTAAATGGCGCTTGTAAAACGCTCCGGGAGGATAAATGGTAAAATGAGCTTCATATTCTTTGATTCCTAAGAAGCAGGTTCTATTTAGGTAGTTTTTTACTTCATCAATTTTCTCTAGAAATTCTTGCACTGCCGGTCTGGCATTGTCTTCATCAATCCACTTAATTAAATCCTTTCTCACAGATTTATTAATTTCCTGGTTATCAGAATCACCAATAGCAGCCTGTTTAAAACGCCCATGTTCACGATGAATATCAAAAACAGCTAATATAGCCTCCACTTCTTTCGCAGAAAGAAAGTCATCAATAACGGCATAGTCGCTGGTAGCTAACTGATCCGCAATTTGCTCCAACAGATGTTCATTCACACTTAGCATTCTTTCAAAGAATAATGGTGCGAAGTACGCTCTTTTTCTAAATTAAATGCTGTATTTACTCTTCTTTTAATATAGAAGCTGGATTAGTTTTTGCCGCAGTATACGATTGAAAGAATACCGACATAAGAGCTATAAAAAGGGCTAAAATCATCCCGACAATGAAAAACCCTATTCCTAAATCGATTCGGTTAACGAAATCTGCCAGCCACCAGTTAGATAATGTGTAGCTCACCGGCCAGGCTATGAGGTTGGCAATTATCACCAATTTGAGATATTCTTTGGCAAGCAAACCCGATATGCCAAATACTGTAGCACCCATCACTTTCCGAACGGCCACTTCTTTTCTTCTCTTAGTTGCTGAGTAAGAGGCCAAGCCAAAAATTCCTAAGCTGGCGATGAAAATAGAAATGATGGCGAAGAAATTAAATAACCTACTTTGCAATTGCTCATTTTCATAAAGCTGATCTAATGTATCATCCAGGTAATTATAATTGGGCTCAAATGGAACGTATTTACCCCACTCTGCTTCTATCAAATTATTAGCTTCACGTATGTTAGATCCAGAGGCCAACTTAATTGACATCAAGCTTGGTGTATCCGACATCTGTATAACAAGCGGCTCTATCTCGGTTTTGAATGATCCAAAATAATAATCGTTAACAACACCAACCACATTACGATACGTGCTATCAGAAAATGAAAGGTACATTCGCTTATTAATAGCTTCCTCTTTTGTCCATCCTAATTCGTTAACGGCTCGCTCATTTAATATAACGGCATCGGTAAAATCCGAAGGTCTATCTTTTGAAAAGTTTCGTCCGGCTACTATGTTCAAACCATAGGTTGTAATAAAGTTCTCATCGGCAAAAAGAGTTCTAAATCTGGGCTGGTCCTCCAACCCTTCCACTTTAACGGCATAGGTATCATGATAGCCCCCAGGATATCCCGAAGAAATGGATATATCCTTAACAATAGCGTTAGAAATTAATGCTTCTTTAAATGAATCTATATGTTTATTGATGGTATTGTAATTGAGTTCCAGCAGCACAACTTCATCTTTATCAAAACCCAAATTTGCATTGGTAATAAACTGCAACTGCTTATTAACAACCAAAGTGAAAATGATTAGAAAGATGGATATGCCGAATTGAAGTATGACAAGTGCTTTACGAATATTAAGCCCACCTTTTATCGATGTTCCCTTCCCTTTTAGTACTTCTACAGGTTTAAAGCCTGATAGTACCATTGCAGGATAAATACCAGATACTATGCCTGTTACTAAAGTTAATGCAACAGCAATTGAAATAACATGAAGCATATTTCTGTCAGGCTCCAATTCAAGCGAGAAAACACTATTCAAGGTTGGCAAGGTAATTTCTGTTATTGTAAATGCCAGCACAACAGAAATTAAGGCTATGCTTATCGATTCAGTAAAAAATTGGATTGATAACTGTGTTTTAGATGAGCCCAATGTTTTTCGCACGCCTACTTCTTTTGCCCGTTGCATGGACTTAGCAGTGGCCAAATTCATAAAATTAACACAGGCTATAATGAAGATGAATATTCCAATGGCTGAAAATATATATACCACTTGTATATCCCCATGCTGAACATTATCGTATCGAACTTCTTGTTGAAAATAAATATCTTCCAGAGGCTGTAACGTAATGTCTGTTCTATTTTGCATGCGAGTAAAGTCATCGCCAAAATACTTATCCATAAACGCAGGAAATTGGCTTTCCAGATTGGCACGATCGGACCCCTCTTCTAACACGACATAGGTATATAATCCATTCGACCACCAATCGCTCATAAATCCAAGGTCTCTTAAAGGCGTAAAATTGCCCACCAGATTAAAATCCAAATGACTTTTAGAAGGCAATTCATCAAAGATTCCCGTAACCACATAATCTAATTTATCATCAACTCGAATGACTTTGTTGATAGGATCTTCATCCCCAAAATATCGCTTAGCGGTTTCTTGAGTTAAAATAATACTGTTGGGCATACTTAATGCCGTTTTCGGGTCTCCCGATTTTAATGGGTAAGAAAATGTTTGCAAGAAGTTAGAATCAGCGAAAGCCAATTTATCTTCAATGAGTGTCTTTTCACCAAAAGAAATGACACTACTGGCCACAAACGCTCTGGTTGTTTGTTTAATATCCTGACTAAAATCATTGGCCAGGGCATGAGCAAAAGGGCCGGAGGTTACGCCTATCAAATACTTCTCTCCATTTAAATCGCCTATTCGGAGCAGGCGATAGGTATTTTCTAAATTTTCATGAAAACTATCATAGCTCGTTTCAGTTTTTACGTAGAGATAAATTACCAGGCAGACTGAGATGCCAAGTGTAAGCCCCACTATATTAATGGCAGAGAAAACTCTGTTGCGCCAAAGATTTCGGATCGCTATTTTAATGTAATTTTTTAGCATACATATTCATTAGCTAAGTACATGCCATTAATAAAAATACGTCAATATTAGCTGTAATTGGCCTATTGAAATAAATTTTACTTTCAAGTGTTTCATATCGGAACACATTTTTGTTCCGAAACGGAACAATTAAAATAATTATTCTACCTTCGATTTATGACCAATAAAGAAGGTAGCTTATTAATTGTAGACGATGACTTAGATGTACTACACACTGCAAGAGTAATTCTCAAGCCCTACTTTCAAAAGATTACCGTTGAGAGTAATCCGCAGCAACTCAACTATCTCATAAATAACGAAGCTTTCGATGTTATCATCTTAGACATGAATTACACCAACGGTGTTACCACTGGTAAGGAAGGTCTTTATTGGTTGAAGTATATCATTGAAAACATTCCAGACCAGCTGGTGATAATGATGACTGCTTATGGCGATATAAAACTAGCAGTTGAGGCCATGAAATATGGAGCCAATGATTTTGTTGTTAAACCCTGGGAGAATGAAAAATTTATAGCCACCGTTAACTCAGCCTACTTACATAGCAAGTCTAAAAAGGAGCTTAAAGACATTAAATCGAAGCAAGAGTCTGTTAACAAAATATTCTCTTCAACCCACAATACGATCATAGGAGAATCTAGATCGTTAACAGAGGTTTTGTCAATTGCCGGTAAAGTAGCCTCAACCGATGCAGCCGTTCTGATACTTGGCGAAAATGGTGTAGGTAAGGAAGTAATAGCACAGCACATTCATAATTTATCTAACAGAGCAGGTGAGCCATTTATTAAAGTTGACCTTGGTTCCATTTCTGAATCATTATTTGAATCTGAATTATTCGGTCACGTAAAAGGTGCCTTTACGGATGCCAAAACGGACAAGGAAGGACGACTTTCAATAGCAGGTAACGGGACTCTATTTCTCGATGAAATAGGGAATTTGTCAATGGCTATGCAATCTAAATTACTGTCTGTTCTTCAGAACAAACAAGTTATACCCGTTGGCAGTACTCAACCAAAATCCATCAATGCACGCATTATATCAGCTACTAATAGCTCGCTATCACAGATGATAGAAGAGAAAACATTTCGTGAAGACCTACTTTATCGTCTAAATACTGTCGAAATTAGAATACCTGCATTGCGAGAAAGACCCGATGACATTGCGTTACTCTCAAAACACTACTTACAGACTTTTAGTAAAAAGTACAATAAGACTCTTCAGTTTGAAGAATCAACACTGAACTATCTTTCCAACTATGATTGGCCTGGAAATGTAAGGGAACTTATGCACTCCATTGAGCGGGCTGTTATAATGAGCGATTCGAAGGAAATTACCAAAGATGACTTTATTCTGAAGAGTGTAAATAAGGTAAAAAGAACTGATTCATTGAATATTGATGAGGTAGAAAAAGAATTAATTGAAAAGGCTCTATTGAAACACGATGGCAACGTAAGTAAAGCGGCCAAAGAGTTAGGCATGGGCAGAACTACGATTTATCGTAAAATGGATAAGTATAATATCAACTATTAATTTTATGATTAAAAATTATCGGTTTAACATCATTGTTAGAGTACTATTCTTGCTCTTGTTCAGTATTCTTTTGGCTTGGGTGTTGGTCAATAAAGAATGGTTTTTTACTCCATTAGTACTTTCCATTTTAATTGTATCCATAGTTATTAGCCTTATATATTATGTCGAGAAAACAAGCAGAAACCTATCGCTCTTCCTGCTAAATATTAAGCAAGGCGGTTTTTCGAATACATTTAAAAATCGCAATGATGCAACACACAGCCTGTATAAAGTATTTGATGATGTAATTGATGAGTTTCATAAAGTAACAATTGAGAAGGAATCTCATTATCAATACTTGCAAACGCTCAATGAGAATATTGGCGTGGGGTTAATTAGTTATGATAACCACGGTAAAGTTGACTTATATAATCGTGCGGCTAAATTATTGCTTAAAAAACCCAGTTTAATTTCCATCAATGATTTAAATAAGATTGATTCAGATTTGCATAAAGCAATTGAAGAACTAAAGTCAGGTGAGCGAAAAATTATAAAAACAATCATTGACCATGAATTGATAGAATTGTCTGTTCTTTCAAAGAAATTCATCGTCCAAGAAAAGGAATTTACCTTACTAATCCTTCAGAACATTCACGCTGAACTAGAGCAGAAAGAGCTGGAAGCCTGGCAAAAACTAATTAGCGTACTTACTCATGAAATAATGAATTCCGTCACCCCAATAGCCTCTTTGAGTGAAGCATTAAATAAGGAATTAGAAGAAACTTCCATTCATAAAATGAGTAAAGAGGATATCGATGATTTTAAGATAAGCCTTTCAACTATTGAGTTACGCAGTAAGGGTCTCATGCGTTTTGTGAATGCCTACAAAGAATTCACCAAAAGTCCGGAGCTCAATATCTCCGAATTTGATCTAGCAAATACTCTTGAAAGAATTACCAAGCTCCTGGAAAATGATTTCGAATCGAGGAATATACAATTCGCATTGAAATGCGAAAAGAACTTATTAATTAAAGCTGACAGTGAATTATTAGAACAGGTGATCATCAATCTTTTAAAAAATGCTATTGAGGCTGTGGAGCATACCAATGAGCCATCCATTAGTGTAAAGGCTTCTAAAAAGCAGACCCAAACTGAAATAATTATATCCGATAATGGTTCTGGAATTTCAAAAGAACAATTAGATAAAATCTTTGTGCCTTTCTTTACCACTAAGAAAAAGGGGTCTGGCATTGGGCTAAGTTTTGCGAAGAAGGTAATGCGGTTGCATAATGGTGGTATTAAATTTTATTCCAATACCAATGATGGGACTTCATTTACTTTGAAGTTTTAACCTGTTGTTTGTCAGTTAATTGTGAAATTGAGTTTTGATATTGCTTATAATTCAAGAAATAGGGATTATATTTAAGGTTTTCTACACCTTAAACCAAACCAAGAGATGCTTAAGAAGCTTGTATTGTTTTCTTCAATACTCCTATCCTGTCAAAGTCAATCAAACCTAAATGAAAGCAAAAGTGAGTCCGAAACACTTGAAGAAGCTTCGTTAAGGTTAATTGGCAAAAAAGGTACATGTACCTCTAATAATTCTGAAACATATTCACTCTGCTATATTCATAAAACTGAAAACAATGTGAAGCTAGTTGAGTTTTTTATTTACGATGTTGAAAACAGCAAAGTAATTTATGAATCCAAAGGGAAAAATATTAACGCCTCTTGGTTGAATAATGAAGAAGTTAAAATTCAACCATTAATTGGCATGCCAACTGGTGATGGAACAAAAGATTATAAAATATATAACGTAATTTCTAAAAAAGAATCAACTCCAAATAGTAAACCATAAAATGAAAAAGTTAAAATTTTCCGTATTGCTGGCTTTTGCTGGCACAATCTGCTTTCTAATTAGTAATAACCTCGAATTTCAAAATGATTTTCAAGAAAAAAAGCAGGCAAAAATTAAAACTGTCAAAAAATCCATCACTGTAGGTGAAACTAGATACGATGGGCCTGAAAAATTTGCATACTACCATTCTGCTGTAAGGGCTGGGCAAGATGATTTGAATCAGCCTTTAGAATACCCACAGTATGAACCTAATCATAAAATTAAAGAGTTATTGAAAGCAAAAAGAAATGTTTCCAATAAATCTAATGCACGAGCAGCAGATGCTACATTCACAGAACGAGGACCGTCAAATGTTCCTGGTCGTACGAGGGCAATATTAATTGATCCTGACGATCCAACGCAAGCAACATGGTTTGCGGGTAATGTGAGTGGTGGTATCTGGAAAACCACTAATAGCGGGGAATCATGGACTGAAATTGCTCCGGACTTAGATAACATGGCTATAGTTACATTAGCTATGTCGGAAGCCAATACCGATGTCATATATGCCGGTACTGGAGAAGGGTTTGTTTTTGGTGGAACGTTTATCTTGAATGGCGATGGAATATATAAAACTACTGACAAGGGAACTACATGGAATGTGCTAGCTAGCACATTGAATTCGGAATTTCAAAATGTAAGTAGAATCATAGTAGATCCAACAGATGAAAATATTGTGATTGCCAGTACCTCAGGATATAAAGCAATAGGTGGTGGCGCAGAAGCTTTTGGTGCTGTAATGAGATCTACAGATGGCGGTACTACGTGGACAAAGGTTTTTGAAACAGATGCACCTGTTCAGCAAATAATTGCAGCCCCTTCTGACTTTAACAGACAATATTGCACAGTGGCGGACGGTGGTGCAGTCTACCGCTCTGACGATGCTGGTCTTACATGGAACAAAAAAAGTACTGGTATGAATCGAACGGGGAGGGTAGAGCTTGGAATTTCATACTCAGATCCGGCTAAAGTATTTGCTTCAGCTGAAGGTAATGCATCCGGAACTGGCACTGATTTGTACGTTACTGAAAATGGTGGTGAAAGTTGGGGTCTTGTTGAAACTTTATTTGAAGGCACTCAAATATCTCTTTTAAACG
This sequence comes from Fulvivirga lutea, assembly GCF_017068455.1. Lineage (NCBI taxonomy): Bacteria > Pseudomonadati > Bacteroidota > Cytophagia > Cytophagales > Fulvivirgaceae > Fulvivirga > Fulvivirga lutea. The sequence goes on from NZ_CP070608.1 coordinate 547,022, forward strand.
AACAAGGTTGGTATGATAATGCTGTTTTGGTTAACCCATTCAATGATGACAAAGTATATGTAGCAGGTGTGGGCATATATTTGGTTGAGGTTGATACAGATAATATCTCAACTGGTACAGCCTACAACGTAGATACTGATGAAACAGAATTCCTTGATCTTGTAGATTTTTCTGCAAGTGCAGCTGGAGGTACTTTGGAAGTTGGGACCAATGCAAATGAAACGACTGTGGAAGTTAGGTTTGGAGCTGGAAAATCGCAAAAAGCACATCGTTTTCTTGTACCTGAAGGACAGGGCTCAGGTGTTCCAGATGCCAATTATTCTTACACTGACTACGTTGACGTACCATTCGAAGTTTGGGATGTTGACAATAATAGGCAATTAATGGTATCATTCAGAGATCAACAGAGAAATGGAACTTTTGAGCTTATTAACAGAAATACTGACGGTGACCCTTCAACCCATAGTAGAGAATACATTTATATCAATGATGTTGATTATGATCCAAATAATGCTAGCACAGACATCGCTGTTGATGGCGGTCATGTGTTTAATCAAATGTATTTTTTCTGGCCCTTTTTAGTTAATGGAGAGAATTGGACACCTGAATTATTTGATGATTCAAAAGTTACCATCGCATTTGAAAGCTTCGAAGTTTACCCTTCACAATTAACTACTGTTTCAGATGGAAGAGGAGAGTATGATGGTAAAAATACTTTCGAATTCGTCTTTCTGTCATTAGGAAGAGTAGAAGGAGTTCACGTTGATCATCATTGGATGATTCCATTAATTACAGACGAATCCAACCAGGAATTCAGTATACTAAACGGTAATGATGGAGGAATTTATATTACAAAACCAGCTGTAGACCCCGGAACTGTCGAAGGTGACTGGATATGGTCTAGTTCTGGCTATAATACTATGCAATTTTATGGTGCTGATAAAGTAGCTGGTGAAGATAGGTACTGGGGTGGTGCTCAGGATAATGGTACATGGTTAACTCCAGTTGGTGAAACAGCTTCAAGTACTAGTCCTTATCTATTCGTAATTGGAGGTGATGGATTTGAAGCTGTAACACATTATACCATTCCAGGTAAGATGGTAGGTGGTTCACAATTCAATGGATTTTTTGGAACCGAGGATAACTGGCAGACAAGCTATAATGCACAGGCAGGTTTAGGTGGAAATGGACCTTTTGTATCAAGATTGTCAGCTGCATATCAAGATCCTGATGTAATTTTCACAGTTGAGTCTTCAGGTGTATATAAGAGTGTGGATTTTGGACGTAGCTGGAAAGAAATTCCTATTGTTGAAGGTTGGGGATTCTGGAGTGGAATAGATGTAGAAGTCTCCAAGGCAGATCCACGCATAGTATGGGCAGGTGGTAGAATGACAAATACTGGAAATATTTTCGTTTCTACAGATGGTGGCGAATCATTTGAAGCTGTACCTAATTTTGACAACATTGGTTTGGCTACAGGTTTGTATTCGCACCCAACCCAGGATAGCACAGCTTTTGTGGTATTTTCCGTAGCAAATTCACCGAAGATTTTGAAAACTACTAATCTGGGAGAAACATGGGAAGATATTAGTGGATTTAGTGCAGGAAGTACAAGTGTTGGATTTCCTGATGTAGCAGTATTTGCTGTTCAAGCAATGCCTTATGACGAAGACGTTATTTGGGCTGGAACAGAGATCGGATTATTTGAAACAGTTGATGGAGGAGCAAATTGGGCACTTGTAGATCAATTCCCATCAGTAACTATCTGGGATTTAAGTATAAGGGATGGCCAAGTTGTAATCGCCACTCACGGAAGAGGTGTATGGTCTGCTCACATTGATGAACTAGATAGTTTCACGCCACCAGAAGTAGCTCTCTCACCTGTATTGAATTCCATAGAACGTTCTATAACTGAAATAGGAATAAGTCTGAGCATTAATTTAAGATCTAATTATGATAGTTCATTTATTTTTGCAAATAGTGAAAAAGTTGTTTCTATTGAATCAAATAGTTCACCATCCATTAATGAACTTAGTTTTGTTGTATCTGGAGGAACATATGAAATACAGGGAATAGCTTATAGCAATGGGATTCCTTATTTTACAGCTAGAAACTCATTTTCCTTCTTAGAAGATGAGGATTTAGATGGCTTCAATTATATTGAAGACTGTGATGATTTAAATGCCAATATAAATCCAGACGCAGAAGATATCCCGGATAATGACATAGATGAAGACTGTGATGGTCTATCAATTGTTACTTCCACCTTAGAGTCTAAAGGATCAAGTGTGAATATGTTCCCTGTACCTGCTACTGATAATTTAAATGTAAGTATCTACAACACATTTAAAGGCACAGTAACTATTCAGTTGATAAGTGTCAATGGTAAGACTTTATATACTGATTCTTTTGAGCACTCTAGGCAGTCAGAAAGATTTATAGATATATCAAATTACAAAAAAGGTATTTACTTTGTTAGAATCAGTGATAATGCTTCTACACTAACAAGAAGAGTTGTTATTGAATGATTTCGTTACTAATCAATATTGAAAGCCTCCGAATGGAGGCTTTTTTATTTAATAAAAAGGAAGGGGTAAAAGTAAGTATGCAAATGAACCTTTAGCAATTAACTTTCAGTAATTTTAAAATGTTAGTTTACATCAAATAAGACTTTCATTAATTAACACTATGAAATACATTGTTCCAATCCTATTACTTCTTTTAGCAGCCAGCTGCAACACCCCCCAAGAACCACCAAAGTTCAGGAAGATAAGTAACGTGAGGGTGACCAACGTAACTGGTAAGGAGGCTCTTTTAAAAGGCGATGCCGTATTTTACAATCCAAATGACGTTGGAATGACATTGCGCAAAGTTGATATTGCTGTAAGCCTTGACGACAAAAGAATTGGTACTATCAACCATGCAACAAAAACAAAAGTACCGGCAATGTCTGACTTCAGTGTGCCAGTGGATGCTACTTTCAATATTTCTGATGGTTTGTTAAATAATCTATTTAGCATGTTGGGCGGAAAGAAGATGAAGGCACGCTATAAAGGATATATCAAATTGACAGTGAAAGGGGTTCCTATTCGTGTGCCTGTAGATTATGAGGAAGAAATTAGATTGCGCTAATTAGTAAATCAGGTAAAATTCTACACGCCTGTTTCTAGCACGCCCCTCATCGGTTTCATTGCTTTTTAACGGACTGGTTTCACCCATAAAGTTAACCGCAATCAAATTTTTGGGCACTCCCAATTCAATTAACATCTGTGCTACTGACTCCGATCTCCTGTGAGAAAGAGATTCATTATATTCATGCGAACCATGACTGTCGGTATGGCCTATTAATTCTATTCTCGCCTTTTTGGTATCTTTCCATTGATTGTAGACTCGCACAATATTACTAGCAGCCAAAGGTGTTAGATGATATTTATCAAAATCAAATTCTATCTGACCAATTCTGTGCCGCTTAGGAATATGTACATCTGGTAATTTTATTTCATCCAATTTATTAGCAGCTCTTTTTGCCAGCTTATCTGCTTGCCTATTCTCTTTAAAATGATCATCCAGATTTGCAATAATTTCGCCTGAACTTTGGAACGAGCCTGCATCCAGAAAAACCCCTGAGTCTAAAATACCATCACCAACATCTGCAATTGCCATTTTAATATGATAAACCTTATTTGGAATTACTTTCGCACGTGCTTCCAGTACAGTTGTAAAGCCATCGAACTGTGTGTCATATTTAGGGGGTACCTCTTCCTTTAAATAATTTAAATTGGTAACTACTTCTCTATTTCTAACATCCCAAATAAAGGGATCGGTAGTATTGACATAAGCATTATCAATATAATACTGACTATTCAACTCATTATTCACAGTGTTAACAGTAATAGGGGTTTTTCCATCAGGTAAGCGAGCTATATTCTCCCGTTTTACATTTTCCCCCGAAATAAAAAACCCAAAAACATCATTGAATTTGGAGCCAACATATTCGAGATATTCTTCAGAAGCAAACACAAATCGAAATGAAAGATTTTCTGAAACGGTTACAAAATCGAACTCCAGAACTGCCGCATCCCATGTTTTACCTCGTGCAATGGCCTCCAATTCTTCATCGCCAAAAGCAGAGCTCGCCCAACCAGTTCGTGGAGATTTATTTGGACCAAGTGCATAATAAGCATTCCCTGAAGTAAGTAAAATACCTTTGCTTATTCCGAGTTGATTAGTATGATCCAAATAAGTGCTTATTGCATGCTTTTCTCCAGTAAATTTTACATTTCCCACTTTAACCCCTGGCCCAAGTAATACTTTTTCTACCAGATATTCTGCTGTAAAACTGGTATCAACAACTACTTGTCCATTGGCACTAAAATGGATTAGAAGTAAGCTTAGAATGCAATATCTTTTTAAAGAGTTGACCAATAGACTTTCTAATTAGCATCAATATAACATAATTAACGGCCAATTAGGTTCTTCAGCTACCTTTTAGAGAATACTATACAGCCTATTTCAAAGTGAGGTACTCCAGAATTTTTATAACTGCGGCTTCATCGCGAGCAACAGCCATTGCTTGCGCATCAACTTCCTTTAAGGCATGCGTAAAGTCTTCAGGATGGATAACAATGTAGGATTTACCCAATGCGGCAGCGTACCCAGCATCAAAGGCAGCATTCCATTGCCGGTACTTTTCACCGAATTTGATGATTACGATATTTGCTGATTCAATTCCATTTTTAATTCGTATGCTGTTGATTTTTGCTGCTTTATGATCCTTCCAGAAATTCTTTTCCTCCGGTCCAGTAGCGTCTACTCCAATGTTATCACTTGCATCGTGATCGGTAACTGGTCCAGTAAATGAAATGGGTAAATTCTTACTTTCTGTAGCATTTATAATATCCTCTCTCCAATTAGAATGAATCTCTCCTGATAAATACACTTCATACTCCGTCATCTGATAGCTAGTTTTTTTAATGTTCGCATAAAATTCTCTTTTATAACATGCTCTCGCTCATGATGGTTTGATTTTACTACCCATTCTCCATTTACAATGGTTCCTAAGTTCCATGAAGCATCTGAAGAATAGATAATGGTCGATAGCCATAACTCTTTATCAGAGGTGGCTAAAAGCGGAACATTGCAATCATATACCATGGCATCAAAATATTGACCTTCCTTAAAATAGTTTTCATTACTATTTCCCATAGCCGCTCTGCCTGAAAGAAGAGATTGGTGAAACCCATAATGACCACTATCATTCTGATTTACAGAAACAAATGTATTTCTTTTATGAGTAGTAAGTCTTTGGCCGTAATCCAGAATTCTTAACTCCTCACATGGGTTTAATCCCACATGACTATCAGTACCTATAGACCATTTGCCACCTAGTTCCTGAAATCTTCTTAAAGGGAAAATGCCATCTCCTAAATTACCTTCTGTGCTTGGGCATAAGACTACATATGCTCCTGAATTAGCAATGGAATTCACTTCTTGATCCGTTAGATGAGTAGCATGCACTAAGTGATAATTAGAATTCATTTCTACATTATCCGCTAACCACTCTACAGGCCTTTTTCCTTGAAAAGCTATTGAGTCTTCAATTTCTTTAAGTTGCTCAGCAATATGAATGTGAAAAGGGCCTTCTAGAGAATTATTACTCAACACAGCTTTTATATCATCTGCTTGAACCGCTCTTAAGGAATGAATTCCATAACCAATATTGGCTCCTTCATAGTTTTTACAGGCTTGTGCTGATGAATCAATCAAAGAATAATAGTCATTTATAGTTTTTGAAATAAATCTTCGCTGACGTTCTTGAGGCTCCTGACCAAAACCACCTTTTTGATAAAACATGGGAACCAGAGTAATTCTAATACCAGCGTCTTTAGCTGCCTGAATCAATCGCTCTCCATGTTCTGCCAAATTAGAATACGGTTTACCATTAATATCATGATGCAAATAATGGAATTCGGCAACCTGCGTATAACCATGTCTTACCATTTCGCTGTAGAGCATAGTAGCTACAGCCTGCAAATCGTCTGGGCTCATCGTGAGAGCCAGCTGATACATAGCCTCTCTCCAGCTCCAAAAATCGTCCGCTTCATTACCGGGCTTATGCTTTTCTGCCAATCCTGCCATAGCATATTGAAAGGCATGTGAATGAGCATTTTGCCAGCCTGGCACTGCCAACCCATCAACTATTTCAGCTCCTCCTGAATTAGTATCAATTGATGTAATTAAACCCTTTTCATTTACAGAGACCACTGCATTTTCAAGCCATCCATCATTTTGTAGTAATCCTTTAAACTGATATTTTTTCATTACTTATAGTTCTGTATTAATCAGTTCTTCAAAAACTAAACTTAATGACTCACGCATTCTACTTGCCCTAGGTTTGTGATACTCAGTTTCAGAATCATCCATATAATTCACCTTAGTCATTTCTAACTGCAACGCATGTTGGTTTTGTTCTGGTTTACCAAAATAGCGAGTAAGATGGCCCCCTTTAAATGGATCATTATAATTTATTTGATGACCTCGATGTTGCAAAGTTTGTAAGGTAAGATCAGATAACTTTTTTGAGGCTGTTACACCTTCATTATCTCCCAAGATTAATTCAGGAAAATCATCCTTTCTAATTAATGGAACATATTTTCTAATCGAATGTGCATCCCAAAAAATAACATAACCAAACTCATTTTTTAGGTCATCTATTAACTCTTGTATCTTTTGATAGTATGGCCAGTAATAGGTTTCCAATCTTCTTTCTACTTCTTTCTCCTTAGGTTGTTTGCCAGATTTATAGATCTCCTCTCCAGCAAAGCTTTTGGTGGGACAAAGTTCTGTGATTATTCTACCATCATTATAGAGTGGTTGACTATCGGGATTCCTATTTAAATCAATCACCCAGCGACTGTAATTACCTGCAATCATTGTAATACCCATTTCTGGAGCGAAATCATATAGCTGATGAATAAACCAATCAGTATCGTCAGGTGTGGCAATAAGTTGTTGATTATAATGATCTTTCAATTCATCAGGAAATTGTACCCCCGAGTGAGGCGAGGAAACAATCATAGGCACTCTTTTTCCTATTGGCTGAATTATGTTATATGGTGCTATTTGCATTTTTTGAGAGCTTCTTCCAATTTTAGACGCTGTTGCTCAGCCTCATTTAAAGCAGCAATAGCACGCATTTCTGATTGCTTAGCAGCCTCTTCAGCCTGCATAGCCATTTCTCTTTGCTCCTCAGCTAATTGCAAGTTCTGTATTGCCTCCATTCTGGCATTTTCTGCTATTGTCTGATTATACTTAGCATAAACAAAAAACACACCGCAGAGGATGACTAGGATTACAATAGCTATATTCTTACCCATTATATTTCATTTTAAGTTTTACTATTCGTTGATACGATTCATTAATTCTCTCTTCTGAGATCTCGCCATTCTTCACCATTTTTTTTATCAAATTATGGACGGTGTCCACTGTTCTATTTTCACTTCCTTGAATGTTATTAGAAAACATAAGCACATCTACACCTGCCATAATAGAAAGCTTTAACGCCTTCTCCAATCCATAATATTTAGTAATGGCATGCATCTGCATATCATCTGAAAAGACCACTCCATCGTAACCTAGATCTTTTCTAAGCAATCCATTGATCATTTGAGATGAGAGAGTGCCAGGTAAGCCTTCTTTGTCTAATTTCTTATTTACAATGTGTGCAGACATCACAGCATCCACTTGATTACTATTGATGAGCCTAATATATGGAACAAGCTCCTCTTTTGACCAGAAGTTAGTTACATCAGTTACACCGTAGTGAGAATCAGCCATTGAACTTCCGTGACCAGGGAAATGCTTTAGAACGCTTATTATACCAAACTGACGCATTGCATTCACAACTTCCTGAGCATGGAGTGCTACACTATCGGGATTCTTTGAATACGCTCTGCCCGTTTTCGATATCACTGGGTTACCTGGAATTTTCAAATCAACTACAGGAGCAAAATTTACATTAATACCAAGGCCTGCTAGCGTGGCAGCAGTAATTTCAGCATAAAATTTTGTTGAGTCAGGGCTGCCAGTACTACCCAAATATTCGGCTGTTACTGATTTCGGGAAACTATACTTTTCCTTTAGCCTATTCACTAATCCACCTTCCTGATCAATAGCGATAAAAAGTGGAACTGGTGCTTTACCACCAAGGTTAGCTGTGAACTGCTTCAAATTTACAAATGAGTTTGATGCCGAAATATTCTTTTCAAATAATATCACACCTCCAACTCTTCCTTTTTCAATATCTGCAGCAACGGAAGGATTATCTGAAATGGATGTTCCGCTAACGCCCACAATCAACATCTGTCCTATCTTAAAGTCCAAACTGTCGAATTTTTGTGCCTGTACTAACGAGGCAAATACTGTTAAAAAGGTAATGAAGAGTGCTCTCATTTTAATTGTTAAAATAGATATCGTACAACAACTCTTCCATTTTTCTTTTAACAGGTAATGAACTAGTCGTGTAATTGTTGTTCATAAAACTAAAGATAAAAATCTTGCCCTTTTTGGTTTTTAGATAGCCACTTAAATTATGATGCTTAGTCATGGTGCCCGTTTTAGCAAATACATAAGGTATATCTGCTTTATAATAGTTTTTGAGTGTACCTGATTCACCTCCAGCTGGAAAGTATTCCAGAATTGATTCTCCATACTCATCATACAGTTTGGTTAAAATCCATACTAAAGATCTTGGTGTAAGCGCGTTATACCGTGAAAGGCCTGAGCCATCAACCCATTTAGGCTCATCGTGCATTCCTTTAAAAAATGTTGATTTGATGTTCTTTATGGCCAATACTGTATTTAATGTATCGGTTTGTAGGCCTGAAATCACCAACAATAATTGCTCTGCTATCATATTATCACTGTCCTGCATCATTACTTTGAGTAATTCAGTCCCATTTTTACTATACAAGACTTTATGATCTTTAGACAAGCTGTTATCGATATAGCTTACTTTTCTCTTTAGCGTATCGTATAAAATATCAGCCGTTAATTGACCAGACGTACCAAAAGCAAAGTCCTCCGAGTACAATGTAGGCCCAGGATTGTAAACAAAATTATTTGTGCCTAATAATCGAACACACTTTGTTTCATTTAAAGAGTCAGCAGTAATGATAAAACCTTCAAAAAATTGGGGGTACACTTTAAAACCAATTTCATTACTTAATTGAAATGTATTTCCATAAACAGGCATGGACGATTTCTCTGCTGACCAGTTATATTCTAAATCATCCCAAGCCCAGCCGGGTGCATATTTAGAATCCATGAAATTTGCTGCTGAGAAATAGAGATGCTTGTCGCTCTCTTTTAAAAAATCATATGCTTTAGTGGATGGCGCTTCCTTATATAATAACGAAGGATCACCAGTTCCCCAAAAGATAAGCGAATCACCAATCTCTTTATAATAAAGGGCAGGAATAGAATCTCCTAAAAGCTTAAGTGAGGCATAAAAAGTTAAAATTTTGGTGTTAGAGGCCGGAGTAAAATACTTGTCTGACTTATAGTCAAGTAAAGTTTTATTGGAAGAAGGGTCTACTATCAAAAATCCTGTGTGATCGTGAAATTCATCTTCCATGGCAATTAGGCTCCTTTCAATTTTAGAAACTGAACATGAGCAGAGCACTAAAAACAAAATTGCCCGAATGAAATTCATTCGGGCAATTTAAGAAGTCGGCTTCAATTAAGAAAAATATCGCTCATTAAGGATATTTCTATGATGGGTTTCATGGCCTACTATAATAAAGCCGAGTGCATTCACCGACATTTCTGAACCATTGGCATTACCAACTCTTTTAAGCATCTCTTCATTAAAACTTCCGAAAAGATCAATAGTAGAGGCCCTCACATTATTATATTCCTCAATTAATTTATAGAGCTTCCTGTTTTCAGCATTCGTCTCAACGGCCCAATCATTTTGCTCAAAGCCAGGCAGCTGGGTTTTATCATTTCTCGAGAACCTTAAAGCTCGATAAGCAAAAACTCGTTCTGTATCAATCATATGAGCAATTACCTGACGAATAGTCCATTTACCTTCCGCATATTTATAATCTGCAGACTTTTCAGGAATTGACTTTAGCAGGTCTATCGTTTCATTGCCACTATTAATCAGTGCAGGTATTAAATCAGTGTAATTAACAGCCTGAACGTACTTCTGATAAAATTCTGGTATTTCGTTAATATCCGGCTTGGACATATCTAATTTTTAAGATGCCCATTTAATAGTGCAGCCAATTGCTTTGGTCTTAGCCGTTTCAGGAGATTTTCCTTCTAACAAAGCATCAACAGCATCTTGTACATATTTTTTATCAGCAGCCTCTGCATCTCTTGTATTGTTATCAATGGCACCAATATATTTCAGTACAAGTTTTTCACCATTCTTTTGAACGATAAATACGTGCGGAGTATTTGTGGCGCCAAAAGCTTTAGCTACTGACTGATCAGCATCATACACATAAGCATGCTCGTATTCATTTTCGTCAGCATACTCCACCATTTTGTCAAAAGAATCGTCAGGCGATTTATTAGGATCATTCGAGTTAACGGCAACCACCGGATAGCCCTTTGGAGCATACATGGCATCCAATTCTTTAATTCTTTCTAAATAGGCTTTTGAATATGGACAGGTATTGCAATCAAAAATAACAATGGCCCCTTTTTCACCATATTCCGAAAGAGTAATTTCCTTGCCATCTACATTTTTTAATGTAAAATCTTCAACATCGGCACCTAATTCATAACCTGCTTTGGGTGCGCCTGCAAAAAATAATACTAACGCTGATAAAAGTAAAAGTTTAGATTTCATGGTTTTAATAGTTATGGTTATAGTAATTCTTCAATAATACTTTCAAGTTCACCTTCTTTAAGTTCCCTCTCAACAAATCTTCTATCTCCCGATACTGGATTGATAACAACAGTAGCTGGTATAGCACCAGACCATCTTTCATCTACCTTATCAATCCAAGAGTTATAATCTACATTATCAATTAAGTACACATTTGATTTTAGCTGTTTGCGTTCAACAAACTTTTCAACTTTTGTCAAGTCATCTACAAAATCAACTGTTATTAGCTGAACATCCACCTGACTTTTCATGCTTTCTGCTACCTCTTCTATGAATGGTAGTTCCTTTATGCATGGTCCGCACCAGGTTGCCCAAAAATTGATCACCTGAATTTTTTCTTTATCAGAATTAACGAGTGCAACAAGCTCATCTACCTGAATGACTTTTACACTTTGCGAAAAACTAATAAATGAAGTAATTGTGAGAAGTACTGCAAGGATATATTTCATGATATTAAAGAAACGTAAGAGTATTAAATAAGTTTTTGATAAAAATTGATAATTGTACTATTTAAAGATTGTGAAATTAAGTTAATTCTAAACTTTAATGACTGCTTGAAGCTCCGAAATAATAAGGAAAAATTAACATAACATTAAATTAAAGTTGATAGAGCAATATTTTAAGTTTACCCGCATAAGTTTTTAGTCGCTTTTCGCGTCCAATTTTGAACGTTTGAATCATGTAAGATAATTGCCTTTCTGTTAATTATTATACAAAAAACCTAGAGGTGATTTAGACAAAAAAAAGATTCAAATAATTTGATAAAAAGTTTTCCACAAAATACTAAAGTTTTCCACACTATTTATCAATTTTAACATAACTTACTAATTATCAGATAATTACATCGATAAATTTGAATCGATTATTTGTGGACAACTCAACATGGTCAATTCTGATGCCTTATAAATAAAAAACATACCCACAATAAAAACCCCATTTTATTTCAAATATATTTTTCAATTAAGTGTAAGGTTCTTACAGGGTGTTTATTCGCGGTTTGTACGAATAAGTTTGGTTCGATAGGTGTTGAAAATGCGAGATTTTGATAAAAACCCCTTGTATTTTCCATTATCAATTACAGGCAAATTCCACGCACCTGTTCTTTCAAACTTCTCCATTACCGATTGCATATTTTCATGAGGGCTCACGTAAGCTGGGGGTTTATGCATTATTGCTCTTATTGGGGTTGTCTCACGCTTATCCAAATCAAACATAATGTTTCGAATGTCATCAAGCGTAACCACACCTACTAGCTCATTACCTTCAGTAACAACTGGAAATATGTTCCTTTTCGATATTCGAACAAGATCTACCAGTGCTTCCAAATTGGCCTCTGGGCGAATCACCAATAAATCCTTTTCAATGATTTTGGTAAGATTAATTTGACTTAGTACCTGCCTGTCTTTGTCATATTGAATCAAATCACCACGCTCAATTAAATGCTTGGTGTAAAGTGAATGCTTTTCAAATATGGAACTAGTAGAAAATGCAATGGCAGAAACCAACATTAGTGGGACAAATAACTCATACCCACTAGTAATTTCAGCGATTAAGAAGATGGCCGTCAACGGTGCATACAAAACTCCACTCATTACTCCGCACATACCCACTAAAGTGAAGTTACTAGTACTCACATTGCCCCATGTAATTACATTAGATACAGCAGCGAATAAAAAGCCAGTAACTCCCCCTAAGAATAATGAAGGCGCAAATATTCCTCCACTACCGCCTGAACCGATGGTCAGTGCCGATGCGACAGGCTTAATGAGTATTACACCAAAAATAAATGCCAGAAGCATCCAGGCATCTTCGAGGTTATTAAAAAATAACGATCTATTAAATATCTGAGATTCTTTGCCTGCAAGTAATAACTTGATAGTCTCATAACCTTCACCATAAATTGGTGGAAATACTAAAATGATAATACCGAGCAATATTCCGCCAACAACTGCTTTGCCATACACTTGCTTCACCTTGCCAATTAGACCTTCAATCTTGTAGGTCATCCTGGTAAAGTATACAGAGACCAACCCACATACTATTCCTAATAAGATATATTGAGGTGTATCTGCCGCTGTAAAACTATCAACCAGCTTAAAGGAGAATAAAACATCGTCTCCTAACAGGGTTAAAGAAATGAGGGCGCCTGAAACTGAGGCTATTAGTAGTGGAATAAACATTCCGATGGTAACATCCGCAAGGATTACCTCAAGGCTAAATATTACTCCTGCAACTGGCGAATTAAATATGGCAGATATCGCACCTGCAGCTCCACACCCGATGAGTAAAGTACGCTTCTTGTAATTCAGGTGCATGAACTTGCCTATGTTTGAGCCAATGGCAGACCCTGTTACAACAATGGGCGCCTCTAGCCCCACAGACCCTCCAAAACCCACAGTTAACGCACTGGTTATCATCCGTGAATACATTCTTGTCCTTTTTATTACGCTGGATTTTTTGGCTATATCATATAAAATCTGAGTGATGCCATGCCCCATGGTCTCTTTTAAAATGTACTTACTTATAAGTACTGTTAACAGAATGCCAATTAACGGAAAAGTAAAATACAGATAGTTTTCTAGCGTAATGCTTTCATGCAGCTTGTGCTGGATAAAGTGTACAGACTCTTTTAATATAACTGCTGCAATCCCAGAAATCAGACCTATCAACCCAGCCAGCATAAGAACAAAATTCTTATTGCTGATGTGCTTCATCCTCCAGATGAGGAATTTAATTAAGGGAGTTTCGTGCTTCAAATTAAGCCCTCTTTTTAATGGTCCAGTGCAAATTTAAAATAATAGCTTTTATACAGTAATGTTAGTAGATTAAAGTTCATCAATGTACTTATGAGCAAGATAACTGAACTATTTGATATTCAATATCCTATTATTCAAGCAGGCATGGTTTGGTGCAGTGGTTGGAAGCTCGCTTCTGCAGTTAGTAATGCCGGGGGTTTAGGCTTAATTGGTGCAGGCTCAATGCACCCAGAAACGCTGAAAGAGCATATTATCAAATGCAAAGCCGCCACTAATAAACCATTTGGAGTAAACGTACCACTACTCTATCCTGAAATCGATAAAATCATAGAAATTATCATTAATGAAGGAGTAAGGATTGTATTCACCTCCGCAGGAAATCCTAAAACCTGGACATCAAAGCTCAAGGAGCATAATATCAAAGTGGTGCATGTAGTATCAAGTGTAAAGTTTGCACTGAAAGCACAAGATGCAGGAGTAGATGCTGTTGTTGCGGAAGGCTTTGAAGCTGGTGGGCACAATGGCAGAGAAGAGATCACTACTTTTTGTTTAATTCCTGCGGTAAAAGAAGCTATTAGTATTCCATTGCTTGCCGCTGGCGGAATTGGAACTGGCAGAGGAATGCTAGGTGCCATGGCCTTAGGTGCAGATGGCGTACAAATTGGCAGCCGATTTGCGGCATCTGAAGAGTCATCAGCACATCAATTATTTAAAGAGCGTGTTATTAATTCAGAGGAGGGCGATACGGTGCTTACCTTAAAAAAACTTGCACCCGTTCGATTAATTAAAAATGAATTTTACGATCAGGTGAAAGCGGCTGAGGAGCGTGGTGCCAGCCCCGAAGAACTAAAATCTATACTAGGAAGTAGACGGTCCAAACTGGGAATCTTTGAAGGTGATCTTAAAGAAGGGGAATTAGAAATAGGTCAAATTTCAGCTTACATTAAAAAGGTTAAAAGTGCGAAGGATATAGTGGATGAAATTTGGGAAGAATATCAGCAGTTAAAAACCAAAATGTGTCAATCATGAAAGAGATTATCAAAATCAAAGAAACATGCTTATACATTCACGATCTGGAAAAAGCAAAAGAATTCTATCATGCAAAACTTGGCCTGGAAATTATCCACTACGCTGAAGGAAAACATATATTCTTTAAAGCCGGTCAATCTGTGCTACTTTGTTTCAACCCAGACGATAGTAAACACAAAACCTCACCTCCGCCCCATTTTGCTGAAGGCAATCAACATTACGCATTTGAAGTTGCTAAAGAAGATTATGAAGCGTGCAAAGCTGAAATAAAATCAAAAGGTGTTGAGATTATTGATAAGCTAGTTTGGGGCAATGGTCAGGAATCATTTTATTTTAATGACCCTGAAAATAATGTACTAGAAATTGTTCCTGTTGGTGTTTGGGATTAGCGACCGCCCAAAGCCAGTTTTATTGTAGTTTTCTTTGACGGTACTGTTTCATTTGCAGCTTCCTCTTCTGCGGCAACACTAAAAACAGTCTCATACCAATGCTTGTAATCCTTGTGCTGCACACAATCAGAAAATAGTTGGCCATCAACGAGTATTTTAATAATTACTCCTCGGGTAGCCCAAGCTTTAATTGATTCTTTCTGCTCTTCTGGCAATTCAGAAATTCGAATGAATTCGATACCTCTATAGACTCTCGCTTCGTTCATTCAGATTGATTTGTGATTGACAAAAATAAATATCTTCTAAGCTTAAAAAGTAACCGTAATGTTAATTCTTAGTTAAATAGACCGTATCTTAAGATACAATAAATCGCTCTAAATCCATCCTTCCAATTAATTTTTTTGCCTTCTGCATACGTTCTTCCATAGTATGAAATTCCAACCTCATAAAACCTAACGCCCTGTATGCGAGCAAGTTTGGCTGTCACTTCAGGCTCAAAACCAAACCTATTCTCCTTTAACGTTAAGCTTTTGGCCATGTCGGTTTTTATGAGCTTGTAACATGTTTCCATATCTGTAAGATTCAGATTGTTCATCATGTTTGACAAGAACGTTAACACCGCATTGCCTATTGAATGCCAAAAGAATAAAATCCTATGAGGTTTCCCCCCAACAAATCTACTGCCGTATACAACATCGGCTACGCCATCGATAACCGGCTGTAAAAGTATATTATACTCTTGCGGATCATATTCAAGATCAGCATCCTGAATAATTAAGAATTCTCCGGTAGCTTCTTTAATTCCTTTATGGAGAGCTGCACCTTTGCCTTTGTTTTTTGGTTGGGAAAAAAGCTGAATGTCCATATCGGAATTTTCTTTCAGATACGTTTCAATGCGCTCTTTTGATTTATCTGTGGATGCATCATCCACCATCACTATTTCTTTCTTGATTCCCTTTAATAATTCAACCTCCTTGATTTTGTCAAGAATCAAATGAATTGTTTTTTCCTCGTTGTAAACAGGAATGATAATCGAAAGTTTATTTATCATCATCTTTCGAACTTTAGCAAAAATGTATCTGGATTTTTTAGATGTAGCACCTGCTTAAATCTATTAGGATATTGGCGCACAGCCGGAAGTAGGTACTGAAATGTATTTCCATACACTTGATCGATCACCACATAATCTACCCGTTGCTTTTCCAGGTCTGCAATTAATTCTGCAGGATCTTTTGAAAGTTTATAACGCATCGTAAAGTTATCCCCAGCGTAAATAAAAAAGAGAGAAGGCTTCCCACAACTCACAACGGCCTCTTTTTCGTTCTGTTTAATCCATTCAGCTACTTTAAAATATTGTTCCCAGGCTGGCGGAAAAGGTGCTTTTGCCTTTGCAGATAATTCATTGAGTGGCGATATAAGAAAAAGAATGATCACTAAAGGAGCATAGTTTACCACAGAACTAATTTCCTGCTGCCCGCGTATTGCTTTAAACAACTCGTAAAATCCTTTAAGCAAACCAATCCAAAGAATTGGTATTATCGGAACGATGAACCTAACGCCAATCCATACATCTGGCCAAATCATTAATATGCCAAACGTGCCCAATAAATAACCAAGAATAAGCCAGTTGTATTTTTTGATTTTAATAACACCATAGGTAGTTAGCCCCACGATTATAAGTCCGAATACCCACTCTTTAAATTCTATTGGTTGCGAATAATTAGGGCCATAATTAAATAAAGCATCAGGGATTTCTCGTGTGATGTATCTTGAAAAGTTACTCCAAAACCTATCGATATAATCGCTAAAATCAGCAACCCCGAGTGATGGGTTGTACGGGTTAATCATTTTTAACTGATTCATATAGGAGGTGCCTCCTAACGATTGCCCTCGAATGAACCACGGCAAACCTCCCACTACTAAGCCCCCGATTGAGGCTCCTAATAGTTTCCAATTTTTAGATATCAAGAAATACAGACCTAAACCGCCCAGTATGGCAACACCTAACGACCGAACGTAATAGGCAATGACCATGAACAGTATAGTTAAAATGAAGTTCTTGTTTTTTATAGTTATCTCGCTGATATCAGTATTAGTGATAAAATAAATGGCTAAAAGACTAAAGAACATGTAAGGCACTTCAGACATCATCAAAGACCCGTAAAAAAGTGCATGACTATTTACTACCGTAAGCATTGATACAACAAAGGCCGTGATATAATTATTAGTAAACCGAGCTGTTAGTATGAACGTCAACCAAATAGAAGCGAAAAGAAATAACCCGTTCAACAGCTTAACGCCTACAACACTATCACTCACCACTAATATTGCACTTATGATTGCCGGATAGCCTGGTGGATAATGGTTGTTCGGACTTTTTGTTACTCGGGAAATGTTCACATAACCTTCGCCTTGTGCTATGGCTTTTCCTAGCGAGTAATAACTTGCATTATCTCCCAGTAAAGCAAGTTTCGAATCAAAGGTTAGTGAATAGGAAATAACAAATGACAGTGCTACGATACCAACAAATATCCACTTGTATTTTTCTCCTGTAAGCTGTTTTTCTTCCATTGAAAATTAATGAGCGGTAAAGATAACTTCTATTTCGACATAAGAAAATCGGAAAGTATGCTTAAAAGAGGCTCTATCTGAATAATTTATTAGTGACTTGTCGGTTAGCTGGCCAATATTTTTTGCAGACGAATGTTAATCACCGTTCTTTTGTTATAGATTAAAAATAAACCCGATGAGACGAATTGCCTTTAGTATAATTTTAGTTTCTATAGTTATTGGTGTTTTTTCAAGCTGCCAGAAAAGTGCTAACTCTAATCCCAACAAAGTTTCTGCTATACAAAATAAAGAGTTTAGCGATTATTGGTATGCAGGCGTGGCGGAGATAGATTCCTACAACTTAACGCAAGCTCGTTATGGTGAACAGCATGAAGGTAAGGCCGTACTCATTTTTGTAACCGAGCCATTTTCTAAAAGCAAGCAGGTGAAGCTCGATTACCCTGATCAAAATCCAAAGGATAATCAGACGGTATTAAAACTGAACTTTACGAAAAAGTTTACAACCGGGATTTATCCTTATAGCATGATGCTATCAACCTTTACGCCTGTTGAAAGAAACAAATATGAAAGCACGGAGAAAGTTACCATGAGCTCTCAGGAATGGTGTGGACACGTTTTCGCTCAGATGAATTTAAAAAATGATCATTATAATTTAGCCTCTTACTCTTATTTTGAGCAAGAGGGTGATATTCATGTTGAAGTTGAAAAGCAACTGTTGGAGGATGAGATCTGGAATTTAATAAGACTCGAGCCGCAATCATTGCCTACTGGTACTATAGAAGTTATTCCAGGTTTGTTCCATACACGATTACTGCATAAGAACATGAAGCCAAAAATGGCGTATGCTTCTGTTACTAATGATAAAACTAAAACATCGTTCAGGTTAGAATACCCTGAAGATAAACGTGTTTTAACAATAGAGTTTGAGTCTGCTTTTCCACATAAAATTCTTTCCTGGACAGAAAAACTCATCGGACTTAATGGAAAAGAAATTACTACAACCGCAACGCTTGATAAAACTTTATTGATTGATTACTGGAGCAAAAATCAAAACAAACATTCTTATTTACGAGATTCTTTAAACCTTCAATAATATGGCGTGAATGATTACATTTACTCCATGTTGAAGTGCCAAAAGGACAAATTCTCACTCGATAGTTCTGTTACATATCTGAATTGTGCCTATATGTCGCCACTGTTAAAAAGTGTAGAACAGATTGGTATTGAGGCAATTCAAAAAAAACAAAAGCCCTGGAACATCGCTCCCTCAGATTTCTTTACCGGAGTAAATAATTTAAAAAAGTCGTTTTCTGAGCTAATTAATGCATCAAATACAGAAAGTATTGCGCTTATTCCCTCCGTATCTTATGGCATTGCTACAGTGGCAAAAAACATCCCATTAAAAAAAGGCGAAAAAGTTGTAGTGCTTGACGAGCAATTTCCGAGTAACTATTATTCGTGGAAACGCTTAACTGATAATTCAGATGCCGAGTTGGTGGTTATAAAAAGACCAAAGTCTACCAGTATTGGAGAAGACTGGAATGCAGCCATTATTAATGCTATTGACAGCAGCGTAAAAGTGGTTTCCATGGCGCACGTTCATTGGGCTGATGGCACACTTTTTAAGCTGGAAGAAATAAGTGCCCTATGCAAAAAAGTTGGTGCTTTGCTTATCATCGATGGCACACAGTCTGTAGGTGCATTGCCTTTTGACGTTCAAAAAATTAAACCCGATGCTCTAATTTGTGCGGGCTACAAATGGCTTCTTGGCCCTTATTCTCAAGGGGTTGCCTATTATGGAGAGTATTTTAATAATGGAAAGCCTATTGAAGAAAATTGGATCAATAGATTTGAAAGTGAAGATTTTACTGGGTTAGTAAATTATAACGATAATTATCAAGCCGGAGCTTTTCGCTATTCTGTAGGTGAACATAGCAATTTCATTTTGGTGCCTATGTTAAATGAAGCCTTCACAAACATCTTAAATTGGGGAGTAGATAATATTCAATCCTACTGCAAAAATTTGATCGCTGAGAGTATAGATGAGTTAACATCTGCGGGCTACAGATTAGAACACTCGGAGTTCAGAAGTAATCACCTGTTTGGAATACGGTTGAATGACGCGTCAAGAATGGAGCAGTTGAAGACCAAAATTCAAAATCAGAATATTTCTGTTTCCTATAGAGGTGATGCTATCAGGCTCTCTCCTAATGTATATAATGATTCTACTGACATCGAAAAGTTGAAAAACTGCCTACTAACAAACTAAAATGAAAGCATTAAAAATCTCTCTCGTTGTAATTATTGCAGTTGTTGCTGCCTATTTTATTGGTCCACAGGTTGAAATAGGCGAGTTGTCAAAGACATTACCCGAGGTGCCGAATAATCTAACCGTTTTAGAAGCTTTTATAAATGAACGAGAGGATTCTATTCCAAATATTAAACCTGATAATGAGGGTAGAATTATCTGGGCCAATGGTAAGCCAGAAGTAACTGAATATAGTATTGTCTATTTACATGGATTTTCTGCCAGTCAGGAAGAGGGAGATCCTATCCATGAAAATTTAGCAAAGCGTTACGGCTGCAATTTATACCTACCAAGAATAGCCGGTCATGGGCTGAACGAAGAAGAAGCAATGCTGGATCTCACTGCTGAAAAAATGATGCAAAGTGCTGCAGAGGCAATTGCCATAGGTATGCAGATTGGTAAAAAAGTAATTCTGGTAACAACCTCCACAGGTGGCACTTATGGCTTGTATTTAGCAGAAAATAACCCCGCCATCGAAGCACTCATTTTATATTCACCTAATATTCAAATCTACGATCCTAATTCTTGGTTATTATCTAAACCATGGGGTCTGCAACTTGCCCGTTTAGTAAAAGGCACTAAGTATAATGAGTGGGAAATTGAAGCGAATAGAGCTAACTACTGGACAAATAAATACCGCTTAGAAGTTCTTACGGAATTGCAGGTTATGGTAGAAACCACCATGACGAAAGAAACTTTTGAAAAAGTTACACAGCCTGTTTTCTTGGGCTATTATTATAAAAACGAGGAAGAGCAGGATAACACTGTTTCAGTTCCTGCCATGTTAGAAATGTATGAACATCTCGGCACACCTGATGAGTTGAAAAGAAAAGTGGCGTTTCCTGAGGCAGGACATCATGTAATTGGCTCAGACCTTACTTCCGGTGCTTACGAACAGGTAGAAATTGAAACAATTAAATTTTTGGAGGAGGTAGTAGGTCTTAAACCAACAGTGAAGAAGGAGTTGAAACCAGAAACGATTAACCAGGTAAGCAATTCATTAAAGTCCATTCTTTCTGAGGACATAAAATTCCTAAGCGAAAATGATCGCAAATATAATTTAGAGGCTGTTGATTTAAATGGAGATAATGCTCCTGAATATTTTGTTCAATTTCAATCTTCGTATTTCTGTGGTTCTGGTGGTTGCACCTTCCTGCTTTTAAGTTCTGATATGCAGCTCATTACGCGTTTCACTGTAACCAATGCTCCCATTTTTGTAGAACCGGCATTTAAGAATGATTGGAAAATTCTACTCACAAAAAGCAATGATGAGTTCAAAGAAATGGCCTATGATAATGGTTCATACCCATCTAATCCATCCATTTTGAATAAAGCGCCTTACGATGCACCAAGCGGTCATGCGCAAGTTTTATTTGATAATTCTGAACTGAAATACTCTTTTTAAAGCCCTTCTAACCATCTGAATTTAAGGCATTTCCTTTCGAGATATGTAACCTTTTTTTTAGATTCACGTCTAAACTCTACATTTAGGAATTAATTAAATTTAATGAAAGGCACGAACCTAGGCGAATTCGAAGAGCTCATTCTGTTAGTTATTGGCGTATTAGACACTAATGCTTACGGAGCAGCTATTATCAGTCAACTCGAAGAGCAAACGGATAGAAAACCCAGTGTTGGCGCTGTACATTCTTCTCTTAACAGGCTGGTAGAAAAGGGTTATTTGAAATCGAGAACCGGTGAATCAACTGCCTCCCGTAGAGGTCGAAGAAAAATTTATTATGACCTCACCGCTGCAGGCCAAAATGCACTCATTAAAACAAGAGAAATGCGAAATTATCTCTTCTCATTAATTCCAAACATTTCTGCCGAATGAAAGAGAATGAACTCATAGATCCACCGGAGTGGCCTTTTAAACTTCTACGCTTTTTCTGTAAAGAAGAGCTTGTGGAACAAGTGGAAGGTGATATGATGGAAACATTCGATTATCGGGTGGAAACTCTGGGATTGAGCAAAGCCAAATGGCTCTTGTACAGAGATGTCTTTAGCATGCTCCGCCCTTTCGCAATCAAAGGAATCAATTTCAAGAACTCAAACAACATCACTATGCTTATTAATTATTTTAAACTCACTATTAGAGGGATTAAATCCAATAAAGTTACCTCAGCCATCAGCATCTTTGGCCTTGCGTTAGCCATTTCCTGCTGTATTGTGCTTTTTCTGTTTGCACAAATAATCATTAATGCGAATGATTTTATTGAAGATGCTGACCAAATACATATGGTTACAAGTAAAGCCAAAAATCAAAGTGGTGACGAATTTATTTGGGGCAAAACTCCAGACTTCATCGGTTCAGATTTTGAGGAACAGCAAGATGGCCCCTTTATGATGACCCGTTACACAAAATCGTCAGCTGTGGTAAGGCATGGTGATATTGTTATTGAAGAACCTATTGAATATGTGAGCGAGGATTTCTTAAACATTTTCAGTTTTGAATTAACCGATGGTGACAAATCAGCTTTAGAAAAACCGACCCAAATAGTATTAAGTCACAAAGCAGCTACTAAATTTTTTGGTGAGGGCTACCCTTTGAACAAGGAATTGAGTTTGATAATAAATGGAGAAAATGTGCCTGTAACTGTGGGAGCTGTTGCAGCAAAATTTCCCAACAATACCTATTTCGATTTTAATATTTTGGTGAATGAAAAGCTGAATCCAACTACAGAAAGTAATGCCGGAAGCATGACCAATGCCACGTTCTTTAAATTCAAAAATCCATCGATTAAAGATCAGTTTGAATCGAGCCAAAAAAACTGGGTTGCCATGTATAATGCCACTGATCCTAAATATAAAATTAGTGGGTTTAGTTTAATTGCCTTTGATGAAATTAAGAATACTCCTTACAATATCGCAGGTAATGTAGTAGGCAGAGAAAATATTTCCACTTTATATGGCATTATATTTTTCGGTGGTTTGCTCCTCTTTATTGCCTGCTTCAACTACATAAATATTGCATTGGTTTCAGCCACCAAAAGGTTGAAGGAAATAGGCATGAGAAAAAGCTTAGGAGCTACCAAATCTCAGCTAATCAACCAATTTTTAAGTGAGAATATTTTCCTTTGTATTTTCTCTGCTTTGGCTGGGTTAATCATTGCGCAAATTGCCCTCATACCCATATTCAATTCCTTCTTCCCGTTAGATTTCACAATAGATTTTACCTCGTTGCAATTGTGGATCTTTTTATTTGTAACGGCTTTGTTTACAGGACTTATTTCTGGCCTATACCCAGCTTTTTATGTATCCTCTTTCAATGCCAATGAGATATTTAAAGGAAGTGAAAAGCTGGGCTCTAATAAAAACGTGATTTTTAAGATATTCCTCGGCATTCAATTTGGTTTCACCTTTTTAATCATCTTTTCAGGCATTGCTTTTATTAACAACAGCCATTTTCAGAAAGAGCTCAGCTGGGGGTATGACAACTCTAATTTGATGGTGATTCCAACCTCCAATAAAAGCCAGTTTTTAGCATTTAAAGATAAAGTATCGCAATACCCTGAAGTAAAAAATATCGCCACGGCTGCCGGTCATGTAGGCAACAAGGCAAGCAGTATAGACATAGTTGTAAACGATGAAAAATCCCCGGTTTTAACCTACGATGTTAGTGCTAATTACATCGATCTGATGGAACTCGAGCTTATTGAAGGCAGAAACTTCGACCAGAATAAGGCCTCTGATTTTGATAACGGACTAATCGTTAATGAATCCTTTATTAAGAAATATATGATTGCCAATATTGAAAATGACCCAGTGATCACTGCGGACAAAAGATATAGGATTTTAGGTGTGGTGGAAGATTTCCATTATGACAATTTCTACTTCCCAATCGATGCCGCAGTATTCCGATTATCTTCTGACACTACCAATACTATGATATTAGCCAAAATTGAAGGCACTGCAGATTTGGCCGAAACGCGATATAAAATGAGTAAAGATTGGGTAAGCCTATTCCCGGATTATCCTTTTAATGGATACTTACAAAGTGAAATTTTCGATGACTACTATCGGCAAATGTCAATTCCTACCAACATTCTAATCCTATTCGCCACGATTTCAATCATTCTATCTTCCATCGGGTTATATGGTTTAGTTTCATTGGCTTTAGCTAAAAAGATGAAAGAAATAAGTATCAGGAAAGTGATGGGTGCCACCATGAAACACATTACAATCATTACGAATAAGCCTTATTTAATTATCCTTTCTGTGAGTTTGATTCTTGCCTTACCAGTGAGCCATATGCTGGTAGATGGGTACTTAGATCAGGTTAATGCATTTCACGTACCAATCGATTTAAGGGTAATTTTACCGAGTATATTATTAATCACGCTGGCTATTTTCTCCACTATTGGGTTGAACCTTTTAAAAGTAGCGAAATCCAGACCTGCTGAAAACTTAAAAGAGAGATAACTCAACTTAATCTCTGATTCTCGTCATTCCTACCCGGTTAAATGGATACTACTTTTAGTATTCATTTAACTAGATGGGAGAGCACATAACCAAAACAGTTAGCTCAGAACATGAGCATAGCACCTTTTTATCACATCTGCTCAGTGATATTAAGGCCTTAGAGTATATGCTCAATCATCAGCTAATAGAATCAGGCATAGCAAGAATAGGTGCAGAGCAAGAATTTTGCCTGGTAGATGATAGCTTCAGGCCATCTGATAAAGCGGTGGAAATTCTTCACTCCATCAATGATAGTCACTTCACTACAGAATTGGCTAAATATAATCTTGAGATAAATCTCGATCCGGAAGTTTTAGAAGCAAACTGTTTCAAAGTAATGGAAGTTAAATTGTTGGATTTACTTGCCCTTGCTGGTAATCATGCTCAAAAGTTTGACAATAAAATTTTACTAACGGGAATATTACCAACCATCTCAAAAAACACCCTTGAGTACCATTATCTCACTCCTATTCCCAGGTATTATGCCTTGAATGAACGAATGAAAGAACTTCGGGGAGATGATTTTAGCTTGCATTTAAAGGGTGTAGATGAGCTTACCATTAAGCACAGCTCGGTACTGTTTGAAGCCTGCAACACCAGCTTTCAAATGCACCTACAAGTTGATCCCGAAAACTTCGCTGATTCGTACAACTGGTCGCAAGCCATTGCAGGGCCGGTGCTAGCTGCATGCACCAATTCTCCCCTATTATTAGGCCGAGAATTATGGAGTGAAAATAGGATCGCATTATTTCAGCAAAGTATTGATACCAGATCATCATCCTATGCATTGAAAGATCAACTAGCCCGTGTTTCTTTTGGTCAGAAATGGGTGAAAGATTCCATTGTTAATATTTACAAAGAAGATATTTCCAGATTCCCAATCATACTCACTAAGGAAATTCAAGAAAATAGCGAAAACTTAGTTAAACAAGGCAAAATTCCTAAGCTCGAAGCACTGAATTTACATAGCGGAACTATTTATAAATGGAATAGAGCTTGTTATGGGGCAGCAGGTGGTAAAGCGCATGTAAGAATAGAAAACCGGTACATACCTGCCGGGCCAAATGTGAAAGATGAAATGGCAAATTTTGTGTTTTGGGCTGGCCTCATGTTGAGCCAAGACGGCAAATACAGAAATATTGCCGCTAAAATGGATTTTAAGGATGCAAAATCAAACTTTCTAAAGGCTGCACGATATGGCAAAGAGTCTATATTAATATGGGACAATAAGCATTGGAATGCCCCGGATCTTATTTTAAAAGTACTTCTTCCCCTGGCAAAATCGGGATTAAAAAAGCTCAAAATAAATGAGCAAGACATCAGTGATTATTTAACAATTATTGAGAAAAGAGTGAAGGGTACAAGTGGGAGTCAATGGATTATTAATAACTATAGAAAATTAAATGGCACGTATAAAAAGGACGACTCATTGGTGAAATTGTGCGAATGCACGTTTGAGCATCAACAAAAAAATATTCCCATACATCGGTGGCCAGATTGCAAGTTAAAATTGAAATTTTCGGTTTCGTCAACCATTGAACATATTATGTCGACTCAGTTAATTACAGTAAGAGCTAAAGACTCGGCACAGTTGGCGTTAAGCATTATGAATTGGAATAACATTCATCATATGCCCGTTGATGACGGGCGCGGCAAACTTATGGGCCTGCTCACCTATCGTCATATATCTAAACTAAACACACCAGATATTGACTCCGCTAGGGTGGCAGACATAATGGTTGAAGAAGTAATATCTATTACTCCTAATACACCCATAAAAGAGGCTATTGAAATTATGAAGAAAAATGAATTCGGCTGTCTACCAGTTATAGAGCATGAAGAACTGGTGGGCATTGTAACTATTAAAGATGTAACACCTTTTGATTAAATCAGAAACGATAATAGATATTACTAACAAAAGACAGATCGGAAGAATTACAGGTGCCACACCCGGACCCACCCTTATATTTACAGCGGGAATACATGGCAATGAACCTTCAGGCGTCACGGCTTTAGAAAATGTTTTCAATGCACTTAAGAACTACGAAGGTGCCATTAAGGGAACTGTTATCGGCCATAAAGGAAATTTACGCGCACTTAACTTTAACGTTAGGTTTATAGATGAAGATCTGAATAGAATATGGAGTAAAGAACGCCTGAAGCAACCATTTAATCCACATAGTTCAGAAGCGAGAGAACAGGTCGAATTATGGCAAGAAATTCAAGATATTCTGTCCGATAACAACGGCCCTTACTATTTCTTTGATTTACATACCACCTCAGGGCAAACCATCCCATTTTTAACTGTAAATGATAGCCTTCTTAACCGAAGGTTTACAAAAAATTATCCTTTACCCATTGTGTTGGGTATAGAAGAATATTTAAAAGGCCCAATACTGAGCTATATCAATGAATTGGGTTATGTGGCTTTTGGTTTTGAAGGTGGTCAGCATAGCGATGGTTCATCTATTATTAGGCATGAACATTTTATTTATACCACGTTAGGAATAACAGGAGTGTTGAGTCCTCATGCCGTACAAAATCACAAAAATACTCTCAAAGAACTCGGTAAAGGAAGAGCTAATTATTTTGAAATATTTACCTACCAACATGTTCCTTTTAGTGTCGATTTTGAAATGAAACCAAGCTTCAAAAATTTCCAAAAGGTTAAAAAAGGAGAACTTTTGGCAATTTTAAATGGAGAAAAAATCAATTCCCCCACAAAGGCTCAGATATTTATGCCATTGTACCAGCAGCAAGGTGACGATGGCTTCTTCTTAGTTCGTCCGATACCTCGATTCTTTTTATGGTTATCTAAGCACATACGTAAGTGGTATAAATTACTAACCCTTCTACCGGGTGTTCATGCAAATTCTGCCGATTCCAGTGAAATAATAGTAAATACCCATGTAGCGCGTTTTTTCCCTAAACAAATATTCCACTTATTCGGATACCGTGCTCGTCAATTAAAGGGCCATCAATATATCATGCAAAACAGGGAAACGGCTAGCAGAACAGCTGCTTATTACAATGAACCCTGGTTTTAATGCAATGAGCACACGTTAAATAATCATATTTGCTTACTTACTAGTTAGTAAGTACATTTGTATTGTGAGTACAAAAAGCACGATCATTAATCTTGCCGACCGGTTAATTCGCAAAAATGGTTACCATGCGTTTAGCTATGCCGATATTGCCAGCCGCTTAAAAATTAAGAATGCAGCCGTGCATTATCATTTCCCTACCAAGGGAGATTTAGGCGCTGCTGTGATCGACAAATCACGATCTCAATTTCAAGAGTCAATCAAACAATGGGGTGTTGATAGCCCTAAAACTCAATTGGAAAACTTTCTTAACATTTATTCATCCATTGGCAGTCAGCACTTAGTTTGTTTCATGGGTGCATTGGGGCCTTCTTTTGATTCTTTACCGGTAGTAATGCAAGAATCGTTAACCAAAGCAAGTAATGAGATCAGGGTTTGGCTGCAAAACATTCTTTCACAAGGTAAGCAAGAGGGGTCTCTTCATTTCATCGAACCTGTGGAAGAGCGGGCAGATTTAATCGTCACTTCACTCTTGGCATCCCTAATTCTGAATAAAGTTTCAGGCGAAGACATTTTAAAAAACACATCTAACAGCATTAAAAAACATTTAATATGAGTAATAGAAGAGTAGTAATTACCGGAATGGGCGCGTTAACACCTATTGGTAATAATGTTCAGGATTTCTGGACCGGATTAGCCAATGGCGTATCCGGAGCAGGGCCTATCACTAAATTTGATACAAGCCTATTCAAGACCAAATTTGCCTGCGAATTAAAAAATTTCGACCTTGAAGAACATTTCGATAAAAAATTTATCCGTAAGAATGACCCATTTACTCTATATGCATTAATCGCTTCAAGAGAAGCCATGGCAAATGCCGGTATAAATCCTGAGACTATCAATAAAAATAAAAGTGGTGTAATTTGGGCGTCAGGTAATGGTGGCATCACTACATTCGAAACGGAAATACTGGAATATGCTAAATCTGAAATTGGGCCAAGATTCTCACCTTTTTTCATTCCTAAAATTTTAGCCGATACACCTTCCGGAGCCATTGCCTTGGAACATGAATTCAGAGGCATTAATTATTGCACTGTTTCTGCATGTGCGTCCTCTACATCAGCGATCATGGATGCCTACAACTACATCAAATGGGGCAAAGCCGATGTGTTTATTGCCGGTGGATCAGAAGCTCCTATCACACAATCGGGTATTGGTGGGTTTAACGCTATGAAAGCATTATCTACAAGAAATGACGACCCCGCCACAGCCTCCAGGCCATTTGATAAGAATCGTGATGGCTTTGTAATGGGAGAAGGAGCTGGTGCGCTCGTTTTAGAAAATTTAGATCATGCTTTGGCCAGAGGTGCTCGCATTTATGGTGAGGTAGTCGGTGCCGGCATGTCTAATGATGCCTATCACACCACAGCTACCCACCCCGATGGGCTTGGCGCTAAGCTAGCCATGGAAATGGCATTAGAAGAAGCAGGGATTACAATTCAGGATATCGATTATGCCAATTTACATGCTACCTCTACACCTGTGGGCGATTTATCTGAGCTTAACGGACTTATGTCTTTGGCAGGAGATAATCAACTAGGCTTACAAGTGAGTGCCACCAAATCGATGACGGGTCATTTATTGGGTGCGGCAGGAGCCATAGAAGCCATTGCTACAGTTAAAGCACTGGAAGAATCAGTTATTCCACCTACAATTAATACTACAGATATCGATGAAGCTGTTCCTAAGGGTATTGATATTACACAGCATACAGCTATTAAAAAAGAAATGACCTATGCAATGAGCAATACGTTTGGTTTTGGCGGCCATAATGCCATAGCCATTTTTAAAAAATATGTAAATTAAGGCATGGCCTATGACGAGCATTTAGCAGAGCGCATTCGTACCTATTTCAATCAAGAGAAAGTTTCTTTCGAGGAAAAGAAAATGATGGGTGGGCTTTGCTTTATGGTAGATGATAAAATGTGTGCCGGTGTTGTTAAAAATGAATTGATGGCCCGCGTTGATCCTGAAATTTATGATGAAGTGTTGAACGACAAAGGAAGCCGGGAAATGGATTTTACCGGTAGAGCCATGCGAGGCTTTCTCTTTATCCAACCAGAAGGTGTAGATATGGAAAAGGATCTGGAATATTGGCTGAATCTATGCCTGGAATTCAATCCAAAGGCTAAATCGAGTAAAAAGAAAGGCTAAATAAATACGTTAGTCAAATACTCATTACGAATATCCCGATAGATGTAAAAATCTGAATCAATACTCGCTACTTGCTTTATTTTAAGTTGTTCAGCAGCCACAATCAATGATGCATCCGCAAGGTCCATTGGCACATCATTAAATTTATTGGTAAGTGCAATTAATCGTCTTACATGATTTTGGCCAAGTTCGAACATTTGCAAACCGCCTCTATCAATCCATTCCAATAAATTAAGTTGTGCTTTGTGGCTAAAATCAAGCATATGAGAGGCTTCTGTAATAATTGGCCAAGTAGTGATTAAATAACCTTCATACTCCTTCAAAAAATTTATTGCTCTACTATGAAACGCATCACTTTTGTCGAAAAGCGCAATCAGCGGACCTGCGTCAATGAGTGTGCTTGTCATTGAGTTTTTTCTTTAAAATCTTCTTATAATTTGATGATAAATTTTTTTGTCCACTAGATTCTACTCCGAACAAGTCCTGACCTATCAAAAAGGGATCCTTTGATTTTTCTTTTTTTGAAAAATAAAGTGCTAGAGCCTCCTTAACGATATCTGTTTTAGAAGTATGAGTTTCGTTAGAATATTCCTGGAGTTTCTTTTCGAGTTCTTTGTCTAATCGAACGTTCAACATAAACTTTAATTTGTAATACAAACGTAATACAAATTCATTTGGTTCACAATTCTAAAAATCACTTACAATATCTTCAATTACTTCTTCTTTATCTTCCTTCAGCTTTTCGCGCATTAAAAATGAGGTGTAAGTCAGCTCTAACTTATCTTTCTGATAAGGCACATAGGATAATCTAAGGTTTTCACCTGTCCAGTGATGATACTTGCTCCTATAGTTATATTCAGGTTCACCAAATGCAGACTTTAAGCCTTTGTAAAGGTTGGGGTCTTTATCGGTAATTACTGTAATCTGAAAGATGGAATCTTTGTAGGTGAGTACTTCTAAATCATGAATTTTAATGCTACCAATACTTTCGTAATGATCTTTTTTTGGCACATATACTTTGATGTTTTTGTAGTAGGCGTGCTCGTCATCCTTCTTAAATTCAAGGCCTTCATAATCGAGCACAGAAGTGTTTACCTGAATGTCTTTAAAGCCGTTTCTTTTGTCTAATTCCGCAGCTGTTTGGGCGAAAGAACAACTCAATGAGACTGAAAAAAGTAGTATTAGATACCTTACCATAGCATTGATTTTGTGCTAAAATAAGCAAGCAAAATGCCAAGTGGTAAATTTCAGTGAATTTTTAAATTATTCGGCCTCGATCGCTTCCAGCACACTTTGAATAACCTCGCTACCAAACTCCTTAGGTTCTGCCTTTCCATTAACCTCCACTCTTATCGCCTTCAGGCCATGGGCTCCCTGCAATTCCTCTAGCTCGAGGTGCTCTACAGTATCTTTTAAATAACCTACAGACTGTAAGTACTGAATGTATCGTGTGTACTCTTCTCTTTCTTTTTGCTGGGTATATACTATGGCAATTTTACCAGGTTGAGTAAGTCGTTCTTCCGTATCAAGAATAAAGGCTTTATCTATACGTTTTTTCACTATTTCATAGCGAATGTTATAGGCCCCATCCACATCAAAGTGCTTTTCATCTTTCCTGAATTTAATGGAAAGGGGTTCTCCATGAACAAGTATCAGCTGGGTTATATCCAACGGTTTTGACAGATTGCTTTTCAACCCCTCCACCTTAGCAGCTATTTCACACATCACAATCAGCTGCCACAGTCTAAAATTATTTAGATACAAAGGACTAAACTCTCTATCATTAACCATAGACTGACCCATGTAAATATTATACTCTACTCCGTCAGTCTTATACTTCTCAAAATAATGAGGGAAAATGTTCTGAGCTTCTAATTCAACCTCTTCCAGATAATCAGATATTACTTTGTTTATCTGAGTTAAACTCTCCTCAAAGTCTTTTCTCTTGTTATAAACAACGCCAAGAGTTGGATCGAGAAGGTTCTCATAATTATTGATGATTTTATTAAGGCTTTCGTCACCATTTTTAAAATGATCGAAAGCAGGTACAATTTCATTTTTTAGAAAATCAATAACTGATGATTCATCTCCTGAATTAAGACCTTTAGCTATCTTCTCAACTTCTTTATTGATGCGGAATTCTATTTCGCTGAGAATTGGCATATTCTTCTTTTCAGCAATCGCCTTCAATACCTTCTTGGCTTCGTTTAAATTTTGTTTTAGGTCTTGCTGAATGGCCGTATTTCTTTCCAACGAACTATTTCTGATATCTGACATACCATATAGTGGATATACATTATCAAAAACAATGGATCCAAACGCCTCTTTTCTGCCCGACATTCTTTTGCCTAAAATATCATATCCCTCTTGCAAAAATCGCCACTCAACGCTCGGGTGGATTGCCGTACACTCTTCCTGAATTAACGCCCGAACTTCGGTTTTCATCTCCTCTAACACTCTATGCACTGCGGCCGAGAACATAGGCAATACAGCTTCCATTTTTGAAGCACTGATCGCATTTAACTTACCCACATATGGTGTGCCTAATTCCAGCATGCCAATCACATTATTATCATACATAATTGGTGCAACGGCCACATTTTTAATGCCTTTCTTAATCAACTCCTTTTCGATGTGCGACTTATCAGGCATAGCCTCTAAATCTTCGATAATCACAGGTCGTTTTAAGTCATTGGCTTTATCATAAATGGATCCAACAAAATAATCGCATGAAAGCTTCTCTTGCTGGTTCGGCATCATAAAACTATTCCAACCACTCATACCCTGGTTCGACATGATGTTATTATCAATATCGAAGAACGATAGCCCCAACTGCATTTGGGGAAGATTAAAAATAGATCGTATTTTTTGTTGAATGGATTCGAAGCTATTTGGGCAGATTACTGCATCCTTCTTAAGTAAATCATACTTAATTCTAGAAAGCATCTCCCCTTCAGTTACCTCTACCAAATGGCAAAGGCTAAAGCCCTGAAATTCAAATCGGTCAGGCTCTATATATTCCAACCACAACTCTGTGTTATAAATGTCGCTCATCAGAATTTGAATCTGCTCCTTAGATAGTGGCTTGAGAGGCTTCTTCTTAATTACCTCTGCAAACTGAAGGTTGAATTCTACTTTATAAATTCTATCCAACTTTGTTTCCAGGTCCGGAATGGTAATGAGCACGGGCTGATCAAACTTAAGGTCTGTGCCATAGAATTTGTTAAGAACAAACAAACACGCCCTGAAAATTTTGGCCGCTTCCATATCATTATCCTTAAAACTAGAAGTGATGTCCGTTCTAATTTTATCCAAAGGCAATAGTCTTCTATAGCCCGGTGTAGCGTAAAATCCTATGAAATTAAAAGGCACTAACGCTGCGGCAAATTCTGTTTCCATTAAAGCCGGAGGCATAATGGCACTCATCAAAAGCCCTAAAAGTTCTTTATGATTTTTAAGGGAATCCAAATCCTCAATAGGCTCCTTTAATTCAGGAGCAGCTTTGATCAACTCTTTAATGCGATCGGTCGGATAAAGTTGGAATATATTGTTGCTTTCCAAATTAGCTTCCCAATACTGAACCAGTGGGGCTAAATTTAATTTTGTACTAAATGGAAAACTATTAGTCTGTATTTGTTTACTCATATTCATTTCTGTGTAGACAAATACTCAACGATATTGCGATAAAATAAGTTTGGGTTTAGGTGCTCTATTCTTCAACCTCCACAATCATTTCTATTTCTACAGCAATATTATTTGGTAAAGAAACCATGCCCACAGCCGCCCTTACATGCTTACCTTTCTCACCAAAAATTTTTACCAACAAATCTGAGCAGCCGTTAATCACCTTGGGTTGATCATAAAAATCAGCAGTAGAATTAACCATGCCGGTCACTTTTACAATTCTTTTTACTTTATTTAAATCTCCAATCTCTGCTTTAAGAGAAGAGAGCAAAGCAATAGCTGAAATTTGCGCGGCTTCATAGCCTTGCTCTATTGATAGATCTTCGCCTAACCTGCCTTTCACATTGGTGCCATCGGCTCTACCCGGACCGTGCCCCGCCAGAAAAACAAGATTTCCTGTCCTTACGGCCTTTACATAATTGGCTATTGGTTTATGTGGCTGAAATAGCTCATAGCCTAATTCTTTAATTTTTTCTTCCGGGGTTTGCGCAAATAGTTGTACAGCTGACAATACAGTTAGTGTAGTAAATAGTATTTTTATAGACATGATCTCAAAGATTGTTGAATACTAAATTTGGTGATTTTTCTACTTATTAACTAACCACTATGAACCGTTGCGACTGGGCGGAAGGCCAATTTGAAGAATATGTAAAATATCATGATGAAGAATGGGGCGTGCCTGTACATGATGATCAAACGCACTTTGAATTCCTCATTTTGGAAGGTGCACAAGCCGGCTTGAGCTGGGCTACAGTGCTAAAAAAACGTGATGGTTACCGAAGAGCTTTTGCCAACTTCGACCCCAAAAAAGTAGCGAAGTATGATGAAGATAAAATTCAGGAATTAATTAATAACCCTGAGATCATACGTAATAAGCTAAAAATTAGAGGTGCCGTAAACAATGCTCAGAAGTTTTTAGAAGTGCAGGCAGAATTCGGAACGTTTGACAAATACATCTGGCAATTTGTTGGCGGTAAGCCTATCGTTAACCATTGGAGGGTAATGAAGGACTGCCCTGCGACTACAAAAGAATCTAATGCGCTAAGTAAAGACTTGAAAAAGCGAGGCTTTAAGTTTGTGGGCAGCACAGTTATTTATGCTCACATGCAAGCCTGTGGTTTGGTGAACGATCACCTCACAACCTGTTTCAGACACAGCCAGGTTTAAAGTTTTTTTACAATTTCCTTTTTCTGAAATTCAATAAACCAGACTCCTTTAAGTGAATCCGATTGTATAACGGGATTAGAATAGATCAGCAATTCGCCTTCTTGTTTTTGAATATTGTCTTCGCCTGAAGGATCATACTCATATGCCTCATAAACACTTTTTGATTTGCCTTCCAGATTTTCAGCTGATGAATGAAAGGTGATTTGGCAGAGGCAAGTCTCCTCCAGAGAGTCTACTGCAGTTCTAGAGTTAACCAACTTCATTACTTTTCGCCCTTCATCCAGTGCTTTCTTATATATTTCATCCTGACTAATCTTCTTTATCTCACGAGATTCCATTTTATCGCGAAGCTCTTGTCGCTGCTCTTTGCTTAACTTTTGGTCACAAGCAGTTACGCAGAAAGAAATTATTAAAATTAGCCCTATTGCTCTCATTAGTCCATCATTCTATTTGACTCAAAATTACTAGTTTTGTATCGTTAATTGTAACGTATATGATCGCAAAACTCGAAGAGTTAAAGGAAAGGTTCGTAGAAGTTGGTCAGCTGATGGTTCAGCCTGATGCTATGGCTGATATGAAAAAATATTCACAGCTAAGCAAAGAATATAAAGACCTGGAAAAGGTCGTTAAAGAATACGATCACTACAGTGAAATTCTATCGAATATAAAAAGTGCCAAGGACGTCTTAAAAAATGAAAAAGACGAAGAGTTCCGCGAAATGGCAAAGTTAGAGTTAGATGAGCTTGAGCCTCAAAAAGAAGAAATGGAGGAAAAGCTTAAGCAAATGCTTATTCCTAAAGACCCTAATGATGATAAGGAAGCCATTCTTGAAATAAGAGCCGGTACTGGTGGTGATGAAGCCGCAATTTTTGCCGGTGATCTTTTCAGAATGTATCAGCGCTTTTGTGAAAAAAATGGCTTGAAACTTACGGTGCTTGATTTAACAGAAGGAACCAGTGGTGGCTATAAAGAAATTGTGAGCACCGTAACGGGCGACAATGCCTATGGTACTTTAAAATTTGAATCAGGCGTACACCGTGTACAACGTGTACCTCAAACGGAAACTCAAGGTAGAGTCCATACGTCAGCCGCTACAGTGGCTGTACTTCCTGAAATGGATGAAGTGGATGTTGAAATTGATATGAACGATGTACGAAAAGATACATTCTGTTCTTCTGGTCCGGGTGGTCAGTCGGTAAACACTACTTATTCCGCTGTACGATTAACGCATGCGCCTAGTGGATTGGTAGTTTCTTGCCAGGATCAGAAATCGCAGATTAAAAACTTTGAAAAGGCATTGAAGGTATTACGTTCACGTTTGTATGAAATAGAACTTGCCAAACACAACGAGGCCGTTGGTGCGCAAAGAAAATCGATGGTAGGTAGCGGTGACCGTTCCGATAAAATCAGAACCTACAATTACCCACAAAGCCGCGTAACTGATCATAGGATTAATTATAGCCAGCACAACTTGCCTGCAGTAATGGATGGCGAAATTGATGAATTCATCAGTCAATTACGTATTGCTGAAAGTGCTGCTAAAATGGAAGATGGGGATTTATAGTCAATAAGTTTCATGGGGTTGTGACTTTGCTTAACTTAAAACGTCTAACTGTCACAAATGATTAAAGATGGTTGGTCGATTAATAATAAGACACCAACATAATCACTCATGAAATACAAACTATTAATGTCCGTTTTAGTGATAGTAGCTATCGCTTGTGGAGAATCTAAAGAAGAAAAAGAAATTGCTGCCTTAAAAGAGAAGGTAACTTCATTACAAAGCCAGAACACATCCTTGCGTAATGGAGATCAAAAGCTAAAAGCCACATTAGAAGACTACAATAAGTTCTTTACAGAAATTGAAAAAAACTTAGCGGGTATCGATCAAAACAAAACGATGGTTGCTCAGCTTTCTGCCGATATGAAGGATAAGAAAGATGTGAAAGAACGAATTAAATTAAGAATATCTACCATCAAAGAATTAGTTGAAAACACGAGGTTGAGAATTCTTGCTTTAGATAGAACCATCGCACAGTTGAGAAAAGAATCTGGAGAAAAGAGCGATGAGATTATGCAAATGGATAAACAAATTAAAGGTTTAACCAAAGATCTAATCGCTAAAGACGCTGAGATTGAAGAAATGGATAACTCAATTGCTGATTTGGAAACGCTGTATCAATTGGAGATTGAAAAAACGGAAGAACTAAGGTCTATTCTGAATAGAGCGTATTACATTGTTGGCACTAAAAAAGAGCTTCTTGAAAAAGGTGTTATCACTAAAGAAGGTGGATTTATTGGTATTGGTAAAGTAAAAGTATT
Organism: Fulvivirga lutea; assembly: GCF_017068455.1. Taxonomy (NCBI): domain Bacteria; kingdom Pseudomonadati; phylum Bacteroidota; class Cytophagia; order Cytophagales; family Fulvivirgaceae; genus Fulvivirga; species Fulvivirga lutea. The sequence continues at coordinate 583,867 of NZ_CP070608.1, forward strand.
GAATGCAAATGCACCTACTGCACTATTCACCAAAATAGAAAAAGATAAAACTTCAGAGATGATGTTGAATGCAAAAAAGGCAAAGATGATTACTAATCATGCCGATGGTTCATTTAGCATAGCTGGAGAAAATGGCAAAGCAGATAAATTGATGATCAGTGATGCTGATGAATTCTGGAAAAACGGAAATTACGTGGTAATTGAAGTAGAAAAATAAAAAGAAGCCCTTCGGGGCTTTTTTTATGCCCAATCCTCATTTGTCACATTGGGCTTGTCGAAATGTGTATATATCTAAACTCGATTCAGGTTTCGATAAGTTCAACCTGATATTTAAATCATAAGAGAAAGTAATTTTTATATCCAATCCAAACTAAGTTTACTTTCTTTGTAGCAAATAATATTATTTGCAGATCGTTCTGTTGAAATGAGATATATTCTCCTCCTATTTGTTGTACTCGCATTCGCCTGCCAGCCCGAAGAAGAAAAGTTTACTTCAGATGCATCTGCTAAACTTAGATTTTCAGCGGATACCGTTTTATTTGATACAGTTTTCACCTCTCTAGGCAGTGTCACCAAACGATTCAGGGCGTATAACGACTCTAAAAATGCGGTAAACATAAGTAGTGTCTCTTTAGCCAATGGACCCAACTCACAGTTTTCAATATTCGTAAATGGGTTGGCCGGACCGTCACTGGAAAACATTCGAATTTTGGGTGGTGACAGTATTTTAATTCTGGCAGAAGTAACCATTAATCCACAAGATGAAGACTTACCCTTTATCGTTACTGATCAAATTCAATTTAACACTAATGGCAATGCTCAGGATGTAGATTTAGTAGCCTGGGGACAAGATGCCAATTTTTTACGCGATTCTGTTTTAATGTGTAACACCACCTGGACAGCAGAGCGGCCTTATGTTATCTATAATTCTGTTTTGGTTAACGAAGGCTGCCAATTAACAATTGAACCCGGCACTAAAGTTTATAGCCACAATGGCTCGTTTATATTTATTGCAGGTACCTTATCCGCAATAGGAACTGCCGATGAAAGAATCACATTTATTAACGATCGATTTGATGAAAGTTTTAAAAATGCTCCGGGTCAGTGGGGCGGCCTCATCTTTCTGCAAGGCAGTGATAATAATCAAATAAATTACGCTGACATCAGAAATGCCAATGTAGGTATTTACTTGGGTACACCCGATGATGATACTGACCCAGACCTCATTCTATCGAACACTAGAATCGAAAATATGGGTGGAAATTCTGTGGTTCCATCTATCGATAGCCTTGTACAACCGGGTTATGGCATATTGGCCATTAGTTCCGATTTACAAGCAACCAACGTGCTTGTTAATAACTGCCAAATAAATACACTCGCAAACATTGCTGGCGGTAATTATGACTATCGCCATTGTACTTTTGGCAATTTTAGTTTCGATTTCTTTAGAAGAGACCCTTCTGTGGTGTTCTCGAATAACCTGGTGCTGGGTGATAATTCACTATTAGTGAGCGACCTTTCCGTAACTATGTCAAACAGTATTGTTTGGGGAAGTTTAAGAGAAGAATTGTTAACAAGTAATGCCGAGGAAGCTGGTTATTCACTTACTCTATCGAATAACATACTACGAACTCAAACAGAGGCGTTAGCCTCGGCCAATATAGTAGAAGACCCTAAGTTTCTTGATCCGGCAGAGTATGACTATTCATTAGACACCCTTTCGCCTGCCAAAGATACCGGACTCGATTTTGGCATTACCACAGATTTGGAAGGCAAAATGCGCGATAGCCAACCAGACATAGGTGCTTTTGAGCGCATAGAATAGCAGATATTCATCCCATTTTTTAGAACAATAGGTCGATATTTTGGTTATCAAGCCATGAGGCCAAAAGCACTTATTTGGTTTAGAAACGACCTGAGAATTCAGGATAATGAGCTACTAACTAAAGGGCTCGATCAGTTTGATATTTACCCTTTATTCATCTTTGATGATCGGCAGTTTGAGAAATTGCCACAGCTCGGTTTTACCAAAACAGGTTCATTTAAAGCTCAATTTCTTATTGAGTCTGTGGAGGAATTAAAATCCAGCTTGCAATCGTTAGGTTCTGATCTGATTGTGAGAAAGGGATTGCCGGAATCAATTATTCCCGAGCTCGCCAAAGAACTAAAAGCTAAAAAGGTATTTACCAGTAAAGAAGTAACTACTGACGAAGTCTCCATTGAAGATCATTTAGAAGATTCGCTTTTTAAAATAGGCGTTGATTTTGAAACCTGCTGGCAAAGCACCCTTTTTCATGAAGAAGATGTGCCTTGGCCTATCAAACAGGTGCCGGAAGTTTTCACGCAATTCAGAAAAGAGGCAGAAAAGGCAGTGGAAGTAAGGCCTCTTTTTGACACTCCTAAAGAGCTTAATACAATAGAAAATATTGAATTAGGCCTAATTCCTTCGCTAACTGAGTTGGGTATTACAGAACAGAAGTTTGACAAACGCAGTGTCGTAAAATTTAAGGGAGGCGAAAAGGCCGCCTGGAAACGACTAAAGGATTACTTCTGGGAAAAAGACTTACTCAAAAAATATAAGTCTACCCGCAATGGGTTGATAGGTGCCGATTATTCTTCTAAGCTTTCTCCCTGGCTGGCAATTGGAGCTATTTCAGCTAAATCGGTTTATTATGAAATAAAGAAATACGAAGCTGAGCGCACCAAAAACCAATCGACATACTGGTTATTTTTTGAGTTGCTATGGCGAGATTTTTTCAAGTTTATGGCCAAGAAACATGGCCACAAAATTTTCCTGCAGCATGGCCTCTCCGAGCTGGCTATTGATCAGGAAAATAATCAAGCAAAGTTTGACCTCTGGCGGAAAGGCGAAACCCAAGAGCCATTTATTGATGCCAACATGAAAGAACTGGCTAAAAGCGGATTTATGTCTAACCGAGGCCGCCAGATTGTGGCCAGCTACCTGATGCACAATCTAAAAGTAAACTGGACATGGGGCGCAGCCTGGTTTGAACATGCACTAATCGACTACGACCCTGCCAGCAACTGGCTCAACTGGGCCTACATTGCCGGTGTAGGCAACGACCCGCGAAATGGCCGTGTTTTTAATGTTGAAAGTCAGCAACAGCGCCACGACCCAAAAGGTGAGTATATTAATCTGTGGAGTTAGCTTAATACACCCGAGTTAAGCGAAAATAATCTGAGACCGTTATTCTGAAAGCTTCCCTTTCTTGTTGAGATGTGAGAATAGGAATGTCAGTAGAATCAGATCGAATATAGAATGTGCCGCCTGCTAATATCGATTCATACAAGTCAGCTGCAAAATGCAGAGTGCTTTCTCTATTCTGCTCAGCTAATGTTATTTCTTTTCGGGTTTGGATGGAGTCATATTCTGCAATAATGGTAATTGGCAGTTCTGCCAGATCCATACTTGGCTCGAGCAATAGATAGGCCTCATCTTGCCTGTAATTAATAACAATGGCCAAATTCAGCAACGGTCTATCTACGGATTGAACTCGTTTACTAAGCCGAAAAACATTAAAATTTGCTGCTTTATTTTCTTCTAAATCATAATAAGACTGACGCACATTTTTAAAGAAAAGCTGGGTATCACTCCCTATTTTAAAAGTAAATTTATCACGATTAATTGCCTTATCGCTATCCAGCTGGCAGCCGAAAAGCACGAGAAAAAGAACTGCAACTACATACTTCATGGCAGAATAACGCAAGGTGTGCGGCATTGTTGGTTTCAAGGGTTAAAAAGACTTAATTTAGATGAAAATATTAAACCTATGGGAAAGACAACTAAAATTTTACTGATCGTTTTTGGAGCCTTCATCCTCATCGCTTTTATGCTAGTATCGTGGTTTGTAGGTGTATATAATACCTTACAGGAAATGGACGAAGATGTGGCCGGTAAATGGGCACAAGTAGAGAATGTGTACCAACGTAGATCCGACCTGATTCCTAACCTGGTAAACACAGTGAAAGGCTATGCTGATTTCGAGCAGGAAACGTTAACAGGCGTTATAGAAGCTCGTTCAAAGGCAACTTCCATTAATATCGACCCAAGTAACTTATCACCTGCAGCCATAGGTCAGTTTCAAAAAGCACAAGAAGGACTTTCTTCTGCCCTTTCCAGACTACTTGTAACAGTGGAACGCTATCCTGAATTAAAGGCCAACCAAAACTTTTTGGAGCTACAATCTCAGCTGGAAGGCACGGAAAACCGCATAGCTGTTGAACGTATGCGCTTTAACGAATCTGTGCAGGCATTAAATGCTAAAATTCGAAAAATCCCTGCTTCATTAATAGCTCCTATAGCAGGTGTAGAGCGCAAAGGCTATTTCGAAGCAGACGAAGGTTCTGACCAAGCTCCGAAAGTAGAATTTTAAAGTATTAGAACACCAAAAGAGATATAGCGGATATGTGCCTCTAGTGGCGCATGTTCGGTTGTTAGCGGTAATCTTGGAATCCCATGAAATTTAATCTAATTTTTATCCTTTTGCTTCTCACCTTTTCTTGTGGTCAGAAAGAAAAAAAGACTGAGACAGCTACTAATACCACTGAGAGCAAAAAGAAAAAAGTTGTATCAAAGAAACCTCAAAAAACTACGGAGGGTAGAGCGGAATACAATGAAATTTTCCACTTGTGGACTGAAGGTCGTTTTAATGAGTTTGAAAGCTTAGCGTTTCAATTTATTGATAAGTATGAGAGTTCTATTTATTTAGATAGTGCAAAACAGTTGAAGAAAAAAGTAAAAAACATGAGAGACAGTCTTGACTCTACCAGAGACTCCTTAAGACAGTCTAAATCATTTGAGTATTTTTATTCCTTGAAATTACCTTCCTCTGATACAATAAATTACGAATCATATAATCTTTGGACTTACAGATTTCCTAATATTTTTACTGAAGTAGATCGCGATTTATTTAATTCAAAATTCGATGAAAGTTGGTACATAAGCCAACAGCCACTATCAGCCAAGTACTTAACATTAGCAGTCGGTCATTTTAATGACTGTGAAAATTACATATACCTGTATTCAGTTGACAGTAGCTTTAAAGTAGCTGATAAAAAGGAAGTTTACCGGAATGGTTGTTTTCATTTTGAGGAAGAGAACATTCAATACAAAAATTACCTTGTTAATGAGTTCAACTATAAAACAACAGCCTACTTTCATCCTGATTCTACATTTAGTTTTCAGGTTGAAAATATATATGAGCTTACAGATACTCTTTCAGGAGACAAAATAAAAAGAGTAGGTAGAGAAGAGGTGACTCAATATAGCATAGACGATTATGGCAGGTTTATCGAAATTGGAAAGGAAATAAATACAGAGTCTTTTATTCAGAAAAAATCAATAGAAAACCGCTAACATTCTGTATAAATCATGGCTGGATAGTATGTTATTGTTCCTTCAGCTCTTTGTAGATAGCCCGTCAATCTGCAGGATTGACTTATTGGTGAAAACTAATTTAATAAGCCAATCCTGCGGATTGCCTCGGTAGTTAAAGCAAAATTTTATACTTTTAATCAGCCACGAATTTATACAGTGGCGTTATGGGCAAGTAATCTTGACAGAATCTCATGGAAGTCGTCTTATTATTTTTGACATTGTTCGTCATTACTGTCTTTTTCAGAAAGATAATACTTCATTATAAGTTACTTAGAATCAACAAAGAAGGAAAACTGAATCCTAATGAGGACTACTTTTTGACCTATATGTTTACCAACAAACACTTTGACTTGAAAATCAAATGTAATACAGTAGGGTTATTAGTTGAGTATTATGCCGATGAAGACAGAATTCAACTTAAAAATAGAATCAACAAAACTTTGAGACTGTTTTACTCAGGACTGATTGCATTATTGGTAGCAATTGTATTTTATCAATTGATGTAAAATTAAAACAGCCCATAACATAGGATGATGTAAAAGCGCATTTGGACTTCACCGCGCGAAGTCCTAAATGCTTTACTGCGGCTCGGCCGCACGTTTTGAGTTAGCATTTCACATCCACTTTCATCTCTTAACTTGTGGCCTACTTGTAAGGACGGGGTGTCTTAAGCTGCTTGTATCTCGACTAGGTTCTAAACTCAAATCGTGATAGTTTTATGCCCTGAAAAACAAGTAAACAAACGCGCCTTACAGAGGCGTTGGCAATAATCGTCTATGCATAGTCAGAAACAAACGAAACTCATAATTCCTCTCAGTGCTATTCTGATTGTATTGGTATTTGGAATGATGACTATCGAACCCAGATTTTTCGAACTGACAGAAGAACAACGACAAGACATTTATACTCAACTCGACAACAACTGGCATAGAATTGATCTTATTCAATTCACCGTAAAGACGCCAAAAGACTTCAAGTTTTACCAACAACAGGGAATTGACTCCTATATCGGCTTAATAACCAATGAAACCGACTCAATTGAGTTTGATTATGGAATATATTCGAACGACTTAACTTCGGAGGATTGGCACCTAACTACTGAACGGGTGAACGGAAGAAAAGCGGTTATTGGGTATTCGAATTCATTTGGAACAGCAGCACACTTCCCCAACTTAGGAAACAACAACAGCCTAACTGTTTACGCTAGAACAATGTCGGAAGAAGAGGCTCTGGAAATATTCAGAACGATTGAAATCCTAAATTAGACTCACTATAATGCCGATAACAAGCGCTGACATTTATTTATGAACCAAAAAATTACATTAATACTCATCGGATTTCTCTTTGAACCCACTTTATTTGGTCAAACCTTGGAATTGTCTAAATCTAATTGGCTGTATGAACCTCCCTCATCACCAGATAACTATTTAATATTCGATTCAGATAAGGTACTTTATAGCCAAGACTTCTTGAATTGTTATGAAGGTATATGGGAAGTTACAAACGACACTATTTACTTCAACTTTAACATCTATAAAGGTTATAGAGGTGTTGGTAACATCAACCCATCTTCAACCATGGACTATCCGTCATACTCAAAGAATATACCCACTATAAATCAAATTGAAATAACAGCTAAGGGTTATATAAATCAAAAAAATATAATGGAGTTTTATTTGAATAATAATCCGTACCCATACATTTTTCAGAAAGTTGATATAGCTGAATTCAATATAAACAACCTAAATATTGTAGTTAATGGTGATTATATCGATACATCAATCAGAATTATTCCATTAGAAGAATTAAAAACCTATTCGAAAAAAGAATTGAGATTGATGCGTAACGAAATTTTTGCTAGGTATGGTTACGTTTTTAGCTCAGACGATTTAAGGACTCATTTTAATCTCAAAAAATGGTATAAACCAGACTCAACTATAAATCCTATGGCAGAGTCATTTCTATCTGAAATTGAAAAGCAAAATATAAAGACGATTAAGAGCCTAGAATAAGACAAATACTAAGCTATAATAGCACATTTGAACTACACCATGCCAAGCCCTAAATGCATTAGTGCGGTTGGCTCGCACGTTTATGGTTAGCATTTCATAGCTACTTTCGTCACTAAACATCAACAATATAGCTATCGGTATTAGACTGCTTCTGTTAATTATTTGTTAATTACTATTAACCTACAACTTGCCTTTTAAACTGACGTAAATCACATCATTCAAAAACTCAATACAATTCTATACGAACAAAATATGAATAACATTTACTTCGTGCTAAGAAGAAAGCTGATACTGTTAGTAATTATAATCCTACCATTTAGCTGCACAAAGGAATCTGAAAAATTAAAAGAACAATCTGAAATTTTAGAAAAAGATTCATTAGAATCAATAGCATTGGTAAGGTCTATGATCAGTGAGCTCATGAAGTTACCGAGCACACCTCCGGGATTATCAGTAGCCGTTGGCTCTAAAAATGATATAATATATGCTGAGGGTTTTGGATTTACCGACCAATCAATTGGAAAAAAGGTCACTTCAGAAACTCAATTTAGAGCGGGTAGTTTATCCCGAGTATTTACCACAACTGCACTCTCAAAACTAATTGACAACAGCTTAATCAATTTGAATAGTGATGTGCATGCCTTTATTCCGGATTACCCAAAAAAGGCATATCCAATAAGCATTAAACAATTAGCATTAGGAATTTCAGGAATGCCTCATTATACCGAAGAAGATAAACTTGAAAATAAAGACTATACAAGTGTAGAAGAAGCTTTGGGAGTATTTTCACATATACCATTAACTGAAAAACCAGGTGATAAATACCAGTTTAGCATTCATAGCTATACCTTGCTATCAAGAGTTCTGGAAAAAGCTTACAATAAAAACTTTATCAAGATTCTAGATGATGAAGTTATTGTTCCCTTAAACTTATCATCAACAGCAGCAGAATCACTTTTAAAATCAAAAAACGAGCTTACAAAGTACTATCAGTTTACAGCAGATGATATACACGAAGAAATAACTAACCCAAGAAATTATAGTTTTAGCTGGGCTGGCTCTGGATTAGTTTCTACACCTTCTGATTTAGTATTATTATCTCAAAGTTTGACAAATGGTTTTATTAGTAAGGCAACTATTGATACAATTTTTGAAAAGCAGTTACTGAATTCTGGCGATACTTTAAGAGAAAGTATTGGTTGGGATAGCAATTGGGATATGGCTGATAGAAGAGTATTCGAGCAGGATGGTGCAGGAGAAGGCACTAGAAGCATTATAAGCCTATTTCCAGATTACAACCTCTCCATATCAATGATGACAAACTCACTAAGACTTTGGGCAATTGAAGAGACTGCACACACTCTTGCTATACCATTTTTGATCAAAGCAGAACCAACTATACAACCAAAGGGAAGTATAGATATTAAGGTTTTTGAAGATAATGGAGGCAATTGGGTTGAAAAAACAGGTGAATTAATATTAAGTAAAGATGAAAATCAATTAATTATAAATCCTGGCGCAGAAAATGAAGAGTCTTATATGCTTATTTATCTCAATAGAAAAAATATGTATGCTTTAATACACCCTGATGGTATTTTATATACAGAAATAAACGAGGTGGACAGCAAGATTACGGGCAAAGTAATGTACTACAGAGGCCCCAACATAAGAAAAACTTCTGCCGAGCCGCCCTATTTAAAGTTTAGTAGCTAATGATTAAAATCGGAGCAGCTAGTTGCTAAATCATACCTACTTTTATTTCTTAACTTGTGGACGACCAACTAGAACGCAGTTTTTCAAGCTGCATGTTGCGGAACTAGGTTCTAAATCCAAATCATGCTAGTTTTATGCCCTGTTATCCCGATATAACTATCGGGAAAGTAAACAAACGCGTCTTACAAGGGCGTAATGTGTCAGGATAGATATGGTAAAAGATGCTTTCAAAACAAAACACAAAAAGCACGAAGCAATTACAAAAGCAGTGAGTGCATTGATTCTTTTCACGGCAATAATATTTACACTATATCTATCGGCACCTGTACATTCAGAAGAAAACCCTTTACTATTCACAGTTATTTCGATTTTGTCAATTGTGGTTGTTTTGAATTTGTTCAGTATGCTAAAGAAACAAGTTAGACTTGAATTCCAGGGAAAAATTCTCACCATAGTTCACAGACTAACTGGGAATGAAAGATCGTTCGAACTATCTCAACTTGATGGTTATAGAACAAGAGAATACGAATCAAGAAGTGGGTTGATTAGAGAATTTATTTTGGTAAAAGACAATAAGTATTTGCAAATAATATCCTCAGCTAATGTGACTAACTTTGATCAACTTACCGAACATGTATGTAGTAAATTGACCAATTTAGGACAAGAGGAAAAGAGTCTAAAGAATTGGTTATTCAAAAATCTTATCGGATAAAATGCATATAGCATAAACCGTGTCAAAATGAAGAAGTATTACTTTCTAGCCGTTAGCACCTTACTTCTCATACTTTCTCTTATTGCCTTCTCAGATAACCTCTTCACTGACATCGGGCAGAAAAGCAATAGTGATCCTAAGTTTATCATTCATGGGCTGTTCATGTTCGCCTGGTTCATAACATTTGTTATACAAACCTATTTCATCACGCAAAAAAAGTATGACCTGCACATAAGGTGGGGGAAAGCAGGGTTTATAGTGGCTATTGGTGTATTTCTTAGCACACTCTACGTATTTATAGCTGTATTTAAAGGTTGGCATGCCATGGAGCCATTTGTAAAAGCCAATCGGCTACATATGCTAAGTTTCGGTATCTTTCTTTTACTCGCCTACCTCAATCGAAAGAAAGCCGCTGTGCATAAGAGATTTGTTTTTTGGGCCATTATTTTACCCATTGAACCTATAATAGGTCGAGTATCTGACTTCTTTATGATTGAAAACTGGGCGCTTTTCTATGTGCTCGTTTGGCATCTATTTTTCGCTTCATTCTTCATTTATGACTGGCTAACATTGAAGAGAATTCACCCGGTTAGTTGGATAGGCCTCACTTGGTTCTATATCGCTTGGGCTATTTCTACATTCTCTTAAAGAAGACGTGCTAGGTTCCTCAGAACCTACTACTTTTGCGCCCGTTTAAAGGCATAGACTATGGAGAATAAGCAACTGCACACCTACATTAAAAATCTGCTCGCTAACCTACCAGCAGACTGGTTGAATTTAACCACTCACAGATTAGATATCTATCATGAAGAACTGGCCAAAACCGAATTCATTGAAGAATTTGAAAAACTCTATGCCGCCAATAATTATGAAAAGGCCGTATTAAGCGAACTGCCTACTGCCTATGATTATATTAGATTAGGCCATCCCTTATCTTCCGTATTAGAGTGGGCTATTGCCAAAGAAAACAATCTTTTACCGGATAGTGTCATCAGTTTTTCTTCCCGTATTACACCTATTCTGGCAGTCCTCCGAAAGAACTTATTGAATAATAAGAATACACAAATTGTTTACTCAGGTGCTTTGCCTAAATCATTTGATGCCGAAACTGTGAAGCGTGTTTATGGCTATCAATTTGAGCTTAAAGAAGTAAATTCAACAGATGAAATCACCGACTTTGATGGTAGCACTGTATTTATATCTCAACAGGAAGAAATCGGCAAAGCCAACCTTCCTTCCACTATTGATTTTTTCATTAGCGACCATGCTGAGCTAGGCAGCATTATTATCGTAAATGGTGAAAAGAACAGGAGCTATATCTCTGAAATTCAGCATGTAAGAAGAAGGGTAACCATCGCCATGACTCCTGCCAATTGTTTGAAGGCATTAAAACTTTTCATTGGTGAACCTTATGAAGAGAAGAGCAGTAATAGAGCGGCCAACAAAGCCGTGGTTTTAGATACCATCAAAAATATTACTTCCACCAGCACTGAGGCGATGATTGGCTCTAGTGGGCTGTCAATTCAATATGCCATAATGATGGGTTTGATTGATGATGCGCAAGAAAAACATCCGAATAAAAAAATTAAATTTCTAATACCACCTAATTGTTATGGTGGCACGAACGACCAGGCCAGACGAGTGGCTGCCTGTCTGGAGCATGTAGAAATTTTAGACTTGCCAGTCGATAGAGAGAATGACATGGTTCAAAGCACAGAAAGAGTGTTAGAACAGGTGGCAAAAGAAGATGCAGTACCTTTTATAATTGTAGAGATTCCTACCAACCCGAGGGTGGAGGTGCCTGATTTAACTCAATTAACAGCAGCACTCAGTAAAGAGCGTAAAACATCTGCCGGCACAGTGGCCATTGACCCGGTATTTATTATCGATCAAACATTTTGCCCTAACGTTCAATTTCTGAAGGAAGGCGGAATATTCTCATCAATTAGAACCATTTCATATGTAAGTGGATCGAAATTTCCGAGTGGTGGAAAATGCACGGCCGGTTACTGTGTAGCCAATAAAAAGGCCTCTGATTTGATGGCTAAGATGCACAAGCATTTAAACCTCTGTGATAACGAGGCAACGGACCTCCAAATCAGTTTATTAGCGGAGCAATTACCTTCAATGAACCAGCGGATTGCAGATGCTTATAAGAACACTCGCGAGTTTGTCAATTTCATAAAAGAAAAGCTGCCAACAGCTAAAATCAACTTTGTTTCCGAAGAGTTAGCCAATGAAGGTTTTACGCCATCGGTTTTTTCTTTAGATCTGCCAACAAAAGGCAAAACAGAGGAGGAAAGGGAAGCATATAAACGAGCATTAAATATCAAACTAATTACTTTGATGATTAGCGAGATACCTAAAGAAAGCAAGTATTGTGTAAGCTACGGCCAATTAAAAGGCTGTTACTGGACGATACCGGCAACATCTACACAGGGCACCACAAAAGAGAGCGACAAGGATTACATCGCTCGTGTGGCATTATCTGCCAACATGGATTTGGAACATCATAAAAAGGTCTTTTCAAAGTTTGTGGAAGGCATCAGTTAAGCGCATGCCTCATTAGGTAAAAACCTCATTAGATGGTATTTTTATCATGGGATAAATATCAACCCCATGACCAGAAAAGAAATCGCCAAATCCTTTTTAATGTTGGCCGGCAGCGGCCAGGTAAAAGAAGCCTATTCAAAATTTATAGCTCGGGATTTTCGGCACCATAATCAATACTTTAAAGGTAGTGCCGAAGCTTTGGCCAAGGCCATGGAAGATGACTATCAAGCCAATCCAAATGAATTGGTAGAAGTTAAGCACTGTTATGAAGATGGAGATACTATAATAACCCACTCGCTTGTGGTTAAAAAGACGATGGAGATTGCCGTGGTTCATATCTTCCGATTTGAAAATGATAAGATCGTTGAGCTCTGGGATTTAGGCCAGCCGATTGAAAAGGATAGTCCAAATGAGAATGGATTGTTTTAAAATGATCATCATTTATGATACAAAATGTTGATCAATATTTACTAGAGGGTTGTGGAAGGTGTTCTCTCTATCGCACGCCAGAGTGCAAAGTTCATAATTGGCAAAAAGAATTAAAACTGCTCAGAAAAATTGCACTTGATTGCGGTCTCACTGAGGAATTAAAATGGAGCGTTCCATGCTACACATTTCAAAACCATAATTTAGCCATTGTAAGTGCCTTCAAAAATTATTGCTCTATTAGTTTTTTCAAAGGTGCTTTATTGAATAACGAGAGTGGTCTTTTGGAAAAACCTGGAGAAAATACGCAGTCAGCTCGCCTCATCAAATTCACCAATGCTAAGCAAATTATTGAGCATGAGGAAGCAATAAAAGCGCACATCTATGAAGCTATCGAAGTAGAAAAGGCAGGGTTAGAAGTGGAATATAAAAAGACTTCCGAGTATAACATTCCAGAGGAGCTGCAATCCGCCTTAGATAATGATCCGGAATTTAAAGCTGCTTTTGAGGCACTTACTCCAGGCAGGCAACGCGGTTATCTGTTACATTTCTCACAACCTAAGCAATCTAAAACCCGTGCCTCAAGAATTGAAAAGTGCAAAGACAAAATATTTGATGGTAAAGGGTTTAATGACAGGTAGTTATTTTCAAATCTATTTTAATGAATTTAGGTAGCTTTAAGCAAGTATTTATTTGTAACCTATGATGGAAGTTGTTCAACAGACTGAATATAGCACTAAGAGTAATCTCGTGTATCGAATCGAAGATGACATAGAATTCCAACCCGGCAAGAATATTATTAGGCATATAGCATCCAAATCCACCAAAAAAGTGGAGCCTCTTTTATCTAAACTGTTAACCTATTTAATTAATAAGCCTTTTCAGCCTATTACCCGTGATGAGTTAAAAGACACTTTTTGGGCCGCTGAAGTTTACTCAGATGAAACCTTAACCAAGGCGATATCTAAATTACGAAAGCTTCTTGCTCCACACGATTGCATTCAAACTCTCAGCAAAGTTGGTTATGAGTGGACAGGCAATGTAACTGAAATAACCACACCTATTCCCCTCTTCCAACAACAAATTCAAAGGTTTTTGCTAAATAAAACTAGTATTTGGGTTTTGATACTTGTTATCATTTTACTTTTAATTCTTAAGGGTTTCTTTTTTCCTCATCACTGAAAGACTTCATAGCAGTAGTCCATGGATCAGTTCCTTCTAAGTAATCTTCGAAATTGTACCGCACTAAAATGTCTGGCTTCATCGTTTTTAGCGAATCATTTTTGCCTATACCCGTCCATTGTCTGGTTGAAAGAAAAAAGAAAATGCCTGAATTAGGGAGTGTCATCAATTGAGCATCACCATAGTGGTTAGGGCCTGCTCCTGTTGGCTGACCGATAAGTGTTGCTGTAGTCCTTTGCTTTAGTTCATCTAAAAAGTTTATACCTGCCGAGAATGTAGTATAACTCGTGAAAATAAAAAGTCTGCTACTATCATTGATATAGGTGCTCTCAAGAATAGCACGAATAATAGGTTCATATAATTGATTATTTCCTCCAGAATTATTTCGAAGATCGATAATCAAACTTTCCGGCTCACTTTTTAATTGAGAACGTAATTGATCGGCTAGCATTTCAATGCTGTTATCATCCGATATGTTTTCGATTAAGTTAAGCCTGAGAACCAGATTCTTATCTTCAAAAAATAAGTTGTAATTAGGCTTCTGCAACCCTATGGTTGGTGGCAAAATAAGCTCATTTGGTTTGAGCACCCAAAACAGCCAGTTAATGAAAGACCCACCTTTAACTGTAACTACATTTTCCTTTTCATTATCACGATAGATAATTGGCACCTTGTCACCGTCAACTACTTTTAATGATTTTAAAAGGTTTAAGTTATAGAGGTAAAAATCAAATCGATACTTTGCGTTATACTCATTTTCAGGGCCAGTAATTTCAATTACTTGATTGAAAATATGTTCGATACTAACGCCTCCAATTTTCAATATTTGTTTACCTACTAGTTCCTGATATTCTGAAGCGGCTGCCAGCACGTAATAACCATCATCAAAATAATATCCCTTTAAAGGAAGGTATTGGGATTGGTTGTACAATTGAAATGGCGGCACATAGCTATGTCCATCTTTAAATACGGAAACTTGTCGTATGATCTCAAGCAACTTGTCATCATCACTTAATCCTTCTAAATTTTTATAATTAATTTTTCTTGGCAATATGACATCTGCTTTCACCGCTGGATGGCCAACTATTTTAGATTGTAAAAAATTAATGTCTTCCTGCCAATCTTCCTGAGACATGTCGGTTGAGGTAAGAGGAAGTACCAAGCGATAGTCAATATTAATCAATAATTGAATGGCGCCTATCAATAGGGCAAAAGCCAGAATAAGTGATGAGAATATTCTTGAGAGCACTTTGTTTTTGTACCATAAGTGAAGTCCCCCGAATAGTAAAAAAGCCACTACACACGCAAAAAATAAATTCAGTGCCAGTGAAAATATCCAGCCAAAAGGACTGGACTGCTTTAGTAAAATAATGAGTAAGGAAATAATGAAGAATGCTGCAGTGAGCCAATACGCTTTTTTCATGTTTTTTCTTCAAGTATTCGTTTTTTAATCAAGAAAATCCTGAACAAAATATGAACACATGAAAAAGTGTAGAATTGACTTATAATTAGTGTTTACTACTCCGCATAATAGACACGCTTTACCCTTTGACTTACATTGGTGAGTATTTCATAAGGTATGGTATTGGTTTTATTAGCTAATTCCTGAATAGGTATGTGCGGACCAAAAATCTCAACTTCATCACGTTCTTTTACATTCATGCCAGTCACATCAATCATGGTCATATCCATACACACGTTGCCAATTACCTTTGCTCGTTTTCCATTTACCCAAACTTCACCAATACCTTTACTAAAGGCGCGTGTGTAGCCATCTGCATAACCTATGGCTATGGTTGCAATCTCCATTGGCTTTTCTGCCACACCATTTCTGCCGTAGCCAACCGTTTCTCCCTTCTCAAGCTTTCTAACCTGAGAAACCACGGTTTTTAGCGTACTAATATTTAATAATTTATCCTGCTCTTCTTCATTGGTTTCTAATCCATAAAGGCCAATACCCAGACGCACCATATCGTAATGAAATTCAGGAAAACGAAGTGTGCCGGCAGAATTTACCAGGTGCCGCAATGGTTTAATAGCTAACTCACTCATAATCCTCTGAGATCCCTGATTAAAAACTGCTGCCTGTTGCTTAGAAAAATCGTTGTGCCTTGATTCATCGGCTCCAGCCAGATGACTAAAAATACTTTTGACTTCAATGTTTTTATTCGCCTTGAGTAATTCAATTAGCTCGTCCAAATCCTGCCTCTCAAAGCCCAGCCTTTTCATGCCCGTTTCCAATTTAATATGAATTGAAGCTTTTTGACCATCTAAAAACTGAATGAAGGAATGCAGCAGGGAGAGGTTATAAATCTCTGGCTCAAGGTCATGTTCTAACATGGATTCGAAACTCTCTTCACTAGGATTTAACACCATAATTGGTAGATAAACCCCGTTATTTCTGAGTTGCACACCCTCATCGGCATAAGCCACTCCCAGATAATCTACCCGATGAAACTGCAACAAGTTGGCTACTTCAAAGCTTCCACTGCCATAAGCAAAGGCTTTTACCATAACCATCAGTTTAGTTTCGTCCTTTAATTTTGACCGATAGAAATTGAGGTTGTTAGTCAGTGCATCCAGATTAATTTCCAGAACGGTGCCATGAATCCTTTCTTCGAGTACGCGAGTTATTTTTTCGAACTGATACACACGAGCACCCTTCACTAAAATTAATGACGAAGCCAAATCAAAATTGCAAATGTTCTCCAAAAACTGCTTGGTGCTATTAAAGAATGCAGTATCGCCTAAAACATATTTTTTTAGAGAAGTAATATGCTCACCAATCCCAATTGTCATCTCAATATTAGCCGCATTAATTAGTTCGGCTATTTCCTTGTAGAGAACATCATGTTGAAGGCCTGATTGAAGAAGATCGGAAAGGATAATGACCTTCCGTTTTTTCTGATTTTGAAGCGATAGAAACTCAATAGCTTGCTTGAGTCCGGCAAGGTCGTTGTTATAAGTGTCATCTATTAAATAACTTCCATTGATGGCTCTCTTCAATTCCAGGCGCATGCCGATACCGTGCAACTTTTTTAAGGCTTCCTGAATCTCGTGCTCCGAGAAATCGAGATAAAGCATAGTTGCAACGCAGTGCATCGCATTTTCAATGGAAGAATGATCCAAAAATGGAATCGCTAAAGTATAGTCCTTGGATTTATAAGTTAATCGAATATTGGTATACGATTTATCAGCATGTGTTTCAACAACCTGAATTTCTCCATTACCACTCTCTCCCCAACCAAAGCCTTTATTGCCAAAATTTATCCCTTGCTGGTCTGCATTAAATACAACTACTTGGGCCGTTTTAAATAACTGTTTTTTCTCTTCAAATTTTTTCTCTCTTGATTCAAACCCTTCATCATGGGCTGTTCCTAAATTGGTAAATATTCCAATTGTAGGCTGTATGATATCCGCCAGCTTTTGCATTTCACCAGCCTTGGAAATTCCAGCCTCAAAAATGGCCAGCTCATGCTCACCACTCATATTCCAAACGGAAAGTGGCACCCCAATCTGCGAATTAAAGCTATGTGGACTTTTTACAATCCTGAATTTGGTAGAAAGACAGCTATACAACCATTCTTTCACAATGGTCTTTCCATTACTACCGGTAATGGCTATCGTTGGAATATCGAATTGCTGACGATGATACTTGGTAATCTTTTGAAGTGCTTCAATGGAGCTTTTCACTTTTACCACATTGCCATCTCCGGGCAGAGCAACATCCTTCTCAACAATGAAATTTCTGATTCCCTTCGCGTATAAATCATTGATATACTCATGGCCATCATGGTTGCTGCCATCAACAGCAAAAAATACAGCTCCCTTGGCGATAAATGGCTTTCTGCTATCAATCAACAAAGATTTAATGGCTAAATCAGGGCTATCCGATTTCAGGGATTTTCCGCCAGTAATATGTAAGACTTCTTTGAAAGTCATATGCTTAAGATCATTTCGTACTGATCTATCTGATTTTCGAAGCCTAGGCTTTGAAAGAAAAGCTTGGTGCCTTCCGATTCTTCATTCACATTGATGATCGTAATTTTCTTGAGAATACTATTCTGATAAATATAATTCATTAATGTAGTGCCGATGCCATTTCTTCGCTTTTCGGGCTTTATACCAATCTGGCTTATCCTTCCAAAAGAAGGTTGATAAATAGCAAAACCAACGCATTCGTCATCTTCACGCACTTCTACAATGGTTTCATTTGCCAGATTATCATCAATCATGCGAGAGGTATCTAAAAAACTTGGTGCATAATCACAAAATTTGTCATACAAATTCCAGTTAGGAATTTTAACTTCCTTTATCTCATAATTACCTGATTGGTCTGTTTTACTAAAATCAGGATTTTCATTATTAAGAATATAGCATTTAAAGTATTTAGTCCGCTCAAAGCCGATACCCTCATACGCCTTAATTGCTCTGTCATTGGATGTAAGTACCTCCAAAACACATTGCTTTATTTCCCTTGCTTTTAACAGCGGTATGAGGTATTCATACATCTGTGTGGTGAGTCTGAAGCCTCGACTGCGTGGCCTCACACCTGTGCCTCCATTGTAGGCAGTGAGCTTTCCTTCATAGTAATTTACTGCCGTAAATATGAAACCCGCCAAGGCTCCATCGTAATGATAGGCACCCACTGAAAGTCCAAAATCCAATTTTAATTTCTGTACGAACTTCCGTACAAACTGCTCTTTGGTAAGTTTAAAGGGTATGGGATAGTCTGAAAAGGCATCGAGAAACGTAATGTACATCTCTGTGAGATCTACAGGTTTCAGTGGTTTCATGTACATTGAATCAGCCATTAAAATAATTTTTTGCCATTTGGTACACGTTTATCCGGTGTGGCCAGCACCACATTACCACTATCATCTTCAAAGCCCGTTACCAATACCTGAGAAAGTACCGGGCCTATCTGTTTTTCAGGAAAATTTATCACACCAATAACCTGCTTACCTATCAACTCTTCTTTAGTGTAATGCTTAACTATCTGAGCACTAGACTTTTTCTCGCCTAGTTCTGCCCCAAAATCAACCCATAGTTTATAAGCCGGTTTTCTGGCTTCAGGAAAATCTTCTACCCTACTGATTGTTCCAACCCGCAGCTCCACTTTCTCAAAATCTTTCCAGGTGATCTGATCCATAAATACAATTTTGATGTAATTAACGAAAATAAGGTACATCCGCAAAAACAGTAAATAACCTTTTGATGTTTAATGCGTATATTACACCACATTTCTAGAATGTGATGCATAAAATTAAGCTGCAGTTATATGTGTTGAGTATGGTAATGATAGGGCTCCCAGCCTTATTCAGCAGTGCTTATGCACAAACAGGTGATGATTATGGCGCTATCAATCCAGAGTTTGGAATCAATGAAAGTTATGACGCTAGCGAAAAATACAGCGATGAATCTTTGGTGAAACCGGAAGAAAATCTGGATCAAAAAGAAAAGTTGAAAGCACCCACCAAGAGCATTTCCAAAAAAGAAGTAGTTAAACAACGCGACTCCAACGATGAAAAAGATAAAAAGTCATCTTCAGGCAGCAGCGGTAGCGAAGCAGAATCAGTACTTTCATTTAATTTTCTGTACTACATCATCCAAAAATTTAAGTTCACCGAGGTTATCGATCAGTAATTAATCCTCAATTACTATTACTTTTAAAATGTTTATGCAACTTTGTTGCATTTGAAAGAGTAATGCGATTCCGATTTTTAATTTTCCTTATACTTTCTTTTAGTAGCTCAAGTTATAGTCAGTCCACTAATTGTGCTGCCAATTGTACGTGTGCCATTACGGGAACAATAGTAGATGGGCAAACGAATGAGCCTATTGAATTTGCTTCATTGCAGATAAAAGGAACTGCGAAAGGCACCACTACCAATGCAGAAGGTTATTTTGAGTTTACCGGACTCTGTGAAACCGAAGTAGACTTGCTTATTTCGCACATCGGCTATAAACCCATCACACACCACCATGATATTTTTCATGAAGAACCAATAGTTAAACTTGCTCCCGATAATCTGATTCTGGAAAGTATTGTAATAGAAGAAGAAAGTGACGTAAGCGCATTTAAAAGTAACACAGCCGTTAAAATTGAGGGTCGGGAATTAGAGCAAATAAAATCAGCTTCTCTAGGTAACGTATTGTCTTCAGTAGCGGGTGTATCAACACTTTCTACAGGAAGTAATGTTACCAAGCCAATTATTCACGGATTGCATAGCAATCGAATCTTAATTATTAACAATGGTTTAAGACATGAGTCACAGGATTGGGGTCAGGAACATGCTCCTGAAATTGATGCCTCTCTTATTGATGAAATTGAAGTAATTAAAGGTGCAGCAGCAGTAAAATACGGGCCGAATGCACTGGGAGGTGTTATATTGGTGAATCCACCTGAAATGGAATTGACTTCCCATTTGCATGGTGACGTTCATTTGAAAGGAGAGTCTAACGGCCGAGCCATAGATGGCAGCATATTATTACAAAAAGGGTATGGCAATTTCGCCTGGATGGCACAGGGTGCGACCAGGTATCAGGGTGATTTAGAAGCGCCAGACTATCAGCTCACCAACACAGGCATGCGAGAAATGAGTGGCGCGATAGGCTTGCGCTTTCATCGGAAAAACTGGGACATGAAATCTTATTTTAGTTTCCTGCATCAGGAACTTGGCATATTAAGAGGCTCCATTACCGGAAATATCGAAGATTTAGCTGATGCAATTAATGATGAAGTTCCCGACTTTACTCGGGGTTTCTCCTACGATATTAATTCACCAAAACAGGTCACTGAACACGCAGTATTTAAAACCGAGGCCTTCTACAATTTCACGAATAGCCAATTAGGCCTAACTTATGGGTTGCAGATGAATAATAGAAAGGAGTTTGATGTGAGAAGAGGTAGTAACAATGAGACTCCATCCATTAATTTAGAGCTTACCACCCACACACTTGATGTAGAATGGTGGCATCCTATTGTTAACGATTGGGAAGGTTCTATTGGCATGCAATGGCTGTATCAGGACAATAATAATATACCAGGAACCAACACCATTCCGTTTATCCCCAACTACAATAACACTCGCTTTGGCTTATTTTTAACGGAAACCAGACCGCTTGGAAATAATTACCAGTTCGATATTGGTATTCGATATGACATTCAGCTAGCCTCTTTCAGGGGTAGAGACAGCAGCAATGATATATTTAGAAATGAGCAGAACTTCAATAGCGTAAGTGGAATCATTGGCCTTTCAAGAACGATGAGTAATGGAGGCATTATTAGAGTGAATGCAGCCACTGCCTGGCGCCCACCTAATATTGCTGAACTCTACAGTTTTGGAAAACATCAGTTTACTAATGAATATGGTTTTTACAGATACAGTTTAGAGGGTACCACGCTCAGCACGGACCGTGTTCTTGATAATAACGATCTGGAAGTGAGCAATGAACTTGGCTATAAGCTAATTGCTACCTATACCTATTCTAACGATAGGTTTCAAATTGAAGCTTCTCCTTATTTAAATATGATTAACAATTATATTTATAAAGCACCGGGAGGTATTTCCGGTACGGTAAGAGGTACATTACCTTTATTTATTTATAAACAAACTGATGCCGTGTTTACCGGGGCAGATGTAACGATTAAATACAAGCATACTGATAGGTTATCATCTAAGGTTAGCGGCACATTCCTGTACACAAAAGATATTAAAAATGACGATGTTTTATTTAACATCCCACCCAATAGATTATCATATCAGTTGGGCTACCGTACTAAAATTGGTGAGTATGAATGGTCTGCTGCTGCAGATGTAAGTTATACTTTTAGGCAATACAATGCACCAAGAGTCATTGCACCAGAGGTTTTTGTGGAAAATCCTGATTACAATCCTTTCTTGGATAATAATTCCAATTTTGACTTTACGGAGGCTCCTGATGGCTATGCTCTTCTGAATCTATCATCAGCATTAAGCTTACGACAGTGGGTTTTTTCTGTAAGAGTTTTAAATGCCCTGAATACGTCCTATAGGCAGTATACTAACCTAATTCGCTACTTTGCCGATGAGCAAGGCATCAACTTTGAAGTTGGCGTGCAATTAAAATTATAATCTGTTTGCAACATTGTTGCATTTGCAATATAATTGCAGAAATCAAAACAAAACTAGTACCATGAAATATCTTAACATTTTTATGTTGGCCTTATTAATAGGCTTTACATCTTGCGATGATGACGATGCTCCTGCAGCAGAAAATGAAGAAGAAGTAATTGATAACGTTATTCTGACGTTTACTCCAGCTGGTTCATCAGCCCCAGTAGTTGTCTCAGCCATTGATCCTGACGGTGATGGTGCCGCTGATTTTACCACACCTTCCATAACTCTTTCAACTGATGAGACTTATACACTTACATTATCCGTTAATAATATTGCCGAAGGTGAAGACATCACTGCAGAAATTAGAGAAGAAGATGAAGAGCATATGTTCTTTTTTGAATTCACTTCAGGTTTGTTCGCTGACCCCGCAGGCAATGGTAACGTTGATAGCCGAGATGGAGCTGTAAATTATGACGCCTCAGAAAATGATGCTGCTGGTTACCCATTAGGTTTAACTACGGTATGGCAAACTGCAGCAACCGCTCAATCTGGAACATTCAGAATTATTCTCAAGCATCAGCCTGATATTAAATCTGCTACATCCACTGCACAAGATGGTGAAAGTGATATTGACTTAGAATTTGATATTACAATTAACTGATATTCTCTTTTTGGTTTAGGTTGAAATCAGTTACAACCTCCTCGGCAATCGGGGAGGTTTTTTTATGATACTTTTATTAGAAACTTTTCCAACTCTTTCAGCTTGATTCTACCCTCGTAGAAAGCCTTACCAAAGATCACCGCAAATACGCCCATTTCATTCAACTTTTCAATGTCGCTAATATCTCTCACGCCACCACTAGCTAAAAGGCATATATCAGGAAATCTTTCCATCATTTTGTTGTATAGATCAAAACCTGGTCCTTCCATTACACCATCTTTAGAAATGTCTGTGGTTTTTACATATTTCAAACCTCTGGAATAGAAATAGTCGATGTGGTCAAATAAATCCAGCTCTGTTTGTTTTTGCCAACCCCGAATTGATATCTTCTCATTTAGTGCGTCAGCACCTAATGTAATTTTCTCCCTACCATAAGAAATAATCCAAGAAGCAAATAATTCTTTTCTGCTTACAGCAATACTGGCAGCAGTGATATAGCTGGCTCCATACTCGTAGGCCTTTGAAATATCTCCATCGGTATGAATACCACCTGTAAAATCTACTTTTAAATTGGTATGGCCGGCAATGGCTTCCAAAATATGATAATTAACAGGCTGGCCGCGTCTGGCTCCATCTAAATCCACCAAATGCACTACCTCTATGCCATGATCTTCAAAGGTTTTAGCCAAATCGATGGGCGTTTGATCATATACCTTTTCTTTGCTAAAATCTCCTTGCTGGAGCCTAGTCACCTTGCCATCTATGATTGCGATAGAGGGTATTATTTGAATCATATTATCTTAACTTTTAGAGACTACAATTCTAACCAACCATTGCCGATTGGCTGTAATTAATTTGTTAAATAATTATCAAAAATTGGCCGAAGGAATTCACACAGCACTTTACTCGTTAATCCTAAGGGGAAATGGTAAAGTACTAAAATAATTACAATTTAACAAGCTTAAACCCCTCTCCGTGTATGGTTAGAATCTGGATATTTTCATCTGCTTTCAGGTGTTTTCTGAGCTTGGTAATGTACACATCCATACTGCGGGCATTAAAATAAGAATCGTCACCCCAAATATGCTTTAATGCAAGCGTTCGGGTAAGCACCTTGTTTTGATATGACACAAGCATTTTAAGCAGCTCATTTTCCTTGGTAGTCAACTTACTCTCTTCACCATCTTTGGCCAATAACCTTCTTGTAGGATCGAAAGTAAAGCTACCCAATGAGATGGGACCTTCAACTGAAGACGTATTGGGTGCAACTCTTTTAAAAATGGCTTTGATTCTTAGCAAGAGCTCCTCCATACTAAAAGGCTTGGTGATATAATCGTCTGCTCCAATTTTAAAACCTTTAATAGTATCTTCTTTCATCGACTTTGCTGTTAGGTAAATGATTGGCACCTCTTCATCGATCTCTCTAATAGTTGAGCCTAACTCAAACCCATCAATCTTCGGCATCATTACATCTAACAAACACAAATTATATTTCCCTTTGGCAAACATGGTTTTGCCCTGTTCACCATCTCGTGCCAACTGAATGTGATAGCCTTTCAGCTCCAGATATTCTTTTAATATCTGGCCAAGGTTTGGGTCGTCCTCTACCAGAAGTATTTTTTGTTTATCGTTCATTGGGCAAATAAATTTTAAATGTACTTCCTTTTCCAAGCTCAGACTCTGCCTCAACATACCCTTCGTGCCTGTCTATAATAGTTTTAACATAGCTTAATCCTAAACCAAAACCTTTCACATCATGCCTGTCGCCAGTATGTGCCCTATAGAATTTTTCAAAAATATGCTTGAGTGTTTCAGAATCCATTCCCATTCCATTATCAGTAATCTCTAACCATATACCTTTCGACTTATTATAACTTGATACCGTTAAAACTGGTGCGTCTATCGAGTATTTCATGGCATTGTCCAGGATATTGATGATCACATTGGTGATATGATGCGAATCGCCAATTATCAGATCATTTTGCGCCTGGAGGTCAACTTTTAGCCAACCACTTTTTTCTTCCAAGCTTATTTGAATCTTATCTACTGCTGATTCAATAAGTCTATGCAGTTGAATTTTCTCAGTTTTAAGATTAAATGTTTCCTTATCCAATAATGCGGATTGCAGCACTTTTTCAACCTGCACAGAAAGCCTGTTATTCTCTTCTTTAATCATTCCCAAATATCGGATAAGCGTAGCTTCATTTGAACGCATCTCTGTTTCGCCTAATGCCTCCACCGCCAAACCTACTGTAGCAATTGGGGTCTTCAGCTCATGCGTCATATTATTAATAAAATCATTCTTCATTTCAGAGATTTTTTTCTGTTTGAAGATGATGTAAATAGCATAAGTAAAGCATCCCAGAATTATAATAATAAATAAAACTGAAGCCGCTAATGTTGCCCAGATTTGCCTGAACAGATAGCTTGTTTGTCCGGGGAAATTGACCAGCAGATAGTTGGCATTCGATAAAATATCGTTCGGAAATAATGAGGCCCTTAACTCAGTAGATTTGAGTTCTTCAAATGACTCGGCCTCGCCCATAATAATCTCATTTTTAGTAGCATCTAATACTCCAAAATGATAAGGTATGTTGATTCCATTACTCAAAAATGTTGTATGTAACAGGGAGTCTAATAGTTTCTGATTTACTCTCTCTTTAATAGCATGCGGACTTATTAATTGCTCAATAACCACATTTACCATGTGACTCTTGGATAGAAATTTTTCAGTTCTGTTGCTCTTAAATACAGAATCATTAATTACAACTAAATCGATGGGCTTAGGGGGAGGGCTAGGCGGTTTGATCTCACTAATTTGTGTCACTTCCCTAAACGACTTCAAATGTCTCTCTGATACGGAAATACTATCATCATCGATAAGGACATGCCTTTTACCATCGACATCAATAGTTTCTTCTCTGTAAATGAGTTTAATTTTCTCACTATCAGACTCCTTTACAGCTGCATAAAAACTACTTGCGGCAAGGTTGGCTACCTCCATTCGCTCAAGACTGGTGGCTACTTGCCTGAGTGATAGAATCACATTTTCATTAAAAGATTGCCTGTTTAAGCTAATAGCATTATTAATCCAGTACACCTGAAAGCTCGCCAGGCCTATCAGTGCAATGCTCATAAGTACAACTATTATCCATACCGAGGACTTCTTCATTGTTCAAAAATACACGTATAAATGCAGCCAGTTGAAGAATTAACCTTTTTTAACTTTTCAGCCAGTGGCCACTTTTCTTGGTTTTTAGTGCGCTTACAGATAATTTCGGCCATGGATTCGAAAAACGGTCAATACAGTATACAAGGAGTTAGCCTCACCAAAATCGCCTCAGAATTTGGTACTCCGCTTTATGTTTATGATGCAGAGAAGATCATAAACCAGCTTCAATCGTTAAAAAATGCCTTTTCTAACCAAAAATTGAAGATTAAATATGCTGCAAAGTCATTGACCAACATTAACATACTTAAGTTAATGAAGAAGCATGGTGCAGGTGTGGACGTGGTATCTATTCAAGAAGCACAACTGGCTTTAAAGGCAGGTTTTGAACCTAGTGAGATTTTGTTCACTCCAAATTGTGTGTCTTTTGATGAAATAGTGGAAGGAGTGAAGCTGGGTTTAATGATCAATATTGACAACATTTCTATACTCGAGCAATTTGGTCATAAATATCATAATAAAGTACCGTGCTGCATTCGATTAAATCCGCATATTATGGCAGGTGGAAACACCAAAATATCTACCGGCCATGTGGACTCTAAGTTTGGTATTTCGATCTATCAGCTGCCACATTTAATACGAGTGGTAAACACAACTGGCATTAAAGTTACCGGCTTGCATATGCATACCGGATCTGACATTCTGGATGCTGAGGTATTCTTAAAGATTGCTGAAATACTCTTCGGGGTGGCCAGAGATTTCCCTGATCTTGAATTCATAGATTTTGGAAGTGGCTTTAAAGTAGGTTATAAAGAAAATGACATTACCACCAACGTTTATGACCTGGGTGTGAAGCTTGGAAAGGCATTCGATAACTTTTGCGAGAGTTACGGAAGAAAATTAGAAATGTGGTTTGAGCCGGGTAAATATCTCGTAAGTGAGGCAGGCTACTTTTTAGCTAAAGCCAATGTAATTAAAACTACTCCTGCCACTGTATTTGTGGGGGTTGATAGTGGAATGAACCACCTGCTTCGCCCAATGATGTATGATGCATATCATGAAATCGTAAATATTTCTAACCCGAAAGGAACGCAACGGGTTTATACTGTTGTAGGGTACATCTGCGAAACTGATACATTTGGTTGGGATCGTAAATTAAGTGAAGTGCGTGAAGGAGATATCCTTATGATGAAAAATGCAGGAGCCTATGGCTTTTCCATGGCTTCTAATTACAATTCAAGATTCCGCCCTGCCGAGGTACTTGTACTCGATGGCAAAGCCCATTTAATAAGAGAACGAGAAACCATGGAAGACCTATTGAAAGGGCAAGTAGATTTGAAGATTTAAGGGTATGAACCTACCTCTTTATCCCCACCCTAAAGGGAAATTTTATTTATAATCCTCTTTAAGGAATTCCTTATATTCTTTCATGAACTTTTCTACTTTGGGTCTTGAGACAGAATAGACATAAGGTTGATTAGGATGTAACTCATAATAGTTTTGGTGATAGTCTTCCGCCTCATAGAAATTGGTATATGGGGTAATAAGCGTAACAACTTTAGAGTCGTACTTACCTGATTGATCCAAATACTCCTTTCTTGCTTCGGCCAGCTTCTTTTCCTCATCATTTTGAAAATAAATTTCAGAGCGATATTGCTTGCCTACATCGGGGCCTTGTCGGTTCAGCTGAGTTGGATCATGGCTCGCATAAAAGAATTCAATAAGCTGTTTATATGAGACAACTTCGGGATCGTACGCTATTCTAACCGCCTCAGCATAATTAGTAATACCGGCACTCACTTGTTGGTATGTTGGGTTGGGTCTGTCACCGCCAGCATAGCCTGATACAACATCTACTACTCCTTTTACTCTTTCAAAAACGGCCTCGGTGCACCAGAAGCACCCACTGGCAAAGTAAGCTGTATCTAACCTTGCCCGTTGTTCATGTGTAATGGAAGATTTTTCAGTTTTCTGTTCGTCTTTTTTGGCAGCGCAGCAAACCATGAGTATGCTTATGAGTAGTATTGATGGTAATTTTAGCATTGTTTATTCTCTAGTTCACTTCTATAACTGAATGAGCTACTCCATTGTTGCATTAAGTTTGACGCTGGCACGACATTTACCTAAAGTCATCAACGTATCTAGTTATTGCGATGAGTGAGGAATGAACGAAGAAGCAATCTCATCAAGACTGTTCACCGAGTCTTTAATAAAATTAATAATTCTTCATTCCTCGCATTAACCAAATGCCTGTTCAAAACAAACTATAATTACCCCCTTTTCGGAAGGCTGTGAGGTTCAAGGGTGTACTTTTAACATTCTTCATATATCTATTTTTAGAGATGTGATGTAGCTTATTAATAGTAGAGGCAATATTCCCAACACCTTTCATTCTTTTGCCAAACTCGCTGTCATTCACTGTGCCACCATGAAGCTCCTTTATTTGATTAATCACCTTTTCTGCTCTATCAGGGAAATATTTCTGTAGCCAGGCTTCAAAAATATCTGCAATCTTACCGTTTAATCGAACGGTGGTATAATTAACTCCTTGAGCCCCCCTTTCTGCCACTGCTTTAATAACTGCGGGTATTTCATGATGATTGATAGAAGGAATTATTGGGGCATTCATAATGCTTACCGGAATACCTGCCTCGGTTAACTTTTCTATTGCCAACAATTTAGACTTTACGCTCGCTGTTCGTGGTTCTAAAATTCTTCTGAGTCCGTCATCTAAAGTGGTAATGGATAGAATTACTTTCACCAGATTATCAGAAGCTAGATCTTTCAAAATATCTAAGTCTCGTGTAACCAGCACATTCTTAGTAATAATACCCACAGGGTGCCTGTATTTGGCAAAAACCTCTAGAAGTTGCCGTGTGATTTTTAGCTCACGCTCAATAGGTTGATAACAATCCGTATTGCCAGAAAGCACAATGGGCTTAGGTTTCCAGGAAGGTTTAAGCAAATGATTTTCTAGTAAAGCTGGGGCATTACTTTTTACAATAATCTTAGTTTCAAAATCAAGACCTAAGTTGTAGCCCCAGTATTCATGTGTTTTGCGCGCGTAACAATAAATACAGCCATGTTCACAACCCTGATAGGGGTTTAGTGAGTATTCCATGCCCACATCAGGGCTGGTAACCTTATTGACCACCTTGTTTGGTGTTTCGTAGAACAGCTGCGTTTTCGGCCGTTCAATTAACAATTCCTCATCTAACCCTTCTATGTGATCTGTTACAATCTCCTGATTTAAAAAATCATTGGAAATCGCAGATTGCGCCCCTCTCCCTTTGAGTAAATCATTCATATTCTAAATTACTAATTAGATTAGTAATTTAGAATATTTTTAGTATTTATTGATTGTCGATTGGTTCGGCAAAAGTTAGGTAATAGCCATTGATGTCTCTAACCGTAAATTCCTTCATCCCATAAAAAGTGTCATGAAGTTGAACAACAATATCAGCATCGTTATAATGCCTGTCATAAAACTCCTCTATACCAGTCATTTTTATGAATAATGTCGCTCCTCCTCCCGGGCTTTCATGTCTAATTTCAGGAATATCTTTTTTAAGGCTTTCTTCACTTTGAAACATGATGTCCACATCGCCTTTTTTCATTCGAGCCCAGTCAAGCACATCACCTTTTTCAGGAACAGTTGATACTGTTTCAAATCCAAAAATTCCATGGTAGTAGTTAATAGTAGCCCTTACATCATCTACCATGAGGTTTGGGGTTAGTGTTTCTAATTTCATGCTTACTCTGTTATTTTGAGAAAGCCTGAATTTAACAATTCTTTATTAATTGATTGTTATCACAAGTTCAAATCCAATGCCATGCCTGTTGGCTATACTCACATTAGAATCTTTAGCGAGGTACTTTCGAAGCTTAGAAATAAAAACATCAAGGCTACGACCTAAAAAATAGTCGTCATCGCCCCACACTTCTTTGAGAATTTCATCGCGCTTTACTACTCTCTGTTTATTTAAACAAAAGAACCGGAGCACATCTGCTTCCTTCTGGGTTAGGTTCTTTATTTCGCCTTTGTAAGTAAGGCTTAAATCAGAGTAGTTAAAATCGTACTCGCCAATTTTAAAATTTTGTTTGGTTGTGCTGGTGCTCAACTTACGTTTAAGAAAGACTTCTATTCTAAAAATGAGTTCTTCCATGCTAAACGGCTTGGTAATATAATCATCACCACCACTTTTAAACCCCTCAAGTTTGTCTTCTTGCATCGACTTGGCCGTGAGATATAATATTGGCACATTAGAATCCTTCTTTCTTATCTCTTTGCCCAAGGTAAACCCATCAACCGCTGGAAGCATTACATCTAACAGGCACAGATCAAACTTTCCTTTGGTAAATGACTTGCTTGCCAAAGCTCCATCCGCATAGTGAATCACGTCATAACCATTTAATGAGAGGTTATCTTTAATCACAAAAGATAAGCTCTCATCATCCTCCACTAGCATTATTGAAGTCTTATTCATTGTATAAGGAAAATTTGAATGTACTACCCTTACCTAATTCACTCATAAGTTTCAAGCTCCCTTTATGCGCTTTAACTACCTGCATTACATAGCTTAGCCCCAAGCCAAAACCCTTTACATCGTGCCGGTTTCCGGTAGAAACTCTATAAAATTTATCGAATACCTTTTTCTGATCGTCCTGGCTAATGCCGATACCGTTATCTTCTATTGTTACCCATATTTTATCTTTTACAGATTCGGTGGAGATAACAATTTTTGGCTCCTGCTCACAATATTTTAGTGCATTATCAATGAGATTGTATATCACATTAGAAACATGTAACCGATCAACCTCTACATTGTCATTCGCAGAATTTAATTGGAGTTGAATCCTGTTCTTATTACCGGCATTCCCGGCAGCAATGCCTTCTACTGCCTCATTTATAAGTTTATGCAATGACGTTTTTTCCTTTTTAAGTGCGATTTCGTCTTTATCCATTCCGGCCATTTGTAACACGCGTTCCACCTGTTTCTTCAAGCGGACATTTTCACGCTTAATAATGGTTGTGTAATTCTTAATTCGCTCTGGTTGTGAGCTGATATTCGGATCGCTTAACACATCGGCACTTAAAGCAATGGTAGAAATAGGAGTTTTAAACTCATGCGTCATGTTGTTGATAAAATCTTTTTGAATTTCAGAAAGCCTCTTTTGCTTTAAAATCACGAAAAGTGCATAGGAAAAAAATATGATCACTAACACTAATACGGCCGATGAAAAGATCCAAATTTCCATTCTATCGGTAATAATGGATGCCTTATTAGGGAATTGCACTCCAAAATAATAGTTCTGATTTTCCCATTTTGGCAGCCCTGCCAGGTCAGCCTCTTCCTTTTGCACGGCCTCCACACTCACATAGTTTCCATACACCATTTTATCGCTCGTGCAATCATAAATACCGTATTCAAAGTCAGCTTTGATATTCCTTTTTTCAAACTCAGATTTAAGAAGATATTCTAACAGGTTCGCATCAATCTCGTTGTTAATCATGACTACATAGTAATTGGTACTAAGCTGCTTAATGGGATTATTGGCAGGAATTGCCGTTTCACTTATCTCAAAAAACTTAGTTGCAACATTGTAAAGTGCGGCATTTACCTCTCTGTTGAAGAGCTCCTCTTCTGTATTGAAGGCCTTGTTAAACCAATATACCTGCACACCTACTATACCGAGTATGCTTATGGCTGCCATCACTACCAAAGCCAAAATGGATTTCCGCTTCATAAGAATTGAAATTAATGAAAATACAGCAAGCCGAATGAATATTTAACACATCATTAACAAAATGCGAAGTGTAGTAATTTCAAATTTTTCCTTTCCATTTCAGAAATTTATGCATTATGTTTCGGTGTTTTTTAATCAATTATCATGAATCGAATCACCTACACCTCTGTTTTAATTCTATTCATTTCTTTTAGTGCACTGGCACAGCCTACTTTTCATCCGGCAGAATCGCGTGGTGAAATTGACAATAACGAAATAAATGAAGCCTCTGGATTGGCTGTGGGAATCAATAATCCGAATATGCTTTGGGTGCATAACGATAGTGGAGATCAGGCAAGACTCTTTTTGCTTGATCAATATGGTAAGTTTAAGGCACAATTCAATTTCCCAACAATAAAAAACAGAGACTGGGAAGATATAGCTAGCGGAGTTGGCCCCGATGATACTAAAAACTATTTGTATGTGGCTGAAATGGGCGATAACAAAGCCGTTCATGAGTTAAAATATATTTACCGATTTGAAGAGCCAAGATTAGACTCCGAAAGCCGAGATATTGAGGAGGTGGATATCATTACTTTCGTTTTCCCTGACGGAAAAAGAGATGCTGAAAGTTTGATGGTAGACCCTTTAACAAAAGACATTTATATACTATCCAAAAGAGAACAAAATATTGGTATTTACAGAGCCGCATATCCTCAATCTCTAACAGAAACAATCACTTTAGAAAAATTAGGTACTATGCCTTATTTCAATACTGTGGCAGCGGATATCTCTGCAGATGGTCAGGAGATAATTACTAAGACTTATAACTCCGTATTTTATTGGAAAAGAAATGGTGAAAGCATAGCCGAATTACTTATGTCTCAGCCTGAAATTGTACCCTACATTGTTGAGCCTCAGGGTGAAGCATTAGCCTGGATGAAGGATGGCTCAGGTTTTTTTACATTGAGTGAAGAACCCAGGGATATTGAGGCAATTCTATACTTCTATAGAAAGAAATAAGCTTTTAGTATATTTATTCCAAAATGTACCATCCCTGCAGTAGGGAGTTAGGCAGATACCAAAAATTTGAACAAACAGGAACTTCCCCTTTTTGAAACTTTATTTAAGGAACACTTCGGTGGACTAACTGCATTTGCCGTAAAATATGTGCAAGATGTTGATGAAGCCAAAGAGGTTGTGCATGATGCTTTTATCAAACTTTGGGAAAAGCATAAGGGGCTGGAGCCTGATACCAATTACAAAAGCTATTTATACACCTCTGTGCGTAACAGATGTCTGAATAAAATAAGGGACCGTAAAAAAGTGGTGCCCATCAGTGAGGCTAATGAAGAACTGACAGCCGATAGTACTTCAACAATAGAAACCAAAGAATTAGAACGAGAGATATCTTATGCATTAAACACCTTGCCCAATAAATGCCGCAAAGTATTTGAGCTGAGCAGGGTTGAAGAGTTAAAATACTCTGAAATAGCAGAGAGAATGGATATTTCG
Source organism: Fulvivirga lutea (assembly GCF_017068455.1). NCBI lineage: Bacteria > Pseudomonadati > Bacteroidota > Cytophagia > Cytophagales > Fulvivirgaceae > Fulvivirga > Fulvivirga lutea. The sequence continues at coordinate 617,037 of NZ_CP070608.1, forward strand.
GTAAAAACGGTTGAAGCACAAATGTCTAAAGCTTTGCGATTGATGCGGGAGCACCTGGCCGATTTTTTAATGTTACTTTTTTTTATTTTTCTGGAGTAAGGGTAAACCATTATTGATGTGTTATAACAATAGAGAATTGAAAATTTGAGTGAAGATAAAAACCATATAGAAATACTAATTGCAAAAGTCATTACTGGTCAAAGCACTTATGATGAGAGAATTGCGGTTGAAGATTGGTGCAAAGAGAGCGCTGAAAACCAACAAGTATTCGATCATTACAAAAAACTGTATGCAATTGATAAAGGACATTTCACTGTTCCTGATTTAGCTATTGATGTTGACAGTGAATGGGAATTGTTTAGAAGTAAAGTGTCTGGTGCCAAAACCATTGAAATGACACCTAAATCCAGCGCCAACTGGCTAAAAGTAGCTGCCGCCATTTTATTAATTTTTGCTTCTACCTTTATCATCTACAAGTATTTGTTTAGTGATAGCCTAATCATACATCAAACTGCTGATGCTAAACAAGAATACGTTCTGCCTGACAAATCAATTGTTACGTTAAATGCTAATTCGTCCATTAGTTATACTTCTGAGTTTGGATCAACCACCAGAGCGATTGAGCTAAAGGGTGAAGCATTTTTTGAGGTGGAAAGAAATGAAAAGCTGCCTTTTATAATTTCGGCTGGTGATGCCCGAGTGACTGTGCTTGGAACTTCTTTTAATGTGAGTACTACTTCTTCAGCCACAGAGGTAGTGGTGTCTACTGGATTGGTGGCGTTATCATCTCAATCAACAGATAAAAAGATTGAATTAGGAGTTGGCGATGCAGGAAAATTATCAAGCCAGGGGGAACTTATTCAATATAAAAATGAAGACACAAATTTCAATTCTTGGAAGACAGGTTTAATAGTTTTTGAATCCACCTCACTAAAAAAGGCCATTGAAGATCTAAACAAAGTTTACAAGTCCTCTATTTCTATATCCGATGAAGTTACTGCTACGTGCGAAGTAACCGCTACTTTTGATAATCAGCCATTAGATTCTGTATTAAAAGTATTAACTTCTACCCTTGATTTGACCATCGAACAAACCGGTCAGGATATTGAAATAACTAAAGCAGGGTGCTAAGACTTGTACATTTTCTTGCCATTTTCCCGATCATCAGTTGCCTAGCCGCCCAACAGGCGTACGCCCAAACGAGTGCTCAAAAAATCATAACTATTCAAGCCGATAATTTACCTGTTGGTGATGTGCTTGATATGATTGAAGAGCAGGCTGGCATTAGTTTTTCATATAATTCCAAACTAATAAAGACTAGCCAAAAAGTAAGCTATCGAGGAACTGCCACATTGGAAAACGTTCTGAAGTCACTCTTCGATCCTATGGGTATTGAATTCGATTTTATCGAGCAACAGGTAGTGTTAAAAAAAAAGAAACCAAAGGATTCTAAAAAAGCAGTAATCAGTGGATATGTGAAAGATCAATTGAATGGTGAGGCCATTATAGGCGCCACCGTTTCTATTGATTCATTATCCATTGGTGTATTAACGAATGCCTATGGCTACTACTCATTTCCTATACCCGAAGGTGAACATAAAGTTACCTTCTCTTTTATTGGCTACAATCCTGTAAGTATTTCGGTAACTGGCAATAGAGATGTTAACTATTCAATAGATCTGGAAGAAAAGCCACCGGTATTAGAGGAAATAGTAATAACATCCGATGAAAGTGTAGAGCTGGAAGAAGTACAACTAAGCAAAGAGAAAATAAGTGCTGAAACGGTGACTGAAATGCCTGCTCTCTTTGGTGAAATGGATGTGGTAAAATCAATGGAATTTGTACCTGGTATAAAAGCTCATTCCGATGGTTCTACTTTCTATTATGTGAGGGGTGGCAATCGAGATCAAAATCTATTAATGATAGATGATGCTCCCGTATTTAATTCCAGCCATTTGCTTGGCGTATTTTCTACCGTAATCCCAGACGCTATCAATTCCATTGAAATTTATAAAGGCGATATGCCGGTATCTATGGGTGGAAGGCTTTCATCAGTCATTGACATACGCACCAAAAAAGGAAACGATAGACGCTTTGAGGTTTGGGGTAACAGCACTCTTATCTCCAGTAAATTAGGCGTGGAAGGCCCCATTAAAAAAGGCTTCAGCTCATTTCTTGTATCCGGTCGTGTTTCAAGAATTAAATACCTTTTCGACAATGGAAATGACGATTTGAAAAAATTGAACTTCTACGATCTTACCGGTAAACTGAATTTCTCATTGGGCCCTAAAGACAATATCTATATTTCTACTTATACAGGTAAAGACAACTATTTTGTAGACAATGTAGGGCTGGAGTGGGAAAACATACTGGGTAGCTTACGCTGGAACCATCTGTTCAATGATAAACTCTTTATGAATGCGACTGTAGCGGGTAGTAGCTATGATTATTTCCTACATACTGATGTTAGCACCAATACCAAATGGAAATCTCGCATAGCTACCATTACCCTAAAGTCTGATTTTACCTACTTTAAAAAAGCCAACAACGTATGGTCATTCGGCCTTGCAATCAATGGATACAACTTTAACCCCGGCAACCTTACCACGGATAATCCAAATGTTCAGCCTCCATTAATCTCGATAAGAAACTCTGCTGAAACTGTACTTTATGGAGGGCAGGAAGTAAAACTTACCGATCGTTTGGGTGTCCGTTATGGTTTAAGAATATCATCCTGGTCGAATCAGGGTGGTGCTTTTGAGTTTCTTTTTGATGAGAACAACAGCCCGATGGATACTTTATTTTTTGATGCAGGGGAAGATTACATCGATTTTGGAAATACCGAGCCTCGCTTAGGCTTAAATTATGAATTAACCCCTTACTCATCTCTTAAATTTAGTTATACCAGAAACGTTCAGAATGTACATCTCATCACGAACTCAATCAGTCCGTTTACCTCGTTAGAGGTTTGGCTGCCCAGCAGTTACAACATAGAGCCGGAAATTGCTGACCTAATTGTGTTTGGTTACCAGCAGCAGCTAAAAAAGTCAGGTTTAATGTTGAGTGCAGAGCTGTATTTTAAAAACATGCAAAACCAGATTGATTATGAGCCGCACGCTGAAACGTTACTTAATCCGTTAATAGAAAGTGAATTGCGGTTTGGCGATGCCCAGGCTGCCGGCCTGGAACTAATGGCAAGAAAAGAATTGGGTCGACTGCGTGGGTGGGTAGGCTATACCATCTCGCGTGCTACACGCACTTTTGAAGATATCAATGAAGGCAAAGAATTTAACTCATTCTATGATCGGCCGCATGAGATAAATCTGGTCATGGGTTACGATTTAACGAAAAGAATAAAACTAGGTATGAACTGGACTTATTATACCGGATCGCCTTACTCTAAACCCATAGGATTTTTTAATTATAATGGGTTAGAAGCTCCCATTTACGGTGAAAAAAATGGCAGTCGGTTACCCGATTATCACAGAATGGATGTGTCGGCTACCTTTAGGTTGAACAAAAACCCTGAAAGCCGCTTTACGCACGATCTCTCCTTCTCCATATACAATTTATATGGTCGTAAAAACACCCTATTTATCAACTATGGCAAGGTGGAAGATGCCGAAGGTGAGTTTAGAATGCCTTCAAACTTATTAGAAAACAATCGACTCACCACACAGTCGTACCTATTCAGGTTCACTCCTTCTATCACTTATAATTTCAGATTTCTTTGAAGCAGTTAACCACCATATTGTCCATTTTCTTGCTAATAATAAGCTGCGAAGAACGGTTTGAGGAGGATGTTGAATTTGCCGCGCAAGATTTAATTGTGGTGGAAGGACTCATGACCAATGAGCTAAAACGGCATCGCGTAAAGTTAACCAGGCCTTTTGGTAGCCAAAATGAAGATCCCAGACCCGTAAGTCGTGCCTTTATGGCCATTGTTGATAGTGACGAAGAGTTTGTGGTTTTAACCGAAGATCCTGTTGGTTCAGGCGAGTATTACACCCCTCCCATGAGGGCTGTATTTGGTAAATTTTACTTGTTAGTCATCCGCCACCGAGGTAAAGAATACCGTGCGTTTGATACACCTCCGGGCGGACAGTTTCTGGGTGATGTTGCATTAGATACGGCCTTGATCGATGGGGTCATTCATTATCGGTTGGAATATCAGGAGACAGGTACTGCTGCCAATTATGTCACACATGATATTGACTGGTCTGCAACACCTAATTGCTCACCCCAAGAAAGTTGTGAAGGAAGAGTTGTCTTTTACGACCTTAAAAACATTGATGTTCAGGAAATTTTCGCCACAGAAAAAGATGAGTTTTATTTTCCTCAAGGGAGTACGGTAATCAGGCGAAAGCATACAGTAAGTGATCGATACAAAGAATTTTTGCGTTCATTATTATCCGAAACCGAATGGCGAGGTGGCTTTTTTGACATTACCAGAGATAATATACCTACCAATGTAGAAGGTGATGCTGTCGGTTTTTTTGCTACGGTAACTGTAGATGTGGATACTTTGATAGTTAATTGAAAAAAATTTTACATCGGAGTAAGGGTGCCTGACAAGTCTCGTGTTATAGTAGCGAAAGGGAGTTCAAAACACTCTCACAAACTGAAACTGAATTAGGACATTAAATTTTAAAATTATGAAAACGTTAAAATCAAACTTAAGTCTACTGGTACTGGCAGTTTTAACATTGCTGGTTTCTATCGGATTAACATCATGTGACGAGAACCCCGATGTGGTAACGCAAGATCAAATTTTGCCCGAGTCTTTCGGAATCGAGATTCCATCTTCTATTAACAGTGCAACTATTACTACTGGTGGTAAGGTAAATGGCCGAGTGGAAGAAGAACTAGCCGGAGATGATGTATACGGTCTGCTCAGAGTATTTATTCACGTGGGTGACGGCTCAAGAAGGCTTGTAGAAGATATCATCACCGCCATAAGAAGATTCGACATTCAAAATATTGAGGTAATCACTTATCAGAGTGATGAAGATGGCAGAAGTAAAACCATGACCGTGGAGAAAAATGTGGTGTTTGAAGGAAAAGAGTGGGCGTATCAATTAACCGTGGTTGATTCAGACTCTGAAAATGATGCTGATGGTGGCAAAGCAATGCAAGTATTTTGGAATAATACCCCTGCTGTAGAAGGAATAGCGATTTTAAAGCCCTACAATATCAATAGAAGTGAAGGAGATGGTCAATTAAATGCCATGTACCGAATAGACTATAACTCTGCGGGTAATGACATTTATGATGCTACCATGGAAGTAGCCATCTCAGGGCTAAGAACAGACAGACCACAGGACGATGACTTTGTGATGCGTAAGCTAAGAATGTTTGTGGGAAGAACGGGTGATGTAGTAGATGTGTTTGGAAACTCTAATCACCCAAGAGCAAGGTTGTTCGCTGATTCTGAAAATCCTGGATTTAACTGGGCATTCGTAGCCTCAGGCGATGATTCAGACAACATTGGTGTAGCTGAAGTGGGTTTACCGCCAAGTGCCTTAGATTCTGATGACAGATCAATATTATTGGAGGATTACTCAATCAAGAATGTGTTTACAACAAGAATTTTAAACGCATTCCCGAATATCCCGCAACAAGATTTAGATGCATTTCTTGTTAACACAAATCCTCCGGGATACTTCGATAAAAACGGATTCTTGTCTGCAGGTGTTAGTCCTGGTGAATCATGGAACTCATTAGCTAGTAGAATTCAAGATTTAGCTCCATATAATCCATTGGAAACAACGAATTTGGAAATTGTCTTTAAATAGTTGATTAAGTTTAATTCGAAAAGCCGCTGCCAGAAATGTTAGTGGCTTTTTTAGTTATTCCGCTCTTCAAAAGCCTGATACAGTTGCCTGTAAATTTCCCGATCAGAAAATCGAAGTGCCTGTTTATATAATTCTCTTGTGCGATGTTCTAATTCTGGACAATTTCGTTCAAAGAAGAAGGCCAATGCGACAGCCTCGACAGCATTATCAACATCGGCTGCATTGGCTATTCCTATTTTATTTTCCGTTATGCTTAGCAATACTTTTTCAGAGAATTCCTTCTCAAAAGCTGTGGCTGAAACTTCCATAAACAGTTCTTTTTCTTTCTCAAATGCTGTTTTTAAGGAATCCGAAAAAGTGATCGGTTCATCCTTCTCATAATCCTGAATAGTAAAAATAACCTCACCAAAAAGACTAGTAAATTGAATTTTTGTTGATACTAACCCTTCTTTTAAACCATGTAATTCCCAGAAGATCGGAAATTCTTCAGAGGCATCAAGAACCCACTTCTTGGGAGGCCAGTAAATTTCCATATACTGCAAAGCATGCTCCACAGGTTGATCTAATGCCAACTTATTCTCTTCTAAAAATTGTTTTAGTATCGGGGCTTTCATTGTCGATAAATACTTATGCTGGTCAATATGAGGAACCACCCATGTTGTATCGTTAAGTAGCTCAACTGCATGGTAAAAATTACTGACTAATGCCACATATCCATTTTTCTCCACTACCAAAGTATCCCCCGCTTTAAACCCCTGAAATTGCTTAATCGGTTCATTCTCAAAATAGGCATTCTCTGCGTCTAAGGCTTGAAAAAAGGTCTGTCCATAGCCCTGAATAGATAGGAAAGTGAGTATGACTAAAAATAATTCTGAAAGCTTCATGGGTTTAAATCTTAGTAGGAAGTTATTAACTTACAAGTAAAAGCACTTTTACTAAGTTAAATGATTCCCATTAAGCCCCGATTTTTCATCCTTTTGATACTTCTTCCATTCACCCTAACCGCGCAAATGTCGAATGAAATCAATGCGTTATTCAAGCCCTCTGATTTTAAAATAGACCAAACTGTGCTGACCGATGAAGAGAAATGGGAGAAGTTGCACGCCTTACCTAAAGGCGATTCTGTACAATTCATTTACTCAGAAGATGAAGATGAAACACAGTACTATCCTCTAAATATGTATGGTCTCTATTATCTTGATATAGATGGCGATGACGATTTAGACTTGATATATTCAGGTCAAAACGGCTGGAATAATAGGATGGGTACCAAAGTGTATGAGTTGGATAATGACGTTCTAAAAATTAAAAAAGAGCTAAACGGTGGGATTTTTTCTCTGGAAAAAACTGATAACGGTGTAATACTAAAAACAGTCGAGAATCCTTGTTGTGATTCTTACACTTCAAAATTATACACCTACTCCATTTCAAAAAGCTTGCAAACAACTATTGAGGAAGTGGTCGTAGCCATAGGCATGATTCGTTGGTTTGATGCTGACAAAATTGAGACTCCCGTAAAAACATACAGTAACCTCACTTTGCTTGCTGATAGAAATGACTTCAGGGGCGTTTCACCTTATTTTCGAGATCGTACTCGTGAGCTTCGGGACAAAATGAACAAAGGCGAGGATATTGAATTAGCCAGCATTCCAGGTAGTACCAAAGTGCAGATTTTAGCACATAAACAAAAAGGCGATATCCACTACGAGTTGGTTTTAACGGAGCCCTTTAAAGCACCAGAAAATTCTTTATACGAATTTCTAAGAGAAGAAACCTTTCGGTTCATAGGCTGGAGAATTGTTGAGTAATGAGTTACCCTGAAATTAGTGAGCTGCTTGAATTGATTAGAAAGTACAATATCCGCATTCAATCGAATCTACATTATAAGGACAGCCTGCTGTTAGTAGAACTGAATATTAACAATAATGAATTTGAACTTTACATTGAAGATGAGTTCAACGACTTTACCTTAGAAAACCAGCCCCTTTGCTTGTTTCTGATCTTGAATAGTTTGGAAGAGTATCAAGAATCCGATGATTTTCTGCAATGGTGTAATCAGTTAGGATTGAATGCCTCCTCCACTTCTTGGTTAGAATATTATAAATCACTCGATAAAATCACCAAAAAAATAGAGACAATCATTGGTCCTATTGATGCTAAAATTAACCCCCTGGATTACCAGCTCCGTGCCGGGGCTTTTCAGGAGTTGGTGAAGAAGTAAAATTACTTCTGCCTATCAATCAAAGCTTCTGCAAACTCCTTGAGCTTAGCCCTTTGTGGCAATGAGCAATCTACCTTTTTTAAATGACTGAAGGCCGTTTCAAAATATTCGTTCATTTTAGCTTCAGTGAGCTCTTTAATACCAAGCTGATTGTAAATATCCGTAACTGCGGCCACCTTTTCTTCGGGCTTAAACATCTCGGCATTTAGCCATTTACTCAGCTCTGTCTTTTGCTTTCCTTTCGCTCGTTCAATGGCATTAATCAGTAAATAGGTCTTCTTATTCGAAAGAATATCACCACCTACCTGTTTGCCAAATTTGGCTTTGTCTGCATACACATCTAATAAATCATCTTTTAACTGAAAGCCTACCCCAATATTTTCACCAAACACTCTCAGCGCTTTCACATCCTCTTTATCTGCTTCAGCCAATAAACCGCCAAATTCCAGACTCATACCTAGCAACACCGCTGTTTTCAGACGAATCATCTCCAGATACTCCTCTTCAGAAACCTTCTTTCTCGTTTCAAATACCATATCCAACTGTTGCCCTTCACATACCTCACAGGCCGTTTTGTTGAATAATCGCAGAATCGGTTTTAGTTGTTTTTTAGGTGTACCCAGTAAGAGCTCATAGGCCTTCACCAACATTACATCACCTGAAAGAATAGCAGTATTGTGGTTCCATTTTTCATGCACGGTAGCCTTGCCTCTTCTAATGGGGGCTTCGTCCATAATATCATCGTGCATGAGCGTGAAATTATGAAACACCTCCACTGCCATGGCCTGATCTAAAATAGTCTCAGTATCTTCCTTAAAGAGGTTATAGCCCAACATCACCAGTAATGGTCTCAGACGTTTGCCGCCAAGACTCATTATATAGTTAATTGGCTCGTAAAGTTCTTTGGGATGCTGACCATACTCATGGCCTTCAAACTTTTTTTCCAGCATAGCGTGGAAACGCGCTACGGTGTGTTGCATATATTTTTCTTATTCGTAAAAGAATTTATCCTTTTCATCAACAAACTCCAGGTCGATTGTTCTTCGGTCGATATCCGTATTTTTAATCGCCACCGTTACTTTATCGCCTAGAGAATACATTTTCTTATTTTTTCGCCCTATTACGCGATAGTTTTTCTCATCAAACTCATAATAATCATCCTTAAGATCAACCATACGCACCATGCCTTCGCATTTAGTAGCTACAATTTCGATAAAAATACCCCACTCGGTTACGCCCGATATGATCCCATCAAATACCTTCTCCTCCACCAACGACATGTATTCAACTTGTTTGTACTTAATGGATGCTCTCTCTGCTTCTGCCGCTCGTTTTTCTCTTTCAGAAGAATGCACGCACTTTTCTTCGTAATCTTCTTTCTTGGCTGACTTGCCTCCATCTAAATAGTGCTGCAACAATCGGTGCACCATCATATCAGGATATCTTCTGATAGGCGATGTAAAATGAGAATAATGATCGAACGCCAACCCAAAATGGCCCATGGCTTCGGTTGTGTATTTGGCCTTGGCCATAGATCGAATAGCTAGCTGTTGAAGCACATTTTCTTCCGGCTTGCCTTCAATTTCTGTCATTAAATTATTTAATGATTTTGACACTGCACTGCCTTCTGTTTTCAACTCATGGCCAAACCTTCGGGCAAAAGTGGCAAAAGTTTCTATCTTTTCAGGATCAGGAAAATCATGCGTTCTGTAAACAAATGTGAGCTTTTCTTCGCCTTTTTTCTTGCCATAAACAAAGCGTGCCACCTGCCTATTAGCCAGTAGCATAAACTCTTCAATTAGCTTGTGCGCATCTTGCCTAACTTTTGGAATTACACCTAGCGGTTTCCCTTTTTCGTCCAGCTTGAATTTTACTTCAGTCGTTTCAAAATTTACAGCACCTGCAGCAAATTTCTTCGCCTTTAACTTTTTAGCTAATGCATTCAGGAGTTGTAATTCTTTCCCAAAGTCGCCTTCACCTGTTTCAATTCCCTGCTGTGCTTCTTCATAAGCAAAACGCCTGTCTGAATGTATAACAGTTCTGCCGAACCATTCGTTAACAATTTTGGCTTCTTCATCCAGCTCAAAAACGGCTGCAAAAGTGAATTTGTCTTCGTTTGGCCTTAATGAACACAAACCATTCGATAGCTTTTCAGGAAGCATGGGTATGGTTCTATCCACCAAATAAACCGATGTTGCCCGATCATAGGCCTCTTTTTCTAACTGTGTATTTGGCTGGACATAATAGGTAACATCAGCAATGTGTACGCCCACTTCGGTGTTTCCATTGTCTAACTTCCTGTAAGAAAGTGCATCATCAAAATCCTTGGCATCTTCAGGGTCGATGGTAAAAGTAGTAACGCCTCTAAAGTCTTTTCTTTTCGCAATTTCATCTTTTGGCAATTGCTCGCTGATGGCTTCTGCCTCCTCCTCTACATGATTAGGAAATTCAAAGGGGAGATCAAATTCTGCCATGATGGAATGTATTTCGGCATTATTTTCACCCGCTTTCCCTAATATTCTAATTACCTCACCTTCCGGACTTTTATCATGCGAAGGCCATTGCTTAATTTTTACGATCACCTTATCGTTATGCGCGGCCTTCATGGTTTCATTCAGGCTCACAAATACATCCTGATGAATTTTTCTGTTATCGGCTATCACAAAAGCAAAGCGTGGAGAAAATTCTATTCTACCAACAATCTCATCTTTTCCTCTTTCTAATATTTCAAGAACAACCCCCTCAGCATGTTTACCATGCTTTTTATCTTTTAACCCAACTCTCACTTTATCGCCATCCATGGCAAACTTTAGGTCTTTGTCCGACACATAAATATCGTCCGTACCGTCTTTGGGAATTACATAGGCAAAACGCGGATTTACGTGATCCACCGTACCTTCAATAAATTCTGTTTCTCTATTACTCTTATAACTTCCGTTGGAAAGGGCCTGAATTCTGGAATCTCTCTCGAGCTGCTTCACTACATAAGGAATTTCCCTGTTGTAGTCTTTCCTTCTAAATCCAAGTTTCTTAGTAATTTGACTTACGCTGTAAGCCTTTTGTGAATTTGAATTGAGCAGATTGACTATTTTTTGAGAAAGCTTCTCCTGAATGTTTTCTGACTTCCCTGCTTTCTGTTTTTTTCTCTTTTTGCTCATAAATGCTTTCTGTTCACTAACAAAGATGCAACTTATTTTAAGATGATGGATTTAATTACGATTAACAAATGATTATATAGATTACTCGAAATTACCACCTTCACCAGTAATACTACTTAAAGTGAAATAGCACTCTCTTACGGTATTGAGATCAAAAATACCTTCATCACACGGTGTTTGCTGCAATTTTCTTCTATTAATGCCATATTCGAAACTACGAATTACATCCTCTTTATTTTCAGCTGGCGTATTTGATCCAATTTTATAAGGGAAGCAGGATATACTTAAAATCTCACCTTTTTGAACAATGTCAAGTGATGATTCATTCAAATAAGTTAGGTCAACCATATCTGTGCAGGTTGTGAATACCATTCCGTTTGGTATTTGTCTTCCAAAAAGACCTTTATCAGTGTAAAAACATAAGCCATACCATATGCCTCCTTCATCCTTTGAAACATCTACCACAACTGCATTAATCTTGCTTTCAATGGTTACCAATTGACCAAAGCTTAAAGCTAATTCCTGATTAAGTTCTGACCACGATTGATCATATGGAACACAAATCTCTTCTTTTTTATTGCTACATGCAGAAACTATTGCCATCGTAATAATAATGCTGAACAGACGAATCATATTCTATTAACTTAGGATTTTAAACTCCCCCAACTCTACACTCCTCAACTTGGCGTATAGTTGAGCAGTAACAATTACATCTTGAATGCAATAATCCGCAATCTTATCCAACCCATTTTCTTCATGGTAAACAGCATTTACCATGGAGCCGTCCATATCTGATTTACTGGATTCAATACCAAAAATGGCCGCGAGCAAATCCAGTGACGTATAGTGTTTCCAATCGCCAAATTTCCACATGTCCATGGTGTCTAAATGGTTTACTTCCCAAGGCTTTTTGCCTGATAAATTCAGCACATCTGGCAATGGAATTCCATTCACCAACATGCGTCTGCTCAAATAAGGAAAATCAAATTCTTTACCATTGTGCGCACATAGTAGCAAGTCAGAATTCATTTTAGACAATATGCCTTTAAACTCTTCTAAAAGCTCTTTTTCATTATCGCCCTTTATGGCTTTGGTACGCAGCTGAAGTTCGTCACCTTCCATATGGAAAAAGGCCATTCCAATAACAATTATTTGCCCGAACTCAGCAAAAATACCTGCACGCTCAATGTAAAGATCTTCATCACTCACTCCTTCTTCTCTTTTTAGAAAAGAAGCTTTTCTCGCCCACTGTTTTTTTAATCGTTCATCAACTTTTTGGTAGTCGAAGGTCTGACTTACTGTTTCTATATCTAAAAACAGAATATTTTTTAACTGCTTGTTCACGAATGTAAAATGCCTTTGGTGTCCAGCTCCTTAATGTAGGTCAAATTTTCATCTTTTATGGAGTCAGGTAAGAATATGAACTTTTTATCATAAATTTTTGACTCTATGTAATAGCTCACCCAATACTCATTATTGAGGTGAAAAACTTCTTTTTGTATCGGCTCAATTAAAACGGCACTATTGGCATCTACAGTTTGTAAAAAATGTCTCAGGGTTGAGGTTTTTTGAATTTCATTGCCTTGCTCACCATAGCCTTTAGATGTAACTAATGTATTTTCAATCTCATGGTCGTTTTGGTTGATTAAATACACCGACCATTCCTCCACATTGGCATCGTTTACCTTCTTGGCAACAGCTACAGTTACATTTTTTACTTCCGGTTTTATAATATCTTCTTTCATATCAATTCCATTTCAAATAAATCTGAAATATGATGTATTAATTTTTTGGCCACTTCACTCATTTCTACTGGCTTGCCCAATTCAAACTTCAATGAAGTAACCGCCTTATCATCTATACCACAGGGTATAATATTTTTAAAATAATCTAAATCTGTATTAATGTTAAAAGCAAAACCATGCATGGTTACCCAGCGGCTGGATTTTACTCCCAAGGCACAAATTTTTCGTGGGTTCTCCTGCTTTTCATGGTCCAACCACACGCCTGTTAATCCATCAATTCTCCCCGACTCTATTCCGTACTCCTTTAATGTAAGGATCACCGCTTCTTCCAATAACCGCAAGTATTTATGAATATCTGTAAAGAAATTATCTAGGTCTAAAATAGGATAACCCACCAACTGACCAGGCCCATGGTAAGTAATATCTCCACCTCTATTAATCTTGTAATAGGTGGCGTTCTTCTCTTTCAGTCCAGCCTCATCCAGCAACAAATTATCTTCCGAACCACTTTTACCCAAGGTATATACATGCGGGTGCTCGCAAAAAATCAGGTAGTTATCTGTTACTTTTTGTTGGTCAGCTTCTACTTTTCTGTTTTCAATTTTTCTTTGAACGACTGCATCAAATAATTCTGTCTGGTAGTCCCAGGCCTTCTGGTAATCTATTTCACCCAGGTTTATAAATTTTACTTTTTTGTTGATGTGGTGGTTCATGCTAAATTTAGAGCCTCAAAGGTAGATAATTCTATGAACACAAAAGCTGAGTTAGGCAGGCAAGGAGAAGAACAGGCAGCTGAATACCTCAGTAAAAAAGGCTATGAAATTCTAGCTCAAAATTATCGTTATAAACGATCTGAAATTGACCTCATCTGTAAACATAAAAACCTACTCATTTTCGTAGAAGTAAAAGCGAAGAGCTATACCTCCTTTGGTGAGCCAGAGCTTTCAGTAGACGAGAAAAAAGCAGCTAAAGTAATAGAAGGGGCTGAGCAATACATTCATGAAACTAATTGGCACGGAGATATCAGATTTGATGTCATATCCATTGTAAAAATTAAAGGCCGATTTGAGATTAAGCATTTTGAAGATGCGTTTTATTAGTTTCTGGTTTCTGGTTTCTGGTTGCTAGTGACTAACTACCAGCAGCTAGTTCACCTTCTCTCATACACCAATCTCCCCTGCGGATCCCACTCTTTCCAGATGTATGGATTAAAATCTTCTTCAAACGGATCTTTAGGGTAGCGAATCACTTTCTTTCTCCTACCTGAAGGGTAATATTCATACCAATCACCTACAGGTCTATCCCAATGGTATTCCCCTTTTACACCAACTTTGCCCGATTCATAGAAATAGAAATAATTACCTTCTTTCTCTCCATATTCTACAGGAATAATTTCCTTCATTTTCTCCTGCTCACGGCTATAATACCTAACCAAAGATTCCTTTGGCCAGCCTTTATAGTATTTTTCTTTGTCAACCAATAAATCATCTTTATCCAGCTGAATCCAGCGGCCGTGTTTCATGCCTTTAAAGAATATGCCTTCAACAATCACCTGATCGTTACGCACCTTTTTATAAGGCCCGTGTAGCACAGCTCCATATTTTTGATCCACCTTGCCGCCAATTCTAATTTCCTTTCTTCTGAAATCGTACCAATAGATATCGCGCACATAAGGGTCCAACTCAATCGGATCTTTGAGCATGTAAAACAACTCATAGGTCACTCGATTACCATAACCTTCTCTCGTGTAGCCTTTTCTGGTTTTAATTCCATAAAAGACCTTCTTTTTCCTCTTCTTTTTCTTGGGCTCCACAAACTCCTCTTCTTCCTCGTCCTCTTTTAAGTCAATGGTCACCGGAGAAGATATCGTAAACTGCTCATCTGTACTGTTAGGGTCAATATCTCCCTGAGCCCAGATGAACTGTGGGATGATAAGCAATAGCGATATGTATACTAGTTTTTTCAAGTGCGTAATAAACAACGTAAAGAAGCCCTTTTTTATTTTTTTTGGCAATAGGTGTTTCTTGTTCGTCATTGCGATCCACCAAAAGGTGGAGAAGCAATCTCAAATTAAAGACTCCACACCGCCCACTGGCGGTTCGCAGTGACACTATAAAAAAATCACCGAACAGCTTCCGCCATTCGGTGACTTGATGAGTGTCTCCCTTGCGGGAGTGCCGGCAATGCCGGATCTATAGTTATTCAGCCGCTAGGCTTACACTGCGCTTGATAAAGTTAGTGAGGTCTTTACCTGTTAACATATTCTGCGACAGCATCGCTAAATCGAAAGCTTGCTTAGCCAATTGAGATTTCTTCTCTGCTTTTTTAGCTTTCAATATTTTATCTACCACCGGGTGATTGCCATTTACACTCACGTTGAACTGATCCGGCATATTACCCATCATGGCATATCCGCCTCCACCCATTTTACTCATATCCTTCATTCTTCTCATAAATTCAGACATGGTAATAGTTACAGGCATTTCATCTGGAGAAAGTGATTCAACTGAAACAGTCATGCTCGTGTTGTTAATAGCCTCCTCGAAGATTGTTTTTACTTTCTCTTCCTGTTCTTTCGTTAGAACGCTGTCAATCTTTTCGTCCTTATCTATGATTTTATCGATGGTTTCAGCATCCACACGCTTCAACTGAGTTTGCTCTAACTTCTGCTCTAAGAAATTCACATAATGGCTATCAAGCGGGCCGTCCATCAGTAACACATCATAAGATTTATTTTTAGCTGACTGGATGTATGTGTCTTGCTTACCTGCATCAGTAGTATACAAGTAAATCTTATTCTTGTCTTTATCTGTTTGATTCGCTTTTACAGCATCCTCATATTCGCCAAATGTGAAGAATTTGTCATCTACGTTTTTGAATAAAGCAAAGTCCTTCGCTTTTTCATAGAACTTCTCTTCGCTTAACATTCCGTATTTCACAAAAATGCCGATGTCGTCCCACTTCTCTTCGTAAGATTTTCTGTCGTTCTTGAAAAGTTCAGCTAATTTATCCGCTACTTTTTTAGTAATGTGACTGTTGATTTTCTTCACGTTACTATCAGACTGTAAGTAACTTCTAGAAACGTTCAATGGAATATCTGGTGAGTCGATAACACCATGCAATAACATTAAGAACTCTGGAACCACATCTTTTACTTCATCCGTGATGAACACCTGACGAGAGTATAGTTGGATTTTATTTTTCTGTACTTCAAAGTCATTCTTCACTTTAGGGAAGTACAAAATACCTGTTAGGTTAAATGGATAATCTACATTCAGGTGAATCCAGAATAATGGATCTTCCGCCATTGGATACAGCTCTTTGTAGAATTTTATATAGTCTTCATCTTTTAAATCAGATGGAGATTTTGTCCATAAAGGTTCTGTTTCATTGATGTATCTGTCTTTTTCAACAGACTTATATTTTGGCTTGCCGTCTTTGTCTTTTCCATCCTCAACGCTTTCAGTAGTCTTACCGAATTTGATAGGCACTGGTAAAAACTTGCAGTACTTATCTAAAATTCCTTTTATTCTCCATTCATCTAAAAACTCCTCAGAGTCATCTGCAATGTGAAGGATTACTGTAGTACCTCTATCTTTTTTGTCAGCATCAGAAATTTCAAATTCTGTAGAGCCATCACATACCCATTTTGCTGCGGTCGTTCCTTCCTGATAAGACTTAGAGATTAGCTCTACTTTCTTAGCCACCATAAACGCTGAGTAGAAACCCAGACCGAACTTACCAATGATATCCTGAATGTCTTCTTTGTCCTTAAACTTCTCTACGAACTCAGTAGCACCACTAAACGCGATTTGATTAATATATTTCTTAATCTCCTCCTCTGTCATACCGATACCTCGGTCTTCAATGGTGATCGTTTTCTTCTTTTTATCGAAGCTTATTTCTACAGTTGTATCACCAATTTCCTCTTTTAGCTCACCCAAAGAAGATAGCCTTTTTAACTTTTGGGTAGCGTCTACTGCGTTTGATACCAACTCTCTCAAGAAAATTTCATGATCCGAATACAAGAATTTCTTAATGATCGGGAAAATGTTCTCGGTGTGAATCGAAATAGTACCTTTCTCTGCCATTGTTACAATATTTTTAAGTGTTAATTAATTTCAATTAGCTGAAGGCCTAATTCCAAATACTATTCCAATAGCATTTTGGTGACAAAATGACAGTTGAAGGACTAATTAATTGAGCAATGTAAACGCCAATACGGTTTTATTTTGATCATTCGTGTCGATCACATCTTCACCATATTTATACAAATCAATAGTTACTCGTTGCCCCTTCCATTGCACTGAGTTGGTTACTCCCTTTTCAATAGCATCAACAATGGTTGCTGAACCGAACCTGACTTCCAACTTATTTCTAAGTTCGTCAAAATCTAAATTATTCAAATCTGGAAAGTAAAAATCCATGTATTCTAACTTTTCATTATTGAATCCCAGATTTATATCAGAGGTTTTGAACTCAAACACCTCATCCAAGCTGGAATGAGAGTACTTGTAGTATTTTAGTCCATAAGAGATAATGAGATCAAGCTGTAAATCTCCGGGTAAGTCTTCCGGACTGGAACTAAAGCTTATATTCTCAAAAGACTGAAGATCGTCTACGTTTTGAAATACCTGGGCATGGTTATGTGCACTTAATAAAATTCCTAAATACACGGCCCATATCATTACCTAATCCTATCCACCGAACGAACAAGGCGTTCGTCTTTTCTAATAAATCGGTTGGCAATTATATTACAAATCATAGCAGCGGCCGGTAAAAACAAGCCGGGGCCATAAGCACCACCATTGCTAACCATAGAATTGATCAGGTCGGTAGCAAAATAAACACCTATGCCCAATGTACCAGCCATTAACATGGCATTTAATGCGCCAAGCTTCATTTGTAAAAGCCTGTTTTTAAACTTAGAAATTTCTAAAATGGCAATAACCATTGTGGTAGCTGCCAATACACCAACGAATAAATAAGGGTAATACACTTCTGTTAATGAACCGTCTTCAAGCGAAAATATGTTAAGCTTAAGATTAAATAGTTGATGAGTAATAATTCCTTCTTCATTGGTAAGCGTCCATAATGGAAAAAGGAACGATAGGCCCATGAACAAAACAACTAGTATTAAAAAGATAGTTTGAATTCGCTGTAACATATGATTGAACTGGTTATGCCAAGGTGCTCTTGACATTTTTCGGTTTATTTGCAGCGCAAATGTAAAAGAAACCATTCTGTTTAAAAAGAAAAGAATTCTATGAAAACTGCCTATATCGTTGATATTCTTCGAACGCCCGTTGGAAAATTCGGAGGAACATTAGCTACTGAAAGACCAGATGACCTGGCCGCTTTTGTCATTAAAAAGCTTATTGATAGAAATCCATCTCTTGATGTTAAATTAATTGAAGATGTGGTTTTCGGTGCTGCAAATCAGGCAGGTGAAGATAATCGGAACGTGGCTCGAATGGCT
This sequence comes from Fulvivirga lutea, assembly GCF_017068455.1. Taxonomy (NCBI): domain Bacteria; kingdom Pseudomonadati; phylum Bacteroidota; class Cytophagia; order Cytophagales; family Fulvivirgaceae; genus Fulvivirga; species Fulvivirga lutea. The sequence continues at coordinate 635,435 of NZ_CP070608.1, forward strand.
GGTTTATTAGCGGGATTACCCATTGAAACGGGCGGAGTAACGGTTAATAGATTATGTGCTTCAGGGCTGCAATCAATAATGGATGCTTCAAGAGCTACTATGCTTGGAGAAGGAGCCGCGTATATTGCAGGTGGGGTAGAAAGTATGACGAGAGCACCATTTGTAACAGCCAAGTCCGAATCAGCATACGGCAGAACCATGGAAACGTATGATACTTCCATAGGCTGGAGATTTATAAACCCTAAACTAGCCAAGCTTCATTATCCCTATGCGATGGGAGAAACTGCCGAAAATGTTGCCGAAAAGTGGAAGATAAGCCGAGAGCAACAAGATGAGTTTTCCCACAATACTCAGGTAAAATATCAGGCTGCACACGAAGAAGGAAAATTCAAGAATGAAATTGAAGCCTACACAATACCTCAAAGAAAGGGTGACGATATTGTCTTTAGTAAGGATGAACACCCAAGGCTATCATCTGTAGATAAACTAGCCACTTTAAACCCCGCCTTTAAAGAAGGTGGCACTGTTACAGCAGGTAATTCATCAGGCATTAACGATGGTGCTGCTGCATCACTCATTGTAAATGAAGACACACTAAAAGAGTTTAACCTTAAGCCAATGGCTAGAGTTGTATCCATGGCTATTGCGGGTGTAACCCCTGACTGTATGGGTATAGGCCCGGTTCCTGCTACTCAAAAAGCACTGAAAAGAGCTGGATTGAAAGTAAATGACCTGGATTTAATTGAATTAAATGAAGCTTTTGCAGCACAATCTATCGCTTGTATGAATGATTTAGGGTTAGATCCTGCCAAAGTAAATGTTAATGGTGGCTCTATAGCCATTGGGCACCCTTTAGGTGCCAGCGGAACCAGAATAACAGCAACTCTGCTTCATGAAATGCAAAAAAGAGATAATGCTAAATATGGTCTGGCAACTATGTGTATTGGTGTTGGACAAGGCGCTGCTGTGATATTTGAAAAGTTATAATGCGCTACTTTTTTGAGATAGCTTATAATGGCACCCCTTTCCACGGTTGGCAAAAACAAAACAATGCCAAAACTGTGCAGGAAGAGGTAGAAAAGGCTTTGTCAAAAGTTCTTCAGCGGGATGTTTCTATCTTAGGCAGTGGCCGAACAGATACGGGTGTTCACTGCGAACAGCAGTTCTTTCATCTGGAAACGGATGATAAGTTATCAACGCAATTAGTATATACGCTCAATAAAATGCTCGCTCCGGAAATAGCTATTAACAACATGTTTCCAGTAGTTGAAGATGGGCATGCCCGATTTAGCGCAATATCAAGGAAATACGAATATCGCATCACCATCAAAAAAGATCCATTTCAGAAAGATTTCAAATATTTCTTTAATAGGCCATTGGATATTAAAACCATGAATGAGGCCGCTGCGTTATTAATCGGGAAACAAGATTTTGAGTCTTTCAGCAAAGTAAAAACCGAGGTAAATAACTTTGTTTGTGATATAACCGAAGCAGAATGGAAGATTGAGGGCACTGACCTTATTTTTCATATAAGAGCAAATAGATTTTTAAGAGGAATGGTGCGAGCTGTTGTTGGAACATTGTTGGACGTTGGGCTTGGAAAAATAGCTCCAATGGAACTTAAAAATATTATCATTGCTAAAAATCGTAAACATGCAGGGGCAGCAGCCCCCGCACACGGATTGTTTTTAACGGAGGTCACTTACCCTTCAGAAATAAGAAAGAAATAGATTGGAAAAAGAGCAGGAAACCAGTGGGAATATAGTCGACTTCAAAGTACTGAAGCGTTTAATGCAGTTTGTAAGACCCTACAAAATGCAGTTCTACTTACTCATCTTTCTCACCATCTCGCTCGGTATTTTAGCTCCGCTTCGTCCGTGGGTAATTCAACTTACACTAGACAATGAAGTTGCTGTGGGAGATTACAACGGCCTCATTAATATGGTCATCCTTCTCGTTGGTCTATTAATTTTTCAATCAGTTGTGCAATATGCGCACACCTATATGTCGGGCTGGCTAGGGCAACACATTATTAGAGATATTCGAATCCGACTTTACAAACATTTGGTAAGTCTTCGTCTAAAGTTTTTTGATAGAACCCCTATAGGCCGATTGGTTACTCGAAATGTATCTGATGTAGAAACTTTAGCCGATGTGTTTAGTGAAGGTCTTGCGGCCATGGTTGGTGATTTACTTCAATTGATCTTCATCCTAGGTATAATGATTTATACAGATTGGAGATTGGCACTTGTAAGTTTGTCTACACTGCCGTTGCTTATCATTAGCACGTATGTATTTAAAGAAAAAATTAAGGTAGCATTCAATGATGTTAGAAATGCTGTATCCAACCTAAATAGTTTTGTTCAGGAGCACATCACAGGTATGAGCATCGTTCAGATTTTTGGTAGTGAAAAGCGAGAGTACAAAAAGTTTACTGAAATAAACAGAGAGCATAGAAGAGCTAACCTAAAGTCTGTGCTATATTATTCCATCTACTTCCCTGTGGCAGAAATAATAAGTGCAGCAGGAATTGGCCTTTTGGTTTGGTATGGTGCAAAAGGTGTTATTCATCAAGAAGAGACTGGTATTACTTTGGGTATGCTCATTGCTTTTATTATGTACATTCAAATGTTCTTCCGCCCCATCAGAATGATTGCCGACCGATTCAATACTTTGCAATTAGGTATCGTGAGTTCATCCAGAATAATGAAATTGTTGGATAATGAAGAGCACATACCAAACAATGGAACCTATGTACCAACAACCATTGATGGAGAAGTTGATTTCGATAAAGTGTGGTTTGCTTATAATGACAATGAGTATGTATTAAAGGACATAACGTTAAAAGTAAACCCAGGGGAGACAGTGGCTTTGGTTGGCGCGACCGGTGCCGGAAAATCATCCATCATCAACTTATTAAACCGCTTTTATGATATCAACAGAGGTTCAATTCATGTAGATGGTAAAAATATTCAGGAATATGACTTGGATGCCCTGCGTTCAAATATTGGCGTGGTTTTACAAGATGTATTCCTCTATTCTGACACAATTAAGCATAATATTACTTTAGGCAACCCTGATATTAGTGATGAAGATATTATGCGAGCTGCTGAACTTGTGGGAGCTAAAAAATTTATTGAACGCCTACCCGGAGGCTTGAATTATAATGTAATGGAAAGAGGTGCCACTCTATCAGTGGGTCAGCGCCAACTTATCTCATTTGTAAGAGCCATGGTGTACAATCCTAAAATTCTGGTTTTGGATGAAGCTACATCGTCAGTGGATACAGAAACAGAAGAAATGATACAAAAGGCCATTGACAAAATGATGAAGGGAAGAACGGCCATAGTAATTGCCCACCGACTTTCCACCATACAGCAGGCTGATAACATTATTGTATTAGATAAAGGTGAAATCAAAGAAAGTGGCTCTCATGAGGAGCTCCTCAACAAGGGTGGCTTTTACACTCAACTGCACAATATGCAGTATAAAGAAATTGTCTAGTTCTTATCGATTTATTTAATCAATTTCGCTTGATTATATAATTGTGGCTAATTTAGTTGGCTAATGTTTAGATTGACCAAATTTTTTCTAATCGTTTTTCTTTTTATTCTGGTGGCAGATGAAGTGCATGCTCAGAAGAGAAAAAGACCAACCGCCACTTCCCATCATAGAGGGAGGTTTAAATCTATTAATATTAGCCGTGCCAAGGCCAGTGTTGTCTGCCCTGTGTTTGAAGACAGTCAATATCCCTATCATGGTATAGGTGTGAAAGTGGGCGATCCGTTTGCTTTAACCTATAAATTCTATGCTACTAAAAATTTCAGTATCGTACTAGATGGTGGTAAAACAGCCAGCGGACTCTATAGTAAGTACTACCGAGAGAATTTCGATAATATAACTCGCCCAGACACTCTGCTACAGGATCAAGGAGTTGAATACCTGGGCCATGTAGTTGAAAAAGACCTCGTTTTTGAAGGAAAATTTTTATACCAACGTGATGCTTCAAAACTTTTAAAAGGCTTACAATGGTATGTGGGGGCTGGTGTTCAATATCGTGATACCGAAATTCAATATGAGTATTTAGTGGATGTCTCATTCGACAGAACAGAAATTGATACGTTTGATGAAGCTTTTATCTCACTGGGTCCTACTGTAGCCGTTGGTATTGAATACTCTTATTTCACAATACCCATAGCAGCCTTCATGGAAATTGAATGGTACACCGATTTAGTCAACGATCCAGGTTGGCAGAGATTTCAGGGTGGTGTAGGTCTTAGATTTGTTTTCTAAATGACAAAGAGACTCTTAATAGCAGTTTTAATTGTTTCCGTTTTTACCTTTATCATCTACTTCTATTTGGGTGGATACAATAAGGTTGACTTCGAACTGGTAAATGAAGATTTAACGATTTATGGTGCACCCTACCAAGGCAGTATAGAAGGTGGGGAATTAGATAGCCTTATTTCACATTTTCAACAATTGTCAAGAACTACTAACAAAGAGTTTACTGTCGTTGATTACTTTTTAAATTCTGAAGATTCTATCAAACAATTTATTGGGCTTAAATCATCTTCAGAAATAAACATTCCGTCTATAGAAATGAGAGAGGTAACGATGCTAAGAGCAAAAATTACAGCACATCCTTTGGTAATGCCACTACCTGAAGATGTTAAAAAAGCCGCTGAGAACTTCGCTTCGGAAAACGAGTATCGCCTCGATGATTTCTCGATTGAGATTTATTCTGAAAAAGGTGAATTGACGGTGCTTTTCCCAGTGAAAGCTAACTAGTTACTCCTCTAGGTACTCCTCAGCAGACATCTGTTTATCATATAATTCTTTGTATGAACCGTTAATTGCCATCAGTTCATCGTGAGTGCCTTTTTCAACTATTTGGCCATCATCAAGCACTACAATTTTGTCCGCCAATTTAGCTGAAGAAACCCTATGGGAGATGATGATAGTAGTTCTGCCTTTCATGATCTTCTTCATACTGTTAAGTATAGTATTCTCCGTTTTCATATCAACGGCTGAAAGCGCATCATCCAGCATTAATATTTTCGGATTTCGAGCAACTGCTCTGGCAATGGATACGCGCTGTTTCTGGCCTCCACTAAGTGTTATGCCACGTTCACCCACCCGAGTATTGAACCCATTAGGGAAGTCCATGATATTGCCATAAACATCTGCATCTTTTGCTGCTTTTATAACAGTTTCCTCGTCCGACTCATCACTACCGAAAGCAATGTTATTAAATATGGTATCACTGAATAAAAATACGTCTTGTGGCACGTACCCAATCTGACTTCGAAGACCTACCACATCGTATTTGTCGATGGTTTCACCATCAATTTTCACTTCACCAGAAGTGGTGTCATACATTCGGCTGATCAGGTTCGCAATGGTACTCTTGCCCGAACCTGTCGTTCCGATAATTGCTAATGACTCTCCAGGATTTACGCTGAATGTTATATCCTTCAAGGCTTCAATTCCGGAATCAGGATATACAAACCCAACATCTTTGAATTCGATTTTACCATCTAACTCTTTTTTAATTCCCTCTGAAGAAACAATATCATTCTTCGTTTTAAGAAACTCATTAAGCCTTTTCTGTGAAGCTGCGGCACGTTGTATAATACTACTTACCCATCCTAAAGAGGTTACCGGCCAGGTAAGCAAGTTTACATAAATGATAAACTCCGCAATGTTGCCGAAGGTCAGGGTACCTTCAATCACCTGAGCACTGCCGGCATAAATAGTGAGAATAGTACTGAGGCCAATCAAGGCCATTATTAAAGGAAAGAACAATGCCTGAACTCTGGTCAAGTCAAGCGATTTTTCTTTATAGTCATTGCTCTCTATAGCAAACTTGTTAATCGAGTCATTTTCGCGTGTAAATGATTTCAAGACTCTAATTCCTGAAAATGCCTCCTGCACATAAGTCGATAATCCACTTTGACTTATTTGTATTTCTTCTGACCGTTTATTAATAATATTATTCACATAATAGATGCTTACCGATAGAATTGGCAATGGAATGAGCGCGTACATTGTTAATTCCACATTAATAGAAAACATATAGGGAATCAGCATGGCAAACAATGTTATAAGGCTCAATCCATACATAATAGAAGGCCCAAGATACATTCTCACTTTGCTCACATCTTCGGAGATCCTGTTCATTAAATCTCCTGTATTATTTCTTCTGTAAAAACTTAGTGGTAACGATTGGTAATGCGAATAGATTTCATTTTTCAAATCATACTCCACCAGGCGAGACATCACAATAATTGTTTGGCGAACCATAAATAAGAACGCCCCTCGCAAAAGAGCCATCAATAAAATAATTCCTCCATAAATGAGGATGCTCAAAGCAAACGTTTCATACATGCTTTGCTGTAGCTCCAGGTTTTGAAAAGATTTATAAATTAATATATTGTCTCCCACAAGATCCAATGCATATCTCACGAGCTGTGCAGGTATAATCTGAAAGATGTTGGAGATAATAATGAAAAGGATACCTAATGCCAGATGGTACTTATATTTCCAAAGATATTTATTTAGATAGCTGAGTTCTTTCATAGAAAGCTTTCAAATACAACGCATTGAGTTGCGAATGGTTGTTTCAATCGTTTGCTTTGATTGAATTATTATAAAAAAGGATTAATTTTGCGCCACAATTTTCATGAGACTATCTCTTTTGATCGGCTCAAAACTACAACAAACAACTAATTAGCGCATTATGATGGATGTAAAAGAAATGGAAAAGGTAGAGGGAGGATTTCTGTTTTCAGAGGTCTCTAAGTTAGGTCATGAGCAGGTAGTATTCTGTTATGATGAACCCACCGGATTGAAAGCCATTATTGGAATTCATAACACCGTATTGGGTCCGGCATGTGGCGGTACCAGAATGTGGAATTACACCAACGAGCAAGAAGCTCTTACCGATGTTTTACGTCTATCCAGAGGTATGACCTACAAATCGGCTATTTCAGGATTGAACTTTGGTGGTGGTAAGGCAGTGATTATTGGTGATGCCACAACAATGAAAACTGAAGGGTTTTTAAGAAGATTCGGAAAGTTTGTTGAGAGCCTTGGTGGAAAATACATCACTGCGGAAGATGTGAATATGAAAACCCGTGATATGGAAATCATAGGTATGGAAACGAAATATGTAACTGGCCTACCGGAAGTAAGGGGCGGTGGTGGAGATCCATCTCCTGTAACGGCTTATGGTACATATCTGGGCATGAAAGCTACTGCCAAAAAAGTATTTGGATCTGATAGCCTTACAGGTAAAAAAGTGGCCGTTCAAGGCGTTGGTCAGGTGGGTATGTACTTAGTGGAGCATCTGGCAAAAGAAAATGCCAAATTATATATCACAGATATTTCTGAGGCTAAGCTAAAGACTATCTCAGAAAAGTTTGGTGCCACTGTGGTTGGGATGGACGAAGTGTATGATTTAAATGTCGACATCTACGCACCATGTGCATTGGGAGCTACTATTAATGATGATACTATTGAAAGACTAAAATGCCAGATGATTGCCGGTGCTGCTAATAACCAGTTGGCCGATGAAAAGAAACACGGCTATATGTTAGTAGATAAAGGCATTACTTACGCGCCAGATTTCTTAATTAATGCAGGTGGTATCATTAACGTTTATGAGGAATATTTAGGCAATTACAATAGAGAAAGTGCTTATCTGCAAGCAGAAAATATTTACAATACGTGTTTAAACATCTTTGATGTTGCTGAAAGCGAAAATATATCTACTCAAGATGCGGCTATTAAGCTAGCTGAAAAGAGAATTTCAGATATCGGTAACGTTAGATTGCCGAGATAAAATTAAATACCCTAATTTTGCGGTCTTGAAAGTGGTGGCTTCTTGCCACCGCTTTTGTTAGAAACAAAAAGGTTTTTAATTCAATACTGTAAATGCTCAATAGACGCACCCTACGCATCAAAGCGATGCAAACTCTTTTTGCCTACAAGCAAAGCCAGGAAGCTAATTATGCTCTTGCCTTAGATTTTATTGCCGAAACATTCTCGCCCGATTTAAATTCAATGGAGGTACAGGATAAAGAGCAGTTAAAAAAGGATAAAGCGGAAGCTTCCAAAATATTTAAAACTCACTTCGAAGAAAAAGACTATCAGGCAGAGGCTGATAACAATATAGAGTCTGTTGTGGAAGAGGCGATAAGAGACTATCACAAAAGAAACCTGAAAGATCAGAAGCACTTTAATAAAACGATGATTCAGGAGGCTGAGAAAATAGTGGATCGCTATATTCTCATCCTATTGTTAATAGTTGAGTTTGCAGACTTAGCAGAAAAAGATCATAAACTCAATCAAACAACCTTTGTTAAAAATTTGTTAATCAAAGCCATAAGGTTCAATAAGTCTGTTGAAACACTTAGCTTGAGGCGAAATTTAAATTGGTCTAACGAGACTGATCATTTAAGACAGTGGTTTAAAGATATTTTAAAAACTGACGAAAAATATAAAGAGTATGTGAAGCTGGAAAACGCGTCTTTTAAAGATGATCAGGAAATAGTGCTTCACATTGCTAAAAATATCATTTTCAAAAATGAGCTGATCGAAGGCTTTATGGAAGAAAGTGATATTAATTGGGATGAGGACAGAGCCATAATAAAAAGCTTGGTAACCAAAACCCTAAAGTCAATCCCCGAAGAAGATGTAAATGAAGAATTTGAACTTCAAGAACTTTCTTACAACTGGGAAGATGACAAAACGTTCTTTCAGAAGCTGTTTGAAGAGAGTATAAAAGTAGAGGAAGCATATAACTCACTTATAGCGGAAAAGACTAAAAACTGGGATATTGAACGAATTGCCGCCACCGATAAAGTAATTATCGAAATGGCAATAGCAGAAATGATCAATTTCCCCAGTATTCCTGTTAAAGTGACAATTAATGAATATATTGAGGTGGCCAAAAGATACAGTACTCCCAAAAGTAAAGTTTTCATTAACGGTGTGTTAGATGTAATAGCCGGAGAGTTGGAAAATAGAGGAGTAATAAGAAAAAGTGGCCGTGGATTAATAGACAATAAATAAAAATAGTATGAGCAAGAAATCAGGAAACACTTTTATGGCTTTTCTTCTTGGAGCAGCTACAGGTGCAATAGTAGGAATACTTTATGCACCGGATAAAGGGTCTAATACAAGAGACAAATTAACTTACAGGTTGGATAAGTATAAGACTATGCTTGAAGATCTGCTTGATGATTTGGTGAATCACAAAGATGGCCCGTTAAGCGAAGCAAAAACTCATGGCGAAAAAGTTGTGAACGATGCGAAAGAAAAAGCTGAAAGATTATTAGAGGATGTGGATGAGTTGATCAGCCACATAAAAGGAGGAGAAAAAGAGAAAAGTTAAAAATCTTTAGAATAAAAGTTTAAAACCTAAATTACAATTAAAATGAACAGAGTTATGAAATCTGCACTAGCAATTGGTCTGTTGGCTTTTGTTTTTGGTGCATGCGGTAGCGATAAAGACGCTGAAAAAAGAATCGCAGAATTAGAAAGCAAGTTGGAAAAGCTTGAGTCTAGCAAGCCAGGTGCTGCTACTCCGGCTCAGCCTGAAGAAAAGCCTGAAGGCCCTCTTCCAGCGTTTGAATTTGCTGAAGAAGAGCATGACTTCGGTACAATTAACGAAGGTGATGTTGTTGAGCACACTTTTACATTTACTAACACTGGTGAAGCACCATTAATCATTCAGAGTGCAAAAGGTTCTTGTGGCTGTACAGTGCCAACATGGCCTAAAGAGCCAATTCCTGTTGGAGGAACTGGTGAAATTGTAGCTAAATTTGACAGCAAAGGGAAGCCAAACATCCAAAACAAAACAGTTACTATTACTGCTAACACTTGGCCTAAAAACTCTACGTTAAGAATTAAGGCTATGGTAACTCCTGCTGCTAAAGATGAAGCAGCTGAAGGACCAGTGAAATAATCAGCTAAGATAAATAGTCTATATTTGCGCATCCCAACTTCGTAAGGAGTTGGGATGTGTTGTTTTTATTAATTTATTTTACTTAAAACTTAAACTTACTAATGGTAAATTCTATTTTACTTCAGGCTGCAGAAGGCAGTGGACTTTCATCACTAATCTTATTTGGAGGTATTGCCATCGTTTTTTACTTCTTCATGATCAGGCCTCAGCAAAAGAAGCAAAAACAACAAAAGAAATTTATTGAGGAAATTAAAAGAGGCGACAATGTTGTTACGATTGGTGGTATACATGGTAAAGTGTTGTCTACTGATGAAACGACTATAGTATTAGAAGTAGATAAAGGTGTTAAAATAACTTTTAACCGCACTGCCATATCAATGGACTCTTCCAGCTCGTTAGTTGAAGGAGAAAACAAATAATGTTGAATAAAATCAAAGCGATACTGCCTTCTTTAACTCCTGAAAGGATAAAGAACATTCGGGTAATATCGCTTTGTGTTTTGGCAGCGGCAACCTTCTGGTTTCTTAATGCCCTTAATGATTCTTATTCTACCACATTCCGGTACCCCATTGAGTTTGCCTATGACAAAGACAAGTATATTGCCATTAGCGAACCACCTACCGATGTGCAGATTAATCTTAGTGGATTAGGTTGGAACTTGTTCAGAAATAACCTCGGTATAAAAACTACTCCTGTAACCATTCGCCTCGATAACCCTACAGAAGTAAAGAAACTTCCGGGCTCGAGCCTGTTAGGAACCATTACCGACCAACTACCTGACTTTGATGTCAATTTTGTACTTACTGATACACTCGTTTTAAATATTGATAAAAGAGCAAGTAAGCGTTACGCCCTAAAGGTTGATAGCAGTTCTATTCAGCTTTCAGAAAATTATTGGGTGACCAGTTCAATCGCTTATACGCCAGATTCAATTACTCTTCATGGCCCTGCCTCACTTTTAGATAAAATGGAAAGCCCGTTACTAGTTAAAGTACCTCAGGATGAAATTGATGAAAATTTTAATGAGGAAATCCCAATTGAAATTGAGAATAACAGGCTGATTTCGAGAAACCCGCCAACCATGAGCATTGCCTTTAGTGTGGAAGAATACCTGGAGGTAACAAAGGATATCCCTATTTCTCCGGTTAACTTCCCACCCGATAGCTCTGCTTATTTGCAATCGCCAACAATTACTTTAAAGTATAAAGTTAGTGCAAGTAAAGAGCCTGATATTGTGTTGTCTAATTTCAAGGTAAAAGCTGACTTAAAATTGATGAATCCTAAAGACTCTCTCACTTCTCTTCAACTATTATCATTCCCAAGCTTCATTAGAGATGTGAAGTTGGAAAAGGATTCTGCCAAGGTAGTGTTCAATGAAAGATAACTTACTCAAAGTTGGTATAACTGGCGGAATTGGTTCCGGTAAAAGTTTGATTTGTAAAATCTTTTCGAAACTCGGCATTCCAATTTATGATGCTGATTCACGAGCTAAATGGCTGAACAACAACGATCCTTTAATTCGTGAAAAAATTATAGAAAACTTTGGGGAGGAATCGTATCATAAGGGTGAGCTGAATCGTGATTATATCTCAAAAATTGTATTTAATGATACCGCCAAACTGGAGTTGTTAAATAGTATCATTCACCCCGCTGTTGGTAGGGATTTTAAAAATTGGTGTGAACAACAAAATAGCCCTTATATTATTAAAGAGGCTGCTTTAATGTTTGAATCAGGCTCATACAAAGCTCTGGATAAGGTAATTACCGTGAGTGCTTCTCGAGAACTAAGAATCGAACGGGTTCTAAAACGAGACCCATTTAGAGACAAAGCACAAATTGAATCTATCATTAATAAGCAGTTGAGTGAAGAGGAAAGGTTAAAGCGTTCGGATTATGTTATTAAGAATGATGAGCATGAATTAGTCATCCCACAGGTACTTAAACTTCATAAAGAGTTACTTGACCTAACAAACCACTAGTATCTGATCAGGTAAAACCTCTACTTTCACTTTCTTAAACTTTCCAATCGGTTCACCATCAATTTGTAGATGCTCGGGTTGCTCTCCTGTAACAGTAATTTTTTCAGTACCCACAATTTTCACGAAAGGCGAATAATTCAGCCGGCCTACAAAAAATAAGTATGTTAATCTAAAAAAGGCATACCACGGATAGGGTTGAAATATGCAGACCTCAAATTTTCTATCCCCTAACTCCCCAACCGGATTTACAATTGCTCCCGTTCCGTATTTTTTAGCATTAGCAAATACCACCATCTCCGCTTTGTACTGAAAAAAATCATTCTCAAAGTCGAATGAATAATTAATAGCCTTTTTGGAAAAGAAGGTTTGAAAAAAATGCTTGAAATAGGATACCATGCCCCTGCTATTATCGCCCTCAAACCTTCGAATAAGTTTTGCATTCAGCCCTATATCGCTCAAATGAATACATAAAAATTCATCATTAACTCTTAACACATCCACAGTGCGCACCTTGGGGTTGTTATAGAGGTTAATCGCCTGATTTATATCCGCAGGTATTTCCAATTCCGTTGCCAGACCATTTGCTGAGCCAAGTGGAATAATACCAAGTTTAATGTCCTTACCAATAATGCATTTTACAACCAGATTAACGGTGCCATCTCCTCCACAAGCCACTGTTATTTCAGGGCTCACATCATCAAGCTTCTCATTTAATTTGGTTTCATCATCTTCGCCTGTCGTTTCAAAAAATGAAATTTCGTTTGAGCCCAATATTTTTGTAATGTCATTCTTTAAGTGACCTTTATCAGTATCCCCGGCAATCGGATTTATTACAAACAGTATTTTTCCCATCGAATTAATAATCCTAAATTAAGGTTTATTGTTGTTAACAAAGAAAATACACTATTAGAACACCTGCATCATTTATAACGCGACTAATAAGAAAGTTATTGGGACTATTAAGCCCCCCGGCAATACTGGCATATAAAGGTTATAGTAATGGGAACAGGGTTTACGTTCAGGGGCATGTGCTTTTTGATCGTTTGTTAAAGGAGAGCCAGGCTGATGATAAGAAAAGAAAGAATTTTCTGGCGATGATCAGTCGCTATCTGGGAAAAACCATAGCAGATGTTGAACTAGAAATAACCTTTTACAATATAAAACAAAAGGCCATTACCGATGAGCGCGGAATGTTCAAAAGCTCATTTAATATTTCAGACCTTTCTGAAGGTTGGCACACCATTCACTACCGGGTGGTTGGTGGTTTGGAACACGATCAGGAAATAGTTGCAACCAGTGAAGTATTAGTTGCCAATAGATCGAGTGAATACATCATTGTGTCAGACATTGACGATACTGTATTGGTAAGTTATGCCACCAGAGTTCTGAGAAAATTGAGGTTAATCTTACTTAAAAACTCAAAAACCCGCTTGCCTTTTGAAGGTGTTGCCAAATTTTATGAAGCACTGCAAGCTGGTAAAAATATCAACTCTAAAAACCCATTGTTTTATGTGAGCAGTAGCGAGTGGAACCTTTACGATTTCCTTGAAGATTTTTTCGAAGTACGAGGTATTCCAAAAGGGCCGATGATGCTTCAGGAATTAAAAACCAGTTTATGGAAAATTATTTTCTCTGGAGGTGGCACGCATAGTCACAAAAAAGAAAGCATCGCACAGCTATTAAATACCTTTCCTGAACAGAAGTTTATTTTAATTGGTGATAGTGGACAACGTGATGCGGAAATTTATACGTCACTTGCCAAAGAGCATCCTGGAAGAATTGAATTAATATATATCCGAGATGTGAACAAGTCCAAGAAAAATAAGAAAATTAACTCTTCAACTGCCGGGCTTAGTGAAACTGAGTTGATTATTGTTAAAGATTCTTACGAAGCAGCAGATCATGCTTTTCAGCGAAATCTTATCGCTAACAAAATAAAAAAAGACCAGCTATAAGCCGGTCTTCCCTCATTTGTTTTTTTACTAGAAGTTGAAGATCTCTTTTTTATCTCCCAAAATAACCTCTACATATCCATTGGTAGTTATCTGCATTAAATTGTATAACTGGGCAAAATTATTGGTAAATGATTCTTTGCCCTGATAAAGTAAGTGCGATTCATTGTCATATATCTTCACTTGAGCCACATGCTGCCCTTCACCTGCAATAGAAAGTTTGTACAGTTTGTTGCTTATGCCTTTTAACTCATCAAACCTTACAAAGTGAGCATTTTCTTTTTTCAAATCATTGTGAGCAACATCAAACTCCATTGTGCCCGACTCATCTAAAACAACAAATTTGTAATCTCCTTCCGGCAAATTTTCGAAGTTATACGGACGGGTAAATCCCTTCAGTCCATTGATCTTTTCAGTGAATAAAACTTCACCCCTTTTACCAACTATCTTCACATTTACATCTCGCTCATCATCTGCCAGATAAAATAATTTAAATACCTGATCATTCTTAACTACCTCAATTTTTGAGGAGCGTGTTGTCTTCTTTTCGCCAGTACCGGCAAATGTTGTAATACTCAAAACTATCAAGAGTACTAACATTTCAATTTTTGCTGCTTTCATGTTGTTATTGGTTTTATCTTTTTTGTTCAACACAAATTTCAGCAGCATTTCGAGTAAACCGGTTAAGCCAAAATCAAAGCATTATTAATTGATTAAGTAGAAAGAAGGACGTTTTTAAGAAGGTTGTTAAGGAATTATAAAGTTTCCCCATTTTTTCATTCAGAATAAAATTTGGAAATAGTATGTCTGTAGAATCTAAATTGAATGTTAATAATCAGTAAAAAGTATCAAGAATCTATCAGCCCTAAAATGTTGAAATTCTATGCTTTGTTAAGCGAGTGTGAATCAATAAAATGATGTTAATTGGCTATTAAGCTTTAGGCCTTTTCTTCGACCTCGTCCAGCTTCTCCACCCAGAAATTATTGAACCCTTCACCTATGATCAGGGTAACCATATTCAATTGAAGCAATTCGAGAATGGCAAGAAAATTAAATATCACAGCTATTTTATTGGCATCCTGCTCAATGATCTCACCGAAAGAAATTTTATTTCTATTGGCCAGGTTATCCATAATAAAATCTCTTTGCCCACTGATGGTGTATGGATATTGTATCACCTCATGGCGCGGTTTGTTTTTTTCCACTTCATACCGCTCCATTACGTTCTGGAAGACTTTCAGAAGTTTGTACAGGTCTAAATCCTGCATTTCCGACTCTACGTTCACAGACTCTGAAAGTGAGCGCAGCTCTTTCGCTAGATTGCCTCGCTTTTCTTTATCAATTTGCCCCGCTTCCATCTCTTTGAGCTCTTCAAGTACTGATTTATACTTCTTGTACTCTAACAGGTGCTTCACCAGCTCTTCTCGAGGGTCTATTTCATTGCCTTCCTCATCGAGTTGAGGTCTTGGTAACAACATTTTAGACTTTATGCGCATAAGTGTAGCAGCAACCAAAATAAACTCACTTGCCACTTCAATATTCAACTGCTCCAAATTGTGCAGATAGTCCAAAAAGTCATTAGTAATCTTAGAAATAGGAATATCATTAATATCCAGCTCATCCCTTTCGATAAAGAAAAGGAGCAGGTCAAATGGACCTTCAAAAAGAGGAAGCTTAATTTCGAAACTCACCGGATTTGTTTAATGATTAAGATTTCAAAGATATTACTATCCCATTAAATTACGATTGCGTTGAACAAAAAAGTGTATTTTTGCCATTTAATTAGCAATTGCATAAAGAAAATAAAACAGTTACCTTACCTTCTTGTTTAAGGATATACACCAATTAAAGTTAAAATGCTTATCGAACCAGGAGAGCTTCTAGCCAAAATTAACAGTCCGGATGATCTGAAAAAATTAGATCAAACACAGCTTGTACAATTATGCGATGAGCTAAGACACTTTATTATTGATAATGTTTCAGTTTATGGTGGCCATTTTGGCGCGAGTTTAGGCGTGGTTGAGTTAACCGTTGCACTACACTATGTTTTCAATACTCCAAAAGATCAATTGGTTTGGGATGTAGGTCATCAAGCTTATGGTCATAAAATACTAACCGGCCGAAGAGACATCTTTCATACCAATAGAGTGTATAAAGGCATGTCTGGGTTTCCGAAAAGAAAAGAAAGCGAGTATGATACTTTTGGTGTAGGTCATTCTTCCACTTCTATTTCTGCTGCAGTAGGTATGGCAGTAGCCTCTAAATACAAAGGTGATGACGAACAACAGCATGTAGCCATTATTGGTGATGGCGCTATGACTGGTGGGCTGGCATTTGAAGGAATGAACCATGCGGGTGTATCTAATAGCAACATTCTTATTATTCTGAATGACAACTGCATGTCCATTGACCCAAATGTGGGTGCACTAAAGGACTATCTTACAGACATTACAACATCCCACACATATAATAAGGTTAAAGATGAGGTTTGGAACCTGTTAGGTAAGATTAGTAAGTTTGGTCCAAGCGCTAGAGACGTTGTGGCTAAAGTTGAAAATGGAATAAAATCGGCACTATTAAGCCAAAGCAACCTATTTGAATCACTTAATCTGAGATACTTCGGTCCGGTAGATGGCCATGACATCAACCACCTAGTTAGTGTTCTTGACGATTTAAAAGATATTAAAGGCCCTAAAATCCTACATTGTGTAACAACAAAAGGAAAAGGTTATGGCCCTGCTGAAAAAGGAAATAAAACAACCTGGCACGCACCGGGTAAGTTCGATAAAGTAACAGGAGAAATTCGAAAGAAAGTACACGAAACTCCTCAGCCTCCTAAATACCAAGACGTTTTCGGGCATACGCTTGTTGAGTTAGCTGAGAAAAACGATAAGATAACGGGAATTACTCCGGCCATGCCATCAGGCTCTTCCATGAATATCATGATGGAAGCCATGCCAGACAGAGCTTTTGATGTGGGTATTGCCGAACAGCATGCCGTTACATTCTCGGCCGGACAAGCCACCCAAGGACTTATTCCATTCTGCAACATTTATAGCACATTTATGCAGCGTGCGTTCGATCAGGTAATACATGATGTGTGTATTCAGGATTTGCCGGTTGTTTTCTGCTTAGACAGAGCAGGTTTTGCCGGTGCTGATGGACCAACACACCACGGTGCGTATGACATTGCCTATATGCGTTGCATTCCTAACATGATCGTATCAGCTCCCATGAATGAAGCGGAACTGAGAAATCTAATGTATACGGCTCAGCTACCAAGGGAAGGAAAAGCCTTTACTATCAGATACCCAAGAGGACAAGGAGTAATGCCGGAGTGGAAAACTCCAATGGAAGAAATTGAAATTGGTACAGGTAGAAAAATTAAAGATGGTGAAGATGTAGCTATACTCACCATTGGTCATATCGGAAATTATGCCGTTGAAGCTTGCGAGAAGTTAGAGAAGGAAGGACTGAATCCTGCGCATTACGATATGCGATTTGTAAAACCTTTAGATGAGAAAATGCTTCACGAAGTATTTAAAAAATACAAGAAAGTAGTTACTGTAGAAGATGGTTGTCTGATGGGTGGTTTCGGAAGTGCTATCATAGAATTTATGGCAGAGAACAACTATTCAGCTCAGGTTAAACGTTTAGGTATTCCAGATGCCATTATTGAACATGGGGAGCAAATTGAACTTCAAAAAGAGTGTGGGTTTGATCCTGATGGTATTGCAGAGGCTGTAATTTCAATGACAGAAGGCGTTTTAACCAAGTAATTTATGAGTATCCACTCTGAGATAATTGGAGAGGGAGACCCTATTGTTTTAATTCATGGATTTTGTGAAACCTCTTCTGTGTGGAGGCCACTCACTAATAAATTGGCGCTGAGCTATCAAGTAATTACACTCGACCTTCCTGGTTTTGGGAAAAGCCCCCTCCCATCAAGCTCTTTTAGCATTATGGATATTGCTGAAATGGTGCACGGTATTTTAGAAGATAATAATCTTTTACAAAGTGCAGTAATCGGGCATTCTTTAGGCGGCTATGTAGCACTTGCTTTGGCCGAGCGCCATGCGGAGGATTTCAAAGGCTTCGGGTTGTTTCATAGTACGTCTTTTGCAGATGATGACGAAAAGAAACGGTCAAGAAACAAAACCATTGATTTTGTTAAAAAACGCGGTGTAGAGGTATTTGCTGATTCTTTTGTGCAGCAGCTTTTTTATGTTAAAAACAGATCTCGATTAGAAACTGAAATAAGACAAGTCACAAAAATTGCAGGTGAAACTTCGGAGACTTCACTAATCAGTTATATGGAAGCCATGCGTGACCGACCGGATAGATCTAATGTTTTGGAATCATTAACTCTGCCCACATTGTTTATTGCAGGAGATCAGGACGGTTCAGTGCCAATTGAAAAATCAAGAGCACACTATGAGCTAATGCAAAATGCAACTATCAAAGAATTAAAAGATGTAGCTCACATGGGCATGTTCGAGGCAACACAAGAGTGTTTTGTAGCCATATCAGAGTTTCTTTCAAATGTTTATCCTTCTAATAACTCCTACGATACAGGAATGCTCCCAGATAGGGACTTAAAGAAGAATTTGGGCTGTGGGTAAAAATGTTTAATAATATATTCTTAGCATTGACCTAATTTTTATTTGGGTTTGTATTCATGCTTTTTTCATCTGCAATATTCCTTTTTTGCTTTTTACCCATCTGCCTTTTTCTAATTTGGGTTACAAATAAAAACTATCATAACTACATTTTATTGGTAGCAAGTCTGCTATTCTATTCTTGGGGTGAGCCTATTATGATACTAATTATGATTAGCTCAATATTTATCAACTATTGGATTGGCCTTAAGTTAATGGCTTATAACCGAAAAATAGCCCTGATTGCCGCCCTAATATTTAATCTAGGATTATTAATTACATTCAAATATCTAAACTTTATTGCTGAAAACATCAATCATGTTTCAGGGTTCGAGTTGTTGAGTTTGCCACAAATATTGCTACCTATTGGAATTTCTTTTTTCACTTTTCAGGCTCTTTCCTATATTATCGATGTCTATAGAAATCAAGTAAACCCACAGAAAAGCATTCTTGATCTGGCTCTGTATATTTCATTATTTCCGCAGCTAATTGCTGGTCCCATAGTACGATACCACGACATTAATGATCAGTTGAAGCAAAGAAGCCTTACACTGAAAAAATTTGAAAGTGGTGTTCAGCGATTTATTATTGGTTTTGTGAAAAAATTACTGATAGCTGATAATATGGCCTATATCGCAGATACTATTTTTAATTATAATGATTCAGAATTGGATACACCCTTGGCCTGGATTGGCATTATTGCGTACACATTCCAGATTTATTTTGATTTTTCTGGTTATTCAGATATGGCCATTGGTTTGGGACGTATGTTTGGATTTGAGTTTCTTGAAAACTTCAATTATCCATATATAGCAAAATCAGTGAAAGAATTTTGGAGAAGATGGCATATCTCACTCTCCACCTGGTTTAGAGACTATCTATATATACCACTAGGCGGTAATCGAAAAGGTTCAACTCGAACAATTGTAAACCTGATAATTGTTTTTTTATTAACTGGGTTATGGCATGGGGCCAAATGGAATTTTATTATTTGGGGCGTATATCATGGTTTCTTTTTAGTGATCGAAAGAATTATAAAGCCAAAAAATACACCGAAAATATTGTCCCATTTCTACTTGTTAATGGTTGTTATTGTAGGTTGGGTCTTTTTTAGAGCAGAAAACTTGGCACATGCCATAGCTTACCTTGAAAAGATGTTTGTTCCATCAACAAGTCTGGACTTTCCAAATAATGTTAAGTACCTAATCAACAAAGAAGTTGTAATCATTTCATCCCTTGCAGTTATCTTATCAACTCCTGTTAAAAATATGTTGGTTAATATGATTCAAATGAAAGCTGGAAAGTGGGGTTCTGTCTTGAAAACATCATATTACAGTCTTCTAATTGCTTTATTTCTCATTAGCATTTCCTATATGGTTGCAGATACTTACAGCCCGTTTATATACTTTAGATTCTAATGTTAAAATTTAGGCAATACATATTTCCTTTCATTTTTCTACTGATAGTATTTCTACCGTTGCTAGATACCATTTTCAATGTTCTTCCAGAAAATAAAAATATTGAAAACCGTACTTTAGCCACAATATCCCTCGATTCTACTGATTTTTCAGAAATACCTGTTGAATTACAGGAGTACTTCAAGGATAATTTTCATGGTAGAAGTCTTTTTTTTGACATGAACATGAAAATAAAAAGAAGTTTAAGTTCAAAACCATTTAAAGACAATAGTCTTGTAATAGGAAAGAACGGCTGGTATTTTTCCAATTTTCAACACGTTATTGATGATTACAGAGCAGTAAGACCTTTTACTGAATCTGAAGTTTATGAAATTCGAAGATCATTAGAGAAGTGTAAAGAAGATTTAGCAGACTTAGGAATAAAATACTACTTATTGATTGTTCCTAATAAGCACACTATCTACTCTGATCAACTTCCAGACTATATTAATAAAATTGGTACTAAATCACGGTTAGAGCAACTTTTGCCTTCATTGCGAGAAGCCAATATACCGATAGTAGACATAAGAGATGTGATGCTTGAATCAAAAGACTCAACCCTATATTTCAAAACAGATTCTCACTGGAATTTGAATGGCTCATTTATTGGTTATCAAGAGCTTTTTAATAAAATTCATTCAGATTTTCCCGAAATTAAACCTTTTCAGAAGTCTGACTTTCACTTACGAGAGTATGAGAAAATAGGAGGCGATATTGTTTCAATGATGGGCATGGAAAATGAAATTAAAGATACATTTATTGAATACAGCCCCAAAAATGGGTACTTGTATAAAGAAGCTAATACTGGCGATTACGAAATGCCTAATCCTAAAATATTCCACCCGGAATTAACTGTTTCTGCATTTGAGGGAGGCAATACTAACCTAAAAGCAGTTGTTTTTAAGGATTCTTATGCGGGTTATATGCAACAATTCTTAAATCAACACTTTCAAAGGACAGTGTATATCTGGGGTCATAATTATCAGCTTAATAAAGAAATTGTTGAAAAAGAATCTCCCGATATGGTAATTCAAATTATAGTTGAAAGGTATTTGTACACATTACTTGAAGCAAGTGAAGTAAATACTGAGGCCAACTAATTCAACACAACTTGTTAACCGTTATTCTAAAAGTGAATAAATTTCCTAAAGCCGTAGCTTGAAATTAGATTCTGCCCTCACTCACATTCATGCTTATCACTGGAAAATCTGACTGAAAAACTAAGGTTTCGGTTACTCCCATTAGATAATGTGCTTTGTAGGCTTTTCTATGATTAATCAAAACTGCCATGTCTGCATTGGTTTTTTTGCAATAACTCAGTATGCCTTTGGCTACATCGTGATCATTTCTAACATGAATTTCTTTATTTGAATCAATCTCTTTCAAAAACTTACTAATTACCGTATCAATCTCCTCTGAAGTTTTAAAATTGTGTGGTGTATTGATATATAACATATCTAATTCCGCCCCCAGCGCATTTGAAATAGCTTCCATCTTTTTAAAAGGTATTTCTGCTTCCTTATCAAAATTTGAAGCAAAAACTATTCTGTTTAAGTCCTCGAGCTTAAATGAATCTTTTACAGCAACAACCGGAATTTTTGTGCTCCGCATGATACGTTGTGTATTGCTACCTATAAAAAGGTCTGCCTTATGTGAAGTGCCATGTGAACCCACCACAATCAAATCCACTTCATTCTTAGAAAGGTAATGATTGATTTCTTCAATAGGGTTACCAAATCCAAGGGTTTTAGCAACTTTGATAGTATCAAATATTTTATCTGATACCAACTTTTCCATTGAAAGCCTGGCTGACTCAACTTTATGAGAAGATTCAGGGTATTTCTCTTTCATTTCATCAGTCATTTTATTCCAATCTGAGGGAGTATAAACAACATGAATGAAGTGAAGTTCAGCGCCTGATTTTTTTGCTAACGAAAGTGCAACCTTGGCTGCATTATTCGCATTAGATGAAAAGTCGGTAGGTACCAAAATGCGTTTCATGGCTTTTTTCTTTTGATGATAACCGAAGTTCCCATTTTTAATTACGTATTAATATGAGAACTGTCAGTAGATGAAATGATTGAAATCAATGCCATCTTAGTTGACTAAAATCACTTATATCGCTGATACCTTTTCCTATTAAAATTTTGTTAATGACGGCATTAGATTCTATCTTCGCATTGTTTATAATTAATCTAAATAAAAGCGGTGAACATACGAAGTGTAGCGGATTTAGGCCCCGGAGAAAGCGCAATAATTAGCGGATTTATGGACGATGCCTTGTCTCTCAAGCTTTTGGAAATGGGCTGCCTTCCTGGCCAGCCAATTAAGTTCAATTTTGCTGCTCCCTTAGGTGATCCAATTTGTGTTAGCGTTTCTGGTTACGATCTTTCTTTAAGACTAGACGAAGCAATTACCATTTCAATTCAGTAATATGGCAAAAGGCGATATGAGAAAAGTCGCCTTAGTGGGCAATCCTAACTCAGGTAAATCTTCACTTTTTAACCACTTAACGGGTCTCAATCAAAAAATAGGAAATTTTCCAGGTGTAACTGTGGATAAAAAAACAGGCTTTACTTCTTTACCTAATGGTGAGAAAATTGAAATCATTGATTTGCCTGGCACGTATAGCATCTATCCAAATTCAAAGGATGAGCGTATTGTCTTTGACATTCTGGCTAACAAATCACATAACCTGCATCCCGATGCAGTGGTGGTAATTGTAGATGCCTCAAACTTTAAACGAAACCTTCTCCTTTTTACCCAAATTCACGATTTAGATATCCCAGTTATTCTTGCATTGAATATGATGGATATTGTGGAAAAAACAGGTTTAAGTATCGATGCCGCTAAACTAAGTGAGGAACTGGGAGTGCCCGTTTTACCCATGAAAGCTCGTACCGGTAAAGGCCTTGATCTTTTGAAGGAAACATTAACTGCCATTCCGGCTACTCCTCGCAAGCCCATATTCAACGCTCAAAATCACGCATCTGAGGCTATTGAAGCTGTAAAAAATAGTTTTGACATTACAAATGATTATGTTGCCTACCAGCTTTTGCAACAACACAAGATCAATCAGTTTATCACTGAAGAGGACAGACAAACACTCAATAAGATTGAAGAAAACCATGGGTTTGCTAAGGATGAACTCAGGAGAAAAGAAACACTAGAAAGGTACGCTTCCATTAATGAGTTTATCAATGGATCGGTAAAGGAGAATTTTACAGTTTTACCAAAACGAGTTACAGACACTCTGGACAGAATATTTACTCATAAAATTTGGGGGTATGCCATATTCTTAAGCATTCTATTTTTAATCTTCCAATCCATTTTTGCCTGGGCCACCGTTCCCATGGACTTCATAGACCTCATATTCTCTGAGTTGAGTGTTTTTGTCAGTAATGCTCTTCCGGATGGACTGCTTACTAACTTACTAGCAGAGGGGATTATACCAGGCATTGGCGGCATTGTGATTTTCATTCCTCAAATCGCCATTTTATTTGCGTTCATTTCAATCTTGGAAGAAACGGGCTACATGTCGCGTGTAGTGTTTTTGATGGACAAAATAATGCGTAAGGTGGGGCTCAACGGCAAGAGTGTGGTTCCTTTGATTTCGGGTGTAGCATGCGCCATACCAGCTATAATGGCAACACGTACCATTGAAAACTGGAAAGAAAGACTCATTACTATTTTCGTTACTCCTTTTATGAGCTGCTCGGCAAGGTTACCAGTTTATACCATCCTCATAGCTCTAATTATTCCAAATAAGTATGTATTGGGGATTTTCAATCTTCAGGGTCTTGCGCTCATGGGTTTATATCTGCTCGGCTTTTTAATGGCTATTATCTCAGCAGGGATAATGAAGCTGATATTAAAAACCAAAGAGCGTAGCTTCCTTGTCATGGAGCTTCCCACCTATAAAGCACCAAGATGGGCTAATGTGGGCTTAACAATGGTAGAAAAATCAAAAACCTTTGTATTTGAAGCAGGTAAAATAATTTTAGCTATTTCAATTATTCTCTGGGTATTGGCATCTTATGGACCGGGTGATCATCAGGAAAATGCCAGAAGTTATGTGTTACAACAGACAGAGCAACGGCTATCAGAGGAGGAATTGGATAATAAAGTACAATCATACAAGCTCGAACACTCTTATGCAGGAATTTTTGGTAAAACTATCGAACCCGTCATCCGGCCACTAGGGTATGATTGGAAAATAGGTATTGCATTAATTACTTCATTTGCAGCACGCGAAGTATTTGTAAGCACTATGGCTACCATTTATAGTATAGGAGATACTGATGAGGAAGCCACAATAAAAAGCAGGCTACGATCTGAAGTTAATCCAGAAACAGGCAAAGCAAGATATGATTTGCCAACTGGTATGTCTCTTTTAGTTTTTTATGTATTTGCCATGCAGTGCATGAGTACTCTCGCTGTGGTGTACAGAGAAACCAAAGGCTGGAAATGGCCAATGTTGCAACTCATTAGCATGACGGGAATAGCTTATCTATCCGCCTTATTGGTTTACAACCTTTTATCATAAAAGGCTGTAAGAAATCCTTTATTTGTTATACTCTTGAGTTTTAAATTCTAATATAATGCAAAGTCCTGCCCCCATATTTCAAGAGCGAATAGAAAAATTTAGCAGTGAATACAAATCACTAAATGCTCGATACAACTTCATTGCTACATTGAGGATAATAGTATTTATGGCATTTCTAGTATTATTTGTCGTATTTGCCAACTATAGAATGGCTGTTGAAATGGGAATTACCGCACTGGTTTTTCCATTTGCCTTTGGGTTCATTGTAAGGGCTCATCAAAAAATTAAGTTTAAGCGGGAGCATGCTAAAATATTGCAGTCCATAAATCAGAGTGAGCTTAATATTCTAAATGGTAATTTATCATCGCAAGCCACGGGGCAAGAGTATTTAAATAAAAAGCATTCGTATGCGAATGACTTGGATATTTTTGGTTCTAACTCACTTTTTCAGCTCCTCAATAGAACCTCCACAAAGGGTGGTAAGGATTTACTTGCCGATTGGCTACTCAATAAATCAAATAAGGATACTGTATTAGAAAGGCAGGAAGCCATTGAAGAGTTAAGTGCGAAGATAGATTGGCGCCAGAATTTTCAGGCTAATGGATTGCATTATGAAATGCAGCAAGACAATTCAGATGAGCTTCTGTCTTGGATAAAGTCTTCAAATCAATTATCAAAGCAGCAAAAGTCTCTTTCGTTTGTCTTGCCAGCATTAACCATAGCATCTATTATGTTAAATGCATTAACTGAATGGCCTTGGTTTGCCACTTTACTTTTAGGGTTGGTAAATGGAGTAGTGTTATACCGTTTTAAAGAAAGGATAGAGAACTTGACAGAGTCAGTCGCCCAACACATTGGTGTTTTAGGAGCATACAGCCTACTGTTTAAGCAAGTTGAAGACTCGACTTTTCAATCAAATAAGTTGAGCCTTATTAAAACTACAATTGCAAGTAAAGAAGCCTCCGCTTCAAATAGTATAAAAGCCCTTTATACTATACTAAACTATTTAAACGCCCGAGCCAATATGCTTTATGGCTTAATCAACTTTATCTTTCTGTATGACCTACACATTATCAGAATGTCTGAGAAATGGAAATCGGAAAATCAAACGGATGTGTCGAAATGGTTTAACAGCATTTCAGAGTTGGAAACCTTATGCAGTATTGCAGGGTTTAGGTTTGCCAAGCCACATTTTATATGGCCAGCGGTTGCTGATGATGAATATTTCTTTGAAGCTAAAGGTCTTGGACATCCACTTATTGCCTCTGATGAAAGAATAACGAACAATTACGAACTCAAAGAGAAGGGTAGTGTTTCAATTATCACGGGCTCCAACATGTCAGGTAAAAGTACCTTTTTAAGGACCCTTGGCGTAAATCTTGTGCTTGCTCAAATGGGCTCCGTAGTATGTGCAAAAGAACTAAAAATCTCCTTTGTTCAAATATTTACGAGTATGCGAACGCAGGATAACCTGGAAGAACATGTTTCTTCTTTTTATGCCGAGCTACAACGCATTCAAATGCTTTTGGAATTAGTTAATAATTCTACCCCCGTACTGTACATGCTTGATGAAATACTGAAAGGTACTAACTCACAAGATAGACATATCGGAGCCAAGTCTCTTGCTTTACAACTTTCTAAAACGAATAGCTTTGGTTTAATCTCTACACATGACTTAGCTCTTGGTGAAATGGCCACTCAGCATAAGAATATTGAAAACTATAGTTTCAACAGCGTCATTCAAAATGATGAAATTATATTCCCTTATAAATTAGAAAAAGGAATTTGCCACAGTTTTAATGCTAGCAAGCTCATGGAAAAAATTGGAATTGAAATCCATCGGGAAAACTAAGCGTTATTCTTTTTAATCACGATTTCACCATCTTTTCCACTTTGGCAGTATGGGTCTCTATTTCCAGGCTCTCCCCTTGCTCCTTCCGGTGTGATACTGATAACGCGATTAGTTTTAGGGTCTCTAACTACTTGTTCTTCTCCACCAAGTCCACCATTACCTGGTTTACCAGCCTTACCACATTGACCACCTTCACTTATTAAGTAAATGGAGTGTTCTCCTTCACCATTAAAAAGAGGTAAAAAATTAGGAGCCTCATAATAAAGCTTAATGTTACCTGCATTGGCACCAAAACCAGCCCTTCCACCATCACCTCCATTATCTCCTTTCATTCCAAAGGCTGGGTTTCTTCTAGGTGTCTTCCCATCGCCTCCGTCACCTCCATTGCCTCCATTTGTTTCAATAGTAAAAGATTCCAACTGGTCAAATTTCACCACAAAAGTTATATCCCTACCCCGTTTGCCTGCTTCACCACTCGTTCCATGCAATGTTAATCCTCGGCCTCTTTTCCCGTTAACACCATTTTCTCCATTGAGATTAAACTTAGTATTCTTGCCCAAATACGCATTTTCTACTTGAACGTAAACATCATTTAAAAACCGAATTTCACTCCCTTCTTTCATGACAAGGTTCTCCAAAAGAAGTGAGTCATCGGCATAAGTAAGCATTTCATTTTCCTCTAAAGTGAGTGAAGACCAGTCTTTCACATCAGAAACCTGAGCGAAGCTGGCCTTCATCAAAAATAATAGTGCTGGAAGTATACTAAGTTTTTTTATCATAGTGACCGTCTTTTCATTACGTTTCCTGAAATTTTACTATCCTCGATACCATATCTTTCTTTCACTTCTTCATATGATGGATGAGCCTTTCTTCCACCACTCCAAAACTGACCAGGAACAACAACCAGCCTCACGAACCAGTTATCTGTGTCCATAGCCGTCAATAAGTCAAGTTCATGATCTGCATCCAGAAACAATTTTACATCTAGAGTAGTCCAGTCAAAATTGTATTGTAAAAGACCATTTTCTGTAATGACAGTTTGTGGTAGCGCTCTCCAAATTTCATTTCCATCCGTATCCACATCCCACAAAAAATAAACAAGAGTTACATCTGAAGTCAATGCCTCAAAATCATCCGCATATGGCAAGAATACTTGATAATCTGGACCTGTAAATGACACATTCTCATATTCAAATACATAGGCTTCTTCGCCATCTATTCCATCAGCTCCACGTGGACCTTGCGGACCCTGAGGCCCAATCGGTCCCTCATCTCCACCTATAAAACATGAACTGAATGATAACAAAATACCAAGTGCGAGTATTGAAGCTAAAGGTTTCATAACTTTAAATGTTTAGTTCAATGTGAAGTAACCAAACATCAGGCCAAAAAAGAAAAGTGGCTTTATTTAAATATGTAATTGACTGATAATCTTAGACTAAGAAACATGGCGATTGAAGGTGAATTAAAGATAGTGAGTGAAGTGATAAATCGGCTTCAAAATGACTTTCAACACTCTTTTACTGTTGAAACAGACTTGGAAGAAGTCTCTGTCATTCTAAACGAGGTGGCCGATCGAATGATGGATAATTATCCTTATTTCGATACCAACTATGCAGGTCAAATGCTCAAGCCACCGCACCCTGTTTCAAGGTTGGCTTATATGCTCGCCATGTATTTTAACCCAAACAATCATGCTTTGGATGGCGGAAGGGCCAGCTCTCAAATGGAGAAGGAAGCGGTTGCCAAAATTGCAGAAATGTTTGGTTGGACAGTGCACTTGGGTCATTTAACAGGTGGTGGAACCATGGCAAACATGGAGGCACTATGGGTTGCCAAAAAAGAACACCCTGACAGAATGGTTGTGGCTTCGAGTATGGCGCATTATACGCATCAGCGAATTTCAGATGTTTTAGGAATTAAGTTCCAAAGCATACGAACGGATCAATTGGGGCGGATGAGCGCTCAGGGTCTTGAACAAGTTTTAACTAGTAACGATGTAGGTACAGTGGTGGTAACTCTCGGAACCACTGGAACAGGTTCAATAGATCCGCTATCAGAAATTATTGAACTCCAACAAAAGTATAGTTTCCGAATTCACATAGATGCTGCATACGGTGGTTATTTTGGTTTAGCAGATAATCTGGACCCACATGCCTCTGAACAGTTTAATCTTATTCATCATGCCGATAGCATCGTCATCGATCCTCATAAACATGGGCTTCAACCTTATGGTTGCGGGTGCATTTTGTTTAAAGATCCAAAAATGGGTGCCCATTATAAACACGACTCACCCTACACTTACTTCAGTTCTGCCGAACTCCATCTAGGGGAGATTAGTTTGGAGTGTTCACGACCCGGTGCAGCGGCTGTTGCATTATGGGCTACCTTGCAGATGTTTCCATTAGAGAAAAATGGAAAGTTTAGTGCCGGACTTGAAAGTTGCATCAAAGCTGCTCGTAAACTCAGTGTTTTCATAAAATCTGATGCTCGTTTTCAACTGGTTATGGAGCCCGAGCTCGATATTGTTGTCTGGGCTCCTACAGGAAACTCATTAAATGAAATAAGTAAAGTTTCAAACTCTATTTTTGAAAAAGCTGCCAAGGCTGATGTTCATCTGGCATTAATCAAGATTCCTAAAAACCTATTATCCGAAGATTGGAGCCATGTTAAAAAAGATCAGGAATATGTGACTTGCCTACGAAGTTGCTTAATGAAATTTGAGCATATCAACTGGGTTGACGATATCTGGTCAGTCATTCAGGCCACAATGCCTTGATTTAAGAATAACCAGTATATTAGCGATCAAAAGTATTAGCATGCAAAAGATCTGGCAATCTGTTCCTTTACTTGTAATCATCTTATTTGTTGCCTCCTGTCAATCGCAAGTAGAACAGGTAAAGAAAATGCCACCTAACAAATTCTCTGATGACGGCTTAATTGAGATATATGAGTTAATTGATCAGCGAAAAGGAGATTCTCTTCTAAACTATTTAAGACATGCTAATGATCTTTACAGATATGAAGCTGCATTAGGTTTTGGCTCCATTCAAGACCCCGCAGCCATTCAACCACTATCGTATGCTCTTCAGGATAGCTCAGCTAAAGTGAGAAAGGCTGCTGCCTATTCTTTAGGACAAATAGGAGATTCTTCGGCCATTGAGCCTATAGTTATTTCTCTTGAAACCGAAGATAGTGTGTATGTACGAAAGGAGTTATTGGAATCTCTTGGCAAAGTTATTACTCAAGATTCGCTATCGCTTTTACAGTATTGGCCACTAAAAACTCAGGAAGACAAGGAAGGCTTAGCTTGGGGACTTTACAGAGCAGGAATTAGAAATGTACATGACGGAATTTCAATAGACATAGCACTTTCATTACTTGATAGTAGCAATTCTTATCTTACCAGGTTAGGTGCAGCACACTTTTTATATCGATCAAGCAATTTAGATATAACGGGAAGAACTGCTTTTATTACACGATCGGCTTTGACCGATGCTTCTCCTAACGTTAGAATGGCCTGTGCATTGGCATTAAGAAATGCCATTGAAGCAAGTTCGTTAAACGCCTTAAAATCTTTAATGAGTGATCCTGATTATCGGGTAAGGGTAAATGCATTGAGGGCAATGACATCATTTAATATCGAAGAAACAAAAGAGTCCTATCTCAATGCCCTGCAAGATCAAAATTTAAACGTGCGAATAACTGCTGCCATGAACTTGAGTACACAGTCTACTAATGAAATGTACGATGAGTTAAATGCAGCCTTTAACACTGCTAAAAATTGGCGGGTAAAAGGTGCTTTGATAGGGGCAATACTTCAATCTGCCGAAGAAAAACAAGTTGCCTTAGAAAAAATTAAATCCGAATATACCGCAACAGAAAACCCTTACTATAAGGCAGCTTTATTAAGTTCAATGGGAAATTCTGTGATGGGTAATGAGTTTGTTATCACTCAATTATTTACTGAGAAACACCCTGCTATAACTACATCTGCCATCTCTACACTAGCACAAATGAGAATGTCAGAAGCTTTTCCATTAGAGTTGGAGGCATCATTTGCTGAGGTATTTAAAGAGGCTATTTTAAGTAAGGACGTTGCTCAAATAAGCATAGCTTCGTCCGTTATATCCCAGCCGAACTTAAAATATAACGAGATTTACGACACACCAGACTTTTTATATGAAGCCAAAGCAAATTTGACGCTACCAAAAGATACCGAGGCCATGTCAAGCTTAAACGCGGCTATTGCCTATTTAGAAGGAAAGGACCCAATAAGCCCTGACAGAGAGTATAATAATCCTATTAACTGGGAATTGGTGAAAAGTATTGATAAAAAGACTAAAGCTGAAATAACGACTGAGAAAGGAAAAATTATACTTGAATTGTACATAGAAGACGCCCCAGGCTCTGTTTCAAACTTTGTAAAACTGGCTAAGTCCGGTTACTATAATGGTAAAAACTTTCACCGAGTTGTTCCGAACTTTGTTATTCAAGGTGGCTGCAATCGAGGTGATGGTTTTGGTTCTGAAGATTATTCCATCCGTTCTGAGTTGGCTAATTTAAGGTATGAAGAAGGTACCGTTGGAATGGCATCTTCAGGTAAAGACACGGAAAGTACACAGTGGTTTATCACGCACTCACCTACGCCACATTTGGATGGCTCATATACCGTATTTGCAAGAGTTATCGAGGGTATGGAGGTTATCCATACAATAGAAATTGGAGATAAAATAACTCAGGTAGAAATTAAATAGGTACTAGCAAATATTCAATGCTATTTTCATCATATCATTGAAGGAGGACTCCCGTTCTTCCGTTGTACATGCTTTACCTAAAATGATATTATCACTAACGGTTAAAATACTGCAGGCTCTTACACCCTCTGCAGCGGCCATAGTAAATAGCAGCGAAGATTCCATTTCTGCACAAAGTATGCCGTGATTAATCCATATTTTCCACCTTTCCGGATCGTCTTTAAAATAGAAGTAATCGGTACTAAAAACATTCCCCACTATTACTTTAATATGTTGCCTTT
Source organism: Fulvivirga lutea (assembly GCF_017068455.1). Classification (NCBI taxonomy): domain Bacteria; kingdom Pseudomonadati; phylum Bacteroidota; class Cytophagia; order Cytophagales; family Fulvivirgaceae; genus Fulvivirga; species Fulvivirga lutea. Next base: position 666,890 of record NZ_CP070608.1, read on the forward strand.
CTGCTTCCTTAATGGCGGAAGACATCAAACCATAATCAGGAAGAGGGGCGAAATCTAACCCCGAAAAAATGAGTTTGTTCATATTAGAATCTGTTGAAGCCCCTTGTGCTACAATAATATCCCCAAGCTCAATATCTTGATTTAGAGCACCACATGTTCCAACCCTTATGATCCTTTTAGCGCCATACTCATGTATTAACTCATGAAGATAAATGGCCAATGATGGCTGACCCATACCCGTTCCTTGCACAGATATTCTCTTTCCATTGTAGTTTCCTGTAAACCCAAGCATATTACGTACAGAAGAATAACAAATTGCTTCTTCTAAATATGTATTCGCAATATGTTCAGCCCTGAGCGGATCGCCACAAACCAACACTGTATTGGCTATTTCTCCGTCCTTCGCTCCAATATGAATACTCATAATCAATAAAATTTATTCAAACTTGAGTATTTCAACATTAAAATACCTTGCTAGAAGTTAGGCTAGTGCCTGATAAATGTCACCTATATTTAACGCTGATGTTGATTGCATGAGCTTTTAATCATATAGCACAATAGTTTATATTATCTTTGTCACTCTTTTAAAGAGAGCGAATAATACAGATGGCTAAAAGTATTCAAGAACAAAAACTAGGAATTTTAGGAGGTGGTCAGCTAGGGCGTATGCTTGTGCAGTCGGCACTTGATTTTAACATCGATATAAAAATTCTGGATCCTGATTCTAACGCTCCATGCAAAGATATTGTAGGTGAGTTTGAAGTAGGTAAGCTTACCGATTTTGATACGGTTTACAACTTTGGGAAAGACTGCGATTTGGTAAGCATAGAAATCGAAAACGTAAATACCGAAGCACTTCAAAAACTTGCTGATGAGGGAATTAACGTTTTTCCTCAACCAAAAGTGATTGATCTGATCAAAGATAAGCGTGTTCAAAAGCAATTTTACGCCTCCAATAATATACCTACTGCCGACTTTATTTTGGTAGAAAATAAAGAAGATGCCGCTAATCATAGAGAGTTTATACCAGCTGTAAATAAGCTAGGAAAAGAAGGGTATGATGGTAGAGGCGTACAAATGATAAGAACAGAAGAAGACTTGGCCAAAGCGTTTGATGCGCCAGGACTTTTAGAAAAACTAATTGATTTTGAGACTGAAATCTCTGTGATTGTGGCTAGAAATGAAAGTGGTGAAATAACTTCTTTCCCGGCTGTAGAAATGGTATTTCACCCGGAAGCCAACATGGTTGAGTACCTTTTTTCTCCTGCAAACATTTCTGAATCTGTTGAAAAAGAAGCGCAGAGAATTGCCAAAGAAGTAATTCAAAAGCTTGACATGATTGGACTGCTTGCAGTTGAAATGTTCGTGACAAAAGATGGAAAAGTGCTGGTGAATGAAGTAGCCCCGAGGCCTCATAATAGTGGGCATCAAACCATCGAGGCAAATTACACCTCACAATACGAACAGCATTTAAGATCAATTTTTAACTTGCCATTGGGTAATACAGAAAATATTGTTCCTTCGGCCATGGTGAATTTATTGGGAGAAGAAGGGTATACAGGTATTGCCAAATATGAAGGTTTAGAAGCCGTAATGAGCAAAAAAGGTGTTCATGTACATTTGTATGGAAAGAAACTTACTAAACCTTTCAGAAAAATGGGTCACGTTACTCTGAGAGGAAAAGATATTGCAGAGCTAAAGGAAACAGTAGAGTTTGTTAAAAAAACATTAAAAGTAAAAGCATAACAAGATGGCAAAAGCATTAGTAGGTATTATAATGGGTAGTGATTCCGACCTGCCAATAATGAAAGAAGCAGCAGAAGTTTTGGAAGAATTAGGCGTAGAATATGAACTGACTATTGTTTCAGCCCACCGCACCCCTCAAAGGATGTTCGAATATGCTAATTCTGCCAAAGACAAAGGTTTAAAAGTGATTATTGCAGGAGCCGGAGGTGCAGCACACTTGCCTGGTATGGTTGCTTCAATTACTACTCTACCCGTAATAGGTGTTCCGGTCAAATCCAGAAACTCTATTGATGGCTGGGACTCAGTACTATCAATCTTACAAATGCCGGGAGGCATACCAGTGGCTACTGTAGCACTGGATGGAGCCAAAAATGCAGGAATTTTAGCTGCAGAAATTATCGGTGCTTTCGATGAAAAGATTTCTAAAAATCTGGCCAAATACAAAAAGGGCCTGGAAGATAAAGTGCTGGAAAAAGTGAAAAAGATAGAGTCCAAAGGCTGGAAATAAGCCCATGAATTATCAAGCCACAAATGTGGCTTTAAACTTCTCGATTGTCTCAGCCTTGCCTAAAACAATTAAAACATCGTTATCCTGAACAAGCTTTTCTGAGTGTGGGTTGAAAACAAAACCGAGCTGATCATCTTTAAAAGCAATAATAGTAGCTCCTGTTTTATTTCTAATGTCTAGCTCTCTGAGTGTCTTATTTTTATAATCTTCTTTCAAGCTTTCATGGTTCACTTCCTCTAATACAAGCTTACTATCGTTTACGCCATTAATGAGCTCCAAAAACTCTATAACATAAGGCTTTGTAATTAAATTAGCCATGTGAATTCCTCCTAAACGGTCGGGCATAACCACATGAGAAGCACCTGCTCTATATAGTTTTTTCTCAGAACTTGGTTCAGTGGCTTTAGCAATAATCTTAACCAATGGGTTTAATTCTCTTGCTGTTAGTGTAATAAATACGTTATCTGAATCTTCTGGCAATGAGGTGATGACTGTAGATGCATTTTCTATTCCTGCCTCTAAAAGTACCTCATCAAGAGTTGCATTACCAATGACAAAATGATAGCGTTTATCTTCCGGTAAGGAGCGTATCACTTCTTCATTTGATTCAACAATCACAAACTCCTTATTGTCTTTTAACAACTCTTCACAAGCCTTGCTGCCGTTCTTACCATAACCACACACAATTACATGATCCGTTAGCTTACTCAAATCTCTGTTAGACTTTAAATTTTTAAATACTTTTCTTAATTCACCCTCAAATAAGAATGAAGAAAGAACAGAAACAGTATAAGCGAATATACCCATATTTACAATGATGAATACAATAGTAAAAACCTTTCCGGCTTCACTTAAAGTGTTTACTTCGTTGTAACCAACGGTGGCAAAAGTGATAACTGCCATGTAAACAGCATCGAGAGTTGTAAAATCTTCTAACACCACATAGCCCAATGCGCCAAGTGTCATGCTTATAAGAAAGAGTGAAGTAGCGTAAATTATACGTTTCAAAGCTCGCGGCATAGTTGAAGATATTGATATTGTAATTAGTCTGCAATTTTAATAGCTTAGGATTAGATGAAAATTATCTCCCTATGGTCTGGGCCCAGAAATGTTTCCACTGCCCTGATGTATTCCTTTGCTCAACGCGATGACACCACCGTTATTGACGAGCCTCTTTACGCTTATTATTTAAAAACAACTCAAGCCGATCATCCGGGTAAAGAATTGGTGTTAAAAAATATGGAAAATGATGGAGATAAGGTTTTGGAATCGATTAGGCAACACGCCCAAAAAGTACCTGTCCTTTTCTTAAAAAATATGTGTCATCATTGGCTAGGGTTCGATAACAGTCAATTGGAACTGTTTGATAATATATTTCTCATTCGAGACCCTGAGCAAATGTTGCCTTCTTTAGTCAGGCAAATACCACAACCCATTTTACGAGATACCGGCTTACGCCAACAATCAGAAATGTTTGATTATTTATCAGGAAAAGGTAAAGCACCTATAGTTATTGATTCTAAGGAACTACTCCTGAATAATAAAGTAATTCTAAATAAGTTATGTGAGGCTGTTGATATTGAGTTTACTGAAAAAATGTTAAGCTGGGAATCTGGCCCAAAACCTTATGATGGCGTTTGGGCTAAATTTTGGTATCAGAACGTTCATAAATCCATTGGATTTACCCCTTATAACGAGAAAAATGATCCTTTTCCAGAACAGTTAATTCCATTATTGGAAGAATGTAGACCCTATTATGAACATTTGTCTAAACACAGTTTTAAAATTTGAAATCCATGATAAAATTACCTGACAGTAGAAACGAAAACATTTTAATTAATATCAACGGAGAACTTTATCCTAGAGATGAAGCCAAGGTATCTGTATTCGATAGTGTAGTTCAGGGTGGCGATGCCGTTTGGGAGGGTCTCAGAATCTATGATAAAAAGGTGTTTATGCTTGAAGAACATCTCGATAGAATGCAGGCATCTGCAAAAGCCATGGCATTTGATACTATTCCTTCAAAGGAAGAGATCAAAGAAGAAATTTTTAAAACCTTAAAGGCAAACAACATGTATGACGAATGCCATATTCGTCTTACATTAACTCGAGGTAAAAAAGTTACTTCAGGCATGAGTCCACATTTCAATCAATATGGCCCAACCCTCATTGTACTGGCAGAATGGAAAAAACCAGTATACGACAATAATGGTATACGATTAATCACCTCCTCAATTCGTAGAAACCCTCCACAATGTGTTGACTCCAAAATTCATCATAACAACCTCATTAATAACATTTTAGCTAAGATTGAAGCTAATCTGGCCGGAGTTGAGGATGCCGTGATGTTAGATATAGAAGGGTTCGTCTCTGAAACCAACGCAACCAATATTTTTATTGTAAAAAAGGATGTAGTATATACTCCATTTGCCGATAGTTGCCTGCCTGGTATAACACGAGGAAATATTTTGAGAATTGGTGAGGAAAATGGGCTTCAGGTTAAAGAAAAACGAATTTCTATTTCTGAAATGTATTCAGCTGATGAAGTTTTTGTAACTGGAACCATGGGTGAGATAACTCCTGTTTTAGAAATTGATGGGCGAAAAATTAATAGTAAAAAAGGTGCTATGACCAGTAAAATTCAAGCTCTTTACAGTGAGCTTGTGAAGCGTGAAGCTGTAACAATACCGCAGTAAAGTATTCATATTGTTAACTATTTCTCGTAAATTTTCAAAATGAATCCGTCTAAATCAGGTTGGTTAAGTCAGTTTATTGATTTCAAATTGGCAAATTTTTCTAAGTCTTCAGAGTACAAGAAGATGCATAAAGGGAAACATCCCGATCAATCTTTCTATGGACTTATTCAGCCTACTGGTATTATGTATGGCTATCCTGTTGGCCTTTTTGGTATTGAAAATGAACCACATTGGACTGATTATGAAAAAACCAAAGTACTGCTTGCGGATAGTTTAATAAATGTTGCAGAACTGTATTCAAATAAGGCGGCAGAAACAGAGGAACAATTTCTTCAGTTAATTGAAAACACCTTAACTAGTATTACGGAATTTTATAGGGGTGTTTACCCTGAAATTGCAGTAAGTAGTAAAACCTGGTTGGGTAAAAAGAAAACAGCGTATGAACTGGCAGAACAAGCCATTGAAAAACGTGTATCATTAACCGGAACCAAGGCATCTAACTTTTGGTCATCATTTTTTAGCCGTAGTCAACTGTTTCTTGATGTTTATATTTTCGGGCAGTGGACGCATACTAACCCTGACAATATCTTACTAGAATTTTTTAAGGGTGAAAAAGAAGAACTAAGCTTTACATCCGTTAAGGTGATTGCTGCTGCTGCACATGCCAATGCTCAAATTGAAGATGAAGAACGAAGCCTATTCGAGCACTTTCTTACAACCACTAACCTACCTGCCGAAAAGCGTAGAGTAGCTCAGGAATATTTTGAACATGGCATGGGCATACAGGAAATTCCTATTCAGGAATCTGATCCCTGGCTTATCCGTAAATTTTTCCTTGAACTTTCTGCTCTTACCATTTGGTCAGACAAGAAAGTGGAGGATGCCGAAAGGGAATTTTTAGAGTCGTTTAGTGAATCTTTAGGATTCAATTCCGATGAGTTTGAGGTGAGCTTAATTGCCGTTGAAGGATTTTTACTGCAAAATTGGGCTCAGCTAGATCAACTACAAGGTAAAATTAATTACAAGGCTGTTAGCGATGAGTATATTGATCTCTTAGTAAAAATGTCAACGGCCCATTTATCGAAAATTGAAAATATGGTAGCTGAAGATTACACACTACTTGCGGCCATTAAAAAAGGCAGTTCTAATGAACTTTCTGAAGAAGATAAAAAGCTAATTAAAAGCAAGTTTCTGAATATTCTACAGAGTATACCAAATTTCAGAGTTGTGATGTTGCCTGATGAATTTTTGAGTTATGATAACCTGCTTAGAGTAATTCCTAAGGAAACAATTACGAGAGTTCTTTCTCAGGATTAATAATATCCGATTCCAAATTTTCCGATGAATCTGAATCATCTTTATCTTTACCTTTTTCAGGTATTATTAAAGACATAATAATTGAACCTGCCAGCACCACAATAATTACCAAAAAGCTTAGTGCTATTGGCACCTCAATATGTACTATTTCTAACAGCATTTTGGCGCCAATAAATATCAAAACAAAAGAAAGGCCCTTTTGTAAAAGATAGAATTTATCAATGATACCAGCTAACAAAAAGAACTTAGCTCGTAAACCCAGCACTGCGAATATATTAGAGGTATAAATCAAAAATTCGTTTTGCGTAATGGCAAAAGCTGCGGGAATTGAGTCAACTGCAAAAATCAAATCCGTTGTTTCAATAAGTATGATTACAAGGAAGAGAGGCGTGAAAAGTAGCTTTTTATTTTCAACCACAACAAACCTTCCTCCATGGTCATCGTCAGTTACATTAAGGTACTTTTTTGCCAACTTTAAGATAGGGTTCTTACCAGGATCAATATCATCCTCTTCGTCTTCAAAAAATATTTTTATACCAGAATAAACTAAGAACACACCAAAAATGTAAAGGATCCAGTAAAACTGACTGATCAAATATGCCCCTAAAAAGATGAAAATGGCTCTGAATACTAGGGCCCCTAATATCCCCCAAAATAGAATGTTGTGATAGTAAATTTCTTTTACAGCGAAATACCTTAGAATAAGAAGGATTACGAAGATATTATCAACTGATAAGGCGTACTCTGTCAGATACGCAGTAAAAAATGTTAACGATGCATCAGCACCATCTCCATAAACATAAATAAGGTAGCCAAAGGAAACTGAAACCACCACCCAAAAAATAGATTGATAAAGTGCAGATTTAGTTGAAATTTTGTGTGCACTTTTATTTAGAACTCCTAAATCGATTATCAGGAATACAACAATTATTATCCCAAATAAGGTAAAAAGGACTGTGTCGTGAGAGCCATTAAAAAGCGATATCAGTAGCATCAAAGGGAGTAACTATTCATTACAATTATTTTCAATTTATTTAATAAATTTTTGGTTGCAAGGTAAATTAGTTGGCAATCACCTTTGTTCAGCTCGTAAAAATAATAAATTAAATTTTAGCTGAAAGCTTACATGAGTGGTTTATTACTGGTTTAGATAAAAAAGTAACCCTTTTTTTAACTGCAATCTTTACAGGTTCCCTGAATCAACAGGTTTTTTTCACTGATATTATAGCCCTGTGGTAGTTCAATAGCAGGGATTGCTATTTTATCCAAGCATAAGGTTTGCCCACAATTTTCACATTTAAAGTGCACATGTTCATGATTATGGTGGTCTTCTGCACATTCGTTACAAAGTGCATATTTCGTGCCTCCCTCATCGTCAAGCACTTTATGAACCAGGCCTTTGTCTAAAAATGTTTTTAGCGTTCTATAAACAGTCACTCTATCATGAGAGTGATCTACTTGTTTTTCTATTTCTGATTGCGCCAGCGCCTGAGAAGAGTTTAAAAGTAAATTCAACACCTCATTCCGACAAGTTGTCGACTTCAAATTATGACTTACTAATACTTCTCTCGCCTCCATGTTTTAAAAGTAAAGAATTTTCTAGTTCAACTGAAATTGCAACTTAGAAAGGTGCGTATAAACCCCGTCATTATTTGAATACAACTCCTCATGTGTGCCCCTTTCGACAATCTTACCATCCTGCAATACAAATATTGTATCAGCTTTCCTTACTGTTGCCAGTCGGTGAGCAATGATAATTGTTGTTCTACCAACCACTAACTCATCTAAGGCTTGCTGTACTAAATGTTCAGATTCCGCATCCAAGCTGCTTGTGGCTTCATCCAATACCAAAATGGCTGGGTTTTTTAAAATTGCTCTTGCTATTGCAACGCGTTGTCTTTGACCACCGGAAAGTTTTACGCCTCGCTCGCCCACCAGCGTTTCCAGCCCATCAGGAAATCTTTGAATAAATTCCATGGCATTGGCCTTTTCAGCTGCTTCAATGATTTCCTGTTCTGTAGCTGATGGTCGGCCATAGGCTATATTTTCTTTGATCGTTCCACCAAATAAAATTACTTCTTGCGGCACCATTCCTATATTGCTACGTAAATGGTCTAATGGATAATCATTGACACTCTGGCCATCAACTAGAATGTTGCCTGACTGAACTTTATAATAGCCTGACAATAGCTGAATAATAGTTGATTTACCTGCACCACTCGGTCCTACTAAAGCCACTTTCTTACCTTCTTCAATTTCGAAGCTAATATTATTTAGTACACTCAGTTCTTTTCTGGTAGGATAAGAAAATTGGACTTTATCAAACACTATTTCACCTTTTAAACGGGCTGATTCGTTTGATGCGCTTTCCCACTCAGGCTCTTCATTTACTATTTCCAGTACCCTCTCAGATGCCCCAATGGCTCTTTGTATTTGACTATAAATATCTCCTAAGCCAGCTATAGATCCACCAATAAAAGTGGTATACAAAACAAATGAAAGTAAATCTCCAACGCTCATACTTCCATTTTGAACGAGAGTGGCTCCAAACCACATCACCGCCACAATTCCTCCAAACAATGCAAAAATTACGAATGAAATAAACCCTCCTCTGTAAGTAGCTGTTTTTAAAGCAATAGCTACTGTTTCATTAAGGTTTTTAGCGTAGCGTTTCGTTTCAAAAAGCTCATTGGTAAATGCCTTCACCACGTGAATTGCTTGCAATGATTCCTCTACAATAGTATTTGCTTCCGCCAGCTTATCCTGAGTTTGCTTAGAGAGTTTTCTAATTGACTTACCAAAGATTAGCGCACTTAATACTAAAACCGGAAAAGTGAGCAACATAAAAAGTGTAAGTTTTGGAGCAATATAAAATATTACTCCTACTCCGATAATTAAAGTGGCCGTTTGGCGAAAAAGCTCTGCTAGTGTAGTGCTAAATGTATCTTGTAACATTGACACATCGGAAGTAATGCGGCTAATCAGTTCGCCTACTCTTCGTTTATCAAAAAATGTGGTAGGAAGCATCACCATCTTGCTAAAAACTGAAAGCCTAACATCGGCCATAGATCGCTCACTCACCTGTGCAAAAAGAAAAACTCTAAAAAACGAAAAGATGCTTTGAAATAGCAGAACCCCTACAAGAGCTATCGCAATGTGATTGACCGAATTTATGGCCCAGGGTTTTCCTGATGCAACATCCATTAGTTTACCAGCCAAAAAAGGAAAAACAAGAAGAGTGGTGCTGCTAAACAACAGACAAATCATGCCGAGAATGAATTTATTCTTATAAGGTTTGATATAAGAAAATATCCCGAAAAGCTTGTTGAAGTTTTGTTTGTTTAGAGCTCTTTTCTCCTCTTTTTCAAGTGGTTCACTCCTTCTATTTTTCGCCATAGATGCTCTCAAATGAAAGAGCAAATTTATCTACAATGACCCTGAAAGACTAATTATTATCAAAATTCTCAGAATTGCCTTTTAGACTTATCGTTTACTATATTTTCATTTATCTTTAAACAAATATTTAATATACTATGCATCCTATCAAAAGAGTACTTGTAGCATTAGATTTAACGGATATCGATCAATACGTAATTTCCTATACTTCATTGCTAACAGAGGTTTTAGGTATAGACAAAGTATACTTCTTGCACGTTGCCGAAAATCTAGAGCTTCCGAAAGCTATTGTAGAAAAGTATCCTGGATTAATGGCTCCTGCCGATGAATCTTTAGAAGACATTATAAAAGACAAACTATCTCAATATTATAAAGGTGAAGCAGAAACATCTGTTGAAGTAATGGAGGGTAATGCAGAAGATAAAATTCTGAGATGGTCTAAGATTAAAGAAATTGACCTGATTGTTGTTGGTAAAAAGAGCTCACTCAAAGGAAGTGGCCTTTTGCCAAATAGACTTGCGAAAATTGGTCATTGTTCACTACTGGCCGTTACGGAAAAAATGCCACCAAAATCCCTCACAAAAATTCTTGTCCCAGTAGACTTTTCGTCATCTTCTAAGTTTGCTCTAAAGGAGGCTCTCGGGTTAGCTAAAAAATCGAAGGCAAAAATTATATTGCATAATACATACAAAGTGCCTTGGGGTTATCATTCTACTGGAAAAAGCTATGAGGAATTTGCTGATATTATGAAGCAAAATTCTGAAAAAGATGCACGTAAGTTTATGAAAGAGTTAGGCGTTGAAAATGAGAGCTGTAGTATATCCCTCGTTTTAGATAATGACGATGAGCCGTCTGACAAGATTTATTCAGACGCCAACTCACATAATGCTGACATTATTGTTATGGGCTCAAAAGGTAGAACCGGGCTAGCCAATATACTTTTAGGAAGCATTGCTGATAAAGTGCTGATGCGCAAGGGAGATATTCCTGTGTTAGTTGTAAAAAATAAAAAACAAAACCTTGGAATATTAGAGGCTTTGATGAGAATTTAATGCATCAGTCTTGCGTCAACTTTAAAAACTATAGAGTCTTGCAATATCATTTTTTGGTAGCCCCTCAAAGAATATGAGGTAAGCACCGTTTGTCCATCGAACTCATCAAACTCAAGCTTTATCTTCTTGGATGATTTAAAAATACTATTCGACTCTTTACTCATTGCGCTTATAATTCTAATATTCTCAGGTTTATCTAAATAGTAAATTCTGAATTTTCTAATTCTTAGATTGTCTTCATTGGCAGAATAGTCTATCACTTTTAAATTACTGTTAATATCATCTACCACTTTTCTGTTATACCTACCTATTAATGCAGGTTTATTGATATCTAAATCGCGCATAAACTCAAACTCATTGGCCCACCCCAAACTGTCCAACTTAATTTCATTAGAGGCTGTATCATTACCTACAATTGCGCGTTTTCTTAACGTCACATCTTCATTTTGCAATAACTCTGATTGTTTATTCAGAAGGCTATCTAATGAAAAATAAGCCGAAGTCTCTCTGGGAGCAATCTCCTTACAGCCAACGATCAGTATAATTCCAAGGATTAGTTTTCTCATTTTACTAGAACGTCTCCTGTCATCTCATCTGGCTTTGCAACACCCATAAAGTGTAAAATAGTTGGGGCTAGGTCCCCAAGTTTGCCATCCTTAACTTCACCTTTAAAGTTTTTGTCTACAAAAATACATGGTACAAGATTAGTAGTGTGGGCGGTGTTAGGCGAACCATCTGGATTTATCATAACATCTGAATTTCCATGATCTGCAATAATGATGGTCATATAATCATGCTCAAGTGACTTTTTTACTACGGTTTCAGCACAACTATCTACTGTCTCGCATGCTTTTACCGCTGCTTCAAATACCCCCGTATGCCCAACCATATCTGGATTGGCAAAGTTTAAACAGATAAAATCGGGCTGGTTAGCATCAATGTCTTCCACAATTTTATCCCTAATATCAAATGCGCTCATTTCTGGCTGTAAGTCATAAGTAGCTACTTTTGGAGATGGACATAAAAGTCTTCTTTCACCATCAAATTCAACTTCTCTACCTCCTGAGAAGAAAAATGTTACATGAGGATATTTCTCTGTTTCAGCTATTCTAACCTGTGTCTTTTTATTATTTGCCAATACCTCACCTAATGTGTTTTCCAGGTTATCCTTTCCGAAAACAACATTTACGTTTTTAAAAGTATTGTCGTAGTTAGTCATGGTAACATAGTGCAGATCCATTTTATGCATACTATGCTCCGAAAAATCCTGTTGCGTTAGTGCCTGAGTAATTTGTCTTCCTCTATCAGTTCTAAAATTAAAACACATCACTACATCCCCTTCTTCAATTGTTGCCACCGGACTGTCAGTTCCATTTGTTACTACCAGGGGTTTTATAAACTCATCGGTTTCGCCAGCCTGATAGGCCATCAAAAGTCCTTTAATAGCTGTATTCACTTTTTTCCCTTCACCTTTTACCATCAGGTCATAAGCAAGCTTAACCCGCTCCCAACGGTTATCTCTATCCATAGCATAATATCGACCTATGACTGAGGCAATTTTACCCGTAGTTCTTCCAAGGTGTGCTTCAAGATCATTAATATAGCCTTCTCCTCCTTTCGGGTCGGTATCTCTTCCATCCATAAATGCATGAATGAAAACATCCTTGAGCCCTCTTTCTGCTGCTAATGTGCAAAGCCCTTTTAAATGATTAAGGTGGGAATGAACACCACCATCTGAGACTAAACCCATGAAGTGAATATTTTTACCTTTCGACTGAGCATATTCAAATGCCTCATTGATTGCCTCATTATCATTTATGGTGCCTTCCTCAAAAGCAAGGTTTACCTTAACAAGGTCTTGGTAAACCACTCTCCCAGCACCAATATTCATGTGCCCCACTTCTGAATTACCCATCTGTCCTTCCGGTAAACCCACAGCCATGCCCGATGCCTGAAGTTTACAGTTAGAATATTTTGGATATAAAGAATCCATAAATGGTGTTTTGGCTTTGGCAATTGCAGAAACTTCAGGGTTAGTACCTAAGCCCCAGCCATCCAATATCATTAAAAGTACTTTTTTACTCATTGTAGGTCATTTAAAGTGGCAAAAGACGTGAATTTTCATTTGGCTAACAACTAATACCCTGTTTTGACTAATTTTGATTTTCTTAAAAACTTTCAAATTGGCTAAAACAAAAACTATATTTTTCTGTCAGAATTGTGGATATGAATCTGCGAAATGGTTGGGCAAATGCCCATCATGCAATGAGTGGAACACTTTTGTAGAAGAACTTCAGCAAAAAGCTACGAAAAATGACTGGAGCCCTTCTGAGAAGAAAAGCAGCCCTAAGCCAAAGGCGCTCAAAGAAATTACAGCAGAAAATAGTGCCCGAATTAACACTACGGACAGCGAGCTTAATCGCGTTTTAGGCGGTGGTGTGGTACCCGGATCAGTTATTCTTATTGCAGGGGAGCCTGGAATTGGAAAGTCTACTTTAATGCTTCAAATAGGTCTTTCGATAAACGCCAAAGTACTTTATGTATCGGGGGAAGAAAGTGAGCAGCAGATAAAAATGCGAGCTGACCGGATGACTGAAAAAATAAAAGTGAACTGCTTTATCCTGGCAGAAACCAGTACTCAAAATATTTTCAAACAAGCCGAAGAGTTCGCTCCCGAGTTGATGATCATCGACTCTATTCAAACATTGCATTCCAATCAGGTAGAATCGGCAGCGGGTAGTGTATCGCAAGTGAGGCAAGCTACCGGAGAGTTAATTCGTTTTGCCAAAGAAACCGCCACACCGCTATTTCTGGTTGGCCATATTACTAAAGATGGAGCCATAGCAGGCCCAAAAGTACTAGAGCATATGGTTGACACCGTTTTACAATTTGAAGGCGATAGGCATCTTACTTATCGTATTTTAAGAACAACAAAGAATCGTTTTGGCTCAACTTCTGAGTTAGGCATTTATGAGATGATGGGTAATGGGCTTCGTGAAGTAAGCAATCCATCAGAAATTTTGATATCACAGAAAGAAGGTGATATTAGTGGCGTAACTATTGGTGCAACCATTGAAGGAAATAGGCCTTTAATGATTGAAATACAATCTTTAGTAAGCACTGCGGCCTATGGCACTCCGCAAAGAAGTTCTACTGGCTTTGATGCGAAACGGTTAAATATGCTATTGGCAGTATTGGAAAAACGATGCGGTTTTAGGCTAGGCTTACAAGATGTGTTTCTTAACATGGCTGGTGGTATTAAAGTAGAAGATCCGGCTATCGATTTGGCGGTTTGTTGTTCTATTATTTCTTCATTGGAAGAAATCTCCATTTCAGATAAATCTTGCTTTGCTGCTGAAGTAGGATTAGGAGGCGAGCTTAGAGCGGTAAATCGACTAGAAAATAGAATTGGAGAAGCAGAAAAGTTGGGGTTTGAAACTATCTATATTTCGAAATATGGATTAAAAGGAATTGATACAAAGAAGTTTAAAATTCGAATTGTATCTTGTTCTAAAATAAATGATGTGTTTAGCGAACTGTTTGGTTAATAATTATGGAATTATTTTTCGAGTCTCTTGGAATAGATAATGAAACATTTGGGTTGATAGTTGTTCCCATTCTCATATTTCTAGCCAGAATTTTAGATGTATCTATCAACACCGTAAGAATCATTTTTGTAATGAGTGGTAAAAAATATATCGCCACCGTTATGGGGTTTTTAGAATCATTGATATGGCTTTTGGCAATAGGGCAAATTTTTCAACATATGGATAATGTGTATTGCTATATAGCCTACCCTGCAGGTTTCGCTGGTGGAATTTTAATTGGTATGTTGATTGAAGAAAAAATTGCCTTGGGTAAAGTAATTATAAGAATAATTACTGCTGAAGATTTAGAGTTAATTATCGCGTATTTGAATAAACATCAATTTCGATTTTCAATTGTATCAGCGGAAAGTAATGAAGGCAAAGAAAATCTGTTGTTTGCCGTTCTAAAAAGAGACCATGTTCCTTACATGCTTGACGAAATCAGCAAGCATTTGCCTAAAGCATTTTATACCATAGAATCTGTAAAAAGCGCAAGTGAGGCTGGTTTAATGGTAGAAAAACCAAGTCGAAGAGGAATTGGCGCGTGGTTAACTTCTGTCAGAAGAAAGTAAAGCTGTTCTACCCTGAAGTCCTCCAGTATGAATAGCTAAAATTTTTGTTCCTGATTTGAAATAACCTGTTTGGATCAAATCATTTATTCCGTACATCATTTTACCGGTATACACCTGATCGAGTAGAATTGAGTAATCTCTTTCAAATTGTTTGATAAACCTTATCAGCTCATCGTTAGTCTTTGCGTATCCACCAAAGTGGTAATTGGTATTAATTCCCCAGTTTTTCTTTTGCGTGCCTTTATAGTTGTAGACTAAGTCTTCAACATCTTTTGCCAAAAACTCCCCTTTTAAAGATGAAAACCCTAGAATCTTCTGGTGATCCTTGCTGCTAACAATAAGTCCGCTTAATGTTCCTCCGGTGCCAGCAGAGGTACAGATATAATCAAACTCTTTTGTACTATTATCAAGAATTTCAGTACACCCTTTAATAGCTAAAGAATTTGTCCCTCCTTCTGGTATTAAATAAATGTCGCCAAGCTCATTGTTCAGTTTCTGTATAAATTCTGACCCTGATTTTTTACGGTATTCTTCTCTAGAGACAAACTTCAGCTGCATTCCGTTTTCAATAGCAAATTGCAGAGTCTTATTTAATGATTTATTGGCTAATTCTTCACCTCGTATAATGCCAATTGAAAGAAAATCGGCCTCTTTTGCGGCTGCAGCTGTTGCGTATATATGGTTAGAGTAAGCTCCGCCAAAAGTTGCTATAGTTTTTAAACCTTTAGCCCTGGCTTCCTCTAAATTATATTTAAGCTTGCGCCATTTGTTGCCTGAAACAAATGGATGAATCAAATCTTCTCTTTTTATGTAAAGTTCAACACCTTTTTGTTGAGCTACTTTAGATTTAATCCTTTGAATAATAGGTTCTTGGTGGATTTTAAGCATTTTACTGCTCCATTTGCATATAATCCAAAGTTAGGTTGAGCATGGCTTTTAATCCGGTAAGCATAGCTGCTTCTTCCGGATTAAATTCTGGTGTGTGATGACCATCAATTAACCCTCCTGACGGATTATCACCTCCTGCACCTACAAAGAAATATAGGCCTGGGATTTCTTCCTGGAAGTATGAAAAGTCCTCGGCAGGTGTTATTGCCTTTGTATTATATAGCAACTCCGGTTTTGTAGATTTTGCTAAACTAGGGAGCATTTTAGCCATAAGCTCTGGATCGTTATAGGTTAATAATGCATTACTTTCAATCTGCACTTCTGCTGTAGCTCCTGCAATCTCAGCTATATTTTTTGCTGTGGATTCAATTTTCTCCCAAATCATTTTTTGAGTAGGCTTATCTAGTGTTCTTATCGTTCCAACAATTTTGGCTTCTTCTGGAATTATATTAAATCGCACGCCTGCCTGAACTATCCCAACGGAAATAACTGCGGCCTCTTTCGTTAATTCCACATTTCTGGAAACAATATATTGCAGACTATTGATGATTTGCGCAGCCACCGAAATAGGGTCTACAGACGACCACGGCTTAGAACCATGTGATTGTTTTCCCTTTATATTAATTTCAAAACGATCTGAAGCGGCCATAATTCCTTCTGATTTATAGCTTATTTGCCCCGTATAAGAACCTGCGTCAATATGCAGTCCAAAAATAGCTTCTACATCCGGGTTTTTTAAAACGCCTTCTTTCACCATAAGTGATGCACCACCTTCCTCCCCTGGTGGCGGGCCTTCTTCAGCAGGTTGAAAAATAAACTTCACAGTTCCCGGCAAATCCTTTCTCATTTCAGATAGAATCTTTGCTGCGGCCAGCACAATGGTCATGTGCATATCATGTCCACAAGCATGCATAACCCCAGTATTGTTGCCATTAAACTCGGTGGTTACTTCAGATGCAAAAGGTAATCCTGTTCTTTCGGTAATAGGCAACGCATCAATATCCGCACGAAGCGCTACAACAGGGCCTGGTTTACCGCCTTTTAATATGCCCACAACACCAGTTTTGGCTATTCCCGTTTGCACTTCAATTCCCATAGCTTTGAGCTCAGCTGCAATCTTTTTTGATGTATTCACCTCTCTATTCGATAATTCAGGATTTTGATGAAAGTGTCTCCTCCACTCAACCATTTTAGGTTCAGCACTTTTTGCCATTTCTATTGCTTTCGAATT
Organism: Fulvivirga lutea; assembly: GCF_017068455.1. NCBI lineage: Bacteria > Pseudomonadati > Bacteroidota > Cytophagia > Cytophagales > Fulvivirgaceae > Fulvivirga > Fulvivirga lutea. The sequence goes on from NZ_CP070608.1 coordinate 683,883, forward strand.
AAGGTCATTTTGTGCTGATAAAGAAAATGGAATAAATAAGAGCAGGATAATTAGATATTTCATGTTTCGTATTATTTTTAATTAGTTTGCTGAATGGGTAATTTCGAAGTTTAATTTACGACATGCAGAAAGAAAAATTCACCTTAGAGCAGGTTTTAAATATGGACTTGCCAAACATCATTCTTTACGCAGCACCAGTAATGTTTATTTTGGTAGGGTTAGAATGGTATTTTAGTTACAAAAGGAAACAAAACTTTTATGATGCAAAAGATACGTTAGCAGCAACAACAATAGGTCTTGTTAATGTAGCAATTAGCGCAGCTATCAAAGTAGTTACATTTAGCATCATACTTTACTTTTATAATGTTGTGCCATGGTCTATTCCTGCAACCTGGTGGTCATTTATTTTGTGTTTAATATGGATAGATTTCTGGAGATATTGGGCGCACAGAATTGCACACGAAAATAGATTTTGGTGGGCAACACATGTTACACATCATAATTCAGAAAAATATAATTGGTCCGTTTCTTTCCGCCTCGGTTGGACACAGCACATTAAAATAGTATTTTTTATTCCAGTAGTGCTAGTTGGTTTTCACCCTGTTGTGTTTTTCATCTGTCATCAAATAGAAGTACTCTACCAATTCTGGATTCATACGGAATACATCAGAAAGTTGCCCAGGCCAATAGAATATGTTTTTACAACGCCTTCACATCATCGGGTACATCATGCTAGAAATGAAAAGTATCTGGATAAAAATTATGGCTCTACCTTTATTATCTGGGATCGCTTATTCGGTACTTTCCAACCGGAAGAGGAGCAAGCTGATTATGGCATTACCAAGCCCGTTAATTCTTACAACCCAATTACATTATGCTTTCATGAATGGGCCGATATTGTAAAAGACGTTAGAAACTCAAGATCACTTAAAGAGGCATACACGATGGTATTCGCCAGGCCAAGTAAGTTGGAGTTGAAAAAAAAGGAGTTCGAGAAAGTTAAATTATGAAATGGGTTAAAATTTTTAACTCGCTGAATGAGGCTAAAGAACGAATGGCTAACAAAACGCCAATTAAAATTACCGTAGGGAATAAAGTTTTATGTGGTGTAAGAATTAATGACAACCTTCATGTTTCCACGAACAAGTGCCCGCATAGCGGTGCCGCTTTAAATGAAGGGAGGGTAAATCATCTTAATGAAATTATATGCCCTTTACATAGCTATAGGTTTAATTTATTGGATGGTCGTGAGGCCAATAGTCAATGTGCTGACTTAGAGATTTTCCCAGTTAGAATAAAAGAAGATGGCGTATATTTAGCATTGTAATATGGATTCTCTAAACCCTTTTCATTTAGCTTTTCCCGTTAAGGATCTTTCCGAAACTTATAAATTTTATACGGATGTATTAGGTTGTGCTACAGGTCGTAGGTCAGATCATTGGATAGATTTTGATTTTTTCGGTCATCAAGTGGTGGCGCATTTAAAACCGGAAGTGGTTTCTGAAAATAAAACGAATGCCGTAGATGGCGAAAATGTTCCTGTCAGACACTTTGGTGTTATTTTGGAATGGCAGGATTGGGAAAAGTTAAGTGAAAGACTGAAAAGCATTAATATAACTTTTATAATCGAGCCTCAGATTCGATTTAAAGGTAAGCCAGGAGAACAGGCAACCATGTTTTTCTTAGACCCAAGCGGTAATGCGCTAGAATTCAAGGCTTTTAAAGATAAAAGTCAAATATTTGCTACTGAGTAGCGTTGCATTAAAATGATCAAAAAAGGTTTTTCAATACTATTATTAGTTATCTCCTTCATATCTGGAGGAATGTCTCAGGAAAGAGAGTTTTTCAAGAGATTGGAAAATTTAACTATAACTGAAGGCCTTCCCAAGGAGATATTATCGTCAAAAACTGTTGTTCTTGTTAAGGTGCCTTATAAATCTAAATCTCCGGAAATTCGCGGTGAGTGGAAATCCATAACAGAAGTTGCTCAGAAAGGCTTTAAAAAATCAGGCATTGATGCCGTAGCATATTATTATATAGATGATATAATGAGTGGACCAGAAGCTTATCATGTTTTCTTAGATGCTTTTGACGATAGGAACCTTTCGCATGCTGCTATCCTTGAATATGATGGAACAGAATATTTTTTAACACTCTTAAAACTTCAAGACAGGCAATATCTAATTAAAGAAAACCAGGAAGCCTGGCAAATGAAAGGTAAAGATTTAAAAAACATGATGGAAGACTTGTATAGACAGGCAGCAAATTCCAGTCTGGAAAAATCAAACCTATTAATTATAGAAACTCCTGAATACGGTCAGATTGTTGAAGTACTTGACGGTAGAAGATCAGATTTTTATGATCTTAACTTCTCATCAGACAAATTAGCCGTTCCCATGTTTGCCGATACTGCACAAATAAGTCAAGTTATGAAAGAATACCCTTACGAATGGGGTTTTGTTGAAGAAAACATAGATGAAAAAGAATTAAGAAAGAACGGTTATCAATATATTTTGTACTTTGTTCATTCTTCGGCTAAATCAGTGAAGGATATGCTGGAATATGAATACAATTCAAATGAAACCGCCTTTGTTAGCGAAACAATATCAGACGGAAAGTCCAACATAACGTCACAGAACATTAATGCTAGTGTTTATAAATTCTATATAAAGCATATCTACTCCAAAAAGAACTTCATTGGTAAGCGTTGGGATGCTGGTTATACCTGGCAAGAGGGCCTATCTAATTACATCATCAATTTGAGAAATGAGTTGATTAGAAATTGATTGATTGAGAATACTTATATTTGAAGCAATTTCAAATACCAATCAAAACCAACTCAAACATGTTTAAGTACAGATTATTGACCTTCATCATGCTATGCTTTTTAATAAGCTGTAACCAGCAAGATGAAAAGCAATCAAACATCAAATCCGATGCTCAGGAGTTTATCGATAATTATACACAGGAATTTCTGAGGCTCTATTACAATTCTGCAAAGGCTGAATGGGAATCTAACACTCATATTGTTGAAGGCGACACGCTCAATGCCTACTATACCCAAAAAGCGAACGAAGCGCTTGCCGATTTTACGGGTAGTGAATCAATCATTACTAGTACCAGAGCATTTCTAGATAAAAGAGAGGAATTAGATGCTCTTCAGGTTAAGCAATTAGAAGCCATATTATATGCAGCTGCAAATAATCCTTCAACAGCTAAAGAAATTGTTAATAAGCGTATTAAAGCGGAAACTGTTCAAAACGAAAAGTTATTTGGTTTTGACTTTAAAATCGATGGTAAATCCGTTTCTCCTAATGAGATCGACAGAATCCTAGGTGAAGAAACTGACATCAAGAAGCGCCAGGCGGCTTGGGAAGCGAGTAAAGAAGTAGGTAAAACGCTAAAAGAAGGTCTGGCCGAATTAAAAGACTTAAGAAACCAAACTGTTCAGGCACTTGGTTATCAGGATTACTTCAATTATCAAGTATCTGATTATGGGATGACTACTGAAGAAATGGTTCAGTTAAATAAAAAACTCATTAGTGATGTGTGGCCATTATATAGAGAACTACATACATGGGCTAGATATGAACTAGCTGAAAAATATGGTCAGGAAGTTCCAGACATGCTTCCTGCACATTGGTTACCAAACAGATGGGGTCAGGATTGGTCTGGTCTAGTTAATGTTGAAGGTATTGATTTAGATTCAAAGCTTGAAGAAAAAGGAAGCGAATGGCTGGTTAAACAAGCTGAAAGATTTTATGTAAGTCTGGGTTTTGAAGAATTGCCACAAAGCTTTTACGATAGCTCAAGTATGTACCCTGCACCTGAAGGAGCTGATTATAAAAAGAATAATCATGCATCAGCATGGCACATGGACCTACAAAAAGATATTCGTTGTTTAATGAGTGTTGTTCCTACGGCAGAGTGGTACGAGACTACGCACCACGAATTAGGTCATATCTACTATTACGTTTCTTACACTAATCCTGATGTTCCGCCATTGCTAAGAGGGGGCGCAAACAGAGGGTTTCATGAAGCTATTGGTAGTATGTTAGGGTTAGCAGCCATGCAGAAGCCTTTCTTAGAAAATCTTGAGTTGATTCCTTCAGGTGTAGAAACCGATGAAACACAAACTCTTTTAAAAGAAGCTCTAAACTATGTGGTCTTCATTCCTTTCTCAGCTGGCGTGATGACACATTTTGAGCAGGATTTATATGTTAATAATCTCTCAAAAGATGAGTACAATAAAGCCTGGTGGCAAATGAAAAAAGACTTTCAGGGTATTGTGCCTCCAACTGAAAGGGGTGAAGAGTATGCAGATGCAACATCCAAAACACACATTAATAATGATGCCGCACAGTATTATGACTATGCGTTGAGTTATGTGTTGCTATTCCAAGTGCATAATCATATTGCTAAAAACATATTAAAGCAAGACCCTAGAGCTACTAACTACTATGGCAATAAAGAAGTTGGAAAGTTTTTAAACGATATGCTTAAAGTAGGAGCAACCAAAGATTGGAGAGAATTATTAAAAGAAACCACAGGTGAAGAATTAAATGCAAAGGCAATGCTCGATTACTTTTCACCGCTTACTAAGTATTTAAAAGAAGAAAATAAAGGAAGAATTTATACTTTGCCTGAAAAAGCTTTTTAATAATGAGAAGATTATTTTTGACATTCATCTTTGCCCTTAATTTATCAATTGGACAAAGTCAACATTCAATAGCAAGAATATGGAATGATGCCGTACTAGAGGGAATTAGAAACGACTTTGCCAGACCGACTGTTCATGCAAGAAACCTTTTTCATACATCAGTGGCTATGTATGATGCTTGGAATGCATTTGAGGGTACTGGCGAATTTTATCTATTAGGTAAAAGTTTAAATGGATATAAATGCCAATATAATGGTATTGTTATTCCTACTGAACCTACTGCTAAAAAGGCTGCGCAGGAAGAAGCTATAAGTTTTGCTGTATATCGTATAATGCAACACAGATTTGCCAATTCACCCGGTAGCGAAGAAGTAATGTCATTAATTGACGATTTAATGGATAATCTTGGTTATGACAGGGCTTTTACTTCTACTAATCTTGAGTTTAACGAGCCTGCAGCACTTGGAAACTATATTGCACAGTGCATTATAGAATACGGACTTATGGATGGATCGAATGAAGCAAATGGTTATGAAAACTTATTTTATGAACCTGTTAATGACCCATTAGCCCCGGCTGAACCAGGAAACTCTACTATGAGTGACCCAAATAGATGGCAGCCTCTCACTTTAGAAGTATTTATTGATCAAGGAGGTAATGTAATCCCAGGAGCAACTCCAGCTTTTTTAAGTCCTGAATGGGGACAGGTTTTTCCTTTTTCACTTACAGAAGAAGATTTGACCATATATGAAAGAGATGGCGGAGAGTATTGGGTTTACCATGATCCATCTGACCCACCATACCTTGAAAGTGATGGAGGCGGGTTATCTGATGAGTATAAATGGACGTTTTCTCTGGTCTCTATCTGGTCAAGTCATTTAGACCCATCTGATGGAGTGATGTGGGATATTTCTCCAGGTGCAAGTGGCAATGTAGATATGTCTACATTCCCAATCCAGCTTGAAGATTATCGTGATTTTTATGACACATTCGGTGGTGGTGATCCCGGAACCGGAAGATCAATTAACCCAAAAACAGGTCAGCCTTATCCTGAGAATATTGTGCCTCGTGGCGATTATGGGCGCGTTTTGGCTGAGTTTTGGGCCGATGGACCTGATTCAGAAACTCCTCCAGGACATTGGTTCACAATTTTAAATGAAGCTGTACATGATCACCCTGATTTTAAAAGGTTGTATAAAGGTGAAGGTACTGAACTTCCTGACCTAGAATGGGACGTGAAAGCCTATTTTATGTTAGGTGGAGCTATGCATGATTGCGCTATTAGCGCGTGGGGTATAAAAGGCTGGTATGATTATACTCGTCCAATTTCCGCAATTCGTTATATGGCAGAAAAAGGACAAAGTTCTGATGAAAATTTACCAAGTTATCATCCAGAGGGAATACCATTAGAACCTGGGTATATAGAATTAGTAGAAGCTGGGGACCCATTAGCGGGTGCAAGTAATGAGAATGTGGGTAAAATTAAACTTTATGCATGGAAAGGTCCAGATTTTATAGCAGACCCAGATGTAGATATTGCTGGTGTTGATTGGATTCTTGCCGATAACTGGTGGCCGTATCAGAGACCATCATTTATAACTCCGCCTTTTGCAGGTTATGTTTCTGGGCATAGCACATACTCCAGAGCTGCAGCAGAGGTATTAACTTTATTAACTGGTGATGAATATTTTCCAGGTGGTGTGGGTGAGTTTGAGGCACCAATGAATGAATTTTTGGTATTTGAAGACGGGCCAAGTGTTGATGTCACACTTCAATGGGCAACTTATAGAGATGCTTCAGATCAAACTAGTTTATCAAGAATATGGGGTGGAATACATCCTCCGGCTGATGATATTAGAGGTAGAATAATAGGATATGAAATTGCCCAAGAAGCATTTACACTTGCTGATAATTACTTTAATAAAGTTGTGACTTCTACAGAACCTCAAATTGCACAAGAGTCAATAAATGTATTTCCTAATCCTACCAATGAGGTTATTAAAATTTCAGGTGATTTTGATTCTCAGAATAATTTAAGTGTTAGTATCATCGATTTGAAGGGTGCAGAAATACTTAATAAAGAAATATATACGCAGGGATCACAACTTGAAATTAATGTTCAGGATATAAAACCAGGTACATATATTTTACAGGTTACTTCAACAAAACGTACGTACAAACAAAAACTCATTATACAATAGAAATTTATAAGCCTCTAATTAGAGGCTTTTTTTATCTCTAACCACACCATAAAAGGTACAGGTATAATGAGAGAATCACTATAACTAAGCTTTAATAGCTCCTCTTTCGGAACACGTCCGTGTTTTTCGGTGGAGATAGAATTAATCATGTAGCCATGTGCCGTTAACATGTTTGCAAAAGGCTGGTAAACATTAGCTTCATGCATTAGTCGTCTTAGTCGATCATAATCTTGATCTTCATGAGAGCCGTCAGATTTAACAGCATCAATATGTTTGACCAGAACATCCTTGTATTCTAACGGATACCCAACCATTGCTCCTTTAAGGTCGATTTTAATACTATCGGCTGCCTTTTCCCATAAATAGTCAATAAAGGTAACTTCATTTTGAAGTGTCGCATTATCAATACCTGAAAATTGATAGTTCATAAATTGAAATGATAAAGAATCTGCATGCTTGCGAAATGCAAGTACTCTATAAATAGAATCGTTTTGAAGTAGCAATGTATAGTCGTTGGCTGTCTTTTGAACAGATAAAAATTCGATTAGAGTGTCGGCAGGCATAATTGACTCCTTCTCCATTTTTGTTTCCTTCTTTGACTCACATGACAAAAATAATAGCCCTATTATTAATGCTGTAACTACCTGATTACCTGTATATAACATATTTTCTAAGGGTTTTGGCATGGCTGTTGTTTAAATCTATTATAGATGTTCTACGTTTAAAGTACATGTTATGAAAACTATAGGAATCATACTAGTCATTTTTTCGTCAATTTTACTCTATAGAAATGACGCTAGCATAGAAGCAAGGCACTCCGGTATTTCAACACTGGAAGACTCAACCTATAAATTGTTAATTAAAATAGAGCGCCTTCGTAGACCAGAAAGATTTTACAATAAACAATTTATTGCATAAAAAAGGAGGCCTAAGCCTCCTTCAAATTAATTGTTGATATAAGCTTCAACTTTCTCCTCAAGCAGTTTTAACGGAATACATCCTGTTTCTAATACTATATTATGGAATTGCTTTATATCAAATTTTTCTCCCATTGCTTCTTGCGCCTTTTTCCGTAACTCAATTATTTTTAGTTGGCCTACTTTATAAGATAAGGCCTGGCCAGGATTAGCCATATAGCGCTCAATTTCTCTTTCAATTGACTCTTCACTTTCTGCTTCATTCTCTAATGAATATTGTATCGCTTGTTCTCTGGTCCAGCCTTGTGAATGCATTCCTGCATCAACAACCAGACGTATTGCTCTATGCATTTCAGCTCCTAACATTCCAAAATACTGGTAAGGGTCAGTATATAAGCCTAACTCCTTGCCTAAAGATTCACTATACAATGCCCAACCTTCACCATAAGCACTATACCACAATGTTCTTCTAAATTCTGGTAGATTTTCATTTTCCTGCTGCAATGAAATTTGGTAGTGATGCCCTGGAATGGCTTCATGCAAAAACAGTGACTCATCAGAATACATATTATAGGCCTCCACATCTGGAATTGGAACATAGAAAGTGCCTGGCCTCGATCCATCTTTAGAGCCTTGATTATACTCGGCACTGGCAGAGGCTTCTCTAAAAGCTTCCGTTCTTTTGACTTGAAATGGTGTTTTAGGTGTTTTATCAAATAATTGCGAAAGTTGAGGCTTCATTTTTTCATGAATTGCGTTGAAATTAGCAATTACCTCCTCTGGCTCTGTAAAGGGCATTAATTCTGGCTTAGTTCTTACATGATTAAAGAAAGATTTTAGATCGCCCTTAAAACCCACTTGTTCTTTCACTTTTTCCATCTCTTTTGAGATTCTTGCAACTTCATCTTTGCCCAATTGAAATACTTCATCAGCAGTCATGTCTGTTGTAGTATATTTTTTTATTTGATGCTGATAGTATTCCTTACCAAAAGGGAGAGCATCAATTCCTGTCGTTTCTCTTCCTGCTTCAAGATATTGATTATTAAAAAATTCAGCCATTCTTGAGTAAAGTGGAATAATTTGACCTTCAACCATATTTTTATAGCTCTCACTCAGTGCGGTTTTTTGATCTTCAGAAAATTCAGAAGGAAAGTTTTTCGCTGGAGAATAGAACAAATGCTCATTATAGGGTCCTTTAGCCAATGATTCTATTTGAGGAATTACCTTTTTTATTAATGGTTTAGGTAGAACCACATTTTGTTCAATACCTTTTTTCATATTCGCTATAGCGCTGTCACCCCAGGCTATGTACTGATCTACTCGTTTAAGCCAATTTTCATAATCCTCAAAAGTATTAAATGGTTGAGCAGATGAGCCGCTGGCTAATTGTCCAAACATTAAATTCATTGACCACATTTGATCAATAGGCATTAAATCCATCGGAAAGTTTAAGTCTTTCAGATTCATTTCACACTCCCACTTTAGAACTTCATAGCTCATTCGTTGATCCTCCGATAAACTACTTTTCTCATACGATTCTAACGCCTCCAAATAAGTAGTATAGAAGTCTGTAAGTTTTAGCTTAAACCTCTCGGTTAAATTATTTGGAAGGATATGATTGTATCTAGTATCTCCTGCAAATGTGGCATCTAATGGAAAGAGTTGTAACCGTTCTTCATGGTAGTTCTCAAGCATTTTGTCAAATGCTAATTCAGGTTCAACTGTGTCAACTTGGTTTTCACTTGAATTCTGACAGCTAAATGTAATAACTGCGATGGCAATAATTTTATATATGCTATTTTTCATTTGAGTTAATTTATAAACTCTTTAAAGTTAATAATTCCTCATAACTGATAGCACAAAAAAAGCCCTGATGGTAACACCAGGACTTCTAAACTTAAAACTAGTAATTATTAAAAAGGATATTCATTTTTAGCTATCACGTAGTCTGCAATTCTTCTTCGGGCATCTTTTAAGTTCATTGGTTCAACTTTTGTAAACCTTTTCAAGCCCATCAGCATCATTCTTTGCTCATCTCCAGTCGCAAAAGAGTTAATTGCTTCTCTACCTGCAGAAGCTGCCTTTTCTATCGCTTCATGCAAGTAAACTCGCATCATATCAATCTGTGGAGCCATTGCTTCTTCACCTTTTTGACCAACAAGTTTCTCAACTCTTAAAAGACAAGACTCTGCAACGTATCCTTCGATTAACATGTCAGCCATATTCATTAGCACCTCTTGTTCTTCACCCAATTTCTGCATGAATTTTTGAACAGCAGCTCCGGCTACCATCAAACCTGCTTTTTTCAGGTTAACTAAGGCTTTCTTTTCTTTGGCAAATAATGCATCATCATCTGAAGCTCCAAAATCAGGAATAGACATTAGTTCCTTTTGAACAGCCATAGCTGGTGACATAAGGTCTAAAGTCCCTTTCATAGCACGTTTCATCAGCATGTCTATGCAAAGCATTCTATTTATTTCATTTGTGCCTTCAAATATTCTGTTGATACGTGCATCTCTATATGATCTATCCATCGGACCTTCGGCTGAGAATCCCATACCACCGTAAATCTGAACGCCTTCGTCAGCACAGTAATCCAATACTTCAGAACCATGTACTTTTAAAATGGCACACTCAATTGCAAATTCTTCTACTGATTTCAATTTGGCTTCTGCCTCAGCCATTCCGCCAGCAATTAATGAATCATACGCATCATCAATATTTTGACCGGCTCTGTAATGTGCAGACTCAGACGCATAAACCATAGTAGCCATTCTTGCTATCTTATGTTTTATCGCTCCGAAATTTGATATTGAAGTACCAAACTGCTTTCTTTCGTTAGAGTAATTTACTGCTGCACTGATAATTGCCTTACTTCCTCCAACGGCAGCAACTCCTAGCTTAATTCTTCCGATGTTAAGTATATTAACAGCTATTTTAAAACCATTTTCTCTTTCAGAAAGAAGGTTTTCTGCAGGTACTTTGCAGTCGTTAAAGAATATCTGACGAGTAGAAGAACCTTTGATTCCCATTTTCTTCTCCTCTTCATTCATGGTGATTCCACCAAACTCTTTCTCTACTATAAATGCAGATAAGTTCTTGTCGTCATCAATTTTGGCAAATACAATATAAACATCAGCAAACCCACCGTTTGTGATCCACATTTTCTGTCCGTTGATCACATAATGCTTACCGTCATCAGTAAGAACGGCTTTTGTTTTACCAGAATTGGCATCAGACCCTGAATCTGGCTCTGTTAAACAGTAGGCAGCTTTCCACTCCCCTGTAGCCAGCTTTGGCAAATATTTTTTCTTTTGTTCTTCGTTACCATAGTAAAGGATAGGAAGCGTTCCAATTCCAGTGTGAGCGGAAATAGCAACTGCAAATGAGTGGGCAGCTCCAAATACTTCTGCCACAAGCATAGATGTATTGAAATTCATTCCAAACCCATCATAAGCTTCAGGTACACTTGTTCCTAAAAGACCAAGTTCTCCTGCTTTATCTAATAGAGATGGCATTAACTCTGGGTTTTTCATTGAGTCAATCTCGTCCAATCTTGGATGAATTTCTTGTTCAATAAAATCCTTACAAGTTTGAGCAATCATCTTTTGCTCTTCACTCCACTCTTCAGGAATGAATACATCATTAGCATCAGTTTCTCTGATCAGAAACTCTCCTCCTTTAATGCTAGTTTTTGTTTCAGTTGTAGTTGACATATTTATAATTTTTTAATCAGTAGTTAGTTTCGTTTAGTTAAGGAGCTCATAAATTCCAGCTACTCCTTGTCCTCCTCCTACACACGCAGTTACCATTCCGTATTTCTGCTTTCTTCTTCTCATTTCATCAAATAATTGGATTGACAATTTTGCTCCTGAGCAACCTAGTGGGTGTCCTAATGCAATGGCTCCTCCGTTAGGATTTAGTTTGTTCTGATCAATACCTAACTCTCGAATTACGGCAAGTGATTGCGCAGCAAATGCCTCGTTCAATTCTATTTGGTCGATATCATCTAATTTTAACCCAGCTATTTTTAATGCTTTTGGAATAGCTGCTACTGGTCCGATGCCCATAATTCTTGGCTCAACACCAGCAGCAGTATAGCTAACTAGTCTCGCGATCGGCTCAAGGTTATGTTCTTTAACCATTTTTTCAGACATCACCATCACGAAAGCAGCACCATCAGAAGTCTGACTTGAGTTACCGGCTGTCACAGATCCACCCGCTGCAAAAACTGGTCTTAATTTACTGAGCGCTTCTACCGTTGTATCTGGTCTAACGCCTTCATCAGTATCTACCACATATTCTCTGGTTTTCTTTTTAAGGTTGGCATCTAGATATGTTTCTTTTACATTGATAGGAACAATCTGATCTTTGAACTTACCCTCCTGAATTGCCTTAGCTGCTTTTACATGAGAGTTATAAGCAAACTCATCCTGATCTTCACGAGACACCTTATACTCCTTTGCAACTTGCTCTGCAGTTAAACCCATGCTTGTATAATACTCAGGGTTTTTTGTTGTGATTTCGTAGTTAAGAGCTGTCTTATGACCCATTACTGGAACTAACGACATTGACTCTGTTCCACCAGCAATAATACAGTCTGCCTGACCTGCGTGTATTCTGGCAGCTGCAATATTTATTGCTTCAAGTCCTGAACCACAGTATCTGTTAATCACCATACCAGGTACTTCAATTGGTAAAGAAAGAAGTGCAATGATTCTACCCATCTGCATTCCTTGCTCAGCCTCTGGTACGGCATTCCCTACAATAAGGTCATCTACTCTCTTGGCATCGAATCCATCAATTGATCCTACCAAGTGCTTAATTACATCTGCAGCTAGGTTGTCTGGTCTAGTAAATCTAAATCCACCTCTTCCTGCTTTTCCTACTGCTGTTCTATATCCTTTTACTATATATGCGTCCATAGTTTTTTAATTTATAGTAATAACAACTTTTAGTTCCTTAATGGTTTACCTGTTGTTAAAATGCTTTGAATTCTTTCTAATGTTTTCTTTTCTCCTGTTAGAGATAAGAATGCTTCTCTTTCAAGATCCAATAAATATTGTTCAGTAACTTCTTGTGGATAAGATAAATCTCCCCCACACATTACGTAAGCAATTTTATTCGCGATTTTCAGGTCATGGTCAGAGATATAATTACCCATTCTCATTCCGTTAACACCTGCCATAAATAAAGCCATACCTGTTTTACCTTGAACTTTAATATTGCTTGCCTGGACTGGCATCGTGTAACCAGCATCTGCTAATTCAATTACCGTAGCTTTTGCATCAGCTAGCTGTCTATCAATATTCATTGAAATTCTATCCTGAGGTCTCAAGATGTGCATGCCTCGTGCTTCTTCAGCAGAAGTGGCAACTTTAGCAGTAGCTATGTTCATGAATGCATTTTGTAAATCATTCAGAACAACATCGCCTGTTTGTATTCCATCAGAAACTCTTTTCGTTAATTCCTTGGTTCCGCCACCACCTGGGATAAGGCCGACACCAACTTCTACTAAACCTATATAAGTTTCAGCAGCAGCTTGTACAACGTCAGCATGCATGGTCATTTCGCAGCCACCACCCAATGAGAGCCCATGAGGTGCTACCACAACAGGTACTGATGAATAACGAACTCGCATCATTGTATTTTGGAAGTGACGAATCATAAAATCTACTTCGTCAAACTCTTGTTCGATGGCATACATAAATACCATACCCAAGTTTGCTCCCGCAGAAAATTGTGCTCCTTGGTTTCCTATTACTAAACCTCGGTAGTCTTTTTCTGCCATATCAATGGCCTTATTAATTCCCTCAACCACTTCACCTCCGAGGGTATTCATTTTGGTATGGAATTCAATTCCAATTACATCATCACCCAGATCAAAAATTGTAGAGCCTGAATTGCTCCAAAGAACTTTGCTTTCTCTAATGTTATCCAGTATGATGTATTCGTCTGCGCCAGGAACTGGTTTATAAGATTTAGAATCAATGTCATAGTAATGTCTTACGCCATCTTTCGCTGTGTAAAATGTTTTAATACCAGCATCTAACATGTCATAAACCCATTTATTAGGCTTATAACCCATTTCTTCCATTTGCTGGATCGATTTCTCTATGCCGATAGAGTCCCAAGTTTCGAAAGGACCTACTTCCCAGCCAAAGCCTGCACAAACTGCATCATCAATTTTATATAACTCATCGGCAATCTCAGGAATGCGGTTTGTTACATACTTGAAAAGCGCGAAGAATGAGTCTCTGTAAAATTCACCTGCTTTATCTTTTCCAGCCAACAATGGCTTAAATCTTTCTTTAAGATTTTCAATTGGCTTAGTAGCTTCAAGCGTTCCAAAAGAGGCTTTCTTTTTAGGCTCGTATTCTAACGTTTCTAGATTTAAGGTAAGTATCTCTGTTTTGCCCTTATCATCTTTTGTTTTCTTATAGAAACCTTGGCCTGTTTTGTCTCCAAGCCATTTATTCTCCATCAACTTGCCGACTACGTCAGGTAATTTAAAAGTATCTCTACCTTCATCGTTAGGTAAACCTTCATATAAATTTGTTGCAACCTTAACAAGTGTATCTAAGCCAACAACATCAGAGGTTCTGAAGGTAGCCGATTTGGGCCTGCCAATTACCGGCCCTGTGAGTTTATCTACTTCGTCCACGTTAAGGCCAAGCTTTTGCATGGATTCGATGACTTTCAAAATGGCATAAATTCCAACTCTGTTGGCGATAAAGGCTGGTGTATCTTTCGCTAATACCGTTGTCTTACCTAAGAACAGATCACCATAGTGCATTAAGAAATCTGTGATTTCAGGGTCTGTTTTTGGGGTAGGAATGATTTCAAGTAATCGAAGGTATCTAGGTGGATTGAAGAAGTGCGTTCCGCAGAAATGCTTTTGAAAATCTTCACTTCTACCGTCAAGCATCAGGTGAATAGGAATACCTGATGTATTAGAAGTAATAAGCGTTCCCGGAGTTCTGTGCTTTTCAACCTGCTCAAATACTTTTTTCTTGATATCCAGATTTTCAACTACTACTTCAATTGTCCAATCATAATCCTTGATTTTAGAAATGTCATCGTCAAAATTTCCTAGTGTTATTCTACTAGCAAAGTCTTTGTCATAAAGTGATGCAGGCTTTGACTTTAAGGTTGATTCAAAGGCATCATTCACAATTCTGTTTCTGACAACCTTATCTTCTAGTGTTAAACCTTTCTTTTTTTCCTGATCATTAAGCTCACGAGGAACAATGTCTAACAAAAGAACATCTACACCAATGTTAGCAAAGTGACATGCAATTCGCGATCCCATGATACCGGATCCTAATACAGCAACTTTTCTTATTCGTCTAGTCATTAGTTAGTTTATTTATTATTTGCGTTATCGTATACTTTATTCTTATCTATAATTTCGTTGATGTTATTAATCACATCAAAGAATACATTTAATTTCGATTCTGGGATTTTCTCACGCACCTGATTATTAAAAGATAACACCGTATTTCGTGAAACTTCTTTCTTCCGTTTGCCTTCTTCTGTTAGGTATATTCTAACTGATCGGCCATCATTCTCGTCTGGCTTACGATAGATCAGCCCTTTTTCTTCCATGTTTTTTAAGACACGCGTTAGGCTCCTTGACTCCAAGCCCATTAGAGGAGCAATCTTGGTAGCCTGAGTACCTTCTTTAGAACTAATGTTCAATAGAACAAAACCGATAGAAGTTGTGATGTCCTGTTTGACCGCCTGCTGGTTATACATTCGAGAGATGGCATGCCATGCAGACTTAATATTATGATCGATTGTTTCCTCTCTTTTCATATTCACACCCTTCAATTCAAACGTTTGTTTTTGAAGGATAACAAATATAAAAAAATTTGTTATGCATGCATACTATATTGGATTAAATTTTACTCACAATATAATCAATTTTAATGTGTTTGTAACCTTCACGAATTACAATCGTATTACCTAAGACTCCAATGTATTGAACTATTATGCATAGTCCGGAACTATTAAAAGGCACTTTACAAACTATCATTTTGAAGCTACTGGCTGATAATGGTAAAATGTATGGGTATGAAATAACCCAAAAAGTAAAAGCCCTTTCCAATGGAAAATTGGTTTTAACTGAAGGTTCATTGTACCCAACTCTTCATAAGCTTGAAGCCGAGGGGCTTCTTTCAACTGAAAAGGTAAGCATGGGTAAGCGCGTTAGAAAATATTATTTACTCACACCGGTTGGTAACAGCACGGTTTCTCAAAAAATTGAGGCTTTTGAGGCCTTTATCAGCACCATGTTTAATGTGCTCCAGATTAAACCTGCTTATTAATGCAATTAACCAACGAGCATATTAACTATATCTCGAAGGACATTCAATATCGAGGAATCGTTGACGACAATCTGGGTGAAGAACTGCTCGATCATATATGTTCATTGGTGGAAGATAAGATGCAATCAGGAATGCGTTTTATTGAAGCCTATGATGAGGTAATTAAAGACTTTGGAAACGAGGAAAAGCTCGTTTCACTACAATCCCAAACTATCCAATACTCCAATAACAACACTAAGATCATGATTCGTAATTATTTTAAAATTGCCATTCGAAACCTCGTGAAGCACAAGTTTTATTCTGCTATAAATATTATTGGCCTAGCTGTTGGCGTTGCCTGTAGCCTCTTAATTTACCTGTTTGTTCAAAATGAGCTCAATTATGATGATTTTCATGTAAATGGAAACAACATCTATCGGATAGAGAGATATGGTAAAATCAATGGAAATGAATTTAAGTACCCTACGGGACCTGCCCCTTTCGGGTTCACTGCAGTTGAAGAAATGCCTGAGGTTGAACAAGCAGTAAGGTTCCGAAACAGAGGTACTTACTTGGTAAAGACACCAGAATCGAATGAAAGTATAAAAGAAGATCGATTGACCTTCACCGATTCTACACTGTTTGATCTGTTTACTTTTAAGGTAATTGAAGGAGACAAAAGAACAGCGCTGATAAGGCCTTATACAGTGGCCATAAACAAATCAACGGCCGATAAGTATTATCCTGGAGAAAGTGCTTTGAATAAGACTCTGATTATGGATGGCAATGAGTCGTTTGAAATAACGGCTGTTTTTGAAGATATCCCAAGCAACTCCCACATACAGTTCGACTTTTTTATGTCGATGTCAACTATTCAAAAGGAAGCCAATAACAACATGTGGTTGAGCAATAATTTCTACACCTACATAAGGGCCGCTGATGGTGTTGAAAAAGAAGACCTTGCCTTAAAGCTTTCCGATTTCTATGGTAGAAAAGTAGAGCCTCAACTCAAAGAGTTTTTAGGTGTTGGCCTTGAGGAATTTGCTGCATCAGGTAATGAAGTGGTTTTGGAATTGAAACAATTGGAAGATATTTATCTAAAGTCTGACTTCATTTTTGACATCGGTAAAACAGGCAATCAACAAAGTGTATACCTTTTTATTGCCATTGCCATCTTTATCCTGGCATTAGCGTGCATAAACTTTATGAACCTATCAACTGCAAGGTCTGCTAACCGGGCAAAAGAAGTTGGCGTTCGAAAGGCATTGGGGTCATACAAATCTCACTTAGTAAGACAATTTCTTACTGAATCTATTATTATGAGTTTAATGTCTTTAATTGTAGGTTTCATACTGGTAATAACTCTTTTACCATTCTTTAATCTCATTGCTGAAAGAAGCCTAACCATTCCTTTTGGTGACCCCCTTTTCATTTTGTCTGTTTTAAGTGGTGCTATTGTTATAGGAGTTATTGCCGGAATATATCCAGCCTTCTTCCTTAGCTCTTTCAAACCTATAAATACCTTGAAGGGAAAATTGGCTCAGGGTGCCGGAAGTTCAATACTGCGTAGCTCACTTGTTGTGTTCCAATTCTTTATCAGTATTCTTTTGATTATAGGCACTATCGCTATACAGAAACAATTAAATTTTATTCAAAACAAAAAAATTGGTTTCAATAAAGAGCAGGTGATTTTGGTAAATGACACCTATATGTTGGGTGACTCCAGAGAAACTTTTAAAAATGAGGTTACCCAGTTAGGCAATGTAGTTTCTGCCTCATATAGCGGTTTTATTCCGATCAACGGCTATAACAGAAATGATAATGTTTATTGGAAGAAGGGACTCTCGCCAGATGAATCGAATACGATTAGCACCCAAATGTGGAATGTAGATAGTGACTATATACCAACGATGGGTATGGAATTAATTGAAGGACGAAATTTTGACAAAAACATAGCGTCCGATTCAAACGCGGTAATTTTAAATGAACAGGCGTTAAGAGTTTATGGGTTTAACCCAGGTGACGAAAGAGCAATCGTAACATATAGCTACAATAATAATACTGGTGCTGTGTTATCTGATGAGTTTGAAGTTTATCATGTTATTGGTGTGGTTAAAGATTTTCATTTTGAATCCCTCAAAGAAAATATTGGTCCTCTGGCGCTTAGATTAGGTAACAGCACTGGCGTTATGTCTGTTCGGTTATCAACAAACGATTTTTCAAATTCAGTGAAACAAATTGAAGATACATGGAAAAAGGTAGGGGCTGGATTGCCATTTAACTATCATTTTCTTGATGACAAGTTTGCAAAAATGTATGCTGAAGAATCAAGGTTGGGCGTGGTTTTTGGTATTTTTTCTGCACTGGCAATATTCATCGGATGTTTAGGACTGTTTGCATTAGCTACTTTTATGGCTGAACAAAGGGTTAAAGAAATAGGGATAAGAAAAGTGTTAGGAGCAAGTGTAAACTCAATTGCTCTGATGCTTTCAAAGCAATTTACACTTTTAGTTCTTGTTGCGTACTTTATAGCCATCCCGGTTGCATGGTATGGCATAGACCTGTGGTTGAACAGTTATAACTACAAAATTTCAGTTGGTGCTGAACTTTTTATAATAGCCGGTGCCCTTGCCTTTTTAATTGCATTAATAACAGTAAGTTATCAGGCAATAAAAGCCGCCATGAGCAACCCTGTAGATTCTTTGAAAAGCGAGTAATTAAAGCAGGCCGTCTCTAATACATTTGGCTACCAGCTCCGTAATATTCTGGCAATCAGTTTTTGCCAGAATGTTTTTTCTGTGGGTATGAACAGTGTGTTCACTGATAAACAACTTTTTAGCTATCTCAGATGTAGAATGACCTAGCGACAGTAATCTTAATATATCTCTTTCTCGGTGGCTGTATTTATTTTCGAGTAAGTGTTGAGAGTAGTTTTTATAATAAATAGTTTCATATTCATCATTCGCATTTAAAATTAATGCCGTTGATTTCATTGGAATACGATCTCCAGAACCCGTAACTGAATAGTGAGCCAAACCTATTACAGGTTTTCCTTCATCATCAAAATACATGGGTGTTGTATGTTGAGTGACATTCAGGTATTCATCTTTGGAGTTTTTAATGCTGTAATTCCAGATATAACTTACGCGCTTTCTATCTTCCTGTGGAATTTCAGCTAGTGTGAATTCCATAAGCTCTGACAACACTTTCAACCAAATACTTGCCTCATCTGGGTGATACCTACTCCACCAATAGGTCATGCCTTCATCCTCCATTTTCTTTCGGTCGAGACCAGTAGCATAGGAGAAATTCTTACTTACAAACTCAAAAGATCTTTTAGTAGTGTTAGTAATGCAAAAGAACATAGCACTGGGCGGAATTAGCTTATCTAGTTCTTTTAATCTTTTAATGTGGGTTTCGATTACATCGCCTTTGAGCTCCTTTATAGTCTCAAAGACTTCATCGTAAATATTTACAAATTCGTGGTTATGCATTTTGTTTAACTAAACAGCAGACAATGTTTAATGTTTAAACTCCGTTCCTAATTTTTCAAGTGCAGCTTTGGCTCTTTCCAATTTTTCTTTTTCCAATCTTATTTTTTCTTCTAAATCTCGTGCTACCTTTTCAGCCTGAGCTATTTTCTCCTCTTTTACTTTAATTGCCTCATCAACAACATCGCCTGCTTGTTTCTGCTCCTCAACTTTTTGCTTGGCCACTTCTATTTTTGTTTGAGTTTCTTGTAAAGTTTGCTCCGCTAAAGCCACTTTCTCTTCGGATTCTTTCACTTCTGCCTCGGCTTTAGCACGAGCCTCTGCCGCCCTGGCTTGGCCAAATTCTTTACCGCTTAGTTCACCTTTATTTTTTCCGTAGGCATTCCCATCATTTTCCTCCCCTTCTTCACTTTCCTCCTTATCTTCTTTTGGGTCTTTGTCTTTCACCTTCTCCTCCTTCATTTTCTTTCCCTTCTCTTCTGAATCCAGACTGTCAGACTCATTACTGTTTTTATCTTTCTCCTTTCCTTTCCCTTTGTTTTCTTTATTCTTTTGAGCTTGCTCTTTTTTCTCTTTCGCTTTATCAGAATTTCCTTGAGCCGAGGACTCTAAAATTGTTACGCAAAGAACAAGAGTTAATAGTATGTAGGTTAACTTTTTCATGATTACCAGAGGTTGGGTTTAAATATCCTTTAAAAGGCTGTCTACTTCCTGAGTGGTTTTCTCCATTTGTTTCTCAAGGTCATCAGTAGTTTGATCTAATTCTTCTGTTGCGGCCTCTACACTTTCTGTATTGGACTTTAGCTCTTCACTAACCTCTTCTTTAGGGGCAGAGCTACATGCTGACAGGATACCAACTGAGACAATAAAAAGTAAGTACTTCATAGGAGTGTAAGTTTGAATTAACTTACAAGCTAAAAAGATTTGTCAAAAAATGAAATGGTTTTGAAGGAAGATCAATAATTTATTCAAACAGGTGTTCCTTCTCTTTTTGAGTTAGCCTATTTCTTAGATCTGAAATTTGTATTTCCGATTTGCCCAACTCATTTTCCAATCGCTCTACCTCTTTCAAAAGTTCCGTTCGCTGTCGCTCCATTTCCTCTTGCGTGGCCTGAAGCTCTTCTGAGTTTTGTCGCAATTCTTCATCCTGTGCACTAAGTGCCACTGCCTTCTCCTGAGCCTCGTCCAGTAATTTTAATGTCCTTTCAGCTATTTTTTTGCTAGATAAAATATTGGCTATGCTTTCAGATACTCTGTTAATAAATTTAATTTCCAACTCTGAAAAGAGCTGAAAAGAAGCTAACTCAATAACGCCCATCGCCTCATCGTTGATCATAAGCGGAACGATAATTACATTTCTTGCCGTTGCCTCACCCAGGCCTGATGTGATTTTGATATAATCTTCTGGAACTTCTTTTAGTAGAATATAAGATTTTTCCAGTACAGACTGACCTACCAGACCCTGACCAATTTGTATCTTTTTATGTTCATATTTCTTTTTATTGTAAGCGTAAGTAGCCACCGATTCAAGGCAATTTTCATCTTCATTGATAACATATATCGCCCCTTGATTAACGCCAAGATAATTTACAAGCTGAGAAATAATCTCATCACCTAACTCTGAAATATTATTGGTGTTGTTTTTTAAAATTTCAGAGAACTTGGCCATTCCTTCATTTAACCAGTTAATACTTCTTTGTTGTTTATCCGCCTCAACCAACTGACTTTTCATTTTTATTATGGCTGTAGCCAAAACGTCTTCTTTAAACTCGTCTTTGTATTCGATATTCAAATTACCCTTTCCAAGATCCTGAGCAAACTGAACGGCAGCTTTAATTCTTTCAACCAGGTTATTAAGCGCGTGTTTTGCATAAGCGATTTCATCTTTTGTGCGAACAACCATATTTTCTGGAAAAGACCCTTTGGAAAGACTTACTAAGGCAGATTTTATTTCATTAATTGCCTTAGTAAGAAGATTTGCATAAAAAATAACCAATATTAACCCTACAATAATCTGAAGTGTAAGCAGTGCAAATAGGGTAATCAATGAGTGTTGCACCATTTCTTGATTTTTCGATTTTACTGATTGTGTTAAGTTTGATAGCACATTTTCAAACGATTCAAAATTGCTATTAATCGCTCCCAATAATCCACTCTCAGAATCCAGACCTATTTTGGACTCCAGTTCGATTATATAGTTGAACTGTGATTGGTACTTTTTGATACTATTTTTAATCTCACTTTTCCCTTCTTCCAGATTCATGGAGTCAACCTGTATTGTAAGTTTTTCTATTTGATCGTTAAATCGGTTTTTATATTTTAAATCCTTCCTTAAGAAAAAATCTTTTTCGTGTCTGCGAAGCATCAGCATGCTTGCTTTGTCGTAGGGGTAGTTAGAGTCTTCAACATCATGAATGGCTTTTCTTAGTTTTCCCTCAACACCATAATCCTGAAACCCTCGTTCAGAGAAAGTAAGAATTAGACTTTTGACATTTTTATCATAGGCGACCAGCTTACTGGAAATTGAATCTAATTGCCTTTTATTTATTTGGCGAGTAAAGTAATCGTGACTGTCAATGTCCTCAAGTTCACTTTGAATAAATGCATATTCCTTATTGTAGGAGTTTAGCCATTCACTTTCATTCGTTTTTAAAAATTCTACGTTTTTAAAGCCTCGATCAGAAAACTCCTGGATATCACGCGACATTTTGAGTGCTGCTACGTTCAGCCCATTTATTCTTTCAGATAATTCATTGTATGAAATTATATTCTGGATACTGGAAATGCCTACAGAGATAATCCAGACTGACATTAGAAGTATAGAGCCAAAAGCAAAGAGTAGTTTAAATCTTATTGGCAGTTTTTGAATCCAGGTTTTCATATTTGTATTCGTTAGGATTCAAAATAACAGGTAAAATGCCCTCTAAGATTTCTGCATTTGATTAAGTAATAATTAAGTTATTATTATGTGAATTACACAGCGCTCTCTATCAACTAGTTATAAAAAAACCCTAACGGTGCTCGTCAGGGTTTTACTTAAAATTAAATTAATTACTTCACTGGAAAACCTCTATCACGCATTAATGCTTCAATTTTAGCATCGCGACCTCTGAACTTTCTATACGCTTCAGCAGGATCCATTGAGTTTCTTGGAGCAAATAAATATTTTACCAATTTCTCTGCAACTTCTTTGTCATAGAATCCACCCGGAGCTTCTTTAAATGCTTCGGCTGCATCTGACGTTAATACATCTGCCCACATATAACCATAATAAGCGGCAGCGTATCCTTCACCAGAAAACACGTGCCCAAAATGTGGTGACCTGTGACGCATTACTAGTTCATCTGGCATATTTAATTTAGCCAATGTTTCTTTTTCAAATGCATCAGGATCAATGCCTTCCGGATCAGTAGTATGATAATACATATCCATGAGTGCAGAAGCTAAATATTCTGTAGTTGCAAAGCCCTGATTGAAGGTAGAGGCCTTATTAATTTTTGCAATTAATTCCTGAGGCATAGCCTCGCCAGTTTTATGGTGTACCAAATAATTGTTAGTTACTTCATCAGTCGACAACCATCTTTCTAAAAGTTGAGATTGAAACTCCGTATAATCTCTCACTCCTCCATTTAATGTTGGGTACTCTACATTAGAAGACAATGCATGAAGTGCATGACCAAATTCATGGAAGAAAGTATTGGCATCATCCCACGAAACAAGTACTGCATCGCCAGGTGCCGGTTTTACGAAATTTGAATTATTTGAAACGAGTACAGTTTCTTTCCCTTCAAATGTAGTGTGGCTTCTGTAAGAGTTTGCCCAGGCACCTGATCTTTTTCCTTGTCTGGCAAATGGATCTAAATACCACAGGCCGATATGTTCACCAGAAGTTTTGTCCGTAACTTCCCAAACCTTTACATCTTCCTGATAAACAGGAACTGTACCTTCCGGTACGGGAGTGAATTTGAAATTGAACAATTCGCCCGCTACAAAGAACATCGCTTCTCTCAACTTATCAAGTTGCAGGTATTGTTTTACTTCATCAGAATCTAAATCATATTTATCCTGTCTCACTTTCTCGGCATAATATCTATAGTCCCAAGGTTCGATGGTAATGTTATCACCATTTTTATCAGCAATGGCTTGCATGTCAGCAACCTCTTCATCTACTCTTGCTATAGCTGCCGGCCAAACAGACTCCATCATTTGCATCGCATTTTCCGGTTTTTTAGCCATTCTGTTTTGAAGTCTCCATTCTGCATAATTATCATGTCCTAACAATGCAACGCGCTCATCTCTCAATTTCAAAATGTCGGCAATAATCTGATTGTTGTCGTGTTCACCACCATTATCACCACGAGAATAGTAGTTACGCCACACTTTTTCTCTCAGATCTCTTTCTGTAGAATAAGTTAAGAAAGGGTCCATCGATGAACGTGTATTAATTACAGCATACATTCCTTCTTTTCCTCTATCAGCAGCAGCTTTTGCAGCTGAATTTATATAAGACTCTGAAAGACCACCAAGCTGATCTTTTGTTAAAAATGTTTCGTACGATTCTTCATCTGCCAAGACATTACTTGCAAATTTTGTATACAGCGAAGAGAGCTCTTTATTAATTTCTGCATAACGCTTCTTAGACTCTTCGTCTAAGTCAGCTCCGTTCATCGCATACCCTTCATAAGTCAGCTGAACAAGTCTTTGTTCTTCGGGAGACCTAGGCTCTTTTTGAGTTTGTTCATAAACTGCTTTTACTCTCTGAAACAGTTTTTCGTTTTGTGTAATTTTTGAACTGAATTCAGAAATAACTGGAGCCATTTCTGCTTGAATTTCACGGAACTCAGGACTTGACATATTGCTACTCCAAATGCCATAATAAACAAACACTCTATTGAGTGCGTCTCCAGTACTTTCTAACGCTACAATTGTGTTTTCAAAAGTTGGAGGCTCTGGGTTATTGGCAATTTTATCAATCTCTTGCAGGTTTAGTCTCATACCCTCTGTTAAAGCGGGCTTTAAACTATCCAAATTCATTTGATCAAAGGCCGGCAATCCACCGTAAGGGCCCGACCACTCTTTTAACAGCACATTGTCTGTCGTAAATTCTTCTTCCTCAGGTTGAGAACTTTGAGAACACGCTGTCCAGGCAACAGCGCTCACAATAGTTAGGTAAGTTGTAAGCTTTTTAAAATTCATTTTAAGAATATTTGGTTTTTGGAAAGTTAAAAATAAGCCTGCGATATAAACAGGATATTTTTATGAATGGTAGGATTACTCTGATTTTATTATTTCGGAAATAATAATTGTACCATCAAAAGGTTTTGTTCCATCTAGCTTGAGGTCAATCCCTTGATCACTTATTTTTCCGTATTTCAGATAGCTATCCCATATGTGCGACACATAAATGATGGGTGTTTTTCCCCATCGGTCGTCTTTCATCTTGCGATTCAGAAAAGTAGCTTCATTAATATCAATAAAGATTTTGAAGTCAATTAATGATCTCAATTCATCATCGTGATAAATTAAAAAGCCTTCAGTAATTAGGTAGGGATATTTTTTAGATTCTTGTAAAACGGTTTTCCTTAGACTGTCGAAGTTTATACCGTTAGGATGCTCCCAATCGGTCATGCCATGAAAGGTGGGTAACTCTGCTTTATCCAATGCAAAATCATCCTGCGAAATAATCTTAACATTTTTTTCCCCGAGTTGGTCTTGTAATAACTTGGCCAATGTTGTTTTACCTGACCTGCTTACGCCACCAATTCCAATAATCATTACTTAAGCGTATAGTGAATCTATATCAGCCTGATATTTTGAAAGAATTACTTTTCTTTTCAATTTAAGCGTAGGCGTAAGCTCGCCCGATTCAATAGTCCATGAAGTAGGTAATAATTTAATTTTTTTGATTTTCTCATATTGAGCAAATGATTTATTCAACCTATCTACCTCTTTTTGAAATTTCTTCAAAACACGCTCATGTGCAATCATTTCTATATCGGTAGTATAATTGATTTTTTTAATCTCGCACCAATCGCGAAGTACTTCAAAAGCAGGTACGACTAAGGCAGATGGAAATTTCTCCCCTTCACCTATTACCATCACCTGTTCAATGAGTGTAGATTCTTTAAACTTATTTTCAATTAACTGAGGCGCGATGTATTTTCCTCCAGAAGTTTTAAAAATTTCTTTTTTACGATCGGTGATTTTCAAATATCTACCTTCCACCATTTCACCAATGTCACCCGTATGAAACCAGCCATCACTATCTAACACTTCGGCTGTGGCATCTGGTCGATTGAAATAGCCCATCATTACGCTTGGTCCTTTGGCCAATATTTCGCCATCTTCCCCAAACTTCACTTCAACTCTCGGTAGCAGTGGACCTACACAACCTATCCTAACATCTTTAGGGTCGTCTCGTGTAAAGCTAATTCCGGGGGACGTTTCTGTGAGGCCGTAGGCCTCCAAAATTTTTATTTGTGCCGACCAAAAAACTCGAGCCAATCTGGGTTGAAGTGCTGCCGCTCCAGAAACTATAAACTGAACATTGCCACCGAGAGCTTCACGCCACTTACTAAATATTAGTTTGTTGGCTATTGCCAGTTTTAATTTATATATAAAACTATGTGATTTATTGGGCTCATACTTATCACCCAATTGAAGTGCCCAAAAGAAGAGCTGTTTTTTTATACCTGTGAGTGAATAGCCTTTGGCAACAATTTTATCATATACTTTTTCAAGTAATCGTGGCACCGTGGCGAAAAACTGGGGCTTTACTTCTTTTAAGTTTTCACCAATGGTATCCATACTCTCGGCATAATAAATACTTACGCCCAAACGCATATAGGTATATAATCCTGTTCGCTCAAATATGTGGCACAGTGGCAGGAAACTTAACGTACGATATCCTTTCTCCACGTTTGGAAAAATTTCTTCTACAGATGCAGAATTAGAGAGTATGTTTTTATGGCTTAACATTACTCCTTTAGGATTACCTGTGGTTCCGGAGGTATAAATTATTGTGGCCAGATCTTCTGTTTTAATTGAATCCCTTCTGGCATTGATCTCGTCTATATCGGATTGGCCGGGCTGTTTGAATAAGTTCTTCCAGAATTCGAATTTTTGATTTTCATCGAAGCAGTAAAGTTCAACCGGTTGATTTAGTTTGTCTTTTACACTTTCAATTTTCTCGCAGATTTCAACGTCACCACAAAAGACTCTCTTAATGGAAGCATCATTAATTATAAATGCATAATCACCTGGTGTTGAGTTAGGATACATGGGTACACCAATTGCTCCTATTTGCGTAACAGCAAAATCTGTAATTACCCATTCTGGCCTGTTGAAGGATACTATTCCGACTTTATCGTCTTTTTGTACTTCTTTATTGATAAGCCCAGCACTGAGTTGGTTCACTAATTCTTTAAACTCTTGGGTTGATATTGTTTGCCACTTTCCATCAACCTTATTGGCTAATGAATCATCAAGCGGGCATTCTTCGAGTTGATAGTCGAGTGTATCGAACAGACGGTTTATCTCCATGATAAATTATTTTGGAGATTAAATTAACAAAAAAACTAGAGATCGTATTACATCTAGTTAACAAGCTGCTCGCGGGCATCGAAATCGCCACGAAGTTCTCTGAATCTTTTGCGAGCTTCAGCAATAAAAACACTGCCCGGATACTTCGTTAAAAAATTTCTGTAGTATTCCATAGCCCGTTCCTTTTCGTTAAGCTGTCGGTCATAAATATCAGCAATTGAAAAATAAGCATCGTCACTTAGTATATCAGATCCATACTGCTCCACTATTCTGTCGAGCAAAGAAATTGATTCAGTAAATTTTCCTTCTTTTTTTAGCAAATCAGCTTTTAGCCAGAGGAGTTCATCTGTAAGTGAATGGTTTGGAAAATTAGTGAGCATGGAATCGATCTTAAGTTTTGCTTGTTCCGTTTTATGCTGAAAAAGTAGCAATTCTATGTTGGCATACTCTTGTAGTGCTACATCTGAAGTATCTAATACTGTATTATCTTTAATAAGAAGACTTAATGCCATGGCATCATTCGCAATTTCCCGGGTGGTTGCTTCTTTTAAAATATCCAGATGTTCTTCAGCCAATTTAAAATTTCCTTTATAGTATGATAATTTGGCATTTTTTAATTTTGCTATATAGCCAAGATCATCTTCTTTATTCGATTTTTCCACCTGAGAATACAAGAGAGAAGACTCCCACGATTCTCCTTTGAGTAAATAAATATCACCTAAATCTAATTTTGATTTCGACTTAATTTCGGGGTTAGCGCGTGGTGTTTCAACAATTTTTTCAAGTATAGCTATAGCTGAATCCTTTTCATCTAAATAAAATGCATGTAGCAGTGCCTTGTTCCTTAGTGCTTCTAACGTGTTTCTACTAACTCCTAACTCCTTGATAAATTCATTATAATCATTCACCAGATTTCTTATTTCTCTTTCATCAATGGGGTAAGTATTCCTTACACGTTGCTCATAAGATCGGATCAAATACATTTTAGCCAGAAGATAATTATTCGAGCCAGGGTAGTTTTGAATCAAATAGCTGAAAATTTTTATCGCATTGTTATAATCATTGTTATTCAAGGCAATCATACCAATGTTCAATGTGCGGCTTCCTTCTGATCTTAATCTTTTATCAATTGCTCTTGCTTGCAGAAATGCCCCATAGAAATTTTTCTGCTGGAGATTTACCCATATAAGAAGCTCCGAATAAACTTCACTTTGTGGGTTTTGCTGGATTTTATCATATAAAAGTCGTTCTAAACTTTGCAACTCATCCGGTTTGTTCAACAAAGTTTGGAGCGTGTTTTTTACTGAACTGAGATTAGCCGGATTTTGAATAACATAGTTTAGATATTCTTCAACCATTTTATCCTTCTCGTTCATGATACGATAAATATTCGCAAGCTCCAGTGAGAACAAGTAAGGATTATTCAAAGCGGTTCGTCCTTCCGTAAATGTTAAAACAGCATATTGTGTCAATTTTTTGTTTACAAAATAATCGGCTGTGATGCTGACGAGATAATTATCGTATTTAATATCATCAATGACATTTTTAAAATAAATGTCAGATTGATTTTCACCTTCTTCCGTAAAAATTAATAAACCTAGATCTAATTTATAATAGAGATTTTCGGGAAATCGTTTTATTAACTTCTTGATATACTTTTCTGCATCATTATAATTGGCCGTTTCCAGTAACAAGAAATAGTAGTTGTTATGAATGAGTGTGATATTATTAAAGTCTTTGGCGAGATCCTCGTATAGTGTGCGTGCCTTTTCATATTCACCCTGTCCATAATACTCGTTGGCCAATTGAATTTCGGTGGTTTGCTGCGCAAGAATATTAGTCGCTACAAACAGTAATAATAAAATCGTTTTTGAAGTTTTATTCACAATACCCACAGAGCAATATTATATATATATTATAAATTAAAAACTATTATTAATTATTACTATGTGGATACGTGGATAATTAATCAAGAGTTTATTTGGTTATGTAGATTGTTGGTAAGAAGTTGAAGACTATATTAATTATTAACATAAAATTATTTTGTAAGTTATTGATTATAAATGGCTTAAGTACCATTAGTGGATAACATGGTGTTTTTGTTGATAAAATATTTATGGGTTTACGTTGTTAAGAAAGTGTGGGTATTTGATCAAAATTTGTTTACAGAATACAGCTAGTTGTTTGTTGAATATTGATCTGATGTAAAGTATGTATATAGGTCATACCTGTAAACAGGTTATCCCGTATTTATCCACACTAAAAAGTGATGATATTTGGACCTAATTCCCAGTTAGCTCTTATAGTAAGTTGCTTATTGTCTTCATCGTTAGTGTAGAATACAACTGGTTCTGGTAGAATGTTGAGATTTATATTACCTGGATCCCATCTGCCATTTTTGTTCTTGTCAACTAGGACTCTTACTAGATAATCGCCAGGGTTAACCTTATCAAATGAAAATATATGAACGTTCTGTTTTTCCTGGACAATTTTAAATTGAGGCGTAAGTAGTTGCACAATGAAATCCGTCTCTTCAGTATTAATTTCAACTAGTAGTGTTCCTGTATTGGATAGTTGTGCAAAGGCTAAATTACTTTGTTGTTGATTTGTTGAATCTGAATCTACCGAAACAAAGGCGCCATGACCTACATATAAGTGGGGTTTAGGTGGTGGGGTTCTTTTAACAGAATCTGAACGGTTGGTTGAAACTTGTTCTTGTTCTGTTTCTTTTGACTCAAAGAGACTTTTATTGATGGTATATTCAAGATCAAATCGGTCTAGGTACTTATTCGCTTTCAAATAATTAGAAGTATCTAGTTTGATGAGATTTAGTGAGTCTAGAAAAAGATAAATGCTATCGAAGTTATAGCTGATAATGGGTTTGTTAAATGATATAGATCCTTTCAATAATCCATCTGATTGGTATACTTTTTCTAAGTTGATTTTTGAATTGAATTCTTTGGGTTGTCTTACGGTTTCTTCAAACTTTACCATGATTGTGTCTAAGGACTGGGTGCCTAGACTATCGGTGGCAATGACATATGTTTCTGTGCTGTCCAGAGTAATGTTATTATTAAATATCTGGATGTTGGTTTGATTTTCATCAGTGAAGTTTGAATATAATTCTATGGTATCCGTGTTGATGAGTGAATAATCAATAATGTTTTTATTGTACTTGATTTCGAATATAGTACCGTTTTGTCTTGCACTAATCAATGCCAGAGGTTTGGCATTTGTTGAAGTGGTAATTATGTCAATTTTAGAAATAGAACTATCGAGTTTAATGGTACTCTCTATAAATCCATGCGATTCTTCATCCAATTCTAATTTCAGGTTTTTGTTTTTATCAGATACGGCATAAATATTATAGTTACCGTTTTTTATATTTTCAAATTTGTAGATTCCTTTGTCGCTTGCTTTGGTAAAGTATAGGGGTTTGTCTTCAAAGATGTTTAGAGTGTCTTGAGCGTTGTAGAGAAATAGAGAATAATTACTACCGGGTTTATCCGTAAGAATATCCTTAACCGATCCTTTAATAAATAGTGAGTCAAGATAACTACCAGTACTAAATGCCAGCTTTAAATCTTCAGGACTATTTCCTTCAGTAAGATCTTGAATGCCCTCTCTAAAGTTGATAGTGTAGGTTGTACTGTCGGGTAGGTATTCATCAAATTCGATATAGACCTTATCTTTTCTAATCTTATATTTTTTTTCTATTTCCGTCTGCGGTGATATAATAATCTGATCATCAGCTTTGTTGAGTTTAACATACTCATCAAATACTAATTCAATTTCTTTGGTTTTAACATTGATGCTTTTATTCTTCGGGTTCGAGCTAACAAGGTTTGGTGGATCCTGATCTTTTGGGCCTCCTGTTGGGGCGGTTTGATTTGCACAGCTGGCAAGAAATAATATTACTAACGGCAGGTACCTCCTCATTTTTTGGATACTATATAAATATGACTGGAATATTCGTTTGTTATTTTTCCATAACGGTTTGATTTATAGCCTGTTATGAAAGAATTAATGAATTTTTTTGAGTTGTATTTGTAGCTATTGCTGAGCAAAGAAACATAAAACGAGTCGAAGAGCATAGGTTTTGTTTCTTCAAGTTTTAGTTGGTGTTTTTTGAGCAGTGTTCGGAAAGTATCTTTTGTAAAATGATAGAGATGCCTCGGAACATCGTATGCAGCCCAATATTCTTTGAAGTATTGGGCATCATAGCTCTCAGGATTAGGTACGGCTATAATTAGTTTTCCCCTATCTGTTAGATGATGTTTTAGTTTATCGATTATACTATTGAGATCATGTACATGTTCTAGCACATGCCATAAAGTAATAATATTAAATT
Source organism: Fulvivirga lutea (assembly GCF_017068455.1). Taxonomy (NCBI): domain Bacteria; kingdom Pseudomonadati; phylum Bacteroidota; class Cytophagia; order Cytophagales; family Fulvivirgaceae; genus Fulvivirga; species Fulvivirga lutea. The sequence continues at coordinate 715,354 of NZ_CP070608.1, forward strand.
TTTGATTCTCATCAACTTGATCAATTGATGAGTGAATATTCGATTTAACAGATTCTATTGTTTGTGCAGAGGCACTAGGCTCAACACCGGTTACGTTCCATCCTTTGGTTAGCGCAGCCTCTAAAAAATGACCCGTACCACAACCATAATCCAATAGTGTTTTCTCAGTTGAATAGTTTTCAATGAGTTGAACCTTTTTCTTTAATGAGAATTTGCGAATGATTTTATAGAGGAAATCAATAATACTTTTACTTCTATTAGAATGAGAAATATATTCTTCGCTTTCATAATAAGTAGATATACTTTCTACTGTAGGTCTGGGATTGGTAAAAAGAAATGAGCAGGCATCGCATTGAACTATCACGAACGACTCATCACTAACAGTGTAGTCTTTACATATGATGTGGTTAGTAAACTTGGCTGACTGACAAACGGGACAGCACTCTAATTTCTCAAACATACTATCTTGAAAGATATACCATTAATATAGAAATGTCTGATGGAGAAACACCGCTTATTCTACTGGCCTGGCCAATTGTTTTGGGCTTTATTTTAATAAGCTTTTGCATAGCTTCTGCGGATAGAGCTTTAATTTCTGTGTAGTCAAAGTTGTCGCGTATCTTTTTATTTTCTAAAGATTCCATTTTTTCCGCAAGTTGCCTTTCTTTTTCGATGTAGGTCTCATACTTAACAGAAACTTCTGCTTGAAAAAGTGTATCTTCTTGATATTCAGAGATATAAGCATTCAATTCTTGATTTAATTTGGCTAAATCATTGATGCCTACTTCTGGTCGTCTTAATAGGTTTATTACCGGAACCCTCTGTTTGAGTGTAGCAGTATTTAATTCGGAAAGAGCTCCATTTGATTCATCGGGTTCGATTCGTTTTTGGTTAAGGTCATTGATTAGCCTGTTCAAATCATTTTTCTTGTCAAATAGTTTTTCCAGTCGATCATCAGATGCCAATCCGATACTATGCCCTTTTTCAGTTAAGCGAATGTCAGCATTGTCTTGTCTTAATAAAATTCTGAATTCTGCACGAGATGTAAACATTCGGTAAGGCTCTTCAGTACCTTTATTAATTAGATCATCTATCAATACACCGATATAAGCTTCTGATCTTTTTAAGACAAACTCATCTTTATCATTAATTTTATTGTGTGCGTTAATACCGGCTACCAGTCCCTGGCATGCTGCCTCTTCATATCCAGTAGTTCCATTTATCTGTCCAGCAAAATAAAGGTTTTGCACCAGCTTGGTTTCTAGTGTAAGGCTTAGTTGTGTAGGTGGAAAATAATCATACTCTATAGCGTAACCGGGCCTAAACATTTTGGCTTTCTCAAACCCAGGTATTTGAATGAGTGCTTTATGTTGGACATCTTCAGGTAGAGAAGTTGAAAATCCATTCACATATATTTCAACGGTGTTCCAACCTTCTGGCTCAACGAAAATTTGATGTCTATCGCGTTCAGCGAATCTGTTTATCTTATCTTCTATAGAAGGGCAATATCTAGGGCCAACACCCTGGATTCTACCATTGAACATAGGAGACTTGTCAAAGCCTGTTTGTAGAATCTCGTGAACAGTATTGTTCGTATACGTGATGTGACAACTTCTTTGTTCGGATAAAGGTTTGGTATCTGAATATGAAAACTTACCTGGCACTTCGTCACCTTTCTGTTCTTCCATTTTGGAGAAGTCTAAGCTACGTGCATCTACTCGAGGTGGCGTACCTGTTTTCATTCTTCCTGACTCAAAACCTAATTGAACTAGCTGTTCGGTTATTCCAGTAGCTGCTCTCTCGCCAGTTCTGCCACCGCCAAACTGTTTTTCACCAATATGAATGAGACCATTCAGGAATGTTCCATTAGTTAGTACAACAGCTTTTGCCTTTATTTCTAGACCTAAAGAAGTGGTGACTCCTGTTACTTTTCCGTTTTCTACGATGATACCTGTGGCCATTTCCTGCCAGAAGTCTACGTTGGGATTGTGTTCCAAAGCTAATCTCCATTCTTCAGCAAAACGCATTCTATCATTTTGTGTACGTGGACTCCACATGGCAGGACCTTTTGATTTGTTGAGCATGCGAAATTGAATCATAGATTTGTCAGAAATAATTCCTGACATTCCGCCTAGTGCATCTATTTCTCTAACTATTTGTCCTTTAGCTATTCCACCCATTGCAGGATTACAAGACATTTGCGCAATGGTGTTCATGTTCATAGTTACTACCAAAACTTTAGAACCCATGGTTGCTGCCGCATGTGCAGCTTCGCAACCGGCATGTCCTGCCCCTACTACTATAACATCGTATTTATCAAACATATTATTATAAGTGTTCCACGTGGAACATTAACATTTTGTATTCACTAGATGTTCCACGTGGAACATCTATTTTATTTCGGAGAACAAAGATAGGCAAGCATCTTCTTTTTTTCGCATCTCGGTCTTTTGAGATTCTGTTTTATCTGCATAGCCTAAAAGGTGCAGCAGGCCATGAGCCATTACGCGATGAAGTTCTTCCTGAAAGGAGACTTTAAATGAATTGGCATTTTCAGTTACTCTTTCTGTACTGATAAAAATGTCGCCTTCAATGGTATTTTTAATCTCCGAATTATCGAACGTAATGATATCGGTGTAATCATCATGTTCTAAATAGGAAACATTTATGGAGTGCAAGTACTCGTCTGAACAAAAGATGTAGTTCAATTCTTCGAGTTCAAATTCATTTTCACTTATGATTTTTTTAAGCCAGGAAGTAACGATTTTTGAATTCTCAATGGGTTGAGGAACATCTTCATTAAAAAAGTGAATGGCCATTTAGCTGATGTAAAAACCCAACCTTACTACTTTTCCTTCTTCTTCGAAGGTTACTTCATCTGCCAGATGCTTCATAAGAAAGATGCCACGCCCACCAGGCTTTTCGAGATTTTCAGGAGCGGTAGGGTCTGGAAGGTTTTGAAAGTCAAATCCACTACCCTCATCCTCAACATTGAAATTGATTCTACCGTCCTCAAGAAGTAATGTGAGCGTCACATTCTTTTGTTTGTCGTTTTTGTTACCGTGTTTGATGGCATTATTTACGGCTTCTGTAACGGCAATCATAATGTTACCATAAATGTCATCGTTTAATTGAAACTTATCTTTTGCATTATCGATAAAGCTTTCAATCATTCTGATGTTCTCAGTGAGTGATGGTACCTGTATTTTAATTGAGTTCATTCTGATTTGATGTTATCTGTAGTGTTTCCAATTCGTTTGAAATACTCATTTACCTCATCCTTATAATAGGGGTATAATTTAGGAGGAATTGTTTTTAAAAGCTCAATTTCTTGCTCTTTTAATTTGAAATAATTTTCAAAGGCATCTGGGATGACCTTTTCATAATCATTAGCTGTTTCTCCCTTACGCTTTTGATCGAGCTCTTGCTCTCTTAGTGCTTCTTCAGATTCGAGGAGTCTTGTAAGTATTTCTTTCTGTCTGCGTATGGTTTCTTCTGTTAATTGCTTGTTTACCAAATCTTTTTCAGTTTCTTCCATTTTTTCAGCAATTCCGTCACCGGGCTTATTGACTCCTTCCATTTGCCCAGCTTTTTGCTGTGCTTCTTCTAATGCTTTTCGTATTCTTTCTTGCTGCGCGGCCATTTCTGCCAGTTCTTCGGAAAGCTGACGTCCTTTTTTGCCACTCCCTTTAAGTTCTTCAATCTTGTTATTCAGCTGTTGTTGTAATTCACTTAAAGAAGGAGTCTTGGGCTGACCAGGTTTTTTCTGAGGTTTACCCATGGCATCAGCCATAGCGTTTTGCATTTGTTGAAGCACATCATCAAGTAACAATGCCAGATTGTTCATGGAAGTCATGGCAAATTGCTGTTCAGCCACCGCTTGTGGTTTCTTTCTCTCTCTTATATATTCTACCGACTTATCCATACGCTCATTCATTTCTGTAACTTCTCTGGTAACAAATGAGGCAATTTGAAATACACGATTTGCTAAAGCCAATAAACTATCTTGTACAATTTGAGAATCGTCTTTCAACTTTAACTGTTTTTGAGATAGCTCAACAAACTTTGGATCACTTTGTCGTACTTCCTGAAATTCTGCCATCAATTCTTCCTGATCGAAAGAAAGTTTAATAAGATTATGAACAATGGCTCTTAGGTCTTCAAGGTTTTCCTGCATGGCCTGCATCTCCATACTTGCTTGCATTTGTTCCAGCTTTGCTGCCATTTCCTCCATCGCTTCTTTTGCTTTTTGTTGTTTTTGCCTTGACTGATCTTGCTGATTGTTCTCTAGAAACTCCTTGCTTTTTTGTTGGTTTTCCTTAATCAAATTTTGTTCATCACCTGTTTCAGGTAAAGATTCCGGATTTTTTAGCGATTGATTCTGCTTTTTTATATCTTCTAATTTCTCCTCTAATTGTGAAAACTCTTCTTGTAATTGCTCTTGTTTTTCTTTTAATTCCTGAGATGAATTATTTTCTAACTTATTATTATCATATTGATTTTTTTCTTCCAAACGCTGCTGCTTGCCGGATTTTTTCTCTTCCTGATCTTCCGGCCGCTGTGTTTCACGTATAAGGCTTTCCTGATCGTCAATTTGTTCCTTCAATTCATTGATGGTCTCGTTTAGGTCGTGCTCTAATTTCATCTTCTTGAAAAGTTCCAAAGTACGTTCGAGCTCTTGTTCAAGGTTTGTTTCCTTGTTATTAATCTTTTCGATCATCTCCTGAATACCTTCGAGATCTTCTTGCTCTTCCAAAAGTCTCTTTAACTCATCATATAATTTTTTGGTTTCTTCATCGAGAAGATCATCCATTAAGTTTTGAAGTTGCTCTACTTTTTCTTGAACCCGTTTGTCTTGCGGTGTAAAGCGCTCACGTTTTAACTCATTATTTCTATTTTGTTCTTTTAATTCATTAATAGCTTTATCAAGCTGTTCCCTTTTTTCAATCAAATCTTTAATTAATTTATTGTCTTGCCAGTTAAGCTCCTTTTTTCCTTTTACTCTTCTTTCGGCTTCATCTAATTGCTCTTTTAATTCTTTCGCATCCTTTAAGGTCTTATCGATATCACTTTTTGTTTGTTCGGCCACCTTATCTACTTCACTTTTTATTTCAGACTTCGATGGAACATTAAACTTGAATACACCTGTTTTGGTGGACTTGCTTCCATTGAAGCCATCATTATCCCACACTTGTAAATAGTAGCTAACCTCCTGGCCCTCAGAAAGTAGAGAGTCTACATTCCAGGTATAGTAAAAGCGTTGACTATTTTGTTTGATGTCAATTGGAATGGGTACAGCCATGAAATTAGATTCATCAATTGAGTAGTAAAGATTGAGTCTCCTTAGGCCATAGTCGTCAGAAATATTACCACCTAGACCTATTACTGAAAATAAGAGAGTATCCTGATAAATATTGGTTTCTATTTTCGGATATTGATCCTTAATAACATCGATTCTATAGTTAATAACATCTCTGTTATTGCTATTCGCATTTTTTAAGCTAATGGTATATTCTTCCGACTCTTTAGCTGTTTTAGCAGCCTCAAATATCTGATCATCAACCTGTTGTAATGCAAGTGACTTATCACTGCTGTTAAAATTAATGGTAACGGAATCTGCAGATGAAGTACTTAATTGCCATTTCAGGTTAGTACCTTCAGGCACCTGAACACTTCCTACATTTGATAAAAGTTCGGACTTCTTACTTAAATATTTGGGGTAGTTTAAATATATATTGAATGCTTTTAAGTCAGGCCTGCTTAAAACGTTGAGCTCGTACGTTTTTGAGTAGTAGCCGGCCGCTTCAAACTGTATAGACTTGGAATGTTGTATTTTATTGAAGGTGTATTGAAACAAGCCGTTTCCTACGGAAGCCATTTTCAATTTTCTTTCTCCATCATTTACATACACAGATGTAGGAATACTACTCCCTTCTAACTTCACTGATAATAGATAATCATCATTTTTAAAGGCTTGTAGGTTGCTACCGTCTAAAACAAAGTTGAAAGGAGCTTGGGGTATAAATTCAGTATTGAATTGACTGATACGCTTTGAGCTTTGTGTAATAATTTCAGGTTTAGATAAAATGATCAGAAGTAGAATACCCAAAGGAAAAAGGAGCCAAGGAAGGGATTTGACGTTTTCTGTATTGGAGACTGCTTCTGAGAACCTGACATCAGGAAGTTGATTTATTTTTTGATTGACACCTGCTACAGCAAGAGAGTTACTCGAATTAGATTGTAACTGTATGATATTCAATAACTTATCTCTTATTTCGGGAAAAGTGTTTCCTATTGATTTAGCTGCATCATCGTCTTTAATAGCCTTATTTAAATTGAATAGCTTGATAGCAGGCTTAACAATGTAAACAAACACCAATAAAACACATGACAGTATAAATGTGAAAAAGAGAAGGCTTCTTACACTTACTCCAAATTGAAAAGAGAATTCAAGGGTATTAAAAAGAATAAAAAGTGAAATCAAAATAGAAAAAGAAATTATAGTACCCTTAAAGACCAGGCTGATGATCTTTTTTCTTTTGAAGGATTCTATCTCCGACCGTATTATTTTCTCTTTCTCACTCAATAGTATAATTTCTTTACTGATTAGTTGATACGAATTAGGTATCCGTCAAGTTCAGGTTTAACATTTAAAATAACTGAACTTCACTTTCAAAATACTCGATTACATGCATTTTGAGTAATTTTTCCTGTTCCAATAAATCAAAGTGGGGAAGCTTTTTAGTTGGCCGCCAATGTGGCCAACCATCTTCATCTAACCCCTCTAGTTCATAAAACCCTGATAAGCTTAACACTTTGCAAATGGCAATGTGCATTAAATCCTGTTTTTCTTCCTTGTTAAAATTCTTTACTCCTTTCCCCAGTTCCTGAACACCAATTACAAAAAGTATGGCATTCAAATCTTTCGGTCGTTTACCGAGTACTTTTTGAAGGTTTAACCTTAGCTCATGCCATTTTCTTTCAAGCTCGAGATCTTTTTTAATCATGATAACTTTAGACTATCCCAATATTCTGTTGCTCTTCTTAGGTGGGGAATAACAATTGTTCCACCAATAAGGTTTGCAATGGCAAACGCTTCAAAAATTTGCTCGTCTGTGAACTTCATTTCATAACATTTACCCAGATGATATTTTACGCAATCGTCACACCGTAATACCATTGAACAAGTTAAACCCAAAAGTTCTTTTGTTTTACTGTCTAACGCTCCATCTGCAAAAGCATTGGTATCTAAATTAAATATTCGTTTGATTACTTTATTGTCAGCACCTAAAATGCGCTCATTCATTTTAGCCCTGTATTCATTAAAATCATTTACTAGTTCCATATTTTAGCGATTATATAAGCAAACAAAGATATTCCAAAGCATTGAGAATACTGGAAGATTTTATTTCGTTGTTTTTCCCCAACTTTTGCCTTGGCTGTAATCGTTCATTATATAAACAAGAGCGACTCGTTTGTGCTCATTGTATTTCAGAGGCAGCAAAAACCAATACACATTTAGAACATGATAATTTTATTAAAAGAAAGTTCGATGGTAAAATTCAGGTTGAGAATGCCTGGTCTTACTTTTATTTTCAAAAAGATGGTATTGCCCAAAACCTTATTCACCACTTAAAATATGAAAACAGGCCAGAATTGGGTGTTGAATTAGGCAAGCGATATGCCTCGGTATTAAAGGAGGTGATTAACCTTAATAAACCAGACTATATCGTACCTGTTCCGTTGCACTTTAAGAAATTGAAAAAAAGAGGCTACAATCAAAGTGCTGAATTCGCAAAAGGGCTAAGCCAAGTATTAGAAATTCCGTACTTAAATGGTTTGGAAAGAAAAATTGCAACCGAAACTCAGACAGCAAAATCAAGAATGCAACGTTGGGAGAATGTAAATACCATTTTTGGTGTCATTGATGATTCGGTAGTTAAGAAGCATATTTTGTTAGTAGATGATGTGATTACCACTGGCGCAACCATTGAAGCGTGTGCTCAAATTTTAATTGATGCTGGCTGCAAGGTTACAATTGCTACTTTAGCCAGTGTTAGGTGACGTGCTAATGCTTGATTTGTTCTTTTAGTTTACCACCACGGTAATAGTATTTCCATAACCCCGACTTTTCACCATCCTTAAACTCCCCTTCAGACTCAATATTTCCATTGCTATGAAAAAACTGCCATTTGCCTGTTTTTACACCATTATTAAATTGACCTAACTCTGCAAGAGTACCGTCACTTAAATAGTATTTCCATTCACCATGCGGAATGCCGTCTTTAAATGAGCAACTAATCTCTATTTTATTATTCGGATAATAATCAATTTTTATTCCGTTACCATCTTTTAAGGTGCCAGAAGTGAGGGTATCTCCAGATTCTGTTATGTAAGGACTAATGTTCCATATGGCTCCTAAGCGCCATGTTTCTTCTACTTTTAATGATCCATTTTCATGAAAAATGCCCCAAAGTCCATCTTCCAAACCATTTACAAAAGTTCCGATTGATTCTACTTTTCCATTCGGGTGATAGCTAAACCATTGGCCGTGTTGATCACCCAATTTGTAGCTACCTTCCTCCATTAATTGACCATTTTCATAAAAAAAGCGCCAGTTTCCGGTTCTAAGGTCATTTTCATAAAAACCGGTGATTCGAACTTTACCGTTAATGAAATAACTGCGATAGCTGTTTTCTTTTAAACCATTGTTGTACACTAACTGCTCTTCCAGGTTACCATTATCATAATAAAACCGCCAGACTTTATCTTTCAGGCCATTGGAATAATAACCTTCAACAATTAATTCCCTGAACAAATTATATTCTTTCCAAACGCCATGGGTGGTGTCATCTTTATATTCCGCCTCTATTATCAGCTCCCGATTTGGTGTGTATACCTGAACTATACCTTGTTTGGCACCATTCACATATTGCTCAACACGCTCTCTAATACCATTTTCATAATAGGTTGTCCAAACACCGTTTTTTCTTCCATTTTCGAACGAACCCTTCTTTTTATGGTAGCCATTTTTGTAGTATTCCAGATAATCTAATGGGGTTCCTGAGCGGTATTCAACTTTGGCCTTTAGGTTACCATCATCATAATAAAACCTCCATTTTCCATCTTTTTTATTCGCCACGTATTCACCTTCTTCAATGACAATTCCCTTTTCATTATAATATCTCCATAGGCCCTCTTTGCTTCCATTAACCAATTTACCTTGGCCCACAATGGTACTATCAGAATTATAAACTTTTACACTTTGATCTTGACTAATGCCGCTGTGCGACAACATTAGGCAGCCGAGAATTAAAACAGAAATGGTGATTTTATAATGAATCATTTTATAATGATGAACTTGCGTATATATTTGTATTCCAATTAAACTTTAAACAGATGTCAGCATTATTAGTTGTATTAGTTTTATTCGTGTTAGCAATATTATCGCCAAAGATTTTTCCTAACAAAATGTTTAGCAATAATAAGCACGATGTAAATAACTCTACTGAACAATAGCACTAGCTTCAATTTCAACCAGATAATCTGGGTCAATTAGTTTACTAACTTCTACCATAGAAGTAACGGGCTTAATTGATTTAAAGTATTCTCCATGTGCTTTGCCTATTTCGCTCCATAGGCTAATATCAGTAACATAAATTCTGGTTCGAATTATATCTTCCAATCGCCCTCCGGCTTTAAGAATATATTCTTCAATTATTTCCAGACATCTCTTCGTTTGTAAATAAGGGTCTCCTTTGCCATATAGTTCCCCATTTACGATGGACACCGTACCGGATGTCTCAATAACATTGCCAACTCTCACAGCACGTGAATAACCAACAATATCTTCCCATTTGGCTCCAGAGGAAAAGTTTTGTCTTGATTTCATTGGATTTATATTAAATTACGAACCATAACTTAGTTAAACTTATGAAGAATATCTGTGTTTTTTGCGGTTCGAGTTTTGGCAATTCGCCAGCCTATAAAAATTCAGCCATTGAATTAGGAGAATTATTAGCACAGAAAAAATATCGACTTGTATATGGAGGCGGAAATGTTGGATTAATGGGGGTAATTGCTGATACGGTTATTAAGTGCGGAGGAGAAGTAATAGGAGTAATTCCGGAATTCTTGCAGCAAAGGGAAGTGGGCCATACTGGGTTGACAGAACTAATAGTAGTGGATTCAATGCATCAAAGAAAGATGAAAATGGCAGAACTGGCGGATGCATTCATTGCAATGCCCGGAGGTTTTGGAACACTCGAAGAATTGGCAGAGATTACAACTTGGGTACAGCTTAATTTAATGAACAAGCCCATTGGTGTATTAAACGTGAATGGCTATTATAATCATTTACAGGAATTTATAGGAAAAATGAATAAGGAGAAATTTATTTCTGTTGAGAACAGTAATTTGATACAATTCGATAATCAACCAAAAGAGCTGCTGGCGCAATTAGAAAGTTCTAACGGTCAGAATAACAGCCTGTTAAGAAGTAAAATATAACATCAATCACATATCACCCAGAATGGGTTATTGTTATCATCATTAAAAGAAATAATGTTGTAGGTGTTTAAAAAGGAAAAACTTACGTATACTTCTTTTGTGGATAGAAAGGCTTTTTTATTACTTATAACTCTGTTTATTGGATTCGTTCAATTAAACGCACAAACTCTTGGGTTTAGGTTTATCAATGACCAGAAGCGTGTACGTATACCTTTTGAACTTTACAATAACCTAATCGTAGTACCGGTTATCCTGAACAATCAACTTCCTTTAAAATTTATTCTGGATACAGGGGTTCGTACTACCATTCTAACCGAAAAAGCCTATACCGATATACTTAATTTATCTTATTCCAAAAAATATACCATTGCAGGAATTGGAGATGATGTCGATGAAGGAATAGAGGCATACATTACGAATGGCGTTTCATTGACTTTACCGGGTGTGAAGGGAACAGGCCACGCCATGCTTGTGTTGGAAGAAGATTATCTGGAATTACGTAACTACCTCGGCACAGATGTACATGGTGTTTTAGGTTATGAGATATTTAGCCGATTTGTTGTAAAGGTAGATTACGACAACAAAATGTTGATGTTAACTACTCCGGAGTATTTTCATCCGAGTAGAAAATATGATGAATTGGACCTTTCAGTGGAAGATACCAAACCATACTTAACCGGAACGATCCAGTACGAAAATCAGGAGCCTATAAATTTGAAATTAATGGTTGATTCTGGAGCCAGCCATGGTTTATTGTTAGATACAGACTCTGATGAAAAATTATTCGTCCCGGAGAAAAACCTTAGAACCAATTTAGGAAGAGGGTTAGCAGGTGACATGTATGGTAAAATAGCAAGAATTGAAAAGTTAGAAATTGGGAATAGGTCCTGGAAGAACCCTCTTGCCACTTTTCCTGATGGCAATGATTTGCTCGATAGTTTAAAAGGATCAAATGTTTTTAGACATGGATCTATCGGTGGAGGCATTCTTACGCGCTTTAAAGTAATTTTCGATTTTCCTGAAGAGAAGATTTATTTAAAAAAAGGGAGAAAGTTTAAGTCGGACTTCACTTATAATTTGAGTGGCATTATTGTAAAAGCAAAAGGCAGCCGATTAAATACATTTGAAATAGTTGAAATTAGACCGGGCTCTGCTGGGGAAAAAGCGGGCTTTCAAGTCGGGGATCAAATCATTTCTGTAGATAATATTGATAAGTCAAGATTGAATCTGGAGCTGATCAATGGAATGTTGAACTCTCGCGAAAACAAGAAAGTGAGAATAGAAGTAGCAAGAGGCCAGGTTCACTACTCTGCCAGGTTCCGGTTGAAAAGTCAGATTTAAAATTTAACCAAATCAAGTAACCTCGATTTATTCTTTCTATACTTCTTAATCATGTATAGGTGCATCTTTTTAAACCGAATGGAGTTTAAAATGGATCGAGACAGTTTTTCCGAAGTAAGGTTTTCTTTAAGCAAGTAATCTTGGGCCTCACTATAACCCTCACTATAGTTTGAGTTTTTTAATACAGTAATCGGAATATCACGCGTATCGCTATTTTGAGTAAGCTTTTTTAGAATTTTTTTAATCTTAATTTTTTCTACATTATCATCAATTAAGATACAAGAAGGCTTGAACTTTCGAATTTTCCTAAATAAACCACTTAACTCAAAACCTATTTCCGCGTTAACTACGCTCGATTTTATTTGTTTAAGTTGTGTATAAACAGAACTTAACTCTATTGGGTTGTTACCTATTAAAAATACATTAATTGGTGACGAAGGTTGATTTTGACTAAGCGCTTCCATGGACAATTTATTTCTATGTAATTTAACTACTATTGAGGACTACTATTGTATTAAACGTGTAATTTTTATGTAAGTTTTGACTAGAGATTCAACAAAAAATCAAATTGTAATCATTGGTGCCGGTTTAGCCGGTTTGGTAACCGCCATCATGCTAAAAAAATCTGGGTTAGATGTTATACTAATCGAAAAGAAGCAATTTCCTTTTCACAGGGTATGTGGCGAATACATCTCGAATGAGGTTAAGCCTTTTCTTTTGAGTTTAGGAATTATGCCGGAAGAGCTTAACCCAAGTAGCATATCAGAATTTGAATTAACATCAATTGCTGGTAAGTCTAAAACCATTCAACTCGATCTGGGGGGTTTTGGTATTAGCAGATATGCCTTTGACCAATACCTTTATCAAATAGCCTTGGATAAAGGAGTGAATGTCATTCACGACCAGGTAGAAGATATCTTCTTTTCCGGAAAGGAATTTTGTGTAAAAACAAAAGAAATGAGTATCAGGTCGGAGTTGGTAATAGGTGCTTTTGGTAAGCGTTCAGTGTTAGATAAAAAACTAACTCGGTCATTTATGCTCCGCCCTTCCCCTTATGTTGGAGTTAAATATCATATCAAGTATGATTACCCAACAAACAAAGTTTCACTGCACAATTTTGCTGGCGGATATTGTGGATTAAGTGCAATAGAAGGAGGAAAGTATAATTTATGTTATCTGTCTCATCGATCAAACCTTAAAGAGTATCGAAATATTGAGAAAATGGAGCAGGATATTCTGTGCCAAAATCCAAAGCTTAAAGATGTATTTGACAATGCGGATTTTTTATTTGATGCTCCTCAGGTAATCAATGAAATATCATTTGAAACAAAACAGCCCGTTGAAAACCATATTTTAATGTGTGGAGATGCTGCGGGAATGATTACACCACTGTGTGGCAATGGAATGGCAATGGCCATTCATTCTGCAAAAATTGTATCTGAGGAGGTAATTAATTATTTCACAAACCATAAGGATAGAGGTACATTAGAAATGAACTATTCCAAACGTTGGAACCACCACTTTAGAACCAGGTTGGCTGTTGGCAGAACCATTCAAAAGTTGTTCGGAGCTACGTTTCAATCAAACTTTGCTTTGAGCTTATTAAACTTTAAGCCATTGGCCAATTTTATAGTGAAAAACACTCATGGCCAGCCGTTTTAGCAGAGGAAAAGGTATATAAAAAATATATTTAGGCAAGAGGCGGAAATAAAATTGAGTTTCATGGTATGATCGAAATCGGCAGCTTGTTTATCCTTTCTTACTTTAAAATACCAGTAAGAAAAATAGCCAATGACCGGAGCCATCATTATCAGATAAATAGAAACTACAGTCAAGTTAAAATAGCTATTGAAGTACCAAACGAACCCTAATGACGACAAGCTGAAAACCAACCCAACAAAATGAAAGGTTCCAAGTATTCCTAATTTATAGCTAAGAGTTATGTCTCCTCGTTCATAATCCTCTTCGTGCTGATAAATTTGAGTCATTGGGTAAGAACCCCAAAGCATAACAGAGGTGAGTATTGCTGCCAGTAATAATTCTTTATCTAATGCTGCAAAAAAGTGAATATCGTTTATACCGATGTACGACATCATAAAAGTAAAAGCTCCCTGAAAAAATCCTGCTATTAACCAGCTTCCAAATGGGTATTTCTTTAGTCGAATAAGAGGATGGCTATATGCTTTTGAAACAAGTCCATAAACTAAAATCATTAAAAGAAAGGCGATATTGTATGCAGCTAAGAGCAAAGCAATGAAGTCAAAAATTAGAGACAAATAATACAAGCCTTTATTAACTTTTGGAGGGTTTTTAAGACTTCCAATGCTCCCTTCATCTTTATCAAAATAGCTATTATAGCCATTGCTGGCAGGATATAGAAAAATATGTAAGCAGATAAAAACAATTAGTGCATTTTGAATGCTTACATTAGAAGAAACAGCAAGTGCAAATAAAAATACTGGCATCAGGAAAAATGAAAAAGGGATTCTTAAGTGTAGCCAGGCAGATTTATTAAATATGGAAGTCATGACGACCAAGATATTAATTTTTAGGTATTATTGAGTATGGGCGTAAGCTATATAACAGCAATAGAAACGAATGTTCCGAAAAACAAAGTGTCTCAAAAGCAGGCGTTGCAGTTTATGGTTTCCATGAACGACTTAAATGCAGAAGAATCACATAGGCTTAAGGCGCTTTACCGTGCTAGCGGAATTGCAAATAGATACTCTGTTCTTTCTGATTATAACAAAACAACGGAATTTACTTTTTACCCAAATAATAAAAGTACCAGCCTGCCTGATACTAAAAACAGGATGGCAATTTATGCAGAAGAAGCGGTTGAGCTTGGTGCAGCAGCAGCCAAAAAATGTTTTCAATCGGCCAACGTAAAACCAGAATCAATTACCCATTTAATAACCGTAAGCTGTACTGGGCTTCACGCTCCTGGCCAGGATATTGAATTAATCAATCGCTTGGGTTTGAAAGGGAATGTTGAAAGAACAGCCATTAATTTCATGGGTTGTTATGCAGCCTTTAATGCTTTAAAACTAGCTGACTCTATTAGTCAGGCAGCAGACTCAAAAGTTCTTGTTGTATGTACAGAGTTATGCAGTATCCATTTTCAAAAAGGAAAAGATGAAGATAACCTTTTAGCCAATGCCCTTTTTGGTGATGGTTCAGCAGCTGTAATTGTAGAGTCAAATCTTTCAAAAAAGTCACTTGAGATAAAAGGAAAAAATTGTGATTTATTACCGGATGGTAAAGACGAAATGGCGTGGGGTATTGGGCCATTTGGTTTCGAAATGAAGCTTTCAAGCTACGTACCTGACATTATTAACGGAGGCATTTCTAGACTGTTAGAAAATTATAATTCCAAGTTCGAATTTTATGCCATTCACCCAGGAGGAAAAAAAATATTAAAGGTAGTTGAACAGGCTTTAGGTATTAATAAAGACAAGAATGCACAAGCGCATCATGTTCTAAAAAATTATGGAAATATGTCTTCACCTACCGTTCTGTTTGTACTCAAGGAAATTTGGGATGGACTAACTCGCTCAGATAATGAAAAAGAAATTTTATCAATGGCTTTTGGTCCAGGGCTTACTCTGGAGAGCATGACATTTAAAATCAACCACAATGCCTGATTTCAGCTTCCGATCAGATGAGCAGGAAATAATGGACGACTTAAATTGTTCAGGAGAAGTTGTTGCTCAAACCCTAAAAGAGTTGGAAACCATAAATAAATGGCTGGGTGGTAATTATGTAACCATTGATGGATTAAGGCAGCTTATTGGAAAAAGGAAAGAGGAAATTACCATAGCAGATCTCGGTTGTGGTGGCGGGGATATGCTAAAACTAATCGCCAAATGGGCGAGGCGAATGAATATTAAACTGAAGCTTTTTGGTGTAGATGCCAATCCCAATATCATTGAATTTGCTCAAAATAATTGTTCATCCTATCCGGAAATAGAATTTCTGTGCCTTGATATTTTCTCAGAAGAATTTCAATCAACACAATTCGATATCATTACTTCTACACTGTTTACTCATCATTTTGATGATGCAAAACTGAAATTGATGTATAGCGGATGGCTTAAACAAGCTCGTTTAGGTGTTGTCATCAATGATCTACACAGGCACTGGTTGGCCTATTATTCAATTAAATTGCTCACGCAACTATTCTCTAAATCAGAGATGGTAAAAAATGATGGCCCGGTTTCCGTATTAAGATCATTTAAAAGAAAAGAGTTAAAGGCGCTATTTCACGCGGCAGAAGTTAATACCTATTCATTAAAATGGATGTGGGCTTTTCGGTGGCAAATTGTCATTTCTAACTGATAATAACCGATTATGTAATAGCTCTTTTCAAATGGTATAGAAATTTCTTACTTTCCATTTCTTATGAATTCTAACAAGCAGGCAAAGGAGTTAAACAGATCAGCAAAAGTTGCTGTCTTTCTTATGCTTCAAACAGTAATATCATTAGCGGTCTTATTCTTTGCTTTTAAACAACAGCAAAAAGCAGATGCAGTCAGCTTTCAATTAAAACAGTGTCATAATCAGAATAGTAAGAATTGATGATTAAGCCGACTCATAGAAATAAGACAAAAATCATTAAACTAATTACAGTTTTGAATTCAATGGTAGTGATTGGATTTTTGATTTTTGGTATCTATCAACATCATAAAACAAAAGAGTACACTCAGCAACTAGAACAATGTCTCAAGAACAAATGATTAAACCTAATAATATGAAAAAACTACTTATAGCATCATTAGCAATTTTGATGTGTTTTTCGATTCAAGCACAACGCAAGAAATCATCTGCCCCGGAAAAAAAGAATGACATCAGCCTTTCAGGCCTTAAATTCAGGTCTATCGGACCGGCATTAACCTCCGGACGTATCTCGGATTTTGCGGTAAATCCCGATAACCCAAAAGAATATTATGTGGCTACTTCAGCTGGTGGAGTATGGAAAACTACTAATGCAGGAACTACCTATACACCTCTTTTTGATTCTCAGGGAAGCTATTCAATTGGCTGTGTTACCATGGATCCGAATAACTCAGCAGTTATCTGGGTGGGTACCGGTGAGAATAACAACCAACGAAGCGTATCTTATGGCGATGGCGTTTATAAATCAATTGATGGCGGTGCATCATGGGAGAATGTGGGTCTCAAAAACAGTGAGCACATTGGCAATATTGTTGTTCACCCAGATAATTCCGATGTAGTTTATGTTTCAGCTATCGGACCTGTTTGGAGCAGTGGAGGTGATAGAGGATTGTACAAAACTACTGATGGTGGAAAAACGTGGAAAGCAGTTTTAACTATTGATGAGCATACGGGTGTAAATGAAGTAGTGATGGACCCTAGAAATCCAGAAATTTTGTATGCTTCTACATTTCAAAGAAGAAGGCATGTATTTACTTATATTGGTGGAGGACCCAAATCTTCCATCCATAAATCTACTGATGGTGGTGC
This sequence comes from Fulvivirga lutea, assembly GCF_017068455.1. Taxonomy (NCBI): domain Bacteria; kingdom Pseudomonadati; phylum Bacteroidota; class Cytophagia; order Cytophagales; family Fulvivirgaceae; genus Fulvivirga; species Fulvivirga lutea. The sequence goes on from NZ_CP070608.1 coordinate 732,688, forward strand.
AACCTGGACTGAAATCAAAAAAGGCCTTCCTTCTGTAGACTTGGGAAGAATTGGCTTGGCCATTGCACCTTCAAACCCGGACATTATTTATGCTATCGTTGAGGCAGCACAAGGAAAAGGAGGTTTCTACAAATCTACCAATGGTGGTGCTTCTTGGAGCAAGCAAGGTAGTTACAGCTCTTCAGGAAATTACTATCAGGAAATAGTGGTAGACCCATTGGATGCTAACGTGATCTATGGAATGGACACCTGGATGCAGGTTTCTCGAGATGGCGGAAAGAGTTTTTCTAATGTTGGCGAAGATACCAAGCATGTTGATAACCACTGTATTTGGATCGACCCTAAGGATACAGATCACCTATTGGTTGGCTGTGACGGAGGTATTTATGAAACTTTCGATTTAGCAGCAACTTGGCAGTTTAAGGCCAACCTGCCAGTTACTCAATTTTATAAAGTGGCAGTAGATAATGCCGAGCCATTCTACTATATCTATGGAGGAACTCAGGACAACTTCTCAATGGGTGGACCGTCAAGAACGATAAGCGGAAATGGAATTGCTAACTCAGATTGGTATATAACTACTGGCGGTGATGGTTTTGAATCAGCCATCGATCCAGAGAATCCGAACATTGTATACTCACAATCTCAATACGGCTATTTATCAAGATATGATAAGTTGAGTGGAGAGGTTTTAGGAATCAAGCCACAGCCAAGAAAAGGCGAGGATGATTACAGATGGAATTGGGACGCGCCTCTTCAAGTGAGTAACCACAAAGCGAGCAGGCTTTACTTCGCAGCCAATAAAGTATTTAGAAGTGACGACAGAGGAAATAGTTGGGAGGTAATTAGCGATGATTTAACAGCACAAATCAATAGAAATGAGCTGGAGGTGATGGGAAAAATCTGGAGTACTGATGCCGTAGCGAAAAATGGATCTACTTCACCGTATGGAACGATTGTTTCTTTCAGTGAGTCGCCAAAAAATGAGAACTTATTGTATGTAGGTACCGATGATGGTTTGATTCAAATAACTGAAGATGGCGGAAAAGCCTGGCGAAAAGTACAAGGTATTTCAGGGGTGCCTTCAAGAACATACGTAAATGAAGTATACGCTTCTAAACATAATGAAAATGTAGTATATGCAGCCTTTAACCACCATAAGTATGGAGACTTCAGACCGTATATTTACAAGAGTTCTGATAAAGGAAGAAGCTGGACATCGATAACAGGCAACTTACCTGTAAGAGGTTCAGTGTATGCCATTGAGGAAGATCATGTTGATCCAAACTTACTTTTTGTTGGTACGGAATTCGGAGTTTTCTATTCTGATAATGGAGGTAGCAGCTGGACACAGCTTAAATCAGGCGTACCAACCGTTGCCATTAGAGATATTGCTATTCAGGAAAGGGAGAACGATTTAGTGCTAGGAACTTTCGGAAGAGGGTTTTATGTATTGGATGATTACTCAGCATTAAGAAATGTGAAGTCGCTAGAGGGTAAGTCAGCAGACTTAATGTCAATTAGAGATTCGTATGCCTTTGAGTACAGCTATCCTTTAGGGCTACCAGGAAGATCCTTCCAGGGAGACGATTATTACTTAGGTGAGAATTTAGGTTCAGAAGCCATTTTCACCTACTATTTAAAAGATGAAATCAAGTCAAAGAGGGATCAAAGACTTGAAAAAGAGAAAGAAACAACCAATGATACATACCCTACTTACGAGCAGCTAAAAGCTGAACGCGAGGAAATGGATCCTTACTTATTATTTACTATCAAAAACAGCAAAGGTGATATTGTAAGGAAAATAACTACTTCACCATCTACGGGAGTAAACAGAATTAACTGGAACTTGAGAACGGCTTCTACCGATCCTATTAATTTAAGAGCACCTTCTTTCTACAATCCATGGGCTGGTGGTGTTCCAGGTTCATTAGTTCCTCCGGGGGAATATTCGGTGACACTTTCAAAATTTGTTGATGGTACATTTACCCAGTTGGATGAACCTGTGAAGTTTAAAGTGAAGTCTCTTTCTAACTATACACTGCCTGCGGAAGATAAGGAAGCTTTGGCGGCATTCCAGAAAGAAGTTAACGAGCTTTCAAGAGTGGTAAGCGGTGCACAAAACAGCATTTCAGAATTAAGAAATGAGTTGAGACATATCAGAGAAGCCATCAACTTAAGCCTTGTGGATCAGAAAATGTTAATTGATGCATACAGCGCATTTGATGATAAACTCAACGATATTTCTCGAGACTTAAATGGCGATCCAATCGCAGCGCAGCTTGATATTGATTCGCCAATGTCTGTAGCAGCAAGAATTGGAAACATACAATATGAAATGTATTACTCTACTTCTAAGCCAACGGAGACTCATAAAAACAGCTTAAAAATAGCCAAGGAGAATTTTCAGCCGTTGTTAACTTCTTTAAGAAGTTTAATCAGAGAAGATTTAGTAAAACTTCAGGCACAATTAGAAGATGCCAATGCGCCTTACACTCCTAACCGAGTGATGGTGCCGTAAAGCCAGTTAAAGTAAAATAAGAAGCCCCGAGAAATCGGGGCTTTTTTATTCGACTATCGTGACTTTATCTTGAATACTCTTTCTCCTACCCTCTGGCCATTTATCAGATTTTGGCATTCCAATAAACAAGAAGCCCAGTAGCTTATCCTCATTATCTAACCCGAAGAATGGTTTGGCTTCTTCGTAAAAAGTAACTCCCCCAGTGCTCCAATAGCATCCAACGCCATATGAAGATGCAGTGATCCACATATTCTGTACCGCAGCAGCTACCGCACAAACTTCTTCCACCTCAGGCACAACCTGATGGCGCTTCATACCAATCGCGATAATATGAGAGCACTCTAAAGGTTTTGATTGCAGTTTTTCATACTGCGTAGGATTAAATGTGCCCTCTTTCTCTGATTTGGATTGATATAACTCTGACTGGAAATCAGCTAATTTCTGTAATCCAGCACCTTTAAAGACAACAAACCTCCATGGTTCAGTGAGCTTGTGAGTTGGAGCCCAATTGGCATTCTCTAACATTTGATTGATAATTTGATCATCTACTCTTTTGCCCGAAAACATGGACGTATAAATTGCCCTACGGTTTTTAATTGCCTCATTTACTGCTTCTACTCTATTCATATTATCGCTAACTTTAGTCACCTAAAGATAATACCAATGAATAGAATCTTAGCTTTCCTGTTCGTTCTAATTTCGTACTATGGGATTGGTCAAAGTCCGGCCACAGTTTTTGAGTCATCGGGAGGAACATCCACTGCCACTTACGATGGCGTAATTAACTACTATAAGGCACTAGCCAATCAGTATCCTGAGATAGAAATAAAGGAAATGGGCTTAACAGATAGTGGGTTGCCGCTTCATTTGGTTACGCTGGATACCAGAAAGGAATTTGATTATAAGAAGGCCTATGCCGATGGGCGCGCAATTGTATTAATAAACAATGGAATACATCCGGGTGAGCCTGACGGCATTGAAGCCTGTCAGATGTTATTGAGAAACTATATTCAGGATTCTGAAAAAAAGAGTTTGTTGAATGATGTGATTATCGGGGTGATACCTGTTTATAATATTGGAGGAGCTTTAGATAGGAATTCTTTTTCAAGGGTAAACCAGGACGGGCCGTTGGAGTACGGCTTTAGAGGCAATGCCAGAAATTATGACCTAAATAGAGATTTTATTAAAGCCGATACACGAAATACGAAAGCATTTTATGAGATTTTTCATTACGTTAATCCGGATATATTTATTGACACTCATGTGAGTAATGGGGCAGATTATCAATATACAATCACCCACCTGATTACACAGCATAATAAAATGGGCGGAACGCTAGGCCAGTATTTAGAAGAAAACCTGCGTGTTAAGCTGGAGCAGAAAATGAAAGATAAAGGTGCTGAAATTACGCCTTATGTTAATGTTTTTAATACAACACCAGACAATGGATTTCCTCAATTTTTAGATAACCCCAGATATTCTACTGGCTATACAACATTGTTTAATACAGTTGGGCTGATGATCGAGACTCACATGCTAAAACCTTTTAAAACAAGGGTTGAGAGTAGTTATACATTCTTGGAAACGGTGTTGGAAATGGCTTATGTCGATGGCAAGAGAATCAGGGAGCTGAAAGAAAAACGACAAAATGATATTAAGCCTGGGTCAAAACTTGCAATCGACTGGAGGCTAACGAGAGGCGAATCTGCAAAACTTAATTTTAAGGGCTATGAGGGGGAGACAAGAAAGAGTGAGGTAACGGATTTAGATCGGTTGTATTATAACCATGAAAAGCCATTCACTAAATCCATCCCCTACTACAATACCTATGTGGCATCGGAAGAAGTGGTGATCCCTAAAGCCTATGTTATTCCTCAAGGATGGCATGATGTTATTGAGCTGTTAAAATTGAACAAAGCAAAATACCGCCAGTTGAAGCAGGATAGCAGCATAAATGTAGAGGTGTATACCATCGAAAAGTTTACTACCTCAAAGACAGTGTATGAGGGACACTACATGAATAATAATGTTCAAGTGTCAGTAAGTGAAGAAGAGGTGAAGTTTAGAAAAGGCGATTATATCTTTTTTACGGACCATACTTCGGGTAGATATTTGGTAGAAACACTAGAGCCAAAAGCTATTGATTCATTCTTCAGTTGGAATTTCTTTGACACCATTCTTCAGCAAAAGGAAGGTTTTTCTCCTTATGTGTTTGAAGACTTGGCTTTACAACTTATTGAATCGGAGCCGCAGTTGAAAAAAGACTTTAAGCAAAAGAAAAGAGACGAGCCCGACTTTGCATTAAACTGGTTCGCCCAGCTCGATTACATCTATAAAAACTCGCCTTACTACGAGGAAGCGCATATGCGATATCCTGTTTATAGATTGGTGAAATAACAAAGGCATTCATGGGCTGTTTAAAAAACATGAAAGCAGCCCTGATTTTCCCACATCAACTTTTTAAGGACACCTCACTCTGGCAAGGAGTAGAGAAGGTCTTTTTAATTGAAGATCACCTCTATTTCAATCAATACAAATTTCATAAAGCTAAGCTGGTTTTGCATCGGGCTTCAATGAAATACTATGAGGAGTTGTTGGCTAAAAGCAATTACAAGGTCAGTTATATTGAGTGTGAGAACTCTGACTTAAAGGCCTTATTTAATACTCTGAAAAAGGATGGCGTAAGTGAGTTGTTAGTAGTTGAACCAACAGACTTTCTACTCAGAAAAAGGCTGGTTCGATTTGCAGATAATAACGCTATAAAATTTAACTGGAAGTCGAATCCGAATTTTCTAACGAGCAATGATCAACTGAAAGAAAGGCTTAAAAAAGGCAAGTCAGGCTACTTTATGGCCAACTTTTACAAAGAACAGCGTAAACAGCTTGATATTTTGATGGAGGATAATGAGCCCGTTGGAGGCCAATGGTCGTTTGATGAAGAGAATCGAAAGAAACTACCAAAAGATATTGAACTACCGGAAACACATTACTTTCAAGAAAACCAATTTGTGGCTGAGGCTAAGAGCTATGTGAATAAACACTTTTCTGAAAATCCGGGGAGGGTAGATGATTTTAACTACCCAACAACACATGAAGAAGCGAATGACTCATTACAGAACTTTCTAAAAAATAGGATGAAGTTATTTGGAGATTATGAAGATGCCATTGCCAAAAACGAGTCTGTGTTATTTCATTCTGTACTCACGCCCGCTTTAAATATTGGCTTGATCAATCCTGATGAGGTGGTTCGACAAACACTGGAATTTCATCAACGAACTGAAATACCCATCAATAGTCTGGAAGGTTTTGTGCGGCAGGTTATTGGCTGGCGAGAATTTATGCGAGGCATATATGAGTTTGAAGGCGTTTTTGAACGCACTAACAATCATTTCAATCATACCCGAAAAATACCGCCTTCATTTTATGATGGCACCACAGGAATTAGCCCGATTGATCAGACCATAAAAAAAATAATTAAAACAGGATATTGTCATCACATTGAGCGGTTGATGATTCTTGGAAACTTCATGCTGCTTTGTGAGTTTGACCCCGATGAAGTTTATCAATGGTTTATGGAGTTATTCATTGATGCCTATGACTGGGTAATGGTGCCTAATGTGTATGGTATGACTCAGTATGCAGATGGTGGACTGATAACTACCAAGCCGTATGTTTCCAGTTCAAACTATATTCTTAAAATGAGTGATTATACAAAAGGCGCTTGGTGTAAAGTGTGGGACGGATTGTACTGGCATTTTATTCATAAACATCAAGAGCAATTTTCTGAAAATCAACGCATGAGCTTTATGGTGGCCATGCTCAATAAGATGGACAAAAATAAACTTGAAAACCATCTCAAAGAAGCCGATCATTTTTTCAAGGTATTGGATGGTAAAAAGAAACCGGAGGAATTAAAGTTGTTTTCGTAATGCTATAATTTGGTAACTTCACGATAGAAAGCGTACTACATCCAATCAATGAAAAAACACTTTAAAGACATACTTAAGTTTAATGAATGGGCAAATTACAGAGTTCTAAAAACCCTGGAAGAACATGCCCCGGAAGATCAGGAACTACTCAAGTTGTATAGCCATATTTTATCTGCCCAAATTATCTGGCTCAACAGAATAAAAGATCTTCCTACCTCTCCTTTTCCAGTTTGGGAGGTTTATAAGATCAACGAATTGTCAAGCATGACAGAAGAGTCTTCCGATAATTGGAACAACTACATATACGAACACAAGTTTGAAACCTTCGAAGAGATGATTTTTTACACAAACTCTGAAGGCAAGAAGTTCGAAAGTACTATTAGAGAAATTGTGAGCCACGTAGTGAATCACAGCTCGTACCACAGAGGGCAAATAGCGATGAAACTGAGAGAAAAAGGCATCGAACCTCCAGTTACTGATTTTATTCATTACGCGAGGTCAAAATAATATAAAATTAACTTATCCTTTTTGAGAGCTTGCCTACCTTTATAGGTATGAGCGAGTCCAAAAAGAAACTATTCCTATTAGATGCGTACGCGTTAATTTACCGTGCGCATTTTGCTTTTAGTCAAAACCCGAGAATCTCAACGAAAGGGATAAACACAGGGGTAATGTTTGGTTTTACAAACACCCTTTTGGAAGTAATTCAAAAGCAAAAACCTTCACATATTGCCGTGGTATTTGATACATCGGCACCAACTTTTCGGCATGAGCGTTACCCAGAGTATAAAGCCAATAGGGAAGAAACCCCCGAAGACATCAAAATTGGCGTACCCATTACCAAGGATATCATCAGAGGGTTTAACATTCCTGTCATTGAACTAGATGGGTTTGAGGCAGATGACATCATTGGCACCTTGGCAAAAAAAGCTGCAAAGAAGGGCTTTGAGGTGTATATGATGACTCCCGACAAAGATTTTGGACAATTGGTGGAGGAGCACATTTTTCTTTACAAACCAGCCTTTATGGGCAATGCTGTGGACATAATGGGCGTGCAGGAAGTATGTGCCAAATGGGATATTGAAAATGTAGATCAGGTGGTTGATATGCTTGGTTTGCAGGGAGACTCGGTGGATAATATTCCTGGAATTCCAGGTGTTGGGCCTAAAACAGCCGCCAAATTTTTGAAGGAATATGGTTCTGTGGAGGGTTTAATTGCCAACACCGATAAGCTGAAAGGCAAGATGAAGGAGAAGGTGGAAGAGTTTGCCGATCAGGGAATACTTTCTAAGGAACTGGCAAGAATAAATATTGAAGTACCCATAGAATTTAATGAAAAAGAGCTCGAATACACTGAACCTGATGAGGAGAAACTAAAGCCAATTTTTGAAGAGTTGGAGTTTAAAACTTTGCATAAGCGAGTATTTAATCAGGAATTAACCTCGGGAAGCTCTTCGGGCCAACTTTCAATGTTCAGCGAAGCCAGCAAGGACGTACTTGAGGTGGCTGATGATGGAGGGCTGAAACCTTATGACACGATAGAATCCGTACCGCACAAGTACAAATTAGTGACGGATGAAAAGGATATAAAGGCTCTCATTGAGGAACTCAAGAAACAAAAGGAAATTTGCTTTGATACCGAGACTACAGGGGTAGATGCTTTTGAAGCAGAAGTGGTAGGCATGTCATTCAGCTATAAAGAGCGCGAAGCCTTTTATGTAGCTGTACCGCTGGATTTTGAAAAGGCCAAAAAGTTAATTGAGCTATTCAGAGAGATACTGGAAAGCGATAAAATTTTAAAAATAGGGCAGAATGTAAAATACGATGTGCTGGTATTGAAGAAGTATGACGTACACGTTAAGGCGCCCATTTTCGATACCATGCTTGCCCATTACCTGATTGATCCTGAAACCAAACATGGCATGGATGCGCTTGCTGAAAAGTACCTGAATTATTCTCCTGTTTCTATAACTAAACTCATCGGCCCTAAAGGCAAGAACCAGAAAAACATGGCCGACTTACAACCGGAAGAAATTTCAGACTATGCCTGTGAGGATGCCGACATAACATTGCAACTAAAACACAAACTCGATGAAGAAATTAAGCAACTAAAGCTGGATAAGCTCTTGTACGAAGTGGAGCAGCCGCTGGCATTGGTGCTGGCAGATATGGAATATGAGGGGGTAAAGATTGACGAAAAAGCACTTTCTGTCATGTCGAAAGAGCTGCAGGAAGCAAGCTTAGAAGCTCAAAACAAGATTTACGAAATAGCTGGGCAAGAATTTAACATTGCTTCTCCAAAGCAGTTAGGTGAAATACTGTTTGATAAGCTGAAGCTAGATGACAAACCTAAGAAAACGAAAACGGGTCAATATGCCACTGGTGAAGAAATACTAAGCAAGCTGGCAAACGAACACGAAATCGCTAATAAAATTCTAGAATTCCGTGAGTATCAAAAATTAAAATCTACCTATGTAGATGCACTGCCTAAAATGATTTCTAAAAGAGATGGCAGGGTGCATACAGATTATGCTCAGGCGATTGCGGCAACAGGAAGGTTAAGCTCAAACAACCCTAACCTGCAGAATATACCAATCAGAACAGAGAAAGGAAGAGAAATTAGAAAGGCTTTCGTGGCCAGAGATAATAATCATGTGGTGTTGTCTGCTGATTACTCACAAATCGAATTGCGCATTGCTGCATCATTTGCTGATGATAAGCACATGATTGAAGCCTTTAAAAATGGCCGGGATATTCACTCGACCACTGCGGCCAAAGTATTTGGCGTTTCGTTGGAGGATGTGGATTCTACAATGAGGCGAAAGGCTAAAGAAGTTAATTTTGGAATTATCTATGGTATCTCGGCATTTGGGCTGGCACAAAACCTTAATATTTCAAGGTCCGAAGCACAAGAAATAATACAAGCCTATTTTAAAGAATTTTCCTCCATCAAAGAATATATGGATGCCTGCATAGAAAAGGCCAAAGAGCAGGAATATGTAGAAACAATCATGCACAGAAGAAGATATTTACGAGATATAAATTCCAAAAATGCTACCATGCGTGGTTATGCTGAACGCAACGCCATCAATGCCCCAATTCAGGGAAGTGCCGCTGATATTATCAAAAAAGCGATGGTGGATATTCAAAATTGGTTAAAAGCTGAAGGTCTATCTACCAAAATGGTAATGCAGGTACATGATGAATTGGTTTTTGATGTTCCTAAAAACGAGCTGGATAAGGTGAAACCTAAGATTATTGAACTCATGATGAATGCCGTTCAAATAAAAGTTCCGTTAGAAGTGGAGGCAGGATCAGGCGAAAACTGGTTAAAAGCACATTAATTTGTTAACTTATTGAACTGTTATTGGTTTAAGATTAAAGTTAACAGCTTGTTGAAACAGCCTTTCTATATACTGCTTGTATGCTTTAGTATCAACGTTCTTGCTCAGGACAATACAATTGATAGTCTTGAAAGTATAATTGACAGCAAAGCGGAGGCAAGTGTTAAGTCATCTGTTTATACAGAATTGGCCATAGAACTCATCCCGGTAGATACTATTAAATCGTATAACTATGCGTTAAAGGCGGTTAACCAATGCGATACGAAGTCTTGCCAATTAACTGCTATCACTAGAATATGTGCTAAGTATCGCAATTCCGGTAGAGATTATTTAAGCCATAAGTTACTTTCCAAAACCAACATGAAGTATGTTGAAGAGCCTGATAGTCTGGTGGCACAGTGGTATTATGTTAAGGGGGTAAATTTGTACCGACTTGGGAAAAAAGACAGTGCCGCCCTCATACTAAACATGTGCCTGAACATTTCGGAACAGATTAACTTTGAGGATAAAATGGCTGAAGCTTATAACGTCCTGGGTCATTTGGAAGTAGATAAAGCCAACTACTCTAAAGCCTTAGATCACTATCAAATGGCTCTGGAAATAGATAAGCAGTTGAATGACTTAATGGGGATGTCAGACCGATATAATAACATTGGTAGAATTTATCAGTTCAAGAATGAGCAAAGAAGGTCGAGGAAATACACAGGTTTAGCCATTGAGTTGAATAAGGAATTAGGAAGAAGAGCAGATGTTGCTACAGGCTATAATAACATAGGCTATTCGTATAAACTTGAAGAAAAATATGATTCTGCACTTATTTTTCTCAGAAAGGCTGAAAGAATACAGAAAGATGAACTACCATGCTCTTATATCTATCCGATTTATAATATTGGTAGTGTTTTCACGCAGATCGGTAAATTGGATTCTGCTGAAATTTATTTAAATAGGGCGCTCAAAGGAGCTGTTAATTGTAATGATAAATATATTCAAGCGCTCTCCTATCAGGATATGGGTAATTTGGAATGGGCTTTGAACCATACCCAAACAGCTATTAACCATTATTTAATGGCATTGCAGTTGGCCGAGGAAGTTGGCCTTAACAACGAAATAAGAAAAATATCAAAGTCACTGGCAGATGCTTATACACAACTGAAAGACTATGCAACCGCAAATAGCTATTTGTTAAAATATCAGGAACTGAGCGATTCAATATTTGATACACGTAGATTACAGGAGCTGGCTCGTGTAGAGGCTGAATATGAGTACAGAGCATTACAAAAACAAGCGGAATTAGAAAGGAAAGTTGAAAGTCTTAACCAACAGAATGAATTAGATAGGTCGAGACTGCTTCTCTTTTCAGCAATTATTGGTGTAATATCTCTGATTATTATTTTGGGAATACTGTTTTATAACTACCGCAAACAGCAAAAATCTCTGGAGCTCTTGAAAAAGCTGCATTCAGAAATACAAAGGCAAGCCCAAGAGTTAGATGAAAAAACTAGAAGACTGGAAGCGGCCAATGAAGAGATCAGCCAAATAAATGAATCATTGGAAGAGAAGGTAGCACGCAGGACACAAAAAATAGAGAATCAAAAGCATAAGATTGTCGATTACATTACTTACAACTCTCACCAAGTGCGCGGGCCTTTGGCTAGAATTCTTGGGCTGGTTGATCTTTTTAATAAGGACAACGAAAATGTGAGCTCGATTATCGAAAATCTTAAAATTGAAGCAGCAGCATTAGATCAAATGGTGCGAGAAATGAATAGAAAGCTGGAGGAGGAGAAGAAATAGCTATTCCCTTTTGTACACCCCTTGAGGAAATACCACTACACTTTCATGACCATTCTTGCCAACGGCAGCTACCCCAAAAAGGTAATTGTCAATGACTATACTTTCCAAAAGATACTCTGAAACATTACCAACAAACTTTGAGTACTGCCATTGTGGTGCGGTAGTCTCACGCCAATAAATTTTATAACCTGCTATGCCATCATCATTCAACTTTTTCCATCTCAAAGACGTACTTGGCTCAACAGCACCGGCTATTTCTACATTTTCTGGCTGTGGTGGTGCCCAGGCTAATGATGCCAGATTAATGGCGTTTACGGCAGTGAGCTTTTTTGCATAGTCAAAATTCACACCTTCAATAACATCGCCATACTTAATTCCATCCTCTGTTCTTAAATCCTGATGCTGGCGAGTGTAGTTTTCATTGGTTTCCATAATTCTTACTCCGGCAAATCCGGCATCATTAAAAGGTCTGTGATGTCCTCCCCTGCCAAAACGGTCTAATCTATAAATCATGGTTGGATTCATTTCAGGCATATACATTTGCGTGGTTTTGTGAATGTACCTCGCGAGCTGTCTTGATATTCCATCTACTTCTCCCCCATAGAACCTACGTCTTTTTCGCTGCTCTTCAGTTTCTGTTACAGGAGTTGGCTCTGAAAATATTCTAAAACTTCTATTGTCTATCACACCATTCACACCCTCGATATTGCTGATCATATCATTATTGAGCACCCCAATGATTTCCCAACCTTTTTCTTTTGCCACTTCTGCCATGTATTTCCCACCAAGCAGCCCTTGCTCTTCTCCTGATAAGCCTACATAGATGATGCTTGATTCAAATTTGTACTTTGATAGCACTCTGGCAGCTTCAATCGTACCAGCCATACCACTGGCATTATCGTTAGCACCCGGAGAATCTGATGTGCCGTCCAACGGATCACTTACTCTGCTATCTATATCACCAGACATGATAATATACCTGTTCGGATATTTGGTGCCCCGCTGCACGGTCATTACACTAACAATTTCTGTGTCTTTTGGAATTCTTGTATCAGGATCACCCTTTACAATATTTCTCAAATAGCTTACTTCAAGGCACTTATTACAATCCTTAGAAATTTTAGCAAACTCACTTTTTATCCACCTCCTGGCTGCACCTATTCCCCGAATATCAGAAACGGTATCTGATAAGGAGTGGCGAGTACCAAAAGACACTAATTTTCGTATGTCGTGCTCGATTCGTTCAACAGAAACAGCTTCTATGATATCATAGATCCGGGAGTCGGTTTGCTGAGCAAAAAGTGAAGAACTTAGAAACAGGAGAACAAGTATTTTTTTCATCGGTTTTACTTTTGTGAAGTTTTAACACCAACAGCTATTAAAAGTTGCCATTCTAACCTTACTTTTAAATGTAATAAGATAAGATTAGAAACATGGATTTTAATACATCAACCCTTAAGGACTTCGAGGAAGCTCACGATAGAATAAGAAATCACATTCATCGAACACCAATACTTACGAATGCCACCATAAATGAGATGGCGGGTTGCTCCATATCTTTTAAATGCGAAAACTTTCAAAAAGTAGGTGCTTTTAAAGCTCGGGGTGGAATGAACGCAATTCTTGGTTTGAGTGATGCTGACAAACAAAAAGGAGTAGCTACTCATAGTTCAGGGAACCATGCACAAGCAGTGGCTTTAGCGGCAAAAGTAGCAGGAATAAAAGCATGGATTGTAATGCCTTCCAACGCTCCAAAAGTTAAAAAGGATGCGGTAAAAGGGTATGGAGCAGAAGTGATAGAATGCGAACCCACCATTGACGCGAGAGAGGACACGCTGAACGCTGTGATTCAGGAAAATGGTGCCTTATTAATCCATCCGTATAACGATGAGAGAATTATTATTGGACAAGGTACTGCCACGAAGGAGCTCATAGAAGACGCAGAAAAAGATTTTGATTACATTCTCACACCTATTGGCGGAGGTGGTTTAATTAGTGGTGCGGCCTTGGTGAGTCATTACCTAAGTCCGAATACTAAGGTGATAGGTGGCGAACCTGAGGCAGCAGATGATGCATACCGATCTTTTAAATCGGGCCAATTGGTTAAAAATGATGGCCCGCCAAAAACCATTGCAGACGGCCTTCTAACCAACTTAGGAGATAAAAACTTCGAAGTGATTAAAAAGTATGTTCACGATATTTACCTGGTTAATGATGCAGAAATTATGGTTGCATTAAGATTAGTTTGGGAAAGGATGAAAATAATCATTGAGCCTTCATGTGCCGTTCCGCTTGCAGTAGTATTAAAAAACAAATCTGTTTTCGAAAACAAGAATGTTGGAATTGTGCTGAGCGGAGGCAATGTAGACCTTGGAAAGATTAAGTTCGATTAACGCGGATAAACATTATTCTCTCTAAAAGAATAGCCCGTTTGTGCTAAGACAATTTGGGGAATAGACAAGTCACACGAGTTGGCAATCAGAATGATAATATCTAAGACGACAAGAAATAGTGCTTATGATCGCATCATTCCTAACCTTGCCACTTTATCCTCATAACAAGTAGTGTAAGTGGTTTTTAACTGATCCTTCAAAAATGATCGGCCGATAAGAAAATATACTAACTCATGAGGTTCGGTGAACTCAGCAATGATTTTTTTAATGCGAGACTTTTGGATGCCTATCAGTTGACCGAACTCATAAAAGTCTTGGTAGGTGTAAAAGCCGTAGGATTCATAGGCTTTTGAAAAGCCATCCTTAAACAATGTAAGCGCCATGTCGGATTCACTTGGAGAATGGATTCGGGTACAAAGCAGATCGTAGGCAGGTGTGAGTACATAATCACCTTGCGCTGATTGTATAGCAGAAAAGTTCTTCAAATGCGCATCTCCATTAGAGAACACATAGTTGAATAGAATCAGCCGAAAGAATTTTTCATTTTCAATTCGCTGTGTGGGAATATATTTTTTTATCAGTTCCGCGATTTCTTCATAGGATAAGTCGTACTTATAGTTCTCTCCATGTGTTTCAGAGGTCATTTGAGCTATTTGAGCAAAATCTTCCTGTTGTATTTTTCCACTCTCAGTTTGATCGAACCTTCGTACCAGATAGGCCGGACTTCCGTCTTTGAAGAAGATTAATGCGTTTGGAGGTACTGAAAGTTTGAATACTTGTTTAGCGATTTGCATGGTCAAGTGCTCATTAGCAGGAGCCTGATCCAAATATTTAAATGTTCCAGTAGGTATGGGCTTGAGAATATACTGGCCTCCTCTCTCTGTAAGCTTCAAGTCATTATTTTCAAGTCTAAGCGAATACTTCACTTGTACACCGGATATCGATATTTTTTTGGTATGATCAAGAAATGCATCGGAATCTTCGTCATAAGGAGAATTAAAGGATAGTTCTGTGCTTACTTTCTTCCCTTCAAATAGCTCCTTCCGGCATTTTGGACAGTATCCTTTTTCACTTTCCTTTAAGCAGCCCTGACAAATCATTTTGTTATTTCATTTATTGTGATAGACCCAATAGTATCAGTTTTGGCCGTTTTTAATAACAGGCTGAAGTGGTCTTTTTCGTCAATTTTTAGCAACCTGCATTGTGTTTGCCTATTCACTCCTTCTGAAAGCAGTCCATAGAAGAAAGGAAATAGTACGGATGACTGATAAGTCTGTTCTGTTTTAGGCATTGTCAGACTTATGGCTGATGTTTCAGGATTGTTTAGATAATGCTGATCATATGTGAAGGTATACTCTCCTTGTTCGGTCTTTTCAAGCAAGCCTGCCAGTAAGTTGTTGTTATATACCTCCGCTCTTTTGTTCATTTGATTACGTCAATCGAAAGCTCCAATCCTAGTACTTCACACAGCTTCATTAGGCTAGCTAACTCGGGGTTAGCTGATCCCTTTTCAATATCTCGTAAGGTCCGCTCTGAAATCCCGGAGATTTCCGCTAGATCTTCTTGTGTGATCTTTAGAAATTTTCTTCGTTCTTTAACTGTTTCTCCTATTTTCTTAATATCCATACCCAGCAATATTTTGCCGATTTTAACAAAGTAAGCGATAATAATTAAGGAATCAAACATATTCGGCAACACTTTGCCGAATTAACTATCTATTAGGCATGGGCTAATTGATTTACTAAAAAACGGCAATATTATGCTGGTTAACGCGGATAAACATTATTCTCTTTAAAAGAATCACCTGTCTGTTGCTTGGGGTCCAGTTGCAGTTTTTTAATCTCCTTATCCAGAATAAAAGCTTTTCGCACTGCATACTCATTGAATCGCCAAATTTCTGCAGGGATGGTAATTAGCTCTTTTTCATTATCAGTATAGGTGATTTCTAAAACTATCGGAGAAACCAAACCACCAACATTAATAAAAGTAATTTCATACAGATGTTTTTGAGCCAAAGTATTTCTGATCGCTTTGTCGTCTACCCTATTTTCAAATTCTTTATAGGCAGATTTAGGGGTGTCTTTTATCACCCATTGCTGCGGTAATTGTGGGAGCTGATGCTTATTCAAATTACTGGACTTTGCGAACTCTGAACTCTCTAAACGATACCACTCCACATCTTCTATACTGATGTCCACTGCATCACTGCTGTAAAACCAGCCTCTCCAAAACCAATCCAGGTCCACTGCCGAAGCATCTTCCATGGTCCTAAAAAAATCAGCGGGCTTTGGTCGCTTAAACTTCCATCGGTTGGCGTATTCTTTAATTGCAAAATCGAAAAGGTCAGGGTCCATGACCACATTTCGTAATACCTCCAATGCCGCACTTGGTTGACCATAACTCGACACACTTGATAGGGTTAAGTTTTCTGGGTTAGTCATGGGCGGCCTTTCTCTAAATTCATTCACGGCCATGTAAAAAGACATAGATTTGGCATCACCCCAATGCGGGTCTTTAGGATAATATTTTTGCTTGGTTAACAATTCGAAGAATGTAGTAATACCTTCATCCATCCACTCATAAAGTTTTTCATCCGAATTCACAATCATAGGAAAGTAATTATGTCCTATTTCATGGATCACCACATCTACCAGTGTATTTTTCTCTTCATTAGAATATCTACCTTTTTTAGAAGGCCTACCTCCGTTAAAGGAGATCATTGGGTATTCCATTCCATGATCGGCCGAGCTTACACTTATCGCTACGGGGTATGGATAAGTGAATAGTTTTTCCGAAAACAATTGGAGTGTGTTTTTAATGGCTTTTGTTGAATGATCTTCCCACAACGGGTTAGCTTCTTTGGGATAGTATGACATGGCCATAACCTGATTATCTCCCAAGTCTACCATTTGAGCATCCCAAATAAATTTTCTACTGCTTGCAAAGGCAAAATCACGCACATCTTCTGCTTGAAAATGCCAGGTTTTTGTGGTGGTGGCTTTCGACTTTTCATTTTCGTTAGCCTCCTTTTCTGTCACAATTAGTTGAGCTTTATCATACGATGACAACGCCTTTTGCAGTCGCTCTTGTTGTGTTGTACTTAATACGGCATTACTATTTTGTAGAAGGCCAGTGGCAGCCACAATATGATCTGATGGCACCGTTATTTGTACATCAAAATCACCAAACTCAAGGGCAAACTCACCATTTTCTATAAACTGTTTATTTTGCCACCCCACCGCATCATCATAGGCACACATTCTGGGATACCACTGGGCGATGGTATAGATGTAATTATCATCATCAGGAAAATACTCGTAACCACCACGCCCTCGTATCATCAATCGATCATAAATATTATATTCCCAACTGATGTTAAAGCTGATGGAATCGCCACTTTTTAGTGGGTGATCCAATGGCAGCTTCATCATTGTTCTATTGATAAGATACTTCATTGGGTTGCCACTTGCATCGGTCACAGATTTAATGTTATACCCGCCTTCGTATTCAAAGCCGCCAAGTTCTGTTACCGCTTCAAAGGTTGTCATTCCCCTTTCTAAGGTAGCCTGACGAGTTAGTTGGTTGATGTTATTCTCGGCTCTAACATTTTGATCAAGTTGTAACCAGAGATAGTTGAGGGATGTGGGTGAATTGTTAAAATACGTGATGGTTTCCTCACCAATAATTTTTTGATTTTTATCGTCAAGAGTTACTCTAATAGTATAATCAGCTTTTTGTTGCCAGTATTCCGGACCTGGCGACCCATCGGCTGAACGATAGGAATTGGGAGTGGGTAGCAGGTCATCCATTTGCTCAAATTTGCCTTGCCATTGGGCATGTGCATACATGCATGGAAGCATGAGTAGTATCGTAGTCCAGCTGAGGGTTGTTTTTATGGCAGATATATTATTGCTCACTTTGCTTCTCCAAAAACTTATCAAACTCACTTTCTGCTTTTTTTCTAGGGTACAGATTGTTGGTCATATCTGTATCTGCTGTTTCGAAATAGGGATCCAGAACTACATTCACCACTTTTTTATCAAAGACGAATACCTTCTTCACAGTGTTTTCATCTAATCGCCATATTTCAGCAGGAATAGTTTGTTGCTCTTTTGTATCGTCATCAAAAATAAATTCAATAACGATGGGCGATATCAGTCCACCTTGGTTGGTGAATGTAATTTCATAGAAGTTTTTGCTTTCTAAATTCTCAATTATGGCGGCATCGTCTATTCTGCTTTGAAACTCATTGTAATGAAAACGAGGTGTAGGCTTGATATTAAATGGCAGAGGCTCGTCATTTATTGCTAATAATTTATTGTTTTCTGAGCGTTGTAAATCGCCTTTTTTTGACTTCTTCGTTTTGTTCTCAACATCAACTGTTGATGAAGGTGTTCGGTACCACTTCACATCATCTATCGAAATATCTACATGTTCGGTACTGAAAAACCAGCCCCTCCAAAACCAATCTAAATCTACCGCTGAGGCATCTTCCATCGTTCTGAAAAAATCTGCTGGTTTTGGATGTTTAAACGCCCACCTTTTAGCGTATTCTTTAAAGGCTTCATCAAAAAGCTCTGGCCCCATAACGGTTTCTCTTAGCACGTTTAGTGCTGCTGAAGGTAGATAGTAGGCATTATATCCACGACTCACCATTTGCTCGGGGTTGGTCATAATTGGGCGCAACAAATTGGGATCTCTCTTCATGTAATCCACAATCTCGATTGCGGTACCACCCATATTAGGGAAATAGTCATAGTTTTCTAATCGGGTTCGGTTTTGAAGAAAGGTGTTAATCCCTTCGTCCATCCATGCCCATTGTCTTTCATCCGAATTCACGATCATGGGAAAATAGTTGTGCCCAATTTCATGGATGATAACATTAATGGTTTTGAATTTTACCCAGTCGGAATAACTGCCATCAGGCTGAGTACGCCCATAGTTGAAGCAAATCATTGGATACTCCATGCCAATATCAGCACTATTTACTGAGTTAGCAACTGGATAAGGATAGTCGAAGGTATATTTTGAATAGGTTTCTAAAGTGGTTCTTATCGTTGCTGTGGATACCTTGCTCCAAAGGGTATACGATTCTTTTGGATAAAAAGACATCGCTAATGGGGTATTGGAGTCCAACTTTACTGCTTGTGCATCCCAAATGAACTTTCTTGATGAGGCAAAGGCAAAATCGCGAACATTTTTAGCGGAGAAGGTCCAGGTAACTTGCCTGTTGGACTTACTTTTTTCGTTTTTAACTGCCTCATCTTTAGTGACTATAAAAACGGGCTTATCAAAGCTTTTCTTGGAGGCCACATAACGCTCTAATTGCTCGGCACTCAATACTTTTTCCGGGTTTTGGAGTTCACCGGTGGCAGCAATAATGTGATCGGACGGTACCGTTATATTCACATTAAAATCCCCAAAAGTTAGTGCAAACTCACCGGCACCCAAGTATTGCTTGTTTTGCCACCCATTTACATCATCATATACTGCCATTCTAGGGTAGAACTGTGCAACGGCATAAATGTAGTTATCATCTTCAGGAAAATACTCATAACCATTTCTACCGGCCAGCTTCATTCTATCAGCCATGTGATAGTTCCACTTTATTTTAACTTTAACAGACTCACCAGATGTCAATGGCGTTGGGAGGTCAATTCGCATCATCGTTTGATTGATAACGTATTTTAATGCAGAGTTGTCTTCGTCTAAAACGTGTTCGATATTTAAACCCCCTTTGAAATTATGCAGATTAAAGTTTTTGGCTGCAGACTTGGTATCTTGACTATTATGCAGCCCATCTAAAGCAACTTTAGGGGTAGCAGAATCTTCATCTAAAATATTCTGGTCTAGCTGCAACCATAAGTAGCTAAGTGCATTTGGTGAATTATTGAAATAAGTAATTGTTTCTTCACCGGTAATGGTTTGATTTATATCGTCCAGAGTTACATGAATATCATAGTTGGCTTTTTGCTGCCAATATTTTGGGCCAGGCGCTCCAGAGCCGAGGCGGTATTCATTTGGTGTAGGTAATTCTTTGCCTAATTGCTCAAACTTACCCTGCCAATTGGAACTTTGACCAACGGTGCAAAAGTATGTAGTAACAAGAAAGCAGGTTAATATAGTTTTGTTAAAATGAATCACCAATAAATAGCTTCAACAGTTAGTAAAAGGGAAATTCCAGCTATGGCAGAAGAGAGCACCAGCCTCCAATCACGTCTATTTACAGAGAAAATTTCAGTAAAAATAAAGCTTCCTCCTAATACACATAAAACAATTAAAAGCTGACCAAGCTCCAAGCCAAGATTGAAACCAAATAGCTGAACCACAATGTTATTGCCTGATCCTAATAACTGTTTTAAATAGTTTGAAAAACCCATTCCATGTATTAATCCGAAAAATAAGGTAAGAGCATAACTGCTCCATTTCACCTGCTGATTTAACACATCTTTTTTGAACAAGTTCAATAGTGCCGTTATTAGAATAGTTAAGGGAATCAGAAACTCTATTATTTCAGTAGGGAATGATATAATTTCAAATGAAGCTAACGCAAGGCTTACTGAGTGGCCAAGGGTAAAGGCGGTCACCAGAAAAACTACTTTCTTCCATTCTATAAAACTAAATAACCCTGAAATGGCAATAATAAACAGGACATGATCGATCCCGTTCCAATCTAATATGTGTTCTCGCCCAAGGGTCATATACAATAAAAACTCCTCCATATTAAATTTTATTAACTTGCGATTATAGGAGTTATTTACAAACAGAAGAAGTCTATTTATATAAATGTCCGCTTTTTTACTTTCTGTGGTTATTTATTCGATGAGCTACGCTCATCCGATTCATTTAAGTATTACCAATGCTGAATGGGACAGAGAGAGAAACGCTATAGAATGTGTTACCAAAATATTTCTCGATGACTTGAATAGTCATTTCGTTAATACATTGAATGACCCTTATTTCGATATTACTTTGACAAATCAGAAATATAATGTTGATAGCCTGTTGGCTAATTATTTAAGTCAGTTCGTATCTATTTATATTAACGGTGAGCATATAAAGATGGAATACATAGGCTTTGAACACAATCTGGAAACGATGAATCTGTATTATCAGCTGTTGAATGTTAAGCAAATCATAACAATGGAAATGAAAAATACCATTTTATTGGATTCGTTTACTGATCAAAGTAATATGCTACACTTCACAATAGGTAACGATACTAAAGCCATTCGTATGAATGCTGATAAACCTCAAGGCAAAATTGAACTTCAATAACTATTAAATTTAGCGGTATAAAACTCATCCCAGCTTTTGCCATTATGTTTTAATAAACACAAAGAACTCACCATAAACTGCTCGTTGAATGGTTTATGCTCGAACTCCGGCCAGGCTTTTTGAAATGCGTGTTTTTTTAAATCTCTAAATGCAATGGTCATGTGGGGGTTAAATCCTCTGTTCTTATAATCGGAGTTAAATACATTAAATTGTTTTTTCATTACATCGGCTATAGAGTAAAATAATGAAGTCAACTCATCTTGGCCATCAACATTAATGTAAATAACTCTTTCACTAAAATGACCAAAACCATTTAGGCTTAAAGTAAATGGAGCTGCATTTTTAGCGAGGTCTGAAATACATCGTTTTAAATCAAGCTCTTTCTCTACCTTATTTTTAAATGGCATGTGCAGAGTAATGTGTGGTGGCGACCTTAAACCAGCTTTGCTCCCATATTCCCTTGCCAGTAGGTTTTTTAATTCACTCACTTCCGAGTATATCGGTTCAGGAGGTACTAGGGCAATAAAGTAAAGTTGTTTTTCAGTCAAAATAGGTAGTTCTACGCACTCAAAATAAGTAAAAAATACAGTGCATTAAGAAATAAATGTGATTAACTTATATATTCTAATTCACTCTAAAC
This sequence comes from Fulvivirga lutea, assembly GCF_017068455.1. Lineage (NCBI taxonomy): Bacteria > Pseudomonadati > Bacteroidota > Cytophagia > Cytophagales > Fulvivirgaceae > Fulvivirga > Fulvivirga lutea. The sequence goes on from NZ_CP070608.1 coordinate 754,587, forward strand.
TATAGTACTATGAAAACACTTTATTATTTCTTGAATGCAACACTTCTCGTTTCATTACTAGCTTTTACTGGCTGTAGTGATGATGACGATGATGGAGGATCTACCCCATTAGAAGGCACGCTATGGACCGAAACAGGTTCAGTTGAAACATGCGAAGACCCCGCTGATAATGACACTGATGTACTTACATGTACAGCCACAGAATGTTACACAATTAGATTGGCAAACGGTACAATAACATTTACAGACATTGAAGGCGGTGTAACTGAAACATCAACAGGAACATATACAATTAATGGCAATATTATTACAGTCACTATTGTAGAAGATGGTGTAACAACGACACTTGCAGTTCCATATGCCATAAGCGGAAATATATTAACAATCACCGTTGATGAGCGCGCATTTGGTGGAAGTTGCACGTCAGTTACAACATACAGAGCCGGTTAATTCATCAAACAACAGGATAAGTTAAAACAAGAGGGCATGGTAATTTTTAGTTAACCAAGATTACTATGCCTTTTTTGTTTATCTCAATATTTAATCAACTCTTAAGGGCCTTTTTAAGATCAGCAATAAGATCGGTACTATCTTCAATACCCACAGAGAGGCGTAGAAGTGAATCCTTTATTCCCGCCTTTTTTCTTTCTTCATCAGTAAGTTTAGAATGTGAGGTTTTTACTGGAGATGAAATAGTAGTTTCTACCCCTCCCAAACTAATGGCGGGCTTAATTAGCTGCAGTTTTTTAACGAACTCGTCAGCATCTCCTTTAACTTCAAAAGACAGCATGCCTCCGAAACCATTCATTTGTTCATTTGCTACTTCATGACCCGGATGATCCTTTAATCCAGGGTAGTATACCCCATTCACTTTACCCGAGTCTTTTAAAAATTCAGCAATTTCTTGAGCGGTGCTATTTTGTTGTCTTACTCTCAAAGCCAGTGTTTTTAAACTTCTATCCAACAAATAACAAGTTTGAGGATCTAGACTGCCCCCTAAATTAACAGCCGTTTTGTAGATCTTATCTCCTAATTCATTACTTGTCACAACTGCTCCACACGTTATATCACTGTGTCCACCAAGGTATTTAGTGCCACTATGCGTAACAACATCTATCCCCCAAAATATTGGTGTTTGATTAATGGGAGATGCAAACGTGTTATCTATAATGGAGATGAGATCACGGCTTTTACACATAGCCACAATTTCTTTGAGATTAACGATCTTCAACAACGGGTTGGAAGGCGTTTCGATATATACGGCCTTAGTATTTTCCTTTAAAAGCTTTCTAAATGAGTCGTCTGTAATATCATCAGTAAAGCTAACTTCAATGCCAAACTTTTTTAATTCTTGGGAAACCGCATAATGAGTTCCACCATAAATATCTCCCTGAAAAATTGCGTGGTCTCCATGTTTTAAAAGTGCCATTAGAGTGGTAGTGATGGCGGCCATTCCGGAGGAGAATACGAGGCCAAACTCACCTTTTTCAAGAATCTTTATCTTGTCGGCTACTTCTTTCTGGTTAATTGTATTGAAATATCGCGGATAATTTAACGGACCAGAATCAAGATAGTCATAGGCGGTTGAGGTATAAATAGGAGTTAAAACCCCACCGTTTTTTTCAATATTAACCTCTTCTCCATGTACGCACTTTGTAAGTATATTCATTTTATTTCCACTTAATTACGTTGCCATTCTTTTTCACGTTAACATAATCTGGTATAGAGTCCAGAATTTCTTTATGCAATGTTTCTACAAGCTTTCTTTTCAGATAACTACGATGCATTACAATGCTTACTTCCCTTACTGGTTTAGGGTCAATAAAAGGTCGTAGAGAATTTTTTTCATTAGATGTTAAATCCAATGTAGCCAATTGAGGTAGCAAAGTCATACCGCCATGTTTATCTACAATCTTTTTTAACGCCTCCAGAGAACCACTTTCGTATTTAAATTGGCTATCACGATCTTTATAAGTATGGCAAAGATTCAATACTTGCTCCCTAAAACAATGACCTTCATTTAAAAGCCAAATATCGTCATCTGAAATATCATCAACGTGTAGCTCCTTTTTATCATATAGGGCACTTCTGTGAGAAACATAGCCATAAAATTCTTCATAAAAAAGTGGCTTTTCCACTAATCCCGGATCGTTATAAGGGGTTACGATAATACCCAAATCAAGAGTTTCGTTCTTCAGTCGCTTAATTACTTCTTCAGTCACTAACTCATACACCTTCAATTTTACATTTGAGTATTTTTTAATAAAGTTATTGATGAACAAAGGCAAGAGGTACGGTCCCAAAGTGGGTATGATACCGATAGTTAATTCACCGGCAACATCTCCTTTTTCATCAGAAACTATTTCAGAAACCCTTTTAGCGTCACTAATGACAGTTCTGGCCTGTGCAATAATTCGTTTGCCAATATCTGTGGGCATCACGGGTTGTTTGCTTCTATCAAAAATTAACACCCCCAGCTGATCTTCTAACTTTTGTATTTGCATACTAAGTGTTGGCTGCGTCACAAAACATGCTTCGGCTGCTTTGCCGAAATGCCTATGATTATCCACCGCAATAATGTATTCAAATTGTATGAGCGTCATACCTCTAATTTATGAAACACCTATAAATAGTTTCTATTAATTAATAATATCCATAATCAAAACACAATGAGGCAATTAGGAGGGCACGGGACTTAGTTGACAACAACTTAGGTTGTTTTAGCCGTTTTTATTGTGTTCAAGAGGCTTAGCGGTGTATATTCGTTAATAATTTATGTCTAAGTGGACCATATATATTGCCGATGATCAAACCTTATTCAGGAAGGGTATGGCAAGGCTTGTTAAATCATTCCGATCGGTTAAAGAAGTTAAGGAGGCATCCAACGGTAAAGAGATGTTGGAACTAGTAAAACAACAACCGCCTGATGCCATACTAATGGACTTGGATATGCCTGTGATGGATGGTGTGGAGGCAACGGAGAAAATCATTGCTAAATATCCAACTGTTAAAATTGTCATCCTTTCTATGCATAATGATTATCAGCATATTCTTTATTTGATGGAGTCAGGTGCCCATGCGTTTCTTCAAAAGAATGCTGAGCCTGAAGAAGTAAAATTAGCTCTGGAATCTGTTATTGCAAAAGACTTCTATCAAAACGAGTTGGTAGTGGAAGCCCTTAGAAAAGGTGTAATGGAGCATGGTAAAAAAATGAGCAGACCGGCATTTGAAGGAAACTCATCACTAACTGACAGAGAAAAAGAAGTGCTACATATGATTTGTAAGGAACTCACTATGAAAGAGATCGGTGATAAACTATCATTAAGTGAGAAAACCATTCAAAACCACCGGGCCCGAATAATGGAAAAAATAGGTGCCCGAAATACCGTAGGCATGGTCAAATATGCTTTTCAAATAGGTCTAATTAAATAATTTATCATTAGGGGTTTTTCTTCAAAATGTTAGGTAAAAACACCTAATCATTTTTTGGCTGATTTCATTTAACCAATTGACAATCAGGCACTAACGCTTTTATTTGAATTACATCCCTTTTCCAATTTACCTCAAGACAATTGCTTAGTTAAATATCTTGCTTTTCCTAACTGAAATTAATTATGGAAAAGCAGCGAGTATTAGTCATTCATCAGAACGAGAAAACAAGACAAGGAATTCATAAAATCCTATCGAACTACAATTTTGAATTACTTTATGCTGCTGATGGTTTGGAAGGTTTGGCTGCATCAAAGTACGATTGCCCAGATTTAATCATAACAGACATTAATTTACCAATTCTCGATGGCGTTTCGTTAAGTCAAATGCTCAGAAATGACTGCTGCACAAAAAATATTCCAATCATTATTCTTAACGACAACTTGAATTATCAATTTGCTTGCCAGGCTCGTAGTTTGAATGCCAAAGCATTTTTGATGCGCCCTTATTTAGATAATTCGTTGGTCTATGCTGTTAATAGGGCGTTGGGCAATAATATTCCTAAAGCCGATAATCGGCTGCCTTACCATCTTGCGATAAAAACTAATAAACCCGTTTTGGCAAGAGGTTAATTGATCCATACAAAATCTTAGTAAAAGTTGTAGTGTTATCCTGTGTTTAAATTAAACCAGGAGCCGATACCTAAGGTAACTTCAAAATCAACAAATCGTTACCCTTACTTAACATTCGAACTTTAATGCGTCAATTTCGTTTTATTAGTGTAACCACTACAACCTAATAATATGGAAACCACTACAAAAAAACAGGCTATTGTTCAGTCGATTAATTCGATGAACGAGGCTGAAATGGAAAAAGTCATTGGTTTTATTCGGGATTTGATTTACTCACCTGATCAAGACCGGGATTATTTGGAATTCAAAAGAAAAGGTCTCAAGGAAATTCAAGACGCGCTCGGTTCTGCCCCAAGGGCAGTTTAGCAGTTTGTTTATCACGTATTTTTACGTAGTTAAACTACTGATTTTCAGGGGTTGATATGTGAAGTTGATGTTTCTAACTTACATTAGGAATTAACCACTACCTCAATGAAAGACCAGACAAAAAAACAAGCAATCATTCATTCGCTCCAAGAAATGGATGATAAAAATGCCGATAAGGTTATTCGATTCATTAATAACCTGTTCTTTGATAGCTTCAAAAATGCAACACGGCAGAAGCTCAAAGAAAAGGCGATGCGTCAAATACAAAAAGCATTACAAAAGCATGCTGCTGAGGCATCCTTACGAAGAGCTTAGTTGTATTGCACATAATGCTCCCACTTTTCGATTACTTCGGTAAAATCCTGAGGTAATTCACTATCGAATTGCATGGTTTTTTTAGTAACAGGGTGAATAAAACCTAATGATTTAGCGTGCAGTGCTTGTCTGGGAATAATTTTAAAACAGTTATCCACAAAGCTTTTATATTTTGAAAACTGTGTTCCCTTCAACAATTTATCACCACCGTAAGTGGCATCATTAAATAAAGGATGCCCTAAATGCTTCATGTGAGCTCTTATCTGGTGAGTTCTACCCGTTTCTAAATTGCATTTTATGAGAGATACATATCTCAAATCTTTGAGTATTTCATAATGTGTAATGGCATGCCTACCAATTTCCGGATCTTCATAAGCAACTGTTACTCGCCTGTCTTTTAAACTTCTGCCCAGATTTATATCAATGGTGCCTTTTTCTTCTTTAGGAACCCCCCACACTAAAGCATAATAAGTTCTTTCAATACTGTGATCAAAAAACTGTTTGGCAAGACCGTTCATAGCTGTTTCGGTTTTAGCTATTACCAAAAGCCCAGAAGTATCTTTGTCTATTCGATGTACCAAGCCGGGGCGACCTTCATTGCCTTGCATTTCAGGAAGGTTTTGAAAATGATACGTTAAAGCATTTACCAATGTGCCCGACCAGTTTTGATAAGCTGGATGTACAACCATTCCCGCTTCCTTATTCACTACTAGTAAGTGCTCATCTTCGTAAACAATATTAAGTGGTATATTTTCCGGCACAACATCCGTATCGCGTGGCGGCTCAGGCATTGAAACCGTAATTACATCGGCAGGCTTTACCTTGTAATTAGATTTTACTTTTTCTCCATTCACCTCTACAAAACCATCTGCAATACCTGATTGTATTTTGCTGCGCGTTGAATTGGCGATGCGATCCATTAAGAATTTATCTATTCTCAATGGTGCTTGTCCGGGATCTGCTACAATACGATGATGTTCAAAGAGGTCGTCATTTTCCTCTTCAAATGCCTGATTTTCCATGAAGCAAAAGTACGATTAAAAATTAACGTATTATTGTCGACAAATTTTGAAAACCGTAACTGTGTTAATTGAGCTCATTTAATAATTGATCATGAAACAAATTTTATTAATAACATTAGCATTGTCTTTAACAAATTGCTCTAGTGACGATGAAGAAGTAATAATTCAAGAAGAATCAGGATTGACTGTTTCAGTTGACGATAAGGAAATTATATATGTAGACAATGTAATTGCAGGACTTAGAAACAGTACAATTACTGATGGCAATGTATTATTTATAAATGCAAACAACGAAAATGGTGAAGCATTCGAGCTTCAAATTCATAATTGGCTGCATAACGGAGCTACTGAAAATGCAATCTTAAACGGACGATACTATTTTACTTTAGAAAATTCTGAGCTAAATGGGAATTGTATAGATGACCCTAGCTACTTTGAACCGAAGTGTCGCTTTGGTCTTGGAGGAATTGTTCAAACACCATACTTTATAAGTGCCTCATTGGGTAAAATGGGTTATCTTGATATTCTAATGGATACCATAAACAGAACTGTTACATATGATCTAAATGCTGAGGCAGGGTTTCAAGAAAGACCTGGGTCAGATACAACAATAGTTAAACTTCGTTCGATTTATGAGCTTTCATACATAATTGATAAATAGCAAAAGGCTACTCACTCCTTAAACATTTGGCTGGATTAACATTAGCCGCTTTAACAGCTTGAGAACCCACAGCAATCCATGCGATAATGATAGAAACGAACGCGGCAAGTATAAATAGCCAGTAGCTTAGTTCTATTCTAAAAGCAAAACGCTCTAGCCACATTCCTATTAGGTAATAACTGATTGGTAATGCTATAGCAATCGCTAGTAAAACGAGCTTTGTAAAATCGCCTGAGAGTAACAGAATAATGTTTGTAGCACTGGAACCCAATGCCTTTCGAATTCCAATTTCTTTGATTCTGCGTTCGGCAGTAAAGGCAGCTAAACCAAACAACCCCAAGCAAGAGATCAAAATGGCCAACACAGCAAAATACTGTGATAAGGTTGCCACTCTTTGTTCTGCGGCATATTGCCTTTGAAATCGTTCATCCAAAAACTGGTAATCAAATGTAAAACCAGGATTATATGCCGCATAAAAGTCATTAATAGCTTCAAGTGTTTCACTTTCTTTTCCAGACTCAATTCTGGCCATAATGTTCCATGTGTTTTCAGGATTTAACATAAAAAAGGCAGGTTCTACTTCGCTATGTAACGATTGGTAATGAAAATCTTTAACCACTCCAATAATCTCCATGGTGTTATCTCCCCATAATTTTATTGTTTGACCTATCGGATTCTCAAAACCCATAATTTCAATTGCCTTCTCGTTAAAAATGATTTTCGTACTATCTGCTCCAAAATCTTTAGAAAAAGACCTTCCTTCTAACATTTCCATCTGCATAGTTTCAATAAAATCATAGCCAACTCTCATATTCTCAAATAGAATCAAGTCGTCAGGATTTTTTCCTTCCCAATCAAGGCCACTTGTATTATTCTGTCTGCCGATCATACTATGGCCTATGGGCGATGCATTCACCACACCGGGTACTTTTTTCAATTCACTAATAAAGGTTTCTTTATTGTCGGCCACTTTTCCTTCAATTCCAAAGTAAATGATGTTGTCGTTATTGTAACCAAGGCTTTTATTCTGAACAAATTGAATTTGCTTGTAGATAACTATTACAGAAACAATTAAGATCACAGATAATGTAAATTGAAAGACAACCAGTCCTTTACGTGCCCACAACTCACCCAAGGAACCTTTCAGTTCACCTTTTAGAATACGAACTGTATTAAATCCACTCAGATAAAGTGCAGGATAGCTGCCTGCCAAAACCCCAGTAAAAAATAAAACTGCAAATAGTGATGCTAACAGTTTCGCATCAAATTCTAATACAATCTGCTTGCCTGTAATTTCATTGAATTGAGGAAGTAATAGCCATATTAGAAAGATAGATAAGGCCAGAGAGAAAAAGGTAATTAAAATAGACTCTGATAAATATTGCATTACAAGTCCACCTTTTTTTGCCCCAACTGCTTTTTTTATACCTACTTCCTTCATTCTGCGCGAAGCCCGGGCTGTTGATAAATTCATAAAATTGATGCAGGCGATAACCAAAATGAAAACGGCAACAAGTGAGAATAGCCTTACATATTCTATTCTCCCGCCATCGGGCTGTGCATTTTTATAACGCCCATTTAAATAGAGGTCTGAGTATTGGTGCAAGAAGAGAGTAACATTTGAGCTTTCATTTCTTTCCTTTACAAAACCGGCAATTTTTTGTGAAACATCCTCAGCATTAGCACCCTCCACTAGTGTAACAAAAGTACTTGGCCCATTATTGCCCCATTGCGTTACCCAATTATTATCATCTTTAAACTTTTCAAAGGATAGTACAAAATCGAACTGATAGGAGCTATGCCTTGGAGTTCCCTCATAAACACCTGAAACTACAAACTCTTCTTCATGTTCGAATTCTACTACTCTACCAACAACATTCTCAGCAGTCTCAAATAATTGTTCAGCCAACGACTCAGAAATTACGATGTTCTTTTTGTCCATAAGTACCTGATCGGCATCACCATGTTTTAGGCCATAGGAAAAAAGGTTAAAAAACTCTGGGCCAACATAAAAGCCATCAGCCTTCACACTATGTTCGCCAATAGAAAGAGTATTGCTGGTTATCCAGGTTGTAGTTGCAGCATGCTCAATTTCAGGTATTTCCTCCTTTAGCGTTTCTGCCAGTAACCCCGGGGTGGACCAGGTTGTCATCACATGATCAGCATATTGCTGATGCTCCATAACGCGAAATAAACGTTCATTCTTGGCATGAAACTGATCCATTTGCAGCTCATCGATCACCCAAAGGTAGATGAGGAGTGTACAAACTAACCCTGCGGTTAGGCCTATCAGGTTAATTAAAAATGAGCTTTTGAAGCGTTTAAACGAACGTAATGTGAGAAGTAAGTTGTGTTTGAACATGACCTTTTTAACTGGTTAGGTTCTAAAGACCGTCAAACACAACTAAAGGTTGTATGTGTTACGAATTAATTTTATCTGCACATCATATCCATACCTATTGGAGAACCATCCGGAGGAGTTAATTCACCTTCAGTTTCATACTTTTTAGGGTCTTCCCAGAATTGCTTAATTCGTGTAGACCCTCTGTAAAAATGTGCCTTTTGCTCAAATGATTGAGTATCTGCATTAGCCGTCAAATACTTATTAAGTTCGAACAATGCTTGTCCAACGATTGCCTTAACCTGTTCACTTGCGCTTTTATGCGCATGCAATTCAAATAACTTAGTTAATAATACCTGCTCAACCGCACGGCTTACCTCGCCATCAAGCGCATTGGTATTTTTTGTTTTCCAGGTTTTAGAAATTACTTCATTAAGCACGAATTCTAATGATGGTTGTGATTTATCTCGTGAATGATATTCCACTAACCTTTGCGCCCTTGCTGTATTAAAAATCAAGTTAAATGTCATAGAAGCTGAAGTTTCTGCGGCAGCTATAGGGTCGAAAGTCAATTCAGTTCTTAAGTCCACCAACTCTCTGCTTCTGTAATAACCATTTGGTCGTGGAGGTATCATTTTAATTATTGATTCAGGCAGTGTGAGTACTTCCGAGCTTGTTGATTTCAACAATGCATCCAATGCTGCTTTTTGCTTTTCAGCGGGAACGAATTCAGTAGTGAATTGACCATCGCCTCTCATGGCATATCGATAGTTTAAGCCGCCAATAAGTTTAACCGCAGCCTCAACCTGGTATCTATGTAAGTAATAAATCGGAACCAACACTTCTTCCAGGCTAGCAAAGGGCTCACCCATTTTAATGTTGTTTTCTCCAAAGTTTGAAATAGCGATTTTTCTAACATTTAATAGGTGTAAAAGCTCTTCTTCTAGTGATTTCCCATTGTCCCAAAGGTGAGCAAAAGGGTGAGCACTTCCGTGTGGTCGCGCATCCTGATCAGTGAGAAATGTCAATCCATCTTTAAATGACTGCTGAATAATTTTTTCTAATTCGGCATCTACATCAGCACCTTTCGGAAAATCCTGATAACCATAGGCGATAGAAACTTTATCCCATGCCCCTATTCCATCATCATAAGCCTCGGATAAGTCGATCTTTCCATCCTTTATTTTGATTAATGGATGTGGATAATCCATCACGGATGCTCGGCCTTCCGTACTTGAAGTATAGCTATGTGAAATGCCTAATGTATGACCTACTTCATGAGCCGCAAGCTGTCTTAATCGTGCCAAAGCCATTTTCTCCATTTCATCAGAAACAGGCTGGCCTTCCAAATAAGGTGCAAGTAAGCCTTCAGCAATTAAATAATCTTGCCTAACGCGTAATGAACCAAGTAAAACATGGCCCTTAATAATTTCTCCAGTCCTTGGATCTGTAACTCCGCCACCATACGACCAACCTCTTGTTGAACGATGCACCCAGTTGATCATGTTGTAACGCACATCCATTGGGTCTGCATCTTTCGGTAGCAACTTTACCTGAAAGGCGTCTTTGTAACCGGCTGCTTCAAAAGCCTGATTCCACCATGCTGCTCCTTCCATTAATGCAGATCTAACAGGTTCTGGTGTACCTCTATCCATATAATATATAATAGGTTCAACTGCCTCGCTTACTTCAGCCTCAGGGTTTTTCTTTTTCAAACGGTGACGAGTAATCAATCTCTGGTGAATATCTTCACTTATTGGAGTAGCATAATCAAAATAGGAGAGCTCCCAGAAACCAGATCTAGGGTCAAATTTCCTTGTTTCAAAACCATCATCTGGTAGTTCAACAAAAGAATGATGCTGCCTTACAGTAATATTAGAATTAGTGGGGGCAACGGTAGGCAAATGTTTACCTGTTGCTTTACCTGTAAAAGTTAGCGTAACCTCAAATTCAGAGTTTTTTGGGAAATTTTTAGTGCGCTCTAAATACATGGCGGACATAGAGCTGTTTACTGAATAACTGCCCTCGCCATTAGATTTCAATCTCCCAGAAACATTGTGCGCGTCATCCAGTAGAAAATCGGATAGGTCAATTAACACTTTGTTTTTATCTTCAGCTTCTACCTTAAAGCCCCACAACACAGATTGGGCAAATGCATCTTCCACAGACTTACGTTCGTCTTCATTTTCACTTTTGGCTAAGTAGCTATAGTTGGGTTGTAGCATTAAAATTTTAGGCCCCCTACGAATGAATTTTACCACTCGCTCTCTACCCATCTGGTTACGATCTAACCCAATATCATTCGAACCAATGCCGGCTGCCAAAGATTGCACATATAAAAACTCCTGATCCAGCTTATCAATTTCAAGAAATACTTTATCCGTTCTTGAATCATAATAGTAGTTAAAAAAGCCTTCATACTTCTTCATTCCCTCCGTTTTGGAAGAGATACCATCCGAGTTTTTATTGGCCTTGTTTATGGAATTTGAGTAAGCTGCGCATCCTAGGAATAGGAATAGTAAGAGATAAATTTTCTTCATTTTTTGATTATTGAATTGATGGATTTAAAAATACTACAAATCATTTAGCTGCCAATAACATATTTGATGATCGGAAATGGGAATATAAAAATGTAAATTAATTGTGACCTTTTGAATGTGGAGGATTATATGGATAAGACCATCACCTTAGGAACTGTGAGCGATGCCAATTACATGTCTGAGCAGGAATTAGCGAATGAGCAAGATTTGATTGCCCGAGCTAAAAGAGATGCTGAGGCCTTTGGCGAGGTTTATAATCGATACTTTGAACGGATATTTAACTTCATTCTACGAAGAACCGATGATGAGGCAATTTCTGATGATTTAACATCTCAGACATTTTTGAAAGCCATGCAAAGTTTGAAAAGGTATGAGTATAGAGGCGTGCCATTTTCTGCCTGGCTATACCGTATAGCTCATAATGAAGTGAATAAATATTATAATAAACAAAAGCGCAAAAAAGTATTTAGTCTGGAGCAAGAACAACTATTTGAGTTTATTCAGCCAGAGGAGGAAGCAGCTTTTGATGAAGAAAAATTGGCTGAATTGATGGAAGTGTTAAAGGAGTTGCCAACTGAGGCTGTGGAGGTATTGGAATTACGGTTTTTTGAAGAAAAGAACTTTAAAGAAATAAGTTATATCTTGAATATTGGTGAAAGTGGAGCTAAGATGAGGCTATACCGAGCCATTGATAAGCTAAAAGAGCGTTTTAAAATTAAGTATAACGACTGATGGGCAGACATGATATCAGATTGAGACGACAACGCATGACTTCAAGAAGAATTGAAGGGTATAAAGACTATGCGAGTCTGATGGAGCGTCATAAATCCAGCAGATTAAAGAGATTGATAAAATTTATTTTCTTGTTACTGTTCTTCACCGCATTGAGTGTTTTTGCTTATTACGCGTTAAGCAAAATCGAAGAACAAAATAAAGAGCCTGAGAAACAAGCTCAGGCATTGTCCCGGCCGGGTGTTTTTAATGATGAATTATTAAACACCTATAACTATGGAAAAACGTAAAAACCCTGAAAAGGAACTGCGTAACAAGCAAGGCCTTTTCTTCAACATGGGCTTGTTAATAGCCCTGACGCTCTGTGTTGCCGCCTTTGAATATGAGGTGGAAGAGAAAATTGTGCACGTACCTGAATTGGAGGTAGATAAAGTTGACATTTATTTACCTCCTATTACAGAACATAAAATACCAGAACCTCCAAAACCTAAATTGAAGATGCCAGATCCCACTAGGGTTAAGGCTGCACCTCCAGATCCTAAAGATTTTGAGCCTTTATTAGAGCCAAAAAAGGATGAAAGTCCTACTGATTTGTTAGGTGAACCTCGGTATTTAGAAGATATACCTGAAGATGATTTGCCTGAGGTTCCTTTTGATTGGGTGGAAGAAATGCCTAAACCCAAAGGAGGGTATGAAGCATTTTATCAGTTTATAAGCAAACATTTAAAATACCCTGCTTTGGCAAGAAGAATGGGAATTTCCGGTAAAATAAGCGCTCAGTTTGTAGTAGATGAAAAGGGTAATTTGATAGATATACAAATTCTAAAAGGGATTGGAGCTGGCTGTGATGAAGAGGTATTGAGGTTGTTGGAAAAAGCTCCAAAGTGGAACCCGGGAAAACAACGGGGAGTACCAGTTAAGGTAAAAACTATTTTGCCAATAGAGTTTAGGCTAGATTGACTAAAAAATAGGGCTTGATTTCAAGCCCTATTTTTTTCTTTTAAACTCAAAAGGAATCTTTTTCTCACCATCAGAGATGATCACGGACAATGATTCATTCTTTAGTATGTATTCAATTTGCTTTGGAAAATCATGCTCTGGGTTTTGGCAAATAAAATGGCCGGGTTCAATGAGGGTCATTTTAAAATGGGTTGGTTCGGAGTTGTGAGATACATCTGCCACATAAAACCAATCATCCTTTATTTTTTTGATGGCCAACTTTTCCAATACAGTGGTATCACCGTTTTGAACACTATAAACCTTCCCTCTTAATTCAGCTGGTTCTAGCACCCACTCTTCGATTGAACCGTTTTTTTGATTCACCCACTGGCCTTCGAGCCAGCTAAATTCTTTTTGAGCCTGACAGCCAAACGCCATAAATATCAGCGCAATAACAAGTATTAGTTTCATAATCTTTTTATTACAAATATGAATTGCAGCTATCACCTAAGATTGTATAAATGCGTCAATTTCGTTTCAAAAAGAAATTCGCTAAGGTATTATCATCAAATCCATAAGAGGAAGGCTTCTCTCCTGTAAATTTTCTAAATTCTTTAATAAAATGGGCTTGATCATAATACCCTGAATTAACGGCTACCTGACACCAAGAAGAGTCACCTTCTTGCATCAGCTTAAAAATATTATTAAAACGAATAATTCGAGCAAAGTACTTAGGAGGAAGACCAATCACATCGATGAATTTTCGCTCTAAGCTTCTTCTACTCATAGCCGATTGTTCAATGAGCTCTTCAATTTTAATCTGACCTCTTGAATCTATAATTTTCTGAACGGAGTTAATAAATAGCCCATCTTCTTTGAAATTAGTAGTTAGCTGCATGAAGAATTGTTCCAGCTTTTTATGATCAAAATGGCTTGTTGAAAGAGCCTGTATTACATCTTTTAAAGCATTTAATTGGATGGAGTTAACTTCAGAAGCAGGTACAACACGGTCGGTAAAATCACTCATATTTAATCCGAAGAGTAGCTTGGGTGTCCATGGCTGAAGCTTAATGCCCAGCATATTAATTACACCCTGATTTCGTAAATAGAAATGATTACTTATCTGCCCTGAAAAAAGCCATTTATCTTGCAATTCCCACTTTTCAAACAGTTTTATTTCATAGTTATCACCAAAATGAAAGATCAACTCAGGGTAGCCATCAGGCACAACTTTCTGCTCGAATGAATCTTGGCCATCACCAATAACTACCCAAAAATTTGCTACATATTTTTTTAGGGAAGAATGGGGTGTGTACTCCTTAAATATCATTGAGCTATTGAATCACTACAATAAGGCTATCGGCCTTTGTTCTAACATTTAGCCAGTCCCTTATTTTTTTCTGGTCACTTCGATACGGTATTTTTTTAAAATCCAGAACGGCATAACAAAGAGTATCCTGGTCGTTGTTAATCATGTCACCCATAGAAATATTCTCTAATGTGGGGTATTGAATTTCTAGTTCTGCTTTAATATCAGCCACTGGGTAGACTTTCGATTGAAACTTACGAATTTGATTTTCAAGAATAATAATTTTGTCATCCTTTGATTTAATGATCTCTTCATTCTTTTCATAGATATCCTTCAATAAATCAACTTTAAGGGCTTCGCTCATTTTTTCAAATTCTGCTTTTTCCACAGCATCGGTTTCTTCTTTGTAGCCCTGCCTTATTTTGAGCTCTGCACCAGCCAGGTTAAAATGAGCTAAATCTTTTTCTATATCGGCAATCTCTTCTTCAGAAAGTGGCCTTCCATAAAGCGTAACATCTATAGTTGCCTTATTATTATCAAAAGAGAAGTTTTCGCTAATTACCTGAGTATCATCAAAATGAAATTCAGTATTCACAAAATTTCTGGCATTCTGCTCAAAGATGGTTTTTCTCACCAAGTTGTAAGCCAAATAAATACTCGGTACCGCAGTAATAAAAACGAATATCCAGATGAGCGTTTTAACACGTCTTTCAGTTACCTCGCTTTCATAGTGTTTTCTAGGGTACTTTAAGAAACGCACTATCACAAATGTTGAAACGCTTATGAATACACTATTAATAAAGAAAAGATAAAATGCTCCGGCAAAGTAGTACCAGTTGCCATTGGCTAGTCCGTAACCTGCGGTACACAATGGCGGCATAAGTGCCGTTGCTATAGCCACACCCGGTATGGCATTCGATTTTTCTCTCCTTGAGCCGGCCACAATACCTGAAAGTCCACCGAACAGAGCAATTAACACATCCCACAAAGTCGGTTGAGTTCTAGCCAGTAATTCTGACTGTGCCTCATGCAATGGCGTAATGAAAAAGTAAAGTGCTGATGTAAGCACACTTATTAGTACCGCAACCCCAAGGTTTTTAAAAGCCTTTTTAATCAACTCAAAATCGTTAATTGCTGCGCCCATGCCAACACCCATGATTGGGCCCATTAAGGGGGAAATAAGCATGGCGCCTATAACAACGGCTGCTGAGTTCACGTTGAGGCCAATCGATGCAATGAATATAGCGAAGATTAAAATCCAGAGGTTGGTGCCTTTAAATTCAACTCCCTTCTTTATCTCCTGAATGGTAATTTCATCACGTTCCTTCCCTTCACTGAGATTAAATAACTCTTTTAAATAATTTTTAAGAGATACTAATAAACGTACGCCTGAATTTGACATGCTCTATAGTTTGACGATTAAAAATATATAATTCAGACGTTAGAATGTAGAAAAGTCACGAATTCCTAAAAAATGGAATAATACAAAATCATTAGTTTTGCAGGCGAACAAAATTTTAGACAAAATTAATTGCTAGAGTTATGAAGAGATTAAGTTTAGTTGTATTTGCTTTTTATTTTATTGCTTGTAATCAACCCCAAGAAATGAGCGATGTCTCTGCCATGGGTCTTGCTGAATTACCTGCAAATGCTACCAAAGAACCGTATGAAAGCAACCCAGACTTGGTAAAAGTTACTTATACTGATCCTGATGGAATTGTAAATACAGGTGATTATCTTCTTGGTGAACGTACTGGTACATGGACGGAATTTCACCCGAACGGGCTGGTCAAATCTGTTACAGGTTATGTTGCTGGCATAAAACAAGGTAGCTACACAGAAATTGATGATCGCGGTCAGTTAACTATTGCAGCAAACTATCATAGTGGCCAGCTTCATGGTGAATGGATAAAATATAATAGAGCGCGAGTGAAAGAGGAAAAAAACTATGTAAATGGAAAATTGGAAGGAATTTCTAAAATGTTTTATGATACAGGCGCGATAATGGAGGAAGGCAATTATGCCAACGGTGTTCGAGATGGCGTTTCTAAATGGTATGACCAAGAAGGTAATGTTACTATTGAGTATGAATATAGTAATGGAGAATTGGTGAATAAATAAGACAATCTGTCCGAATTTTACGTATTTACAGGCCAACTTATGACAAGTTGGCCTTTTTTGAGCCCAAAATTTGAGTGGCATTTCATTTGAAGCCGATAAAGTGAATTAATTAAAACCATTAAAAAGGAGGAATTATGACACTTATTAGAAGATCAAATGATTTATTTCCGACATTCTTTGATGATTTCTTCGGAAGAGACTGGTTTATGAGTAACGATCAAAATACAACTAACACAATGCCTGCAGTTAACATTGCAGAAAATGCGGATAACTACTTAGTTGAAATGGTAGCTCCAGGCATGAATAAGAAAGATTTTAAAATAGAGCTTGATAATCAGTTACTGACCATCTCTTATGAGAAAGAAGATTCTAACGAGAATAAGGATGTAAATTATTCGAAAAGAGAATTTTACTATCAATCATTCAAAAGATCATTTACACTGCCTCAAACGGTAGAAAGTGATAAAATAAAAGCCAAATATGACAACGGCCTTTTAATGATTCAAATTCCTAAAAAGGAAGAGGCTAAACAAAAGGCTTCCAGATTGATAAGTATTTCTTAAGGTTAAATTAACAATGTATGCCGATGGCATTCTGCTATCGGCATTTTTATTAAAAAATGTTAAAAAAGTTAACGCCCGCTATTATTGGGCGTATTTCAGATTTAAATGGCGTGCTTTTTGAAAGACGTTCATTATGTACAACAAAAAAGGTCAAATTATGAATAGTAAGAATTTTGGGTCGCTGGTTTTAGCGGCAATTATGGGTAGTGCTATTACGGTGGGTTCATATCAAATTATGAATCCGAATGATGCTGTTCAAATAGAGCATGTAAACAGCACGCCAGCTATACAAGCAAAATACAATACTGATACAAAGGTAGTTGAAGTACCAGCAAATTTTACTGATGCTGCAGAAAAGGTAATGGATGCCGTAGTTCACATCAGATCAACTCAAAACGCGAGACAAAGTGCTAGAGGAAACGAGTATAATCAAATACCAGAACAATTCAGAGATTTTTTCGGACCATTCTTTAGAGATGATCGTGGTTACAGACAAGGTCCTAGAGTAGGTTCAGGTTCAGGAGTGATTATTAGCAAAGAGGGTTATATTGTTACCAATAATCATGTAATTGATAATGCGGATGATTTAGAAGTGACACTGCATAATAATAAGAGTTTCAAGGCAACTGTAATTGGAACAGATCCTACCACAGATTTAGCGCTCATTAAAATTGATGATGAAAGCTTGCCATTTCTGGCGCTTACAAACTCAGATGAAGCTAAAGTAGGTGAATGGGTTCTTGCTGTAGGTAATCCATTTAATTTAAATAGTACAGTTACTGCAGGGATTATAAGTGCAAAAGGTAGAAACATAGGTATTATCGGTGACAGCACTTCGATAGAATCATTCATACAGACTGATGCAGCTGTTAATCCTGGAAATAGCGGAGGGGCGTTAGTGAATTTAAATGGCGACTTAGTGGGTATTAACACAGCTATTGCCAGTCCAACGAGGGCATATTCTGGTTACTCTTTTGCGGTGCCATCGAATATCGTAAGCAAAGTAGTGGAAGATTTAATTACCTATGGAGCAGTACAAAGAGGTTGGTTAGGTATAACTATCCAAAATGTAAATAGTGCTCTTGCTAAACAAAACGATTTGGATGTAAACGTAGGTGCTTTTGTAGCCGGTTTTGCAGAAGAAAGTGGAGCTAAAAAAGCAGGTATCAAAGAAGGTGACGTAATAGTTGCCGTGGATGGAAGAGAAATTGTAACTACTTCAAACCTAATTGGTTATGTAGGAAGTAAGCGACCAGGCGATAAAGTGAATTTGAAGGTTAATCGTGCAGGTAAAGAGATGAACTTTGATGTGGTTCTAAAAAATAGAGAAGGGAATACCAAGATTGTGCGTGAGGAGAAAAGTGAATTACTTCTTTCACTAGGCATTGATCTTGAAGATTTATCGAATAAAGAGTTAAAGGAGCTCGATATAGACGCAGGAGTGAAAGTAAAGTCTATTAGAGCTGGAAAAGTGAGCCGTTTTACGGATATGCGAGAAGGCTTTATAATCACAAAAATTGATGGTAATTCGGTTTCTTCTAAAGACGAGGTAGTATCTATATTAAGTAGCAAAGAAGGTGGAATTTTGATCGAAGGAATTTACGATAAGAACTCTGAAACTTTCTATTACGGATTAGGTATGTAAAGTAATGAGAGTGTAAAATTTTAAAGAATTTTCATACTCATAATAAAAAAATTCGTATACTTAAAGACGACAAGATCTTTGAATTAATTTTGATAAGTAAAGCCTATGAAAAGACTCTTTAAGAAAGGTGAGCGGGTGAGAAATGTGCGAGACGGAAAAGTGATGGAAGTGTTAAAGTACATTAAAGACAAGAGCTCCTATGTAGTGGAATGTGCCTGGTTCGATTTAGAGAAAAAGGAAGTCAGGACACTAAAATTAAAACAAGATAAACTTTTAAAAGCGAGTTAAAAAGAGCCTCTCGAATCAATCGAGGGGCTTTTTTAATGTCCATAAATATATCAGGAGTAGTTATTGATTAAGGCAACTATATTTATTTAATCACATTTATTAAATTGAGTTGAAAATCCTAATCCAAAATGAAATATCTAACCCTCCTACTCTTTTTAATAAGCTCTGAACTACTAGCCCAAGAAAGACAAAACCCAATAATTTCTCCTTATGGAGGAATATATGATATACCAGAGGCAGCGGTTAAAGCGGATCCCAATATTGATTATAAGATTGTAATTGATATTGTGACCGAAAATGAAAACCCAGAAGAATTTAATTGGTCATTGAATAATGTAGCCAGGCTTCTCAATTTACATGTTGTTTCTGGCGCTGACCCAAAGAAGATAAATGTGGTTTTGGCAATACATGGTGGAGCGACCTATGCAATTGCGAAAGATTCTATTTACAAAAAGAAATACGGAGTAAATAATCCAAACAATCAACTAATTAAGGCGTTGAAAGATGCTGGGGTATTACTTACTGTGTGTGGGCAATCATTGATTTCGAGAAAAATTAGTGTTGATGAAGTAAATGAAAATGTTGAAATAGCAACTTCAATGCTCACAACTGTTACAACCTGTCAGCTTAAGGGATATGCCTATTTAAAATTTTAAAATAGTATCTAGTCTAGAAAGTTGATTTTTTGGAGTAAACTTTTCTGCTAGTGCTAGAGAATTTTCTTTCACTTTTATCAGTCTCGACTGCTCAAAATAGGGCGTCAGTTTTTCTACCAACTCTTCTGGTTTTTCAGGATGATAGTAAACACCCACATCGTGCTTTTCTACCAAAGATTTTAGCCAACCCTGAAAGTTGATGACAATCATTTTACCGCTGGCCAAGCCGTCAAAAAATTTGTTTGGGCTACCGGTGCCAAGTACGGGCACATTTTTAAAGGAAATGTAAATAGCATCAGTTATTGATAGAATAGAAGCCACTCCTTTCTTATCAGTTTGGTCTAAGAAGGTGATGTTTTTCAGTCCTTTATTTATAGCTATTATCTTAATTTTATTGAATTGTGCACCGCCACCAGCTACCACAATGTGAACATTCTCACTCGTAAGTTTTTCAGCAAAGCTGATCAGGTATTCGAGTTGGTTCGCCAACCCAACTGTACCCAGGTAAGAAATAACAAATTTGTTTTCAAGGTGAGATAATGACTCATTTACTTCGGCATTTTTAAATAAATCAATGTCTGCAAAATTTGTAATCACTTCGATAGTACAATTGGGGCATTTAGATTGAATGTAATCTTTAATGTCTGGTGACAACGCTACAATAGATTTCGCCTTCGAATAAAAAGACATTTCCCAGTTTCGCGTGATCCATTTAAGTAATGGATTATTAATTACACCTAATTGTATCGGTGCTTCTGGCCATAAATCCCCCACCTCAAAAATATATGGAGTGCCAAACCTTTTAAGTGCTCTGGTGGCAATAAAGCCAGTGGTAAGTGGAGTAGTAATTACATAGTTTAAATCGAATGGCTGGAGCTTTTTAATTAACCGATTCGCTTTCCACACAAAAATGAAAAATGCATGTATTCTACTTAAAAAGCTCAAATGGTTTTCATAATATACCGGCAGGTAATGAACATCATAACCTAAAGATTTATCAACAGAGTAAGCCCGATTATTTCTTGCAGTAATTACCGTAACGGTATGTCCTTTACTCTTTAAATAATTGGCAATGTAATAAGAGCGTATAGCACCACCTGTTTCAGGCGTCTTAAAGTATTGATGAATTAGGCAAATTTTCATGCCTTAGTCCCAAAATTCTTCTCGAAATACTTACAATACTGGCTGATTTTGCAATCCATACACTTTGGTTTTCTGGCCAGGCAAGTATACCTTCCGTGTAGAATTAACCAATGATGTGCTTTAGGTATAAATTCTTTTGGAATATGTTTAACTAATTGTTTTTCTACCTCCAAAGGAGTTTTTGCATTCTGATTTACAAGGCCAAGCCTTTTAGAAACTCTAAATACATGTGTATCTACTGCCATGGCAGGCTGATCGTAAATAACGGAAGCAATTACATTGGCAGTTTTTCTACCAACACCGGGCAGCTTCTGCAAGTCTTTAATATCTGAAGGCACCGTAGAATCAAATTCTTCTGTAAGCATTTTGGCCATGCCAATTAAATGCTTCGATTTGTTGTTAGGATAGGATACTGATTTAATGAGTGGAAAAACCTCATCGAAATGACTGGCAGCTAAATGCTCAGCGGTTGGAAATTTTTCGAAAAGTGCAGGCGTAATGGCATTTATTCTTTTATCTGTGCATTGGGCACTAAGAATCACTGCCACTAAAAGCTCGTACGGATTGTTGTAGTGCAACTCCGTTTCAGCCTCAGGTTGGTGCTCGTTAAAATATTCTATTAAATGTTCGTAGCGCTCTTTTCTTTGCATTTCCTATTTGTTGGAAAGCAAATTTAGAGATTTTGAATAATTGAGAATATTATTGGTTGCTTTGCTTGAAGGAGACTCAAGAACTGTATCTAAACGTTGCTTAACAACGCTAATTTCTTTGAATCTAGCTTCAAGCTCAGAATCACAAAGCAATGCTTTTTCTATCTCACTATTCTCTTCTTCTGTTGTTTCGTGATATGCGTACCTGATTAAATCATCTTGGGTAAAAGTTCTGATCATAGGCAATATTATATTGTTTCATTTTTTTCCTGAGATTAATCAGCGCGTATCTCATTCTGCCTAATGCCGTGTTTATACTTACCCCTGTTGACTCTGCAATATCCTGAAAACTCATATCCATGTAATGACGCATCACTAACACTTCTTTTTGAGCTTCAGGTAGTTCATTAATCAACTCCCTTAACTTAACATGGGTTTCCTTTCTAATTTGGGCAGATTCGAACGACCCCTCAGCAAACTCCATTGTATTAAACACCGGGCTACCATCTTCCATCACAATTGTGGGATAGCGCTTATCTTTTCTAAAGTTATCAATTGCCAGATTATGAGCAATTCTCAATATCCACGGCAAAAATTTACCTTCTTCATTATACCGACCCCCTTTGATCGTGCGAATAGCTTTGATAAATACCTCCTGTAACAGATCTTCTGCTACATATTTATCCTTTACAATTAAAAAAATGGTAGTAAAAACTCGGGACTTGTGCCTTTTGAGCAACTCTTCGAAAGCCTCTTCGCTACCGTTCTTGTAAAGTGATACCAACTGACTATCACTGATCTTATATTTCTCCATTAAGGTTTACAATTTAGTTAACGTAGAGGTCTATATCATATTGTTGCTCCCAGGGGTTTAATTGAAAAAAATATTAACACAAGGTCTCAAATGTAAAAAAATATAAATCGAACATGCAAAACATTTTGAAATTATTTTTGATTTAAAAAATTATTCACTTCATTAAAACTTATTCGAATATATTGCGTGTAATAGTCGCTTTATTTTATACATTGGCGCTGAAAATTTAATTAAACAAAACCCTTAAATACATTTAAACTACTTTCTATTATTTGATTTCATGGAAAAGAAACGAGTTATAAAAAGCCTTGAAAATTTAGATTCTGATCTAAAGGCATTGCTCAAAAAACATTATCCGGATGGCTTTGAAGGCCACCTAATGAGGTTACAGAATGCAAAAAACGAACCATTTTTTGTAGTTCCTCTAGAAACCTCCGATACCATGTATCTTGTGAAGATTGCTGTAACTAAAAACAGTGATGGAGAATATGATATTGACGAGGAGGAGAACGATATGGGAGACGATGATGACAACATGAGCAACCAGTCTTATGACGAGGATTTTGACGATGATTAAACCATCGTAGCAAAACGGATAATTGTCTTGTATCTTTGCCAAATTCTATGGCAAATACAGCAACCCTACCTAAAAATTTAGAAGCCCTCGACCCAAAAGAATTCATCATTGTTAAGGGTGCGAGGGTAAATAATTTAAAAAATATTAGCCTTGCTATCCCCAGAAATAAGCTGGTAGTAATTACAGGCTTATCAGGTTCTGGTAAATCTTCATTAGCATTCGACACACTTTTTGCAGAAGGGCAAAGGATGTATGTAGAAAGTCTAAGCTCTTATGCCAGGCAATTTCTCGGAAGGATGGAAAAACCGGAGGTGGATTACATCAAAGGCGTATCTCCTGCAATTGCTATTGAACAAAAAGTGAATACCAGAAACCCAAGGTCTACTGTAGGTACCACTACTGAAATATTCGATTATCTGAAGCTTTTATTTGCGAGAATTGGAAAGACTTATTCTCCAGTAAGTGGGAAAGAGGTTTCGAAAGACTCAGTTTCTGATGTGGTTAACTACATTAATTCCCACGCTGAGGGTACGAAAGTAATGGTTGCCTGTCCCTTAAAGCCGCATAATGATCGTTCTGCTGAAAAGGAATTACAAATACTATTAAGTAAAGGGTACACTAGAATTCTTATTAATGAAGAAGCGGTTTTCATTGAGGACTTTATCGAATCCAAAGAAAAGATAAAAAAGACTGATCAGGTTGAAATACTTATTGACAGGGCTGTTGTGAATCCTGATGATGAAGACACGACATTTCGACTATCAGACTCAGTTCAAACTGCGTTTTTTGAAGGAATTGGTGATTGTATCGTACATATTGTTGGTAAGGAAGTTCGTAGCTTTTCCGATAGGTTTGAAGAAGATGGAATTAAATTTGAGGAGCCATCAGTAAACTTTTTCAGTTTTAATAATCCGTATGGTGCTTGTAGAACGTGTGAAGGATTTGGCAATGTTTTAGGGATCGATCGAGATTTGGTTATTCCTGACAAAAGCCTTTCGGTTTATGAAGGAGCCATAGCACCATGGCGCAGTGAAACCATGAAAAAATGGTTAACTCCATTGCTGAAAGACGGTATTCGATTTGACTTCCCAATTCACCGTTCTTACCATGAGCTTACTGAGGCAGAAAAAGAATTATTATGGCAAGGTAATGAGTATTTTAAAGGACTCAATGCCTTTTTTAAACATCTTGAAAGTAAAACCCATAAGATTCAATATAGAGTTCTTCTTTCCAGATACAGGGGTAGAACAGTTTGCCCCGATTGCCGTGGCACCCGGTTGCGCAAAGACGCCAGCTATGTAAAAATTGATGGCAAGTCAATAACAGACTTGGTGTTAATGCCAATCGACAAATCGGCCATATTTTTTGAAAACTTAGAGTTGGATGAACACAGTTTCAAAGTATCTAAACGACTTCTTAAGGAAATCAGGCACAGACTGGAGTTTATACAGAAAGTAGGGCTTGGCTATCTCACTTTAAATCGAATGACATCTACCCTTTCTGGAGGGGAATTTCAGCGAATTAAGTTGGCAACCTCTTTGGGTAGTGCGTTAGTAGGTTCAATGTATATTCTGGACGAACCAAGTATTGGTTTACATCCAAGAGATACAGAAAGACTTGTTAGCGTGCTTAAGACATTAAGAGATTTAGGTAACACAGTTATTGTTGTTGAGCATGAGGAGGATGTTATGCGATCAGCAGATCAGATAATTGATATAGGACCAGATGCGGGAGTACATGGCGGAGAGTTGATTTTTCAGGGTAATTTGCAAGAACTTGATACAGGCACTGGCTATACTTCAGATTTTTTGACCGGTAAGGATAGAATTGAAGTGCCAACATCCAGAAGAAAATGGAAAGAAGATGCCATTAAAATAAGCGGAGCAACTGAAAACAATCTAAAGAATATAAATGTGAGCTTTCCATTGGGAATATTCACTGCTGTTACTGGTGTAAGTGGCTCTGGTAAATCAACACTTATAAAGAAAATACTATATCCTTCTGTAGGTAAAATATTAGGAACAGTTTCTGAGTCAACAGGCAAGTTTGATAAACTGGCAGGTGACTATGAAAAGATTACCCAAATAGAGTTTGTAGATCAAAACCCAATAGGTAAGTCATCAAGATCTAACCCGGTTACTTATGTGAAAGCCTATGATGCTATTCGTCAGCTATTCGCAGATTTACCATTGTCCAAGCAGAGAGGCTATAAGCCTGCGCACTTCTCATTTAATGTAGATGGCGGACGATGTGAAACATGCCAGGGTGAAGGAGTAGTGAAAATAGAAATGCAGTTTATGGCTGATATTTATTTGACATGCGAAAGCTGCAAGGGGAAACGGTTTAAGCAGGAGGTTTTGGACGTTGAATATCAAGGGAAAAATATTGCTGATGTTCTAGAATTAACCGTTGAAGAAAGCTTAGAGTTTTTTGAGGATAAAACAACCATCACGAATAAGCTTCAGCCACTGTTCGATGTGGGATTAGGCTACATCGGCTTGGGGCAGTCATCAAATAGCCTAAGTGGCGGTGAAGCGCAACGGGTGAAACTGGCCTTTTTTCTGGGAAAACATACAAGAGATAAGAAAGAACACATCCTTTTCATTTTTGATGAGCCAACAACAGGACTGCATTTTCATGACATTTCAAAGCTTTTAACATCTATGAATGCCTTGGTAGATCAGGGAAATTCTGTGGTAGTGATAGAGCATAATATGGAAGTTATTAAATCGGCAGATTGGGTTATAGATTTAGGGCCTGAAGGCGGTGAAAATGGAGGAAGTGTTACGTTTGAAGGAACACCTGAAGAAATGGTTAAGTTAACTGATAATTACACGGCCAAATTTCTTAAAGAGAAGCTTTGAGATTTGCCGTTTAAATCGTTTGCAATCCTATATTTCTAACTATATTTAGCAAAAAATTTAGTCGTATGTCCAATTTATTAAAATCTATTTTCGATAGAAATCCAAATGAACCGGAATTTCACCAGGCGGTAGATGAGGTTTATGAAACAGTAGAAGCAGTTCTTAAAAAGAACCCTAAATACCAAAAGGCGAAACTTTTTGAACGTATGACTGAGCCTGAAAGACTCATAAGTTTCAGGGTAACTTGGGTAGATGATAAAGGAGAGGTTCAGATAAATAAAGGTTATCGCGTTCAAATGAATAGTGCTATTGGACCTTACAAAGGAGGCTTGAGATTTCATCCTACTGTAACACCAAGTGTATTAAAATTTTTAGCATTTGAGCAGATATTTAAAAATGCACTTACAGGCTTGCCTATGGGCGGAGGTAAAGGAGGTTCTGATTTTGATCCTAAAGGAAAATCAGATGCGGAGATTATGCGTTTTTGTCAGGCCTTTATGACTGAATTATCAAGACACATTGGCCATAGATTGGATGTTCCTGCTGGCGATATTGGTGTTGGCGGAAGAGAAATAGGGTACATGTTTGGGCAATACAAAAAGATTCAAAACGAATTTACCGGAGTTCTTACTGGCAAAGGCCAGGGTTGGGGAGGAAGTTTGATCAGGCCTGAGGCTACTGGCTACGGATTGGTTTATTTTGCTCAAAATATGCTAGCTGAACAAAACGACAGCCTCAAAGGTAAAGTTTGTTTGATATCAGGGTCTGGAAACGTAGCACAATATGCCATGAAGAAGTTGTGTATACTAGGAGCAAAACCTGTAACATGTTCAGATTCTTCAGGCTACATATACGATGAAGATGGTATCACTCAAGAAAAAATTGAGTTTATCATGAAACTCAAAAATGAAAAGCGAGGCAGGATTTCTGAATATGCTAAGAAATTTAAATCAGCTAAGTATTTTGATACAGACAGAAAAGCAGATCATAATCCACTATGGGCTCATAAAGCAGATTGCGCTTTCCCTTGTGCTACTCAAAATGAGATCAATAAAAAAGATGCAGCTAACCTTATAAAGGCAGGAGTTAAGCTTTTGGCTGAAGGAGCAAATATGCCTACAATGTCTGATGCCATTGTTGAACTAATGAAAGGTGGAGTGAATTACGCACCTGGAAAGGCTTCCAATGCCGGTGGAGTTGGAACATCTGGTTTAGAGATGGTTCAAAATTACAGCGGTATTTATTGGACTCGAGAGGAGGTTGATTCCAAGCTAAAAGAGATTATGAAAGAAATTCATGATTCTTGTCTGAAAGCAGCCAAAGAATATGGAATGGAAGGCAATTATCAAGCTGGCGCTAACATTGCGGGTTTTGTAAAAGTAGCTGATGCCATGCTTGCGCAAGGTATCGTTTAAATAAGTTAAGAATATTTCAGTGTAAAAGCCCCGCATATTAATGCGGGGCTTTTTTGTTAATTATTGCTAGATTAGTCGGGCAATGCGAAAACTCACATTTTTTTGCCTGACTCTAAGTCTATTTTTTTTAGGGCAATCTAATCTTTTAGCTCAGGAGGGAAATTATTTTA
Organism: Fulvivirga lutea; assembly: GCF_017068455.1. Lineage (NCBI taxonomy): Bacteria > Pseudomonadati > Bacteroidota > Cytophagia > Cytophagales > Fulvivirgaceae > Fulvivirga > Fulvivirga lutea. Next base: position 781,779 of record NZ_CP070608.1, read on the forward strand.
TGACCCACTATAGCCATAATAGTGAGGCCATTGACAATACCAATTTTGACATTCTTCAAGATAATAAAGGTGTTATTTGTATCGCTAACAGGGCAGGTGTTATTCGTTTTGACGGGCACTCGTGGGAGTTTGTAAGAACGCCTGCAGCCGTTTTTTCTCTAGCCTTAGATAGTAAGAATACCATTTACATGGGTGGTTATTCAGGAATTGGTAAGCTTTCTTATAATGATAATCGTGAGTTAATGTATGAAAGTATTGGAGATTCCACCATACTCAATAAACAGATCTATGATATTATTTTAAATGACAATGAGTTAATAGCCTTAAGTTCTAATTCCGTTTTCATAACAAATTTAGAGACTGAACAGACCAAAGAAATAGCATCGAAGTACTCAGGAGAATTGTACGAGTTACATATTGTTGATAATCAAGTATATGTAAGTACCGAGAAAAGCGGTTTACAATTGCTATCGAATTCAGATTTAGCAGAACCCTCGCTAAAAGAGTTTGATAAGTTGGATGTTCAGTTTCTTTCAACGCACCCAAATGGGAAAGGCACCTTAATTGGCACATTTGATAATGAACTTTTCCTTCTGAAAAATGAAAAACTCAGTCGAGTTGCAATTATTGATAATGACGGTTACATCAGGAAAAGTGGTTTTGTAGATGGCACCTGGGTTAATGATTCCTTATTTGCAATAGCTACACTTAAAGGAGGGGTAATTTTTGTTAATCACTTAAAAAATGAAATAGCTCAAATAATAAATTATCAGACTGGTTTGCCTGATAACGAAGTGTATGCATTTTCAAAAGACACTCATGGTGGGGTTTGGGTGGCACATAGCGGAGGTTTTACCCGAATATCCCCGAACTTACCATTTAGAAGTTTTCACAAATACCCAGGCCTGAAAGGCGCGTTACTTGCTGTTATAAACCATAATAATAGTCTTTATGTAGGCACAAGTGAGGGGTTGTACTATTTAAAAAAAGTTGAGAATTACGAGGAAACAGAGATTGTAGAGAAGAAAACTGTTTTTAAAAATGTGCCCGTTGAACAGCAAAGTGACGAGAATGAAAAGAAAGGGTTTCTAGGCCTTTTTGGTAAAAAGAAAGAGCAGGAAAAAGAACCGCAAATAAGAAGACAAAAAAGCACCATCGTTCGATCGCGAACAGTAAAAGAATTAAAGTCAGTAGACTTTGAATATATCAAGGTGGCAAACATCCAATCCAAAGTATTACAATTTTATAACCACGGAGAGGATCTTTATTGTGGAGGGCTAGATGGAATTTTTAAAATAGTCGGATCAGAAGCAAAGGACATTACAAAAATTCCCATCCATTATTTTACTGTAGCAAAGAAAAATAATCTTATTCTCGCCTCAACTTACGACAATCAAATTATTTCATTTGCGTTAACTGAGCCACATCAAAGCATAGATTTGTTTTATGATTTTAAAGACAACGTTGATAATATTTTTGAAGACAACGAAGGTCGTATTTGGTTGTCATCTTCAGACGAAGTTTACTATGTTAAAATAAGTGATGGCGAAATAGGCCTTTCTGAGAATTTTCCAATCACTAATCCTTACATGTACAAAACGCTTGGCAATACTGTAGGTGGTGCACCAAAATTTGTGAATGAGTCCGGTGAGTTCTTTGTCGATTTGAAAAAGAAATCGATCAATTATACAGATAGCGCAAAAAACTTGAAATACTTATCTGGTGTAAATGGTGAGGTGTGGGTATATAACAACGATTTATGGAATAAACTTTCGGACAGCTCAAATAATGAGCGACTGAATCTATTGAGTTTGTTTAAAAACATACAATATATTTCATCAGAAGGGGAGGACTATTATTGGGTGGTTACCGAAAACAATGAGCTTTTTAAAATCCTTGGCTCAAATATTAGTTTCACCACACCTTATGATTTGTATCTGAAGCATATCAAAAACTCAGATAAAACCTTATTGCCAAAAGACCAGCTAAAGTTTGAACAAACCAGTAGTTCTTTACTTTTTGAATTCGCTCAACCCGAATTTTCGGGCATATTGGATGTTAAATATCAATACATGCTCGAAGGGCTTGATGAAAATTGGTCGGACTGGTCCGGTAATCACAACATCATTAGTTTTCCTTACTTGCCAGAAGGAAATTATACGTTACGGGTGCGCTCAAAAAATATTCTTGGAGATATTAAAGAAGTAGGGCCAATTAAGTTTGAGATAGTGCCACCTTATTGGAAAAGGCCTTGGTTCTATGCCTTTGAAGTCAGCGGACTGGCTATCTTACTTATAGTATCCGTGCGTTTAAAAAAGCTGGGGTTTAAGTATAGGCTAGCAAGTAGATTGTTAGCTTTAATTACATTAATTATTATCATTGAATTCATTCAGACTGTAGCAGAGAATGAATTCGCGAATGAAAGCTCGCCTGTGTTTGATTTCTTGATTCAGGTTACAATAGCCATTATAGTGCTGCCTGTAGAAAGTTTAATACGTAAATATATATTCCGTGAAAAAGATGTTCAATTACTTGATTTCGTTAGCCTTAAAGGCAAAAAATCTGAATAGTATAATTTTAGTCATTTCTTTGATAGCTGTTGGCTGTGAAAACGGTCAAGACAAAAAGGAGTCATTATCTGAAATTTCTGATATCAACCCCCCTGCTTCAGGATTCGACTCAATTAATTCAGACCCTAAAGCCATAGCCTGGGCAGATGCAACAATGAAAGCAATGGGCGGCAGAAAGAAGTGGGATAATACGCGCTATTTAGCCTGGAATTTCTTTGATAGAAGAGATCTGATTTGGGACAAATATACTGGAAATGTTAGAATTGAAGTGCCGCAGGATTCGATCATCTACCTAACGAATATAAATGATAACACAGGCAAAGTAAGAATAAAGGGAAGGCAAGTTCAAGAATCAGATAGTATCAAGAATTTGATGAAACGAGCAAAGAGTATCTGGATTAATGATTCCTACTGGCTCGTAATGCCTTTTAAACTAAAAGATTCTGGTGTAACGCTTAACTATTTAAGAGAGGACACTACTTTAATTGGTGCACAGTCCCATGTATTGGGCCTAACCTTTAACGAGGTGGGCGATACTCCCAATAATGGTTATGAAATATATATCACCAAATCTGATTCTCTTGTAAAGCAATGGGCTTTCTTTGGTAATGCAGCTCAAGATAGTGCCTCTGCCATTTGGCCGTGGGACAATTACCAAAATTATAATGGGTTACTTCTTTCAGCCGATCGCTCAGATGGCTTGGGGCCACATGATGTTCAGGTGTATGAATCTTTGAGTGAAGAGGCTTTTACCGATTTTGATTGGAAAATGACGGAATAGTTTATGGACATTGATCTTCTTAGAAATGAAACTCCCGGATGTAGTCAAGTCATACATTTCAATAATGCAGGGGCAGCATTAGTATCAAAAAGAACACTTCAGGCTCAGATTAATTGCTTAAAGGAAGAAGCCAATTATGGTAGTTATGAAACGGCTGCCAACTATTCAGAACAGCTATCTGAATTTTATAATGAGGTTGCAACACTTATCAATGCGAGCCCTAATGAGATTGCGTTTACTGAAAGTGCAACAGTAGCATGGCTTCGTTCATTTTACGCCATAGGTTTTAAAGAAGGGGATGAAATAATTTGTGACCAAAGCTCATATGCCAGCAATTACATAGCATTTTTAAACGCTCAGAATAAGTTTGGGGTAAAAATCAAAATAGCCTCAGAAGGGAAGGAAGGTGAGGTATCTTTAGATGATATCGAAAAGCTGATTTCTGACAAAACAAAACTAATTTCCATAACACATATTCCTACCAACAATGGCCTAGTTAATCCGGCTGAAAATATTGGTGACCTGGCAAGTGAGAAAGGAATTTTATACCAGTTAGATGCTTGTCAGTCGGCAGGGCAATATCCATTAGATGTAAAAAAGTTGAAGTGTGATTTTCTTTCTGCTACTGGCAGAAAATATATGCGAGGGCCTAGAGGTACAGGTTTTCTTTATGTGAAGCAAGAGGTCATTGAGAGATTCAATCCGTTAAACCTGGACTTGCATTCAGCGGAATGGATAGATAAAACCACATTCAAAGCACGATCAGACGCCAAAAAATTTGAGACCTGGGAACATAGTATTGCCGGTAAATTAGGGCTAACAGAAGCAACACGACAGATAAATGAATTGGGAATTTCAAACATTTGGGACAGAGTGGTTGACGTTGCTACTTACCTAAGGGTAGAGTTAAGTCAATTAGAGGGCATTGAAGTAACCGACACAGGAAGTTTAAAAAGTGGGATTGTTACTTTTCAAGTTCCTGATAAATCACATGAGGAGATTAAGGCGCACTTATCTCGCCACAAATTCAATACAGTAATTGCTGTCAAGAGTGGAACTTTAATAGATATGTCGAGCAGAAATTTAGATTCTGTAATTCGGGCATCGATACATTATTACAATACAAATTCAGAAATTGATAGCTTTGTCAGCTGTTTAAGGAATTACTTACATTCTGAATGAAGCGGTTACTAACTCTTATTTTTTTACTTCTTGCTTCTTATTTCTATACACACGGCCAGTCTCAATGGTCTTATGGTGTAAATCCTTACTATGGAGCGGTTCTTAAATACAAAAAGAACATGAAGCAGCTCGAGTACACCAATTTACACGGTGTAGAGTTGTATGCAGCTATGCTTACTGAAGGCAGTAAATATTGGCACAAACTTTACAACTACCCTCAATGGGGAATTGCAGCTTCTTATTTTAATTACAACGTGCCTGGTGAATTGGGAGAAGTAGGCTCACTGACCACTTACCTAGACATGACAGCCGGCAAGAAAAAGCATAAGTGGCGATTAAATATCGGAACCGGTATTGTCTATTCAACAGGTAGATTTGATTCACTCACCAATGAAGAAAATAAGGCTATAAGCAGCAAAATTAGCTATGTATTGCGAGGCACCATTCACAAAGAATTTCAATTAAGTGAGAACTATTTTTTTAATGTTAATATCGCCTTCAGGCACTATTCTAATGGCAAATTGAACATGCCGAACAATGGTATGAACTACCCTATTGTAGGTGTTGGTTTGAGGTATGTACCCAAACCTTTTAAGCAAAAAGATATTGAATGGGAGGCTAAGGAACTTGATAGAAAAGTACATTATTCAGTGCGTGGATCAATGTCATGGAGGGAAGTGTGGCAGGAAGACATTAAACATAAAGCCTATAGTTTAAGCGTTTACGGAAGCAAACAAGTATCAAAATACAATACCATACTCGTGGGAGTAGATGCATTTAATTATGATCAACTCTCTGTAGACAGAGCAAATGTAGTTTACAGAGAAAAAGAAGCGATTCCTTCAGAACAGGAATTGAATAACGGCACTGGTCAGGTGGCTGTTACAGTAGGTACTGAACTTTGGATTAGTAAAGTTTCAGTCGTAGTTCAGGGAGGTATTTATGTTTACAAGCCACAAGAATTTTATTCGGGCTGGTATCAGAGGTATGGCATCAAATATAACTTCAACAAGCATCTCTTTAGCCAAATAAGTTTAAAGTCTCACGGCCGCACTGCCGATATGGTTGAGTTCGGTTTAGGGGTTACATTATAAACTTTTAAAGGTATTATTTTGTAATTTGTATTATTATGAATCCTGAAAAGGGCAATAATACCAGTACAGACAAGAAATTCAGAGCCCTGATGGCTAAGGCACATGAGGGAATTGTGCTTTATGACGTTCAGGGCAGAATAACATATGCCACAGCGTCATCCCAAAATATACTTGGATTTGAGGTAGAGGAAGTTTTAGGTAAATCAGGGGTTGATTTCGTTCATCCCGATGAAGTAGAGATTTCGTCAAGAAATTTAGCCAGCGTTCTTAGCGTACCTAAAAGCAGTATCACGTTTAGACAAAGACTTCTCCATAAAAACAAGCACTATATCTGGGCTGAAACAACACTATCCAATTTTTTACATGATCCTGATGTAGGCGGAGTAATTTCAAACTTTCGTGACATTACTTCTCAAAAACTTGCCGAAGATGAGTTAATGGAGAGCAAAACATTGCTTGAAAGCATCAATCAAAATATTAAAGAAGCCATCTATCGGAATTTACCCGACCGTTCTTTTGAGTACGTGAACCAGGCTTTTTTAGAGATGTTTAGGTTTGAGTCGCTGGATGAACTCAATAAAGTCACATCATCTTCTCTTTATGTTGATCCAGATATTCGGCAGTTTGTCAAAAAGGAGCTTTTAGAAAAGAAGGCGATTAATAACATTGAAGCGGAGTTCAAACGTAAGGATGGAACTACCTTTTGGGGTCTTATCAGTAGTACACTCATTACTGCACCAGACGGTACAGAATATTTTGATGGTGCCATACGAGATATCACGAGCCAAAAACAGGCAGAAGAAAAACTTAAACGTAGTGAAGAATTTCTAACCTCGATCAACAGGAATATTAAAGAAGGGCTTTACAGAAGTACTTTAAATAAGGGCATGGTGTATGTAAATGATGCTTTTGCCGAGATTTTTGGATATTCATCTGCCAAGGCAATTTTGGAAACGGATGTAGAAGATCTTTACTACCACCTTGAATCGAGAAAAGAAATTGTGAAAGAGCTAAGAGAAAAGGGTTCAATAAGAAATAAAGAGATACAGTTCAGAAGGAAGTCGGGTGAAGTTTTTTGGGGATTGATGAGTAGTTATCTGAACAAAAGTAATGCAGGGGAATATTATTTTGATGGTGCCATTAGAGACATAACAGAGCTAAAGAAAACTGAGCATAAGCTAATAGTGCTCAATGAAACGCTTAAAAGCCAGAATAAAAAACTTGAAAAGCGCGAAAACGAGTTAAATAAAGCATTGCAAGAGCTTTCTGACAGAAATTTTGAATTGGATCAGTTGGTGTATAAAACGTCTCACGATTTACGCTCACCATTGAGTTCCATATTAGGATTGGTTCACGTGGCAAAACTCGATGATTCCTCGGAAAGCAAAACTGAATACATCGATAAAATTGGAGCAAGTATTCATCGATTAGATGATTTTGTCAAATCGATGTTGAACTATGCCAAAGCCAGTAGAGTAGAAGTTAAAAATGAGGAGTTAAATATCAGAGAGCTCATTGATTCCAGCATCAACGACCTGGAGTATCTTGAGAATTTCGATAAGGTATCAGTTGAAGTTGATATTAAGGGCGAAGAAAAAGTAAACTCAGACAAACTGAAATTAAAGATTATACTGAGTAATATTATTTCCAATGCTTACAAATACATGGATCTTGACAAAGAGGCGAACTTCCTTAAAGTATCGGTGAGTCATCTGAAAAAGACATTGAAAATCTCAATTCAAGATAACGGTATCGGTATAGATGAGGAGCATCTTCCAAAGATCTTCGATATGTTTTACCGAGGCACTGAAAAATCACAGGGCTCGGGTCTCGGCATGTACATAGTGAAACAATCCATTGATAAGTTGGAAGGGAAAATTTCTATTGAAAGTACACCAGGGCATGGTACTACTTTTACTATTACCATACCCATCCGATAGAATAAGGCAAGTTGGCCTTTTCATAAGATCAGAGTACCTTTGTGGCCTCGCAAATAAATAAACATAAACTATGAGTGCAGTAGATTACATTAAGGATAACAAACAAAAATTTTTAGACGAACTTTTCGATTTATTAAGAATCCCATCAGTAAGTGCAGATCCTGCTTACAAAAATGATGTGTTAAAAACAGCAGAATTTGTAAAAGAGAGCCTTGAGAAAGCAGGTGTAGATAAAGCAGAAATCTGTAAAACGGCAGGTTATCCTATAGTTTATGGTGAAAAAATGGTTGACCCTAACTTGCCAACAGTGTTGGTGTATGGTCATTACGATGTTCAGCCAGCAGACCCATTGGAACTGTGGGACTCCCCTGCTTTTGAACCAGTAATTAAGAATGATAAAATCTATGCACGTGGCGCTTGTGACGACAAAGGCCAGATGTATATGCATGTGAAAGCCTTTGAAGCCATGATGAATACTGGTGGTGTAGCTTGCAACGTTAAATTTATGATTGAAGGTGAAGAGGAAGTTGGATCTGAAAATCTTGAAATATTCGTAAAAGAAAATAGAGAAAAGCTTGCCGCTGATGTAATTCTTATTTCAGATACATCAATGATCTCTTTGGACACACCATCTATTACAGTTGGTTTAAGAGGGCTAAGTTATTTACAAGTAGAAGTGACTGGTCCTAACAGAGACCTTCATTCAGGAGTATATGGCGGAGCTGTAGCAAATCCAATTAATGAGTTGTGCAAAATGATTGCCTCTCTTAAAGATGATAAGAATAGAATCACCATACCTGGTTTCTATGATAAAGTAGCAGAATTAACTGCTGATGAGAGAAAGGCATTGAACGAAGCTCCGTTCGATCTGGATGAATACAAAAAAGACTTGAATATTGAAGATATCAGTGGTGAAGATGGTTATACTACTTTAGAAAGATCTGGTATCAGACCGACATTAGATGTCAACGGAATTTGGGGTGGTTACATTGGTGAAGGTGCGAAAACTGTTCTTCCATCAAAGGCTTATGCAAAAATTTCTATGCGATTAGTCCCTAATCAGGTTTCAGATGAAATAACAGAACTTTTCGAGAAGCATTTCAAAAGCATTGCACCAAAATCGGTAAAAGTGAAAGTAACACCGCATCACGGTGGTGAACCAGCTGTTACTCCTACTGATTCAGTGGCATACGCAGCAGCAAGCGATGCATTTGTTGAGGCTTGGGGTAAAGAACCAATTCCTACGAGAGATGGAGGTAGTATTCCAATTGTTTCCCTTTTTAAAGAGGAGTTAGGTTTAGATACGGTGCTTATGGGCTTTGGTCTGGATTCAGATGCCATCCACTCACCAAATGAGCATTATGGAGTGACCAATTTTATGAAGGGGATTGAGACTATTACGCTCTTCTACAAGCATTTCGCTGCTAAGAGTAAGAATTAATTAAAAGGAGCTGTTTCAAAAGACTGTCGTCATTGCGAACGGAGTGAAGCAATCTTGATAATAGCATCTGAATTGACGTTGAGATCGCTTCGTAACCTCGCGATGACGTGATTATATGTTTTGAAACAGCTCCATCTTCTAAACCATTCTAATTCCACCCACCACCAAGAGCGCGGTAGATATTTACTCTCGCCTGCATTTGTTGCATTTTCGTTTCAATCAGATCAAAACGTGATTCCAATGCCTCTCTTTGAGTCAGCAATACCTCCATATAATCTGCCCGGGCGGAACGGAACAGGTTATTGGAGATAATTACCGACTCTTCTAATGCCTGTACCTGACTTACGATTAGATCGTAGCTGTTTTGTAGGTTCTCAACATTCGATAGTTGATTAACCACTTCGATATAGGCATTCAAGATGGTTTGCTCGTATCTAATAATCGCTTGTATCTGACGGGCATTCGCATTCTGATATTCAGCCTTTATCGCATTTCTGTTAATCAAGGGTGAAGCCAGATCACCTACTAAAGCATACATCAATGACTCCGGAGTCTTTACAAAATAAGATGGATTGAAAGCTTGAAACCCTATGCCGGCTTGTAGACCTACAGAAGGATAAAACTTTGCTTTAGCAGATTTGATATCAAGTTTAGAAGCTTGTAGCTCTAGCTCAGCCTGTCTAATATCAGGGCGGTTATCCAGAAGCTGAGCTGGTAATCCATAGCGAATTCCGTCAGGCGATAACTCATCGAAATTATCAACATTAATGGTAATACGCTGCGGGTACCTGCCCACAAGGAAATTAATCTCATTCTCCACTTCAATAATGTTTTGCTGAATTTCAAATTGCAGACTTTTAGTCTTGGCAACCTGAGCTTCAAACCGTTTTACTGCTAATTCAGTAACTCTGGCTGACTCTTTTTGCAGTTTCACCACAGTCAATGCATCAGATTGAATTTGAATGTTCTGTTTAACGATATCTAGCTGCTTGTTTAAAGCAAGCAGTTCATAATAGTTAGAGGCTATTTCAGCAATGAGGTTAGTAACCAAAAAATTACGACCTTCCATCGAAGCCAGATAGCGTTTATATGTGGCAGCTTTTGCATTCCGCAGCTTCTTCCATACGTCAATTTCCCATGAAGCATAAGCTCCGAGATACATATCGCCCAAAGGCTCTGGAAACTCCTTCCCCGGCTTGATTTCAGTGGTAGCTTCTAAAGCTCCATTTCTGGTATATCTACCTACTTTATCAACTCCACCTCCAGCGCCAATATCAACAAAAGGCAAATATTCCCCTTTTCTTGCTTTCACTTCATTGCGGGTCATTTCAACTTCCTGAAGGACAATATTCAACTCCTGATTATTAACTAGTGCTTCATCAATCAAACCAGCCAGCAAAGGATCATCGAAATATGTCCTCCAACTTGTTCTGGCAGAGTTCAGCGTATCGCTACTTGCTTTGATATAACTTTCTGGAGTAGTTGTATTTACTTCCCGTTTTGTTAATTCAGGTACACAGCCACTAACAAAAACAGCAAGCACCACGATACCAAATATTTTATTTCCCATTGTCTTCTACATTTTTTGTTAATACTTCCTGCCCTTTCCAATAAGAGGCTTTGCTTAGCTTTTCCTGTTCCTGAATGGTTCGGATATATTCTTCAGAAAGTGGTTCGTGATCCTGATCCTTGATGAAGTCTCTACCTTCAGCCATTTTACCAAAGATGTAGTACAGACCGGGGATGATGATCACCCCGAAAATGGTACCGATAAGCATACCACCCATGGCCGATGATCCGATCGTACGATTACCGACCGCACCTGCACCGGTAGATAAAACAAGTGGAATTAATCCGGCAATAAAGGCAAAAGAGGTCATTAAAATAGGTCTGAATCGAACCTTGGCTCCTTCTACTGCTGCTTCAAAGATGGTTGCTCCCTGACGGTTTTTTTGAACTGCAAACTCTACAATCAATACTGCGTTTTTACCCAACAAACCCACCAGCATGATGAGACCTACCTGAGCGTAGACATCATTAGCCAGCCCCATAGCTTTCAAAAGCATGAATGAACCAAATATCCCGACAGGTAATGAAAAGATTACAGCCAGCGGCAGAATAAAACTTTCGTATTGCGCTGCTAGCACGAGGTATACGAAAATGAGTACTACAATAAAAATAAATAAAGCTTCATTGCCTCGCTGGGCTTCATCAAATGACAAATCTTCCCACGCGATATCGTAACCACGAGGTAATGTTGAAGCTGCTACTTCTTTGATCGCATTGATGGCGTCTCCTGTGGTATAACCTTCTGCCGGCAAGCCCCGGATAGAGGCTGAATTATACAGGTTGTATCTTGTGATCTCATTAGGCCCTTGTCTCTTCACCAACTTCATGAATGAACTGTAGGGTACCATCTCTCCATGTTCGTTTTTCACAAACAGCTCGTTGAGATCGGAAGGATACCTTCTGTATTCCGGTCCGGACTGCACATATACTTTGAAGAACCGACCAAAACGTATGAAGCCCTGTTCGTAAGTACTGCCGATCATGATATTCAGGTTTTCCATGGCTTTACCAATAGAAACACCCTTTTGCATGGCAACTTGATTGTCAATCTCCAGCTCATATTGGGGATAATTGGCAGCAAAAAATGTGAAGAGTCCGGTTATTTCTTTCCGTTCCTTCAAAGCGGCCATAAAGTTGTTATTGATCTTTTCAAACTCCTGATAGTCAGTCGAGTTAGTTTTATCAATCATGCGCATGGAAAACCCACCAGACGATCCAAAACCCGGCACTGCCGGAGGCTCAAAGAACTCAACAATGGCTCCCAGGTCCCGCGTTTTCTCCTCCAATTCCTCCATGATCTCATGCACGGACTCATCACGATCCGACCAATTCTTCAGGTTGATCAGACAAGTGCCTGCGTTGGACCCACGACCTTCAGTCATAATTTCATAGCCCGCAAGAGCTGAAACAGATTCTACTCCTTCAATTTCTTCACAGATGCGCTGAAGCTCCAAGGCTACTTTGTTGGTTCTTTCCAATGTTGCACCGGGAGGTGTCTGAATAATCGCATAAATGGTTCCCTGATCCTCGTTAGGAATGAAGCCGGAAGGTAGCACCTGATTTTCAAAGAATATTCCTAAACAAAAAACACCCAATACAGCAAACGTCACGACCTTGCGATTGACGATTACCTTCAGTAAGCCAACATACTTGCCTGTCAACTTATCAAAACCTGAATTAAAGCCGGACAAGGCCCTTGTCATCAACGATTTTTTCTTTGGTTTGCCATGATTGTTTTTCAACAACATAGCGCACAATACTGGTGTAAGGGTTAGCGCAACTATGGCTGAAAGTATGATGGAGCTACCCATTGTTATTGAAAACTGACGATAGAAAGTGCCCACCGGTCCCGGCATAAATGTGATAGGCAGAAACACAGAAACCATCACCAATGTGATAGCAATGATTGCACCGCTGATTTCGCCCATAACCTGTTTCACTGCTTTGTATGGTGAGATGTTTTTCTCTTCCATTTTGGCATGCACTGCCTCAACCACCACGATGGCATCGTCAACCACAATACCGATAGCCAACACCATGGCGAATAAGGTGATCAGGTTTATGGATAGGCCAAAAACCTGCAGGATAAAGAAAGTACCAATGAGTGAAACAGGAACCGCAATGATTGGAATGAGTGTTGATCGCCAATCGCCCAGAAAAACGAATACAACAAGTGCCACCAGAATAAATGCATCTCTTAAAGTGTGTGTCACCTGCTCGATAGATGCATCGAGGAAGTTGGACACGTCATAGCTTATCTTGTAATCCATGCCGGGGGGGAAGTATTCTTCCATTTCCGACAACTTTGCTTTTACATTGTCGATAACTTCGGTAGCGTTACTACCAACAGTTTGTTTTAAAACAATAGCCGCTGCCGGATAGCCATCCAAATTGGAATAGATATCAAAAAATTCACTGCCCAATTCAACTTCAGCTATGTCTCTGAGATGAATACTTTGCCCTTCTTCATTGGCTCGGATAATAATATCTTCGTATTGCTCTGGCTTGTTATATCGCTCTTTGTAGAAGAGTACGTATTCCAGTGATTGAGCTTGCTTTCCGGAAGCTTGACCCAAGCGACCCGGTCTACCGATGATGCTTTGCTCTTCCATAGCTTCCATCACCTCTTCAGCCGATATTTTGTAAGCCCGCATGCGATCGGGCTTCAACCAGATACGCATGGCGTACTGCCTACTGCCTAAAATCTGCGCTCTGGCAATCCCTTTAATCCGTTCAATTTCGGGGATCAGGTTAACGTTGGCGTAGTTGTACAAAAACTTCTCATCGGCATTTTTATCGGTGCTGTAGAGGTTAACATACATCAACATACTTGGCTGTATCGGTGTGATAATAACACCCTCACGTTGTACCAATGGCGGCAATAGTGGCATTACCTGATCAACTCTGGTTTTTACCTGAACTACTGCCTGATTTGGATCTGTACCGGGCTCGAAAATAACGCGAATGGTTGCTTCACCTGCACTGGTTGCATCCGAAGAGATGTAGCGCATACCCTGCACACCATTAATTGCTCTTTCTAGTGGAATTAGCGTGGAGTTAACCAACACCTCAGCGCTAGAACCGGGGTAGGCAATAAATATATTTACTGTGGTTGGTGCAATTTGCGGAAATTGTGATATCGGCAAATAATTGATCGCTAGTCCACCCGTAAAAAGCAATATGATGGAGGTAACAATCGCCAGAACAGGTCTGTGAATAATTCTACTTAAGTTCATTTCTAATAAGTTTTAGATGAAAAAATTACTCAGCATGGAGTTCCAGCTTTGCTAAAACCTCCTCCGGTTCCATGAAATTGGCAGCTATATGTTCGCCATCTTTCACTTTGCGTAATCCTTCAAGTAGAATTTTGTCAGATTCTTTCAACCCGCTTTTGACCACATAGAGATGGGTAAGCTCGGCACCAATTTCAATTTCTTTGGAATGAATAACATCATCATCACCAACTACAAAGACATAGCGTTTATCTAAGATTTCAAACGTTGCTTTTTGTGGGATTAACAATGCCTCTTTTAAAGGTGCATCGATTAACACATTACCTGTTTCGCCATGCCTTAAGAGCCCTTTCGGATTTGGAAATGTGGCTCGGAAAGAGATGTTTCCGGTTGCATTATCAAAGTCAGCTTCAATAGTTGTGACTTTACCTTCATAATCGAAAAACTTGTTGTTAGCCATCATTAACCTGGCTGATATAACGCTGTCTTTTGTTACCTTTTGGCGATAATCAAGGTATTCTGCCTCAGGCACATTGAAGTAAACCCACATTTCATGGTTATCTGATAAGGTGGTCAGCAATTCGCCTTCTTCAACCAAACTTCCTTGTCTAACATGAAAGTGGTCCATGATGCCATCAAATGGTGCACGAATTTGAGTGAAATCGAGGTGAACCTGAGCCAATGCCAGCTCGGCTTTAGCTTTGTCCAATTTGGCTTTAGCTAGTGCCAGCTCATTCGGAGCCACTACATTAGTTTCTGCTAGCCGCTTCGTGTTTTGGTATTCGATATCCGCGAAGTTTGCCTCGGCTTTGGCTCGCTGTAATTCTGCCTGATACAATCGAGGCATGATTTGGAACATCAACTGTCCCTTCTTGACAAACTGTCCTTCATCCACAAATATCTTCTCCAGATAGCCTTTTTCCAGCGCTCGAAGCTCGATGTGTTGAGTAGAGTGAATTTGACAAACATAGGTTTTAGTGATAAGTGTATCTTTTCTTATCGGACTGGTCACTAAATAAGTAGATTCCAGATGGTGATTTTCTTTATGGGAGTTGCAGCCAAATCCAATGATCACCATTGTAATGACTGCAAGAATGATATTCTTGTTATTCATTTTGAAATTATTGTTAATGAGAATTATTTTCTCAATTCACTTTGGATGAAACCAATAGTGAAATGCAAGTAAGGTGTGAGCTATCTTTTTATGATAGCTGGTGCATTAACAATGTATTCGAAGTTGACAGTTGAGTAAGAATAATTTAGGACTGTCAAATTTTGAAAGTGGGCTAAAAGAGTTACCTCTTTTTACTAAACCTGAGTGCAGCGAAAATTTCTCTGAAAAAGAAGCATGATGTAAGGGCCAGTGGTTGTCAGAATCAACTTCTTTCGATTCGGTGAGTTTATCCTCAATTGATTCTTCACCAGTCTTTTCTTTGGATTCAGTTTCTAGCTCAATTGCCAGTTTATCATCCTGCAAAAGATCATACCATATATAATCTGTAACTGCCAGCGTGAGCAGTAGCGATAATATGATATGAAAGATGTTTTTCTTCACTAATGCAAAGTTATAATTAATTATAACTCACACTATATACGCAGGATTTTTAAAAAGTCACCTGAATTTCAAATAAAAAAGCAGAAGAGATACAATGCCTCCTGCCTCATATAATCGTCAAAATGATCAGACTACCCTTCTAGACTACCTCCCACTGCAAATCACCAATATACTTATAGGCCACTTTACCCTCTGCATTCATAGCGAATAGGTAAATCCACTCGTTGTCACATAAATCTCTGATCGATTGATGTTTCTCCAGAATTTTACTCATCTCATCCACCGGAGCTTCAATAATTACATTCAATCGCTGTGGCTCGTGCTGATATTTCTGTCCATCAAAAACTGACTGTAGTGGCAGACCTACTCGCAAGTCGCCTGCAAACCCTTCAAACACACCAAGTCCGCCTACCACGTTGTGCAACGTTTTGTTACCTGACCCGAAGACTTTATTGTCAACCGTTGAAGCGTAGTACTGCAAATTGATCCAGCTAGTTACCACCATCGGGGCAGTCATGATCAATTCAAGTACACCAAACGTTTTGTCTTTCTTCCAATCATAACTGTGTAGGAATGCTTTTCCTCCAAAATCTACGCCCTGAGTACGTTCTCTGGGTGCCACAATAAAAGAAGAGCAACCTGCAAGACCCCATTCCGGTCTTACTTGCGACCAGTCTTTGCTTCTTGCAAATACTTGTTGTTCCACATTGCCTTCTTTCAGATTCATTCGTTGCCCACGCTCACTTCTAGCCGCAATTGCTGCCATTCGAAGATATTTCTTCAAGTGCGAAATCTCCTCATTATGTGATGCAGGTATAAGATCGATGTTAAATAATGTTACCTCATCTGTAGTAGTATCATGCTTGCAGGCAATGAACACAGTAGTCTCAGGAATTTCAATCCCTACATTTATTAGTGCCTTACGAACATCTGAATCATTGAGAACAGTAGCTGCAACTTTGGCATTGGCTTCACCGGTGTTCCCACCACAAGCACCACAATCAAGGCCTGTTGCGTGTGGATTATTTACTGTAGATGACCCGTGCCCGACAATCAGCACAGACTTCGAAAAATTCTCTGTGAGCGACATGGCTCGCAGTGTGTTTTCTGCCATTTTAATACGTTCTTCCAAAGGAATTCCATAAGCTCCAGTTACATCTTTGTTGGCCTCGAGACTCACCCTTTTCTTCTCCACTGTTTTGTCATCAAGACCTACCTGATCCGGATGTATAACAGGACGCGTTAAACCAAATGAGTTGGTGAACAACTTAGGTAAGAAAGAAAGTCCTATCGGGGAAACAAAGCTGAAACAGCTGACGGCCCCTGATTTAAAAGTACTCCACGCTTTTTGAACATGCTGTTTCAAGCTTCTATTGGCAATTATTTTAGCATCAACTTGTGCATCACCTGTGGTCTCTTTAATGGTGTGTGACGTATTGAGCAACACAGGGCAGTTGTTACTTCCATGCTCGTGGCCCATTTGTGTATACTTAACAGGGAAGGCAAAGAAACCTGCAAAGCCCATAGTGGCAATGTCAGGATCCAGTGCTTCCAGATTTCTTCTGTACAGCTCTGATCGCACATCAATGCAGAAGATAGCCTGTGCTCTGGGTGTTTTGGCTTCAATAGCACTTTTGCCATCTTTCGCGATTTTATTGATAATAGTGCGTTGGTTTGCAAGGTCAAAAGCATCTTGCAGAACCAGCTGATTTAACACTTGCTTATCTGCGCCCTCAACATGGTTGTAAGTTACAATTATGCTTTTGTTGACAGACCATTCGCTTTTAAGCTCATCGGATTTAATGAGCTCTAGCAGGCAATATTCCCAACTCAACAAGATGGTGATGAATTCTGAAGTGGCTCTACTTTCTTTGTTTCCGGCCAGATTCGCTTCAAAATCAATTCTGGCACAAAAACCTGCCCAACCGCTCATTGTCATGGCCAGTCTTTGCAAGTACAGTTCTAACGCATTTTCCGGTACCTTAAGTTTTTCAAGAATTGTCTTTGCTGCTTCCAGTGAGTTTTCAGGAAGGGTTTTTACCAGATTTTTAAATCCGGAAAGTCCCATAAGTTCAGTGCTGTAATCAACTTCAGCTTCCTCTTTCCAGGCAGTGTATAAGGAGTCTTGCTTCTTTGCTGTTTTCCATGTGGCCTGATTTTGATCGAAATAAGCTGCTGCCCAGTGTGATATTCGATCGATCATGAACCTCTTCCAGTCTTTACCTTTCAGGTTGCTGGCAAGGTCACCGACTGTCTTTACCTTAAATGCTTGATCATCAGTCTGCTCAAATAGTTGAGCCAGAAATTCATCGGCATTTATTCCCTGTTTATGCTTGTTCAGAGCATTTGCGATATCCTCTTTTGAAATTCTACCTTCTTCCAGAGCTTTCAGGTAAAATGATATGGGTAATGTTGGCTCTGCATCAGCGGTAATTTTTAGCTGCTGCATCACTTCACCAAAAGGGCGGTTTGCCATGCCCAGATAAGGGTTAACCGCAACGAAATTCTCCAACGACCAAAGCGGGGCAATTTTCGCTGAAGTGTTCTTAAGAAGTGATTCTACTTCTTTGATGTTTTGTTTTTCTGCTAATTGCATTATAATAATCGAATTAAGCTTATTGATTTGATATTGTTTGTGACTTGTAAATGAGTTCTCCATTCTCTTGAGCATACTCATTTACTCCCTCGTTGTTTTCTTCTGCCTCAACTGTAAGGTTCGCCCATTTGAATTTGTCGTTTTTCAAGGCACCAATCATCCTGTCGAAAATAACATTGGCATACAATCCATTTCTTAGGTGCACACCCAAGCGGTAGCCAAAACTTCCCGACTTTAGTGCCGGTGATATTAGTTGAATGAATACAACCGATCCGAAAAGAACCAAGGTGGTAATGATTACTCCTTTAATTAATAAGGAAGGTGCAGTATATACCGGTACCTGTGAGGCGAGTAATACGTGAGCCCCTTTTTCCAGACTAAAGAATGCCAGTGATACAATAAACACCATTACTCCTGATTGAAGGATGGCCGATAGACTGCCTTTAGAATCAATGGTTGTTACAATCAGCTGAGAAACGCCTAAGGCGATGATTGCACCTACTGCCATTAACGAAAACTCATTAACAGGATCAAGACCCCACCAGTAGCAGAACAAGGCATAGATGCCAAGTGAAAATATAACTCCAAGTAAAATTCTTGGAATACTTCCCAAGCGATTAGGCGTAACTACCTTTTTTGCCTTTACTACCTCTACAACACTGCCTGATGAAAGGAAAGAATTCGCCTTATAAAAAGAGTGCGCTACCAAGTGCAAAATTGCTGCGCTATAAACTCCAAACCCACACATCAACAAACTAAAGCCCATATGCGCAACACTGGAATATCCTAACGAAACTTTAATGGTTGGCTGCGTCAGATACACCACAGAAGCAAACAAGGCCGTAAACCCTGCGATGATGATCAACACCAAAGAAGCGGCCTCAGATAATTGCATTAAGAAGGCAAATCGTACCATTAAAAACGGACCGGCATTTAAAAGACCGGCATGCAACAGGGCCGAAACAGGTGTTGGTGTTTCTACTACCTCAATTAACCAGCCGTGTGTTGGGAACTGTGCCGATTTTAGTACCGCAGCGATCACCAATAAAACTGCTGCGGTTGTGAGGGTAGAATTAAGCGTGGTAAATGTTGCTAACTGGTCGAAGATTGACTGCAAATCTCCAGTGCCAAATTGAAAGAAGATAAGGGCGAATGCAATTCCTAGACAGATATCTCCAATTCTGGCTACTATGTATTTTTTTCTAGCCGCAGCAATTGCTTGCGGGCGAGTTCTGTAAAAGGTGAGTAAGTAGTGTAGGCAAACGCTGGTTATGATCCAGAAAATGAAAAGCTGAAACAAGTTTCCTGAAAGAACCAATAACTCTACTGAAGCAATGGTTGCTGCCAATCGGCTGACGAATATGTGATGTCTGCTATCCCCATCGAGGTAGTTGATGCTAAACTTCAATATGACAAAGGCTAGCAACGCAATCATGACAAATAGAGTCATACTTAAAGCATCCAGCCTGAGGGAAAATCCCAGGTCAGAAAACCCGAGCAAAACACTTTGTGTTGTTCCAAGATACCAGGTTAGGCAAGCACTGGTAACCGCAATTACAATGCCCAACCATCCAAATGATTCAATAACACCACGCTTTGGCTTGGCTACTTTAAGTAGGAGTATCAATGAAAGGGCATAGAGAATTAGTGGAGCAAGAGCTGGAAACAGAGATATTAAGTTCGTTTGCATGATATTGTGAATATTTTAATGCAAAGCAACTAATCTCAATTCATAAATGAAAATTAATAATTTATATGATAAACATAAATATTGTTTATGTTATAATATTCGTTTAAGGAATTTTAGAGCTAGACTCTAATCAATATCAGGAACTAATCCTGCTCTGAATTCGTACTTAAGCTGATCAAAGTCAGTTTTTAATAAATGATAACTTGGTACATTTAACTCGTTGAAAAGGCTCGCTAAGATATTGCTCTTCATACCTGTTATGCTTCTTATGCTGCATACGTTGGTTCAGCATAAGCATGTGGTAGTTAATGATGGTAGTCCTTACATTCAAAGCTGCCAGCATGAAGTAGATTTTTTTGGTTTAATAAGACATGCCTTTGAAATTGACGAACGTCAAAATCATTTAGAAGAATTTGAAGTAGCTCAGTTCGAAAATATACAATTTGAAAATGCGGCAGTAGTCATAGCATTATTTTCCATTGTTAATGTTTCTTCAGATTATATCAAAGCATGGCCTGAATACAGCGTGTCTTTACCAACAGATTTTTACATTCCTAATTTAAGCTTCCGTGGTCCGCCCACGCAATCCTAATCTCGCCATTAGTTGATTAATTAAAGCTTAAATCTTACTCACATGTTAAATAAAATCATTGGCCTTAGTCTGGCCAATAAATTAATCGTACTCCTATTTGTACTTTTTCTAATCGTATTTGGCAGTTTTTCATTGTCAAAAATACCAATAGGTGCTGTACCGGATGTAACCAACAACCAAGTGCAGGTAATCACAACATCCAGAGACCTCTCTACACAGGATGTAGAGCAGTTTATTACCAGTCAGATTGAAATGGAACTGGTGAATATTTCTGGAGTGAAAGAGCTCAGATCCGTTTCAAAATTTGGGTTGTCTGTCGTTACTGTGGTTTTTGAAGATGACATGGGCACCTACCTGCCCCGGCAATTAATTGCTGAAAAACTCAAATCGGCCTCAGAAAAAATTCCTGATGGATTTGGGGTTCCTCAAATGGGACCAATTACAACAGGGCTGGGAGAAATCTATCAGTATGTGTTGGAGGTCGATCCTGCCTATAAGGATAAATACTCCACGATGGATCTTCGGACATTGCAGGATTGGGTAATAAAACGCCAGCTTTCAGGTATTGAAGGTGTGGTTGAAATAAATACATGGGGTGGTTTTTTAAAGCAATATGAGGTGCAAATCGACCCATTAAGATTAAGAAGCTTGAACCTCGATCTTCATAGTGTTTATACTGCGCTCAACACCAACAATAATATTGCAGGAGGTGGATATATTGAAAAAGCAAGCCGGGTCTATTTCATTCGTGGTGAGGGACTAACGAAGAATATTGATGACATCAAAAACATTGTAGTTACTCAGCGTGGGGGCATTCCAGTGTATATCAAAGATATTGCTGAGGTAGGTCTTGGACATGCTACTCGCTTTGGTGCTGTTACAGGCAATGGAGAAGGAGAGAAAGTTTTGGGTCAGGTAATGATGCTGAAAGATGCCAATTCCAAAGCCGTGATTGAAGCTGTAAAAGAAAGAGTCGATCAAATTCAGCAAAACTTACCTCCGGGAGTTTCTATCAACCCATTTTTGGAGCGAAGTGGTCTTATCGCGAAAACCACCTTTACCATTTCTGAAAATTTAATTCTAGGTTGTCTGATTGTTGTATTCGTAGTAGTGCTTTTATTAGGCAACCTTAGAACAGGTTTGGTCATCGCTTCTGTGATTCCCCTTTCGCTTCTTTTTGCGCTTTCCTGCATGTACATTTTTGGTGTCGATGCGAATCTTATGAGCCTTGGAGCTATCGATTTCGGTATCATCATCGATGGGGCAGTGATTATAGTAGAGTTTATCGCATTTCAGATAACCTCTCGAAGCATGGAGCTGCAGACCTTAACAAAAGCTAACAGAAAGGTAGAGATTGATAAAGTAGTTTTAAACGGAGCTTCAAGAATGATGCATTCTGCCGTATTCGGGCAATTGATCATATTGATAGTTTTTATTCCTATCCTATCACTTTCAAATGTAGAGGGCAAAATGTTTAAGCCCATGGCCCTCACCTTTTGTTTTGCACTGGTGGGTGCGATGATTTTGTGTTTCACCTATGTGCCGGTTGCCTCAGCCTTATTCTTGAAACCCTCTGGTAAGCAATTCAGATTTTCAATGCGTTTGATTGAAACACTTAAGAAAATTTACGAACCCTTATTAAGAAAAGCGCTGATGGCAAGAAAATTAGTTGTGGTTGTAGCCAGTTTAATTTTGGTCATGGCAGGGATTCTTTTTTCTCGGTTGGGAGGTGAATTTGTTCCGACATTGGATGAAGGTGACTTCGTGATACAACCTGTGCTTCCGTCAGGCACTTCTCTTAGCGAAACAATTAAAATAATCACGCACATTGAAAAGGTGGTGGGTCGGTTTGATGAAGTTGAACAAGTGGTCACACGTATAGGTGCTGCCGAAGTTCCAACAGACCCAATGTCCATGGAAGAAACGGATGTTATTATAACTCTGAAACCTCCATCAGAGTGGAAAAATGCTACATCGAAGGATCAACTTGCAAATAGCATTAAAACGGCACTCTTAAGTGAAATTGAAGGGGTTGATTACGAGTTTACCCAACCCATTGAAATGCGATTTAATGAGCTGATTACAGGAGTGAGAGCAGACCTTGCCATTAAAATATTTGGCGAAAATCTAGATACACTGGCTGCCAAAGGAGATGCCGTTAAATCTATCATTTCTGAAGTTGATGGCGCCTCCGATATCATCGTGGAAAAAATTGATGGCTTGCCTCAAATGTTGGTGAAATATAGGCGTTCACAAATTGCCCGATACGGCCTTAATATCAGTGACGTAAATCAGGTGATAAGTGCAGGTTTTGCAGGTAAGGTCGCAGGTAGTATTTATGAAGGAGAAAAAAGGTTTGATTTGGTCGTCAGGTATGATCAAGCACATCGCAAGGATATTGATAATCTAAAAAATTCCTTTGTTACCAGCCCCGATGGGCAACAGATACCATTGGATCAGCTTGCTGACATTAACTATACAACCGGTCCCGCAAAAATCTCGCGTGACAATGCAAAAAGGAGGATAGTGGTGAGCGTAAATGTCAGAGGTAGGGATTTAGAGTCAGTGGTTGATGATGTTTCAAAAATTATTGATCAAAAATTGGCGCTACCTTCCGGGTATTATGTGGAATATGGTGGTCAGTTTGAAAATTTACAAAGCGCCCGAAAGCGATTGTACATTGCAGTTCCTGTGGCATTGTTCTTAATATTTATTCTGTTACACTTTGCCTTCAAATCGTTGAAAGATGCCTTTTTGATTTACACTGCCATCCCTTTAGCGGCCGTAGGCGGAGTATTGTTTTTGTGGATTAGAGATATTCCATTCAGTATTTCCGCTGGAGTTGGGTTCATAGCTTTATTCGGCATTGCAGTACTCAATGGTATTGTGCTTATCGAGCATTACAAGGAATTGCAACAATCCGGTAAATACCAATCTGTTGACGAGTTGATTATTCACGGAACATTATCCAGACTTCGACCGGTATTATTAACAGCAAGTGCAGCAGCTCTGGGATTCTTACCTATGGCCATATCTACATCGGTAGGAGCAGAAGTTCAAAGGCCACTTGCTACAGTAGTAATTGGCGGACTTATCACGGCCACCCTTCTTACATTATTTGTTTTACCGGCCGTTTACAGAATGTTTTTTGAATTGAAGTCAATCAAAGCTCCTAAGCCCATTGTTGTGTTCGTTTTAATCAGCTTGATGCTGTCAGTTACTGCCAATTCTCATGCACAAGAAAAGGTTTATTCACTAGAAGAAACTATTCAGTTGGCCAGAGAACACAATGCCAATGCTCAGCGGGCCTCACTGCAAGTAGAAGAGCAAAAAGCAATGGAAAAGACGGCTTTCGAAATCAACAAAACGGGGGTTTACTATAGTTATGATGAAAACAACATTGCACCAAATGGTGATCCACTACGTGTTTGGGGTGTGCAGCAGTCTTTCGAATTCCCAACGGTTTTCTCTAACAAGCTCAAACTCAATAAAGCATATACAGATTTAGAAGAGCAGCAATATAATCTTGAGCTATACAAGCTGGAAGAGCAAGTTTCAAGGTCATACATGCAAGTGGTTTATCTGGCAAGCTTACTTAACGAATATAAAAAGTTGGACACTATATATGTTGAGTTTGGTAAAGCAGCTGAAAGAAAATATGAGCTAGGTGAATCTAACGCTTTGGAAAGTCTGACAGCCCAGAGTAAACAATATCAGGTGAGTTTAAAGATGAATGAAATAAGGCAACAATTGAAAGGTGCTTATGAGTTACTCTATGCACAGGTGCAAGTGGATGAAGCCTTTTCTGTTGCTGATGAGTCACTTAAAAAACTGCCATTAATTATCATCGATTCTTTAAATAACCCACAAGTAATGGTTTATAATCAAAGGGAAAAGTTGATTGGTCAGGAAACGAAATGGCAGCAATCCAAATTTCTTCCGGATGTGAATCTTGAATACTTCAGAGGAACCAACAGTGCTCCAATGGCTGAAGTATACACGGGTTTTAGTGTGGGCATAGGAATTCCTCTCTTCTATGGTGCTCAAAAGGCCAGATTATCACAATCAAAAATTAGATCTGAGATTGTAAACAAAGAGAAAGAAGACCTTAGCATACAATTGAATGCGAAAAAAAGAAGCCTACTAGCTGAATTAGAAAGCGACAAAAAATCAATTGAATATTATGAAAATACAGGAAGTCAATTGGCTGAAACACTCCTAAAAACAGCAGATCTATCTTACCAAAAAGGCGAGATTGACTACTTGCAATACATTCAAATTTTAGAGCGAGTCATAGAAATCAGGACAGGAAAGATTGATGCTCTGATGGAGTATAACATGACAGTATTATCACTTAACTACTTAATGAACTAAAGAAATGAAATCACTTAATATAATTATCATAAGCAGTCTGGCAGTCTATTTTATCAGTTGTGCCGACAAACAAACTCAACCGGATCAGATGGATCAAGTCGATTCATCAATAGCGAAGGTCTCAGAGGGATCAAAGGCAAATATAGAGCCTTTAGAAAATGTTGAAGAGAAAAGGATTCAGGTGAGAGGTTTTATTGAAGTGCCCCCTGAGAACAGAGCGATCATTAGTGCTTATTATGGAGGTTATGTCAAATCGCTGTCACTACTAAATGGGCAACATGTAAAAAAAGGCGATTATTTGTTTTCACTTACTAATCCTGAGTATCTCAAAATGCAACAAGAGTATTTGGCTGCAAAAGAGAATTTTGAATTTCTGCAGAGTGATTATAACAGGCAAAAAGAGTTGGCTAATGAAAACATAGCATCAGGCAAGAGCTTCAGCAAAGTTGAGGCCGATTTTCGATCAGCAAAGTCAAAATATCAAGCAGTAAGGGAGCAAATGAAGCTTCTGAACGTCAATATCAACAAGTTGGAAGAAGGGGATTTTTTTCCAACAGTTAATATTTACTCGCCCATTAGCGGTATGATTTCGAAGATCAATATTAATTCCGGACAGTATTTAGACGAAAAAGTTCCTGCTGTAGAAATTGTAAATACCGGTCATTTACACCTGGAATTGGAAGTATATGAGCGAGACATCGCTAAACTAAAAAAAGGACAGTCAATTAACTTTGCAGTTCCTGAGTATTCTTCTGCCTCATTACAGGCTTCAGTTTATTTGATCAACAGCATTATCGACTCTGAAAGGCGTACAGCCAGCATACACGCTCATATTGAATCTTCAATTGATTCGCTTCAGCTTATGCCCGGCATGTTTGTGGAGGCCGAGATTATTTTAGATTAATTGATACTTAAACGAATAATAAACAGGAACTAATTCTGTTAATAATTTGTCTAAACTCTGATCAAAGTCAGTTTTTAATAAATGATTACTTGGTACATTTAACTCGTTGAAAAGGCTCGCTAAAATATTGCTCACGATTCCTGTAACACTGTTGTTGCTGCACTCACTGGTTCAGCACCAACATGTGAACATGAATGACGGCAGCTTGTACATTCAAAGCTGTAGCCAACCGGAGTCAGGCATATTGGCCTTTCTTAGGCATGCCTTCGAATCGGACGAGCGAGAAAATCATTTGGAGGATCTGGAAATCGAAGACACCAGTTTTCCAAAACTACTCCTCGCAACAATTACAGCTGACGATTACTCCTTATCCCAAGTTGACATCTCTCAACCTGAAAAAATGTGGATTCCTGATTTTTTCAGTCCCACGTTTAACAATCAAATTTCACTACTAACCTTTCGCGGTCCGCCTGCCTTCGTATAATCTCACAAATCTTTCAATGAAAAGGAATTCAGTTCCTTGTAAGTCTATGATTTTACTTATCAGACTTAAATTGAAAGACAATATTTACAATAAATCGGTATTCGAAGGTTAATTTAATATCATGAAAAAATTTATTTCAATGGCTTTGCTAATGGCTGTAGCAATATCTGCTTCGGCACAAGACAGCCAACTTTGGCTAAACAATGTTGAGGATGCTAAAACTCTAGCCAAAGAAAAAGGGAAACCCATACTCATGAGTTTTGCCGGCTCCGATTGGTGCCGACCGTGTATCATGCTTACCAAAGAGGTATTTGAAGATGAAAAATTCAAAGCATATGCTCAGGAAAACCTTGTTTTGTTGTTGCTCGATTTTCCAAGATTGAAAAAGAATAAATTGAGTGATGAACAAACCCAGCACAATGAAAAGTTAGCTGCTCAGTATAACACCACTGGAGAATTTCCGTTGGTCGTTTTAATAAATGGTGATGGAAAAGTGATAGCTAAAACAGGTTATCAGAAAGGTGGAGCGGACAATTTCATTCAGTATTTAGAGTCAGTATTATAATCCATGAAACTTATGCGCAACTGTTTGTTCGCTATTGTACTCCTTATAAATATTCAGAGTTTTTCAGCGCCTAAGCCTGTTAAAAAAGTTCTGCTATTAATGGGCTCTCGGTTTGAAATTACAGCTATTCATAATGATGAAACCCTAGCAACTCAAGCCGTAGAAGCATGCATTAGCGAGGTGACAAGAATTGAAAAGTTGATAAGTTCCTGGGACCCGAACTCTCAAACCAGTGAAGTAATTCGCAATGCAGGCATTCAGCCCGTAAAGGTTGATAGAGAGCTGTTCGATTTGATTAGCAGAGCAAAGAAAATTTCTAAGCTTACCAATGGCGCCTTTGACATATCTTATGCCTCGATGGATAAAATATGGAAGTTCGATGGTTCGGTAACACAGCTACCCACCGAGGAGCAAGTACAAGCCTCAGTTTCAAAAATCAATTACAATAATATCATACTCGACAAGGAAAACTCGACTGTTTTTCTGAAAGAAGAAGGAATGAAAATTGGTTTTGGAGCCATAGGTAAAGGATATGCTGCTAATCGCGGTAAGCAAATAATGCAAACCATGGGAATTGAAAACGGCATCGTAAATGCAAGTGGTGATTTAATTACCTGGGGTAAAGAAGCAAACGGTAAGGAGTGGAGCATTGGCATTGGCGACCCTAAGAATAAAGGTCAGGTATTGGCATGGGTTACGGTTGGAGAACTAGCTGTAGTTACCTCTGGTAATTACGAAAAAGTGATCAAAATCAATGGTGAGAATTATTCACATATTATAGATCCAACAACCGGCTGGCCGGTAAAAGGTTTAAAAAGTGTAACCATCTTTTGTCCTGATGCAGAATTAGCGGATGCACTGGCTACAAGCGTATTTATTCTGGGTAAAGAAAAAGGGCTCAGTCTGGTGAATCAGCTGAAAGGCGTTGAGGCATTTTTAGTAGATGATAAAGACGAAATTCATACAAGTAGTGCATTAAAACTGAACTATTACGAAGAAGAATCAATTAATCAAACAGCTCATAATTTAACAATAGGGCATGAAAAGAAATAGTCTAATTATAGGTATAGTAATCCTAGCCGGAATGGCTTTTCAAAGCTGTGTATCGGTAGAGGCTTACCAAAAAATATATCTCAATGATGAGAATATGGAGCTAAACGCCAGAAAAGTGGCGGTATACGAAACAAATTTTCAGGCATACCGAGAAGGTGCATCTGGTGCCAATGGAGGTAAAACAGGAGGCGGATGCGGATGCAACTGAAATATTGGTTAGTACTTGTGCTGGCAGGGTTAACCAGCATGACTAGTGCGCAGGAAACGTTTAAAGAACTGGATGAAACGGAAATTAATTTTCTTTTCAACTACTATGAACAAGATGGTGATAATGGAGCGGTGCAAGGCGGTCGAGGAACAGAAGAATTGTCGAACGTGGCACCCTCATTAATAGTGAATATACCTTTAGATACAGTCAAAAACTTGATTGCCTATATCGGTTTTGATAATTATTCATCAGCCAGCACCGATAGAATCGATGATCCATACTTGGAAAACATTAACTTATCAACAGCATCGAGCTCAGACACCAGATTTTATACAAATATCACCTACCAACGAAAGAATAATGCCGCTAAAGTTACCCAGAGCTATAAAGCTGGGGTTTCTGTGGAGTATGACTATACTTCCATTTCGGCAGGGTATGGTTTTGCAAAGGAATCGAAAGATCAGAACAGGGAATTGAGCCTGAGTGGTATGGCTTATTTCGATACCTGGCAGTTAATTTTTCCAACTGAATTGAGAGGTACTGATGGCTTGAACAATGAAAAACAACGTCAATCATTTAATTTCACTTCTACCCTTTCGCAAGTGATTAATAAAAAGCTCCAGGCTTCTATTTCGGGGGAGCTTGTTTACCAAACGGGTAGACTCTCAACACCATTCCATCGAGTTTTTTTTAATGATGGTGAATCGAACATTTTCTTAAAGGAAAGAAGAACGGAGAAATTGCCTGACACTCGCTTTAAAATACCATTGGGTCTAAGACTCAATTATTACCTAAATGATTATGTAGTACTTAGGGGTTATTACAGGTATTACTACGATGACTTTGGTATTACTGCCAATACCTTTGAAATAGAAACTCCTATTAAAATTCACAGCACGCTCACGATCTATCCGTTTTATCGGTACCATATTCAAACAGCAGCTGATTATTTCAAGCCCTTTGGTCAACATGAGCTAACCGATGAATTTTACACCTCTGATTATGATTTATCGGAAATAAATACTACCTCTTTAGGTTTTGGATTTAAGTACTCACCAATCTACGGATTAGCAAGGTTTAAGGGGCCTTTTAGTAAAAAGACGGGCAAAGTAACTAAGTTTAAATCTGTGGAAGTGAGATATGCTGATTATACCCGCGAAGGGAATAATGCCAATGATCCGGGCGGAGGTGATTTGGACGCATATTCACTCAGTTTTAATATGACATTTACATTTTAAGAAATGAATTTTTTAATAAGACTATCCGTAACAAGCTCAATTTTATTAGTGGCTGGTTTGGCAAATGCACAGGTACTGCAACCAGCTACTTGGTCTACTTCCACTTCGAAGCAAGAAGTTAAAGTAGGTGAAGAAGTAGAATTAATTTTTCAAGCTACTATTGATAAAGACTGGTATTTATACTCTTCGGATTTTGATCCCGATTGTGGCCCTACAGTTACAACCTTCGATTTTGTGCCAGACCCTAGCTATGAACTTGTTGGAGGTCTTCGTGCTATTAACCCTATCGACAAATACGATGATGTTTTTGAATGTGATGTACGAATATTTAAAAAGCACGGTGAGTTTAGGCAGGCGGTTAAAGTTTTAAGTAATAATTTAAAACTAATAGGTGAATACAATTATCAGGTATGCTCAGATGTAGATGGCAAATGCATACCGTTTGATGATGAGTTTGATTTTAGTTCTTTGAAAATAATTGCATCTGCAAATGCTAAATCAGAAGCTAAACCAATAGTAAAGGAAGAAATCAACGATCCAGTAAAGGAGGAAAAACAGGAAGAGCAGGTTGAAAAAGTAGAAACTACCCTTGATTCAACTGATCAGGCTAAGTCATCAAAAATTGAAAAATACACTTCCAACGAAGGCCCAATTCTCGATCCAAATCTTATTGTAGAAACAGAAAGGGATAAGTCGATTATTTGGTTTATGATATTTGCTTTTGTAGCAGGTCTTGCGGCTTTATTAACGCCATGTGTGTTTCCTCTCATTCCAATGACGGTAAGCTTTTTTACAGGTCAGGGTAAAGGGAAGTTTCAGGCACTGCTTTATGGGCTGTCAATTATCCTGATCTATACCATCATAGGCTCCGCCATTGCGCCACTTATGGGGCCGGAAACGGCCAATCACTTATCTACTGAATGGATTCCAAACTTAATATTCTTCCTTGTTTTTGTGGTTTTTGCACTCTCGTTCTTCGGTTTATTTGACATCACCTTGCCGAGTTCATTGGTAAACACCATGGATAAAAAGGCAGATAGAGGTGGAATGATTGGTGTATTTTTCATGGCCTTTACACTTGTTTTGGTTTCATTTTCATGCACGGGTCCAATTGTAGGAAGCATTTTAGTGAGCTCTGCTGGCGGTGAATTTGTGAAGCCTATTGCTGGTATGTTCGCATTTTCATTAGCCTTTGCTATACCGTTTACACTTTTTGCGTTCTTCCCTGGCTGGTTAAGCACGTTGCCAAAGTCAGGCGGTTGGTTGAATACGGTAAAGGTTGTTCTTGGCTTTATCGAATTAGCCTTGGCATTCAAATTCTTAAGTATTGCCGATCAGGCGTTTCACTGGGGAATTTTAGATAGAGACATTAACATTGCCATTTGGGTGGTTATTTTTGGTTTGATGGGCTTCTATCTCCTAGGTAAAATTAGGCTACCTCACGACAGCCCAATGGAGGTAATTAGTGTGCCGCGCTTAATCATGGCTATTGGAACATTTACCTTTGTAATCTATTTGATTCCAGGATTGTGGGGCGCTCCATTGAAAGCTTTGGCGGGGTATCTACCACCAATGTATACCCATGATTTCGATATCGTTTCTGAGAAAATTGATGATGATAATTACGAAACTTGTGATGAGCCTATGTATGCCGATTTTCTGCATTTACCTCATGGGCTCAAAGGTTATTTTGATTATGATCAGGCATTAGCTTGCGCCAGAGCTCAGAACAAGCCGTTGTTTATTGATTTTACTGGCCACGGTTGTACTAATTGCCGTGAGATGGAAGCAGTTGTTTGGTCGCATCCTGAAGTGCTTCAAATACTTAAAGAAGAATATGTGATTGTGGCTTTGTATGTGGATGATAAAACGGTTCTACCTGAAGAACAATGGTATACTTCTGAGTACGATAACAAGGTAAAAAAGACCATCGGTAAACAAAATGCCGATCTGCAAATACGCAGGCTCAATAATAATGCACAGCCATTTTATATTTTGCTAGGAGCAGATGAGCAGGTAATGGTATCGCCTGTTGCCTATGATAAAGACCCACAAAAATTTATTGAGTTCTTAAATACAGGTATAGAGCGGTATAAAGAATTATATTGAGTCCAAAGCTAAGAGCACATCAGAATGTTTATAGCGATAATTCAATAGTTCTTTAGACTTTGTATTATCAACAATCTTATAATCAGATTCTTCATCTGAAAACTGAGGAGGCTTAAGACCAGCCTTTTTTGCTGCCAAAGTGTAGAACTCCTTTTTTGTTGGATGATTATCTGCACAACCGTTAATGGCTGCGCCTACTATCTCATTTTTGACTATTGCCTTAATTAGCCCGATGCAATCATCTAAATGAATTAAGTTAACAGGCGTATTAGCTCCTTTAATATTCTCCTTGCCTGCAAGAAATTTTCCGGGATTTCTCCCTGGCCCAAATAAACCTGAAAATCGTAAGATAGTAGCTGAAATACCTTGTTTCGGAAAGATTTCTTCAGCTTTCAAAATGGAAATACCGGTATGCGGAGAAGGCTGATCAACAGCATCATCTTCGTTCACAACTCTATTTAAATCAGGATAAACAGATGTAGAGCTTACAAATATAACCTGTTGTTTATCTGATAGTTGCCTAACAAAATTTTCAAGAAGTTGGAGGTAATCCTCACCTCTTGGTGGTATTGTATAAATCAAAACATCGCAATCAACTAGGTTTTGGTTTAGTGTTTCTCCCAGCTGATAAACAAAGCAATTCAGCCCTTCATCGATCATTTTGTCGCACTTTTCTTGAGAGGAAACAGTACCACTCACAGTATCGCCATCGATTATAAATTGCTTTGCCAATGCTTTTCCCAGCCATCCGAGTCCAATAACAGATATTTTCTTTCTTTGGTAAGTCATATATAATCAGCGGGTTACCTTCTTAAACTTAGAGTTATTGATGAAATACTCTTTAATTTTAGCTTTTTTCTTACGTAATGACTATAATTAGCCTTTGTTTGTTCTACTTTGCATCAAATTTTGATCAAAGCTATTTTTTAAACTACAAAAATCATGTCTAAAAGAAATCTGAGCATTCTCTTATTGCTATTGATTACTGCGGCTTTATATTTCATTTTGCCGAGGTTTGATCATTCCGTTCCAGAACCACCAATCGTTGAAAAAATTGATTCAGTAGAAGTGGCACCTAAATACGAGCCAAAAATTCTTTATGGCATGGTGGTAGATTCGCTTGTAATCATTGAAGATAAAATCAAGCGAAATCAAAACATTGCCGAAATACTAACAGCTCATAATGTAACTAACGAAGCAATTTTTAAATTGGCCAAGGCATCAAAATCAGTATTTGATGTGCGCAAGTTGGTAGCTAACAAAAAATATACTCTCATCTGTGAGAGAGATTCCTTAAAAACAGCCAAGGCATTTGTTTACGAACATAACCCTGTTGAATATGTAGTCTTTAATTTGAAAGACACAATTAGTGTAGAGAAAAAGCAAAAAGAGATTGAAATAGTTGAAAAAGGTATCTCAGGTATCATTGAATACAATTTAGCAACAACCATGAGTGAACTTGGTCTTTCTGCCCAATTAACGGATGCTTTTGTAGATGTGTTTGCCTGGCAAATCGATTTCTTCAGACTTCAAAAAGGCGACAAGTTCAAACTGATCTATGAAGATCATTTAGTAGAAGGCCAGCCAATTGGTACAGGAAAAATTAAATCCATTTATTTCGAGCATTTTGGCAATGACTTTTATGCGTTCCACTATGATCAGGGAGATGGCATCGACTACTTCGATGAGAATGGTAACAGCTTAAGAAAGGCTTTATTAAAATACCCGTTAGATTTTACGAGAATTAGTTCTCGTTATTCTGGAAACAGATACCATCCAGTACAAAAGAGGTGGAAAGCACACAGAGGCACTGATTTTGCAGCACCAAGAGGAACTCCTATTAGAGCTGTTGGCGATGGAATTATATTGGAGGCTCGATATCAAAAATACAATGGCAATTATGTGAAGTTGAAGCATAACGCTACTTACACCACCCAGTATTTACACATGTCAGCGATAAAATCTGGAGTTAAACCCGGAAAGAAAGTAAGACAGGGTGAAATTATTGGTTATGTAGGAAGCACTGGTCTAGCTACTGGAAATCACTTATGCTACAGATTCTGGAAAAATGGAGTGCAAATAGATGCACTTAAGGTGGACCTTCCTCCTTCGGCTCCAATTAAAGAAGAAAATAAGGTAGATTTTAATGCTAGCATACAGTCTATGATGGCGCAACTAGCTTCTATCGAATTTAAAGAGGAAACAGAACCTCTTTATGCAAGTGCAAAATGATCAGAACTTAATAAAAATGAAATGGCAGGGCAATTTTGTCCTGCCATTTTTTGTTTAGTTTTAGCCGTCAAAGAAAAGCAGCTCAATGAGATTCATTTGCACTTTTATTTATACACTACTTATGCTAATGGCAACTGTTGCGCAGTCGCAAAAAGTAGCGTTGGTAATGAGTGGCGGTGGAGCGAAGGGAATTGCTCATGTAGGGGTCATAAAAGCACTGGAAGAGCATAATATACCTATCGATTATGTTGTTGGCACCTCGATGGGAGGCGTTGTGGCTGGTATTTATGCTGCCGGGTATTCAGCAGCTCAGGTGGAGAATATCATGCTTTCACCTTCATTTCTAAAATGGGTAAATGGTGAGTTCGAACCTGGCTATAAATATTACCTTTATCAGGACAAGCCAAATTCTTCATTTGTTTCTTTAAAGCTTTCGTTAGACTCCACATTTAACGCAACAGTTAACTCTAGCCTGGCAAGTGACATTACTTTAAACTTTGCACTCCCGGAGTACTTATCACGGGCCTCAGCTGTAGCGGGCAATAATTTCGATAGTCTTTTTGTACCGGCCAGAATAATTGCCGCTGATGTATTCACCCAAACAGAGATGGCTCTAAAGAATGCCAGTTTGCCACTTGCGCTCCGTACTACCCTCTCAGTTCCATTTTTCTATAAGCCAATTAAAATTGATGATAAATATCTATTCGATGGAGGGATTTACAACAACTTCCCGGTAGATGTAGCCCAAAGAGAGTTTCACCCCGATGTTATTATTGGAAGCAATGTAGCATCAAAAATATTTAACAAATACCCGTATGAAGATGACGATAAGCTAATAAACAACTCCTTGCTTTTTATGCTGTTGGATAAGTCGGATCCTACACGCATTCCGGAAGATGGGGTTTATATAGAACCAGACCTTACAGATTATACCGCATTTGATTTTTCTAAAGCCAAAGCCCTAATAGATAGTGGCTATAATGCTACAATCAACCAAATGGATTCCATTAAAAAAAGGATAGAAAAGCGAGTTTATAAAGAAGCAAGAAAGAAAGAGCGTGAACAATTTCACGAAAGGGAAACCCCTTTCTCATTCAATCAGATAAACTTTCATGGCTATAATTCAAAACAAAGAAAGTATATAAGGAAATTATTTAGGTTTGAAGAAGGGCAGGAACTAACGTTAGAAGATATTAAACGTGGTTATTTCAAGATGGTGTCAGAAGACTACTTCAGTTCTGTTTTCCCGGATGTTAAATTTGATAAAACAACAAAGAATTACTCACTCGAACTTTATGGACGACCCAAAAATAATTTAAATGTCCAGATTGGAGGAGCTATTGCTACCCGTAATATCAGCCAAATTTACTTTGGTTCAGAATTCTATTATTTTGACAATTATCTACTTAAAAACAGTGTTAGTTTTTATGCTGGAGGCTTCTACAAATCTGCACAATTAAGGAGTAGACTCTATTTAACCACAAAAGCATTTCCATTTTATTTGGAACCGGAGTTTGTATATAACAGTTGGGACTACTTAAACTCAGATGATATATTTATTGACGATGACGCTCCTACAATTTTGGACAGAGCCGATCGAAGGTATGCCCTTAATTTAGGCATACCTGTCGGAAATAGGTTTAAAGCTGTGTTCAGTGGAGCATTCATAAACAATGATGATGAATATGGCAATAACCTTGGTATTACTTCAACAGATACACTAGATGTTTTGGGTCTTACCGGCTTTAGAGGAGGCGTTAGTTTTGGAAGGGACAACTTCGATGAAAAGCAATATCCAAAACAAGGGAAATCATTGAAGATCTCAGCAGACTTTTTTGCATTGGATGAGGAATACATCCCTGGAACAACAAGTGTAAATGGCTTTGTAAAGGATTATCATGAGTGGTTTAGAGTATCGGGTAGATGGGAACAATATTTTAAAGCAGGAAAATTCAGTACCGGATATATAGTTGAAGGGGCTTACTCTAGTCAGAAGTATTTATCCAACTATCTTGGAACACTCATCAACTTGCCATCATTTAATCCATTGCAAGATAGCCGAACGCTCCTTTTACAAAATTTTAGAGCCTACAGCTATGGAGCTTTAGGAATTAGAAATGTGTTAGCCATCACATCCAACTTAGATTTCAGACTGGAAGGATATGTTTTCAAACCATTTGAACGACTAAACATCGAAAGTGGTCGATTAGGGAGAAGTACAGAAGATTTGGAGCAAATTTATTTAGCAGGCACATCAGGCTTGGTTTTAAAAAGCCCAATTGGGCCAATTAGCGTTAGCGTGAACTACTATGATGATGCTGAAAATCAGTGGGGAGCACTACTTCATGTAGGCTTTCTGCTTTATAATAACAATTCATTAGGTAACTAACTGACCAACAGAGCATCAATTACTGTTTATATTAACGCAATTCGTTGGATTGAATGTGTTTTTTTTTCTATGTTTACCTTGATTACGTCTAACCAAATCTCACTTATTAATGAAAAAAGCTGTACTCGCGTTTTTGGCAGTATTTCTTATTGGATATTCAAACGCACAGGTTGTTCAGTGGGCCTCTGAAGTTATTGAGTATTCTTCTGAATTAACACCAATTCAATATTCTGCAAGACAAATATTGGGCAAGCCCAATGTTCTTCCTGCTGGTGGTGAGAACCCTAGTGCCTGGACTCCAGAAAGACCTAACAGAAAAGAATTCATTAAAATTGGTTATGCCAATCCAATTAAGATAAGGCAAATAGCCATTGCAGAATCGTACAACCCAAGCGCCTTGTTTAAGGTGTTTGCTTATGATGAAGCAGGTAATGAGTATTTGGTTACGACCTTTAGTCCTAGAACTATTCCTTTGAAAGGAAGAATGATTAACGTATTTATGGAAGAAACTGCCTACAAAGTTGCAGCAGTGAAGTTGGAGTTTGATGGCGCGGCTCTTCCAGAATATTTTAGTATTGACGCGGTTGCCATTTCAGATTCTGATATACCAATTGTGGCAAGCATAGACATCCCTGAATTTATCAATCCGGATATAGATAAAGAACGATTAAGTGAAAACGTAAATAGTAAATACAAAGAATATAAGCCTTTATTGAGCCCTGATGGTAAGACATTATATTTCTCAAGGAAGAATCACCCAGGCAATGTTGGTGGGGAGAAAGACAGTGAAGATATATGGTATTCTGAATTGGATTCAGCAGGTAATTGGCAACTGGCTAAAAATATGGGTGAAGGCTTAAATAATGCTGGCCCCAACTTCGTGAGCTCAGTTACTCCTGATGGAAAATCAGTATTGCTTGTTTTAGGCAATCAGTATCTAGAAAATGGTAGAATGGCTGCCGGTGTGAGTATAAGTAGCAATTCAAGTGGAAGCTGGTCGAAACCCGCTCCTATTCAAATTAAAAACGATTACAACTATTCAGAAAAAGCTAATTTCTTCTTATCACAATCAAGAAAAGCATTGGTTCTCTCGGTGATGCGAGAAGATACAGAAGGGGGTCGAGATTTATACGTAAGCTTTTTGGATTCAGACAGCACATGGTCTGAGCCATTAAATCTGTCTAATAAAGTAAATACGGCAGGAGAAGAATCATCTCCATTCTTGGCCTCTGATGATAAGACTCTTTACTTCTCATCAGATGGCTACAGTGGCTTCGGCTCCAGCGATATCTATATGACAAAGAGATTGGATGATACCTGGACTAACTGGTCAGAGCCGGAAAATTTAGGACCAACCATCAATTCACAATATGAAGATTTGTTTTTTAACATTCCGGGAAACAGTGAATACGCCTATTATTCACAAGGTGTGAGTGAAGATGACTTGGATATTTTCAGAGTTGCACTTCCCGTGCTTAAGAGGCCGGAGCCAGTTATTCTTGTGAAGGGTAAACTGACAGATGCAAAAACAGGTGAACCTATTTATGCCAAAATTATATACGAGAGATTATCTGACGGTAAAGAAATGGGAATCACCACTTCAAATGCTGAAACCGGTGAGTATGAATTATTGCTGCCGGCAGGTGAAGTTTATGGTATTAGGGCTGAGGCTGAAGGCTTCGTGGCTGAAAGCGCCAACATTGATTTGAGAAATTATGATCCGGATGATGTGCATGAAGTAGACCATAAAGATTTGAAACTTGTTCCTATTGAAGAAGAGGCAGTTGTTGTGCTTAACAATGTGTTCTTTGATTTTGACAAAGCAGAACTTAAATCTGAGTCATACCCTGAGCTAGACAGAGTGGTTGAATTATTAAATACGAAGTCTGGTATAAAAATTGAAGTAGCAGGTCATACAGACGCGACTGGACCGGAGTCATACAATTTAGGGCTGTCTGAGCGAAGGGCTAATGCTGTTGCTTCTTACATCACTAAAAAAGGTATTGCTAAGGAAAGAATTTCAGTTAAATTCTTTGGCGAAACTCAACCGGCAGCAGACAATGGTTCCAGAGAAGGTCGTGAGAAAAATAGAAGGGTTGAGTTTAAGATTTTGAAGAATGAATAAACGATAAAAACATGAAAAAGCATATTTCATTATTTATCTGCTTGTTGCATATTGGAGTTTTAGGTCTTTATGCGCAAGATCAGGAGCCCAAGATTATCACTTACAGTGCAAAGGTAATTGATGCTGATAGCAAAGAGGCAGTTGATTCAAAAGTGAAGTATGAAAGTCTACCTTACGGCAGCAAAATTGGGGTGTTTTCAGGCAGCACCTTCACCTTTAATTTGGAAGAAGGTAATGATTATGCTTTAGTAGTTCGTGCTGATGGCTATGCTACACATAGTTCTACCATAAAGAATGATGAAAGCGTAGATGGAAAGATTGAACAAGTTATTGAGTTAGTGCCTAATGGAGTGAATAGACTTATAAGGTTGGATAAGTTAATCTTTGCCTTGGGTAAAGCGGATATTTCAGCAGAATCTTATGAAGAGTTAAATCAAATAGTAGCCATGCTAAACGACAGTGAAACCATGACCATACAGCTGGAAGGGCATACTGACTTTAGAGGTAATGAAAAGCAGAATTTTAAATTATCTGAAGAACGAGTGGAGTCTGTGCGGGATTATCTCGTAAAGCAAGGAATTGATAAAAAAAGAATTAAAACAAAAGCCTTTGGTGGTTCTCAGCCACTTTCGCGAGAAGGAGATGCGGAATCAAGAGCGGCAAATAGAAGAGTTGAAGTTCGAATTCTAACCAATTAATACTTATCGAACCGCAAGAGAGGCTTTGGTTGATTTCAGAAAGCCACTGACTCTATTAATAGATTCCTGCTTTGCCTTTTCTTCTAAGGTATCATCATTTACAATGGCCTGAGCTAATACCAAACCAAATTCTGTGATTCTGTCGGAGTGATAAAAGAAGCTAGCCTTTTCTAACAAATCGATTGTAGGAATAAGTTGTTGAGCGTTATAATGTGAAACGGCCTCATTGTAGTACTGCAAGCCAACTAATTTAACCATTCCAATTTTTTCATTAACTGAAGTGTTGTATTGGTAATAACTTTTCTTGCTATTAGCTAATTGGCCATTATTTTCATCAGAGTAATCTTCCAACCTTTTCTTTATTTCATTGTCGCTTTCTACAAAGCCGTTAATAGGATCAGTTGATTCAAACAAGAACTGCTTACTATCCACTTCAACCATTAAAAAAATGTGATAAGTTGTTTCTACCAATTTGGGGCTGTAACCCAAATCTTTTAATAATAGTGCGTACAGAGAAGTGGCAGAGAGACAATCGTAATGACCACTTTCAATGGTAGAGGCTAAAGAAGTATATTGTTGGTAATTCTTTAAGGCTTTACGATGTACTTTGTAAAACATCCATGACAAAAACCTTCCGTCATTTTTGAATGATTCTTTCTTAGATCTCAAAGTAGTTAGTAAACCTGAGTAATTGTCTTTTATGTACTCAAAACGATCCAAACTCATCGAAGGATCAGCAATTAACTGTAGTTCTAAACCAAGAGATATATCGTTCTTTAAAAATCCTGTAAATACTTTTTGCTCAAACTCATTATGATAATTGAAGTTTGTTTGAGCGTTAAGCGTGTAGCAACATGCAGTAAGTAAGATAAAAAATAGTGCCTTCTTCATAGCCTCAACCCATTTGTTAACATTAAGGTAACATTAAGATAACAAATAAACAAACTATCGTAACATTCTGTTCACACAACCATAATATTTCATTAAGACTTCAGCTGAAGTTCGTATATTCATAGTATTATGATTGAGCAACCCATACAACAGCAAAGTGTCCAACAATCTTTCGATTTTGTTAAATCAGGAGCGATTAAAACAAGGAAAG
Organism: Fulvivirga lutea; assembly: GCF_017068455.1. Taxonomy (NCBI): domain Bacteria; kingdom Pseudomonadati; phylum Bacteroidota; class Cytophagia; order Cytophagales; family Fulvivirgaceae; genus Fulvivirga; species Fulvivirga lutea. The sequence continues at coordinate 821,503 of NZ_CP070608.1, forward strand.
AGCCAATAGGTGAAAGAAAGAAACGATTAAAACTGATGCTTCAATGGATCAGTAAGAATGAGAGCAAAATTAAAGCTGCTGTTTATCAGGATTTTAAAAAACCGGCAAGTGAAGTAGATATAAGTGAGATTTATCCTGTTACCAGTGAAATAAAACATGCTTTAGAAAGTCTTACATCGTGGGCCAAGCCGAAGAAAATTGATGCACCTCTAAGCCTATTAGGAACTACCTCCCATATACAATACGAACCCAAAGGAGCCTGCTTAATCATCGCTCCGTGGAATTACCCATTTAGCCTCGCAATAGGACCATTGGTCTCGTGTCTGGCTGCAGGTAATACCGCAGTGATCAAACCTTCCGAAATGACGCCCAACACTTCAATACTTATTGAAGAAATGATCAGCGACCTTTTTGATAAAGAGATTGTTTCGGTGATTAACGGAGGTGTAGAAGTTTCACAAGAACTGCTTGCCTTACCTTTTGATCATATATTCTTTACTGGAAGCCCTCAGGTGGGGAAAGTAGTAATGAAGGCAGCCGCAGAGAATTTGACATCCGTAACGTTGGAATTAGGTGGCAAGTCACCGGTAATTGTTGACGAACGCACGGATATCTCTGATGCCGCTGAGAAGATAGCTTGGGGTAAATATTTGAATAATGGTCAGACCTGCATAGCTCCCGACTATGCTTTAGTACATGAAAATATCAAAGATAAATTCGAGGAGAAGTTAACCACAAAGGTGAAAGAACTTTTTTCGGCTGATGAAACTAAGATTCAAGACTCTCCAGATTATGGAAGAATCGTAAATGCCAAACATTATGCACGTTTAACATCATTAATTGATGAAGCAGTATCTACAGGAGCCGAAATATTGTTTGGCGGAGATGCCAATTCCGATGATAATTTCATTCCACCTATGGCACTCACCAATGTGTCAATGAACTCAAGAATGATGGAAGAGGAAATATTCGGACCGGTGTTACCCATTATTTCCTATAATAATCTCGAAGAGGCCATTGGTATTATTAATAGTAAGCCCAAACCGCTAGCACTATATTATTTTGGTAGAAGTAGTAAGAATAGAAAGAAGGTACTCAAAGAGACTTCTTCTGGTAATGTTTGTATTAATGACTGTGTGATTCACTTCGGGCATGCGAACTTACCTTTTGGTGGTGTAAATAATAGTGGGATAGGTAAGGCTCATGGTTACTACGGGTTCCTGGCTTTCTCTAATGAAAAGGGTGTATTGAAGCAGCGTATTGGATTAACTTCTACTAAATCTATATACCCACCCTATTCAAACTTTAAAAAACTCGTAATTCGAATTTTGAAAAAATATTTATAACGCACAATGTGGTTGTAATGGGTACGTTAATGGATGCATGCGATGGCACACATTTACCTTAGCAATTCTGATTCTTTCTTCTTGTGAGTCCTCTGATGAGGTGACTTCTATTCAAGGCGATTGGCACATTACTTTTGAGGCTTTTGAGGAGGCACGATCAGGCACTATACAATTTAATAGTGATAATACCGGGTTACTGAAGTTCTATGCAGATGCTAATTCAGAAATCTTGCCCGGCAATGAAAATGTTACTTTAACTTGGAAAATCACTCCATCCGAATTAATTCTAGAGCGACTCGACAATAACTTTGTGTTAAATTATAGCATTGTTAATCAGTCATCAGATCGAATAGAGCTACGTTATCTTGATGACATCACCATAATTTTGGCTCGCTAAAACTTTCCACTCTCACGCCACTTAATAAGTACTAAATAGTTTGCTAAATTTGGTAAGAGAATAATTCAATTTAATGGTAAATAATAAATAGATGAAAAAGCTAGTAATCATCCTCGGTGTAGTTATAGTTCTAATCCTGGGAGCAGCTGTCGCAATTCCAATAATATACAAAGACGATATTAAAAAGGCGATTGACGATGTGCTGGCTGAATCAGTGAATGCAGATATTAAATGGGCGCCCGAAGATTTTAGCATTTCCTTGTTTACCAACTTTCCAAATGCCACGGCACAGCTATCAAATTTTGGTGTTGTAAACCGGGCTCCTTTCGAAGGTCACGTATTGTTTGCTGTGGAGTCGTTTGAAGTGGAGATTGATATTTTCAGCCTATTCGGGGAACAAATTGTAGTGAATGGCATAGAGCTAATTAAACCGCAGATTGACATTAAAGTATTGGAGGATGGAACGGCCAATTATGATATAGCAGTTCCTTCTGAAGAAACGGAAACTCCAGAACCAGAGCCAGAGTCTGCTGAACCCTCAAAATTTAATGTGGGCATTAACCATTGGGCTATCGTTGAGGCTAACATTATTTATGATGATGCTACCTTACCTTTCAAATTAGACATTAAAAACTTCAACCACAGCGGTAGTGGCGATTTCAATCAAGACCAATTTGACCTTTCTACATTAACACAGGCAGAATCTGTCTCCGTTACTTTTGATGGCATCGAATATATGTCAGAAAAGCAGCTTAATGCTGATATTACATTAAATATCAGTGAAAACTACGGCAGGTATACATTCAAAGAAAATACAGTTTCTGTAAATGATTTCAGTCTTGGATTTAATGGTTTTCTCGCACTAAATGAAGATGGAAGCATGGATATGGACTTATCGTATGCTACTAAAGAGACAACATTTAAAAGTCTCCTGTCTTTAGTCCCAGGAGTTTACACTGAAGATTTTGGATCGATAAAAACGGAAGGAAATTTGTCGTTTGATGGTACAGTAAAAGGCAAATATGACAGCCTTTCATTGCCTGCATTTAGTTTAGGCCTTCAGGTAAGTGATGGTATGTTTCAATATCCAGACTTACCTACCTCTGTATCAAATATAAGTATGGATTTATTAGTGGATAATAAAGATGGAGTAATCGAAAATACCAGTATCAATTTAAAGCAATTCCACATTGACTTCGGTAAGAACCCTTTTGATGCCAAATTATATGTAGCTAATCTAGTTGATTACGACATGGATGCGATGGTTAAAGGCGCACTCTATCTTGATCAACTAAGTACCATGTTTCCTGTAGAAGGATTATCAATGAAAGGGGTGTTTACTATTGACCTTACTGCCAGGGGTGTATATGACAGCATTAGTGGTAAAACACCAGCCATAACTGCTCTGATGGAGTTAAAAGATGGGTATATCAAATCGGCTGATCTCCCTTATGCATTGGAAGCAATGGGATTCAGGGCAGATGTTAATAGTCCAACAGGTGTAATGAAAGATTTTAAAGCCAACGTCAAAGACTTTACCATGACAATGGATGGCGAAAAGTTTGGTGCAAATCTAGCCTTCTCTAACCTGGATAATTATACCTGGAAAGCAGATGCCTCTGGTGGTATTGACCTTAAAAAAATTACTAAAGTATTTCCTTTAGAAGGGATGACACTTGCTGGTAAAATAAGAGCTAATATAAGTACGGAGGGTAATATGGCCGATGTGGAAGCGGAGCGCTATGCTAATTTGCCAACTAGTGGACAGCTTACTATTGCGGATTTCAGATATGAGGACGCAGAATTACCCTACAATGTTACCATATCTAGTGCCACAGCCTCATTTAATCCGCAAAGAGTATCATTAGATAAATACGTAGGTACTGTTGGCAAGAGTGATATGGTTATGTCAGGATCACTATCCAATTACTTAGGTTATGTATTAAATGAAAATGAGGTGTTAAAAGGTAATTTGAATTTTACTTCTAACCTTCTTGACCTAGACGAATTTATGGCTGAGGAAGAGGGTGCTACTTCTGAAGAAGCAGCGGAACCAGTGAGCGAATCTGATAGTTCAACCATGGAAGTAGTACAAATACCTGAGAACATTGATTTCACATTGAACACCAAAATACAAACGGTAAAGGTTATGGACTTAACCTTAACAAATGCATCAGGAGATGTAATCATTAGAGATGGAGTAGCCAATCTTTCCGATTTGAAATTTAATACGCTAGGGGGAAAATTTGCCGTGAGTGGTTCATATAATGCTAAAGATGTTACGAAGCCAATGTATGATTTTAAACTCGGCATTAAAGACATGTCCATTAGTCAATCTTATGAGGCATTTAGCGTGATTCAAAACTATGTGCCGTTGGCTAAAAACATGAGTGGCAACGTCTCAACAGATTTTAAAATTGCCGGATTGTTAGGTGAGGATATGATGCCAGTGTACGAGTCAATTAATGGTGGCGGATTATTGGAGGTGGCTCAAGCAGCGATGGATAAGCCAAAATTTGTATCTGAAATCAGTAGCCTTACTAAGGTTAAAAGCGGTGGTGATAAAGTAACCTTAAAAGATGTAGCCACATCCGCAACCATTGAAAATGGTAACTTAACAGTAAAGCCTTTTGACATTAACATTGGTAGTTATACTACGAATGTTTCAGGTACCACAACGGTTGATGGTAAATTGGACTATAAATTGAATATGCAATTACCAGCAGGTGCAATAGGTACTCAGGTAAACAGCTTACTTAGTCAGTATGGTGCTGGCTCGGCTGGTTCTTCTACTATTAACTTACCTATTGGTGTTGGCGGTACCTATGATGACCCGAAATACAAGCTAATGGCACCAACTGGAGGAACAGTAAAAGCCACAGATGTAGCCGGTGCGGTGGTTAAAGATCAGGTTGAGAAGCAACTTGGCAACAGCGTAGAAGAAGAAAAAGAAAAGCAGCGTGCTAAAATAATGGCGGAAGCGCAAGAAAAGGCAGATAAGATTGTTGCAGAGGGAAAATCGGCAGCTGAGAAGGTTCGTAAAGAAGGGTACGCACAAGCTGATAATCTTGTGAAAGAAGCAGGTAGTAATCCAATTAAGAAAAAGATTGCTGAAGAGGCTGCTAAAAAATTGAGAAAAGAAACAGATGAAAAAGCCGCTAAAATTGAGGCAGAGAGCAAAAAGAAGGCAGATGATTTGATGGCTGAAGCCAGGAAAAAGGCAGACGCTGTATAACTTAAATTATTTGAGTAAAGTTCTGCTCGTTAACAATGGGGCGGAGAAAACACTCAAAATTAGGTAAATAAGTCCAATCCATTCGTTCACAAAAAAAGTGAGAGTAAGGGCTTGGAATAAATAAAATACTGGAAATATAAAGACCCCGATGCAAAACTTATAAGTTGCAATCATAACAGGGTCTTTTATTTTTTTATGCACTAACTTCCAGAACAACAAAGGAAACAGGTTATTGATGCTGACTATATTGGCAATAAAGCTATTGCCACTTTCATTAGTTCTTGCCACAGGCTTCGAATCAGCAAGATTCTTTAAGCGTAAATTTGATTCAAATGGATTTAGCAAGTCTGCACCTGCTGCTTTGAGCCCCGAAACTCTTTCATCATACTTTTCCAAGTCTTCAATGTGTATAATCAGGTTTTTAAGTTTCTCACTAACTGCTTCTTTGAGCTTAACACTGTCAGAGTTAAAGTCCCCTGAATAATAATCATTCACTCTAATGGGCTTGCCAAAATACACGCTTACACTTCCCCGGAATTTTTGATGATCTGAATAGTTTATTCCTACAGGCACAATGTGCAATTGGGTTTGGAATCTTTCTACAGTTCCTAGAGCAACACGCGTAAACCCTTTACTTAACGGTCTAAGCCTTCTTCTTAAATCATGGTTTCCTTCGGGGAAAATGCCCAAGCAATCGCCATTATTTAGCAAATCGTAGCACCGCTCGAATATTTCATTATTTTGATTCACAGTAGCAATGCCATCCCTCATACGATAGACCGGAAGCATCTTCAACGATTTCAAAAAAGGTTTTGCAAGATTACTTTTAAAGGCATCCGCACGAGTTAGAAAATAGGTTTTGCGCCTGTTGTGAGTAACAATAAGTAAGGCGTCAATCAATGCATTCTGATGATTAGCTACAAAAAGGATGGGGCCACTATCAGGAATGTTCTCCTGATTAAATACTTTAAGCTTTTTAAAGAACGTATTAAGCCCTAAGGTAATATATGCCTTGAGTAAATTATAAAGCATTATGTAGTAAGGCTAACGGGTTTGTAAGACCAAAAAGTAGCTAATGTTAAGCCGGAAAGAATGTGCCAGATTCCCCACCAGGCGGCAATCATTGCCATTCCACCCAATCCATCAAAAAAAGAAAAAATTAATATAAGCCCCAAGCCTGAATTTTGAATACCTGTTTCTATCGTAATAGATCTTCGATCATATAATGAAAGTTGGAATAATCCCGAGTAAAGATAGGCACCAAGAAAAGCGATAGCATTATGGGCAAACACCAGGTATACAATGTATTGAAAGTAATTAAGGAATATTTCTTTGTTTTTATAAAATGCTACACCTACAAAGGCAACAAAAATTGCTATTGACAAAGGTTTAATTACAACCCTCAGTTTTTTCGTCCATTTTAGTAAATAGTGATTAAACATTATGCCCGATATTAGCGGAATACCAAGTATAAATGTGACTGTAAAAGCTACCTCGCTAATCGAGACACTAAAGGTTTTCAATAACTCTTTGGTGGGCGCATAGGAAGTGCCCAACAATGTAAATATTAATGGAGTGAAAATAATTGCTGAAATGGTGGTACAGGCAGTTAAACTTACTGATAGAGCTATATTACCTTTGGCCATTGACGACATAAAGTTGGAAATATTTCCTCCCGGGCAGGCTGCTACCAGCATCATTCCCAATGCCAAACTGGGCAAAGGTTCTGCAATATAAATGAGAATTAATGTGAGTACCGGAAGTAAAATAAGCTGTGATGAAAGCCCAACAATAATAGGTTTTGGACTTTTGAACAAAGCCTTGAAGTCAGCTAGCCGGATGTCTAAAGCAACCCCAAACATGATAATGGCCAGACAAATGTTTAGCAGCCAGAGCGAGTCTTCATCAAAAGCGATATGTACGGAGTCGAGTGACAGAATTGTAATTTCAGCTAGCCAAGATACATTTTAATATTTCAAAAAGTAGTCTCGTTTCGCTTAGAATGAAGCCTAAAGCAACTTTTTCCTCTAAAACGGGGTTTCTTTTTTAAGAAAAGTTAGTAAATTTTGTACTACAATAAAGCTGTAGAAAGATGAAAACAGTAGAAACAACTTTTAAATTAACCTATACGCCCGAGCAATACGAAAAAGCTGTTGAATACATTGAGGATATGAAAAAGCATCCTAAAAGGGTGTTTTGGCAAGGCAAAGAAGGCAAGAGTGACGAGGAATTAATCTATTCACACATTGCCCATAGAATACTTAGTGGCTTTTATAATAACTATGACCCTTCTTTTGCTAGAAGACAAATAGTTGACATGGTGAACCGAAAGTCCGCCTAAAACTTAATTCCCAAATTCAGGGCGAAATAATCATTTTTTAAGGTAAGGTCTCCACCCAATCCATCAAACTGTTCACTAACAGCATTTATTAGTCCCCGATGATAAGAAAGTCCGCTATATAAGATAGTGCTGGTACCTACCTGATATTCTAGCCCTAAGCCCGCTAAAAGTGTGAAATCAAAAAATCGAAAATCTTCAACTAATACATACTCATCTTTATCGGCCTCTTCTTTAATATTAAAATCAAACGTGCCGCCAAATTGAAAGTAAACCCTTTTGTCCAATGACACTTCATTTGTGAATAATTTCATTGTTGCAGGTATTTGCACATACTGCAAGTTATATTCCTCTGTTGATGCTGGACTATTACCAGCCTGACCTTCAAAACCGGCTCTCTTAGAGCAGAATAATACACCCGTACTTACATAGTAATGCTCTGTAATGGCAAAATCTGCGATAGGACCAAAAGATACTTTTAATGCAGTACCATCACTACCAATACTTTCTGTGTCAGATTCATAGTCCACACGGTTTGCTGACAATACAGGCGAAAACTGAAACCCTAACTTAAATTGGCTATAACTTTTTACAGAAAACAGAAGTACGAACAATAGCAATGCAATTTTTCTCATAAGAGGATAATTTTTGGTTATTTAGCGCAGTTATTTATTTCAATGTTTAACAAAAGTAAAGGAATAGTTTGATGAAGAGAAAGATATGGTTGTTTAGTATGCTGGCCATCGTGCTTTTAAATTCCTGTAGTAATAACGATGAAACAGAATGCGTATTTCAACCTGCTTTAAAGAATGATGCAACCATTGAAATAGAGCAACTAGAGGATGTTTTGCTCGATATTCAATCAAAAGACTCTTTGGTGAGCTTCTTGAACAATCACCCGATAATTACCAACTATTTTTTGAGACGAAGCAGCTACCCCAACGATTCGGTGATGATGGAAACGCTGTTAAGGAAATATGCAAACCCACACATTGACACGCTTCAAATGGAAATAGATAGAGTGTTTGGTGATTTAAGCCAGCTGAAAGATGATTTGAATACTGCTTTTAGTCATTTGAAATATTACTATCCTGAAGCCCAAATACCAAAAGTGAAAACGGTAGCTACCGGTTTGGATTTCGATCTTTACGTTTCTGATTCGCTAATTGTCATTGGCCTCGATTATTACCTTGGGCAAGGAGCAAAGTATAGGCCAATCAACATGTATCAATATATATTAAAGCGTTACGCACCAGAATACATAGTACCTTCTATCATGCTTTTGAATGGTATTGCACCGGAATACAATGGCACTTCTGTAAAGGATAAAACCATTTTAGCAGATATGATATCTTATGGCAAGTCATTTTACTTTGCCAAGCACATGATGCCCTGCACGCCAGATAGTGTAATCATCTGGTATACAACTAAGGAAATCGTAGGGTCAAGAAAGAATGTTGATATTATCTGGACTCATTTTGTTGAGAATGAGCTACTTTTTGAGACCAATCACATGGTGAAGAAGAAGTATATTGATGATAGGCCCAAAACTTATGAAATTGGTGATGAAGCTCCGGGTAGAATAGGCACTTGGTTAGGTTGGCAAATTGTGAGAAAATATATGGCTGAACACCCAGACGTTTCGCTTCCTGAAATGATGCAAATGGAAAGCCCTCAACAATTATTCAAAGAATCGAAATTTAAGCCTGATAAAGGAGGCATTTTCTAGGACTCTTTACCCTGATAAAGCTCTTCAATTTTTAGCCGGTCTTCTTCCGGTATAGACATGTCGTTCATTTTCTTGAAGGCATCAGCTGGTGAGTTAATGTCATATTTCAGTAGCACGTTGTTTTCTCTTTCTTCCTTCTTTTTTGCCCTGATCATAAAAAACAATACTATTTGAAGCACCAATACCGCTGAAACTATACCAATAAGCAGATACATAATAATTTATAAATTAGAGGTTAAAGGTATTTACGATGACATTCGGGGAAAAGGTTATACATTTTTATAAAAACTTGCAGCTGCCAACCGGCTTACCGGAAGGTGTAGAAATACTGGATCCTTTTGCTGATGATACGGTTAAAACTATTGTTGAACATTTTAATAACAAGTTCTTTAATGATACTAACCCAAGAACTTTTCTTATTGGGATAAATCCCGGACGGTTAGGAGGCGGAACAACAGGTATACCATTTACAGATCCTATCAGGTTAGAAGAAGAGTTGGGGATAGAAAACTCTTTCGATAGAAAGCAGGAACTCTCATCTAATTTTGTTTATCAAATGATCGACAGATTGGGAGGTGCGGAGTTTTTCTATTCTAAATTTTACTTTACTTCAGCTTGCCCTGTGGGTTTTACCAAAGACGGTAAAAATTTGAATTACTACGATATAAAAGAACTTCAGGAAGCCTTGGATGACTATAATGTAGATCAATTGCAAAAACAGAAAGACTTTGGGGCGAATGATATTGCTTACAGTATCGGTCAGGGTAAAAATGTCGCTTACCTAAAACAGCTCAACAAAAAGCACAAATTCTTTAAGGAAATAAGACCACTACCACATCCTCGTTGGGTTATGCAATACAGATTGAAACGGTTAGGAGAATTTCTGGAATTATACAAAAAGGAGTTACTGGGTTAAAGCACGAAACGGTAGGTATATTTAATCAGGAACACATTATTCGGATACTTTTCGAATAGCGAGTTATACAAATGATCAAAGGAATATCTGTCAGTGGAAGGCGACTCATTTCTGCTTTGTGTCCAAACAAGGAATAATGTAGAGCCCGGAATATACTCCCATCGCAAAACCATGTTCGATTGAAATTGTGCAAAGTTGAAATTGGGGTTGCTAATAGAATAGTCAGTGATACCATCATTATTTTCATCTATGTTAATTTCATCTGCATCTTCTGCCATGCTGGTATTAAGTAACTGAAATCTATCGCGATATTCGGAAGCGCTACCATTCGTAACCCTCTTGAAGTTCGAATACTTACCCGATGCCGCAAAAGGCTGTCCCCAATATTGAATGGATAGGTTAGGAGTGATCACATAGGTTACTCTCAAAGACACATTATAAATGGTCTGGTCTATGTTAGCTACTAAATAGCGATTCTCACCATTAAATTCTTTAGTGGCAACGTATTGCAATTGATTAGACGACCAACTGACGCTACCTGTGAAATTCACATTCAATGCATTGGTTGGGCGCAAAGTTAGTCTCGACCACCAACCATTGGTAGATCGGAAATTTTCATCCGACCAACGCCACCAGGGGTTCAGCTCAAAACGTACTTTTTTACGATTATCAGTGGCGGCCCAAATCCAATAGGACGATGAATTAGGGTAAACAAGGCTTGGTCCACCACGTAAATCGGCATTCGATGCATTAAAAAATTCAGTATGGCCACCGGATCCTACTTCCCAATAATTTTTCAACTGAAAATAAGAATCAAACTCAATTCTTCGGTCTAATAAATTATGACCATAATCCCAGGTTTGAATAGGCCGGGCATCTATTCTCATGGTTCTAAATAGATTTGTAGGCTTCACGATGCGGTATCTTATCCATGATCTGTTCGAGATTTGATCGGTCTGTGATAAAAACCCAACATCGTTAATTTCAAAGCCAGGGGAGTTCCAGGATAATGCGGAACTAAAAAGTAGCTTTCCGCTTCTTTTCCCAAACTCCACCGTGCCTGATGTACCACTTAATGAGTTTCTAGTTGTGTCTACATGTCGATAATCATTATCAGTACGCTGATAATATCTTTCAGATGATTCTTGCAGGCGGGTGATAGACCTAAATGACCCATCAACTTTGCTGGCAGCAATTTTACCTGCAACGGAATATTTTCTATTATTAAAAAAGTGCGTTATATCCAGTCCTCCACTAAATGCGTTATCCACCAAATCATAAGTATTTTCTTCGTTTTTTCTGTTTACACTCGTCACCATTCCACCAAAAACAGTTTGGCCCTCATTCAAATCTTGCTGCACTCTACCAATTAAATAATTTGTGCCCGGTTCAATGGTTTCCTCTCTTTTTATTCCAAGACTATCTATTTCAGCAGATTCTTTATGAGTGATGGACTCCAATATGCCCCATGAAAAGCCGTTTTTGTTTTTGCCGGTTAGTTTCATGGAGGTTAGAATCCTTGAATTATCAGAGGCATTTACATACTCATCGACATCATCATTTCCACTTTCATCTGTATCTACTCTTATTTGTGGTTTACGGCCAATTCTTCTGGAATAAAAGAGGTTATCAAAATTAGTGCTGGTCGGAAAAGTGAGAATATTATTGCCCTCAAGAAAAAAGGGCCTTTGTTCGGGAAAGAAAAGTTGAAAGGCCGTTAAATTAACCTGCGATGGATCCGCTTCCACCTGCCCAAAGTCAGGGTTTACGGTAAGGTCTAAAGTGATATCGCTGGTTATTCCAATTTTAGCATCTATCCCCACTTCAACATCAGAGCTTTTTCCCGTAGCATAAGGATTTCCCTCTTCCCTCAAATGGCGTTCAGTTTTAGCTACTATGTAAGGTTGAATTTCTAATTGTTTTTGAGGCTTCACACCTTTTATATTCCTCAATTCGCCAAAATGATGCACCCACCCAACAGCATCCAGTGCCACTGGCTCCCAAAGCGACCATTCGTCTTTTCTAAAGAAATACCTGGAAATTTGCATGCCCCACACATGCTCTTGCTTATTTGCGAAACGCAACTGGCTTAAAGGTATTCTCATCTCAGCCACCCAACCCTGATCATCAATACTGGTTTCCAGATACCAAATAGGGTCCCACTTTTCATCCCAGTTTTCACCATTATTGGAAACATATTCTTCGCCTTTCACACCTGACGAGGAGGCAGTAAATGAAAAGGCCGTTCTTTTATCGAAATAGCTATCAAACATGATCGTCACTCGGTCACCGTCAAATCCGTCTCTTCGCGATAATCGGCTTACAATCTTTGAGGGGTCAGGGTCATAGTTTCTAATGGCGATATAGAGATTTTTGGAATCGTATAGTATTTTAAATTTGGTTTGCGCAGATGGTTCGGCACCATCGATCGGAGATCTTTGAACGAAATTACCACCACCCCACTCGGCTTGATCCCAGGATGCATCTGTAATCAAGCCGTCTATTCTTGGAGCATCACCTACTAGTCGAACGGTATTGTAAGTATTAACAGGCGCATCGGCTTGGCCGAATAGGTTAATAGTGGCACATAACAATAAACAGCCGACAAGCGTTTTTTTCATTGGGTTGATTGAGTTACACTGTTTGATACTGAAATATTGGTGCGCTTGTTATCGTTATTCGACAAACGGCATTAATACTTTTATAAATGGATCATCTGTGCACACAATCAGTGGGTCACCACACTACTCGGAAAGTTGTAATTACGAAGAAGTTTGAAGGTGTGGCCTTCAAAATGGCAAAATTGATTATGATAATTTGTTCACCGACAGACCAACGAGCGTGAAGATCAAACCCATCCCGCCAAGAATTGCTTCGAGTAACCATCGGTCAGTAAATGTATTAACTAGCACATGACTAGGGTTATCTGGATTGATAAACAGATCAACTTCCTCTCCAATATAATAGCTTGGTGGACTGCTCGATGTAGTTGAATAGTAATAATAGATACTGTCGTTCACAGAATATTCAATTACTGGCTGGGCCGGATTGTCAATGACTTTGCCCTTTGTTTCAATACCTGTGCTGGCCAACTTAGAATCTATTGAAGCATCAACAATAGCAAAGCCCATCATAATTAAACCGATTATGGCAAAAACTGCCGTAATACGCTTGCCCATTTTATCTCTGCGGGCGTTCGGTGTAAAGCTTGGGCTTTTAAACTCGGAAGGGTGCATTTCCTCTTCAATATGCTCTGCAAGAATTTTGGCTTCTTTTAGTCCAATGCTAAAAGTTTCTCTCAGCCATTTAATGGCCTCAATTTTTCTGCCTTCGGATAAAAGCTCCTTTACTTTCTGTTTCTGGTCTTCGGTAACGGCCATAACTTAAAATTAAGGTAATTCCTTTCTATTCGGAATTTGAATGGGCTAATTTTATTTCTATGAATTTTCATACAAGAAAGTGGGTAAAGCCAGAAGACCTAAACCCTAATGCCAGCCTCTTTGGAGGGAGCTTACTTAAATGGATCGATGAAGAAGCCGCTATTTACGCCATTATACAGTTGGAGAATCACAGGTGTGTAACAAAGTTTATATCCGAGATAAATTTTGTGAGCTCGGCCAAACAAGGAGATATTATTGAATTGGGCATGGAGGCCACAAATTTTGGCAAAACGTCACTCACCATAAAATGTGAAGTAAGAAATAAGCTCACTCATAAAACCATATTGGCTATTGATAGAATTGTTTTTGTGAGCCTGGATGAACAGGGCAACCCGAAACCTCATGGTAAAACGGAGGTTACCTATGTGAAAGATCGTTTGGGTAAGGGTTAGTCAGTAAGTTTTGTATCAGGCACTTCTAAAATCAAACCAGAGCCATAAGCAGAAGCTGGTGTTTGAAATCCAGTTTTAAAATTTTCATCCAATATTTTCTTAGCAATCAATACCGATGTGCTGGCTGTGAGTGTATAACCATTAGGTGTATTAAGCCTTGCTTCAACACTCTCGTTACCAATGGAAACTTTACCCCACAAAAACATTTTTCCCTTTTCACGTTTTTCATCACTTGGGCCGGCAGGCTTTTTATCAATCTGCTTTTGCAGATAGCTTTTAACAAAGCGCAGTTTTAAAAGTGGCCTGAACCAGGCCATTGTTTTTACTTGTTTTATCTGCTTTTCATGTGAACCCATAAATACCTCAATATTGGGAATGCCTGTGCTAAAATAGGCCGATGAAATATCTCCCCATGAAATGCCTAAAGATATCTGTTCAAACTCGCCATAATTAATGTTAGCAGTGGATATGGAAGAACTTACTAATTCCCCATTCTTTCTAACAGTTTGCCCCTCATGAGAATTTTCTACCATCGTCTTGGCAGTGCCTCTGGACAGTCCACCACCAAGACCTGTAAAGGCCAATGTTAGATTAGTAGCTGTAGGTAATTTGGCTTTTAGGTGATTGGCCAGGCAATCTGATGGCACTACATCAAACCCAGCGCCTGGTAAAAGCATAATGCCAGCTTCTTCAGCTTTGGATGACATATTTTTCAACGCCTCGAATACCTGAAATTCACCAGTTATATCGAGGTAGTGAGTTTTGTTTTTAATGCAAGCTTTTGCCACTTGTTCAGCAGTGTGAATAAATGGGCCTGCACAATGAATGATAATTTTATGGTCAGCGAGAGCCTTGTTCAGTTTGTCCTCTTCGCTTAAATCAAAAACCAGGTAGTCCAATTTGGTTTCATCGGCCTGAGCTTTAACCGCTTTTTCATTTCTTCCGGCTAGTGTAGGCTTTAACCCCTTCGCTAATGCCTCTTCAACAATTAATTTCCCTGTGTAGCCGTAAGAGCCGTAAATCAGTATATCTTTCATCCTAGTCTTATATCATCCGATAGTTCATTACTATTTCCTTCAGGTTTATGTACTCCTGAAGCTTCCAGCAAATCACCACATTTATTTATTCCGTTAATAATGCCCGCAGTGGGGTCATTATTTTTTATTCCTTCCACAATCAACTTAACAACCTCTTGCCACTGGCTGCTCTCTACTTTTTTATTGATGCCTGAATCACCCAAAACGTCAACCATGTGTTCAAAATGGCTAACCATAATTAATATACCTGTTCGATTTTCAGTATTAAAAACTTCATGGTTCAGAAACTCCCGAGCTGCTCGTTCCTCAACTTTGGCTTGCATTAATTCGGGAGTGGTGAATAATTTCTTAATGAAGTCAATGTTTCTTGAAAGCAGATAGCCTATTCCACTCATTACCAAGGTAAACAAACTTACCTCCCAGGGGGTAACAGTAAAAGGTAAGTGCCAGTTAAAAGATAACATGGCTGCACTGCCTAAAGCAAAAATTCCGAATGCAATAGCTGCTCTTAAGTTGCTTTCCTCATAATTATCTGCTGCCGACACGAAAAAAGGGACAATCTCACCTGAAGTTTTACTTTCGGCATTTTGAACGGCTTTTTTAATAGCTTCTTTCTGTTCCTGTGTAAATTCAAATTGTCTGGCCATAATATTATTTCAAGTTACCAACTACCTGAGGCTCCTCCACCACCAAAACTACCACCGCCACCGCTGAATCCACCACCACCACCGAAGCTGCTGCTGCCACCTCCGCTATATCCACCACCATAATATCGGCCTCCCCCCCCACCACCACCACCAGAAAGAGCTGTGATTATAAATAGGAAAAAACTAATGCCAATTCCTGCAAAAAGACCAATAAGAAGAGTGCCTGTAAGAAAGGCTACCACCGCTCCAATTCCAGCACCCTTCCATTTCCCGTATTTACTTGAGCTTATTCCACCAACTACCATGGAAAACATAAATATTGCAAACCACCAACCAGAACCATCTTCACTCGAAGTGTAATCTGAATTGGTTGGCTCAGGAAGTTCTTCACCAGCAATAAGTCCTGCCAACGCCTCTACACCTTCACTAATGCCACCATAAAAATCACCTTGTTTAAAGTTGGGTGTAATATATTCTTCTATAATTCTTTTCGACTGTAAATCAGTGATGGCTCCTTCAAGACCATAGCCCACTTCAATCCGAAGCTTTCTATCGTTTTTGGCTATGAGGAGAATGACCCCATCATCTATGCCCTCTCTTCCAATTTTCCATTTATCGGCAACCCGAATAGAGTAATCTTCAATGGGCTCGGGGCCTGTAGTTGGAACGATCAGAACAGCTATTTGACTGCCTTTACTTTTTTCCAGTGATTCTAGTCGGTTTTCAAGTTGCTGAACTTCACCGCTACTTAAGGTATTGGTTTGATCTGTTACTCTTGCCCAAAGCTGTGGAATGGGTTGAACATCCTGTCCTTTGGTAATAAAAGGACATAGAATAAGTAAACAGAGAATAAATAAATGGTTCGGTCTGATCATCTTGTAGAGTTCAATATAAACTTAACAAATAATCATTAAATTCATGAATCTAAAAATTTGCTCTTATGGCTACAAAGAAATTGTTGGTTCTAACCGGTGGAGGTGATTGTCCTGGTTTAAATGCGGTAATCCGTGGAATTGTAAAAAGAGCTAGTCGCGAAGGTAACTGGGAGGTAATTGGTAGCATCGAGGCTTTTAATGGAGTACTGAATACACCTCAGAGGCTCATGAAGTTAAATGGAGAAACTACGGCTGGAATTCATGTGAAGGGTGGAACCATTCTAAAAACAACGAATAAAGGGAATCCTTTTGAATATGCAGTGGAAAATGAGAGTGGCGAAGTAGTGGTTACAGATCGCTCGGATGAGCTTGTAAAAAAAATTAAAGAACTAGGTGTTGAGGCGGTTATAAATATCGGTGGGGATGGGTCGCAGCGAATTTCTCAGCAGCTCTTTGAAATGGGGTTAAACATTGTAGGTGTTCCTAAAACAATCGACAATGACCTATCGGCTACAGATTTTACCTTCGGTTTTCGTACCGCTGTGCAAATTGCTACTGATAGTTTTGATAAACTGGTAACTACTGCTGAGAGTCACCATCGCGTAATGATCATGGAAGTGATGGGCCGCAATGCGGGGTGGATTGCCCTACATACAGCTATGGCCGGTGGTGCCGAAGTCTGTTTAATTCCTGAAATTCCCTATGATATTGACAAAGTAGTTCAGCGAATTAATGAAAGGTATGAAGATGGTAGAGGATTTGTAAACATTGTAATAGCAGAAGGTGCAAAGCCAAAAGATGGAACAGTTACCGCGGAAGAAAGTGATGAAGTGGGTTATGGCAATTTAAGGTTGAGAGGAGTGGCCTTTGTGTTATCGGAACAATTAAAGAAAGCGGGCTGCAAAGCTGATATTCGAGAAATGGTGTTGGGTCATACTCAAAGAGGAGGAACACCCATCGCTTTTGATAGAATTTTGGCTACCATGTTTGGAGTCAAAGCATTTGAGATGGTATTGAATAAAGAATACGGTAAAATGACTTCGTATCGAAACAATAAAATCACTTCGGTGAACATAAAAGAGGCGATAAGCACTTATAACCTGGTGGATAAAAATTCTTTCATGGTAGAAGCAGCAAGAGGTATTGGTATGTCATTTGGTGATTAGGTATGCGTTCAGTTCTGTTCATAATTGGCTTTTTCTTTTTACTATCGGAACATACCGTAGCACAACAGCCTGTAAAATTACAAGGGCAGGAAGAAATCAATTTGAACTTTCATTTTTATTACTTTATCGATGAAACCGGTTCATTGACAAAAGAGGAAGTGGAGCTTCGAGAATTTGAACCTGTACCCTCTACCGGGCTTCGAACAAATGCCTCTGAACAGGCAATATGGCTCAAACTAAAGGTATTGAACACGCACCACGAGAATCAGAGTTATTACCTACAGTTTGTAGACCCTACAATTTATAAACTCTTGCTGCATGATGAAGATCAGGTATTTCGGTCCGGCATAGGTTTTCATCCCACAGAGCGGTTTATTAATAGCCACAAACACAGTTTCTTCTTAAAACAGGCACCCGAAGTTGAAAAAGAGTATTTGATAAAGGCTACTGCTGCCATTAAAATTACCCTGGATGCCAAACTGATTAAGCATGATGTTTACACGGAGCGCATAAGTAAAGAGCGGTTTTTTCTTGGCCTTTTTTATGGAGGAATGATCATACTTTTCATTTATAGTGTGCTGCTTCTTATAACTACAGGTCAGAGAATGTTTGCCTACTATGCAGGGTATATCTTTTTTGTGGCTCTACTCACAGGTGCTGGCGATGGAATTACAGGAGAATTCTTGCATGCCTGGGTAAGGTGGAAAGAGGGTTATCAGGATGCAGCCTCGGCAGTAGCATCAAATGTGCTGGGCGTTATGTTTATGATTATGTTTTTAGATGTTAAGAAATGGTCGTCCGTTTTCTATAAGTTGAATGTAGGCTTCATGTTTCTGGTGGGCATAAGTGGGATTATCCTTCTTCAACTAGAACACGATATTATTTTTGACCTGTTAGGACTTTATGGTATTATTCAGGTTTTGTTGATGGTGTCCACATCAATTCAGGCAAAAAGAAAAAATGTACCACAGGCTGGCTATTTTCTGGTAGCTTATATATTGTTTGGGTTTTTTATCGTATGGTTTATTCTCAGTCTTTTCAGAATTCTGCCTTACGGTTTTATTTCACAATATGCCATACATCTGGGGTATGGTATCAGCGTAATAGTTTTGTCTTATGGAGTAGGGGTAAGAATAAATTCGTACTATAAAAAACTACTTAAAAAGGAACAGGAAGAGCAAGAGCTTATCAAAAGAAAGAACGAAGAATTAGAGCAGCAGGTGGCCATCAGAACGGAGTTTTTAGCTGAAAAGGAAGGTAATCTCCGGTCTATCATTGACAATAACACCAATGCTATTTGGCTAGTTAACAATAAGTATGAGTTAATAGACTACAATAACATTTTTGCAAAAGGTTGGGAGGCAGCGTATGATCAGAAGCTTGAACTAGGCAAAAGCATCATTGACCAAATGCCAGTGCAAAACCTTAAAGTTCAGTGGAAAGTACGTTACGATACCACTATGGAAGGCAAACCCGGAACTTATTATGATCAATACATAATAGGCAATAAAACCCGGCACTACGAAATTAAAACCTTTCCAATTTTTCAGGACGATGAAGTGCGGGGAGTTTCATTGTTTTCAGCAGATATAACTGAGCGAATTGAGTGGCAAAACAAGCTTGAAAATCAAAACTTAATGCTTAAGAAGGTGAATCAGGAGCTTGACAGTTTTGTCTATAGCGCCTCGCATGATTTAAAGGCTCCCTTGGCTTCTGTCTTAGGTCTGATTAATATTTCCAGATTAGAGCAAAACCCTAAAGAGAAGGAAAAATATTACACTATGATGGAGACTTCCATCAAAAGGCTCGATCAGTTTATTAAGGATATTATTGACTACTCACGTAATGCCAGAACGGAGAATGTGCGCGAAAAGGTAGACCTGAAAAGTGTTATGGCTAATGTATTTGAAGACCTGAGGTACATCTATGAGAAAGAAAAAGTAGACGTTCAATTGAACATTGATCAAAAGGCTGAATTGTATTCAGACCCAATGCGGTTGAAAGTGATAGTAAGGAATATATTGAGCAACGCATTGAAATACGGCTGCATTAAACCCAAAAAGAATATCATTGAAATAGACGCCAGTATAAGTAAGAAAAAGGTAAACATTAGTATTAAAGATTATGGCCCTGGTATAGACAAGGTGCACCATGATCAATTATTTGACATGTTCTACCGAGCGAGTGAAAGCACTTCGGGCACTGGTTTAGGGCTTTATATTGTTAAAGAAACGGTTACTAAACTTGGAGGAAGGGTAAGTGTTTCTTCGGAGCCAAAGAAAGGAACTACTTTTAGTTTGTTTTTACCAAATGAAATTAACAATGAATCTTAGATCACTATTTGTAATAATTTGTTTATTCTTAGCTTTTGGCTGCTCTGATATGGAGGCCGATGTACATGTAGCAAATAGAATAGCTTTGATAAATGAGCAAAAGTTGGAAGATATTCTACGATATAAAGCCGGAATGCAGTCAGAGATGAAAAGAATCAAGAACGAGTCTAACAGCAAATCATTGGAAGAAATTGATGATAAAGTAGAAAAGATAATTAAGCTTATTTACTTAGTTAAAAAGGATCTAAACCAATATAGCAATCATGAAAAATTTGAAAGAATTTTTGAAGAGTGGCAGACAGTATTTAATAGATTAATAGTTTCAGATTACAAGATTGCTCAGGACTACGAAAAATTTACGCCAATAATAGCTAGAGAATTTATATTATATGACATTTTAGATATCTCTAAAGAGCAATTTAATGATTATGCCTTGTCAATTGATAAGTATTATCCAGACCCAATTAATTAGATCCCAACCTTAAGGGTTCATCCATTCTCGAAACTATCATAGTCACCAATTGGTTGTAGAGAAGTAACAAGTTATTCTATGAGCAAAGCAATTTTCGGAGCGGGCTGTTTTTGGTGTATCGAAGCAGTTTTCCAGCAAATCAAAGGGGTTTCTAATATCCAGTCAGGATACATGGGCGGGAAAGTAAAAAACCCATCCTATAGGGAGGTATGTGGTGGTCTGACGGGCCATGCAGAGATTATTCAATTTGATTTTGATCCGGCAGTAGTTAGCTACAAAGAGTTGTTGGAAATATTCTGGAAAACGCATGATCCTACCACTTTGAACAGACAAGGGGCAGATGTTGGAACTCAGTATAGATCGGTTGTTTTTTATTTGGATGAGGAGCAAAAAGAACTGGCACAGGCTTACAAACAAAAGTTAAACGAGGCCAATGCATTTGGTAATCCTGTTGTAACTGAAATAAGTGCTGCCAAAGAGTTTTATCCAGCTGAAGATTATCATCAAAATTATTACAACGACAATAAAGACCAGCCTTACTGCACTTTTGTAGTAAAGCCTAAAGTTGATAAAGTGAAATCTGTATTTGCTGAGAAACTAAAATAGCCGGGGGTTAGCCCGGCTATTCCAGCTGCTGTATGTTTAGCTGATAGTAAGAGAATAATGGTCTCTTAGTTGTGGTTTGCAAGTATTATCTTACCATGTTTCACTCCATAATCTGTTGAGATTTTGTAGGTGTACACATCACTTGGCAAATCATAGGCATCGAATCGTATATCTAGTGTTTCGTTTTCACTTGAATGACCATTGTACAACTCTTTGACCTTCAAACCTTGTCTGTTGAATACTTCTACTTTAACAGAAGTAGATTTTGGGGTATAAATCGATACCGTTGAACTACCACTGAATGGGTTTGGATACGCATTTATTTCCATTCTTTCAGACCAGTCAACTTCCGTTGATACATTTTCATAACTAACACACTGCCCGAATTTATATGCTACTTCAAATCCGCCATTTTCTAACTCATTGATACAATCAGGGTCGGAGCTACAAATAGTAAATGTCACTTCAAACTGTTCTGAGAAACTACCTTCCCCAAAACCATTGATATCATCAACTTTAAATCCGTCTAGACCAGTGGTTGGGTCAAGGCCATATTCAATATGCCAGTTTTCGGAGTTTGAAACGTCTGACAAACTACCGCAAGTTGTATTGATTGTCCAATGCGATAATCCATGTACTTTGTTTCCACTATAAGTAATAACCGCATTATAAGTATAACAGCCGTTAGATTCTTCAATTAAACTTATTTCAGTGTCAAAAGGATTGTTACAATCAGTGTTGTCATCTGAACCATCATCATTTCCATCATCTGGATCATCGTCTGAGCCATCATCTCCAGAGTCGTCACCACTACCATCGCCATTGTCACCCCCATCTCCTGAGCCGTCTCCACTTCCATCACCATCCCCGGAATCATCCCCACTTCCATCTCCTGAACCATCATCACCTCCATCAGAATCATCACCGCTACCATCGTCACCTGAACCATCTCCAGAATCGTCATCACCACCATCATCATTTTTACATGAAGCCGCTTCATTTCCTGCATACACTTCAAGGGTTATTGTACAGCCTTTGGCATCAGACATAGTAACTACATACATACCTGAATCGAGTGCTGTAATTACATTGCCAGTTAAGCCATTGTCCCAATCGAAGGTATACGGAGCTGTTCCTCCAGATCCCGAAACGCTTATCACAAAATCACCTTGCTCACAACTTGGATTAGATACTGCGGCAGATATAGTTACCGGACTCGGATCTACCAGGAAGTAAGCAAGACTTTTGGTACATCCAGATGCATCTTCTATTTCTAGATTATATAATCCCGGCTCAAGGTCTGTTACAACTTGAGCGGTGCTGCCATTAGACCAATTGTAGGTATATGGTGGTGTGCCTCCGGAAACTATAAGTTCAATACTTCCATCATTCGCACCGGCACATGTTGGTTGTGAAACAATACTGTTGGCCGGAAACGTGTTAGTCTGAACTCTAAAAGTGGAACTTATATCGCAACCCGTAGCATCTGTTACTGTTACAGAATACTGACCAGCTGCCAAATTCGAAATATCTTCTGTTGCCTCGCCATTCGACCAGTTAAATGTGTAAGGCTCTTCGCCTCCCACAACAGTTAAGTCAATGGAACCACTATTATCTTCTATACATGCTGTTGGGCTACTTACCGCTGACAGTCTGATCGGATTATTTTCATTTACAAAAAAGTTTCGGGAAGAAAAGCATCCATTGGCATCGGTAACAACTACATTATAATTGCCTTGTGAAAGTCCGGATAAATCTTCCGTAGCGTCACCATTCGACCATTGGAAAGTATAGGGACCAGTACCACCATCGATAGTTATATCAATAGAACCATTAACAGTAGAGCAACCAGTGTTGGTTACATTTCCATTTACATTGATAAATACTGAGTTTTCTACCAAAGCAGGAGCCGTGGTAGTACAGCCATTGGCATCAGTTACATTTAATAAGTAATAACCACCACCCACGGCCGGCAAGTCTTCGCTCGTAACACCGTTAGACCATGAAAATGTATAAGGCGCTACACCGCCCGAGATAGTTGCATCAACCGAGCCATCTGTTTGACCAGCGCATGATGCTTCAGTGATTATAAAATCTATTGTAATAGCTTCCGGAGAAGTTATCTCTGCACTTAATTCCAGTGTTTCGCCAGTTGCATCTGTAATTGTTACAGTGTATTCTCCATTGGGTAAATTGTTAATGTCGGAGCCGGATGCACCGTTAGACCATGCATATGAAAAAGGCTCAACACCATCAATAATGTTTACTGAAATGGAACCTGAAAAATCATCAGTACAGTTGTTTTGAACCACTGTTAAATCCGCTTCAAGGTTGGTACAGCTGTGTTCTACATCTTCATAGTACACACATGTTGCTGCCTTATATGCTACTTGTGGCGCATAGCAATCTGCTCCGGAATCACAGGAACCTTCGCATAATGTGTAAGTAACAGTAAATGTACCTGGCTCTTCACCAAAGCCCTGAATGTCATCAACCTTAAAGCCACTGATGCCGCTAGTAGGGTCGGTGCCATACTCAATTTTCCAATTTTCCGAATTAGATACATTGGTAATTTCAGCACAAGTAGGTAACCCTACAGAATAGTGAGATAGCGCATGTTTACAACTGCCATCGGCTGTAATTTGCAAAGTATACGTAGTGCAACCTTCACCTGAAGATTCTGCACTTAGCACTTCGGAATGAAAACAACTAACTCCACAATCTTTGGAGTAAGCAGTATTGCTAACTGATAATAACCAACACAGAACAACATAGACACTTAACACTTTCTTCATCCTTCAAACTATTTAGTACCAATGAATAGGCGTTCAATAGCAAAGGTGAACAGGCATTAAGCCAAAGTGTATTGTCTATCGTTAAGTAGTATTATTTGACGTTTAGTGGAAGTTATTTTATTATAAACTATCGAGAAATTCCTCCATAGCTTCCATTTTTTCATCCGTATATTCACCGGATGTAGCATAGGCTATTTTACCATCTTTGTCCACAAGAAATAAGTAGGGAACATCTTTCTTATCGAACTCCAGTGCATCCTTATAAGGCTTTAAACTGCCTTTGTAAAACAAAATGTTAGGCACAAGAAGCGGGTCTAATTCTTCAGCTGTTTTCCGTTTAGCAGTGCCGGTTGCTGCAGCTTTAACTCCGGTAAACATGGGCACAAAGAACACGTTAATATCGTACGAAAAGGAAGCAAAAACACCGGTGGCTTCTTTAATAAACTTATTGTAAACAGGACTAAACCAGCTAGTCAAATCCTTTTCAGCTTTCTTAGAATAAGCCAGTGCCAGTAGCGTGTATTTGTCCTGAACATCCACAGGAATATTTATTACTTTATCTTCAACCGTTTCTGTTTCCATATCAGGAAAGGGTGTTCCTTCGATTTGTGCAAAAAGGTTAAAAGCAAATACAGACAGACAAAGGGATAATAAGAATTTCATAAGTTGGTTTTATTTAAATACGATTTAAAATCAAATTTATTATGGCATGTTCCTCATGCGAGTTTCAACTTCTTCTTCATCTTTCATTAAAGAAACAATGATCGAAGTATCCGTTTTTCCATAATGATATGGATAAAGAATCTTTGGTTTAAATGCCTTAGCGGCATCTGCCACCATTTCAGGAGTCATGGTATAGGGCAAGTTCATAGGCAAGAAAGCAATATCTATATTTTCAAGTGCCTTCATTTCAGGTGTGTTCTCCGTGTCGCCACCAATGAATATGCGCTTATTGCCAATGGTTAACACATAACTGTTACATGTTCCTTTTGGATGATAGAATTCTCCGTTATCTCTTGTGTGAACTAAATTATAAGCAGGAATAGCTTCTATGTTTATATTTTTAAAATCTGTTGATTCACCATTTGGCAGGACAGTACCAAGTCCTAATTTGTCTACACTGAGTTGAGTAGAGATAATTTTAGTATCATCTGTTTTAATTTTATCCACCGCATCTGGATTGCAATGGTCACCATGGTGGTGAGTGATCAAAATCAAATCTGCATCATTCATAGTCTCGTAATCCGCTTCTCTTGATGATGGGTCTATATGGATGACATTACCATCATATTTAAACACTAAAGAGCCATGGCCTACAAAAGTGATTTCTAATTCTTTTCCATCACCAGTGTCAAATTTATCTACTTCATACTCTTGTGAGTATGCCGCAGCAGAGCACAGTACAATCGAAAATATGGAAGCAATTATTTTAACCATTCGTAAAGTTTGTAGTGTTCACCATTCATGCCAAGTTTTTCATATACAGCCTGCGCTGATTTATTTTCCCGCTCCACATACAAACGGATGCCCACTAGTTCAGGGTCTTCTTTCACAAGGTTTTGAATGTATTGATATAACTCTTTGAATATTCCTTTGCCTCTGTGTTCTTTCTTAACAAATACGGATTGAATCCAATAAACTGTTCCGTTTCGCCACTCACTCCATTCAGGAGTAATTAGCAAGCAGGCGATTACTTCATCTTCATTTTCCGTAACAACATAGTATTTGCCTTTTCCAGGGTCTTCGAAAACAGCCTCAATGCCTAAAATAATTTTTTCTTTATCAAGATGGAGCCCTTCAGTTTCAAGGGCCATTGCAGCTTGAAAATCAGCAATAATTTCCAGCTCTTTGAATTTTGCGGGTCTAACTCTGCTCACATTTTAAATATAACATATTAAAAATTAATTCCCGATTTATTCAATAGGCTTATCTTTTGTCCTTTACGGAACCTTTTTGGGCTATACTTGTAATATAATCTGGTAATGTAAAGTACTATGGTTGATGTAATAATTATAGGTGCAGGCCCCATTGGTTTAGCCTGTGGAATTGAGGCTCAAAAGAAATCACTTTCCTACATAATTATCGATAAGGGTTGTTTGGTTAATTCTATTTACAACTATCCGCTTAATATGACCTTTTTCTCCACTTCAGATAAGTTGGAAATTGGTGATGTTCCTTTCATATCTCATGGCGCCAAACCAAACAGGTTTGAGGCGCTCGAGTATTATCGTAGAGTGGCATCTCACTATGAGTTGAATGTGAAGCTATACGAAAAGGTTAATAAAATCGAGAAGAATGCAAAGGGCATTAGTGTGGAAACAGACAAGGATGTTTACAACGGAAAGTCAATTGTATTGTCAACCGGGTTTTACGATTTCCCTTATATGATGAATGTGGAGGGAGAAGGTTTGGCCAAAGTGAAGCATTATTATGATGAGCCACATCCTTACTATAAACAAAATTTAATAGTTGTTGGTGCCGCTAATTCAGCTGTAGATGTGGCACTCGAAACGTATAGAAAAGGGGCTAATGTTACAATGGTAGTTAGAGAAAAGGGAATTCTAGATTCTGTAAAATATTGGGTGAAGCCGGATATTGAAAATAGAATTAAAGAAGGGTCTATTAAGGCCTATTTCGAAAGCACAATCACAAAAATTGAAGAGGATAAAGTACATATTCAAACGCCTGAAGGGTCAATAACACTTGATAATGATTTTGTTTTAGCCATGACAGGTTACGAACCCAATTTCTCATTGATGGAATCCATTGGCATTAATTTTCAGGATGATGAATTTCACACACCAGTCTATAATCAGGAAACCAATGAATCGAATATTGAAGGCGTTTATTTAGCCGGAGTTGTATGTGGCGGTTTAAAAACTAATAAGTGGTTTATTGAAAATTCCCGCATTCATGCAAAGAATATAATGAACCACATAACATCCTGAGACTACGTAAATAAATGGGATTAGTTATCTGTCCAAAAAATGAACAGTCCCTGATCAATTCCGCTCACTTGATTCAAAGCAAATTAATTTTATCTATCTAATAATCAAGTAGTTATATACTTGGCACGAGATTGGTCATGCTTGTTTCGGTTAATTAATACAACTCAAAATAAACAAGCATGAAAAAGTTAAAAACAACATTAGTAGCATTGGCAATGATTGCCTCTGTATCTGTATTTGCAGGTGGAACCGAAAAAACGGTAGAAAAGGCAAGAGACATTGTTAGTAATGCTGCTCCTGACGATTACAAAGCGTTAGCAAAAGCTGCTGAGCTATGTGTTAAAAAAGATGTAAATCTCACAGAAGCAAAAGCCTGGTTTGAAAAATCCATTTCAATTAAAGAAAACAGCAAGGCGTATGAAGTTGCCGGAGATTACTATGCAAACAACGATTTACATGATAAAGCCATCGAATACTATGTGAAAAGTATGCTGAAGGCGAAAGAAAATGATGTGAACGCAGATACTGAATTGCTAGAGTCTAAAATTCAGAAAGTAAAAAAGGCTCAAAAATCATAATAGAATAGGGAGGAAAGTGAGTTACTTACTTACTTTCCTCATTTTCTTCAGGCTCCCGATGCTTATCTTGCTCGGGAATATTTTCAATTTCCTTATCCATTTCTCTCCAATAGGCCATTTGCATAGCATCTACCGGTGCCAAATGCTTTCCTTCAGCAATCAACGCTATTGCCATTAATCCACTCGTAATTAAAATGGTATATAAGTAAATGGATGAATTAAATCCTTCAACCTGAAATGCAGCAGGAATGGAAAAGTATAAGAGAATGGTGATTAACCCTCTTGGCGCCATTAATAATTGAGGCTTTAAATCTTTTCGAATAATAAGCTTTAAGAATATCGCCCTTATTCCCAGCATTAGAATAACTATAACCAGGCTAATACCCAATGCATTTAAATCTTTCAGTGCGTTTAAGTCAATTGATATTCCAAAAAGTACGAAGAACAGCGTGCGAACCACAAACGCTGTTTCAATAGTAACCAGATGGAAGTTACTAAGTATGCTGTGCACGGATTTAACGTCCAAAAAGGAGGCCAGCTTGCCTCTAAAGAAGAGCTTGTAGTTGTTCAGTACTAATCCAAAAATCAAGATTATTAATAAAGAAGAAAGGTGGAATAACTTACCCACAGAATAAAGTAATAGTAATACAGCAATCAAAAGAAATAACTTCACCTGTGTTTTTAATCGTTGAAATACCAGTACCAAGGCATAGCTGGAAACCACGGAAATTAAAACTGTGATAAAGATGTTAAGCGATATGTCCCAAACAACAGCCTGAGCACTACTATTGTCAATATTTCCAACTAAAAAGTAGAAATACATAATTCCCAGAATATCGGAGAAAGTACTTTCGTAGATCATAAACTCTCTTTTTTCAGGCGTCATTTCACCTACTGATGGGATAACTATGGCGCTGCTTATCACCGAAACAGGAATTGCATAAACTAATGCCAAAATGTAATCATCAACCAGGAAGTAATTGAGAACCCCCGCGACTACCAATGAAGAACCAACTAAGCTTAAAAATGCCACTAGAAGTGATTTCCAAATGACGGGCCATTTGCTGCGGTTCAACTCCAGGTCTAAAGCAGCTTCCAGCACAATCATGATTAATCCTACTATTCCAAGGATTTCTAAAATATCGAATAAATATGTGGTTTTTGGTATGCCAACATACTTTCCAAGGGCATTCAATATAATGCCCAATCCAATAAGCAATAGCACACTGGGTATGCCTGATTTAGTTGAAAGAAGGTTAAAAAGATAGGATATTATAATTATCAGTGATAATATGATTACTATGGTATACGGGTTAATTAATTCCATTAATGGTTACTTTTTTACATATAAAGAATACACTCGGGTACATGTAGTTCCGCATAAAATAATGAAGAACTTTGTACTTGCTTAGGGTTATAAAAAAAATTGAAAAAATATTAAAGTGCATTAAAAATACACTATTTTAGTCAGCTATAACTAGTAACGTTTTGATTTACATTCTGTTTGTAATAGGTTTTGTTTTTCTAATAAAAGGGGCCGATCTACTTGTTGATGGCGCCACTTCGATAGGCAAAAAGCTTAACATTTCAAGTATCATCATAGGGTTAACAATTGTTTCTTTTGGCACATCGCTGCCGGAGCTTTTGGTAAACCTTATTGCCAGTTATAACGATACCCCGGATATTGGAGTCGGAAACGTTCTGGGTAGTAATGTAGCTAACATTCTTCTTATTCTTGGCATTTCGGCATTAATTAACCCCTTGCCAATAACTAAAAACACCTATTTCATTGAAGTTCCTTTTTCGTTAACGGCAACGCTGTTAGTGGGCTTTTTAGCAAATGCTGCCCTGTTTAACAAATCAGAAGATTTAGCCATTAGTCAGGCAGATGGCTTTATTCTGCTTTTCTTTTTCTTCCTTTTTATGGGCTATGTATACATTGTCTCAAAGCAGAAGAAATCGGAGTTTAGCGATGAAGAGTTCAAAGAAATGACCACTACAAAATCAGTAATTCTGATTGTAATCGGAATGGTTGGTCTTTATTTTGGTGGACAATGGGTAGTAGATGGAGCAGTGGCAATGGCTCGGGAATTTGGTATGAGCGAAACGTTTATAGGGCTTACAATCATTGCCGTAGGTACTTCCCTGCCTGAACTTGTCACTTCAGCGGTGGCTGCTTTTAAGAGAGATACTGATATAGCGGTAGGTAATGTGGTAGGTTCAAATATATTTAACCTATTATGGATTTTAGGATTAAGTGCTTCAATAAAGAGTATTCCTTACGATTCCATTTCTAATTCAGATATTTTCATGATTATCGCCTCTAGTACTGCTCTCATTCTTGCCGTAGTAATTGGTAAGCGACCAGTAATCAGCCGATGGGAAGGCTTCTTTTTCCTGATAGCCTATATCTGGTATATCATATTCCTTATAGAAAGAGGTTAGTTTACTCTTCCAATACAAATGATCCTTTGGCCGTATACCATGGCCTTATTTCTGTGGTTAACCGCCCTGCACTAATGGCAGGATCTTGAGCCACAAGCTTTTCGGCTTCTTCCATGCTCTCAACTTTAAGAATGAAGATACCTCCTCCATTTTCAAACGGTCCAGCCAGAACTAATTTTTTGTCGGTTATCATTTTAGAAATATTGGCCATGTGTGCTCTTTGTATACTATCTACTTGTGCCTTTGGTAGCTCAGGTTTATCGGGGTTCGTAATAAGCTCAACAAAATAGTACTTTACTATTTCCATTGGGGGATTGCCTTCTTTGTCTTGGGCCATTATCAAATGGGCAGCTAAGACGATTGTGATTGTAAAAAGTGTTTTCATAATTACTATATGCTTTCTTTAAGTTTATTAAACACGAAATCCCAGGCATTTTCAAAATAGGCGTATACCTTGTCCCACTCTTCTCCTGTGCCCCATCCTAAGTGAGTTAAAGTCAATTCAGTATGTGCACCTGATTCTTTAAATAAAAGAACTACCCAGGTATGAATACCTCTAACTGTAGGGTATTCAGGTGGTGCATTCCATGAAAATGAAAGCATTTTTTCAGGCAAATAACTGAGTATTTTACACCCCTCGGAACCCTGTAATCCCTGTTGGTTACCGAGCAGAAAATACATCTCAAAGGCACCTCCTATTTCAAGTTGTACTTTACATTTTTTAGCAAAAAACGATTTAATGCCGCCTTCAGTAGTCCATTTATCCCAAATTACTTTCACGGGAACTTCAAGCGTGATTTTTTTAACAATAGATTTCATTGCAAGTGGGTTTGCCTTACAATTTACCACTTTCAATTCATATTAGGTATTGAAATTTCAAGTAAGAGCAATGTAATCAATTGATTTTAAACAAGTTAATCAATAAATAGATATAATTAATTAAAATTAAAACTATATATAATATTGATATAAAAATGAAAATATATATATTTATGAAAAAAATATAATTAAATAAGTAACATTCTCTTTTCAACTATTTAAGAATATCTTATGTGTCAAACTAAATCTTTAATTATTTCAAGAAAGTAATATGATAGAAAAGTCGTTAAACAAACTAATTCTCTTACTGTTAATTCTGCCTACAATCGCAGCCCACGGTCAGTCTGAGAAGAATGTGGCAGACATAGACTCCACGAAGTCTTGGGAAGTAGGAACAGACCTGCTCTGGCTCATTGATAAAAACACACTGCCAGCTACGAGCTTATTTGCCAGATACAATTATTTAAGCAAAAAGGGTTCTTCTAAAGCCATTAGGTTGAGAATAGGAATTGAGAATAATATGTATGATTCATCTCAGGTACTCAATTCCCTTCCCAGAACTGAAGATAGTTTCTCCTTACTGTTAAGACCAGGCCTTGAATTTAAGAGAATACTGTCACCACAATCAATATTTTTCTACGGGATGGATGCCCATTTTCTGTTGTACAGTCAAGATTTTCGCTTCGTTACATCCATTGCTCCAGATCCTAGTCTATATGAAGGAACAGATAAGACCACGGAGCTGGGCTTAATCCCTTTTATCGGTGTGAAATATCAACCGGTAGTATGGCTGGCAGTATCATTAGAATCTTCTCTTAATGCTGTGTATAGAATAAGGCGTTATACAGACCAAACAGGTACAGTTACGTCCCCAGGTCAAGGTAGGGGTGAGATTAATGTAGATGATTTTAAAATAAACATAGACCCAATTACAGTCTTAAACTTAAGTATAATTATAAACCGAAAGCCAAATGAAAAATAAACTTTTACTACTCACATTACTAACTACCTTATTGCTACTTACATATTCAAAGAATTATGGGCAAATTGAAATTGTTGGACCCGATATTACCTTTGCTGTTAACCCCGGAGAATGGATTCAATATTCTATTAATAATCAAGCTAACCCAATTCCTACATGCTATTATGAATGGACTGTTACAAATGGGGAAATAGAATTTGGGTCGCAAACCGGCAGCACTTCAACTATATCTGGTTACAATATGTTGCTCGTAAGAATCAGATGGTTTGAGGTTGACAAAAATCAAACAGGAAGCATTCAAATTGCTGCAGAGAACTGTGATAATGCAAGCGGAAATGATAATCAAATTTTCGATATACCAATTCTTTCCTTAAAGGGTGTCAATCCACCAGCCATTTCTGGGAATAGTCAAATTCCTGTTAACTCAACAGCCAATCAGGTATATGAGATTCAACCCATTCGATATCCTAATATTGGGTCAAATGATGTTAATCCCAAATATGTTGATTCATATGAATGGCAAATACCTTCAGGCTGGACAATAGTTAGCGGAGGTTCTACAAAGAAAATTACAGTAAAACCTAACAGTTGTTCTGAAGGAAATATTAGAGTTCGTGGTATTAATAATGCGGGTCCATTTTACACCAATTGGAGTACAGTTAAAACCATAACCAGAACCTTGCCTCAAATAAGCGATATTTCTGGCCCTGATAATGTTGTTTGCTCTGACACAAGTCCAATTCAATATTCTATAACCTCCATTGCCGGTGCAACAAGCTATACATGGACTTATCCTAGCAACTGGCAAGTTCAGGGCCTTAACAATTCTAACACTATTACTCTTGTACCTAATGGAGTAAGTGGTGGAACAGTAACAGTTAAGGCAAATATATGCGGGTTGCAAACATCTGCCTCTACCAAATCCATTGCTTTAAACCTTTCGAGTCCAACAAATCCGCCTTCTATATCTGGCTCATCAACAGCCTGTTCTACGGGTACTACTTATGGTTTAAATAATTTGCCTTCTGGTGCTTCTGTCAGCTGGACACATAGTAGCAACCTTCTTTATGTATCAGGTCAAGGAACTACAAATTACAGGGTGAGGGCCAGTTCTACTACCATACGTGGAAATGGCTGGGTTCAGGCTTCAATAAATACAGCCTGTGGTAACATTACCAAAAGATATAATATTTGGGTAGGCCCTCCAAAACAAGCGCATTATTCAGATGTTTATGTTTGGGGATATAGAGATACAGATCCTATTAACTTACAGCCAGAAAGCCTTAATTTTATTCAAGTAGAAAATGTGCCGGGTGCTACAAGTTATAATTGGGTGCTTCCTGCAGGCTTTTCGTTTTTGAGCGGCTTTGATAGAAATGGCCCTGTCTTAAAGGTTTGGACTTCTGCTACCCCTGGCACTTATCAAATCAGATGTTATCCTCAAGGGATATGTGGTAATTCAGGCACAGGATATACCGGCTTAACCGTTATTATACCCGGAAGCGGTGGTGGTGGCATAGGTGGTGGAGGTGGAGATGATTGCCCTCCGCATGCTCCATGTTTACCCGATCCAGGACCTGCACCTGCTATAGTTATAGCTCCAAATCCAGCGACAAGTTATTTTGAAATCACTCCTCAATTAACGCAAGAAGAACTAGCTGAAGGATATAATGTGATATTATATTCAAATAGAAGAGAAATGGTATATTATTCTGAAAACAATAAGAATGATTTGTTAAGGATAGAAACCTCAGATTTGAAAAAAGGTATATATATACTGTCCATAATTACTAGAGAGAAAGAATTTACAGAAAGGGTGTTCATAGAGTAACTGGTAACAATAAAAGTCTATGAATTAATTTGCGATACAGTTATAAACCCTGTGTCTAATAAAGCGCAGGGTTTATTTTTAATGTACATTAAATTGGCTTTGAGTTCACAGATTACTTTCGATTGGCTACATTATACTTGAACGGTTTTCCAGTTTCCTTTTCTGAATATATGTATGCTAACAAAAGCGAATAATGAAGATGCTATAGCAATGGCCAGAAAAATTCCTAAAGGCCCTAACTCCAATGTCCTAGAAAGTACCCAAGCCAACGGAACTTCAAACATCCAGAAGCAGAAGAAATTTATAATGGTTGGCGTGCGTGTATCACCAGCTCCATTAAACGACTGCCCTATGACCATTCCATAGGCAAAGAATATATAACCACAACAGATTACACGTAATGCAAGTGCACCATACTTTACCACTTCAGGCTCAGAGGCAAACAAGCGTACAAACCATTCTGCCCAGATTCCAAAAATCAACGAGATGATTGCCAAAAAGATCATATTAAAAAAGGCGCATCGCCATACAGAAGCCTCAGCCCTATCAGGAAATTTAGCACCTAAATTTTGGCCTACTAAAGTTGCCGCTGCATTGCTCAAACCCCATGAGGGAAGTATGGTGAACATTATTATCCGAAAAGCAATGGCATAACCGGCTAATACTTCACTGCCAAATACGGCACTAATTCTCACCAGAAAGAGCCAACTCAATGTGCCGATCATATACTGGCCAATTCCACCGAGAGATATATTAATAAGGTTTCTAATGGTTTGCCATTTCAGTTTAATATGCTGCAGGCTTATTCGAATAGCCGATGATTTTCCTGTAAGCACCCACAGTTGAATGATTACACCAATGCCTCGTCCTATGTTGGTGGCTATAGCTGCACCTTCAACACCAAAAGCAGGTATTGGGCCTAACCCAAAAATAAATATCGGATCAAGAATAATGTTAAGTCCGTTGGCTATCCACAATACTCGCATGGCAATGGAGGCATCTCCTGCACCACGAAATATTGCATTGATTAGAAACAACAGCATTACCGTAATATTTCCGCCCAACATAATTTTTGTGTAGCCAAATCCTTCAGCAATCAAATCAGGTTCTCCTCCCATTAGAAATAGAATTTCTTTGGCAAAGAAGATACCGATCAGAGAAAAAACTGTGGATACCACTACTGTAATAAAAATAGCCTGTAAGCCAGCCTCGGCTGCTTTGTCAGGATTATTTTCGCCAATTCTTCTGGATACTACTGCCGTTGCAGCCATACTAAGACCTATAGCCAGAGCATAAATAATCATAATCACGGATTCTGTTAAGGCTACAGTGGCTACTGCATTTACACTGACTTTACCAACAAAGTAAATATCAACCACAGCAAAAAGAGACTCCATCACCATTTCCAAAATCATGGGTACGGATAACATGAATATGGCCTTGTTAATGTCTCCTGAAACAAAGCTTTTTTGTTCGCCTTTTAAGGCTTGCATGAAATATTTAAAATATTTTTGAAAACGCATTTTATCGGTTTTAAATGTAGAATAAGATTAGACTGCGAATTAGGCGGCTAACCTTCTGAAGGGTCCACCTAAAGTTTTACCGATAAAATGTTCATGTGCGTAAGGTTTAAATCTTCAAAGAAGATTTTATTAATTGGTTGTAAATATGAAGAAATAATTGCAAGTTTCAAATTGCTTGTTGTCCGGAAAACGCCATTATATGAAATATAG
The DNA here is from genome assembly GCF_017068455.1 of Fulvivirga lutea. Lineage (NCBI taxonomy): Bacteria > Pseudomonadati > Bacteroidota > Cytophagia > Cytophagales > Fulvivirgaceae > Fulvivirga > Fulvivirga lutea. Next base: position 856,563 of record NZ_CP070608.1, read on the forward strand.
CTTTATTTTTTTAACTTTTCTTTTGATACCTGTATTGGGTCATGGCCAATCGAAACAGACTACGTTAGATAGTATAGAGGCGGTATTTACAACTACAAAAGATGATTCGATACGTGCCGAGGCTTATTATCAATATGCTAAGGCAGTGCAGGGAGAAGACATCAACGCTGCTATAGAGTACTCATCTAAATCCGCAGAGTTAGGTTTGGAAATCGGAGCAAGCAGAATTGCTGCCGGGGCATACAATTTTTTGGGGATCGTATATTTCGGTTTAGGAGATTATGAGAAAACCTTGAATTACTTCTACGATGTTTTAAACATTTATGAGCAAATACAAGACAGTGTTCAAATAGCAAAGATTTATAATAATGTTGGCCTTATACTCATTGATCTTGGACGAGTAGAGGAATCAATAGAGTACTATGAAAAATCTCTAAAGATTAAGAGAAACAGAGGGGATAAACTGGGAGTGGCCAATACACTGAGCAATTTGGGCTTAGTACAGAGCGATCTCGGTAATTATGACATAGCACATGACTATTTTATGCAGTCGCTACGGGTTGATCAGAACCTGGGTCAAACTATTGGAACATTTAAAGACCTGAGTAATCTGGCAGATAATTACCTGAACAGAAACATGTATGATTCTGCAGAATATTATTATTCAAGAGCTATGTCTATGATGGATGATATTGATGAGCAATACAATAAATCAGAATTAGTCAGAAGAATAGGCAGATTAAATTTCCTTAACGGTGAATATGAAAGGGCCTTAGAAAAATATCAAATGGCTTTGGGGATGGCGGAAGAGATTAACGCTAAAACGCTATTAGGAAAAAATTATCTGGGTTTGTCGGAAGTGTACAAACAACTTGGAGATTTTAAAATGGCGTTGGAATATTACGAAAAGTATACTGCCATTAATGAGCAACAATTCAGTGAGGAGCAAGCACAAAAGTTAGCTCAAATTGAAAACAACTATCAAATAAAACAAAGAGAGAATAAAATTCAGCTGCTTAACAAAGAGTCTGAAATTAAGGATCTCAAGCTTTCCAATACTCAAATGGTTATTTATTGGTTGGCAGGAATTGTACTACTCATTAGTGTGATTATCATTCTTCAGATTCGGAAGAATAATTACAAAACCAAAGCAAATAATCTGCTTCGGGTACAAAACGAGGAGATTGTTGAAAAGAACAGGAATATTATGGATAGTATTCTATGTGCGAAAAATATTCAACAAGCAATATTACCTGAAGATGAAAAGCTGAATAGTGTTTTTAAAGAAGCCTTTGTAATGGCCAGAGCCCGTGATGTGGTAAGCGGAGATTTTTATTGGTTCGCAGAAAAAGGAGATAAGGTGCTCATTGCTGCAGTAGATTGTACGGGGCATGGCGTACCAGCGGCCTTTTTGAATGTTATGGGCAATTCATTATTAAATCAGATAGTATACGAAGCCAATGTTCTTAATCCGGGAGAAGTACTCACCGAGTTGAATAAAAGGGTACTGAGAAGTCTCAAATCAAACAAGCTATATACACAGGTAGATGATGGCATGGACATAGGCATTTGTATGATGGATAGAAATACCAAGAAACTCACTTTTGCAGGTGCTAAACGGCCAATGTATTTCTTCCATGGCAGTGAACTAAATGTAGTTAAAGGCGATCATTACCCAGTAGGAGGAGTATTATTTGAAGCCGAAAGACATTACCAAGAACATGAATTGGCATTACAGCCAAACGACTTAGTCTATTTATTTACTGATGGATTGGTAGATCAATTTGGAGGCAGTGAAAATAAAAAATTTATGTATTTCCGCTTTAAAAAATTGCTGAAGGATGTGTGTGAAAAGCCTCTAAATGAACAAAAAAGAATAATTGAAAGTGAGTTAGTGAAATGGCAAGGTGAAAATGAACAGACCGATGATATGCTTTTAATTGGTGTACGGGTTTAATGGGATCTCAATTTTTTAAATTGGTAAGATCGAAGAATAGAAATACATACCAATAGCCATATTAGTCCTGCTGCAAAACCAGCTAAAACATCTGAAGGAAAATGGGCGCCAAGGTAAATCCTACTAAAGCCAATCAAAAGAATCAGCAGCGTTAGAGCTGAAATGAAAAATACTTTTTTAGTTTTTGACTGAGTGTATTGCCAAACGAGGTAAATAAGGAATCCATAAAAGGCCATCGAGGTCATGCTATGTCCACTTGGAAAACTTAACGATCCTTCCCGAAGTAGTATGAGTTGCAGGCTTTCATCTGGCCGCAATCGGCCATAATAGAATTTTAATGCAAGGTTTATCAGAAAGCTGGATATAAGAATAATAAAAGCCTCGATCGAGTGCGCCCATGTACGATCATTTCTGTAAAGTATCCAACCTATAACCGGTATTATAAAAAAATAGGCGGTAGCACTTCCAAGTGAGGTAACAGCTACCATAATTAAGGTAAACATGTCACTCCTACTACTATAAATTAGATCACTAAATTGCCGGTCAAATTCAATTAACTCATCGGTATGTAGTTGTGATGAAAACCTGGTAAATATAATTAACCCTACAACACAAATTAGTCCTGCTATAAAAATGGTGAGCGCGAAAGAAAGCGAGGAAGACTTTTTGATGATTAATTAAACTATTGATTCTCAATTTCTGCCATCACCGTTTCTACAGATTTGGCTTCATTAAAATAAGATAAAATCTTCAATAATACCTGATCCACCAGTGTATCGGGGCAACTAGCGCCACTCGTTAAAACTATTTTGGTTGGCGATTTTTTGGGTAGCCAATTATCTGTTGTTAAATGTTTATGATTAGGATAATCGTAATGATTGATAAGCTGCTCACCTATAATTTCATCCGGACTATTAATAAAATAGGTTGGATATTTTCGCTCACAAAGCTCCACTATGTGCGAAGTATTAGAGCTGTTATACCCTCCAACTACAATAGCTATATCAGCATTTTGCTCAAGCAAGGCATAAGTGGCATCCTGGTTATCATTAGTGGCATAGCAGAGCGTATCCCGTGTATCCGCAAAGTGGTCTTTTAAGTCTGCTTCACCATAAACCTCTTGCATAGTTTTTTTAACATAGTCTGCGATAGCCTGAGTTTCTGTAGCCAACATAGTGGTTTGGTTTACTACACCCACTCGCTTTAAATCTCTTTCAGGATCGAACCCATCTGAATACTTACCTTCAAAAAATTGATAGAACTCATCAGGTGTTTTATTTCCTTTAATTACATCACAAAGAAACTCTGTCTCGGACATGTTCTTAACAATAACCGAAGGAGCACCCTTAGAACTGTGAGAAAAAGTGGCTCTGGTTTCTTCATGGTTATGCTTTCCGTGAATGATGATGGTGTGGCTTTCTTCCCCGAGTTTTGCAGATCGCTTCCATACCTTTTCAACAAATGGGCAGGTAGTATTATACCGCTGAACTTCAATACCAATGTTGTTAAGTATTTCCTCTATTTCCAATGTGGTGCCAAAAGCCGGTACTATCACTATATCATCGGGTTTTAGCTGTTCCCAAGGAATAAACTGGGTGCCATCAGTATCCATAATAAATTTAATCCCTCGAGAAACCAAATCGTTATTAACCTCTTGATTATGAATCATCTGGCTAAGTAGAAATACATTTTTATCACGGTTCTCTTCGAGCGCTTTATAGCTAATTTCAATGGCATTTTCTACACCATAGCAGAAGCCAAAGTGCCTTGCAATATAGAATTGAACAGCACCAAAATCCATTACTGCCGGTGAAAAGTCTTTTTTCCTGGGATCGGATTCTTTCCTTATCTCCTTAACCCTACCTGTAATGGAAGAGCGATAGTATGAAGGTATATCGAATTTTTTAATGGCTTTTTCTTTTAAGTTGACCGTTTAACTTTTCTATGAACAAAGATACATGAACATAAGTTTTGATCCCCTTAAAAACAAAAATGGGGACTTTTCTAAACGAAAAACCCCCATTTCATCTCACAGCAAAGCTGATCGATGGTTCAAACGTTGTTATTTGTGCTTCTGTTTGTCTAATAAAAGACTCACTTCTGATTTTCCTGAAGTTTCTTCAAGAAATACCACTCCCTTAGGTGATATAATTCTTTTGACTTGTCGTGATCGCTCATTTCAATTTAACAGACAAGCCGTTAAATCTTTAAGACCAAAAGAATAATTCAAAAAACCTTTTGGCGAACCAATCGGTTATCAAACTTCTCTATAAATAGCGATAGCGTAGGAAACCTATTTCAGATTAAATGCTTACGCACTTAAACCTTTCATCACATATTCTCGAAATCTTCAATACTTACCTGATACACTTTTGTATCTGCGAACGAAATAACCTCGTTTGATGAATCTAATGTCGTTATTAATTTCGCACGAGCAAACTTTTGCTGCTCTTTGTTTCCCACATGTTTTCCACCGAAATTTTTTAGTAAAAGCAGATAGTTATCCACCATTTATAAGCGATAAAAACAGGCTTATGAACATTTTTGAATTAGTGGCACTTTTAGAGGACAATTAGGTGTTAGTTTACAATATCAAATCAACTGAATATAGATGAGCAAGAGTAAGGTTACGATAGGTCACGTTTTTAAAACTATAGTTTGGCCGCGCAGAACGCAGCTTCTTATAGGTTTAGTTCTGATAATTATTAGTCGCTTGGCGGGTTTAGTACTTCCTGGGGCTAGTAAATACCTGATGGACGATGTGATTCCGAATAATAATTTGGAAATGCTCAAACTACTTTTGCTGGCGGTGGGAATCGCAGTAACGGTACAGGCGATCACCTCATTTGCTCTTACACAAATATTGAGCGTGGAGGCTCAACAGCTTATTTCGCAGTTAAGGTCCAAAGTGCAGGCACATATTATTAAACTGCCGGTACGTTTTTTTGATAACGCCAAAACGGGAGAGCTTGTATCAAGAATTATGACCGATGTTGAAGGTGTTAGAAATATTGTGGGTACAGGCCTAGCTCAGCTCTTTGGTGGAATTTTAACATCTGTCATTTGCCTCTTTCTACTTATTAGTATCAGCCCAATGATGACACTCTATGTGCTGGTTCCTGTAGCCATATTCGGTTTTATTTCGTTGAAAGCCTTTGGTAAAATCAGACCGATATTTAGAGAAAGAGGTGTTATTAATGCCGAAGTTACCGGCAGACTTACAGAAACTTTAGGTGGAGTAAGGGTTATAAAGGGGTTTAATGCAGAAGCACAAGAGATAAAGACTTTTGAAGATGGAGTAACACGACTTTTCTTAAATATCAAAAAAAGCCTTACCTCAACGAGCTTTGTAACGAGTTCAGCCACATTTCTTCTGGGGCTGGCTTCTACTGGAATTATGGGTATTGGAGGTTATATGATAATGAATGGGGATATGACCTTCGGAGACTTTCTGGCGTTTACACTCTACTTAGGGTTTATGATTGCTCCAATTGTACAAATGAGTAATATAGGAAGCCAATTAACCGAAGCTTTTGCCGGCCTTGACCGAACTGAAGAGATATTAAATACACCTCTTGAAGACGATCCTACTGTACGAACAAAACAGATGCGTGAAATAACGGGTGATATTACTTTTCAAGATGTTTCTTTTTCTTACGAAGAAGATAAAAAAGTTATCAAAAATATCAGTTTTGAGGCTCAGCGAGGAACAGTAACTGCCCTTGTAGGAACTTCCGGTTCAGGGAAAAGTACCATTGCGGGGATGGCAGCATCATTCCTGGTGCCTGATTCAGGCAAAGTGTTGGTTGATGGAGTCGACTTAACTACAATAACCCTAGAAAGCTACCGCAGTCAATTGGGTGTAGTTCTTCAAAACGACTTTTTATTCGAAGGCACAATTAAAGAGAACATATTATTTCCTAGGCCCGATGCGTCTGAAGAAGAGTTAATACATGCGGTAAAAGCTGCTCATGTGAATGAATTTACAGATCGGTTTGAAAAGGGGTTGGATACTATGATCGGTGAGAGAGGGGTGAAATTATCAGGTGGACAGCAGCAGCGTTTGGCTATAGCCAGAGCAATTTTGGCAAATCCTAAGATTCTTATTTTAGATGAAGCAACTTCCAACCTCGACCTGGAAAGTGAGGCATATATACAGGAAAGTCTAAAATCTTTAATGAAGGGCAGAACTACATTTGTTATCGCCCACCGGCTAAGTACTATTCGGCAGGCAGACCAAATTCTGGTGATTGAAAATGGCGAAATTGTAGAACGAGGCAAGCATGATGAATTGCTTACCAAAAAAGGAAGGTATCACAACTTGCATGAGTATCAGGCTAGGATTTAAGCCCTTCTACGATAAGGCTTGCGGTAGGCGTAGTGGCCCAGTACTACTTTAACCGCTGATAATATGGCATCATTAATGGGTATAAGTTCTCTGCCTAAATCCGAATCTATACTTCTTAGTTGATGATAATAATTGGACATAAGTGGTACGTTCTTTCCTGAAGAAACATGGTTAGAAGCTCTTTCATAGCTTTCAGGAAATTCTGTTTTAATTGTTTTGCAGGTTACAAGTGTTGGTTGGCCGAGTTTGTTCTTCATAGCTGCAAACCCAAAAGCCCTGCAAATGAGGCCACGATACTGATAGTGACCACAAAAGCCTTTGGAGCCTTCCACAGGCATGGGGTTTAGTATTCTGCAAAACCCGGATTTATTAGTCTGCAAGTCATCCAACCATTGATAGGCGAGATTTTGCTTATATAATTCGTATGCAAAAGGTAAGAATTCTAAAGCTGTGGCTGTGATGTTGGGCTTATGGCAACACAAACCACAACCACTTACACAACCCAAACCGGTACTTTGCTGAAAGGATTTTATATCCTTCTCAAGGCTATTGAAAACCCGTTCAACAGCTTTGACTTTAAGATAGATTGACATATCGCCAAATATTTTGCAAATGTATATACTGTCGATATTTAAATTATCAGCTTACTGAATATATAAATTGAAAAATTCAACCTATTATTTTAAGTGAAATATAGTATATTACTGGGTGCGTATGACTAAACCCAACCTAGTAAAAGTTGAACAACTGATAGCTTCTGGCAATAAATTACAAGCTATCAGGTACCTACAAAATGATCTTAACATGCCATTGGATGAGGCAGTAACTACTGTTGAGTCATTAGACAATGAACAAAATGTTAACGAGAAGCTGAAAGAGCTTAATGATCAACTTTTACAGCAAAATAAAGAACTAGCCGAAAAGGAAAAAGCCTTGCAAAAGTCGAATGACGAACTCATTGCAAGTCAAAAGGAAATTACACAATCAAAAGAGTTAATTACTTCAATTAACACCAACCTTTCTGAGGGCGTTTACAGGAGTCATGCAGTGGGGGGCTTAGTGTATGTGAATGAGTCATTCGTTCGTATGTTTGGTTACGATAGTGTGGAAGAGATGCTTAATGTGCCTTCCAGGGAATTATATGCAGACCCTTCATCGAGAAAGGGATTAACGTCATCGATACAAAAAGACAAATACAGGTCCAATGTTGAGGTATTGTACAAGCGCAAAGATGGTTCCACCTTCTGGGGATTGAATAGCTATTACCTTACCAAAGATGATAATGGAGATGCCGTATTCGATGGTGCTATACGAGATATAACGGAAGAGAAGAAAATCCAAAAGAAGATATTGGAGAGTCAGCGTTTGCTGGAGTCAATTAACACCAACCTTTCTGAAGGAATTTATAGAAGTCATAAAAAAGGTGGGCTTATTTATGTGAATAAAGCGTTTGCCAAGATGTTCGGCTATGATAGTCCCGAAGAAATTTTGGCTGTAAAGTCAATTAACCTCTATGCAGACCCTACTTCACGTGAAGAGCCAATTCAGACTCTTAGAGAGGATCATTCACGATCGAATGAAGAAACATTATTCAAACGAAAAGACGGCTCTACTTTTTGGGGATTGAACACCTATCGCCTTACCACCGATGAAGATGGAAATGAGATTTACGATGGAGCAGTGAGAGATATTACTGATCAAAAAATTTATCAGGAAAAACTAAATAAGCTAAATGCTGAACTACTCAAACGTAATGAAGAATTAGCCACACAGGAAAAGGAGTTAGAGGAGTCTAATGAGGCGTTGAGATCAAATAGTTTAAGCCTGGTAAAAACGTTGGAGGAATTATCCGACAGAAACTTTGAGTTAGATCAGTTAGTGTATAGAACTTCACATGACTTAAGATCACCACTCCGTTCCATTTTAGGGTTGGTAAATTTATACAAACTGGAGCATGAGCAAGTTTCTGACGATTACATTTTAAAAATCGAGGACCGTATTCTTAAGATGGATGAGTTTATTAAGTCTATGCTTAACTACTCACGAGCCAGTAGAATGGGCTTGCAGTATGAAAAGGTTAACATTAAGGAACTTATAGATGATAGTATTGAAGGCCTGGAATTTCTTGAAGGCTTTCAGAATATGCGAATCAATACGAAAGTAACCGGTGAGCTGGAGAAAGTGATAACGGACAAGTTACGATTGAAAATTGTGCTCGGAAACATACTTTCTAATGCCATTAAATATCGTAATCCTGAGTTAAAGGAAAACAAGCTCGACATTACCATAAAAGTGTTGAAGAAAAGCGTTAAAATCACTTTTGTTGATAATGGAATTGGTATCTCTAAAGAGTACCTCAATAAAGTTTTTGATATGTTTTACAGAGCCACAGAACAGTCAGATGGCTCTGGATTAGGAATGTACATTGTTAAACAGTCAATTGAAAGGCTTGAAGGCCAGATCGATATTGAAAGTAAATTAGGCGTTGGAACCAAAATTACTGTTACACTGCCCATTGCAGAAGAAAACAAGCCCACCGATTAAGGCAGGCTTTCTTCTTATTGTTTAGTTATTAATTAAAGTGCGGCTAACGCAGCGTCATAATTAGGCTCTTGTCCTATTTCCGGCACAAGTTCCGAATGTTTTACAACACCTTCTTCATCAATTACCACAACGGCACGAGCATTTAGGCCCTTAAATCCGGCATCAACTAACTCAACACCGTAATCTTTAGAGTAAGTATCATTTCTAAAACCAGAAAGAGTGATTGCATTTTCGATACCTTCAGCACCGCAGAATCGAGCTTGTGCAAAAGGCAGATCTTTTGAAATACACAGAACAACTGTATTATCTAAAGAAGCCGCCTTCTCATTAAATTTTCTAACTGAAGTTGCGCAAACTCCGGTATCAACACTTGGAAAAATATTAAGGATTACCTTTTTTCCCTTATAATCACTCAGAGATGCCTCTGAAAGATCATTTTTAACTAGTGTAAAATCGGGTGCTTTTGTACCGTTTGCCGGTAACTCTCCATTTGTATTGGTGGGTTTGCCACCTAGTGTAATTTTTGCCATAATTTTCTATTTGTTTTCTAACAACGCATCTATGGAATTAGTTGATACGAAGTGATAATTAGGTCGGGCTTTAGCATAAATTTCTTTTGCCATAGCCGTTCCTTTTTCTGTTTTAATCATCTCTTCATACAAAGGCATTAAGAATTTTCTTCTTCCGGTATTAATTAAAAAATTCTCTAATCGGTCGTATGCAGGTGTATAATTTTTACTAATACTTTTAATCAACCAGGCTGTAAGCACCTCTGAATTGCCAGTATCGGTAAACTTAAATGCAGTATCAAGCATTTTCATGTCTTCTGCAGTGTAATCTTCAGGGATGCTTCTTACAAAGTGTAACCATTCGTGAGACGACCATTCAGAAGTATTTAAATCTAAAGGAGTTGCTCCACCTTTCAGTTTTTCCCACTCTGCGTCTACCATCGCAAACTTATCCGATTTTGGAGTTGGAGCAGTTGAAGGTAGTCCGGGCTGATAAATCCATTCTTCAGCTTTTTCTCTATTAAAAGTAAGATTATTCTTCTTATACAGATCTTTTTCTAATCTATCAAGGAAGCCTTCCGTAGTCATCCCTTTAAATGCATTGTCATTAAAATACATTTTAAGGAAAGCATCAAATCGCTCTCGGCCTACTTCTTCTTCAATGCTTCTTAGGAACAAATAGCCTTTGTCGTAGGCAATGGAAGTTACCCCATCATCAGGGTTTCTGCCTTCTAACTCTAGCTTTAAACGCGTGTCACTTTCCAAGCCATCGGCTATCATTTCTTCAACCTCGGTTTTCAAATCCTGAGCTGAAAGTGAAGCCAGCATTTCAGAATAAGCTCTACCATACAGCTTCTCCATAATTCTTTGTTCGAAATAAACGGTAAAGCCTTCATTCAACCAGAAGTCATTCCAGGTAGCGTTGGTTACCAAGTTGCCAGACCAAGAGTGTGCTAATTCGTGTGCAACAAGAGAAGTTAATGATCTGTCTCCAGCCAAAATTGTTGGAGTGGCAAAGGTTAAACGAGGGTTTTCCATTCCTCCAAAAGGGAAGCTCGGAGGCAACACAATGATATCATATTCTTCCCATTGGTAAGGGCCATAAAGTTCTTCAGCGGCACTAATCATCTGCTCAAGTTCACCAAACTCATAGGCCGCCTTTTCAACTACTGATGGCTCTGCATATACTCCGGAGCGAGCGCCAATGCGTTTGAATTCTAAGTCTCCTACCGCTAATGCAAGTAAATATGCCGGTATGGCCTGATCCATTTTAAATGTGTAAACCCCAGTATCATTTGTTTCCGTTGGGTTTTCTGCGCTCATTAATGCCATTAATCCTTTAGGTACTGTCACCTCAGCATCATAAGTAAACCTGATGCCTGGAGAGTCTTGAACGGGGACCCAACTTCTGGCCAGAATCGCTTGAGACTGTGTGAAAAGAAATGGCTCTTTTTTATCAGCAGTCTGTACGGGGTCTAACCATTGCAGCGCTTCAGCACCTGGAGAAGTACTGTAATGAATGGCTACTTTAGTTGTCTCAGGAGTGATTTTTATTTCTAAAGGACTTCCCAAATGATCTACTTTTTCACCCAGATTAAACGCTAGTTCATTACCAGCGGCATCCGTTACTTTACTGATGTTCAAATCTTTCGTGTCGAGTACAATTTTACTTGCCTCATCGGAATTTTTAAGATCAAAAGTTGCTACACCGGCTATAGATTTCTTTTCAAAATCAACCGTAGCATTCCAACTAAGGTGTTTTATTACCGACTCTGAAGGAATAGCAAATGAGTGAGGATCCTTTACGGGAATTACCTCATCAACTTTTTTTGTTTCTTCTGACATTTCATTTTTTGAATTACAAGCCGCAATGGCTAATAGGAAAATAAATATTTTATAATTCATGATTGGATATTTAATTTGAATGCAAACTAAAAAATCTAATTCTTATCGAACAGATATTGAACATATTTATATAATCCGACTTATTTTTTTACTATTTTGATCTGCAATGCAACGGATAATTAATTGGCTTTTAACGTGTGTTTTGTTGGCGGTTACCTGTCAGGGTATCAGCCAAAACAGGCTTGTTATTGATAGCCTTAAAAATAAGTTAGATACCTCTGAAACTACTCAGAAAATTGGAGCTTTTAATCAGTTAGGTTGGCAGTACAGAAAAATGTACCCTGATAGCTCGATTTATTTTCTAGAAAGTGCACTGGAGTTGATGGAACTTGTGGGTTCTTTTGAACTGCAGCCGGAAACCTACAATTTTTTAGGGGTTGCTTATCTGTATAAAGGAGATTATCTGGTTTCGTATGATTATCATGAAAAGGCAAAAGACACAGCCTTTGAAAATAAAGATAGTTTACAATATGGCCATGCTTTAAATAGCCTGGGCAGATTATATGAAGGCACGGCAGCTTATGATAAGGCCATAGAATATTACAATGAAGCACTGTCTATTTTTCAAAAACTAGATGACAGAATAGGCCTTGCTTATATCTACTCAAGCCTTGCCACTTTCTACCAAAGTCAGAAATCATATATCAAGGCAGAAGAAATGTCTAAACGGGCTTTAAAGATTAGATTAGATGAAGAGTTATGGGCTGGCGCAGCCTTCAGTTATTTAGAGCTTGCCAAAATTTATGCAGATGCTGGTAAAGATGAAGAAGCCTTAGAGACCATAAGCAGAGCCAAGCAATATAGCGATAGTGTACAGGCCAATTTAGTGTTAAAGGCCGAAGTGAACACTGAAATTGCGAGGCAATACCGACATAGAAACAGGCTGGATGAGGCAGAAGGCCTTATGAAAACAGCGAAAAAACTAGCAGAAGGCATAAGCAATCAAAACCTGTTTATGAAAGTGTATAATGAATATGGCCAATTAAAATATGCACTTGGGGATTATAATGAAGCAATTACTTATCATAAAAAAGTTGTAAATGCCGCAGAGAAATCTGCATTCTGGAGCGAATTGAAAGACGCTTATTATCATCTATCTAAGAATTACGAGAGCCTGGGTAATTTAAAGTTGGCCTTTGAGAATTTTAAAAAGTATAATGAAATAGAAATTAAGTTTTTAGATACGGAGAAAGCCCGCCTTGTTCAGCAACATGAATCTCGCATTGCCTTAGAGACAAGAGCACGTGAGAATGAATTGTTGAAAATTGAAAAGCAGAAAAATGAAGCACTGTTATCAGAGCAAAAGATCAGAAACATTGCATTAGTAGCGCTCATTACGGTCATGCTTGTGTTATTAATAACATTTATGTTTTATTCATTCAAAAGAAAGAAAGCAAATGCTATACTCACTAAGCAAAAAGATCAGTTAGCCGATATTAATTTACAGAAAGACACGCTAATGAATGTGTTGGCACATGACTTGAAAGCTCCATTTAATCGGATTGGAGGGCTAGTAGATTTAATGAAAGCCGATAAAGGAAATGAGGAGCAATACATTGGTATGATTGATGAAATCAGCCATGGTGGGATTCAACTCATTAAAAATATTTTGGAAATAAATAAGTTAGAAAGCGGTGAGACGAAAGATTATATAGCTAAAGTTGATGTACAGGAGCTGATCAATCAAAAAGCTCATAATTATGGTGAGGACGCTAAGTTAAAGGGAATCAAGCTTAGCATGAATGTAGAGGTAGACCGGTTATTCACAACCAATGAAGTGTTTTTAGAACGAATTATTGATAACCTAATATCAAATGCCATCAAATACTCTCGATCCGATAAAGAAGTCCAGGTTTCTGTAAAAGTAGATGATTCTAAATTGATTTTTTCAGTAGAGGATCAAGGTCCTGGGTTTACCGAAGAAGATAAAAAAATGCTTTATACAAAGTTTAAAACACTCTCTGCGAAGCCAACAGCAGGAGAGGCATCGAATGGTTTAGGGTTATCACTGGTAAAATCTCTTGTAAATAAATTGAACGGAACCATTACACTAGATTCTGAACTGGGAAAAGGCAGTAAGTTTGAAGTAATTATTCCTGAGTTAACTTAATTGTAAACAAATTCACCCATCTCACTTTTTACAGTAACCTGCTTTTTATCGCTAGGCTTCACATGGCCTATCACTTTTGCTCTCACATTAAAGCCTGCTGATATATCCATAAGCTCATCGGCAATATCTTCTGGTACATAAAGCTCTAAGCGATGTCCCATATTAAAGACTTTGTACATCTCCTTCCAATCAGTACCACTTTCTTCCTGAATGGTTCTGAAGAGGGGTGGAATTTCAAATAGATTGTCTTTTATAATATGTAAGTCATCCACAAAATGAAGTACTTTGGTTTGTGCGCCACCGCTACAATGCACAGCACCGTGAATCTCAGATCTAAATTCTTTTAATATGGCCGACATGATAGGTGCATAGGTTCTTGTGGGTGCCAGAACCATTTTACCTGCATCCACAGGCACGCCATTGATACTATCAGTTAATTTTTTACTTCCTGAATAAACTAAGTCTTCTGCTACAGAAGGATCAAAAGACTCGGGGTATTTATCTCGATATATTTTATTAAAAACATCATGACGCGCTGAAGTAAGGCCATTACTACCCATTCCACCATTATATTCCGTTTCATAAGAAGCCTGGCCATAAGATTCAAATCCTACAATTACATCTCCTGGCTGTATATTGGCATTGTCAATGACATCAGAGCGTTTCATTCTGGCAGTTACAGTGCTATCCACCACAATGGTGCGTACCAAATCTCCTAAATCGGCAGTTTCGCCACCAGTACTAATAATGTTTACACCATTATTTCGGAGCATCTCAAGTACTTCCTCCGTGCCATTAATAATAGCAGCAATAACTTCACCCGGAATTAAGTTCTTGTTTCGGCCAATCGTAGATGATAACAAAATATTGTTGGTCGCACCAACACAAATCAGATCATCAATATTCATGATAATAGCATCCTGTGCTATCCCTTTCCAGACTGACAAATCACCAGTTTCTTTCCAGTATAAATAAGCTAAAGATGACTTTGTGCCGGCTCCATCAGCATGCATCACAGTGCAGTAATCAGCATCACCTGCAAGATGATCTTCTACTATTTTACAGAATGCTTTAGGGAAAAGACCTTTATCAATATTCTTAATAGCATTGTGTACATCTTCTTTAGATGCGGATACTCCTCGCTGATCGTAACGATTGCTCATGAACTAAGGGGTTTGTTATTGCTGCGCAAAAATAAGAAAACTGTAAATGGAATCGGGCAGTTTTCTTAAAACCTATGATCTAATAAAAAAGGGCTGCCATTTGGCAGCCCTTTTTTATCATTCTTTAGATTGTAAATTAATCTACAAATAATTCTTTTGGATCAGTAATTTGAACATCAGTAACATTCAGCTTTAGCCCCTCTACTTTTTTGTCTAGCTCAAATACTTCCTCAGGTAAGCTTTCCTTAATAATATTAGAGTAAGCCATAGGAGAAACCTGATTGTTCAACAAGCTTTTCTTTAATGGCTCTGCTTCCTGTGTGTCAGTAATCATGGTTACATACATATTCTCCGTTTGAAGATATTTAGCCGCTGCAGCATTCACTTCTTCTAGTGTGAGTGAGGCTAATTTTTTATCCATCAGTTCAATGTAGTTATCCATACCATAAAACTTAGAATCTAATAGGAAGCCTAACTGACGCTCAGGAGTTTGGATGAACAGCTTCATGTAGCTTCTTAAAAACTGACGTGTTAAATCAAACTCTTCCTGTGTTAAACCTTCTGTCTTTACTCTATTAATTTCATTTACTGCCATTCTTAATGCAAAATGGGCATGACCGATTTTAATATCAGCTAGTTCGGGATATTGACCTTTTAAACTAATTGCCGTCTGCACCGGTCTCAACCAAATCGCAAAATAATTCTGACTTCTCGGAAAACCTGTTAGTGGCAATTGATAACTTCCTCCGGCCTCGTACCATTCGATATATGTATAATCTCCATAATTCATAGATCGTTGTTCTCTAATTAACTGATACAGCTTACTGTACGATTTTCGATGTTCGCCTAAGTAAGAATTAACTACTAACAAAGCTGGCCAATCTTTCGATGCTCTATTAATTTCAATTGGATAGCCGGTGTAAACTGCTGTTCCTAAATTATTTGGTTTTGGCACCAATTGAACACGAATTCCATCAGGCATTTTCACCTCTTCTAAAGCAGGTATTTCAGGCTGAGCGTCAGATAACTTGTTAATATCAGCCTTAACTTTTTGCACGAAAGAGGCTGGGTAGCTGCCAGCAATTCCTACAGTAACATTATTACGAGTAAAGTATTTTTTGTAATGGCTAACAACATCTTCTCTGGTAATATTTGCTAAACCATTCACTGTACCTGCTTTCATGTGCTCATATCCGGTACCTGCAAATAGCTTTTCTTCCAAGGCCATTTTACTAAAATCCTCATCAGAATTGGCTTTGATTACCTCTTTCACATACACTTCTGTGTTTGATTTAACCCGATCGAAATCTTTTTGGTCAAAAGTTGGGTTTAAAAGTAAGCTGCTGAAGATATCGTAAAACTTATCCAGAAAATCTTTATGTACTTCAAAAGTAAATGTTGTCATTTCTTTGTCAGTGAATGAACCATATTGTGCTGCCATTGGATAAATCAAATCATCAATTTGTGATTTTGTGTACTTATCGCTTCCTGATTGAGTAAGAACAGACGCTGTAAGATTTGTTAAACCTTCTTTTCCTTCAGGATCAGTAATAGAGCCATTTTTGAAGGCAAACTTTACCACCACTTTCGTTGATGTCATAGGTAGTTCAACAACTTCCTGAGACCATGCCGGAGCGGTAATTAATATAAAAAGTATATAAATGAGATTTTTCATGATATCCTTAAAGATTTATGTTCAACATTTCAGCTACTTGCAACTGCTCATCGCCCGTTATAGTGCTGATTGTTAGGTGATAATCAACAAAATATTTCTTTGCTACACGCATAATGTCTTCTGCCGTAACTTCTTCATATTGTTGATAAGCTTTGTTTACATCAGCCGGATCTCCGGTTAGCCAAATGTAGCTCGACAAAGAATTGGCAATGTTTGAAGGGCTATCTAAATTCATTGCATAACTGTATTTGATGTTACTTTTAGTTTCAGTTAACAATACTGAATCTACCGGCTCAGTTTTTAGCTTTTCGAGTAATGCATCAATTTCTGATTTTACATAACTCATATCGCTTTTGTCAACCAATACGGCATTTACTGACCATAATCCAGGATCAACCATGTTTAGGCCTCCAGCAGAAAGGCTTCTTACCTTTTGTTCCTCAATCACTAATTTCTTATAGATATCAGACTTTTCTGCAAAGGCCATGTTACCAATTACATCTAGCACAGCCATGTCATTATTTTCCACAGAAAATGCAGGACCTTTATAGTTCAAGCCTAATACAGGAGGAAAGTTAGCTTCCTGAATATGTGCATGGCGAGTTTCTTGTTGCTCAGGCTCCTGAGGAATTTCTTGTTTGAAAGATCCTCTTTCCCAAACGCCAAAATACTTTTTAGCCAAAGTCATAACTTCCTCTTTGTTCACATCACCTACCACCATCAATGTTGTATATTCTGGCCGGTAGAATCGATCAAAGAATTCTAAAGAGTAATCATATTGGTTTGGCATATCAACTACATCCTCCCAAAATCCTATTGTAGTGTGAGAGTAGGTGTGTTCTTTAAATGCTGTATTGTATGTTTTCTCATAAAGCTTACTGTATGGGCTAGAGTAGTTTTTTGTATACTCACCTTTTACAGCTCCAGCTTCAACCTTAAAATCTTCTTGAGAGTACTTAAGATTCATAAAACGATCAGCCTCAAGCTCAAACATTTTATCGAGCATATCTGCATTACCTGTCATGTGATACAAAGTTCTGTCCCACCAGGTGTTGGCATTAGCCGCAGCACCAATAGCTTTTAAAGCTTCACTGTATTCTTCTTTGGAATATTTGTCTGTTCCACGAAACATCATGTGCTCGAAAAAGTGGGCGAAACCAGTTTTTCCTTCTTCCACTTCATCTCTACTTCCGGCTCTCACCACAAGATAAAACGAAGCTAATCCGGGACTTTCGTAAGGAACTGTTACTACATTAAGTCCATTTTCCAGTGTATCCTGATGGATAGGATATGGAAAAATGCCTTCGGGCTCATTGTTTTCGGCAACCTCTTTATTGGAATTGCAGCCAACAACAAATAGTATGGCTGAACACGCAGCCAAGAGTATGTTTTTCATAATTAGTATTGGGTTTGTTTTGAATATGTCTGAGAATTAATTTCCAGAATCATCGAAGTAGTCATCTTCATCGAAATCTTCGCCATCGCTTCTACGGCCAACTTCCAGAATTTTAAATTCCGTTCTTCTATTTACCTGATGTTCTTCTTCGGTAGTTGCATTTTGAATAATCAATTTAGATTCTCCATAACCTCGCGCAACCATCCTGGATTTATCAACCCCTTGAGAGGCGATGTAATCCACCGCAGATTGAGCCCTTCTTTCCGAAAGTCTTAAGTTATACTGTTCAGTTTGCCTGTCATCGGTATGTGAACTAAGCTCAATTTTAATTTCAGGATTATCCTTCAAAATCGTAACTAGCTTGTCCAGTTCGGCTGCCGCATCATCTCTGATTTCATATCTATCCAAATCGTAATAAATATTCTCAAGAACAAATACTTTGTTTTTCTCGAGCTTTTCAAGCACAAGTAAAGTGTCAAACTTAACTTCAGTTACAAGCGAAGTTAGTGTATCTCTATCAGCAGATTTACCTACAGTAGTAAATGGTTGTCTTGTAATTAGATATTGTTGTTTCCCGCCAGTCTTTTTAGCAACCAAATTGTAATGCTCATGCTCATACACTCTGAAGAGGAATTTTCCATCATCACCTGTGGTAGCTTCATCTAATTCATTGCCGCTGTAATCCAGCAATCGAACATCCACGCCAGTTAGTATTTGTAAAGAATCGTTGCTGTCGTGCGTCATGGTCACACCTTCCAGGTAGTAATTCACAATTTTAAGATTCGGATCTTCATTTAGGAAGGTATAGATGTCATCGTCTCCTTCGCCACCATCTCTGTTTGATGTGAAAAACCCTCTGTCTGCTTTGTAGAGAAACATCCCAAAATCATCGGCATTGGAGTTGATAGGAACTCCAAGATTTTCAACAGTTGTTACACCATTTGTTCTTCGAGCAACAAATAAATCTAAGCCGCCAAAGCCAGGATGTCCGTCACTAGAAAAATATAAATGTCCATCGTCAGAAACGTATGGAAACATATCATTACCTGTAGTATTTAACTCAGGCCCCATGTTAATTACTTTATAAAATCGACCTCTGGCATTTCTTCGGGCACTGTAAAGGTCTACCCCACCATAACCACCAGGGCGGTTGGAAGCAAAATAAAGGGTGCGACCATCTCTACTAAACGCAGGAGAGGAATCCCAATAGCCGGGATTGTTAATATTCAACATTCTTGGCTCAGTCCATTGGCCGTTCCTTAGTATAGACATGAATAGATTGACATCTGCCGTTCCTTTTCTTTTACCAGAGTTACCTCTTGCGAAAACAATAGTTTTCCCATCAGGACTAAAAGTGAGAGAGCCTTCATTAACATTATTTGTATTTATTAAATCACTAATAGATTTAATGCTTGTGCTGTCTACACGGGCGCCATTTGTTTCTGCTACGTAGATGTTTGTAAATGGTGTACCAGTGGCTAAATAAATTTTATTATTTCCTCTGCTAGACGTGAAATAGAGCTTACCATCATTATAAATAGGAGAATATTCTGCTGCAGATGTATTTACTGCCGATAGGTTTTTAACCCGAAAGAAATTCTCTTTCTGCCTAAGCTCATCAAGGTAATTGAGGTTATCAAATTCTTCACTTGCACGTGCTTGAAACTCTTCGTTATCTACAGATTTCAAATATTTATCAAGTTCAGCTCGGGCTTTTTCATACTCCCCTCTTGATTTTAACGCAAAAGCATAATGCAAACGAATAGAGTCATTTTCCATTCCGTTAAGCATAGCCTTCTCATAATATGGGGCGGATTCAAAGAATCTATTTGATTTTCGATACGATTCGGCTACAAAGAAATTGGCCTCTGGGTCGTCAGGGTTTTTAGCCAAAACTTTGTTGTAAGTATCAATTGTATTCTGATACCTACCTAAAGAAAATTCTTTGTTTGCCTTCTTGTAAACACTGCAAGAAGCTGTAATAAGTAGTAGCGAGACTACAATTAGTTGAGTTAAGCGATTCATGCGTTATAATTCTCCTTCAATAATAATGAATTACAAGTCCTGAATGATAACGAAAAACAATTTTGTTAGATTGCTGTGGAAGGAAGAAACCTACCTGCCCAACTTTCTGCCAATGGTAAAATCCATTTTTCTTCCAGCTCTTTCTTCAATGATATGGCATTGTTAAACACCATCACTTCAGTAGCAAGCTCACCTGATTTTACTTTGTTTTTGAAATTATTGAGTGATTCGATTTTTATTTCATCGTTTTCTTTAAATGCGATTTGGGTTCTGTCAAATAAATCAACATTCAAGTTTTGCGCTAAAGACCGCATAAAATTTACGGATGAATCAATAGAGCAACCTGTTGCATTATGCAAATTTTCATCTACAGCTAATGCTATAAAACGATTATAATAAATTTTGTATGACGCCTGAAGGTTATTTCCATGCGCGGTCCATTGATTTATAAATTGCTCGAGGAGCGGTTCTATTTTAGCTATTTCTTCAGTGGTTAACTCCCGTGAGGATTGATAGACCCACAAGCGCGCATTGTCTGAAATAGAATCAAATGATACATACATAGTCTCAAATTTAACAAATAAACTTATTCCGTTAGCCAAAAGTTTCAATTCTCATTACAAGTCAGGTAAATGACTTTTTAGGCACTTTTAAGCCTATAAATTAGCGTTCTGTTTTGCCAATCCGTTACCCGTGATAGTTTCGTGATACTTGCTAAATACATTTGTGGGGTCAGTATTTAAAAAAATGAAGAGAGTTTTACTCATAGAGGATGATTTGCACATAAAGGAACTTTTAGAAATACATCTTAAAGATCTTGGCTGTGAGCTTACCATGGCCATGGATGGCAAGGTCGGATATACCCTTGCTACAAAAGAGCAGTTTGACTTGATCATTTTAGATATCATGCTTCCAAATAAAGACGGGTTGGAGATTTGCAGAGACCTTCGCGCCCATCAAATTCTTACCCCTATTCTAATGCTTACCGCTCGTAGCGAAGAAATTGATAAAATAATGGGATTAGAAACCGGGGCCGATGACTATTTAACGAAACCATTTAGTGTTAGGGAATTTATTGCTCGTGTAAAAGCCATTTTCAGAAGAATGGAAATGTCTAAAGGAGATAAAGAAGACAAAGCTTTATTAAAGATTGGGGAATTGATAATAGACCATGCGAAAAGAAAGGTTGTGGATGGTGAAGAACGCATAGAACTTACGCCCAAAGAATTCGATTTATTGTATTTGTTAGCTTCCAACCCTGGCAAAAGCTACAGTCGTGATAGATTATTGACCCTTGTTTGGGGATATGAATTTGAAGGGTATGAGCATACTGTAAACTCACATATTAACAGGTTAAGAGCCAAAGTAGAAAAAAACCTATCTAATCCGCAATACATTCTCACCACGTGGGGCGTGGGTTACCGTTTTAATGATGAGCTTGAAATAACTAAAAACCTAGCCTCATGAGAAAGTTGCCATATTTCTGGAAAATTAGCATCACACTGGTTGGTTTGTTGTTAATCGTTGGGATAGTGTTCGTAGCTGTAACGGCCCAATTTGCTGAGAAATATTTTCAAGAACGGAATCAGCGTTTAAATGCCTCCATTGCTGAGCACATTATTACCGAAGTGAAGCCATTTATAAATGGCGAACTTTCAAAAGAAGCTACTCACGACATCATGCACCACATGATGGCCATTAACCCAAGTGTGGAGGTTTATTTGGTAGATCCTAATGGTAAAATAATAAGTTATGTGGCGCCCTACAAAAAGGTGAAACTTGATTCCATCAATTTAAAACCGGTAAAGAAATTTATAAAGTCAAAAGGCAAGCAATATGTTGTTGGTGATGATCCTCGTAATCCTGAAAAACAAAAAGTATTTTCAGCGGCACCCATTATTGGTGTTAAAGAAAATGTAGATGGCTATGTATATGTAGTGCTAGCCAGCGAAGAATACGAATCCGTTTCTGATTATCTTTTTAATAGCTATATAGCAAAGCTGGGAGGCAGAACATTAATAATATCACTTGCAGCCGCCATTCTCTTGGGTATTTTAATTATTTGGTTGATCACTAAAAACCTGAATAAACTCATTGATACTGTGAATAGATTTAGAAATGGAGAAATGAGTGCACGCATGGAAGTGAAGGAAGAAGGAGGGCTAAATGACCTATCTATTGCGTTCAATGAAATGGCCGATACCATCGTAGGTAACATCGAAGATCTTAAATCAATGGAAAACCTCAGGCGAGAACTGGTGGGCAATGTTTCGCATGATTTACGAACACCTCTTGCCGTTATTCATGGGTATATCGAAACGTTGATTATTAAAAAGGACAGTCTGAATAACACAGAGAGAGAAAAGTATTTGACCATTATTTTAGAAAGCACTGAAAAGTTAAAAAAATTGGTAAACGAGCTTTTTGAGCTTTCGAAGTTGGAGGCCAAGCAAGTGGTTCCCAATAAAGAGCCATTCTACATTCAAGACCTGATGAATGACCTCGTGCATAAATATCAAATGCTCGCTAAAGAAAAAGACATAACTATTCAGGCAAGTTCAGAGGCAAGTCACTCAAATATGATGGTGAACGCGGATGTTAGTTTGATTGAAAGGGTACTACAGAATCTATTGGATAATGCACTGAAATTTACTCCGAAGCATGGTTTAATTACATTGCAGATTGACCAGGCAGATCAAAATGTAGAAATTAAAGTTTCTGATAATGGGCCGGGAATCCCTAAAGATCAAATCCCATTTATTTTTGATAGATATCATATAGGAGATAAGCGCATTAGCCTCGATAAAAATAGCACTGGTCTTGGGCTGGCCATTGTAAAAAAGATACTTGAAATTCACGATGCTACCATAGAATTAACGAGCAGATTGAATCAAGGCACAACATTTAAATTTCAATTACCTCAATATAGTTAAAATGAGAAAGATTTTAGGAATGATATTTTTGGCTACACTCTCCGCTTGCATAGGCACAGATGTAGTGAATGACCCGTTGGTAGACCCTACACTTACCATTGAAGATGATGACAAGCTCGTTACACTTTTAGTGGGGGATACAGAGCAATTAACTGTACTTTATATGAATGAAACTGGGGCAGCTGAATCAGTAGATCCTATTTGGATGGTCGACAATTCCGATATTGCAACCGTAAATAATGATGGCTTAGTGACTGCCAGTGCAAAAGGACAAACAAATTTACGAGCAACATTTAATGGCATATCAAGTTTGGATGTTCTGATAAGTGTTGCTGAAAATATGGATGACATCGTAAAAGTGCTGATCACTGAACCAGAAAAATCAAAAATTGATGTAGGTGAAATGCTTCAACTTAGTGCTACGGGCTGGAATTTAAGTAACATGCAAGTGGTAGATGGTGTGGTAACTTGGGAGGTGGACAATGAAAGTGTTGCAACCATTAGTGAAGCTGGAGTACTAACCGGCATTTCTAATGGTAATGTTAAAATAACCGCTTCTATTGATGGTGTAAATAGTGTGCCAGTCGAAGTTGAAGTAGGCTCTAACGCACTTACGGCTCAGTTCGAAGGAAGAAGTGGTTATACAGCGGTAGGCACGGCAACACTAGACACCAATGATGATGGTGATATTATTCTTACCCTAAGTGATGATTTTCGAACATCATTTGCTTTAGGCACCTTTATTTATTTATCAAACAGTACATCCGGCTCCGAAACAAAAGGTGGCGGGCTACAACTAGGTGAAATAACCACCAATGGAGCCAAAACATTTAACGTTTCACAGGCAAATGCAAGTGTAACACTTAACACGTATCGATATGTAATTGTGTTGTGTTTTCCGGCCTCAATCACATTTGGTTTAGCAGACTTTCAAAAATAAAATCATGAAGAAATTAATAATATTTTCATTACTCGTATCTATTGGTATAAGTTCTTTTGCCGGGGGTGGCTGGCCGCAAGAAAAAGGTAAAGGCTACTTTAAGCTCGGCCAAAATGCCATTGTTGCAGATAAATTTTACGATTTAGAAGGCGATATTATCGACATTACCACCATTAGCCTGTATACAACCAGTCTATATGGTGAGTATGGTATTACTGACCGTTTAACGGCCATTGCTTATATTCCGTTTTTTGTTCGAAGCACATTAAATGAGCAGGAATTTCAACCTTCGGGCACGGTCATCCCTGGTGATGAAATAAATTCATTTGGCGATACTGACATAGGCATTAAATATGGCTGGACACCGGGAAAGAAGATAGCCTTTGCCACCACACTAACTTTAGGCTTGCCATTGGGTAAAACAGCAGAAGGTACCACTGATTCTGGCGATGCAAGAATACTTCAAACAGGCGATGGTGAATTCAATCAAATGCTTTTTGCCGATGCCAGTTACTCATTTTATCCTTTGCCGTTGTATGCTTCAATTGGCCTTGGATATAACAACCGAACAGACGGTTTTTCTGATGAAATCAGATATAGTGCCGAATTAGGGTATACCGTATTTAAAAATTTCAATGCAGCCTTAAAACTATACGCCACAAAATCAACCAACAATGGAGACGAGAATGGGCAACCCGGAGGAACTGTTTTTGGCAATAATGTGGAGTACATTTCTTATGGACCGGAAATCAGCTATATATTCAAAGAACACTTTGGAGTGGTAGTTTCAGCTGCTTATGCTACCGGAGGTCAAAATCTACTGGCTGCTCCAAATTATGGGTTCGGATTTTTTTATAAACTTTAACTTTCTGTTAGAACCTCGTGATCTTTTCGTGATAACTCATGTCGTAGTTTGTATCAAACAAAAACAAATAAGACATGAAAAAATTAGCAGTATTATTTTTAACAATTAGTGTAGTATTTCTTAGCTGCAGCGATGATGATGGTGAAACAGTAACAATTGACAGCAGTCAACCAACAGGTAACTTAAGTGTACAACAATCTGGCAGCTTTGTAGCTGAAGGGGGCACAAATAGTTCAGGAACTGTTGACATTGGCATTGATACTCAAGGCACTCAGTTTCTTCGTTTAGGATCAAACTTTGAAACAGCCGTTGGAACAGGAACAGTAGCAGTATACTTGTCAACCTCAGCTGTTTATACTCCAGACCCGATGAACGGCAATCCAAATTTAAGGTTAGTAGGTTCGGTTAACGAGAATGGTCAAGCCTTCTTTAAACTCGATCCTGTAGCAGAAGCTAAGTTCACTCACGTGATCTTGTGGTGTACTTCAGTGGGCGTACAGTTTGGTAATGCAGAATTGAACTAATGGCCATCTACAAGCATAATTGCATCATAACTAAGTATTTAGCCTCATTTATTGGGGCATTACTTATTTCTGTAGGCTCCATTCAGGCACAAAGCGGCTGGACAAAAAAGAAAGGTGAATATTTTCTTAAACTGAACTATACAACCGGCTCTTCTGATAAATACTTTACCATTAATGGAGATGAGCTTACAACCGCAGAATTTACACAAAGCAATGCATCGCTCTATGCAGAGTATGGCTTGACGGATAAGATTACACTGTTGGCGCACGGGCCTATTTTTAGAACTCAAAAATTTGAAACTACTGAGACGATTTCTGCCATAGGCGATTTGCCAATTGGCTTAAAATATAGTTTGTTGCAAGGTGCAATTCCTCTTTCTATTGGATTAGTAGTAGATATTCCTCTGGCTAAAGCCGATAATTTCGCTAATAATAAAGAGATTGCGAATACTCGTATCAATTTACCTACTGGCGATGGGGAGTGGAATTATCGTTTGACATTGGCTGCATCGCATTCATTTTATCCTACTCCGGTTTATGTCTCTGCTTATAGTACCTATAACTATAGAACAGAGTATGAAAATACCTCTTTCAGCGATCAGTTGATTGCCGGGGTTGAGGGTGGAGTGAACATTGCAAACAAAGTGTGGCTGAGTCTATCAGTACAGTTTCAGGATACGTTTGGAGATCCCGAGGTCGTTGATTTTGTACGTGGTGAAGGCACTGAGTTTACGGCTATCAATGTAAGTGCTACTTATATGATTACAGAACGTTTAGGTGCGAATGCTTCATTTTTTAGTTATAATGATTTGATCTTTAACCGTGTAAACCTTTATAGTGCGAATATATTCGGCATAGGGCTAACATATGAATTAAAGAAATGAAAGAGTTAAAAGCCTATTCCACTACTGCCCTGCATTTGCTCATAGAATTACATTCCGCAGGGCAGTTTTATATACTATTCAAAGCAGTTAAAAGCTCTTCATTATTCTTATCTATTTCAAGCCCTTTCTCAAACTGTAGCCTAGCCAACTCCATATCGCCAACTCTTAAATAATACCTGCCCATCGTTAAAAAAGGGCGACATTCTTGAGGAAACAGAAGGCAATTCAATTGAAAAACTGCCTCTGCCTCAGGTAACTGGAAGGAAGTGAATAACTTGTAACCATAGGTGTTCAACACAAATTGATTCTCTACCTTCCCTTGCCACTCGCCCGCAATTGAGTCAATTTGGGAGTTTACATGATTGTATCCAGAGGTTTTAAATAGCTTGTTTAAGGCGGTTACAATTTCATAATTAGGTGAGTATTGATTGTCAAGTAGTGCATTAATATCTGCTGTTAATGATGTTTTAGGAGATTCAACAATTCGATTTATTTCAATTGAATCTTTGTAGAAGATGAATGTAGGCACTCGGTGGATGTTCAGCCCAGCTTCTTCACCGAAAGGACTTTGCTTATAATTTTGAAATGTGTGGTCGAGCCCGATGAGAGTAATATTCTCAAAATTAAGCTCATCCATAATTTTAAGAAAACGAGGAACTTCGCGTTTGCTATCCCCGCACCAGGTTCCTAGAAAAATTTGAATAGAATCAACATTAGAAATTTTTGATGAGAGAAGTTGTAGTTCAGATTTTTCAATGTTAAACGTGTCGTAATTGGGGCTGAACCATTCTGCAAAAGGAGCTTCACTTAAAAGTTCTTTATCAAATGAACCAAGAAGCTTAAGCTGGCCTGTGTTGTTAATCTTGATATACTGCTGCCCGTAAGTAGTTAGGGCAGTAAAAAGTAAAAGCAAAGTAAAATGGTGTTTCATGATTTTTGGTTTTGTCTATCAAACCTACAATCACCACCCTACTTTGCTTGTTAACGAATTCTTAAATTTTGTTATCAGGTTGTTAAAGCCCTTCTGACTCTGCTATTAGCTCTGCTAAATCTTTTACCTGTACCTGACCTTCTTTTTCTTTATTCTTCACTCCATCGCTCATCATAGTAAGGCAGAATGGGCAACCTACAGCTATGGTATCAGCACCGGTTTCCAATGCCTCTTCCGTTCTATCGATATTTACTTCCTTGTTACCTTTTTCTGCATCCTTAAACATCTGAGCGCCACCGGCACCACAGCAGAACCCTTTTGTCTTACATCGCTTCATTTCCACCAATTCGGCATCTAATGCTTCAAGCACTTCTCGTGGCGCTTCATAGACGTTATTAGCTCTACCCAAGTAGCATGAATCATGATAAGTAATTTTCTTTCCTTTGAACTCTCCACCGCCTTTCAAACCAACTTTTCCATCATTAATCAGTTGCTGAAGGAAGGTTGAATGATGTATCACTTCATAATTTCCACCTAGGGCAGGATATTCATTCTTGATGGTGTTAAAACAATGTGGACATGCGGTAACTACTTTCTTCACATTGTAGCCATTCATTACCTGAATATTAGCTACTGCCTGCATTTGAAAAAGAAACTCATTTCCGGCTCTTCTCGCAGGATCTCCGGTGCAGGTCTCTTCGGGCCCTAAAACGGCAAATGAAACCCCTACTTTATTCAGAATTTTAACAAACGCTTTTGTTACATTTTTGTATCTATCATCAAAAGAACCGGCACAACCTACCCAAAAAAGTATTTCCGGGCTTTCTCCTGATGAGGCCATTTCGGCCATAGTTGGTACTTTATATGTAGTTTCACTCATAGTTTTTTCTTATTGATTTTTATGAATCAGCCTTTTCAGATTTTAGATCATTTGCCCAATTAAAACGATCGGTTGGAGCAAATTTCCAAGGGGCAAAACTTGTTTCAATATTTTGGAACATGCTATTCCATGAAGCTGGAGACCCAGATTCTTCCATGGCTACATACCTTCTCATTTCCAGTATGATTTCTAATGGATTAATATTAACAGGGCAAGCCTCAACACAAGCATTGCAACTTGTACATGCATTTATTTCTTCTTTGGTGATGTAATCTCCTAATAATGACTTACCATCTTCCAGTCCTTTTCCACCTTTTTCAATACTTGTTTGTACCTCATCTGCTCTGTCTCGAGTATCCATCATTATCTTACGAGGAGATAATTTCTTACCCGTTTGGTTTGCGGGGCATTCTGACGTACATCTTCCACACTCCGTACAAGAGTAAGCACTCATGATATTTTTCCATGTTAGGTCATTCACGTCCTTGGCTCCGAATCTTCCTACTTCAGCAGGAGGTGCAGCAGCCTGTTCAGTATTAATGCCTAGCATCATATTCACCTCATTGGTAACGGCATCCATGTTATTCATCTCACCTTTAGGCTTTAAGCTTGAATAATAGGTGTTCGGAAATGCCAAGGCTATATGCAGGTGCTTGGAGTAAGTAATGTAAACTGAGAAAGCCAAAATTCCAACGATATGAAACCACCAGGCACCTCGCTCCACTATTACTAACATATTATCACCAAAACCGTCAAGTAAAGGAATTAAGAAGCTACTAAAGAATAAACTACCTGTTGACGCATACTGATCAGGCATTCTTGTTTGAAGTAGTTGATCGGATGCATTCATGGTTAGGATGGCAATCATTAAAATAATTTCAATAACAAGAATTAGATTACCATCTAAGGTTGGCCATTTGGTCATTTCGGCTGCATGAAATCGCTTTACTTTCAAAACATTTCTACGAATAAGAAAAACAACGCATGAGAATAAAACAGCTACTGCTAAAAATTCAAACACATTCATCAGCACATTGTAAAAAGAACCTAAATAGGGCGCAAATAAGCGATGTGTTCCTAAAATGCCATCAAGTACAAATTCAAGCACTTCTAAATTGATGACCAGAAAGCCAACATAGATTAATAAATGTAAAAATGCCGGAATAAACCTTTTGAACATTTTCTTTTGCCCGAAGGCTACCAGAAGCATGTTATTCAATCGTGCCGATTTATTATCAGAAAGGTCTACATCCTTACCTAATTGTATAGCACTTCGTATGTGTTTTATCCTTTTTGTTAAGATAAATGCAGCGACTCCCACTACAATTAAAAAAAGAACTTGCTGTATGTATTCCATGTAGAGATATTTTTCTATCTATAATTTTACTAAAAATATTTGCGCCAAATGCAAAATTCAATAAGTTTGCATCCACTTTTAAAAGGTGCTGTAGCTCAGTTGGTAGAGCATCGGACTGAAAATCCGTGAGTCGGTGGTTCGAGCCCACTCAGCACCACCTCAAACCTCTCAGAATTCTGAGAGGTTTTTTTTTCGGCACATACCAACTTTTCAATTTTCAACATACTCAAAAATAGCGGATCGGCATAAATATAGTATGCATGCACACTATTTTATGTCTAATTTAAAATAATTCTTGATTGTGGATTGAAGTTTACTTCTTCTTATGCGGATTGGCACCCATACCTCTTAGCTTCATGACTTCACGCTCGTTCAGGTGTCGCCATTTGCCACGCTGTAAATTGGTTTTATCAAGAGTGGCATACACTACCCGATCTAATTTCATTACCTGATACCCAAAATGCTCAAAAATTCTACGAACGATTCTGTTTTTGCCTACATGAATTTCTAAACCTAGCGTTTGCATATCTTCAAGTATGGCGACTTCATCAATTTTAACAGGCCCATCTTCCAACGTTATTTCCTCATTCAATTGCTCAAAATGAGCTTTAGTTATAGGCTTGTCAATTTCTACGCGGTAGATTTTTTTAATGTTATTGGATGGGTGCGCTAGTTTAACGGCCATTTCACCGTCATTGGTAAATAATAGCAAGCCCGTAGTTTCACGGTCTAGTCTTCCAACAGGATAAATACGTTCTTCACACGCATTTTTTACCAATTCCATTACTGTTTTTCGTTCGTGCGGATCGTCAGTTGTGGTGATAAAACCTTTAGGCTTATTTAAAAGCACATAAACCAGCTTTTCAGTTTTAAGAACCTTCCCTTTGTATTGAACCTTATCACCCGGATTAACTTTAAATCCTAGTTCGGTTACAACTTGTCCATTAACCTTAATATCTCCAGCTGCAATAAGTTTATCCGCTTCTCTGCGTGAACAAACACCAGCATTGGCAATAAATTTATTTAAGCGAATCGGCCCCGATTCAGTTTTGTCAGGTTTAGGTTGTGTTGATTTCCCTTTATTTGGAGATTGTCGTCTGGGCATGTGCAGTAGAAATTTACTGCAAGTTAAGAATCATTTTCTTCTCCAATAGTATTTTCTGCCTGAGCAAAATCTTTTGGAGTGGGAAGTTCATTAAGATGGTTGATGCCAAAATATTCCATGAACATATCGCTAGTACCATAAAGAACTGGTCTGCCTATGGTTTCTGCTTTTCCTTTTATTTCTACAAGGCCTTTTTCCAACAGCTTGTGAACGGCATAGTCGCAGTTAACTCCTCGAATAGCTTCCACATCACCTTTGGTAACGGGCTGTTTGTATGCAATTATTGAAAGAGTTTCAAGTGCAGAAGTAGATAATCTTCTTTTGGATTGCTGTTTTAAAAGTATTCCAATGCTGGCCTGGTAGGCTGCTTTGGTCATAAACTGATAGCCTCCAGCCGAGTGCGTTAGTTCAAAAGCATATTCCTCTGAATCATACTTATCCTTCAAGCGGGCAATAGCATCCTCAATGTCATTTTGTGGAACATCCGCTTCAAACATTTCTGTGAGGCAATTTTTAATGTCGCCCACTTTTATTGCAGTGGGCGAACAAAAAATGAGTGCTTCAATATGATTTTGCAGGAAGTCCAACTTAGCTCTGTTGGCTTAACTTGGCTTCAATCGATTGAGTAGTATGTGGTACGGCTCTTAATCTTTCTTTGGAGATAAGCTTACCTGAAACTGAACAGATACCATACGTGCCGTTCTTAATTCTGATCAGGGCGCTTTCCAAATTGTTTATAAATTTTTGCTGTCTTGCTGCAAGCTGACTTAAATTTTCTTTTTCTGCAGTATCTGCTCCGTCCTCTAAAACTTTCGTGTTACCAGAAGTGGAATCAGTTCCTTCGTCATCACTTTTATTCAGTGTGCCCTTTAATATTTTTAACTCGTTTTTAGCTTTATCAAGTTTCTCAAGAATTAATTCTTCAAACTCCTTTAATTCGGCATCTGAGTATCTCGTCTTTTCTTCCATTCCCTTGTTGTTAAGTTAGTAGTGGTTTGCCATTTGGCGCCTAAAAATAATTTAAGCATTGCAAAACAAAAAAGAATATTGAGAAATTAATGCATTTAGGGGAAAAATGTATGCTGGCTTAAGCGTTCGCTTGAAGGGTGTGATCAACTTTCATATTAGCCTTAATTCGATTTAAACGCTCTTTAATAGATTTTAAATCCATATTAATTCGGTACTTCATACGAATATATCTTCGTATGGCTTTTGGGTTTTGCCCTTGTTTGGCTAATAGTGTTATTACGGAATCAATCAGACAGTCCATACTTTATATACCGTATTTAGGGGTTAAAGGTTCGGGTATTTAAGAGAGAAAATAGAATATCTCTTTACTGTATTAATTAATCTTGGCTAACTGCTAAAATTTAGCACCAATCACCACTTTTTCTTTGAATTCTTGCACTTGACCAGTACTACCAAATGCCTCTGCATAAATGATATAATAGCCAACTCGTACACGCTCACCTGCATTGTTGGAACCATCCCAAATATAAAAACCGTCAGTGTTCACAAAATCATTTTGTGCAATGGATTTAATTTCTCTGCCGTTTACATCCAGAATTGTAATGGTAATTGCATATCCACCCTGATCGAACGAATAAGAAATGGTCGTGAAATCATCAATACCATCGCCATCAGGTACTATCACTTTTGGTGAAATGGTTAATTCACCTTGTGAGGCAGGTATTTCTGACCTACTGCTTGAGTTAATGTATCCTGGAGTAGCAAAGTCTTCTGCTGAAGAGGCAGAAAACCAATTTTCTTGTTCGTTGACAGGATTAGTTATTGTTACCCGTTCTAATGACACTCCATCTGTTTCGTTAAACAGAGGGTTATGTAAATCTTCGTAATAGTTAAAGAATTCAGCAATGACAGAATCTTTATTCATCAGAACAACCAGTCCTTCTTCATTCGGGTAGCTAGGCAATGAGCTAATCTCAATGTAGTTAGCAGGATCGGATTTAGGATATTGATTGGCCAGTAATAGGATGTCGGCTGTTACAGCCACATAACTTGCAGGACCAATGAAATTAGTTTGGCTTCCTAATTCGCGAATTGTACCGAGTTCAATTTCATTCTCAATAATTTCTCCGTTGGTTAATTTCCAACCATCGAGGTTAATAAATTTATTGCTTGAATTATAGAGCTCTACAAAATCAACCCCACCGGTTCTGGGGTTAAAGAGAATTTCGTTAATATGTAAATCTGTCAATTCAGCTTCTTCAATAAGTGAAAATTGAGCGGTGTTTGATCCATCACTAATGAGATTTCCAGGACAATCTGTGAGATTGTTAAATTCTATCCAATAGGATACTCCGCTTTGTAGTGGCGTTGATTCGCTTAGGATTACATACATATTGACCAAATCTTCGCTCATCCTTCTTTCAACTTCAAGGTTATTGGATAACGTTATCAAAGCTGTTTCGATAGAATTGGCATCCAACAGTTCGTTGAAAGTGACCAGTATGGTATCTGGTGCTAAGCCAATAGCTGATACTATCTCAGGGCCCTGATTATCTGAAATCTCACTAAATACTGAATTTTGCTTGCCAGGTGTACCACCCGTTTCATCTTCAGTAGCAATCCAATTAAGGTTATCGCTGCACGGATCGTTTAAATCAATAATTTCCAACGAGAATCCTCCATCATCTTTAATGGAACTTCTATACCAGGACGAGGTATAGTTGACTGAATCCAGCAGAACACCCACTTCATTTTTTAATGTGAGCACATCGCCAGAATTATTTAAGGAGGGTAAAGAGGTTAATGAGATTATATCAATATCAGAATCAAACAAAGGTGCGTTTTGTGCGCTTGTTAAAATCGCATAATTATTTGGATCAAGAACAAAGTAAGGAAAGATTGATGTGGAAGAGGCATCGGAAATCGACCAGTTATTTAAAATAAGTGTGTTATTTGTTCTGTTATAAATTTCCAGATATTCGGCATTAGGTAAACTCGTCTCGGCATTTGGATTAGCCATAATTTCGGTAATAATTACATCCTTGAAACTTAAGTCAGGATTTTCTATATACTGAAAGTTTATAGAATTAGGGCTCAAACCATTGCCAGTACAATCTAGCGCTCCATTGATAGTTAAAGTATAAGTTGTGCTGTTTTGTAAAGCAGGGTTGATTTGTAGTGATACTTGATTCGGATCCAATAGAGTTAATTGATTAATCGAAAAGCCGGGTAGGTTAAAATTGGGAATTACTAACGAAGTAGAATCTAATGGTTCTGAGAAAATAACACTTAATTCAGTTGATGAAATAGGGAGTGCCTGAACAATGAATGGTAGTTCACTTCCGCTATTCAGGTCGATAATTGAGTTTTCACTTCCTGGGGTACCGCCTTCTGCATTGTTTGAAGCCGCCCAATTTTCAATGCCTCCGCATACATTGTTCGGATTAATGAGTTCTAGCGTATATCCGCCACTGGATTTATCTTCATTCTGATACCAACTGCTCGAGTAATCTACAAAATCAATCAACTCATCATTTTCGTTTTTGAGTGTGAGTTGATCGCCCGGGTTATTTAAAGTCGACAAATTGGACATGCTGATTACATCTCCATAACTGGTAAATAAGTCGGCATTGGCATTACTCGTAAGAATTACATAACCATCGGGTAGTAAATTATAGGTTGGTAAAATTGCAGAACTAGTCGCATCAGAAAATGTCCAGTTAGCCAAGTCAAATGTCTTATCGGATCTATTATATATTTCAACGAATTCAGCGGCTGGAAGACCAACCACAGGATCAGGATCAGCAAAAATTTCATTGATAATAACATCTCTTAATTCAGCAATATCAGGGATAACGTAAATAAAATCTACTATTTCTGTGTTGATGGCATTGCCGTTTAAATCCTCAACGTTATTAATAGTCAAATTATAATTTGCTTCGATAAAGTCTGTACTAAATGTCAGTGTAACTTGATTATTAGAAGTTTTTAAAGCTGTAGATGGATTGCCATAACCATTATCAAGGGAATAATTACTAGTTGTTTCAGATGTAATCGTTTCAACACTTTCGTTATAGGTTACTATTAATTGATTTGGCTCCATAACTTCAATAGTTGTGATTGAAGGAGGTGTGATATCAGTGTTTGTGGCTGTAACTGACACATCATCAAAAAAGAATTCATCATTTCTTGTAGACGAGTGTTCAACTCTAAAACCAAAAAAATCACCCGAAACAAATTCTGTGTCATTTACAGAGCCAATTGTAGTGAATGTAGTTCCACCTGATGGATCAGCCTCAATCAACCAATTGCCAAGATCATCTCTGGTAACTCTGATCCTCACATTAATAGAAGTCGCAACGGAAGGATTTGGATCTGTGATCAATGCTGTGGCTGAACTAGTCTTGAAAAAATCGATGCCATCATCGCTTCCAGTTTTACCTAATCGAATGAAATAACCTTGTGGTGAAAGGCTTAAATCTGAATCATTACTTACTAAAAAAATTTCAATATTGTTATCGCTACTTGGCCCAAATCCGTATCTGGCTTTGAACTCCCACACAACCTCATTTCCGGATAATGAAGGAACATTTTGAGTCGTTATACTCAATGTGGCAGTAGCTGCTGGTCCTGCTGATTGGAGTTCACCTGAGTTTACCTGAAAGTCCACCCCATTTCCAGACGCATTGGAAGAAACCCATACCGGATTAGCGGTAAAATCTCCATCACTGAAATCATCAGTAAACTGTGAAAAACCATTGAGTGAAATGAAATAAATTAAAAAAGCAAGTAAATGTCTTTTCACGGATGCTTGTGATTATCGATTCTAAACATCAAATGTACTACTTTTGCATACCTATTTACAAGTAGATATTATTAGCAGATTATGAAATTAGCAGTTGTTGGAGCAACCGGACTCGTAGGACAAGAAGTTTTAAAAGTAATTAAAGAAAGAGGGTTTGAATACGATGAACTTTTTATGGTAGCATCGGAAAGATCAGTGGGAAAGAAACTTGAGTTTAAGGGTAAGGAATATGAGGTCATAGGATTAGATAAAGCGGTTTCATTGCAACCGGATATTGCCATATTTTCTGCTGGGGGCAGCACTTCTCTCGAATGGGCACCAAAGTTTGAGGCAGTAGGTACAATTGTTATCGACAATTCAAGCGCATGGAGAATGAGTCCGAAACATAAATTAGTAGTGCCTGAGGTGAATGGTGATGTCCTAAGAATTGATGACAGAATTATCGCCAACCCAAATTGCTCAACCATTCAAATGGTGTTAGCACTGGCGCCACTTCACAAAAAATATAAAGTAAAGCGAATAGTTGTCTCAACGTATCAATCAGTTACAGGCACCGGTAAGGCTGCTGTAGATCAGTTAATGAGCGAAAGAAGTGGTGATGAATCAACAAAAGTGTATCCACATAAGATAGATATGAATGCGTTGCCTCACATTGATGTATTTATGGACAATGGCTACACCAAAGAAGAGATGAAAATGGTAAATGAAACCAAGAAAATTCTTCAGGATGATAGCATTCAAGTTACTGCCACTGCCGTGCGTTTACCGGTAATGGGGGGTCACTCTGAGGCAATTAATGTAGAGTTCGAAAAAGACTATGATCTAAATGAGGTTCGAGAAATTTTGTCAAACTCGGCTGGTATTGTTGTTAAGGATGATGTAGCAAATAATGTGTACCCTATGCCATTAGATGCCCAGGGTAAAGACGAAGTGTTTGTTGGTCGTTTGCGCAGAGATGAGTCGCAACCAAACACATTAAACATGTGGGTTGTTGCAGATAACTTAAGAAAGGGAGCAGCTACCAATGCAGTTCAAATTGCAGAGTACATGGCGGTAAATAATTTAGTTTATTGATTGAAGGCATTATCAACTCGAAGGTTCAGCAGTTCATTTTAGAAAATGAATATGCAGATCCTTTTGAACTATCGCTGAATCATAAGGAAGTTGAAGGAGTATCGATTCAGTTAATAGCCCAGCAAATAGCTGCCAGAAAAAAGGCAAAAAGTAAGCTGCCAACCTGGTACAAAACACCGCAGATTATCTACCCGGTAAAGGTTTCAGTAGAACAAAGTTCTTCTGAACTAACGGCCAACTATAAAGCAACACTGGGCAAGGGTAATTCCTATATTGATTTAACAGCCGGAATGGGTGTTGATACCTGGGCGTTATCACAGCGATTTGCAAAAGGTATTTGCTTAGAGCAAAATCAAGAGCTCGCTAGACAAACTGAGCATAATTTGAAAGCTTTGGGTGTAGCTAATGTTGTAGTGATTCATACATCTGCTGAGGATTTCTTGGATGGTAACACTGAGAGTTTTGATCTTATTTATTTAGACCCTGCAAGAAGAGATGCGAATGCCAGAAAGGTTTTTACGCTGGAAGATTGCACTCCAAATATTGTTGAGTTATTACCTGCACTAAAAAAACATGGAAATCAAATATTGGTAAAAACAGCACCCTTAATGGATATTAATTTGTCTATTAAGTCTTTGCATGGCGTCAAGGAAGTTCATGTTGTGTCTGTTAACAACGATTGTAAGGAGGTTCTATATTTAATCGATGATCATTCAAATACAGAAGTAAAGGTTGTAACGGTTAATCTGAATGGTCATGCAATAGAAAAGTTCGATTTCAATCTCGACAAAGAGTCAGAACTATCTGTTAATTACTCCCCTCCAAAAAAATATTTGTTTGAGCCTAACGCCTCCATTATGAAAGCCGGTGGTTTCAAATCAATTGCTACTTACTACAATTTAGATAAGCTACATGCCAACACGCACCTCTACACAAGTGATAAATTAGCAGAGAATTTTCCAGGCAGAACTTTCCAAATTGATCATCTTATCAACTATAATAAAAAGGAGTTTCACCAATTAGGAATAGGGAATAAAGCCAATGTTGCAACTAGAAACTTTAAAGATTCTCCTGAGCAGATTAAGAAAAAGTTAGGTGTAAAAGATGGTGGTGAAATTTATCTATTTGCTTTCACAGACATATCAGGCAAAATGAAATTAGCAATATGTTCTAAAGTGAATAAATCTTAGTAAGCACCTCATAAATCACAAAAAAGAGAAGTGCTGCAAATCCATAGACTTTAATAACTTTTTTTCTGTTTTGCCTGTCTTCCCACCAGAGCATATACCAGGGTTTAAAAAGGCCAATCAGCAAGAATAATAGGCTAACTCCACAAGCGGCAAGACTTATATCAGCAAATAACTGCATCTTTTTTATCTTAGGTGTTACACTTCTTCAATTGAATGGAAGATACTATTTACACAGCATTAAAAAAACGAATAGAAACCTTTACTCAGTTATCTGAGGCTGAATGGCATGATTTCTCTTCAAAATGGAGGGTTAAGAAGTTTGCCAAAGATGAATTTGTATTAAAAGCAGGGCAGGTAGAGGGGTATTTTTATTTTGTTTTTGAGGGCTGCCATAGGCTTTTTGGAGATAGAGATGGAGAAGAAATTAATGTAGGCTTCTCCTATAATAATGAATTCTCAGGGGTGTATGACTCTTTCTTGGCCCAGCAGCCATCTGAAGCTTACTTACAATCTATTTCTGAAAGTGTAACCCTTCGTATTTCTTATGATGATTTGATGCAGCAGTTTGATAAATATAAAAGTATTGAGCGATGGGGCAGAAAGTTTAATGCGGAGATGCTTATTCTTATGGCCAAAAGGCAAGTTGAATCTCGATCCTACAGTGCAGAAGAAAAATACACTCGGTTGATGAATCAAAGCCCACATATTTTTCAGATAGTACCACTTAAACATCTGGCTTCCTATCTGGGCATGACGCCCGAAACACTCAGCAGACTCAGAAAAAAAGTGAAATAGACGAACTTGATATAGATCAATTTACAATCTGTGGGCACCGCTTATTTTTGTCAAAAATTTAGAATATGGCACAATTTAATAAACAGGAATTCATCGATTCTACATTAAAAAAAATAGCTGATCAAAAAGCATTTGTAAAAGAATTAAGTCAATCACCTATCGAGGAAATAACGAAGAAAGCATCTGAAAAAGAGTGGAGTGCGCTAGAATGTGTTGATCACATGAATAAAGCTATGAGCCTCTATACAGAGCAAATGAAAGAATTGAACTTAGAGAGTGGCGAGGAGGAAATTGTAAAAATTGGCTTGAAGGGTAATTTCTTTGCAGAGGGCATGAGACCTAAAGGTGAAAAAATATCTTATAAGATGCCCACCACCAAGATTTTCGTGCCTGAAAAGAATGACGCAACTATTATTTTGGAGAATTTTCTAAAAACTCTGGACTGGTCTGAGAATTTTCTCTTGAAGAACCGCCAGAATAAGTGGCACAAAGTAAAGGTAACTTCTGCTCTCGGTCCGCTGGTGAAGTTTAATTTGGCTGAAGCGTTTAATTTTCTTTTAGCACATAACGAACGACACATCTTACAAGCTAGAAAGGCCATGAATAGAATGTAGAAAGCCTTCCTTCTTGCAGGTATTTGGCTACATTTGCAGCCCAAATTAAAAGAACTGTTGGAAGCCAAAGACTTACTAAAGCTGTATAAAGCTGATGGCATCGTTCAAACATTCGCTGAAAAAACCAAAGCGAACCAGGAGCAGTACATCCAATTAAAGAAAATCACAGGAAGTTTAGATGCCATTTTGGTGGCTTGTGCTTATCAAACCAATCATCAAAATCATTTAGTAATACTTCATGATAAAGAGGAGGCAGCCTACTTTCATTATGACCTTCAAAATTTATTGGGCTCCAAAGAGGTTTTGTTTTTTCCAACATCCTACAAAAGGCCCTATGAGTTTGAAGAAACTGAGAATGCCAATGTGCTAATGCGGGCAGAAATTCTTAATCGGGTAAACCATAAGGCATCGTCTGGCGAAATAATTATTACCTATCCAGAGGCACTTACAGAAAAAGTGATCAACAAAAAATCACTTACAAAAAATACATTTAGTGCCAAAGTAGGCGAACAAATTGACATTGAGTTCTTTAGCGAACTGCTTACAACATACGATTTTGAAAAGACAGATTTTGTTTACGAAGCAGGCCAATTTGCAGTAAGAGGAGGTATTTTAGATATCTTTTCTTATGCGCATGATTTACCTTACCGTATTGAACTTTTCGGTAATGAAATTGAAAGTATCAGAACCTTCGATCCAAACAGTCAGCTTTCAGTAGATAGCGTCAAAGAGATCAATTTGATTCCTAATGTGCAGACCAAATTAATACATGAAGAGCGCCAGGGGTTTATAGATTTCCTTCCAAATAACACCAAAATATGGTATAAAGATTATCAGCACACGCTTGATATTATAGATGCCTATTTTGACAAGGCGTCACAAAGCTTCGGAGATATTTTAGAAGAAAGTGGTAAAACACAAGTAGTGCTAAATCCAGAAGATCTGTTTGAAAGCTCAAAGACGTTCAAAAGTCAGCTAAAGGATATCACTCAAATAGAATTCGGTAATCGATACTATTTTAAGAATGCCGATGTTGTAGAATTTGAATCAGAACCTCAGCCTTCGTTTAACAAGAATTTTGAGTTACTGGTTAAAAATGTAAGTGAAAATCAGACGCAGGGGTTTACTACATTAATAGCTTCAGATTCTCATAGGCAGCTCGAAAGACTAGCAGATATTTTTGAAGAAATTGATCATCAAACGCAATTTCAAGGCTTTAATATTAGCTTGAGAGGCGGTTTTATTGATAAGATCGTTAAAATCGCCTGTTATACCGACCACCAGATTTTTGAGCGTTTTCATAGATATAAAACCAAAGACAAGCATTCTAAATCAAAGGCGCTTACATTAAAAGAACTAAAGACTTTACAACCCGGAGATTTTGTAACGCACATAGACTATGGAATTGGAAAGTTTGCCGGTATGGAGCGACAGGAACATGATGGGAAAGTTCAGGAATCAGTTCGTTTGATCTATCGTGATGATGATTTGCTTTATGTAAGTATTCATTCACTTCATAAAATTTCTAAATACTCTGGTAAAGAAGGTACACCACCATCCATAAGTAAATTGGGTTCATCGGAATGGGAAAACAAAAAGACAAAAGCCAAAAAGCAGGTTAAGGATATCGCCAAAGATTTAATTAACCTTTATGCAAAACGAAAGCAAGCACCTGGCTTTGCCTATTCCAAAGATAGTTTTCTTCAGGCCGAATTGGAGTCTTCTTTTATCTATGAAGACACTCCTGATCAGGCTAAAGCTACTGCCGATGTGAAGGAAGACATGGAGCAACCACATCCAATGGATCGTCTTGTTTGCGGAGATGTGGGATTCGGTAAAACTGAAGTGGCAATAAGGGCTGCATTTAAGGCTGCCACAGATAACAAACAAGTGGCAGTATTGGTGCCTACTACCATATTGGCTATGCAGCACTATCGCACTTTTACTGAAAGATTGGGCGATTTACCTGTGAAAGTGGAATACATCAATAGATTTAGATCGCCTCAAGCCATTAAAGAAACACTTAAAAGGGTAGCATCAGGTGAAACAAGTATTCTAATAGGTACGCATCGGATTGTGGGTAAGGATGTGAAGTTTAAGGATCTGGGACTTATGATTATTGATGAGGAGCAGAAGTTTGGTGTAAAGGTAAAAGAGAAGTTGAAGGAGATGCGTGTAAATGTAGATGCTCTCACACTAACGGCTACACCTATACCAAGAACACTTCATTTCTCTTTAATGGGCGCCAGAGACTTAAGCGTAATTTCTACGCCACCTCCAAACCGACAGCCTGTAACTACAGAAATCCATACATTCAATGAGGTGGTAGTAAGAGATGCAATTAGCTTTGAATTACGCAGAGGCGGCCAGGTGTTTTTTGTTCACAATAGAGTGGGCGACATTGAAAGTGTTGGTAATATAATTCTGCAGTTAGTGCCTGACGCTAGAATAGGTATTGCTCATGGGCAAATGGATGGGCAAAGATTGGAGAAAACCATGATGAAGTTCATCGAAGGTGAATACGATGTGCTTATATCAACTAACATTATCGAATCCGGATTAGATATCCCTAATGCTAATACGATCATCATTAATCAAGCGCATATGTTTGGCCTTTCTGATTTGCACCAAATGCGCGGCCGCGTAGGTAGAAGCAACAAAAAGGCATTTTGTTATTTGTTAACGCCACCAACCATTGGTCTCTCATCAGATTCACGTAAAAGATTAGGCACACTAGAAGAATTTTCAGATTTGGGCGATGGCTTTAAAGTGGCCATGCGCGATTTGGATATTCGAGGAGCCGGTAATTTACTCGGTTCAGAGCAAAGTGGTTTTATTACAGATTTAGGGTTTGATATGTACCATAAAATTCTGGATGAAGCTGTTCAGGAACTGAAGGAAACTGAATTTAAAGATCTATTTGCTAAAGAACTTACTGATTCACATAAGCATTTGGTACAAGATTGTAATATAGAAACCGATCTTGAACTCATTATACCTGAAGAATATGTTGGTAACATTTCAGAGAGGTTAAGTCTATACAATACTCTTGACAACCTTAAAAAAGAGGAAGAATTACTTGAATTTACCAGCTCACTCATCGATAGGTTTGGTAAGTTACCAGATACAGTTCATGATTTAATTGAAACTGTAAGATTGAGGTGGCAAGCTGAAGATCTTGGTTTTGAAAAGCTTACTATCAAAAATGGTAAATTGAAAGGCTATTTTATGTCTTCTGATAACAAGGAATACTTTAATTCTGATGTTTTCGGAGCAATCCTAACCTACGTACAGTCACATCCGAAGAAATGCAGGTTGAAAGAGTATAAAGGTAAATTGATTCTAACAGTTGAGGAAGTGGAATCAATTGATGAAGCCAAATCTACATTACAGGCAATCCTTGATAAATCAGTAGTAAAGGTCTGAAATATCAATGTGGTCTAAATATGCGTCTGCAAGACGGATATTTTTAAATGCATGAATCCCTAATACTTTGCCTTCAGCAGGTGAGTAATTTACTTCTACGAAGTAATCCTTCATTAAATACAAGTAATGTTTTGTGCCCGCTTCTTCTCTGTATAAGATGTAGTCAGCGAAAACCGTGATGAAGTCACACTTCTTATCGAACGGTAATACTTGAAAGTCTGTTAATGAGATCATAGCCGTAACATTTGTTACGACTACTAGTGAAAATTTTGTGCCAGTGGATAAAAAGGCTCTAAATGAGCATTTTATACTTTGGTTTTTCCAAAATGGGAATTTTGCAAGGCGTTATTCTCCCAAATTGGGACTTGTTAAAAACTCATAAGCTCTTTAAAGCGCTGGGTTTGTCTTCTGGAAACGTCAACTTCATGGCCACCTTTTAAGTAAATTTTTATACTTCCGCTGAACCATGGCTCAATACGCTCCACCCATTTTAAATTGATGATTTGCTGTCTGTTTGCACGGAAAAATGTTTTGGTATCCAAGCGAGATTCAAGGTAATTCAGTGTTCTTGGAATCATTGGTTTATGCTCATCAAAATAGATTTTGGTATAGTTTCCATCCACTTCAAAAATTCTAACATTGGAAAGCTGAACAAACCAGCATCTTTCACCATCTTTAACAAAAACCTGATGATTCTCAGTCATTCGATCCTCCTCATCTACATTCTGCTTATCTATCTTCTCTTGGATTTTGTTCAAAGCCCCAGCTAATCGGTCTTTTTGAATAGGCTTTTGCAGATAGTCAAGTGCGTTATATTCAAAAGCTTTAATAGCATATTCATCATAAGCTGTAGTAAAAATAATTTCAGGAACCTCCTCCAATTCTTCCAATAGCTCAAAACCACTTTTGCCAGGCATTTGAATATCCAGAAATACTAAATCCGGCTTTTTTTCCTCAATGAATTCTTTTGCTTCATTGGCATTGGCGGCCTCACCAATAATATTTACAAAATCGAAATCCTTTAATAATCTTTTCAATTCATTCCTAGCTAATCGTGAGTCATCTACTACTAATGCATTCATATCAATGGTATTTTAAAGCTGGCTTTCACCTGATTTTCATTCAAATTATTGATCTCCAAGTTGGAGATTTTTCCAAAAAGTAATCTAAGTCTATCAGAAGCGTTTTTCAATCCTATTCCAGTGCCCTTTTTATCATTATTTATTTGACCGGAATTAATAACCTCTACTATCAAATTATCATCGGATAAATAAGATTTAATATTTATTTCGCCTCCATCGGGTAAATTGGATATACCATGTTTTATGGCATTTTCAACTAACAACTGAATGGCCATAGGCGGCACTTTCAAGTCCAGAGTTTCTGGTTTTATTTCAAGAGAATATTTTAGCCGATCTTCAAACTGAATAGATTCAAGATTCAGATAGTTCTGAACAACGTCTAACTCCTGCTCAATACTTACTTTTTCACGATTATTAAACTGTATCGAATACCTAAGTAAGTCGGATAAATGCCCGATCATATCCCTGGATTTTTCAGGATTTTCAATCACTAGTGAACGGATATTATTTAAGCAGTTAAAAAGAAAATGAGGGTTTATTTGTGATTTAAGAGCTATTAACTCAGCATCTTTCACAGCGGCTTCCAATCGCCATTTCTCAATCTCACTACTTTTAAGGTTAATAAAGAATTTGAAAAGAAAGTAAAGTATCGACCAGCCAGCTGCAACAATGGAAAGGTTAAGTACAATGATTACCGCAATTGCGAACGTAAACTCCTGATCACTTTCTACATAAAAAAAAGTGTTGTTAATAGGTAAAACAATGGCTGACCAGATGATGCCAAGTAAAATGGATGCAAGAATTACTCGGCCTGAGAGCTTAAATATTCCTACTTTCTCCCATTCATATTTTTTAATATAGCTTCGATATATGTGGGTAAGTATAAAGCCAACAATTACTGTGTTGAGGTATCCAACAATTATTTGCCACTGGTAATCATTAAAATAGGCTGCAACTCCAGCATAGAATACAAAGAATAGACTCCAGCCAATGAGCTGGAAAATCCAATACATTTTCTTCGT
This sequence comes from Fulvivirga lutea, assembly GCF_017068455.1. Taxonomy (NCBI): domain Bacteria; kingdom Pseudomonadati; phylum Bacteroidota; class Cytophagia; order Cytophagales; family Fulvivirgaceae; genus Fulvivirga; species Fulvivirga lutea. The sequence goes on from NZ_CP070608.1 coordinate 900,591, forward strand.
ATTAATGGGCTGTTGTGTCATTCTAAATTCTAATTCCTGCATCAAATTTCTGATTTATCCGATTGCTTTCAATTTAATTATAATCCTGTGGATTGTTGGTCGGTTAAGTGGTTAATAATCAGTGTGACAAACGAAATTAGCATTACAAGAATATAATAAAATGAAAGTAACGCTGTTATATCAATAATCTCAGCTAAGTTTGAGACGAGCATTTAGCAATTTTTTAAGCTAAAAATTCATTTTTGTGCTTATTTTATCAAATAGAAATGTTATTTTGCTCGCGAATATTCTTGCGAATACCTAATATATATCACTATATTAGTATTTGCATTTAATTTTTTGAATAAATAAACAGGTATGAAAAGAACTGCAGGCTTTTTCAAAAGTGCTTTGTTAGTTGTCGGTGGATCAATGATGTTAACCTCATGTTTCCTTGGTGGAGGCGGTGGAAGACCTACGAGTTCACACCCAGGTGCGTTAAGTACCGCTACAGGATTGGCTTATAATGATGAAGATAATAACGGATTCGAGGTAAAACCTTATGCAGGTCAGCCAGAAGGACCGAATTTAGTTTTTATTGAAGGTGGCCGTGCCATCGTTGGTTCTTTTGAGGAAGATATTCTAAATAGAAGGGATAACATTGAGCGAACTGTTTCAGTGGCCTCTTTCTATATGGATGAAACGGAAATTGCCAACATTCACTGGTTAGAATACCTTCATTATCTAAATGTATCAGATTCTTCAAGAGAAGTTTATATTGCTGCTTTACCAGATACTACTGTTTGGGAAGCACGTTTAGCGTATAATGACCCTTACGTGGATCATTATTTAAGATACCCAGGGTTTAGATATTTCCCGGTTGTAGGTGTTAGCTGGGTACAGGCAAATAACTACGGAGATTGGAGAACAGCTGCAGTAAATCAAAAATTATATGAAGATTCTGGAGAAGAACTTCCTGAAACTTCTGGTGGTAGAATTCCATTGGAGTCAGGTATCGTACTTCCAAACTATAGATTGCCATCTGAAGCTGAGTGGGAATATGCTGCTACGGCTCTTATCGGTACTCAGTGGTTAGATGAAAATCAGACTCACCAAAGATTATATCCATGGGATGGCCATGCTCTTAGAAATCCGTATGGAAAAGAAATGGGTTACTTCCTGGCCAACTTCAAGAGAGGTAGAGGTGACTATGCCGGTATCGCTGGTAAATTAAATGATGGAGCTTTAATAACATCATATATTTATGAATTCCCTCCTAACGATTTCGGTCTATACAACATGGCTGGTAACGTAAGTGAGTGGGTGTTAGATGTGTACCGTCCAATGTCATTCCAGGATTTCGAAGATCTTAACCCAATAAGAAGAGATGGGTATATGGATGAAACATCTGGTTATGATTCAGATATTGAAAACAATCCAGAAGGTTTTACTTCATTAATTACTGATGAGTCAAGAGTATACAAAGGAGGTTCTTGGAAAGACGTTGCTTATTGGATGTCTCCAGGTACTAGAAGATACTTAGACCAAGATTCTTCTACTGCAACTATTGGATTCAGATGTGCTATGATTAGAGCAGGATCGAATTACTAGTTCTTAGAAATTAAGAAATTGAAGAGCCTCGGTATTCCTACCGGGGTTTTTTTGTGCATTTTATAGTAGTGGATGTGCCGTTCATAACATAATTTAATCTTATTAGAAAGCAAGCCGTAATAAATAAAGAACCCAATCAGACCATTTTTAACTCAAACAACCTAATTATGAAAAAAGGATTATTAAAACATGTTACAATTACGAGTTTTCTGATGCTCTCAGCTTTCATGTTAAAGGCACAGGGAATCGTATTTACGCCTCAAGTAAGTGGGGCAGCTAGTGTTTCACAACAAGTTGGTATTACTAACATTGAAGTGAATTACTCAAGACCCAATGTGGTTAGCCCGCAAGGGCAGGATAGAACCGGCAATTTATGGGGTAGCCCAACGGTTCCTTATGGTTTTACTAACCTAGGTTTTGGAACTGCGACAGAAGCTCCCTGGCGTGCAGGAGCAAATCAAAATACAGTAATTACATTTTCCACAGACGTAAAGGTGGAAGGTCAGGATTTAAGTGCGGGTAGTTATGGGCTACATATTGCGGTTTATGAAGATAATAAAGCGACTGTGATATTTTCCCGTGACACAGAATCTTGGGGTAGTTATTTCTACAATAAAGAGAATGATGCCTTAAGAGTTGACATAACTACCGTTGAGGTAGCGCAAACAGATTTGTTAACCTACAATTTTATAGAAGCTACAACCGATGAGGCTGTTTTAGCCTTAGATTGGGAGAAGAAAAGGTTTCCGATAAAAATTAGTGTTAATACACCCGAACTAGTTTATCAAAACTTTCAGGAAAAGTTAAAGGGAGATGAAGGGTTTAACGTACAATCCTGGGTGGCCGCAGCGAACTACCTAGCACAGAACAAAATTCACTTAGATGATGCGCTTAACTATGCTAATGCTGCGGTTGAAGGTCAATTTTTCAGTGATAAAAATTTTAACACACTTTCCACCAAAGCAGGTGTTTTAGTGGCGATGAACAATTTGGATGAAGCTGAAAAGGTGATGGACGAGGCCCTTTCAATGCCAGGCGTTTCAATCAACAATTATTATGGATATGGGCGGCAGTTAATCGCGCAAGATAGAGATAAAAAGGCGTTGGAAGTTTTTACAAAGGCAAGTAAAAAATGGTCTGACCATTGGTTAGCTCCTCATGGGTTAGCGCGGGCTTATTCTGCTATGGGTGATTACAAAAAAGCGGCTGAATATGAGACTAAAGCAATCGCTAAAGCCCCTGAAAATAGTAAGCAGGTATTAGAGGGATATCTTAAAACATTAAAAGAAGGGAAGGATTTTAATTAACAAAAAATCGAACTATATTAAGAAAAGGAAGTTATTCATTAGCTTCCTTTTTTTTATTTTATAATTATGGGGAAATCCTGCCCTTTAGAAAAAGTATGTGGAAACTGCATTTTGCCTTTGTGCTTTTTGGAGAACTCAGGTACCTGATCGTCTAAATAAGATTTTAATTCATAAATGGTCACCTTTCCATCGTTAGGTGATCCATCTGCTTTACCTGAAAGTGCTTCAAGTAAAACGTATGTAAAGATGCCATGCCCCAATTCCTTAAATTCAGTAGCAAATTGTTCGCTTCCTGCCGCAGCTAGCACGTGAATTCCCGTACTTCTGGAAAGTTGGGCCAGAGCCTTTTCTTCAGGAGCACCGCGCTGAGCCAGCAACTCTACACTACCACCTGATTGGCAGGCATCAATAATCAGCAATTGTTTAAGCGCTGAGATATTTTGTAATTCATTCTGAAGTTCTGTTGCACTTATTCCGTTTTGCTTGAGTTTGTCTTCACTATATAGTTTTACATTATCGGTTGGCACAATGTAAAAATTACCATCTACCATGCTTCCATGTCCGGCATAGTAGAAAAACAATACATCCTGTGGGGTAATTCGTTTCTCCAAAAGCTTCAGTTGCTCAAAGATATTGGCCTTTGTAGCCTCCTTATCGAAAAGGGGAATTACCTCCACCTTCTCGAATAAGTTTTTAGTATTTGTTTTAATAACGTCAATAAAGCCCTCCGCATCAGCACGTGCATAGTTTAGGTTTAAGTCTTCATTTTCGTAGTGATTGATGCCAATGGCAAATACATACAGAGAAGAACTTTTCTTACCTTCTTTTTCTACTGTAGTAGACTGCCTGTGCGATTCTATACCTACAGAATTAATGGCAACAGCTTCCAATGTATTAGCACCCGTAATAAGTGGAACCTGAACAGTAACTGCGCTTCTTCCATTTTTTAATTCTAATTCAGCTTCGTGGATTATCTTTTTATTGTGCATTACAACTATCTTTTCAGCACCGCCTCCCTGATCTTCCACTTTGATAATAACATCAATCTTATCTGTTTTTACTACTTCATTGGGGTGTGGAGCGATGAACTCTACAGTAGGTGGCGGAGACTTTCTGATTTGCTCATTAATGTCAAGCTTACTTGTTGATTTGCTGAATGTTTTATTGAGCAAGTCTGGTTGATAGTATTTGTTAAAGAACTGATCTACACTGTAGGACTCCATCCCCTTCACAAAAGCGATTTTATTGAATGCATTGAGTGAACCGCTAAAATATCCAGCCTTGTTGATGGCTACCCATTCGTTATTATCAAAAGTGACATAACTCACCAACTCTTCGTTATTTTCCAAATCCCAAATTTTGATCATGCCATCTTCTGAGCTACTGACAAGCCATTTTCCGGTATTGGTAAATTTTATATCAGTTACTGGCGCCTGATGACCTCTTAACGTATTAATTGAAGAACCATCACTTAATTTGAGCAATTCTATATCACGGTTTTCACCTGAGGCAGCAATTGTTCCATTAATTGGTTCAATAGCCAGTGCATACTGAGGCAATAAATCCTTCTTACGCCAGATTTGTAGGCCAGTTAATATATCCCAGGCCTTTATGGTACCATCCCAGGAAACGGATACTAATGTATTTTCATGGTGATCAATGGAATGAATAATATCGGTATGGCCAATGAAGTTAGTTACTGTGCTTTTGCTGTCTAACTCATATAAACTGAGTGTTTTATCCAGTCTGGCCATCAAGGCATAGATATCATCCCTGTAAAAACTCAATTCAAAAGGAGAGCCTTCATTGAAACGATAGACTTCTTCTGGTGTGTAATCGGCAAGGTTCCAGACTATGGCTGTTCCATCCCAACTGCCACTTATTAATTTGGCATCATCGTTCGAGAATGACAAGTCGAAAACCACCTCTCGATGGCCTTTGAGTGTTGCTAATAAGTCTCCGGTTTCTGCTGTCCATATTTTTACTTGTCCATCTGCTCCCCCTGTAGCTATGTACTTGCCGTTGTTACTGTATTTAACACTTAGTACTGCTTTCTCATGGCCCCTTAGCTCGCTGATAATTTGCCCTGATTGAATCTCCCAAATTCTTACTGCGCTTCCTACTTTGGCTTTGGCCAGATATTTATTATCTGGTGAAATATCAAAATCGTTTTTGAGATCAGTGTATTTTTTGATGTAGTAATCCCAACGTGAATTAGGATTGTAATCCAACCCCTGACCCTCTTTAACATTAATGCCACCTAGAGTTCTAAGAAGTTTGCCGGTTCTTGATTCGTAAATGGTAATTTTTTGTTCGTCATCAACGGTAACGATTTCTGACTCATCTACAGAAAATATTGCTTCATTCACCTTGTCATCGGTATACAAGGAGTATAACTTCTGCTTACTCTTAACATCAAACACAAACAGTGAATCATCTGTAAGTTGCAATAGATAGGTCGAGTTTTTAGAGATTTTCACTCCACGGCTATCATCAATATCTGTTTTAAATTCAGATATTATATCACCTGTTTTCGGATTATGGATAATTAGACTGCTATTATTTGAGAGTGATACCAGCGCATCATTATTGATATCCAGGAAGGTGGCGCAACCGCCACACCAACCAGTCTCAGGTTTATATTCAAACAGTTTATCACCTTTAAAATTATAGGAGGTAACTGTTCTGTTATCGTTGCCAAAGTAGATTTGATTGTCACTAGAAACCGTTGCTTCTACACCATAGCCAACACCTTTGTCAGGATTTACTTGAAATGATTTGATTGTATCTCCTGAGTTTAGATTCCACAAATAGGCCTTTGACTCAAATCCAGCAGTCACTAAATATTTATCATCATAAGATAGTGCAACCGATGTGAGATACTCCTCGCTAATGGAAAATGTATTTAGAATTTTCCCATCGATGATACTCCATTGTATTGCCCTACCGTCTGCACCACTACTTATGAAAAAAGAGCCATCCTTAGATACGGCTAAATCATTAATGGTATTGGTGTGTCCAAAAAATGTTCTGAGCTTTCGTCCCGTTTTCAGTTCCCAAAGAATAATGGTTTTGTCTCTGCTACCCGTAAGTAGATATCTGCCATCAGGGGTTGTGGCTACAGTTTTTATCACCGAAATATGACCGCGCTGAATAACAGTTTCTAATTTTTGAGAAAATGTAATTGTGCTGGTAAGAAAGAATATTAGAAATGAAGTAATTTTCATTTGACCAGTAAGAAACGTTAAATATACTTTCAATTCAGTGGAATACTTTCGCTACAAGTTGTAGAAAAATAGTTATAAACACCATCCACTGTGGTTATTTTTTGGTTCAGAATTAATTCTACTAGTTCTGGACAATCATTAAAGTATTCAGCCAAGCGCTTAAATTTTAATCCAAGAACGCCTTGGGTAACACGCACCAATTCTTTTTTGCCATGCCGGTAAAATAAGGGATATTCATCTATAATATCATTATCGTCCCAGACAAACTCCTTTTTGAAGTAGGTTATATGCTTATTCCTTCTAACCAATTTTAGGAAAATCTTATCTTGACTCTCATCTATTAGATACCTTGTTACAAAAAAAATCGTTTCTTCTCGCAGAGGTACCGACAGAAAATGAGTGTTGCCATACCCATAACCAACAATATCATTTGGGCCATATCTTTTCGGTCTTTTGTTTCCATTGGCAATGAACCGAATTCGCTTATAGAGGCTTTGAAAAGCACCATTATCTCTGTCTTTGACCCAACCTGAAATGGTGTCGCGTTCTGCAGTAATTAAATAACCAACCTGGTAACTAGAGTTCTGTGCATGAGATATCTGAATACACAGTAAAATATAAAGTAGTAAGACCGCTTTAAAAAGCCTCATGTTATGCTTGTGCGGCAAGCATTTCAAGAATATCATCCAGATGCTCTCGATTATTAGAAAGTCGGGGCACTTTATTTTGGCCACCTAGTTTACCTCTTTTCTCCATCCACTTGTAAAACGTGCCTTCAGCCACGCTGTGTACTTTTGGTGGTAATAAGGCCATATCTTGATAGCGCTTGGCATCATAATCTGAATTGACTTCACGAAGCTTTTTATCTAACAGCTCATTGAATTTCTCCTGACTTTCCGGCTTTTTTCTAAACTCAATGATCCATTCATGGCCACCTCTTTTTCCTTCATCGAAATAGATAGGTGCTGCCGTAAAATTATCAATAATGGCATTCGTTTGTTCACAAGCCCAGGTAATGGCAGATTCTGCATTTTCGATGATTAATTCCTCGCCAAAAGCATTGATGAAGTGTTTTGTTCTGCCGGAAATTTTAATTCTATACGGTTCAACCGAAGTGAATTTAACGGTATCGCCAATATTATATCGCCAAAGGCCGGCATTGGTAGAAATAATCATGGCATAATTTTTACCTATTTCCACTTCGCTTAATGAAAGTACTTTTGGGTGCTCCTTATGAATTTCATCAAAAGGAATGAACTCATAGAATATTCCATAATCCAGCATGAGCAACAATTCCTCTGAACCAATTTGATCTTGAATTCCAAAGAAGCCTTCAGAGGCATTATAGGTTTCCCAATAATGCATTTTATCCGAAGGAATTAATTTTTTGAATAGCTCTCTATAAGGAGTAAAAGCCACGGCTCCATGAAAAAATGCTTCAAGGTTTGGCCATACTTCCAATATATTATCTACTCCTTTAATCTCCATAATTCGTTGAAGAAGTAGTATTGTCCAAGTAGGCACACCAGACAAGGTCGTCACATTTTCCTCGGCTGTAACCTTGGCCATTTTTTCAATCTTTTCTTCCCACTTATCCATGAGTGCTACCTCTAAACTTGGAGTTCTAATCAACTGAGCCCAAAGAGGAAGATTTTTCATGATTACTGCAGAAACATCACCATAATAAGATTCTGCATTTTGATCGAATTCATTGATTTGATGGCTACCACCAATGGCTAAACCTTTACCCGTAAACATTCTTGAATCAGGGTAATTGTTGATGTATATAGAAATTAAGTCTTTACCTCCTTTATAGTGGCAATCTTCCAATGCTTCAGGTGAAACGGGAATAAACTTACTTCGAGCGTTAGTAGTACCACTTGATTTGGCAAACCATTTAACCTCAGAAGGCCACAGCACGTTTTGCTCGCCACGCATGAGCCTCTCTATATAAGGGAAAAGCTGTTCATAAGAATGCAGGGGTACTCTTTCCTGATACTGTTTATAATTTGAGATTGACTTGAAATCATACTTTTTTCCAAAATCTGTATTCTTGGCCTGATCAATTAATTTTCTGAATAGCTCGGCCTGAACATCATGTGGGTACTTGATGAAAAGTTCGATGTCATGAATTCTTTTTTTCATGACCCAGGAGATGATGGAATTGAGTATGTCCAAGTGAAATTGTTTAAACCAGAACTGTGAAATTATGAAAAAAGCCCTAGAAAGGGCTTTGATACTGCTTAGATTTTTCGCTTTAATTCGAAATGTTGACCCAGGTAAACTCTTCTTACCTGTTCGTCAGCTGCAAGTTCTTCTGCAGAACCTGCTTTCAGCAATTTACCTTCAAACATGAGGTACGCTCTATCTGTGATGGACAATGTTTCGTTCACATTGTGGTCAGTTATTAATATGCCTATATTCTTATCCTTAAGCTTGGCAACAATGGTCTGAATTTCTTCAACAGCAATAGGGTCTACACCTGCGAAGGGTTCATCTAATAATACGAAGTGCGGATCCACAGCTAGTGCTCTGGCAATTTCAGTTCTTCTTCGCTCACCACCTGACAATACCATGCCTAAATTCTTGCGAACATGTGTCAATGAGAATTCTTCAAGGAGTGCTTCCACTTTTTCTTTCTGCTCTTTTTTCGGAATGTTTCTCATCTCCAGAACAGCCATTATATTTTCTTCAACGCTAAGCTTTCTAAAAACAGAGGCTTCCTGAGCGAGATAACCTATGCCTAACTTTGCTCTACGATACATAGGCAGCTCTGTGATATTTTCTTGATCAAGGTATATCTGACCTTCGTTTGGCTTAATCAAACCAACAATCATATAGAAGGTGGTAGTTTTACCTGCACCATTTGGACCCAGTAGACCAACGATCTCTCCCTGCTCAACCTCTACGGACACATGATTAACTACTGTTCTCTTTTTATATTTTTTGACAAGATTATCTGCTCTTAAAATCATGGTTGCAAAACTAATTAATCAAACTGTATATCCTTAATATTAAGCTGAAGGGTCTTCATGCCTCGGAATTCATTCATTTCTATGGAATAGGCTATTCTAAAAAATGGTGTTGCTTCCAATTGTTCTTTCAAATCACTCAGGCCAAACCCAATACATTCAAAACTTTGTTCGTTATTTTCCTGCTTCAGGAAGAGCTTTAAATGTTTGTCTTTCAGTATACGCAAAGAACTTGCCAGTTTCACTTGATCTGTATAAAATATCGGAGCAAGGTTTTCAGGGCCAAAAGGCTCCATTTGGTTCAACACCTTGTAGAAGTTGGGCGTGATTGAGTCAAAATTAAGTTCAGCATCAATTTCAATTTGAGGAATTAGTAAATCATCAGGGATTGTGCTGGATACTACTTCTTCAAATTTTTGCTGAAACAATGGTACATTATCTATGGGTAAAGTAAGTCCGGCAGCATATTTATGACCGCCAAAATGATCTAATAAATCTCTGCAACTATCAATGGCGTTATACACATCAAATCCATAAACAGAACGAGCAGAACCGGTAGCCTTATCATCCGATTTAGTAAGTATTATGGTAGGCTTATAGTGTTTTTCAATACATCGGCTTGCCACAATCCCCACCACTCCTTTATGCCAGTCTTCTTTAAAAAGCACAGTGGACTTTGTAACAGTTCCATTATTTTCTTCAATCATGGCAAGGGCTTCCTGAGTGATGGAGCTATCTACTTCCCTTCTCTTATCATTTTTTATATTGAGTTTCTCCGCATAGTGGTAGGCCTCATCTTCCGTTTCTGCTAATAGCATATCCACGGCACCTTTGGCATGACTAATTCGGCCTGCGGCATTTATTCGTGGTGCAATTCCAAATACTATTCCTGTAATTGTTAGTTTTTTCTGAATGCCCGCAAGGTGTACCATGGCATTTAGCCCCGGCCGTTGTGCCTTTTCTAACTGGAGAAGTCCGTAATAGGCAAGAATGCGATTCTCACCGGTAATGGGTACGATATCCGATGCAATGCTAATAACCACTAAATCAAGAAATTCGAACGGATCAACAAGAATAGAATCAAGTTGATCTGAAATTGCCTGTATGAGCTTAAAGCCAATACCGCATCCGGAGAGTTCTTTATAAGGATATGGACAATCTTCTTGCTTTGGGTCGAGCACAGCTACCGCATTAGGCACTGTTTCCCCGGGCAGGTGATGATCGCAAATAATAAAATCTATTCCCAGATCATTTGCATAATCAATGAGCTCCACTGATTTGATTCCACAATCAAGTGCTATGATTAGTGAAAACCCATTTTCATGCGCATATTCAATTCCTTGTTTGGAAATGCCATACCCCTCTTTGTACCTGTCGGGAATATAAAACTCCGAATGATGATGAAATGAGTTAATGTACCCAAAACATAAAGCTACTGAAGTGGTGCCATCCACGTCATAATCGCCATAGACTAAAATCTTTTCATCGTTTTCGAAAGCCGTAATAATTCTGGCAACTGCCTTATCCATTCCTTTCATTAAAAATGGATCGTGTAAATGATCCAAAGATGGGCGGAAGAAGTCCTTGGCTTCATCGAAAGTGGTAATGCCACGTTGGGCGATGATAGTACCTAACGGCACGCTTACATTGATGGACTTACATAGCGCCTCAACTACTTCTTGATTAGGGATTGGTTTATGGTTCCATCGTTTATTCATGGCAATAAAAAAAGCAGTACGAAAGTACTGCTTTTAACTTATATGTTTAATGATATATTATTCTGAATCCGCTGGCTTCTCAGTAACAACGCCTTCTAATACATCTTTTATTTCTTTTCTAACACCATCTTGGTAAGGTACAATCCACGCATCTTTTACGCCCATCTCTCTAAGGTATTTCTTAAAGGTATCGGCCTCCCAATAGTCTCTAAACTGTCCTAAAGTGATTTTCTGCATTCCATCCTCGTTCTCACCACCGAAGTTTTCGTGATTTTCGAAGTACTTAGAAAGGTCTTTATTTCTGAATGCTCCAATCTGAACTTTGAATACAATGCCATCTACCATTTTGCCGCCAGATTCCATTTTTGGCTGAGCTGCTGGCTTTTCTCTAGCAGCTGCTTTTGCTGCCGCTAAATCGCTTCGCAACTTTGCCATGTCATCTTGCAATTCGCTAATCTTAGCGTCTTTATCACTTAGCTTCGATTGAAGGCTATTGTTATCAGACTTTAAGCTGTTTACCTGACCTTGCAACGCATCTTTATCATCAACAAGTTGTTTTAAAGCTTCAGGGTTCTTTTTGTACTCTTTGGCTTTATTTTTCCATTCTTTAGCTTCCGCCTTATCCAATTGTGCATTAGCATTAAAGGCGATGGCGCCAACCAAGATCAAGCTAAGTACTAGTGTAACTTTTTTCATTATGTAGTCTAGTTTGTAAAAATCTTTGAAAATATAGTCAATTAAATCAAATATAGGAAAAATTCGATTATTTCAGACTGCCCACCATGTCTTCAGGTCGAACCCATTGATCAAACTCTTCGGCTGTTAAAAAGCCTAGGTTAATGGCCTCCTCTTTTAGGGTAGTCCCATTTTCGTGAGCAGTTTTGGCAATCTTGGCCGCTTTTTCATACCCAATGTGGGTGTTAAGTGCAGTAACCAGCATTAAACTGTTGTTCAAATGTTGAGTAATACTCTTTTGATCAGGCTCAATTCCAATAGCACAGTTATCGTTAAATGATACACAAGCATCACCTATTAATCTTGCTGACTGAAGTAGGTTATTGGCCATTACAGGTTTAAAAACATTTAATTCGTAATGTCCCTGTGCACCACCAACAGAAATAGCCACATCGTTACCAATTACTTGCGCACATACCATGGTCATCGCTTCGCACTGTGTTGGATTCACTTTACCCGGCATAATAGATGAGCCAGGTTCATTTGCAGGAATAATAATTTCACCAATTCCTGATCTTGGACCTGATGCCAACATTCTGATATCATTAGCAATTTTATTTAAGGAAACTGCCAATTGCTTTAAGGCGCCATGTGTCTCCACAATGGCATCATGTGCGGCCAATGCTTCGAATTTATTTTCTGCGGATACAAAAGGGAGTTTGGTGAATTCGGCAATCTTTTTTGCTACTAATTCTGCATACCCTTTTGGTGTATTAATTCCTGTACCTACTGCTGTTCCACCTAATGCCAACTCAGCTAAGTGAGGTAAAGTATTTTTTAACGCTTTCAAACCATGATCTAATTGTGATACATAACCCGAAAACTCCTGACCGAGAGTCAGTGGCGTAGCGTCCATCAAGTGGGTTCTTCCGATTTTTACCACGTTCATGAACTCTTCAGACTTTTTCTTTAAGGTATCTCTAAGCTTCTCAACTCCAGGGATGGTTGTTTCTACAATTAATTTATACCCAGCAATATGCATTCCGGTAGGATAGGTATCATTTGAAGATTGAGATTTATTCACATCGTCATTCGGGTGAACATCGCTTTTTCCTTCACCTAACTTATTTCCGGCTATCACATGAGCTCTATTAGATACTACCTCGTTCACGTTCATGTTTGACTGAGTACCTGAGCCTGTTTGCCAAACAACCAATGGAAATTGGTCATCCAACTTTCCTTCTAAGATTTCATCACATGCTTTTGAGATTAAGTCTCTTTTTTCTTCACTCAATACACCCAACTCACAGTTAGTGTGAGCCGCGGCTTTCTTTAAATATGCAAAACCATAAATCACCTCCATTGGCATGCTGCCCGCTGGTCCAATTTTAAAATTGTTACGGGAACGTTCTGTTTGTGCTCCCCAATATTTGTCGGCAGGTACTTTTACCTCGCCCATGGTGTCTTTCTCTATTCTAAAGTCCATTGTTATGTGAATTTTATGATTTAACAATTGCGTAAACAAATTTAGAAAATAAATTATGTCGTGGTTGAGAATTCTTACTCAATTAAATTCGGCATTCACCGATACCTGGTCGGCATTCACCGATTGGCATAAACTTCAACCCCTATTTTCCCGCTATCATTGTATCATCATTAAAAACAAAAACTCAAAATAATGGGACAAGAACACATACAAGATCGAAGATTCTGGCTAGGCCTGGTATTCGTATTTATCGGAGGAGTTTTACTTCTTGACAATCTAAACATCATACCTTATTACATTCCTGATTATTTATTATCATGGAAGACCTTTCTTATTGCTTTAGGTACATACTTTATTATTGGTAGAAAAAAGCCTGAGCCTGGTATCATTATGATTGTGATAGGTAGCGTCTTCTTGCTTCAAGATTTCTATTACTTCAGAATCAGAGACATATGGCACATATTATGGCCTTCAATTTTCATCATCATAGGTGGGTCTCTTATTCTTAGAAGAAGCAGAAACAAAGATTCTGAAGCTCAAGGTTTGGACGGTGAAAAAAAAAATAATGTAGACTATGTTGATGATTTTGCTGTGCTCGGTGGTCGCGAGATATCAGTAGATTCGCAAAACTTTAAAGGGGGAAAAATTTCAGCAGTACTGGGTGGTTCTTCCATCGACTTACGAAATGCAGGGCTGGCTGAAGGTGAAAATGTGATAGATGTATTTGCCATGTTTGGTGGCACGTCTATTATAGTACCACAAGACTGGACAGTGAAAATGGAAGTATTTTCTTTATTGGGGGGCTTTAGTGATAAAAGGGACAGCTCGGTCAAAGTTGTGCCACACCCAGGAAAAGTATTAGTGGTAAAAGGATTTGTGATGTTTGGTGGAGGCGATATTAAATACACCAAATAATAGCAATGCAACATCCACTAACCGGTAAAGCCCTATTATTTTACTTATTAGCATGGGCAGCAATTATTGCCGCTCATGCTAATATTTTATTCTATCAGTTTGGCTTTGATTTCATTTATTCAGCGACTGATAGCCTAGTTTATAACATTTCGTTTTTGGGGTTCGGTTTGCTTTACTGGTATGTTGTTCAATACATTACTCCAGACAGTCAGGGCATTACAGCAACAGTGCTTAATCAAGGGTTGGCTGTAGTTATTGGAGTTAGTTTTCTTACCTATTTGTGTAATTCATTTCTGGCGAGCTTTGGTGTAGATAACCCGGAGATCAGTTCTTTTCTTTCAATGTCAATTCCGTGGAGGATATTTTTAGGAACCTTCTTTTTGGGGATGATTGTACTGGTTTATTACCTATTGCAATACACGGCTAATCTAAAGCAGAAAGAAAAGGAAGAAGTTGAATTGCAGCATTTGTTAAAGAATGCAGAGTTAGAAACATTGAAATTTCAACTCAACCCGCACTTTATTTTCAACAGTCTGAACTCCATAAGTTCATTAACCTTAACCAATCCGGAGAAAGCACATGAAATGGTGGTAAAACTGTCAGAATTCTTAAGAGGATCGTTAGGTCAAAAAGAAGCGGAGCTGCATTCGTTAAAAGATGAGTTGGCTCAAATGAATCGCTATTTAGAAATTGAAAGAATACGCTTTGGAGATCGACTGGTGTTAGAAGAGGATATAAATGAAGGCTGTTATGATCGACTAGTGCCTAATTTAATCTTACAACCACTATATGAAAATGCCATTAAATATGGAATATATGAGCAACTAGAGTCAGTGAAAATCTTTACCCGAACGCATTGCACAGAAGATAATTTAACTATCTTGATTTCTAATAATTACGATTCGGAGTCCACCCCTCAAAAAGGGAAAGGCATTGGATTGAAGAATGTTAGAAACAGGTTAGAACTAATTTATGGCAAGTCCGATTTGGTGACAATTAAGCGCGAGCGAGACAATTTTTCCATAGAGTTACAGATACCTCAAACCACAAAAAACAACGATGATTAAGGCAATTATTATTGACGATGAACAACTAGCCAGAGATGTGATCAGAAAATTTCTGGAAGATTTTGATCAGATAGAAGTAGCTGCAGAATGTGCGAATGGTTTTGAAGGAATCAAGGCAATAGCAGAACATCAACCCGAGTTATTATTCCTTGATGTGCAGATGCCAAAACTTACAGGATTTGAAATGTTGGAGCTGCTGGATCCAGCTCCTGTCATTGTGTTTAGTACGGCCTATGATCAGTATGCCATCAAAGCTTTTGAATTAAGTGCTGCTGACTATCTTTTAAAACCTTATTCCAGAGATCGATTTAAAGAAGCCGTGAATAAGGCCTTGGATAAAATTCATAAGCCTGAAGAGAACAAAAAGTCATTAGATAAGCTACAAGAATCAAGTCTTTCTAAGGAGAAAATTGATCGAATTGTGATCCGCTCAGGGTCTAAACTCACCATTATTTCTGTGGATGATATCGATTACATTGAGGCGCAAGATGATTACGTAGAAGTTCACTCCGCTGGAAAGAAATACCTCAAACAAATGACCATGAAGGCTTTAGAAAATAGTTTGCCCGATGAGTTTGTAAGGGTGCATCGTTCAGCCATCATTCATATTGATCGGTTGGATAAAATTGAGCCTTATTCTAAGGATTCTTATGTGGCTATCTTAAAGAGTGGCGAAAAAGTTTCAGTGAGTAGATCAGGTTATCAGTTGCTTAAGGAGAAGCTGGGCTTTTAACTCAATTTCCTAAAAAACTCCCATATCACAATTCCTAAACTAACGGAGATATTTAGCGAATGCTTGGTGCCGTATTGCGGAATTTCTATGGTTAAGTCAGAAAGATTCACCACATCCTGATCCACGCCAAAAACCTCATTTCCAAATATTAAACAATATTTTTCGTCTTTTTTAGGTTCGAACTCCTCTAAGGAGATGCTGTTCTCCACCTGCTCAATGCTAATAATAGTATAGCCATCTTTTTTTAGTTGACCAACGGCCTCTTTCACATCTGCCACATGCTCCCACTCCACTGATTCTGTTGCACCCAAGGCCGTTTTTTGAATTTCACGATGAGGGGGTATTCCTGTAATGCCCCCTAGATAAATTTTCTCTACTAAGAATGCATCAGAAGTGCGAAACGCGGAGCCTACATTATTGAGGCTTCTTATGTTATCGAGCAGAATTACAACCGGAATTTTGTTGGCGGCCTTAAATTCATCAACACTTTTTCTGTCCAGTTCTTCGTTGGGTATTTTTCTCATTCGGTAAGTTCAAATTCAAAGTTCAACATTCTTCATTCAATATTCAAAAGCATCCTTCATTTGCCTTTGCGTAACCCTTCAAAAAAATGAATCTTTGTAAATTATAAAACCACTACATGTCGAAAACTAAAGACGCCAAAGAAACTCCTTTGATGAAGCAATACAATGCCATTAAGGCAAAGTATCCGGGTGCTTTATTACTTTTTAGAGTGGGAGACTTTTATGAAACGTTTGGTGAAGATGCTGTGAAGGCAGCCAAAGTTTTAGACATAGTACTTACCAAAAGAGCTAATGGTTCTGCCTCACATATTGAGCTGGCTGGTTTTCCGCACCATGCCATGGATACGTACTTACCCAAACTCGTAAGAGCAGGCAATCGGGTAGCGATTTGCGATCAGTTGGAAGACCCTAAATCGGTAAAGGGAATTGTGAAACGAGGGGTTACCGAACTCGTTACTCCAGGACTTTCATTTAACGATAACGTACTTGATAAGAGGTCTAACAACTTTTTGGCTTCTATTTATTTTGGAAAAAATTATATCGGGGTTTCATTTTTGGATCTTTCAACGGGCGAGTTTATGGCTGCTCGCGGTAATGAAGATTATATTTCTAAATTAATTCAAGGTTTCAATCCTTCTGAGATAATTTACAGTAAGCCCGACTATCAAAAAGTTGAAGGTCTGATAGGTGACGAGTACAATCTGTTCTCATTAGATGAATGGATATTCAGCTATGATTTTACCTATGAAAAGTTAACCGGTCATTTTAAGACCTCTTCATTAAAGGGTTTTGGAATTGAGGAGCTAGGCGAAGCAATTATATCAGCTGGGGCGGTTTTACAATATCTCGAAGAAACGGAGCACCGTGAAACAGATCATATTTCGGCCATTTCAAGAATTGATGAAGATAAGTACGTTTGGCTTGATAAGTTCACCATAAGAAATTTAGAGCTGATTTACCCTCAGAATGATGGTGGAGTACCGCTCATTACTATTTTAGACGGCACTGAAACTCCGATGGGTTCAAGAATGCTTAAAAAATGGATGGTATTGCCATTGAAAGACACATCAGCCATTTCGGAGCGACACAAAATTGTTGAGGCTTTTTTGGCGGATGAAGAAATTCTTGAGTCAATAAGAGCAAGCCTGAAGCAGATTGGAGATTTGGAACGATTGATTTCTAAAGTGGCTGTTGGACGCATCAATCCTCGAGAACTAAATCAACTGAAAAAGGCGCTTAATAATACGCGACCAATTTATGATCAATTGATCGATCATAAGTTGCCAGAAATTAAGCAATTGGCCGATCAGATTAATTTGTGTGAGGTGCTTCTTCAAAAGATTGAACATGAATTGAAAGAAGATGTTCCCATTGTTTCTAATCAGGGAAACATCATTAAGGAAGGCATAAATGAGGAATTGGATGAATTGAGAAAGATTGCTTACTCAGGTAAAGATTATCTGGTTCAGATTCAAAAACGAGAAATTGAGAGGACAGGGATATCATCTTTAAAGATCGCATACAACAAAGTTTTCGGATATTATCTGGAGGTGAGTAATGCCCATAAAGATAAAGTGCCACAAGAGTGGATTCGCAAGCAGACACTTGTCAATGCCGAGCGATACATTACCGAAGAATTAAAAGTGTATGAAGAAAAAATCCTGAATGCTGAGGACAAGCTGATTGTGATCGAACAGCGTATTTATCAGGATTTGGTGAGGGCAGCTGCCGAGTATGTTACTCCCATACAGAATAATGCACGTATTTTGGCCAAATTAGACTGTCTGGTATCTTTTGCTTGTATCGCAAAGGCGAATAACTATAAGAAGCCTGACGTAAATGATGGTACCTCCATAGATATTAAAGAAGGACGCCACCCGGTAATTGAGCAGCAATTGCCTTTAGGCGAATCGTATGTGCCCAATTCGGTGTATCTGGATAATGATTCTCAACAAATCATGATAATTACAGGCCCTAATATGGCGGGTAAATCTGCATTATTGAGGCAAACCGCCTTAATTGTGTTGATGGCACAAATGGGGTCTTTCGTCCCAGCAGAAAGTGCAACAATAGGAATCATTGATAAAGTCTTTACAAGAGTAGGAGCGTCCGATAATCTATCCAGAGGGGAGTCTACTTTTATGGTGGAGATGATCGAAACGGCCAGTATACTTAATAACCTAAGTGACAGAAGTTTGGTCCTTATGGATGAAATTGGCCGCGGAACCAGCACCTATGATGGTGTCTCTATTGCTTGGGCGATTGTTGAGTTTTTACATAACCATCAGGATTTCAGAGCTAAAACATTATTTGCGACACACTATCATGAGCTAAACCAGTTGGCCGATGATTTTGTACGAATTAAAAACTTCAATGTTTCTGTTAAGGAGGTGGGCGACAAGATCATCTTTATGCGAAAGCTCAAGGAAGGTGGTAGTGAGCACAGTTTTGGCATTCATGTGGCTCAGTTAGCAGGCATGCCCAATAATGTAGTGATTCGAGCTAACGAGATAATGCATTTCCTGGAAAAGGACAAGAGTAAAAATGATACTAAAAAGAAATTGGAGGCAGTGCCTAAAGCAAATTACCAGATGAATCTATTCGAGGCTGATCCCAGGTTCAAAGAAGTATCGACAATGATGGAAGCACTTGATATTAATACCATTTCTCCTGTTGAAGCATTACTTAAATTGAATGAAATTCAAAAAATTCTAAAAAAGAAGAACTAATCCCCTCTTTCTTGTTGTTTCATCAACCCTATTTGCTAATAGACAATTATTATACAGGGATATGACATAAGTCAGAATTCCAATCGTTTAATAATTTGTAACTTTGCACTTTATAATATAATTGAATTACGGCATGGCCGAAGTAGTATTAGAAAAAAGAAACAGACCAATCTTAAAGCAGGAAATAGCTTTCGCGATTGTTCATTTAATTCCATTAGCAGCGATTTGGACAGGGGCCACTCTGTTCGACTGGATTGTGTGCGCTGCCCTTTATGTTTTCAGAATGTTCTGGATAACAGGTGGTTATCATCGTTATTTTGCGCACAAATCGTATAAAACATCACGATTTTTTCAGTTTTGGATAGCATTTTTTGCCATGACATCCGCCCAAAAAGGAGCACTTTGGTGGGCAGCACATCACCGTCATCATCATCGCCATAGCGATACTCCCAAAGATCCACATTCGATGAAGTTGTATGGTTTTTGGTATTCACATGTAGGCTGGATCATTGGGCCTGATTATAAAGAAACCGATTTCAAAACCATAGGTGATTTTGCCAAATACCCAGAGTTGGTATGGTTAAATAAGCATTATTTAGTTCCGCCCACTATTTTAGCCATTGCAGTTACCGCATTAGGTGCGTATGTTAATGGTGGTAGTATACTATTGTTTTTCACACACCATGGCTTGTCTACTTTGTTTATAGGATTCTTTCTGAGCACTGTACTTACGTATCATGGTACGTTTACCATTAACTCAATCATGCATAAATTTGGTAAGCAGCGTTACGAATCAGGGGATGAATCTAAAAACAGCCTTTGGTTGGCATTGCTTACGTTAGGCGAAGGGTGGCATAATAACCATCACTATTATGAAGTAGCGGCACGCCAGGGGTTCTTTTGGTGGGAAATAGACCTTACCTACTATGGGCTTAAGGTATTAAGTTGGTTTGGCCTGATTTGGGATCTTCGTGGAGTGCCTAAACATATCAAGTATTCTAAGAATAAAGAACACGCCAAAGAACTTGCGCAAGAGATGAAACAAAATGCTGCTTAATCTTTGAATAATAGTGTTTTCGGTTACAATTTCGTATCTTTTCCAATTAACAAATAAACAATTTAATTAAGTTGGCTAAATCTGTACTAACATTTTTGTTACTCTTTGCGGGCTATTTCTCTGTCCAAAGCCAAAACCTATCTAATAAAACAATTCCTTTAGAGGTAAAAGATGCGGTAACCGAGGCGTTGAGTTTCTTTCCTGAATTAGATGAATACGCTATTGAGTTTAAATACAGAAATAAACTCAAAAACAGAGTGATGCAGGCTCAGCCTAAAATAAAGACATTCTTCAAAGGCAGAGAAAAAAGGCACTACAAAATATCTATGAGTAAAAATTTGGTGATGAATGACACTACCATGACCATAGATCAATTGCCACACTCCATTTTGGTGGGTTGGTTTGCACACGAACTCGGCCACGTGATGGACTATAAAGACCGAAGTGCTGGTAACCTGATTAAATTCGCTTTTAAATATCTTACTTCTAAGCCTTTTTTAAAGAGATCGGAGTTACGGGCAGATGCTTTGGCTACTGATAAAGGTTGTGGTAATCACTTGATAAAAACAAAGAAATTTATCTTGTTTAGATCAAAATTTCCGAAGGAGTATAAAGCCAAGATCAAGGAGCTTTACCCATCTCCCGAAGATATTACCGCAATGGCGGAGGAGTAAAAAGATTTTTTTCTAATAAAGACATTGCATTTTAATATGCCTTGTTTAAATTTGCAACCACTTGAAGGAAACGACCTTCATTTTATCAAAAAGCGAGAGTAGCTCAGCTGGTAGAGCGCAACCTTGCCAAGGTTGAGGTCGCGGGTTCGAACCCCGTCTCCCGCTCTGGATATGCCGTCTTGGCAATACCGAGGCGGCATCTTTTTTTGAGAAAATTTAACTATCTAGTAGTTGATGCCTGCCTAAGATGGCAGACAAGCCCAGGTGGTGCCAATGACGCGCAAAGCGGTCATGGTCGTGACATTCCAATGGAATCGTCACGAGAATTGGTAACACTGGGATCAAAAAAACTAAACTAGATTTTTCTAGTTAATGCCCGGGTGGTGGAATTGGTAGACACGCAGGACTTAAAATCCTGTGACCATTGCGGTCGTGCGGGTTCAAGTCCCGCCCCGGGTACAAAAACCCCTGTTAACCTTCTGGTTTTCAGGGGTTTTGTTTTTTTATTGGAATTTAAAAAATCACCAGATTATAAAGAGATAACCTAAAACACCCCCCTCGCCTTAATCTCTAAATACTTGTTAATAGAATCAACCGTCAAGTTTTCAGGAGTGGTTAAAATGGCATCTATACCATGTTTGTTCAACTCTTTGACTATTAACTCCTTTTCTGTTTTAAATTTTATGGCAATAGTTTTCGTATAAATATCCTCTAAGGCGTCAGATTTCTGTTCTATAAGTGCATCGAGTTCTACATTTTTAAATATGACTACGATCAATCGCTGATATTTTGAGATTGCCTTCAAATGATCAATCTCGCGTTGTAAACTAGAAAGACCTTCGAAATTCGTGTATAGGAAAAGGAGGGCTCGCTTTTTAATTGTTTTCCTCACCCAAAAAGCAAGCTTGGAATAGTTGGCTTCCGAAAAATCAGTTTCCTGGTTATACAATGCCTCAAGTAAATGGGTTATTTGTGATTTCTTTTTAGAAGCAGATACCATCAAGTCTACTTCTTTATTAAAGCAAATGAGTCCTGGATAATCATCTTTAACATAGGCAGTATTTAACATCACCAACCCAGAGTTGATAGAATAATCCAGTAATGAAAGCTTTTCAAAGGGCATTTGCATTACCCTGCCTTTGTTAATGATGACATAGACCTCTTGCGATTTTTCGTCTTGGTATTGGTTAACCATTAATTGAGAAGTTCTGGCAGTGGCTTTCCAGTTTATTGCTCTAATATCATCACCAACAATAAATTCCCGTATTTGATCAAACTCATAGTTGTGACCTATCTTTCTTATCTTCTTAATACCAGAGTCATACAAGCGATCAGATACTGCCAGGAATGAATATTTTTTAACTTGATTAATAGAAGGGTAAACCTTGGTCATTTCACCGGCTTCGGATTGATATCTTCGTTGGATAAGGTGTGCAAATGTTGATAGGTAGAGATTGATGTTGCCGAAATGATACTCTCCACGTTCAAAAGGACGGATTGTATAGCTTACCTCTTGCTTCTTTCCAGCGGCAATATCACCTTTAAAGGTTTTATCCCTACTCTGAAATTGAACTGGGAGCTCGTCAATTAGTGTAAACTTACAGTCATAAGGCAACTGACTTTCTATTTGTACTAGAATAACATTTTCATCTCCATTGGAAAGTCTCTCAGGGGATATTCTTTTGATCTTAACTGCCCCATCTATTCTAAAGAGTTGAACCACTTCGAACAATATGGCTAGAATGAATAAAAATAGTAGACCATTGGCTATTCCGAGTATGAAAGGGTTCATACTGCCTAAAACAAAAACCAACACCAGCAGACCTACACTCGCGTAGAAATTAAATGTTAGGTATAATGATTGTATGATTCGGAAAAGGCGCATTCTATCAATTAGGCACTTCTACTTTATCTACTATCAATTGGATGGCCGTATGCGCGGTCATTCCCTGCATTTCTTTTTCAGGGGTCAACATAATGCGGTGATTCAATACCGGAATAACCATATCCTTCACATCATCAGGGGTTACAAAATCTCTACCTTGTACAGCGGCATACGTTTTGGCACTGTGTAAGAGACTAATACCTGCTCTTGGTGATGCCCCTAAATAGATGTTCGGATTGTTTCGTGTTTCATGTATGAGGCTGGCAATATAATGAAGTATTTCACGCTTCACATTAATTTGTTTTACCGTTTCCTGTATTGCTTTCAGCTTTTTAGCATCAATAATTTTATTGATGTTTTTCAGATTAAGATGGATGCCACCTGTCATGTGTAATTCTAATATTTTCTGTTCATCATCCAGGTTAGGGTAATCCACGATCAACTTGAACATAAAGCGATCTAACTGTGCCTCCGGTAACCTGTAAGTACCCTCATGTTCTACTGGGTTTTGAGTGCCAATGACAATAAAAGGAGATTCCAATTCATACCGAGTTCCATCCACCGTAATCTGTCGTTCCTCCATACATTCAAAAAGTGACGATTGTGTTTTGGCGGGGGCTCTATTTATTTCATCTATTAACACAACGTTCGAGAATATTGGACCGGATTTAAAGTCAAACTCTGTAGACTTAGGATTGTAGATCATTGTGCCGATCACATCGCTGGGCATTAAATCTGGTGTGAATTGAATTCTGCTGAATTTCGCATCTACCGTTTTAGATAGGCATTTGGCCGTCAATGTTTTAGCTACTCCGGGCATACCCTCAATCAGCACATGCCCTTCACAGAATAAAGCAATTGTTAATTGCTCAACGATTTTTTGTTGCCCTAACACAGCACTCCCTATCTCTTTTTGAATGGCCTCAAAAGTTTCTTGAACCACGGAGAGATCAACGCGTGATTCGAAAATATTATCATTTTCCATAAGATCTGGCTTTTTTATAAAAGTTTTCTATCAATTTTTCCTGTTCAATTATTCGTTCATCTAACACATTGGCTACTGCTCGAATAACTTTGAAATTTGTAACTAAAAGGCTAACATCTTCGAAAGGCACTCCTGAAGAGTTTGAAAGATGTTTGGCGAATGTATCATCAAGTACTTCCGTATCCAACCTGTATTTTTCCCTCACTTCGGCAAGAAAGTAATCTATCCTTTTCATTCCGATGTCTTTATGATCGCTTTCATTGTAATAAAGCTGACCAATCGTTTCGACAAATTCTACCGTTGTATTGGCCTTAGTAGGTAAAACAGGTATAATCCTTTGCTTTCTTTTTGATGCAAAAATGATATACAATAGTGTGCCCAAAAGAAGAAGATAAAGAGCCTGTTGTAACCCTTCAGTTGTTAAAATATGTTGAAATGGAGTTTTGCTAATGTAGTTTTTTCGCACTTTGTAGTATTCATCCCAAATGGTATGCTGATCAGGTAAATAAGATAATACCTGACTTATATAATGATGATTTTCATCTGCTAGCATAAATACATTGGAGAAGACATTTGGGGTTAAATGGAGGTATATTTTACCCTTACCGAATGTTGAAAAGGCAAAATTGGGCTGATCGTCTGAATTAAAACCTAGATAATTTCCCTCATCAGAATTGGCAAAATAAGAACGGAAGAACATGCTCTGATTGGGTGCAGTATATCTGGTGCTGTCATCCTTTAAATAGAATATGTAGCTGGTTTGAATTTCATCATCAAAACTATTTTCTATGCTTAGGTTAAGAGTATCCAATAAGGCTTGTGAAATTGTTCTACTGGCTATCAACACCTGATTTCCATTATTCACGAACTCTAAGAGTGCCTCCAGTTCTACTTCAGCAGGCTGAAATGAGTTATTAATAATTATTAGGTTAGTTTTTTGTTGAGCATCATCAAGAGTTTGAGATAGTGATTCACTTGACGATACGATGGATTCAGAAAATATACTCTCCAATTCGTTGAACAACACAAAATTGCCGTACGGAATTTTATCATACCTCGAATAAGATTCAAGCCATACTACTTCTTTTGGTTTTATTGATTCCAACACTCCAATAAGCACCAGCGCGATTCCTGAAACGATATAGTATTTGTATTTACTCCACATTTACTGTTCCATTAAAATCTCTGAAAGTGGCATGTAAATCCTCAAAATGCTTTTCGTCAATAGTTACCCCGCCAAACCAAACATATTGATAACACCGGGCCAATAGGGCAAATTGATCTGAATATTCTGTTGACAGTTCTCGTTGGTAATCTCGGATAGTTTTTGCCTTATTCAATTCTATTTTCCCTAAATCTGAAAGAATCTTTAAAGCCTGTAAAAATAAATAGCGAATGGCCTCATTGTATTTTTGGTTCTGAATCGATTGCCGTATCAGGTCCTCCCATTCGATCTCTTCTTTTATTAGTAGAAGGTCATCGTCCGACATGGTTAGCTGGTGTCGCTTTCTTCCAATTAATCCAAATACTCCTTTCCTATATAAGCTGTATAGCACAAGGCCAATGGCAGTGAGTGCCAATGCCCATAGCAGAACTCTAATGATTATATAAACTATCTGTCCAATTGCTTCTTCGTCTTTATCTTGAAAATAATCCTGAAGAAGATCAGCAAGCCACTCTCTGAACCCAAGCCACCAGCTTACTTGGGCTGAATCAGTGGAGTAATTAAAATCTGTATCGGAACGATATTGCTCTAACTGCGAGGAGTTAAAACTTCTGACATCTCTTGTGGTGAGTGTGTCAGAAGTTCCGAACAGATTAAATGTGATAGTAACAAATAGAAATAGCGTTAACCCGAATCTCAACCCTGCGCGAATAAATTATAACTGATTGATAAGTTCTTTTTCACCACTGCCATCTTTATTCTCAACAAGGGAATAGTATCTTAATGTGGATACAACTGCCCAAAGAATGGTGATAACCAAACCAATTAAATAATAAATTGGCAGGAAATAAGCCATATTAGACATTGATTCAAACATAGCGGTAGGATCATTTTCAGAAGATGCTTTAAACATTTGCATGCCCATAATCGCATACATTGGAATATAGGCTAAAATCATTATCCCAAAGGAAATTAGATAGGTAACAAAGTACAATCCAAAGGTTGACCACCAGTTATCTTTGATCAGATAGAAACACCTTTTCCATGATTCACCGAAACCGGCATCTTCAATAATGGCAACAGCATAAAAGTGAACGAGTACAACTGAAAGGTATATACCTGGTAGAACGCAAAGTATCAGGCCAATATATATTACTATTACTAGTGCAATAGAGCTTATTGTTAAAAAAATAGCCTTTGATTTAACAATTGGCAATAAGTCATTTAACGTAATATTCTCAACTCCTGAAGCATAAAGTTTGATGTATCCGATAATTACAACGTAGCCCAAAACATATGCAATCATGATTAATCCATAAGACGAAAGCATATTGATCATGTAGTTAAAAAAGGCATCGGTTGAATTTATATATTGCTGACTGCCGAACATTTCCTTCATTCCTGAAGCCATTAACAAAGCACCTAAAACAAGAGGTATAATAACCACTATTAAGGTTGGCTTAAGAATATTAAAAAAATGTTGTTTAATGAAGATGGAAGCAGCTTCTAAGGTTTGTCCCAAGTCTCGCTCTTTCTTAAAATTAATTTGTTGCATGTTGATGTAGTTTATAAGGGTAGTAAATAAAGTAAAATAGTAAAAAAAGCATAGATAATAATATTATTACCGCTGCCGGTATGGTAGATACTGTAGAATATCTTGTAACGAAACTCTCTAAAAAGCCCGCAACGATAAAAATTGGAATTAAGCCTGCAATAATTTTAACGCTATCTTTTGCTACCATTTGAAATGAATGGAGTCTTGAATAAGTACCAGGAAACATGAAACTATTTCCTAATGCCAAGCCGGCACCACCAGCAATAACAATAGATGCTATTTCCAAAGTACCGTGGACCCAGATTGTCAAAGCCGAGATATAAAGCAGTTTCTTGGTGTAAAAAAAATATTGAAAACACCCCAGCATGATACCGTTTCTAAACAATAAAAACCCGGTAAAGACAGAAAAAAAGATGCCTGCAGCAAAGACTATAAATGATACCCGAATGTTATTGAAAGTTATGAAAAGAAACATTGGTACAGGATCCATACTTTCATACACTCCCATTGGGTTCCCATTTTCAATATTTTCAATGGTCATATCAACGTACTGGTCTCCCATAATTAATCTGGGAAAAGTTTCATCTACATGTGTTGAATATGCACCAATCAAGCAAGACAATGAAAAAACAATGAGTGAAACCAATAGAGCCTTTCTGTGCTTGTAAATGATAAGAGGCAATTCTTTGCCGAAAAAGTTAATTAAAAACGATCTGCTTTTTTTCTTGTTCTTGTAGATGTTGCCATGAACTTTACCTGCTAATAAATTTAAATATGCTACAGTTTTACTTTCGGGATAATTAGTCTGTGCATAAGCGAGATCATCGGTGAGCTGAATGTATAAATCAGATAGGCGATCGGCTGAAATGGAACCAGATGTTGAGAGCAAATCGTCTATTTCCGCCCATTTTTTTTCATTTTTGCGAAAAAAATTGATTTCTCTCATTAATTGAACTTAAAAAATTCATGGCAATATACGTCAATACTCATCAGAATGTCCAAATCAATTATGAAAATTCGAGCATTGCTGATCGGCTGATTGCCTATTTAATTGATTCACTTGTTATAGCCGGAATTTCCCTGTCGATATTTTTCATTGGGTCTATTTTAGACCTAGGGTATGCCACATTCTTTATGTTCGTCCCTATTTTTTTCTATCACCTGATTTGTGAGGTTTTTATGAATGGCCAGAGTGTAGGGAAAAGATACCGAGGCATCAGGGTAATGAAAAAAGATGGAAATGCGGCCGGGCTCAGTGCCTACTTTTTACGTTTCTTACTCAGACCAATAGACACTTTTTATGGGATAGGACTAGCTGTTATTTTCTTTACAAGCAAGAATCAAAGACTTGGTGATTTGGCAGCAGGGACAATTGTTGTCAATGTTAAATCTGAGGCGAAATTGAAAAGTGAAATTCTTTCAGAAATGAGTGTTCATGAAGATCACGTTATCATGTACCCTGAAGTGTCAGAATTATCTGACAGAGAAGTTCAGTTAATAAGTGAGATTATTGATAACAGAGTCGATGCAAAAAATCATCCAAATATTAGTCAGCTTGCTTTAAAACTGGAACTTAAACTAGGGGTTAAAATAAAGGATAATCAGACAGACTATATTTTCTTGCAGCAGGTAGTTAGAGATTATTATAAAATGCACACCGATCAGGTGTAGGCACATATTACTGCTGCATTTTTAAGTATTTTCTCCAATGGTTTATGAGTAGAAAGACTAATGCAGGAAGTATAATAAAAATTAAAGGATTGGATTGGTAAGCGCCTATGAAATCTAATGTTAGTAAATGTGTGGCCGCTGTTGTTAATCCACAACCCAGACATTTTATGCCTGTAGTGTAGCGAATCAAACAAGGTATTGTATAGTCTAGGCCCACATAACTTTTGATGGCTACTGAGAAGATCAGATATCCAAAAAAAGCAGCAGTGAGCCAATAGGTTTTTAAGTAGTTGCTTATTAATCTGCTATACATAAATCAATGTAAGTTAATAAAAGTAGCCGATGCATCGTAAATTTTCAGGGAAGCATGTTAGCCACAATAAAAAAAAGGTGTGAATCATTTCCCATTTTTTTTGAAATCATTCCTCATAGCTCGCTGTTAATTTTTCTAGTCAAAGTAAATTAGTAGCATGTACGCCATTGTAGATATTGAAACAACAGGAGGTTTTGCAGGCAAAAGCCGCATTACTGAAATTGCTGCGTACATACATGATGGTGAAAAAGTGATAGACGAATTTCAAACCTTGGTCAATCCACAACAAGTGGTGCCAGGCTACATTACTGGACTCACCGGTATCACTCAGGAGATGGTAGATTCAGCACCTACATTTTCTGAAATAGCTGAAAAGTTTAATAGCCTGCTTCAGGATAAAGTTTTTGTGGCTCATAATGTACACTTCGATTATTCCTTTATTAAAAAGGCGTTTGAACAAGAGGGCTATCTTTTTGTAAATAAGAAGTTATGTACAGTACGTTTGAGCCGACAGGTATACCCGAATCAACGTTCCTATAGCCTTGGTAATTTATGCGAATCATTAAAAATACCTATCGAAAACCGGCATCGTGCTGCGGGTGATGCAAAAGCAACAACCATATTATTTGAAAAGATATTAGAGGAAAATCCTGATGCAGTTCGTAATGCACTGAAAAGAAATTCTAAAGAAACTACTTTGCCACCAAATTTGCCTAAGCAAGAGTTTTTGGCCTTACCAGAACAGCCGGGAGTGTATTATTTCTTAGATGAAAAAAGTAATGTGATCTACGTTGGCAAAGCAGTGAATATCAAAAAGCGAATTACAAGTCACTTTTCAGGTACTTCTAAAAATGGTAGAAATCAATACATCAGAAATGAAGTTCATCATATCGATTATCAATTGACTGGAAATGAGTTGGTGGCTCTGGTGTTGGAGTCGCAAGAAATAAAAAGACTCTGGCCAAAATATAACCGATCTCAAAAATATATTTCCAACCAATGGGGCATATACATATATGAAGATCGTGAAGGTTATAAACGATTTAATGTAAGCAAGAAAATAAAAGGGGTGCCGCCAATTATTGATTTTAACTCGCATGCTGATGGGTTTCATTACTTAATGGGTGTAATGAAGGAATTTGAGCTGTGCCCAAAGTTATGTGGCATTCAAAAGGTGACTGGCGAGTGTTATGATGTGAAATTAGGAAATTGTAAAGGGGCATGTTGTGGTGAGGAATCTGTAGAATCATATAATAGTCGATTAGAAGAAGCCATAAAATCGTTTGATAATGATGATCGGTCCTTAGCCATATTAGGTGAAGGACGTAATGAGGATGAACAAACGCTCATAGTTATCGAAAAAGGCGCCTATTTAGGCTTTGGTTTTTATGATCGGGAGCAGCCATTTTCTTCTTTGGAGGAGGCTAAATTGCTGATTGATCTTCATAAACCTACCGTGGAGATTAACAACTACCTAAACAGTTACATCAATAGTGCAGATGCTAAGGTTGTTGAGTTAAAATAACCACTAATTTCTGCCAGCTCCTTTCGGATAAAGGTTTTCCACCCGATCACTCTGAAATACTTCTTTGGTTTCAATATCCATTATTGATAATTTTTCACCCCAACCTGCACCGGTATCCATCATCCAGACTTCAGCACATTTAATAGGTTTAGTATGTCCTAATTTATGAATTGGTGTGTGACCAATAAATACTTCTTTAAAAGATGTTAAACTGGTTGGATGTTCTTTCATCGATTCTGCAATTGCCTTTTCAAAGAAGTTTCTATCCCAAAGTAAAATGCTGGAATCTTGGTTTTCCATTGATAGCGATGTGTCGATACCCGCGTGTACAAATAATTTATTATCTAACTCGTGATAACTTTTGGCAGCTGAAAGTATCTTTAAATGTGATTCAGGCATTCCATCAGGATAGCTTTTTAGAGTGTTTTCACCACCATTCGCCAACCAGGCTGGGCTAACCTCATTGCCCAGGGCCCATTCTAATGCCCAAAAATCGTGGTTGCCCATAGTGAGTACAAAGTGTTGAACCTTCAATAAAGTCTCAAAACATTGATTTGTTTCAGGCCAGCCATCACAAATATCTCCGATAGAAATAAGCAAGTCATTGGCGAAATCGAAAGCGCTTCTTTCCAGGCATTGCTCCAATGCAATGTTAGCGCCATGTATATCACCAATAACAAATTTTCTCATACTGGTTAAATAATGTTAATAAATGTAGCCATTACCAAATCAGAATCACCCCTTATCAAAATTTTGAGCCATATTTTTTAATATTGCGCTAAGTTTAAGTCAGACGAAAAAAGAAAAATCATTTTTGTCAGACTTACCCTGACATTTTGATTTATTTCAAAATCTTTAATTTTTTGATTATTGGTAAACCAAAAGTAAGATTTATCTCGTTAGGAGATTAGTGGAAAGAACGTAACTATGGAAGAAACAGCAGTTAATATCGATAAGAAAAAGGAGCATCAGGAGAAAATCAAACAGGTGTTTGATGAGATGGGTAAGGTGGTTGTAGGGCAAGAAGCTTTAATCAATCGCTTGTTAATTGGTCTTTTTACTCAAAGCCATATTTTACTGGAAGGTGTACCCGGTATAGCCAAAACACTTACAGTAAGCACACTTGCTCAGGTATTGCATCTGGATTTTCAAAGAATACAGTTCACACCGGATCTATTACCTGCCGATTTGATTGGTACGATGATATACAATCAGAAGCAAGGAAATTTTGAGGTGAAAAAAGGCCCTATTTTCGCTAACATGATATTGGCCGATGAGATCAATCGATCACCAGCCAAAGTTCAGTCGGCTTTATTGGAATCGATGCAGGAAAAGCAGGTGACGATTGGTGAAACCACTTTTCAGTTAGATAGGCCTTTCTTTGTATTAGCAACTCAAAACCCGGTAGATCAGGAAGGTACCTATCCATTGCCAGAAGCACAGGTAGACCGTTTTATGATGAAGGTACATGTAGATTACCCAACAAAAAATCAGGAATTGGAGGTAATGAGACGTATTTCTAATATGTCGTTCGATTATAAGGTAAATACAGTGCTTCAGAAGCAAGATATTTTTGATATCAGAAATGAGATCAACCAAACGGCTATCAATGAATCACTAGAGAAGTATATAATTGAATTGGTACATGCCACGAGAGACCCTAAAGCATACAACTTAACTGAAGAAGCCAATTATATACAGTTTGGTGTTTCTCCAAGGGCTTCCATCAATTTAAACTTAGCTGCCAAAGCCATGGCCTATTTCGATGGCCGTGAGTATGTGTTGCCTGAGGATATTAAAGAAGTGGCACCTGACGTATTAAATCATAGAATTATCCTAAACTACGAGGCTGAGGCCGATAATATAGACACAAATGAAATTGTACGTTCAATTTTGAACAAAGTGCCTATTAACAATTAGTTAATCAATTTAGAATCTTAGTTTGAGAAACGAGGAGGCCTTTTTTTAAGGCCTTTTTCTTTAGCCGACAATTTAAGCGCTTAACATTAGATTAAACTTCAGTTTACATAGTTAATAAACGCTTAATCTCATCAATGAATTGAGGTAACAATTAAAGCTTTCATTTGTGGCACAATTTGAAAAGCAATTAAAAACCAATTTAAGTGATGAAAAAGATTTTAAGTTTATTAGCTGCATTTGGGGTAATGTTTTACCTAGCTTCTTGTAGCGATGATGATGATCCGGCAGCGGACAACGGTGTAACGATTTCAGGAATTCCTGCAACAGCATCAATTGAAAATTTAGGTACGCTAGGACCAGTAACTGCAACTGTACAAGGCAATGATGGTCTTGTTAGTTTAGTTGTGACCAAAGATGATACTGCATTAGAAACAGTTGATTTGACAGGTAATACTACTGCAACTTACGAGTTTAGCTACACAGCTACTGAGGAAGATGCAAGTAAGAACATTGTATTTACTTTTACAGCTACAGATGTTGACGGAGATACAGACGTTGTAACACATGTACTTTCTGTTGGTGCAACACCAGTAGTGATTGTAAGAGGTGACATTGAGGAGAATACGACTTGGACGGCTGATAATATCTATCAACTTGATACACGTGTAACAGTTTTAGCGGGTGTTACTTTAACTATTGAGCCAGGTACAGTAATAAAAGGCAACGAAGGTCAAGGTGCAGCTGCTACTGCTTTATTAGTAGCAAGAGATGGTGTGTTAAATGCTCAGGGAACTGCTGAACTTCCGATAATTTTTACGTCTATATTAGATCCAATAGATCCAGCTGATGTAGCTGCAGGAAACTACGCAAGTACAACTTCTGAGACTCAATCAGGTCTATGGGGTGGTGTGATCGTTTTGGGTAACGCACCAATTACAGCTAAGACAGATGAGGCTTCGGATTTATCAGAAATACAGATTGAAGGAATTCCTTCATCTGATCCAAATGGATTATATGGTGGAGATGATGAAAATGATAATTCTGGTACAATATCTTATATTTCAATCAGACACGGTGGAACTAACATTGGTTCTGGAAATGAGATCAATGGATTAACTTTAGGCGGTGTTGGTGCTGGAACAACTATAAGTAATGTTGAAGTTGTTGCCAATGCTGATGACGGTATCGAATTCTTTGGAGGAAGTGTTTCTGTAGATGGCGCGGTAATTTGGAACTCATTTGATGATTCTATGGATACTGATATGGACTACAATGGAGTTGTTGAAAACTTTATAATTGTAACGCCTAATACTGGTTCAGCTTTTGAGTTGGACGGTCCTGAAGGTTCAATAACAAGAGGTGAAGATCACATATTTACCGAAGGTGTTATTTATGGTGGTCCGGATATCGATGCAATTGTTGACTGGGATGATGATACCAACGCTAGTTTGAATAACTTGTATTTCTTCGGAATAGAAGCTGGAAGAATTGAAAGCTTCGGTGGTGTTGGCACTAACGCTAACAGCAACACAGCTAACTGGGAAACTGACCTTGCTGATAACTCTGGTGGTTTCTTTGACGGAGCGGAATCAGTACTTACTTTTGGTGTAGATGTAAGCTCAAAGTCTTACGGTCCTACAGCTGCTGATTTTGCATGGTCTTGGGCTGGAAATTCTGGAGCTTTGGAAGCATTAGGATTATAATAACAATAAAATTTCAGAAAAAGAGGGCATCCATTGGATGCCCTCTTTTATTATGTAATTGTTAACATCGTTAAAAAACGATTAAGCTTTAATTTTACTATTTAAATCGATAATTGTTTTAATTACTTTTATTAGTTAAACGGTAATGTTAATCCAATATTACTTTGAGCCCAACCTTCGCGCTTAATCTTAAACTATTAGTAATCTAGTATTCGTTGCAGCAATATCAGTTGACTATAGCTTTGCAGAAAATTTAAGAATAATAGTAATGAAGAATTTAGTACTAACCATTTTATTATCAATAGCTTCATTGGCTGCAATAGCGCAGAAAGGAATAATTCGAGGAACTGTACTCGAAGGATCAACAGGTGAGCCAATGTTTGGAGTGACTGTTATTATTGAAGGCACTTCGACAGGTGCAGTTACAGATTTCGATGGTAAGTTTGAAATTAAAACTGCTCCCGGCACATACAATGTGCAGGCATCATTTATTTCATATGCTGCGGTTACAATAACAGGTGTAGAAGTTGTTGACGGTGAAGTTACCATATTAGATAGAATAATAATGCAGGAAGATGTGGAGCAGTTAGCCGAAGTAGTTATAACAGCAGAAGCTATTCGTAATACAGAAGAGGCTTTACAAACTGTTAAACGAAAGTCTGCCAATGTTTTAGATGGTATTTCTGCAGCAAGTTTTCGAAAGATTGGTGATGGTGATGCTGGTGCTGCTGCTAAAAGGGTAACAGGAGTATCCGTGGAAGGGGGTAAATATATTTATGTAAGAGGTCTTGGAGACAGGTATACAAAAACTACCCAAAACGGAATGGATATCCCCGGACTAGATCCTGATAGAAACAGTATCCAGATAGATGTATATCCTACCAATCTTATTGATAACATGGTGATATTAAAAACATTTACACCTGAATTGCCTGCTGATTTTACGGGAGGTATAGTGAATATTGAAACAAAGGATTTCCCTGAGGAAAAAATATTAGATGTCTCATTTGGAATGGAATATAATCCTTCCATGCACTTCAATAATAACTACATTACCTATGATGGAGGAAGTACAGATTGGTTGGGATATGACGATGGTACGCGTGGATTACCCACAAATGTTGATTTGAACAGTATACCAACTCCACTAAACGCACAAAATGATCAGGAAGTGGCAAACTTCTTAAATCAATTTAGCCCAACGATGGGGGTGAGGTCAGAAACAAGCTTCATGAATTATAGCTTCGGACTTACTGCCGCGAATCAGTTTGAACTGAAAAATGGTCATAACATTGGCTATTTATTTACTGGTAATTACAAAAACAATACAACATTTTATGATGATGCATTTTATGGTGAATACCAAAATGACTTAAACGATCGAACAAGGCTTGATTTTCAAAGAGCTTTTAATCAAAGTGGAATTCAGGCTGAAAACAATGTATTACTTGGTGGTTTAGCAGGGTTAGCATACAAAACTAACTTATCCAAATTTCGATTGACCATGATGAGATTACAGAATGGAGAAAGTACATCTGTTTCGGCTGAAATTCTGGATGATCAAGAAGCATCAGGTAAATCTGGATACACAGGTATCAGTGAAATATTGGAATACAATGAAAGAAAAATTTCTAACATCTTTCTAAATGGTGAGCATCATCTTGGTAATAATAAATGGACAATCGACTGGAGAGGTTCTACTACATGGTCAACTCAGGAAGATCCTGATATTAGACAAACAGCTTTCACTAGAATCAACGATAATTTGCGATTCGCTGCAGGAGCGGCAGGTAATCCAACAAGAATTTGGAGAGAGCTTGATGAAATAAATGTGGTAGGTAAAGTAGATGTTACAAGAGATCTGGAAATGTTTGGAAACGATGCCAAATTAAAATTTGGAGTTAGTCAAATCTATAAAGAAAGAGATTATAGAATTGTAGACTTCAATGTTAATTTTTTAAATGGAGAGCAGCTTGATTGGACAGGAAGTGGACTAGAAGTATGGACTAATGAGACAGTTTTCCCAGCAGGTAATGTTTTCCTTGTATCTGGATTTAGTAATCCAAACCCTAATGAATATAATGCGAATGCAACTAATTCAGGGGTTTACTTTTCAACGGAATTTTCTCCTTTAGATAAATTGAAAGCGATTATAGGTGTAAGGGCAGAAAATTTCACCATGAGGCATACTGGAAGAGATCAGGGAGCTGCTAGTTACATCAGAAGCAGGGTAGCTTCAGGTGCAACTATGGAAGAAGCCATTGGTGAAGTGAAGGCAGACGAAGGATTAGGTAGAGTATTGGATAATGATATAGTACTTGATGCATTGGATTTTTTCCCTTCAGTAAATCTAATATATGGAATCACAGAAGAACAAAATCTTAGACTATCGTACTCTAAAACAATTGCGAGGCCATCATTTAAAGAATTGTCATTTGCTCAAATTTTTGATCCTGTATCAAACAGGATATTTAACGGTGGGCTTTTTGCCATTGGAAACTGGGATGGAAATTTGGTTGAGACAAGAATAGATAATATTGACCTTCGTTGGGAGTTATTTATGGGTAGAGGTCAAACTTATTCAATATCTGCATTTTACAAATCATTTGAGAATCCTATAGAATTAGTAAGAATTCCTCAACAAAGAACAAACGTTGAATATCAACCAAGGAATGTGGGCGATGGCCAATTATTTGGAATGGAATTCGAATTTAGAAAGGCTTTAGACTTTATTAGTCCTAATTGGAGTGTGAACGGTAATGTAACTATTGTAGAGTCCATTGTTGATATGCAGGAGTCCGAATTGATAAATAGAAGGGCTAATGCAAGAGAAGGTGAAGTTATTGATGAAACAAGAAACATGTCTGGTCAGGCACCATGGATAATTAATGCTGGTCTGGCTTATAATAACTTTGAAAGTGGATTTGATGCAGGATTATTTTATAATGTAAAAGGAGAAACTTTAATTATTGTAGGAGGAGGATTAGATCCGGATGTGTTTTCACAACCTTTCCATAGTTTAAATTTCAATATGAATAAAACGTTTGGAGCTAAACAACAATGGGTAGTGAATTTTGGGGTTTCAAACATTCTTAATGATAAGCTTGAACAATTTTACAAAAGAGCCTTTTCAAACCTAGATAATTCACCTGATGCTACGTTTCAGAGACTTAACCCAGGTATGGCTATTAGTGCTGGTGTAAAATATTCATTCTAAGATTTTTTAAACAAATCAATAAAAAAGCAGACTCAAATTAATTTGAGTCTGCTTTTTTATTTTCTTCCCTGAATAGGACATTCTTGTTGATTTTCCGCAGGTCCTTCCAGATACGTTCTTAGTTCCTCATTTCTTATTATAGAAAGCCTAATTAGCTCTTTGCACTTGCATCCGTTAAATATTGGCGTGCCATATTGCTTTCTATAATATCTATCCCAATCCTGAGAATATAATGATCTGAGCCTTGTGTCCTGATATTTAATCCAACTCATTTGTTCTTCATTAAATCTTCTAATGAATGGCTTGTCTGCTTGATATTTATTTCTAATTTCATCCAGCAATGCCTTTTGCTCAAAGGCATATTCATCAAACTTTTCACATATTGCTATGTAGTCGATGTCTTCACCGGAGTTGTTTTGTTTTTTTTCATTGCAACTGAATAATGCAACTATTAATAAAATTGTAGCTGTAAAATTTAAATTTTTCATGTCTTTAGTGTTATTCTCATTTAACATTATCCAAGTTAATTTTAAGGCAGTATAACAGCTTGGATTTTACTAAAGCAAATATGCTAAATTTTAAAAGTGTGAACTTATAAATTACATTTTCACTATGTTATCAATTGTAAAATTTAAATAGTTGAGTCCAACTAATATCATTCTATTTAGTTATACTTAATAACAACACTAAAATAAAAGATGCCAAAAACAATACTCATCACGGGCGGTACAGGATTAGTGGGTTCACGACTCACAGAACTGTTAAAAGAAAAAAACTTTAAGGTACGTTATCTATCACGTACTGCTGGATCAAAAAACGGAGTACAGGCCTATGTTTGGGATGTTGAAAAGCAAACCATTGACAAAAGCGCATTGGAAGGGGTTGATGCAATCATCCATTTGGCTGGTGCCGGAGTAGCAGATAAAAAATGGACAGCGGCTAGAAAGAAAGAAATTTTAGAAAGCCGAACAAGAAGCACCCAACTCCTACATGATACACTTAAGTCAATAAATCATGAAGTTAAATCATTCGTTTCAGCCTCAGCTATTGGCTATTATGGATGGGAT
The DNA here is from genome assembly GCF_017068455.1 of Fulvivirga lutea. NCBI lineage: Bacteria > Pseudomonadati > Bacteroidota > Cytophagia > Cytophagales > Fulvivirgaceae > Fulvivirga > Fulvivirga lutea. The sequence continues at coordinate 938,271 of NZ_CP070608.1, forward strand.
ACTGGTGGAGTTTGGGTGAAGGAAGGCAGTAGATTTGGCGATGATTTTTTAGCTACAGTTACAAAAGCATGGGAAGAAAAAGTAGATCAAATTACTGAATTAGGAATAAGAACTGCAAAGCTCAGAATAGGCATTGTTTTTAGTGAAAAAGGCGGTGCGCTTTATGAAATGGCTAAACCAATAAAATTTGGAGTAGGTGCTCCACTAGGTAGTGGTAATCAATATATGAGCTGGATTCATATCGATGATTTATGCAATATGTTCATTCATGCAGTTGAAAATGATGACGTGAATGACGTGTACAATGCGGTTGGTCCCAACCCGGAAACCAACAAAGTAATTACTAAAGAAACCGCCAAGGTGTTGAATAGGCCATGCTTCTTGCCCAATGTGCCTGCATTTGTGTTAAAACTCATGTTAGGCAAAAGAGCAGCTATGATTTTAGGAGGAAGTAGAGTATCTTGTGAGAAGATTCAGGCAACAGGATTTAAATTTTCTTATCCAACATTACCAGAAGCTCTGAAAGATTTGTTATCCTAGTGGCCGTTTTTCAAAAGACAACTTACCACAATTAATTTTTTTAACTATGGCAGAGAAAAAAACAAAGCTCGATAATATACGCACGCACGATGATTTAAATGATGAAGAGAAGAAAATCATCAGGGCATTTGAAGAAAAAGATTGGAATGAAATAAAGAGTTACGACTCATGGGTGATTTTTAAAGTGATGTCAGAGTTTGTTGAAGGCTTTGAAAAACTCGCTAAAATAGGCCCTTGCGTTTCTGTTTTTGGTTCGGCTAGAACTAAGTCTGATCATAAGTACTATCAAATGGCCGAAGAAATAGCGGCTAAATTAGTGCGCCACGGTTATGGTGTAGTTACAGGTGGTGGACCGGGTATTATGGAAGCTGGTAACAAGGGAGCTAAAGAGCAAGGTGGTAAATCGGTGGGGTTAAATATTATCTTACCTTTCGAACAGAAAGGCAACGATTTTATAGATCAGGATAAACTAATCACTTTTGACTATTTCTTCGTTCGCAAAGTAATGTTTGTTAAATATTCACAGGGATTTATTGTAATGCCTGGAGGTTTCGGAACGTTAGATGAACTTTTTGAGGCATTAACACTGATTCAAACTAAGAAAATCGGTCGCTTCCCTATTGTACTTGTTGGCAAAGCCTATTGGGGTGGGCTTATCGACTGGATCAAGGAAACGATGCTTGCGGAAGAAAGAAACATTAATGAAGAGGATTTAAATCTTTTCAAGATTGTTGAAACAGCCACTGAAGCTGTGGCGGCAATTGATGAATTCTACGCGAAGTACCTTCTATCTCCGAATTTCTAGATTTGATGATGCAATATTCCTTTTGTTTTATCAGAAGGAATATTTTAGCTGAGTTGAACGTTGGCTTAAAAAAAGGTGAAATTCAATGAATAATCTATCTATTTATATTTCAATTATGGCCTTCGTGTTGGTCTGTGGCTATATTTCTTATAACGAAGGGAATAAGGATGATATACCAAGGTCAGATCAGTTAGCCATTTCCAACATGCCGCCAGCTGGTTTTGAGAATTATCTAAATGCAGCTTCTCTGGAATTACCTAAATCCATGACTTTTGCAGGCGAGCCAGTGCCATTGCATATTGCCGATGTGCGAGAAAGATTGGATAGAGAACTTCACATTAATACTTATTGGCATAGTAGTACCATATTTCTATTAAAACGCGGGCACAAGTGGCTCCCACAAATAGAAAAGATTCTAAAAGAAAATAACGTTCCAGATGATTTCAAATATTTAGCGGCCATTGAAGGAGGCTTTCAAAATGATGTATCGCCAAAAAATGCTGTTGGATTTTGGCAAATTAGAAAAGATGCCGGCAAAGAGTTTGGGTTAGAAATTGGTAGAGATGTAGATGAGCGCTACGATCCGTTAAAATCCACACAAGCGGCCTGTAATTATTTGAATAAGGCCTATGAAAGATTTGGAAATTGGACCAATGTAGCGGCCTCCTATAATCGAGGCAGGTCGGGCTTAGCAAGGGCCATAAATAACCAAAAGGTAGACTCCTATTATGATCTTATGCTCAATGAAGAAACTTCACGATATGTTTTCAGAATATTGGCCATCAAAGAGATTTTCCAAAATCCGAAAAAGTATGGGTTTGATATTAGTAAAGAGCACTTGTACGATGAGGAAAAAGTAAAATATGTGGAGGTAGATAGCGATATCAAAGACTTGGTAGCGTTTGCAAAAGAACAAGGCATTAATTATAAGCTATTGAAGAGACACAACCCTTGGCTCAGAGATGATCAATTAAATGTTACCAGAGGCAAAACATACCAAATTGCCATCCCACTTTGATAGTAAACAGGCTATTCATACCAATCTCATGTCTTATAGTTGACAAGAGTGCCGCATAAATAGTACCTTTTAAACTTTCGCAACCAATTTCAACGTTGAATGTTCTAACTTCAACAAGAGTTATTAATTACACATGATGGAAAAAACATACTACAACCCTGCTGACCTTAAAAAGTTTGGTGATATAGCTGATTTTGAACCTGAATTGGCAAAAAAGTTTTTTGATTATTATAATGATGTATTCAAAGAAGGTGCATTAACGGCTCGAGAAAAAGCGCTGATCGCTTTGGCCGTAAGTCATACAGTTCAATGCCCGTATTGTATTGATGCTTACACTGCCGGCACAATGGAAATGGGTGTTACTGAAAAGCAGATGATGGAGGCCGTACATGTGGCCGCAGCCATCAGAGGTGGAGCATCCCTGGTGCATGGTGTACAAATGATGAATAAAGTGAAGAAACTAAGTATGTAATTATGCCTAAATCGTTACAAGCACAACATCACAACCTGGCTGATAAGGCTACTCAACTAAAAATCTTATCCAATGGCATTTTTGCTGATGGACAGCTGCCTACGTTCAAGGAAAAAATAGAACCTCTAAATGAGTATCCTTTAAAACCAACCAGCATCGAAATTTTTCAGGTAAACGTTGGCTACATGTGCAATCAGGTTTGCAAGCATTGCCATGTAGATGCCGGGCCGGATCGAAAGGAAATAATGACAAGAGAAACCATGCAGCAATGCCTGGATATTCTAAGAAAAACAAAAATCCATACACTCGATTTAACTGGTGGAGCCCCTGAAATGAATCCTGATTTCAGATGGTTTGTGGAGGAGGCAAATAAGACTGGGGTTGAAGAAATTATCGTGCGCTCCAATCTCACTATCATTCTGGCGAACCCTAAGTACCATGATCTCCCTGAATTCTTTAAAAAGAATAAAGTAAGAGTAGTCTCTTCTCTCCCGTTTTATCAAGCAGATAAAACCGATAGACAAAGAGGCGAGGGCGTGTTCGATAAATCTATAGAAGCACTTAAAATGCTCAATGCGGTAGGTTATGGAAAAGCAGGATCTGGATTAAATCTGGACTTGGTTTATAATCCGAGCGGAGCATTTCTTCCAGGCGATCAGGCTGGCCTCGAGCGTGAATTTAAGAAAGAACTAAAAGAGCATTTTGACATTGATTTTAATAGTCTTTTTACCATTACCAATATTCCTATCAGTCGCTTTTTGGAGTTTCTTATTCGAACAGAAAATTATGAAGACTATATGGATTCACTAGTAAGTGCCTTTAACCCGGCTGCGGTGAAGGGAGTTATGTGTAGAAATACCATTTCAGTAGATTATGATGGGCATATGTACGACTGTGATTTTAATCAGATGCTTGGCCTCAAAGTAGACAAAAAGGCGGGTCAGCACATCAGTGAATTTGATTTGGAGAAATTAGAAAATAGGAATATCATTATCAATCAGCATTGCTATGGCTGTACCGCTGGTGCAGGTTCCAGTTGCCAGGGTACAGTGGCTTAAATAAACTTGTATGTCTTTCCGGGCTCGACCCTGAATCTCGTTTTATAAAAAATTATATGATTGAACAGTTTGAAGAAGCGGTAGAATATCTACAAAACCGCGGAGTAAAGGCTCCTGAAATTGGAGTTATTTTAGGCACAGGCCTAGGTGATAAATTTGTTGCTGCCATGGAGGTAGAGCTTACTATCAGCTATGAAGATATTCCACATTTTCCATTGGTAACGGTGCTTTCACATGATGGTAAATTGATTTACGGTACCGTTCATGGTAAGAAAGTAGTAGCGCTGGATGGCCGCTTTCATTATTATGAAGGCTATTCAATGCAACAGATCACGCTTCCTGTGCGAGTATTGAAAATGTTAGGGATTAAGAAATTACTCTTATCTAACGCAGCTGGCAATATGAATCTCTCCTGGAAAAAAGGAGAACTCATGCTTATTGATGATCATATTAATATGCAGCCTGATAATCCTTTAAGAGGCCAGAATTTTGATGAGTTGGGGCCAAGATTTCCTGATATGAGTGCGCCTTACGACCCTTCCATGAATACCATATTGGAAGAAATTGCGAAGGAAAATAAGATTACATTAAGAAAGGGAGTGTACGTTTCGGTGATTGGGCCTAACCTGGAAACCCGGGCAGAGTATCGCTTTTTAAGAAATATCGGAGCAGATGTGGTTGGTATGTCTACCGTACCTGAAGTAATTGTTGCCAACCATATGGGGCTACCATGTTGCGCAATTTCTGTGATGACAGATGATTGCGACCCTGATAATTTGTCCCCCATAAATATTGATGAAATTATAGCCATTGCGGGCAAGGCAGAAGAAAAATTAACTGAGTTATACACAGAACTGATCAAGAGATTATAGATGGAAACTTATTTAGAAACCACCAAAAACGTTTATAAAAAGGCAGCTGAAACCCCGGATGTAGGTCTATGCTGTACAACTACCCCTGTGTGGCAATTACCTGGCTTGAAAATTCCTAAAATTATGCTCGATATGAATTATGGGTGCGGAAGTACTGTAAATCCACGTGATTTGGTAAATGACCCTACAATTCTTTATGTAGGAGTTGGTGGCGGAATGGAGCTTTTGCAATTCTCTTACTTCAGTAGAAAAAAAGGCGGAGTGGTAGGTTTAGATGTTGTGGATGAAATGATAGATGCAAGCCGAAAGAATTTTAAAGAAGCTGAGCAACTTAACCCATGGTTTAAGTCTGATTTTGTGGATTTAAGAAAAGGCGATGCACTTAATCTACCTGTTGAAGACGAAACAATAGATGTTGCAGCTCAAAACTGTCTGTTCAATATCTTTACAAAAGCCGATTTAAAGAAAGCGTTAGCAGAAATGTACAGAGTATTAAAGCCTTATGGCAGATTGGTACTTTCCGATCCAATCTGTAATCAACCGATGCCTGAATCTTTGCAAAATGATGAGCGATTGAGAGCTCTTTGCCTAAGTGGCGCACTTCCACTAAAAGATTATATTGATATGATTACGGAAGTAGGCTTTGGAACAGTAGAAATCAGAGCAAAGCGACCCTATCGTATTCTCGATCCAAAGCATTACGATACAGATAAAAATATATTCATCGAAAGTGTAGAGGTATGCGCCATTAAAGACCCGATGCCCGAAGATGGCCCATGTGTATTTACAGGTAAGACGGCCATTTATTATGGCAGTGAGGAATATTTCGATGATCATAAAGGACACGTATTGATGCCAAATCAGCCACTGGCAGTTTGCGATAAAACAGCTGGGGCACTAAGCTCTTTAAACAGAGAAGATATTTACATTTCTGACTCTACCTATTTTTATGATGGTGGCGGGTGCTGTTAACCGATGGTAAGTAAAATAAATATTTCTGAATCAGGTCTAGAGCTCAGTGAGCTGGCTTTGGGTATGTGGCGCATACATATGCTGACTACCAACCAATTAGATCAGTTGTTAAACACTGCATTGGATAACGGTATAACAACCTTTGATCATGCAGATATTTATGGCGGTTATACTTGCGAGGCAGTTTTTGGGCCATGGATGAAAGCCAACAAAGACAAAAGATCAGAAATTCAACTTGTTTCTAAATGTGGCATTAAACTTCTATCGGAGAATAGACCAGAGCATCGAATCAAGCATTACGATACTTCTAAAAAGCACATCATTCAATCAGTTGAAAATTCTCTAGAACAATTAAGCGCAGACTATCTCGACCTTTTATTGATTCATAGGCCTGATCCTTTAATGAATGTATTTGAGATGGCAGATGCATTTGCTTCTCTCAAACAATCCGGGAAGGTCAACTATTTTGGTGTTTCAAACTTCACCAATCATCAGTTTGACCTATTGGCAAGTGCCTGCGATATGCCTTTAGTTACAAATCAGATTGAAGTTTCTTTATACCAACATCAACCTTTGTTTGATGGCACATTAGATCATTTGAACAAATTAAAGATTAACCCAATGGCATGGTCGCCTTTGGGTGGCTCTAAACATATTTCGGATGCCATTGCTAATCAAGACCTTCAAAAGTTAGCTGATAAATACTGTGTATCAGTAGGCGATTTATTATTGATTTGGGTGCTTCAACTTCCTGTCGGCATACTGCCCGTTATTGGCACCATGAGCATCGAAAGAGTTCAATCAGCCGTTAAAAACTATCAAACTAAATTAGAACGTGAAGATTGGTTCGCAATGCTGAAGATAGTAAGCGGCCAAGATGTCGCTTGATCATCTTTTTACTGCCATTGTAATTGATTAACTAAAGCACGAACTTTGTGTTTTTATTTTTGAAAGGCACTATTTCTCAATGACAAAAACGCAAGAGGTATTAGATAAAGAGGAGTTGGATTTCACCGGACATGATTCCATTGAAATTATTGGTGCACGAGAACATAACCTCAAGAATGTAAGCCTTTCATTTCCTAGAAATAAGCTGGTCGTAATTACTGGAATTAGCGGCAGCGGTAAATCTTCGTTAGCATTTGATACCATTTATGCAGAGGGCCAAAGGAGGTACATGGAAAGCTTTTCTGCTTATGCCCGTTCTTTCATCGGCAACCTAGAGCGACCGGATGTAGACAAAATAAACGGCCTCAGCCCGGTTATTTCTATCGAGCAAAAAACTACTTCTCGTAATCCAAGGTCTACGGTAGGTACAGTTACAGAAATTTACGATTTCCTGCGTCTGCTTTTTGCCAGAGCAGGTGAGGCGGTTTCATATGTTACAGGAGAAAAAATGATCAGACAATCTGAAGATCAGATTTTGGATCATATTATGAGCTTCTTTAATAAACGAAAGTTAGTTCTTCTCGCTCCGGTTGTAAAAGGTCGTAAGGGGCATTATCGTGAATTATTTCGTCAAGTCCAGAAGTCAGGCTACACTCGTGTGAGAGTAGATGGCGAGTTGATGGAAATTGTACCAAAAATGCAGGTCGATCGATACAAAACGCATGACATCGAAGTAGTTGTTGATCGAATTTTGGTAGAAGATAAAGATCGTTACCGCATTAGCCAGTCGATTAAAACAGCTATGAAAGAAGGTAATGGCGTGATGATGCTGTTGGATGAGGAAAATAAAATCCATCACTACTCTAAATACCTGATGGATCCGAAAAGTGGTATCTCGTATGATGAACCTGCTCCTAACTCGTTTTCCTTTAATTCGCCTTATGGTGCTTGTCCGAAGTGTAATGGATTGGGTGTAACTGAGGAGATTACGGAAGAGTCCGTAATTCCTGATAAATCGATAAGTATTAGCCGTGGAGGTATTCTTCCTCTAGGTGAGTTTAGAGATATCTGGATTTTTAAAAAAATAGAGGCAATCCTCAAGCGCTATAAAGTCAACTTAACAACGCCAATAAAGGATATTCCTGAGGAAGTGTTGAGTATTTTGCTTCATGGTGATAGTGTGCCCGTTGCAGTAAAGTCAGTAAAATATCCGGGCACTGATTGGAATACAAAGTTTGAAGGGATCATCAAGTTTTTGGAAAAACAAAAAGAAGGTGGTTCCGATAAGATTCAACAATGGGTCAATGATTTTACCATCACTCAAACTTGCGATAGTTGTAACGGTTACAGACTGAAGAAAGAGTCATTGCACTTCTTAATCGATCAAAAACACATTGGTCAGTTAGCGGAGATGGATATCTCTACTCTGGGTGAATGGTTTGTTGGCCTGGAAGATAGACTATCAGACAAGCAGAATCGAATTGCTGCTGAGGTACTGAAAGAGCTCAGAAAAAGAATCGGATTTTTGTTGGATGTTGGTCTCGATTATCTACAACTAAACAGGCCATTAAAAACACTTTCTGGTGGTGAGGCGCAGCGAATAAGATTAGCTACTCAAATCGGTACGCAGCTAGTAGGTGTGCTTTATATTCTTGATGAACCAAGCATTGGACTCCATCAGCGTGATAACGTAAAGCTCATCAAAGCTCTGAAAGATTTAAGGGACTTAGGCAATTCAGTGATTGTTGTAGAACATGATCAGGAGATGATGATGGAGTCTGACTATGTGATTGACATTGGCCCAGGGGCAGGAAGGCATGGAGGAGCTATTGTGGCTGCTGGTACACCCAAAGATTTTTTAGCTCAGAAAAGTGCTACAGCAGATTACTTGAGCGGCAAAAGAAAAATTGAGATCCCTTCAGAGCGAAGAAAAGGAACGGGCAAGTCACTCAAATTGACAGGAGCAAAGGGCCATAATTTAAAGAATGTTAACCTTGAAATTCCTTTAGGCACGCTCACACTGGTAACCGGAGTTAGTGGTAGCGGTAAATCAACCCTTATTCACGATACCTTATTCCCGATTTTAAACCAACATTTTTATCGTTCCAGACAAGAGCCTCTGGAATACAAAAAAGTGGATGGGCTCAAGGAATTAGATAAAGTTATTGAAGTGGATCAATCGCCTATAGGCAGAACGCCACGTTCTAACCCGGCCACTTATACTGGAGTTTTTACGGACATTCGAGCGTTATTTTCTGAGTTACCAGAGGCCAAGATCAGAGGGTATAAACCTGGCAGGTTTTCTTTTAATGTAAAGGGAGGCCGTTGTGAGACCTGTGAAGGAGCCGGACTAAGGCTCATAGAAATGGATTTCTTGCCTGATGTTCATGTGCCTTGTGAAACATGTAAAGGGAAACGTTACAATCGTGAAACTTTGGAGGTTAGGTTTAAAGGCAAATCTATTTCAGACGTGCTGGAGATGACGGTAGAAGAAGCCGTTGAGTTTTTTGAAAATCAGCCGAAGATTTTACGAAAGATCAAAACACTTCACGATGTTGGTCTTGATTATATTTCGCTAGGCCAGCATGCCACAACACTGTCTGGTGGCGAGGCACAACGCGTGAAGCTGGCAACAGAACTTTCCAAAAAGGATACGGGCAAAACCATGTACATTTTGGATGAACCAACTACCGGACTACATTTTCAGGATATCCAACACTTACTCGATGTGCTAAATCAGTTGGTGGAGAAAGGAAATACAGTCTTAATTATTGAGCATAATATGGATGTCATTAAAGTAGCGGATTATATTGTCGACTTAGGCCCTGAAGGCGGATCAGGTGGTGGGGAAATTGTGTGTAGCGGCTCACCAGAGGAGATAATTAAAAATAAAAAAAGTTACACAGCTAAATATTTGGCGCCTGAATTGGCAAAAAAATAGACCGTTCATCCTTTTGATATAGTTCATTTTTCAAAAATTAATTTAGATTTCAGAGTTGGATTAATTTTTTTAGTGATGAATAGAGCTGTTTCTTTCTCTTCGATTCTTATTCTTTTTATGTGCATTAATTTGTCCAAAGCACAGCTGTCAGGCGATACTTTTGCTTCAGCATCTACAAGTAAATCAGCTAATTGGGTACTCACTTATTCCGAAGCACCGGGCTTTGCCTCAAAAAATACAAAGGGTGAAATATCAGGTGTCTGTGTGGATATCATGAAGGAGTTTAAGAAATATGTTGAGAAAGAGCATGGTATATCTGTCAACATCACTTTTGAATCAAAAAATGCAAATGATTTTACCGAGTTTTTAGAGACCGTGAAAAACTCTGAAGGAGGTGTGTTTGGATTAAGTAATACCACTATTACTGAGGCCCGAAAATCTGACTATAATTTTAGTCCACCATACATTACCAACATTGGTATGATATTGTCCAATAATAATGTACCTACATTGGTAGACCTACCAAACATTGCTCAAAAGTTTAAAGGCATGACAGCGGTGACAGTAAAAAACACCACCAATGAAAACCAAATATTGAATATTAAAAAGCAGTATTTCCCTACGTTAAAAATTGAGTATGTTCCAAGTTTTGCACAGGCCATGCAAATCATAGCTAAAGACAGTAAGAAATTTGCCAACGTTGATTTTACATACTATTTCGAAGCAATACAAAACAGGAAGCCCATTAAACGTCATCCAGGTGGTGATGACAAGACTGAACAGTTTGGTATAATCATGCCTAAATCCAATGACTGGTCGCCATTATTAGAGGAGTTTATGAGTTCAGGCTTTTTACAAAGTGCGGAGTACAAACAGATTATATCTGCCAATCTGGGGCAGGCGGCCATGAAGTTTTTTGAGTCGTTGAAATAGTCTAAAAAAATAATGGTTCGAAAGAAAAAGCCGCGCGAAGCGGCTTTCTCATTCAAACCAAAACCTTAAAACTCATCAACTATGAATTTGCGATTGTATAGGTATAATCAATATTTACTAAAAAGAGTTCCCGCCATAAATTAATTACAATTTGTTGATGTTAACCATGCGTTGAGACTTAACTTCACATCAACAAAAATACTCTGGTAATATGGTTAGAATTCCAAAGAGCGATAATCCAAGAATAGTAATAATTGGAGGAGGTTTTGCTGGTATTAAACTTGTTAAAAAACTCAAAAACCTCCCCGTTCAAATTGTCCTTTTCGATCGTAATAATTACCACACTTTCCAGCCACTTTTATATCAGGTAGCAACGGCAGGTTTAGAGCCTGATTCTATAGCCGACCCACTTAGAAAGCAGTTGGAGCCGGTGAAGAATTTCTTTTTCCGAATGGCGGAAGTCTATTCTGTTGATCCATTAGCAAATACCATTAAAACTGAAATAGGAGAGTTAAGCTATGATTACCTTGTAATCGCTACCGGTTCTAAAACCAATTACTTTGGCAACGAGTCAATCATGGATCATGCCTTTCCATTAAAGCAGATACCTCAAGCGTTGGATTTGCGTAGCCATATCCTTCAAAATTTTGAATCCGCCACTATCAGCGAAAATGATAAGGAAAAAGCATCTCGAATGAATATTGCCATTGTTGGTGGTGGTCCAACAGGTGTAGAAGTAGCGGGTGCTCTTGGCGAATTAAAGAAAAGTATTTTGCCAAAAGACTATCCCGAATTAGATTTTAAAAACATGAATATTACCCTCTTGGAGGGTACCTCCAGGCTTCTGAATGGAATGTCAGAAAGTGCTTCTAATAGAGCCATCAAATATTTAAAGAAATTTGATGTTCATGTGAAGCTCAATACATTGGTTACATCCTATGACGGTCATTCAGCTCAGCTAAACAATGGCGAGACAATTGAAACACATACACTTATTTGGGCGGCCGGTGTTCAGGGCAATTACCCTCTTGGTTTACCGGAAGAGTCAATCGTCAAAAGTAGATTAAAGGTGGATAGGACCAACAAACTTATTGGTTCAGAAAATATTTATGCCATTGGTGATATTGCCACCATGACAACGGAGGAATATCCTAATGGGCATCCAATGCTGGCTCAGGTAGCCATACAACAAGGAAGGCTACTGGCCGAAAATTTTAAAAGATTACTTCACGGAAAGGAACCAAAGCTTTTTGAATACAACGACAAAGGATCGATGGCTACCATTGGCCGAAATAAGGCAGTGGCAGACCTACCGGGCAACATTCGCCTGGGAGGACTTATTGCCTGGTTACTTTGGATGTTTGTTCACCTCATTTCAATCATTGGTTTTAGAAATAAAATTATAGTATTTAGTAACTGGGTATGGAATTACTTTACTTATGATAAAGGTACCCGACTAATTATCAGGCGATTCGTTCCTAAAAAACAAAAGTTGAAGAATGAAGCAGTTTAACACGCAATATATTGTTGCTGCGCTAATGTTGGCTTTTTCAGCATATCAGCTTACCCTACCCGACTATTGGGAGTTTAGCCTCTATTGCTCGGCAGGTTTAGCATTTTTAGTAATGGGTTTAATTAAAGAAGACAAATTACCTCAATACAAAAAGGCACTAACCGTACTCTCCTGGATTTTGATTTTTTTAGCAGGGTTTCTATTGCTATTTCTTGCCAGAACAGATGTTTAATGCCCCTTAAGGCATAAATACTTCCATTGGTAACATTTTCTGATCTTTGATATCCAGAATTGGTATTTTTATGTATCAGTTTTGGATGTAGCCTTTGAATAAACTCAAACTATATTGGTCATTGCAGATTGGCGGCTGGCTCATGTTTGCTATCGTGCAAATATTGGGTTTCCTGCTTTTGGGAGATGTGAGGCTTTCAATCTATCAAATAGCCTTTTGGTTTTTAGAGGCAGGTTTGTTTTTGGTAACAACGCACTTGTTCAGATCATTTATCATCAAGCGTAAATGGCTTTCCTACAACATGTCCAAACTCATACCTCGGGTTATTTTGGCCGTGATTATTCTAGCCAGTGTAGTTTACATTTTAAGGATGGCGATAGCTATGCCTTTGAATATGTATAACCCGAATGTTGCGTGGAGAATGACCAATTTCTTAGGGCTATCCTCAGTATATGCACTCATATTTTTTCTTTGGTCGGTACTTTATTTTATTTACCATTATTTCGAGAGATATAATACTTCACTCAAACATGAAGCTGCGATGAACGAGATTGAACTTAATAATCTTAAATCGCAGTTAAACCCTCACTTCATTTTTAATGCATTGAACAGCATTCGTGCATTGGTAGATGAAAATCCAAAAAAGTCTAAAAACTCCATTACACAGCTTTCCAATATTCTGAGGAATTCGTTGGTAACGGACAAGAAAAAACTCACCTCCTTTAATGAAGAACTAAAAATTGTAAAAGATTATCTCGGGTTGGAAACCATTCGTTTTGAAGAACGACTAAAAACCTCTTTTGAAATTCATCCTGATTCTAACATGTTTCAAGTGCCACCATTAATGCTTCAAACATTGGTGGAAAATGGAGTGAAACATGGCATTTCTAAACTCAAAGAAGGTGGTTTCGTAAAGCTAAAAACTAGTGTTACTGACAATGAATTTATTATTCAAATTAGAAACAGCGGTACGTATAAATTAAATGGAGTATCAAAAAATAAACCAGGCCTTGGGTTAAAAAATACAAGGCACAGACTAGAACTACTTTATGGCGATAAGGCTAGAGTAGAGATTCGTAATGAATCAAAGAATATCGTTTTAACAGAACTAATAATACCTAATAATGAGAGCATTAATAATTGATGATGAGCGTTTGGCAAGAAAGGAACTCACTTCTTTATTGGCCGAGCATGCGTATATAAAAGTAATTGGTGAAGCAGCCAATGCAGATGAAGCCCTAGAGCTAATTAATAATGAAAATCCTGACCTGCTGTTTTTAGATATTCAAATGCCGGGAAAAACGGGTTTTGAATTACTGGAAATGCTGGATGATGTACCTCAGGTAATTTTCACTACTGCCTATGATGAGTATGCATTAAAAGCCTTTGAAGTAAATGCATTGGATTACGTACTAAAGCCAATTCAGCCAGAAAGATTAGCCGAAAGCTTAAAGAAACTCAAGAAAGTGGAGGAGGCTGAGAAAGCGAAGGAACTTAGCGGTAAACTAGGAATTGACGATCAAGTGTTCGTAAAGGATGGAGATAGATGTTGGTTTGTGAGCCTTTCCAATGTGCGGGTATTTGAATCAGATGGCAATTACATTAAAGTTTATTTCGATAATAACAGGCCAATGATTCATAAATCGTTGAATGCTTTAGATGAGAAATTGGACCCAAAACATTTTTTTAGAGCGAGTAGAAAGCACATTATAAACCTGAGCTGGGTTGAAAGCATCGAACCGTGGTTTAATGGTGGATTAATGGTAAAATTAAAAGGAGGTGATAAAGTTGAAGTTAGTAGAAGGCAAGCTGCCAAATTCAAAGACAGGATGAGCCTTTAACTTGATTGCGATTGTTTTTTCACCAGTTCGATTAATTCGGCCTCTACGTTCCAGTCCTTGGCTAGCTTTAACATAGCGGTAGCTTCAAGTTCCGTTACATAGCCTTTGAGGTTATTGGCCTGCCAAACCATGTCAATGTACATTACGCGTTTTTCTTTCGCATAATCGCCTACAACATCGTTCAGATATTCCCTTGCACGATCAAAAGAGTTGAAGTAATCTTTGGCAATAAACTCGTTAGCCCACTTTAATTCTTCATGACCATCCAATTCGTCAGCCGTTTCTTCTAAATTCTGACGTTCATCGTCATCTAAACCATGGTAATGGAAAATGACTGATTTCAGGAGCAGGTATGCTTTCTTTTCTTCGCTGGTCATAATTTAAGGAAGTACAAAAAAATGAATTATTACGATAAAAACTAATATAATTCAAGTTTATAAATAACCGGTCTACTCGGACTGGCATCCAATACAATATTAAGAGTTTGTAAATTCAGTAAATACAAACCGTCATCTATTTTATTATCAACATAAATTAATTCAGTGATGGTACACTCTTTCCGAATTGAACTGCCACTGCCCCAAAATGCATTGTGGGCTGAAAGCTTACCGCCATCCACCTCTCTGTCAACCGAGGGCAAGTCTACCAACAGGTGCCTAACACCAGTTTGATTTAATTCTTCGGCAATTTTAGCATCCAAATATGGCGGGTTAGTACCTGAGTATTTTTTTGACAACTTCTGTTGATCATTGGGTAATGTTCGAATGATCATTGCTTCAGTGGAATAACGCCTTTTTTCGTTAAATGAATCAATAGTTAATAGACGGTCACCATTTTCCACAGAAGCGGGTTCAATTGTAATCAGCTCAGCTAAACAATGATATTCTTTCAAGAGATTGTGAATTGTAGCATTCTCATCACTCGAGATATGTCCGTAAGTTTCTGTATGAGTTCCATTACCGTGAGGGGTAAGTGTTACCTTCTTATGGTTCACGCTTCCTCCCTGCTTAACATCTCCAATAAAATCACCGGATTTAATTACTTCAAAATTCACATCATCAGCCCAGTAGCAAGCAGGGTTTTGTATTCCTTCATTCAATGGAATAGAAATATCTATCGGCTGAGACAAATCAGCTTGATAAGTTTTACCTTGATGGGTGAAGTTAATAATCATCTTTGTCATCAATAATAAATAAATCTTCCGTAATCTTATCGGCAATCAGTTTCCCCTCCTGAGTAAGGAATAGCATGTTTTGCGCTCTTCTAATTTTTTTGGTCGTTACTAAATGATCAATATACTTTCGATCCAACTTCTTGTCCAGATCAAATAGGGTTAGGTCTACACCCCACTTTGTTCTTAAAGATGTTAGTAAATAATCATTGGCCTTATCCGTTTCTGTTAGGTTTTCTATTGTAAATGGTATTTTTCCCTCTTCAATAGACTTCATATATTTCACGTTGTTGGAAACATTACTTTGTCGAGATTCTAAATTATAAGAGTGTGCACTTGGCCCCAACCCCAAATAGGGCTTTTGCCTCCAATATGAAGAGTTGTGTTTCGATTCAAATCCCGGCAAACAAAAATTGGATATTTCATAATGCTCGTAACCAGCTTTAATCAGTTCTGAAACAAGCATCTCAAACTGTTCAGCAGCGAAATCTTCAGACACAGGATTTAGTTTGCCTTTCTTAGCCCAATTACCAAAAGCAGTATTTGGTTCAATAGTTAGGCAATAGGCTGAAATATGTTGCGGGGCGAAGTCAACGAGCTTTTTAATATCTTCCAACCACAGCTTATGGCTTCTGTCGGGTATGCCATAAATGAGATCTACACTCACATTTTTAAAACCGCTTTTAGTAAGATCGGCCAACACTTGTACCGACTCTTTACTAGAATGCGCTCTGTTTAAAAATTTAAGCACATTATCATCAAATGATTGCATTCCAATGCTTAGCCTATTAACCCCCACTTGATGCAGCATTGCCAATTGGCTCATGGATAAATCATCAGGATTCGCTTCTAAAGTTATTTCCTCACAGGATGATGTGTCAAACGTTGAATGTATCACACTGAGAATGGCGTTCAGTTCATTTTCATTCAACATTGAAGGTGTTCCACCACCAAAATAAATGGTCTTAACTGGCTCATTTAAATAGCCTTTTTGCAGCTCAATTTCTTTAACTATGGAGCTAACCATTTTCGTTTGCTGATCCTGATTAGTGCTAAAGTGAAAATCGCAATAGTGGCATGCCTGTTTACAAAAAGGAATATGAACGTATATACCTGCCAATTCTTTATCTTTAATTTCACTTAAAGTTAGCGGATTTCTTGAGGCGTTTAATAGTTACCATCTTTTTCCTTACCCCATATTTAGGTTCACCGGTTTTTGGTCAGCTTGTGCAAACGTTCAATCCAACTGACAGTCTGCTACTCTCTAGATACACTAAAGACTTGAGAAAAGTTGGCACAGACTCAATTGCATTGCACAGGCTTTCACAGGAAGTACTCAATGACCTGTATAGTAAAGGTTTTCTGGAGGCGGCTTTTAACATACATCATTCAGATTCTATTTATCAAGTGAACTGGGTAGTGGGCCGGCAGTATCAGTGGGCTCAACTCGGCCCTGGTAATGTGCCTGAATATATGTTGAGTAAAATTGGCTACAGGTCAAAACTATATTCCAACCAGCCATTCAATCTACAGCAGTTGTCTAAATTGTTTAAAGGAATTATCAAGGAATCTGAAAATAATGGGAGACCCTTCGCTTCCATCAAATTGGACTCGTTATCGATAGAGGATGGAACATTTAAGGCTACCTTACATTACAATTCAGGTCCACAAATACTCTTCGATCAATTAATGATTATTGGCACTGATAAGGTAAAGAAAAAGTGGCTCTCAAGTTATTTGAATATAAGGCCCAACCAGCCTTTTGATCAAAAGTTAGTAGATAAGATTCCAAATAACATCGAACATTTAAATTTTGTAAGTCTTGTTAGTGCTCCTTCTGTAGAATTCAAAAACTCTAAAGCCGAGGTGATTATAGAACTGGAAGAAAATAAATCTAATTCCATAGATGGTATCATTGGTTTTCTGCCCAATGAGCAGGAAGACGGTAAGCTACTGGTTACGGGCCAGGTATATTTGGGACTGAACAATCTCTTTAATTCAGGTAAGTCCTTGAACATGGAATGGCAAAGCCTGAAGCCGAGAACTCAATTGCTCGACTTGCAATACAGGCACCCCAACTTATTTCGATCAAATTTTGATTTCCAGGGAAATTTTTATCTGTTTAAAGAAGATTCTATTTTTCTGAATCGATCTTCTCAGCTCTCATTTATTTACAGCAATTATAATAGCGAACTAGGTGTATTCTATCGGAACAATAGTTCAACAACCCTTGCCACCAACACAGAGTTGCAGAATATTAATGACCTAAAAGTTAACTACTATGGGTTGAATTACTCCTATGGGATTAATAGCTCTTTTAACACATCTAAAACGGGCATATTCTTTTATGGTGAGGGAGCAATTGGTAATAAAGAAATTGAGAGGGAAGAAATCAGCACCTCAACTCAGTATTTACTAAAAGGCCATATTAAAGGCCAGTGGAAAATCTCAAAGACATTTTCCATTTATAATGGTATGATGGCAGGGCAATTAGTTAATGATGATTTACTGAGAAACGACTTATTTCGGTTAGGTGGTTTGAAATCGATCAGAGGCTTCAATGAAAATTTCTTCTTTGCCGAAAAGTACTTCATCAATAAAACAGAGTTAAGACTTTACTATCAGGCGAACTCCTATCTTTTCCTTTTTTATGATCAAGGTTTTTTAGATTATGATTTGCCGGGAGAGCGATTCAATGATAATCCTTTGGGTATTGGTGCCGGCATAGCATTAAAATTGAGTAGCGGTTTACTAAACTTAGCTTATGGGTTAGGCAAGTCAAATGATCAGGATTTTGACACCAGATTGTCCAAATTTCATTTCGGATATATTGCAAGATTCTGATACCTTCGAGTTCTAATGGCAAAAAAGGGTTTTATAGTATTTCTATTCTTAATCTTTGGCGGTGGACTATCAGCTCAGGTAGATACTGTTAAAGTTCAGGATTTTAGCAACAATTGGGTATTCTTCAATGGTTCCGAAATATTACCATTAGTTAAAAAAAGTGACTTCAGTGGAAATATCATCTCCTTTTCGGTGGATAAAACTAGCATGCAGGATGCGCTCATACGCGTTTCTCATCCAAAGGCATATTCTGTTTTTGTTAATGATGAATTGATCGAAACTGGTTCTGGTGATATTTACCTTGATTTAAATGATTTAGGAATAAATGATTCGGAAATAAATCTAACTGTTTATTCAAAGGAGTTGAACCCTTACTTATTAATTACATCAGCATTAAAGCTTGTAGATCAATCGTTAAGTCCTATATCAAACGATGTGGTAATTGTTAACCCACGCTCGAAAGAGTCCTTTAAAAGTTTTTATATAGCAGCATGGATTATAATCTTGGTTTATTTAGCAGCTCTTTTAACCTATTACCCAAGAATGCTGGATGAGTATTTTAGAGTAACCAGAGCATTTTCTCCGAGAGAGCTTGACGAAAACCTTCTTAAAAACAGAATATTTACCGGTACTAATATTAGCTTCTATGTATTCATTAGCCTATCTCTTGGGTTACTCATTATATCTACCATTCATCTTTCAGGGTTGTTTCCCGAACAGTTGCGGTATTATCCGGATACAATGTTAATGGGATTAATAAACTGGCTATTTATATCTCTCTTGGTTTTGGCTTCAATACTTTTGAAATATATTATAATAAGTGTCTTCACCAGCCTTTTTCAGCTCAAAGATTTTTTAAGTAATCATTTCTATAATTTTCTAAGGCTGGGATTAATAATTACCATGCCACTTAATGTATTTATAGGTGTCGTTTATTTTGGAATTTATCAGTATCCCCACACCATTTACCAAAGTGTTTATTCCTTATTATTATATGCGAGTTTACTAGTGGTGGCTATCATCTATCTCAAATTAATGAATTCGGGAGGCTATAAAAATCTTCATTTATTTTCATACCTTTGCGGCACGGAATTGATACCCTATGTTATCATTCTGAATTTAGGAATTTATTAGAATCAAATTACTCAATAAGGTTATTCGTTGATTTCCACTATGACTGACAATGTGAAAGAGAGGATGCGGGAAGTGAAAAGTATCCTGGTCTCCCAACCCGAACCAAACGATGAAAATTCTCCCTACTTCAAACTTGCTGAAAAATACGACCTAAAGGTTGACTTTAGACAGTTCATCCAGGTTGATCCTGTTTCAGTGAAAGAGTTTAGAAAGCAGAAAATTGATATTCTAAATCATACAGCTGTAATATTTACTAGTAGAAATGCTGTGGATCATTTTTTCAGCATTTGTACGGAGCTGAAAATAGAAATGCCTGCAGATATGAAATACTTCTGTATTTCTGAGCAGACAGCAAATTATTTGCAGAAGTATATCATAATTAGAAAGAGAAAGATATTTACAGGTCACAGAACCGCAGGGGACTTAATTGAGATTTTAAAGAAGCATAAGAATGAGAAATACTTATTTCCTTGCTCAGATATCAGAAAAGATGATATACCTGAGTTTTTAGGACAGAATGGGTATAATTATTCAGAGGCTATTATCTACAGAACTGTAGCTAGTGATTTGAGTGACCTTGAGAATGTGTATTATGATATATTAGCATTCTTTAGCCCATCAGGAATCAACTCATTATTAGTTAATTTCCCTGATTTCAAACAAAACAAAACAAGAATAGCGGCCTTTGGTCCTACTACAGCTAAAGCTGTAAGAGATGCCGGTTTAATATTAGATATTGAAGCACCTCTTCCAAATGCGCCTTCAATGACAGGTGCCATTGAGTTGTACATAAAGAAAGCTAACGGTCTCAAGTAGCCCAAATTAGGGGATAATTGAATTACTAAATTGTAAAATTTACTCTTTTAGAGATTGTTTCTTGAATCTATTCTTAAATTTCACGTATATTTAAGACTGCTTTAGACTTCAGGTATGCGAAAGATATTTTTTTATATATGGCTGGGGGTCTTATTTTTTAATAGCAATATAGTAAAGGCCCAGCAGGATGCACAGTTTTCTTACTACATGAAAAACATGTTGTACTACAATCCTGCGTTTGCCGGTTCCGAGGGAATTACTCAAATTACAGCTCTTCACAGAACACAATGGGCAGGCTATGCATCATCCTTTGATGATGGTGGGGCTCCTCAAACTCAGGTGTTAAGTTTAACGACACCTATTTATAAATTCAGAAGTGGCTTTGGTGCTCATATTGTCAACGATAATTTGGGTCCATTGAATAATCTGGAAATCCAACTTTCCTATGCTTATCATTTAGGTATTAAAAATTCTAAACTCAGCTTCGGTTTAAGAAGTGGAATTTACTCCCAGTCCATTGACTTTGATCAATACAGAGCTATTCAGCCCGATGATCCTTTACTGAGTAATAAAAGTGGTAAAGAGTCTCAGGTAAGACCTGATCTTGCCATGGGCGTTTACTTCCGTTCTGAAAAATATTATGCAGGATTTAGTTTCAATCACTTGCTTAAAGCGGAGTTTGATTTCGGAACGAATACTATTAGAAATGCACTGGAGAATCATGCCTACTTAACACTAGGGTATATTCACAGCGTAAATTTCGATCTGAAATTAGAGCCTTCAATGTTAGTGCAAACTGACTTCAACCAATACAGTTTTATTTTAGGCGGCCTTGCATATTATAAAGATACCATGTGGGGCGGAGCCTCTTTTCGCCAGGGCGATGATATAAATATTTTGTTAGGATATAATTTTTTGAAAGATAAGTCGTTAAGCTTTGGCTATTCCTTTGGTTATGTAATTAAAGACCAGGATGCAAAACAACCAACAAATCATGAGGTGATATTAAGTTATCAGCTACCAGTGAATCCGGGAACGGGCAAAAAAGTTGTACGAACTCCGAGGTTCAGACATTAATGATAAAAAATTTTGGATTTAGGAATAATTTAAACAATTTGTAAAATATATTTAAAATTTTAGGAGTTGAAAATCTGACTTCTCTCATTTTAAATAGATTTTTTTTTATATATTTCCGCTTCAAAATTTAAACTAAACTAGTTGGCTTTAACTTAATGACAGTTAGAGAATTAAAGAAAGAGTGTTATGCGTAAAGTAATTAGAAGATTCTTCTACTCGTTGGCAATGTTGTCATCAGCCCTTCTTGGTGGTTGCGGACTATTAGGACTAGGCGGAGGAGCCGGAGGTGATGGTGGAGAACTGGTGGGAGTTCCAGGCAGAGAAGGCTGGGTAATGGTAAGGCCATATGGTATGGTTCCAATTCCAGCTGGTACATTCCACATGGGTCAGGCCGATGAGGATCCTGCATCAACGCAAATCAATTTTAACAAGCAAATCACAATCGGTTCATTCTACATGGATGATACCGAAATCACAAATAACGAGTATCGTCAATTTATTGATCTTTTAATGCAAGACTCTATAAGTGTTTTGGGTGAAGAGAAAATAAAGAGTGATTACTACCCTGATACTACCGTATGGGTTAAAGACTTTGCGCACCACATGGGTGATCCTGTAATGGACTACTACTACTGGCATCCGGGTTATGATGACTATCCTGTTGTTGGGGTTAATTGGGAAGCAGCCGTTTATTTCTCTAAATGGAGAACTGCTTACTGGGCAGATTACAGAAGAAGTGTAGGTGAAGTGCCTATGCCTTCATTCAGATTGCCTAACGAGGCTGAATGGGAATATGCAGCAAGAGGAGGTAGAGATATGGCAAAATACCCATGGGGTAACCCTTATATAAGAAACTCTAAAGGTTGTATGCTAGCGAACTTCAAGCCGGGAAGAGGTAACTTTTACGATGATGGTTTTGCATATACAGCGCCAGTAGCATCTTATTTTGCTAATGACTACGGACTTTATGACATGGCAGGGAACGTTTCAGAATGGTGTTTGGATGATTTTAATCCAGCTTCAGTACCATTAGTATGGGATTTGAATCCGCAGTATATTGAGAAAAGGACTGATCCTGATCACCCAAGATACAATCCTGACATTTACCCTAAAAAGGTTATTAGAGGAGGTTCTTGGAAAGATGTTGCATACTACTTAGAAACAGGAACTAGAACATTTGAATTTAAAGATTCAACAAGAGCATACATAGGATTTAGAAACGCGATGACTCACCTTGGAAGATCATCTGGAGCTGAGTTCTAGTATTTGATAATTTGAACCAAATAGATTAAACTTATAAACTAGTATTAAATTAAAACTTTAAGACAATGAGTAAAAAGAAAGGCGGATTTGCGGAATTAATGTTCAAGACCATAATGCCGAAAGTGTACGGTATTGGTGCAGCAGTAGTAATTGTTGGAGCATTATTTAAAATATTACACTTACCAGGAGCAAATGAAATGCTGATGATTGGTCTATCGACTGAAGCAGTAATTTTCTTCTTAAGTGCATTTGAGCCACCTCATGCTGAGCCGGATTGGTCAAAAGTATATCCTGAATTAGCGGAAGACTTTGAAGGCCCAACAGCAGCTCCTAGAATTTCTAACAAACCATCTGGAGCTAGTCCAACTCAAGAGTTAGATAAGATGCTTGAGAAAGCAAAAATTGGCCCTGAACTCATTGATAGCCTTGGAAAAGGAATGAAAAATATGGCAGAATCTGCTTCAAAAATGTCCAATTTGGCAGATGCAGCTGTAGCTACAAATGATTATGCTAAGAATGTGAAGACCGCCTCTCAATCATTGTTAGATATGAATAAATCTTATGCATCAACAGCAACGGCAATGTCAGATATGGCTAATGCTTCTAAAGATGCGAAAGAATATCACGCTCAAATTCAGAACGTTACTAAAAATTTAGGAGCACTGAATGCAGTTTACGAAATGGAGTTAAAAGATTCTGATAGCCATGTGAAAGCAATGAATAAATTCTACACAAATATGGCTCAGGCTCTTGAAGGAATGACTAGTGCAGGTGAGAATACTAAGAAATTTGCTAATGAATTAGACAAACTTACTGGTAACCTTACTTCTCTCAACAAGGTGTATGGCAACATGCTTACTGCAATGAGAGGTGGATCATCAAATCAGCCTCAGGGTTAATTTGAAGACCTTAATGACATTTATGATTTATTCATTAACAAAATTTAATTAGAATGGCAGGAGGAAAAGAAACCCCCAGACAGAAGATGATCGGGATGATGTACCTCGTGTTAACTGCCCTGTTAGCACTTCAAGTAAGTAATTCCGTTCTAGAAAAATTCGTATTTATTGATGAAGCTTTGCAGATGCAAGGAAACGAGCTTGTTGAGAAAAACAATAAGTTGGTTGGAGCAATAAATTCAGAAGTTGAGAAAAAAGGTAATAGACCTGAAGATAAAAAGGCGTTAGATAAGGCGAAGAAGGTTCGTGAAATGACAGCTGAACTTAAGGGATATATGGATGGATTGCGTGAGAAATTCGTAGAAATTACTGGTGGTGAAGACGAAAACGGTCAATTAATTGGCGCAAAAGATGACGAAATCGTCAGTAGTTTTATGGTGACTCAAGGCAATGGTGCAGAACTAAAAAAGCGTTTAAATGATTACACGCGTGAGTTAATAAAACTTACGGGTGACGAAGATTTTAAGATGCTTGCTCGCGATGCAAAGGACATTGACATAGCTAAAAATGATCCAGACCAAAAGAATAAAACTTTCGAAGAATATTATTTCATGAAAACTCCTACCGCAGCAGGTATGGCTACAATAAGTCATCTTGAAACTGAGGTTTTGAATTATGAAGCTAGAGCTTTGGAAGATTTGGCTGAGCAGGTAGGTGCAAAAGATGTCGAATTCGATCAGATAGTTCCATTGGTAAGACCTGCATCAAATACAGTTGCAGCCGGAGCCAAGTTTGAAGCAGAACTATTCATTACAGCTAGCGCTTCTGGATTGAATCCAACATTTATGATGGATAATAAGGAAGTTGAGTCTGGTCAAAATGAAGCAGGTATTAAGTATGGTAAAATAGAATTTACTGCAACACCTGGTAATTATGATTCGAAGACTTTAATGGCTGAGAAGCAATTTGAAGCTGAGATTGAATTAAATGACTCGACCTATAAAATTAAACATACTTATTACGTTGTTAAACCAGTAATTCAGGTAAGATCAGCTGCATTATCAGCGCTTTACATGAATTGCGGGAATGAGTTAGATGTTCAGGTTCCTGCATTGGGTACTTCTTACAACCCATCTTTCTCTTCAGGGGATGCACAGGTTATCAAAGGACAGCAAGCTGGTAAAGTTACTGTGATACCTAAAGGTAGAAGTAAAGTTAAATTAACTGTTAGCAACGCAGGAAGCACATTAGGAACGGAAACGTTTGATGTGAAGAAAGTTCCGCCACCAAACATTGAAATCACTAACAGAGGTAAACCTGTTGATTTTGATGAGGGTGAAAAAGGTGCTGCATTATCTTCAATAAGAGTTTCAGCGGAAGCAGATGAAAACTTTGCAAGAGAAGTACCAAAAGATGCCAGATATAGAGTTGAAAGCGTTGAAGTTAAGTTAGCAAGAGGTGGACGTCAGATTAAGGTTGATAAATTTACTTCTGAAAATGTGGACTTAAGAGCGTTTAGAAGTTTATTCAGACCTGGTGATCAGTTGAAAATTAAAATTGAAAGAGTTTCAAGAAGAACGTACACTGGTGAAAATGAAAGAACCAAGCCTCTTCAAGAAATATATAGTATTCCAATTAATTAAGGATAGAAATGTTAAAGTTCAAGAATTGTTTGTTAGTTGTCTTAGCTGGAATGTTGAGTATACCTGCGTGGTCTCAACTGAGTGATGTTGAACAATACAATCCTAACTCTATTGACCCAATAGCCCGATACGAGCATCTTTTTAAAAGAAGAGTGTGGAGAAATATTGATTTAAAAGAAAAACAAAATAAAGGCTTCTTTGCGCGAGGTGGAGAGATCACGTTGTTTCTTTTAAATGCAGTTAAGTCTGGCGAGTTGACAGAGATTTATGTCAATGACTCACTTAAAACTCCTATGTCAAAGGACGAGTTCTTGAATAGTCTTGTTTATCAGGAAGGTGAAACATTCCCTCCTTATGAAAGTGGTGCGGAATATTATAGTGGAGATAGAGTTTCTTACCAAGGAAAAGTTTACGGAGCTATATTCGATACTTATGAACCGCCTTCAAACTTGGATGATTGGGAAGTAATTCCTGGTGCTGGTAAGGCAATCAACTTCCTTCCTCGACAGATAAGCAAGATGAGAATTATGGAAGATGTAATTTTTGACAAGAGAAGGTCTAGATTATATCATCAAATACAGTCAATCCAATTATTTATTCCGGCTTCAGAGACATTAGACGGTGTAGAAAAACCTTTGGGAGTGTTTAAGTATAAGGAGTTGTATACACTATTTAAAGATCACCCTGAAAGTGCAATTTGGATAAACAGATATAACAGCGCAGAGAATAAAAACTTTGCCGATGCTTTTACATTAAGATTATTTAGAGCGTCTCTGTTCAAATTTGAGAATCCAGATGACGATCCTATTGTTGATATGTACAAGAATAGAAAAGAAGCAGTTATGGCTTCAGAATGGTGGGAGATGCAGTTGATGGAGAAGGAACATAACCTTTGGGAATACTAGAAAGAGAAAACAAAATGAGAGGAGAGCAATTGCTCTCCTTTTTTATTTGAAATGGGTTAGAATTAGCTTTGCTTTTGCTGTACCAATTAATTGAGTTATCTCTTCCTTTGAGGCTTCCTTTATTTTCTTTATCGACTTGAATTGTTTGATTAGTTTATCTGCTGTTTCTGAGCCAATCCCTTTTATTTCTGTTAATTCACTCGCCAAGCTACCTTTACTTCTTTTAAGACGATGAAATGTAATGGCAAATCTATGAGCCTCATCTCTTAAATGTTGAAGAAGTCTTAACGTTATTGATTTTTTAGATATATGTACTGGGTACTTGTCTTCAGGGAAATAGATTTCTTCGAGCTTCTTTGCAATACCAATGACAGGTATTTCTCCGTATATACCTAAATCTACCAGAGCCTTCTTAACCATTGATAATTGTCCTTTACCTCCATCAATTACAATTAGGTCTGGATATGATAATCCTTCTTCTTTTAATTTTTTGTACCGCCTTGTTACCACTTCATACATCGAAGCAAAGTCATCTGGTCCTACAACTGTTTTAATATTATAATGCCTGTAATCTTTTTTCGAAGGCTTTCCTTTTTTGAAGCACACCATTGAAGCTACTGGATTCGTTCCTTGTATGTTGCTATTGTCAAAACACTCGATATGTTTTGGTAATGTCTTTAGTGATAAGTCTGTCTTTAGTTGCTCTAGAACTATGATTGATTTATCATGAATAGGTTTCTTTAAAAGCTTGTTCTTTTTATACTCAAAAGCATTTCTTAAAGAAAGATCTATAAGCTTTTTCTTATCACCGATTTGGGGAATTATAGATTGCGTCTCTCCTAGGTTATATTCGAGATTGCTTAAAATTTCTAACCTGTTTATGGAGGAGTCTTTTATGGCATCATAGGATATTGTTTCAAGAATATCTTCTGGTTTTTCATCCAGTATTTTCTTCACTTCAAAGGTCTTTGTAGTGGTGATCGCTCCATTTTCTACGAACATATAATTCACAAAAGCATACTTATCATCTTCGGTTATAGTAAATACTGCAAGGTTGGATAGCTTCGGGTTTACAACAGTAGATTTTGACTGAAATTTTAGCAGGTGATCTAGCTTAGTTTTAAATTTCTCGGCCTCTTCATATCTAAGTTGATCAGCTGCTTTTTGCATGGACGTTTTGAAGTGATCTTTTACTTCAATAAGAGATCCTTTAAGAATTTTCCTGACTGATTGAATATCATGATTGTAGTCACTTTCAGATTGCAAACCTTCACATGGACCAAGGCAATTACCAATGTGATACTCGAGACATACTTTGAATTTTTTCTGTTCTATATTCTTCTTGCTAAGATGCAGCTTACATGTTCTGATGGTATATAATTTTCTGATAAGATCCAGAACAGTATTCATTGCCACTACACTTGAATAAGGTCCAAAATACTCACCTTTATCTTTATTTAGTTTACGGGTTGTGATGATACGCGGGAACCGTTCTTTTGTAATACAGATGTAAGGGAACGTTTTATCATCCTTTAAAAGAATGTTGTACTTAGGCTGGTTTTGCTTTATTAGATTATTTTCCAACAAAAGAGCATCCACTTCATTATTAACAATAGTGAAGTCGAATTTGACAATTTCTGAAACTAATTTTCTAGTTTTTCTATTATGTCCCTGAAGTTTGTTGAAATAGGAATAAACCCTCTTTTTTAAGTCTTTAGCTTTACCTACATAGATTAATTGACTCTCTTTATTGTAAAATTTGTAGACGCCTGGTTCATGCGGAATAACATCTTTACGTTCAATAGAATAACCTGCTGATTGCATGTTATTGAATACTATTTGGATCCCAAGGTTCTTCCTCTAATACTATACTATCAGACTTATTAGTGGCATATTTGCTGCAGTCCAACGTCACATCAATACCTCCAGGAGGCTGTTGGAACCTTCCTTTTTCATATCCTAATTCTTCAGATTCATATACCTGTCGCATGAACTTATCCCAAATTGGTCTGGCGGTTTTACTGCCTTGTCCTAAATACCAACTCCTAAAATGGATGCTGCGCTCATCGCCACCTACCCAAACGCCTGTTACAAGGTCTTTGGTAACCCCCATATACCAACCGTCAGAAGCATTATTTGTTGTTCCAGTTTTACCGCCAATTTCATTATCTATTTTAAGCTCCATACTTAGCCCTTGCGAAGTGCCACCTCTTTCTTCAACTCCACCTCGTAGCATGTAGAGCATTTTATAAGCATTTTGTTGGCTAATAGCTTGTCTTGTCTTTGGCACAAAGTTCTCTATAACGTTACCATTTTTGTCTTCAATACGGGTTATGTAATATGGTTCAGTATGTATTCCCATATTAGCAAATGTGCTGTAAGCACCAACCAACTCGAATACGGAGACATCATTTACACCTAAACATAATGAAGGTACAGCCTCAAGTTCACTTTCAATACCCACCCTATGAGCAAAGTCGACAACATTTCTTGGCTGAATTTCTTTCATTAAATAGGCAGTAATAGTATTTACTGATCTGGCCATGCCTTGTCTGATCGTCATTTTCTCACCACTTCCATAGGTTCCATCAGCGTTAGGTGGTGACCATGTTGGCGGATCACCCACTACTTGAAAAGTAACCATGGCGTCAGTAACTTCATAACAAGGGGGATAGCCATTTTCTATTGCAGCTCCATAAACAAAAGGTTTAAAAGTTGAACCTGGTTGTCGTTTACCTTGTCTTACGTGATCATACTTAAAATATTTATGATTGATTCCACCCACCCAGGTTTTAATATGACCTGTGTGCGGGTCCATAGACATCATTCCTGCATGAAGGAAATGCTTATAGTATTTCACAGAATCTAAAGGTGATAAAGTGGTATCTATTTCACCATCCCAGGAGAAGACCGTCATTGGTTTTGGTGTATTCATTATAATGTTAATGGAATCATTGCCTTTTCCATATTTGGCAACCAGTTGATTATAATGTGGAGTCTGTTTAAATCTGCTCTCAAGAAAATTAGGAATTTCTCTGCCATCTAAATCTCTCCAGGGATTTTTACCTTTCCAGTGCTCATTAAATACTTTTTGCAACTCAGTCATGTGGCTTTTAACAGCTTCTTCTGCCATTCGCTGCATTCTGCTATCTATTGTTGTATAGATTTTTAAACCATCTTCATATAGATCGTAGCCATGATTTCTCGCCCACAATGTAAGTTCATATTTAATCATCGACCTAAAATAGGTGGCCAACCCGGTATTGTGATTTGCCACATCATAAGAAGTTAAATCTATAGGAGATTGCAAAAGAGAATCGAATTCAGTCTTCGTGAGATGGCCGTGCCTGTATATTTTACCTAATACTTGATTTCGCTTTTTAAAAGATCTATCGTAGTTGTAAACAGGGCTAAAGGCGGTTGTGCCTTGTAAAAGACCAATTAAAACAGCAGATTCCTGATAATTCAACTCTGAGGGACTTTTTGCAAAGAACGTTTCTGACGCAGTTTTTATTCCATAGGCGTTACTTCCAAATGACACAGTATTCAAATACATGGCCATGATCTCCTTTTTTGTAAAGTTTTTTTCTAACCGTGCCGCGATGATCCACTCTTTGGTTTTGATAACCACCTGCCTCAGACCAGGCACTTTATATAAGTGACCTTCATTTTCGGTCATGGTCTTAAACAGGTTTTCTGCTAACTGCATTGTGATGGTACTTCCACCTCCCGCATATTGGAAGGTTAAAACACCAGTTACCGCTCTTAATAAACCTTTCAAATCGATACCTGAATGTTCGTTGTATCTGTGATCTTCTGATGCGAGCAACGTATTAACTAAGTCCTCTGAAAGTTCATCATAAGTAACCTGACTTCTGTTAAATCGATAGTATCTACCTAAAGAAACTCCATCAGAAGATATTAATTCGGAGGATAAATCATTTTCCGGGTTTTCTAGTGATTTTAAACTTGGCATTCCACCATATAGCCCACCTAAATCTATGCTTACCGTATAGATATACGTAGGGAGCCCTACCAAAAGTAGAAAAACCACAATCCACATTATTCTTATGGCCCACTTTACCTTTTTACTTGGTGTCTTTATCTTCTCAATTAGTTCCATTCAGGTAGTTCTTTGTAAAAAATGATAGATATGTATCTATCTCCTTACTTTGATAGAATATGTTAAAGTTATCTTTAGTAATCACAAATTTATAAAACTTTGAATCACGTATAGGTTCCTTAATTGGATCTTGTTTTAAAAAGCTGTTATAGTAGCTCAAGGCTTCCTGTTTATCCTCGAAATCTGATACTAATATTAGTGCATACTCATCGTTCAAGATTAAATTACTCGTTTTCAACCCATCAAATTGGCTGGATGTATTAAATGAGTTAATTGCGTTAGTGATAGGATCGGATAAGTTTGATTTTATCTCATAAGCCAGAACAAAATAGTGCCACTGCTCAAGATATTGAACATATTGTGTACCCAATCTTTTTCTTTTCTTTTCCTGAAAACTTCTCGATGATTCAAGCAGTTTTTCTGCATAAGGTTTCAATTCGCTATCAGGATAATTTGTAATGAATTCTCCCAATTCGTATTGGTACAATGTTATATCTTCCGTTTTTCCTATTAAAAGAACCTTTAACAATTGAAGATTGGCTGTAAATAAGGCTTCATCGTATTTATTGAGTGCCTGATCTATAATGTACCTTGAAGTATCGATTTTATCCTGTTGATAATATTTGTATGCTATTTCGTAAACCTTTTTAAGTTTTTCATTAGCAACTGTACTTTCTTCGGTATAATTCGGATTTTCTATGAGTTTGGCATAAATGCTATTTGGAAACTTAGATAGAATGTTTGCCTTATATGTTTCATTTCTTGGATCATCAAATGATTTATAAATAAGATAAAGTTGATACCAGGCCTCAGCCAAATATTCTGTTTTAGGAAATCTATTTGTTAATGTTTCAAATGCACCAGCAGCATTTAAATCTTCCTCTAACTGAAACTTATAAATATTGCCAAGTTTATAGTAAGCATTTTCAATCTTTGACAATGATTCTGCTCGTGCTTCCTCAGAAAATGGAATGGCAGCATACATTTGATCGAACTTGTTAGCTGAACTCACTCGCTCTATTGAATCTGTATTAACCACCACATCTTGTGGCCTAACAACATCACTAAGGTTCGTTTCATTATAACTCTGTGCGCTAGATTTATTACTTCTTCGCCAATTGTCTTCAAGGGGTCTGTTACCCCATATTCTAATGAATTCCGCCTGGCCCTGAGCTACAGCTGAAGGGTTGCCAAAATACCAGGCTGTTGAACTTATGCCAGAGTTTTGATTAAAATTGTTAAACTGCCTGGTGCGTCTTTGCTCACGTTTGAGCCGTTCTTCTTCAGCTTGTTTTTTGGCCTTTTCCTCTTCAATAATGGTATTCAATTTTGCAGATAATGTCGCAGTATCTAATTCGGATAACATCAGAAGGCTATCCTGCAACTCTATAGTATTTAATTGCTTTACAAATTCATTTAAAATATCTTTTCTCTCTTTAATTTTTTCTATGTTCTCATAATCTGGTGGCAGAGATTGAACAGCGCTATCGTAATAAGCCTGAGCGAGTTCATAATTTCTGATACTATCATAGTAAACTTCACCTAAACGCAGAAAAGACTGCCCCTTTTGTCTAGGGTTTGATATGCTGTTTTCAACTGAAGATTTATAGTATTCAATAGCCTTATCTAAATTATTCTGCTTGAATTCAAACTGCGCCATTTCATAATAAATCTTGTCTTTATACTCTTTGTTTTTGGAGTCTTTTAACAACGTATTCAAAAGTTTGCGGGCAGCTTTTACATCACTTGATTTACCCAATTGAGTCACCTGAGCCATATTTAACCTACAGTAAAAGTCAAGTTCGTATTCAGGGTTACTAGCAAGACACTTTTTATAATAATTGAAAGCCTCAGCATCAAATCCAAGTTTTTGGTAGATCTGGCCTATGATGAAATAGATTCTACCTTTGCCGTCTTTCTTTTTGAGCATTGGAGCAGCCTTCACTAAATTTTCAACCATCTTATCATAATTCTCAACTACCTGATAATGGTGTGCTTTGTTGATATGCAGTAATTTCTGGTTTTTCTTGTTAAGTGTTTCTTTTTTAATGTAGTCCTCAACAGCTACAGCGTTTTCGAATTCCTTAGAGTCTACAAAAACCCTTAATAATCGAGCGAGGGCTTCATGTCTTGCATCATCGTCTTCACTTTTAGTATTAACGAATTTGTATGTTTCAATGGCGTTCACATACTCCAGGCTATAATGTCGGGCTCGACCTATGTAAATGTAGCTGTCATCTACCCATTTACTGTTCTTATGTCGCTGAATAGCGATAGAAGCTTTTTTTATGCAGTCATCAATCTGTTCCTGATAGGTGTTGGCTAAGGCCGTATCTATTTTAGGATAAATTTTAAGAACATTATTATAGTCGTTGTCATAGTTATCCTTTAAGATGGCTTCTACCTCTTTAATCCTTTTTTTTGCGTAGTAATATGCATTATACCGGGCGGTGGTATTATGGTAAGTTTTGCTTAAAATATTCTTTCTTTCAGCAGAACAAGAGAAAAGAAAGATGATTAAGCAGAGGTAAAAGAAGTAAGCAAAGGGAGATTTGGCCAGCAAATTTTATAATGGTTTTATTCTATGTGTAATGAAACGCAAAATTCAGGATAATTAATACATTAATAGTTTATAATATCTATTTTTGCCGTCCTTCAAATTTAAAGAAATAATCGATTTGAGAGCGAGAAAGACACTTTCAAGCTGGCTGGTGAACAGATACTTACTCATTATTAGAAATGAGGAGAATTTTGCAGAGAAAACTACTTTTAGTTTTACCTATGCGAAGGTAATTCTATTAATAGTTACCATTTTCATTTTGTTAATGGCATTATGTCTTTTTTTAGTGAATACCTTATTAGCACAGTGGTTTGATCCTCGACACGCTCAGATGGAAGCCAATAAGAAGCTTTATGAGCTAAATGTTAAAGTAGATTCTTTGGCACAAGAGGTAGAAGAAAAAGACAAATTCATACTCAATTTTCAGCGTGTGCTTAGCGGAGATACTACTGGAGCATTTGATAATTATGAAACCAATATTGAGGAGGAAAATGAGCCGCTTACGTCAGCTGTAGATGTAGCCAAACTTTCTCCAGTAGATTCTCAGTTCAGACAGGAGTTTGAGCAAACAGATTTATCCTTATTGAATTTCACCAATGCGCCTTCAAATGAACTACAAGAGATATTTTTCTTCCCGCCCATTAGTGTTGGCGGGTTTATCTCTAAAGGTTATAAGGTAAGGGAAGGTCATTTTGGGGTAGATATTGTTGCAAAAAAGAACGAACCTATAAAATGTGTAGCCGATGGCACCGTTATAATGGCATCATGGACTCAGGATTCTGGCTATGTAATAGCTGTGCAGCATAGAGGCAACCTCATCTCCGTTTACAAGCATAATGCCGAATTATTGAAAAAAGTTGGTAATTTTGTAAATGCAGGTGAAATAATCTCTATTATTGGTAACACAGGAGAGTTAACTGACGGGCCACATTTGCATTTTGAGCTATGGTATAATGGCAATTCAGTAAACCCTGAAGAATTTATAACTTTTTAAACTCAATAAGATGTTTGCTTCAAAAGAAGATCATAAGGTAGCAGAAGAAATTAGTAACTCGAGCAATATTATTGGTAAGGGTACTGTTCTTGAAGGAGATATTGAAACCTTTGGTAATATCAGAATAGAAGGTAAAATTATTGGCAATGTTAAAACCAAGTCAAAAATTGCCCTAGGCCAGTCTTCCCACGTTGAAGGAAACATTTTAGCCCAAAATGCTGAAGTTGCAGGTGAGGTTAAAGGCAAAATCGAAGTAACAGATATTTTGATTTTAAAACCTACAGCAGTGATCCATGGAGATATTATTACCAACAAAATTATTGTGGAATCTGGAGCAACATTCAACGGTGGTTGTAAAATGGGCACCATGAATAAAGAAATTAAAATCGGAGATCATGGGCAAAACCCCGCCCTCAAACCCCAGGGAGCCAAAGCAGTATAATTCATTTCTAAAGTATACCGGATTAGCCATACAAATGGGTGTGGTTATATATTTAGGTAATCTTTTAGGTGTGTACTTAGATGAGAAGTATGAGAACGTGAATGGACTCTACGAAAAGCTAGTAACCCTTGTAACTGTATTTTTGTCGATAATTATGGTAATTAGACAAGTAATAGGAGATAGTCGTGATTAAGCGCTTACTTAGTTTTAATATTATCTCAGCCATACTGGGCATACTGGTTTTTGTAATTCATGGATATGTTTTAAGTAATCTTGATACTGTACTTTCATATTCATTAGCGGGGGCTTATGTTTTTTTTCAACTTTACTTTACCCTCTTCAGTGTAGTTATTGAAATTGTAAACAGAATCAGTAGCTCTAATGTGGGTTACTTTTATCTCTTTACTTTCTTAATAAAATTGCTCGTATTTGGCCTTAAATATCAAGACATACTATTAGCGCCAGAGGCTCCTGCATTATCAGGTCGTATATCCCTACTAATTCCAATGCTTATATATGTAGCATTTGAAGCATTTTATGCCATTAAACTGGTGCTGCCGATTGACAAGCAGCAGCCATCTGATTTGTCCGAATAAAAACTCAAAAAGAAGTGGGTTTTTAGAAAATCTGTTTAATTTTGCGGCTGAATTTGGATAGGATATGTTAAGAACTTCTTTTTCGATTGCTTTACTAACAATTTTGACCGTTTTCACTGCAAATCTTGCCTTCGCTTCAGAAGGTGAAGAATCTCATAGCGAAGGCGGGAAGGTGAATACACCAGAAGAGATTAATGAATATATTGATCATCACTTAAAAGATTCACACGATTTCACATTGTTTTCTTACGGAACTGACCCAAGAAAACATGTTGGTTTCCCATTGCCGGTGATATTGATTGATGAAGGAGTACACTTCTTTATGTCATCTAAATTCCACCATGGCGAGTCTGTGGCTGAATCTAACGGAAAGTACTACGCACTTTATCATAGTAAAGTGTATAGAACTAATGAAGAGGGTGAAATCAATTTAGACGAAGAAGGGCACCCAACGAATGTAAAACCATTAGACCTTTCAATTTCGAAAAACGTAGTAGGTATGCTATTGGCCGGCCTTCTTTTAATTTGGGGATTTAGGTCTCTAGCTAATAGCTATAAAAAAGGCCCGATACCGACAGGTGTTGGTAGAGTATTGGAGCCATTGGTAATTTACGTGCGTGATGAAATAGCTAAACCAAATATTGGTGAGAAAAGATATAGAGATTTTTCAGGGTTTCTATTAACGGTTTTCTTCTATATCTGGTTGTTAAACCTGATGGGAATGACTCCACTAGGATTTAACGTAACAGGTAACATTGCGGTAACTGTTTGCTTAGCTTTGTTTACTTTTTTCATTGTTCAATTTAATGGTAATAGAAGCTATTGGGTTCATATTTTCTGGATGCCGGGCGTGCCTGTTATTATGAAAATTATTTTAATGCCGGTGGAAGTGCTGGGTATGTTAACTAAGCCATTTTCACTTTTGATACGTCTTTTTGCTAACATGACAGCAGGTCACTTTGTGGTGATGAGTCTGATAGCATTGACGATAACCTTGAAAGCCCAATTTGGCGTTGTGGCTGCTACAGGGATGTCATTCGTATTGGCATTTTTTATAAGCATGATTGAATTGCTAGTAGCTTTTCTTCAAGCCTATATTTTTACGATGTTATCAGCGCTATTCATAGGAATGGCTGTAGCTGATGATCATCATTAATTTGGAACTTTTGTTTAATTAATATAAATCAAATTTTATGTACAATTTAATTGGAGCAGGTTTAATCGTTATCGGAGCTGGTCTTGGATTAGGCCAAATCGGTGGTAAGGCAATGGAAGGTATTTCTAGACAGCCAGAAGCTACAGGTAAAATTCAAACTGCGATGATCATTATTGCGGCATTATTAGAAGGATTAGCCTTCGCTGCGTTGATCTTAGGTAAATAATCCTGCGAGATGTTGTTCAAGGCGATAGGCCTTGAACAGCATTTCTTATTAAACAAAAAACTAAACAAATGGAGCAATTAATAAACGACTTCTCACCGGGCTTGTTCATCATGCAAACGGTGATATTCTTAATTCTACTTTTCATTTTGGTAAAAGTAGCATGGAAGCCTATTTTAAATTCAATCAGAGTTAGAGAAGACTCTATTAAAGATGCATTAGAAGCAGCAGAGAAAGCGAAAGAAGAGATGGCTAAGCTTCAGTCTGATAATCAAAAATTATTAGATGAAGCCAGAAAAGAAAGAGATGGTATTCTTAAAGATGCGAGAGACATTGCTGCTAACCTTAAAGAAGAAGCTAAAACTGAAGCAAATAAAGAAGCTCAGAAAATGATTGAAGATGCTAAGAATGCTATCAATACTGAGAAGCAAGCTGCTTTAGCTGAGGTAAAATCTCAAGTTGCTCAGTTATCGTTAGAGATTACTGAGAAACTTCTTAGAAAAAATCTTTCTAATGATAAGGCTCAGAAAGATTTGATTAAAGAATTTGTAAAAGACGTAAAACTAAACTAAGCGCATGTCTGATATTAGAGTTGCTTCCAGGTATGCCAAATCACTACTAGAACTTGCTGCAGAGCAGAATGTTCTAGACGCTGTTCACAATGACATGGTGAGTCTCGTGAAAGTGTGTGAAGAAAGCAGAGATTTCTATCTGATGCTTAAAAACCCAGTGATTAAGCATGACAAGAAGCGCGCTATTTTACATAAAGTATTCACAAAGGCTAACAAAATAACATTAGCCATTTTCGATATTATTACCAGAAAGAATAGAGAATCTATTTTATTTGAAATAGCTAAACAGTTTGATATTCAATACAATGTTCACATGAGCATAGAGAGAGCTTCTGTAACCACTGCAGTTCCTCTTGATAAAGAATTGAAAAAACAGCTGGAAGATGTTGTTAGAAAAATTTCTAAGCTTGATAAAGTTGATCTTATCGAGAAAGTAGACGAAGAGATCATCGGTGGGTTTATCCTTAAAGTTGGAGACAGACAAATTGATGATTCATTAAGAACGAAATTGAAGGCTTTGGACTTGAAGTTCAGCCAAAACCCATACATAAAAGAATTTTAATTTAAGATAAAAACACAATGGCAGACGTAAGACCAGACGAAGTTTCAGCAATATTAAGAGAGCAACTCTCAGGTGCGAAAACAGAAGCCGAATTAGAGGAAATTGGTACCGTACTAGAAGTAGGTGACGGTGTAGCCAGAATCTACGGTTTATCTAAAGCGCAATCAGGAGAGCTTTTAGAGTTTGAAAACGGACTAAAAGCACTAGTACTTAACCTTGAAGAAGATAACGTAGGTGCGGTACTTTTGGGAGAGTCTAAAGGTATTAAAGAAGGCGACACTGTTAAAAGAACAGGAAGAATCGCTTCGATTAATGTAGGTGAAGGAATGGTAGGAAGAGTAGTAGATACTCTTGGTAACCCTATCGATGGTAAAGGACCAATCGAAGGTGAAACTTTCGAGATGCCATTAGAAAGAAAAGCTCCTGGAGTTATCTATCGTCAGCCGGTAAACGAGCCACTTCAAACGGGTATCAAAGCGATTGACTCGATGATTCCAATTGGAAGAGGACAAAGAGAGTTAATCATTGGTGACCGTCAGACAGGTAAAACTGCTGTGGCAATTGATACCATCATTAACCAAAAGGAATTTTATGAACGTGGCGAGCCTGTTTTCTGTATTTATGTAGCAGTTGCTCAAAAGGCATCAACTGTTGCTAACGTGGTAGCTTCATTAGAAAAAGCTGGTGCAATGAAATATACAGTTGTTGTTGCAGCTTCTGCTTCTGATCCTGCTCCAATGCAGTTCTTTGCTCCATTTACAGGTGCTGCTATTGGCGAGTTTTTCAGAGATACTGGAAGGCCAGCTCTTGTAATTTATGATGATTTATCTAAACAAGCTGTTGCTTACCGTGAGGTTTCTCTTTTATTAAGAAGACCTCCGGGACGTGAGGCTTATCCTGGTGATGTATTCTATCTTCACTCAAGATTATTAGAGAGAGCTGCGAAAATCACTGCTTCTCAAGAAATTGCTGAGCAGATGAACGATTTGCCAGAATCATTGAAAGGTAAGGTAAAAGGTGGCGGTTCACTAACTGCACTTCCAATCATTGAAACTCAAGCAGGTGACGTTTCAGCTTATATTCCAACCAACGTAATTTCTATTACTGATGGTCAGATATTCTTGGAAACTAACTTGTTTAACTCTGGTATCAGACCAGCTATTAACGTTGGTATTTCTGTATCACGTGTGGGAGGTTCTGCACAGATTAAATCAATGAAAAAAGTAGCTGGTACGTTGAAACTAGATCAGGCGCAGTTTAGGGAACTTGAAGCGTTTGCTAAATTTGGTTCTGACCTTGATGCCGCTACTAAGTTAACGATTGAAAGAGGTAGAAGAAACCTTGAAATATTAAAGCAGGCTCAGTACTCACCAGTTTCTGTTGAGGAGCAAGTTGCAATTATCTATGTATCTACTAAAGGTATGATGGATAATGTGCCTGTTGAAAAGGTGAAAGAATTTGAAAAGAACTTCTTAGATACTTTAAGAACTAAGCACAAAGATGCTTTAGATTTATTAAAGGCAGGAAAATTAGAAGATAGCGCAACGGATGTTTTAGCTTCTGTAGCTGCAGATCTTTCTAAGCAATATAGCAATTAATTTTAGCCTAAAATTCAATATTGAATGGCGAACTTAAAAGAAGTAAAAGGTAGAATACAGTCTGTAACTTCAACACAGCAGATAACTAAAGCCATGAAAATGGTGGCTGCTGCTAAGTTGAGAAGAGCACAGGACAACGTTACTCAAATGCGACCTTATGCTGCCAAATTAGCTGGGTTGCTTCAAAACTTATCCTCGCAAGGTAATAGTGATGAGGGTAACAATTTTACACAAGTACGACCAGAAGAAAAGATTCTTTTGATGGTTGTTTCCTCTGATAAAGGACTGTGCGGTGCTTTTAATAGTAACATATTCAAAGCTACTAACAGACGCATTGAGGAGAATTATAAGAGCCAGCATAGTAGAGGTAATGTTCATATTATGCCTATTGGTAAAAAAGCATTGGACTATTTCTCTAAAAGAGGTTTCCATGTAATTTCAGATTACTGGAACATGTTCTCTCCTACTTCTTTTGAATTGAGTTCAGAAGCAGCACAATTTGCCATGGATTCGTTTACGCAAGGCACATACGATAAAATTGAAATCATTTACAATGAGTTCAAGAATGTGGCTACTCAAATATTGAATACAGAGCAATTTTTACCAGTACTTCCTCCTGCTGAAGGCCAGAATGACTTTGAGGTTGATTACATTTATCAGCCAAGCA
This sequence comes from Fulvivirga lutea, assembly GCF_017068455.1. Taxonomy (NCBI): domain Bacteria; kingdom Pseudomonadati; phylum Bacteroidota; class Cytophagia; order Cytophagales; family Fulvivirgaceae; genus Fulvivirga; species Fulvivirga lutea. The sequence goes on from NZ_CP070608.1 coordinate 977,601, forward strand.
GAGAAGAGATTGTTACTGAGCTTATACCTAAGTCGTTAAAAATTCAGGTATATAAGGCGATACTAGACTCTAATGCTGCAGAGCATGGAGCTAGAATGACTGCCATGGATCAGGCAACCGATAATGCTGGTGAATTACTTAAAGAATTAAGATTAACTTATAATAGAACACGTCAAGCAGCCATTACCAAGGAAATCCTTGAGATTGTTGGTGGTGCTGAAGCCTTAGGCGGTTAATCATTAACTGAATTAATTCAAAGAGTCTAACTTTAGGGTTAGACTCTTTTTTTATGTCTTTATTTAGCTACAAAACAATCAGTCTGTTAAGCATTGATGTGGCCGTTGGCGCTGTGATATCATCTGCATTTATAGCCAAAGTATTTGCTGTAGAAGTTGATGTCATCACGTACTTGGTGCTGGGCTTGGTAGTATGGGCTATTTATACCTTTGATCATTTATTAGATGCGAAAATAAGCGTAAGTGGTGTACAGCTTGAACGATATAAGTTTCATAATGAGAAATTTATACCAATTTCATTGTTACTGATTGTATCGTTGCTTACAATTCTTGGGTTGATATTCTTTTTGCCTAAAAATGTAATACTATATGGTACGGCACTGGGTCTGTTGGTCATTATCTATTTTGTGTCTATCCATTTATTGCCATGGCGTGTGGTATATCATAAAGAAATAACCGCAGCCTTGGCGTATTTTATGGGCATTTTAATTGGGCCAATAAGCTCATTAAACTTACCTCTACAGACAGAGCATTTTATATTTCTGCTTTGTTATTTTCTAATAGTATTAATGAACCTTATAATTTTCTCAGGTTTTGATAGAACTACAGATGAAATCAACAATTTCTCAAGTATTCATAGGGTTATGGGATACAGGAGTATGAAATATGCCATAGCTATTCTATCTGTGCTAATCCTCCTATTCAGTTGGCTGGTATTCATGAATTTTGGATGGATTGCAAGCACAGTATTGTGCTCTATGTTTGTTGTGCTTTTAGGTATTTATAGCTTCTCCAGTAGGCCATGGGTATGTAAATATTATCGCATTGCTGGTGATGGAATATTCTTATTGCCCGCGGTTTATTTTTTATGAATAATTTTAACCGAGTAAGCTTTTTTTATGATTGGCTGGCAAAGCTGGTTTTCGGTAGGTCAATATTAAATTCTCAGACTGCATTCTTTAGTTATTTGAAAGAAGGTGATGAAATTCTTATTTGCGGTGGAGGCACAGGTCAAATTCTTAAAGAATTAGAGAAGCTCAATATAAAATTAAGAATAGACTATGTAGAGAAATCTAAGAAAATGATTGACAGGGCTAAAGAAATGGCGCCATTGAATAAATTAGACATTCAATTCATACAAAAAGACATATTTGATGTACAGCTGAAAAAATATCAAATCGTAATTACACCTTTCTTTTTAGATGTATTTAAGGAGGAGAATTTGATAAAGTTGATTGATAAACTTAGTAGTTCTCTTCAAACCACGGGCTTTTGGTTGTGTACTGACTTCAAAAGAACGAACCAAAGGTGGAAGGATATCTTTATTCAATTCATGTACTGGTTCTTTCGATTAACAACGAATTTGGAAGGCAATCTTCTTTTAGATTTTGAAAGTAGCATAGTTAAAAGTGGTTGTAAAAAACTTCGTTCGGCTACTTACTTTCATGAAATGATTGAAGCGGGATTGTACCAGAAACTATAAATATTTAGATGCTTCTCTAACACTCAAGGGCGCCAGTTTATGGGTATTCACAAAATGGGTCACCCAATCCTTATTATGTTTAGAGTATTCTCTTAATGACCAGCCAATTGCCTTTTGAATAAAAAATTCTGACGAATCCGATAGCGTAAGGATGGCCTGAGATAATAACTCTTTATCAGTTTCTTGTTTGTATTTAAGCTGGAAAAGTAGCATAACTCTGTTTAACCAAAAATTATCTGACTGAAGCCATTTGTTAAAATAAACAGGTATTAAGTCAGGGTGATTTTTAAAATGTACGCCTACAATATTGGAAGAAATTAAATCTACAGTATCCCACCACTGATGGTATTCCAACATGTATTCGATAATGTGAATTTTATCGGCATCAGACTTCTTGATCAATTTTTGGAAGAGCTCAACACCACAATAGTGATACTCTCTGTATGGAAAACTCCACAAGCCGATTAAAACACCATCGATAGTTTCTTGATTAGGTAGTCCGTGTTTTTTAGTAAATTCAGCTAGTAACTGCTTTCGCTTTGGTTGTTTGATGCCTAAAAAAGTGAACCTGTTTTTCATATAGGCACTCATGCCGGCAGCCAGTTCGGTATTGCCCTTATCTTTGAAATGCTTATGTAATTCAACCAAATATTTCATTTGCTTTGAGCCTATCTAACTCTGATTTAGTTACTTTTAATTTATGAAAAAAATTGGCCTTCTAATCTTATCCATTCTATTTCTTCATGGCTGCGCAAATAATCAAGAGCCAAGTAATTCCAGTGATATTGAAATGCCACAGGCAATTATGCCATCTGAAAAGTATAATGTAGCATTTGTAATTGTTAATGGAGTCTATAATTCAGAATTGGTGGCTCCTATGGATATTTTACATCATACAGTTTACCATACTGAACCTAGAATGAAGGTTTTTACTGTTGCCCCTGATACAACACTCATCACTACTTTTGAAGGGCTAAAAATTAAGCCAGATTACTCTTTTGCATCGGCTCAACTCCCTGATATTAACGTTTTGGTTGTACCCAGTGCGGAGCATAGTATGAGCAGTGATTTAGAGAATGACGAACTCATTAATTTTGTAAAAGAGAAAGGAAATGCTGCCAACTATGTAATGTCCCTATGCGATGGAGCGTTTGTGTTAGCTCAGGCAGGATTGGTAGATGGCAAAGAATCAACCACATTTCCTTCAGATATTGATGCTTACGCGCAAAGATTTCCACAGTTGAAAGTTCATAAGGGTGTGAGTTTTGTACATGACGGCAAATTAATTACCTCTGTAGGAGGTGCTAAATCGTATGATCCGGCACTCTATTTATCTGAACTTTTGTATGGTAAAAAAGCAGCAGAAGGGCTTGCCAGAGGGTTAGTAATCGACTGGGATATTAATAGCATTAAGTTCGTGCGAGTAGCTGATTAAATCAATTTTGTTTTCACCACAATTTCATTGTGAAGTGTTCTATGAACTGGGCACTTATCGGCAATTTCCAATAAACGATCTCTTTGTTCAGCAGTAAGGTTACCGGTAAGTTCAATTTCTCTTTCTATTTGATCCAGCACAGAACTTTTACTTTCAGGGTTTTCCGAGTCTTTCGTATGTTCTTTTGAGTGCTGTAAATGAACTTTCACCTCTTTCAAGTCAATTTCTTTCCTATCTGCATACATTCTTAATGTCATGCCCGTGCATGCTCCCAATGCCGCCACTAATAAATCATAAGGTGAAGGACCAAAATCGCCACCCCCGAGTGATTTAGGTTCATCGGCTAATAAATAGTGATTTTCAGTTTTTATTTCAGTGAGATACTTATCCATCCCAGTTCTTACTGTTACCTGCTTTTCGGAGGTTAACTCATTTTCCTTTTTGTACTCAACATACCGTTCTGCCCATGCAGCGATAATATTGCCTACATAACTGGAGTCTGTATTTTTAGTTAAAAGGTGGTTTGCCCCATCCAACGAAATGAAACTTTTTGGATGATGGGCCGCTTCATAAATCTTTCGGGCATTTTCAACTCCCACGATCTCATCCTGCGGGCTGTGCATTACCAATAACGACTTCTTTAATTTTGATATCTTTTGATCATTGTTAGCTTGCTCGATATCTTCAATAAACTGCTGCCGAATTTTGAATGGCCGGCCTCCAATTTTAACAGTAGCCTCACCTTCCTTCTTAATAGTTTCTAAGTCTTTATCAAACATGTGCGTTACATGGCCTGGGTCAAATGGCGAGCCAATGGTAACAACAGCCTTAGCTTCAGGCATTTGATGTGCTGCGGCCAAAACTGCAGCTCCGCCAAGCGAATGACCAATTATAATGGCAGGAGCTTTGTACTGCTCTTTCATAAAATCATAAGCACTCACTAAATCGGAGATATTGGAGTTGAAGTTGGTATTTGAGAAGTCACCTTCGCTACTTCCTAAACCGGTAAAATCAAAACGCAAAACGGCTATTCCTTTCTGGGTCATTGCTCTGCTAATATTTACTACTGCTTTAAGGTCTTTAGAGCAGGTAAAGCAATGCGCAAAAATGGCATAGGCAAGAGGGTTACCATCTACAGGTAATTCTAATATAGCATGGATAGTTTGACTTTCTGTATTCTGAAATTTCACCGGTTCAAGCTTCATCTTTTGTGGGGTTAAGAATTTATTGATATAAAATACTGGTTTTTCTTACACTAATATGGAATGTAGCTGACTAAACGTTATATTGCAAAATTTTATTCCGAGATTGTATAAGTTATGATTCAATTAGGTCCGGATGGACTGGTAATTTCTGAGTTGTTTGAGGCAAGTGTAGATGGCATTTTCTTGTTGGATGATGACTGTAGGGTATTTTCTTGGAATAAGAAAATGAAATCGCTCACTGGTTTTGATCAGGATCTTGTCAAAGGCAAACACATTTTTAATCTTTCAGGCCAGTTTAAAAGAACATTTTTTATTGAGGCGCTTAAATCAGCCTTAAATAATGAGGGTTCTGTCTTATCAGAAAGACTAGTATTTCCTGTAAAGGGATCTTTCGTTTATTGCCAGGCCAGTATATCACCATTCAGTTTGCCATATGGCGAAGGAATTGGCTGCATGGTTGTTTTACGGCAACTCAATGAGAGCAAGAAAGAGAGTAGGTTTAAGCCTTTGGTAGAAGAATCTCCTATTGCCACAGCAATTTATGATAGAAAAGGGCAGCCTAAATATTTTAATAAGGCCTATGGCAAGATTTGGGGTGCATCAACCAAAATTTCAAGCTACGTTTTAGATTCTTACAATATTCTTGAAGATATACAGCTTGTAGATTTAGGGATAATGCCATTTATCGAAAAGGCCTTTGCTGGTGAAACATGCGAAATTCCAGCTGTATCTTATAATCCGGAAAAAACACCAGCCCTTAAAAATTTGGGCTTAGATGAATACAAATTCGTCAAAGGACATTTGTTTCCAATAGTAAATGCTGAAAGGCAGGTGGAAGAAGTAGTTCTTGTTTTAAATGATGTTACTTTTCAAAAACAAGCCGAGCAGATACTCTCAGATACACATGCTAAATTTCAAAAGTTAACTCACGGACTACCAGGAGTAATTTACGAATACGAAGAAATAGGCGAAAACCCACACACATTCAGATACATAAGCGAAGGGTGCCAGGATATGTTTGGGTTTTCACCCGAGGAGATTCTTGCCAACTCAGCACTGCTAGAAAATAGAATCCATTCAGAAGATATTGATAGTTACAGGCAGTCGATGCGAAATAGTGAGTTTGGCGCCCGTAATTGGGCATGGCAAGGCCGCATCGTGGTAAACAATGTAACTAAGTGGATTGAAGGAAAATCCAGCCCAACAAAACTGAATGATGGTTCCATCGTGCGTTATGGACTGCTTCTTGACATCACAGATAAAAAAGAAGTGGAGCGCCAGTATAAATTAACCGAAGAGCGGCTTCAACTTGCCCTAGATGGTGCTGATCTTGGTCTTTGGGAGTGGGAGCATAAAAAGGGAAAATTCTTACTTAATAAATCATGGGCTCATAAATTGGGTTATGATCATAGTGAATTCAACAAACACTTTTCAAAGTGGGAGTCATTGGTTCATCCGGAAGATTTAGAAGTATTTAATACAAAAACTGAGCAATTCTCCTTAGGCACAAAAGAAGTGGTTGAATTTGAGTACCGCATGAAAACTAAATCAGGTGAGTGGGTTTGGGTGCTTGATAGAGGCAAAGTAATAGAACGAACGAAAACAGGGAAAGTAAAACGCGCTTCAGGTACCATTTTGGATGTCAATAAATCCAAAATAACCCAGCAGCTTATAAAGCAAAATGAACAGTTATTTACTCAGCTGTTTGAAAATGCACCGCTAGGCCTTGTGTTGCTTGATGACAAGCACCAGGTAGTACAAATGAATCAAGGGTTTGTTGATATGTTTGGCTACACTCAGGAAGAAGTAATTGGCAACCAGCTTAATAATATTATTGTACCCGATGCCAGTGTTCAGGAAAGCATAGACATCAATACACTTACCTCAAAGGGGACTGTCGGTATCCTGGAGTCACACCGTTTGCATAAAAATGGTAATATGGTTCCTGTAATTATCTATGGTGTGCCAATTTCTTACAACGAAACAACCATAGGCATCTATGGCATCTATGTAAATATTGCCGAGCGCGTTAAAGCTGAAAAGGAACTGCAAATCCGAAATAACGAACTGGATAATTTCGTATATAAAGTTTCGCACGACTTAAGGGCGCCACTTTCATCAATACTAGGATTAGTTCATTTGGCTAATCATGAGCAGAACGAGGATGACTTGAAAGAATATATCGCTATCATTGAGAATAGAGTAAAGCAGCTCGATAGTTTTATTAATGATGTACTTAGCCACTCAAAAAACCTGAAAATGGATGTGAAGGTGGATGAGATTAACTTTAAGGAAATTATTGATAACTGCTATGCAGAATTAAGTTATCTGCCGCATTCACAAAATGTTTTGCGTAAAATAGCCATTGATGGCCCTGCTTTTTATAGTGATGTTTGGCGTATCAAAGAAGTGTTCAGAAACTTAATTTCTAACGCCATCAAGTATGCTGATCCGGAAAAAGATTGCTCGTTCATTTCATTAGATATTACTATTACTGAAGAGCAAGCCACTATCAGAGTAGAGGATAACGGAATTGGCATTGATGATGAATCGTTGCCTAAAATATTCGAAATGTTCTACCGTGCTACTACCAAAGCAGAAGGTTCGGGTATTGGACTATACATTGTTAAAAATGCAATCGAAAAGCTAGGCGGACAAGTAGAGCTGGAAAGCAAGGCCGATGAAGGCACCATCTTTAACATAATTTTGCCTAATCAATGTCATAACGCTGAAATTAAGGCGTAGAAGGCTTATACTTGCAACATGAACGTTGTTGAAGTTAAAGACAAGTCCTCAATCAAAGAATTTATTCAGTTTCCGGTTCGTCTGTATAAAGATGAGAAAACCTGGATTCGCCCTCTAGATAAGGACATCGAAAATGTTTTTGACCCAAAGAAAAACAAGACTTTTAGAAATGGTAAATGCACTCGCTGGATTCTTCAGCGAGATGGAGAAACGATAGGTCGAATAGCTGCTTTCGTTAATGAAAAAACCGTTCATAAAGATAATGATCAACCTACTGGTGGGCTTGGTTTTTTCGAGTGTATTAATGATCGGCAAGCGGCTAATTTACTTTTTGATACAGGTAAAAAGTGGTTAGAAGACCAGGGAATGGAAGCCATGGATGGGCCCATTAACTTTGGCGAACGAGATAAATGGTGGGGTTGTTTAATTGATGGTTTTCATATTGAACCTAATTACAACTGTAATTACAACTTCCCTTATTATGTTCAGCTTTTCGAGAACTATGGCTTTCAAATATATTTCAAGCAATTTACGTTTGGTAGAAAAGTAAGAGCGCCATTCTCTCAGAAACTAATGGAGAAGGGTGAAAAAATTATGGCTGATAAAGACTCCGGATACCACTTTGAGCATCTGAGACTTAAGAATTTAGCTAAATACACGGAAGATTTTAGAGTAGTATATAATAAAGCCTGGGCTAGGCATAAAGGGGTTTCAAAGATGACTTCCTTACAAGCGAAAGCCATAATGAAGCAGATGAAACCGATCATCGATGAAAAGATTATTTGGTTTGGTTATCATAACAATGAGCCCATTGCCTTTTACATAAATCTGCCTGAAGTAAACCAGATTTTTAAGTACGTTAATGGCAAGTTAGATTGGATTGGTAAACTAAAATTTGTTTACCATAAGTGGCGCAAGAGTTGTAATAAAATGCTGGGCTTAGTATTTGGTATTGCCCCGGAGCATCAAGGAAAAGGGGTTGAGGGAGCTTTAGTTTTAGCTACAGCCCAAATGGTGCAAAAGGACTACCAAAGATATGATGATTTAGAAATGAATTGGATTGGAGATTTTAATCCAAAAATGATTAGAGTGGTAGAACAAGTCGGTGGAGATATTGTTAAAACCCATGTCACCTACCGTAAATTGTTTGATGAATCAAAACCATTCAAGCGTTGTCCTATTCAGTAGTTGGTGAATGAATATTTTGAATTTTAGATCAAGAATTTTAGTTAAGAATATTTTGAAAGGCCTGCTTTGGTTAACAGGACTTATCGTGTTATTCTATGTTTTTGAAGAGTACACGCATTTCAATTTATTTTTAGAACACATAGCACAATGGCCTTGGGCTGTTTATTCTGTATTTATTGCTTCTGAAATAATTTTTGGGATTATACCACCCGAGTTCTTTGTTAAATGGTCTGAAAGCCATGGTTTATTCAATACCTATGTGGCGAATGTAGCCTTACTGGCAATCATTTCTTATGGGGCAGGTGTATTAGGTTATTACATAGGTTCCAACCTCAGAAATGTTGCTTTTTTTAAGCCGTATTTTGATAGATACATCCGCAGATACAGAAACTTACTGAATAAATACGCTGGATTCCTTATTCTTATTGGAGCTGTAACTCCTGTACCGTTTTCAGCAATATGTATGCTTGTAGGAGCTACAAACTTTGATTTTAATAAATTCTTGCTGGTAGCCTCCACCCGTTTTTTAAGATTTGCCTTTTACTCAGCTGCTTTATTTTACATATAACAGATTATGAAGAAAAGAACCGGAGTACTTTTAATTAACCTTGGAACGCCTGATAGCCCTTCTGTTGGTGATGTTCGCTCCTACCTGTTTCAATTTTTAAATGATCCTAGAGTAATTGATATACCAAAATTGCTTAGAATGATTTTGGTGAACTTAATCATCGTTCCTTTTAGAGCACCAAAGTCAGCAAAGATTTATAAAGAATTATGGACGGATGAAGGTTCACCACTTTTGAATATTAGTCAGAATGTGGCTAACAAATTGGATAAAGAGTTAGGCGATGATTTCGATGTACACCTTGCCATGCGTTATAAAAATCCAAACATCAAGGATGTGTTGGAGCAAATGCGATTAAAGAATTATACTAAGATTGTAGTGATCACCATGTTTCCCCAATATGCCTCGGCTAGCACGGGCTCAGCTTATGAGTTGGTAATGGATGTAGTGAAAAAGTGGTGGGTAATTCCTGAAATACAATTTGCTGGGCAGTATTATGACCATCCTGATTTTATTGAAGCTATTGCGGATAGAGCATCCAAATATAATTTTGACGAATATGATCACATTTTATTCTCCTACCATGGCGTACCTGACAGGCATGTAGATAAGGTTTATGCTACTGGTTTATGTACTGATAGAGACTGCGAACACGAAATCACAGAAGAGAACCAATATTGCTATAAAGCTACTTGTTACGCAACAACCAGGCTTTTAGTGAAGAGGCTGGGAATTCCTGAAGACCAATATACCGTTTGTTTTCAATCGCGGTTAGATAAAAAGTGGCTTACGCCATTTTCTGACAAGGTTGTAGAGGAATGGGGCAAAAAGGGAGCTAAGAAATTGCTCGTTTTCTCACCAGCCTTTACTGCTGACTGCCTGGAAACTATTATTGAAATTGGTGATGAGTACCAGGAAATTTTTGAAGAACATGGCGGTGAGAAAGTACAGTTAGTGGAAAGCCTGAACGAACACCCGCTGTGGATTAAGTGTTTGAAGGAGTTGGTCTTGAAATAGCTTATTTTAACGCTTCTTGCTTATAAAACTCCGCAATCTTCTCACTCGCATAATCAATCTCTTCAACGGTATTATACTTGCTAAAAGAAAATCTAACAGCGCCTCTGTTTGGGTTGGTCTTAATGCCAGCCAATACGTGAGAGCCGGTTGTGGCTCCACTTGAGCAAGCACTACCTCCAGATGCCGAGATGCCATTAATATCTAGCGTAAATAATAGCATATCATTATCCTGAGATTCAGGCAAGCATACATTCAAAACAGTGTAAAGGCTCTTTTCAGGATTGTCAGACTCGCCATTGAATGAAACACCTTCAATAGAATTTTTAAGATTATCAATCATTCTATCTTTTAAACCCTGAATATGATTTTGGTGCTCAGCCATTTCTCGATAGGCAATTTCTAACGCTTTAGCTGTGCCAATGATGCCATATACATTTTCTGTTCCCCCGCGCATATTACGTTCTTGTGCGCCACCATGAATAAATGGAGCAATTTTGGTGTTTTTATCTATATACATAAAACCGGCACCTTTTGGCCCATGGAATTTATGGGCTGCTCCAGTAATGCACTGAACATCTAATTCACTTAAATTATGCGCATAATGACCCATGGTTTGCACTGTGTCTGAATGAAAAATAGCATTGTGTTTTTTGCAAATTTCTCCGGTCGCTTTTAAGTCTAAAATGTTACCAATCTCATTATTGGCATGCATTAGCGAGACAAAACTTCGCTCATTCTTGGCTAGTAGTTCATCTAAATGATCCAGGTCAACATTACCCTTCTCATCTAAATTCACATAGCTTAATTTAATCTTGCCCGTTGTTTCTAAATTTTCTAACGTATGCAGCACAGCATGGTGCTCAATTTTAGAAGTAATTGCATGCGAAAGGTTATAAGAAGATATGCTGCTACAGATTAAGGTGTTATCCGCCTCAGTTCCTCCAGATGTAAAAAAGATTTCTCCTGGAGATACTTTAAGTAGCTCAGCAACAGTTTTTCTCGCTGATTCTATGGCCGAACGCACCTGTCTGCCATGGGAATGTGTACTACTTGGATTTCCATAGTTATCCAATAAATAAGGTTTCATTGCCTCGAAAACCTCCGGATCTAATGGCGTAGTGGCAGCATTATCTAGATATACTTTCATCAACCTAGGCTTTAGTACTAATAATCTCTTTTATATCGCTAATAATTTTCTTTGCCAGGTATTCTGCCGTAGCTTCTGACTCAGACTCACAGTAAATTCTAATAATTGGCTCAGTGTTCGATTTTCTCAAATGCACCCACTCATTTTCAAACTCAATTTTCACTCCATCAATATCATTGATTTTATTCTTAGAGTATTGATTTTTAATCTCAACTAAAATCTTATCAACATCCACTTCAGGAGTTAACTCAATTTTATTTTTTGAAATATGATAGTTGGGGTATGTTCCTCTTAATCTGGAACACGATTTACCAAATTTCGCTAAATGAGTAAGAAATAATGCAATTCCAACCAGTGCATCTCTACCATAATGTAACTCAGGATAGATAATGCCACCATTTCCTTCACCACCGATTATGGCGTTAGTGCGCTTCATTTCTTCTACAACATTTACTTCACCTACAGCTGCTGCACTGTAAGTGCCGCCATGCTTTTCAGTTACTACTCTTAATGCCATTGATGATGACATGTTTGATACCGTTGCTCCTTTTTTCTGACTCAGGATGTAATCTGCAACAGCTACCAGAGTGTATTCTTCACCAAATGGAGTGCCGTCTTCCTGTATGAGCGCGAGTCTGTCAACATCAGGGTCGACCACTATCCCTAAATCATATTTACCTTTTTCTAATTCCGATGAAATTTGTGTTAGGTTCTCTGGTAATGGCTCTGGATTGTGTGGAAAATGACCTGTAGGCTCACAAAATAATTGTTTGCATTCCACTCCCAGAGCATCTAGAAGTTTTGGGATGGCAATTCCACCAGTGGAGTTCACAGCATCAACCACTACGCTAAAGCCTTTTGCTTTAATCGCTTCTACATCTACCAAAGGCAAATCCAGAATCATTTGAATATGCTTATCAATATAGGTATCGTCTTTTTTTATCTCACCAAGATGATTTACCTCTGCAAACTCGAAATTGGCCTTTTCACCTAATTCGAGTACTTCTGCACCATCTGCGCCACTTATAAATTCACCTTTTTCATTTAATAACTTTAGCGCATTCCATTGCGCGGGGTTATGACTAGCGGTAAGTATAATGCCACCTGCAGCATCTTCAAGCGGCACGGCAATTTCTACCGTTGGAGTTGTAGAAAGACCTAAGTCCACCACATCCATACCCAGTCCAACAAGCGTACTGGCGACTAAGTTGCTCACCATCTCGCCAGAAATTCTGGCATCTCTACCAATAACTATTTTATTTTTTCCGGATTTTTCCTTTGCCCAACTACCAAAAGCTGCTGTAAATTTTACAACATCTATTGGAGTTAAATTTTCATCTGCCTTACCGCCTATGGTACCTCTTATTCCAGAAATTGATTTGATTAATGTCACTCTAAACGCATTTAATTTTCAATGTGCAAAGTTAACATTTTTAGACATCCCAGTTGAGAGATGATCTAATAATTCAAAATTGTTTCATGTTGATTATAATAAAGTTGAATTTTAGCTAAATTGGATGGTTAATTGTCGATCATGGTTTATATACTATTTGTATTAGGATTTGTTTTTTTAATTAAAGGCGCTGACTGGCTTGTTGATGGAGCGTCAAATATTGCTCAAAAGTATAACGTGAGCCAAATGATTATTGGTCTTACTATTGTCTCTTTTGGTACTTCATTGCCGGAACTGCTGGTTAATATTAATGCTTCGGTAACAGGTAATCCGGAACTTGCGATTGGAAACATTTTTGGAAGTAACATCGCCAACATCTTGTTAATACTAGGAGTAAGTGCATTAATAACCCCGTTACCTATTACAAAAAACATCTACTTCTCAGAAATCCCATTTTCACTTGTAGCAACACTCTTGGTAGGGTTTTTAGCCAATGCCGCATTATTTACAGATGAGCGGTCGCTCGCATTAAGCAGGTTAGACGGTATCATACTACTAGTCTTCTTCGTGCTATTCATGGGTTACATTTACGTAGTTTTTAAATCCGATAAATCCGAATTGACAAAAGAAACTACAGTGAGCACTCAGCCTATGGGCAAGTCGCTATTACTAATTCTAGCTGGCTTGGTCGGACTTTATTTTGGTGGTGATTGGGTGGTTAATGGCGCAACAGTTATTGCAGAGCAATTTGGCTTGAGTCAAACGTTTATTGGTTTAACAGTAGTAGCTATTGGAACATCACTACCTGAGTTGTTTACGTCAGCAGTGGCTGCATTTAAGAAAAACACAGACATAGCTGTAGGTAACGTGGTTGGCTCCAATATCTTTAACCTTTTATGGATTTTGGGAGTAAGTGCTGTGATTAGGCCTTTACCTTTTGATGTGGCTAGCAACACAGACATTGTGATGATTATCTTTTCAAGTACGCTACTAATTTTTGCTGTAGCCGTAGGAAAAGGAGCCAGAATTGTTCGTTGGGAAGGTGCTCTATTTGTGGCTGTCTATGTAGCCTATATTGTCTATTTGGTGTACAGAGGCTAATTAAATTTAGCTAATACTTTGTCCACTTCATTATCTGGGTTGCCACAGGTTTGATCACCGGTCATAGTTTTTCCGCAATAACCGCAAGTTGCTCCCTCTTTGTTAAGGAATGGACTCTGTGATGCACATGTACCTTTGAATTCGCCATTTTTTAAGAGAATTAGCCGTACCGACATAAGGGCGAAGAATAGAGCGACAAATCCGATTACCAAAAGAAAAGTAAGCATGTTTATTTATTTTTAGACAAAATTACCAATTCATGCACTAAACATCAGTGCGTTGCACAAAGTTTCTGATCTCACAAAGTATATGAAAGAAATTAAAAAAACTCCTGACCATAATAGAGAAGCAAAGTTAAAGGCGTTTGACAGGCTTTTAACAATTATGGATGAGCTAAGAGAAAATTGCCCATGGGATATGAAACAGACCATGGAAAGCCTGAGGCATCTAACCATAGAAGAAACGTATGAGCTCACTGATGCTATTATCGAAAATGATATGCAAGAAGTGAAAAAGGAGTTAGGCGATTTGATGCTTCACAATGCATTTTATGCAAAAATTGGCTCGGAAAAAGGTGCTTTTGACATGGCAGATGTTCTGAATAGTGTATGCGAAAAGCTGATAAATCGCCACCCACATATTTATGGAGATGTAGAGGCTACTGATGAGAAAACTGTCAAAGAGAATTGGGAGAAAATTAAACTCAAAGAAAAGGGTGATCAGAAGAAATCTGTTTTGGGAGGTGTGCCAAAATCGCTACCCGCGATGGTTAAAGCCATGAGAATTCAGGAGAAAGCAAGAGGGGTAGGTTTTGATTGGGAGAAAAAGGAGCAGGTGTGGCAAAAGGTAGAAGAAGAAATGAATGAGTTTAAAGCTGAATTTAATATTGAGAATGAAAATCAGATAGATAAAGAAAAGGCACAGTCTGAGTTTGGAGACTTACTTTTTTCTTTAATAAATTATGCAAGGTTTGTAGATATTAACCCCGAAGAGGCACTTGAGCGAACCAATAAAAAGTTTATCAAGCGTTTTCAATACCTGGAATCAGAGTCTGAAAAAGATGGTAAAAGTATGGGGGAAATGACCTTGGAAGAAATGGATAGGTATTGGGAAAAAGCAAAAAGTTTGAAATAAACTTAACTAGGTTTTTGGTTGCCTCTTGAGTAATTTCAATGCGCTAGCTTTAAACTATAATGACCTCCGTCCAAAATAAAGTGGCTGCTCCAATTGCAGAAGCAGATCGAATCGAAATTCTAGATATCCTCCGAGGTTTTGCACTTTTTGGTATTTTGATAATGAATATCATCAATTTCAGTGGGTATGATTTTGCCTCAGATGCAACGAAGAGTTCGTTTAGTACATATCGGATTGATCAGCATCTTCTCAACCTAGCTAGGATGTTTTTTGAAGGGAAGTTCTATGCCATTTTTTCTATTCTATTCGGTATTGGTTTCTCCATTATTATGATGAGGTTGAAGAGTAAAACAAGCAATTGGAAAGCTCTTTTTTATCGTAGGCTATTGATTTTAGCACTAATTGGCTACATACACCTTCAATTTTTATGGGCCGGAGATATTCTACTTGTCTATGCGCTCATGGGCTTTTTGCTACCCTTATTTGCCAATTACACAGATAGAAACTTGCTCATTGTTTCTGTGAGTCTGTTAGTTTTAGCGATAGTTATTCACGTATTTGTGGCTATAACCGGATTCATGCCTGGTCAATGGCTGGAAAATATTGGCCTTATGATTGATTCAAGAAATGGCATCCCTGAAGACGAAAGCTGGCGTACCTATTTGTTTAATTCAGCCCACGGATGGCAAGAATTCTGGAAATGGAATGTACCCGGACCGCTATTTCGTTTTTCAGACCTAATAAACAGCAACCGATTTTTTAAAATATTGTCGCTCTTTTTACTGGGATATTACATCGGAAGGAGGCAATTCGCTCTTTATTTGGAGGCAGACAGACTGATAATCAAGAAGATCACCATTTACGGGTTTTTGATGGGAATACCTTCCAATCTTGCTTATGTATATTTTTACAATGATGGAATACAGCTGCCAGAACCGCTCGGATTGTTAGATTCAGTATTTCAAATTGTTGGAGGGTTCTCACTTGGTTTAGCGATAATGGGCGGGCTGACGATCGCTTATTTCAATGGACATAAATGGCTCATGTGGTTTGCGCCTATGGGTAAAATGGCATTGACGAATTATCTTATGCAAACCATCATTTGCATTGGCTTATTTTATTGTATTGCTTTTGCACTTGGAGGTAAAATGGGCCTGACTTATATCTATTTGATCACTGTAGGCATCATTCTTTTTCAGATGCTTTATAGCAAGGTGTGGCTCAAATATTATCGATATGGCCCTATGGAATGGCTTTGGAGAAAATTGACATATGGCAGACTTAAGTAAATGATTATGAAAATCTCAAAAAACTTTCAGAGACTAATAAAAATTATAAGAAACATATAATCAACAAGTTATCCGACAACAAACGTTTACAAATGTAATTTAAACGAATACAAATATTTATTACCCGACTCAGGGTTGCACGTCTCACTTACTTTGCTTCAGCGAATCGGAAATACCGACTAGCGAATGAAAAATGTGTTACAATTTAAACTTTATTATCATGAACAATTTAAGAAACAACGTGCAATTAATCGGAAGACTTGGCAAAGACCCAGAAGTAAAAGAACTAACTAGCGGTAAAACACTGGCTACGTTTTCTTTAGCAACTTCTGAAAGCTACCGCAATGCGAATGGCGAGAAAGTAGAAGACACACAATGGCACAACATAGTAGCATGGGGTAAGCAAGCGCAGATTATAGGTGACTACGTAAAGAAGGGTCAGGAAATTGCCATCTCTGGTAAACTCATTCATCGCTCGTATGAAACCAACTCAGGTGAAAAGCGATACATCACCGAAATAAATATGAATGAACTATTAATGCTGGGAGGCAAAGGAAATTAATCCATTATGCAGAGGTCATTTCGTAACGTAGCGGAGAAATCTTTGCCCCAAAGTAAGTCAACTGTTATTTGGGCTGATGGTAAAGATTTCTCCATTTCACTGCGAAATGACACAAATAGTAGTTGGTCATGTCGTAACAAAGTGAAGACATCTTTGGCTCAAAGCAAGTAAACCCTGATCTTCATATTGGCTAAGATTTCTCCGTTTTACTACGAAATGACGTCCAAAATTATTACAACCAAATAACCTCAAACCAAAAATGAAAAAGCCTTTAGAAATTCTATCCAAGACATTTGGCTACAATACCTTCAGACCTCATCAGGAGGAAATCATCAATAGCGTTTTAGATAATAATGATACAGTTGTATTAATGCCTACTGGCGGAGGCAAGTCACTATGCTATCAAGTGCCGGCTTTGGCAAAAGAAGGTACTGCCATAGTCATTTCACCCCTAATTGCTTTGATGAAAGATCAGGTAGATGCACTGCGATTGCACGGGGTTGCTGCAGCGTACCTCAATTCTACCCAAACCCAGGAAGAGCAAAATCAAATACTATCATTGATGCGAACGGGTGAATTAAAGTTACTTTACCTGGCACCTGAAAGGTTGTTGGGCAGAGAAGAACAGTTCATCACTTTTATACAAAATTTGACTATTTCGCTCATTGCTGTCGATGAAGCGCATTGCATATCTTCCTGGGGCCATGACTTCCGACCGGAATATTTGCTTTTGGCGAAAATTAAAAAATCAATGGCACGAGTACCCATTATTGCACTCACTGCCACGGCTGATGATCTTACCAGAAAAGATATCATTGCTAAACTGGAATTGCCTAATCCAAACGTTTTTGTCACTGGTTTTAATCGTCCGAATATTCAATACCTAGTGAGGCCCAAAAGCAATAGCTATGCTCAGCTGATAGAATTTTTGGAGAAGAATAAAGATGAATGCGGCATCATATATACCCTACGAAGAAAAGATACAGAGGAGTTAGCGGAGCGCCTTATGGGAGATGGATTGATAGCCAAGCCCTATCATGCAGGTCTGGATCGTAGTATTAGAAATCAGCACCAGGAGGAATTTCTCAAAGATGAAGTAAAAATAATCGTAGCCACCATCGCCTTTGGAATGGGTATCGACAAATCCAATGTTAGGTATGTCGTACACATGGATTTGCCCAAAAATATTGAAGGATACTATCAGGAAACAGGCCGGGCAGGTAGGGATGGTTTACCAAGTACCGCACTCATGTTTTATTCCTATAGCGACTTTTTTTCAATGCAGAAATTAGTAGAGGTGGATGATAACCCCGAGCAATCAGCGGTGATGGTGGATAAACTAAGGCAAATGGCCAATTTCGGAAGTTTGAAATCGTGTAGAAGAAGGTTTTTATTGGAGTATTTTGGTGAAAAGGCAGAGGCTCATTGTGGTAATTGCGATAACTGCCTAAGTAGTTTTGAAGAAATTGATGCTACTGAGCTTTCTCAAAAAGTGCTATCAGCTGTAAGTAGATTGGATCAGCGTTTTGGGGTAAATTATGTGATCGACTTTTTGAAAGGATCAAAATCTGTAAAAATGCGGGAAGAGCATAAGCAATTGAAGACATTTGGTGTTGGTGCAGATTTATCCAAAGACGAATGGCGACACTATATCAATGAATTGGTTCATTTGGATTATTTAGGTAGGTCTAAAGGTCAGTATCCGGTGTTGCAACTTACCGATAAAAGCGTTGAAGTTCTTCAAGGATTAACCAGAGTGAATCTACCTAAGGCTGTGGATGAAAACATGACATTTATAGATCAACAGCCGGCCGAAATACATCAAGAGTTGATTAAAAACTTAAAAGATGTAAGAAGGCAAATGGCTGATAGTGAGGCTGTTCCGGCTTTTGTTGTATTTTCAGATGTATCTTTAAGAGAATTAGCCACGTTTTTGCCACAGTCTTCAGAGGAATTGTCTCGCATAAGTGGTTTTGGTGAGATAAAAGTACAACGGTATGGCGAACCAATTTTACAAGAAATAAAGTCCTACTGCAGTAAACATCAATTATCCTCTAATGTGCCAGCGGCCAAACCTAAACCAAGAAAAACGTCTGCTACCACACTCGGTGATACTTATTTAAAAACATTCGAATTTTTTCAAGAAGGTAAGGATATCAATGCAATAGCAAAAGTAAGAAGTCTTGCTCCAGGCACCATAGAATCTCATTTCGATATGCTTATTCGTCATGGCAAATTGAAAGCACAGGATATTCTCGACCATGAAACTATAACCATTATTCAACAAGCCATTGAGAAGAATGCTGGCGTTGGATTAAAGCCGATAAAGGAGGAATTGGGAGATGCCTTTAGCTACGGGGAAATAAGAATGGTGCTGGCTGAAATGTCATACACCAAACCACAGAGCATTATATAATTCAGCAGGATATGTAAATGTTGTAAACACTTATTTTTCTAGAATTAAGTTGCCTTCATTCCTTATTAAATTTCAGCAAGTCGATAAACTTTAAAATAATACCTAAGTTTTTGTTCTAAACATTGGTTATTTTTCAAATTCCAAAATTGTGCTTATGGCAATTCTTAATTCGATTGGCGTACTACTAGCTTTTTCAATTGTAGCAATTGCTGCCAATCAGATAGCGCGCTATTTTCAAAATATAAGACTGCCAATCATTACAGGGTTTTTGGTAGTAGGGGTGCTTTCCGGGCCATTTGTTTTGGGATTAATACCATCAGGCTCTGTTGTTCAGCTAAAAATAATAAATGAAATAGCGCTTTCATTTATTGCATTTGCTGCGGCTTCTGAACTGTATATTAAAAACTTACGAAGTAGGCTTAACAATATTAAGTGGCTTACAATAGGGCAATTAGGTATCACCTTTACACTTTTGGTGATTTCCATCTTCTTCATAGAAGAGCTCGTACCTTTTTCCGCCAACTTACCCTGGCCCAACAGGCTGGTCATTGCCATGCTAATCAGTGCCATATTTTGTGCTCGCTCACCCTCGTCAGTTATTCCTGTAATTAATGAAATGCGAGCTAAGGGTTCATATACCAGTTCCGTAATGGGCACAACAGTGCTGTTGGACTTTCTGGTCATTATATTATTCGCAATGGTTCTCTCATTTGGTATTGCCCTTTATGAAGGTGCCGATGTAAATATTATTTCGTTAGTTAAAATCCTTTTTGAAATTGCAGGTTCAATAGTATTGGGCCTAGGTTTTGCCTTTTTATTAAGCCTATTATTGGCTGCGCAACTCAAATTGCCTGTTAAAGGCATATTGCTCCTAGTGCTGGGGTTCATCATTTTTAGTGTTAGCGACTTTCTATCCTACCTCCCAGAGCAAATTTGGTCTGTGTCACTTCATTTAGAACCACTTTTAATGTGTGTTGTAGCTGGCTATCGAATCACCAACTTTACGCGCTATAGGCAAGAATTTATTAAGATTATCCATGACATTGGCCCTTATATTTATTGTGCTTTTTTTACAGCTGTAGGTGCGATGCTCAACATTCAGTTGATTTATGAAGTCTTACCTTCAGCACTCATACTTTTGGCACTTAATGCAGTATTACTTTTTGTTGGTACGGGCATAGGTGCCAGAATTAGTAAAGAACCACCTAAGAGAACTTCGGTCTATTGGATGGCTTTCTTAACGCAAGCAGGCGTTGGTCTTGGATTAGTAACAACGGTGATCGATACTTTTCCAGAATGGGGACAAGAATTCGCAACATTGGCCATCTCAGTAATAATTATGAATCAACTTATTGGGCCACCCTTGTTTAAATGGGCCATTACCAAAGTGGGTGAAAATCATGAGCGGGCTACCATTCCTACTTTTGATGGAATTAGAGATGCAATTGTCATTGGTTTTGAGAGTCAATCTGTTGCACTGGCCAGGCAGTTAAAAAGCCATGGATGGGAGGTTAAACTAGCTACTAGAAAGCAAGATTTAAATAGCGATGAATTTCCTGATGTAGATATACGAGTGGTGGAAAGGTTAGACCTGGAGGCACTTAAAAGCCTGGATGCTAAAAAATCTGAGGCAATTGTACTGATGCTTACTGATGAAGAAAACCTGAGGTTGTGTGAAATGATCTATGAGAATATCGGCACCAAAGATGTTGTCGTGAGGCTCAATCAAAGATATAACTTCGACAAATTTCATAAGCTGGGTGCACTTATTGTAGATCCTTCGACAGCCATGGTAAGTCTTATGGATCATTTCGTGAGATCACCACAAGCCACATCGTTACTTCTTGGTATGCAGGAAGGTCAGGATACGCTGGATCTGCAGGTTCTTAATAAAGATCTGTTCGGTATACCTTTACGAGACCTGAGACTGCCTTCTGATATAATTATACTATCGATAAGGAGAAAGGGGCAAATGATTATTTCGCACGGCTACACGCGTTTACGTAAGGGCGATTGGGTAACAATGGTTGGTTCCAATGAGAGTTTGAAAAAAATGACCCTTCTTTTTGATAGTTCAAATTAAATTGAATGTGCTTTTTAACTAATTTAATTATAGTTTTAATAATTATAATTAAAGTTACGTTTTGCTTAAGAGCCCGTTTTACAAAAAATTATACTTAGGAAACAATACTGAATTTGATTCAATATCAGAAGAAAAACGTGCAATTCTTACTGGTCAGTTAAGTCTTATATGCATATTACTAAGCATATTTTATTTTGTTGTTGACGCTATTTTAGGATCAACTTCTTCCGTTCCTGAATACATTTTATTAGCTACGATTGGTGTAGGTTCTTTACTTATTAACAGAGCGGGTCGAACAAAAATTGCCAAAAATTTCTTGATGGTGGGTGCAAATGTGGTCGTATTTATCACTTTTGAGAGAGAATTTCAAGGTACAGGATCGTTCATGTTTTTTATTAGTTGCATGCTCGGTTCTTTTGCCTTATTTGGTTTTGAAGGGAAAAAATATGCAATAGCACTTTCTCTATTTTCACTTTTGCTATTCTTCATTGCTTATTTTGTCGAATTTGATTTTTTACCTAAAACCGACTTTACAGCAGAAGAAGCACAACTAAACTTCGTAATAAATTTTACGGTGGCATCAACAACCGCCATTGTTATTATAATATTTCTACTAAACCTTAATACACTAGCCGAATCAGATTTAATTGAAACAACCGAAGAATTAAAATCAAATAAAAAGCGATTTGAACTAGCTATTAAGGGTTCAAGTGCAGGAATATGGGATTGGGATATTGTCAACGATCGTATTTTTATCAGCCCTCAATTAATGACATTACTCGATTATCCTGATGTCAAATATGCAAACATAGATTTTGATCAAATTAGAAGAGTTATTCACCCTGACGATTTAAAGCAATTCGATCTGAAATTAGCTGAACATTTAAATGAGCAGAAGCCGTTTCATGCGGAAATGAGATTTAAAAGAAACGATGGTTCTTATGTATGGGTTTTGGATACCGGCCAGGCAGAGTGGAACGAAAAAGGCCGGGCAGTGCGCATGGTAGGAACCATCGTGGAAGTAGACGATCTGAAAAAGGCATTTAAACAATTAGAAGAACAAAATACTCTCCTAGAAAAAACCAATGAAGAGCTAGATCGATTTGTTTACAGCACATCGCATGATTTAAAGGCTCCATTAAGCTCTATTCAAGGGTTAGTTAATGTGGCAATTAAATCTAAGGATGAGGTAGAAATGACAGAGTGTTTACGAATGATTGAAAATAGGGTACAAACCCTCAATGGTTTTATTGCTGAGATTATAGATTACTCCAGAAATTCCAGATTAGACATTGCTTTGGAAAAAGTGAATTTACGTGACCTAATTTCCGAACTTATTGAAGGGTTGCAATTTTTTGACCGTAGCGAGCAAATTCATTTTGACATTCAGATAGATGATGATTTTACTATCAAAACAGATAAAGGGCGTTTAAAAATAATATTGAACAACCTTCTTGCTAATGCTATAAAATACCACGATTGGTCTAAAGATTCTCAGGTTATAAAAGTGATAGCTGAAGATCATAATCATTCAATTACCGTGAAAGTGGAGGACAATGGCCTCGGCATTGATGATGAATTGCAGGATAAAATCTTCAACATGTTTTTCAGGGCAAGCGAAAAATCGGAAGGGTCAGGCCTTGGTTTGTACATTGCCAAAGAGATGGTTGCCAAGTTAAACGGAACCATAGGCCTTAAGTCAGAAGTAGGAAAAGGTTCTTGCTTTTTTGTCAATTTGCCTGTTCATAAAGTATAAGAAACTAAATCCCATCCTTATCTATTCATTTTTATATCTTTGCGCGCTATGGCACAACAGGACGATAATTTGTTAAAAAAGATCATAGCTCATGCCAAGGAGTATGGGTTTGTTTTTCCTTCAAGTGAAATTTATGATGGGTTGGCAGCTGCCTATGATTACGGTCAAAATGGTGTAGAATTAAGAAATAATATCAAGTCATTTTGGTGGAAGGCAATGGTTCAGATGAACGAAAACATTGTAGGCTTAGATGCATCCATATTTATGCATCCTACCACTTGGAAGGCTTCCGGTCATGTTGATGCATTTAATGACCCAATGATCGATAACAAAGATTCGAAAAAGCGTTATCGAGCCGATGTGTTATTGGAAGAGCACATTGCAAAAATTGAAGCAAAAATTGATAAAGAAGTTGACAAGGCCGCCAAACGCTTTGGCGATGCATTTGATAAGGATCAGTACCTGGCTACCAATGGCAGAGTGCTTGACTATCAAAAGCAAATAGATGATATCAATGCCAGAATGAAGGCGGCATTGGAGTCAGAAAAATTGAATGATCTAAAAGCACTTATTGAAGAGCTTGGAATAGCGGACCCTGTTTCCGGTTCTAAAAAATGGACGGATGTTAGACAGTTTAACCTCATGTTCTCTACAGAATTGGGTTCATTAGCCGATGGCGCCAGTAAAATATATTTAAGGCCTGAGACCGCTCAGGGGATATTTGTAAACTTCCTAAACGTTCAAAAAACGGGAAGAATGAAGATTCCTTTTGGAATAGCACAAATAGGTAAAGCCTTTAGAAATGAAATTATTGCCAGACAGTTCATTTTCAGAATGCGTGAATTTGAACAAATGGAAATGCAATTTTTTGTAAAGCCAGGAGATGAAATGCAATGGTATGAGCATTGGAAAGAAACTCGTATCAAATGGCATAAAATACTTGGCCTAGGTGAGGATAATTATCGTTTCCATGATCATTTGAACTTGGCACACTATGCCAATGCCGCCTGTGACATTGAATTTAACTTCCCAATGGGCTTCAAAGAATTAGAAGGTATTCATAGTAGAACGGACTTTGACCTGAAAGCACATGAAGAGCATTCAGGTAAAAAACTACAATTCTTCGATCCGCAAGAAAATAAAAGCTATGTGCCTTATGTCATTGAAACTTCTATCGGTTTGGATAGAATGTTCCTGGCAGTTTTAACGGCAGCATATAAAGAAGAAACTTTGGAAGATGGCAGCGAAAGAACTGTACTTAAAATTCCTGCAGCTTTGGCACCATACAAAGTGGCAGTACTTCCATTACTGAAGAAAGATGGTTTACCTGAAAAGGGAAGAGAGATAATGGATTCCTTAAAGTTTGATTTCAACTGTCAGTATGACGAAAAAGATGCCATTGGTAAAAGATACAGAAGACAGGATGCTATTGGCACTCCTTATTGTATCACAATCGATCATCAAACGCTGGAAGACAACACCGTTACTTTAAGGCACAGAGATACTTCTGAACAAGAGAGGATAAAAGTAAGTGAATTGACAGGCCGTGTTTCAGAACTAGTTTCTATTACCAGCCTACTTAAACAGCTTTAATTGGAATACATAGTTGCTGCTATTTATGTGGGCATACCACTGTTTGTCATCGGCTATGGGGTATGGTCTGTAAGTAACGACTTCTATATTTTCTTTTATAATGAGGTAAATTACCAACTGAAGGTAAGACGGCCGCTTTATCCAAAATATAGAGCCATATTACATAAGTATTGTGCCTACTATAAGCTATTATCTTCGCAAGATAAAGTAGAGTTTGAGCGCAAGCTCAGAAGGTTTATGTACTCCAAACGGTTTATTCCAAGAGGTATTCCCGTTGTTACTGATGAAATGCGTGTGTTGATATCAGCATCAGCTATTCAGCTAACATTTAAATTGCCAGAAGTTTATCTTGCGCATTTTGACAAAATTTTAATTTATCCTGATGAGTATTACTCTCATATCAATAAGAGGTATCACTTAGGTGAAGTAAACCCAAGAGCCGGCATCATAGTCCTATCATGGAAGGCATTTGTACAGGGTTATGGTGATTTGAAAGATTCTTACAACTTAGGCATCCATGAAATGGCACATGCTATTCATTTCGAGAATCGGATTAAAAATGAAGAGTTTGAATTTCTGAACAGAGAGGCTCTTTTTGCACTCGATAAAATCACAAGGCGAGAGATGGCAAACATTAGAGCAGGGAATGATCACCTTCTACGTGCCTATGCCGGAACTAACGAATATGAGTTTTTTGCAGTTACTCTGGAATATTTTTTTGAACAGCCTCAAGAGCTAAAGCGGGAACATCCAGACCTCTACGAAACGCTCAAAACTCTCCTTAATCAAGATCCTTTGAAATTGTATAAATTTGACCTCCATTAATCGATAAAAGAATGAACTGGAACGAACTTCTGTCAAGTCAGAGAAGTGCCGATAAAAAAGCACAACACGAACAAGGAAGAAGTGCCTTTGAGCAGGATTTTGATAGAATCGTTTTTTCGTATCCCTTTAGAAGACTTCAGGATAAAACCCAGGTTCATCCATTACCGGAACATGATTTTGTACATACCCGACTTACGCATAGTCTAGAAGTTTCAAGCGTTGGAAGGTCTTTAGGCAAGCGCGTAGGTGAAATTGTACTGGAAAGGAATAAGTCTCTTTCAGAACAATACTCTGCTCACGATTTTGGTGCTATTGTAGCTGCAGCTTCATTAACCCATGATATAGGCAACCCGCCTTTTGGGCACTCTGGCGAAGATGCCATTTCTGAGTTTTTTAAATCCGGACCAGGCAAAAAATATGAAAGCCAGGTTTCGAAATTGGAATGGGCGGATCTAACTAATTTTGAAGGCAATGCTCAAGGGTTCAGAATATTAAATAAATCACGTTATCAGGGCATTCAGCTAACTTATGCTACATTAGCAGCATTTAGCAAGTATCCGCGCCAGTCGATTATTGAGAATCAGGACAAATCAAGACGCAGCCAGAAGAAATATGGGTTTTTTCAATCGGAGAAAGAAACATTTAAGTCAATTGCAGAGCAAACAGGATTGAAACCGTTAGGTGAATTTACTTGGACAAGGCACCCTTTAGCTTTTCTTGTGGAGGCAGCCGATGATGTTTGCTATCATCTCATCGATTTGGAGGATGGCTGTAGGTTAGGGTTAGTTTCTTACGAGCAAACCGTTGAACTGATGGCCAGCATTCTAAAAGATAAATTCAATAAAGAAAAGTTGGAGCGCATCGACACCAAAGATGAACGCATTGGAATATTAAGGGCGATGGCCGTTGGTCAGTTGATTAGCGAATGCTCGGAACTTTTCTTGGATAATGAGCAAGCTTTGATGAAGGGTGAATATGATATTTCTTTAACCGATAGTGTACCGAGCAGCTCAGTGCTTGAAGAAGTTATTTCAATTTCAGTTCAAAAGATATACCGCTCCAGGAATGTAATGGAAACGGAGGCTGCCGGATTTGAGGTATTGCCAGGTTTGTTAGAGGTGTTTACTGAAGCTATTGTAAACAAAGAAAAAACTTCTAAAACCAAGAAAGATAAAGCTATAGAGCGATTGCTTCCACCAGAAGTACAGCTCGATTTAAGCCTTAATCAGGACAATGTTTATAACCAGCTTTTGTGTTGTGTCGACTTTGTTTCTGGACTTACTGACAGGCATGCCATATCGATGTTCAGGAAGATCAAAGGTATCTCACTGCCCAATGCCTGATTAGGATTTTTTTAAATTATAGATTCATGTGTAGGGTGAGTTTCTTACCTGTTACATGGAATTCTCATAAACTTTAAGTAACCTTTAATTGGCATAAAGTAGGTTACCTAAAGTTTATGCTCATTTCAGGGTAAAATCATTACCTTTGTGCCTTCATTTTTGCTATGTGGACTAAGCTGAGTCATATTATCATTAAACAAAGGTTATTACTGGTCTCGATACTAGTACTAATCACTGCGTTTATGGGCTATCATGCTCGTAATGTGGAGATGAGCTATGACTTTATGAAAACCGTGCCAGCTGACGATCCGGATATGGTTGAATTTCAGAAGTTCAAAGAACTGTTCGGGGAGGATGGAAATTTAGTTGCACTAGGAGTACTCGATAGTGCTGTCTATGAGTTAGACAATTTCAAGAAATTCAACGAGCTGAGTAAGCAGCTAAATGGCATTGAAGGCGTTAATAGTGTTTTGAGCTTACCACTCATTAAACGTCTAGAAAAAAATACCGCTGAAAAGCGTTTTGATATAGTTCCAATTTTTGGAGATAACATAGCCTCCAATAAAGAAGAATTTGACAGTCTGTTACAGGTAGCGCTTGACCAAAAATTTTACAGCGGCCAGCTGCTTAATGAGGAAAATGGAGCTACACTTATTTTGGTTTCCATTAATCGTGAAGTGTTAAACTCACCGAAACGATTAGAACTTACCGCGGAAATTCAAAAATACGGAGCAGCATTTGAAGAAATTACGGGTATAGAGCTGCGTTATGCGGGTCTTCCATTTGTCAGATCAGTTGTTGCAGGTAACGTGAGGAACGAAATGCAGATGTTTCTTCTGCTATCGGTAGTAGTTACAGGTATCATTCTCTTTGCATTTTTCAGAACGTGGGATGCAGTTGTTTTCCCAATGACAATCATTGCAGTCGTAGTGGTTTGGGTCATGGGCTCTCTGGCATTATTTGGATATAAAATCACAATACTTACCGGATTAATTCCACCTGTCATTGTCGTCATTGGTATACCCAACAGTGTATATCTCTTAAATAAATATCATCAGGAGTTTGAGAAACATGGCAATAAGGTAATGGCTATTAGCCGCGTAGTTCGTAAAATAGGTCTAGTAACACTGATTACTAATTTTACTACTGCTGTTGGTTTTCTAGTGTTAATGAGTACAGACATTACCATTCTTCGAGAGTTTGGTATTGTAGCCGGAATAAATATCATGGCTACTTTCTTGGTGAGCATCATCCTTATTCCTGCTGTATTTTCATGGCTACCTTCACCGGGAGGTAAGCAATTAAAGCATTTAAGATTTAGAGGGATTGATTATGTGCTGACTCAAATGGACATCCTTGTCCATAGACATAGAATAGCAATCTACTCTGTTACAGTTGCCTTGGTAGTAATTTCAGCCATAGGTATGTATAAGATTGAGGCGATCAGCTACATGGTGGATGATATCCCGGCAAAGAGTCAGATAAAGAAAGATCTTAGATTTTTTGAGAAACACTTTAGTGGCATTATGCCATTGGAGGTTATTGTTGATACTCAAAAAAGACGAGGAGTTATTGATCTGGATAACCTTGAAAAACTGGAAGAGTTGGAGGAATTTTTGGGTGATCAAAGGGATATTTCAAACCCTGTAAGTGTCGTAAACTTTGTAAAAGCTTCAAAGCAGGCATTTTATAACAATAACCCGGCTCGCTACAGCCTACCAAGTAATAGAGAAAAGAATTTCATTTTGCGTTACATGCGTAATCAGGAAGATAGTTCAGGATTGTTCAATTCATTTGTAGATTCTACACTCACTAAAATGCGAATGAGCATGCAAATTGCCGATGTAGGTTCTCATAAAATGGATTCCTTGATAAAGGGAGTTGTTCAACCTAAAATAGATTCAATAACGGCCGGAACGGATATGAAAATTAGCGTGACGGGGACTACGCCATTATTTATTAAGGGGAATAAATTCTTAATTAAAAATTTATGGTTTAGCCTTTGCCTTGCCTTTATCATTATTGCCATAATCATGGCTATGCTATTTGCCAATTTTAGAATGATCGTAATTTCACTTATTCCTAACGTAATTCCTTTAATGATTACAGCAGGAATTATGGGGTTTGCAGGCATTCCATTAAAACCAAGTACGGCATTAATTTTCAGTATAGTGTTTGGTATCTCAGTAGATGATTCTATTCACTTTTTAGCTAAGTACCGCCAGGAATTATTTGCCAATAAATTCTTTGTGCCATTAGCCATAAGTAAGAGTTTAAAAGAAACAGGAGCAAGTATGATGTATACTTCTATTATCCTGTTTGCTGGTTTTATCATTTTTGTTTGGTCAGATTTTGGCGGAACAGTGGCTTTGGGAATTCTTACTTCTATTACACTGTTAATTGCCATGATCACCAATTTAATATTGCTTCCTTCTTTACTGATGACCTTTGATTCAGGAAAAAGAAGAAAAGATGTGCATCCTCTTATTGAACAATATGACGATGGCTTCTATCAGGAAGATGAAGATGAGGAGATTGATCTGGACCTAATTAAAGTTGTCGATACTGATAGTTCGGACAACAAAGAAAATAATTCATAAACATAAAGGTAAGTAGCGGTGAAGTATAAAGAGTATAAAGGGCTCAACTATGCTGAGGTAGCAAACGAAGTACTAGACTTTTGGAAATCGAATAAAATATTTGATAAGTCAATTTCTACGCGAGAAGGAAATCCAACTTTTACATTTTATGAAGGGCCTCCTTCAGCTAATGGTACTCCTGGTATTCACCATGTGATGGCACGTGCTGTAAAGGATATTTTCTGCCGATATAAAACACTCAAAGGTTTTCAGGTAAAGCGTAAAGGCGGTTGGGATACTCATGGTTTGCCAGTGGAGCTGCAAGTAGAGAAAGAACTCGGAATTACCAAAGAAGACATAGGTAAGAAAATCTCAATAGAAGATTATAATAAGAAGTGCAAGGAGACTGTAATGAAGTTCAAAGATCAGTGGGATGATCTCACTGAGAAAATGGGCTACTGGGTTGATTTGGATGACCCTTATGTAACCTTTGAGAAGGATTACATGGAATCGCTTTGGCACATCTTAAAGCAATTGTATGATAAAGGCTTAATTTATAAAGGATATACTGTACAGCCGTTTTCTCCTGCTGCTGGTACTGGCCTAAGTTCGCACGAATTAAATCAACCAGGCACTTATAGAGATGTAAAAGATACTTCTGTTACTTCACAATTTAAGGTGAAGAAAAATGACAGATCAGCGTTCTTATTTGAATCAGAGGATGAAGATGTGAGAATGCTTGCATGGACTACTACACCATGGACGCTTCCATCTAACTGTGCATTGGCTGTTGGAGAGAAAATCGAATATGTAAAGGTGAAGACCTTCAATCCATATACATATGAGCCAGTGTCGGTTATTCTTGCGAAAGATTTGGTGAGTAAGCATTTCAATTCTAAGGCAGATAACATTGAACTTTCAGACTATAAGCCTGGTGATAAATTAATTCCTTATAAAGTAGTTCAAAGCTTTAAAGGAAGCGAAATCACTGAAGTAAGATATGAACAACTACTGCCTTATGTTACCAATGAAAATTTAGAAGCGAATGCTTTCAGGGTTATTCCTGGAGACTTTGTGACTACGGAAGATGGTACGGGTATCGTACATACAGCCTCTGTTTTTGGTGCGGATGACTTTAGAGTAGCGCAGCAAAACGGAGTACCAGCTGTCTTAGTAAAAGATGAGCAAGGCAACGATGTGCCTTTAGTAGATAAGCAAGGGAAATTTGTGAAAGAGGTTACTGATTTTGCTGGCATGTATGTGAAAGAAGAGTATTACGATGATGAGACTCGCAAAGATCCAGACTTTAAACCAACAGATGTACTTATAGCAATAAAGCTCAAGGAAGATAATAAAGCCTTCAAAGTAGAGAAATATGAGCACTCCTACCCTCATTGTTGGAGAACAGATAAGCCGGTTCTTTATTATCCATTAGATTCTTGGTTTATAAAAACTACGGCTGTTAAGGATGATTTAGTAGCTCTAAACAAAACAATCAACTGGAAACCAGAATCTACTGGTTCGGGGCGTTTTGGTAACTGGTTAGAAAACTTGGTAGATTGGAATTTATCTCGTTCAAGATTTTGGGGTACGCCATTACCGATATGGGTTTCTGAAGATAAAACAGAGCAAAAATGCATTGGCTCACTAGCTGAGTTGAAAGAAGAAGTTGAAAAATCAATCAAAGCAGGGTTTATGTCAGAGTCAATATCTGACGACTTCGATTTACACAGACCGTTTGTTGATGATGTTGTGCTGGTATCTGATTCTGGTCAGAAAATGTTCCGAGAGCCTGATTTGATAGACGTTTGGTTTGATTCAGGGGCCATGCCTTATGCACAATGGCATTATCCATTCGAAAATGAAGATACATTTAATTCCAATTATCCGGCAGATTTTATTGCTGAGGGCGTAGATCAAACACGAGGCTGGTTCTTCACGCTACATGCAATCGCTGTAATGCTTAATAAGAGTGTAGCTTTCAAAAATGTAATAGCCAATGGTCTAGTGCTTGATAAGAATGGCAATAAAATGTCTAAAAGATTGGGCAATGCAATAGATCCATTCAAAACATTAGAACAATACGGGCCTGATGCTACAAGATGGTATATGATATCAAATGCCAACCCTTGGGATAACCTTAAATTTAATATTGAGGGGGTCGCTGAAGTTCAGAGAAGATTCTTCGGCACACTTCACAACACCTATTCATTCTTTGCTTTATATGCAAACCTTGATGGTTTTAACTATAAGGATGGAGAAATTGAAGTTAGCAAAAGAACAGAAAGTGATCGCTGGATATTAAGTAAACTCAATACGCTTATCTCAAAAGTTGATCAAGCATTTGAGGAGTATGAGCCAACAAGAGCTGCCAGATTAATTCAGGATTTTACTATCGATGATTTAAGTAACTGGTATGTGCGGTTGAATAGAAAACGATTCTGGAGAGGTGAGTACAATGAGGATAAGAGATCTGCTTATCAAACACTATATACATGTTTAGCTAATATTGCTAAGCTTTCATCTCCAGTTGCCCCATTTTATATGGATAAGTTGTACCAGGATTTAAACGCAGTTACAGGTTTAGATAAAGCTGAATCAATTCACCTTACTGATTTTCCTAAAGCGGATGAGTCAATAATTGATGAAGAACTGGAAAGTAAGATGAGTTTAGCTCAAACAGTTTCTTCATTAGTGCACTCATTACGTAAAAAACACATGATTAAGGTAAGACAGCCTTTGTCAAAGATTTTGGTTCCGATACTAAACTCAGAATTCAAAAATCAGGTGAGTGCTGTGGAGGAATTGATACGTTCGGAGGTAAATATTAAGGCCATTGAATTTGTAGATGATGAATCAGGAATTTTGGTGAAAAATGTGAAGCCTAATTTTAGAAAGTTAGGTCAGGAATATGGACCTAAAATGAAAGAAATAGCCGGCAAGATTAATCAGTTATCTGCTGAAGATATCTCTGAATTAGAAGCTAATAATGCATTTGAAATTGAAATATCTGATCAAAAAATCAATTTGACATTAGAAGATGTTGAAATAACTTATCAGGATATCCCTGGTTGGTCTGTAGCCACTGAAGGTAGAATAACTGTTGCTCTTGACATTACGCTCGATGATGACTTGCGTAAAGAAGGTATTGCCAGAGATTTGGTGAACAGAGTTCAGAATCTTAGAAAAGATATGGGTCTTGAGGTTCAGGATAAGATCAATATCAGCATAGAAAAAAATGAAGAGTTGGTAAATGCTGCCTTAGAAGCTAATAAAGAATATATCTGTTCTGAAACACAGGCACTATCACTGGCTATTAAAGATTCTGTGACTGATGGTAATGAGTTGGAAATGGACGAATATAAAATAAAAGTAAAGATCGAAGCATAGAATGAAGCTAGACCCAAAAATCTTAAAGTACTTCTTAGTTGCGTTAGTAGTGATCATCATTGATCAAGCATCTAAAATGCTTGTGCATAATAACATGATGATGGGCACAGCAGGTGAAATTGATGTTATTGGCGATTGGTTTAAACTGCACTATTTGCTGAATCCAGGCATGGCCTTTGGTTTGAAATCCAGCCATGAGTATGGAAAGCTTTTACTCACACTGTTCAGGTTGGTGGCCATGGTGGGTATTGGTTACTACATCTATTATTTGTACAAAAAGCAGGCGCATACCGGATTGCTTTGGTGCATGGGTTTAATCTTAGGAGGTGCAGTGGGCAATGTGATTGACAGTACATTCTATGGGGTTTTACTTGACAATGCCCCAGCAGGCTCTCCCACTCCTTGGTTTCATGGACAGGTAATAGATATGCTTTTCTTCCCACTTTTCGATGGGTACTACCCAGAATGGATACCAGGTATTGGAGGTGATTACTTCCTGTTCTTCAGTCCCGTTTTTAACATAGCTGATTCTTCTATTTTTATTGGAGTCGTTATCATTCTAATATTTCAGAAGAAGTTTTTTGTGAAAGAGGAAGATGATAAAAAATCTGAGGAGACAAAAGAAGCAGTTGAAGAGTCAGTACTTGGCTAACTATTGAGAAGTGCGTCAATAGCTTTTACGGCTTTCTTTTGGCGCTCATAATGTGAGCCAGATACTTCAATGAAGTTAGCTCCTCTTTGAATGAGATCATTTTTAAAAGTATCATAAAAGAACTCTCGTAGATGAGGATTTTCTCTCTGCGGGTCTTCATCCCAAGGAATGTCAATTCCGGTTAAAATGTGCAGATCATATTTTCTGCTATGGTATTCACGCAGTATTTCATCATAGCACGCACCATATTTGTGTTCACTCCAGATTTTTATTACCGAAAGATCTGTATCGCAAATAAGAACTTTGTTGGCCTGTTCAGAAAACTTATCCTCTAATTGAGTTTGGCCCTTTGCGATTTTTAAAAGGTCTTTCTCTTCATATGGCCTGTCCAGTCGATCAATATATTGTCGGGCATATTCCGGCACCCAGGCAGTATTGTAATACTTTGCAAGCAATGATGATAAGGTGCTTTTGCCAGTACATTCAGGACCAACCAGGGCAACTTTTATGATATCTTTTGCTTTGCTAATTTCTTCCATTCCAAATATCCGGCTACAGCCAATCCAATATATACAAAGTAAAGTAACGAGTAAAAATAAATCCCCTTGTAAAAATAGATACCGGCTGCAAGTATATCTACCGCAAACCAATAAATCCAATTTTCTACTTTCTTCCTTGCAGTCAGCCACATGGCTGTAACACTTAATGATGTAGTGGCGGCATCCCAATAAGGTACAGAAGCGGGGATAAGGTTGGGGAATAGCACGTGAATGTTAGAAAGGAATAAGCCAAAAGCCAACACTCCAATGAGTGAGAGAAACAAATACACAACATTCCATCTTAATGAAAGCCACCTCACAACCACCTTTTCTTCAGTATCTTTTTTTCCATAAACCCAGTAATACCAGCCATATATATTCAGAATTAGAAAAAATATATGCAGTATAAAATCGCCATAGAGTTGCTGTGTCCAGAAAATGTAAAGTGAAAGGAGTATGTAAGTTATACCTGTTGGCCAGGTGAAGACATTTTCCTTGATGAGAAAGTAAACACATAGCAAACCGAAGATAAGCCCAAGTGCTTCGGTGATGTCTATTGAAAGAAAGTAATCAAGGCTTTGCCGAAGTAATTCCGTCATGGGCGCCAAAGATATCCTATAATTTTTAGATTTGTTAGACTATGAATTTTATGAGGAAATCTAATCTTTTTCTGCTACTGGTGGCCCTTTTATTTTCTTCGTGTGATATGTTTGAATCAAACAAGAAAAAGGGTGGCAAGAAAATTAAAGATGGCGTTGTGAAGCAATACAGAGCCAATAATGTATTAAAAAATGAAATCACATATAAAGATGGTGTTCGCCATGGAGTAGCAAAAACTTATTATGAAGACGGTACTTTGAGGCAAAAGATTGACTATAAAATGGGTAAAAAGCATGGCGAGGCCATTACCTATTATGAAAATGGAAATGTATATCAGTCCACTCCATACGTAGAGAATAAAATTCACGGCATAAGAAAGAAGTATCGTCAGAATGGGAAACTCATGGCTGAGATTCCTTATAATAACGACATGCCTTGCCAGGGCCTTGTAGAGTATTTATTGGACGGTTCGAAAAAGAAGAATTACCCCTCTATTGTGTTTAAAACTAATGATAACATTTTAAAAAGCGGTAAGTACGATTTAGAGATATTAATGTCTGATAAAAGTAGAAATGTCGATTATTATATAAATACACCCCTCTCTGAAGAGGGTTGCCTTGTAACTGAATTTGGAGCCAGATCTAATTACAAACCTGGTGTAATGAAGCTGACTTACAATTTACCGGAGGGCACATTTGTGATGGAAGAAATAAAGGTGCTGGCTGTTGTGAAAACTCGATTGGGCAATCCGTATATAACACAGGCTAAACACAACCTTGCCATTGAAAATAGAGGGTTTTAGCGGATCATACTTTTCCTTACTAACAATTCATGATTATGTGGCGACATATTAAGGCCTTCATTTAGTATTGATCGTGCCTTAGCTGTATATCCTTTTCTGAAATAGTAAACGGCTGTAATTGAATAGGCTCTGCCTAAATTTCCATGATCTATACTCAATTCAGGATCATAATGCTCTTCAAATAGCAGCTTATATTTCAGTCCTTCTTTTTCATTTTTAAGGTCGAAGTATTTGCCAAATTGCACGAGGTAAGTATTGGCAAGCATACTTTTGAAATAATTGTTTTCAAGTAGCGCAGGATAGATTTCTTTGAATTCTTCAAGTTTAACTAGTGCTTCTTCATTGCTGGACGTAAAAAGTGTCTTGGCTAAAGTGTTAATCAATAAATTATTAATGTCCTGATTCTGAGGTTTTGCCTCGTAAGCTTTACGAAAGAAGCTCAAACCTTCACTGTATTTGGCTTGATTATACAAAATTCGCCCCCTTTCATAATTGTAGATGTATGCGAATTCAATCTGCAATTTCGCATCGTTCGTTTTTGTTTCAATAAGCTCATAATACGCATCTAATTTTTCAGGCTGGTTTTTATCTACCAACAGTATGTTAATCATTCGGCTAAATTCACTGATAATCAGGTCTTGGTCGAGCTTTCCAGCTCTCCCAAGTCGCACAAGTAAATCCGCTGAAACAATATCTTCATATTCATGATCAACCAAATATTGAATGATGCTCGCCAGCCAAAAGTTTATAGTTTTATCTGAAGGATAAAAAAGCCAGGCCTTTTCTGCTTGTTGAAAAGCACCTAAAACATCTTCGTTCATAATCCTGTAAATGGCATCGTTCATGTACTGTATGCCAATGAGGTTGGTGAGATTAATATCTTCATCAGACAAATAATACTTTCTAAAAAGTTCTTCTGTTGTTTGAGTACGCATTTCAGAACTACTGATCAGTTTGGCCTTCGCTAATTGATTCACTAATTCCTGTTTGCTGTTGTCAGAGTAGTTCACAAAACCAAATTGCGGGTCAGTGGTTTCTACTAATACTTGCTCTGCTGCAGGGTATGCTACCAAATACACGTGTGTGGGTCTTTCTTTTACTGTATAAGGTATATTTAATTGCTCGAAAAAAATACCGTAAAGAGCAGTTGCCGATACGCAGTTGTATTTGCCATTTTCAAAAATATCAGCAAAATGATTTTCAGCTAAGTATTGGTCGAAAAAATGGTCGTGTACCTCTTCGTAGATGAATTTAATTTTTTTCTCAGGTTTTTTGCCAAGTGCTTTATTGGTGCTAAGTTCATTTAAAAAACTTTCGATGGACTTTTTAGCTACTTTGTAAGATTGAGATGTAGCTTCCGGATCGAGTGCAAAGAATAGTCCAACGAAATCCGTTTCTCCTTCAGAAATATACTTGTCAATTATTTCTTTCTCTAAATCAGAATTGTATTGGAGTTCACTTTTATAAACGAGCGAGTCCTGACTGTACGCATTCAGGAAAGTAAAAAGAAGTATGAATACTGATGGAATTCTAAAATTCATAGTTTAGCGAAATCCACAATAAATGCATCCGGATATCTCCTTTGCAGTTTGGCTTTAAATTCAGAGGCTTTTTCTCTGTTTTTAAAATCACCCACTACAATGGTATAAATCTTTACTCCGTTTAACACCTTCACTTGCACTGTCACCTCCTTTTGGTAACTCGATTTTAAATTATCTGCTAATCGAACAAGGTTAGCTAATTCCTTAAAACTACCAATCTGAACTCCAAAGCCCTTTGGGTCTATGCGATCCACATCAAATTCATAAAATTCCCGCTCGTCTACCGATACATGGCCTACAGGCTGACTCAATCCACCACCTTTACCATCACCAGCATCAACCACCTCAATTTTAACATCGGCCAAGCCATCATTAATAAAATTCAGTTTCTCAGCTGCAGATTTCGATAGGTCTATTACCCTACCCTCTACAAATGGTCCACGGTCGTTAATTCTTACCTCTACAGTTTTATTATTTTTAACGTTCGTGACTTTTACAATCGTTCCAAAGGGTAGTGTCTTATGAGCGGCAGTAAGCTTAGAATGCTTGTATTTTTCCCCACTGGCTGTTGGTCGGCCTTCGAACTTATCAGCATAGTAGGAAGCTTTGCCTTCTTGTATTTGGCAAAATGTAGATGAGACACATATCAATAATAGTAAAAGTGTGCTTAGTGATTTTAACATAGTAGTGTTTCTTAACAAGGTACGATTATCAGATAAAGATAATAAGAACGAAAGAAGATGGCTCAAATTCTTTTTTCAAAATTTATGATTAAATAAAGTCGTATTCTGTAGCTTTGCACGGCAAATAACATTAACGCTTATTTGCTATGTCACCAGACAATTCTAGATTTCCTGAAGCACTAACGTATGATGACGTGCTTCTTCAGCCAGGCTACTCAGAAGTTCTACCCAGAGATACAGATACTTCAAGCCAATTAACAAGAAATATACGATTGAATATTCCATTAGTGTCCGCTGCTATGGATACTGTAACTGAATATAATTTAGCCATTGCTATGGCACTTGAGGGTGGTCTTGGTTTTATTCATAAGAATATGACCAAAGAGGAACAAGCCAGCCAGGTGCGTAAAGTGAAAAGGTCACAAAGCGGCATGATCCTCGATCCTATTACTTTGAATATTGACTCTAAAGTGATGGATGCCGAGAATATTATGCGCGAATATAAAATTGGAGGTATTCCGGTTATTGATGAAGCAGGCAAGCTCATTGGTATTATCACCAATCGTGATTTAAGGTTTCATAAAGACATGTCAACGCCTATAAAAAGCATAATGACATCTAAGAACCTGATTACTGCTGAAGAGGATAATATTAACTTGGAGAAAGCCGAAGGCATTCTTCAGCAACATAAAATTGAAAAACTACCGATCGTAAACAAGTCGGGCATTCTTACAGGATTGATTACTTATAAAGATATTCTTAAGAAGCGCGATAAACCATTTGCATGTAAAGATGAATATGGCAGACTAAGAGTAGGTGCTGCAGTTGGTGTAACACCAGATATATTAGAAAGAATAGAGCTGCTAAAAAATGCAGGAGTTGATGTTGTGAGTATCGATACTGCTCATGGTCATTCAAAAGGGGTAATAGATCAGGTTAGAGAGGTTAAAAAGACTTATCCCGATTTAGAAATTATTGCTGGTAACATTGCAACAGGAGAGGCGGCAAAAGCATTAGTAGATGCCGGGGCTGATGGTATCAAAGTTGGAGTTGGTCCTGGTAGTATTTGTACCACTAGAATTATTGCTGGTGTGGGTGTTCCACAACTTTCAGCAGTACACGAATCAGCGAATGCCATTAAAGGCTCTGGTGTACCTGTTATTGCTGATGGTGGTATCAGGTTCTCTGGCGACATTGTAAAAGCCTTAGCTGGTGGCGCTCAAAGTGTAATGGTAGGTTCACTTTTGGCAGGTACAGAAGAGGCTCCAGGTAAAGTTATAATTTATGAAGGCCGAAAGTTCAAATCATATAGAGGTATGGGCTCGTTAGAAGCTATGGAAGATGGCTCTAAAGACAGATATTTCCAGGACGCTGAAGATGATATTAAAAAGTTAGTACCTGAAGGTATTGTAGGAAGAGTACCATATAAAGGATTGGTGTCTGAAGTGTTGTATCAATTAGTTGGTGGTTTGAAAGCTGGCATGGGATACTGTGGTGCTAAAAACATTGAAAAGTTGAGCGAGGCTAAATTTGTAAAAATCACAACGGCTGGTGTAAATGAAAGCCACCCGCACGATATTTTTATCACGCGAGAAGCGCCTAACTACAGCAGATAACATTAGTTAGTATAGAGAATAAAAGCGGAGTTTACTCCGCTTTTTGCATTTATTAACTTATTGTAAATCCAATATTTATTATCTTCAAGGCTGCTATGTTAAGTGCTAAAGCTATAATCAGATTAAGTACACTTGTGTCCATTCTTTCGTGGGTGGCATTAGTATTTACTGATCTTTCGATTGTCTTTAGCAGCACGAGCAGCATCAACCCAAGTGTGGATGACGAAGTACCTAAAATACTCCTCAGTCTTTTCGCATTTTCAGTTTTCCTATATTATAAATTCAAGATTGAAAAGGCCGAAAGCATCAACTTTGTTGACTTACTCTGGAAGGTATTTGTTACCGGACTTGTTGTAACAATAGTATCACTATTCTTTCGTCTGATACTCAACTTATTGGGCAACACAAAGTTAGCGGGCAATGTGGTGTTTCTTGATTTTCTATACCTCGTAAACCTTGGTTTAATCATATCATTCCTGGTTTCCACATTTGTGGTTTGGAAGCGGCTCATACTCTATCAAAAATCTAAATTTTTACTAACAACCTGGAAGGTTTTTGAATATGCCTTGTTAGGTAGTTTAGTGTATAGCCTCTTTGGCGGACCGGCTGTAGTATGGTTTAGAGAATACTACATAACTATTTTGATCTTAATGGGTCTATTCCTTTCGGCCAATATGAAATGGGTGGCATACCTTAATTTCAAACAAAAGTGGAAAAGTATCCTGTTGATAGCGTTGGCCATGTTCTATCTTGGCTATTTCAGTGTCACTTTATACGGTTTTTCAGTAGATATTTCAGAGCAGACAAACCAGTTTCAGGATTTTAGAGATAGTGTGTTCGTAACATCAATGATCAGTTTCATTTTTGTGTATGCACTGTTCTCACTACTAGTAATATTATTTAATCTACCAACCTCATCTGTTTTCGAACAAAAGTTAGAGGAGGTTTTAAACTTC
The DNA here is from genome assembly GCF_017068455.1 of Fulvivirga lutea. Lineage (NCBI taxonomy): Bacteria > Pseudomonadati > Bacteroidota > Cytophagia > Cytophagales > Fulvivirgaceae > Fulvivirga > Fulvivirga lutea. Next base: position 1,017,475 of record NZ_CP070608.1, read on the forward strand.
CAGCGTTTAAGCCAGAGTATCCAGACTGAACAGAATGAAGAGCGTGTTTATGACATTTTATTAGAAAGCTCAGTAAGTACTGTTTTTGCCGATGCTGCGTGGATAGAACTACACGATACCCGAAGTGGCAGTACTTTCTTCACCCATCATATAGAGGAAGATGAAATTCTAAAGATTAAGAAACATTTTGTTGATAATAACATCAAAGGTATTCTTGACAAAGGCAGTGATAGAACAAAGAACCTAGGCAAGTACTTAGCAACTTTAAAAGCAACACGTTTCAGATCTATGATCGCCTTTCCTGTACATGTGAAAGGAAAGCAAGAAGCTACTTTGGCATTGTTAAAAGAAGTAAGCGATGGTTTTAATAAAGAAAATGCCAATATCATTGATGCATTTAGTAATCAGGCTGGGATATCGATTGAAAACTTTAGACTACTTTCAGAGGCACTACAAAACGAGCGATATAAAGAGGAATTAAAAATTGCCAAAAAAGTGCAAAGCAGTTTGCTTCCAAAGGACTTGGCAGTTAGTAAAGATTTTGAAGTCACCGCATTCTCAGAAGCAGCCGATGAGGTAGGGGGTGACTATTACGATACACTGGTAATCGATGATCATCGAGTAGCGATAATCATTAGTGATGTTTCAGGTAAAGGAACTTCAGCGGCCTTTCACATGTCGCAAATGAAAGGGGTATTCCAAAGTTTGGCACAATTAGGCCTTGAGCCTAAAGAGTTTTTGGTGAAGGCCAATACAGCGCTGAGCAAGTGCTTAGACAAAACTTCGTTTATCACCACCTCTTTTTTTGTAGTAGATACAAAAAAGAAAGTGGTTGAATTTGCCCGAGCTGGTCACTGCCCAACGCTGTACTTCGATTCAGAAAAGAAGCAATGGGAGTTCTTTCAAAATAAGGGGTTAGGTCTTGGAATCTTACGAAATGGAGATTTTGCAAACTTTATTCAGCCAAATAAGTTTTCATACAAGCCGGGGGATATAATTATACTGTATACGGATGGTATAACTGAAGCCAAGAATATGAAGGGGCATGAGTTCGGGTATGAAAGACTTCAGGAAGCTGTGACTAAAACGGTGAATTGCACTGCTGAAGAAATCCAGAAAGCGATTATTGACGATTTATATGAGTTCACAGGAACTCCTGTTATAGATGACGATTATACCACAGTGGTAATAAAATTTAGAGAATCTTGATTAGATAAACATTAGTATAAACAATACGTAAAAGAGATATGGTTGACGTAAAGAGAATTCAGGAAGGTAGTTACGATTTAATAAATATAATAGGTGAGGTAGATGCAAGCTCATCTATAGAGTTGGATAACGCCATGGATGAAGCTGTTAAAAGCGGCCGTAAGTCTTTCCTGGTCGACTGTTCTTCCCTTGAATATATTTCTTCAGCTGGTTTAGGAGTATTTATGTCGTATATAGAGGAATTTAAGAAGCACGAAATCAATATAGTTTTTTATGGCTTGAATGAGAAGGTGGCAAATGTTTTTGAAATCTTGGGCCTCGATCAATTATTAATAATTAAAAACTCGAAGGAAGAGGCTAAAGAGGCGCTATAATGAAGTATAGTTATAAAGTACCTTGTAAAAAAGAGAAGCTTAGGGATATCAGATCTTTTGTAAAAGAGATTTTAGATAAGCATGGCCTCTCTGAAATTGACTCAAGCACCTTAGTGCTTGCCATCGATGAGGTATGTGCTAACTTAATTATTCATTCACATCAATGTAATGCCAAGGATTCTATAGAAATTGTGATTAATGTTGATCAGGAGGTGGGCATTATTTTCGATATAATTGATAAGGCTGAGATTTTTGATATCAGCAATTATGAAGAACCTCAGCTCGAAGATATTATTAAAAAGCAACGCAAAGGAGGCTTAGGGTTAATATTAGTTAAAAGAATAATGGATAATATTCAAATTATTCAAGATCCTACAAAAAACATTTGCCGCATGACAAAAAAGATACAAGTGGCGTAATACACTCCTTTTTCCTACAAAATCGTTAAAATTGCAGGGTTTTTCAAACTAACCATTTATGGTACTTAAAAAGTTATTTTTTATATATCTAGCACTAATTCTAGTAAGCCATTCAGCTGTGGGACAGAAGAAAACAGCGGATGATATCCTATTCACCGTAGAAGATCAATCTGTTACTGTAGAAGAATTCAAATATGTATATAACAAGAATAATATAAATAACGATAGTGCCTTCACTAAGAAGGATATCGAGAATTACTTTGACCTCTTTATCAACTTTAAGCTAAAAATTAAAGAGGCTAAAAATCGGAAGATGGACCAATCTGATGCTTTCAAGGAGGAACTGAACGGTTATATTGAACAATTGAAAAAACCATACCTAACAGAAAATGCCGTTACAAATCGCCTTATTGAAGAGGCCTATAACAGATTCAAGCAGGAAATAAGAGCACAACACATACTTATTAAGCTGGATGAAGAAGACACCCTCAAAGCATACAATAAAGCCTTGGAGGTAAGGGAAATGATTGTTAATGGACAGCCATTTAACGAGGTTGCCCAAAAATACTCCGATGATCCATCGGTTAAAATCAATAACGGTGACTTAGGATATTTTACATCATTTCAGATGGTTTATCCTTTTGAGTCGGCCGCTTATAACACTGCGGAAGGAGAAATTAGTATGCCTGTAAGAACTCAATTCGGCTATCATTTGGTAAAAGTTCTGGATAAAAGGCCAGCCAATGGGAAAGTACAAGTAGCTCATATTATGCTAAGACATAAAGCGGATACCACAACTGTGAGAGATAAAATATTTGAAATATATGAGCAGGCAACTGGTGGTGTAGATTGGAATGAGTTGGTTAAGCAATACTCTGAAGACGTAAATAGTAAAAATACAAAAGGCATTTTAAGGGCGTTCTCAGTTGGTCAAATGCCAATTGAGTTCCAGGAGGCATCCTTTCAATTAAAGGATGAAGGACAGATTTCAGACCCAATCAAAACTAAGTATGGCTGGCACATTATTAAGCTAGTAAAAAGAGAAGGCATTGATTCCTTTGATAACATGAAGGATATGATCTCGGCAAGAATTAGCAAAGATGTTAGGTCCGAATTAAACGAAAAGGTACTGATTCAGAGGCTGAAGAAGGAAAATGGATTTTCAGTAAATGAAAAAGCCTATAAACTACTTAAAGAAAAGGCAGATAGCAGTGTCCTAAAAGGTAATTGGAAACCTGAATTAGGAAAGAAAAGCCCTGATAATCTATTAACTATTGGTAACTCTGAAATATCAGCCAATCAGTTTGTAGAATTTGTTAATGAAGAAGACAAAAGTAAATCATCTTCACCTGGGTATACTATAGACTTATTATTTGAAAAATTTCAAAATATTCAAATAAAGAAATATGAGGAGGATCATCTGGCAGATAAGTATATTGATTATAAAATGCTAGTGAAAGAATACCATGAAGGAATTTTACTATTTCAGTTAATGGAAGAAGAGGTATGGAATAAAGCCATTGAAGACTCAGTAGGGCTGGCCAACTTCTATGAAAAGCATAAAGAGGATTATATGTGGGGTAAAAGAGCAGAAGTGAAGTTGTACAGTGCCTCAGACAAATCAATCATATCAAGAATACAGAAGGCTATCGAAGAAAAAGATAGTACTTATTTAAGGAAAGAAAATCTATATAAAACCTATAATTCAGGTAGTTCTGTAACTTTGCAAACTGAATCAGGGCTATTTGAAAAAGGAGTCATCGAAGCTTTGGATAGAGTGAATTGGGAAGTTGGTGTGTATACTACTGAATATGCCGGCAAGCATCATTTAGTTGTAATTTCAGGAGTGGAGGAACCTCGTATAAAAAAATTGAATGAGGCAAAAGGGGCTGTAATTTCAGATTACCAAAACGAGTTGGAGAAAGAATGGCTCAAAACATTAAAAGAAAAGTATTCAGTCAACGTTAATCAAAAAGCACTAAATAAAGTCTATGAACAGTTGGTTCAATAAAGCAGTACTGATTTTACTTGTAGCATTAATTTCTTCTTGCGATTTAATTAAAATGAAAGAAGATGTTGTGGCTGAAGAGACAATGCCCGAACCGGTAGCAAGAGTGGGAGATCAGTTTCTATATCCGGATGATTTGGAAGGTATTGCTACTGCAGGAATGACTTCTGAAGATAGTACTGAGAGAACCATGAGGTTTGTTAATAACTGGGTACGTAAACAAATACTCATTCAGGAGGCAGCAACTAAGATTGAATTTGATGAAGCCGAAATTGAAAGAAAAATTCTTGACTATCGATTTAGCCTGATGGGCTACGAATACCAATCTTATTACATTAATCAAAACCTAGATAAGGAAGTTTCAGATGCTGAAATTGAAGAGTATTATAAAGAGAACATTGATAATTTCTTACTTAAGCAAAACATCATCAGAGGAAAGTTTATTAAACTACCTGTTGGGGCGCCAAAAATAGATAAAGTTAAAAATCTGATTAACTCTAAAAAGCAGGATAAAATTGAAGAGCTAAATTCTTATGCTTTAAGTTTCGCGGCCACTTACCAGTTAAACGATTCAGTTTGGATGGTATTTGATGAAGTAATTAAGAACTCACCTTTGGCTGAAATACCCAATAAGATTCAGTATTTACAGAATAATAAGTACATAGAAACATCCGACTTGCAATTCAGGTATTTCATTAAAATTGAGGAGTACAGAATATCGGACAACACTTCTCCTCTGGAGTTTGTGAAGGAGGACATTAAAAACATCATTATTAATAAGAGAAAAGTGCAGTTGGCACAGCAGTTAGAAGAAGATTTATATGAGCGAGCAAAGACAAACAAAGAGTTTGAAATTTATTAGAAATATATTCCTACTAGTACTATTTCATTTGAGTATGATACCTTCTTTCGGCCAGGAAGGCGGGGTAATGGTCGATGAAATCATCAGCAAGGTTGATAATTACATAGTCTTAAAATCAGACCTTGAAAGGGCTTATATGAACTACCTGTCAAGTGGAAATTCAGCATCATCGCAGGCTAAATGCGGTATTTTAGCTCAGTTAATTAGTGGTAAGCTTATGGTGGCCAAAGCTGAAATAGATTCTGTAGAAGTGAGTGATGCGTTGGTTGATAATAACCTCGACAGAAGAATGCAGATTATTCTTTCACAGTATGGAGGATCAGAGGAGCAACTGGAACAGTACTATGGAAAATCTTTAGATGATATTAAAGAAGATATCAGGGACGATGTTAAGGAGCAACTCACTGTTGAAACAATGCAGAATGAGATTATTAAGGATTTGAAGGTGACACCCGCTGAGGTGAAGAAGTTCTTTGCCAAAATTCCTAAAGACAGTCTACCATATTTTTCTACCGAGGTAGAAGTAGGTCAAATAGTGAGAATCCCAACCATTAGTGCTGAAAGTAAAAATGAGTTAAAACTGAAGCTTAATCTACTAAAGAAGCGCGCAGAGGCAGGTGAAAGTTTTGAAGCACTGGCGAGAGAGTATTCACAAGGGCCAAGTGCTAAATATGGCGGAAATTTAGGATTTGCTCAACGTGGCGCCATGGCTCCGAAATTTGAAGCAAATGCGTTAAAGTTAAAGCCTAATCAAATTTCTGATGCATTTGAAACAGAGTTTGGAATACATATTGTTCAGTTGATTGAGCGAAGAGGAAATGAGTATAATTCCAGACATATCATTCTCATTCCTGATCCTTCTGAAGCAGATATAAAAAGAACGAGCAATTCACTCGATAGTATCAGGCAATTAATTGTTAGGGATAGTATTACGTTTGAAAAGGCAGCGAAGGAATTTTCAGAAGATAAAAGAACTGCCGGAAGTGGTGGCTTTTTTACTGATAGCCAAGGGGGATTTAAAATTTCTGTAGAAGATTTAGATCCGGTAATATTTTTTACGATTGATAGTATGCAGGTAGGTGATATTAGTAAGCCAGTAAAATTCAGAAGGGATGACGGAAAAGAGGCTGTAAGAATTCTATATTATAAATCTAAGGTTAGTCCTCATCAGGCCAATTTGAAGCAAGACTGGCAAAAAATTCAAGCTGCTACTTTAAACGAAAAGAAATCACGTATTTTAAGTGAATGGTTCGATAAGGCAAGAAATGATGTATTTATTAGCATTGATGATACCTATGATTATTGTGGCATTCTCAACTAATAAATAGTTACTTCGTAACTACTACTTAAAACTAAAGTTTATGAAAGAATTTAAGACAGATGTAGAAGCTGCTGATGGTTTGTTCGAGGCTTATAATTCTCTTAAAAAGGAAATTTCGAAAGTAGTAGTTGGCCAGGATGAAGTAGTAAGACTGTTACTCACTTCAATATTTTGTGGAGGTCATTGTTTATTGGTAGGCGTTCCAGGCCTTGCCAAGACGCTCCTTATACAAACTATGTCATCGGCACTTGATCTTAAATTTAATCGTATTCAGTTTACGCCTGATTTAATGCCGTCAGATATTGTTGGAGCAGAAACTTTAGATAAAGACAGGAACTTTAAATTTATTAGAGGGCCAATATTCTCCAACATTATTCTTGCCGATGAAATAAACCGAACACCACCTAAAACTCAAGCTGCTCTGTTAGAATCGATGCAAGAATATGCTGTAACCATTGGTGGACAAAAGCATAGTTTAGATCGACCGTTCTTTGTGTTAGCAACTCAGAACCCAATTGAGCAGGAAGGTACCTATCCTTTACCAGAAGCCCAGCTTGATCGATTTATGTTTAATGTGGTATTGGATTATCCAAGTTATAATCAGGAGTTGGATATTGTTAAAAATACTACATCTGATGTTACTACACAGGTATCTCACATACTATCAGGTGATGAAATCACTTATTTCCAGCACTTGGTAAGAAAAGTGCCTATTGCTGATAATGTGGTAGAATATGCTGTAAATCTGGTTCAAAAAACCAGACCAAGCACTGAGCGAGCAACACAAATTACAAATGATTACCTGGAATGGGGGGCTGGTCCCAGAGCATCGCAGTTCCTTGTATTAGGTGCTAAGTGCAATGCACTTCTTAATGGTAACTATTCACCGGATATAGCTGATGTTCAGGCGGTAGCCAAACCAACTTTAAGGCATAGGTTGGTAAGAAACTTTAAGGCCGAGGCTGAAGGATACGATATCAATAAAATTATTGATAACCTGCTGTAATGTTACCTGCCATTAGCAGATTCATCTCTGATGGTTAATGTACTCCCTGAAAGTGAAGTTTCGTAAATTCTTAAAGGTGATCTGGCAGGACCCGTTGTTGGAATGGCATCAGGAAAGTTGTAATTAGAACCGCAACAAGTGTCTACCATATAGAACCCTGAGGAATGAACATCTACTGTCGCACAAGCAGAGTTAGGTTCAAAAGAGCAGTTTCTTTCGTAGGCGATGTAATTTGTGTCAGATTCCTTATAGATTATAATTCCTCTTACTCCACCTTCAATGTAAATATATCCTGCTGTTCGTAAGTCTTGGTATTCCGGCAAGGTTAGATTGATGGATATGTCTGGAAAGTCAGTGAAAGGTAAGGGGATGTCAGAAGTATCTTCTTCGCAACCACTATAAGAAATAAGAATTAATGAAAGCACTATTATGCTAAGAAAACTATTAATAGTCATAAAAACCCTTTCCCGATTTTCTTCCGTGATGTCCGGCATCAACTTTTTGCTGTTGAATTCTGCTAGGCCTGAATTTTGAATCTTGATAAAATGAGTTGAACATGGATGTAGTTACAGAGAAGTTGGTATCAACTCCAATTAAGTCCATTAATTCAAATGGCCCCATTTTAAATCCACTAGAGCGCATTAAGGTATCAATAGTTTTTACGTCAGCTACTCCTTCTTCCAATACTTTTAATCCCTCTACGTAATAATGTCTTGCAACTCTGTTTACAATAAAGCCAGGAGAGTCAGCTGCCATTACAGGCGATTTGCCTAACTTTTTAGATAACTCGTAAGTAACTTCAGCCGTTGTTTTACTCGTAGCTGCCCCGGAAATTACTTCCACCAATTTCATTATGTGTGCCGGATTGAAAAAGTGCATACCTACAAAACGGCCCGGGACCTTTAGGTTAGCTCCTATTTGTGTGATGGGAATAGAGGAGGTGTTGGATGCTAAAATTGTATTTTCAGAATTAACTTCCTCCAAAGTGTTAAATACTTTTTGCTTAATGTCCAATCGCTCTACAATTGCTTCAATAATAAAGTCAGCAATTACATTATCTAATTTTGATTCAAAAGATAATAATGCAAGGGTGGAGTCTTTAGTTTCAACTGTTACCTTTCCTTTTTCAATTCCTTTGTCGAGGTTTTTAACAATAGTCTTTTCTGCTTTATTTAAAGCTTCTTGATCAATATCGAAAAGGATTGTTTTAAAGCCAGCCATAGCGGCAATTTGAGCAATGCCCAAGCCCATGGTGCCTGCGCCTACAACTCCTATTGTTTTAATATCATCAACAGTGGTTATCAATTTGCTGTTTTAAACTGTTTCAAAAATCGGATATCATTTTCAGTGTATAAACGTAAATCGTTTACTCGATATTTTAGCTGTGTAATTCTTTCAACACCCATACCAAATGCAAATCCGGTATATTTCTCAGAGTCAATGCCACAATTTTCCAACACGTTAGGGTCCACCATGCCAGATCCTGCTATCTCAACCCAGCCGGAGTATTTACATAGCTGACACCCATCTCCATGGCATATTTGGCATGAAATATCTATTTCAGCACTTGGCTCAGTAAATGGAAAATAAGAAGGTCTAAAGCGTATTTGGGTTTCAGGTCCAAATAGTTCTTTCGCAAAATGATATAGCGTCTGCTTTAAGTCAGCAAAACTTACATTTTCATCAACATAAAGTCCTTCTATTTGATGAAATACACAATGTGCTCTGGCTGATATTGCTTCGTTTCTGAATACCCTCCCTGGCATGATTGACCTAAAAGGGGGCTTATTGTTATTCATGAGTCTTACCTGCACGTTTGAAGTATGCGTTCTGAGTAGCATATCCGGATTTCTTTCAATAAAGAAAGTATCCTGCATTTCTCTAGCCGGATGGTTTTCAGGGAAATTAAGTGCAGTGAAATTGTGCCAGTCATCTTCAATTTCAGGCCCATCACTTACATTAAAGCCAAGTCTCTCAAAAATTTCTATAATGTTGCCTTTAACAATATTCAAAGGATGGATACTGCCAGCCTCTCCTGTGGGGGGTAAGGTTAGATCGATATGATTGGAAGAACCTGAAGAGCTTTGAGTTTCCAATGATTCAATCAACTCCTGAAATTTATCTTGAGCTGCTTGCTTTACCTTATTTATCTCTTGGCCAAATGCTCTCTTTTGGTCGTTAGGTATATTTTTAAGCTCATTAAACAGCTCACCAACTACGCTCTTTTTGCTGATGAATTTAATTCTATATGATTCTAGCTCATCTTGAGTTTTAGCCGTTGCTGACTCTATATCCTTTAATATGCTATTAACCTTATCCTTCATATTTATATTATCATTCCAGCACCTACAGTTTCATTGCTGAATTCATCAATTAAAATAACAGACCCTGTGTTTCTGTTTTTTCGGTAAGAATCAAAGAAAAGTGGCCTTGCTGTTTTTATTTGAATTCTTGCGATATCGTTTGCCTTAATTTCTTTATCATCTTCAGATTTCTCTAAGGTATTCACATTTACCTTATATCGAACATCTTTAATGATGCATTTTGCTTCGTTTGAAGTGTGCTTAATTAAGTATTTACCACCTAACTTTAGTGCATTGGTGTTTAACCAACAAATCATCATATCAATGTCTTGCTCAGCTTTAGGCTGATTATTAGGTTTGGCAATCATGTCACCCCTGCTGATATCTATTTCATCTTCTAAAGTAATTGCTACTGCCATTGGAGGGAATGCCTCGGCAAGCTCGCCATCCATTGTTGAGATAGACTTAACTTTGGAAGTAAAGCCGGAAGGTAATACAACAACTTCTTCACCTTTTCTAAATACTCCTCCTGCAATATTTCCAGCATAACCTCTAAAATCGTGATATTCATCCGACTGAGGTCTAATTACCCACTGTACCGGGAATCTGCTGTCAATGAGGTTTCTGTCAGAAGCTATTTGCACATTTTCAAGCGTCCAAAGGAGTGATGGTCCTTGATACCAATCCATATTTTCTGACCTGTTAACCACATTATCACCATGAAGCGCAGAAATAGGGATGAATCTGATATCAGGTATTTCCAATTTAGCATCAAAACCCAGGTATTCTTTTTTAATCTGTTCAAAAATTTCTTCTGAATAATCAACCAAGTCCATTTTGTTGATACATACAATGACATGCTTTATTTGCAATAAAGAAGCTATAAATGAATGCCTCTTAGTTTGTTCGATTACTCCTTTTCTAGCATCTATTAAGATGATAGCTAAATTAGCCGTGGAAGCTCCTGTAACCATATTTCTTGTATATTGAATATGTCCGGGAGTATCTGCAATGATGAATTTCCTTTTCGGTGTTGCAAAGTACCTATATGCCACATCGATGGTGATGCCTTGTTCTCTTTCGGCTTTTAACCCATCTGTTAGTAACGCAAGGTTTACATGTTCATCGCCTCTGTTTTGTGAAGATTGCTCAATCGCGTCAATCTGATCTTCGAAAATAGACTTGGTGTCATACATTAACCTCCCGATTAGTGTGCTTTTCCCGTCATCTACACTTCCTGCAGTGGTGAACCTTAAAAGGTCCATGTCCATATATCCTTTAGTTGAATCGCTCATTATTCGCTAAATGTTTCTTTTCTAAAAATAACCTTGTTTCTTTCTGTCTTCCATTGCTGCCTCGGACCTCTTGTCATCGGCCCTGTTTCCTCTCTCTGTTTGCCTTGCTGCAGCTACCTCTTCAATAATAGCATCTAATGTGCTTGCCTCTGATTCTACAGCCCCAGTGATGGTCATGCAACCTAATGTACGGTAGCGTATAACCCGCTCTTCATATTTCTCGCCTTCTAATAATGTATTGTAAGGAGATTCAGCAATCCATACGCCACCTCTATTCACTACATTTCTTTTGTGAGAGAAATAAATGCTTGGCAGTTCTATTTTTTCCTTTTTGATATATTGCCAAACATCCATTTCAGTCCAGTTACTGATTGGGAAAATCCTGAATGATTCACCAACTGCTTTTTTACCGTTATAAAGGTTCCAGAGCTCTGGTCTTTGATTTTTTGGATCCCACTGGCCAAAATCATCTCTATGTGAAAAGAATCGTTCCTTAGCTCGCGCTTTCTCCTCATCTCTTCTGCCACCACCAAAAGCAGCGTCATAAGCACCTTCTTCTAATTTTTCGAGAAGAGTTATTGACTGAAGTGAATTTCTACTTGGGTTAACTCCGCGTTCTTCCTGAGCGGTTCCTCTATCAATTGAATCTTGAACTAGCCCCACATCCAAGGTCACGTTATACTTTTTAGCCAAATTATCTCTAAATTCCAGTGCTTCGGGGAAATTGTGCCCTGTATCTATATGCAATAGCGGGAATGGCACTTTAGCAGGCCAAAATGCTTTTCTGGCGAGATGTACCATAGTAATGGAATCTTTTCCACCTGAAAAAAGAATGACAGGCTTTTCAAACTGCGCTGCTACCTCTCTGAAAATAAAAATTGCTTCAGCTTCTAGTTGATCTAAATGTGATAAATTATATGAGGGCATAAATTATTCCTTTACTTTTTTTATGACATTATTAAATAAAATATCTAGTGATTCCTCAAGAGATAATTGATCTGTTTTTAAAACAAGTTGTGAATTGTCTGGCTCAACAAAAGGGGAGTCAATACCAGTAAAATTTTTGATTTCACCTCTTCTGGCTTTTGCATACAGCCCTTTGACATCTCGCTCCTCGCAGATTTCTAATGGACAACTAACAAAAACTTCATAGTATTTATCACCGATAATTTTTGATGACATTTCTCTAATTTCCTTAGTTGGGCTAATAAAGGAACAAATAGTAACCACACCATTATTAGCAAATAGTTTGGCAGTTTCAGCCGCTCTTCTGATGTTCTCCGTTCTGTCCTCTTCACTAAATCCCAGATTGTTGTTTACGCCAGTTCTAAGATTGTCACCATCTAATAGCATTGTATATACATTCTTTTGGTGAAGCATATTCTCAAGTCCTGTTGCCAAAGTACTTTTACCCGAACCAGACAGACCAATCATCCAAATGACTATACCCTTTTGATTTAGCAATACCTCTTTATCCGAGCTTTTTAACGATTTATCAAAAATTGGGTGAATATTCTCTGCCATTATGGATATTTTTGGCCAGCAAAATTACTATTAAATAGTCTAAATAGTAAATATTCATCAAATACTGTAGGCCAAACTAACGAAATGGAATTTAATCAAGATTTACTAATTGATATTGCAAAAAAGGCGGGTTCTGAGATTCTCGAAATATATAATGATCCTAATAAATTTAATGTCGTAGACCATAAAGCAGATGACTCCCCATTGACTTTGGCTGATAAGGCTTCTCATCAAATAATCGCCAGAGAGCTTGAGAATGCTTATCCTGAGGTTCCTATAATTTCTGAAGAAAGTGAAGTACCCGACTATAAAGTCCGTAGAGAGTATAATTATTATTTTTTGATTGATCCTCTTGATGGGACCAAGGAATTTATTAACCGAAATGGTCAATTCACTGTGAATATTGCAGTCATTAAGAAAAGTAAGCCAATAATTGGTGTAGTTTATACTCCTGTTTCTGATGAGTTATATTTTGGAGAACTCGGTGTAGGTGCTTTTAAACTAATGGCAAATATTAAAAAAGAGCTTGCTGTTAATAATAAAAAAGGAAATCGAATAGCTGTTAGGAGCAAATCACATGCCTCACCTGAAGAGGAGGGCGTATTAGAGAAGTACGATGTTGTTGATAGTATTTCTGTGGGCAGTTCACTAAAATTTTGTATGGTGGCTGAGGGCAAAGCTGATGTCTATTACAGGCACGGCCCAACAATGGAGTGGGACACTGCTGCCGGACAAGCGGTAGTTGAAGCAGCAGGGGGTAGTGTTTATAGGGGCACTGGTCCCGAAATGTTCTCTTACAATAAAGAAAATTTGTTAAATAGTTCTTTTCTGTGTCTTGGCTTTGACTAATCTATGGAGTACAAACAGAAGTACAAGTACTAAAAGTATGCATGTAAATAATAGTTGATATTCATTCCAACCTTTACCAATAATAGCTAACCCTATAAATAGAAGATTCACGCCTCCTAGTATTAATGTTGATTGCGAGTGATTTAGCCCCAATTCTAGCAAAGCATGATGTATGTGATTATTGTCTGCATGTAAAGGCGATTTGGCCCTAGATACCCGTAAAATGAATATTCTGAGTGTATCAGTTAATGGTACAATTAATAAACAAATCGCAGTTGCGATTGAGCTTGAAAATTTAATTTCGTTACCAGGATTGAGGTTAAAATTAATATTGATAAAAGATATAGAAAGACAACCAATAAGGAATCCAATCATAAGAGCTCCCGTATCGCCCATGAATATCCTCGAAGGATGCCAATTATACATTAAAAATGCTGCAATTCCACCAATAAACGAAAAACAGATGAAGGCATAGTTTGTGACTCCAGCAAAATAGAACCATATACCAAAGGATCCAATGATTATAAATCCTAATGTTCCAGACAGCCCATCAATCCCATCAATCAAATTAAAAGAATTGGTTATCACAATTAATGTAAATGCGCTGATACCTAAGGTTAACCAAATATTAAAATTCACATCGGCCAATGAATAAAGCGAATGAAGTTTAATATCAGAAAATAAAACAACCATTATTATAGGTACTAATTGCCCAAGAAGCTTGTATATGGGCTTCATTGGAATGAGATCATCTCTTATACCTATTATAAAAAATATTGTGAGAGCGCTAAATAAGTAATTGTATGTGCTGTTCGAACTAAACCAGAAAATCAAGGAAAAGGCTGCTCCAATATATATTGGAATACCACCCATGCTTGGGGTTTTGAATTTATGAATCTTTCTTTGATCTGGGGAATCAAGAATTTGCTTCCATTCTAAAGCCCTAATGGCAATAGGGAATAGAAAGTATGATAGTGCTAAAGAAGAAAGAAAGTATCTAAGTAATTCAATGGCTAATAGGCGTTTTCATCTCCTCTAACAAGAGTAAGAATCGTTAAAATTATAATCTTTAAATCTAGAAATAGAGACCAGTTTTCAATATAAAATCTGTCAAATTTAACTCTGTTTTTCATAAAGCTAACATCGGGAGTTTCACCTCTGTAACCTTTAGCCTGTGCCAAACCTGTTATTCCCGGTTTAACAAAATGCCTTGCCATAAAACGTTCCACCTTTTTGGAATACTCTTTTGTATGGTGAAGCATATGTGGTCTAGGTCCTACTACCGACATTGAGCCCATAAGAACGTTAAAAAATTGCGGAAGTTCATCCAGACTTGTTTTTCTTAAAAATGCACCTACTCTTGTAACACGCTCGTCTCCTAAAGTAGCCTGCTTGGTGTCAGCATTCTTATTTTTTCTCATAGTTCTGAATTTCCAGCACCAGAAGTCGTTATTACTTTTTCCTGATCTAATCTGTTTAAAGAAAACATCACCTCTGGAGTCCAGTTTAATTGCTATGGCAATAATTGGGAATAGCCAACTAAAGACTCCGATAATAACTATTAAAGAGAAAAGAATGTCAAAGGCTCTTTTGACGATTCTATTCTTTTGAAATTCCAATGGAAAGGAAGTAACATTCAGAATAGGAATACTATCATAACTTTCAATTTCCAAACCTTTATTCTGGAAACCTCTAAAATCTGCTATTAGCTTAACTTTGATGAAGTTTTTTTCTCCAAAGGAGATTATATTCTGAATTGCTGAATATTTCACATAAGGTAAGCAACAGTATATTTCATCAACTCTATTCGTTCTTACAAAGTATTTAAGGTCTTCTATTTTTCCTTGTATTTTATTATGTGAACCATTGTCGAAAAAACCTAAGAATCGAAATCCAAACTCTGGATGCAGTCTAAAAAATTTCTGGAGTTCTTCAGAAATATCACCATAACCAACCACTACAACGTTTCTATAATTATATCCAAACTTTCTATATAGTCTGATTGAATAGATAAAAATTACCCTCCAAATAAGTATTAGAATTGGAAATACAACATATGTTGTAATTAATTGCTGTCTCGAATACGTTAATTGGTTGATGAAAACAAGTACTGCAGATATTGAGAATAGCTGAACTACAATAAATCTTACTATAGTCCTTAGTATTTCCGATAATTTTGAAATACGCGATATTCTGAAGGGCTTGCCAAGAAATGATAGTGCTACCCAAGTAATATTAGTAAATAAAAGGATATTTGAATATGGATAAGTAAATAGTCCCTGGGCTGTGCCAAAACTAAACTTATAGGCTATGATAAATGAAATATTCAGCAATAGCGCATCAACTATAAATACGATTATGTCTATATATTTCGAATACCTATGCTGCATTATTTACTTAAACTAGCTTGCAAATTTAAATTAATATAAAAACATAATAAAATTTAAATTTAAAAATGTACTATTCTTAAAGCAATCGTTTGCGTAAATGTAGTAGTGTAAGTCAAAAATGATACACATAGCAGTTTTATTACCACATTATAATGATCCTATTGGGTTAAGTTCCACTTTAGAAAGTATTGATAATGGCAATTATTACCTGCACCTTGTTATTGTTGATGATGGTAGTTTGAATTTTAATACTCCTAAAAAGTCAAAAATAGAGGCGGAATTTAGAGCCAAAGGTGTTAAAACTAAGGTTCATTTATTGGAGTTGGAATCGAACAAGGGGGTTGAACACGCATTAAATTTTGGTTTAGAATTCATTTTCGATTCGTTAAATGTAAGTTATATTTTGAGAATCGATTGTGGTGATTTATGCATAAATAATCGAATTCAAAAACAAATAGAATTTTTGGAAAGTAATCTAGAAATAGATTTGGTGGGTTCCTGGGTTAAATATTCAGATGAGAATTCTAACTATTTGTACACATTGAAGCTACCTGTTAGTCATGATCTGTTGTTAAAAAGAAGGTTTATTAGAGTCCCATTTATTCATTCAGCTGTATTAATTAGATATGAAGCATTCAAAAAAATAGGTTTATACTCTTACGAGTTCAAAGCCGCTGAAGACTATGAAATATTTATGCGATTTATAAATAAGGGTAAAACGGCCAATATTCCTGAAGTTTTGACGGAGGTTAAATGGAGGCCCTATGGTATTTCAGTGAAAAAACGAAGAAAGCAATTATGGAATAGACTGTTGCTTTTGTTTAAGTATAGAGATTATAGTCTGTATTTTTTTGTAGGGGTTTTAAGGGTGATGATATTAATGCTACTTCCTTATTCTGTTCTGTCAAGGGTTAAACAAAGGGTGTATAGATGAAAATTCTTCATGTAGTAGAGCCATTTTCTTCGGGTATTGTTACCTTCATAATTAATATAACAAAGTCACAGCCAGATAACGAGCATGTTATTTTTCATGGTAAAAGAACAACCAACGATAAAATAAAGTCAGTAAGGAATAGGTTTCCTAAAGGGGTCAAGTTTTTCGTTTGGAGAAATGTAGTTAGATCAATTAATCCCATAAAAGACATAAGAGCGGGAATTGAGCTTTACAGGTTTTTAAGTTCTAACAAATTTGATGCAATCCATTTACATTCTTCCAAAGCCGGTTTTATTGGTAGGTTGGTTGGTAGAATTTTAGGCCTAACGAATATAATTTACACTCCCAATGGAGCATCATTTCTTAGACAAGACATTAATTACATATCAAAGCGAGTCTATTCTCAATTGGAGTTAATAGCTAGTAAATTTTCCGGAAAAGTAGTTTGTTGCGGTAAATCAGAAAGTGATGCATTTAACACAATCGGTGTAAAAAACTCTTATATCAATAATGGTATTGAGCTGACTGAAAACGTTAACACTGTTATTAATAGTCCATTAATTATTGGCACTGTCGGAATAATAACCGAACAAAAGAACCCAAGATTATTCTTTGAAATCGTTGAACACTTTAAAAATGATAAAAGGATTTTTTTTAAATGGATTGGTGATGGTGAGAAACAAAATATTAAATATGATTTTAATAATGTTACCATAACAGGTTGGCTGAGTGAGCAGGAATTGAAAGATGAGTTGATTCAACTAGACTTATATCTATCAACATCACTTTGGGAGGGCCAACCATTCGCGGTAATAGAAGCTATGAATTACGGTAAATGTCTAGTTCTTAACAAATGTGTTGGCAATATAGATTTGGTTACAAATGAGGAGAACGGATATCTGTTTGAAACTAAAGATGAAGCGATTAATGTAATCACCAATTTGATAGAATCTCCTGCTAAAATTCAGGCGATGGGTGTTAATTCTAAAAAACGGTGCGAATCAAATCATAATTTTAAAACGATGGGAGACTTATATAATAAGGTTTATGAATCAATTGCTGTCAAAAATTAAGCGTAATCAGGTAAACTTCTGGTTATTGAGCATAGCCATAATAGCCTTTTTATTTGGACAAGCAAAGCTGGCCAATTTATTGATCATAGCTATGGTAGTTTTTTGGTTGATTGATAAAGATTTAATGAGTAAAATAAAAAATGCATTCAATAAGAAAGCAACTCTATTCTTAATATCCTACTTCATTCTTACTGTACTTGGTTTAGTTCATTCCTACGATTTAAGCGAAGGCTTTAAATTTGTAGAAATGAGGTTACTAATTCTACTATTACCAGTAGTAATTGTAACTGTCAATTTTAATGAAATACAATTTAAGAATATCAAGAAAACGTTTGTCTATGGTTGCGTTGCAGTTCTGATATTTGGATTGTTTAATTCAACGATTGAATATTGGGAATCTGGTGATTCAGGATTCTTCTTTAATGATAATCTTACATCGATAGTTGGTATTCAGGCAGCATATTTTGCTATTATTGTTAATGTTAGTATTATTCTTGCCGTTAGCTTTCTGTTAGATAATTATAAGAAGTATTATCTATATCCTGCGATACTATTTTTAATCACCTGTGAACTATTATTGGCAACAAGAATTTCTATACTAACTCTTGCCCTTCTAGTAATCATATTCATGGTGTATTTAGGCTCCAAATACAAAGGCAAAACAACTATACCATTACTATTGACACTTTTAACATTGTTTGTAATCGGTATAATGTCATTTCCCCAAACATACAATAGGTTTAAAAGTATGTTCAGCAGCTTTGAATATCAATTTGATAATCCAAACCCCGTAAATCATTTTAATGCCGAAGTAAGTTCAGAAAATTGGAATGGACTAACTCTTAGGCTTGCATTGTGGGAATGTGGTTGGGAGGTTATTAAGACTGATTTTTGGCTGGGAGTTGGAACTGGAGACTATGAATCTAGCTTTAATGCTCAGCTAGAAAAAGTAAATTTTAAATATGCGCAGGCTATGAACTTTGGTGTTCACAATCAATATCTCTACACTTGGATATCTTTTGGGTTATTCGGACTGATAATTTTTATAGCATCGATAATGGGTCTTTTTGTCTTAGCTTATAAAAACAATAATTATGTTTTTATACTCGTCCTAGGAGCCTTTTGCATGGCATTTTTAACAGAAAATGTTTTGAACAGGTATTATGGGATACTACCTTTTGCGCTGCTTCTTTCAATTATATTTTACTCAAAAAAGACTAGTGATTAGAGTATTTGAAGATTAGGTCTGATTGTCCTGATTATAAAGCTCTATTGCTTCTTTGGCATCACCTAAGAATGCTATTTTACCATTTTTGAGATAGAGGGCACGTTTGCAGTACTTTTTAATGTTAGATAAACTATGACTCACCATAATTATAGTTCGACCGTTAATCCAACTCTCTTCCATTACCTTGATTGCCTTGGCTCTAAATTTTGCATCACCAACAGCAAAAACTTCATCTAGAAACATGATATCTGCACCGGCATTCACTGCTATTGAAAAAGATAAGCGTTGAATCATACCGGAAGAGAAGTATTTTATTTTAGAATCCACAAACTCTTCTAATTCTGCAAACTGAATGATTTGATCGAAAACCTGGTCTATTTCTTTAATTTTTAACCCTAAAGCTGATCCCGACACATAAATATTTTGCCTTGCAGTTAATTCATGGCTCATACCCACACCTAAATTCAGAAGCATAGATGTGCCGTTTCTCAAAACTTCACCTCCTTTATCAGGTATGAATGCACCACTCATGATTTTAACTAAAGTGGATTTGCCAGATCCGTTCCTGCCTATAATACCAAAATTTTCACCCTGCTGAATAGAAAAACTTATATCGTTAACGGCTTTTAACTTTTTCTTGTTTTTACCATTACCTAGAATCTGTGCTATTATCCCCTTAATAGATCCATTCTTCTTTTCACTAAGAATGAATGTCTTAGATACATTTTTAAGTGATATGGCCGGTTTAGAAGTATCTATATTTTCCATATTACAAATACTCTGAGGCTCTATCGGAATATTTATTCAAAATATAAATCCCTATTAAGAATAAAATGATAGCGTAACCCGTATCATAAAGTAGCATATCCCAATTTGGAGGTTGTTCAAACATTAATATATTTCTTGCATTATTAATGATTCCAGCAATTGGGTTTAAATAATCCAGTATAGGCAATTTTGCTGAAAATAAATCACCTCGATATAGTATAGGAGATAGAAAGAACCCAAAACCAACTACAATACCCCAAATTGGCTCAATGTCTTTAAAAAGCAAGAAAAGGTTAGACAATATTAGAGATACGCCAAAACTAAGGATAAAGAGATTAATGAATATAAAAATGAAATAAAAGTAGTGATAGGTTGGATATATACCGGAGATAGCTGCACCAATAATAAAAATTATGAAATTGAGAATGAAACCAATGACGGAACTTATAATTGACGCCAAATATATCTCAAGCTTGGCCATATTAGTGTATTCGTATAAGTATTTTTTGGTTTTCAAAATTTTCACAGTGCCACTGGTTACCTCAGTAAAAAACATCCACAGCATTAATCCGGCAAAAAGATAAATTACATAGTTTGGCACTCGCTGGTTCATTAAAATTTGAAAAACCACATAGTACATTATAATTTGTGAAACGGGTTTAATAATAGCCCAAGCTAAACCTAATTTATTCTCATAAAATTTAAGCTTGAATTCAATTTTGGCCATGAGCCAAATACGTTCGGCACGATTAGTTTCAAAAAACCATGAATTAATCTTATTGGAGAGTGTTTGCAGCATTAACGTTTAATATGTCTGTATATAGACTTTGCAATGTTACGTAAAAATTTATTTCCTTTAATTAACGACATCAGTTTAGTATTAGCAAAGGGAAATGGCTTTCTAGTTACCCTTGTAGGGTTTTCAATTAAATACCCAGAACCATTTGCATTTAGAATATTAACAATTTCCGATGCATATCTTGAGTAAAATCCAGAATGTTTTTTTGTTATTAATCTATACAAGTAATTTTTCGAGTAATTGTTGAAAGACTGAGCCATAGACCCTTTCCTAATTCGATATTCCCATAATTTTTCAGGTATTGCCACTCCCCTAAACCCATTTTTAACCATATTAATAACACTTTCGTAATCTTCCATGCCATAAATCATGTTGGAGTCATTTTTTCCAGCAGCCATAAAGTCCTTTTTACGATAAATTAATGCACTACTATTAATCATATTATGAACTAATAAATAAGGAGGCTCAGGATTAAATGAGGGCCAACTAATGTCACTTTTTTCAAAGTATGAAGCCCAACATCCAACGAAGCTTATGTTATTATATTTCTCAATCAGACCAATAGCTTTTTCATAATATGTTTCAGTTACTTTATCATCAGCATCAAGAAAAGCTATAAATTCGCCTTTAGCAATGGTTGCTCCATAATTTCGAGTCGCGCTTAGTCCTTCGTTCTCCTTCCGAAATACTGCTGCATATCCGGATTGCTCAATACTTTTTAATACTTCAATACTATGATCGTCAGTACTCCCATCGTCAATGATTAAAATTTCTTTATTCGCATAAGTGGAGTTAATAACTGAGTCAATAGCTTCATTAATAAAATTACCCATATTAAAGAATGGAATGACTACAGTTAATTTTCCTTTTTCACCTTCATAATCCTTTAACTGGTTAGTATTTAACTCAATTGTTTCTGTGAAGGGAAACTGAATCTTGTTAACGCTTTTCGACCTTTTTTCTAATAGGTAATTAAACTTTCTCTTGTAAACAGTCGAATAGCTACAATTAGATTCAATAGTATCTATTGCATTCTGGCCAATTGAAGCAATTGCCTCTTTGCTCAATGAAAGAATCTTTTTAAGATTTGAAATGAAACTCTCACCTTTCTTATCATGAGAAAAAATAAATCCATTTTCTCCAGTATTTATTAATTCTTTATGGCCTCCGCAATCTGAAGCCAGCACAATTTTACCAAGAGACATGGCCTCAAGAACTGTATAAGGCAGGTTATCAATAATGCTTGGTACTAAAATAATATGAGCTCTTTTAAGCCTTGAATTAATATGCTCAGGGTTAATATGCCCTTCAAAGATTAATAACCGTTTGTCAATATATGGCTTATACGTTTTTCTCAAGTGGTCGCTCAGATCCATCATCTTTGGGTAAAAGAAATGGTTACCTCCTCCAATTAATCTTAAAGGGTGTTCAAAGCCCTGATCCCATAGCCTCTTAAAATATGATAAAAGCTCAATACATCCTTTTTGTGGAGTTAATTTTCCAAAGAAAACAATATCGAAGGGTGTGAAATCTAATTCTGGTTTATCAGATTGTTTGTACGGGTTGAAAATGACAGTCCGTTCCTGTTTAGACCAATCGTAGTACTCATCAGTTTTATCAATTAAATATTGGCTAGGAGATATTACCAAATCGGCACTTTTTAATACAGATTTTTCCATTTCACCTGTCCAGTAGTCAGGTATTTCATATAAAGGTGCTTGGTTATAATCTAAGTATAAAAAGCCTGGTGCGTGAGCCGTAATGTAGAAAAGAGTGTCTTGAAAATAATCGGATAATAAAAGCTTTTTTTGAAGAGCAAAGTATGCGATACCGTTATATTCTTGAGCTTCCATAAAGTCAGGCGCTCCAACTTCTTTGGCATGTTCTTCAATTATTTCCGAGAATGACAAACTCTGAGCTGATTCATCTCCGAGATATTCAAAATGAGAATCATCTGGGCGAAATTTAACCAATTTAACTCCAGCATTGACTTCAATGGTTTTTGTTTTTATTGTGAAATCCGGAATAAAAACAGTGACTTCATGACCTTCTTGCAGCAACATTTGGCCGGTGTGATAGCAATATGTGCTTATACCACCTCCGCTTAAAGGAGGGTATTCTGTTGTAAGTATCCAAAAGGTCATTTAAAAAGAACCGCCTTAGTTTATTTTTCTTAAAACTACATCACAAAATAAGTTAGGATGAAAGGCGTAATATATGAATTCCCAATCATTCTTAATACAGAATTCATTAGTGGCTTGTACAACACCATATTTAGTGTTAGAAAGATGATCGTACATGATGTAGTCATTCATTACGATGTAACCTCCATCTTTTATTTTGTTGGCACTGGCTTCTAAGTCTTTTTTTACAGAATTATAATCATGTCCAGCATCTATGTATATAAGATCAAAATAGTTATTAGGATAATGAGCCATAACCTCCCACGAAATACCTTTTTTAATAATTGCTTTACTCTCTTTTATCTCATTTTCAAAGCGATTATGAATAAATCCTTCATGTTGACGCTTCGTGAACCTGTCTCTTCCTGGGAAGTCTGCACAATTATATAGATCAATCATATGCACTTCCTTTGGGGCTAAATTTTTCATGAACCATTCCGACAAATCTCCCCCAAGTACCCCAATTTCCGCTATCTTTTCTTGAGCGCCAAGTTTCTTCAGAGCCTGATATCTATCTACAGCAAACTGGCAATTAATTAAATGTTTGGTTGCTAATACCTGCATATCTGATTTATAAGAAATGGCTAAGTTAGAAATATAATTGCGTGAAGAAGAACTAATTCTTGAATAAATTACGAATAAAATATAATGCTTTTCCTAATCGAATAAACCAACGAGGCTGGTGTCCATATGTTGCCTCATACCATCGTTTCTCGTTTTCAAGGGTGTCTAATCGCTTGAGTAGTAAATCTCTTTCCAGCTCAGTATTTAATACTTTGTTGTTTTCATTATAACCCACATAAATTCTTGATTGGTCTTTAATAAGCTCATATTTCCTTTGGGTATCTGTGTCATCTTCCAAAGCATTTTGAATATGCAAATTCATGGCAGACTTATAATCTGCATTTTGGTGCGTAATGTATTCGTTACTAACCTGAACATCAAAAGGATGGTTAATGTCATTAAAGCCGGCACGGCACGCTCTTAATGTATAATCAATATGACCTACTCCTCTAAATCCAAAATTTTCTACATCCATGTAACCCACCTTTTTAATTACTTTTGGCGTTAAAGTAAAAAATGACCCTTGCACATCCTTTCCTTCACAATGGCTTATAAGAGGGTCTTTTTTTACAGGAGGGATAAGATTTTTTTCTGGTCTCCAAGATGTGTCGAAGTGACAGAGATGATGATAGCCGCTTTCTTGTATAGCATTAATATAGATGTCTTCCCAACCAGGCCTTATAAACTCAATGTCATCATCACATTTGAAACAATAGTCAAAGTCAATATTTTCAAGTTCTTTTATAATTGTGTTAAATTGGTAATGTATTCCTTTCCTATTATTCTTTATTATTGTAACAGAAACTTTAGGAATATGAAGTTTTCCCAGGTATTCTAAGGTGCCATCTGTCGAGCCATCATCGGCAATGATTAATTGCCATTCAGAATTGATATTTTCACAAAAAGAATCAAGAAGGTTCTTAAGAAAACTTAATCGATTATATGTAGTTACAGCCAGAATGTACATTTAAAAATATCTATCTTCACCTTACATTTTGAATAAAGATACTTAAGATAGAGAACCATTGAGAACTCTAATTGGTAATAAATGCTATACTTTTTAATTATATCCAAAAAAAACACTTCTAACCCATATATACAAAGTAGTGAGGAACTCTTTAAATTTATACCAAATGGTAGAAATTTACAGTATAATCGATGGCTTACTTTAGGTGAAAGATTGGAAATACATTACTGGTTACCCAAAGACTCATATTTTGATTACGAGTATTATGAAGACGTTTCAGAAAATCAAATCAGGCTGTTCAATGGGTGGATTAATGATGGAAATCCCTTAAATACACACCTCAATAAGAGGGACTTAAATAATGTAGAAGGAAATTCAGGGGAATATGTCTATATAAATATGAATTCTGATGGTGATGGTTCATTCAAGAGAAATTTAACATCTTCAGTGCAAACTTATTTTACTGAAAATGAAGAAATTACCATTATTTCTAATCGAGTAGGTCTCATAAACCATCTCTTGAGACCAAAGTCTTCGTTAAAGGATTGTCTGGATACAAATTTTTTAGCTTGGTCAATATCAACTTCATGGGCTCACGATGACTCTACGCTTTTTAGAGATATTAAAGTTTTATCTCAGGGTACCAAAATCTTCATTCAAAATAACAGTGTTCATTTTGAAAAGAAAGAAGGCGATATTTGGGCAGATCATCATTTTCAGGAATTATATAAAAAAGATACGCATCAATATTGGGATATATGTTATGAAAAACTCATAAATAATCTCAATCTTTTTTTTAAATATTTTGACAAGCCATTTAATTTCCCTCTATCTGGTGGGAAAGATAGTAGACTCTTATTAGGTCTGATATTAAATAGTGAAGGGAGGCACCTTATTAATAAAACGATAACGAACGGGCCACCCTATAGTGGTGAGGTCATAGCCGGGAGGCTCCTCGCAAATCAACTTAAGTTGGTACATGAAACAAATGAAGGAGGGTATCACGGGTTCGATATGACGGATCGGTTTGGCAAACACATTTTTTTTACAGAAGGAGAAGTCTCACCCATGGATTTGACTTCTAATTTTGAACGAGTATCAGAAAAAATGGTACTTCGGGGTCAGGAAGTAGGTCTAAGAAATATTAGCGATATCAAAGAAAATGATTTTGATCAAATCGAAAGTTGGTTTTATAAACATTTAGGAAATTTTAATCATGTAGGGTTTCTAAAAGAATCTTTTGTGAATGAAAGGAAAAATGAATTCAAACACCAATGGCTCTATAAAAATCAGGCTGAAACCCTTACTAATTTACACACAAAAAATAGAATTGAAACACGGTTTCTTCGATGGGGCGGAAGAATCTGGACGGCCCATAATACTAATGAGTTTACTCCTTTTATTTTTCTGGATGATTACATCGTTAAGTCTACATACAATGCTGGTGTAGAAGCTAGAATAAATGAAGAGTTTCATTATGAGATAATGAAACGGTGTGGTAATGATTTAATAGAGATTCCATTTTGTAATCAAAAATGGCCTAATAAATATAATATTGATTCTAAAATGATAAAACATTATCAAGTTGATAAGAAGCCCATGCGAGGCTCTCATGCAGTTTTGTTTAAAAATCTTGATATTATTAAACACTTTGTTTTGGATTCAAATATTGTTGATCTTTTAGAACCAGTGGTTGATTGGGAAGAGTTTAAAGGTTTTAGGCAAGAGAATTTAAAAGGGGGGCATTATCAGCCTTTTTGGCAATTGGTTCAAATGGCTGCTATTTCTAATTGCAATAGCTTTACCCAAGATGAAGTATGTAGTATCCATGAAAAAATGGATGACTTCCCTAATCTCAAAGATGATTATGAGAGTCTTGATCCACTGACCTTAGAAAAGTCGAAAACTAACAAGTACAAGGAGGTGATTATTGAATTACTGGCAAAAAATGAACTCGAAAACAAGACACAACACGATGAATCAAATTTAGATGGACTTAAAATTTTTGGTTATTATATTACGAAAGCGAAAGGCTAGAATCTTCTAAAAATCCCACCAATTTTTAAAAACCACTTAGGCAAATGATCGAACGTTCTTGCGTACCAAGCTAAGTCATTTTGTTGTTTTTCGATGGTTCGTTTTTGGTTCACAATTGTTCTTTCGTTTTCTATTAAACGTTTACCAAAATCTTCCAGTTTACGCAACATGCGCTCCTCAATAGTCAGATTAAGGTCTATATTATCTTTAATGTCAAAGTCAAGATAATTATAGTTCCACGCAATTGATTTGACTAGTGCTGTTTGATCGGCATCATTTTTTGAGAAATTATCGAAAATCCTTGTGTCAGTCGGGGTTTCGATTTCCTGCATCCAGGCTTCTGGATGTTCGATACATATTAACGGGATGCTATTTTTTTGACAATGTAGTCCAAAAAATATGTCAATCATGTGAGTCTTATCAACCTCAGATAGATCGAAATTCAGGAGACTTGTATGATAGCCCAAAGTACCCGTACCAATAATATGAACATAACGATCTTCTGGGGTTTCCCTGTAAAAGCTAAAGACTTCTCGCGATGACATATCATAATACCGTTTAAAGCCTTCTTTTAACTCTATCCCATGAGAACCTATGGCAGCCGAATACTGGTAGTCCTTCAACTTTGAAAGAAGAGTTTTTACATAGTCTGAGGGATAGAGGATGTCGTCATCAAAAGTCAAATGAAATCCATTTTTTGGAGGGGAATAAAATTTCCCATTATCAGCTAAATCCCCATGTTCTTGAGAACGAAAAATATCAACCTTGTCGAGCTTAAGGTAATTAGGAACATCATCAAAATTATTTAAATAGATTTGCAGGACATCGACTTGTGGAAGTATGGCATTAACCACTTGTTCTAAAATCGATTCTCGTGAAGGGATGGTTACCATTGAACCAGTTATTTGTCTACCTTTTAGAGTAACCTCCGAAATATTAACCTCTGGTTCTAATTTTTCTGTGTATCTAACCTTAATTTTATCGTCAACTGGGAAAGGTCTCTGTTTCTGAGGATATTCTATGAAAAGTTCGTTTTTACCTGAAATAGAAGTATGCCATTTTTTATAGTTTTCTACATAGGCCGTTCTGGGTGTAGAACCAATTTCAATAGTGGATGTAAGAGAATCTTCTCTACTTCTATTAAAATAAAGTAATTCCTCGATTGTTCCTCTTGCCCCATTTCCATAAAACTTCATCATTCGAGCGTTAAACTCATCATCAGCAGCTACACGAACGGTATCGTAAAAACCGAGATCATCAAACACAGTTTTTCTGATCATTGAAGATTGGAAAGCAAGCCTTGGAGCTATAAGATGGTTGCCATCGTTATCAAATCGAGTATACTGGCAGAGTACGAATTGTTTAGTTTCAAAACTTTCTAAAAAGCCAACCTGCTTTTTTAACCTGTCTTTGTCCGATATATCATCTGAGTCCTGGATTGCAATATATCTTCCTCTAGCCTGAGTTAATCCAAAATTCTTTGAGTAGTAAGTGCCACAATTTACTTTATTTCGATACAGCTGAATTCGGGGATCATTTAATTCTTTGATGATCTCTACGGTATTGTCCGAACTGGCATCATCGACAATGATCAACTCTAGATTTTTATATGTCTGGCTTAAGATAGATTGAATAGATTCTAGAACATAATTTTCCACATTATATGTGGTCATTATAACTGAAATAAGAGGTTCATTCTTAATCTCAATAAGATGGCTGGATGTTGAATTTAAGTTTTCTAACCGGTTGATTGCTTCTATGAGACTTTCTTCAATGTTTTTATCCATTTTTTCTTATATCTTGAAGTTTTTTTTCTATCTCTATCGACTTAATCACAAACTTCAGTTGAATTATTCTCTTATGTACTGTTTTTGTCATGTTTTTCAATAATTCAGTAGAACTTTAGAACGAAAGTATTAAATTAAAAAAAACCTAATTAAACTTTAAAGGTGATATAAATTTTGTGTTTCTCTTTCATTTTGAATGCACATAGTGAAAAGAGTTTAGATATTTTAGTGGAGTTTCTAAATTTGACAAATGAATGTTTTTATCCTATGTACTGGTAGATGCGGATCAACAACCTTCATAAGGGCCTGTAAGTTTATAGAGAATTTTACATCAGGGCACGAAACGCTTTCTAGAGAGATTGGAAACCGTAGGTTTGCATATTCAGAAAATCATATAGAGGCTGATAATAGGTTATCATGGTTTCTAGGTGAATTAGAGGAAAGATTTGGGGACAAGGCTTTCTATGTGCATTTAACAAGAGACAAGGATAAAACCGTTAATAGCTTTAATAAAAGATGGGATGGCACTGTAAGCATAATAAGAGCATTCTCTGCAGGAATCTTAATGAAGAAAAATGAAATGCTTACTGATGATGAGAAACTTCATATCTGTGAATATTACTACGATACAGTGAATAGAAATATTTCTCATTTTCTTAAAAATAAGACTAACAAAATGGCTATTTGTTTAGAAAATATTGAGAATGACTTCGAACTCTTCTGGAAATCAATTAATGCTAAAGGTGATATGGATGTTGCCGTAAAAAAGTTTAAAACAAAATATAATCAATCATAATACCGTAATTTGATTTGTAACTAACTTAATAATATTCAGGGATTACAATTAGAATTAGGGATATAAATTAAAACTTTAATGCCACACGATTTAAAAGAAGTTCAACAAAAAGTTGATCTACATGAATCTGAGATCAATTCAAAATTAGATAAGCTAAGGCATAAATTAGCAAAGATAGATGATGACTTGAGTGTCATTAACAACAAGCAAAATAATACTTTTAACAAGCAGATAGCAAAAATTGAAGAACTTCAGATTCGGAATAGTAACTTATCCAAACAGAATGATGAACTAAAAAATGAAATCAAATCCTTGTTGAAGGATAAGAATAATCTAAGAACTAGTTTACAAGAAAAGGAAAAACAGCTTTCAGATTATTGGGAGACTATTCAGAAATTGAGGATAAAAGGAAGACTTAAAAGGTTATTGCCACAGTTTTTTTTTTCAAGCAAGGAAAATGAACTAAATCGTAATGAAGACTCTATTTTGGAATCTTACGATAGTAATGAAAGTTCCCCTAAGAAGAAATTATCTAAAAAATTAACCATCGATTTAAAATCTCAAAAGAAGCTAAATAAAGAAATAAGAGGGTTGTGGTATAATTATTCAGAAGAAACCCTCTTCGATTTAAATCGAATTTTATCAGACACTAAATCGAATCCGCCAACCATATCTTACATCAGTTATCACATTGCTTTATGGTATGCAGCAATTAATAATTGGAAGGAATCTTTACATTTTCAGAGCAAGATAGTTGAAAACACTTTGCCAAAAGAATTAATTAGTCAAGTCGTACTTTTAAAGTTCTTCACGAAGCTTCATTTGAAGGAAAATGTTGGTGAGTCACTTTTGTTGCCTAAGAATAATGCTAATGACATAGCATTGAGATTTTTGGAAGCCTTTTCCACTGAAATGGAAAAAGGGCAAAAGGCATTTGAAAATTGTTTGAATCAGACATATCAAAGTATTGAGTCAGTCAATTTTTTCAAAAATAGTGGTGCTAACACCTCTAAAGGAATAGCTAAAAACAGTAGGCTAAATGTTCCTGAAGTAACGATTTTCTTACCATATTTTGCCCCTAACGATAGTTTACCTGTTGTTTTAGAAAGTTTAACTAACCAGTCAATTAGAATTACCAAAATTGTAATAATAACTAATCAGGAATTGAACGTAAATAACGCTTTAAGTGTAGGTGACGAAAACATTCAATTAATTAAGGTGCCCTCTCCGAGTGAGTTCATAAGTACAGTCAATCAATTAATTTTGACTGTTTCTACTGAGTTCATTTTAGTAATGACCGAACTGGGGGTAATTCAATTCAATTTGATTGAGAAAATGACGGCTGAATTTGAAAATGATTCAGACATAAAATTATTATTTCCTGTTACGGCTCGTGTGAATAGGAACTTTGAATTTATACCATATTTGAGTGATCAAGGTGTGAGCCTAACTAGCAATACTGATATTTCGTGCTGTTTGATCAAATCACAAGTATTAAATGAGAATTCTGGTTTTTTTAATATAAAAACAGACTCACTTTTTGAATTTAAAAGTAGACTCGAAAGTTTGTACTCCAAAGGTTCGTGCAAAGAATTTCGAACAGCTTTGCCAAGTTACATTGAGATAAATCCAGATGAAAAAGACATTAAGTCCGAATATTTCGGTGCAGTAAGAGAATTTAGGGAATCACGTAAATTTTTATTTAAAAAAAATGTGTCTGATGGATCACCAGACATATCTCGAGTCCCTAATTATTTGACTTACGATGTTAATAACAAGAAGAGATATGATTTAATCGTTATTGCTGACTTTAATCTTAATGGTGGTGCTTATGTATCAACTTTTCATTACGTTAAAGCTGCATTAGCTTCGTTATTAAATGTAGCAATAGTTCAATGGAGGAGGTATGATCTCAACCCGGAGTTAGAGTTGAAAGATGAGGTTAGGCAATTGATTGCAGATTCAAAAATTGATATTTTGACATTTGAAGATATCGCGGAAACTGATACCGTGATCGTTGGATACCCAGTTATAGCCAACAAAAAATTGGATTTAGTCCCGAACATTAAATGTAATAATTTTTTAGTTTTAGTAAATCAATCTGCCGAAAGGTTATACACAGGTGAAGATGTAGCGTATGTGCCTACTGAAGTTTACAATAAACTGCAAAATTTATTCAATACCAATCCGACTTGGGTACCTATTTCTGGAATTATAAGAAACTTGATGATAGGTGATGATAGGTTCGAAAATTGCCATAAAGAGAATTGGACCCCGCTTATTGACATCGATCAATGGTGTACAAATGATTTGTTTTGGCGCAGAGAAGAACATAAAATTCCGGTAATTGGACGTCATTCTAGGGATCATTACACTAAATGGCCCTCAGATAGAGAATCATTAATAAGTGCCTATTGTGTAAATAAGGATTGTGAGTTTAGAGTATTAGGGGGAGCTGATCATGCAATAAATCTTATTGGTTTTAATCCCGAAAACTGGAATGTTTTAAATTTCGAGCCCAACCCACAAGTTTTTCTTTCTCAACTAGATTTTTTTATTCATTATCCTCACGAAGAATGTGTAGAGGCATTTGGAAGAGCCGTCTTAGAGGCAATGGCTATGGGAATTCCTGTAATTTTACCCCCTATTTTTAAAGACACCTTTGAGGATTACGCACTTTATGCAGAACCTGAACATGTTTGGGACAAGATATCAGCATTATGGGATGATGAGAAAAAGTATTTAGCTCAAGCCTCACTTTCTAGAAAATTTGTGCTTGAAAGAGCCGGTTACAACCAACTTAAAGGTCGATTAAAGAGGTTGAATTAGAATAAATGGGAAGCTAATTAGGAAGTTTAACTATGGAAATACACAGTAAGAATGAATTACTTAATAGGTTGACAAAATTTGAACAATTAACGAATACCGAAATTGATCTTATTGAAGAAAAAACGGATAAGATAAAAATACAGATTGAGAAGGCTGAACGTATTTTAAACTCAACTATCAAAATAAATTTTGATGATAAAGAGGCAAAAAAAATCACAAGGCTTTTGAAATACAAACTTTTTAATCTTGGTTTCACTGAAAGGGCATTGTCAGACCTCGAAGAAAAAACTAAGCAAGATACAAGTGGAAACCTAAGAAAATTATGTGCTTGGGAGTTAGCTTTATGGTATGCGAATAAGTATAACCAAGAGGCTGCAAAAAAATGTATTTACTATCTAGAAATAAATACTGACAATGGTAGCAATATGCACCTTTCCAGTCAGGCCTCGGTGCTAGCGGCTGAAAGTTATGCCCTTTTAAATCAGATTGGGAAGGCCAAAGAAATTCTTGATCGTTCGTTGGATGTAGAAGAAAATCCTGACGTTTACTTGGGAGTAGCCTCATTGCAAAGTAGTAGCAAAGAAAAAATCAATTGGTTAAATAAAGCCTTTAGATATAATAATAATTGTGAAGTTACTTTAACGGGGGACTTTCAGAAACCATTATACGATCAATTGATAACTTTTTCGGAGGCCAAAAAAGAGGGGCCTCTTGTAACAGTAATTATTCCAGTCTATAATTCTGCTGATACAATCGGAACAGCGCTGCAATCCCTTTTAAATCAGACATGGTATAATATTGAGATAATTGTTGCCGATGATTGTAGCACAGACCAAACTTTAAAAGTAGTTTCTGAATTTAAGGATGAAAGGGTTAGAGTTATAAAAGCGGAGGTTAATGGTGGTCCTTATCATGTAAGAAACTTGGCTCTGCTAGAAGCAAAAGGAGAGTATATAACATGCAATGACGCTGATGACTGGTCTCATCCTGAAAAAATTGAGCTTCAAGTTCTTGAGCTGCAGCGAAATGAAGGTCTAGTGGCTACAATGTCAAGCTGGGCCAGAGTAACTGACGATTTGATTTTTTTTAGACGAGGTAATCCTGGATTTTTTATACAAATGAATTTATCATCCTTGATGATAAGAAAAGAAGTTGTGTTCAAAAGTCTAGGTGGGTGGGACCAAGTTCGGTTTGGAGCTGACTCTGAGTTTCTCCATAGAATAAAAACCTTATTTGGAAACCAGTCTATAATAGTGTTGCCAAATATTTTATCATTAGCCAGGGTTTCTGAAGGGTCTTTAACTGATAATAAAAAATTCGGATATCATGGAACCCCCATGGGTGTGAGAAAGGAATATGCTGAATCCTACACCTACTATCATAAGCGTACACGAGAATTATTGTATGATATTAGAAATACCTCAAGGCCTTTTCCTGTTCCTAATGCAATGCTCAATCCTAAAACTAAAATGTTATTTTTTGATATGGTGGTTGCATTTGATTTTAGAATAGAAAACTCCAATAAAATTGAAGCAATAAAACAAAACATACATGAGGCAACATCTAAAGGGTATTCATGCGGAGTAGTACAAATTTCAAATTACAGTTCTGAGGAGAGGAGGGTTGTGAACGAAAACATAAGATCCATCTTAAATAATGACTCAGTTAGAATGATTGTTTATGGAGAGACGGTATCTACTGAATTATTAATAATATACGACCCATTCATTCTTACGGAGAAACAGGAATATATACCTAAAATTAAAGCTGGGAATTTAATATTAAAATTTAATGATCTATCATATGAAAGTGATAATAAAAGCTATTTGAACATTGATAAATGTTTAAATAATATAAAAGATTACTTTGAGAAAGATGCTCATTGGGTTCCTACAAATTATATGTCGAGAAATTCAATGTATATGATTTTTCCAGAGTGTCTGACCAGAATTGAATTATCCAAATCTAATTGGAAGGGAGTAGAACCGCTATTAAAGGAACACGAATCTAAAATACTCTATCAGAGAAACATAGCCCGAAATTATATAATTAGAGAGCAAAACATTCCTAAACTCAAACAATCTTATTATAACTCAGGACTAGATGCTGTTCCAGACACTTTTGTTTTATATAGAATCATTGGGAATGATCTTTATCCAAGGCATAAAAAAGGGCAGTCACTAGAAAACTTGAGATTTATACTAGAAAATGAGCCTGAATTGAAGGATTGTCAAAAAAGGTTTATTGTAAACCGTATTTTTGACGAAACAATTGAAAACGAAATAGTTTCATTGTTGAAAAAGCATAATGTCAAGTATACAATTATAAAATTTGAAGCCAATGAATATCTTAAAGTAGATTTTAGCATCGACTGTTTTTCACAGCCCAGTTATTTATTGAGTGAGGAATTTGAAAATTCAGGAGTTTTTGCAAAGTATAGGGCATGGTTAGCACCTTGTTCATTAAAGAATGCCTACTTAATGAATAATAATGGTGCAAGAAACCTAGCACTTGAAGAAGGAAAAAAAGTTGCAAAATGGGTGCTTCCATGGGATGGGAACTGTTTCATTACAGAAAATGCATGGGAAGAGTTTGTAAATGATGTAAAGAGAGACCCATATTTTAGGCATTTCATTGTGCCAATGGCTCGTATCACGAACAATAGAGACTTGCTAAAAAATGATTTTAGACCAAGTGCAACAGAAGAACCTCAAATAGCTTTTAGACATGACACAAAGGATATTTTTAATGAAAAATTTGTGTACGGTAGAAGGCCAAAAGTGGAACTTTTTTGGAGACTCGGGGTGCCAGGAACATGGGATGAATGGAAGCAAGACGATCCTTGGGACCCCACCAGAGGTAGTTTGTCCGAAGAGGCTTATTCTTTTGAATTTGGAGGATGGGTTTCTCGTCTTTATTCTGGCATGGGTGAGTTAGAAAAAAAACAAAATGCAGGTAAAAGAGTACTAGCAAGGAACGAGGCTATTTTTAATTCAATAGCTTATGTTACATCTCAGTGTGCAGATGCTAAGAAAACGGATAAAGTGTTTTTAAAATCACCTCTTTCAAGTACTTCCATTTCAAAGGGCTCAAGAATCGGAAACTTGATTTATAAATTAAAAAGCACCAACATAGAACATTCTAGGAATCTTAAAGATATAATGCTGAGTATCATTGCCTTTAGCTTATTTGATTTACCCATAAACGGTAAAAACCTTATAAGTAAAACTCACGAAATATTATCGCCAGAAAGTCTGAAAGAATTCTATAGGTCTCAAGCCCAACTTAAATTAGGGACCAATAATATGTCTACTTCATTATGCTTTTTTCTGGATTCACTAAGAATTATAAAGGATTCTCAATTATGTACTAGTGATGAATTATCTGAGTTAGATAAATCCCTATCAGAATATTTTCACTGGCTTTTAAATTCGAAAGAATGCCTTATTTTGAGAATATCTCATGAATATTTAGGTGTGTTATTTGAGCTTCAAGTACTATCACTATCTGCCTATTTAAATAATCTTGAATCTCTTTACAAATCAATTATAAGATTGAAATGTAAGTATGCCACTGCATATTTGAATAATGAAAATGTGTTAGTACATTCTGATCTTTACATTGCATGGCATTTATCAAATAAAATCGCAAAACATTGGGGATGTGAGATTATAGGGATTGATTTGATTAGTGATACGAATTATGAAATGCCATCGCTGGAACATGAATTGGACTTTCTTAAACTAATTATATAATTGAAATAATAATATTGGAAAATGAAATTAGAAATACACAATTTATTTTCTTTATAATTTTAAATTACAGTCCGAATTATTTAATGTAACCAATTTAGACCTATGAATAATAAGATTAAAGTATTCGAGCAGTATGAAAGTATTCCATACATAACTAGGCAAAAAGCCAATATTATATACGACCTAATTAGGGAGAATAAACCAGACTTATGCTTGGAATTAGGATTCTACCACGGTAAGAGCTCAGCAGTCATAGCACAAGCTTTAGAAGATAATGGCAATGGTAAGCTAATTACATTAGATTTGCCTTCAGCTTTTAAAAGAACTCCAAACGTAAATGATGTCTTATTGTCATTAAACTTATCTCATAGAGTTGATGTGATTACGGATGAAGAGGGTTTTCATTGGTCTTTGATGGATATTTTAGAAAGAGATAAAAAACCTAAGTTTGATTTTGCATACATTGATGGTGCCCATACTTGGGAAGGAACTGGTTTCGCTGTATTTCTATTAGAGCGTATGTTGAATCCAGGGGCTTATCTAGTTTTTGATGATTTGAATTGGACAATAGAGCAAAGTAATAAGAACAGAGAGAGAAATGGGAAAAAAATGATAAATACCAAATCTACTTTGAGGCAGTCGCAGACACCAGGGGTTCTTAAAGTATTTAATATAATTTG
Organism: Fulvivirga lutea; assembly: GCF_017068455.1. Classification (NCBI taxonomy): domain Bacteria; kingdom Pseudomonadati; phylum Bacteroidota; class Cytophagia; order Cytophagales; family Fulvivirgaceae; genus Fulvivirga; species Fulvivirga lutea. The sequence continues at coordinate 1,053,435 of NZ_CP070608.1, forward strand.
TTCTGAGCCATATTATACTAACCATCAGAGAATTTTAGACTATGGGATCTGTCAAAGATCAAATTTTAGCTTAATGCATTGATGAAGTTTTCAGATCTAGACCATACCGAAGATAATTGTTTCAAGATTTAAAACTCGCAATAAACAAGCCGGTGTTATTAAAAAAAGAAATAGAATATATAAATTCTTCAATTGCCTTACATTGAGAAAATTAAACGAAATATTACAGGTTAATTAATATGCTTTTTAACTCATTAGAATTTACTATATTCTTACCAGTAGTTTTTACTATATATTGGGTATTACAGAAATCAAAGCTTAAATATCAAAATTTTTGGATTCTTGCATCCAGCTATTTCTTCTATGGTTGGTGGGACTGGAGGTTTTTAGGGCTGATACTTTTCAGCACACTTGTAGATTACTTTGCGGCCAAGTCAATTTCAAGTTCAAATGGCAATAATAGAAAGCTTTATCTATGGCTGAGTATTTGTGTTAATTTAGGGTTTCTCGGGTTTTTTAAATATTTCAATTTCTTTATTGATAGCCTTAAAAACTCAGTATTATTCTTTGGAGGTGAGTTAGATGTAGCAACTTTAGAAATTGTGCTTCCAGTTGGAATTAGTTTTTATACCTTCCAGACCCTTAGTTATACCATTGATGTATATAGAGGTAAAATAAAACCTACTGATGATTTTATTGCATTTGCTGCATTTGTTAGCTTTTTTCCCCAATTAGTAGCTGGGCCAATTGAAAGGGCAAGCAATTTACTTCCTCAATTTTTTACGAAAAGGACATTTTCTTATTCTCTTGCAATTGATGGTCTAAGACAAATATTGTGGGGATTGTTCAAAAAAATGGTTATTGCTGATAATTGTGCAACATTCGCAAACTTAATATTTAATAATAGCGATGATTATTCAGGAAGTACACTCTTTGTTGGTGCGATGTTTTTTGCTTTTCAGATATATGGAGACTTTTCTGGCTATTCCGACATAGCTATTGGGACAGCTAGACTGTTTGGTTTTAATTTGATGAAGAATTTTGCATTTCCATATTTCTCCAGAGATATAGCTGAATTCTGGAGACGATGGCATATTTCATTATCAACTTGGTTTAGAGATTATTTATATATACCCTTAGGTGGTAGTAAAGTTGGTAGCATCACAAAGATTAGAAATGTCTTTATCATATTTATAGTAAGTGGTTTTTGGCACGGTGCGAATTGGACATTTATTGTTTGGGGAGCTTTAAACGCTTTGTTTTTTATTCCATTATTAGTTTTAAATAGAAATAGAAAAAATTTGGATTTTGATGAACATCAAAATGTTTGGATTTATTTAAAAAATTTATTTAATCGCGTTCTGACTTTCATTCTTGTGACAATTGCTTGGGTATTTTTTAGAGCGGAGAGTATTGATCATGCTTTGAACTATCTAAAGTCAATGTTTACCAAAGCGTTATTTACTTCTTTAGATTCGAAAATATTGGAGGATAGCACTGTACTCTTTTATTTGATATCGATTTTTATATTGTTAGAGTGGGTAGGTAGAAAGAATGAATATGCATTGGAGAAATTAGGTATGAGTTGGCCAATGTTAATTAGGTGGTCGTTCTATGGGTTGATTATATTTTCAATTGGAATGTTCATGGTTACTGAAGAAACTCCATTTATTTATTTCCAGTTCTAAAAGATTTATTGATGATGGGAAGATTTATTTTAAAGCTTACGGCCTTTTTATTTTTTTCATTTATTATTTACACACTTACCCTCATACTTTTTGGAGAGTATTTGCCATCAGAATGGAATAATAACTTGAATTATAAAACAGCTTCTGGGGGTCATGCACTAACAAGATTTAGAGAGGTTAAAACTGTTAAAAGTGCAGATGTTTTAATAGTAGGATCTTCTCATGCCTACAGAGGGTTTGATCCTAGGATTTTTTCTGAATATGGATATAACTCCTTCTTCAATCTTGGCTCAAGTTCGCAAACACATTTGCAAACCGAGGTATTGCTAGAAAGATATTTAAAAAAGTTAAACCCAAAATTGATTATTTATGAAGTTTACCCAGGTACGTTTAAAGCTGATGGGATTGAGTCATCGTTAGATATTATTGCCAATGATAAAAATGACTTTGAATCATTTAAGTTGATTTTTAAACATAAACATATAAAGATAGTGAACTCATTTATCTACGGATTATACAGAGATATTTCAGGTTTAAATAAAGGAATAAAGGAATCTAAAAGAAAAAAAGGGGATGAGTATATTGACGGAGGCTATGTTCAGAAGAAAAATAAGACATTTAGAAATGTTAGCAATTCAAAAAAATGGTGGAAAGTAAGAGATCAACAATTAGATGCTTTTGATGGAATTATTAAAAGCTTAAAAGATATGAATATAAAGTTCGTATTAGTTCAAGCTCCAATTACTTCCTCTTTTTACCAAGCTCATCAAAATAACGATTATTTTGATAGCCTAATGGATTCGCGCGGTACATACTTTAATTTTAACAAATTAGTCGAATTGAATGATTCAATACATTTTTATGATCGACACCATTTAAATCAAGCAGGAGTTAATATCTTTAACAAGAAATTAATTCAAATATTAAAGGAAAAGGACATGATTTAAGCATTCGGTTGAGCATTAAATTTCAGTATACCTTTGTGGGAATTAATCAATTCCATATTAAAGTCTAATTCCTTACACCATTCCATTCCAATTTGCTGCTCATCTTCACGATATCCATCGTCCAACAAGATTGTTGTTTTGCTATCTATATATTCCTTAAGAATTGGAATAGCCGGATATCTGGATTGTGCTTGAATACCTCCAGGAGGGCCATCAATAGAAATCAAAGATAAAGGTTCATCGATGTTCAAACCTTTAACATCATACCACATCCATTTTTTACCATTGATTTCATATTCAATCAAGGGGCAATAGTACAAGTCAATATAATCATTAAGTCTATGGGCCTGAATTTGACTAAATGTTTTTTCATAATATTCTTTTTCATGCTCTATTGAAATTACTTTACCCTTACCTTTTTTCTTCACACTATACCCTGATAAAATGGTAGTTATTCCTGAACCAACATCTAGTATCTTGCTATCTCCATTAGATTTTAAAATTGAATCTATCAATATAAGTCCATAATCAGATGAAATTGCCCAATCAGACATTATTGGTAATGGATGGTTTAATTGAATGAGTCCATGAATTGAAAATAGAGCATCAATCCTGTTATAATTTTGCTTTACATCCAACCGAATGTTCTCGGTATTTTTAGTAGAATTTTTAGTAAGTTGTTCCAGTTTCAAGTAAATAGTTTCGTCTTTTTTAGTTGATTTTAAAAACCCATTATTTAAGGCTTTAAGATGATTAATTGACTGGTCTTTAGAATAGTTAGCCAACTGTTTTATTTCACTATATATTAATGCGGAAGTATTCCTTAATTCCTTGTCTATTAATTTAGTTGTTTTGTCTATACTTCTTTCAATTTCAACAACTTGCTCAACAATTCTCAAATGATTCTCAAACTCTTTTTTGTTAACTAATTTTGTTTCTAATTGATCCTTATGCTTTTCCAATTCTTGAATTAGAAATGTTTTAGAAGTAAGATTATCTAATACTTTTAGCTGCTTCTCGAAAGATTCTAAAATTTTTATGATCTTAGAACTAAAAATGTTCAAATTACTGGCCAGTTGTTTGATATTATTACTTTGTATATTCTTTACATTACTAAGTTCAATATTTACTTTTTGTAGTACATCAGAGATAAATCTATCATTTTGATCTCTTTTTAAAAGATCATTTCTAAAATTAACCATTTGATCATTGATGTATACAAAATAAGTGGTTGCTAAAAAGTAAAATAATGCAATTGAAAAGTAAAAGAGGCTAGCAAGAAATATTTCTAAATAACCTAACTTATTAATACCAAAGTGCACAAATGACCAAAAACCACTATTTGTGATAAATAGAAATATGCAGATTAATTTTATTCTGTAGTGATTTAAATATTTCATGATTTTTGTTTTTTATAAAGGTTCCTGATAGTACAAAAACCTTTAATTGTGCCCTTAATTATTTAAATACCAATCAATTGTTAGTTCTATACCCTCTTTAAACTTGAGTTGTGGCTCCCATCCCAGTTCAGCTTTTATCTTTGAAGAATCAATTGCATATCGATGATCATGACCAGCCCGGTCTTGTACAAAAGAAATCAATTTAGATGATTCACCTGTCTTCCTTTCAAGTTTTTTATCCATAATATCACAAATTAAATTTACTATATCGATATTTTTCCATTCATTAAAACCCCCAACATTATATGTTTCTCCCAATTTCCCTTCGTGAAAAATTAGTTCAATTGCCTTAGCATGATCTTCAACATAAAGCCAGTCTCGAATATTGTCACCTTTACCATAAACAGGTAAAGGTTTTTTGTTTTTGATATTATAGATCATCAAAGGGATAAGCTTTTCGGGAAACTGGTTTGGCCCATAATTATTGGAGCAATTGGACATTTTAATTGGTAGATTATAGGTGTTAGCATAAGCTCTCACAAAATGGTCTGAACTTGCTTTTGAAGCGGAATAGGGCGATTTAGGGTCGTAAGGTGTAGTTTCTGTGAAATATCCTTTTTCACCTAATGAACCAAATACTTCGTCAGTTGAGATATGATAAAATACGTGATTTGGAAAATTATTCTTCCAATTAGCAACAGCACAATTAAGAAGATTTACCGTACCAAGTACATTAGTATTAACAAAGCTCAATGGATCTGATATGGAACGATCAACATGCGATTCTGCCGCTAAATGAATGATATCAGTTATTTTCTCATCATCGAATACCTTGTTTAATAATTCAATGTCACAAATATTACCTTTTACAAATTTATAATTATTAGCTCCTTCAACATCTCGCAAGTTTTCAAGATTACCTGCATAGGTAAGAGCGTCCAAATTTATTATTTCATATTGCGGATATTTAGTAACAAATAATCTGACAACATGCGATCCTATAAATCCTGCTCCTCCGGTAATTAAAATGCGCTTGCTCATGGTTTATTCAAATTGAGATTTAAATGACTGAAAATTCAATTGGTTTAAATCTTTATCAGATACTAAAACCTTGTCCTTAGGTATTTTCCAATCAATATTTAAATCAGTATCGTTGAATTTCAATCCTCCTTCTGAAGATTTATTATAAAAATTATCACATTTATACAAAATTTCAGCATTTTCGGAAATTACTGAGAAGCCATGGGCAAATCCTTTAGGTATTAGAAGCTGCTTTTTGTTTTCGGCTGATAACATGACGGAAAGATGTTTGCCATACGTTGAGCTTGACTTACGAATATCTACAACAACATCTAAAATTTCTCCTGAAATGGCTCTAATGAGTTTTGTTTGAGCATAAGGCGGATTTTGGAAATGTAGTCCTCTAATGACTCCATATTCAGAAAGTGAATGATTATCTTGTACAAAGTTATTATCAATACCTAATTCCTTTAATTTATTATAATTATAGCTCTCCATAAAAAAGCCACGACTATCCACAATTACTTTAGGTACCAGAATAAGTAGACCCTCAAAATCTGTTTTAATAATTTCCATTACTTCAACCCTTTAGACACGGCCATAAGATATTGACCATAATTATTCTTTAAAAGAGGTTCAGCTAGTTTTAGTAATTGATCTCTAGTTATATATCCCATGTTAAATGCAATTTCTTCAATGCATGCAATTTTCAACCCTTGTCTCTCCTCAATAGACTCTACAAAATTAGAAGCTTGTAATAAAGAATGATGAGTGCCCGTATCTAGCCATGCCATTCCTCTTCCTAATAATTGAACATTAAGTGTTCCTTCAGCCAAATACATATTATTTAAATCTGTTATTTCTAATTCGCCTCTTGCAGAGGGCTGGATTTTTTTTGCTTTCTTCACAACCGTATTGTCGTAAAAATATAAACCCGTTACAGCAAAGTGAGACTTTGGTGTTTTAGGTTTCTCTTCTATTGATATTGCCTTATTTTCCTCATCAAACTCTACAACACCATATCTTTCTGGGTCTTTTACATAATAGCCAAAAACAGTTGCCCCTGATGGTTGAGTAGCAGCCTCTCTTAGTGTTTTTGAAAAATTATATCCATAAAAGATATTATCTCCCAGTACAAGTGCTACACTATCATCTCCTATAAAATCTTCTCCGAGTATAAATGCCTGCGCAAGACCATCAGGTGAAGGCTGAATGACATACGAAAAACTTATACCCAATTCTGATCCATCACCAAGTAGTTTTTGAAATGTACCTATATCATCCGGTGTAGAAATTATTAATATATCTCTAATACCTGCCATCATTAGAACAGATAATGGATAATAGATCATTGGCTTGTCGTAGATTGGAAGTATTTGTTTAGAGACTCCTTTTGTAATTGGATAAAGTCTTGTACCAGAACCTCCTGCTAATATTATTCCCTTCACGATTAATTAATAAGTTTTTTCTGCCATCTCCAGGCATCTTGTAATGCTTCATCCAAAGATTTTGACGCTTTCCAACCTAAAGTTTTGTTTATGTAGCTTGCTTCAGCATATACTTTTTCAACATCTCCAGGTCTTCTTTCACCAATGCTGTAATTCAGTTGCAATTTGTTTACTTTTTCGAATGTTTTAATTACATCTAAAACGGAATTACCAGTTCCTGTTCCCACATTGATATAATCAACAAGATTTTCCTTCTTGTTAATCAAGTATTGAATTGCCGATACATGTGCCTTCGCAAGATCCACTACATGAATATAATCACGAATACATGTACCATCTTCAGTGTTGTAATCATTGCCAAATACAATCAATTTTTCCCTAATCCCGGCTGCAGTTTGTGTAATAAAAGGTACCAAATTATTGGGAACGCCTAATGGTAATTCGCCAATTAATGCAGATGGATGAGCTCCAATAGGATTGAAGTACCTTAACGCCAAGGCTTTTATGTTCTTTCCAGATTTGTAATAGTCTTCAATAATATCTTCACACATTTGCTTCGTCCTACCATAAGGAGATTCAGCGGTTTTTTTTGGTGATTTTTCAGTCACAGGCAATTTATCCGGTTGTCCATAAACTGTGCATGAAGATGAAAAAACCAAATTTTCGCAACCAGTAGCTTCCATCCATTTTAAAATGGAAATGGTTGAGCCAATATTATTCTCAAAGTACGTTAAGGGTTCTTTGGCAGATTCACCAACAGCTTTATAGGCTGCAAAATGAATACAACCATTTATTTTATAATCTTTTGTAACCTTTATCAACCAATCAACATTACCACAATCTCCTTCTAACAGTATGGGTTGTTTTCCGGTGATTTCTTTTATTCTGTCTACTACAAATCGCTCTGAATTACTGAAGTTGTCAACAATAATTGGGTCATAACCGGAATTTATTAGTTCAACACATGTGTGCGAACCTATATATCCGGCTCCTCCAGTTACTAAAATGAAGTTGGTCATAAACGGGCAGTTATGGTCGAAGGCTCTAAATATGCCTTTACATCATAAATTACTGATTTTTCGTCAGTTAGATTCTTAAGATCAATGTTTTTAAATTGATTATGGCCTACAGCCAATATAATTGCGTTGTATGTACCATTTAAAGTTTCTGTAAGTTCAATTTTATATTCATGCTTTACCTCTTCTTTGTCCGCCTCAGGATCATATACTTCAATAGTAGCACCAAAGTCTGTTAACTCATCAATTACATCTATCACACGACTATTACGTATGTCAGGACAATTTTCTTTAAAAGTAATTCCTAGTACAAGTATTCTGCTTTTGCTAATTGGGTTCCCCTTGTTAGACATGAGTTTGATGACTTTATTTGCCACATACATCCCCATGTTATCATTTATTCTTCTGCCAGCCAATATCACTTGTGGATTATAACCTAAACTCTCTGCCTTATAAGTGAGATAATATGGGTCTACACCAATACAGTGCCCACCAACAAGACCTGGTTTAAATGGCAGGAAATTCCATTTTGTCCCTGCAGCTTCTAATACTTCATGAGTATCAATTCCCACTCTATCAAATATCATTGCCAATTCATTCACAAATGCAATATTCAAATCTCTTTGGGAGTTCTCAATCACCTTGGCTGCTTCAGCAACTTTAATGCTTGATGCTTTAAACGTACCTGCAGTAATTATCTTTTTATAAAGGTCATCAACTTTATTTGCGATTTCAACCGTACTACCACTAGTCACTTTCTTTATTGACGGGAGTCTATGTTCTTTATCACCTGGATTAATCCTTTCGGGAGAATAACCACAGAAAAAGTCAATATTGAACTTCAAACCACTATTCAATTCAAGAATTGGCACACATACTTCTTCAGTACACCCAGGGAATACGGTTGATTCATAAATTACTATATCATTTTTAGAAAGAAGTTTACCTATCATTTCACTTGCCTTTATAAGTGGTGTAAGGTCTGGGTTGTTATGACTATCAATGGGTGTTGGGACAGTAATTATGTAAACGGTGGCATCAGCAATATCAGCTGTATCATATGTAAATGTTAACTTCTCTGATTCTACTAGTTCATTCTTGTTAACTTCTTTCGTGAAATCGTTGCCATTCTTTAACTCATCAATACGCTTACGATTTATATCAAAGCCAACAGTATCCAATATTTTTCCAAATTCAACTGCCAATGGAAGTCCTACGTATCCTAAACCAATAATTGCTACTTTATTCATTTTTTATCAATTTATTTTCTCATTTGTTGTATACCAATAATAAACTTTGGCTAATCCCTCTTTAAAGTAAACTTCAGGCTGATACCCTAATAGTTTTGAAATTTTTGCTATATCAGCCTTGGAATGTTTTACATCTCCTTTACGCTCCGGGCCATATTGCGCCTGGATATCTTTTTTCGAAACTTCTTTTAGAATTTCCACCATTTCATTCAAAGATGTCTGCTCCCCACAGGCAACATTATAAATTTGATTTAAGGCCTCATCATCTTCTGTAAATATTCCAAGTACATTCGCCTGAACTGCGTTGGTCACATATGTAAAATCCCTGGAAGTAACTCCATCTCCATTAATGGTTGGGCTATCACCTTCTAAAAATGCTTTACAAAATATTGGAATTACAGCGGCATATGGATTGTCCGGGCTTTGTTTTGGCCCAAACACGTTAAAGTACCTGAAGCCAATAAAATCCAGGTCATAAGTCTTCTTAAAAACTGCAGCATATTGCTCAATTGCAAATTTTGTAATGGCATACGGGCTAAGCGGGTTGCCAATTACATCTTCTTTTTTTGGCAGAGTAGGGCTATCGCCATAGGTACTGGATGAACAGGCCAAAAGCACACGATCAATTTTATTAATAACTGCTGCATGCAATATATTGACTGTGCCATCGATATTAACAGATGTTGTTAGCATCGGATTTTCGATTGATCTGGGCACTGAGCCCAATGCCGCTTGATGCGAGATGACATCATAACCCTTTGTCAACTCCACCATTTTGTCATAATCGCGTATATCAGCCTCTTCAAAATCAAACTTAGGATGATCATTAAATTCATCCAGGTTACTTCTGTAACCGTTTGACATGTTATCAATTACCCTTACATGTTCCACACGCTCGTCATTCAGTAGTGCTTCTACTAAGTTAGAGCCAATAAAACCTGCACCGCCTGTAACTATAACCTTTTTACCCATGAGTAGATTTTCAGCAAAACTAACAATAATGTGTTTAAGGCATCAAAATAGTTCGATATTTGATAAAATTGTGAGAAAGTAAACTCAAAAAATTGGTCTACGAATTTATAAAGAAAGAATTCAAACAGGAGTGGCGCAACAGATATGCGCTGAATGGCATATTGCTGTACCTGGTTTGCACAATTTTTATATGCTATTTGAGCTTCAATGTGCGAACTAATCAGCTTACACCAATTACCTGGAATGCCTTATTCTGGATCATTATGCTGTTTGCTTCGGTTAATGCCGTTGCGAAGAGTTTTATGGGTGAAAAATCAGAAAGGCAATTATACTACTACACCATTGTTAGTCCGCAGGCATTGATAATTGCCAGAGTGCTTTATAATTCAATGCTCTTATTGCTTATGTCGTTTGTTGGCTTTGCATTCTATTCACTTATTTTAGGTAATCCAGTTCAGGATCAAACGCTGTTCCTGATAAATCTTTTTTTAGCATCTATTGGGTTTTCCTCGACACTGACATTGATTTCCGCCATCGCCTCTAAAGCAGGAAGCAATCAAACGCTAATGGCCATATTAGGCTTTCCCATTCTTCTTCCAATATTACTGATGGTTATCAAAGTGTCTAAAAATGCGATGGATGGGCTTGATTGGTCTTCAAGTTTAGATGAACTCTTAACCTTATTGGCAATTAATCTAATTGTGGGGGCGGTATCTTACTTGTTATTCCCGTATCTTTGGCGCACATAAAAAAGCACTGAATTATGCGTCAATATTGGTGGAAAATAGTCACCATTATTTTATTACTCTACACTTTTTTAGGTGGCCTATTAATGGAAGTACCTAGGCTGAATATTCTTAACGAGACCATACGGGCACTTTATTTTCATGTGCCAATGTGGTTTGGGATGATTATCCTTTTAACTGTGTCCGTTGTGTATTCTATTCGATATTTGAAGAGTAACGATCAATCATTAGACTCAAAGGCCATTGAGTTCGCCAATGTTGGAGTTGTATTTGGAATATTTGGAATTTTAACTGGAATGTTTTGGGCGCAGTATACATGGGGAGCCTGGTGGAGTGGTGATCCAAAACAAAATGCATCGGCTATTGGCTTACTTATTTATTTTGCCTATTTCATATTGAGAGGCTCTATTGAAAACGAAGAGCAAAGAGCCAGAATCAGTGCGATCTATAATATTTTCGCTTTTGCAGCACTAATTCCTTTACTATTCATTCTTCCAAGACTGACGGATTCGTTACACCCCGGTAACGGAGGAAACCCGGGCTTTAATGCCTATGATTTGGACAGTAAATTGAGATTGGTTTTTTATCCGGCAGTAATAGCCTGGACCATGTTAGGAGTTTGGATTGCAACAATTAGAATACGATTAAGAAATTTGGAATATAAAACACTATGAAAAAGTGGTTGTTGATATTAATGATGTTTGCAACATCATTTTCATTTAGTCAGGAGAAAATTCCTGTGACTGAATCTGATTATCAGAATTCTGAAGTTCCAATGGCTGATAGGCTTAGAGAAGATGGTAAAATCTATGTTTTAACAGGAATTATCATGATCATTCTCATTGGAACCTTGGGCTATTTGGTGGTAATTGACAAAAAAATTAGCAGAGTAGAGAAAACGTTGGAGAATAAACAATGAAAAGATCACACATTATAGCAATAGTATTAATTGCGGCAGCCATTGGCATAATTATTTCAACGGCCGGTGATGCGAGTAGCTATGTTACTTTTGATAAGGCCTATGAAATGGCCAGTAATGGGAATACAAAAAGTATCCATGTAGTAGGTGAGTTAACGAAGAATGCAAATGGTGAGGTTACAGGTATTTTTCCTTCTCAGGATAAACTTTCCTTTCGCTTCATTATGCAAGACGAAAATGGTAAGCAACAGGAAGTTTTTTATAACGAACCTGTGCCGCCTGATTTCAAAAGATCTGAAAAAGTGGTGGTGATTGGTTCTTATAATCAGGACTTATTTATTGCAGACAAAATATTAATGAAATGCCCTTCTAAGTATCAGGAAGAGACAGTGAATGCTGAAATGTAGGGAAAATAAATTTTTATGATTCATGAATTTATAGGTGACCTGGGTCACCTTTTTGTAATTACAGCGCTGATAAGCGCAATATATGCGGCCTTTAGTTTTTATAAGGCATCTAGCCACGATGATCTTAAGCAGTCAGCAAACTGGAAGATAAATGGACGCACCTCTTTTTACGTTCATGCGATTTCTGTATTTGGAATCGTTTTTTGTCTGTTTTTTATTATTTACAATCATTATTTTGAGTATCACTATGCCTGGTCTCATTCATCCAGGAGGTTGCCGGGGCATTATATGATTTCATGCTTCTGGGAAGGTCAGGAAGGAAGTTTTTTACTCTGGATGTTCTGGCATGCTTTGCTCGGTTTGGTGATCATTTTTACCAATAAGTATTGGGAGGCACCGGTAATGACTATTTTCTCAACCGTGCAGGCGTTTTTAAGTTCGATGATTTTAGGGGTTGTGATTCCAGGGCTAGAATTGAAATTAGGTAGCTCACCTTTTATTTTATTAAGAGATGCATTAGATGCCCCAATCTTTACCAGTCAACCTAATTTTGTACCCGAAGATGGTACAGGGCTAAATCCCCTGCTCCAGAATTATTGGATGGTTATACACCCGCCTACCTTATTCCTTGGTTTTGCCACTACTGTAATACCTTTTGCGTATTGCATTGCGGGACTTTGGCAGAAGAAATATACCGAGTGGATTCGCCCGGCATTACCCTGGGCACTGTTTTCTGCAGCGATTTTAGGAATTGGCATATTAATGGGTGGCTACTGGGCCTATGAAACACTAAATTTTGGTGGCTACTGGAATTGGGATCCTGTTGAAAATGCAGTGTATGTTCCTTGGCTTTTCCTAGTTGCTGCCATTCATACCATGATTGCCTACAAGAATAGTAGCACAGCTTTAAAATCTGCCATTGTGTTGGTCATCACTTCCTTTGTATTAATTCTTTATTCCACATTCTTAACGCGAAGTGGGATTTTAGGAAATGCATCTGTACATTCATTCACTGATTTAGGCCTTTCAGGCCAACTGCTGATCTACCTTGTTTTCTTTACTTTATTATCGATTGTCTTGGCAATTTATAGATGGAAAGAAGTGCCAACAAGTGAGAAAGAGGCGCATACTTACTCTCGAGAATTCTGGATTTTCATCGGAGCTTTATCATTATGCTTAATGGGGTTTCAGGTGCTAATTCCAACCTCTATCCCGGTATTTAACAAGGTGGTTGAGTTGTTTGGATCTGTTGGAAACTTTGCACCACCAGCCAACCAGATCGAATATTACAGCAAATTTCAATTATGGTTTGCCGTTGTTGTGGCACTACTATCAGGTGTAGGACAATTCTTTTGGTGGAAAAAAATTGAACTGAAAGATTTAAAAAGCAGTCTCTCAGGGCCGTTGGTTTTAACACTTATTCTAAGTGCTATAATGATACTTTTGGGGGATGTAGCCAAACCGGCATATATCATTTTGTTATTAGCCGGAGTATTTACTATTGTAGCCAATGGTAAAATTTTAATTCAACTTTTTAAATCTTCGCCAAAGTTGTCTGGTGGCGCCATTACCCATATTGGTGTTGGGTTAATGCTCATCGGTATCCTTTTCTCTTCCGGGTATTCCAAGGTGGTTTCTCTCAACAATACGGGCATGCTCATCTCAAAAGAAGGCTCTAATGAGTTCAATAGTGAGAATTTGCTCCTTTTTGTGAATGAGCCTAAAACCATGCTAGATTATGAGTTGACGTACAGAGGCGAGCGCGTGGAGGAGGTAAATGAAGGTGTTTATATTGATAAAAATGATATTACAAATACGGCAATCCCTCATTTAGTCACCCTCAAAAGAGATGTAGTAGAAGGTGAAAATATCTTGTTTAACTCAGGCGATACGGTAGAAATTGCTCCTGAGAATACCTATTATGAGATTGAGTACAAATCAAATTCTGGAAAGACTTTCACACTTTACCCTCGGGCTCAAATTAATGAAGATATGGGTGGATTGTTGGCTTCACCTGACATAAAAAGAGGGATTGCGAGTGACTTATACACGCATGTTAGCTCCGTAAGAAATCCTAATGAAGATGTGGACTGGAGTGAGCAGGAAGAATTCAACGTTGGAATGGAAGAAAACTTCTTTGTCAATGATTATGTGACACAGGTATTAGGTGTACGTAGAATTGATGAAGTAGAAGGTGTGGACCTAAGCCCAGATGATGTGGCCATTAAGGCATTTATAAAAGTACAGGGCGAAGTAAAAGAATATGTAGCCACACCAATTTTTCTCATTAAAGACGGTCTTGTTGGTCGAATTCCAGATGAAATTAGCGACTTAGGCTTGAGGTTAACTTTACTCAATGTGCATCCTGAAACCAGCAGTTTTTCAGTAGCTGCTAATACCAGGCAAAAAAACTGGGTAGTGATGAAGGCTCTTGAAAAACCGTTTATCAATGTGCTATGGTTAGGTACTTTGGTATTGGTAGCCGGTTTTGTTGTTGCAATTAACAGACGATATTCCGAATTTCAGAAAATGAAACAAAAGGGATTGGAATAATGGCCTTAGGCAAACGCATTGCAATGATTGGTTCTGGAAATGTGGCATGGCATTTAGCGCCTGCCTTGGAAAATGCCGGACACATTATTGTAGAAGTATTTAGCCGATCAAAAAAAAATGCCAGTGCCCTTGTAGATCGCTTATACCAGGCGGAGATTAAAGAAGATTTAGACTTTTCAGATAGTACAGCAGAGCTATTCATCATTGCGGTTACTGATGACTGTATTTCTGAAGTGGCACAGGAATTGGCCTTACCAGAAAATGCAATTGTTGTTCATACTTCAGGAGCTCAATCGCTGGGTGAATTGGGTTACACTGCCACAGAAGCTATTGGAGTATTTTACCCGCTGCAAACCTTTAGCAAATCGAAAAAGGTAAAGTTTGAAGAGATTCCCATTTGCATAGAGGCAGAAGATAAAGACACGGAGAGGGTGCTGTTGACTATCGCGAAAAGCATTAGCAATAATGTACAGTTGGTAAGTACTGTGGATAGAAAGGCATTGCACGTTGCGGCTGTTTTTGCATGTAATTTCACTAACCATTGTCTGACACTTTCGGAACAGATACTAAATTCCAAAAAGCTGGATTTCGATATTCTTAAGCCGTTAATTATTGAAACAATAAATAAAGGGTTGGAACTTGGTCCATCCAATGCTCAAACCGGGCCAGCCAAGCGGCATGATTTCCAAACTTTAGACCACCACATGGAGTTTTTAAGCGAGAATGAAGAGCTAGCAGAGCTTTACAGGCTGTTCTCACAAAACATTGTAGATAATTACCCTATCGACTGATGTCTTCTCACCACATTGTTAGAGACGAACAAGAACCTGCTTTACTTTTACTAAATCAAGATTATTCTACTGATTTACTCGGTAACTTATTAGAATGGAGCCCAACTGTAATTATTGATTCTGAGATTGCAAATGCAGTGGGTAATGGTGGATTCAAAGTAGATATAGTGATAGGTACTGAAAAGAAATTAGTTGAAGCGAAGGGGTTTTTACAAGCTCAAGAGCCTGTTAAATACCTTTCAAAAAATGAAAGTGATGACTCATTTCTTCAGGCACTTTACTATTTGTCCGCGGCAAACTATAAAGCCATAAATGTTTTGGCCGATATCAACGATAAATATGTCAATGAGAGCCAACCATTCTTACCAAAACTGACCATTGTTTTTTATGGCGATGGTTATAAATGGTACTTTGTAAAGGATGCTACATTCAAAAAATGGTTAAAGGCCGGGCAGAAAATTAAATTGTTTGACACTGGTTTGCTGACAGACTACAAGAATTTGAAGGAAAATAAAAGTGAACTGATTGTTGTGCAAGATGGGCAGGCGGAGCTATCCGTTACTACTCCTGGGTTTTGGCTAGGCGAGACTATTTGATGCCCTTACTATTCTATCCTTGCCGTTGATGTCGGCAATGATGGCTACATTCTTATAGCCTTTCTGTTCGAGCATAAATTTGATTTTATCCCCAAATTTTTCATTAATCTCAAAATATAATCGGCCGTCTTCTTTTAATGAGCCTAAGGCATGCTCGGCTATTCGCTCATAAAATATCAGCGGATTTTCGTCACTCACGTACAGGGCGGTTCCTGGTTCATACTTGGTAACGTTTGGCTTCATCAGTTCCTTTTCAGAATATAATACGTAAGGTGGGTTACTTACAATAACATCTAAACCTTGTACAGGAAATGGCTCTTTTAGCGCATCAATCATCAAAAACTCCAACTCAACATTATGTTTTTGAGCATTTTGTCGAGCTACCTTAATTACACGAGGGTCAAAATCAATTGCGAAGGCCTTATTTAGTTTCAGCTCTTTAACAATGGTAATAGGAATACAGCCTGTACCAGTTCCTACATCGAGAAGTTTTATTTTCTTATCCTTATAATCCTTAATTATCAGGTTTACCAGTTCTTCAGTCTCGTTCCTTGGAATTAGAACGGCAGGATTTACTTCAAACTTTCTACCGAAAAAATCTGCTTCACCTATAATATATTGAATAGGTTCGTGATTGTTAATTCGATCTAAAAACCGCTTGAGCTCTTTAATCTCGTTTTTACTTAGATTGATCGATCTGTCAGAAATAATCTCAGACTTGTCAATCTTAAAAAAGCGATTGATCACCATGTAAGCAAGGCTTTGAATTTCCGTTTCAGGCTCTTCAATTTGGATATATTCGATAATCCATTTAAGAACTTTTTTGGTAGAATCGGGAATAATTTCTGACATTGTGGTTAATCAGATAGGGTTTACTAACATTGCAAAGCTAGTAAAAATCACATCAGAAAAAACAGAGACTTGACGCAAGACCATACATACATGCTTAGAGCTTTGGAGTTGGCTTCAAACGGCTTAGGCTATGTGAGTCCGAACCCAATGGTTGGTTGTGTTATTGTTCATAATAACAAAATTATAGGCGAAGGTTGGCATCGAAAGTATGGCGAGGCACATGCAGAAGTAAATGCGATTAACAGTGTTAAAGATAAATCTAAACTGAGTGAGAGTACTGTGTATGTGACACTTGAACCTTGCGCACATACCGGTAAAACTCCTCCTTGTGCAGATTTATTGATTGAGCACAGTGTAAATAAAGTAGTGATCGCCAATGTAGATACTAATCCTTTGGTTGGGGGAAAAGGTATTGAAAAGCTGAGAAATGCAGGAATTGAAGTGGAGACAGGCCGGATGGAAGAGGAAGGTAGGGAATTGAATAGGCGCTTTTTCACTTTCATTGAGAAGAAACGGCCGTATGTGCTATTAAAATGGGCTCAAACTGCTGATGGATATATTGCCAGAAAAGATTATGATTCCAAATGGATTAGCGGGGAAGAAAGTAGAAAGTTGGTGCATAAATGGCGGTCTGAAGAGCCTGGAATTATGGTAGCTACTCATACTGCCAAGTATGATAACCCAAGATTGGATGTACGCGACTGGAGTGGTAACAATCCTGTCAGAATTGTAATTGATAAAAACTTAGAACTCCCCCAGAACTTAAATCTATTTGACGGTACGATTCCTACACTTTGCTATAACATGAAGAAACATGAGGAGCAAGGAGCAATTACTTACGTGAAAGTTAGTGAGAATGATTTGCTGGATAATATTCTGACTGATTTATATGAACGTGGAATTCAATCGGTTTTGGTAGAGGGTGGAGCAGCTCTTCATAAGAATTTTATTGATGAATACTTGTGGGATGAAGCCAGGGTGTTCGTTTCTAAAAATACCTTTGGTGGTGGCATTGATGCAGCACGTATATCTTTGCCTTTTCAGGAAGAACTTATTGGTGAAGATAAGTTGTTAGTGTACAGGAATAAGAAATGACATTAAACCGTCATCGCGATCCGCCAGTTGGCGGAGTGGCGATCTTTTATTTAAGGATTGCTTCACTACGTTCGCAATGACGATAATAATAAAATTATGGCAGAAGAATTAATCATAAACACATCGGCTGATAAGAAGGAAAAGTACGAATCGTTGCTTCCTCAAATTGAGGGACTAATTTCTTACGAGGACGATTTAATAGCCAATCTTTCCAATATTACCGCGGCATTGAAATTTGGAATGAATTTCTTTTGGGTAGGTTTCTACATTGTAAAGAATGAAGAATTAGTACTTGGACCATTTCAGGGGCCGATTGCTTGTACTAGAATTAGAATGGGCAAAGGGGTGTGTGGTACTGCCTGGGAGAAAAATGAAACAGTTCTTGTGCCTAACGTTGACGAATTCCCTGGCCACATTGCTTGCAGTTCAGATTCTAAATCTGAAATTGTATTATGTGCTTCTAAAGAAGGTGAAGTAAAACTAATTCTGGATGTGGACAGCGATAAGTTAAACGACTTTGATGAAGTTGATAAGGAGCATTTAGAGAGGTTGATGAAGTTGATAGAGGAGAAGTTGTAAATTGTTTTATTGGGTTGAAGATTATTTGAGCATTGAAATAATCAACAGTAATATGAATATTGAAGTATAAATCCAAAAAAGTCTTCTTGATAATTTTGTCAACTTTATAATTAATGATATTTGTTTTGATGTTTGTTCGGATTTTGACTGTTCGTATAGCTGAGTCAACTCCTTCACTGTATATCCAATATTATAACTTACATTTTCAATTTTAAAATTATTTCTTCGTATAAGTCTATTTGTGATGAAATTCAAAGTCCATCCAAGAATGAATAAAAGAACTGAAAACGCAATTAGTGTATATAGAAAAGGCACAAGACTATTTTCTTAAATGCTGTGAGATATTATTAAATAAGTACGAACCCAAAGTCACAGCTACAGCTCCGCCAGCACAGTCCTTCCACCCAACGTTTTGTCACCTTCTTTTACAAGAACTTTAGTGCCAACAGGTAGAAAAACATCAACTCGAGAGCCGAATTTAATGAAGCCGAACTCAGCACCATGCTCAAGTTTATCGCCTTCTTTCACGTACCATTTTATACGTCTGGCTACAGCACCGGCAATTTGACGAACAAGAACAGATACTCCATTTTCGGTTTTTAAAACCATCGTAGTTCGTTCGTTTTCAGTGCTGCTTTTCGGGTGCCATGCCACTAGGTATTTACCGGCATGGTATTTAAAGAACTCAACAACGCCTTTCACCGGTGTGCGGTTAACATGCACATTTACAGGCGACATAAAAATGGAAATTTGAATTCTTCTGTCTTTTAAATATTCTTCTTCAGTCGTTTCTTCAATAACCACTACTTTTCCATCAGCCGGGGCGATTACCTGGTTAGGCTGTACAGATATCTTTATCAATGGATTTCTGAAGAACTGAAGAACAAGAAGGAAGATTATTGCACTGGCAATGCCTATTAACTTCACTACCGTTGTACTACCCACGTAGAAATATAATCCTATGTTGATGGCTGCAAGCACCAAAAGCATTACAGCCAATAATAATCTTCCTTCTTTATGTATTGTCACAATAAAATAATTAGAATCCGCCTCTAAACTTATAAGTTTTGGCCACTTTGTCAATAGCTACTATATAGGCAGCAATACGCATTGATACATCATGCTCTTGAGATGTGCGATACACATTATCAAACGCATCTTTCATAATCCTGTCAGAACGTCTGTTTACACGCTCGCCAGTCCATTTGTAACCTAATCGGTTTTGCACCCACTCAAAGTAAGAAACCGTTACACCACCAGCATTCGCCAAAATATCCGGTGCAACCATAATTCCTTTGTCGTGTATAATGTTATCAGCCTTTGCAGATGTAGGACCATTAGCTCCTTCAACAATCAATTTAGCTTTAATATTATCAGCGTTGCCGGAGTTAATTACATCTTCAGTAGCAGCCGGTACAAGTACATCTACTTCCAATGTTAGTAGTTCGTCATTGCCTATTTTCTCAGCACCTGTGAATCCGTCTAACGTTCCGTTATTACCATTTCTGTAATCAATAGCCTTTTGTATATCTATACCGTTTTCGTTGTGGTAAGCTCCTGAAAGGTCACTGATAGAAACAACCTTCACCCCTCTTTCTTCAAGAAGTAAAGCTGCAAAAGAACCTACGTTACCAAAACCTTGAACAGCGCAAGTAGCTTTATAAGGATTGATTTTTAATTTCTCCATGGCGGCTAATGCAGAAACCATTACGCCACGACCAGTTGCTTCAGTTCTGCCTAAAGATCCACCCAATACTAATGGCTTACCAGTAACTACAGAGTTAATAGTCATACCCTGTGTTCTCGAGTATTCATCCATCAACCAGGCCATTTCTCTTGGTCCTGTTCCCATGTCAGGAGCAGGAATATCTCTGTCAGGTCCGAAAATTTCTAACATGGCAAGTGTGTAAGAACGTGTTAAACGCTCAATCTCACCAGCAGACATTTCACGAGGGTTACATTTAATACCACCTTTGGCTCCACCGTAAGGAATATCCACAACGGCACATTTCCAGGTCATCCAGGCAGCTAGGGCTTTTACCTCATCTAAATGGACACCCGGATCGAAACGGATACCTCCTTTTGAAGGTCCGAGAATGTTGGAGTGAATTACACGATAGCCATCAAAAACTTTGATGCTGCCGTCATCCATCGTAATGGGCAAGGAAACAATTACTTGCTTTGCCGGAGATTTTAATACATTGTAAACTTCCTCGTCTAATCCTAAAATTTGAGAAGCTACATGAAAACGAGACATCATCGCTTCGAATGGATTCTGTTCGTCTTTAAGTGGTGCAGGTTCTATGTAACCCATAAACAATAAAATTTGAATGTTTAAATCGATTGCAAATTTATGGAATATTACTCCATATAAACCTGCAGATTTTAAAAGATTTTCAAGAATGCTGATATAAATGGGGCCGAAAGTAGTAGTCCGTCAAAGCGATCTAAGAATCCGCCATGCCCTGGGATTAAACGGCCGCTGTCTTTTATTTCTATGCTTCGCTTAAATAATGATTCTACTAAATCGCCATAGGTTCCGCAAATTGTTATGATAAATCCAATAGAAATCCACTGCCAGGTATCTAACACTGCAGTGAAATGCGATATAGTATAGGCCATACCCACGGCAAGTATGAGACCTCCGGTAAAACCTTCCCAGGACTTTTTTGGTGAAACACGTTCGAAAAGCTTTCTCTTACCATATCGAACTCCGGTAAAGTAGGCGCCTGTATCATTTGCCCAAAGTATAAACATAGAGCCTAAGATTAATTCGTAGGCGTAAATGGTTTGCGAAAAGGCAATCACGTTAAGTAAAGAAAAGGGCACTGAAATATAGAACACCCCGAGAAACGTAAATGCAATCCCCCGAAAGGGTTTTAATTCTTTTTTTCTGTAGAGGTAGATTAAATAATTAAGAGCCCCGATAGGGAAAATAAGCAAGTAAAAATTAGGCCCTAAATACCCGCCTTCTATCAGGAAAGACAAGGTAAAAATGGTTCCACCCATAAACGTTCCATAGGTTTTTAGAGGGAGCATACCATCGAGGCCAACGAGTTTATAAAACTCCAATTGGGTAATAATACAAATGGCTAAGAAAAGTGTGAAATACATCCACTGACTGTAATAGGTACCAAAGCCCAGGAGCAACACTCCTATTATAGCGGCAATAATGCGCTGAGTAAGATTACTATATTTACTTAAAATCGATGTCATTCTGAATGATCTGCTTGGACCTAATTACATCATCGGGAAGTACCAGTACTTCTAATGCACCGAAATTATTGTAGGAGGAGTCTTTCTTATTTAGAATGACCGATTGAATTCCAAAATCTTCTAAAACGCCTTTTACAATTTCGGCCCTATAAGACATTTCCGTTGAAAAAACCTTCTGCCATTTAGCCATGAATTCAATTAGAATGTAGTTTCCGAAAATAATAAACTAGACCAACGGTAATAATAGTGAATATTCCCACAGAAGCCAAAGTAGGTGACTCGGTATTTTGAATATCATAGTCTATTGCGCCTGAATTGGCCAAATAAATCATGATAAGGGTGAAGCCATTATTAGTAAAATGCGCGACCACCGGCACCCAGAAATTACCGGACCAGAAGTAGAGATAACCGAACATGGCGCCAAGCAACATTCTGGGAATAAACCCAAAAAACTGCATATGAATGCAACTGAACAAAATGGCGCTTACCCATATGGCCAAATGGATCTTTCCGGTACCTTGATAAATTCTATTTTGTAGTAGACCTCTGAAAACATACTCCTCGGCAAAGGCCGGAAATACAGCTATAATAATAAAGGCTATAGCAAAATCTCCGAAGCTGCTAAAGTTGGTGAGAAAGATAGTCATTTCCATAGCCTGATCTTCCAGGCTACGTGCCCAATTTTCAAAGCCTTGCATCCAAGATGGAAAAGACAGTTCCGAATTCCATTCGATGAAAAAGGAATTCACACCCATGAAACTGATAGTGATAAATATACTCAGAAATATTCCTCGAGGATCACTCACTCTAGTGTTTAGTCCCCTCATGAAATCGCTCTCCCTTAGTTTTAAGTAAATGGCTGGTAGAAGTATCATGCCAATAGTAGCCCCACCTTGTAGAAAATAAAGGAGCACTTTACCATCAGGACTGTTTGCAGGATTTGAAATGGAGTTTTGAAGCTCTAGGATTGATGCATCTGTAAATGGAAGTGAAATGACTAGACCGATGAGTGGACCCAGAATGGTAAAACCTATGATTGACAGAATTAACAGGATAAAAGCACTCGTAATACTATGAGATGCGTTTGAATCAGATATGCCATTTTCTAAATCAGTCATATTTTATCTAAATTTGCACTTCGAATTTTAAAGCCTCTAATATAGGCAGAAGTGAGATGGTTAAAATAGGAAATAATGAGATCGGTGAATTCCCACTGTTACTGGCACCCATGGAGGATGTTAGTGACCCGCCTTTCCGTGCTGTTTGTAAGGAAAATGGTGCTGATCTTATGTACACTGAATTCATTTCTGCTGAAGGTCTGATTCGTGATGCTGAGAAAAGTGTTCAAAAGCTTGATATCTACGATTACGAGCGCCCTATTGGTATCCAGATTTTTGGGGACAAGATAGAATCTATGCGAGAAGCTGCTGCTATTGCAGAGGCTGCTCAACCCGAGATTGTGGATATTAATTACGGTTGCCCAGTGAAAAAGGTCGCCTGCAAGGGGGCGGGAGCAGGTATTTTGCTTGACATTCCTAAGATGCAGAAGATGACTGAGGAGATTGTGAAGCAAGTAAGTCTACCAGTTACGGTTAAAACTCGGCTTGGTTGGGACGATAGTACCATCAAAATTGTAGAAGTAGCTAAGCGGTTACAGGATGTAGGTATACAGGCACTTTCAATTCATGGCAGAACACGCCAACAGATGTACAAAGGCGTGGCCGACTGGACAAAAATTGCTGAGGTGAAGAACCACCCGGATATCCATATCCCAATTTTTGGGAATGGTGATATTGATTCACCTGAAAAGGCTCTTGAATACAAGAATAAATATGGAGTTGATGGTATCATGATAGGCCGGGCCGCTATTGGTTATCCCTGGATATTTAATGAGATAAAGCATTATCTGAAAACAGGAGAAAAGCTTGAAGGACCATCTTTAACTGATAGAGTAAACGTAACCAGAAAGCATCTGGACTTTTCTGTTGAGTGGAAAGGTGAGCGTCAAGGCATATTTGAAATGCGCAGGCATTACACTAATTATTTCAGAGGAATTCCAAATTTCAAGCCGTATAGAACACAACTCGTCAATCTGGAGACACACGCTGAAATTGTTGATCTTTTAGAGGAGATTAATGAAAAATTTCAGGAAGTTTACGCGGTCGTATAACGGCTAGTTTATCCTCTATTTATGGAAAAGAACACTAACCTAATTGCCGGGTTTTTACTCGCAATTTTGGCAATTATTTGGGGTAGTTCATTTATCCTTATCAAACGCGGATTAGATGTGTTTGATGCTGGAGAAGTTGGTGCAATAAGAATCATTGCTGCATCGGTTTTTCTTATTCCATTCGCTATTCAGGGATTGAAAAATGTTGAAAAAAGACATTGGAAACTTCTACTTGCCGTAGGATTTTTTGGAAGCCTTTTGCCTGCATTTTTATTCGCAAAGGCACAAACGCAAATAGCCAGTTCAGTAGCAGGTATATTAAACGCCCTCACACCACTTTTTACTATGATTATTGGTGCTTTGTTTTTCACACAGAAATTTACAGCTCGAACTATATTAGGCTTGATTATAGGATTTGGAGGCACGGTAATCTTGATATTAGCCGGACCAGGCGGAAGTATTGCTTCGCTAAATTACTATGCTTTATATGTGGTGCTTGCTACAATTTTTTATGGTGCCAATCTTAATCTTATCAAGTTCAAAATTCAAGATTTAAGAGCTAGAACTATCACCAGTTTATCACTGGCATTGGTGGGTCCACTAGCCGCAATTTATTTATTTGGGGCTACTGACTTTATTAACAAAGTTTCAACTGTAGAGGGTGCCTTATTTTCATTAGGGGCCATTGTTTTGCTTGGCGTAATGGGTACGGCAATAGCGCTTATTTTATTTAATCAACTAGTAAAGATCACCAGCCCTATTTTTACTAGTTCGGTTACTTATCTTATTCCTATTGTTGCTGTTATGTGGGGCATTTGGGATGGGGAGCTGTTATATCCAGGCCATTATATTGGGATGGTGGCTATTATCTTAGGAGTATACCTTGCAAATCGAAAGAAAAAATAAAGAAAGCATCACAAATGGCAGACTAAATAAGTACTAAGTCATTCTGACGAAGGAAGAATCTTACTCAGTTGTTAACTAGTACATTATTAAAGGAGTAAGATCCCTCGCTTTCTCGGGATGACCTGAAATTTGAGATGATTTCTTCTGATAATATTAATCAGAAAGTTTAAAAACCTCCCCTGTTCAGGTTTAATCCACCTACCACTTCATCATAAGCATCTTCGTACTTTTTCGCTAGTTCATCCTCACCGTTTCTGTAAAGGTTTCTTTGTAATAGATCCAGGATAACAAGATTCACCTGAATTTCATAGCCTAATGCACCGTTGCTGGTATCTAACAGATACTTAAGCATAGCTACCGATCTATCACCCAAAACTTTTGAAATCTCAATGGCTCTTTCATTTTCACCTAACTGGAATAAGTAACTCACAGATCGTGCAGTAGTGTAGTCGAAAGGAATAGCTTCGTCTGGCATAGTGTCTAAATTGAATAATAAAGCCTTTCTTGCGCGTTCTTTATCGCCACGATCTAAAAGCGCTTCAACCAAGGTATTAAAGCTACTTCTGTGGTTCAGTACAAAGTTTCTATAATCCTCATTGTAGTACACATTAGGATTATCCAATTCACGATAATAGAAGTTGTTCATTAAATTGTCATACATCTTATTCACATCAACAAAATCTACTTCAGGTTTCGGGTTTTTAATCGGAAGTATTCTGTAAGCATTACCTTCTTGTATTGCCCACGGGCTCAAATCAAAATTGATTTGTTGCATAGATGTGTTGTTGATATAAATAGGACGCTCCCAATTTGATGAGGCGATGTTATCTAAAATGGCCAAATCTTTTTTCTCAATACCACCTTTGCCTTTTTTTAGTTTGAATATCATATTATCGACAAGTAAACTGTCCATTCCTTCAGGTATTATACCTAGGCTTCGCACATGGTCTTTATCAATTGGAATTGAGAATGTTTTACTTGGAACTACGTTACTTCCAGGATACAACTTAAGTCTTTTGTCATTATTTTTTAATAAGTTGAGAAATTGTCTGACATCAAGAACATCTACTCCTAAGTCCTCATAATAGAGATAATCATTAAAACCGCCTTGTTTGTAATTGTCTAATGTTAGCGTAAAAGGGAATGGTTCAGATTCGTACACCTGACGCATCATTTGTGAAATGTACCAATCAGTATTGTAGTAACTTAAAACAGTTACTCGTACGTCTGTTCTAAATCCTTCCACATCCTGAGAATACCACAATGGGAAAGTGTCATTATCTCCACCCGTATATAAAATGGCATTAGGCGCAACTGATGCCAGAAAGTTTTTAGCAGAATCTACAGAGAAGTAACGATTACTTCTATTGTGATCATCCCAACCTTGCTGTGCCATGATTGCGGGAGCTATTAAACAAAGTCCGGTTGCTACAATGGCAGACACCTTTTTAGGTGCTACTTTTGCGATTAACTCGCCCAAGGCTAGCACAGCAAAACCAATCCAAATGGCAAAAGCATAATAAGAACCCACATAAATATAATCTCGTTCTCTCGGTTCTGTTGGTGGTGAATTAAGATACAGAATTAGGGCTAATCCTGTAAGGAAGAATAACATAGCTACCACAGCAAACTCTCGTTTACTTTTTGAGTATTGAAAAATCATTCCAATAATTCCTAAAATCAATGGAATCATAAAGAAGTTATTTCTACCTGCATTGTTAGCAATTTTATCTGGCACACTCTTAAAAGCATCGTTAATACTTAGCCAGTTTGCATCTTGCCAATCACCTTCTCTGCCAGCAAAATTCCAAAGGAAATAGCGCATGTACATCCAACCCATCTGGTGCTTAAACATGAAAACCATATTATCAATAAAGGAAGGTTTTTCACCTTCTCGAAGTCCAGTTACCTCTCTATAACGCTCAACATGATGAGGTGCGTTGCTATACATTCTTGGTAGAATAGTTGTGTGAGCAGGATCGTAAACATATGACCTAGATCTTTCTACAATTTCATATTTGTCTTTCCCTTTTTTGTAAGATGGAGAACCCTCTTCCATGTCAATTGGTTGTGCTGTAAAATATTGGCCGTGAAGTAAAGGTCTGCTTCCGTATTGCTCACGCTTTAAATACTTAACAAATGACATCACATCAGATGGGTCGTTCTCATTGATTGGCGTATTGTAATTTGATCTTATTAGAACAATAGCATAAGAAGAATAGCCAATCAATATAAAAGCAAGGCCTAATAATGAAGTATGTAGTAATTCTCTTTGCTGTTTAAGTGAATATAAAATCCCGAAAATTAGCCCGCTAACGATTAAAGCTCCAATAAATAAAGCACCAGAACCAAAAGGGAGGCCAAGTGTATTCACAAAGAAAATCTCAAAGCTTCCTGCCAATGATGGGAGCCCCGGGATAATAATGTTGTTGATTAGAATGATAATCCCTCCACTTACTGCCAGCGCAGATATAATGCCCCAAGTAGTAGGTTGTTTGTATTTTTTGAAATAGTAGATTAATCCTAATGCAGGTATTGTAACGAGGTTCAAAAGGTGAACTCCAATGGATAATCCCATCATATAAGCGATAAGAATCAACCACCTGTTGGCTCTACTTTCATCTTCTATTAATTCCCATTTTAAAATAGCCCATACTACAAAAGCTGTAAAGAAGGACGATAAACCATATACTTCCGCTTCAACCGCAGAAAACCAGAAAGAATCACTAAAAGTATAGGCCAGAGAACCAACAGCAGAGGCGCCCAGAATCATGATGGTCTGTTCAATTTTAATATCCTCCAAAGAAGTGATTTTCAATAACTTTCTTGAAAGCATGGAGATTGTCCAGAATAAAAATAAAATAGTGAATGAGCTGGCCAATACACTAATCATGTTAATCCAATAAGCAACTTCGGTTGTATCACCAAAAGCTAAGAAGGAGAACATTCTACCTAAAAGAAGGAAAAACGGAGCGCCAGGAGGGTGTGGAACCATTAGTTTGTAAGAAACAGCGATAAACTCACCACAGTCCCAATAACTGGCGGTTTCTTCTAATGTTAATAAGTAAACGATTGTACTTATTGCAAAAACAGCCCAACCACCAATATTATTTAGTCTAGTAAAATTCATGAAACTCCATTAAAAATTGCATCGCGAAATTAAGGAACTAATGACAATTAACCATATACAATTACTTATACACGAGTATATAGAACCCCAGCCACAGGAAAAAGAAAAGAACGTACGAGCTAAAGATAATATTATAAGCAATGGATTTCTTCTTGCTAGCCATGGTGTGAATACCTTCTACCAAAACAAACCAATAGGCCACTTCAAAAACATTGAGCGCCTTTAATGGATAAAAGTATTGATCAGAAAGTTCAGAAGTGTCGGCTAAATTAATGAGTGAGAGAGGATAGAATTCTCTAATCATGAAGATATTAGGGTCTGTTTCAATGAACATGAACCAGCAGATTTTAAGGAACTCGGGAATTAGAAAGACAGATTCAGAAATGAGAACCACTTTCCATACTTGTGCATAGGTAATTCGGTAACCATACATAAAGCACCCTACCCAAATAATGAAAGCGATGATCACAAACTTCCATAAATATACCACGGGTATTGTGAGATATTGGAGCGCATTAATTGCATGAAAAACTCCCATCTCTCCACGTTCGGCCAGTATCTCGAAGGCAACTGTGGCGTTTTCAATAAATGTCTTTTTTACAATAAGCAAAACAAGTGTTGCTACACACAGCATGATAAAAAATGCAATTGTGTTCACATCATAAATACCTTTCGACTCGTTTTTCATGGTTGAAAATTAGTAATTAACTCTCATAGTTAAACCTATAGGCATGATTAACGGTTGGAACGAAATTTGAAAGATCAATTGATGATTATAATTGATAAATTTGCAGCAATGAAGTACATCATTACCACCATATTGGTTCTGGCAGCAATTCTGCAGGGTAATGCCCTAAATGCTGATAGTGTTAAGAAGGAAGACCATATCATTCTCATTGCCGATATGCAATTACAGATTGATATCAATCAGGCAATGAATGATATGTACAATTTTAAGTTTGATAAGGCCGAAAAGCAGTTTCGATGGCTGAAACAAAAGTATGGCTGGCACCCGCTTCCTTATTTCCTCATTGGTTTGAATGAGTGGTGGAAAATAATGCCCAATCTCGATGATAAAAGTCACGATGGCAAGTTCATTGCCTATATGGATACCGTCATAAGTATTTCTGAACGATTGCACGAAATGCCAAAACATGAAGTAGAAGCATCTTTTTTCTTAGCTGCGGCATATGGGTTTTTAGGCAGACTTCATTCTAGTGAAGAACGTAGAGACTGGAGTAAATCTGCTTTCGCTGGAAAGAATGCATTAAAATACATGAAAGAAAGTGAGGGTATGCATCATTTAAGTCCGGAGTTATTGTTTGGCGATGCATTGTTCAATTATTTTTCTGTGTGGGTTCCAGAGAATTATCCATTGTTAAAACCGTTGCTGGTTTTTTTTCCCAAGGGCGATAAAAAGTTGGGGATAGAGCAATTGAGAGAAGTGTCTTATAATGCCTTTTATACACGAACAGAAGCCCAGGTTTTTTTGATGCGAATATTGGGCGGGTACGAAGGTATGCCTCGAAAAGCACTTCAAATAAGCGAATACCTGCATCAGACTTATCCTGACAATCCTTATTTTCATCGTTACTATGCACGCTTGCTCTACAGCAGTGGCAATTATGCTGCAGCCCGGCCTGTGTCAGAAGATATTATTGCCAAGATAGATAGTGGCATGGTGGGCTATGAGGCTACTAGTGGAAGATATGCTGCTTTTTTCCTTGGTCAAATTTATGATCATAAAAAAGACAATGAAAAGGCTAAATACTATTATAAGAGAGCAGTTGAATTTTCTAAATCAATTGGCGCAACCGATACAGGCTACTATCATTACGCACTTCTATCGCTAGGAAAAATTTACAAAGAAGAAGGTGATGAGAAAACTGCCAAAATGTACTTGAAACAGGTGAAAGACGATGCCAAACGAAAATCATCAGTTCACAAAAAAGCTCGGGAGGAGTTGAAGGATTTTTAGCTTTTAGCTATTGCATCAATCAAATTAGTTTGCATATAATCAGCGGGTTTAACGCCAAAGTTGGCTAGTATGCTAGGAGCTATACGCTTACTATTAACACCTGCTACTCTCTCAGCTTTATCCCGATTAGTTGGATCAAAAACAATCAAAATACCTTGAGGGATATGATAAGCTGTGCCGGATGCTTCGTCTTGGATCGGTTCATTTACTAAACCATAGTCTTTTAAATTGATAATTTCTTCCTTGAATTTCACATCGTTTTCTTCAAGATTTCTGTGACCCAAATCGATGCTTATAAATCCATTTTCCTTGATTCTTGATTCGATTTTATCTCCTTTAATATCAAACTGTTTTAGAATTTCAATTAGTTCAGATCTTTTGCTATCATTCTTAAATGAGGCATTATATTGCGGATGCATGGCAGGTAGAATACTATAATCCTCATTGGTAAAGCCCAGTTTATTCAAGAACAGATCGAAATTCTTTGCCAACAACTCAGATTTTTGTTCCATGGCTAATGTAGACTCTTGCCCCATGCTACTCGCGATGATAAGTTTGTATTCTGGATTTGACTTCACAAAATCAACAACGTCAGATAAGAAGCCATCGAATTTATGCATTGCATAGTCTATTTCTTTAGAATAGCGGTTTTTCCATTCATCGCTTAACAAATACTCCTCATAATCTTCCGGAAAAGTAGCAGCCCAGTATCGGTGCATGGTAGCTGCAACATGATTAGAGAAAAATGTACTGAATTGTGGTTTGTGCTTCTTCAGTTGCTTTAAAAAAACATCGAAGGCCATTATTGACTGGAAGCTTCTTCTTCGAACAACCTTCCAACTGCTAAGCTTCTCATCAACTAGTTGTTTTGCAATGGCAGAAACTGTTTTAGCTCTCACACCAATAGTTGATAGGTTAGTGCCTAATTTTAGAGCCGCTTTTTTATCAAACCCAGAATTTACATTTCTAGCCGACCCCTTCACCATAGCTAAATTGAACTCTTGAAACGGTTGTATTTCTTTTGGATGAGTTTCTGAACCCCATGCAAAGGGATCAGGAATATAAAAGTCATATTCCTTGGCATTTGTTGGTAAAGGGTAGGAATGGAGTGACCCACAAACGCCTGTTTTAATGCTATTTTCTTGCAATATCTGCCATACAGGAGGGTACTTTTTGTTTAGTTCCGAAAGGTCCTCTCCAAAATCTTTTATTTTGTGGACAGAATTATCAACCCCTCTATGCAAGGTAGGCCAGGTACTCCATGGATGAAGGTGTCCTTGATCATCTGTAACCGTTTCAAATTGCTTTGATATAGGGAGTATTTGAGCAAGAGTAGAATTAGGGTATTTCCTAACAAAGTAATCAATGACTTTGAATGGTACTTCATTAAGTTCAAATAGTATTATCTTAGCCATAACTATTAAATTATATGGAGCTTAAAGACTTTATTGTAACCCCAATAGTTTTACTTATTATCTACTTCCTGGCCTACAAAATTAGGCCAAAAGTGTGTACTGTTCATACAAAAAAATACTTTCTGCCTGCACTTACCTTAAAATTTATTGGCGCCATTGCTTTAGGCTTGATCTATCAATTTTATTATGGAGGAGGAGATACATTTGGCTATACGACTTACGGCTCTCATTTTATTTGGGAAGCATTTAAGGATAATCCGTTCAATGCTACTAGGTTAATATTTCTTGATAATATTTTCAGATCAGACTTGTATGAATACACGCAATTCATGTGGTACTATGATGATCCACCAGCATATTTTATTGTGAGACTGGCAGGCATATTATCAATAATTACTTTTGACACTTACTCTTCTGTGGCCATTCTATTTGCAATTATAGGTTTTTCCGGGTTATGGGCTTTTTATAATGCATTAGTAAAAATATATCCTGAATTGCACTTTAAATTAGCCCTCGCCTTTTTTGCCGTACCCTCAGTCATATTTTGGGGTTCAGGGGTAATGAAAGATACAATAACAGTTAGTGCTGTGGCATGGGTATCATATGCATTATTTGAAATTTTCATATTCAAGAACAGAACGATTTTTACTCTCACTATACTAATGCTAAGTATCTGGATTATTTATATTATTAAAATCTTCATTTTGTTTTGTTTAATTCCTGCCGCAATGCTTTGGATTTACATATTGTATGTAGGAAGGATTAAATCTGCAGTTCTTAGATATACAATACAACCTGTATTAATTGTAATTCCTGTTGCAGTAAGCATTTTTGGATTATCTACCTTAACCGAGGGAAATCAGCGTTATTCATTTGATAATATTCTATCAACAGCAGAAATAACAGCGTATGACAACTCTCTTTGGACAGTTCGTCAGGAAGGATCTGGCTATAATCTTGGGGATTATGATTTTACACCTATCGGTTTAGTTCGGAAGTTTATCCCGGCAGTTTGGGTGACATTATTTAGGCCATATTTGTGGGAAGCCAATAGTGTTGTTATGTTGTTATCGGCTATTGAAAGTTTCTTATTGTTAGCATTCGTTCTTGCAATCTTATTAAATAGTGGTTTGGTGACTTTTACTAAGAAAGGATTGTTAAACCCTCATGTAATTATGAGCTTGTTTTTTAGCATTACGTTTGCATTTGCAGTAGGAATTTCCTCAGGAAATTTTGGTTCTCTGGTAAGATATAAAATTCCAATAATTCCGTTCTTTTTAATTGCATTGATATTAATACAGTTTCATTCAAAAAGAGACAAAAAGTTATCTTGATTAGATTTAACTGAATAATAATTCAAAACCGTCTTTCTTCCTTCTGCTCCGGTATTTTTTCTTAAATCAGTATCGTTAATTAATTTTTTAAGAGTTACATACCATTCGTCATTATTTTTACATATATAACCATTAACACCATTAGAGATTATGGAACTATTAATGCCAACAGGTGAAGCAACAGCAACTTTTTCTAAAGACATATATTGAAGTATTTTAAATCCACATTTTCCTTCACTCCATTTATCTGCGGCTAAAGGCATAATTCCAATATCAATAGATAGAAGATCATTAATTTCAGTTTTCAGATTCCATGGTATATATTCCATGAATTCTAATTTGAATGTTGGTGCTTTGTTGGAGATTATCAGGAATCTAAAATCCAATTCATTATGAAGTCTCTGAATTACAGGTAATACTATTTTAAGATATTTCATCGTAGTATGCGTTCCTGTCCATCCAATTACTGTCTGATTTTCACTCAGTTTTGAATTGAAAGCTTTGTGTAGATCATTATTGTCTCCAAATAAACTTGGGTTATGAAGATTCTCGGTATCAATAGTGGTGGGATTAATTAAAATATTCGAATTATATTGAGATGCAAAACTTGCTAAATAAGAATTACCGCAACTGACTTTATAACTCCAGCTACAGATTAGAGATACTTTAGAGTACCACTTTAGCTTTGAAATAATTTTATTTTCATCTGAAACATTTGGTATCCAAATTGCATCATCAAAATCATAGACAATCTTTTTGCTGAATACTTTGACAATTAGCCATTCTAAAATAGGAGGCCCAATAGGGCTAGCTTCTCTGTGAATAAAAATATAGTCAAATTGCTTTATTCGGAATAGAATAAAAAATCGCTTAATAAATCCTTTAACCACTGATAAAACCTTCAGAAAAGCATACTTATTTATATAAAGAATTTTCCAGTCCTCATAGTTCAAAAAAGATTGAATTTCAAAGGGAACACCTTTTTCCTTTAATAAGGTATAATACTGCTCAAACCTAAATCTTTGGGAAGGCGCGACTCCTCTAGGGTAAGGTGTAAGAAAAAGTATTTTCATTTGTTTTGAGCTTCGATGAATAAGATTAATCAACTTTACGCAAATTAAAGAAATTGAATAGGTTTAATAATAGATACATTATATGATGAATCACTTCATCATTATTCTATTTAGATTAATTATAAGCCTTATAATAATTAGAACTTCCTGAGTGAGGAAATGACCCAATTGGCACTTAAGAATTTTTTGAAATAATTATCAATGGCGGATCAAATTAAGTCTCAAATATTTTCAGGAATTAAATGGAATTCAATTGGTCAGTTGGTTAGACAATCTTATTCAATTGTTATCTCAATTATATTGGCTCGTTTGCTACTTCCTGAAGAATTTGGCTTGGTTGCTATGCTATTCATTTTTGCAGAACTAGCAAATGCATTTGTAAATTCTGGGTTGTCGGCATCTTTAATTCAACGAAAGAATATATCGAGTGAAGAATGCTCAACTGTCTTTTATTTTAGTATAGCGGTAGCACTATTTCTATATGTTTTATTCTACTTATCCGCTCCATTAATAGCTCATTTTTATGAAAATGATGCTCTTATAAATTTAGTTAAGTTTTATGCACTTGGCTTTCTCTTAAGATCCTTTGATGTAGTACCAAATGCATTATTTACCAGAAATCTTAATTATAAAACCATTAATACTATTCAATCAGTTGCAAGCATATCTTCGGGTGTAGTAGCGGTATGCATGGCCTATCTTGGTTATGGACCTTATAGCTTAGTTGGCCAGGCAATTGCTCTTTCAGCTGTTTCGGCCATCATGAGTAATTTGCTAAGTAATTGGAAGCCGACTTTTGTTTTTAGCATTTCTAAATTTAAAGAGATGTATTCATTTGGCGTAAGAATATTTTTTGCTTCATTGTTAGACAAAATTTTCAACGCTATAGATAATATGATTATCGGTAAACTTTTTGGCGCCAATATTTTAGGGTTTTACAATCGAGGAAAATCAACCAAAGATATTCCTGTAAGAAATATGGTGAACATAGCAACAAACATTGTTTTTCCCATTTTTTCCAAAATTGATTCAATAAATGAATTAAGGAGTGTCTTCAATAGATATATTGGTTTAATTTCTTATGTCATATGCCCCGTTATGTTAATGTTATTTATAACATCAGATTCATTTATTTATTTATTGTTTTCTGAAAAGTGGATGCAGTCGGTTCCTTACCTTAGATTATTTTGTATCCTGGGCATTACAATACCTTTTAATAATGTAATGGCACATACTATTTTGTCTAGAGGTGATTATAAAAAGTATTTAAGGATTGAACTTGTGAAAAAAGGGGTAATTTTTATCGGGATGGTATTCGGGTTATTTTTTGATGCTTATTGGTTCTTATTAATCCTGGTTGTTACACATTATATAGGACTTCTGATAATAACTATTGAAGTTGCTAAATACATAAAGAGTAGCGCTTTAGATATAATTAAAATTATTATGCCCCCGTTCGTTATATCGATGCTTATAATCATACCAATGTACTTTATTGGCACATTAAATATTTGGTCTAACGAGCTAATTAAGTTCGTTGTGCAGTGTGTAGTAGGAATTATAAGTTATTATCTTTTCTCAGCTGCATTTCGTATCAGTGAGCAACGATATATCATCTCAGAAATTAAGAATAGATTTAATACAAGCATAAAAAGTTCTTAAACCTGAATTTTTAAAATGTCTTTTAAAACATACTTACAAAAACTAAATAAATTTTCTCTTTTAGAGCGACCATTAATTATGGTTTTCTCAATAAGCTCTTATTTATTGGATAAGTTACCTAAAGGCTTAATTGATACCCATATAATTTTTAGGCAACTACTTAAAAACGGTTTCCAGATAAGTCGAGATGGCGGAAATAACCTCATAACGGGTTTTAATAATTTAAAAACTGGAGTTGTAATTAAAAGAGACTCATCAGATGCGAGCGTTTTAAAACAGATTCTAATTGATATGGAATATGAACCTGTAGTTAAACTTTTGCAAAACAATAATATAATGCCCGATAAGATAATTGATGCGGGAGCGAATATAGGCCTAACAACACTTTATCTTAAATCTATTTTTCCTGATGCAATTGTTATTGCACTTGAGCCCAATAAATCAACATTCTTAAGGATGAGGAACAATTTTGAGCTTAATGGTTGTTTAAATGTAATTTCTTTAAATATAGGGATATGGAATAGCAATGCTTTTTTAATTCCAGATAATACCTTTAGAGATGGTCAGGATTGGTCTTTCAGACTCATAGAATCTGATAGCAAATCGAATCAAAATATTGAAGTTAGATCTTTAGAAAGTCTCCTTGACGAATATAAATGGGACGTAGTTGATTTTTTAAAAGTAGATATAGAAGGCGCTGAAAGTAAACTTTTTGAAAATAAGGAACTGGTTCAAAACTGGTTACCTAGGGTAAAGGCAATTGCTATAGAGATACACGATGAATTTAACTGTAAAGATAGAATTTTGAGGATTTTATCTGAATATCAATTTCAAGTGGAATTTTGTGGTGAGTTGTCTGTTGGAGTAAACCAAAGGTTGGTTAAAAAATCATAGAATTTGAAAAGGATAGTTATACTCATACCGTATTTTGGTGATTGGCCGCCATTTATAAATATTTATCTTCAATCATGTGCTTTCAATAAGGAAATTCTGGATGTTATCTTTATAACAGATTTACCTGCCATAAAAAATGCCCCTGAAAATGTAAATTTTCATCATATTTCATTTGACGGATTAAAAAAGCATATTGAGGATAAGCTAGAATTAAAATTACCCAACATAGCACCATACAAGTTATGTGATTTTAGGCCTGCTTACGGAGTACTCTTCAAAGAGCTTGTTAAAGATTATGATTTCTGGGGCTATGGTGACATTGATTTAATTTATGGTGAATTAAACAGGTTTATTACGGATGATATACTGAATAATTATGATTTATTAGCCTTTAAGAAGGGTCACTTACATGGGCCCTTTTCATTATATAGGAATAATGAAGATGTTAATTTGTTATATAGGAAGGGCAATTTTAAAGAAATATTCCAAACCGAAGAATATCTTTCTTATGATGAGTTTAGTCGAAATCCATTTTATACTGAAATAGAAGACGAACAAGAAATATTGAAATTACCTAATAATAACATCTCTGTTATTGTATTTAAAGAGCAAATAGCTAAAAATCTATCGGTTTATAATGTTCAATATGCTAAAGAGAATTTAACGAAAAGAGAAATTATAGCTTACAGTCAAGGGAGGCTTTATAATTATCACACTAATGAAAATTACATATTTTATCACTGGGTGTTAGAGAAGAGATTCATTTGGTTTAACTATCCAAATTGGATATTACAAGCCCCCAAAGAATTTTACATGAGTTTAACTGGGTTTTACAATATTGAAGAATTCAAGATTTACACCTATTTACACTATAAAAAAATGATTGTCGGAATGATCAAATGGTGGTATTTGAAAATCAAAAATTACATTAAAAGGAAAGTGGGATTAGTAGTAACTTTGGACACTTACCCTAAAAGAGGCTGGGTTAAACCCCTTTAAGCCATGAAAAAAATTCGTATTCTTCATTTAATTACTGACCTTGGAAAAGGTGGCGCTGAGCGATTTCTTTTGGACTTATGCAAGGAGCTGGAAAACTATGCGAATATTGATTTTAGAGTTGGCGTCCTATATGACAACAATCGAAATCAAATATTTACTTCTAATCTTCCTATTGTTCAACTGAATTACACTTCTCATTCTTTCAGGCGAGTAAATGATTGTATAGAATACAAAAAACTATTGAACGAGTTTAAACCCCACATTATCCATTCACACAGATTTTTAGCTGAGTTTTTGTCGTCTTATTATGTAAACCCAAACATATGCTATGTATGCCACGGACATGATAATATGATACAACTCAATCGTCCATCGCTCAATACTTTTATGAACAAGAGATTGTTACTTAATTATCTTGAGCGACTTCACTTAATTTTTAATAAATATAATCGAGTACCAACCTATTTTATAGCAAATTCTAGACATACAGAGAACTACTATAGAAAGGTTCTCCCGAGGCATATGATAAGCAATGTCAAATTGATTGAATATGGATTTGACTCGAAAAAATTTTATGATTCAAAACAAAAGAGTCTTCCTAAGACCAATGAAAGGCTTAAAATCATAAATGTTGGAAGTTTTCAAAAAAAGAAGAATCAAAAATTTATAGTAGAAATTGGCAAGGCACTTAGAGATCGAGCAATTGATTTTGAAATTCATTTGCTCGGGGATGGGGAATTAAGGCAAGATGTTGAAAAGCAGGTACATAAAAACGACCTGACACAATATATTTATTTCCATGGTGTGGTTGATAATGTAGAAGATTGGTTAAAAAAATCTCATCTCTATCTTCATACTGCATGGTATGAGCCTTTCGGACTTGTTTTCTTGGAAGCCATGGCGGCAGGTTTACCATGCATAGCATATAACGGTCAGGGTAATAGAGATTTAATTAAAAACGGCAAAAATGGCTACTTTTTGGAGGAACATTCTGCCTCTTTATTTGCTGAGAAGATAATAGAACTAATATCAAATGAACAATTATATTTAGAAATATCTAATTATTGCAAGTCCTTCGCTTTGAACTATGATATTGAAATCAAGACTAAAGAATTGATTGACTTTTATAACCAAATTGTATCGGAGTTAAAAGAATAAGAGTTAACTATCTTAACAATAAAATGGAGGAGAATAAACATATCAAATTGCCTTTAGGCACAGTTTCATTATCTCCAGAACTCGGTTCCTACTATATCGATATGAGACCGGCTAAAATTCATTATCAACCTAATATTTGGGGAGGCGATTTTGATCAAAATGGAGTGCCTCGAATAAGTTTTAAAGGTGAGCTTGGTTACTTTCCAATTAATATAGCCCAATATGGCTTTATGCTCCATGCTGAATGGTTAGAAACAGGAAATATAGAAACTCTTGAATTAATGAAGAGTTGCCTGAATGTGTTGGAGGAAATTAAAACTGAAAACAATGACCATTGCGTATGGTGGCATAATGAAATAAATTATAGATATAATATTGAACCTCCATGGGCCTCAGCAATGGCTCAAGGTGAATTAATCTCCTTTTATTTAAGAATGTATCAAATACTAGGAGAAACAGATTTACTCAACACAGCATTAAAATCATATGAATTTATGCGTGTAAATGTTTCAGAGGGGGGTGTAAGACAGTATAGCGAAGATTTAGGAACATGGCTGGAAGAATATCCTTCTGATCCACCATCTTTTGTACTTAATGGGTTCATTTATGCTATTTTTGGTATATACGATTTATACAGAGTTACAAGAAATGAGTTGATTAATGAGGATTTGCAAAGGTTATTAAATACGGTAAAAAATAACCTTAGTAAATTCGATGCGGGATTTTGGTCTTATTACGATCTTCAAAAAAAAGAGTTAGTGCGTTATTATTATCAAAAGAATGTCCATATTCCTCAATTAAATGTACTATATCAGTTAACTAATGAACCAGTATTTTTAAAATACGCTGAAAAGTGGGAGAGACAACTTACAAGTATTAATTATTTGATTGTGAAAATTATGTACAGAGTTTTACCAAGAGTAAGAAAATTGAAAAAGTTAATCTCATTTTGAATCTCTATTTTTTATGTGACCAATACCCGATTGGTAAAGGGGAGTTTTTTGTAGACAATGAAATTAAAATTCTTGCCTCATACTTTGATGAAGTTTATATATTCATTCCTAGACAGTCAGCTTACGACTTAGGAAGGCAGGTACCCAAAAATCTTAAAGTTATAGAGTATGATCTGAACTTTAGTAAGTGGGATGTTATAAGGTATTACTATTTATTTTTTAAACTATTTTTTCTAGCAGAGCTAGTCTTTGCCATTAAAAAGTTAGGGTTTTCTCAATGCCTTAATAGCCTTAAGATCATGATTGTTGATGTTTTAAAGGCAAAGAAGCTTAGTTTGCTTCTATTCAAGTCAATATCACTCAATCCTAAGAAAGAAGGATTATTATATTCATATTGGAATGACTATAAGGCGCTATCAATAGCCTTAATAAAACAAAAATACCCACTAATAAAAGGCATATCACGAGCACATGGTTGGGATGTCTTCGCAGAAAGGCAACGCATTCCATACTTACCATTTAAGAAATTTATATGTAGTAGTTTGGAGCAGACTTATTCAATTTCCACTTCAGGGATGAATGAATTGTTAAGTGTGTACGGCCTGCCTTCAGATAAGATTAGCGTTAGTAGATTAGGGACAATTAATAATGCCTCTTATAACATGAATAATCCTACTAATGGATTTACAATATGTAGTTGTTCAAATTTAATTCCACTTAAGCGAGTTCATTTAATAATAGAAATATTGAGCTTGCTTAAAACCAAGGATGTTCATTGGATACATTTTGGGGATGGCCCACAAAAAGATGAATTGATGTCGTTAGCCAAGATAAGATTAAAGGAAAGTAGTTATACCTTTTCAGGTCTTGTTCCTAATCATGAGATAATAGAACATTATACTAATAATTTCATTGACTTATTTATAAATGTTAGCAGTTCAGAGGGAATACCTGTAAGTATTATGGAAGCAATGTCGGCAGGGATACCTGTGATAGCCACTAATGTTGGAGGTAGTGCTGAAATTGTAAATAACAATAATGGATTTTTGATTGAGAGGGACTTTAATATTGAACAGGCGGCAGAATTGATTGACCATTATTTCTCCAGACCTGTTGATTATCGTGAACAAAAGAGAGAAGCAGCCTACTCCTATTGGCACAAGCACTATAATGCTAATATTAACTATCATACTTTTGCACAGGCAATAATTCATGTATGAGAAAAATACTTATAATAAGTTACTTTTTTCCTCCAAGCATTCTCACAGCATCTAATCGAGTTGAAGGGTGGGCCAAGCATTTGGCTAAATTCGGTTATTATCCCATTGTAATAACTAGAAATTGGGACATTCAAGGATCGCAGGAAAAGCAACGGTTGCAAACTAGTGGTAAAAAAATAGAGGTTAACTACCATGATGATTTTGAGGTGCACTATCTACCATATAGATCTTCATTTAGAGATATATGTTTGAATAGAAACTGGAGATTTTTATCACGCGTGCTCACATTTTTTGAATTGATATTAAGGAATTTTACTGTTCAAATTATACCTTATCGCAACCTGTATTTTTATGCTAAAAAAATAATTAAAAAAAATACAGATATAACGGGAGTACTCATATCAGCAAACCCTTTTGAGCAATTCCTTTTTGGTTTTAAATTAAAAAAACTATTTCCTGAGTTAAAGTGGATTGCAGAATATAGAGATGAATGGACAACAAGAAAAGAATATGACAGTACAAGAGGCAAAAATTCTCTAGTTAAATTTCTTGAGAGAAGGTCGGAAACTAAATGGTTGAAAGAAGCTGATTTGGTATTTACAACCTGTTCTTATTTTTCAAATAGAATATCTCAGCTATTGAATCAAAATGTTGAAGTAATACCTCATGGGATGGTAGATGCGTTGCTAGCTACAGATGATAGGGAAATTGATAAACAAAAGTTTAAGATTGTTTATGGGGGTACTTTGTATTCAAATCAGCCTGTCGAAAGCTTTCTTAGAGCCTGGCAGTCTTTCGCTAGAGATAAAGAAGATACAGAACTTTTGTTTTTAGGTGCTAATGTTGATTCATCCGTAAATATACGTCTGCAGCCTTATGTTTGTGAAAATGTAAAAGTAACCGAACGAATAAAACGAGTAGAATCTGATAAAATGCATCAGGAAGCAGCTATTTTATTGCTTCTACCTTATGATAATATGAAGGGTTGGCCCTCAAGTAAATTATATCATTATCTCACCTATAAACGGCCAATTCTACTATTTCCGAATGATCATGATATTATGGAAGAAGTACTTATGGATACCAAATTAGGAATTATTCCAAAAAGTGAACCTGAACTTGTTTCTATATTAGAATTAAACTATGAAAGTTGGAAGAAAGGTCGATTTAATCCTATTAAAGGCGAAAATATTCATAAATATACTCAGGCACAGCAGGCTAAAATACTATCTGAATATTTGAATCAATTAAATGCCAATTAATGGTATCCCATTCTATAGTTATAAATTTAGATGAGGTCAAGGCACTAAAACCAGTATGAGGAAAATCGATTTAATGATAATAGGAGCACAAAAAGCTGGTACTACTTCGCTAAAAAATTATTTAGCTGAGCATCCAGACATTGGTGTGCATATTACAGAAGAACTAGCTTATTTTCAATCTGAAAATGAATATTCAAAAGGTTTCGATACATCCTTTAAAAGAAGTTACCTTAAACAAAATGCTAAGGTTATTGTAGCGAAAAATGCGGGCCTTTATGAACGGGAGTTGTATTTAAGTAGATTAAGCGGACATAATAAAGACTGTAAAATTGTCTTTATCATAAGAAATCCTGTAGATAGGGCATTCTCATCTTATTTAATGGAAAAAAGAGAAGGATTTATTGATTTTGATTCTAAAAAACTTGTAGATATAATATCGTCAGATGATCCTTATGACAAGAACTATTTCAGAAAGTTTTTAGGGTTAGGATTGTATTCAATTCATTTGCAAAACATATTAGCTCATTTCCCAAAAGAGAATGTACACATATTTACTTTTGAGGAATTAAAGTCAGATGCACAGCAGGTTTGTTCAAAAATATTTGAGATTCTGAATATTGATCCTACGATTTATATTAACGCAAATAAGGTTTACAACAAAAGAAAACACATACGTTCCAAACGTTTGGCAAGAATATTAAATAGATTGAAACAAGAGGAGAATCCATTGAAAAGGGTTTCTAAAAAGATTATCCCATATCGATGGTTTTTAAAATTATCAAAACGCATTCAATCAATTAATTACACAAAAGAAGAAACCCAGCGTGAAGTATTGAGTGATGATGTTAGAATGCAATTAATTGAATTTTATAAACCCTACAATTTGAAATTGTCAAAAATGATTGGGAGAGAATTAAGTGATTGGAATAAGGTAAGGAATTAAATGTGTGGCATAGCTGGTATTTACGGAAATTTCAAGAATCAGGAAATAACTATTAGAAATATTACTAATAAGTTGAAACACCGTGGCCCTGATTCTGAAGGCTATTATGTAAATACAACATCAGGAATTGCCTTAGGTCATAGGCGGTTAAGCATCCTTGATTTATCAGAGAATGGAAATCAGCCATTCTATTCTCATTGCAAGAGGTATGTAATGGTATATAATGGCGAAGTGTTTAATTACAAAGAAATCGCTTCGAACCTGAATATAAACCTTAAAACGAATTGTGATTCCGAAGCAATTATTGAGGCGTTTGTTTTAGTGGGTAAACAATTTGTACATCAATTAAATGGTATGTTTGCCATTGTAATATATGATACTTTAAAAAATTCGATTTACTTATTTCGGGATAGATTGGGGATTAAACCATTATTCTATTTATATAATCCATCCAACAATCAGTTTGCTTTTTCATCAGAGATTAAATCACTTAAACCACTACTTTCAGAAAGCCAACCAGATATAAATCAACACTCCTTGGCTGAATTTTTACACTTAGGTTATATTTCTCAGTCTTCAACAATTTATAGTGACATCCTAA
This sequence comes from Fulvivirga lutea, assembly GCF_017068455.1. Taxonomy (NCBI): domain Bacteria; kingdom Pseudomonadati; phylum Bacteroidota; class Cytophagia; order Cytophagales; family Fulvivirgaceae; genus Fulvivirga; species Fulvivirga lutea. The sequence continues at coordinate 1,096,628 of NZ_CP070608.1, forward strand.
AATTTCCATCTGGTAGTTATGGCGTCTATCATGATAATCATTTAGAAATAGACTCTTATTGGGAGCCAGAGACCCATATATCAACTGAAGTGATTAAAGATGAAATTGAGGCTAAAGATAGATTAAGTGAATTGCTTACAGATGCTGTAAGAATGAGAATGATAGCCGATGTACCGCTAGGTACATTTCTTAGTGGGGGCATAGATTCAAGTATTGTTACTGCCTTCGCACAAAGACTTTCTGACTTGCCTATAAAAACATTTTCTATAGGGTTTAAAGACAATAAATATAACGAAAGTGTATTTGCAAAATCTGTGGCAAAACATTTGGGAACGGAACATTATGAATTCATACTTACAGAGCAAGATGCTTTAGATCAAATTACTAACTTATTGGATATATATGATGAACCATTTGCTGATTCATCTGCAATTCCCACTTTGTTAGTAAGCAGGATGGCTCGAAAAGAAGTGACCGTAGCTCTTTCTGGTGATGGTGGAGATGAGCAGTTTATGGGTTATGGCATGTATGACTGGTCTAACCGACTGTCAAATCCAATTATAAATACATTTAGAAAGCCATTAGCCTATGGTTTAAAAACAGTAGGAAATAACCGTTTAATGCGTGGAGCGGAAGTTTTGAATTATTATTCAAAAAAAAATATCGAAAGTCATATATTCTCTCAAGAGCAATATTTATTCTCTGAACGAGAATTGAATTTAATATTAGTTAATCCCCCAGATGAGTTGGCCATTTTTAAAAATTTTGGAAAAATACCTCGAAAACTAACTGCATCTGAAAAACAATCATTCTTTGATTTAAAATATTACCTAAAAGATGATTTGTTAGTAAAAGTTGATCGAGCTTCTATGTTTCATTCATTAGAGGTAAGAGTTCCACTTCTAGATCACAATTTGGTTGAATTTACACTTAATCTTGATGAGAAGTTGAAAATAAAAAAAGGTATTAAAAAGTACCTGCTAAAACAAGTACTCTATGATTACGTACCTGAAAGCTATTTTAACAGACCCAAATGGGGGTTTTCAATTCCGCTAGAGCGTTGGCTCAGCACTAGTTTAAAGTATCTTTTAGATGAATATTTGTCTAAAGAAGTAGTGGAAGATTGCGGCATTGTAAACTGGGAGATTGTGAGAGATATCAAAACACAGTTTTTTTCTGGTAGAGTTTTTTTATACAATAGATTATGGGCACTTATATTAATACATAAATGGATAAAGGCTCAGTAAAACATATACTTTATTTGTCTTACGATGGAATGACAGATCCTTTAGGTCAGTCTCAAGTGCTCCCTTATTTAGTTGGTCTTTCAAATAAAGGTTTTAAATTTTCATTGCTCTCATTCGAGAAAAAGGTAAATAGTGATAATGAAAAAATAATTAATGAAATTATTAATACGGTTGATATATCGTGGTTTCCACAATCCTATTCGAAAAGACCTCCTGTACTATCAACAATTTGGGACATCATTAAGATGTATAATGCTTCGAAAAGAATCTTAAAGAAAAACCCTTATGTTATTGTTCATTGTAGGAGTTATGTGGCAGCCCTTGTCGGTCTAAAGCTGAAAAAGAAATTCGGAATTAAATTCGTATTTGACATGCGCGGGTTCTGGGTAGACGAACGAGTTGAAGGAGGTATTTGGAAGTTATCCAATCCGTTTTATAAATTAATCTATAGGTTTTTTAAAGAAAAGGAATCTTATTTCTTTAATGATAGTGATTACATAATTTCATTAACCCAGGCTGGTAAAGAAGAAATAATTAGTAATTATTTATCTAAAAATGTACCTATCGAAGTAATACCATGTTGTGTTAATAGTGATTTGTTTGATTATAAAACGGTAAATCATAATAGGCAAATTGGACTACAAAGTACTTTAAAACTTGACACAGATAATTTCATAATCTCATATTTAGGATCTATTGGTACTTGGTATATGTTGGATGAAATGCTTGAATTCTTTAAAGAGCTTTTAAACAAAAAACCAAATGCAATTTTTCTATTCATAACAGCTGATAATCCTTTAATAATAGAGAGGAAAGCTAGTGAGTTAGGTATTAATAAAAATCAGATTAGAATTACTAAAGTTACTAGGAAGGAAGTCCCAGATTATTTAGCGCTAAGTGATGTAGCCCTATTTTTTATAAAACCTGTTTATTCTAAAATCGCTTCATCTCCTACCAAATTAGCTGAAATTATGGCAATGGGGATTCCAATTATTTGTAATGACAATGTAGGTGACATTAAAAGCATAGTAAATGACGAGGTTGGTTATGTTATTAATCAATTTACTAAATCAGAATATCAAAATGCTATTCGTAAAATACCAAGGCTAATGCAAAAGGATAAGTTAAAGATTAGAAATCAATCGATAAGACAATTTAATTTGGATCGTGGTATAGACAAGTATGCTAATGCATACAATAAGCTAGTTTGAAAAATAGGGTTACATCCAGTCAAATAATAATATAAATTGAAATTAAAGGTTTGACAATTAACTTATCAGAAAATATTCTCAATCTTACCTCAACTCTTTTACTGTCGTTAGTGGTACTAAATAGTTATGGGCAATCCGTATTGGATGTTACAGTTAATAATTCAGTATGTATTGAGCAACAGTTGAACATAGAAAACAATTCAACTGGATTCACTAACTATTTTTGGGATTTTTGTATTGGTGACTTCAATGAAGAGCCCATAATCAATTCCTCTAGTATTACTGGAATGAATTTTGGGTCAGGCATTGAGCTGGTGGAAGATCAGGGAAACTGGTTTGGGTTTGTGCTGGACCGTGGAGCCGGATTCGAGGTGTTCAGGTTAGACTTTGGTGATAGTCCATTGAATGATCCTATAGTTACGGAACTTAATTTAACAGACGGACTCTTCTTAAAACCACCAGATGATATATCAGTTTTAAAATTTAACAACGTTTGGCATGCTGTAATAGGTTATAGAGAAACAGGTGGGGAAATTATAAGATTAGATTTCGGACCATCATTAACGAATAATAATCCTGTTGAAATAAATCTTGGAAATTTCGGGTATACAACCAATGCCATTAGAAATGTACAATTGATTGATCAATCTGGTGATTTAGTACTGATGCTAGCTCCAAACACAGGCTTCAGTTTTTGGCGTATTAATTATGGTGATTCGTTTGATAATGAAATAGATATATTAACTGATGTGATTAAAACAACAGCTCCTGAAGCTGATTTAAATAGACTCATGGGTTTTGATATAAAAATAATAAATGGTGATTATATTCTTCATTGTGTAACAATAAATGCTGCTAAAATTATGCGATTAAATTTTGGTAGTAGTTTAATGAACACCCCGACATGGGATGCTATTTATAATTTTACTGGACCTTCAAATTCCCATGATATAGATCTGGTGAGAGATGGCAGTAATTTTTACGGATATGTTAGCAACTCTAGTCAGTCACCTAAGGTTTTCAATTTTGGCGACCTAACTGCTGTACAACAACCTGCTGAGATTAGTTATAGCGCAACCATACCGACCATTGATGCTATTGATGTATTTCGTTTTGATGGACGCTCCTTTATTTACGGGGTTAATAATTCTGTGTTTAACCGTATTGAGCATTATTATAATTGTCCTGTTAATCTTCAAACAAATGCGGAAAATGAACCTGAAATTTTTTATAACGAGGAAGGCTCTTATGAAATTAGTTTAGAATGTACCGCACCAGAAGGGGTTAGTAATTTCACTGAAACGATCACAGTATCTCCCGATATTGCCCCCACTATCTCCTTCGCCAACCAGACCATCTGCCAATCTTCACCCATCCAATTCTCGTCAACCACGGATGGTACAGGGTTAACCTATACCTGGGACTTTGGAGATGGAAGTCCAACTTCGGGTGACGCTAACCCAACTCACAGCTATGCCTCTGCCGGAGAATATGAAGTAAAGTTAAGTATTGAAGATGGCACATGTGGAAACTTTACTAAACAAACCATTACTGTTTACCCAGAACCAGCCCCTGATTTCACAATTCCTAGTGGCAATATCTGCACCAATCAAAACTACCTATTCACAAATGATACGCCCGGTAATTTCGATGGCCTCATCAGCTACACATGGCAGCTTGATGGTGAAACTGTTTCTACTGATGAAGACCTAGGCTTACTATTTACCTCTGGCGGAACCAAGGAACTGAAACTTATTGCTAGCATTCCCGGGTGTGATGTAGAGATAGCTAAAAACCTAACTGATATTAAGGAAGGATCACTTTCCGAATTTGTTTTCGATGATGCCTGCATTGGTGAACTTGTACAATTTACTAACCAGTCCATTGGAGCTATTACAGATTTCAATTGGGATTTTGGTAATGGTTTTTCTTCTACACTGGAAAATCCCCAACTTGAGTTTGCTGATGCAGGCACATTTGAGGTAACGCTTGAATTAACAAATGCTGATGGATGCGTCACTTCTGATCAGCAATTAATCACCATTCATCCATTGCCAGAAGTGAATTTTGAATCTGATCTGTCATGTGAAAACTTACCCACGCAATTCAATGATCTTTCATCGGTAACCCTTGACAATTTAAATAGCTGGAGTTGGAATTTTGATGATGGATCTGAACCAGTGACTTCACAAAATACATCACATGTTTTTAGTGAGAATGATAATTACGATGTAAAGCTGATTGTGGGCACCACCTTTGGTTGCCTGGATAGTTTAACACAAACTATTACAGTATTGGAAGCCCCAGAAGCTGAATTTTCTTTTGATAAATTGTGTGAAGATGTGGTTATCAATTTTTCAGATGAGTCCATACCATTGGCAGATGAGGCTATTACCAATTGGGCTTGGAATATTGGTGGAGTATTTCGTGGACAGCAAAACCCCTCATACACGTTCGAAGAACCTATAGATTATCCGGTTTCATTAACTATTACTTCAGAAAACCTCTGTACTTCCACGATTGAAAAAGTGATAAGTATACCACCTTCACCTTCACCTTCTTTTATAGTTGAAGATAATTGCACCAATGAATTAACACGTTTAATAGATGTTACTGAGATCTCTGGAGATGAAATTACCAGTTGGAGTTGGACGTATGATGAGCAACAACTAGGGACTGAATCATCCGTAGAAAATTTATTTAGCGATTCAGGTACATATCTGGTGAGTATGAATTTGCTTACTGCCAATGGATGCGAGTATGAGGTCAGTCAAAACGTTGAAGTGTTTCAGGCACCACAGGCGTCTTTTAGCCCATCAACAACATTTGGCGCTCCTGAATTGGAGGTTGATTTTGTAAATAACTCGACCGGGGCAATAACTTATCGCTGGGATTTTATGGATGGAAACACTTCTGAGGCAATTAATCCAACAAATAATTTTACCTCTATTGGAGAATACGATGTTCAATTGATCGCCATTAATGAACAGGATTGCCGAGATACAGTATCGCAAAGAATTAGTGTTTTGGAACCTACATTAGATCTTGAAATAACTAGTTTAATGTTGGTTGAACGACCAAATGGAGACGCTATATCTCTAACTATTTCAAATAGTGGTAGTATCCGTCATGATAGTCTATTAGTTACACTAGATTTAGGTGGCGAGGCTTCATTTCAACAAATATTACGAAGTGAGTTATTACCTCAAGAAACCATCACCAGACAACTTGAATTGGGCCTTACCAACAGAAGGCTTAATTATTTGTGTGCCACGGTTCAGAGTTTTTATGCCATCGAAGAAGAAAATTCTGATAATAATAACTCATGCATCACTTACAACAATGCCAATCTGGTAACCAGCTTGCCATACCCAAATCCTTCAAACGGAATCGTTACTATTGATCTTATAACTACTGAAGAAGCAGACGTACAGATACAAATTGTTAATAGTCAGGGACATTTAATATCTTCATTTTCTGATGTTAAGCCACGAGGTAATAATAATCTTGTTCTTGATTTATCAGAATTATCAGGAGGAACGTATCTCATAAGACTCAAACTTCTTGGTACAGAAAAGCTTTACAGGGTGATGATCAGCAATTAGCATTCTGGTAATAATCTAATAATACATCTGTTAAGCTACTATCTTTTTAATTTTTATCTTTGCGCCAAATAAAATTTGGTCAAACTCAAAATGAAGAATAAAATTAAATTAGATAAAATCGATCGGAAGATCCTTGAAATCCTTCAGTCGAATGCTAAAATTACGAATGCTAATCTGGCTACTAAAATTGGCCTTTCTCCAGCTCCTACACTCGAGCGAGTTAAAAAACTGGAGAACTCAGGTATTATTAAAAGCTATCACGCAAAGTTAGATACAGACATTGTAGGGTTAGGTGTTAGCACATTTGTGATGGTATCTCTGAAAGGGCATAACAAAGACAATATTGACAAGTTCATTGAGAGCATTGCAGAGATAGATGAAATTATTGAGTGCCATCATATCACTGGTTCTGGTGATTTTATTCTGAAGATTATCGCTGAAGATATCGCTGCTTATCAACGATTAATGCTCGAAAAGGTGAGTAATATAGATGTCGTGGATAGTATGCAATCTATGGTAATCTTATCTACATTTAAAGACAGTAAAATAATGCCGCTTCCTTAATTATGGTAGAAAGTAAATCACTCGTACTGGATAACAAACAGGTTAACCAAAAGATCAGGCGTATGGCCTTCCAAATCTTTGAAAATAATTTCAATGAGAAGGAAATTGTATTGGCCGGAATCAAAAATAAAGGCTATATACTGGCTCAGTTATTACAGGAGCAACTGAATGAAATAGCTTCATTTAAAACACGCTTAGTGGGCGTTTCTTTAGATAAAGAAGCTCCTACACAGAGTAATATTTCACTCGATTGTGACGAAAAAGAGGTAAAAAATAAGACAATCATCTTAATTGATGATGTTTCTAACACGGGAAGAACGATGGCTTACAGCTTAAAGCCATTTTTAAATATTAAGGTTAAAAAGCTGGAAACCTCTGTTTTGGTAAATAGAAGTCATACTCAATTTCCCATTTCAATAAAATATAGCGGTTTTGAGCTAGCGACAACCATTAAAGAGCATGTAGAAGTTCTTTTAGAAAAGGAAGAGAAATGCGTGTACCTTCTGTAGTAAGATTCAATTGAAATACTATGATGCTACCCTTATCTTGCATGTTCAATTTTAATTCGTATGTCAGTTTCAGAAAAACTTTTAGAGTCTAAGTTGGAAAGAGATAGGGAAAAGCAGGAAATAGAGAGACTTCGAAGCAAACTGGCCAATCTACAGGAAAGGCTCGAAGTTTACGAAACTGCGGCTGATGGTGCCAATGATGGCTTGTGGGATTGGGATTTCACGAAGAACAAACCTTTTGTTTCAAGACCATGGAAAACCATGGTAGGGTTAGACCCTGATTATGATGTAACTCAAATCGATGGTTTATGGGAATCACTGCTCCATCCTGACGATTTTGAGCGCTGTACAAAGTATTTTTCAGATTTTGTAGAAAGTGAAAATACTTTTTACAGACAAGAATTTCGATTACGGCATACTGATGGTTCATACCGATGGATACTCTCAAAAGGAAAGGCCATAAGAGATGATAATGGTAAGCTATTGCGATTATCAGGTTCTCATACAGATATTACCGACAGAAAAGAAGCTGCTGATGCAGTAGTTAAAAGTGAGAAAAAATATAAATCACTGTTCGAGAATTCACTGGTTGGAATGTTCCGCACAGATTTCAAGACAGGTGAAGTATTAGATAGCAATGAAAAGTTTTGGGAAATACTTGGCGTAGAAAAATACGAAGGAGTTAAAACAGTTGACTTTTACAAATCTGAAAAGGATCGCCAATTTGTTATCGATTTAGTTAAAACTACAGGTAGAGCAGAGAATGTAGAACTCGAAATAAAGCGCCATAATGGTGATTTAATTTGGGTGCTATTTAGTATCCAACACTACCCTGACGATGGAATTCTGGAAACGGTTCTAATCGACATCACTGAATCTAAAAGTAATTTGTTGGAGCTACAGAAGGTGAATTTCGAGTTGGATAGCTTCGTTTATCATGCTTCTCACGATTTAAGATCACCTCTAAGGTCTGTACTAGGTCTGATCGATTTATACCGACTAGAGGATACACCTAAGGTAAAAGAGCAGTGTATTGAGCGTATTGAAGGCAGCATCAAACGTTTAGATGACCTGGTACAGGAACTGCTAAGCATTTCAAGAAACGACAGGGTAAACGATTCGCACTCTGAGCTCAACCTACTGGTGGAGATTAATAACAGTATTTCCAGTTATTTCAATGCAACAGACACCACAGATTTATCGATTGTGGCAAAAGTGTTTCATGACAAAAAGTTGATGACTGACGGTACCCGTTTGAGAATTATCTTGAATAACATTATATCCAATGCCATTAAGTATCGCAGCTTCTCCAAAGAAGAGCCATATATTAAAATTGAGGCACAAGTAAATGAAAAAGAGGCAGTTATCACTGTAGAAGATAATGGAGAAGGTATTGAAGAGTCTAAACTTCCTCATATCTTTGATATGTTCTACAGGGCTACAGAAAAAAGTACGGGTTCAGGCTTGGGCCTTTATATTGTTAAAAAAGTGGCCGATAAATTGGGAGCTACCATTGAGGTTGACAGCGTAGAACTGGAAGGAACAACTTTTAAAATAGTAGTTCCTAATACTTATTATTCTGAAAAAGAAAGCTAAGAATCATGTCTGTACACAAGAAGGATATCAAAAAAGTTACTACTCACCAACTTCAGGAAATGAAGAACAGAGGGGAGAAAATTGCCATGCTTACTGCATACGACTTTAGTATGGCGCAAATTCTTGATGCTGCAGGCATTGATGTGCTTTTAGTAGGTGATAGTGCTTCCAACGTTATGGCTGGTAATGAAACTACCTTACCTATAACACTGGATCAAATGATTTATCATGCCAGTTCTGTGGTAAAGGCGGTGCAACGAGCTTTTGTCATTGTAGATATTCCTTTTGGTTCTTATCAAGGTAATTCTTCTGAGGCTTTGCGTTCGGCCATTCGAATTATGAAAGAATCTGGTGCACATGCTGTAAAGATGGAAGGCGGTAGTGAAATCAAGGAATCTGTGATTCGTATTTTAAGTGCTGGTGTACCTGTAATGGGTCACTTAGGGCTAACCCCACAATCGATATTTAAATTTGGTACGTATACGGTGCGTGCGAAAGAAGAGGAGGAGGCGGCAAAGTTAATTGAAGATGCCAAATTGCTGGAAGAATGTGGTTGCTTCTCGATTGTACTTGAAAAGATACCTGCACATTTGGCTAAGAAGGTTGCAGAAACTGTAAATATTCCAATCATTGGAATTGGTGCCGGCCCTGATGTTGATGGCCAGGTGTTGGTGATGCAGGATATGTTAGGAATTACCAAAGAATTTAAACCTCGCTTCTTAAGGCGCTATGCCGATTTATACACCACTATTTCCGATGCGGTGAGCCACTATATTGAAGATGTGAAGGCCAAGGACTTCCCTAACGAGGAAGAGAAATACTAGTTAGTTGCTTAAAACTAATTTAGGAACCTGCCAAAGGTGTTCCGAACACCCCTACAGCCATTTCAACCCATACAAGTAATAAGCCTGCAATAATCATAAGGCATAAGCCAATTCGTTGCTTTTTGTTTTTAATCTTTCTCAATACAAGTTCGCAAGAAAGTCCGGTAGCAAGTAATAAAAATCCCACTATCATGAAATCCGAGGCAGACCAATTAACTTCTGTAGAAAATTGCATGGCTAAAAAAGGAATAAGCAATAGCAGAGTTATTGCTGCGATAATTCCGATCAGTCGTTTGTTTTTCATAACTGCTTAAACGGGAAATGGAAAGTGAGGTTTATTGTATGGGAGGTGTGTTCAATTAGACTCTCATCTTTGATCAAGAAAATGTACCTCTGGCTTTAAATAGTTATTGTTGTATCATAGTTCTACCCGAGGCCATTTCCATGCATAATAAATAATTAGAAAAAGCAGAATTACTTCAACAGTAGCTCCAAATACCATGTGCATCCAGGCTTCTCCGGCCAGATTAAACAACATAAAAGGGATATTCACCGCAGCTACAATGATATTTGCTGCGCGATTTGCTCTAGCCGGAAGGGCAACAGAGAAGTAAATCATCAGTGCTGGAATAGCCACTAAGGCAAGTGCAATTGAAAGAAACATTGGCGAAATATCGAATACAAACACCCTCCCATTCAGAATATCTTTTATCATATTCGGCATATACAGGGCAAAATAATCGATATAGATAATTAGAAACATCACACTCGCCCAAAGCGCGGCAAGTTTCAGTTTTACATTTACTCTTAGGTCTTCCAGCTTGTTTTGTGGTGTTTTTTGTGAATTCATAAGTATCTATTAAAAGTTAAATCCAATATGCAGTCCTGGCTCAGGCGTCCATTTTGGCCACTTGTCATCTTTTTGTTTAAATCCATCCGGCATTTCTGTGTAATAAGGGCGACCAGCTACTCCAAATGATGGCTCAATAAAAAATTGATCTTTGAAGAGCTTTACATGATAACCAATTCGATAAGTGTTAAACAGATGAAAACCATTCTCTAGTTTGTTTCCATTTTCATCTTTGAATTTTTGCCACATAGGTATTAAATGTACAGCAGCGTAGAGACCTTTCCAGAAATATCGCTGATAAGCTAGTCCAATTCCATACTCACGAATATATCCTGGAAATTCCTCTTCTGGCTTTCCATAGGAATTGTCATAAAACGGGTTAATTCCAAGAGGCCATGCATATTTCCAGGTTATTAATTCAACAGAGATTACATCCTTTCCTGTTATCCGATAACCTAGATTCAGCTGAACGAATTCGGGGCTGTTGGTGGAGGCTAAATTTCCCAATAAAAACATAGTGCTGCCCACAAAATGATTTTTAAAGTCACCGTCTTGTTTAGCGTATTGAGCGTTTGTTGAAATGTTACATGCTAAGAAGCATGCTATTCCCATCCAAAGAATTTTCTTTTCCATATCTTATATAATGTGATTAGATGCTGCAAAAGTAGATGGGTGAATTACTACAAAACGTTCACTTAAGTGAAGAAATAGGGCTTAGCTCCCTTTTTCCATGATTCTTGCTCTTAGCCTACTTAATGATTGAGGTTTGATGCCGAGGTAGCTGGCTAGTTGGTGCTGTGGCACACGCTGAATCAGATCAGGTCTTTTTTGTAGAAGGTTGAGGTATCGCTGCTCGGGCGATGAAGTCTTAAACTCATCAAAATCTATTTGTTTTTTCACTAACAATTCTTCCGATAACATTCTGCACATGATATCAAACTTTGGAAATTTAGTGTTTATGGCTACTTCCACATCAGAATTTGAAATAGCAAGAATGCTGTCTTCAACGCAACTAATAAAATATTCAGAAGGAGTTTTGTTTACCGCACAATGAGGGGTTAATGCATCTAGTTCTGTGTAGAAGGCAGTTGTTTTTTCTTCCCCATCGATAATATAATAAACCCTAATACAGCCTTTTAAAACAAAATAACTCTCGTGTGACTTCTGTCCTTCTTTAAGTAAAACCGTACCTTTCTTTACTGGATGAAACAGATCTAGTGAAAGTAATGCACTTTTTTCTTCTTCCGTTAAAGAGATGTATTTTGATATAAAATCAAATAGTATGTCTTGCATTGGATTCTCAATTGAAGTGGTTATGATAAAACTAGTATGATTTGGGTTTAGAACCTAGTTTGCTGATTGATGGTAGGAGCCACAACGACTAGGTCTTCGCATGGTGAAGTCCAAATGCGCTATTACATAATGTTACAAGCCTATATTTTTTATTATTGTATCAAATATAATTGGCCAACTTAGCAACAAGAGAATGAGTATTATTGAGAAAAATTTGTCTGTCCAATTGAACGTCTTTCGTTTCTTCATATGTCCTGTATAATCAACTGAGTACCTGCTGTATAAATGAAAATCACGATTGTATAGTTTATTAGAAATTTGATTGAACAACTCTATCGAGCACCCAATAATTATTGGTCCAGTAAAAAACCCATAGAGAAAAGAATTATTAAATGGAGTCTTGCCTAAATACAAAGCATAAATAATAATCAATATTGGTAGAGAAGTCAGGATTAACCTAATGAGTCTATTAATTCCGTAATTTTTAGAAAGTATAATTGTAACCGAAAGTATATAGCTTAATATGAAAGTTATAGTTTGCTCAGTTGACATTTAATGGCTTTTAACACATCGATAACAACCACCGAGTGTTTTTTATATTTTATTACCAGGCAAATCTACCAATCTATTTACAGGTAACTACATTATTTTGCTCATCGGCCATTTGGCCAAACCATACCACTGCATATTCTTTGTAAATGCCTACACCAACAGCCTGCCATTCAATATCCTTCCAAATGCTGGTGTTAATTAGTAGCGGATTGTGCGCAGGGCTTTTCTGCCATCCTTCCAAGCCTTCTTCGGCATTGGCACCTGCAGAGCTATAATAAGCAATTTCATATCCAGGGCTATTGTAACCTGCTATTTCCATAGGCTTGTCCCACATACACTGTGCTTTCTTGTGGTCATTCGTGTAGCAGCAGCTAGACCATTCTCCTTTTTTAGACCAACTGTGAGGGTTGCATTTATTGTTCGGATCAAAATCATAATTGTCAGCCAAATCCTTGGCATGTACCTGGGCCACCATACTCAACTTTGCAGAGTAAGGGATTGGCTTTAACTTTTTCGATTTTCGGTAATCATTAATAATGGTATATAATTTAGCCTCATCAGTACTCAGGCAAACATCTACATTATTGGGTTGTTCTTCAGCGACTGGAGCCAGTGCAATAAGCATCGTGAAAAGAAGGTGCAGCATAATCAGGAATTTTATTTTACTTTCTAAACGACAAACCAATCACTAAGTTATTTTAAACCCTTACAAAGCCCATCACACACTTTAAAACCAAGCTGTATTTGCTTAACTTCGCAATCTTCAAAAGGAGCTTTTAACCGCTAAATAGCATTTAAAAATATGTCAGATACAGCAAAAATTATTTATACGATTACGGACGAGGCGCCAGCCTTGGCTACCAGATCATTCTTACCAATTATTCAGTCGTTTGCCGGTTCTGCCGGGGTGGCAATAGAAACCAGAGACATTTCTTTGGCAGGTAGAATTATAGCCAATTTTCCTGAGTACTTGCGTGAAGACCAAAAAATTGGTGATGCATTAACAGAGCTTGGCGAGTTAGCCAAAACGCCTGAAGCCAACATCATTAAGTTGCCGAATATCAGTGCATCTATTCCGCAATTAACGGCCGCAATAAAAGAGCTTCAGGCCAAAGGGTATGACTTACCTAACTACCCTGATGAGCCTAAAACGGAAGAGGAGAAAAAAGTGAGAGCGCGATACGATAAAATTAAAGGTAGTGCGGTAAACCCGGTTTTAAGAGAAGGTAACTCTGACAGAAGAGCACCTGGCGCGGTAAAAGAATATGCCAAAAAGCATCCGCATAAAATGGGTGCCTGGAGTTCTGATTCTAAGTCGCACGTGAGCCACATGGCATCCGGAGATTTTAGAGCGAATGAGCAATCCGTCACATTGGATAAAGCTACTACAGTAAAAATTGAGCACCATAATGCCGATGGCCTGGTAACGGTGATGAAAGATAACCTGGCACTACAAGCCGGTGAGATAATTGATGCTACGGTAATGAATAAAAAGGCATTGATTTCTTTCCTACAAGAGCAGGTGAAAGATGCAAAAGATAAAGGTGTTCTTTTCTCATTGCACATGAAAGCAACCATGATGAAGGTATCTGACCCTATCATTTTCGGGCATGCGGTTAAAGTATATTTCAAAGAATTGTTCGTAAAACACGGTGCTACTTTTGAGAAACTTGGCGTAGATGTAAGAAATGGATTTGGCGATGTAATTGCTAAACTTTCTGAGCTTTCTTCTGATGAGCGAGCAGCCATTGAAGCCGATATTCAAGCGTGCTATAAGGCTAACCCAGATTTAGCAATGGTAAATTCTGATAAAGGCATTACTAATCTTCATGTACCTAGCGATGTGATTATTGATGCATCAATGCCGGCCATGATTCGTGAGTCTGGCAAAATGTGGAACAAAGAAGGCAAGACACAGGATACTAAAGCTGTTATACCAGATAGCAGTTATGCGGGTATCTATCAGGAAGTGATCGATTTCTGTAAAAAGAATGGCGCCTTTGATCCAACTACCATGGGTACTGTACCAAACGTAGGTTTGATGGCCCAAAAGGCTGAAGAGTATGGCTCACACGATAAAACTTTTGAAATGCCTGCTGCTGGAACCATGAAAGTGGTAGATGCAGATGGCAATGTGTTATTAAAACATGCTGTAGAAGAAGGTGATATCTGGAGAATGTGTCAGGCCAAAGATGCACCTATTCAGGATTGGGTGAAGTTAGCAGTTACCAGAGCAAAAGCATCAAATACACCAGCCGTTTTCTGGTTAGACAAAAACAGAGCCCACGATGCTGAGTTGATTAAGAAAGTAGATAAATACCTGAAAGATCATGACACAAGCGGATTGGATATAAGGATTCTTTCACCAGAAGAGGCAACAAAATTTACTTTAGAACGCATTGTAAAAGGCGAAGATACCATCTCTGTAACGGGTAACGTTTTACGTGACTATTTAACAGACCTTTTCCCTATTCTGGAAGTAGGTACTAGTGCGAAAATGCTTTCAATTGTTCCATTAATGAACGGTGGAGGTTTATTTGAAACTGGTGCCGGTGGTTCTGCTCCAAAGCATGTTCAGCAATTTGTAGAAGAAGGTCATTTACGTTGGGATTCCTTAGGTGAATTTTTGGCATTGGCTGCTTCACTAGAGCATCTAGCAGATAGCACGGATAATAAAAGAGCAAAAGTACTAGCCGATGCGTTGGATAAAGCGACTGGTAAATTATTAGAAAATGACAAGTCGCCATCACGTAAAGTGAAAGAATTAGATAACAGAGGTAGTCATTTTTATTTGGCGATGTACTGGGCAGAAGCGCTTGCACAGCAAAACGAAGATGCAGAGTTAAAGTCTCATTACGCAGGTTTGGCCGGAGCGCTTAAAGAGAATGAAGTTAAGATTATAAAAGAGTTAGAAGAGGCACAAGGTAGCCCTGTAGATATCGGAGGGTATTACCAACCAGAAGATGCAAAAGCAGACCCTGCTATGAGGGCGAGTAAAACGTTTAATGGGTTATTGTCATAATAAGAATAAATAATTATTGCATATGATGAGTGAAAACCTCTATCATTAGGTCATTCTGACGAAGGAAGAATCTCACTCGTTAGTTGAACGTACTTCTAATGGAGTGAGATCCCTCGATTCCTTGGGATGACATGTTTTAATTAAGAATTTGTCATAGATAATTGTCACATTGAGCCTGCCTGTCGGCAGACAGGCTTGTCTTAATGTGCAATTGGTGATTTAAAAAGGATTCGTCATCGCGTACTAAATTGCAGCCACCTGCTGCTGCATTCTAAAAACACTCAGAATTTCATCCACTTTTTGGGCTTCCTGTATTCTGTCCAGCCTGAGTAAGGCTTCTTTCTTACCTAGCAGTGCTTTAGCTCTGTTTGTTCTGTTCTTTAAACTAATGTCGAATTGTTCAATGGCTTCTTCGTAACGGCCTTTGGTTAATAACCAATCGCCATATTGCTCAAAGGTCGGGTAGGCAATAAAAGGAGGACCTGAATCATACGAGCCGGAAGCCTCTTGTGCAGTGGCTTTCTTTAGAAACTCTTCTGTTTTGGCATCGTCATTTTCAAGTTGGGCAACCAGAGACTCCATTTGATAAATAACAGCCTGGGTTTTATCTATACCGGATTGCGAAGGCGCATAACGTGTTGGTCCTGCACTACATAGCGCAATTCCATCATCTGTAACTACCAGTTTGGCAGCCTCAAGGTGGGTATATAGCGTATCAATTTCCATTTGTATAGAAGCAGCGTCTTTCTTATCAAAGGCCAATAAACTTCTGAAAAAGTGCATCGCTGATTTTTCTTGTAGCCCTAAACTGCTGTAATCAACATCAACTAGCTCTAAACTTTGTGGCCACTCTCCTGCCTCAATACGTTGCTGATTCTGCATCACAATTAAATAAGAATTTGAGCCTGCGGAATCGTAATGAAAACCGATCATATCTTTTAACATGTCAGCGGCTTTATCATAATTACCTTGCTGTAGGTAGCCGTAGTGCAACCAGGCATACGAATGATAGCCGCGAGCCGTGCCATCCAATTCTTTTCTTTCCATTCTATTTAAACTGGCCTGGTATGAATCTATGTTAGAACTTACTACTTCATTCCACATACCCAATGCCACATAAATATGGGAAGGCATATGCAGTGCATGTGCAGCATCAGGGGCAACTTTAGCATAATTGTTCGCAGCATTTATAGCCACCTGGGCAAATTCAGGATCGTCATTCGCGTGAATCATGTAGTGTAAAGCGCCAGGGTGAGTGGGGTTTTCTTCAATGATACTGGCAGCCACAGCCGATGATTTTTTTAAATTCTCTTCATTATCATAGTCAGCCCACATGAGGCCAAGCGCATAAAACGCAGCAATTTCCTGATGATCGGGGTTGGCTTCATACAATGCGGCCATGTGATCCACATACTTTTTGTTTCTTTCTGTTAGTTCACCTTCTCCATACAGATACTCGATGCCCATCCAGAAGTTTGTCTCTAACTCATTTTCGGCTTTAGCCAATCGTTCCTCCTTGGAAGATCCAAGTTCTTGCATGACAGCACGACCTGCTTCCACATCTTGTAAGCCCCATAAAGCTTTGTAATGAGTCATAGCCTCGCCCCAGTAGGCCATAACTTCTTTCGGGTCTGCTTCTTTGGCTTCCATAAATGCATCTCGGGCATCTTCATATTCAAAACTATGCAGCAGCAATAGCCCTTTGTCGAAATGGGGTTTAGCATTTTCAGAAATGCTGAAGTTGTGACCTAGATCACCTAATTGAGCTTTATCGGATATTTCATTTTTAGGGGAGCAGGAAAGAGCAAATACCGCAATGGAGAGTAAGTAATAATATTTCATGGGATACAAATTATCCTATGAAGTTAATCAATTATTCATCAAGTTTTAGAAGGGCATCAATCACATTCTTTTGAGCTGTTTCCTTTTCAATAACTGTAGGAGGCGCAATTCTATCTTCACAATCAGTCCAACCGCAGCGCTGGCAAGTGGTGTTTACTATTCTCGATTTAATGGCAGGATCGCTGATGAATTTAATGCGCTTCTTCGAATTGGCATCCACATAGAAACCAATAGTTACACTAATACTTTCCGATAAGTTGGACACATTTGGGAAAGCTAAGGTAAGGCACAAGTACTCGTCTTCAGTGCCATAATATTGGGAAATCTGAGCTCCGGCTAATATCGATGAAGACTTATCAAGTTTAGTAAGTGATCTCAATTGCTTGATTAAACGTATTGATAACCATCTGCGGCAATAAGTCTCATTCAAAGAGTTAGTGTGTGGATTGTGCGAACGTGATAAATGCAATTCTTTGGTAAGATCGTATGATGAAAAATTATCCGTGCCCACAAACCGCAGAAAAAATAGGTTTTTCAGTCCGAAATGCTTGGGAAGTATGTTGGTCAATCTTTGCATGATCATTTCGGGCGTAGCCTGGTATTTATCAATAAAGCCGATCATCATGCTTTCATTCCAGGTGTCGGAAAGGGCCATTTTATTAATGTCTGTAATTACCTCTTGTTCAGGGAGGATGAGCGCTGCACTAAAGTACGAAGCTTTGTAGTTATTCAGTATTCCTTCAAAACCATAGGCTTTGTAAGGAGGTGTTTCAGCTGGCCGTTCTTTTAAACCCAATACATGAAATCCCAATTCACGGCCTATTAAAAAAGCTTCCTGCGCAGCAGTTAGTCCATTATGCAATAAAAGCCGTTTTTCCTTTTTCTGATAAAATGAGCGCAGATCCCTTAGCTCAGGGTAGGATGAGAGCTTTGTTCTATCAATGGTGATATCAAATTCTTTTTTCAGTAAATCCTCTAAAACAGCCACCGTGTTAGGTAATTGCTTCAGAGAATCGTGTTGCTTGATAAACTTCTTTACTGCAGTCTCAATGTCAGAAAAATAATTGTCGTTCATTTCCTGATAAGAGCGCAAAGCCGCATAGTGAAAATGCTCCCCTCGCATTTCGTAGTTGCGCGCAATATTGATTATTGAATTTATAAATGCATGCACCTTTTCGGGTGAGTTAGAGAGTAATTCAATAATCTTTTGAGGCTCAAGGCCGAATGTATCCAATGGAAACTCTTTGAAAAAGTCGGACTGAAGCAGGTTGATGATGGGTGTGAGCTTTTTAGATACTTTCAATGATACCAACTCATCATAGGTCACATCCAATGCCTTTGCCAATGCCAGAATTTTATCACCCTTAGGGTATTTCTTTCCCTTTTCAATTTCGCTTAGGTAAGAAATTGATAGTCCTGAACTCTCAGAAAGATCTTGAAATGATAAATCCTTTTTAACCCTGAGGTCATGGACTTTAAGGCCGAGGATATGTTTTAAGGAAAAATTATCAGATACCATAATGTGCTTTTTCAAAAATACAGAGGGTTTTTATGATAAATGTTAAAAAAATGAAAAATATCTAGTAGCGAAATTTCGCTAATAAAGAAAATTTACTAAATTGCATACATATTAGAAATTATAACCTTATTTATATGACCACCACAACAGTAAAAACACTTCCTAAAACACACTCCATTCAGGTGTTAGGCAAGTTGAAAACAGGATACGAAGAAATCCTTACCGATGAAGCTCTGGCATTTGTGGAGGCGCTTCATAAAAAATTTAATGCTACAAGAAAAGAGTTGCTGGCAGATCGATTGATCAGACAAAAGCGATTTGATGCTGGTGAAAGACCGTCATTTCTTAGCAAGACCAGCGACATTAGAGAAAGTGATTGGTCGGTAGCCCCTGTTCCTGCTGAAATTCAGGATAGGAGAGTAGAAATTACCG
Organism: Fulvivirga lutea; assembly: GCF_017068455.1. NCBI lineage: Bacteria > Pseudomonadati > Bacteroidota > Cytophagia > Cytophagales > Fulvivirgaceae > Fulvivirga > Fulvivirga lutea. The sequence goes on from NZ_CP070608.1 coordinate 1,115,694, forward strand.
GCCCCGTTGAGCGTAAGATGATTATCAATGCACTTAATTCGGGTGCCAAGGTTTTTATGGCTGATTTTGAAGACAGCAATTCACCTAATTGGGAGAATGTAGTTCAGGGGCAAATCAACCTGAGAGATGCGAATGATAGAACCATCTCTTTCGAAAATCCTACTAGCGGTAAAAAGTATGAATTGAATGATGAAGTAGCCGTTTTATTTGTCAGACCAAGAGGCTGGCATTTAGAGGAGAAGCACATTGTTGTTAATGGCGAGCAGGTGAGTGGTGGATTTGTGGATTTTGGTCTTTACTTTTTTCACAATGTAACTACACTCCTTAACAGAGGAAGCGCTCCTTATTTCTACTTACCAAAACTTGAAAACCATCATGAAGCTAGGCTGTGGAACGATGTATTTGTGTTTGCACAAGAGTATTTGGGAATTCCTCAAGGTACAATTAAGGCCACAGTTTTAATTGAAACTATTACAGCTGCTTTTGAGCTGGAAGAAATACTTTACGTGTTGAAAGAGCATAGTGCAGGACTCAACTGCGGCAGATGGGATTACATCTTTTCTTATATCAAGAAGTTTAGAAACGAGCCTGGATTTGTAACACCGGACCGCTCACAGATAACTATGGCTACGCCATTTATGAATGCGTATTCACTTGCCGTGATTAAGGCGTGCCATAAAAGAGGAGCCCATGCAATGGGCGGAATGGCTGCTCAAATTCCAATCAAAGCTGACCCTGAGGCTAATGAAAAAGCATTAGAAAAAGTGATGGCTGATAAAGTGCGTGAAGCAAGAATGGGGCACGATGGTACATGGGTAGCCCATCCGGGATTAGTAAAAGTAGCCGAATCAGCTTTCAATAAGTACATGGTTACCAAAAACCAGATTCATATTAAAAGAGACGATGTGGGTGTTTCAGAAAAAATGCTCTTAGAAAAGCCTTTAGGTACCATAACAGAGCAAGGATTGAGAACCAATATCAACGTTGGAATTCTATATATCGAGAGTTGGCTCAGAGGCAATGGAGCGGCTGCATTATACAATTTGATGGAGGATGCAGCAACAGCAGAAATTTCCAGAACACAAGTTTGGCAATGGCTAAAAAACGGAGCCAAACTTGACGATGGCAGAACCATAAATGTTGAATTATACGAAGAAATTAAAAACGAAGAGCTCATTAAAATCAAAGAATTGGTTGGTAAAGACAACTATCAGAATGGGCAATTCAAAAAGGCCATTGAGTTATTCGATGAGCTCGTACTTCAACCAAAATTTAATGACTTTTTAACAACCCAAGCTTATAACCTAATTGACTAAAACTATGACTAAGGCAGATCAAATCGAAAAATTATACAACGAATGGATGACGAATCCAAGATGGAAAAATGTAAAGCGTAATTACATTCCTGAAGATGTAGTAAAATTGAGAGGATCCATTGTGGTGGAACATACGTTGGCCCGCAATGGTGCTGAAAAATTATGGAAAAAATTAAACTCACAGGACTTTGTGGCAGGTCTGGGTGCACTAACTGGTAATCAGGCCATTCAGGAAGTTACTGCTGGTTTGGAAGCTATTTATTTAAGTGGCTGGCAGGTGGCAGCAGATGCCAACCTTGCCGGGGAAATGTATCCTGATCAATCACTTTACCCGGCTGACTCAGTTCCTAAAGTGGTAAAAAGAATAAACAACGCATTAATGCGAAGAGATCAAATTCAAAGTGTTACTGAAGAAGGCGACATCGATTGGATGGTGCCAATTGTTGCCGATGCAGAAGCAGGTTTTGGTGGTAATTTAAATGCCTTTGAGTTAATGAAGGCGATGATTGAAGCCGGAGCAGCAGGAGTACACTTTGAAGATCAACTTTCATCCGCCAAGAAATGCGGCCATTTAGGAGGAAAAGTATTAGTGCCAACACAGGAAGCAATTAATAAACTTTCTGCGGCCAGACTAGCAGCCGATGTATGCGATGTACCAACACTCTTAGTAGCTAGAACTGATGCAGAGGCCGCTAACTTAATAACTTCAGATGTAGATCCCAGAGATCATAAGTTTATTACAGGGGAAAGAACTAATGAAGGATTCTACCATGTGAAAAATGGCTTAGAGCAAGGAATTGACAGAGGATTGAGCTATGCACCTTATGCGGATTTAATTTGGATGGAAACTTCTAACCCTGACTTGGGATTGGCAAAAGAATTTGCGCAAGCCATCAAGGAAAAATATCCTGAGCAAATGCTTGCATATAATTGTTCTCCATCATTTAACTGGGCATCTAAATTATCTGTGAAGCAAATGGAAACTTTTAGAGAGAATATTGCTGAGATGGGTTATAAATTCCAGTTCATTACTTTGGCAGGATTCCATGCTCTTAATACATCAATGTTTGAGCTTTCTAAAGCTTATAGAGAAAGAGGAATGGCTGGTTACAGTGAGCTACAAGAACGTGAATTTGCCCTTCAGGCAGATGGGTTTAAGGCCGTAAAACACCAGACGTTTGTTGGTACGCAATATTTCGATTCTATTCAGAATGTGGTTCAAGGTGGGCAATCATCAACTACTGCTATGAAAGGAAGTACTGAGGAAGATCAATTTAATACCCTGAAAGTGAGAAAAGCGGGATAAAAAATGTACCCTAAACCAGATGAAGAGGCTGTTATAAACTGTTGAGTTGGCAGCCTCTTTTTCATTTAACTAACAACTAATTATCTAAAAGTTAGAATCTGATAGTTTACTTCCGCAATCGATTGCGGAAAAGGTTACTTATTGCTAGTTTCAAAGATTCATAACCGACTGAAAATCATGTAATGTTTTAAATTCAGTCATTCTATTATGGTTAGGCTATTAACAGCTACTATGCTGTTGTACGGGATTGCAGCCAATGCTCAATCTATCAAATCTTATTCATTCGCACCGGCAGGGGGTACTTTCAGCACTTCCTCAGTCACAGGTTTGTGGCAAATAGGTGGTATTACCCGAGGTTCTGTAGCCAATCAAAACTTTACAATTCAACAAGAGTACGTAAAAGGTAGTCAGTATATTGAAGTTACTTCATTTGATAATGCAGGTGTCAATACTGTTAACGTTTATCCTAATCCAACAGCTAACCATATAAATATCAGCCTCAATGATAAATTTATTGACGCACCGATTGAATATAATTTATATAATTCTCAGGGAGCACTAATTAAAAGTGATCCTCTTGGAAATGGTTACACTCACCAAACACTTGATTTAAGTGATATGAATCAAGGAGTGTATTTATTAATACTAACTGATAGACGAACCAGTCAATCATTGAAATTTAGAATCATTAAGAACTAAAAAAAATGAAACGCATAATTGCCACCATATGTGTCTGTTTTTTATTTGTGCATTCAAATGCACAAACGCCTAATTCATTTAGGTATCAGGCAGCAATACAAACTTTAGAAGGTACGCCAATGGCGAATAAAACCGTTGCCTTAAGAATAAGTGTTCTACGCTCAGATGTTAATCGTGAGCGCGTATATGCTGAATTTCAGAGCTTATCTACCGATGAATTTGGAATGATTAATTTGCAAATTGGGCAGGGAAATGTGATTTCCGGTAATTTCAGTCAGATTACCTGGGGTTCAGATGCTCACTTTCTGAGAATTGAGCTGGATGAAAATGGTGGCTCGGAGTTCAAGTTATTAAGTGAAGTGCAATTATTGAGTGTCCCATATGCATTGCATGCCAAGTCAGCAGATAATGTGGATGATGCCGATGCTGATGCAACGAACGAAATTCAGCAGCTAACCATTGAAGGAAATATCCTAACAATTAGTAATGGGAATAGTATAACATTACCTGAAGAGGAGGATGGTGATAGTACCAATGAAATTCAGGAGTTATCTATTAATGGCCAGCTTTTATCCATTAGCAATGGCAACAGCATAACATTACCTGAAGAACAGGATGGCGATAGTGAAAATGAGTTGCAGCAGTTAAGCATTGAGGGTAATGTCTTAACTATTTCTAATGGCAATTCTGTTAATCTGCCTGCCTCTAATTCTGTTGTACCACCTACAGATGGCCCCATACCTGTAGCTTTCAGAGGGGCTCAGATCTTTGCTCATCCCACTGATAATTCCGTATCAATAAATTTCGGAGCCTTTGCAGGCACTGGTGCAACTTCAGATTCTGACGGTCAAAGTAATACCAGTTCAATTGTCGCTGCACTGGGTGACGGTAATTATGCCGCCAAATTATGTGATGATTTATCGGCTTTTGGTTTTGAAGATTGGTACCTGCCTTCAAGGGCCGAGTTAGATGCCTTGTATAAGCAAAACTATCTTTTAGCAGATTACGGGTTAGACGGTTATTGGTCGTCAACCGAAACGGCAAACAATAAAGCCTGGGCCATTAACTTTCTGGATGGGGGCTTAACTGATCCTACCAAAAATCAAAGTAGACGGTGTTTGTGTGTGAGAAAGGATTAGGCCTTTTACATACAGAGTGATACCGTAGTATAATTAAGTGTTATGTAGCCTTTGCGAAATTTTTTTTAATGCTTTCGTACAGTTTCATAACCACAACAGCTAATGCTCCAAGGCATAAACCCACTAAGAAATCAGCTAGTAATGTAGGCCAAGTGCGCAACAGGTTGTGGATGAAGTCGACATTATGAGCATAGATTCCTCCACCAACCAGTATCATGGCAAGTGTTCCTAATACAGTTAAACTACGCACCACCCAAGGTAATAGCTTTACCAATCCACGACCTAATTTGGCTTTGAAACTGCTCTTGTTTTCACTACTTGCGATTAAATTCAAACCCAAATTATCCATTCGAACAATGAGAGCCACCAAGCCATAAACGCCAACTGTGGCAAGTAATGCTACTACAGTTACAACAGGTATTTGAATATTGAGCGGTTGATCGGCAACTGTACTAAGTGCTATAATGATTATTTCAACAGACAATATAAAATCAACAACAATGGCCGATTTAACTTTTTCATTTTCATAGGACGCAGCTTGTTCGTCATTTTGCAGTAATTGCTTTTTCTTTTCTTTCGATTCACGATGAAACAAGTAAGTATAAACTTTTTCAACGCCCTCATATGCCAGATACAACCCACCCAACAATAGAATTGGAATGATAACACCAGGCAAAAAAGCACTGAGTAGAAATGCGGCTGGTAAGATGATTATTTTATTCAGCAAAGAACCCTTTGCTATTCGCCATAATACAATTAACTCTCGAGAAGCTGAAAACCCCGATGCTTTTTCGGCATTTACCGCTAAATCATCCGCTAAAATTCCGGCTGTCTTTTGGGTAGCATACTTGCTCATGGTCGCTACATCATCCATGAGTACTGCGATGTCATCAAATACAGCAAAAAACTTTGAAGCCATGATTGGGATTATTGGTTTTGTGAATGCTAATATATCAAACCAAAATCGTTAAGAAGAATCAGTATCACATAATGTGTCTGAGTTGAGTTGCACCTCTCAATTGTTGAATCTTCACTAATTTTAAAAATAATAAGGCCGTTGAGTAGGCGTCACCTAAGGCAGTATGTCTTTCCAGGGGTTGGATATCATATTTTGTCAATAAAGTATCCAGGAAATAGTCTTTCTTTTCATAATTATGGCGGTCCATCGGAGATGTGTTGAGTCTTATTGCCAAGCGTGCAGTATCCACTAACCGATGACTCTTCGTCATTTTAGGATTGAATCGATTGAGCATGGCCAGATCAAAAGCGCCATTATGAGCCACCAATACAGATTTTTCAATGTACTTTTCAGTTTTAGACAATGCCTCATTCAAGCTGATGCCATTTTTGCATTTCTCTAATGTAATCCCGTGTACTTCGATGGATTCCGAAAGTTGAATGTCTTGGTGTTTTATAAAAAGCTCTTTACCGGATTCGACTTTAATTTCCAGATTTTGAATAGTTACCAACCCTATTGAAAGTAACTCTGCCTGGGTATGATCGAGTGAAGAGGTTTCTGTGTCTAGACATACAAATTTAATATTCTCCAATGGCGTATCATGGGAGATAAGGTTTGGGTTATGATCCTTTCCGAAAAGCTTCTTCCAAAACTCCATTAATTAAAATAGCTTAACTGAAACCTTACTTCCAGCATTTTTTGTAGCCTGTTTATCGGTTCAAAGGTATTGCGCAAAATTTGCCGCTCTATTTTAGATAATGATTCTATAGAGATATACCGCCCTGAGTTCTTGTTTTGAAAGCCGTTCAACGCCCGAAACCGCATTAGATATTCATAGCTCTCAGCGGCCAATTTATATAGTTCGGCATTATTCTTATCGTTTTTCTCGAGCCATTTGTAGCGAACTAAAGTATTACTGCTAATGGATTCACCCGAGTTTAAAGCCAGCACCCTGGCGATATCAACCAAGGGCATCATAGCTCTTGCTTTAATGTCGAATCGATCCACATGCTCTCCAGACCTCTCCACAACAAAATTCTTGAAAAAGCTAAGTGGTGGAGGATTTTGCAAACTATTTTTCGCCAAGAAATGGATGAAGATATTGCCGCTTTTAATTTCATTTTTCAGATGCTTTCCCAATTCATCTGCCAATTCTTTTGCACCGTACACGTGTCGGTAATCAAAGAAGATGGTTGAGAGCATCAGGGATTTTTCCTGAGGCTGATGAATCCAGCCTGAAAAGTATTTCTTCCATTGATTGAGGGGCTGACACCATTTTTCGTTTCCGCCCATCATTTCGGCAGGGCACATCTCAAAACCGCAAGCTTCTAAGTTGGAATTTATTTTTTGAGCCAACTTTATAAAATAGAGCCGGGTGGATTCATCCTGATTATCTTCATAAATGAGTGCATTATCCTGGTCAGTTCGGATGAGTTGCTCTTGTCGTCCTTCGCTACCCAAACTTATCCAGGCAAATTTTGCCGTTGGCTCCCCAACTTCCTGTAGAGCGCACTCAATGCATTTACTGATGGTGATGTCGTTTATATGGGAGGCTAATGAACTGACCAATTGGATGGATACATGCTGCTCAAGATAAAAGTTGATTAAAGCATCTGCCTGATTGCGTAATTCAACTAGTTCAGAAAGTTCTGCTGCCTGCTCCATCGTATAGCCCAATGTTATGGGGTGATTCTGGCTGGCACCTGTCAAATCGTGATGGCTAAGTATACCAACAGGCAACCCTTTTTTTACCAGACACAAATGATTGATTTTGTGCTGCAGCATTTTGAGGAGATAGGAGGAGAGCGGTTTGCCTAAGTTCATGGTAATAACATCAGGGGTCATGATCTCCGAAATGGGTTGTGTGACAGCGACTTTGCCTGTTGCTACCTTCGTTTTAAAGTCTGTTTCAGTAGCAATACCTATGGCTTTTTGTTCGTCATTACAGATAATGATTGAGCCAATTTGCTCCATGGTCATTAGACCAGCAACATCCTTTATTAAATCGGTTGATTTGCAAGTAATGAGCGCTCTTTTGGGTTCAGCTAGCGGCTTATTCCAATTGAGTAATGATCCTGATTCTTGAACGGGCACCATTTTTTGAGTGGGCCCCTGTTGAACATCTGATTGCCCTCCTGCCAAGCCTGAAGCAAAGAAAAGAGCAATTTTACTATTACTTTCAAGATGCTTTTTAAATTCCTCAATTGGTATTCCATATACCAAAGCCTCTTCCTCACATCGGGCATCAAAAACATAAGGCTTTCCTGATAGCATCGAGCGCACTCCAAACAAATCACCTTCATCACAGATATCGACAAGTTCTTTAGCACCCGTAGAAGTTTGACGCTCAAGATGCACCAGACCTTCTTTGACTACATAAAGATAGGGAGAGCTTGACTCTCCCTGCTTAAATAAATACTCCCCTTTATTGGCGTATTTTACAATTGCTTTTTCGCATAACATCAACAATTCGGTATCTGAAATTTCCTCAAAGGGTGGAAATTTCTTTAGAAAATCCGCAATTCGCGATGCTATGACATTCGCAGCCATGACCTACTTTGCACCATCCTTAATAGCTTCCACCACTTCCGGATTCAATAGCGTTGATGTGTCACCCAAATTAGCAGTATCCTTAGAGGCTATTTTTCTCAGAATTCTACGCATGATTTTACCAGACCTTGTCTTAGGCAATCCGGGTACGATCTGAACTTTATCAGGCTTGGCAATTGGACCGATAATTTTAGTAACCGTATCTCTAATCTCGTTTATCAGGTTGTCTTCAGTTCTGCCTTCCATATCACAGATCACATACGCATAAATGCCTTGCCCTTTAATATCGTGCGGATAGCCTACAACAGCTGATTCAATTACTTTAGGATGTTCGTTAATAGCATTTTCTACTTCTGCCGTGCCCATTCTATGGCCCGAGACATTAATCACATCATCTACTCTGCCTAAAATTCTGTAGTAGCCATCTTCATCACGTTTCACACCGTCACCAGTGAAATACATACCGGGGTAGGTAGAGAAGTAGGTTTGTTTACATCGCTCATGGTCGCCATAAGTGGTTCGCAGCATACTCGGCCATGGAAACTTAATACACAGATTTCCTTCCACACTATTGCCTTTCAATTCTTTGCCATCCGCGTCAACAATGATCGGCTGAATGCCGGGTAATGGAAGTGTGGCATACGAAGGTTTAGTGGGCGTAATACCTGCAATTGGCGAAACCATAATTCCTCCTGTTTCCGTTTGCCACCAGGTATCTACGATAGGGCATTTTCCTTTACCAACATGGGCATGATACCAATGCCATGCTTCTTCATTTATTGGTTCACCAACAGAGCCGATAACTTTAAGAGATTTCAATGAATAAGGTTCAATCGGTTCGGTGCCATAAGCTTGCAAGGCACGAATAGCTGTTGGAGCAGTGTAGAATTGATTGACTTTGTATTTATCTACGATTTGCCAGAAACGACCTGCATCTGGGAACGTAGGTACACCTTCAAACATTACTGTGGTCGCACCTGATAGCAATGGTCCGTAAACGATGTATGAGTGACCGGTAATCCAACCCACATCGGCTGTGCACCAGTAAACATCACCTTTATTATATTGAAATACATTTTCGAATGAATAACTGGTATAAACCATATAACCTGCTGTGGTATGCACCACACCCTTAGGTTTTCCGGTTGATCCTGAGGTGTAGAGAATGAACAGCATATCCTCTGCGTCCATTTCTTCTGCTTTGTTCTCTATCGATTGGCCTTCTATCGCATCGTGCCACCAGATGTCTCGGCCTTCTTTCATGGTCACGTCTTCACCTGTTCTTTTGAAGACGATTACCTTTTCGATGCTCGAGGACTTTTCAAGGGCTTCATCCACCACTTCTTTAACAGGAATAGATTTGGCACCTCTAAAATTACCATCTGATGTAAGCACCATTTTCGCAGAACAGTCTTCAATTCTATCGGCCAATGCACTCGATGAAAAACCTGCAAACACCACTGAATGAATGGCTCCAATTCTAGCGCAAGCTAACATAGCCACAGCGGCTTCAGGAACCATAGGCATATAAATAATTACTCTATCACCTTTACCCACGCCCTGCGCTTTCATGGCATTGGCAAATTGATTGGTTTTCTCAAAAAGTTGTCGATAGGTAATTTCCTGATTGGGCTCATTTGGGTCGTTAGGTTCCCAAATTATGGCGGTTTTATCTCCCAACGTAAATAAATTTCTTTCGAAGATATTTTCGGTAATATTCAACTTGGCATTGGTAAACCATTTCACATCAGGACCGTCAAAGTTCCATTCTACCACCTTATCCCATCTTTTTTGCCAATGAAAGGAGTCGGCAATTCTTGACCAGAACTCTTCGGGATTGGTTACACTCTTTGCATATTCATGGAAGTACCCGGTAAGGGTTTGTATTTTATTACTCATAATTCATGTGTGTTTTATGGTTATGTTATTCGATTAATTCTATGGCTAATTCTTTTACTTTATTTACTAAATGTTTAGTGCTAAAGGGCTTGGTAATGTACAGGTCTGCGCCAGCATCATACCCTTTTTGTATGTCTGCTTCTTTGTCCTTGGCAGATAGAAATATGACCTTCGTACGCCTATTCTTTCGTTTGATGTATTCACATACTTCGTAACCATCAACAAAAGGCATCATGATATCCAAAATAACAATCTCGGGTTTTTCAGATTCCACTATTGTCATGGCTTCGGATCCATCGCGCGCGATATAAACTTCGTACCCAATTTTCTTAATTAAGAATTCGAGTGACATTATAATATTCGGTTCATCATCAACAATTAGCACCTTTATCATATCCGCTTAATTTAATGGTATCAAACATTGAAAGCGAGCCCCACCGGTTGCGCTATTCTCAACCCAAATTTTACCTCTGTGCAACTCAATTATTTTTTTACTGATCGTTAATCCAAGACCACTACCTTCAGGCTTTTTGAGTGTCTGATTTTTAGCCTGATAGAAAGCTTCAAAGATTAACTCTCGGCTTTCGGGCGAAACTCCCGGGCCGTTGTCTTCTACTATAAAACTAAGATTACCATCGCCATTTTGGGCATTGATGATAATTTTTCCATTGATTTCGGGGCAATGCTTGGTGGCATTACTAATTAAATTGATCACCACTTGCATTAATCGGTCTTTATTCCCTTTTATCATAGGAAGCTGTTCCTGTATTTGAACGTCCAGATCAATACTCTTTTCTTTAATTACTTGTCTCAATCGGTTTAATGAGTCGGAAATGATGTCTTCAAATTGGATATCCGACAGTTCAAGATTTAGCTTTCCTGATTCCATTTTTTCCAAATCCAATACCTGAGAAATGAGTCTATCCATGCGTTTGGTCTCACTGATAACAGTATCCAGAAATTTGGATCGCTCCTCATCTTCCAAATCCGGGTTGTCATGTATGATTTCTGACATGGCTCGTATAGAAGTTAATGGTGTGCGCATCTCATGTGTTACTGTAGAGATAAATTCATCTTTTAGCTGGTCCAATTTTTTTAATTCTTCGTTGGCTATTTGTAGTTGCTGAGTGGCAATTTCTAATTCGTCTGACTTTTCTTTTAATGCCTTATTATCAGATATAAACCTTCTCGATTCCTGAAGAATATCGAAAACTTCATTCATAGAAATATTATCTTCTTTAACAACATTGGATATTAGCACTCTGGAAGAAGCAGAGCCCACAACACCGGCAAGTAATTTCTCGGCATAGTTTACCAATCGAAAGTCTGCACGTAGACTTTCGCTATTGATCTTGTTGTTGATCATGAAATTGCGAAATGCCCTGTTGGTTCGCTCTTCCCCAATGAATTTATTGAGTAAAGATTTTATATCCTGTACATAGGCTGTTCCTTTCCAAACAATGGAGCTTTCATAAACTGTTGAGTATTGGAAAATATCTACAAATACTTCGGCCTGATTAATCTCTTTGCTCGATTGTTTTGATAGTAGGGATACCGCCACATAAGTGAGGAGGTTAATGAAAATGCTCCAGAAAAAACCGTTGGTTATGGGGCTCAGGTTATCTACACCCAAAAAGTTATTAGGACTTAAATAACCAACTCCAAATGGGCCATCAATAATAAACTGCTCAGGAAGAAGTCCCGTACTGACGATTGTTGGCAATACCAATGTGTAAAACCAAATGGCGAAGCCTGACAAAATTCCTGCAATGGCACCTGTGCGCGTTCCGTTTTTCCAGTACATTCCTAGTAAAACAGCAGGAGCAAATTGTGCAACGGCCACAAAGGAAATAAGCCCAATTGAAACAATGGAGAAGCGATCGGAAACGTACTTGAAATAGATATAAGCTAAGAGCAATATGGCAGCTATCAGGAATTGTCGGCCTCTTAAGAGCACTTGACTTACGTTGTTGTTTTCAGGAGCTGAAAGTTCTGTGTTTTTTACAATGAGTGGTGTTAATATGCTGTTGCTAAGCATTACACCCAGCGCAGTTGTTGAGACAATAATCATACTGGTTGCTGCTGACAAGCCTCCCAGATAGGTAAGCAAAGCCAAAGGAGTATTGCTCATTTGAAGCGGTATGGCCAACATATAGGTATCCGCATCTACAGGATTATTTTGAAAAATTAATTTACCTCCAAGCGCTATGGGAATAACAAAAATGTTAATGAGCAACAAGTAAAGTGGAAAAAGCCACATGGCTTTTTTTAGGTGATTTTCATTCCTGTTTTCTTTTACGGTTACATGAAACTGCCGCGGCAAAAGCACAATGGCCAACATGGAAAGAATGTTGAGCCACATCCAGTTGGAATAGCCACTGTCCGAAGGAATGGTTAGCAGCTTCTCGATATCAGGTAGCACTGATGACTGCTGAAAAATATCTCCAAAGCCATTAAACAGACCGAAGGTCACATACAAACCAATAAATATAAATGCAGCCAGTTTGAATATCGATTCAAAAGCAATGGCAGCAATCAGGCCGTTATTTTTAAGGTTACTATCAACACGATTCGCTCCAAATAAAATGGTGAATATTGCCAATAGAATGGTGATGTAAAAGGCTGTATCATTAAAAAAGGCTACTGATGCAGAAGTGTATCCCGGGCTATCTCCGGTTAAAATAAGGAAGCTGTTGGAGATGGCTTTGATCTGTATAGAAATGTATGGTAATACGCCTACAGCACACACAAAAGCAACCAGCCCGCCAATGAAAATATTTTTTCCATAGCGCGAAGACACAAAATCAGCAATAGTAGTGATGCGCTGTACTTTACATATTCGAATAATTTTGCGAATGACTATCCACATAAGAGGTGCCATGAGTAGCGGCCCGATGTAGGTGGTCAGAAAATCCAGCCCTTGGTTGGCCGCTCTACCAACACTGCCATAATAGGTCCAAGCCGTGCAATAAACCGCCATGGACAAAGCATAAATGTAAGGGTTATTCACCCAGCGACTTTCACTGTTGCGTTCAGCCCAATAGGCGATACCAAAGAGCAAGCCCAAATAAAGAAATGATAGCAATATAACCAGCCACTTAATTTCCATGATCTTTATCTTTTAAAAACCTGGTGGCGATATACCATAAGATGACAATAACCAGAATCCAGAAAGCTGATAGAAATAAGGTAAGTGGTGGAATAGTCCACGAAAAATTAAGGCGGTTGAAAATGTGAAGAATAGGAGAGTGAATCACTACAAAAAGTGTGATGAATGTTATGATTAACACCTGATTCACTTTTTTATCCATTATTCTGAATCGTTAAAATTTAAGAATTTCAGTTTAACTAAAATTAATAAAACTGACAGTGCAATAACACCAATAAGGATAGAAAAAAGATATGAAACCTGATGAGTGGATTCGTAATAGAACCGGAGTAATAATGTTATTGTGCCATAGGCTCCGATAAAATAAATGGAAGCTTTACGTCCTAGTCTGTTCATAATAAATAGTTTAAAAAGAAAGGCTAAGAGTATTCTTCTTAGCCCTTCCATAAGAATTTTGAAAATTAGTGATCCGAAGCGGCTCCTGCTCCTTTAGGGAATCGGATATCTTCTACGATTGCCTGTACATCAGCAGGTGGTTCAGCAGTTGCTCTTGACACTGCAAAAGAAACTACCAAATTTACAACCATGGCTACTGTGCCGAAACCTTCAGGTGATATTCCGAACCACCAGTCTTCAGCAGTTCCGCCACCAAAGCCTCCGAGTTTATACTTAATCATGTAGAAAAGCATTAAAAGAATTCCTACAACCATTCCGCTAATGGCTCCTTCTTTGTTCATTCGCTTGTCGAAAATACCCAGAATAATGGCTGGGAAGAAAGAAGCAGCGGCCAAACCAAAGGCAAGTGCAACTACGGCAGCCACAAATCCCGGAGGGTTGATGCCAAAGTAACCGGCAACACACACCGCAACTGCAGCTCCTATACGTGCCCATATCAGTTCCTCTTTTTCAGAGATATTCGGTTTGATTTGCTTTTTGATCAAATCGTGTGACAAACTGGTAGATATTACAAGTAACAAACCTGCTGCTGTAGAAAGCGCTGCTGCAAGACCACCCGCTGCTACCAATGCAATTACCCAGTTGGGAAGATTGGCAATTTCAGGGTTGGCAAGCACCATAATATCACGGTCGATAGTAAGTTCATTCTTTTCTGCATCAGCTACATATTGGATTTTACCATCAGCATTTTTATCGTCAAAGGCAATCAACCCTGTTTTTTCCCAGTTCGAAAACCACTGAGGTACAGAAGCATATTCTTTATCTGACACAGTATTGATCAGGTTTGTTCTTGCGAAAGCACCAATAGCAGGTGCTGTTGTATAAAGAATAGCTATGAATACAAGTGCATAACCGGCAGACATACGTGCATCACGAACTTTCGGCACAGTGAAGAATCTTACGATTACGTGTGGCAATCCAGCCGTACCCACCATCAAGGCAAAAGTGATAGCAAATACATCAATCATAGATTTAGAGCCCGAAGTATATTCGGCAAAACCAAGTTCAGTATGTAACTGGTCCAATTTATCTAAAAGATAAACTCCAGAACCATCAGCCATGGTGCTTCCAAACCCCAATTGAGGAATTACGTTTCCTGTTAATTGTATCGAAATAAAAAAGGCAGGAACCATGTACGCGAATATTAACACGCAATACTGAGCTACCTGAGTGTAAGTGATACCCTTCATGCCACCCAATACGGCATAGAAGAATACGATAGCCATACCAATGTAAACTCCTGTGTTAACAGGTACTTCAAGGAATCTGGCGAATACAACACCCACGCCCCGCATTTGGCCGGCCACATAAGTGAACGAGACAATGATGGCACAAACAACGGCCACCGTACGAGCAACATTGGAGTAGTATCGATCTCCGATAAAATCAGGAACGGTAAACTTTCCAAATTTCCTTAAATACGGAGCAAGCAGTAAAGCCAGAAGTACGTAGCCACCTGTCCAACCCATGAGGTAAACCGTACCGTCATAGCCCATAAATGAGATCAATCCTGCCATGGAAATGAATGAGGCTGCCGACATCCAGTCTGCGGCTGTAGCCATACCGTTAGCAAGGGGTGAAACACCACCACCTGCCACATAAAAATCTTTCGTTGAACCGGCTCTTGACCATATCGCTATACCGATGTAAAGAGCGAATGTGATGCCGACAATTATATAGGTCCAAATTTGAATATCCATTGTTAAATATTTTTAGGTTGATTATTAATCTTCGTGAACATCATACTCCTTATCGAGTTTGTTCATCCAGTTTACATAAACGAAGATGAGCGCCACGAAAACATAGATTGATCCTTGTTGAGCGAACCAAAACCCAAGTTTAAATCCGCCAATTTTTATAGTATTCAGAGCGTCTACAAATAGAATTCCGAATCCATAACTCACTAAAAACCAGATGGAGAGCAGTATTGCCAGAAAGCGCAAATTCTTCTTCCAGTATTCCGTCATTTTTTCTTGATTGTTCATATTTTAGTTGATTTATTTTATAAGAATATATGTGTTTGAAGTCTCCATTGAGTGACATCACCGTCAGTACCAGGACTGTCTCTAAAGTCACCTCTGATGGTGTGGTACTCCAAAGTAATTTTGGCATTATGACCGCTTACATAGTAGTTTACACCGATATCCATAGAGCTAATATTGTCTTCTAATGCATCATAACTACCAGATTGGTAGGCGAAATAAGGCATAATGTTCAGGCTAGGTATGTAATATCCACCCTGTACATATATGTTTGTACCAGTACCTGCCCATCGGGAAACATAGTTATCTCCGTAATCAAAACTTTGAAAAGCGGCATAGGCATTAATTCCACCGTCACCTAATGGTGCGTCATAAAATACATCTGCTGCGAAGTGTTGAACATTTTCGTGCTCACCTGTAGCAGTATCAAAAGCTCCGTTAGCATGTCTGAAAAACCCTGCTCCAAATCCCAAGATTTTCTTTTTACCGAAATAGGTACCTACCTGATACGGCAGTTTTGTAGACTCTGTATCGAATAAATTATATCTGAAATAACCTTCAACAATAGTATTTCCTGTAGGATCACCATCTAAATCTATCTGAGCTGCACCATCGTAAGTAATGGTTGATGCCTCAGAATTAGGGAAGGCTGCTCCATAATTTGCTCCTGCACCTAATGCATTTGCTGGGTTTAGTGGATTGTTAATCGCAAATCTATAATCAAATTGTCCAATTTGTCCTTTGGCATATACACCAAAATGGCGTGCAAACTGATCGGTTACTCCTAAAGAATGCCAATGGGTAAAAGGCCTTGCCTGATCCATGGTCATAAAGTTTAGTGTTGATGCATTGGCCAGTCGAGTTAAACCCTTCCAATAATGTAGGCCTGTACCTATGTGTAATGCATCGTTATTTGATACTTTAAACTCTGTCCAGGCATCATGTAAAAAAAGTTGCGGACCATCACCATTGTTACCTAATGAGGTTTGATTGTTGGGGCCGAAGTTGTTAAGCCCAAAGTGCGTTAAGATTAGAAAACGAGGTGAAATTTGAGCAAAAGCGAGCATTCTGCTTCTTCTTGTAAAGGAAGTGAGTTGCATTTTTAAATCATCAACCTCGCGATTATTAGTCTGCAACCATTGCTGGTGCCAAATAATAAATCGTACATACTTCGATCCTGAATCATCTAGCTTAAGCGTTAAAGGCTTATAAGAGTGGTCAGGCTTGGCAACAAGATTGTCTGCATCTTTGCCGTTTTCTTCTTGCGCATTGGCCGGAATACACCAGCATACGCTCAATGCCATAAAGACACTTAGTAGTTGTTTTTTCATTGTATTGAAACTTTAGTTGTCTGATATTTTGAAAAGACGGCCGTCTAAAACTTCAACACTTCGAATTTTGCAAAATGCAAACGATTGCGAAAAAGTGATGTATATTTTTGGTAATTATATAGGTTTAGTCTTTAAAGCGATCCCATTTAATCACCATGAATTTATCGCCTAATTCTGTAATAAGCATTCCTGAACCCTTTAAATAGCCTGGGGAAGCCATGAGTTCACTCAGTTCAGCATGACTTAATATTTTGTATGTGGGGTGATAATCATAGCGTTCGGGAGGTTTAATTTTATATTTTTTTACCCAATTCATAACAGATACATGACTCACTCCCAGTATCCTTTCAATCTCTCGGTAGCTTATTCCTTCCAGGTATAATTGTAAGGCCTTAATAACAAAATAGGGGTCAATTTCTTTACCTAACTTACTGACAGTGAAATTATAAGCGCATTTTTTACATTTAAAACGCTGTCGATCGTTGACAATTCCGCTCTTGATAATACTAGTCGATTCACATTTCGGGCAGGTCGGATTACGCATAACTATAGTAAGTTAGCATATATATATTATTTTAGCAATGATTTTTGAGAGGTTTCATTCCACCAAAGATTGATACTCTTTCGCAATTTGATTGGAAAATATGCGTAATTCAGTTCTAATTGCAACAAATGGAAGATTTTAACTAAAAATTTAATAGGATATCTATCCAAGAAACCTCATCTATCAAAAAAGCTGTTTCGTAATGCTGTGTGGACTAAAACCAATACTCAGCGCCAACAGCAATTAGGGCTCCGATAACAGCCACCGCTAATTTTCTAGCGTTAAAATGATGGTCGGAGCTTGTTTCAAAAACAATTGTTGTTGAAATGTGCAGGAAATTACCACTAACAATGGCAAATAGAATAGTGAATGTTTCATCTGCCAGAGCATTATTTTCCACATAATAATCACCTACAACCATGCCGATAGGAGAAGCTAGTGCAAAAAGCACTAAGAATATGATCGCGAGTTTATTTCTCTTTAGCTGACAAACGATTATAGACATCAACGCAAAAGAAGCAGGAGCTTTATGTAATACAATACCAAACAAAATACTATTGGCATCGTGGTGGGCATGAATTACACTGGGGTGTGCCAATAGGCTACCTTCTAAAAGACCATGAACAATCATGGCGCCCAGAACCATTATGGAAGATGCTACACCTCTCTGATGATCATGCTCGTGCTTATGGATATGACCATGTTCTGCACCTGCCGTGAAATACTCCAATATTTGCTGCAAAAAGAAACCCAGCAACACATATATACCAATGGAGGTTGGGTTTTCTGCCTGAGAAAATAACTCTGGCATTATATGGATGATCGTAATCGAGAATAAATACGATCCTGCAAACACCAATGCTAACTTATAATTCTTTTGATCAAGGTTGGGGATTGCGAAAACCAATAACCCACTTAAAAGGGCACTAAAAAAAAGAATGGCGAGACTTATGAGCATGATTGGGTTTGAATGAGTGGCAAATATACAACAGTGTTGCATTTAGAAAAGAGAGCCAGGCTCTTTCTAATAGATAATTTATGCGATATTCGCATAAAATAATAGACAGATTGAAGAATAAACCCTGGTTATCGTATTTGCTTTTTGTAAGTCAGGCAGCTGTATTGTCGACTTCATTGATAGTCTTAATTAGCAACTATTTTAGTTATTCTATCATCTACCGAACCATCAGATATCATGTTGGCATTGAGGTAGTACTTTCACTATTATTACTTTATTCAATTCGTCATTACATCAACACCATTAGAGCTTCCTCTTCCATGCGAAAGGAAGCAGGAAAAAAGCGTGAGATTAAATCCAAAAGAATTGAGCTGCTCATTTTCTTTTTAATGATTTCTTTACTCTTTCATTCTCTTTTCATCACCGTTCCTATGAATAAATACCTACCTTCTACTATTGAGTGGGGTCTTTTGTTGAGTAATTGTTTGCTACAGTTTATCATGCTTATCAAACTAATTAGCTCGCATGAAGGTGTTAGCGAGGACTTTGTTAAGTCGAAACAAAGGTATGCTGGGACAGGAGCACTCCTTGGTCTGGCATTGTTTTACACTTATTTTATTATTCTTAACTGATTGACAACTAACTTATTAAGTTAGACTTCATTCAATTTCCTCATTTTTTAACCAGATTAAGGGTTACTTAGCCCTGCTTGCAGTATCAATTATTGTAATTACAACCAACTAAAACTTATTACAATGAGATATCTATTGATCAGCTGTATCATACTTTCAACTAATAGTCTATCACTAGCACAATCAAATGGCTGGCAACAAAAAATAGCGGCAATCGAAAAGGAGTTTCAGCAATGCATGTCTTCCGAAAATAAAAATACATGTCAGGGTTATATCGGTATGGCCATGCAAGAGGTTTATAAGTCGAGTGATTTGAAAGACCCGGCTAGCAATGAATATCTAAGTTTTTCTGAGATAAAAAGACTAGTAAAAGAATCTGATAAATGGCAAATGGTAGGGCATGCTTATGATCAGGAGGCTTTAAAAAAGGCTCAAAGTATGGCGAATGAAGGAAAGCCGGTGGTAGCTGTGTTTACTGGTGATACTGATGCAGAAACTCATGTGAGTCTTATCCTTCCAGGTGATTTAGCAGCCTCTGGTTCTTGGGGTATGAGAGTGCCTGATGTCACAGCTTTTTTTACGCACAATCCGTCAAGTTCTTTTTCTAAGAAAAGTATGTCTTATGCATATACTAAGAAGATGACTCTTCAAATTGTACTCTATGCAAAAAAATAATCTTGAGGTATTTAACCCCAAGATTATTTCTTAATAATCACTCATTTTTTAATGAATTAGTAGGATTCTGAAGTGCAGCCTTTACCGATTGCCAACTCATGGTGCCAAACGCAATGACCGAAATAGCAATGGCCGCTATTATAAAAATACCTGCATTTATCGAAGTTTGGTAAGCAAAACCTGCCAACCATTTGTTCATGGCAAACCAGGCAAGCGGTGAGGCAATTAAGAATGCAATCACCAGCAGTTTAAATAAATCCTTGGAGAGTAAAAGCACGATCGACTGCACTGAAGCTCCTAATACCTTTCTAATGCCAATTTCTTTGATGCGCTGTGTTGTGGTATAGGTGGTTAAACCGAACAAACCAAGAAATGCTATGATAATGGCAAGAATAGCAAATGATGCAAATAATTGAGCAAATTGATTGTCGGCACGATACTGCTGATCAAAATTATCATCTAAAAAGTAATAGGTAAAGGGCCTTTGAGGGATTAAAGTTTTCCATTTGCTCTCCAATCGCTGGATTGTTTGAAAAACATCATCCGTATTAATCTTCAGAGAAAACTTAGCCATGCTAAATGGCTCATACCGCAATGATAAGGGCTCAACTTCTGAATGAAGCGACTTGTAATTGAAATCATCTACTACACCTATTACCTTTCCTTCTTTCCCCCACTGACTGAATTTTTTACCAATGACCTCTTCAGGATCTGTATAGCCCCAAAGCTTTACGGCCGCCATGTTGATCATTAAAGCTTCCGTAGAATCTGAATAATAATCGTATGAAAAAGGCCTTCCAGACAGCATTTTAATATCATAGAAAGGAATAAAGTCGGGGTCAATCTCATAGATGGTAGGGCTGTGTGGCTCCATTTCGCCAGCTTTATTTTCTATGAGCGTTCCTGCATTTGGTAAGAAATTACCCGGTACAGCCCGTGAAGCACTGACCTCCGTTACATCGGGATCATTGCCAAATTCATTCTTTAATGCCTCAATATTTAATTGCACTTGCGTATCGAAACCAAACTCCATTACTAATACCTGCTCTTTAGAAAATCCTAAGTCGTGATTTTGAAGAAACTTTAGTTGATTGTAGATAGTAGTAGTTCCAATAATGAGGGCAATGGTAAGTATGAATTGAAAAGTGACAAGTCCTTTTCTTAAAATTACGCCTGACGACCCTGTTTTAAAATTACCTTTTAAAACTTTGGACGGTTGAAATTTTGAAAGCAGAAATGCAGGATAAAATCCTGCCAAAAGTCCAATAATAGCTATTCCAGATACAAAGGTAAGTGCAAACTCAATGTTGAAAATGTCGGTAGATGTAATTTCTACTCCTGTTAAACCAAAGAAGTTAGGTGCAAGTACAATTACTATGGCAATAGCCAAAACACCTGCAAATAACGAAAGCAAGAAAAACTCAGATAGAAATTGATTGACCAATGAAAACTGTCTAGCACCCACTACTTTTCTTATTCCAATTTCTTTAGCTCTTTCCAGAGAACGAGCTGTCGATAAGTTAATGAAGTTTATACAGGCAATAATTAAAATAAATGCGCCTATTATGGAGAAGATTATCAGATTGGAAATGCTTCCCATTTTTCCCGCTTGTCTTTTAGCTACTGAATTTAAATAGGAGCCATCCATGGGCTCTACATCGGCATAAAATTTTGATTGCTCCCAATCGGCAGTATATTTTTCAACCACATCTGTAATTCTGGGTTTGATGGCTTCTATTGTGGTATTCTCTTTAAGGGTGATGTAATTATAAAAATCTACATAGCCCCACGAATCAAAGATGGCAGGTCTTTCATTGTAAAATGTTTTCATGGAGATTATGGCGTCAAACCTGAACTGCGAATTAAGAGGCACATCTTCCATAATAGCAGTCACTTTGCACTCAACTGTTTGGTTATAAGTAACAATCTTGCCCATGGCATCTTCGTTTCCGAAGTACTTTTTTGCCTGTGATTCTGTTAAAACAATACTGTTAGGCTCAGTTAAAGCTAAATCAGGATTTCCAGCGATAACCTTCCAGCTGAAGACTTTAAAAGCTGTAGAATCTCCAAAAACTACACCGTCTTCATTGTATAACTCATCATTAACTTTTATAAGCTTCGAATGGCCAGGAGTAAAACGGCAGAAATGTTCAATTTCCGGAATCTCTTCTTTCAGAGCTGGTCCGATGGGAGCATTACCCCAAAACCGGTATTCTTCCGGTACAGGTGGGGTATCCAAGTCTTCATTGGCTTTAAAACCCTGCAGAACACGATACGTTCTATCAAGATTTTCGTGATACTGATCGTAAGACAATTCATTCAAGACATAAAAGGCAATGAAAATGCAGGAAGCAATACCTACTGCTAAGCCAGAAATATTGATGAATGAATAGAACTTTTCTTTAGCGATATGGCGCCACGCCACTTTGTAATAGTTGTTAATCATAATAAAGTTGTTTGAGTTTGACCTATATTTTTTGAGTGCAAATGGCCGCAGGTAATTCAATACCTGAAACCAATAATTGAGTTTTGCTTTTGTAACAGAGGTTTCTTTTAATTTCCGATAGTATTTCTCTTCCAAGTCGCCTAATACCTCTTCGGCTAGTTCTTCTTTGAGAAACCAGTTGATAAACTTTTGCGCCAGTTGTGGAGGTGACTGCATTTAGAATGAGAAATTCAGTTTGTCTGCAAATGCCGGAAACTGATTCCAGAGTGACACTTTAAAATCACGAGAGTTTTCCAGGGCACGCTGGCCTGCGGCTGTTATTTCATAGATTCTTTTTCTTCTACCACCACGTTCAGCGCTGGCTTCACCCATCTTGGATTCCAAAAAACCTTTATCGGCTAGTCGTGTAAGTGTGGAATGTACCGCCCCGATAGAAACGGCTCTTTTGGTTTGTGCTTCAAATTCATCTGCAATATTTAAGGCATAAGCCTGCTCTCCTAAGATTCCTACGATAAGAAGAATTACTTCTTCAAAATCACCAAGTTTTGTTTCAATCATATATTAACTTCTAAATTGTAGAACTAATATACGGGCCGATTTATTTTTTGTTCTACAATTTAGTAAGAAATTCTTTTGAGCCTAGTTGGAGGTCTTTGCAGGGGCGAAATCGATAATAACGGGAGTAATGGTATAGCCTTCCTTTTCTAATAAACTCACCAATCCTGATTCGCCTATAATATGAGGTACACCTAACGCGAAAAATGTAGGTTTTGATTTAATGAGTTTAACCACATCCGGCAGCCACTTTTCGGTTCTGTTGTCGTAATATACTTCTTTAAATTTCTCGCTTTCATTGGTGGCTTTAAATGTTTCTTCTTTCACTACTTCCATGTTCTGCTCTTTCATGTAAGCGCGCACCATTTTATTATAATCACTTAAATGGTCGTCAAAATTATTGATAGTATATTTTAGAGCTTCTATCTGATCTTCAATTGGAAATTGTTCAAATGCAGCAATTTCTTCATCCACATCACTCAGGCTATTGAACTTTAGCCTGTTGTCTTTGGCTATATCTTCAAGCTCCCTTTCCGGATAAGTAATGTTGTACTGTAACGTGAGTGCAGTAGTAGCTGTTACTAAAATAATAGGCTGCAACTTGCTGTAGAAATTGTCATAGGCCTGATTTCTGCCACCATACTCCTCAATTATTGCTCTGAGCTGCTTTTGCTCTTCTTCAGTTAGGTATTTATTTACTGTACCGTCATTAGGAATTTTAACAGCCTCAGTAAATTTTTGCTGTGTTTTCCTGCGTAAATCTGTTTTTGTCACAAATACCCTGCTTGCAATAATTGCGTTTTTCACCTCATCCGGCACAAAATAGCCAAATTTGGGTAAGAAATTAATAGTACCAAACAGGTAAGAAGGTTCATTTAACCCATTACCTTCAATTTTATACAATGCCGATTGATGTTGTGCAGTTAAGGTTGTTGCACAAATTAAAACCAATAAAAGAGATCTAATCACAATACTTCAACTTAAATTTCCTTCTAATATAAAAGAATCAATCAGTTGATGCATGCACTTTTTATAAAGACGGCATAATTTATCTGTTATTAGCCAAAATTTTCGATAAAAAACAGACATTTTACTCATTGCGTAATGACTGAACCGGGTTAGCAATAGCAGCTTTAACTGTTTGATATCCAACGGATAGCAAAGCAATAAACACAACCGATAAAGCCGCTGTAACAAAGAATAATGGATTCATATCAATCCGATAAGTAAAGGAGTTTAGCCATCCATTCATAATTAACCAGGCCAAAGGCCATGCAATAATATTGGCTATCAAGACGTAACTAATCAAATAAAATTTTTAAAGTAGATCAAAATTGAGTTTGACGCATTTGAACTTTATAAGTAAGATTATTAAAACGGCTTGTGAATTATTTTCGGAGATGAAAAATCATGCGATCTGATTCTTCTGCTTGGTAAGGTGCTAAAGAGTAGTCTCCAAATATATGTTCAATAGATAAACCAGCCTCAAGGAAAAAGTCTAGAAAATCTTTTCTACGTAGTGCTTTCACCTTCTCCTGAAAATGATATTGCTTACCACCATCATTAAATTCAATGTCTTTTATGATATAGTCATCAGCACTCAGATGTTTCGAAATTTCAAAGACAATTTTACCTATTCGCTTGGTCTCATTAGGCTTTAGATGATGCACGACCGTGTAAGGATTCAAAAAATCTAATATGAAGATACCGCCCGGTTTGAGGCTATCAGCCACTGATTTAATTGCTTTTAGATGTTCCTCTTTTGTTTCAAAATAGCCGAAGCTGGTAAAGAGATTTAGTACAAAATCAAACTCTTGATGCGCAAATGACTCACGCATATCATGAATATCAAAATGCAATCTTTCATTTTCGTATTGCTTAGCATACTCAATGTTTTGTGAAGATAAATCAACGCCCACAACATCATATCCTTTCTTATTTAGATAGATACTATGCCTACCCTTTCCACACGCTAAATCCAGAATCTTGTGCGATTTATTCACCTCAAGATAGTCCGTCAGGTTATCTATAAATGCTTGCGCTTCTTCATGATCTCTGTGTTTGTACAACACATGATAATAGGGGGAATCAAACCACTCGCCAAACCACTCTTTTTTGCTCATTGTGTCTTTTCAATGCTATTTTCAATTCCCGCTGTGGCGAAAGCCGATATGCTTCCATCATCATTACTGAACAATAAGTAAGCATCGTATTCTTTATGATTTTCTAAAAACTGAATGGTTGTTTCCTTACCCATAACCATAAACGCAGTAGCCAACGCATCGGCCTCATGGCAGGTGGGGGCAAAAACAGAAGCACTCAGCAGCTTATGTTCTATCGGATAGCCCGTCTTTGGGTCAATGGTATGGCCATACTTTACGCCCTCCACAATATGATAATTAAAGTAATTTCCACTTGTTGCTAATGCCTGATCTTTGAGCTGAACTATCGCAAAAAATTTCTGTTGCAGCTCATCAGAATCAGGATGTAAAATACCAACAGACCATGACTTATTGCTAGCCACATTTTTACCTTTTACACGAACTTCCCCACCAATCTCAACAAAATAGTTTTCAATGTTTTTTGACTCAAGATATTCAGCCACTACATCTACTCCATAACCTTTAGCCGAAGCACTAAAACTGATGTTTACTCTTGAATCAGATTTAGTAACAATGTCATTCGTGAATGATACTTTTTCATATCCAACAAATTGACTTAACGAATCTATATAAACGGAATCTGGGATAAAACCATCCTCCGGGCCAAACCCCCATGCATTGATATAAGGGCCAATACTAGGATCGAAAGCTCCTTCCGTTTTTTCGTAAATGTCTTTAGACACAGATAGCGCCTCGTAAAAAAAAGGAAGTTTAAATTGGAATTCATCACTTGTATTGAACTTGCTTATTTCTGATGTTGGGATGTAGGTGTTCAGACTTTGATTAAACACCACTAAAAGGCTATCAACTTCTTTTTTGAAATTCCTTTTCTTGGGATCTGCGTATTTTACATTGTAGGTAATAGGTCCCATCGTTTTACCCTGAAACCAGATCAGCTCGGCAGTTTTATCCTGGCGGTAATGCCATACTAAAAACATGGCCGAGAATAAACCTAAAGTGTATAAGATGTTTTTCCAACGTAGAGTCATTGCACTAAAATTTGCTGCAAATTAATGAAATTGGAATGGCTAATGTTTACTTTAGCACAGTAAATGCCGGAATATGAGAGAAGATTATCTACAAGCTGATGACGACCATTTTGGACCTGAAGAAAAGGAGTTTGAAAGAGCACTCAGGCCGTTAAGTTTTAGCGATTTCACTGGTCAGCAGAAAGTTGTAGATAACATCAAAGTATTTGTTCAGGCTGCCAAGAAAAGAGGTGAGCCGTTAGACCATGTACTTTTACATGGCCCTCCCGGTCTGGGTAAAACCACTCTTTCTCATATTATTGCTAACGAGCTGAACACCAATATTAAAGTTACTTCAGGGCCAATTTTGGATAAACCCGGAGATTTGGCCGGACTTCTCACTAACCTGGAGGATAATGATGTTCTTTTTATTGATGAAATCCATCGATTAAATCCTATTGTGGAGGAGTATTTGTACTCTGCAATGGAGGATTTTAAGATTGATATCATGTTGGACTCAGGGCCCAGTGCGAGAACAGTTCAAATCACGCTATCGCCATTTACCTTAATAGGCGCAACAACGCGCTCTGGTCTATTAACTTCTCCTTTGAGAGCTAGATTTGGTATCAACTCAAGGTTAGAGTATTACGATGCCGATCTGCTATCAAACATTGTTGAAAGGTCTTGCAGTATTTTAAGCACTTCAATAGACAGAGATGCTGCCATAGAAATTGCCAGAAGAAGCAGAGGTACACCTAGAATAGCCAACAACTTATTAAGAAGAACACGCGACTTTGCCGAAATAAAAGGGGATGGTAACATCAACATGGAAATTGCAAAAATGGCACTTAGTGCTTTGGATGTAGATGACCATGGATTAGATGATATGGATAATCGTATTCTTTCGACAATCATTGAAAAATTTAAAGGTGGGCCTGTAGGAATTTCTACCATCGCCACTGCTTGTGGAGAAGAGGCTGAAACTATTGAAGAAGTCTATGAGCCTTTTTTAATTAAGGAAGGTTACATTAAAAGAACATCGCGAGGTAGAGAAGCAACGGAGCTTGCCTATAAACATTTAAAAATTGTTCCTCCTACTCGAACTGGGGGTCTTTTTGACTAATCAAGGAATATTTTTTTCAATTTTTGTTAACATTCTGTAATAATTTTCGTCTAACAGGTACTAACTGATCAAATCAGTAAGAAAATGAAAACCCAACAACACAGAACTTTAATTATTGTATTAGGCGTGGCGATTGCAGTATGTGTATCCCTATTTACATTAAACTCTAAAGCCGCTGATAAAAATGAAGCACAGGTAAATATGCTTTCTAAGTATAAATCTACAGTGCCGTTGATTACTGAACCTTTATATATTTTGGTAAAGGGTCTCAATATCGTGAATAAGTAATATTTCCATTGCTGGAACAGTTAGAGCGGCTATCTTTGATAAGATGGCTAATTTAACTGCAGATAAGCACACTCGAATAATAAAACAAAAAGCCCATGAAATGGGCTTTTCTTTTTGTGGTATATCCAAAGCCAGGTACTTAGAAGAAGAAGCAAACAAGTTGGAAAACTGGCTGAAACGAGGCTATCAGGGAAAAATGAGTTACTTAGAAAATCATTTTGACAAGCGCCTCGACCCCACAAAGCTAGTACCGGGAGCAAAATCGGTTATCTCATTGGTTTACAACTATTATCCTAAAGAAGATTTAGCGAATGAAAACACTTATAAAATAGCTAAGTATGCTTATGGTAAAGACTACCATTTTGTTATCAAGGATAAGCTCAAAGGATTTTTAGAAGACTTAAGAGAGAATATTGGAGAGATTTCGGGTAGAGTTTTTGTAGATAGTGCTCCTGTGATGGAGCGCCAATGGGCAACACAATCAGGCGTAGGTTGGATAGGTAAAAATAGCCTGCTTTTAAATCGCTCTATGGGTAGCTTTTTCTTTTTAGCAGAATTAATACTTGATCTTGAACTTACGTATGATGGACCAGCACAAGATTATTGTGGCACTTGTACCGCATGTATGGATGCCTGTCCGACAGATGCTATTCCGGAACCTTATGTAGTTGACGGTAGTAAATGCATCTCATACTTAACTATTGAATTAAAGGATAATATTCCATCAGAGTTTAAAGGCCAAATGCAGGACTGGATATTTGGGTGTGATATCTGCCAGGATGTATGTCCTTGGAACAGATTTTCTAAACCTCATTCTGAGCCTCAGTTTGAACCTCACCATGATTTAAAAGAGATGACTAAATCAGATTGGGAGGAAATGACAGAAGAAGTATTTCGGAAAGTCTTTAAAAAATCAGCAGTAAAGAGAACGAAGTTTAACGGGCTACAAAGGAATATTAAATTCAATTCCCAGAAAAGTTAATGGGTAAAGCACCGCTGCAATACTAGCTGATGTGATTCTCCATAATTAAAATAGCACCATTTTCTGAGTTCTTCAATTTCTTCTGCTACCAATGATTTTATGGCTTTTTTCAATTCCTTTTCAAAAAGCTTCAGGTCAAAACTTACTTTATCGAGAATTGTCTTAAAATATTCTAGCATGATTGATATGGTATTCTGATTGATTTATCAAAATTAACAACCTTTAATAAAGTATTCGTTAATGCATTATTAAGATTGCCATACATTTGTACGTTAGTAACGATAAGAAGGATTCAAAGAGATATGAAGAGTTGGATATTTACATTTTGTTTTGTCTTAACCGGACTATGTTCAAAAGTTATAGCTCAGGAGATTGATGTTAAGTTAGGACCCAACGAAATCGGTGAAAATCAGGCCTGGACAATAACCATCACTGTATCTAACGAGCGATTGCAGAGCTATGATGATTTCCCTGATATTGAAGGATTTCAAAAAAGAGGGACTTCTTCATCCTCCAGTACGCAAATAATCAATGGCCAGATATCATCATCGCAAAGTATTACCATGACCTATGTGCCACAGCGACAAGGGCAGGTAAATGTACCAGCATTCACGATGACAGTAAATGGAAAGAAAATTTCTTCACCCGGTACCACCGTAAAAGTGGGCGCACCAGTACAACGCCAAAGAAGCCGGGATCCTTTCAGAAGTTTATTTGACAGAGACCCTTTTGATGATTTTGGTGGTCGTGGAGAAACTGAATTTATAGATATTGATGAAGATGCTTTTCTAGCGCTTACCACTAATAAAAAAGAAATTTATGTTGGTGAAGGAGTTACGGCTACATTATCATTCTTTGTTGCAGAAAGCAACAGAGCGCCATTGCAGTTTTACGAGTTGGGTAAACAACTATCAGGGATATTAAAAGACTTGCGCCCAGAAAACTGTTGGGAAGAGAATTTTAATATCGAAAACATCAATGGTGAGTCAGTTGAAATTAATAGAAAGCGATATACTCAGTATAAAATTTATCAAGGGGCTTTTTATCCACTGAATGCTGAGAACATTAATTTCCCTCAAGTTGGATTAGAAATGATTAAGTATAAGGTTGCTAGAAACCCTTCATTCTTTGGCCAGAACAGGCAGGAAGATTTTAAGACATTCTATTCAAAGCCAAAAACAGTAAAAGTCAAACAACTTCCTCCACACCCACTCAAGGATCAGGTGGCTGTAGGTGATTACCATTTATCTGAGGATATTAATCAAACGGAGACCGAAACGGGCCAGAGCTTTTCTTATCAATTTGGTATATATGGTGAGGGCAATGTATCTGCGGTAAATAAACCAATGATAGACTCTGACAATAATTTCGATTTTTATGAACCAAACGTCACCCAAAATATAAATAGAAGAGGCGGCAGAGTTACAGGTTCTAAATCCTTTAGCTATTATGGTATTCCAAAAGAGCCGGGAGAATATAAACTGGGCGATTACTTTCAGTGGGTTTTCTTCAATCCAAACAACGGCAAATACGATACGCTGAAATCAGAAAAGGTACTCAGTGTGATTGGTGAGAGTAAGAAGAATGAATCAATTCAATCTAATGATCTAGGGTCTTTCTATGATGAAATAGAATTTGCAGATAATACACTGGAAAGTCTCGATAATGACGATTGGATTCAATTATTGGCCAACCTTTTAATTTTAGGTATGTTAGTAACCTCTGCGGTAATATTCTTAAAGAAATAACTAACAATTAACTAAGTCGTGGGAAATTCATTCGGTCAACTTTTTAAAATCACAACATTTGGAGAGTCTCATGGTGCAGCGATTGGTGTTACCATTGATGGGTGTCCGGCAGGCATTCAGTTAGATGAAAAATTCATTCAATCGGAATTGGATAGAAGGAAACCGGGACAATCCAAAATAACCACCCAAAGAAAAGAAGAAGATAAGTTTGAAATTTTATCGGGAGTTTTTGAAGGCAGAAGTACGGGAATGCCAATTGCCATTTTAATCCGTAATAAAGATGCGAAGAGCAAAGATTATTCTCATATAGCAGATAAATTCAGGCCCTCTCATGCAGACTATACCTACGAGAAAAAGTATGGCTTGCGAGATTACCGTGGTGGAGGTAGAAGTTCGGCCAGAGAAACCGCAGCCAGAGTTGCTGCCGGAGCAATAGCGAAACTCTTTTTGAAAAGTATTGGTGTAGATGTAAATGCCTATGTTTCGAAGGTTGGAGATGTATCAGCACCTCATTACACCCAACTAGATATATCCAAAACTGAGAGTAATATCGTTCGTTGCCCGGATCAGAAAACGGCCGATAGAATGATTGAGTTAATCGACTCAGTGCGTAAAGATCAGGATACTATAGGTGGGGTGGTTACTGGAATTATTAAAGGAACTCCTGTGGGACTTGGTGAGCCGGTTTTTGACAAGCTGCATGCCGAGCTTGGTAAGGCAATGCTAAGTATAAATGCGGTGAAAGGTTTTGAATATGGTAGTGGCTTTCATGGAACAACTATGAGAGGGTCTCAGCATAATGATGAATATATAAAAGAAGGAAATCAGGTAAAGACAAAAACTAATCACTCCGGAGGAATACAAGGGGGAATTTCCAATGGAGAAGATATTTACTTTAATGTAGCCTTCAAACCTGTGGCCACGATAATGAAGGATCAGCAGAGCGTAGATAAAGAGGGAAATGAAGTAACCGTTTCTGGCAAGGGAAGGCACGATCCATGTGTTGTTCCTCGCGCAGTGCCTATTGTGGAGGCTATGGCAGCACTAGTTATTGCTGACTTTTATATGATAGGCCAATCGGGTAAATTGCGCTAATTTTTAAAATATGAAGAACTTACCATTACATACTAAGATCATATTAGGGCTTGTAGCAGGAATTATTTGGGCTTTTGTCTCAAGTTATTTAGGCTGGAATGAGTTTACAATTGATTGGATTGATCCATTTGGGACAATTTTTATAAGACTTCTGAAATACATAGCCGTGCCATTGGTATTGTTCTCAATCATTTCAGGTGTTTCTTCACTCACAGATATTTCAAAATTAGGTAGGCTCGGTGCCAAAACACTTATTTTATATTTGACTACCACATTAATAGCAGTAGGTGTAGGTTTAATATTGGTAAATACTGTTAAGCCGGGTGCCATGCTGGATGAAGAACAGCGCATAAAAAACAGAATATCCTACGAAAAATGGGTGCAAGATACTCCCGGTGTTCCTCAACCGCGCGATGGCAGAAACTTTTTAGAAGACCCAAATCTTCGCTCTAAGGTTGAAGAAGTGATTAGCGAAAGTGAACTCAAAAAAATGGACGCAAAAAATGCTTCCATTGAAGACAAAATGAGTACGGCTGAAAAGACTAAACAAAAAAGCCCATTGACTTTTATCGTGGAGATGGTGCCTGAAAATGTAGTGTTGGCCATCTCGGATAACGGGCTTATGCTTCAGGTAATATTCTTCGCCATATTCTTTGGAATAACACTTGTGTTAATTCCCGCAGAACAGGCCAAGCCTGTGATAGATTTTGTAAATAGTATTAATGCTGTGTTCCTAAAGATGGTGGATATGGTAATGAAAGCTGCGCCATTTTTTGTATTTGCCCTGCTCGCTGGGGTGATAGCTAAAATGGCAGATACACCAGCGGAAGTTTTTGAGATATTTAAAGGGCTAGGTTCTTACTCATTAACTTTGGTAGCGGGTTTATTTTTTATGGTGTTCGTCTTTTATCCATTGATAATTACAGCATTCATTAAAAAATTATCTTACAAAGAGTTTTTTAAGAACATAAGCCCGGCCCAGTTTTTGGCATTTTCAACAAGCTCAAGTGCAGCAACACTACCGGTTACAATGGAGTGTATTGAAGATAATATGGGTGTATCCAAAAACATCAGCAGCTTTGTGTTGCCTATTGGTGCAACAGTAAATATGGACGGTACAAGTTTGTACCAGGCTGTAGCTGTAATATTTATGGCGCAAATGCACATGGTAGACTTATCCTTGGGTCAACAATTAACGATAGTTTTAACGGCTACATTAGCTTCCATTGGCGCAGCTGCTACACCAAGTGCTGGTTTAGTAATGATGATTATTGTACTACAATCGGTAGGGTTAAATCCTGCATGGATAGCAATTATATTTCCTGTAGATCGAATCTTAGATATGTGCCGTACGGTTGTGAATGTTACAGGTGACGCTACAGTTTCGACCCTTGTGGCGAAATCAGAAGGAGAATTGAGTAAATATTAAATACCACGAACTAATCTGATCGGATTTTGTTTTTGATCTAAATTGAAATTTTATGCAATCAACGAGTATACAATCGACAAGAGCTGTTAACATTTACATGGAGGCCAACCCGAATCCTAACTCCTTAAAATTTGTAGCGAATTTTATGTTGCTACCCGATGGTGTTAGTTTAGATTTTCCAAATGTTGAGGAAGCATCTAACTCGCCTTTAGCGCAAGAGCTTTTTAAATTAGATTTTGTTGATCGCGTGTTCTTTATGGCCAATTTCGTTACAGTTACCAAAAAGGAGGACATTGATTGGATTGAGGTACGAGATAAAGTAAAGGAGATTATCAAAAATTATCTTGAAGCCGGAAAGAGAGTAGTTGAAGAAATTAATGATGCCAACGAAATCAATGAAAATGATTCGGAGACAGTAAAAAAAATCAAAGGCATTTTAGATGAATATATTAGACCTGCCGTAGAGCAAGACGGTGGCGCCATCACCTTCCATTCTTTCGAAAATGGCATTCTTAAGGTTTTATTACAAGGTTCTTGCAGCGGCTGTCCTTCGTCAACAGTTACCTTAAAAGCGGGTATCGAAAATCTGATGAAACGTATGCTTCCAGAGGTTCAATCAGTTGAGGCTGAAGGCGTTTAAGGCTTTATTCTGCCAATCGTTAAATTGTAAATATTCTTCTTTGTAGTTATCTTGGTTACCGTTTATTAAATTACACGTGTAATTACTTTTTTCATGCAAGAAACAAGTGCAATACCCCAAGATAAAATTCAACCTTTCCACAATAAAGTTCATGAAGAAGCTGATGGAATAGTACGCTATTTCATTTATGGCTTTTTCTTCCTGGGCATTGGCCTGTCAGTATTTTATGACACGTATATTTTGGCGTTTGTCATGGGAGCAATTTCCTTAGGCATATATTTAGGAGCCAGGTCATTAATTGGTGGTACTATTTGGTTCAGACTCATTGTTAGTTTGCTCCTTTGGAATTTTGCTGTTCAGTTTATTCTCCAAATGCATGGAATGTACGAAATGCATTTTTTCTATTTCATTGGGCTTACTGTACTTCTCTTCTATGAAGATTGGCGCGTTCTTGTACCGCTTATAGCCTACGCAGTATTTACATTTCTATACTTATTCTATAGCCAAATGTCAGGCGGTGAGTTAAATGGCATGTTAGAGAACATACCGGAACTGACTTACAAAAATGTAATTCTACACTTGGGCTTGTTATTGTTTTACGGTGCATTATGTATTCTGTGGGCAAATTTACAGAAAGGGCAAACCAGAGAATCAGGAATTAATAACATGCAAATGCAAGATCAGTTAAGCCTGATGGATACTAACATCAACTTTGCCAACAGCATTAGTAAAGGAAATTTGGCCGCAGAATATGCCGCTGAAAAAGCAGATAAACTGGGCGAGTCGCTCATGAATATGCGTGATAGTTTGGTAGAAGCAGCCGAGCGTGAGTCAAAAGAAAAATTTGTAAATGTTGGATTAGCATCCATTGGAGAGATTCTTAGAAATAACACTGATAACCTTGAAGAGCTATGCGATCAGGTAATTCAGAATTTAGTGAAATACATGCGTGCCAATCAGGGCGGTATTTTCATTCTGCAGAAGGATGAGAATAACGATGAAAGCTACTTGCAATTAATGGCGTGCCGCGCATATGAAAGAAAGAAATACTTAGAGAAGCGCATTGAGCTTGGACAGGGATTAATCGGGCAGGCAGCAATAGAACGAAAGACTATTGTGATGACCGATGTGCCTGATCATTATATTAGCATTACTTCAGGTTTAGGTATTGCCAACCCGAACAGTTTGGTGCTGGTGCCACTAAAATCTAATGAAGAAATTGTTGGGGTTATAGAATTAGCTTCATTTGATGTTTTTACGGATAATGACATTGAATTCTTAGAAAAGGTGGGTGAAAGCATTGCTTCTACAATAATTTCAGCGCAAACAAATCAGCAAACCAAAGAATTGCTTGAGCAATCAAGACAAATGACTGAAGAGATGCAGTCGCAAGAGGAGGAGATGCGCCAGAATATGGAGGAGATGCAGGCTACTCAGGAAGAGATGGGTAGAACACAGAGGGAATTGGGTGAAAAAGAGGCAAATCTAAATGCCTTAATCAACAATACAACGGACTCTATTATTACGATGGATAGGAACTATAAGATTCTTATCATGAACAGGGTTGTAAAAGAAAGATACAAAGGCACTCAGTATGAAGATATGAGGGAAGGTGCCAATGCCTTGGATATGTTGGGCGATGTACGTGATGAGTGGAAAGGTTACTACGACAGGGCTTTAGCAGGTGAGGCTCTGGATTTTGTTTTAAAAAGCTCTGTACAAGGTGAGGACACTTATCGTGAGTACTTTATCAATCCAATAAAAGACGATAACGGCTATATCTTAGGGGTTTCTGTATTCTCAAGAGATGTAACCGATAAAAAACAGTTTGAAATAGCAGTTCAGCAAAAAAGCTCTGTGCTAGATGCCATGGTAAACAATACAGATAATACCTATTTTGCTATGGATGTTGATTACAATATTATCTATGCAAATAAGACGCTTAAAGATAGATTTAAAGCCAATGGCCTTGAGCTGAGTGAGGGAATGAGTATACTGGATGTACTTTCAGGGGATGCACTAAAAACCTGGAAAGAACGATATGCCAAGACACTTAATGGAGAAGAATTGAGGTTTAAAGAGGATCGTCCTGTGGGAGATAAAGTACTTAAAATAATAACTGAGTGTTTCCCTGTTAGGGATCAAAAGGGCGCAATCATTGGTGCTGCGGTTATTTCAAAAGATGTTACCTCAGAAGAACGAGCAAAGGAAAAAGTAGAAGAATTGACAGCTGAGATCGAGAAGTTGAAAGGTAAGTAGTCTTACTTCTCCACAATCAAAAACAAATCAAGAGCTTTATCAGCATCATCCTGAAGTAAATAATCAGTGTGATGAATTTCATTTACCAGCGAATCATTGCTTGATTTAAGCTTATTTCTGTTAAATCTATTGAGAATGTCGTAAGGAATTCTCAGCAATGGAGCGGGCAATCGGTATTGCAAATTTAGAATGTCAAATCGGGTGATTTTCTCTACGGACTTTCTGTTTTTCTCATGATATTCCATCACCTTTTCATTACCGCCAATACCTTTCATCTCTACCTTATCAAAAATGGATTTAGCCAAATCGGTGAGTTGCTGCGCAGTGTATTCCCGAATATGCCAGGGGTTTCTCGATAGTGTCAGCTTAATATTTGGCGTACTGATATATGCTTTACCTCCAGGCTTTAATACACGCTTAATTTCTTGAAGAAAAAGCTTGTCGTTTTTAATATGCTCTATCACCTGAAAAGTGACAATGCTGTCGTACTGATTATCCTTGATTTTGTTGAATGGAGGAATATTGTCCTGAATAAATGTCGCATCAGGATATTTTTTTGAAAGAGATTCGATTACTTCATCAATCTTGTCAATGGCCGTAAAAGTGTTGCATTTAGGTTGTAATAAATCAATACCTCTACCTTCACCACAACCTACTTCCAGCAAATCGCCCTTTACTAAATCTTCAGCCACATAATATGCTTTAAGTAGTCGCTGATGTATTGGGTTGTCAGATGCTATTTTATCAGATGCTATTTCGGTTGTGTATACGCCCATGTTAAAAATTTTTTGCAAAAATAGGTCAATTCAAAAGAAATAACCTGATGCTCTTTTTTTATTTGCCCAGTATCACCTTAATTTATCAATACAATTGAAAATTAATGCGAGCCATTAGAATAGTAGTATCCGCAGTTTTAATATTTTTTAGTCATACAATTCTGGCTCAGAATACCGGCAACGTTGGAGTTTCCATGATGTCAGTAACCTCTAATGACTCCTTACATTTATACTTGGAGATAGATTTAGATGCAAAAACATCAAGACTTTACAACTATAAATTCCAGTTTAGTACTGCTTCTGAAAGTGAAGAAAACCTGATTGCTTATTTGGATAGTGCATACCTGGGCAATAACGGAAATCAGCACTACTTTAAATTTTCTTTTCCAAAAAGCGTTCTTAAACCCAAACTAAAAACAAGGCTGATTAAACTTTCCGATGGTTTGACTTTTAATTTCGTTCATGAAATCAACGAATCACATCCTTTTATCCTCTTTGATTCAAAAAACTTACCGGTACTCAGGTATTGGGTGAATCCAGGAGGCTATCATACAACAAATAAGAATATTCACGTATTTTATTATAGCCACAACTTTAGCGTAGCCTTACCTCCAATGACCACCAGAAATGAAGCTCCTTCGCAGGAAATGAGCATCGATTCTTCTTTCGTTTTTCAGGAGGCGATAGAAATGAAAAGGCCTGGTATATATATGATGCAAAGTGACACTGCCTCTAACAAGGCACTTACCATTAGGGTCGAACCCTATTATTACCCAAGGTTTACAACAGTGGAAGAGCTTACTCAGCCTTTAATTTATATTACAGATGATGAGGAGCAGATGACTCTTGCTGAAGTGGGTGATGATAAGAGGAAGTTTGATAAGTTTTGGTTGCAATTAGCGGGCAACCCAGAACGGGCGAAGAAAATTATTCGACTGTTTTATGATAGGGTCGAATATGTAAATACGAATTACACAACCTTTAAAGAAGGCTGGAAAACAGATATGGGTATGATCTATTTGATCATGGGCACTCCGGATAGTATCGAAAAAATTGGGAATAAAGAGATATGGAATTATCAGGAAGATCGACATTTGCCAAAAAGAAAATACCAGTTCATCAAAACATCAACATTATTTTCTCCTGCACATTATGTATTGATTAGGGAGAAAAAGCATGCTGAATCATGGTACGAAGCCATTAATTTATTAAGAAACGCAATATTTAAATGAAGCATATAAATAAAGATAACCTGGTATTTGGCACACGCGCAATTCTTGAAACCATTGAAGCAGGCAAAGAAATTGATAAGCTTCTAATTCAAAAAGGCTTATCAAATGATTTGATTAAAGAGCTAATTAAAGTGGCTAAATCTTATGGGGTACCATTTTCTACGGTGCCTATAGAAAAGTTAAATAGGGTTACTCGAAAAAATCATCAGGGAGCTATTGCCTACATTTCATCCATCCAGTATGCTTCTTTAGACAACGTAATTAATGAGACTTATCAGAAAGGTAAGGAGCCCCTTTTACTCATGTTGGATAGAGTTACTGATGTGCGAAATTTTGGAGCGGTAGCAAGAACAGCCGAATGTGCAGGTGTCGATGCTATTATTATACCGTCAAGAGGTGGGGCGGCCATTAATGCCGATGCAATGAAAACTTCTGCCGGTGCCTTAAACTACATTCCTATTTGCAGAGAAGACAATCTGAAGAAAACGTTAGATTATTTAAAGCAAAGTGGGATTACCATTTTTGCATGTACGGAAAAGGCCACTGAGTCAATTTATTCGTGTGATTTCAACAAACCGGCAGCTATCATCATGGGCTCTGAGGAAGATGGTATTTCAGAAGAGTATTTGAAGCTTTCAGATCATCAAATGTTTATTCCCATGTCAGGTAATATTGATTCACTAAACGTTTCTGTCTCGGCCGGCATCGCAGTGTTCGAGGCCGTTCGGCAAAGAAGTTTATAAATATTCCTTGCCCTTAGATTTCTTAACATCCGCTACAAAGTCTCGGAATTTCTGCTCATTATCTCTCCTGCAAATAAGTAGCACATTGTCACACTCAGTTACCATATAATTTTGCAGGCCTTGTACAATAATCAACTTTTCTTTTGGGCCTTTAATGAGTGTATTTTTCGTGTCATAAACCAATGCGTTAGCCTGAACAACATTGTCGTTAGAGTCTTTCTCGCTATGTTCATGTAGGGCATTCCAAGAACCTAAATCAGACCAGGTAAAATCTGAAGGAACAACATAGACTGAGGCAGCACTCTCCATGACACCAAAGTCAATAGAAATATTAGTGCACTGTGAATAAACGGTGGATATTACGGCAGCCTCATCGGGCGTACTTAATTTAGGAAGGGCTTCTTCAAAGAGTTCACTCATTTCAGGTAAACATTCTTCAATGGCGTTAATGATGGCCTGAACGCCCCAAATAAAAATGCCAGAGTTCCACAAAAAATCTCCGCTTTCAATAAATTTTTCTGCTAACGCTCTTTCGGGCTTTTCAGTAAATGTTTTTACTTTTTTTAAACTGCCCTTTTCATCTAAAAACTGAATATACCCAAAGCCGGTTTCTGGTTTGTTGGGTTTCAGGCCTAGTGTTATTAATTTCTGCTGATCTTCGGCAGCGTTCAATGCTTTTTCCCAGAATGTATGAAACTCACCTTCATTTACAATCAAGTGATCAGAAGGGGCAATAGTAATGATTGCATCTGGGTCTTTTTTAGATATTTTATAAGATGCATATGCGATGCATGGCGCTGTGTTTCTTCTAAGTGGCTCCAAAAGAATTTGGTCGCTTGTTAGTTTAGGAAGTTGATCCTTCACTAAATCGCCATAGTCCTGATGAGTTACAACATAAATATTTTCTTCAGGCACTTTGCTTTTAAAGCGGTCGTAGGTCATTTGAATTAATGTACGACCTGTGTTTAAAATGTCTAAAAATTGCTTTGGCTTTGTAGTTCTACTGTAGGGCCAAAAACGGCTGCCTACTCCACCTGCCATTATTACAACGTAATTATGTTTATTCATCGGATTGGTTATCAAATGATACCTTCTTTTAATAGGTCGTGAAGGTGAACAAAGCCGGCTACTTTATTGCCATCCATTACAATTACCTGACTAATGTTATTTTGCTGCATCACATTTAGTGCCTTTACCGCAAAGTCTCCCTTTTCAACTTGCTTTGGATTCACGGACATTATCTGTTCAGCTACCACTTTATCTAAATCAATGCCTTTTTCTATACCTCGCCTTAGATCGCCATCAGTTACAATACCTATTAACTCATCATTTTTTAGCACGGCAGTTGCTCCTAATCGCTTAGAAGAAATTTCAAGAATAGTTTCTTTAAATCCTGCATCGTGTTGTACAATAGGCACCTCATTATGCGAAATAATATCATCTACTTTTAAATAAAGCTGCTTACCTAAAGCTCCACCCGGATGATACTTAGCAAAATCTTCACTTGTAAAACTTTTAAGCTCCATTAAGCAAACAGCCAATGCATCGCCCATGGCCATGTGGGCCGTAGTGCTTGTTGTTGGAGCTAAACTATTGGGGCAAGCTTCATCGGCTATGGTGGCATTTAATACATAGTCGGCTTGCTGGCCTAAATAAGAATCAACATTACTAACCAGCCCAACAAGTTTGCAATTGGTACGCTTGATTAACGGAACCAAAACTTTTATTTCAGGTGTATTTCCGCTTTTAGAGATGCATATAACAATGTCATTATCCTGGATCATTCCTAAATCACCATGAATGGCATCGGCTGCATGCATAAAGAGTGAAGGAGTTCCGGTAGAATTTAATGTAGCCACAATTTTACTTGCCACAATCGCACTCTTGCCTATTCCTGTAATAACCACTCTGCCTTTCGAATTATAGATTGCCTCTACGCATTCTTCAAATTGATCGTCAATATAATTGGCTATATTGTTTAATGCCTCAGACTCATTTATGAGTACTCTTTTGGCGATATTCTGGATATTTTTTGCTAACTTCAATGTCCTTTAAGATTAGTAATCAGGGCGCGTCAAAGATAGTAAATCGAATCGAAATGGCACTTTAAAATTGACCTGGATGCTCGCAGAACAGACCGATATATTACGTGGAAAATTAAAAGAGGTTTTTGGCTACAGCCAATTCCGTGGAAATCAAGAGGGTATCATCAGACATATCCTGGAGGGGAAGAATACGTTCGTGATTATGCCGACAGGTGCCGGTAAGTCATTGTGTTATCAATTACCTTCTTTAGTGGCAGATGGTTTGGCGGTGGTTATATCTCCACTCATCGCATTAATGAAGAATCAGGTAGATCAGATGAATGCCTTTGGTATTAATGCACAATACCTGAATTCTACGCTAACCAAAACTGAAATTAACAGGGTTAAGAAAGAGTGCTTGAATGGTGAAATTCAATTACTTTATGTGGCCCCAGAATCATTAACAAAACCTGATAATGTAGATTTTCTTAAGAAAGTAGACATAGCCTTTGTAGCTGTTGATGAAGCTCACTGTATTTCAGAATGGGGGCATGATTTCCGACCTGAATACAGAAGGATAAAAGAAATTATTGCGCAGATAGGCCAACTTCCTATCATAGCCCTAACTGCTACTGCTACGCCCAAAGTGCAGCTCGATATTCAGAAAAATTTGAATATGGAGAATGCCAGTGTGTTTAAGTCATCATTTAACCGGACTAATCTGTTCTACGATGTTCGACAAAAGAAACATGCCAAAAAACAGGTAATTGAGTTTCTTAAAAAGAATAAAGGTAAGTGTGGTATTGTCTATTGCCTGAGCAGAAAGAAGGTGGAAGAAATTGCTGAGCTACTTAGTGTGAACGGCTTTAATGCAGTGCCATATCACGCAGGGCTGGAGCCAGCTGTTCGTGAAAAAAATCAGGATGATTTTCTGAATGAGAATGTTGATATCGTTGTAGCGACCATCGCATTTGGTATGGGTATTGATAAGCCCGATGTTCGATTTGTTATTCACTATGATGTTCCGAAATCCCTTGAAGGGTACTATCAGGAAACGGGCAGGGCAGGTAGAGATGGCTTGGAAGGCCACTGTTTAATGCTCTATAGTCATAACGATATTAATAAACTGGAAAAGTTTAATAAAGACAAGCCTGTGCAGGAGCGTGAAAACTCAAGGGTTCTGCTTCAGGAAATGTCGTTTTACGCTGAATCACCAGTGTGCAGAAGAAAACAGTTGTTACATTACTTTGGAGAGGAATTTACTGTAGACAATTGTGGTGGTTGTGATAATTGCGTAACCCCTAAAGATAAATTTGAAGGACAGGAATATGTCTCATTGGTGCTTCAAGCTGTACAGCAGACGGGCGAGCGATTTGGATTGAATCACATTGCTCATGTGTTGCGAGGCATCAGCAATGCCCATACCCAATCTTATGATCATGATAAACTCGATATTTTCGGTAAAGGTGATGAGGAAGGTGAGGATTTCTGGAAGACAGTAATTCGTCAAACACTGATTTACGAATACCTGGAAAAGGATATTGAGAATATTGGCGTACTA
The DNA here is from genome assembly GCF_017068455.1 of Fulvivirga lutea. Classification (NCBI taxonomy): domain Bacteria; kingdom Pseudomonadati; phylum Bacteroidota; class Cytophagia; order Cytophagales; family Fulvivirgaceae; genus Fulvivirga; species Fulvivirga lutea. The sequence goes on from NZ_CP070608.1 coordinate 1,157,279, forward strand.
AAGCTATCTGAGAAAGGGAAGAAGTTTCTAAAAAGCCCTGAGTCTGTAATGTTGGCAAAAGACCATGAATATACGGTTGGTGAGGAAGAAGAGGAGGCAGAAAGAGTGCCTGTCAATGCAAAGGCTTATGATGAAGAACTTTTCACTCTTTTAAAAGCACTACGAAAGAAAGAAGGCGATAAAAAGGGTTTACAGCCATGGATAATTTTTCAGGATCCTTCATTGGAGGAGATGGCAACCACATACCCTACTACTGAGGAAGAACTTTCCCAGATTAATGGGGTAGGTATGGGTAAGGTCAAGAAATTTGGGCAGCCATTCCTGGAGTTGATCAAAGAATATGTGGATGAGAATGAAATTACCACAGCTTCCAATGTGGTGGTTAAGTCATCTGTAAATAAATCCAAGCTTAAAATATTCATTATTCAGCAGATAGATAGGAAAGTAGATCTAGATGAAATTGCTGAATCAAAAGGCATTTCATTCGAAAGTTTGCTGGATGAAATTGAAAACATTTGTTATTCGGGCACAAAACTCAATCTTGATTATTATATCGATGATATCCTTGATCAGGATAAGCAGGAGGATATTTTTGAGTATTTCCTAAATGCTGATACAGATAGCATTGAAGATGCCTTGGATGACGAAGATAACGATGACTATTCAGAGGAAGAACTTCGACTTATGCGTATCAAATTCATGTCTGAATACGCCAACTAGAATATTATCCTCTTGCCAATTATCTCCTTAAATACAATTGTATAACTTTGCCTCTTTCTGAAAAAGCATATTATTAGATGAACATATTAGTATTAGGAAGTGGCGGCCGTGAACATACATTGGCCTGGAAAATTTCACAAAGTTTTAACTGCACTCAGGTGTTTGTGGCCCCTGGCAATGCAGGCACTGACTTAATAGCCGAGAATGTAGATATACAGGTAAATGATTTTGAAGCAATTGGCCTGTTTGCTGTAGAAAATGAGATAGATCTTATTGTTGTTGGGCCGGAAGACCCTCTAGTAAACGGTATCAGAGATTACTTTGAGGCAAGCGAAGCCCTAAAGAAAATTAAAATTGTTGGACCGGGTAAAAAAGGTGCACAATTAGAAGGGAGTAAAGATTTTAGTAAATCTTTTATGCAGAAATATGGCATACCAACCGCTGAAGCAAAAACCTTTACAGCAGATACCTTAGAAGAAGGCTTTGTGTACTTAGACAATTGCACGATGCCCATAGTGTTAAAAGCAGACGGTTTAGCAGCAGGTAAGGGTGTTGTTATTGCAGAAACGAAAGAGGAAGCGAAAGAGACTTTAAGGGCTATGCTAGTGGATAAGCAGTTTGGTGAAGCAAGTTCTAAAGTGCTTATCGAGCAGTTTCTTGATGGTATTGAATTATCAGTCTTCGTACTTACTGATGGGAAGGATTATATAGTGCTACCGGAGGCTAAGGATTATAAACGTATTGGAGAAGGCGATACTGGACCAAACACAGGTGGAATGGGAGCTGTATCACCAGTGAAGTTTGCTGATGAATCTTTCATGAAAAAGGTAGAAGATACAATTATTAAACCTACCGTTGATGGACTGGCGAAAGAAAAGATAGATTACAAAGGCTTTATATTTATTGGTTTGATGAATGTGGCCGGCAACCCTTATGTGATAGAATATAACGTTAGAATGGGTGATCCTGAAACGCAGGCCGTAATACCAAGAATACAAAGTGATATAGTGGATATGCTGGATGCTGCGGCAACCGGTCAATTACACGATTACAACCTTGAGATCGGAGATTTTACTGTAGCAGGTGTGGTGTTGGTTTCTGGTGGTTATCCAGGCAGTTATGAAAAAGGAAAATCAATCCAGGGATTAGCGGATGTCACAGAAACATTAGTGATTCATGCTGGCACAAAACAGGAAGATTACGAAGTATTAACAAATGGTGGAAGAGTGCTTACCGTTTTAGGAAGAGGCTCTGATCTTGAGGAAGCCCTGAAATCGGCTTATACTGCTGTCAAATCAATATCCTGGGATGGCATGTATTACAGAAAAGATATCGGGAAAGATATTTTATCAGCACGGATAGTTTAAAATTTTGAATTATTTATCTTTATTGACGGACTAAAATTGATGAACGATGGGATGCGGTACGTGTAGTTCAGGAAGTAAAGTCTCTGGTTGTAACAATAATGGTGGTTGTCAAACTGGAGGGTGCAATAAAATGAACGTTTTTGACTGGCTATCTAATATGGATATGCCGGTTGTAGATAAATTTAATGTGGTAGAAGTACGTTTCAAAGGCGGCCACAAGGAGTACTTCAAAAATTCCGACAACCTTGATCTAACAACAGGAGACGCAGTGGTAGTAGATGTCCCTAATGGGCATCATATTGGCCACGTTTCTCTACAAGGTGAGTTAGTACGTCTTCAGATGCAAAAGAAGAAGATTAAGAATGACGATGAGATCAAGAAGATTTATCGCATTGCTCATCAAAAAGACCTTGAAAAATATGAGGAGGTAAAAAACAGAGAGATGCCTACTCTCTATAGAGCACGCCAAATTATTGATGATCTTAAGCTTGAAATGAAACTTTCGGATGTGGAGTATCAGGCAGATAATTCTAAGGCAACATTCTATTACTCAGCGGATGATAGAGTTGATTTTAGAGAATTAATAAAACTACTGGCTGGCGAGTTTAAGATACGAGTAGAAATGCGCCAGATAAGCCTAAGACAAGAAGCAGGAAGGCTAGGCGGTATTGGCTCATGTGGCAGAGAGTTATGCTGTTCTACCTGGCTTACCGATTTTAAGAGTGTCAGTACCAGCGCAGCCAGGTATCAAAATTTATCATTGAATCCGAGTAAACTTTCAGGTCAGTGCGGCAGGTTGAAGTGTTGCCTCAATTATGAATTGGACACCTACATGCAGGCATTAGAAGATATTCCAAAAATTGATCGGCCATTACAAACAGAAAAGGGTATAGCCAAACTTCAGAAAACTGATATTTTTAGAAAAATTATGTGGTTTGGTTATGACGATGAAAACACCTGGCACCCGATCAATATCAAAAGAGTTAATGAGATTCTTAAACTGAATAAGGCCGGCAAAAAACCTGCCTCCCTGTTAGAAGATGATGAAGCCGGCAAAGAGGAGGTAAACCTGAATAGTGATTTGGAAAGAATGGATAATAAATTCAAGACTAAATCTAAAAATAAGGGTAAGAAGAGGAACAAGCGAAGAAAGAATAGAAACCAAGGCCCAAATCAAAATCAAAACCAAAATAAGCCCAAACGTTCTGAATGAAGTATTTCTATCTATTAGTAATTCTAGCAGTTTTCTCGGCTTGCGATGAGAACAGGGTATTTGAGCAAAATGCCGATCTTGACAATAAAATATGGATGGCAGATTCTACATTAAATTTCCAGTTTAATGTACCCAAATTGGATGAGGAGTATAACCTCTACTTTAATATTAGAAATACAGTAGCGTATCCTTATGAAAATATTTACATTACTTACTCTTTAAGCGATACGTTGAACAACCAGCTTAAAAAAGAGTTAGTAAATTATAATCTATTCGATCCTAAAACTGGAGAGCCTTATGGCGATGGTTTGGGTGATGTTTTCGATCATCAATTGATACTATTAGAAAATTTTAAATTTGAGCAACCTGGCCCATACAAATTTCAATTACAGCAGTATATGCGAATGGATTCTCTGCCTGAAATTATCTCAGCAGGAATACGGGTTGAGAAGGTTGTATTGCCTAAATAGTTATTCTGAACTATGAAAATAATAATAGCCGGAGCTGGAGATGTAGGATTTCACTTGGCAAAACTTTTAGCCCATGAAGGTCAGGATATCGTGCTCATCGATAGAGATCCGTACAGGCTTAAACAGGCGTCCAGCAGTTTGGATGTTGGTATTATTAAAGGGAATTCCACTTCTTACTCCATACTTGAAGAAGCCGATGTATCTACTGCAGACCTACTAATTGCCGTAACTTCTTCAGAAGAAACGAATCTTGCTACATGTATAATAGGCAAACATTTAGGGGCAAAGAAAACGGTTTCCCGAATCCAAAATGTGGAATACCTGCTGAGCAAGGAGAAATTGGATCTGAAGGATTTAGGCATTGACGAAATTATTTCCCCAGAGTCATTAGCCGCCAAAGAAATTAAAAGACTACTAAAAGAAGTAGCGATTACAGATACCTTCGATTTTGATGAGGGTAGGCTCTCATTAGTGGGTGTTCATATTGATGAAACCAGCGCCTTAAATGGTAAAACACTAATTGAGATGGCGCATTTAAACCCATCTCAAAATTTTATTACTGTTGCCATTTTACGTGATAATCAGACCATAATTCCACATGGTGATAACAGATTTGCAGTGGGAGACCATGCGTACTTTATTGCACAGCCCGATGGTGTGGAAAGTGTACTGAAATTATCAGGAAAGAAGAAACAGGATATTAAAAATGTGATGATCCTTGGTGGTAGTAAAGTAGGATTTCATGCCGCCAAAAGCCTGAGCAGAAAATTTAACGTGAAGCTTATTGAAAGCGATAAAGAGAAATGCTTTGAGCTAGCCGATCAGTTGAAGAATGTAATGGTAATAAATGGTGATGGTAGAGATGTGGAGTTACTGGAGGAGGAAAGCATTAGCGAAATGGATGCTTTTATTGCCGTAACCGGTAATTCTGAAACAAACATTATTTCATGTTTGGTGGCTAAGAACCACAATGTAAAGAAAACCATCTCCCTGGTTGAGAATATCGATTATATCCACTTATCGCAGAACATTGGTGTAGATACCATGATCAACAAAAAGTTGATTGCCGCTAATTTTATATTTCGATATATAAGAGAGGGCGATATTATTTCACTTACCAGTATTCATGGTGTGGACGCTGAGGTTTTGGAGTTTATTGTAAAGGCCGGATCAAAGATTACAGAAAGAGAAATTAAGAATCTGGAATTTCCTAAAGGAGCCATTATTGGCGGTGTAGTGCGTAATGGCGTTGGTTACACAACGATGGGTAACTTCCAGTTTAGACCTAAAGACAGGGCTGTGGTTTTATGCAGACCTGGATGCATTAAAACTGTAGAAGAATTTTTTAAGTAAAATAAGTACCTTTCGGAGTCATCCGAAGATAGAATGAGGTTCAACTACAAATTAATCACAAGTTTTACAGGAATGCTCCTGGTTATCAATGGTGTATTTATGCTATTGTGCCTGCCGTTCTCGATATACTATGATGAACCCATTTATTCTCTTGGACTGTCTGGCCTTATAACAGCCGTATTTGGCAGTACCATATGGTATCTTACACGAAATAACGAAAGTCGCGAGTTAAAAAAGAAAGATGGCTACCTGATAGTGGTATTAGGCTGGTTGTCTATGTCTGTATTCGGGTCCTTACCTTATTTGATATCTGGTTCTATTCCTGATTTCACCAATGCCTTTTTTGAGACCATATCGGGTTATACTACCACTGGTGCTTCAATTCTAACAGATATTGAGGCTGTTGATAAGGGAATTTTATTTTGGCGAAGCCTAACCCAATGGATAGGTGGTATGGGAATTATCGTTCTGGTGGTGGCGATTCTTCCAATATTAGGTATTGGTGGTATGCAGTTGTTTATTGCTGAAGCCCCGGGCATCAGTCCGGATAAAATGAAGCCCAGGATTAAAGATGTTGCCAAGAGACTGTGGTTTATTTATTTGGGCTTAACTCTATCTGAAATGGTGCTGCTTATGTTTGGAGGCATGTCATTCTATGATGCCATTAATCACTCACTCACGACCATGGCTACTGGTGGGTTCTCTACCAAAAACGCCAGTATAGCCTATTATGATTCAGCGTATATTCAGTATGTGATCATTCTTTTCATGTTTCTGGCGGGTACCAACTTTACTATTACTTACTATGGCTTTAAAGGCAAATTCACAAAAGTTTGGTCGAATGAAGAGTTCAGAAATTACTTTACCATTGTCATTGCTCTTTCCGTATGTATTGCCTTTTTTGTATTTTCAGATCAATGGGAAGGCTTTGAGAAATCGTTTAGAGATTCTTTGTTTCAGGTAGTTTCTATTGTTACAACCACTGGTTATGTAACAGCGGATTATACTGCCTGGGCACCCTTTCTTACCGTTATATTTTTCTTATTGATGTTTTTAGGAGCTTCGGCCGGTTCTACTGCAGGTGGAATAAAGGTGATCAGACATACCCTATTGTTTAAGAATAGCTTTTTGGAAATGAAGCGACAATTGCATCCTTCAGCTGTAATACCTGTTCGATTAAATGGTAAGGCAGTAAACAGAGACATTACCTACAATGTACTAGCCTTCGTTATGATTTACCTACTCATTTTTGGGTCAGGAGTTTTTTTAATTTCCTTTACGGGAGTAGATTTTAATACTGCATTGGGAGCAGTAGCTACCAGTTTAGGCAACATTGGTCCGGGATTAGGTTCAGTAGGGCCGGTGTACAATTTTGCTCATATCTCAGATTTTGGTAAATGGCTTCTTTCCTTTCTTATGCTATTAGGTAGGTTGGAACTATTCACTGTACTGATGCTTTTTAACCCGAGCTTCTGGAAGAAGTATTAAAACTGGTTAAAAAAACCAATCTGACTTTACAGATTTTTTTTCAATTCCTTATAATTGCACCTGATTTTTTAGTCCATGCTGGGCTACCCAAACAAAGCGATGCTTTGATCTGCCTTTAGGGTGAATTATAAAAAGTATAATTCGGGTAAAATCAAGGTCATATTGGTTAAAATTCTGTTTTATGGATATTAAGATTGAAAGTTTGACAAAGACCTACGGACCGCAAAAGGCGGTAGATGAAATTTCATTTGAGGTTAAAACAGGTGAAATCCTAGGCTTTCTTGGACCAAACGGTGCAGGAAAAACAACCACCATGAAAATGATTACCAATTACATTGCCATAGATCGTGGTGATGTGTCCATCGGTGGGAATTCCATTAAAAATCAAGGCGATAAATTAAGAAGGCACATTGGCTATTTGCCGGAGCATAATCCGCTTTACCATGATATGCCGGTGATCGATTATCTTGAATTTTCAGCAGCGCTACAAGGAGTGCCTAACCACCTTGTACCTGCGAGAGTAAAAGAGATGGTGAAACTCTGCGGGCTAAACGCTGAAAAACACAAGAAAATTGGTGAGCTATCAAAAGGATACAGGCAACGTGTGGGGCTTGCGCAGGCTATGATTCATGACCCAGAAATACTTATTCTTGATGAGCCTACAACAGGTCTGGATCCTAACCAGATTGTAGAAATCAGAAAGTTGATCAAAGAAATCGGTAAAGAGAAGACTGTCATTCTTTCTACCCACATCCTTTCCGAAGTGGAGGCCACTTGTGATAGAATTCTGATTATCAATAAAGGAAGAATAGTTGCAGATGGAACAGCCGAAACTCTGAGAAAACAAGCCAAAGGTCAGGAGCTACTAACCACTAAAATAGAAGATGGCTCTGCTGAGGAAATTGAAAAGGCCATTCGTGAATTGCCTTCAGTTGCGTCAGTAGAAATTAAAGGTGACGGCAGATTTGAGATTCAGAGTAAGCCTGAAATGAGCACAGCCAGAGATGTATTCTCTCTATGTGTGAAAAATAAGTGGGTGATCACTGAAATGACGCCATCAGTAACTAAGCTGGAAGATGTCTTTAGAGACTTAACAGCCTAATCAAATTATTTATAGATAAATCAAAAATTGATAACAATGAGATCGATTTGGATTATAGCGAAACGAGAATTACAATCATTTTTTGATTCGCTGATAGCCTATATCATGTTGATATTGTTTTTAGGCTTTAGCGGATTTTTTACCTGGATTTACGGAGCAGATGTATTTCTGGTGGGCCAGGCAAGCCTACAGAGTTTCTTTGACATTGCTTTCTGGACACTATTCTTCTTTATTCCGGCCATTACCATGCGTATGTTGGCTGAAGAAAAGAAAACAGGTACCATCGAGTTATTACTTACCAAAGCAGTAACGGATAGAGAAGTGGTAATAGGTAAATTCCTTGCATGCTTCCTATTGGTAGCCATTGCTATTGCATTTACCCTACCTTACTACATCACCTTAGCGAATATCGGTAATGTAGATTATGGTGCTGTTTGGTGTGGGTACTTAGGCTTACTGTTAATGAGTGCTGCATACGTGAGCATCGGGCTATTTACGAGCAGCATCACCAACAACCAAATTGTTGCATTCTTGCTAGCACTTTTTATTGGGCTGTTTTTCCATATCATTTTTAATGTGTTGGCTTCTAACCTGACAGGTTTTATGGGACAATTATTCCATACTTTAAGCCTTTCAGTACACTTTGAATCGCTATCAAGAGGCGTAATCGACACAAAGGATGTCGTGTATTTCTTAACCATAGTAGCGTTAGGAATCATACTGGCAGAATCGAATTTGGCAAAAAGAAACTTATCTAATTGATCATGAAGACTAGAAAAGCATACTACTCATCAGTTTTGTTGATCATCGGAATTTTAATACTGATCAATATACTATCCACGGACTTTTTCGTTCGATTGGACTTAACAGAAAATAATAGATATACATTAAGTAAGGCAACTGAAGATATAGTTGAAAATCTTACTGAACCAGTAACAGTAAAAGCCTATTTTTCTGAGAATCTACCACCGAATGTAGCTCAAACTCGACAAGACTTTAAAGACTTGTTGGTGGAATATGCCAACCTTTCGGATGGTAATTTGGTGTATGAGTTCATTAACCCAAATGAAGACCCTCAGCTAGAGCAGGAGGCAGGTCAGGCTGGCATTAGTCCGGTTATGATTAACGTGCGTGAGAAGGATCAGGTGAAGCAACAGAAGGCTTTCTTAGGGGCTGTGATTGAAATGGGCACTCAAAAAGATGTGATTCCATTTATGCAGCCGGGTGAGGCTATGGAATATGCGCTAACAACCAGCATTAAAAAACTTTCTGTTGTAGATAAACCAACTGTTGGTTTAATTCAAGGGCATGGCGAACCTACTGTGCAAGACATGGCACAGGCGGCACAAGCTTTAACTGTGTTGTACAATTTTGAAAATGTAACCCTCACTGATTCTACCGAAATTCCGGCCAAGTATAAAGCACTTGCTTTAGTAGCGCCAAAAGATACCATACCGCCAATGCATTTGGCTAAGTTGGATGCATACCTGGCCAAAGGAGGTAAGTTATTGGTGGCATTGAATAAGGTAGAGGGCGACTTGCAGAATGCAACAGGTAATCTTGTGAATGTGGGTATTGATGACTGGTTATCAGGTAAAGGTGTTATCGTTGAAAATAAATTCTTAACTGATGCCAATTGTGCGGCAGTTACTGTTAGGCAGCAGCAAGGAAACTTCTCTTTTCAATCTCGCGTGCAGTTTCCTTACTTACCAATTTTAACCAACTTTTCTGATCACCCGATTACGAAAGGGTTAGAGCAGGTGATTTTGCCTTTTGCTAGTCCGTTGACCTTTTCAGGGGATACTACAGTGAATTACACGCCCTTGGCTTATTCATCGAATAAATCGGGTACTTCTACTGCGCCTACATACTTTAACATTCAGCAAAAATGGACTGAAGAAGATTTTCCATTGGGTGAGCAGACCGTAGCAGCTGCCATTGAGGGCAACCTTGCAGGAAATACCATGAGCAAAATGGTGGTAATAGGTGATGGAGATTTCGCTATCAATAATAAAGGTGGCGGCCAGCCTCAACCTGTGCAAGAGGATAATGTGAGTTTGTTTGTAAACGGTATCGATTGGCTTTCTGATGATACTGGTTTAATTGACTTGAGAACAAAAGGTGTGTCTTCCAGACCTATCGACCAATTGGAAGATGGAATGAAAGCAACACTTAAGTGGGTGAACTTTGGAGCACCTATAGTACTAGCCATATTATACGGGTTATTTAGGTCTCAACGCAGAAGATTACAACGCATTAAAAGAATGGAGGTGAGCTATGAGTAAGAACAAAATACTTTTAATTGTTTTCGGGGTATTGTTAGCTATATATTTTGGAAACAAATTTCTAGGGAGTAATAACGATAGAAATTTTAGAGATGTATTGGTAGAACTTGACACTGCTTCAGTGAATAAGGTGGTGATTGAAGCCAGAGCTAACAGCCATCAACCTGTTGAGTTTATAAAAGAAGGGGGCAAATGGTCTGTTTCAAATGGAGCCAAAAAAGACGATGCAGATAAAAATAGTGTAAAGTCAATCATTAACTCGCTGATTAAGCTGGAACCACAGCGGTTGGTTTCTAATTCAGAGGATAAATGGGCACAGTATGAAGTAAATGATTCGTTGGGAACAAAAGTGAAAATGTATGCAGGGGATAAGGAATTGGCGAATTTAGTGGTTGGTAAATTTAACTTCAACCAGCAGGCCAGAACGGCAGCTACATTTGTGCGATTAGCCGATGAAGAAGAAGTGTATACAGTAGATGGCTTTCTCGCTTCCACGTACAACCAGGAGTTTAACAGCTTTAGAGATAAAACATTTGTAAAAACTACTCCAGAAAACTTAACCTCTTTGAAATTTGATTATGCTGGTGATAGCAGTTTTGTATTAAATAAAGTTTCAGACGCTACGACTGGCTCAGTATGGCAGGTGAATGGAGTGGAGGCTGACTCTGCGTCAGTTCAGAAATATCTGAATGGATTAAGAAGGCTGAACCAAAGTGACTTCGCGGATGACTTCACACCATCGGAAGGTGCTGCTTACACCTTAACTATTGATGGTAATAACATGAATAGTATCGTTGTTAAAGGCTTTATGCGCGATGATGAAGTGATTTTAAACTCTTCATTAAACTCAGATGCCTACTTCAAAAAAGGGAGCCTGAACGTGTTTGAGAAGTTGTTTGTTTCTTCTCAGTCTTTCACATCAAATTAGTAATAATTCCCCTCCCGGGAGGGGTTAGGGGTGGGTTTCTAAATTAATACTTATTGTCATGTTGAGCTTGTCGAAACATGAGGTACGTAAAGCCACATTTCGACAGGCTCAATGTGACAAACTAATTTTAAACGTCATTTCGCAAATGACTTTGTAATTACTTAATCTGATTTACAAACGCCCCAATAATCGGCTTAGCCAAGTCAAACAAAGGAAAGTCTTGAACTGATCTATTCATGATAATGGCCACTGTCAGCTGATAATCCGGAACTAAAAGAAGTAACGCAGTAGAACCCACTGCCGTGCCGCCATGATGAATAACTGTTACTTTGTCTGGGATATCATCAAACTCAAATTCACTTTTTCGCCAACCTAAAGCATAATTTTGTTCATTTATTTCGCCATTGTTAAGAGCTATAGGAGTAGTAATAATTTCAAATGTTTCTCGGCTAATAAAGCCTTCATTTAACAATGAAAGGCCCATTTTTACTAAATCAGTAGGCGTTGAAATTATGCCTCCCCCTGCCCATTTATTACTGTTGTCCACTTCAAATGATTTTTTATATTCACCTTCCCTAACTTCATAAAACTCCGCACGGTTGGTAAAAATGGAATCGTTGAAATCAAATGTGGTTTGATGCATTTCCAGTGGTTCAAAAACTTCGTTTTTCATTAGTTCATAAAAGCTTACATCAGCTGCTTTTTCCAAAACAGCACTTAATAAGGTGAAGTTGTAACTACTATAGCTAAAATCAGTGCCGGGTTCAAAAAGTAAAGGGTCTTGCACAAACAATTCCAAACTCTCATCTACTGAAGCATATGCATCGTTGCTGTAATATTCAAAAATGGGGATGCATAAACAGACATCATAATTCCGAATGCCTGATGTATGGCTCGCCAGCTGCTTGATCGTAACATTGTTATACTTATAATCAGGTAAGTATTTTGTTACCTTATCTTCGATGTTCAAGGCTCCTGCATCCATTAACTTAGCCAGCGCAACACTCGTAACGGCCTTTGAAACGCTACCAATTCTAAAACTAGTCTGAGTGTTAGCAGCTATTTCTTGATCAATATCGGCATATCCTCTGACTTCTGACCATACAATATTATCACCGACTCCAACTGCAACAGATAGGGCAGGAATGCCCATGGCGCTAAATATATCCACTTCAGATTTACTGAATTTAATGGCATCAAAATAACTACTATCGAGAGCTTCGACAGAAGCATGTTTAAATGTATTGGGTAACGTATTCCAACCCCAGTTGTAGGCAGCTGCCGGTTCAAACAGAAAATAACTTGCCAAGCACAATTCTGCAATTGTGAAATAAACTACGTATTTCTTCATCTCTGTTTAGCTTAATTCACAGAAAGCTGTTCTGACATTTTATAGAGTATCACTACTTCTATAATTACAGCCGGGATGAGTAAAAGAAGCGCCAGAAAAGACCCAACCACCGTGAGAAAGAATACCGCAATGATCAATTCAAAGATACCGGCAACAATGGCTATTCCTCCTGCTGCAGGCCTTAATCGAATAAAGCCTACTCCTAAAATAATACCCAAAGCACCAAAAGTGACTGCCGCAGTGGATTGTATGATGATGTAATGAGTTTCATCAAAAGGGGCTATCACATGGTAAATATCAAAAGCGATTAAGATAATATAACATGCTACCATTAGATAACTGCTGATTTTTAGAAGGTAATTATCGAACAACTTACCCAATGCTACAAAACCTCGCATAAAGAAAAAGTAACTCGCTAATACACCCAGTTTGGTTGCAGCTACAAAAATTTGTTGAGAAATACTCATGTAGTCGTTAGTGAGGAGGTAGCTTGCAGCTGCTTCCACAATGCCTAAAGCGAAATAAATGAGCCCTGCTATCCAGGCTGGTTGTAAAATTGATTTGGTCTGATTTTCAGTGAGCTGACTGACAAAAAGCATCTGCCAAAAACCGGCTTTATCATCTTGTCCAAAAGTCTGCTTGAAATCCTGACCGAGTGCCTCAACGATAATTCGTAAAGTAGATGGGCGTGGGGTTACTTCACCAGCTTCAATTCGTTGTAGCGTACGAACATTTACATTACACTTTTCCACCAACTCATCTTGCGTGAGATTTTGTTCTTTTCGTAAGTCGGCAATTTTTTTACCTAGTTCGGGTTGTTTCATTTTTGTTTTTTCGAACAAGATTATCGGCTTGTCAAATTAAGAACAAAAATTTGAAATACAACTCACCCGACATTTACCCGACATTTGGGTTTTATGGGTATTATAGGGGGCTAAACACTAATTAGAACGTCATTTCGTAACGAAGTGGAGAAATCTTTGACATCCAGTTTGAGTGATTGACTTGCTCTATGGCAAAGATTTCTCCGTTATCACTGCGAAATGACCTTAGCAAAATCAATTAATAAAAAAACCCTGACCCAGCATAGCTGGCGTCAGGGTTAATTCAAACTAAACTAGCAATTAAAATAGCCTTCTCTGCCGAAGCCTTGGCGTAGGCAGATCAACTGCCGCAAGCCTCGCACTCATCGGGGTTATCCAATGAACAAACCATATCAGCTTGTTTTTGGGCCAGGGCAGCATCATCGTTGGCAGCTGTAGCCGCAGCTGGCTGCTCTTTCTTTGTTTTCTCTACTGTAAACTGGATGGCACTTGTAGCTGCTTTAGATCTCAAGTAATACATACCGGTTTTCAATCCTTTCTTCCATGCGTAGAAGTGCATGGATGTTAACTTACCAAAATTCGGATCCTGAATGTGAACATTCATACTCTGGCTTTGGCAGATATACGCTCCTCTGTCAGCAGCCATATCAATAATGGTCTTCTGAGAAATTTCCCATACTGTTTTGTACAAGTCTTTAATGTGCTGAGGTATCTCTGGGATGCTCTGAACAGAACCGTTTGCTTCAATCAGTCTGTTTTTCATTGCATCATTCCAAAGACCAAGCTCAATTAAGTCACGCATCAAGTGCTTGTTCACAATAATGAACTCACCAGATAATGTTCTTCTTGTATAGATGTTAGAAGTATATGGCTCAAAGCACTCGTTGTTTCCTAATATCTGTGAAGTAGAAGCTGTTGGCATAGGTGCAAGTAACAATGAGTTTCGCACACCATTTTTTCTAACCTCTTTCTTCAGGCTTGTCCAATCCCATCTGTTAGATTTTGGAGTAACACCCCACATATCAAACTGGAAGATGCCTTTAGATACCGGAGAGCCTTTGAATGTCTCATAAGGGCCATCTTTCTTCGCTAGCTCCATAGAAGCCGTCATTGCAGCGTAATAGATAGTCTCGTGGATATCTTCATTCAAACGCTTCGCTTCATCAGATTCGAATGGCATTTTCAACATTAAGAATGTATCAGCCAATCCCTGAACACCAATTCCTATAGGTCTGTGTCGCATGTTTGAGTTACGCGCTTCCTCTACAGGGTAGTAGTTAATATCTATAACCTTGTTCAGGTTTTTAGTGATCACTTTCGTGATTTCATATAACTTCTGATGATCGAATACACCATCTTCAGTAACAAACATTGGAAGTGCAATAGAAGCAAGGTTACAAACAGCCACTTCATCTTTAGAAGTGTATTCCATAATCTCAGTACACAAGTTAGAAGACTTGATAGTACCTAAGTTTTTCTGGTTAGACTTCTTGTTAGCTGCATCCTTATACAACATATAAGGAGTACCTGTCTCTATTTGTGATTCTAAGATCTCAAACCAAAGGTCTTGCGCCTTCACTTGCTTTCTGTACTTCTCCTCATTCTCGTACTTCGTGTAAAGTTTTTCGAATTCATCACCATACGCATCAGAAAGTCCAGGGCACTCATTAGGGTCGAACAAAGACCACATAGCGTTTTCTTCTACACGCTTCATGAATAAATCGCAAATCCATAGTGCGTAGAATAAATCTCTCGCTCTTAATTCTTCCTTACCGTGATTTTTCTTCAAGTCAAGGAACTGGAAGATATCTGCATGCCATGGCTCAAGATAGATGGCAAAGCTACCTTTTCGCTTGCCACCGCCTTGATCCACGTAACGAGCAGTCATGTCAAAATTTCTTAACATAGGCACGATACCGTTAGAAACGCCACCTGTACCTTTAATGTATGAGCCAGTAGCTCTGATGTTGTGTATGCTTAGTCCAATACCTCCTGCTGACTGTGATATTTTAGCGCACTGTTTCAGTGTATCATAAATACCATCGATGCTATCATCCTGCATGGTTAGTAGGAAGCATGAAGAAAGCTGTGGCTTTGGCGTACCTGCATTAAATAATGTAGGTGTAGCATGTGTAAACCACTTTTCTGATAGTAAGTTGTATGTTTCGATTGCAGACTCAATATCCTCCCCATGAATACCAACTGCCACACGCATTAATAAATGCTGAGGTCTTTCCACAATCTTACCATCAGCTCTCATTAGATACGATCTCTCTAATGTTTTAAAGCCGAAATAGTCGTAGCTAAAATCTCTGTCATAAATGATCGAAGAATCTAACAACGCAGCGTTTTTCTTAACCACCCCATACGTCTCTTTCGAAATTAACGGTGCGTTCTCTCCTGTTTTAGGATCTACATAGGTATATAACCTTTTCATGGTATTGCTAAACGATTTGCTCGTTACCTTGTGCAGATTAGAAATAGCAATACGCGCGGCCAGCTTAGCAAAGTCTGGGTGCTTGGTGGTTAACGATGCGGTAGTTTCTGCTGCCAGGTTATCCAGCTCTACAGTAGTAACACCATCGTAAATACCATTGATTACTTTTTTAGCGATGTCTATTGGCTCGATATAGTTCATATCAAGGCCATAGCATAGTTTTTCTATTCGGGAGGTGATCTTATCGAACTTTACGGACTCCCTTCTTCCGTCTCTTTTAACTACTAACATAACATGGGGTGATTTGGAGGTTATTAAAAAGTTTAAAAAATTCAGCTATTAAAAATCTTCATCTAAAGAGAACTTGTTCGAATCCTCGTTGCCTTTCATTACTCCGGCCTTTTGGTAATCGCCCACTCTCTTCTCGAAAAAATTAGTTTTGCCCTGTAACGAGATCATTTCCATGAAATCGAATGGGTTCGAAGAATTGTAAATCTTCTTACCGATCAATTCATTTAATAATCTGTCAGCAACAAACTCGATATATTGACACATCAGCTCCGCATTCATGCCTATTAGGTTTACAGGCAAAGCATCCGTTACAAATTCTTTTTCAATGTCAACGGCATCTTTAATGATGTCGATGATTACTTGCTCGTCTAGTTTGTTCTCAACATGGTTATTGTATAATAAACAAGCGAAATCACAGTGTAGCCCCTCATCTCTTGAGATTAACTCATTAGAGAAACTTAAACCTGGCATTAAGCCTCTTTTCTTCAACCAGAAAATTGAACAGAAGCTACCTGAGAAGAATATACCCTCCACAGCAGCAAATGCTACTAGTCTTTCCTGGAAGTTTCCTTCATCGATCCATCTTAAAGCCCAATCAGCTTTTTTCTTCACGCAGTCCATTGTTTCAATGGCATTGAAAAGTTTATCTTTTTGCTTTGGATCTTTTACATACGTATCGATCAATAAAGAATACGTTTCTGAGTGGATGTTCTCCATGGCAATCTGAAAGCCATAAAAGAATTTTGCTTCCGTGTACTGAACTTCAGCTACAAAGTGCTCAGCAAGGTTTTCATTTACTATACCATCACTGGCAGCAAAGAAGGCCAATACATGAGAAATGAAATGACGCTCACCGTCAGTCATCTTTTCCCAATCTTTAAGATCTTGACCTAAGTCAATTTCTTCTGCCGTCCAAAAACTTGCTTCTGCTTTCTTATAGAATTCCCAAATGTCATCATGCTTGATGGGGAACAATACAAAACGGTTTTCGTTTTCTTGTAAAATTGGTTCAATTGCGGTAGCTGTCTCACTCATTTTCTTCTCTCAGGTTTACTTAATTACACATAAAGAAAAATCAGCGGTTGAAATCCTAAGTTCTGATTTTTCGTTTTTCTTGAATTTGACTCAAAAAGTTACAAGGGACTGTGAGTCATGATTGATAGGGTATAATTATCAATCAACTGCACAAATATTGTAAAGGGTTTTATAATATCAAAGCCGAACAAGCATGCGTCATTTAAAGAGTGTAAAAGATCATAACTATCAGATAAACAGATAGTTAATAGATATTCTTTAATCATGACTTAGCCCAAATTTGGCTTTAAATGAGGATGAAAAATTATTGAAAAGTTTTCCACAGCTGCAAGCAATATCAACATCTATATGTGCATAGAATCTTACATGTAATATTATCTTTCAAACAACCTTTTTTTGAGGTCTTGAGGCAAGTATTCTAGTAATGGCTGCCCCATTTTATCAAACCATTCTGAAGGAGCGTAATAGGTTGAAGCGCTGGTAGGATCGTTGAATTTGGTGTACTTACCAGAACGGGTTCCGTTAGAAAGGGCAGCGGATACAGAACTTCGCACCTTCATTTTGTCCAAGTTTGGTTCATTGTCTATGATGTAATCTACTACCTCATTAGAAGAGATGAGTTTACCTATAAAGTCCTGATAATAAGCTATTTTACGTGTCCAAGGCCAGTTTTTACTATACGCCAGGTTCTTCTTTTCAAACTCGGAATAATCATGTTGCTCGTTAAAAATAGAAAGGCTGGTAAGGTTGCTTATATGGTTCTCGATCTCAAGGATTTCACGCTTAAAGTTTTCTATTTGATTCTCCAGCTGAACCTTTCTTTCAGATAATGCTTTGATGTAAAGGTCGGCATACTTTTCGGGGACGTTAAACTTCATATAAGGCGTTATAAGCAATTATTTATCGTTCTGACGAAGATAGTTGAATAGAACAAGCAATGCAAGCGGTAGAGGCAAGCAAAGCAAGCAAAATGGATATATTTGCTAAAAATCAAGCAAAAACTTCAATTGCTACATGATTAATCATTTTATAGATGGTTGTTTGATATTTTACATTATTGAATTATCTTTGCAGTCCTATTTTTAAAACAGTTATATAATGTACGCAATAGTTGACATAGCCGGAAAGCAGTTCAAAGTAACGCAAGACCAGTTCGTTTATGCTCCTTTAATGGAGGGCGAAGAAGGCGCTTCCGTAGAATTCGACAAAGTATTATTGGTTGACAATGATGGTAAAGTCGAAGTTGGCGCACCGCTAGTAAAAGGCGCAAAAGTTTCAGGAAAAATTCTTGGACACGTGAAAGGTGACAAAGTAGTTGTCTTCAAAAAGAAAAGAAGAAAAGGCTACAAGAAAAGAAATGGTCACAGACAAGATTTCACTAAAGTATTAATCGAAGGAATTAAAAAATAATAGAACACCATGGCACACAAAAAAGGAGTAGGTAGTTCGAAGAACGGTAGAGAGTCGGAAAGTAAACGACTTGGAGTTAAGATATACGGTGGACAAGCGGCTATCGCTGGTAACATCATTGTTAGACAAAGAGGAACAAAGCACCACCCAGGTGTGAATGTAGGTATCGGTAAAGATCATACATTATTCGCTTTGAAAGACGGTATCGTTAACTTCAAAAAAGGTAAAAACGATCGTTCATACGTTTCTGTAGAAGAGGTTAACTAATACAGACTACCATTAAAAAATTAAGACCCTGACGAAACCTAAGGATTTGTCAGGGTTTTTTATTTTAGAATAAACTGAACGTACTCAGCTGATCAATAAATGCTGGTATAACTCCAGGTACGGCAACAATTGTAAAGGCAATTCCAAATAGGCCACCATACAAATGAGCATCGTGGTTAATATTGTCTCCCTTTCGCTTGCCCATATAAACAGAATAGATAATATAGAGTGCTCCCCATATAAAACCCGGAAAGCATAATAGGCCATAAAGACATAGGTCTTGGGTTGGATTAAATACAATAAAACTAAAAAGCAGGGCTGATACTCCTCCAGATGCACCCAATGCATTATAGTACGGGCTGTCCTTATGTTTTAGAAATGAAGGGATGTCTGATACTACGATTCCAATCAAATACATAAGTACATAGAGTACATATCCGGCTGTTCCGTAGATGGCGGCAAATATTTGTTCTACATAGCCACCAAACATCCACAGAACGAACATATTAAAGAGCAAGTGAATAAAATCGGCATGAATAAAACCAGAGGATAAAAATCGATGGTATTCCCTGTTTCTAAGAATGGTATATGGGTTGAAAATTAGCCTTGCCTTCAAGGTTGGATTATTGAAAGCATTGTAGCTTATTAACCCTGTAATAATGATTATTATGAGCGTGATTGACATGTGAGGGGGTTTTTAAGTTCAACGTTCAAAGTTCGTAGTGTTTGTGCCACTACGAACTTTGAACATAAAACTTTGAATTAAATATGGATTGGTCTATTTTCTGTAGCGGCAAGGCACGCTTCTTTCACAGCTTCCATATAGGTAGGGTGGGCATGCGACATTCTGGAAACATCTTCTGCAGATGCTCTATATTCCATAGCCGTTACTCCAGCAGCGATCATATCTGCTGCTCTTGCACCTATAATATGTACACCAAGTATTTCGTCTGTCTTTTTATCTGCTAATATTTTAACCACCCCATCAATATCCATACTGGCACGGGCTCTACCTAATGCTTTGAAAGGGAAAGATCCTACTTTATACTCTGAGCCTTTTTCTTTTAATTCTTCTTCAGAATAACCTACACTAGCAACTTCCGGCCAAGTATAAACTACGCCAGGAATTAACTTATAATGTATGTGAGGCTTTTGCCCAACGATAGTTTCTGCAACGAAAGTACCTTCTTCTTCAGCTTTGTGAGCTAACATGGCGCCTCTTACTACATCACCAATTGCATAGATATTATCGACTTTTGTTCTTAAATGATCATCCACATCAATTCTTCCACGGTCGTCAGTAGAAAGACCGGCTGCTTCAAGATTTAAACCATCTGTATATGGCCTTCTTCCAATGGCTACTAAACAATAGTCTCCTTTGAATTCAACGGTTTCTCCTTTTTTATCTTCTGCCTTTACAATAACCTCTTTTCCCTTATTTTCAATAGAAGTAACCTTATGGCTTACTTTAATATCAATACCAATTTTCTTAGATGCACGAGTCAATTCTTTACCCATGGTGCTATCCATGGTTGGAATAATTCTGTCCATATACTCTACCACAGTAACCTCAGAGCCAATCCTGGCATATACTGAACCTAACTCCATACCAATTACACCACCACCTATAACTATCATGTGCTTTGGTATTTCTGATAATGAAAGAGCCTCAGTGCTGGTGATAATTCTTTTCTTATCGATTTTAGCAAATGGTAAAGATGAAGGTTTTGAACCTGTCGCAATAATTACCTTATCAGTAGTTATTTCAGTAGCCTTACCTTTGGCAGGAGTAATCTTGATCGTATTTTTATCAACAAATGATCCCATTCCATGATGAACATCTATTTTGTTTTTGTTCATTAAGAAATCGATACCATCGCAAGTTTGTTTTACAACATTCGCCTTGCGATCTATCATTTGTTTGAAATTGACCTTTGGCTTATTGATATCAATACCGTGCTCTTTAAAGTGATTAACTGCATTGTAATAATGCTCTGAGCTATCTAAAAGAGCTTTTGATGGTATACAACCCACATTAAGACATGTACCTCCCAATGTATCATATTTTTCAATGATGGCTGTTTTTAAACCTAATTGCGCACATCTTATAGCCGCTACATATCCACCAGGTCCAGATCCTATGACAGTTACATCGTATTGCATTTTTTTGGTTGTTAGTAATTAGTAGTCAGTAGTTAGATAATGATTGTATTTAGTAACAAGTCTGACTACAAACTACCAATTACTAAATACTATTAACTATTATACGCCAAGCATAAGTCTTGCTGGATCCTCCAACAACTCTTTCACTCTTACAAGGAAGCTCACTGACTCTTTGCCATCAATGATTCTATGATCATAAGATAAAGCAACATACATTACTGGTCTTATTTCCACTTGTCCATTAATAGCAACCGGTCGTTCCACGATATTATGCATTCCTAAAATTGCTGATTGGGGTGCGTTGATTATTGGTGTTGAAAGCATTGAGCCGAAAATACCGCCATTCGTAATCGTAAATGTTCCACCTTGCATTTCTTCAATACTTAATTTACCATCGCGTGCTTTTTTAGCTAGCCTTACAACTTCGCTTTCTATGCCTTTGAAATCTAGGTTTTCTGCATTTCTAATTACAGGTACAACCAGGCCTTTTGGAGAACTTACCGCAATAGAGATGTCGCAATAATCATT
Organism: Fulvivirga lutea; assembly: GCF_017068455.1. Taxonomy (NCBI): domain Bacteria; kingdom Pseudomonadati; phylum Bacteroidota; class Cytophagia; order Cytophagales; family Fulvivirgaceae; genus Fulvivirga; species Fulvivirga lutea. Next base: position 1,178,511 of record NZ_CP070608.1, read on the forward strand.
GTAAACCATTTCATTACCATCGATAGCAGCGTTAACTGCAGGCCATTCTAATAGTGCTTGGCAACAAGCTTTAGTAAAGAATGACATAAAGCCAAGACCAACACCATGCTTTTCTTTAAACTGCTCTTTGTATTTAGACCTTAAGTCCATAATTGGCTTCATGTCTACCTCATTAAATGTGGTAAGCATGGCCGTTTCATTCTTCACAGAAACCAAACGCTTAGAAATGGTCTTTCTTAACGAAGACATTTTCTCTCTACGCTGATTTCTTGATCCTGCTACTGGTGCTGATCCTTGCTCCTCTTTTTCTTCCGATTTAGATTCAGTTTTAGATGCTGATTTTTGAGCATTTTCGGCATCCTCTTTTGTGATACGCCCATCAACTCCGGTACCTTTTACTGTACCAGGATCTATACCCTTTTCTTTTAATATTTTGGCCGCGGCAGGCGATGCATGTCCCGCTGCATAAGAATCTGAGCTAGAAGAATCTCCACCGGCACTTGCTGATTCTGATTTAGTCTCCTTTTTGGCATCTCCGCCTGAAGAAGAGGGTGCCCCACTCATTACTTCTATTTTACATATAGTAGCACCAATCTCTAAGGTATCACCTTCCTGAGCTACAATTTTTAATATTCCATTGGCTTCTGCTGGCAACTCAAAAGTAGCCTTGTCAGATTCCACTTCCGCAATAATTTCATCCAGCTCAACGAAATCACCTTCCTCTTTTAACCAAGATGAAATAGTAACCTCGGTAATCGATTCACCTACTGCTGGAACAATCATTTCTTTAACTTCACCTGTTTTTTCAGGTTCTGAACTTTCGGATGATTTGCTCTCATCAGAAGATTTTGACTCTTTCTTTTCTTCCTTTTTCTCCGACTTATCAGAACTACCACTGGCAGAGGTGTCTATTTCGCAGATAACAGTACCAACATCTACAGTTTCTCCATCCTGAACTTTAATTTTTAGAACACCGGCTTTTTCTGCAGGTAATTCAAATGTTGCTTTGTCAGACTCTAACTCTGCAATAATTTCGTCTTGCTCCACATAATCACCATCAGACTTCAGCCAACTTGCAATGGTTACTTCGGTGATTGATTCACCAACTTCTGGAACTTTTATTTCTAAACTCATCTATTTGTAGTTTTAATAATGTCAATCTTATTTTTCAAATGCTTTTGCTACTATATCAGCCTGTTCTTTTTTATGAACTTTTGCATAACCGGTAGCAGGCGATGCACTTGCTTTACGAGTAATTACCTTCATTTTAGGGTCTCTTAATACTCTAAGAATATAAGTCCAATAGCCCATATTCTCTGGTTCTTCCTGCACCCAAACTAATTCCGCATCTTTGTACTTTTTAACTAAAGCATCATACTGCTTTTGCGGGAACGGGTGAAGTTGCTCGAGCCTAACAATAGCCACATCTTTTCTCTTTGAATTTTGCTGCTCTTCAAGCAAATCAAAATATACCTTGCCACTACATAATAATACCCGCTTAACAGATTTTGTAGTTGCGTAACTATCATCTATAATTTCTTTAAATGACCCTTTGGTGAAATCATCGAGAGATGAAACTACCAGCGGATGTCTTAAAAGAGATTTTGGGGCAAAATTCACCAAAGGTTTTCTGAAATTCCATGTTAACTGTCTTCTTAACATATGGAAGAAGTTAGCCGGAGTGGTTATGTTAGTTACTACTAAATTTTCTTCGGCAGCTAATTGCAAGAATCTTTCCGGTCTGGCATTAGAATGCTCTGGTCCTTGACCTTCATACCCATGAGGAAGAAGAATTACCAATCCATTCATTCGTTGCCATTTAGATTCAGCACTTGTTATGAACTGATCTATCATCACCTGGGCTCCATTGGCGAAGTCTCCAAATTGAGCCTCCCAAATAACCAACGCATTCGGAGTGGCCATCGCATAACCATATTCAAAACCTAAAACTCCAAATTCTGAAAGTAGTGAGTTGTAAATTCTAAATGGCTGCTGACCTTCTTCAATATGATCTAAGTTGCAATAGGCTTCATTAGAATTGGCATCCATCACCACTGCATGTCGGTGAGAGAAGGTTCCTCTTTTAACATCTTGCCCTGACATTCTCACAAATTTGCCATCTATAAGTAACGAGCCATAAGCCAATAGTTCAGCGTCTGCCCAGTTAATTTCTTTCTTTTCAATGAAGTTGGCTTTTCTATCTTTTATGAGCTTATCAATTTGTTTAATTGGCTTAAACCCTTTAGGAAGTGTAGTTAAAGCCTTGGCCACTTTATCAATTGTTTTTTGATCAATTGATGTGTCTGGCGAAGCGTCAAAATCTTTACTTGTTGCACGTTTCAACTGCTCCCATTCTTCCTCAACTTTTTGTGGTTTGTAAGGTAAAGGCTTTTGTTTTACCTCATTGAGTCTATCTTGAAGTAGGGCTCTGAATTCTTTGTCTATTTTCTTTACTTCATCTTCGTTGGCATCGCCCCTTTCAGTTAACGTTTTAACATAAATTTCTCTTGGGTTAGGATGCTTTGCAATAGTGTTATACAGCTTAGGCTGAGTGAATTTAGGCTCGTCACTTTCGTTATGGCCGTGTCTTCTATAGCATAGTAAGTCGATGAAAATATCCTTGCCAAATTTTTGGTTGTATTCAACCGCTAAATTAGAGGCAAATACAACGGCTTCAGGATCATCACCATTTACATGGAGCACAGGAGCATCAATAATTTTGGCGATATCGGTACAGTAAATGCTTGATCTAGCATCGTCATAATCTGTTGTAAAGCCAACCTGATTGTTAATTACAAAGTGTATTGTACCACCAGTTCTGTAGCCCGGTAGTTGAGACATCTGAACAATTTCATAAACTATTCCCTGACCTGCTACTGCCGCATCGCCATGAATCAATATAGACATGGCTTTCTTAAGATCACCATTGTACTCATCATCAATCTGCCCACGAACATATCCTAACACTAACGGGTCAACTGCCTCCAGGTGAGATGGGTTTGGTGTTAGTTTAACATAAACGTCTTTTCCATTGGCGGCCTTAATTCTACTCGAATATCCCAAATGATACTTAACATCACCATCACCCATGGTTAAGTCAGGGTCTGTTGTTCCTTCAAATTCACTGAATATTTCTTCATAGGTTTTGCCCATAATGTTGGCAAGAACGTTTAGTCGTCCTCTATGTGCCATGCCTATTACCACTTCCTTCACATCAAATTCAGCTGCTTTATTTATGATGCTGTCTAAGGCAGGTATCGTATTTTCACCTCCTTCTAAAGAAAAGCGCTTTTGGCCTAAAAACTTTGTATGAAGAAAGTTCTCAAACGTTACAGCCTCATTTAATTTTTGGAGTATTCGCTTTTTAACAGGAGTCTCAGGTTTGTAATCCAACCCATCCTTCTCACATTTAGCTTTAAACCAATCTAAAATTTCAGAATCTCGGATATGCATGTATTCATACCCGATATGATTCAAATATATTTTATCTAATGTCTCTACAATTTTTTTAAGAGACGCTTTGCCAACTCCAATGCCAGCTCCAACATCAAACTCTGTATCTAAATCTTTTTCAGATAGACCAAAATCTTCAATTTTCAGCTTAACATTATGATCACGCCTTTGCCTAACAGGGTTTGTGTCAGATTTTAAATGACCACGTGATCTGTAAGCATGTATAAGGTTTCGTACTTGAATGTCCTTCGAAGAAACACCTTCTGCAGGTTCCGGCCCTTCTTCACCATATTTCTGCTGAGAAAATTCGAAACCTTCGAAAAACTTTTGCCAGGTGATATCTACTGATGAAGGATCTTCTTGATATGATTTGTATAGCTCATCGATGTAATTTCCATGAGCATTTGCGATGTAGGAATATTTATCCATTAGTTTTGGTTGTCCAATTTCAAATCAAAGGTAAATAAGTAATATTCAATAAAAAAACTGTATAATCGGTTATACAAATATAACTGATAATCAATGAGTTAATTGAATTCTTATTCTGTAGGTTGGATTTAACGGATTTATACCATGTAATTAAGGCATATATAGTTATGTCGATGTGTTGATATTATTAAAAAAGTATTACCTTTGCACCTCAATTTTAAAATCGGACGTGATCCGACTATTTAAAACTTTAAAAACAAAATGGCAGTTAAAATCAGATTGGCCAGAAGAGGCCGAAAAAAACAGGCAATGTACGATGTAGTCGTAGCGGATGCCCGATCACCACGAGATGGTAAATTTATTGAGAAAATTGGACGTTACAATCCAAACACGGATCCAGCATTCATAGAATTGGATGAGGAGAAAGCATTTGACTGGGTAATGAAAGGAGCGCAACCTACTGATACAGTAAGAGCGATGCTTTCTTACAGAGGATTAATGTTAAAGAAACACTTACAAATTGGTGTTAATAAAGGAGCAATCACTCAGGAAGAAGCAGATAAGAAATTTGATGCTTGGTTAGCAGAGAAAGATTCTAAGATCCAGGCTAAGAGAGAGAAGATTGCAAAAGATACTGATAGCAAAGCGAAAGCTAGGTTAGAAGCTGAAGCTAAAGTGAAAGAAGCGAGAGCGGAAGCATTGAAGAAGAAAGCAGAAGACGCTGTTGCTGCTGAAGCACCTGCTGCCGAAGCTGAAGGGGAAGAAGCTGTAGCAGAAGCTACTGAAGAAACTCCGGCTGCTGCCGCAACTGAAGCTCCAAAAGCTGAAGCTACTGAAGCGCCAGCTGAAGAAGCTAAAAAAGAAGAATCAGCTTCTGAAGAAGAGAAAAAAGAGGATTAATATACCATGAATATTGATGCGTGCTACCAATTAGGTTACGTGATCAAGAAACATGGGACTCACGGGGAACTTAGCGTATTTATTGACGCAGATTTTCCTGAAGAATACTCAGAATTGGAATCAGTTTTTGTTGAGATCAACAATAAACTGGTTCCTTTTTTTATTGAGTACATTCAAATAAGAGGCAATAAAGCCGTTATAAAGTTTGAAGATGTTGATGATCAAGAATCGGCATCTGATTTGAAATCTTGTGCGATTTACCTACCCTTATCTACATTACCTAAACTTGATGATAATCAATTCTATTATCACGAGATAAAAGGGTATACCATAGAAGACACTCATCATGGTCAACTCGGGCCAATAGTGGATGTAGTTACTACCACAAAACAAGACTTAATTGTTGTCGATTATCAAGGTAAAGAAGTATTGGTACCTGTTAATGACGAAATCATTGGTTCTGTGGATCATGAAAATAAACTCTTGAAGGTTACTTTACCTGATGGTTTACTAGATGTATATTTAGATTAATGCGAATAGACATAATTACCTGCTTACCAAAGCTTCTCGAAAGCCCATTCAATGACTCTATTTTAAAAAGAGCTCAAAATAAGGGTTTGGTAGAAGTGGTTGTGCATGACTTAAGGGATTATTCTGAAGACAAACACAAAAAAGTAGATGACTATGCTTTTGGCGGTGGAGCAGGAATGGTTTTAATGATTGAACCTATAGCCAAATGTATTCGTGAGTTGAAGGATCAGCGAGTTTATGATGAAATAATTTACATGAGTCCTGATGGAGAGAACTTTTCCCAGGGTATTGCGAATGAATTATCTCTGAAAAAAAATATACTCATTCTTTGTGGCCATTATAAGGGTGTGGATGAACGCGTTCGTGAAAATTTTATAACCCGAGAAATTAGTATTGGAGATTATGTACTTTCTGGCGGTGAGCTGGCTGCGGCAGTTGTTTCTGATGCTATCATTAGATTGTTACCAGGCGTTTTGGGAGATGAAACGTCAGCATTATCAGATTCATTTCAGGATGGTTTAGTGGCACCACCAGTATATACCCGGCCAGCAGAATTTGAAGGATTAAAAGTGCCGGATGTGCTACTTTCGGGCCATCAGAAGAAGATAGAAGATTGGCGATTTGAACAATCTGTGAAACGCACCCAATTACGAAGACCAACCGACTCAAAATAATAATAATTAGAACATTAGGCCATTTGCATGTTAGTAGGGTATGCAAAGAAAGTCGTATAAAACAGAGCTATCTGAAAGAGAGAAAGAGCTCGAAGATAGAAACGAAGAGTTAGAGGCACAGCATGAGGAATTAACTGCTGCTGTGGAGGCGATGATCAATAAAAATGATCGCTTGGAAAAAGCACTTGAGGAGCTGAATATACGAAACAAGGAAATCGACCAGATTGTCTACAGAAGCTACCATGATTTAAAAACACCCATTACTGCCTTAGAAGGCCTTCTTTCACTCATTGAAGTTGATACGGAAGGAAGAGATGAGTATTTAGCTAAATCTAAAGCCTCAATTGTTGAAATGAAGCATCTATTAAGAATGCTTGCCAGATACAGCAGTAATCTCGTTGAAGTGGTAAAGTATTCGAGATTAAATTTTAAAGAAATTTGGGAGGAAGTTTTAGATGACCTTGAACGCTCTGTAGGGTATAATGTAGTAAAAATTACCTTTAACCAACCTAATGAAGAGATCATTAGCGATGTAGATAGGATAAAGCTGCTCTTATATAATGTAGTTAAGAATGCAATTGATTTCAGGTCGGAGAGAGGCAGGGTAGATGTTACTATTAGTGTAAAGCATACTATGCTTAAAATACAGGTTGCCGATAATGGAATTGGAATACCAGCTGAAGTTCAGCCCAATGTGTTTGATATGTTTTATCGGGGAAGCTCTAAGTCTAAAGGATCTGGGTTAGGCTTGTATTTATGCAAAAGAACTGTAGAGATTTTAGGCGGGAAGATTAGTTTATTCAGTTCCGTAAATGTAGGTACAACTGTCACAATGGAATTGCCATTAAAAAAGGTTGAAGAAAATTAATTCTTCAACCTTTTATTGTAATTATTCTACCTATTTACAGTGCTGCCATTTTCTATTTTCCGAATATATTCTACTGAATCCTTCAGCATATTTTTCTGAGAAGACACCATTTCTTCCAGAAAATCTATACGTTCTTTTAATTCAGTAAGCTGGTGACTGTAAGATTCATCCAGGGCATTTAATTTATTAATGGCATCAACTAGGAGTTTTTCAATTTCCTGTTTCGACATTTTTATTATTTTTCGATTGCGTCATCCAAATTTTCAAAATATTGGATGTCCATTTCATTAAATTTCCCATTTGGGTATTTTTCAGCAATTTGTTGCCTTCCAATTTTTACGCTTTGTCTAAACACCTGATCTTCCGGAAGAATTTTTCTGTGTGTTTTTAACCCTAAATCAAACATTTTTTCTTTCCACTCAACGAAATACCATTCCATAGATGGCTGATGAAAGACATTTAGCTTTCTTTTATCGAAAACAAGTTTGGTTATTTTGTGGGACTTTACCAGTTCACCGATATAGTTGAAAATCGATTTAAATTCATCAATAGTAATGTATGTACCTGTAGCAGCCACAACTAATGTATGTGTATTTTCCACGTGAGATACAGTAGCATTTTTAAATGCTTTCTTTTCTTTTAATTGATTTTCTATTTTTGATTCCATTATGATGATAAGTTTAAATTCTTTGTTTGATAGTATAACATGCTCCATTCAATAATGTTTAAACATTAATCTAAATTATTAAACAAAATGTTATTGATAGATAATTATTTTCTATTCGCTGTTGTCTATTAAATCAATTAATTACTATATTTGCACTCCAATTTTCGGAAAAGAGACTTTTAGATATATAATATCATGAACGAGATCATAAAAGCAGTTGAAGCTGAATTAAACAAAGAAGCAAAATCTCACCCTGATTTTAAGGCTGGTGATACTGTTAACGTACACGTTAAAATTAAGGAAGGTAACAAAGAGAGAATTCAGCAATTCCAAGGAACTGTAATTCAAAGAAGACACCCAAATACAGCAGGTGAGACATTTACAGTAAGAAAAGTGTCTAACGGTATTGGTATAGAAAGAATATTCCCAATTTTATCTCCTAGCATCGAGAAAATCGAGATTGTTAGAAAAGGTAAAGTTAGAAGAGCGAGATTGTACTACTTAAAAGGTAGACAAGGTAAAGCTGCTCGTATCAAAGAAAAGCTGTAATTTAAATTACATCGGATATAAAAAAAGGGTTGATCATTTGATCAACCCTTTTTTGCTTTAACACCTTAATTTATAAGGTGTTAACATTATTTAAATCCTCAGACGCCTTTTTAAGTCTGGCTTTAAAACTCTCTTCGCCTTTTCTTAGCCAAACTCTTGGATCGTAGTATTTCTTGTTTGGTTTATCGTCTCCCTCAGGGTTACCAATTTGCCCTTGAAGATAGCCTTCATTTGATTTGTAGTAGTTTTTCACTCCTTCCCAATAAGCCCATTGCAAATCAGTATCAATGTTCATTTTTATAACACCGTAAGAGATACCTTCACGAATTTCTTCAACCGTTGATCCTGATCCACCGTGGAAAACGAAATCAACCGGGTTTGGCCCAGTCTTATATTTTTCAATGATATAATCTTGAGAATTCTTCAAAATTACAGGTGTTAACTTCACATTACCTGGCTTATAAACACCGTGTACGTTACCAAAAGCAGCTGCAATAGTAAACCTGTGGCTAATCTTGCTCAATTCTTCATAAGCATAGGCTACTTCTTCAGGTTGCGTATAAAGCTTAGAACTGTCTACATCAGTATTGTCAACTCCATCTTCTTCACCACCAGTTACACCTAATTCAATTTCTAACGTCATATCTATTTTGCTCATTCGCTCAAGATACTTTTTACATATTTCAATATTTTCTTCAATTGGCTCTTCAGAAAGGTCGATCATGTGTGAACTAAATAAAGGCTTGCCATGCTCTTTGTAAAATTTTTCACCAGCATCTAGCATACCATCTATCCATGGTAATAGCTTCTTAGCGGCATGGTCGGTATGTAATACAATTCTGGCACCATATAATTCGGCCATTTGGTGTACGTGCTTGGCACCTGAAACGGCACCAGCAATGGCAGCTTGCTGGTTATCATTGTTTAATCCTTTTCCAGCATAGAATACAGCCCCACCATTTGAGAATTGGATCATCATAGGCGCATTTAGCTCGGCCGCAGTTTCCATTACGGCATTCACCGAATTTGTGCCTACCACGTTTACAGCAGGAAGTGCAAATTTCTTTTCTTTAGCGTACTTAAATAGTTCTTGTACCTCATCGCCTGTTAGAACACCAGGCTTAAATTTTGAAGATGACATATGTATATGTGTATGGTTGAATAATCGTGTAAAACTCTTTTTATAAGAGCGCTACAAATAAACTAAATAATTGGCGGAGGTCACATTCTTAATAGTAATTTTTGAAAGCTGGATGATACTGATGATATTTGCTCAGTTTTCAATCGGATAGCAATTATGAGCTGGTTTAAAAGGAAAGATAAAGGAATACAAACACCAACAGAGGCTAAGAAGGAGGCACCCGATGGGTTGTGGACCAAAACGCCTAGTGGTAAAATCGTACATACACGAGAGTTAAAGAGTAATTCCTATGTGAGTCCTGAAGATGGCTATCATGTGAGAATAGGTTCTGCGGAGTATTTCGAAATATTGTTTGATAACAATAAATTTACTGAGCTGGATGAAAATATGGAGTCAGCTGACCCATTAAAATTTGTTGATACCAAAGCTTACCCAGATAGAATAAAGAGTACTCAGAAGAAATCTGAATTAAAAGATGCCGTTAGAACAGCCTATGGCAAAATGAATGGGTTGGAAATAACGATAGCTTGTATGGATTTCGGATTTATCGGTGGTTCAATGGGCAGTGTGGTAGGCGAGAAGATAGCTAGAGCTATAGACCATTCACTACAAAATAAAAAGCCTTTCTTAATGATCTCTAAGTCTGGCGGAGCCAGAATGATGGAAGCTGGATTATCCTTAATGCAAATGGCTAAGACATCCGCCAAATTGGCTTTGCTTAGTGAGGCTAAGATTCCATATATCTCTTTACTGACTGATCCAACCACAGGAGGTGTTACTGCTTCGTACGCTATGCTTGGCGACTTTAATATTGCTGAGCCCGGAGCATTAATTGGCTTCGCGGGCCCTAGAGTTATTAGAGAAACGATTGGTAAAGACTTACCTAAAGGCTTTCAAAGTGCAGAATTTGTATTGGATCATGGGTTTCTCGATTTCATTGTGGATCGTAGAAATCTAAAATCGAAGTTGACAACACTCTTAAAGATGTTAAAATAGATAAATAAAAAAGGGGCTTTAAAAGCCCCCTTTTTATTTCCCTTTATTCTGATCTTTTGGACCTGAATCTGATGGTTTATTTGGTTTGGGAGAAGGTTTAGAAGGAGCAGGATTTTCTTTCACTTCCTTCTTTACACTTTCTGCCATCTGCTTAATTTCATCTGGACTCTTTCCTTTCAAGTATTCAGGAAGTTCCATTCCTGCCATGTTAAACATTTCTTGTAATGGTGGAACTGATTTGTACAGTCCGGAAATGAAATTGGCTGTTGAAGTTTTGCTTTCTGGGCCAGAGCCTCCGCCTTCCCAGACAGTAATTTTATCGATTTTAATATTTTTAATTGCCTCTGTCTGAAGTCGAACCAGTTCAGGCAATTTATCTGCTACAAGTAACAATACGGCATCTTTAGCATTATCACCTGCTGCGTCTACAATTTGTTTTAAACCTTGTGCCTGCTTCGTAAGTACTTCATATAAACCTTGAGCTTCAGCTTGTTTCTTAAATAGAATCGCATCGGCCTCACCTTTTGCTAACCTTCTAATTTGTTCAGCTTGCGCTTCTGCAGCAATCTCTACCTTTTCTTTATCGATTTGAGCAGGCACAACAATATCTGCAGTTTGTGCTGCTTTATCACGTGTTGCTCTTGCATTTTCAGCTTCTTGCTCAGCGGCATAAGCCTCTTCTAATGCTTTCGCTGTCTGAACCTTTTCTGCGGCAATCGCAATTCTCTGTGATTCTGCTTCCTTCTCTCGTCTGACAGCATCAGATTGTGCTACCTTAATCTTCGCTAAGTTCTCACCTTCAACTGCACTCGCATCTGCATCTGCCACTTTCACTCTTTGCTCTTGTACAGCATTGGCAGCACCAATGGCACCATCTCTATCTTTTTCAGCAACTGATCTTTTTGCGTCATTTATCGCTTTGGCAGCAGCTTCTTTACCTAATGCCTCAATGTAGCCAGATTCATCTTTAATGTCTGTTACGTTTACGTTGATTAACTTAAGACCAATTTTCTTCAACTCGGTTTCAACATTAGATGCCACATTTTCAAGGAATTTATCTCTGTTACTGTTAATTTCCTCAATGTCCATTGTAGCAACTACCAACCTCAACTGACCGAAGATGATGTCCTTGGCTAAATCCTGGATGGTCTCTTGCGTTAATCCTAAAAGCCTTTCTGCAGCATTGTTCATTACACCAGGTTCAGTAGAAATACCCACTGTAAAACGAGATGGAACGTCTACACGAATATTTTGTCTACTTAATGCATTAGTAAGCATCACCTCTATAGAGATTGGCGTTAGATCAAGAAATTCATAGTCTTGAAAAACGGGCCATATGAATGCCGCACCTCCATGTATACATTTGGCGGATCCACCACCAACTTTACCATATACAACTAGAATCCTATCGGAAGGACATCTTTTGTACCTTCTAAAAAAGGTAACAACAACAATGAATACGAAAAACGCTACAAGAGCAAAAATGGGGAGGGTTAATACGCTCATTATGTTAATTTATTGGTGGTTATTATTAAAATATCGTTTGCTAAATCCTTAACTGTAATTACCATTCCTGGTTTTAAATCTACTTCATCATCGGTTATAGCTTCCAATGTTCTTAAAGATCCTTGAACTTTCAGTTGAACTTTACCAATGTTTCCTCTATTGGCCTTTACTTCCATATATACCTCACCTATCACACCAATGGCATTCTTCATTTGTAATGTACCGCTTTCATTTGCCTTACCCAGATAATAGAATATGGCGCCCATTAAAAACATCATAGCAACGCCCGCTACTAATGATATAGCAATTGATAGTCCGTTTGAAAGTCCGGAATCAAGGCATGCAATACCTGTCCATGAAAAAATAGTAAAAAAGGCTACCATATTTTTCAGTGTGAAGAATTGAAAGCTTATTCCATCATCACCTTCAATATCAGCATCTGCACCTGCATCTTCAGGTATATCGCCACCAAAAAATGTTAAGGCAAGCTGTAAAAGAAAAAAGAGCGTGAAAGGAATGGCTATCGCCCAGTAAATCTTTTCAAGAGTGGCAAGTGCTTCCCACCATACAGAGAAATTATCCATGGAAATTAATTTAGAGTGAATATAATTTATTTGTTATTATTTAATACTGATTTTCGAAGAATAATACCGCTCATAATAAAAATGTAACATTTCATTTGTGGATGCGGTATAACTACCAATCTCAAACAACTCAACACATGCTGAAAAATTACTTTAAGATTGCTATTCGCAGTCTGCTCAAAAATCGAATCTACTCCATAATTAATGTATTAGGGCTTTCAATTGGTATTGCCAGCAGTCTACTTATTCTTCTCCATGTGGAAGATGAGCTTTCTTATGATGAATTTCACTCCAAAGGAGACAGGATTTATAAGGTTGGTTTGGAGCGGTTGTACCCTGATCATGTAACAAATTATGCCATTGTACCACACTCATTTTCTGAGGTGATGGTGCGCGATTTTCCTGAGGTTGAAAATGCTGTTCGAATGTTCGGTAATCCTGCCAATAATCCGGTAGTAGTAAGCTATGTGGATGAGAAGAATGAAGAAAAGCGTTTTGAAGAAACAGCCTTTATGGCTGCTGACTCTACTTTTTTTGAGGTATTTGACATTAAACTAATTTCTGGGGATCCGAAAAATGCGCTAGCTAATGCCCAAGATATGGTTATTACTCAAGAAATGGCGACTAAATATTTTGGTAATGAAGACCCTATTAATAAAACACTGACTACAGATTTCGGTCAGTTTAATGTAAAGGGCGTTTGTGAAAATTTTACTGAGAATTCGCATTTTGAGTTTGGCTTTTTAGCAGCACTTAAAACCTTTCCATTCTTACAGAATGATAATTTTGTAAGCTTTACTACTCACTTATACGTGTTGCTTAATGAGAATGCAGATCCTGCTGCCCTTGAGAGCAAATTTCCGGAAATGGTGGAAACTTATGCCGCACCGCAAATTGAGGCCAACTTAAGCACAACATATGGAGAGTATGTGGCTGCAGGAAACGGCTATAATTACTCCCTCATTCCAATGGAAGATATACACCTAAACCCGGTGAAATACCAGGCTGAGTTTAAAGCAGGTGGTGATATTAATGATGTATATATTTTCATTTCTATAGCAGTACTCATTACGTTAATTGCCTGCATCAACTTCATGAACCTTGCAACCGCCAGGTCTACAGAAAGAGCCAAGGAAGTTGGTATCAGAAAAACGTTAGGATCGCCTAAAAAACAGTTGGTTGCTCAGTTTTTAACTGAATCGATCGTGCTAAGTATCATTTCATCTGCCATCGCCTTAGGAGTGGTTTATCTCACACTGCCTTATTTTAATAATGTAATAGTTAAATCCCTTTCTATTGCATCCGAAGGCTCTTTATTAATACCAGTGACTGTAGCTTATGCTTTAATTGTAGGTCTGCTGGCAGGTAGTTATCCGGCATTTGTACTTTCAGGATTTAATCCGGTATCAGTAATGAAGGGCAAAATGCAGACAAACAAGAGCATGTCGTGGTTGAGAAATGGATTGGTTGTTTTCCAGTTCGCGATAAGCATCATACTAATTTGTGGAACCCTCATAGTCCGAGATCAAATAAATTTTATGGCACAAAAAGATCTTGGGTATAATAAAGAGCACCTTATTGTTGTAGATCGTATAGGGACCCTCAATGAGCAATTGGATGTATTTATAAAAGAGGTACAAGCACTTCCTGAAGTAGAAATGGCAGGTGGTTCTGGCGTAATTCCGGTAAATCAATACTTTGGAATCCAATTTATGCCACAAGGAGCTTCCGAGCCGATTACTACCAACTCCATGACTGCTGATGATGACTATATAAAAACCATGGGTTTTGAAATTGTGGAAGGGCGAGGTTTTTCCAAAGATTTTAATGATTCACTATCTCTGATCATCAATCAACGCACTGTTGATTTGTTAGGTGTGGAAAACCCGATTGGCTTGAAGCTGCGAAATACTGTGGCTGCAGCAGCAGGTGGCAATCCGGTAGAAATTGAGTATGAAGTGGTAGGTGTAGTGAAGGACTTTCATTACATGTCGCTAAGAGATGAAATAAGCCCATTTGTGATTTTAAGTACAGAATCGCAGGCTTTTGGAGGAGCTGGGTTTTTAACTGCCAGAATTAAAGGTGAGAATATGCAAGATGCATTGGCATCCATTGAAAATAAATGGAAAATGTTTTCTCCGGAAGACCCTTTCAAATACAAATTTTTGGATGATGAATTAGATAAACAGTACAAGTCTGAAGCAAACTCAGGGAAAATATTTGGTCTTTTTGCTGCTTTAGGAATTATCATTGCCTGTGTAGGCCTGTTTGGGCTTGCAGCTTACATGGCCGGACTAAGAACAAAGGAAATAGGAGTGAGAAAGACTTTAGGAGCATCGGTATCGGGTGTGGTGTTATTGCTGTCGAAAGATTTCACTAAACTTATATTAATAGCGCTATTAATTGCTGTACCTGTGAGTTATTATTTTATGAATGAGTGGCTGAGCAATTTTGCCTACAAAACAGGAATAAGTGCACTCACTTTTATAATTTCAGGTGGCCTTGCACTAATTATTGCATGGCTTACTGTGGGTTATCAAACATTAAAAGCGGCTTTGGTAAATCCTGTAAAATCACTTAGAAGCGAATAAAAAGATAATTTCTATCCATCATCAATTGTTGATGATGGATAGAAATTCGTTATCGGCAATGATCCTTTCTACCCATAACCTGTACTGTTCACCAGAAGGATGAAGTCCATCGTCTGCTACTAATTCGGGCTTTTCCAGTCCATCTCTAGAAATATCAGTAATGAAATAGTATTTAATGCCATTTTCTTCAGCAATGCGCTTGTTAATTTCATTATAAGCATCAATCTCATGAGATATCTTGGCTTGGTTTGACTGGCCGAATGGTGTAAAGCCATAGTCAGGAATGGAAACTACAATCACATTATTTTTATTACCACCAGCATAGCCAATGGCGCGATTTAATAATTTTTCAAATTCATCTGGATATTCTTCGATAGGATAACCACGATATTGGTTATTAACTCCTATTAAAAGTGAAACAAGATCAAAGCTTGCATCCAGCTCTTCTTTAACTAAGGCATTACCTAAATCTTGCGTTGTCCAACCTGTTCGGGCGATAATTTTCGTTTCTACAACTAAATTCGAATTGACTTTTGTTATTTCATTAGCCAATTGAACGGGCCATCTTTTATCCTCTGCAACACTTTCGCCTATGGTGTAGGAGTCGCCCAAAGCAAGAAATGCAAATGGTATTTCTTCGTTCTCAACTAAAGAATCAGAATCTGTGGTTTCAGTCTCCAATTCTTGTTCGATTACAGGCCTAGTTTCATCTTCTGAACCTTCAGAACAAGCTAAACCAAAAAGAATGAGACTTGAAAGTATGGTTGTTTTAATCATAGTACCTAAACAATGGAATCATTGATTAGTTAGTTCGATGATGTTTGATGTGCTAATTAGGGCAGATTATTCAAATTAAGTTGTTTATAAATTTCTTCTGCCTGGTTTTCGGTAGCCTCTGTGACCATAACGGTTATAATATATCTTTCTTTGAATCCAACCACTAACTCACTGGTGTTATCTTCCTTCTGGAATGCCAGCCAACCCTGCGCATTGTCGTAAGAAACACCATACGCTTTTTGCTCATCATCTTCATACTTCATTCCAGCACTCCATGCCATAGCAGCACTCGTGTAAAGTGCTGAGGCACCCTGATAATCCATAATGGCAATTTCCAGCTGAGAATCCCCTTTTTCATATCTTGCTGATGCTGTGGAATAGGACATTCCACTCATTTCAAAACTACTTCCTTCAATTTCGTCAACAAGTTGGTAGCCTTTAATGGTAGAGGGTATTGATTTTTGAAGCTCTTTGTAATCAGCGGCTTTTTCTTGTGCTATTACCATCATTCCAAACGACAGCAAAAGCATGGTAGTAAATAATGATTTCATTTTTTAAACTATTTGTGCAATAGTAATTAAAATCTAGTGTTTATACCCTTTAATCGTGTCAATGAAAAATTTCACTTTGTGTGGATCAGTATCTGGGTAAACGCCATGGCCAAGATTAGCAATATGCCTGGTAGGACCAAATTGAACCAGCATTTTTTCCGCCTCTTCTTTAATTCGTTCTTCTGAACTGTAAAGTACGCATGGATCAAAATTCCCTTGAAGTGTCTTGTTTTCACCAATCAATTTTCTTGATTCACGTATATCCATACACCAATCTAATCCTACAGTATTGCAATTAATTTTACCAAACCATTCACGGGCGAAGTAAGCATCTTTGGCAAATACTGTCTTTGGAACTTTATCAACGGCATCACAAATCTGCTGTATATATCTGAGTGAAAACTCTTTGTATAATTCCGGACTCAATATTCCTGCCCAACTATCAAATATCTGAATCAAATTGGCACCTGCTTCCACTTGCCCTTGTAAATAGTTGATGGTACTATTTGTGATCATTTGCAACAACTCATGCGAAAGTTGTGGCTCGGAGTAAAGCATTCTTCTCGCCTTTGAAAATGTTTTACTTCCACCACCTTCAATCATATAGGCAAAAATGGTCCAGGGAGCACCAGCAAATCCGATGACGGGTACTCGACCATCCAACTCCTTTTTGGTTACGCTGATGGCATCTATGGTATATTGAACGTCACTGGCTTCAGCTACTTTCAGTCTCTTTACATCGCTGAGAGACTTAACTGTTTCAGGGAAATGGGGGCCTCGTTTTTCGACCATTTCATACTTGAGACCCATAGCTTCAGGTATAACTAAAATATCACTGAAAATAATGGCTGCATCGACACCTAGAATATCTACAGGCTGAATGGTTACTTCAGCTGCCAACTCAGGGGTTTCTACCAGTTCTTTAAATCCACTAAGCGAATTTCTGACGGCACGATATTCTGGTAAAATTCTACCTGCCTGCCTCATTAGCCAAACAGGAGTTCTTTCTGTTTTTTCACCATTAATTGTGCGGAGAATTAAGTCGTTTTTTAAGGCCATGCACAAAGATAGTAGCCATTTTTATAACGACCTTTTTTTAACCAAATTTGTTTGATGCAGCTTGCTATAAAGTATTTGATCGTCACTTTTTTCACCATCCTTTTTCTACAATGTGATTCATTTCTACAAAGAGAAATTCATCCTAAATACAAAGACTACGATACGTTAAAAGTACCCTACACTTTATATGCTCCAAAATCAAAAGTGAAACTCCATTGGGACTTGGAAGAAGTTTCTGGTCTTTCTTATTACATGGGAGGTCAATTACTGGCCGTAGAGGATGAAACTGGAAATGTATATGTGTTGGATGCTGAAACGGGAGATGTAAATCAAAAAGTTAAGTTTAATAAGGGTGGTGATTATGAAGGGGTGGAATATGATGGTGTTAATGTTTGGGTGATGGAAAGTGATGGAACGTTCTATTCTTTTCAGATTGAAAACAGTGAGGCTGACAATGTTCGAGAGTATAAGAGTGCATTTAGCTCTAAAAACGATCTTGAAGGGCTGGGGTATATTCGTGGAAATCTTCTAGTTGCAGCCAAAGGTGAAGGAACCATTGCAGGAGTAGAAAATAGTGGTAAGGGTGTTTATACTATAAAGAATAATGACCCAGTACCATTTTTATTTATTGAAAGAGATACGTTGGAGAATTACATTAAGGGCCGAGATCATTTTTATGAGATTAGGGATTTTGATCCTTCCGGGATAGCAATTCATCCACTTAATAATGATATTTATATATTGTCGGCTGATCATATATTAGTGGTTTACACCTCGGATTTAAAACTAAAAGAAGTGGTAAAATTAGACGGGGTTTTAATGGAGCAGCCTGAAGGAATATGTTTTTCACCCGAAGGTGTATTATATATTTCCAGCGAAGGGAACGATAGCAGGGGAGAGTTGTTTATTTTTCATTACTTAAGTACATCTTCAAAGGAATAAATATTCATGAAAGCATTTTCAGTAATTTTTTGTGTTTTTCTTGGTGTTTTTACATTCATTCAATCTACCGCACAGAAACAGGTTTCTTATACTTTGTACCTTGTGGGTGATGCGGGTAAAGTTACTGATGGCCAGACAAGCAACTTTCAGGTTATTTCCGAACAGATAAATGGCCAAAACGAGGGCCTTGTTTTTCTTGGTGATAACATTTATCAGCAAGGCATGCCAACTGCTCAAAGTGAGTCAAGGATAGCAGCTGAAGAGGCCATTAATGCTCAGATTGAACTGGCAAAAAAATTCAATGGAAATGCCTATTTTATTCCGGGTAATCACGATTGGGCTCAAGGCCGAAAAATCGGTTGGGATCAGGTGCAGCGTCAAGAAGATTATGTAGAAGACCGATTGGACAGTGCCAATGTGTTTATTCCAAATGATGGCTGTCCCGGGCCTGTGGAGGTGAATCTTTCTGATGAATTATTATTGGTAATTATCGATACGCAATGGTTTCTTCATGGGTGGGATAAACCAACGAATGAAATAGGTGGCTGCGATTTCAATACTCCGCTTGATGTGCTATTGGCACTCGATCAGATATTAGCATTAAATACACACCGAAAAGTAGTCGTGGCAACGCATCATCCAATGTATACCTATGGCGAGCATGGTGGAGTTTTTCCATTCAAACATTTTTTAATGCCACCTGTAGTTGGCGCTTTTTATCCATTTTATCGGGCAGTTTTTGGTAGCGTGCAGGATATACCGAATCCTAAATATAAAGGCATGCGAAATGCCTTGGTAGAAACATTGGAACAATACCCTAATGTTATCCATGTCGCAGGTCATGAACATTCTTTACAATATTCATTCAACAATTCGATCCACTATATAGTCAGTGGTTCTGGCAGCAAGACAACTTATGTGAAGAAAAAAGGCTTTGCCGAGTATGCTGAATCTGTTAATGGCTTTGCTAAGTTGCTGTTCTACTCTGATGGGGAAGTAAAGGTTGAGTATTGGAGGCATGATGGTAGTAAAGCTTTCTCAAAATCTTTGATGAACAAACCGTATGCACCAAAACTTACGGGAGAAGAATTTGCCAAAAAGTACGATTTGGAAGATAGCGTGTATGTGACTCATGCAAGCGACCAGTATGAAGCTGGAAAAGGACATAAACGTCTCTTTGGGGCTAATTACAGAGATGTTTGGCAGCAGGATTTAGAAGTTCCTGTTTTTGATATAGGTACAGAGCATGGCGGGCTAAAGATCGTACAACGAGGTGGTGGGCAGCAAACAAAATCGCTCCGTTTAGAAGCAAAAGACGGTAAACAGTATGTACTTAGGTCCATAGAAAAATTTGCTGCTGGTGCCATCCCTCCTTTTTTGAGAAATACTTTTGCTCAGGATTTGGTGCAAGACCAGATTTCTGCATCGCACCCATATGGCGCATTTGTAGTACCATATCTTGCCGAAGCCGCAGGAATTTATCATACTAACCCACAATTGGTTTTCATCCCGGATGATCCTCGTTTTGGAAAGTACCAGGCAACATTCGCCAACACGTTGGCTCTCTATGAAGAGCGGCCATCCAAAGACTGGTCAGATGCCGACTTTTTTGGAAACTCACCAGATATTGAAAGTACTTCTAAGGTATTGGAGAACCTGCAGGAAGACAATGATCATTATGTGGATCAGAAGTTTGTTGTGAAGTCGAGGTTATTTGATATGATCATTGGTGATTGGGACAGGCACGATGATCAGTGGCGCTGGTCAGAAATTGATGAAGGTAAGGGTAATAGGTATCGTCCAATTCCGCGTGATAGAGATCAGGTATTTTTCGTAAATGAGGGGTTTTTCCCAGGTATTTGGAAACGCAAATGGGCACTGCCAAAGTTTGAAGGCTTCGATGAAGATATTGATTGGCCCTCGGGTCTTTCCTTTAACGCCAGATACTTCGATAGGTCTTTCCTGACCGGATTGGAAAGGGAAGATTGGATTGAAGCTGCTGAACAATTGAAAAGAGATTTAACCGATGAAAAAATTGAATCCGCTATTAAAAAATGGCCTAAACCTATTTATGATTTGCATGGTGAAAGGGTTATCAGAAGACTAAAGGCAAGAAGAGATAATATCACTGAATCTGCCATTAGCCATTATCTTTTTCTTGCCAAAGAAGTGGATGTGGTTGGGAGCGACAAGCATGAGAATTTTGTGGCCACGCGATTACCAAATGGCGATGTGCATGTTCAAGTAAGAAAAATGAAAAAAGATGGTGATAAGAAGCATACCATCTTTGAGCGCACTTTTAAGTATGACGAAACAAAGGAAATCCGACTTTATGCCTTGGGAGGTGATGACGAAATTGAAATTGAGGGTGAAAGTCCTAAAGGAATAAAGATCAGAGTAATTGGTGGTGATGGTGATGATGAACTGGATGATGACTCCAAAGTGGGCGGATTTGGTAAGAAAAATATCTTTTATGACACCAAAGAGGGTAATAAGTTAAAGTTGAACTCAGAAAGTAAAAACAGATTATCTAACAATGAGGATGTTAATAACTATAACCGTAAGGCATTTCAGTATAATGTATTGATGCCATTGCTCACTGGTAATTTTAACCCCGATGACGGTGTTTATCTAGGTGGAGGATTCGTTTACACTAATCATGGTTTTAGAAAAGAGCCATTTAAATCGAAGCACAAAGTATTAGGTAGCTATGCTATAAATACCCAGGCCTATAATTTTAATTACCTGGGACAGTTTACTGATGTTATTCGTAAGTGGGACCTGGAAACAAACGTAAGTTTTTTGGTGCCTAATTTTGTTAATAACTTCTTTGGTTATGGAAATGAATCCAAGTTTGATCAAGATATAGATGAAACCGTTGATGTAAACAGAGCTATTGACTATTATCGACTAAGATTTGAGGAAATATCCTATGAAGTTGGCTTTTTCCGCCCCATTGGTTCTCTCGCCAGAATAGGAATAACTCATGACTTTGTCAGCTGGGAATTAGATCAGGGTGCCAATGAAAATCGCTTTGTAACCGATGTTTTTCTCCCTAATACCAATTTAGAGAACGAGCAAACGGTTAATTACATGGGTGGTGGTTTGAGATTAGATGTTGATACTCGGAAGAATATAAAGAACCCCGTTTCAGGCCTTTTATGGACTAATAAAATCAATACACTCTATGGTATCGATGATGCTACAGATGATTTCCATCAGTATAATACCGAGTTGTCGGTTTATCATAGTTTTAAAATACCCGCTAAGCTCACTTTTGCAGCACGAGTTGGCTGGGGTATTAACTTTGGCGACTATCCATTTTTCAGAGGGCAAACGTTAGGTGGTAGAGAGCAAATAAGAGGGTATCGAAAAACTAGATTTTACGGTGATGAAGCATTTTTCTCCAATGTAGAGGCTCGATTGAAACTGTTTAGTGTGAAAGGCTACATCCTACCGGCTACGGTTGGTATTCTCGGCTTTCATGATGTTGGTAGAGTTTGGGTGGATGGAGAGAACTCAGACAAATGGCATCGTGGCATAGGTGGTGGAATATGGATTGAACCTTTCAACTTAACAGTATTGTCATTCGAAGTAGGCGCATCCGAAGAAGAGACATTGGCTTATGTAAGAATGGGATTCCTATTTTAAAATATTCTTAATATTACTTTAATAATTTATAATTAGAGTTTTCTTATTTATTTGAATTCCTACCGACCAGATTGTTTTAAATAAGGCCTTTGAGCGTTATCTTGTAACTTAGTGTTTAAACATTATTTAGCAATACTGTCTTTTTGTGCTTTGTTAGTTTGCCATTCGGGCAATCTAAGGGGGCAATTCATTAAAATAGATAGCCTAAAATCTTTATTACAAACAGACTTGCCCGACTCACAGCGCGTTAAGATAACGTATACGTTAGGTAGAGAATTGGTTTATGTAGACGATAATGAAGCGATGAAGTTTGCTAAATTATCGGAGCAAATTGCAAAAGAAATTAATAGTGATATTGATCTGGCCTATTCCTACCGTATTCAATCTTCCATTTACGCTGCTCAAGGATTGTTTTCATTATCAACGGAGATGGGACTTAAAGCCAGGCAGATTTTTGAGCAACAAGGCGATTTACAGGGCCTGGCAAATAACCACATCACTATGGGTAACTTATACAGGTTACAAGGCCTGCATTCCAAATCGGCAGAGTATCACAGACTTTCACATAACTATTTTAAAGCAAACGGACCTGAGTACAGATACGCCATAACATGCTTAAATTATGGAGAAGCCCTGTATTATTTGGATAGCCTCGATAAAGCCAAAAAATTACTACATACTTCCATTATTATTAATGATAAAATTGGAAATGAGTTAGCCCAAACATTTTCATTCAAAGCAATGGGTCTAATTTATTCTAAGGAGCAGGATTATGATTCCGCCAAATACTACTTATCAAAAGCGATTGAAATTTCAGATAAACTAGGAAGCAATTCCCAAAAGCAGGCGACACTTGAATCTTTTATTAACCTGGCAAAGATTTATGAAAAAGAAAATAATTTGGAAGAGGAGCTAAAACTTTTGAAAAGAAGTTTAATGTACGCTCAAAATTATAGTCTAAGTAAAGAGCTTTCTAACATTTATTTCAGACTCGTTGAGTTATATATGACTACCAAAAATTATGAATATGCGGAAGAGTATATGAGTAAGTACAGAAGATTATCAGATTCAATGAAATCAGCATCACGGTCAGATATGGAAGGACTAATAGACGCGGCTTATAATTCTTTAAGAACAAATCTTGAAAATGAATATTTATTAAAGGAAAAGCAGATTTCTGAAGATGTTATAGCCTATCAAAAGAAATTGATATTTACTATTGGATTTCTAGCTCTTATAGCTGCCGCTTCAGTCATTTTCGTTCTGATTAGTTTTAGAAAATTAAAGAAATCGAATACCCAACTTGAAATTCAAAAAGAGCAAATAAAGAATAAGTCTGAAGAGTTAGAAGAATTGAATGCTACGAAAGATAAAATGTTTTCTGTGGTATCTCATGACATGCGGAGCCCACTCCACTCACTCTTAGCATTTTCAGATTTGGTGACCAAACATTATGACAGTATGAGCAAAGAAGAAGTAGCTGAAATGATAGGTCAATTAAAAACAAATGTAGACGCAACATTAAAAATGACCGAAAACCTGATTGAGTGGGCAAAACTGCAAATGCAAAATGTTAAAACCGAACCTGTCGAATTCGATTTGAATGGGGTATTGGACGAATTGGTGAGCGTTTTCCAAAGTGTGGCAGAGCAAAAAAATATAGTTTTATCACTTGAGAAATCAGAGAACAGCATAGTGAAGGCTGATAAGGATCAATTGAGTATCATCATCAGAAACTTACTCAATAATGCCATTAAATATACAAACGAACATGGTGAAGTTTCTTTAAGGGGCAGCCAGTCAGAAAATCAAGTATTCTTAACGATAAAGGATACTGGTGAGGGAATGTCGGATGAATTATTAAATAGTCTATTCGAGTTACATGTTAAATCGCGTGTGGGTACAGCAGGGGAAAAAGGAACCGGGTTAGGTCTAGTTCTATGTTATGAATATGCTTCTAAGAACAACGTTAAAATCGAAGTACACAGCAAGGTAAAAGAAGGCACAACCTTTACATTAACCATTCCTAAAGCATAATCAGTTTCATTTATAGAGTTATTGGTTTTAATGATTATAAAACCAGGGAATAGTCGGGCATAATCAACAGATTTGCAGCCATAAATATCAGACTATGAGATTACCACTAATAAAACATATAGTAGAGTTTGTTGATACCCACGATGAGGACTGGATTGTTGAAACTATAGAGTTGCTTGAAAATCTTGCCGAAGCTCCTGGAATGAAAGATGAGGAGATGGAAGTAGTAGGAGAGTTACTTTCTAACCTTTATGGTGCGCTAGAGGTAAGTAAAGACATAAAAAAAGGAACAGATCGCAAAGAAGCGCTCAACGGCTTTATGAAGAGGGTGATGGGTTCTATCAATTAGCAATTGACGATGTACAATTAACAATTAATGGTATCTTATTGTGCATTGTTAATTGAAATTTGCTCATTGTTTCAAGCATACGGATCATTCAACCATTGCCAAAATCTCTTAAAGGGGTTCTTTGTAGTAAGCTTTGTTCTCTGAGGTTTTGAGGCTGCTTCTAACTCTTTTTTCTTTTTTCTCTTTTTAGCAGCCTTTTCCACTTCTTTTTGTTTTGGCTTTATATTTTGCTCGAAGTAGGCTTTTTTCTTTTCTTTTAACTTCTTTTCGCGCTCTTCTTTTTCTTTGCGTCTCTTTTTCTCCTCAAGCTTTTGTTTTTGTTCAAAAGAAAGAGGTTCTCTCTTTCTACGATTGTTCCGCTTATCGAATTTCTTATTTCTTCTAGGGCTTCGTCTATTATCAGAGTTGTCTTCTTCTTCCTTTTTCTCCTGCTTTTCTTGCTTGGGTTTAGGTTCAGGCAGGTCAATTTTACCTACAACTTTAATACCTTCTAGCTTCACCTTTTTAGCCCTCACAACATCAAAAGAAGGAATATTATCTTCCGTAATATCGTCTATGGTAATTTCTTTAATTTCCTTTTTTTCAATTACTGGCTCTTCTTTTGGCTCATCTCGTAGTTCCTCATCAACAGTACTGTCACTTTCCTCGGTAGCTTCAGCTTTTACCTCTTCGTCAGGCTCATCACTTTGCTCCTCTTCTGCTACTTCAGGCTCTAACTTTTTTAGCTCTTCTGGTTCTGTAAATACAGTTACATCAAAATGCTTGTAAAGAGCCGTTACTTGCTCCTCGGTGAGTTTGGAGTTTCCCCCTTCAGGTGTTTCAAATCCCTTTTTTGCCAAAAGTTCATTTATATCCGTCTGTGTAACCCCTAATTTTCTTGCTATTTGCGATAACCTCATTCTGACTGTAGCTAAATAAACCACAAAAATGGTCATTAACTGTTATTTAACACAATCTAACCTTAATTATTATTAGGTTTCGGGGGTATGTACATCAGGTAGGTGAATAACAAAGCAAAGACACTGTAAATACATGCCAAAATTACTATCAGTGCACTTGGATTCTTGTAGGCCAGCTTGACAAACGAGATGGAACCAATCAGACAATGTGCTAAATTTCCTATCACCAAGGGTCTACCGTAAATTCCACCGACTGTTAAATTTTTAGAATGCCAATTAACCAATCCAAAACCAAACATGAGTGAAGCAATTAAGATTGTGTGTATGTCAGATTGAGGGAGGTCAGCTACTTCGGTGATTTCATCTCCCATGAAGAGAAGCGATACGCCTACAAGGCAAAGCAATACTGAATAGGGAGTTATAATATATTTCGCAATCATAAATCCAAACTATTAAATTTTTTACCATGTTTTTTATCAATAATGATTAGTGGCTAACTAAACAGTTAAGCCTGAAATTTTATATTCCAACCATTTAAGCCTTTAGTGTGTCTTAGGGATATAGACTTAAATAAAACAAAAAAAATGAAAAGACTACCATTCATAATAATCATGATGTCATTTTTGGCATTCTCATGTTCAGATGATGATAACCCAAGTGTTTCAAAAGAATCGAAAACTTCTAACTATTCTGGAGACTTGCGATTTGAAGATGCTCTTGAAGATATTCAAGAGGGCAATGGAACATCTGATGAATTTACAATTTATAAAGTGAGTGTAGTGTCGGATAGTCTTCTTGTGGAGGTTGGGTATGCCGGTGGCTGTCAATCGCATGAGTTTGAATTGATTTGGCCTGATGCCATTATAACTATTTACCCTTACGATTTCGGTGTTATTTTAAATCACAATGCGAATGGAGATTTGTGTGAGGCATTTATTCAAGAGACACTGTTTTTTAATTTATCAGATAATCCATTGGGATTAAATGATCAATCGATTCAGGATATGAAGATTACGATTATCAATGGCAGCGACCCTGATAATGCAGTAAGTAATAAAGAATAGGTTTAGTGATGATTGAAAATTGAGCGATAGGCGGACTTTAGTTCGCCTATTTCTTTTTCGTTAAATTCTAAAGGCTGAGTTATTAGTTCTTCGCCCAGCCATGTACAGGGTTGGGAGAAAAATATGTCTTCTTTCAAATCCAGTAGCTCCTTGTATTCTCGATTAATTGGCATCGAAACGGGTAAAATAAAGTCCTTTCGATCTATCCATTCCAGAATGTGCATTACACACTGGGCAATGCCATATTTAGTTGCTGTTTCCGTCTCACGAATTTTTCTAGCTGACAGTTTAAGTTCATTCGAAATATCCTCTAATTCCTTTGCTGAAAAATAATTACTAACTGGCTGGCCATTAATGGATGAAACTGAGTAAACAGGAACCATATTGTCGCCATGCTCACCAAGTACTAATGATTCTACCTCATTGATAGGAACCTTAGCATGCTTCGAAAGGAGGTAGTTCAAACGATAAGTATCTAAACATGTGCCGCTGCCCAATACCATTAATTTATGATCATAATGCTCACTAATCCATTGAGCTACTAACTCTACAGGGTTAGTTACAGCGATAATTACAGTTTCAGCCTTAGGAGTTATTTGGGAGAATATTTCCCCAATTAATTTTTTATTCTCTTTTGCTACACTATTTCTGCTTTGTTCAATCGTATTACTATATCCAGCCGCATAAATGATGTAATCAGAATTATTTAAGGCCTTTTCATTATTAACGATAACGGTATTGTTATTAAAACTACCGGCATGAAACAAATCAAGATATCGACCATCAATTTGAGCAATATCGATCAGGTTGAGAACCGTATTTTGGTATTTCTGTAAAAGCAAACTAACTACGGTGCTACCTACTTCGCCTATGCCAATAACGCTTATAATCATATCAACTTAGCATGTGTGGTAATATACCTTTCAGGGATTTCTCCTTTGGTTGCCGTTTGGTAATCGGAGTAGCTACATGGAATGATGCAATTACGCGCATACTTATCTTTACCTTGTGGGTAAGGCACTTCTAGCCACCATTTTTCACTCAATTTACTCTTATAAAAGTTTAGAGCATCAGGATCCCCCGGCATGGAAACCACGAATTTCAGGTAGTCGTTTGTTTTAAAATTTTGCTCTTTTTTTCTGTGATAATAACCTTCAATAAAATACCAGATCATGGTTGCTACTACTGAAGCTGTCTTTTTTGACTCATCATCTTTGTCAGGATTGTAATCGTAAAACCCTGCTGAGCTAAGTTTTTCGTTAATACCTGCATACCATGTTATCTGGCAGGCTTCTTCGCCTGTTAGACCGAAGGGCTGCGCATTAGCATTGCCTGGAGCATCAGATGATTTGATGGCCGATATATCGAAAGACAGCATATCTGCATTACGAATAATTGGCTCCATTTCAGAAATATTGGAGCGTAAATGGCCAATTCGATAAGCTTCGAAATAAAGTTTTTCTAAAATATTTATTGAACTCTGATCTATTAAATAGCTCTGATACGCCAGATGGCTATAATTGAATAAATAATTAGGTTCATGTAATAATATTTTATGAATGTGTTTGTCACTTTCTGGTTCGCTTACCCCTTCTTCCATATCCAAAAAGGCATCAACATTTAACAAGCTAATCAACTTCTCCATGCCCTCATAAGCCTTGTATTGTCCATAATCAAGATCATGAGAACCGCCAATAATTATAGGCAACACATTATTTTGTATTAGCGCTGCACAAACTTCTGTCAATCTGCCGGAGGTCTCGTCTAAGTCCATGCCCGGACGAATGTTTCCTAAATCAACAATCTTATATTTACCTGTACCCTTTTTTAGTGCATACAATTTCTTACGAATTTCATCCGCAGCCTTGGCAGTTCCCTTGTTGGTAAGGGTTCCTCTTTCTTCATTAACACCAACAATAGCCATGTCAGCCCCTTTAAAGCTGGGCATTTTATCAATGTTGTATTTGATGTTTTTATAGAAGCTGTTTGAGCTTCTTATGTGCGAGAATAAATCCTCATCTAATGGGGAGAAAAATATCTTTAGATCCATCGGTTGAATTTGATCCTAAAATACAATTTTGAGTAATTAACAAAAAACCCTGACGGTTATCGTCAGGGTTTTTTAATCTTTTATCGGTTAACCTCCGAAGTCATCGAATCGGATGTTTTCTGGTGGAATACCCATCTCATCCAACATCTTCAATACCGCAGCGTTCATCAAAGGAGGTCCGCATAGGTAGTATTCTACTTCTTCAGGCTCCGGATGATCTTTTAAATAATTGTCATAAAGAGCTTGGTGAATGAAACCGGTGTAGCCATCAGCCTCTCTATCATCCAGTGATTTTTTTATTTTCCAATTATCTTCTTCCAAAGGCTCAGACAGAGCTATGTTGAATTGGAAGTTAGGGAATTCATCTTCAATTTTTCTGAAGTGATTTGTATAGAATAATTCTTTTTTAGAACGTCCACCATACCAGTAAGAAACTTTTCTATCAGTTTTTTCTGTATGGAAAAGGTGGAAAATCTGTGCTCTTAGCGGAGCCATACCAGCACCACCACCAATGTAGATCATTTCTCTATCAGTGTAGTTAATAGCAAACTCACCGTAAGGGCCAGAGATTGTAACTTTATCACCCGGTTTTCTAGAGAATACATAAGAAGAACAAATACCAGGGTTTACATCCATCCATTTGCCTGCATCTCTATCCCATGGTGGAGTAGCAATACGGATATTCAACATAACAATGTTTCCTTCAGCAGGGTGGTTAGCCATTGAATATGCTCTAAAGATTGGCTCATCATTCTTCATGGTTAAATCCCATAAGTTGAAGTTATCCCAATCTTCTTTGTATTTATCATCCGGGTGCCCAAGCTCAGGTTTAGGAGTAATGTCCATTGTTTTGAAATCTACCTCAATAGCAGGTACATCGATCTGAACGTAACCACCTGCTTCGAAATCTAATGTTTCGCCTTCAGGTAACTTCATCACAAATTCCTTAATGAAGGTAGAAACGTTGTAGTTAGATACCACTTCGCATTCCCATTTCTTAATTCCGAAAATTTCTTCAGGAATTCTGATGTTCATGTCTTGCTTTACTTTTACCTGGCAAGAAAGACGCACATTTTCTTTTTGCTCTGCTCTGCTTAAATGTCCAACTTCAGTAGGTAGTACATCTCCACCGCCATCTTCAACCACGCACTTGCACATAGCACAAGTACCGCCACCGCCACAAGCTGATGGTAAGAATATCTTCTGTGCTGAAAGTGTAGAAAGCAAGGTCGAGCCTGCAGAAGTTGTTATAGGATTATCAGTATCGCCATTTATAACAATGTTTACCGGACCCGTTTGCACAAGTTTAGATTGCGCAAACAGCAGGATTAAAACAAGTAAAAGAATGATTGCTGTAAATGCGACAATTGAGGTTATAATTACCGTAGTCATATGAATTTGATGATTTCTTTCTAATTAAATCTTCGCTAAATAGGACTACAAATATATTGAGGAAATGTTTAAAACTATAATTGTAAAGATTTAAAATTCAAAGAATAAACACATCCCCAAATCCCTTTCAACCACCTACACTGCATAGCTGTAAGAAGTACTCAATAGCGCCTTTTTAATCGCATTTTCACTAAATACACCTACGGATAAGTCATCAAAACTTTTTAATGATTTCAATTTACTTGGCGATATTTTTCCGATAACATAGCTATCTCCTTTGGTAAGATTGTGTTCAATAACCTGATCAAATAGCTTTACTATGAAATTACTATGCTCGTACTTAATAAATACAGTGAATACGTCATCACTCAAACTAGCCAATGATTCCTTATACTCATATCGAAATCCTTTACTCAAATTTTTCAAATCATTGTAGACGGCCAATCCGGTTGGAAGTTTACCAGCACCTTTGCCTACCAATAATTGATTACCTGAATATTCAGTTTTTATGGTTACTGAATTGAATTCATTTTCAATGCTAAACTCCTCGTCTGCTTCACTCACTAAATGTGGAACAACCATAGCAGACAACTGACCATTTTTAATGGCACTGCGGGCAATCAGCTTCACTTTTAATCCATTGGCTTTGGCATAATCTAGCAGCGTTGTGGAAAGTTGATCGATACCAAATCTAATCACATGGTTAGGGTTAAAAGAAATACCAAAGGCATGCTTTATTAAAATGGCCAACTTGTAAGAGGGATCAAAACCGCCAACATCTAACGTTGGGTCAGTTTCCGCAAAACCCAGTTCCTGTGCGGATTTTAAGGCCGATTCATAACTCAGGTTCTCATTGAGCACCTTCGATAAAATATAGTTAGTGGAGCCATTGAAAATACCTCTAATTTCTTTGATATGATCATTTTGGTAATAATTTTCAAGAGTTTGTAGAATAGGAACGCTACCACAAACTGCGCCTTCATACAAAAATGGTACATTATATTTTTCCTGGAACTCATTGAGTTCTTCAAGATGAGCTGCTATCATCTTTTTATTAGCAGAAATAACTGGAATTTCTCTAACTAATGCTCTTTTTACAAGCTCAAAAGCTTTCTCAGCATCGTCAATCAGTTCAACGATTAAGTTGATGTCACCATCGTTGAAAATGTCTTCAGCATCTACTGAAAATAATTCTTTTGGAGCTGATCTCGGCTTATTTTCATTCTTGACCACTATTTTCTTTATATGAAAGTTAGGGTCATTTTTATCTGTTAAGATT
The DNA here is from genome assembly GCF_017068455.1 of Fulvivirga lutea. NCBI lineage: Bacteria > Pseudomonadati > Bacteroidota > Cytophagia > Cytophagales > Fulvivirgaceae > Fulvivirga > Fulvivirga lutea. Next base: position 1,209,450 of record NZ_CP070608.1, read on the forward strand.
TCATGGAAACCTTGCCCCACACATCCAAAACCAAACAGACCTATATTTATCTTTGTCATTTTAAAAGCTTTAATAAGTGATTTTTAATTTTTTCAGATTCAATAAGGAATCCATCGTGTCCGTATAAAGAATCAATCAATTCGAAACGGGCATTTTTTATATTCTTTGCAATAAATCGCTGCTCAGCAAAAGGGAAAAGGATGTCACTTTTAATACCAGCAACAATGGTATTGGCCTTCACTTTTGTTAATGCATTTCGAACCGATTTTCTTCCACGGCCAACATTGTGGCTGTCCATCGCTTTGCTTAGAGTCCAATACGCTTGTGGGCTAAACCGTCTCACTAGTTTTTCTCCCTGATATGCCTGATAGCTATCTGCTTTAAAGCCATCAATTTTATCTTCAAAATCGCTCTGTGTTTTTCTGTATGTGTTTTGGTTGCGATAAGACAGCATGGCGATAGCTCGTGCTGCTTTTAACCCTTTTTCACCAGCACCTTCATATTTATAAGCCAGGGTTGGGTCCGCTTCCAGTGCCAAGCGTTGAGCTGAATTAAAAGCAATACCCCAGGCAGAGTGATGCGCATTGGTGGCAATCAAATAAATATTTTCAAATAAGCTGGGCGAGTCTATGGCCCATTCTAATAGTTGATGGCCACCCATGGAACCACCTATTCCTAGCTTAATTTTAATGATGCCCAAATGTTGACGCAATAACTCATGTGCCCTGACTATATCCTTAATGGTGATTAGGGGAAAATCTAATCCATACTTTTCGCCACTCACCGGTTCAATACTATCGGGCCCGGTGGTACCATAGCAGGAACCTAAAATATTGGCACAAACTATAAAGTGTTCGTCAGTATTGATGACTTTGTTTTTTCCTACAATATCCGGCCACCATTCTGTTGGATCGGCATTGGCTGTTAAGGCATGGAAAACCCAAACTACATTGTTCTTAGCGGCATTTAATTTTCCATGGGTCGTGTAAGCGATCTTAAGCTCGGGCAGAGAACTTCCGCTCTCTAACCCAAACTCTTGATCGAAATTGAACAACTCAACCTTAGACTTTTGCGTGCTCTGTGCTTCTGATTTTACTGAAGGCATTGGCTAAATCATTTTTAATGTCATCGATATGTTCTATTCCAACAGATATTCTTAGAAGGTTTGGTAAAACCCCGGAAGACAGTTGCTCCTCTTCACTTAGCTGCTGATGGGTAGTGGCTGATGGTTGAATGATCAGTGTTTTTGCATCTCCCACATTAGCTAAATGACTTACCAATTCAAGGCTATCAATAAACTTTGTTGCTTCTTCTTTGCCTCCTTTAATGACAAAAGACAATACACCACCAAAACCATTTTTCAGGTACTTTTTAGCAAGTGCATGGTAGCTACTGGTCTCTAATCCGGGGTAGTTCACTGATTCTACCAACGGATGTGCATCTAACCACTTGGCCAATTCAAGTGCATTATCTACAGTACGTTGCACTCTCAGAGAAAGAGTTTCCAACCCCTGTAAAAGCAAGAAAGAGTTAAATGGACTTAATGCAGGACCGAAATCTCGCAAACCTTCTACTCTTGCTCGAATGGCGAAAGCGATGTTTGGTAAACCTAACGGATTATCGAAGCCAAATGTATCCCAGAATTTTAGGCCATGATACCCTTCTGATGGCTCAGTAAAATCAGGGAATTTACCATTGCCCCAATTGAAATTACCAGAGTCGATAATTACGCCACCGATAGATGTACCATGTCCGCCAATCCATTTAGTAGCAGAGGCAGTAACCACTGCGGCACCATGTTCAATAGGTCTGAATAAATAACCGCCAGCACCAAAGGTGTTGTCCACAACCAAAGGAATGTCGTGTTTGTTGGCCAGCTCTGCAATGGCATCAAAATCAGGTACGTTAAAACCGGGATTACCTATGGTTTCCAAATAAATGGCTTTCGTATTCTCATCGATGAGTTGGGAGAAATGTTCTGCTTTATCACTCTCGGCAAATCGCACTTCAATGCCTAACCGCTTGAATGCAACTTTAAATTGATTATAAGTTCCACCGTACAAAAAGGAGGTGGAAACAAAATTATCTCCAGCTCTAAGAATGTTATTAAGCGCTATAAACTGGGCCGCTTGCCCGGAACCCACTGCTAAAGCAGCCACTCCGCCTTCCAATGCTGCGATGCGCTTTTCAAACACATCGGTGGTTGGATTCATAATTCGGGTGTAGATGTTGCCAAACTCCTTAAGCGCAAAAAGATTCGCGCCATGCTCAGCATTTTTAAAGGTATAAGATGAAGTTTGGTACAAAGGCACCGCTCTTGAACGTGTGCTCTCTTCTACATTTTCGTATCCAGCGTGTAGCTGTAGTGTTTCAAAATTTAATTGTGTTGACATGTTTTCTAATTGTTAGGGGTTAATAAAAATTTAATAGGCGTTTTGTTGCTCAGATTGTCATTTACGGGGCATCTGTACTCAATTTCTTTGAGCCATTTTACCCGTTGACCTTCGTTGAGTTTGGTTGAAGTTTTAAGGTTTACCTGAATGTTTTTGTAACCTGCCCTTTCGGTAAAAGAGGTGCCGAAAAGCCTTGCGGGGTCTAAGTCGCCATCGATATCTATTTCTAAATCTTTTAGATTGATGTTTTGCTCTTTGGCGACAATGTGGGCTACCACATTGATGCAGCCTGCATAACCCGCAAGAATATATTCTACCGGATTGGGCGCCAGGTCAGTTCCACCAAGGGCTTCGGGTTCGTCTACAGTAAGGTTAAAACCTCTTACGTTGATGTTCGTTTTTGCTGGTGATTCACTCCTTGAGCGCACCGAAAAGTTCAATGTCTTTGACATTTTTTCTCGTAATTAATAATGTTGTAAATGTGATTTTGGGAGGGTGAGGATTTGGATTGGATGTGCTATCTCCTTTTGATGAAATTGTCATTCTGAATTGATTTCAAAATCTGATTCCATCATTTGTCGAGACCCTGAATCCCCGCCTGAATGGTACGGGCAGGAAGTTCAGGGTGACAGTAAAAAAGAAAGAAAACTAATCGAAATTCACCCAAAGGCGAAGGTTGCTGTGACTAACAACAGCGCGCCATGCTGTTACAGCAACAGCAACACGACATTGAATAAGGAGATTGCATCAAAGAGTTGAGACTTCTTTGAAATGTGGCAAGTAATCCTGTTTGGTGTTGAATTGATCTTTTCATTGTTATCAATTTATATTCTCCCTTGTCGGCCACTCGGCAAACATTCTTGGGATCAGGATTTAGCACCTTTCTACTTTTGGTTTCGATGGTTGCTAGCGCTTCTTTGAGCCTGTCTCTCCACGCTTCTTTATAAATCGATTTACTCAGATGAGCTTATCGAATTGATGGTGTAAACGTAGTTACGGAATTTTAGGTTTCCAAATTTTTTTTAATTGAAAGTTTTAAGTTCAAAGTTCTAATAATTGTAAAATTCTGATTTTGAGATAGTTGTACTGGAAATAATTTAATTGTTATGGGTGAGCGCTTGTTGAGAGCCGTTTATTCCTCAGTTTTTGGATCAAATGTTACAGGAATTACCAAACGAGTTCTTACCGGTTTTCCTCTTTGTTCAGCAGGGCTGAAGGGGAAGTTCAGATTCTTTAAAGCGTTTAAGGTAGCCTGATCCGCAAGTTCATTGTAGCCCCTTACGATTTTGAATTCGTCCATTTGACCTAGAGTGTCAACTGTGAATTGGATAAAGACTCTACCTTTCTCTTTAAGTTCGGCTGGATATTTTACCGCTTTAGAAATTGCTTCGAAGAATTTGGGATATCCGCCAATTGGTTCGGCTTGAGTTTCCACAATGATTCCGAGAAATGGGATGTCATTATCTTCGAATTCGGTTTGTATTAGTGAGTCAATTGCATATTCGAGCTCCAAACTATCTAGTTCTTTGGTTTGAGCGTTAATGTTAATCGAAGTGGCAGTTGCAATAAATGTAGCAGCAGCGTATTTCAAAAACCTGTGACTCAACTGAGACCGCTTAAAAACTCCACATATTGGGTTTAATGACTTTGAAATTATCCGTTGGATTTCTTCATCAGATTTATTCCTAAAGTCAATAAGTTCTTTCGAGCATTTGTTGCAGTTGAATCCGTCCATGGTTGGTTCCATAGAGTTGAGATTCTCTGGACAACTGAATTCCAGGTTGATATTTTTTTTCACGCTCATCCAGTAACGGCTTTCAACAGTGAATATAGAACATTGAACTAATAAACTATTCCTTCACCAACTCTAACCCTTTATTAATTCCCACTTCCGTAGCAGGAATACCTTCAGCCATCCATTGCGGCATGGGTTTGTCCATTAAATAATGATCGAAAAACTGGTTCATACGAATGTTAAAATCACGTTTGTTTTCCCATTTGGTTGGCCAGTGCGGTTCGCCTTTATAATTCAACATCCAAACCGGTTTGTTCAATCTTCTTAGCGCTACATAATATTCAATGCCCTGATACCATGGCACATGACCGTCTGCATCGTTGTGTAACAATAGCAATGGGGTATTTACCTTATCAGCATAGAAAATGGGTGAATTCTCAATGTATAGGTCTGGCTTTTCCCAAAGTGTGGCACCTATTCGGCTCTGGCCATGTTCGTATTGGAACATTCGGCTTAAGCCTGTCCACCACCTGATGCCACCATACGCACTGATCATATTCGACACCACCGCACCTGCTTCTGCACAGGCAAACATATCCGTTTGAGTTATGATATAAGATATCTGATATCCACCCCAACTATGACCTTGCAAGCCAATTTTGTCTTCATCTACATAACCCTGATCTATCATGTACTTGGTGCCTGATACTACGCAATTAAGAGCGCTTTTTCCCGGGTTACCAACCTCGTAACGCACATCAGGATTAAAGACTACATAGCCTCTGTTAGCATAGAAGGCAGCGTTTACCGTAGATCGGTGAGGAAATACACCCCAATGATCATGCAAATCATCAGAGCTTAATCGATAGAAGTTAACAATCATCGGGTATTTCTTATTTGGATCGAAATTAGCCGGCTTATAAACTAAGCCTTGTAATGGTAAACTATCCGGAGTTGTCCAGCTAACGAGTTCCACCGTACCCCATGCGTAGTCCTTCTGCTGAGGATTGGCATCACTAATTTGGATGGGTTTTTTAAATGATAAATTAGTAGCTCTAACATCATAAAATGTTTGATGATTGCCCATTTGGTAAGTAAGCGTTTCAGCATTCTTTGCCTTTTTTAGGTTGGTGAATTTGGCTGCTTTTTGAATGGCTTGCTTTGGTGCTTCAAAGTTTTTCATAATGGCATAACCTTCATCTTTTGTGCTTTCGTTGAATGTATGAAGTACCATAGTTGATGGGTCGATGGCAGCCTCGTCTTTATCTAAATCTTCAAATCGATATTCAATTTGGTTTGATCGTCCGTTCGTAATATTAACTGGATGAGCATTACTTTGAGGGTCTAGTTTCCAAATATCAAATCTGTCGTACACCAGGAAATGTTGATCACCTTTTGTCCAGCCAGCAGCTCCATATTGATCAGGATAATTTGGGTAGTCATTCTCTTCATCAGCCAAAGTCACTGGGATGTCTTTTGTAAGCACAAATGACTTACCCGATTCATTGTGGTAACTGTTCCATGTAGTATCGGCAGCATTAAACCAATACAAGTAATTACCTTCTGCAGATAACCCAGGTTCACCCAGAAGATCTTTTTTAGCTAATGTAGCTTTTCCAGTGGCCACATCGATCGAATAGATATCATAGCGCAACGGAAAACCATCCCATGAAATGTTTTTCAAATAAGGCAAATATGATGAGCCCAACGCATATTCCGACTCGCCATGGTTAGCGATACTTACGTCAGGAATTTCTTTGCTTCCTAATTGGATAATTTTCTCACCTAGTGTATCAAAATAGGCCAGGTATGATTTCTTTTTATCATCATCCAACTCCATATTTTGCTGTGTATGTAACCTTGAGTTTTTGTAGTTCCAAACTTCTACCTGTATGATTTCTTCGGGCAGTAAAGTAGTGTCCTGAACAGCAGGTGCCGGGGCTGTGCCGAAAAACAGTCGGCTACCACTTTCAGAAAAATTTAATTTGCCATGTTCACTCACGAGCCAGTCTGAAGGGATGCCTTCCGTGCCTTTTTTGGCAATAACCATAGCGGAATCTTTACCCATATTCCAATGGCGCAATTCAAAATCCCTAATCAAGGCTTTGGTTGTATCCAAATCAGATAAAAAAGCTACTTGCAAACCATCTTCTGCAATCGCTAATTGCTTGTATTTTCCTTTAGTTCTGCATAATGGTCGGCTCGTTTTATTGGCAAAATCGTAGTAATACACACCTTCCAATATGGTTGAGTCTTTGCCCGATGTATGGTAGATAAAGTTATTGCTGCGCTTGGCTAATTGGTGGTCTGTAATATATTCAAGTGTATCCCGAGTGCCTGAGTTAAGGCTTCTTATAACCAGATGAAAGCCATTGTCTTTACTAACTGCTTTGGAAGGCTTTGGCTCTTCTTTCTTTTTCGTGGTATCTGATTTATCATCTTTTGCGGGTAATTCTTGCTCCAGGTAATAGGCTAGCATTCCAGTCGATTCTTTTGGTAAATCAAAACCTCTTACCCGAGCTATTTTAGTTAGCTCTTTTTTAGCCACATCATAAATTCCGAGGGAATCTTTCGGCATTTTATCTTCATCCGTTTTCTTTCTTCGCAGTTCGATAACGTCAGCATGCTGCGGCTTTATTTTGAAAACTACATACTTGGAATCCCATGAGATTTTGGCTCCTTCACCACGGGGTACATCTAGTAAATTTTTGCCATTAGGTGAAGTAATATGTAAAGAGCCATCGCCTTTTCCAGGTTGTAATTCGTAAACTATCAATTCACCATCCGGACTGATCTGTGAAGAGTTTATTTGATTCCAGCGATCGAAATCATCGTGAGTTAATGTTTTGTTTTGTGCAACTGCATTGAATGACCAAATAAGGAGTCCTGCAACAAGAAATCTCATAGTTCAAATTTTTAGAATGGTGAAACTACAAGAGGTGATTAAAAATTGCAAAACTAATGTGTTGGTTTAGTCATCCCGAAAGAATTGAGGGACCTTACTAAGTTAGTATCGACAAAATCATTTAGTAAGATGTCTCCTGTTGTCGACATGACGTCCTAAAATATGATTAAATCAATGCCCGCCAAGTGCCTTTGAGGCGATTGTATTTGATAGTACTCGGCAAAGCCTTCCAAAAGTATTTGTTCATTTCAACTGCAAAAGAAGGCTGCATGTAGCAGTTGATAGTACAACCTTCGCATTCGGGGAGTTTGCCTTCCAAAGCCACCAACTTTTGAACTTCTTCAGAACTATAAAGTTCAGCCAGGTTGTTCTCAATTTTAAAAGCCTTTAAACCAAGGTGATAGCATGGCAGTACCAATTCATTTTCCGGGGAAATAACTATGGTACTGCTGGCTGCTTTACAAATCGGATTTGTTACGTGATTACCACCATCTTTTCTCAATGTAATGAATGCCTCATTGAGGTAAACATTCTTCTTTTTTCCCCAATTTGATAATTTCTCTAGTGTACCCTCACTCAAAGATTGACCGGTTTCTACATCATTATAATCAAACACAGGATTGAGAATGAGAACCAGGTTATTGGGTTCGCATATGTTCTTATAAACTGTTTCTATCTGATCCACATTCTCTTCAAAAACAGTAAAAAGAATATCTGGCCTTTCACCTAAATCTTTTGCTATTCGAATAGACTCCATCACATGTTCGAAGCAATCCACTCCGCGGGAATTATTATGTTCTTCCTTGTGAGGTGAATCAAGCGAAAAATGCAGCATATCCACTAATCCTTTTAGCCTTGCTGCCCATTTTGGATATAGGAGGCCGTTGGTAGTGAGTGTTGTAATAAACCCTTTTTCTTTGGCCAATTTTAGGAGTTGATCGATCTCCCGATGTAATAACGGTTCTCCACCAGTCAGGTCGATAACTTTTACTCCAAGTTTTTTCAGGTGAGTTAGATTCTCTTCAAAATTATCTAGTGTAATGTACGGAGAAGGTTTCTCCCAGATATCGCAAAAGCCACATTTGGCATTACAGCGATAGGTAACATAGTAGTTGCAAAGTACAGGATGGGAAACTAACCGCATGGGTTAAAGGTAGGAATAGAAAAGCAAAAAGCCTTTTCAAAAACCCTTGTCATTCCAAACTTGATTTGGAATCTCATTCTTCCGAGGTAGTCAAATCTAAGAGACCCTGAATCAAGTTCAGGGTGACAGTTACATTTTGAAAAGGCTTTTTAAATTTTAAGTCAACATGCCACCATCAACCTGAATAGTTTGGCCGGTGATGTAAGCAGACATGTCAGAACCTAAGAAAACACACGCATTAGCAACATCTTCTGGGCTACCACCTCTTTTTAATGGAATAGCATCTCTCCAGCCTTGAACAGTTTTCTCATCCAATACTTCTGTCATTTCAGTTTCAATAAAACCAGGAGCGATGGCATTTGAACGAATACCTCGAGAACCTAATTCTAACGCCACTGACTTAGTAAAGCCTAAAATACCAGCTTTAGAAGCCGCGTAATTTGCCTGACCGGCATTACCTTTCAGGCCTACTACTGAAGTCATGTTGATGATAGAACCACCTCTTTGCTTCATCATGGTTTTGGTAGCCGCTTTCACGGTGTTGAAACAAGATTTTAAGTTGATGTTGATTACATCATCCCAGTCAGCTTCATTTAATCTTAGTAAAAGATTGTCTTTAGTGATACCTGCATTGTTCACCAAAATATCTAAAGAACCAAAGTCAGCAACTACATTATCAATTAATTCTTGTGCAGCATTAAAGTCAGAAGCATCACTTCTATACCCTTTAGCTTTAATACCAGCAGAAGCAAGCTCTTGCTCTAAAGCCTGACCTTTTTCTACGCTTGATAAATATGTGAACGCTACATTTGCTCCTTGTTCAGCAAATTTTTGTGCGATAGATCTTCCTATTCCTTTTGATGCACCAGTAATCAGGGCAGTTTTTCCTTCTAGTAATTTCATATGTTAAATGATTTGAACCCCCAAAGAAAATAAAACTATTGGCTACGGCAAAGTATTTCTTTTCGTCATCGCGGTCCGCCATCTGGCTAAGAAGCGATCTTATCCTATTAATCAGACCCCTTCGAATCGTATTCGTTTGTGGTGACGTAATTGTTAATTGGTTTTTTTCTAAACCCATTTACATTAAATTTGCCATCCCATAAATCAAGAACATAATAAACAAGATATAACATGGCGAATTCATATGATCTTATTGTTTTAGGAACCGGCCCTGGCGGTTATGTAGCAGCAATTAGAGCTTCTCAATTAGGAATGAAAGTAGCGGTAGTAGAGAAAGAATCTCTTGGTGGCATCTGCCTTAACTGGGGATGTATTCCTACCAAAGCTTTATTAAAGAGTGCCAATGTATTCGAATACATTCAGCATGCGGAAGATTATGGTATCAAAGTAAAAGGCGCAGATGTGAATTTTGCAGAAGTTGTAAAAAGAAGCCGTGGTGTAGCTGAAGGAATGAGTAAAGGTGTTCAGTTCCTGATGAAAAAGAATAAGATCGATGTGATCATGGGGTACGGTAAGTTGAAGTCTGGCAAGAAAGTAGAAGTGGAAGATGATAAAGGTAAGAAAGAGACATATGCCGCTAACAATATTATCGTAGCAACAGGTGGAAGATCACGAGAATTGCCTTCTATGCCTATCGATGGAAAGAAAATTATAGGCTACAGACAAGCCATGGTGTTAGACAAAGCACCTAAGAAAATGGTGATTGTTGGTTCTGGAGCTATCGGAGTAGAGTTTGCTTATTTCTACAATGCGATGGGCACAGAAGTTACTATCGTAGAGTTTATGGATAGAATCGTTCCTGTGGAGGATGAAGAAGTTTCTAAGCAATTAGAAAGAACGTTTAAGAAAGCGGGCATGAAGATCATGACAAGCTCAGAGGTAACGAAAGTTGATACGAAAGGAAGCGGCTGTAAAGTAACTGTGAAAACTAAGAAAGGTGAGGAGCAGTTGGATTGTGATATCGTACTTTCTGCAGTTGGTGTTGCTACAAACCTTGAGAACATTGGTTTAGAAGATGTAGGTGTAGCTACTGACAAAGGCAAAGTAGTCGTAGACGATTACTACAAAACAAATATGCCTGGTATTTATGCCATCGGTGATATTGTTCATGGTCCTGCATTGGCACACGTTGCTTCCGCAGAAGGTATCATTTGTGTTGAGAAAATTGCTGGTGAAAACCCTGAGCCATTAGATTACAACAACATCCCTGGATGTACCTATTGCAGTCCTGAGATTGCTTCTGTTGGTTACACGGAGGCAAAAGCAAAAGAAGCTGGCTATGAATTGAAGGTGGGCAAATTCCCATTCTCAGCTTCTGGTAAGGCAAGTGCTGCGGGTGCAAAAGATGGATTTGTGAAATTGATCTTTGATGCTAAATATGGTGAGTTATTAGGAGCACATATGATTGGTGCTAATGTAACTGAAATGATTGCTGAAATTGTCGCTATCAGAAAACTGGAAACAACCGGTCATGAGTTAATCAAAACTGTTCACCCTCACCCAACCATGTCTGAGGCAGTGATGGAAGCAGCCGCAGCGGCTTATGATGAAGTGATTCATATTTAATTAGTACTGAAATAGATAATTAAAGCCTCCCAACCGGGAGGCTTTTTTAATAATTACATTTTGAATGTACCAGGAATGATTTTACCCTCAGAACAGTAAAAAGTGTATTCATTTTGATCATACCCTTTAAGGCGAATAAAAATTGGTTCTTTATCATGCCATTTTACACTGTGCTTTAATGTGTCACCTGTAGGTGCAAAATAGACCTCATTTATTAGAGTGTCATACCAATAAACTGCAGATCTAAATTGTCTACCATTTGGGTAAAAACTCTCACTTTGTTGATGTTTAAATCCATTTTTTATTTTAGTTTCTGCTGCTACATTACTCATATCGAAGTACTCTACCTTTAAGTACATGTTATTACCTAACGGTTTCATTTGAGTAGAATAATATTCAGTACGCATGGGTTTGCCTAATGATGAGGTTTGCTTGCTTGGTGTAAAAAAGAAGGCATACATTAGGAAAGAAAAGATAATACCCAACACTGAAAAAAGTATAATTTGCTTTATGAGAACGTTCTTATTTCTCAGCTTCATTCTTTGGTTAATTTCAGTCAAATCTTCTTTGGAAGCTTTTTTGAACTTATAGACTCTTTTAATTTTTGATTGTCCCTGATGTTCTTTTAAAGTTTCAAATCCTCTTTTCTTTCTAAGTAATGCACGATTACTTTTAATTGTGTTAATCATTGCCTGAAGTGATCCGAAACCACCTCCTGCCATAATGTAAGTTTTAACTATCTATTAATGATGTTGAGCAATAATATGTAACTCAGTTCATATATTTTATAATCATTTCAAATTCAATGAATTCACTCCTTTTTAACTCTTAGAATTTAAATAACTTTACTATCCCTCAATATTTTAATATGATGATGAAACATAGATTGTATATATCACTTTTTGCACTCTTTTTATCTGTTGCTGCTTACGCTCAGGATGCAGACCAGATGAATGACATTTATCAAAAAGCAAATGATAAACTGGAGAAGGGAGATTACAGAGGTGCGGCTTTAGACTATTCCCAATTGATCAACTCGAAGTTTGATGATAACGAGGTGTATGTTAAGCGAGGTATAGCAAACTATCACCTGAAAAAATATGACGAGGCACAGTCAGATTTTAATGATGCTCAGAAAAACAAGGTGAGTTCCGGAGAATTGTTTGGTTACCTCGGAATGACCAAATACGAATTGAAAGACTATCAGGGAGCTGCCTCAGACTTGGAAAGGGGAGCGAGTATGGGTTTCAAAAACCCGGAAGGGCTGTTCAACCTGGGTAATGCTAAATTCAGATTAGAGAGTTATCAGGATGCTGTAAAATACTATAATCAAGCTGAGGGGGCTGGTTATTCTGATGCAGCTTTATTTAATAATAGAGGGAAGGCCAAGGCAACACTTAAAGATTATGCAGCTGCTGTTACTGATTATGACAAAGCATTACAAAAAGATGCGGGTTACGACAAGGCTGTTGAAAACAGAGCTGAAGCACACTTTGAGCTTAAAAACTGGGAAAAGGCTGCAGCAGATTATGATGCCATTATCAAAAAAGGACTGGTAGATGCTGAAAATTATGCACGCAAAGGAATTGCAGAGTATAATGCCGGCCAAACAGAAGAAGCCATTAAGAGCATGGAAAGTGCCGTGCAAAGAGGCAGCAAAAACGACCAGTTAAAATTACTTTTAGGGGAAGCTTATTTTGCAAAGGAAGATTACAAAAAAGCCGCTATTTATTTCGATCAGGCTGTGAGGGCAAATCTTGAAGTAAAAACCTCTGCAGCTAAACTAGGTAAAGCCTATTACTTTTCTAAGAATTATGCGAGTACAGAAACAGCCTTTACAGAAGCTATTAACAGTGGGAATAATGAAACGGAAACTTTCCTTTATCGAGGCCTCGCAAGAATAGAATTGAAGAATGAAGAAGGCGCAGCCACTGACTTGAAATTGGCTATTCAAAAAGGCGCAAAGAACTACGAGGCCTTTTATAATTATGGAAACATACTTTTCAAGAAGGAAGATTACGAAGGAGCGGTCAGCGCATACAATCAGGCGGCTTTAATGAAGCAAGATGATGCAGTACTATTTAATAATCGAGGCAAGGCACAGTATAATTTAGGCAAAGTGTTTGAGGCTGTGGCTGATTATTCCAAGGCATTGGAATTAAAAGCGGATTATGATAAGGCATTGGCCAATAGAGCAGAGGCTTATTTCGAAATGAAAGAATGGCAAAAAGCCAAAGAAGATTACGATAGGGTGATAGCCACAGGTGGTGTAGATGCTGAAGTATTTGCTAATAAAGGGGTTGCTGAGTACAACTTAGAAATGTATGATGAAGCTGCCAAGGATATGGAAAGCGCTGTGCAAAGAGGCTCAAAAAATAGTCTGCTTAAATACTATTTAGGCAATATCTATTCATCGAAAGATGACTATAAAAAGGCCGCTATATATTTTGAACAGGCTCAAAGAGAAGGAGTAACGGAGGCTGATTTACCAGCTAAATTAGGTGCGGCTTATTATTTCAATAAGAATTATGCAGCTGCAGAAACCACACTTTCAACGGCTATAGAAGGAGGAAGAGGTTCGAATGAATTATTCCTCTACAGAGGTATGTCACGCATCGAATTAAAGAAGGATGCGGAAGCCAAATCCGATTTGGAAAAGGCCGTAGCAGGTGGTATAACAGATTACAATGCCTTCTACCACTTGGGTAATATGCAATTTAAGGATGCCGAATATCAAAAGGCTATTGGCAGCTATGATCAGGCGGTTAGTTTGAAGTCCGATGATGAAGTGGTGTATAATAATCGAGGGAAGGCCAAATCAAACCTTGAGCAGTACTCTGCAGCTATTACTGATTTTAATAAGGCTTTAGAACTCAAACCTGATTATACCAAAGCTTTAGAGAATCGTGCAGAAGCACATTACTTCAATAAAAACTGGACAGAGGCCATTGTTGATTATGAAAGAATAAAAAGTAGTGGCAATAATGATGCGCTGATATACGAGCGTATTGGTTTGTCGAAGTTTAATGCTGGAGATTTTTCAGGAGCAGTAACAGATTTAAAATCGGCCTTACAGAGAGGTTCAGAAAACCCTGAATTGAATGAAAAATTAGGGATTGCATTATACAAAGCTGAAAATTACAAAGAAGCGTATCCTTATTTATTAAAGGCTTCTGAGTCCACCACTCCAACTGTCCCACTTGCTGAGATGACAGGTGTAACTGCCTATCAAACTAAAAATTATGGTAAGGCTGCTGAGTTTTTAACTGTGGCGATTGATGGAGCATCTCCTAACAAAGAACTATTCACGTATCGAGGTATTGCAAGAATTAATACGGGTGATGAGGCAGGTGCTTTCGAGGATTTGAAAAAGGCTTCAGCGAATGGAAGTCAGGAATATGAAGTGTATGAAAAGCTAGGCGACATTTATTTCACCAAACAGGAGTATCAGAATGCAATAGGCGCCTATGACAAAGGTGTGGCTATTAAATCTGATAACCCGGTAGTGTTTAACAACCGTGGCAAAGCAAAAATGATGTTGGAAAACTATTCTGCTGCTGTGGCTGATTTTGATCAAGCGTTGGCGCTCAAACCCGATTATGGCAGAGCATTGCTCAATAGAGGAACCGCCAAATATCAGATCAATGATTATAATGGAGCCGTTACCGATCTTGAAAAAGCTAAAGAATCTTCTGGTGAAGACAAAGGCATTGTAAAGATGTTGGCCCTTTCCTACTATCAAATTGGTAAAAAGACAGAGGCCAAAACCTATTTAGATAAGGCAATTTCTGCAGGGGTAAATGATGGAAAAGTATTCTTATACCGGGGTTTGATTGCGTATGATGAAAAGGATTATGGAAATGCTGCGTCTAACCTGGATAATGCTGAAAAAGCAGGAGAAGCAACTGCTGAAGTATACGAAAAACGCGGTTTGGCAAAGTTTGAACTGCAGGATTATGCAAAAGCATTGGCAGACCTAAATAAAGCCAACCTGGCAGGTGTCGATAATGCTAACTTATACGCTAAAATTGGTATCAGTCAGTATGAAATCAAGAGCTATAATGAGGCCATAGAATCTTTAAACAAAGCTATAACTAAAGGTTCCAATGATAAGGAAGTGTTTTATAATCTCGGTAATGCCCAGTTTAGAACAGAAGATTATGCAGCTTCCATTAAAGCGTATGATCAGGCCATTACTACCGGAGCAAATGACGAATTGGTGTATAACAATCGCGGAAAAGCAAAACTACTGCTTGGACAAGCAAAAGAATCCATAGCGGATTTCGATAAGGCTCTTCAGATTAAGCCAGACTTTCAGGTAGCTCAAAGAAACAGAGGTGCAGCGAAGTATGAAATCGCTGATTATGCTGGAGCAATTTCCGATTTGAACAAGATTGTGGCATCAGGAAAGGCAGAAAAAGAAGAGTATTTGTATCTGGGTGTATCGAAATATAAGACCAATGACTTTACAGGTGCATTGGCAGATTTAGAGCAAGCCAAAGCATTAGGTTCGCAAGATAAATTGTTGTACTACGGCATTGGTAATGCGCAATATCAAGCTGCTGATTATGAGAAGGCCATTGAAAATTTACAAAAAGCTGTGCAGATGGATGCCGCTGATGCAGAAACCTTTTGGCATTTGGGTGATGCACAGTACAGGTTAGAGCAATATGGCAGTGCGGCTAATAATATTCAGCGTGCTGTGGATATGGGTGTTTCTGAAGCTGACGCTTATCACAACTTAGGTCATGCGTTGTATGAAGGAAATAATTTTGACGGAGCCATCAGTGCTTTGGATAAAGCCATTGCTGCTAATAGTTCTTATGGTTCAGCCTATTTCCATCGAGGAAATTCCAAATTCAGATTAAAGAATTATCAGGAAGCCATCAAAGATTATGACGCTGCCATAAACAATGGCATTAAAAACCCTATTGTTTATAACAATCGAGGTAAGGCTCATCAACTATTAGAAAACTATGGCGTGGCTATAGCGGATTTCGGTAAAGCCATAGAGGCTGATCCGCAATACGCACGAGCTTATCAAAACAGAGGTGAAACACTGTTTAAAATGGAGAAGTATGAGGAAGCAGTACGTGATCTTTCTATGGTAGATAAATTAGTAGATGAGGCTGATCCTGATGTTATTTATTTTTTGGCAGAGTCTTATTATGGAATGGAAGAGTACTTACGTTCGCTTTCATATTATGATCGTGCCATTGAAGGAGGTAAAAAAGATGGCATAACCTATCAGCATAGGGGCAGAGCGTTAATTGCCGCTGAAAATTATTCAGATGCCATTGTTGATATCGACTTGGCCATTAAAGCGGGGATAAAGGATGCCTCTATTTATATTGATAGATCGAGAGCTAACTTATATTTAGGTAATACCCGTGGTGCTTTAGCTGATCTGGATGACGCCATAAAAACGGATCCGAATAACCCAGATGCTTATTACAATAGAGCATACTTGCATGAGGAGGCCGAGAATTGGGAGCAAGCAATTACCGATTACAACCATGTGATAAAATTGAGTCCAGAAGATGCTGAAGCTTATTATAGCTTAGCCAATGCTCGTGTTTCACAGGAGAATATTGGCGGTGCTATGGAACCTATCAATAAAGCAATTGAATTAAACCCTAAAAAACCTGATTACCATAAAGTAAAGGGTAATATTTTCTATCGTTTAGAAAATACAAAAGGAGCTTGCGATGCTTGGAACAAAGCCAAAGAATTGGGTGATAAAAAGGTGGACTTTTTTATAAAGCAGTATTGTAATTAAGATTTGTTTCTACAGCCCATAACCCTTCGACAGGCTCTGGATTACATACGCGCATAATCCAGTTGCTACCCAGAATCCTTCGACAAGCTCAGGGGTGCAATGACGTTTGTGTATTGATAAAAGAAAAGCAAGAGCACTGGCCATCCTGAGCTTGTCGAAGGGTCAGCGGAGGGTAATTTGGATAATTAAATGAGCATTCTAAAAAACTATACGGTTTATATCCTTCAATGTGCAGATGACTCTTATTATGTTGGCATGACAAATGACATCGATAGGAGGCTAGCGGAACATCAACAAGGCTTAAATAGGGGCTATACTAACTCTAGGCGGCCGGTCAAATTAGTTTTCACCGAACATTTTAGTGATGTTAATCATGCGTTTGAGTTTGAGAAGCAAATAAAAGGTTGGAGAAGAGCCAAAAAAGAAGCTTTAATTAAAGGAGAATGGGATTTGTTGCCTGAATTGTCTAAGGCTTATAAGAAATAGACTGACTAATTACCCTCCCCTAATCCTCCGACAAGCTCAGGATTGCTTACTTGGGTGTTATAAATAAAAAACGATTGTCATGCCGGACTTCCTGCCCGTCCGGTCAGGCGGGGATCCGGCATCTCTACTTTCTACCATTTTTAGTAAAACCTTACATCTGTTTGATTATCAGTGACTACGACTTAATCTATCGCTTTCCTTTCGCGTTACTTCCGTATTTAAGTATGAGAAAAGAAATCAAATGATAAGAAGAGTTAGTACCGTTTTATTTTCGCTGATCACTGTTATCGCAAGCGCTCAAACCTATGATCAGGATTTTACTGGTAAGGTGGTAAATGTAATAGATGGGAATACCATAGAGGTAGAGAATGAAAACGATGAGGTGATTAAATTCATACTAAGCGAGGTTGATTGCCCTGAGCCGGGTCAGACGTTAAGTGAAGAAGCCAAGGCATTTACTGAAGATTTAATTCTAAAGAAAAAAGTGCAAGTAGAGTTAAAAGGTAAAGATTGGTTGGGTAACCGACTTGCTGTCATCACATTAAAGAATGGTACGGTTTTACACGAAGAATTATTAAAAGAAGGCTTGGCTTGGGCTGATAGAAAAGCATCATCTACTTCAAGTAACCTTGAGGCTAGCGCCAAGGCCAAAAAAATAGGCTTATGGACCGAAAACGAGCCTACACCGCCATGGATTTATCGCAGACAGCAAACCATGATGCAGGCCAAGAGCCGCTAGTCTTTCACAATAAAAATGGTATTTTCGAGTTACATGAATATGTTAACTCGATTTTTATTTATAATCTTTTCTTTCGTTTTGTTATCGTGCACCGCCACGTTGGCACAGTCTAAAGAGCCTAAAAATGAAAAGCGTGATAACTCTTTCGCACCGATGGAGGAGGAGCAGAGTGCTATCCAGAAAAAGGACATGAAGAAAAAAGGTAAGAAGTCTTACCGTGCCATGTTCAATAAAAAAATGGATAAAAAAATTCGAGAGTATGAAGCGCGAATGGAGGCTAATGCTATGGAAGATAAAAAGCAGCGCAGACTTATGAAGAAACCTCAATATTCAGATCCCATGTATTTTGGGCACAAGAAAAAGCCAAAAAAGCGACCGCCAGGCAAAAGAAAATTTTGTAAAGAATGCCACATCTGGCACTAAATATTTTTTAGCCATGTTTTTGGCCCTATTATTTCATTAAATCGATTGCAGAAAACATAGCAGTAGTGTAAGGCTCATTTTCACCTGATTTTCACGTTTTCTTTTAGTAAATTGCTCTAATGAATAATCTCAATCGTTTCATTGAGCACACCAATTTAAAGCCTACAATCACAGGCAA
Organism: Fulvivirga lutea; assembly: GCF_017068455.1. Classification (NCBI taxonomy): domain Bacteria; kingdom Pseudomonadati; phylum Bacteroidota; class Cytophagia; order Cytophagales; family Fulvivirgaceae; genus Fulvivirga; species Fulvivirga lutea. The sequence goes on from NZ_CP070608.1 coordinate 1,227,761, forward strand.
AGATGTCGATACGCTTATTAAAGAAGCCAAAGAATTTGGTTTTGTGGGTGCATGTGTACCACCGTTTTGGGTGAAGCGTGCCAGTCGCGAAATTGGTGATGCCGATGTGCAATTAGTTACAGTTATTGGGTTTCCGTTGGGTTACAATATGACAGAAACCAAAGTGGAAGAAATGAAACTGGCCATGAGAGATGGTGCTGACGAGTTGGATTTAGTGATGAATGTATCGGCAATAAAGGATGGGATGCCCTGGCCGAAAATTGAATTTGCCAAGTGTAGCAAATTGGCTCATGAAGAAGGTAAAATACTCAAGGTAATTATTGAAACGGCCTATTTGAATGATGACGAAATCAAGATCGCTTGTAAGCTTTGTGCTGATGCAGGTGTCGATTATGTGAAAACATCTACAGGATTTGCTGGAGAAGGTGCAAAAGAAGATCACGTTAAATTAATGCGTAGTGTTTTGCCTTCCAGCGTAGGCATTAAAGCTTCTGGGGGTATAAAAACGCTGGATCAAACCCTTGCCCTTATCAAAGCAGGTGCAGATCGAATTGGCACATCGAGCGGTGTGGACATTATGCAAGAATTAAAAAACAACTAATGAATACTTTAGAATCAATTTTTAAATCAGAATCTGAAATTCCATCGGAGTTTCTTCCTGAGAAGAATATTGTGCAGAGAGAATATCTTGTTAATGGCAAGCTCCTTACCTGGGATGGTCCATTAAATGAGGTAAAGAGCCCAGTGTTTGTCAAAGAGTCTGATGGATTAAAGCAGAGGGTTTTAGGTTCTACACCATTACTTACCGAAAATGAATCATTGCAAGCTCTGGATGCTGCCGTAAAAGCTTATGATTTAGGACATGGTGCATGGCCTACCATGTCGGTAGCTGCCAGAATAGCTCATGTTCAGACCTTTCTTAAAAAAATGAAGGAAAAGCGTGATGAGGTGGTTAACCTTTTAATGTGGGAGATAGGCAAAAACCTGAAAGACTCACAAAAAGAATTTGACCGTACCTGCGACTACATGCACGATACTATTGAGGGCTTGAAGGAGCTGGATCGCAAGTCTTCAAGTTTTGAAGTAGAGCAGGGAATTATAGGACAAATTAGAAGAGTGCCTCTTGGTGTCGCTTTATGTATGGGGCCATACAACTATCCATTAAATGAGACCTTCACTACGCTAATTCCTGCTTTGATAATGGGAAATACTGTAGTATTTAAGCCTGCAAAGTTCGGTGTGTTGTTGATCAAACCTTTACTAGAGGCGTTTAAAGATAGTTTTCCTCCTGGGGTAATCAACATTATTTATGGTAGAGGTAGAGATACAGTAGGTGCTTTGATGGCATCCGGAAAGATTGATGTATTAGCCTTTATTGGTACTAACAAAGGAGCGAATGACCTTAAAAGATTGCACCCAAAACCACATAGACTAAGATCAGTTTTAGGTCTTGATGCTAAAAACCCAGGTATAGTATTGAAGGATGCTGATATTGATGTGGCTGTTGATGAATGCATTGCGGGATCATTATCTTTTAATGGACAACGTTGTACAGCATTGAAGTTGATTTTTGTACACTCCAGTATTGTTGATGAGTTTAATAAAAAGTTTGTTGCTAAGGTATCTGAGTTAAAAGCCGGGCTTCCTTGGGAAGATGGAGTTTCTCTTACTCCATTACCAGAGCCCGGTAAAGTTGATTATTTGAAAGATTTAGTCGAAGATGCAGGAAACCATGGTGCCAGTATCATCAACGAAGGTGGAGGAGAATCAAATGAGACCTTTTTCTTTCCTGCTGTTTTGTATCCTGTGAACTCAAAAATGAAAGTTTATAATGAGGAACAGTTTGGTCCTGTAGTGCCAATCGTTCCTTTTGACGATGAGAAGGAAGCGATAAACTATGTCGTGAATTCAAACTTTGGTCAGCAACTGAGTATATTCAGTCAAGATTCTAAATCTATAGGGCGCATGGTCGATTTGTTTGCCAATCAAGTAGGTAGGATTAACATCAATGCACAATGTCAGCGCGGGCCGGATACTTTTCCATTTAATGGAAGAAAGGATTCAGCAGAAGGAACACTTTCAGTTTCAGATGCATTGAGAGCTTTTAGTATAAGAATAATTGTGGCTGCTAAGTATAATGATCCAAACAAAAAGATTATTAATGATATTGTAAGTAATGGCGAGTCTGCGTTTTTGACTAGGGATTATATATTTTAGTATATGAAATTTATTATTTCCGGTCTATTGCTAGTGTCATTATGGGGTCTCTATTCATGCTGTGCCAACGATGACTGTGGGGGAAATGAGTTATACTTATCTCTTCGATTTGAAGATGCCAACGGAAATAACTTGATCGCTGACAGCACCCTGAGTCCCGATTCGATTAATGTTTTAAATATATACGAAACATCACAGAGTCAATCCCCAATAGGTTATGTTGATGAAGAGTCTAATGTTTTGATCAATTTATTATTTTCTACAGATAGTATAAAAATCATCATAGAGGATAAAGTAGTAGGGAATTTTAATGTTGACCTTACTAATTATCGAGACAAAGGTTGTTGTGATGAATACGAAAATTTTAATGTCTATTACGACAATGAATTTTGTGGAGATTGTAGAGGAACACCTATCGTAATCACATTATGATTAAACACTTCAATATCACAGTTTCTGGCAAAGTACAAGGCGTTTTTTACCGTGCTTCCACCAAACATAAGGCTGAGGATTTAGGCATTGTGGGCTTTGTGAAAAATATGCCTGATGGCTCTGTATATATAGAAGCCGAAGGTAAAATGGAGCAGTTGAGCAGCTTAATTGACTGGTGTAAAATAGGTCCAACCCACGCCAGAGTAGAAAATGTTCATTTTGTGCCAGGAGATGTGATGGATTTTACAGGGTTTGATATTAGGTATTAAGTATCGTCACTGCGAGGACGGAGGACGAAGCAGTCTCTTGCCAATTGCTAGGAAACTTCATTTAACTAATTATTTCCTTCTCTAAAGTAACAGGATAACAACTCTAATTTAAAGTCTTTTTTCAAAGCATGTCCAACTTACTAATATAAAGATTACTTCAGTCGTGCCTCCTTCGCAATGACGAAACTAACTTATATTCGTCACTGCGAGGACGGAGGACGAAGCAGTCTCAAACTACCAACTTGCTACTTCATCAAAAAGATCTCTCCAATCTGGATTTGATGAATCGATTAAATCAACCTTCTTTTTACGAGAACCTCCTTTTAATTGCTTTTCTCGATCGATAGCCTCTTCTATAGAATGAAAAGACTCAAAATAGACAAGCTTATTTAAGTTATATCTTGATGTAAAGCTCGTAGAGTATTTCTTTTCTTTGTGCTCGATTAATCTAGAATACAAATCAGAAGTCACACCTACATACAATGTGGTATTGTTCATATTGGTAAGAATGTAGATACTGCCTCCTTTAGTCATTTTGCATAATTAGTTAAAGATTGCTTCAGTCGTTACCTCCTTCGCAATGACGCAATCAAGTATATTGCAATATCAATAAAATGATTATTAGGAGGAGGAAAGTGTTCCTGTAATTAATTTATATATGAATACAATTATTATATAAATAACAAAGATAGAAAGAAATGCAGCACCCAGCATGGCAATAGCACTTAACATCATGTCTCCTCCTGCCGCTGAATATGAACCATTATAGTTTTCTTCAACAAATGCCTTGGCTTTAGTCAAATTTCTAAATCTTATTAAAACATAAACCCAACCAAGAAACCCAAAAAGTATATCACTAAATATTGATTCCATTATTCTAAACTAAAGATTACTTCGTCCTTTCGTCCTCGTAATGACGGTTAATTTATGCATCCCCAATCTTACTTCGCATCCAACTCCATCAAAAACTTATCGATCAGCCCTTGAGTAACGTGATCCATTACCACAATCTTATACCAGTTGGCCACGCCATCATGTGATTCAGGAACTAGTAGATACTTCTCAGCCAAAGACTCCGGAATGTATTTACCCTTTATGGTAACAATATTCATTTTCGGATTACGGAAATACTCAATTCCTCTTTCATCCAGGCTATCGCACAACCTATCTGTTTTTTTAAGAAGGCCTTTTATTTTATTGACCCAACCTTCACTGCCATAGGTACGCATGATCATCCAAACGGCAATGGCATTAGCACCAGATCTACTTCCGATAAGTGTATAATCTTTTCCTTTTACGTAATTGGCTTCTTCCGTAAGGGCATGGTGCATGTAGCCCTTTCTTACCAGATAAATCCCTGTACCGTAAGGAGATTGGAGCATTTTATGACCGTCAAGACTGAACGAAAAAACCTTTGGATTCTTAAATGTATAGTCGGCATTATCTGTAACAAACGGATAGATATAACCACCATAAGCACCATCCACATGTACTCTGTATTCTATCGCTAATTCATCCAGCCAACCCGTTATTTCATTGATATCATCTACTGAGCCAAACATAGTAGTAGACATATTAGCAACAACGATAAAGTATTTAGCACCTTGTATTTTAGCTTCATTAATAGCTTCAATCGTACTTTCCTTAGTTACTCTTCTTGTTTCTTCTTCCACTTTGGTTACTACCTTTTTAAGGCTGAGTAATGAAGCTCCTTTCGGCATGGAGTAATGGGCATCTTCGGAATAAACCAAAGCAATTTCTTCAGGCTTGGCGCTTAGTTCATTGATGAAATAGTTTTTTAATATCCACATTCCCTGAATGTTAGCTTCAGTACCTCCCGAAGCTACATAGCCGTCAAACTCATCCTCACCGCCTTCAAATATCTCCTTTGCACAAAGGTCAATAAGCTCTTTTTCAATTTTGTGTGTACCTCTAAATGCTGCTTCAGATGCTGTGAGCGTATGACAGCCGATATGATTTGGATTAGCGATTAATGTAGAAAGATAGGGTGCATCTTTTAAGAAAGGGGCATCATCATAAAACACCTCCGGATCAAGGTAAGAAGCCGGCAAACCTAAAACAGGCTTTTCTCTGTAATCAAGATTTTGCTCCAAAGCACCAAAGATGATTTCCTTCATTTTGGCGTGCGAATAACTTTCCCAGTACATAGGTATGTTGTTTTAGTTGCCGCGAATATAGGAAAATGAGTAGTTAGTAGGGAGTATTTAGTAGTTGGTATTGAGTCGTAAGATTAAATGTAACAGTCGGCAATTACGTTTTAAGAAATACTTGAAACTTGTGGCTTTTAGCTAACAGCTCTAAGCTAATTTCCGCACAATACCTCTGTACTTGTAAATCTTAAGCTCGAAGTGCTGATTGATGAAGGTTTTCATTCTGTTTTCAGCTAACTCAGCTTTTTTACCTTCAGGATAGAAGACAGTTAACTCCAATACTGCTCGCAAAAAGTTAGGCTTCATACAAAATGATACTAGCCATTTTTTAAACGTGCCAGCCCAATCTTGAACGTACTTCGTATAATGGTCATCGCCATCAAACAAGAATTCCAGCTGATTTTGTCCGAATTTAAAACGATAAACAGCAGCTAAATTTCTGTAAAACTCTTCCAGCCGATCGGTGTATTGAGTTTCATGTGATTGGATACTTTTAATGGTCCCATCAACAATACCCAACGGGTTGTATTGAGATAAATAAAACTCTTTGCTAAACTGTATCAAATAGGTGATTAACTCCTCCTGCTGATCTAGCTGAGCTTTTTCAAGGATGTAATTTTTATCTAAAGGGAAGTACTTCTGGATCATCCTAACTTAAAAGGGTTTTGCAAATATAATTATTTTCTGGGTTTGCGAACTTGGCTCAGTCTATTTAAATGGCGAGTTTTCCTCTTTGGCCATTACATTGTAAACCATTTTATCCATCAACCCGGGAAACCATTTGTTCAGAAAAACGGTCATTTTTCCCTGTGCTGTCATGATGATGTATTTCTTCCTTTTTACAGTAGCCTTATAAATTCTGACAGCACATTCTTCAGCAGTCATCATTTTTTCTTCTTTTCTTGGCGATTCACCTTGTGCGGTACCATCTGCGGTTAAAGAAGTTTTACGAATATTTGATGCCGTAAATCCAGGGCAGGCAGTAAGCACGTGCACACCGGTTTTAAGTAGTTCAGTTCTTAAAGATTCAAGAAAACCTTGCAAAGCAAACTTGGAAGAAGAATAACCTACTCTTCCCGGCAGTCCCCTAAACCCTGCGATAGAAGAAATACCAATTACTGAGCCTTTGTTTTTAATAATTTCGGGCAGACAATACTTTGTAGCGTAAATGGCACCCCAGTAGTTGATGTCCATTACTTTGCGAATTACATCTAAGTCCACATCATTAAATGGAGCTCGCATAGATATACCTGCGTTGTTAATGAGTATATCTATTTTTCCAAAGGCTTCCACTGTTTCCTTGGCCATGATAGCATTGTCTTCCTCTTTGCTCACATCACCTTGAATGGCTATAGCCTCTATGCCCTGAGATTTTAATGAGGTCAATGCTTCATCTAATGCTTCCTTTTTTCTTCCTGTAATTACGATTTTAGAACCTTTCTTACCGAACTCCTCCGCTAATGCTTTTCCAATTCCCGATGATCCGCCAGTAATTACTACTACCTTATCTTTCATGAGTACTCAATTAATAAAGTGCCAAAACTAACCATTTTCAATAGATACTTTTATTTTTGAATGCTTAGTAAATTATGATTTTCCTAAAACTACTTTCAAGGCTTCCGTTGCCAGTTCTTTACCTGATTACAGATACATTGTATGTGATCATTTACTATGTGGTAGGCTATCGAAAAAAAGTGGTGAAGAACAATTTAGTCAACTCTTTTCCTAATAAAAGTGACACAGAGATTAACAAGATAAGAAAGGAGTTTTATGTGCGGTTTAGCGAATATATCGCTGAAACAATAAAGGCACTTACCATTTCTGAAAAGGAAATGAAAAGTCGTGTGACTTTTACCAATGTGCCTGTTGTAGAGCCTTATGCTCAGGCCAACCAATCTATTATTCTTGCAGGATCACATCAATTTAATTGGGAGTGGGCGCTTTTAACAGGTTGTTTGGTTTTGCCATTTCCGGTTGATGCGGTGTATAAAAAACTTTCGAATAAAGCTTTTGATGAGCTTATGTTAAAAACCAGAGCCAAATTTGGCGGCCAACCTATAGAAAGCAAAAGTATTATCAGAAGCTTAATAAGATCAAAAGAGCGGACTAAAGCGGTGGCCATTATGGCTGATCAGTCACCAAAAAAGAGTGATGTAAAATACTGGACGAAGTTCATGAATCAGGATACGGCATTTTTTACTGGGCCAGAGCAAATTGCAGCAGCACTAAAATATCCAGTATTCTTCTATCGTATGGAGCGTAAAAAACGAGGGCATTACACAGTGGAATTGATAAAACTTACTGAACCGCCATATGAAAAGGACAGCCATGAAATTTTAGAGTTGTATGTAAAGTATTGCCAAAAATTAATTGAGGACGACCCTGCCGGGTATTTATGGTCGCATAAAAGATGGAAGCTTAAGAAGGAATCAGATTAACGTTTTCTCACATAATGGTTTTGGACAAGTCCGGTTTCATAACCTTTTGAAGAAACCAACTCGATATTTAAAGGTAAAGTGCCTCCAAGAAAAAGACGTTTACCGTTGCCTAATATAGTTGGGATGATTGAAATGATGTATTCATCAATCAAATCATGCTTCATTAACTCGTGAACTACCTGCCCACCACCATCGCAGTAAATGTTTTTGCCACCTTTTTTCTTGAGCGATTCGATTAACTCTGGAATGTCACCATTATAAAATGTAACACCATCTTCTTTTCCACTTTTACTTCTGGAAAGTACGTAGCAATCGTACTGCTTTGATTGTGGAAATTCACCAATAAGATTTTTAACCACTTTATAAGTGGTATGTCCTACCAGGTATTTGTCTATGTTTTTCGTGAAAGCTGCGTAGCTGTAATCCTCACCTTCTTTGCCCATAGCATCCAACCATGAGATGTCATCGTTTTCACCAGCCAGATAGCCATCAAGGCTCATTGAAATGTAAAGCAATACATTAACGTCATTCATTAGCTTAATAATGACTCAATATCTTCCTTAGATAAGCTCTTAACAAAGCTCGATTCAGTAGTAATTAAATCACTGGCTAGTTTGCGCTTGTGTTGCTGTAGCGCTAAAATCTTCTCTTCAACGGTATTTCTTGTAATAAACTTATAGGTAAATACTCTATTCTCCTGCCCAATTCTATGTGCTCTATCCACGGCCTGAGCTTCTGCCGCAGGGTTCCACCATGGGTCTAGAATAAACACATAATCGGCCTTTGTAAGGTTAAGACCTAAACCACCTGCTTTAAGCGATATTAAGAATACTTTTAATTTTTCATCATTCTGAAAGCGTTCTACTTGCTCCTGACGGTCTTTAGTAGATCCATCCAAATAAGCATAATCGATTTTCATCGTTTTCAAGTGGTCGCCAATAATCGATAAATGCTTCACAAACTGGCTGAATACCAAGATTTTATGACCTTCAGTGATGGCATTGTCCAACATGAAAGATACATCCCATAACTTGCCTGATGTACCTTCATAACCTTCATCAACCATTTTTGGATGATTGGCTATTTGTCTCAGCTTAGTTAATCCTTGCAATAAAATCATCTGAGATTTATTCAGGCCTTTCGCCTCAATATTCTCTAGAATTTCATTTCTATAGTAATTCTTCACCTTTTCATACTCCGCTTCCTGGTCTGGTAGCATTGCTGAATACTGAATATTCTCAGTTTTTTCAGGTAATTCTGTGGCTACCTGCGACTTATGCCTGCGAAGAATGAATGGTTTAATAATAGAATATAGCTTCTTTGTTTTCTCCTGATCTCCCTGCTTTTCAATAGGGTTTAAGAACTCATTCTTAAAGAAACTCTGTGTACCCAATAAGCCAGGGTTAATAAAATTCATCTGAGACCACAAATCGAGCGTACTGTTTTCCAGTGGCGTACCTGTTAATATCAGTCGGTTTCTGGAATTTAATTCTCGAACAGCTTTGGCAATATTCGAAGTAGGATTTTTTATAGCTTGTGATTCATCTAATATTACATAGTTGAATCGATAGGTTTTTAATAAATCAATGTCCAACCTAACAATCCCATAAGAAGTGATAATCACATCATACTTGGCGAATTTCTCAGGATTCTTCTCTCTGTTCGTACCAGTGTAGGTAAACGTTTTGAGCTTCGGAGTAAATTTTTTAGCCTCCATCTCCCAGTTATATACTAATGAAGTAGGCATCACTAACAATGAGGCACCAGTAGCGCCTTCTTCTTTCTGCGATTGTAGCAAAGCCAAGGTCTGAACAGTTTTACCAAGACCCATATCATCGGCCAGACAACCACCAAATTTGAACTTGTTCAAAAATTGCATCCACTCGAATCCGGCTTTTTGGTAAGGTCTCAATTCGCCTTTAAAGCTTTTGGGAGCTGGTATTTCATCAATACCTTCAAAAGCCCTTAACCCTTCTAACTTATTACTAATGGTAACTTTAGCCAGATTGCCCTCTTCTAAATCTTTGACTAATGAAAGGTGATGTTTTTTAAGCCTTGGCTCACCACTTTCATCCTCTTCAGAGAAAGCGAATAGCTCAGAGTATTCTGCTAACCAGGAATCAGGAATTACTGCTATTTCTCCATTTGGTAAGGCGAATTCCATCTTCTTTTTTAAGATCAGTTTTCTGATTTCCTTAAAACTGATTTCATATTCCCCAAATTTTATGACAGCATGGATATCAAACCAATCGATATTCTCTTTTACTTCAACGGTTATTTTATACTCGCCTATAAAGTATTTCTTTTCAGATTTTCCTTTTTGATTGATCTCAAACTTACGTTTGATGAGTTCATCTCTATAGGTATCTAACCAGCCAAAAGCTGTTGATTTAGGAATGGCCGCTTTAGAATTTTTAAGAGGCAGGTTATTATCAGTTAGAAAAGATAAAATGGATTTCTCTTCTTCTAGTTTTCTTCTAACTCTATGAAAAACGTAAGACTCATCTTTTTTGTCAACTGTTACACTTACAGGACTTAGGTGATCTGCCTTGAAATTAAATGTTCCGTATTTAAAGGAAAGCTCAAACAGCATTTTTTCATTATCAACTCCATTACCATTAGAACCTTTTTCAAATAAATTGCCATTGGACGAGCCCATAAGCTCACTTATGGTCAGTACTGGCTGCGGGTCAAAATGCTCCGTGTTGATTTCAAAACCTTTGGCATATACATCAAAAGATGCGATCAACGGTGCAACAAACTTGTTGTAATAGGTTTCCTCTACATTTTTTGGGATAATGATAAACTTCTTGTTAAGAAAAGGCTGAAGCTTTTTACCATCAACATTCTTTTCAAAAGAATAAAGCTTACCACAACTCACCATCCAGGCAGGGTCTTTACAAACCAGGTAAGATCCGCGGTATTGAAAATCTACTTTCTCACCATTGTATTTAATAGTAGGGAAGTAGTGGGTGTTGTCATCATTTCTTCTGAAATGGAAAAGTACAGTGGCTTTTTCTTCCAGCACTTCAATTTGTTTCCATGCCGGCTCCCCGTCATTACCCATTTCAAATACCATCTTGCCCTTCAGTCTTTCCAAAATCTGGGCCCGCTTTCTTTCCAGGTATCGCTCAATTTCTTGCTGAACCAATTCATTTCCTTTTTCCTTATCGTACATCTTCAGGAAAAAGTCGTCAGGCTTCATAGGGCCTTTGGTATTAAATTTCTTTACAACAGCATCCTGCTGCATAGAATCCATCAATTCTATGAGTTCATAATCGGTATCATCCAAACCTTTGGCAAATTCATCGGCATTTTTAGCTGAGATGTTTTGATGCTGGAGCGTAAGTTTTCCTTTATCATCCAAGTGAATCACAAACGATTCAAAAAGATAACCCAGGTACTCATGCTGATAAAGAGAGTAAACTATTTGAAAAGGCAGTGAAGCCGAAACTTTCATACTTAAATCTTAAACAGAACCACCAAAATACAAAAAATAATCTGACTTTAAGTCAAAATAGACCGCTTTTATGCTCATTTAACCGATATTCAGTTGAACGGCAATATAATCGGATCAAAGTGGTTTAAGGTAAAAAACTACAGCTGGTTCACTGCACTGTAGCGAGTCGCAATGATAGCTGGCCGATACGAAATAAGCAAGGTAATCATTACTAAGCTTACAAAAGTATAAACGAAATCTAGCGGTTGTAATTGCACGGGGTAATTTTCTAATAAAGAAGTTTCCATACCCATAGAAACCAAACCAAAATTTTGTTGAAGCCAGCAGATAAATCCACCTAAAATCAATCCAATAAACGCACCGCCTAAGGATATGATTGCACCTTCAAAAAGAAATATTTTTCTTATGAGCTTATTGGTGGCACCCATACTGTATAAGATGGATATGTCCTTCTTTTTATCGATGGCTAACATTGAAAGGGAGAAAAATATGTTGATAGAACCAACTAACAGAATGAATGAAAATGCGATGAATACAAATAATTTTTCAAGGTTTAATAGTTTAAATAAATCTGCATGTTGCTCGTCATTATTTAACACTTTAAAACCATCACCTAGTAGCTCTTTTAGCTGCTGCTGAGTTTTCTGAATATTGGCACCATCTGCACACTTTATTTCGAGGGAAGTTCTTTTTTTATCATAATCTAATAGCTCCTGAGCAAATGAAAGCGGCACGAAAATGTAGTTTTCATCATAGTTTTTTTCAATAGCGAATACGCTACCCACAAGAATATTTTTTTTGCTGTAAAGTTTACTAATATCTAACTGACCGGGCTTAACATCTTTGGTATAATGAACTTGCAATGGATAAAGGTCATTGCCGGGCACGATGGATAATGTGTATTGTACCCCCTGTCCTATGATGGCATAATTTACAAGGCCTTCTTTCAGTTTTAAGTCACCAGCTATTATTGAATTGTCTATTCTGTGCTGATCAATAAAATTTTCAGAAACACCCTTAATGGTGACTACCATATTCGCCTCACGGTAGCGCACATAAGCATAATCTTCTATTACCTCGGTGACTACATCTATGCCTTCAATGGCTTTTATTTGGTTTAAAAACTCATCAGAAACTTCAAAAGTTTTACCCCTCGTAGCTTCAATTTTAAGCTCAGGATCAAATGTATTGTACATAGACCTAAGCAGGCCTTCCAATCCATTAAATACAGAAAGAACCACAATTAAAGCTGCTGTACAAATAGCTACAATAGCCATTGAGATAATAGAAATCACATTGATGAAATTCCTTTTCTTACCTGAAAAGAAGTATTTACGCGCTATAAAAAAAGGAAGGTTCAATAGTTTACTCTTCTTCGTCAGCAGGTGGTATATCCAGTGAATCGATAAGGCTATCTATTTTTGAAGCCTTTTCTTCTACTTCATCTATAAAAAATAGCAGATCTGGTACTATACGTACTTGCTTACCTATTTTGTTACCAAGTATTTTTCGAATCTCGCTTTTATGAGATCGAATTTTTTCCAGTAACTCTTCTTTGTTAGGAACAAGCATCATAGAAAGATATATTTTGGCTATGCTCAGGTCGGGTGTAACCAAAACATCAGCGATGGTAACAAAGGCTTTACCAAATATTCCAATCTTATCTTTCTGAAAGATTTCACTTAGATCTTTCTGAATAAGTTTCGAGTACTTCTGTTGTCTGGTGCTTTCGTTCATGGTGCAAATATCCCAAATTATAAGGTTATATCACTAACTGCCAATTGTATATAAATTCTTAAGGTTATTGCACCCGATTGTCTATTTTCGTGGCTTAAGGTAAAATGAAAACCAATTGCTAAGTTTTTTTAGAATAAACGATCCTTATCGCCTTTTGGTGATTTTCATCATAATGCTTGGTCTTAGGCTTCCTGCCATGATCAGTGATTCAATTCTAACATTACCTGAATTAAACTTTATGCTGGTAGGCGAGAAGATGACCAATGGAGCCGACCTTTATTCTGAAATTTGGGATGCTATTGGGCCACTCAGCGCACTGGTTTATTTTGTGATCGACTGGTTGTTTGGTCGCTCTCAACTAGCTTACCAGATAGTAGCTTTTTTTATATCCTGTTTTCAGGTTTACATTTTTAATAGGTTCATGCTATCGAGTAGGGCATTTTCTGAGAATACCTATGTGCCAGGTCTGATTTATGGAGTACTGTGTTCCCTCAGTTACGATATGCTCACGCTCACACCTTTCCTCATGGGCCTTACATTCATTCTACTGTCGCTGGAAAAAATATTTAGCCATATTGAAGTGAGAGCAAAGCGTGATGAGGATATATTAAATATAGGCTTGTATGTAGGCTTGGCTACAGTTATCTATTTGCCATTTTCAATTTTCGCACTGGGCATACTGGTTATTTTTATATTTTTCACTGGTACAGTAGGTAGAAGATATGCACTCATGACCTTCGGATTTGCCCTTCCTATGATGATTGCTGGGGGCTATTTTTATCTAACCGATAGGTTTACCGATTTTGTTTTTAGTTTCCTTTCTCCGTTTACTGAAATGGACAAAGTATGGTACCTTTCTTTGAAGCATACGCTGATATTGTTTGCAGTGCCTTTAGCTTTTTTACTGCTGTCATTGGTTAGACTTATACAAGGCGCACGACTTACTAACTATCAAGCCCGACTTACCCAAACTATGTTTGTTTGGTTTTTATTTGGAGGGTTTTTTATTGTGCTGTCTGATTATAATGTTCCTTCGGCTTATATTGTATTAATACCAGCCATTACTTTTTACATAGCACATTACTACCTTGCCAAAAAGAGAGGCTTTTTTACTGAGTTTTCGTTCCTCTTTTTCATTTTGCTCATTGTGGCAACCAATGTGCTATCCTATTATTCGGAATATTTTGAAAAGTTTTATGATGATTCAAATTATAAGGTTCAGTCATCTAATCAAACTAAAATTAAAAACAAACGAATTCTCGTCCTTGATGAAGATTTAAGGCCCTATAACACTAATAAATCAGCTACACCATTTTTAAGTTGGCAACTGGCAGAGCCGGTTTTCACCGATCTTAATTATTACGACAACCTAACGATCATTTATGAGGGCATTAAAAATGATCCTCCTGAAGTGATTATAGACCCTGATAATCATCTGACTGAAGTGTTAAATAAAGTGCCGTATCTGGCAGACAAATATTATAGGGCTTTTGATGGTAATTATTACCTAAAAAACTAGCAACTAATTTTGTCTACGCGCCTTTCGTGTCTTCCACCTTCAAAGTCAGTAGTAAGAAATTTTTCTACAATAGCTTTCGTGTCTTCCTGGCTTATAAAACGGGCAGGTATGCATAGTATATTTGCATTATTATGCTGACGAGCCAATTCTGCAAGTTCTGCTGTCCAACATATTGCAGCTCGAATTCCAGCATGTTTATTCGCAGTCATAGCTACTCCGTTTGCGCTACCACAAATAAGTATGCCAAGGTCGCTTTCTTTTTTCTCTACTGAGCTGGCTACAGGATGAGCAAAATCAGGATAATCTACCGACTCAGCACTATGTGTGCCGAAATCTTCAATATCATTCCCGATTTCTTTAACTAACTTCTTAATTAAATCTTTGTATGCAAACCCTGCATGGTCTGCTCCAATGGCTATTTTCATGATTTATTGAGATTTTTTTCTGCCTGTTTTCTTAGTTTTTTCTGAACCCTGGCCGAAATAAAGATACTGAATTGATATAGGCCGAACAACGGCATGGCAATCAAAATCTGGCTAAATGGATCAGGTGGCGTAAATACTGCTCCTAAAATTAATATTACAACAATGGCATGTCTTCTATAATTTCTCATCAATTCTGGAGTAACAATGCCAATTTTAGATAAGAAATAAACAACCATTGGCAATTGAAAAAGCATGCCACTGCCTAAAACTAATGTTGAAAGCGTAGAAACATAAGAGGTAATATCAAATTCGTTATTCACAATGTCACTTACTTGATAACCAGCCAAAAAACTAACTGCTAATGGGGACATAATAAAATACCCGAATAGTACTCCTAAGGTGAAAAGAAATGTAACTGATGCCACTGCTCCACGCGAAACAGATCTTTCAGTCATTCGCAAGCCTGGACTAACAAATCGCCAGAACTCCCAAAATACATAGGGGAATGCGGCTATTATTCCAATAGCAAATGAGCTGGTTATATGCATGGTAAACTGCCCCGTCATCTGCCTACTTTGGATTTTAAAATCAAGTTTATCGATGCACAGGGCTGATGAATTAATCAGGTCTCCTAGTTTACAAAGCATTCTGAATGTCCAGAAATCAGTTTTAGCAGGACCAAACACAATCGTGTTAAACACAAAGTCAACAGAAATAAAAGCTGCTATGCTAAAAACAATAATAGCAATAACCGATCTAATAAGGTGCCACCTTAACTCCTCGAGATGGTCCAAAAAGGACATCTCTTTTTCATCACCATTACCAATTTGATCTAAGGGAGTTGCCACTATTGATAAAGAGGAAAGTTTTTCATCCAGATGTTCACTTCAGATTTTACCTCGGCAATAGTGTTTTCATCCTCATGGTTCATTAAAACTTTGTCAATCAAATCAACAATCTTCACCATGTCATCTTCTTTCATACCTCTTGTGGTGATGGCCGCTGTTCCCACTCTCATTCCTGAAGTCACGAAAGGAGACTGATCATCGAAAGGCACCATATTCTTGTTAATTGTGATATCTGCTTTGATTAATGTGTTTTCAGCAATCTTACCTGTTAGGCCTTTCGATCTCAGGTCGATTAGCATTAAATGATTGTCAGTTCCACCTGATATAATTGAATAGCCCTTTTTAACAAAAGCATCAGCCATCACTTTCGCATTTTTCACTACTTGCAGAATGTACTTCATGTAATCATCCGTTAGTGCCTCGCCAAACGCTACAGCCTTAGCAGCAATTACGTGCTCAAGTGGTCCACCCTGCGTTCCAGGGAATACTCCTGAATCTAACAAAGATGATATTTTTCTTATCTCACCTTTAGGTGTCTTTAACCCGAATGGATTATCAAAATTTTCACCTACCATGATCAATCCACCCCTTGGTCCTCTTAGTGTTTTGTGCGTGGTAGTAGTGATAATATGACAAAATTCCATTGGATCATTCAAAACACCTCTGGCTATCAACCCAGACGGGTGCGAAATATCAGCTAACAATAATGCACCTACAGCATCAGCAGCTTCCCTTAATTTTTCATAATCCCAATCTCTACTGTAAGCTGATGCGCCACAAATGATTAATTTAGGTTTTTCCTTTTTGGCGGTTTTAATTACGCCATCCCAATCTATTAAACCTGTTTCTTTTTCTACTCCGTAAAAAGAAGGGTTATATAATTTGCCAGAGAAGTTAACTGTAGATCCATGTGTTAAATGCCCACCATGCGACAGGTCGAATCCTAATATTTTATCGCCAGGATTTAGTACTGCTAACATCACCGCAGCATTGGCCTGTGCTCCGGAATGTGGTTGAACGTTAGCCCAAGATGCTCCAAAAAGTTCTTTTGCCCTGTCGATAGCAATATTTTCAATTTCATCCACTACTTCGCATCCACCATAATATCTTTTGCCCGGTAGGCCTTCAGCATATTTATTGGTGAGAACAGAGCCCATACTTTCCATCACCTGTGGTGACGCAAAGTTTTCAGAAGCTATCAATTCAATTCCTTCTTGCTGTCTGTTTTTTTCTTTAGAAATAAGATCAAAAATGCGATTGTCTCTCTGCATAGTATGGATAGGTAAAATGAGCCGCAAAAATAGGTTAAGCACTACATATAACCAATATAATATTGGGTTGATGCATTATTAATTACTTATAAAAACCTACTTCTTTCAAGTATCGCTGGATTGTATTCTCCAGACCCAGATATAAAGCATCGCAAATAAGTGCATGGCCAATAGATACTTCATCAGTTTCTGGTATTTCGGTAATTAAGTAGTTGAGATTTTCTAGGTCTAAATCATGACCGGCATTTACACCCAGGCCTAGTTCTGTAGCTTTTACTGCTGCTTTTTTATAAGGGCTGATCGCTTTTATTTTATCTTTAGAATATTGGGTTGCATAAGATTCTGTGTACAATTCAATACGATCAGCTCCAACATCCTTTGCTCCAGTTACCATATCAATTACAGGATCGGTAAATAAAGACACACGAACCCCAAAATCTTTCAATTCCTTAACAACTTTTGTAAGAAACTCTTTATTTCTGATGGTGTCCCAACCAGCATTGGATGTTAATACATCCGGGCCATCCGGCACCAAGGTGGCCTGGGCTGGACGGATGTCTTTTATAATCTTCAAAAATCGCTGATCAGGATAACCTTCAATGTTAAACTCAGTAGTTACCACATCCTTTAAAGCGTAAACATCTTTCGTGGTTATGTGTCGCTCATCTGGTCTGGGGTGAATGGTAATTCCCTGAGCTCCAAATCTTTCACAATCCATGGCAGCTTTAATTACGTCAGGGTTATTACCGCCTCTGGCGTTTCTTAGTGAAGCGAATTTATTTATGTTAACACTTAATCGAGTCATGGTATGTTTATGGAATAATTATCTTTGTGTCTATTATTGTGATACAAAGTTAAACGAATAGATTAATTACATAATTCAATTATAATGAGTCTTAAACAACAAATCGATTCCGATATTAAACAAGCCATGCTTCAAAAGAAAAAAGAGGAATTGACAGCTCTAAGAGCAATAAAATCTGCGATTCTTTTAGCCGAAACAGAAAAGGGAGGAGGCGATGGAATTAATGAAGAGGCTGAATTGAAGCTGTTAGCTAAACAAGCGAAGCAAAGAAAAGACTCAATGGAAATCTACGAAAAGGAGGGAAGAACGGATCTTGCCGAAAAAGAAAAATTTGAGATGGAGATCATCAATAGATACTTGCCAAAACAACTATCTGATGAAGAAATTACTGAAAAACTTAAATCGATAATTTCAGAAGTAGGGGCATCTGGTCCTCAGGACATGGGTAAAGTTATGGGTAGGGCCACGAAGGAAATGTCTGGACAGGCCGATGGTAAGAAAATTTCTGAATTAGTTCGTTCCTTACTGGCTTAAGTAAGATTGAATAAACTGGACTTTATATTGTTGGCTCCCTTGCTCTTTGGTGCTTACCAAGGTTATAAGAAAGGCTTTGTGTTAGAAATTATAGCCATCATTTCCTTTGTGCTCGCAATAATTGGAGGCTTTAAATTGATGCATTGGGGTATGAACCTATTAGATCAGTATTTTGACATCGGTGGTGACCTACTCCCTTACTTGTCTTTTATTCTGATCTTCATAGGAATTATTTTGCTGGTGAATGTTATAGGTAAGGTATTTAAAAAAATTATTGATCTAACGCTCTTAGGGGCTGTTGATAATATTGCAGGTGCCATGCTTTCTTTACTAAAATGGGCGTTTGGTATTAGTATCGTTTTATGGTTAAGTGCCTCCTTTGGTATGGAATTACCTTTGGATTGGACAGAAGGCTCTTACTTTTATGAGCCGGTGTTATCTTTTGCGCCCGGGTTTATCGGCTTTATTACCGATTATATTCCTTTTGCACACGATTTGTTTGATCAGATAAAAGAATTGCTCAGCGGTGGTTCTTCTACTTGATAATTTTGATTCATTCACATTTAATCTTGTTGACTACTTTGCTCAATTAGGAATCAACTGTCATGTGCTTCGAAATGATACACCCATAGGTGAAATTTCTACTCTTGAAATTGAAGCCATTATTTTGTCTCCTGGTCCGGAAATTCCAACTAAGGCGGGAGTTTTATTGGAAGTGATTGATCATTACTATAATAAAGTACCAATTTTAGGTATATGTCTTGGGCATCAGGCCTTGGGTCAATTTTTTGGTATGAATTTGATAAAAGCACCAAAACCAAGGCATGGCAAAATCACTGCAATTCAATTAAATAAAAGTTCAATTTTTAGGGGCTTGCCACAAGCCATTAAAGTTGTGCAGTATAATTCACTCATCTTGGAATCTGGCCATTCTAGTGATATAGATGTAATTGCTATTTCAGAATATGGTCATATAATGGCAATTGCACATAAATCTTTGCCTATTTGGGGCTTACAATTCCACCCTGAAGCGGCATTAACGGAATATGGTATTGATATTCTTAAAAATTGGGTAGAAACTGTCCAGTTAAAAAGATAATTCCACATTTTTGCTTACTTTGTATCAGGTAAAATTTTTTAGATGGCGTTAGAAATAAAAGAAGAAAAAGAGTTTAAATACATCGATGAAGGTCAAGGTGAAGTGCTATTACTGCTTCATGGGTTGTTTGGTGCGCTCAGCAATTGGGAAGGTGTAGTAAACCATTTTAAATCCAATTACAGAGTTGTAATTCCATTACTTCCTATTTATGAAATGCCATTGAAGCAAGCCGGGCTCGAGGGTTTGCAAAAATTTGTTGAAGGTTTTGTCAACCTGAAAGGGTTAGATAATATGAACCTGGTAGGTAACTCACTAGGAGGTCATGTGGCATTGATGTATACATTGGCTAACCCTAAGAAAGTGAAAACAATGACTTTAACAGGTAGCTCCGGGTTATTCGAAAACTCAATGGGGGGATCTTTCCCTAAGCGAGGTAGTTACGAATATATCAAAGAACGAGTAGAATATACATTCTACAACCCTGAAACTGCTACAAAGGAGTTAGTTGATGAAGTATTTGAAACTACTAAAAGTATTCCTAAATGTCTTCGTATTGTAGCAATAGCTAAATCTGCACAAAGGCATAATATGGCAAAGGAAATTACCAGAATAAAACACCCTACATTATTAGTTTGGGGGTTGAATGATACAATTACGCCACCGCATGTGGCACATGAATTTAATAAGTTGATCCCTAATTCGACCTTACATTTTGTCGATAAATGCTGTCATGCCCCTATGATGGAGCATCCAGAGAAGTTTAATGTGTTGTTGAGTAAATTTTTACAGAATGGAAATGATAGCTGAAGAATTAATTAATCATATGATCCCGCCACTGAAGCTGAAAGATGATGCCCACAAGGCAATGCTTTGGATGGAGGAATTAAGATCAAATGAATTACCTGTTGTAGACCATGAGAAGTTTCTCGGAATCATTACTGAAGAAATGATTTTAGAGGTAAATGATGTAGATAAGCATATATCTGATTTTGAACTAAAATATACTGCAAGTACAGTTTCTGGTAAGTCTCATTTTTATGAGGTACTAAAAGTATCTTCTGAACAGCAAACAAAAATGGTGGCTGTATTAAATGAGGAAAATAAATATATAGGGGTAATTACAGTTCAGGATACGGTTACAGCACTGGCTCAATCTGCTGCAGTGCAAGTACCAGGGGGTATTCTTGTGCTTTCGATGAATTCCATAGATTATTCTCTGGCTGAAATTAGTCGGCTGGTAGAAGAAAACAATGCCAAAATATTAAGTAGCAGCATTAAAGAAGATGAGCTGGACAATTCAAAAGTTAGGCTTACCTTGAAAATCAACAAACTTGACCTAACAGCTGTAATTGCAACTTTAGAGCGATTCGAATATAAAATAATAGCCAGATTTCAAGAGACTAAAATTGATGATAATCAGCAAGATAGGCTCGATATGCTTCTAAAATATTTAGACATCTAGTATGAAAGTTGCTATTCATGGTAAGAAGTTCGATGGCTCAGTCAAAGAAGTCATCCAATCATTATTTGATATATTAAAAAGCAAAGGAGTTGAGTTAACAGTTTCCAGTACATTTTCTGAGATTTTAGAGAAGAATAGGGTCTCTCATGACTCGGGAATGTACAAAAAAGGCGACAATTTAGGTGGCTTTGATGCTTTTATCACATTAGGTGGTGATGGGACTTTATTAGAAGCTGTTACTCACATTGGTAAGACAGAAGTTCCAATTTTAGGTATTAATACTGGGCGCTTAGGCTTTTTAGCTACCATTGCTAAAGAATCAATTGAAGGCTCAATAAATGAGCTACTGGAGCAAAATTATGGGTATGACGAGCGATCGTTGTTAACTTTAAATACTCAGGATAGGCTTTTTAATGGCTATAATTTTGCATTGAACGATTTTGCGATTTTGAAAAAGGATACTTCTTCAATGATTGTTGTTAATGCATATATCAATGGAGAGTTTTTAAATTCATATTGGGCAGATGGTGTGATTGTGGCAACTCCAACGGGTTCTACAGGTTATTCCATGAGTTGTGGAGGCCCACTAGTACTCCCACATTCCGAAAATTTTATTATTACACCTGTTAGCCCTCATAATTTAACGGTAAGGCCTATTGTAGTGCCTGATAACTCCGAACTGTCATTTACAATTGAAGGCAGAACGAATAACTATTTAGTTGCATTAGACAGCAGGCTTGAAACGGTCGATGACACCATTACATTAAACATTAAAAAGGCTGATTTTAAAGCTCGTCTCATACAGCTATCCGACAATAACTACTTCAAAACGTTACGTCAAAAGCTAAATTGGGGTCTTGATGTAAGAAATTGATTTTAAGTTTGAACAATTTATGTTTACTTTTGATCTTTAAAACGTATTGCAATACAAACGAACCTTACTTGGCTTAGGTATGTATAAAAGAAATATAATCCTGTCTCTGCTTGTTTTGGTACTTTCCTGTGCCGTAGTTGATTCATATGCTCAACTAAATAGAAAAGCAATTCGCAAGAATAACAAGCGAATGAGAAACTTTAAGGGCAAGAAAAATTATTTCACAAAGGATAAGAAATACAACTCGATTGGTATTACACTAAATGCTTTGAATTATTTTGGTGATTTATCTCCCAATTCCAATGTTGGGAGTACGGATATAGGCTTTACCAGACCTGGAATTGGTGTTGATTTTTCTCACAGGTTCGGCCCTAGATATACTTTAAGAGCATCATTTCTCTATGGTACAATTCGTGGTGATGATTTTGAATCGGCAGAGAAAGGAGATTCAGAGGCTAAGTATAGATATGCAAGAAATTTAAGTTTTAGGAATAGAATTAAGGAGCTTACAGTTGTTGCGGTCTTTGATTTATTCAAAAATGAGGCTTCCTACATAAGTAGAGTACAATGGACACCTTATACTTATATTGGTGCTACAATCTTCCATCATAACCCTCAGGCATATGTGGCAGATGATAGCGGACTCCCAGAGGCAGGTACTTGGGTGGATTTACAACCTTTAGGAACAGAAGGTCAAAATGCTGATTTAGAACCAACAGATGCTAACGCTGGAATTGAACCTTATAAACTCGTGCAATTTGCAATACCTTTTGGAATAGGAGTAAGGTATCGCTTGAATCAGGTATTTGATCTTTCATTTGAAATGGGCATCAGATATACATTCACCGACTACTTAGACGATGTTAGTCAGAATTATGTAGATCTTGGTGTTTTCGGAGATGACGATTTAGCACGATACTTATCTGACAGATCTACTAATACTTCTGGTGCTGAAGGAGGGTCGAGAAATATTGAGGCCGAAGGATTTAATACCACTACGTATCAAGGGCGAGATGGAAATAATTATACTGTAGTTGCAGGTTTTGGGCAAGAATTTAGAGATAATAATAGAGGTAATAAAGACAATAATGACGTTTATTTCGTTACATCGATAAGAGTAGCCTACATCATTGGCGCTACTTTTACACGTGCGAAATTTAGATAACATGTCAAAATCTCAGCTATTTCGAGTTCTTAAGAAAGGTATTTTCAGCCTCACTGTATTTTTAATACCCTTTGTTACTCATGCCCAAGAAACAGAAATTGGATTTGGGTTTGGTGGATTCAAGTATTTTGGTGACATGTCCAGAGGAATAAGCTTAAATGGAATTAATCCTGCTGGTAATGCATTTTTCAGAACCAATCTAAACAAAGAATTGAGCTTTAGGCTTGGGCTGACCGCTGGCAAATTAGCAGGAAGTGATTCAAGAACGCCTATTGATCCATTTACAGATTTAAGGGATGCCAGTTTCAATATTTTTCTTTTTGAAGTATCAACGGTATTTGAATACCACTTTTTGAACTGGAGACAAGAAAATTCCATTATCCGATGGACTCCTTATTTATTTGCAGGGATAGGAATTTTCGGTATTTCAGGGATGGATGATAAGCCCGTTGAGTACAGTAATATTCAGCCGGCCATTCCTTTCGGAACAGGTATTAAATACATCTTAAATCCTAAGTGGTATGTTGGTGTTGAAGTTGGTTTCAGAAAAACATTCTTTGATTATCTGGATAATTTAGGCCCGGGCGATGGAGTTATTAAGAACTACGATTACTCTAACCGATTTGATAATGACCATTACGCATTTTTAGGAGTTTCTCTAACCTATTCTTTCTATAATATACCTTGTCCAACTAGCCCCTATAAGAAAAATTACAGACGCTAGAATTATAGTAAATCAGGCGATTTTTTAGCTTAAAAAATCTAATTTTGCAACTTCGTTATGAACCCTACAATAAATATTGATAAGGACAACCTGCCTACACACATTGCCGTAATAATGGACGGTAATGGAAGATGGGCTAAAGGGAAAGGTGCAGCAAGGATTTTTGGACACAAAAATGCTATTGAAGCTGTACGAGATGTAACGGAAGGTTGTGCAGAGTTAGGGGTAAAGTATCTTACACTATACGCATTTTCTACTGAGAATTGGGCTAGACCTAAAACGGAAGTGAAAGGTTTAATGCAATTATTAGTGCATACAATTAAAGCTGAGATAGGCACATTGCAGAAGAATGATGTAAAACTTAATGCGATTGGTGATTTATCTTCTTTACCAAATAACTGTCAAAACGAATTGGCGGAGGCTATTGAGCTAACCAAACAGAATAAGGGTTTGGTATTGACTTTAGCGTTGAGTTATAGTGGCAGGTGGGAGATTTTAGAGGCAACTAAGTCAATTGCCAAGGCAGTACAATCAGGAGAAATTCAAATTGATGAAATAGATACTGAATTATTTCGTTCGAATTTAATGTCAAAGAATATACCGGATCCGGAACTATTAATCAGAACAAGTGGTGAGATGCGAATTAGTAACTTTTTACTTTGGCAACTTGCCTATACCGAAATATATATAACACAAAAATTGTGGCCTGACTTCAGAAAAAATGACCTAAATGAGGCGATTTTAGCTTATCAGAGGAGAGAAAGAAGATTTGGTCAAATAAGTGAACAAGTGAACTAGATTGATGAAGAGAGTAATAGTATTCCTGATTTTTGTAGTACTGATAGGTGAAGTGAATGGGCAGTTTCGAAGAAGAAATAATACTCCCGAGCCATCTTCTGGACAATTAAATTATTCCAGACCTCAAGAGTACACGCTTGCAGGCATTAAAGTAACTGGTTTAAATATTTTAGATGAAAATGCGCTTATTTCACTTACAGGTTTAAAGATAGGTGATCAGATTAGCGTACCAGGTGATGAAATTTCAGGTGCTATTAAAAAATTGTGGAAGCACGGCCTGGTTGGTGATGTATCTATTTCTATCGATAAAATTGAAGTTGATAAGATTTACCTCAATATTCAGCTGGCTGAAAGACCAAGGCTGACTGGTTTTGAATTTCAAGGTGTTAAGAAAGGTCAGGAATCCCAAATACGAGAAGACTTAAACTTAATTCGTGGAAGAATATTAACTGACGCCATAATTCGAAATACTGAGATTGCTGTAAGAAATCATTATGTGAATAAAGGTTTTTTAAATGCCGAAGTTAAGATCGTTCAGCAGGAAGATACATTAAATAATGATGGCGTTAAATTAAAGATTCTTGTCGATCCCAAAGCGAAGGTCAGGATTAATAAAATCTATTTTTCCGGGAACGAGAACATAAAATCGAATAAGCTAAAATCTAAGATGAAGAATACGAACGAAAATGTTCGAATTGGCTTATTTAAACGTGTGGCTGAATTAATTGCAGGTTTTAAACCGAAAAAAGTACCCGAATTTTTTGATTCTACCTATGAAGTGAGCGGATCAGATATAAAGGAATTTATCAATGATAATATTAAGTTAAATTTCTTCAAGTCGTCAAAGTTTGTCAAATCTGATTATGAAGAAGATAAATTAGCAATTATTAATTTTTATAATTCTAAAGGGTTTAGAGATGCTGAGATTGTTGAAGATACAATTTATGATTATAATGACAGATCAATAAATATAGGTCTGAAGATTAATGAAGGTCGCAAATACTACTTTAGAAATATTGAATGGACTGGAAATTATATACATAAAGACGAAACATTAGATAAGATTCTAGCCATTGAAAAAGGGGATGTTTACAACAAAGAACTCATCGATCAGAAGCTAACATTCAACCCTAAAGGTCCAGACATAAGTGGCCTTTATATGGATGATGGATATTTATTCTTTAGTGTTAAACCTATTGAAGTGGCCGTTGAAGGTGACTCGATAGATATTGAGATGAGAATCTATGAAGGTGAGCAGGCTACGATTAAGAATGTTATTGTTTCAGGTAATGAACGCACAAGAGACCATGTGGTGAGGCGTGAGCTTAGAACAATCCCTGGGGAGAAATTCAGTAGATCAGATATTATTCAGACCCAACAGCGATTATCACAATTGGGTTATTTTGATCCGCAACAAATCACACCAACGCCAATGCCTAATCCGGCAGATGGAACGGTTGATATTGAGTGGGAAGTAGTAGAGAGATCGAATGACCAGATAGAACTATCCGGAGGTTGGGGTGGAGCCTTTGGATTTGTTGGAACGTTAGGACTTAGCCTAAACAACTTCTCAGTAAGAAATATGTTGAGAGGTAAATTTAACCCAATACCCACTGGTGATGGGCAGAGACTTTCAATTAGAGCACAAGCAAATGGTAGACAATTCCAGAGTTATTCTGCCTCATTTACAGAGCCATGGTTAGGCGGCAAAAAGCCTAACTCATTTAGTGTAAGTTATAGTTACTCTATTCAAAGAGCACGTTTTGGGACAGATAGAGATGGCAATGGTATAAATGATAACTTTCCTTCGATTAGGGATTTTGACGCCTCATTAAAAGTTCAAAGTATTACTCTAGGTTTAGGTAGAAGGTTGGAATGGCCAGATAGCTATTTTACGCTAACAAACTCAGTTTCATACCTTGTTTATTCATTAGAAAATTACCTGGGAGGAGGTCTTGGGTTTTCAAATGGTAATTCAAATAGCTTAGTTTTTAATTCAACGCTTTCAAGAAATAGCATAGACAATCCAATGTTCCCTACTAGTGGTGCATCAATCTCTTTAAGTGTTGCACTTACACCGCCATGGTCTAAATTTAGGGAAGATAATTTCTGGGAGATAAAGAACTCTGAGATAGAAGCTGTAGGAGCTGACGTAGATAACAAATTTAAATATGAACAAAATAGTGACGGAGTTTATGTTCTAACAGATATCCCATTAAGTCAGAGAAATCCAGAGAATTACGAAGATAGATTACGAGATGAAATTCGTGATCGAGAGAACGCTGAAAGATATAAATTACTTGAGTATCATAAATGGATGCTCGATGCAACTTACTATACTAAGTTGGTAGGAAAGCTGGTTTTAGAAACCAGAGCCCATTTTGGTTTTATCGGTTCATATTCGTCAAATCTTGGCATAGGTCCTTTTGAACGATTCAGCCTTGGAGGAGATGGTTTAGCCGGTCAGAATTTCTTGTTGGGTAATGATGTAATTGGTTTAAGAGGCTACGACAATAACTCCATCACTCCGCCAAATTATGGAGGACCAACTACGGCAGTTACATCAAATCAGCTTAGAGGTGGTATTGTATACAATAAATATACTGCAGAGCTTAGATACCCAGTTACAACAGGTCAATCTGCAACTATTTACGGACTAGTATTTGCCGAGGCAGGTAATAACTGGGGTGACTACGATTTGTTTAATCCGTTTGATGTTTACAGATCGGCAGGTTTTGGAGCGAGAATATTTATGCCAGCATTCGGATTGATTGGTCTGAACTGGGGTTACGGGTTTGATACCCTTCCCGGAAGATCTCAAAGAGCTGGTGGACAATTCCATTTCACAATTGGTCAACAAATAAGATAAGCATGAAAAAGATCCTTTTTCTATTTTTGGCATCATTTTCGTTTATCCAACTTCAGGCACAGAAGTTTGGCTATATAGATACAGACTATGTATTGAGTAAAATGCCTGAATATAAGGAGGCTCAGGCCGAAATTGACAAACTGTCACAGGGTTGGCAGGATGAAATAAAGGAGATGTCTCGAAATATTGGCTCAATGTATGACGAACTTCAGGCAGAAGAAGTACTTTTGACGGCTGATATGAAAAATGAGCGATTAGAGCTCATTAGGACTAAAGAGCAAGAGTTAAAGGAATATCAAAAGAAGATATTCGGTTTTGAAGGGCTTTTCTTTTTGAAGAAAAAAGAATTAGTAAAGCCTGTTCAAGATAAAATTTTTGATGCGGTGGAAGTAGTGTGTAAGGAGCAGAGATTGGCCATAATGTTTGATAAGGCTGGTGATTTAGTGATGATTTACACAGACCCACGACATGATTATACGGATTATGTGTTGGACGAACTAGGTCTGGGTGACCCGAATGATGTAATAAAATAGTAAGTACAGATAATAAAAATAGAAAGATGAAAAACAAACTAGTATTAGCAATAGCAGCAATTTTATTTATTGGAACTGCAGCAACTGCACAAACAATGAAAATAGGCTACGCTGATGTAGACTATATTTTAAGTGAAATGCCTGAGTCAAAACAAGTGGAGTCGGAGCTTCAAGCGCATAACACTCAATTACAAAACCAATTACAAGCAAAGTATCAGGAGTATCAGCAAAAGGCCCAGGCCTATCAACAAAGTGCTGCTACAATGGTTGACGCTGTAAGAAGTGAAAAGGAGACTGAATTAGCTCAGTTGGAACAAAGAATTCAAAAGTTTCAGCAAGACGCTCAGACTTCAATGCAGAAAAAATCTGCTACACTTATGGAACCTCTTTATGCTAAAATTGGCTCTAATATTGAAGCTGTAGCAAAGGAGAATGGTTACACACATATTTTAAACGGACAAGTAGGTGGTATTGACGTAGTTCTTTTTGCTGATGAGAAGTTCGATATTTCGGACTTGGTTCTAAAGAAAATGGGCATTACACCATCATCTAACTAAGAGATAAATTAAATTATAAGTTAAAGGCTTCCACATAGGAAGCCTTTTTTATTTCTTTACACTATGCAGCGTCCACCACAGTTACTTGCGGGAGATAAGGTAGTGATTGTTTCACCTTCTCGCCAGATAGAATCATCACAATTAGATCAGGCACTAAAAACCTTTCAAAACTGGGGGCTGGAACCTAAAGTTGCAGAGCACGCACTTAGCAAACATGGTTATTTTGCTGGCAACGATGGAGAGCGTTTGTCTGACCTGCAGCTAGTGTTAGATGACCCTGAAGTTAAAGCAGTTTTTTGTGCAAGAGGCGGATATGGGATGACTCGAATTATTGATGAAGTTGATTTGAGTACTTTTATTAAAAACCCTAAATGGGTTATTGGGTTTAGCGATATCACTGCTCTTCATCTGTTAATTAATAAAAATAATATTGAAAGTATTCACGGTCTTATGCCGGTTCAATTTGAATATGATGGTATTGAGAAGTCTTCTTATTCTCTCAAAAAAATATTGTTTGAAGGGGAACTTAATTATAACTGGAAGGGTCACTCACGCAACCTAAAGGGTGTGGCAAAAGGCCAAATAATTGGCGGTAATTTGTCTTTACTTGTAGATAGTATTGGTACAAAAAATGAAATTAATACAGATGGTAAAATCCTTTTTATAGAAGAAATTGATGAATACTACTACAAGATTGATCGGATGCTTACTCAGCTGAAGAGGGCAGGTAAATTTGATACTATTGCTGGGTTAATCGTTGGTCAATTTTCAGATTTAAAGGACACACAAATTAAATTCGGTAGTGGTTTACAGGATATAGTGTTGGATAAAGTGAAAAGTTCAGTTCCTGTTTGTTTCAATGCACCGATTGGGCATGAAATGCCAAACCTAGCTATACCATGTGGACGAGAGGTGAATTTATCAGTGAGTGAGTCACAGGTAAATCTATTGGGGTAAACCAAAGCCACCTCCTCCAGGAGTTTTGATAATTAGTTGATCTCCATCCTCAATTTCTTGTTCATCTGAACTACTCAACTCAATTTTCTCACCATTTTTCTTAATTAAAAATTGTTGCCCCTTTTTTCCTGAGTGCCCTCCATTCAGCCCATAAGGAGCTATAACCCTATGTTGACTCAAAATGGTTAGAGTAAGATTATCCAAAAATGTGAATGAACGACAAACTCCATTACCGCCTCGGTACTTTCCTTTCCCTCCAGACTCTTCTCGAATTTGAAAATAATTGAGTCTCACCGGATATTTTAATTCTAATATTTCAGGGTCAGTTATTTTGGTATTGGTCATGTGCTGATGAATAGCATCATGGCCATTGAAATTAGGTCCGGCACCTGTTCCGCCACAGATTGTTTCATAGTAACCGAAAGTATCTTTTCCGAACAGTAAATTGTTCATCGTTCCCTGACTACATGCTGCTAGGCCTAAGGCTTTTAAAATAGTATCAGTCAATCTCTGACTTACTTCAGTATTTCCTCCCACCACAGCAGGTTGATGATTGTCAAAATTGGGATTCAGCAAACACTCAGGTAGATCTATTTTTACATGTTGCATTAGGCCTTCGTTCAAAGGAATATCTTCATCAACCAGAATTCTGAGCACGTATAGGATAACGCTTTGAACTATTGCTGGATTCGCATTAAGATTACCCGAATGAACATCTGAAGTGCCATTAAAATCAAGCTCAATTAAATCTTTCGATATCTTAATTTTTACAGACAGTTTAGAACCGTCATCCAGCTCTTCTTTTGCCTCGTAATCTCCATGATGAAGTTGCTTTAGCTTTGATTTTAATAGCGAGGCTGAATACTTTTTAATGGAGAAAAGGTTTTCAACAACCGTATTTGATTCAAATTGCTTACAAAGTTTTTTTAATTCTCTGATGCCTAGCTGAATTGATGCCAAAGCTCCATTAATATCAGCCATATTTTCATTAACAGATCGTGTTGGAAACTCAGCCTTACTCAATAACTCTTTAATCTCCTTAATACGTGATTCCCCGGATTTTATTAGATACATCGGTGGAATTATTACTCCTTCTTCATTCAGGCTTTTGGCATTAACTGGCATAGAGCCGGGTGTCCTTCCGCCTATTTCAGAATGATGGGCTCTATTAGCGACAAAGCCAATAAGCTTATGATTATAAAATACGCCACTTATTAAAGTGACATCCGGTAAATGAGAGCCTCCATACTTTGGATGATTTGTGATTACCACATCGCCCTCTTCTATTTCAAGTTGATCAAGAACTTTTTTAACACAAACACCTAAACTGCCTAAATGAACGGGAATATGCGGAGCATTAATAATTAGGTCACCTTCAGAGTCTAAAATTGCACATGAAAAATCTAAACGTTCTTTAATATTTACAGAAAATGAAGTTCTTTCAAGCATGGCACCCATCTCTAAGGCTACACCCATAAATCGGTTTTGAAATAACGTTCTTGAGGCACTTTCTGACAATTGAATATCTTCATAGTTCGAAGCCATTCTTTTCAAAACCGAAGAATTCCATTCGTCAATTTCAAGCTGCCAATGAGGTTTAATATAAATGGTTGTACTATTACTGGTAATTATTGCTGGCCCTTTGATTACATTACCGGGAGATAACTGATCTCGACTGTAAACAGGTGTGTCCAAATAGTTTCCGTTACATAGGCTTTTTGTTCGTGAATTTGGTTTTGGGGTTGTTGTAGATACTCTTGATTTTTTCCCAAACTCAGTATTATTAGTGGCAACACTCATGACAACCTTTACAGATTCAACCTCAATTTCTTTATTGTCTATCCAATGATTATAAATTTTAATGTACTGATCTCTGAATGCTTCTAAAAGATCGGAAATACCGATATTGTCTATCTCAATTGTAGATTCCTGACCTTCAAATCTTAAATAACAATATACATGTTTAGTAATTACGTCTTCTTCGGTATATCCAGATTGTTCAAAATCCGCTAAAATTTGTTTTTTTATTGACTTTAAGATTCCAGCTTTTTCGGAAGTAAATGAATTAAGCTCCAGAAGAACCAACTGCTCTTTTATCTTATCCATATCGGCCAAACCAATGCCTAGTGCACTAAGAATACCTGCATCATAAGGTATTAGCACTTCAGATACATGTAGTATTTCAGCAATATCGCATGCGTGTTGTCCACCAGCACCACCAAAAGTGACAAGGCACATACCCTCTAATGAGGCCCCCTTTCTTGTGGCTATCTTCTTAATGGCGGATGCCATATTTTCATTAGTAACTCTAAGAAATGATTCTATCAAATCTTCTGTAGATGTTTTCTCGTCTAAACCATTTGAAACTTCTTGTAGTGCTCTTTCCGAATCAGCCTGTTTCAATGGAATAGCAAACTCGTCAGTTACGACCCGCCCAGCTAATAAATTTAAATCGGCAATGGTTAATGGGCCATTATTACCATAGCAAGCTGGCCCGGGACTGGCTCCTGCACTTTCTGGCCCTACTTCGTACATTCCGTTTCTTACAGAACAGATTGATCCCCCACCGGCAGCTATTGTGTCAATGTCCACGCAAGGGCTTTGGATGGTTGCATCACCTACTTTTGTTTGATAAGCATAGGTTATGTCATTTTCAATGATGGAAACATCTGTGCTTGTACCGCCCATATCAAAGGTAATGATTCGGTTAAACCCCGATTGACGAGAAGAATGATAGGCACCTAGTATTCCACCGGCAGGTCCGCTCAAAAGCCCATCTTTAGGAAGGTATTCCGTGCTATCAACAATGGCTCCGGCACTTGAAATAATTCTCAGCTGCTTTTCCGGTAGCTTTTCCTTGATTTCTTTAAAATACTTACCTAAAACAGGCTCCAAATAGGCATTAACAACTGTTGTTTCTGCCCTGTGAACAATTCTTATATTAGATGAAACTTGATGTGATGCACTGGTATACTTATACCCATTATTTTTCAGTTGCTCCAAGGTAATAGATTCATGAGCATGGTTTTTATAGCTATTTAGATAGGCAATGGCTATGGATGAATCTTTTGGAATACTATCAATCTCGTCATTTAATAAGTTAATTGGTTGCCAAATTGAACCATCAGATGTAATTCTTTCATCGACTTCAATAACTCTTGAGTAGAGTGGAGGAGGAGTTTGAATGTTAAGCTCAAAGAGCTTTGGTCTCTGCTGCGTACCAATTTTTAAAAGGTCTTTGAATCCTTTGGTGATTAGAAGAGTAACGTCACTTCCTTTTTTTTCTAGAAGAGCATTAGTTCCTTTTGTGGTGCCTAGCCGCATTTCCATTTTAGGCAAGCTTGCCTGTAAAGCTGTAGAAGTTAAAATTCTTGCAGCCAATATTGGCACCGGCTCTAAAGCTGTGATCTCGTACCCACCGGATAAATCAAATGTGTCAGCCAAAGTTTCAGACAGCTTCAACAATTGATTTTCGGATTCGTAACCCTCTATTTCAATTGATTTGCCTGATTTTGATTCTATCAGTTGATAGTTGGAAAGGATGTTACTATTTATAGGAGGATTAAGCGAAACTTTTAGTGTAGTATCATCTAGTTTTTGTTTGATGTAGCATTTAATGATACCACTGCTTAGAAGTTTGAGTCTATGCTGATGGAACTCAGGATCAATGGCAATGCAGTCTGTGAAAGTTCCGCCTGTATCTATCCAAATTTTCCACATGAAATGAAAGTTACAGAACAGCATTATTTAATGCTATGAATAATCTTTAAATTGAAAATATTATTACGTGCAACTTATGAGATCAGTAGTGAAAATTTTACAGATATTACCATGGATTGGGCTTTTGGCTATTGTAATCTATTTGTGGCAGACTCAGGAAATTAAAGAGAAACCAATTGAGATAACTAATTCAAGTATTTTAAGAGAAGTGGAATCTTTAGGTAAGCTTGAATTGGTTAGGTATAATTTTAAAGAAATTACCGAATTGAAGAAGGTAAGTCCTGAGTTTTGGAAAATATTCAAGCTGGGACCCGACAGTAAAATTGCTTTGATATCTGAAGGTTCAGCTGTAGGATGCATTGATCTTTCTAAGCTGTCAGAGGAAAATATTTACCATTCTACCGATACTATTTATATCAACTTACCAAAGCCAGAACTTTGTTACTATAAGCTAGATATGTCTAAAACGCGTATTTACTCGATGCAAACCAACCCATTGGAAGACGAAAAAGAGTTTATCAGAAGGGCATATCAGGCAGCAGAAGATGAAATAAAACAGTCAGCAATAAACTCTGGTATTATGGAAAATACATTGAGAAATGCAGAGATTATGCTCAAACCTATCATTGAAAAACTAACAAATAAACAGGTGGTGTTTACATTGAAACCTGATGTAACTCAATTAAACATCAATAAGTAGCTGCCAAATTCCATAAAATCCCAAAATGAAGAATACAACGGCTGGAATAAGCTTTGTGAGTTTCTGATTTTTGATCTCCAGGTTAATTCGAGTCGAAAAATTGATCAATGCAAATAGTAAGGCAAAAGTACCTGCTGACACTCCCAGTGCATAAGTAAGTAGCTGACTGTTATTATCTATACTCATCCAACCTTGGTTGGACAAATACGCAGTTATGCCAACCCAAAATGGAATAGCCAATGGGTTAAAAATGCTAACTATCATTCCTCTTCTAAATCCGCCTTTATTAGTTAAGGGTTTTGGGGTGTCATTCTTAAAGTATTGATAGGTGTTAATAAACGCTAATAATAGTATCACCGAAGTGGATAAAAGTTTGATGTTGTTCATCACAATCTCAGTTGAAAGCAGCCAATCACTAAAAATCACTGCGATGATAACATAGGGGAATTCTATTATAGCAGACGCGAGACTGAATCTGATGGCAGCTCTACTTTTATTTTCAATAGCGAGTTGAAGCACACTTATATTTATGGCTCCGGGAGGAATAGAGCCTATAAAACTAAAGAGAAAGGCAAATAAGAAAACTGTTATCATGTGCCTACTGCTCTTGTTTTTTTGTACTCGCGCCATGCCTCTTTCAAGGTCATAAATGGAATTCCTTTTTTGTGATTTTCCATGCTAATCTCAAATAACACTTTCCAATGATGGAAAATTACTTTATAAGCGTTCCATAGACTGTAACCGGGGTTATAAATATGTGCTGGTTCAGATCCTGCTCCGTTCAATTCCATTATTTTTAATTTACCTTGATAAAGGTCTTCAATGGAATGGACTTTGATGTCAAATCGCCCGAAGTAGAACCCATTAATGTTACGCGCTATATCATCAAATAATTGCACTAACTCACTATTAATTAGATGGTTAGCATCTAAAAATTTAGTTCCTCTGGAGTGATTTCCGATGTAAACCAGATGAATTGATTCACCTTCTTTCACTATTTCATTTAAACGATTCTTATATCTGAGCTCTAATGTTTTACATTGCAATTTGGCTCTGTCATATTTCGATATTAGCTCCTTGAGAGTAGATTTTCCATCTCCTTTTAAGGTTAACATCTCCTTAGCCACGATTGAACTAATAACCCCTGATTTTTGAGATGGATATCTGTAATAAAAAATACCTAGTTCAATTTCCTCCGTTAAATATTCCTGAATCAGGTAATCAACAGTAATCTCTTCGTGATAATTGATTAATTCTTCAGCATTATTAATTTTTTCAACCTTCCAACCTCTTTCTCCAATATCTGGCTTGCATATCACGGGGAAAATAAGTGTGGCAATCACTTCGCTTAGTGATTTATCTTCATGCTTTATGTATGTAGTTTGTGGGATTAGTTTAGAAGGCAAACTATCCAAAATCTTTATTTTTGATTCGCCTAACATTCCACCATTTTCAATTCCAGGGTTGGATGCAGAAAAGTAGAAAAATGATCTTGCTTTAGCAGCCAGATAGAACCAATAAATAAATACAGGCCAATAGACGACCAAAAAAGGCCAATATTCCCAATTACGGAGCCTAATTAAAAAGTTACTCCTCCAAATGGATTCAAAAAACATTGGATTTATTTGGCTACTTGTGCCTGTTGAAATTTAATGGTAGATACAGCGACACCAAAATTACTAGGAAGAGAAATATAAGATGCTATTTCTTTCAGACCCACTTTAATTAGTGCCATATGATGTATGGCGTGTTCTATGTTATAGGCAAGTTCACGATAAAGGTTAGTTTCGATAGCGGTATTCTCCTCATCATAAAGGTTATAATTAGCCACCAGTGTCAACTGAATATTGGAAGGTGCATCATCAAGAAAATTTATGATATCCGCAATTACAGCTTCTGCAACAGTTCTGTCTTGTTCTATTACTGCGTCATGATCTCTTTTGTCGTAGTTAACTGCACCGTTTTTACAGCTGCTGATCAGACAAGTGAAAAACTCCAAAGTATGCCTAACATGCTGGCCTATGGTTGAATTGTTAAGTGAAGGGATGGGCTTAGCAAAATCCTCATCTTTTATGCTATTAATAACAGAATCTAACTGTTTTAATATTTCCTTACACGCTTCCGTTAATTTCATCCGAGCAAATATAATTAAAAAGTGATTTTGGAGAATTAACTAATTGTTTTTTAGCTTATCCCAATTTTTATCGGCTTGAGATTTTAGTTTTTTCTCATTCTCATTCCACGGCTCCAGCGTATTGTTACCCCAAAAGTTATAGAAGAGATATAACTTACCATCTAATATTTTATACGTTTCAGGATCTATTTTTACCTTTTCTCCAGTTTCGCCCATGGCATAAGCACACCAGCCACCATAAGCAGGAATGTATTTATCTGGTGATTTTTTAAAGGCTTCTAAATTCTTTTCAGAATTAAAATAGTAGGTAATTCCCTGATGTTGAGATTGATATGATTCTTTTCCTTCTTTAGGCTCCCCATTAAAATAGCTTACAACATCATAGCCTTCAACAGCTAAACCTTTTTTTGCATTGATAGTTGTCTGACCTAAACAAAAGTGCGATACCAAGACAAGCAGGATGATTCTTATCAGCATAAAATTTTCTTTATTGATAAGGTTCTATACTCCATTTCGATTAAAAGGTTGGTGTGAAAAATGCTATTGTCAGCTAGAATACAAGTTAATCCTCGTTTTTTAAGGCATCCCAAACAAGGGTTGGTTCATAACCCTTCTGTATAAGGTAAGCAGCTACTTTTCTATTTTTTGTAAAGCTATCTTTAGCAGTGACTTTGCTCTTTTTACTTGCAATGAGTTCGAGAAGAGTGTTTTGGTAGTCCTCTTCATCAATTTCTT
Source organism: Fulvivirga lutea (assembly GCF_017068455.1). NCBI lineage: Bacteria > Pseudomonadati > Bacteroidota > Cytophagia > Cytophagales > Fulvivirgaceae > Fulvivirga > Fulvivirga lutea. The sequence continues at coordinate 1,264,214 of NZ_CP070608.1, forward strand.
CCATAGCCTTTTTAATACAATAATTGCTTACTCGATGTTGATTAAGGCCTTGCAGGATTTTATTTCGGCCCCATTTTTTGATACGAAACTTTCCGCCCGCATAAGCCTTGGCAAATCGCTCTTCATTGATGAAGTTTTCAGTGATAAGTTCACTTAGAATTTGCTCTACATCATCGCTATATAAGCCATAAGTGTAAAGCTTATCTCTTACCTGTTGTTGCGATCGTTCCTGATAAGCGCAAAAGTCAGCGGCCTTTAGTTTCGCTTCTTTTGGGTTGAGTTTCCTTTTGGGTTTTTCGTATTCCTCCGAAAACATTATTTAATTAAGCCCTTACGCTTCATAATGCTCTCTACAAATTTACGCTCGTTATCCGTGTTGAAAATCTTGAATGGTAAGTGAATTAGCTGTGCTTTATTAACAACCAAAAGCAGGTGATTTTTCCCAACACTTCCTCTTTTTATTTGCTCCCACTTTAGCGGCATTCCTTGCTTATTGTTGAGCTTAATTAATATTTGCTGGCTAGTGATTTCATAAGCGAGCTTTTCAAAAAGCATTTTGGTTTGATCGAGTTGAGTAACCCCGGCAAATTGTATTAGCCAGAATAAAATATATAATACAAGCCCGATTCCTGCTCCTATAAACCACCAGATATTAGGTATCCAGAAGTAGCCTGCGCAAATAGCCAGCACAATTAAGGATACCCACCACTGTTGTTTCAATACGCTAATAAGCGCTAGTTTAATGTAGGTTCCGCTTTCGAGTTTATACTTTTTGGTTTTAACAATCATCTCTTCTAATATTTACTCCACTTCTTCAAATGAGGTGCAAACTTAATTCATTAGAATAATAATTGTTTGATTGGCGAGTTCTTTTTTGGAAGCTTAAAATGCCTTAAGGCTCAGGTCTTTACTTTTTACTGAATGTGTTAACGCTCCTATTGATATAAAGTCTACTCCGCACTCTGCCACTTCAGCAATATTCATTTCAGTAATGCCACCACTGGCTTCAATTTTACATTGGCCATTAATAAGCTTAACAGCCTCACGCATGGTTGAAGGCATCATATTATCCAACATTATTACATCTACACCACCAACAGATAGCGCTTCTTTCACCTCATCAAGGTTTCTTGTTTCCACCTCTATGGCGAGTTGCTTTCCTTTTTCCTTCAAATATTTTTGCGTGGATTGCACTGCTTTTGTGATACTTCCTGCATAATCGATATGATTATCTTTTAACATGATCATATCATATAGCCCAAATCTGTGGTTTTTACCACCGCCAATTGCCACTGCCCACTTTTCTGCAATTCTGAAATTCGGGGTGGTCTTTCGCGTATCAAGAATTTTGGCTTTTGTGCTTTTTATTAAAGAGCACATATGATGAGTATATGTAGCAATGCCACTCATGCGCTGCATACAATTAAGCACTAACCTTTCTGCAGTTAATATAGACCTCGCGCTTCCTGAAACTTCAAAGGCAATATCTCCTGACTGCATTGTATCACCATCTTTCATCAAAATGTTGAGCTCAAGTTCAGGGTCTACCTCTTTAAAAATCTTATGGGCCAAATCAACACCGGCAAGAATACCATCGTCTTTTACTAGAAGTCGTGCTCTACTCTTATGCTTTTGTGGAATAGACGATAATGAGGAGTGATCGCCATCGCCAATATCCTCTGCCAGGGCAGATTTAATAAATTGCTTGATGGATTTATCAGATAAATAAGCCAACGACATAATAGAAAATCAGTTTTATTCCTTTATAAAGGAAATTTCATTGATTAGGTAGCGCTCTCCTGAGCTCTTTATTCTCATCCAAACTCTAAATGTTTGTCCGTTACTAATGTATTGGCCAATAGCGTAAGGCAAGCCTCCTTTAGACGATCCCTGATGTACTATAGTAAAACTTGTAGGTGGATTATTTTTGAAGAAGTCCTTAAAAACATATTCAGCCTGTATTTTGCTATAAGTTTGAATATCTGAGTCAATAGTGACATCAACATTAGCATCAAAATGCTTAGAAACCTCTTTTGAGCTACCTGACTTAATGGCATTTTTTACATCATCAATAGTTTCTTTTTGTGCGTGAGTCTCACTAAAAAAAACAAGCGATAGACAAAAAAGTAATATGTATTTAAGCGATTTCATGATAAATTAATTCTAGCGAAGATAGTCCAAAACTGTGCCAAAATATCTTTAATTATTGAAATTACAATTATAATCAGTCAGTTCCAATCTAATACTATCTGTTAGCCGACCTATCTACCAACTTACCAAAGAAAATGGCATTTAAAAACGTTTTGTTGGTTCCATACCAAAATGCCCTAAAATTTAAGTCATCGGTAAACCCAATAACCTTGCCTTGTCCATAAGATGAAATACCCACACCTGAACTATTTTTGAGCATTTCAAGGTTTTCTTCAGAGATATAACCGCTCAATAAAGGATTCTCAGTATACATCATTGGATTAGAATATGCACCTGTTGATGGAGGTAGGAAATCTTCAGAATTCCTAAAAACAGGTAAATACTCTTTTTGATAACCATAAAATAATGGATGAGTTAAATCTATTCGTGTATTAAAAATGGCACCGCCTATTTCCTGGGCGCCTTCAAATGCATCGATATCGGAATATTTTCTGTACTTAGAGGAGTCAGATTTAGCGGATTTCTTCATCTCAAATTTTCCCAGACCTATTTTATTCAGGTATTTCAATGCACCTTGTGAGCCTACTATTAAGCCTCCATTCTTCACCCATTCTTTTAATTTTTCAGCATCGTTAATGTTTAAAGCTGAATAATAACCATCAACCATTACAATGACATTATATCGATCTAACGAAACTCTACTAAATCTATCAACTGGTAATAGAGTTGCCTCCATATCCATTCTTTGGTCGAATAAATGCCATACTTCACCAGCATCATAGGATCGGACTGACTCGCCCACTAAAATAGCAATAGAAGGTATACTTATTGTCTCGAACGAAGGACTTCCAAGGCTCACTGTTTCATAATTAAGTCCAGATTTTAATGCATGAATGTCTATTCCAACATCTTCACTTAAAAATTTCAGTGTGCTATGTATCTCTCCCTTTGTTTTAAGTTGAATTCCGACCGGAATTAAGATAGTTCCTACCTCAAAATTCTTATCCCCGGATGTGAAGTTTTGGGTGGCTACTTTTAATTTAAAACCATTTTTAAGCAAGTAGTATAATGCTTTTGGTGAGTAGTAATCATTCCATTCAAAGACATAGGCATAATCAGAATTATCACCTACTATTTTACCCTTAGGTTGAAGAATAGGTGAAAATGGTTGACCTAACATATTCGCATTGAAGCTTCTTCCATTAACCGTTTCATAGTCAATGTTAAATGCCATTGGCAATGTCCATGCAGAAACATCATAAAACAAACTGTCCTGAAAGTTAGTAGTGACATCAAACATGGCTTTAATAAGCCTGTAATTCGAATTATTTAAAGGAACCACATAAGATTCATCAACTTCATAGGATTGCCCGGATATCTTAGTTTTAGATTTACTCTGATAAACTGAAATTCCATGTCTGTTCATCAGTTCAGCAAGGTGGTAATTCCTCCATTTATCTTTTGAACCAAATACGATAGCTGCCTGGCCGGATTTTGTAGCCTCGTTATAAGCGTCTTTAAAATAGCTTCTCTGATAATTGAGAAAAGCATCTCTATTTTGATTCAGGCCTTTTAATGATGAAAGCGCTGTATTAAATTGATTTCTGATAGTAAAAGGGAAGGTTAATACACCATTTTCTGTTTCCCTTGCATGACCTCGCGAACTTGCTTGTTCAAAGAGAATACCTATACCTCCGTTAATGTCAGGGTAGGTTGAGCCTTTCCCATAATAAAAGTCGTCATAACTTTCTTGCGTGTAATAGAGCGAGCCGATGCTATCCAAAGCCTGTGCATGAAACCTGCCTAATTCAGCAGTTAACTCAAATACTTTTGCAGGAGTTTTTGGGTTGTTTCTTGAAGGGATGCCTGGTTGAAAGAAAAAAGTGTTATTACTTCCCATTTCATGATGATCCGTTAAAAGGTTTGGTTTCCACTTATGAAATTGGGCTATTCTTGCTTGAGATTCAGGTAATTGAGTAACAAGCCAGTCTCTATTCAGATCAAACCAATAATGATTAGTCCTTCCGCCTGGCCAGGGCTCGTTCAGTTCTCGGTTATTTGGATCATCATATGTGTTAGAACTTTTATTAGCATTGACATAATTGGCAAACCGGTTTAGGCCGTCAGGGTTAAAACTCGGATCTAAAAGAATGATAGTCTCATCGAGAATTTTATCAATGTAACTTCCTTGCGCAGCTGCAAGGTAGTAGGCGACTAATAACGAAGTATTGCTTCCGCTGGGTTCGTTTCCATGTATACTATAACCCATATAAAATACGGCAGGCATATTTTCAATTGCCAGTTGAGATGACTTGCTGGGATCAGTGAGTGTGATATGCTCATTTTGCAGATTTTCAAGATTTTGATGATTGGATGGTGAGGTGATGATAAGGTTAATTAACGGCCTCCCTTCGTAGGTTTTACCAATTACTTCTAATGTAATTCTGTCAGAAGCAGTGTCAAGGGCTCGCATGTATTCAACCAGCTTATCATGACTCACATGCCACTCGCCAACTTCGTGTCCAAGTACATCAGAGGGCTCAGGTATGTCTGACTTATATGTTACCCCACTTGGTAAATAATAGGATAGATCTGCCTGAGAAAAAGAGATGGAATTTGTGGTTAATAAGATTATTAGAATAAAAAATCGCATGTATTTGAGTTTCATTAATTCTTAACAATTAGATAAACTTTTAGGAGGGTGTAAGAAACATACCACCGTTTAATTTGCAAGGATTTAAAATTGAATAAATGTCTGTTTTAATCCTAAATAATTGCATAAATTAAAAATCAATCACTATTATTTTAAGCTATGAAACAAATTTTACATCGACTACTTGTTATTCCATTTCTGATAGGAGTAAGCTTTGTTGCTTATTCTCAGGGGGTAACATCATCAAGTATGAATGGTAGAGTAACTGATAATTCAGGTGAACCTCTCCCAGGAGCAAACATTGTGGCGGTTCATACACCTTCAGGAACCACTTATGGAACCATCTCCAATATTGATGGGTATTACACATTGGCCAACATGAGAACAGGTGGGCCTTATAAAGTTACGGTATCTTTCGTAGGATATGATACGCAAGTGATAGAAGGAATAAATTTGGTTCTCGGTGAAAAGAGAAACTTGAATTTCACTTTGAATGATAATGCTGAAACTTTAGCTGAAGTCGTAATTACGGCACAAACTGATGAAGTTATAAACTCAGGTAGGACTGGTGCTGCTACCAACGTTAGCACTGAAACTATAAACCAAAACCCTTCAATTAATAGATCAATTGAGGATTTCGTGAGGTTGACTCCGCAAGCTGCTTCAGGAGTTGGTAATGGTGGAGTTTCAATTGCCGGAAGTAATAGTAGGTACAACAACATTACAATAGATGGTGCAGTTAATAACGATGCATTCGGATTGAATTCTGATGGATTACCAGGAAGTAGTTCAGGTGCTGAACCAATTTCACTGGATGCAATTGAAGAAATATCCATTTTAGTTGCCCCTTATGATGTTACAAAAGGGTCATTTACGGGAGGTGGTATAAATGCTGTAACTAGGTCAGGTACAAATGATATAGAAGGTTCAGCGTACTACTTTGTGAGAAACGAAAATCTTGCTGGTAAAACAATAGGAGATGACCCCCAGAAACAATCCCCATTTTTTAATAGGCAATATGGAGCAAGAATTGGAGGACCAATAATTAAGGATAAGCTATTCTATTTCGTAAATGTGGAAAGAGAGGTAGCAGAAACACCAAATCAAATTAGGCTTGTTTCACAATCAGAACTGGATGCCTTTGGTGGAGATGTTCCTGCTAACGTATCAAATATTAGTATTGAAGACGCTCAGTCAGTGCGTAATTACCTACAAAATAATTTTGGTTATGACCCAGGAGGTTTTGGTTCTTTAGTTCCAGAACGACAGAATACTAAGATATTTGGAAAGTTAGATTACAACATCAACAAAGATCATCAAATATCATTTAGACATAGTTATTTAAAGGCTACTGATGAAAATATCAGTAGGTCTCAAAATTCTTTAGAATTTGAAAATAATGGGTACTTAAATGATGTTGTGAGCAATTCATCGATTTTAGAGTTGAGATCTAGACTTTCTGATAATGCTTCAAATAACCTGATTATCGGTTATACTAGCATTAATAGAGAAAGAAATCTAGACGATTACGGGCCATTATTTCCGATGGTAGAGATAGATACAGATAATGGTACTACATTAATAGCAGGTTCTCAAAGAAGCTCAGTTGGTAACGAATTAAGGCAAGGAATCGCACAGCTTACTAACAATTTTACTTTATTTAAAAATAAGCACACGTTTACGTTTGGAACTCATAACGAAATGTTTGATATATTTAATTCATTTGTGAATCGTTATCCAGGTCATTATGAATACGATGGACTAGATAATTTCCTTAATAACGATTTAGGTCCAAATGGAAGATTTAGAGTAAGATATTCATTGGATTATTTTAATGACCGTTTTCAGCCTGTTGATCTAAGGTTTTTACAGACAGGATGGTACGTACAAGACGAGTTTCAAGCAACTGAAAAGTTAAGGCTAACGGCTGGTCTTAGAGTTGATATTCCATTATTCTTAGATGAACCAAATGCCAACCCTCTTTTTGCGCAGGAGTTTGGTAGAAATGTACAGGATGTGCCGAGTGGTCAATTACTTTGGTCTCCTAGGTTCGGATTTAATTATGATGTAAATGGTGATCAATCACTTCAGGTAAGAGGTGGATTAGGAATATTCACAGGCCGTGTTCCTTTTGTTTGGATATCTAATGCATACACTAACTCGGGAGCTACAACCTCATTAGTGGATGTGCGAATAAATCGTGGAGGTGATAATGTTCCTTTATATCCAGATGGTAACAGAACATATGAATACTTTATTGCGGATCAATTAGGAGTTGATGTAAATGATCCAGCTGTTAGACAAGAGATTGAGAGTAGACAGTCAAATGCACCAACTTCTCAAATTGATGTATTGGATGAAGATCTGAAATTACCTCAAAATTTTAGAATGAACCTTGCGGTAGATACTAAATTACCATGGGGATTAACAGCTACTTTCGAAGCAATTTATTCTAAAACTATCAATGCAATTCAGTATCAGAATTTACAGCTGGGTACACCTGACGGGTCTATTCCTACAGAGGCTGGAAGGCCAACGTTTTCTAATAATCAAATCAATGATAATTTTAGAGACGTCTTCTTACTGACTAACACAAATGAAGGGCACCAATACAGCTTTACCGGACAGTTGAACAAATCATGGTCTAACAACTTATCAGCTATGTTAGCTTACACCTACGGTGTTTCAAAAGATGCCAATGGTGGAACACATACTACAGCCAATTCTGGTTGGGAATTTAATCCTACTCCAGGCAACCCTAATACCGTTGATTTGAGTTATTCTGTGTGGGATTTGAGACATAGAATTGTAGGTAATGTTAATTACAGGAAAGAATATGCCAATTTTGCTGCAACATCAATTGGTGTTTTCTTTAGTGCTCAATCAGGCTCTCCGTTCACTTTTATGGTAAATGGTGACTTAAACGGTGATGGTTCTTTTGGTAACGACCAAGCTTATATTCCAAGAGACCAGAGTGAGATTCTTTTTGGATCAGGAGGCGTGCCAGCTGATGCAGCAACTCAGGCACAACAATGGGCAGAACTTAATGCCTTTATTGAAAGAGATGATTATTTAAAGGAGAATAGAGGTAAAATAGCTGAGAGAAATGGTGCGAGAACACCATGGACAGCATTAATTGATTTAAGATTAATGCAGGAGTTCAAAGTATTGGATAAGAATAGACTACAGTTTACAATGGATATTGAAAATGTGGCGAACTTCTTAAATAATGAATGGGGAAGACAGTATGATGTAAGATTTAATACGTATAACCTATTACAATTTACGGGCTTTGATTCTGCGTCAGGACGTCCAGTTTATAATTATTCTGATAGACCAGAAGCATGGACAATTAACAATGCACCTTCAATTTGGAGAATGCAACTTGGCGTTAGATATATTTTTGGCAACTAATAGTTCAAATATTATATCAACTATTTAAAATAAAGAGGCTCGCTAGAGCCTCTTTTGTTTTAATAATATGGCTAATATGGATTATAAATTTTTCGATCGAGACCTCTCGTGGCTTTCATTTAATAAACGCATTTTAATGGAAGCTGCCGATGATTCATTACCCATTTATGATAGAATAAAGTTCCTTGCTATCTATTCGTCTAATCTGGATGAATTTTTTAGAGTACGGGTAGCGGCTATTCGAAGTATTGTAGAAATCGATAAAAAGAAAATTAATTCGAAATTAAATAAGAGTCCAAAGAAGGTACTTAAAAAGCTGCTCAATGAAGTACATGAACAGCAGGAAGAATTTGGTAGGATAAAGCGTGATGAAATCATACCTGAATTAAAGAGAAACAACATTATATTTTACAGGGATGAGCCTATAAATGATAATCATAGACCATTTCTTAAGAAATACTTTCGTTCACGAATACTTTCTTACCTACAACCTATCATTCTTACAAAAGGGGAAAAGAGCGATATTTTTCTTGAGAACAGGAAACTCTATTTCATTATTGATTTAAAATCAGATCAGGGCACGCAGGAAGTAGCTTTGCTAAATATACCATCCGACAATTTATCAAGGTATGTGGAGTTGCCAAGAATAGAAGGACAGTATTTCTATATTGCTATTGATGATATTATAAGAGAGAATTTATCTTTCCTGTTTCCTAAATATAAAATTGACGGCTGCTACTCTATTAAAATTAATAGGGATGCTGATTTGTATATTGATGATGAGTACTCTGGAGATTTAGTTGATAAGATTAAGAAGCAGATCGCAAAACGAAATTTAGGTGTACCTTCTCGGTTCCTGTACGATCAATCTATGCCTAAAAGTATATTGGAATACCTCACTAGTAGATTGGATCTGAATGAAGATGATTTGGTTCCTGGCGGTAGGTATCATAATATGCATGATCTGTTTTCTCTGCCAAATCCACTAAAGCCGGAATTAGAATCTAAGGAATTTGAAACCTTAGTTAAGTATGAACTTGAACATTCAGATTCAATATTTGACGCTATTGATAAAAAGGATGTGATGCTCCATTTCCCTTATCAGTCGTACGACTATGTTCTTCGTTTTTTTAATGAGGCGGCCTTGGATCCTGATGTTGAAGAGATTAAAGCCACATTTTATAGAATTGCTCCAGAGTCATTCATATGCAATGCCCTGATAAGCGCTGCTCACAATGGTAAGAAAGTAACAGTATTCGTTGAAATTAAAGCCCGCTTTGATGAGCAAAATAATTTGCAATGGGCCGAAAGGATGCAAAAGGCTGGTATCACTATCATCTACAGTATGCCAGGTCTTAAGGTTCATGCTAAAGTAGCACTCGTTAGAAAAAAACAGGGCTCTAAAAACCGAAATTATGGTTACTACGGTACAGGAAATTTCAATGAAAAAACAGCAGAAATATATGCTGATCAGGCCATCTTCTCTACTAATGAATCAATGAATAAAGACTTAAGTCATTTGTTTCAATTTTTAGAGAACAATGAAAAAAATACACCAAAGTTTAATTCTTTACTGGTATCTCAATTTAACCTGATTGAAGCTTTTGAATTACTCATTGAGCAGGAAATTAAGAATGTGGAAAGTGGGGGCAAGGGCCATATAATAATAAAGCTAAACAATCTTCAGGATACCAGAATGATTAGTAAACTGTACGATGCCAGTAATGCGGGAGTGAAGATTGAAATGATTGTGCGATCTATTTGTTGCCTAATTCCTAACGTTTCAGGCCAAAGTGAAAATATTACAGTTCGTAGAATAGTAGATACATACTTAGAGCACTCCAGAGCGTTTTACTTTTACAATAATGGCCAACCAAAAATTTATCAGGGTTCAGCCGACTGGATGGTAAGAAATCTTGATAGACGGTTTGAGGTAGTTTTCCCTGTGCTGGAAGAAGATCATAAAGAGGAGATTACTAAAATGCTCGAACTGCAATTAAATGATACAGTGAAGGGAGTTGTTCTAACTAGTAAGTTAGAAAACAAGAAATCTCAAAAATCAGGAAGTATTAGAAGTCAACGAGAATTTTATAATTATCTGAGCTCCAGATAAGTTAGGCGCTGTTTGGGTAAAGTAACAATGCTATGACAAAACTCATAATGGCTATGATAAAGCCAAACATGAATACATTATAAGATTTTCTAAGCATCTTATATTTTTTACCCAATACTATTCCTAAAAAATAGATGTCTTTAATCAAGCTTCCATAGAGAAAATCGGCATCTTTCATCATCTCTTTCATTCCCCACATGTAGTTGTCTAACTCCATACCATGGAAGTTGCCAAAGAATAAAAGGTTGGTTTTTTTCTCACGAATTTCCTCACGTGTAAATTTACCCGAGGAGATGTTTGGTCTGGTTGCCAATACGGCAAAAACGATAGTCGTTAAACAAACAATTACTAATATCAATGCGGGAATTATTAACTGTGGGTAGTCTTCAAATTTTCTGAACAAGACAGATACCAGCACTGATAAAATAATGGAATTAATGGAGATCATTATATTGGCCTTAGTATCAGCCATTGCGCTAAGCTGCAAATGATTTTTTGAGGTAACTCTAAACATCGTTTCTATACCTCGGTCTGGCTTTTGTGTTTTAGCCTTCACAAGTTTAGCCTCTAATTTTTCTATTTTGGCCTCAAGCTTTTTTACTGACTTGGCTTCTTTATTAATCTTTTTTTTTAACAGATCGAGGTTTTCTTGTTTTCGAGGTTCTAAAATGTTCTTCCCATAGTTAGTGAAATAGGTGTGCGACTCAATAAAAGAAAGCGTTTTTTGTGCCCATTCATTGGAAGACATTTGGTGATTGCAAACATTGCAGAGCTCTTCCCGCAAATGCTCACTTTTCATTTGAAATGCATCTGTAGATAGGTGAAAGAGATCAGCATCACAAATTATTTTAGAAAGCTCATCCTGTGGCTGTTGAGGCATCTTCGTACTTTGGATGAGTCTGGAAACTTGCTCAATTGTTTTGCTTTCTGCACCCCACTCTTCAAGTTTATCACGCATTAAATTTATGCTGGCTTCTTCATGGTTATTTTCATCACAGTTATACCCTAAGTCATGAAACCAGGCGGCAATTTTTAAGGCTTCTAACTCCTCACCATTTACTGATTCTTCTTTGGCAATAAGCTCTACCGCTTCAACTACTTCCTGAGTATGTTTCAAATCGTGATACGTAAAATCCTGCGGAAGCTTCGAAAGAGTTTTTTCTGCAAAAGCTTTGGACTTTGAGAGTAGGTCAGGTTGCGCCATAAAGAATAAAAATAGCCAATTTTATTGAGTTGATACAATAACGCCTACGCTATGAGAATCGTTTATTTTCCATCCACATAATTTTGCAGGTATTGGAAACGATCTGTTAGCTTACCATCCTTAGCAATAGTCGCACGTTCAATTACACCTTCGGAATCCTTATTAAATAAATGAGGAAGCACATTGTTCAGAAGTTCTTTCCCAAAATCAACAGAAGCATCTCTAGGTAACTCGCAAGGTAAATTGTCGACAGCCATTACTGTAATGTTACTCTCGTCCTTTAAAGCAGCCTCTATTTTGTCCTCAGATGGATTATAATCATAGATAGGATCATCTATTGTGCTTGGTTTCTTGGTTGAAGGTATAGAGCCCTCAATATCACAAGTTATATCCGCAATTACCTTGATTTTAAAGTTCGGCTCAAGAATATCTTCTCTTTTAAATAACACGGGTGCTGCAGGATCCCAGTAAGCTCCAGCAATTAATAAATCGGTGACTTCCGAGAATTGAGCAAAATCGCTTTCGTACAAATGTGGTGATTCATAAAAATCACCTCTATTGAACTCTGTGCCGTCTTTAGCCTTGTTATAATCACGAGAGTTTAGTTGCGTGTATACAGGCTCATCATACAATTCATTGATATAATCAGCAGGTGTCACTTTTCTTATTCGCATACCATCTAGCACTTCCATTGCTCCACGTGATACACGCCCACCACCGGTTACTGCTATTTTGATGGCGGGAAGGTTTACCTTCTCATATTCAGTTTTTAAATCTTCTAAATCGAAACACTTATGTGCTGGCCTTATGTTGAATAGATTGTATCGTTTACCATAAGTTAGAATCCCATTATACGCACCAACAAGCCCTGCATATCTGCCAAAAGCTACTACTCTTGTTCCTTCACTATCTGTTAAAAGTTCGTAATCTATTAACCTGATTTTCTTAGATAATATCTCTCTTAACAAATCTCTGTTATATGATTGTTCTTTAATGGTGTGTGAAAAAAACAAGTATGTTTTTCCTTCGATTAAATTTTTAATGGGCACTTCTTTTACGCCCATCAAAATATCACAATCATCTACGTTATCAACTACCTCAATTTTTTCATTAAGGTAGTCGTCATCTTTATAGCATCTAATATCACTTTTCTGAGCAACAACCTTAACGTTTGGAAAGGTGTTTACAATCTCTCTTGCCTGAAATGGAACTAGTGGAACACGTCTATCGACAGGTATTTTACCTTCTTTTAAGATGCCAACTTTAAGATTATTCATGGATTATCTAATTAGTGATTCCGGCAAAGATAGTGTTAAACAACTCATAACTCCAATGAGCATTGAAGTATGTTTGGGAGGAAAAAACAGGGTATAAATCGGTGATTATTAAAAGTGTGAAGTGAAGCAAGGATTATTCTTCCTCATCACTTTTTCCAGACTTTAGTTCTTCGTAGTCTTCTCTATCAACAAGCTTTTTATCTTCAACATTCTTGTTTAAAAACTCATTGATTTTATCAATATTATAACTTGTTTTGAGTTCACCGAATGAATCAATCTCCACATTAAAACCCTCTAAATCCTTGTTTACAGTGGGTTTATCCTTCTTTTTTTCTTCGTCCTTATTTTTTTTCTTTTTCTTAGACATCTATTTGAATATTATTTATTGCAGTAGCAATTCTTTCAGCAGACTCTTTAGCACCGAGGATTTCAATTACCTGCATTAAATCAGGTCCACTTCCTTGACCTGTAAGTGCTACACGTAAACTTTGCATTACCATGCCCATTTTAACACCTTGCCTTTCCAGCACTTCATTAAGTAGTAATTTAGCAGATTCTGAGTCTAAATCAGTTTTTTCAACTAGTTTATCTTTATATTCATTCAGAACCTCAACAACAGTTTCATTCCATTTCTTACTGATTACTTTCTCATCATAGCTCTCTGGCTTAACAAAGAAAATTTGCGCCTCGTTCCATAAGTCTTGAGGGAACTCTACGCGCTCTTTTAATGCATTACAAATTTTCTCTAATGAAGAATTACTATATTGAATGTGATCTGGCTCTACTTTTTCACTAATGTAATTCACTAATTCGTTAGTAGGTTTCGCTTTCAGGTATTGTTGGTTATACCATTTAGCTTTTTCGATATCGAATTTTGCACCTGATTTACCAATTCGTTCAATAGTGAAACTCTCTACTAATTCGCTCAATGAAAAAATCTCTTGCTCAGTGCCCGGGTTCCATCCTAAGAAGGCTAAAAAGTTGATGAAAGCATCTGGTAAGTATCCTGCTTCTCTAAAACCAGAGTATTTTTCTGGTTTTCCATCTTTATCAGGGAATTGGCCAGTAATAGGAAATACAGGAAAGCCTAATTTATCTCCATCTCTCTTGCTCAATTTGCCATTTCCATCAGGTTTAAGCAATAATGGTAGATGAGCAAATTCGGGCATTGTATCTTCCCATCCTAAATACTTGTAAAGTAGCACGTGCAGTGGTGCTGATGGCAACCATTCTTCCCCCCTAATCACATTACTTATTTTCATTAAATGGTCATCCACCACGTTTGCCAGATGATAAGTCGGCATTCCGTCAGATTTCATCAGTACTTTATCGTCTATGGCTGAGGAATGTACCATTACCCAACCTCTGACCATATCATTTAGCCTTACCTCTTCTTTTCTAGGCACTTTAAGTCTTATAACATAAGGCTCCCCAGCAGAAAGCTTCTCCTTTACCTCATCTTCAGATAGAGTTAAAGAATTCTTCATTTGCATTCTGGTAACGCTATTATAGGTGAGGGATTCAACTTTAGCAGCCTTCAGTCGTTCACGCATTGCATCAAGCTCTTCCGAAGTATCAAAAGCGTAATATGCATGCCCATTGTCTAAGAGTTGTTGGGCATATTCTTTATATATAGACTTTCTTTCTGATTGTCTGTAGGGACCATAAGAACCTCCGGCATTAGGTCCTTCGTCAGGGTTGATCCCAGCCCACTTTAAGGATTCAAAAATGTACTCTTCCGCGCCTTCAACAAATCTAGTTTGGTCGGTATCCTCTATTCTAAGAATGAATTTACCTTTATTTTTCTTGGCGAAAAGATAATTATATAATGCAGTTCTAACTCCACCTACATGCAATGCTCCTGTTGGACTGGGAGCGAATCTAACTCTTACTTCTTTAGTCATACCTTAATGAAATTGGGGTGCAAAATTACAAAATGGTCTATTGAAAAGCACCCTGGATTTACTTTATTACCGAACGGCTATACAGGAAATCTCTACATTCACATTTTTTGGCAGTTTACTCACTTCTACAGTTTCTCTGGCAGGTGGTAATTCTTTAAAATATTCACCATATACTTCATTAATGGACCCAAAGTCTTCCATATTTTTGATGAAGATTGAACACTTTACAATATTGGAATAAGACATTTTAGCCTCTGCAAGCACATGTCCCAGATTTTCCATTACTTTCTTCGTTTCGGCCTTAATGCTATCTTGAACAAGCTCACCCGAAGCTCTATCAATTGCTATTTGACCCGAAACGTACAAAGTGTCACCAGCCATTACTGCTTGGCTATAAGGACCAATGGGCTCGGGAGCCTTGTTACTATTCACTATCTTCTTCATTTCTATATCGTTGTGGTTAATTTAATTACTTTTGAAACGGGTTACTAATATAATAATTGATGATAAATGTTCTTGCTGTTGGTAACGACAGATGCATTAAGGAATTAGAAGATAAATTGGGTGATTCGGTTCAACTTCGGACTACTTATGAATTGAGTGAAGTAACTGATTTATCAAAATTCGATGTCATATTTGATTTTGAAATAGCTGACAATCCGGAAAATTATCTTGAGTATAAAGAGCTGAAGGGAACGATTGTTTTGCTTAATACAGTGAAAATAACCCTATCTGAATTAGCCTTTACTTTCGGGAATGGAAGTGCGGATTTATACGGGTTCAATGGCTTACCATCATTTATTAATAGAGAGGTATTGGAAGTGTCTGCATTAACTGAAGAAGTTTCAGAAAATTTCAATAAACTTAATTGGGATTATCAGCTTGTGGATGATAGAGTAGGGCTTGTCACACCGAGAATTGTCTTGATGATTATAAACGAAGCTTTTTATACCGTTCAGGAAGGTACGGCCACCAAAGAGGACATCGATTTGGGGATGAAATTAGGCACCAACTACCCTTACGGACCTTTTGAATGGTTAAATCTTATTGGTATTGAAGAGGTTTATGAAACCCTTGAAGCTATTTATGAGGATACAAAAGAAGAGCGCTATAAAATAGCGCCCTTTTTAAAAAAAGAATATTTAAAAAGCTAGTTACTCTACAGTAACAGATTTAGCTAAGTTTCTTGGCTGATCTACATTACATCCTCTGAGCACGGCAATGTGATAAGAAAGCAATTGAAGTGGTATAACAGAAACCATAGGCATTAATGCTTCATCAGTTTTTGGTACTTCGATAACAAACTCGGCCATTTTAGGTATGAGTACATCACCTTCAGTTACAACTGCAATTACTTTTCCTTTTCTAGCTTTTACTTCTTGTATGTTTGACACCACCTTATCGTATGAGCTGTCTCTTGTTGCAATAAACACTACAGGCATTTCCTCATCAATTAAGGCGATAGGGCCATGTTTCATTTCAGCCGCAGGATAGCCTTCAGCATGAATATAAGAGATCTCTTTTAGTTTAAGAGCACCTTCAAGAGCTACCGGGAAGTTGAAGCCTCTACCTAAATAAAGAAAGTTTCTGGCATCTTTAAACAGCTCAGCTATTTCCTTTATTATAGGCTCAAGCTTTAAAGCTTTTTCTACTTTCGTAGGAATATTTTCAAGCTCTACTAATAACTCATGATACCTTCTTTCTGAAATTGTACCTTTCTTATGAGCCACTCTTAAGGCTATCATATTTAGCACTGTCAATTGAGCGGTAAAGGCCTTTGTACTTGCCACACCAATTTCAGGACCTGCATGGGTATAAGCGCCTTCGTGAGATGTTCTTGCAATGGAAGACCCTACAACATTACAAACACCAAAAATAATGGCACCCTTAGATTTTGCTAATTCTATAGCTGCCAATGTATCAGCAGTTTCCCCGGATTGAGATATGGCAATAACAACGTCACCCTCGTTAATAATAGGGTTACGATACCTGAATTCAGATGCATATTCTACTTCAACGGGAATTCTACAGAATTCTTCAAAGAAATATTCTGCCACCAAACCTGCATGCCAGGATGTTCCACAAGCAACAATTACAATTCTGTCTGCATTAACTAGTTTGTTGGCATATTCTCTAATTCCACCAAGCACTAAACGCCCGGCATTAGCATCTAGCCTTCCCCTCATACAATCACTGATTGACTTCGGCTGCTCGAAGATTTCTTTTAGCATGAAATGCTCATATCCGCCCTTTTCAATGGCTTCAAGCTCCATATCTAAGGTTTGTATATAAGGAGTTAATGGAACGTCTTGAGTATTTTTGATCTTTAACTCTCCGCCATCAATCACCGCAATTTCATGTTCATTTAAGTACACTACTTCATTTGTATATTCTATAATAGGGGTTGCGTCAGAAGCTAAGAAAAATTCATCTTTCCCAACGCCTATTACAAGTGGACTGCCTTTTCTAGCGGCAATTAATTGATCAGGATTGTCTTTTGACATGATTACAATAGCATATGCTCCAACCACTTTAGTAAGTGCTAATCGCACTGCCTCGTCCAAAGAACAATTGTTATTTACCTGAATATCTTCAATGAAATGAATGAAAACTTCTGAGTCTGTCTCGCTATGGAACTCATGACCTTTGTTCAAAAGTTCTTGCTTAAGAGAACTGTAATTTTCAATTATTCCGTTATGGATAATTGCAAGGTTTTTGGAATGTGAATAATGTGGGTGAGCATTAATGTCGTTTGGTTCTCCATGTGTTGCCCATCTTGTGTGGCCTATTCCAATTGTACTAGACAGCTCAATTCCTTTAACATATTCCTCCAGCTCTGAAACCTTACCTTTCTTCTTATAAACATTTAATCCACCATTAAGTAAGGCAATGCCTGCACTATCATAACCTCTATATTCCAGTCTCTTGAGTCCTTTAATGATAACATCATGAGCTTCACGATGACCAACATATGCTACAATTCCACACATATTTAGTTTGTTACAGAGTAATAATACTTAATTTTTATATCTTCTTTCTTAACCACAAAGCTCCTAACACTTAAATCTCGGGCTAGGGTATTTAGACCAACAATTATTTTGTCGTATGGGTTTTCATTATCAACAATACCTTGTAAGTACAATGGAATTTCTACGTTGTACGCCTCACTGTCGCTATTGAAATTGATAAGATTTGGTAGGTCAGAAAGTAATGTGCCATCTGCATTATTACTTAATATCCCTTCACTTAACTCTTCATCATTAGTCATTAAAAAACTTAAACTTGTTGGATTATCAATTCTAGCTTGGGGATTGATCAAGTTTTCAATTGAAAGTACCGCACGCTGAATAATGATATTTGGAATACTGTCTCTTAAATCTCTGAACTCTGATACATCTACAGAAAAATACATATTGGTACCAGCCTGAAAATATACCTGATCATCATTTGAGGGAAATAATTCACCCGTTTCAGAAACTCCATCAAAAATGCCACCCGACCAAGGATTGTCTTCATTGGGTGAGAAGTTTGTGAAGGATTTTAAAGAATTTAAGACGAATATACCGTTTTCATCTATCCTTGAACCAAGAACATTTTCGACTGTATAGTCTAGATCAAAATTTGTGTTAGGGTCAAGCAAATCAAAACCAATAACAGCAGTATTTTCTTGGCTCGGTACAATAGCCAAACCCTTTAATTTTTGGTCTAACAAATTGGCGCGAGTCGTTGAGTTTATTGTGAAGGTCGTATCATTAACAGCTCCTGAAGAATCAATTGAAAGGACTTCCACGGCATCGACAGTTGAAGTTATAAACGCATCGAAAAACTCTTGCTTAAATTCCTCCGATAAGCTGAAGTTGATTGTGTATATATAAATCCCATTGGCGTCATATAATAGCCGATCTTCTTCACTTACATTCTCTGGGATTTCCAGATTTATGGAGTCAGGGTAGAGTGCAAACTCAATATCTCCAATTTTTTCACCTAAATCTAAAACAGTTGAGCTTGTTAGTGCTTCCTCGTCATTAATCGGCTCTGCTAATTGAAATAGTTCAAACTTCTGAATATCAATTGAAGTGTAAGTTCCGGTAGCCTCGCGAATACGAAGATTTAATGCCAGGTCGACATATTCAGCTGATGAAATTAAAAATGGATCAGTTCTTACAGAGCCTATGGATATATCACAATATCCTGTTGCGTCAATATTTCCAAAATTTGGATCTACGTAATGACCTGCAAACAACCTTCCCTGAAAGGAGGAAGGGGAACTTCCCACCCATAGTTGCTCTATGTCATCTGCAACTGATTGTTCTGCAAAAAAAATCCCCAAATTATTCTCTGGGGTTATGTTTAGTTGTCCAACTTCCTCATCACACGCGAAGAATGTTAGGGCTGCTATTAAAAACAGCCCCAATTTCTTATCCCACAAGTTCATTATATAAGTTATAATAAGATTCTGAAAAATTATCGTCTTGTTCAATTACTTCTAATTTCTTCTCTTCCTTTGCTTGTTTGATTAAATCGTCAAGCGATTTATCATTTTCCGGACTGATTACTAAGTCAGAAAATTCCATGCCTAATTTGATGAAACCATTGTAGTCAGCACTTTCTAAATTAGAAAGCATGCTATCTTCAATATCCATCATCTTCACTTTTTCAATAAGATCTCCTCCAAACTTATGAGAAAAACTATTGTTATGTATATTGAAAACGGACTTTGTCTCCTTAAATAACGGATCATTTTTGTAAGTCGTTTTCAAATAAAGTGGAATTAAGCTGGTCATCCAGTCATTACAATGAACTACATCTGGAGCCCATCCTAATTTCTTTACAGTCTCTATAACGCCCTTGCAGAAAAATATTGCACGTTCGTCATTATCTTCATAAAATTTATTTTCCTTATCGTGGAAAACAGACTTTCTATGAAAATAATCTTCATTATCTATGAAGTAAACCTGAAGCTTAGCATTTGGAATTGATGCTACCTTTATTACCAATGGCTTCTCTTCATCACCCACTGAAATATTGATTCCTGAAAGCCTAACAACCTCGTGGAGCCTGTTTTTTCTTTCATTAATCAATCCAAACCTTGGTACCAGTATTCTTATTTCCATTCCCTTTTCTTGCATAGCCTGAGGCAGCTTTCTTACGAAATCTGCAACCTCTGATGTTTGTAAGAACGGATTTATTTCACTGGCAACATAAAGAATGCGTAGATTTGACATATATGTATTGATTTGATTAGTATGCAGAACGAAAGCACAAAAGTACAAAATTTTCTCCTTAATTCAAGATTTTATATTTTGAAAAACTTAAGTTTGCGACCTTTTAAAAAAATCTGATGAAGGTTTTTAGTAAGATTTCAGAGCTACAGCATTATGTATTAGAACAAAAGTTCTTAAGAAAATCTATAGGGTTTGTGCCTACGATGGGAGCCTTGCATTCTGGTCATTCAGAATTGTTGAAACGTGCTAGAGAGCAATCAGATGTAGTTGTATGTAGCATTTTTGTCAACCCTGCACAATTTAACAATCAAGAAGACCTAACAAATTATCCCAGAACAGCAGAGCGGGATATCGAACTATTAAAAAGTGTTGGTTGTGACGCATTATTTATGCCACATGCAGATGAAGTTTACCGAGAATCAACTTTATTAAAATTTAATTTCGGGGAACTTGAATCTGTAATGGAGGGTGTACATAGGCCTGGCCATTTTAATGGCGTAGCACTTATTGTTTCTAAGCTGTTTCATTTAGTTAATCCTGACTTTGCTTACTTCGGACAAAAGGATTTACAGCAACTTACCATAATCAAACAATTGGTTAAAGACTTGTCTTTTCCTGTTCAAATTGTGAGTGTTCCCACGGTTAGAGAAGAATCCGGATTGGCAAAGTCATCTAGAAATGAACGGCTGAGTGAGGATGGAAAAAATGTAGCGGCTCAAATCAATAAAAGGCTGAAAGAGCTAGAAAATCAGATTTTAGAAGGAAGTGATTTTGATGAATGCAGGCCTGAATCAATAGATTTCCTTAATGGTAAAGGCATTGAGGTCGAATATTTAGAATTGGTTGATTCAGAAACTATGAAAGCTGTGCCGAACAAATTAAATGGTAAATCTGTTGCATTGTGCATAGCAGCAATAGTTGAAGGCGTAAGACTTATAGATAACAGGATTTTTTAGCAACTTTGCAGTCGTGAATATAGAAGTACTCAAATCAAAGATACACCGCGTTAAGGTTACTCAAGCAGAATTACATTATGTTGGCAGTATTACAATAGATGAAGATCTATTGGAGGCAGCTAATATGATTGAAGGAGAAAAAGTGCAGATTGTAAACATTAATAACGGTGAACGCATAGAAACTTACACCATTAAAGGGGAACGAGGAAGTGGAATGGTTTGTCTGAATGGTCCGGCTGCGAGAAGAGTTCAAGTAGGTGATATCATTATTATTATATCATATGCTTCTATGGATTTTGAAGAAGCAAAAACATTTAAGCCGTCAATAATTTTCCCTGACGCTGATAATAACCTTCCTTAATTCCATTGATGGGAAAGAAAATTAAAAATTTCCTTAAGTATGTAGTCATGCTACTTGTTACTGCTATTCTCTTATGGCTTTCATTTGGTAGCATTGAAGTAAAAGAAGGAGAGAGCAAAACTGAATACTTACTTGCAGTCTGGAACTCAGCTGATAAAATTTTCTTGTTCCTTTCAGCCTTTGTTGCCCTTTTAAGTCACTTAATACGGGCGCAAAGATGGAAACTTCTCCTAAACCCAATTGGCCATAATGTTACTTTAGGGCAGGGCTTTTTGTCCGTAATGATTGGTTACTTTATCAATTTAGCAATTCCAAGAGGAGGTGAGGTATCCAGATGTTATAACCTGTATCGTTTAAATGGCACTCCCGTAAATGTTTCATTGGGCACTGTTGTGGCAGAAAGGGTAATCGACTTATTATTTCTGATTATACTATTATCAATATCATTTTTTGTTGAATTAGATAATCTATTAATGTTTTTTAAATCAGAGGAGGTTCAAGCCTTAACTAGCCAAAAGAGTGACAGATCATATATTATGATAATTATGGCTGGAGTCCTATTTATATTGGCTATTTGGTTGATATTCACTTTCCTGCTGAAGAAAAGAAGAATACTCGTTTTACGATTCTTATTAAAATCAAAAAATGCTCTTTCAGGAATAAAAGATGGGGTAAAATCTGTTTTGCAACTTGAAAGCAGAACCCTCTTCATTATACACTCACTTCTAATTTGGGTATGTTATTATTTAATGATGTACTTTGTTATGCTGGCTTTCCCGGAAACTCAGAACTTAGGCTTGGGAGCAGCATTAACAATATTTGTAATTGGAGGAATAGCTATGGCAATGCCTTTACCGGGTGGTGCGGGAAGCTTTCATGTGCTGGTTTCCACCGGGTTAATTTTGTTGTACATGTTGCCGAAAGATAAAGCTGTAGCATTTACCTTTATATTTCATGGGTGGCAAACATTGGTTATTATTATTGCAGGTGCGTTATCTATGATTATCAGTCAAGTAATAAGATCAAAGAGTGAAAAACACAGCAGCTAAAATTTTAAAGATTGATGAACTAAAGAGCCTAATGTCTGTATGGAAGGGCTCTGGTGATGAAGTTGTTTTTACAAATGGCTGTTTTGATATTTTACACCTTGGTCACGTTGATTACCTTGAGAAGGCCAGGGCTTTGGGCGATCGTTTGGTAGTAGCGTTAAATACAGATAATTCTGTGAAGAGACTAAAGGGTGAGGAAAGGCCATTAAATAATGAACTATCTCGTGCTAGGTTAATAGCAGCGTTAGAGTTTGTAGATGCAGTTGTGTATTTCTCTGAAGATACTCCACAAAATGTTATTGAAACCTTAATTCCGGACATTCTCGTTAAAGGAAATGACTATTTGGCAGAAAATATTGTTGGTGCGGAATTTGTCATAAAGAATGGAGGACGAGTAGAAACAGTTCCGTTGGTTGACGGCTACTCCACCACTAATTTGGTAGAAAAAATAAAAACATTAAATAAGTAAGATTATGATCATTGTGATTATGATAGTTTTCGGTATACTAAGTTTTGCCGTAAGCTCTAGATTAAAAAGTAAATTCAAGAAGTACTCTCAAATACCTTTGGGAAGAAATCTTTCAGGTGCGGAAATAGCCAAGCTAATGCTAGCCGATCATGGCATTCAGGATGTGGATGTTACATGTGTTGATGGTCAATTAACAGACCATTATAATCCTGCAAACAGAACAGTTAACTTAAGCAAAGAGGTATATCATGGACGAAATGCTGCTGCGGCTGCTGTAGCTTCACACGAGTGTGGTCACGCAGTGCAACATGCAACAGCATATAGCATGTTAGAATTCAGATCGGCCATGGTACCAATGCAAAATGCCAGTGCTAAAATTCTTAATATCATTTTTATGATGATGTTATTTGGAGGTTTTATGTTACCACAATTCATTCCATGGAACATGGCATTATTAATAATCATTGGTGCTTATGGAGTAATGACTTTATTCTCTTTTGTCACACTTCCTGTAGAATTTGATGCCAGCAAACGAGCATTAGCCTGGATTGATGAAAGGGGCATTGTTAATAGTCAGGAACATGGAATGGCTAAAGATGCGCTAAAATGGGCAGCCATGACCTATGTTGTAGTGGCTTTAGGTTCACTAGTAACGCTATTGTACTATGTGAGCCTATTTTTTGGAAGCAGAGATTAAGCAATTGTAAAATAAATGTAATTTTGCGGGTCAGAAAGAACATTTCTGACCCTTTTTGTTTATAAATAGGAACGTTTTTTAATAAGATATGAATTTTGAATTGACTGAAGAACAATTGGCGGTTCGTGATGCTGCCAGAGATTTTGCACAAACTGAATTACTTCCTGGAGTTATTGAAAGAGATAATAAACAGGAATATCCTAAAGAGCAGGTTAAAAAGATGGGTGAGCTAGGCTTCCTCGGCATGATGACCGATCCTAAATACAACGGTGGAGGAATGGATAGTGTAAGTTATGTGCTTGCAATGGAAGAGCTTTCAAAGGTCGATTCTTCATGTTCAGTAATAATGTCAGTAAATAATTCATTAGTTTGCTGGGGCCTAGAGAAATATGGCAATGAAGAGCAAAAGGAAAAATACTTAACCAAACTAACTACAGGTGAGCACATCGGTGCTTTCTGCCTTTCTGAACCAGAAGCAGGGTCTGATGCTACAAGTCAGAGAACAACAGCTGTGGATATGGGCGACCATTATTTACTAAATGGTACTAAAAACTGGATAACCAATGGTGGTACGGCAAGTACTTACATTGTTATAGCACAGACTGACCCAGAAAAGAAACATAAAGGTATTAATGCTTTAATTGTTGAAAAGGGGATGGAAGGTTTTGTTGTTGGTAAGAAGGAAGATAAACTAGGCATCAGAGGTTCTGATACTCATTCTTTGATGTTTACGGATGTTAAAGTACCTAAAGCCAATAGAATAGGAGAAGACGGTTTTGGGTTTAATTTCGCAATGTCTACCCTAAATGGTGGTAGAATTGGTATTGCTGCTCAAGCTTTGGGAATCGCTTCAGGAGCATACGAATTAGCCCTTCAGTATTCAAAAGAAAGAAAAGCCTTTGGTAAACCTATATCACAACACCAGGGAATCCAATTCAAATTGTCTGAAATGGCGACTAATATTGAGGCTGCCAGACTACTAGTACTACAAGCCGCTGCATTAAAGGACCAAGGTAAAAACTTCGTAAAAGAAGCTGCTATGGCTAAACTATTTGCATCAAAAGTAGCTATGGAAACTACAGTGGAGGCTGTTCAGGTACATGGTGGATATGGCTTTGTAAAAGAATACCACGTAGAGCGATTAATGCGAGATGCAAAAATCACTCAGATATATGAGGGTACTTCTGAAATACAAAAGATTGTTATCGGTAGAGAGATATTAAAGGACTAGTTAAGTATCTTCTGTAAAAAATTATACTTTTCTTGAAAAAGTACACTCTTAATTATTTTTAAATTTGTATTTTTGAGTTGATTTAATACATCTCGATAATGGAAGATTACAACAAAATAATAGAGTCATTAGGTATAAAATACTTAAAGTCCAATAATATAAAGGTTTCAACCCCTTTTACCCTAAAGGACTATGAGGAGACAGAGAATGCAATTTTGTTTCTGAAAAAAGGCGTTATCCGCTTTGGAAAGGATCAGGATGTACTAAAAGAGGGTAATGCTGTTTTCATTCCAGCAAACAGACTTACTCCACTGTCATTCGGTGAAGTGAGTGAGAAGTCTACTCAACTGAGCTTGGAGGAGTTTGGTTTTAAGCAATCTGAATATTTTAGATCGGCAGACTCAACTGATGTATCAAATGTTGTAGCTGACTTTACGATGGTTGTTTTTGAAACTAAGGTTTTTGATACCGTAAATTTCTTTACAACACTTGATATTCCTGCTTTTTCACTGGAAAACAATTCAGTGAATAGTAGTATTTACGATATTGTTAAAGAAACTCAGGAGGAAAGATCAGGGAATCAACGAGTAATTAAGTTGAAAACGGAATTGCTTGTAATTGAAGTTATACGTCACATTCTTGAGCGTAGGCTATTCGTGGAGCAAATGGCTACTAATAGTACCTACTTCAAAGATCCGAGACTCATTAAGCTGTTTAAGTACATTAAAGATAATCTTGGAGGTGAACTTACAAACAAGGCTCTCTCTGATGTGGCTGATGTTTCAGAAGATTATGTGGGTCAGTATTTCAAAACTTTGACCGGTATCAACCCTCAGGATTATATCGAATACCAGAGAATGGAATATGCTGTTAAACTCTTGAGAACAACCAAGATGAGTATTCGTGATATAGGTAAGAATTGTGGTTACAAAGACACAGCTTATTTCTGCAGAAGATTTAAGATGATGTATGGTATACCTGCAGGTAAAATGAGGAAAAGAGAAACTTTAATGAATGTTTAAAGTTTTATTGAAATCATAAATTTTTTCAGAAACCTCAATCATCAGATTGGGGTTTTTTTCTATCGCATTACCGATAACAATTATATCAGCACCTGCCTTTAATGATTCATTGGCACTTGTGCCACTCCTAATACCGCCTCCTACAATTAAGGGAACTGTAATAGTTTCACTCACCTTACGTATCATTTTAGGCGTTATGCACTCCTTAGCGCCACTACCCGCATCAAGGTAAATCATGCCCATCCCAAGATATTCACCAGCTAAAGCTGTGGATGAGGCTATGGAATATTTATCGGCCGGAATTGGTACTGTATTGCTCATGTAGGAAGCAGCAGAGTTGTTTTCTGAATTGATTAACAAATAACCAGTTGGAATGACTTCTAAATTACTTCGCTTCAATAGTGGTGCGGCATTTACATGTTGACCAATAAGAAAATCGGGATTTCTACCTGAAATAAGACTTAGAAATAATATCGCATCGGCTGAATTTGAAATCTGCATGTTATTGCCGGGAAATAAGATTACCGGTATATCACACTTTTCCTTTAAAAGCTTAACTATTGGCTGAAAGTTATCCTGGGTGAGTAAGCTTCCTCCTACAAAGAAAAAATCGACATAACATTCTTTTGCCAATGCGATCAGGTTTAAAATAGAGTTTGGATCTTCTACCTTATCTGGGTCTATTAGAACGGCAAGCGACTTTCTATTGAGCTTTTTCCTCGATTGGATGTCTTTCAGCAGATTCATTTCGTGAATTTAAATACTCCACAAGTTTTTCTTTTGCTATACCGAGAAGAAAAACGGTTGCTTCTTTTGCCAGTGCACTTCCAATCTGCCCAAACATCGATGCTTCAGTTTCTATAGCTTCTCCTTCAATTGCTTCAGTTCTTTTAACCTTCTTCTTTTTTTTCTTTGGCTCAGAGGAAAATATCGACTTGAAAACAAGATATGATAGTGCTAACCCACCCGCAATCATTAAAGCATTGGTAGCTAATTGACGACCTTTTTCTGTAAGCGCTTCCAGCTCTTTTTCGAGTTCTTTTTCATGCTCTTCAGATAGGCTTTCTAGTTTAACTTTGCTATTCATAAAACTTACTTATCAATACCAAAAATCTTGTTTAATTCTCTTTCTATGGCTTCTTTCAGACCAATTTTTTTCTTGAATAACATCAGAACAACGAACAATATAAAGTAGAAGGCTGATACAATTAAAAAACCTTGAAAATAATTGCCCATTTCACGGCCGATATAAATAGATACTCCAACACTTACTAAAAGAAGTGCGAAGAATAATAGGTTGAGTAAGATAATGCTAATAAGGGTATTAGCTAATGCTTTAGCTAATTCATCTTTAATTTCAAGCTTAATAAGCTTAACGCGCGTATCTACGAGAGCTTTAACATTATCGAGAATGCCATCAAACCCTAATAGTTTCCATATTCCTTTAGTACTGCTCACTTAAATATTTTTAGTATATAACGAATATAAGCAAAGCATTAGACGAATGAAACAGATGCCTTTTGCAATAAACAGTCTAATATTTTTCTACAAATGAAGAAAGTGTTTCTTTGGCTATGATTTTGCCGTTTTTATCCTTCTTTATTGTCTGGTATAAAGCATTCTGAATGGCGCTTACTTTATAAGTGTAAGATATTGAATCAAGCTCTGCCTTATTATAGTATTGAAGGTCGAAAATGTAAACAGAATCTAATGTTTGCGACTCATTAATTTCAATACTTTTTTCAATGTCAGTAATGCAGATATTAAATTTTCCGTCAGAATTTTCATTATCCCAACAGAAGCCAACATCGTTAAAAATGAAGAAATCTTTATTAAAGAAAACAATATTGTTCTTTCTGTTAACATGTACCAGATTATCACTCAGCGTGCCAAAGTCTGATTCATTTTGAGGCATTGTGAATGGATAATCTTTCGAAACTGCTGATTTGTAAATCACCACACGCTCAGTATTATTCTGATTTAGATAAGTTAATTCTGTAATCTTCGTGTTTGTTTTATTAAAGAAGATTAAGGCAAACGGAATAATAAAGAATGTAAAAATGATATAGGTAAAACCAATTAGCCTATGCTTAAAGGTCATTGAACCGAAACGACTGGCCATTGATATAATCAAGTTTCGCATTACCGGAAATGGAAGGAAAATAAGCACACCAATCACATTAAAAAGCAGATGTGTTACGGCAATGCTCATGGCAGCATTAGACTTAAAAAGAACTGCAATAAAGGCTGTAATGGTTGTGCCTATATTGGCACCCAAAATAAATGGCATTGCATTTTTCAATTCAATTCTATTAGTTGCCACAAAAGGTATAACCAAAGAGGTTGTAATTGAACTAGACTGTACTGCAGCAGTAATGCCGGCACCAAAGCCAAATGACTTCCAAGGGTTGTTGAATATCAGGTTTTTGAGGTTATCCTTAGGGTTTGCTATTAATACATTGGATATCTTCTTAGATAAGTATTTTAATGATGCAATTAACAGTACAAAGGAAATGATGATAGTTATCAGTCCATTTCCAACACCAGTAATAATAAATTTTGTTATGGGTATAGCATCAAATAGTTTAAAGCCAATAGCAGCATCTGATACACTTAAAGAAGGATCTAAAAAGAAATTAGCAATCTGTTGTGCAAAATAAGACAAGAAGCCATAGTAATACTCAAGAGGAAAAAGTATTAATGTGGTAAGTATATTGAAGAAATCGTGAACAGTACCTGCGGCAAGAGCACGCTTAAATTCATTTTTACTTGTTATATAACCGAGCGCAACAATTGTACTGGTTAGAGTCGTTCCAATGTTGGCGCCCATAATCATAGGAACAGCATCAGCCAAAGTAATTGAACCAGAAGCAACGGCTGCAACGATCATCGATGTGCTCGTAGAACTACTTTGTATAATAGCCGTTATCAAAAGCCCAATGAACAACCCGATAAATGGGTTGGAAGTTGCAACCAGTATCGATTCAGCCACTCCTTTACCTACATAATTGAAAGACTCGGCCATTAAGTCTATAGCAAAAAGGAAGAGCATCAATGAAATGATGATCTGCAGGCTATAATTTATCGTTTTAAAAGTATTCAGAGTGGTGATTTTAAGCCTGCAAAGGTAACTTTTACTTAGAAACCATATTAATCATTGATATGAAGGTAATGTTAATTTTATGACCCACTTCACAGATTCATAAAAAGCGAAAAGATCAAATTTAGAATGACCATAAACTTTAGCTTAACATAAAGTTAATATGAGAATAGATTTTATTACCCAATTGAAACGCTACTTTTACATGCTGAAAATTAGTGTTTTAAAACTGCATGAGTTATTCCTTTCTTGATCTCCTAACCCTACTCGGTTCACTGGGATTTTTCATTTACGGCATGAAGGTAATGAGCGAGGGGCTTCAGAAAGTAGCCGGTGCTAAAATGCGTCAGATACTTCGTGCAATGACCTCCAACCGTGTAGCAGGAGTGCTCACTGGTTTTCTAATTACTTCCTTAGTTCAGTCATCGTCTGCCACTACTGTAATGGTAGTGAGTTTTGTAAATGCCGGGCTATTATCTTTGGTTGAATCCATAGGAGTAGTGATGGGTGCAAACATAGGCACAACAGTAACGGCTTGGATAATATCAATAATCGGTTTTAAAATTAAAATTGGCGCTGCGGCACTACCACTAATCGCATTTGGCTTTCCTCTGATCTTTTCATCAAAGAATAAAATTAAATCTTGGGGTGAAGTTATTATTGGCTTTGCCCTTTTATTTATGGGTCTTGATTTATTAAAAGACTCTGTTCCAGATATCAAGGCGAATCCTGAAATATTGGCTTTTCTCTCGGAATACACAGATTTAGGATTTTTATCAACCCTGATTTTTGTAATAATAGGAACCGTTTTAACAGTGGTCATACAATCATCCAGTGCTACAATGGCTCTTACGTTAGTAATGGCCAATGAAGGTTGGATTACATTTGATATTGCTGCTGCAATGGTTTTAGGGGAAAATATTGGGACTACTATTACCGCGAATATTGCAGCATTGGTTGCAAATGTGCACGCAAAAAGAACAGCTAGGGCGCACTTTATTTTTAACATATTCGGTGTGTTGTGGATGTTATTATTAATGCCTGTTTTCCTGAATGTTATTGATGTTTATTTATCATCAGATGGAGGTGTTTCGCCTTTTGATAGCCCAGCCGCTATTCCAATTGCCCTTTCAATTTTTCATACGGCCTTTAACGTAATAAATGTAATTATCCTTGTTTGGTTCGTTAATTTCATTGCCTCCATTGTAACAAAAATGGTGAAGGCTACTGCAGAAGAAGATGAATACTTTAAGCTTGAATATATTTCTTCAAGTTTGGTAAGTACCCCGGAAATTAGTCTCGAAGAAGTAGGAAAGGAGCTGGCTAAATTTGGAGAAATTACTGGTAGGATGTCTGGCTTTACTCAGTCACTCATAAAGAATAAAAAATTTAAGGATAGGTCAAAGATTCTAAAAAGAGTTAGAAAGTACGAGGGTATTACTGATAGAATGGAGATTGAGGTGGCAGAGTATCTTTCAAAACTTTCTACAGCCAATTTAACATCAGAATCTTCTTTAAGGCTAAGAGGTATGCTTTCAATTGCTAATGATCTTGAACGTATTGCCGACCTATTCTTCCAGGCATCTTTATCTGTTGAGCGAAAGAATGAAAGCGATGTATGGTTTTCTGAAAAGCAGATATCTAATTTGCTTGAAATGTTTGAACTCATTGATCAGGCATTCGAAGTAATGAATGCTAATCTGGCCAAGGATTACCAAAAGGTTTCTTTGGACGAGGCCATTGCTATAGAGAAGAAAATCAATAAAAAACGTGATCAGCTTCGTAAAAAACATCTAAAGAACATTGAAAATAAGGCGTACCATGTAATTAATGGTATTGTATATGCAGATATGTATAACCTGTTAGAAAGAATAGGTGACCACATCATCAATGTTACTGAGGGTATTACTGGTGAGCTGGCCCGTGACGAGGAAGATCGTTAATTCCCCAAGCTTTTTATAGCTATCCATGCCATTAAACCCGAACCAATTTCAAGCGCATTTTCATCGATATTAAAGGTTGGAGTGTGGACGTATGAAGTAATACCCTTTTGCTCATTTCTCGTTCCTAACCTATAAAAACACGCAGGTACTTCGTGAGTGTAATAAGAGAAATCTTCTGCACCCATCCATAAATCCAGATCTTCGATATTTTCTTTTCCTAAGTACTCTTCTGCTGATTTTCTGGCACTATCTGTTATTGCAGGATCATTTTCCAAGTAAGGGTAACCTTTTGAGATATTAACATCGCAACTTCCACCCATACCTTCTGCAATGCTTTCGGCCATCTTTTTTATGATTCTATGTGCTTCTGCACGCCATTCTTCATTCATGGCTCTGAAAGTACCAGCTACTTCTACTTTTTCAGGAATAATATTGGTTGCCCCATTCGCTTCAACTTTTCCAAAACTCAACACAGTAGGTGTTTTTGGACTCGCATTTCTGCTGATCACTTGCTGTAAGGCTACTATAATATGTGAGGTAATAAGTACAGGATCGATTGCTAATTCTGGAATGGCGCCATGTCCGCCTTTACCATGAACAGTTAAATAAATTTCATCGCAGCTGGCCATGTACATGCCCGATCTAAACCCCACTTTACCTACTGGAATTAATGGCATCACATGCTGTCCGAAAATAGTAGTAGGAACAGGATTCTTTAAGGCTCCATCTTTAATCATTAATGAAGCTCCTCCAGGGTTTTTCTCCTCACCCGGTTGAAAAATGAGTTTTACTGTACCTTCAAATTCTTCCTTTAATGAATTCAAAATTTTGGCACAACCTAGAAGTGAAGCAGTATGAGCATCGTGCCCGCAGGCATGCATAACGCCTTCATTTTTTGATTTGTAAGGAACATCATTGGCTTCTAGTATGGGGAGCGCGTCCATATCGGCTCTTAATGCTGTAACTTTTTTATCCGGATTTTTTCCTTTGATAATAGCTGTTAGACCAGTTTCTGCAACTCCTTCTTTGGGGTCAATTCCAAAATTGCGAAGCTGTTCAGCTACAAATTTTGCAGTATTAAATTCCTGATAAGATAGTTCCGGGTTGGCATGAATATGTCTTCTAATGTCGATGACATCTTGCTTATACTCCTTCGCTAGCTGCTTTATCTTATTAATCAATTTCTTCCAGGTATATTTTCTCAGGTATAATAATTGAGTTAGGGAACTTCCGCTTCAACTTAGCATAAGTTTTCTGAGCTTCTAACCGCGAATAGTATTTGCCAACTTTTACTTTAAAGTTTGGTTCGTCATACTTTAACGAAGGGGAAGCATCCGATAAAATGGTATAAACCTTTCCTCGTGCTATTTTAGCCTCTTCGCTGCTCGTGCCAGAATAAACCTGTACTGTAAAACCATCAACATATTTGATGTTAGCCTTCAGCATGTTAATGCTATCTAATACTGTATTTAGGTATTTAGTAACATCATTGGTTGGCTCAGGGTAGTTTGCTTTTACCTCCTCAGTATTAGATTTTACTTCTTTGGACTCATCGATTACATCAAACTTTGGGCGATGTACTGATAAATCTTCGTTATACGTTTCTATGCTTGAGGTGCTCGTAGTTGTTGTGGGAGAACAAGCATAGATGGCCAAACTAAAAACAAGGAAGTATAGACTTTTTTTAATCATTTAATCTTCTACTAAAACGCACTTATTATTATTAATATCTGCTTCTACAGTCTTGAATTTAACATCTTTTTTCATACTTCCGTCCATGTACTGCACGGTAACCCTGTCATTCCTACCGAAAACTTTCTCTGATTTCAACGGTTTGGTAATTTCAGCTGGTGGTCTGTTTGCGGCAGGCTGTCGGCCACCACTAAGTAGCGACCTTGACTCTTCTTTCTTCTCACTTAACTTCTGTCTGCCACGCTGTCGTGCTTCTTGCACTTGATTTGGATCTTCTACGGGTAAATCGGCTTTCATTAAGAAGGAGATTGTATCTTCATTTACCTTAGCAATAAACCTTTTAAATAGCTCGAAGCCTTCAAACTTATAAATCAAAAGCGGGTCTTTTTGCTCATATACAGCATTCTGAACACTTTGCTTCAAGTCATCCATTTCACGTAAATGATCCTTCCATAACTGATCAATGATGGCGAGGGTAATCATTTTCTCCATGGACTTAATCATCTCCTTGTTGTTGGTATCAACACATTTTTGAAGATTAGCCGCTACACCAATTTGTTTCTTTCCATCAGTAAATGGAATTAAGATATTCTCAATAGTAGCACCCCGTGTTTCAGAAATATTTTTGATAATTGGTAAGGCCTTTTCCGCAATACCATTATTTTTTCTCTTGTATGCTTCGTAAGCTACATCGTAAAGTTTCTGAGTAAGATTTTCTTCTGAAATAGAAGAAAACTCATCTTTTGTAATCTCGAAATCAACACCTAGTACGCCCAGCACTGTAAGCTTAAAACTGTCGTAATTATCTGCTCCTTTTGTATTCAATACAATGTCTTCACATGTATCAAAGAGCATGTTCATGATATCCAGTTGTAGTCGCTCACCATAAAGAGCATTTCTTCTACGCTTATAAATTACCTCGCGTTGCGAGTTCATTACATCGTCATACTCGAGCAATCTTTTTCTTATACCAAAGTTGTTTTCCTCTACTTTAGTCTGAGCTCGTTCAATAGATTTGGTAACCATGGAATGTGAGATCACTTCACCTTCCTGCAAACCAAGTTTATCCATGATTCTAGCGATACGCTCGGGCATGAACATACGCATTAAGTTGTCTTCCAAACTCACAAAGAACTGTGAAGAACCAGGGTCTCCTTGTCTACCAGAACGACCTCTCAACTGTCTGTCTACTCGTCTCGATTCATGGCGCTCTGTACCAATAATAGCCAAACCTCCGGCTGCTTTAGATTCAGGGGTAAGTTTAATGTCAGTACCTCTACCAGCCATGTTGGTGGCGATGGTTACAGTACCCGGTTTACCCGCCTCCGCAACAACTTCAGCTTCTCTGGCATGTTGCTTGGCATTGAGTACCTGGTGGTTGATTTTACGCATGTTTAACATACGGCTCACTAATTCAGATATTTCTACCGATGTAGTACCCACCAATACAGGCCTTCCTTTTTCTGTTAATGCTACAATTTCGTCTACCACCGCATTGAACTTCTCTCGAACGGTTTTGTAAACCATGTCTTGCTTATCGTCTCTGGCAATTGGCCTGTGAGTAGGCATTACCACTACATCCAATTTATAGATTTCCCAGAATTCACCGGCCTCAGTTTCGGCAGTACCCGTCATACCCGCAAGTTTGTGGTACATTCTGAAATAGTTCTGTAAAGTGATGGTAGCGTAAGTTTGAGTTGCATCTTCTACTTTCACATTTTCTTTCGCTTCAATGGCTTGGTGCAAACCATCAGAATATCTACGGCCATCCATTACACGGCCTGTCTGTTCATCTACAATTTTAACTTTACCATCAACAATTATGTACTCAGTATCTTTCTCGAAAAGTGTGTAAGCCTTTAATAACTGGTTAACTGAGTGGATTCGCTGTGACTTAATGGAGTAATCCTTAATTAGCTCATCTTTTTTAGCTACTTTTTCTTCGTCAGTCAATGCCTCATCTTTTTCCAGATTGGCTATTTCTACACCAATATCCGGCATGATGAAGAAGTTGGAATCTTCTCCTTCTTTGGTAATCAGGTCGATTCCTTTTTCAGTAAGCTCAATGCTGTTATGCTTTTCATCAATAGTAAAATACAAAGGTTCATCTGCCTCAGGCATCATTTTCTGATTATCCTGAAGGTAGAAATTCTCCGTTTTTTGAAGAATTTGACGCATACCTGTTTCACTCAGGTATTTGATCAATGGCTTGTGTTTTGGTAGCCCTCTATAAGCTCTGAATAAGGCAAGGCCACCTTCTTTTTCATTGCCTTCCGAAATTAACTTCTTTGCTTCTACTAAAAATTGCTGTGTTAATTTCTTTTGGGCATCTACCAACTTTGAAATACGAGGCTTCAAATCATAGAATTCATGCTCATCACCTCTCGGCACAGGCCCTGATATAATTAATGGAGTTCTTGCTTCATCAATTAATACAGAGTCCACCTCATCAATCATGGCGTAATGATGTTTTTTCTGTACCAGATCATCCGTTTCACGAGACATGTTATCTCTTAAATAATCGAAACCAAATTCATTATTAGTTCCATAGATGATATCGCATCCATAAGCCGTTTTTCGTTCTTCGGAATTAGGCTCGTGTTTGTCTATACAATCAACTGTTAATTCATGGAACTCGAAAATCGGAGCCATCCATTCACTATCACGTTTAGCAAGGTAGTCGTTAACAGTTACTACATGAACACCTCTCTTAGCCAATGCATTTAAGAATGCAGGCAGCGTTGCTACCAAAGTTTTACCTTCACCGGTTGCCATTTCAGCAATTTTACCTTCATGCAGAACGATACCACCGATTAGCTGCTCATCATAGTGCAGCATATCCCATTTAATTTCAGTACCTGCTGCCAGCCATTTATTTTTCCAAATGGCTTTATCACCATCAATTTCTACATTAGGCTTTTTGGCTGCTAATGTTTTGTCGTGCATGGTAGCGACCACTTCTAATTGGTCATTGTCTTTGAATCTACGGGCAGTTTCTTTTACAATAGCGAAGGCACGTGGTAATACTTTCAATAATACCTCTTCGAGATCTTTGTTTCTTTTC
This sequence comes from Fulvivirga lutea, assembly GCF_017068455.1. Taxonomy (NCBI): domain Bacteria; kingdom Pseudomonadati; phylum Bacteroidota; class Cytophagia; order Cytophagales; family Fulvivirgaceae; genus Fulvivirga; species Fulvivirga lutea. Next base: position 1,299,739 of record NZ_CP070608.1, read on the forward strand.
TCTTCTAGAGAATCTATTTGATTGAATATTTCTTCCTTTTCATGGATGTCAAGATCCGGATTGTCATTCACTTTTTGGTGTAATGAAGCAATCTCTTCATCTATTGACTTTAAATACTCATCTATATCGCCTTTAACGGCTCTTGATTTTTCTCTTAATTCCTGATCGCTGATGCTGCTAAGTTTTGCAAACTCCGCATTTATCTCCTCCACCATCGGCATCAGTTTTTTTATGTCTTTGTCTGACTTTGTGCCGAATACTTTCGCAATGAATTTTAACATACTTGTATTAACTTTTAACGCTCTAAGTTAAGTCGTTTTTTATAATTTTTACCGCTCAATTTAATTCAATAACACCCGTAAAAACCTCCAATGCCGGGCCAATCAAATAAATGTTTTTAAACTCCGTTTCTGATACTTTCTGAAAAGCAACTTCAAGTTCACCACCTTTTGTTTTAATGGCAATCGGACTTTTTAAGCCCTTGCCTGATGAAGCTAAAGCGGCTGCTGTTACTCCCGTACCACATGAAAGGGTTTCATCCTCAACGCCACGCTCATATGTGCGCACGTGTATTGTATTACCTTCCACTTCAACAAAATTTACATTCACCCCTTTTTCTTTAAAGGTGTTATTATTCCTAATGGACTTGCCTTCTTTAAAAACATTTATTGTTTTATGATTAAAGACGAAATCAACCAGATGCGGTGAACCGGTGTCAATAAATATACCATCATCCATTTCTCTGACAGAATGTACGTCTGACATTTTGAGTTTTACGATTCCATCTTCTAAAATACTGGCCTCATGTGGGCCATCATGGGCAAGAAAAGTAGTAGATGAGGAAATAAGACCAAGCTTTTTTGCAAAGTTAACGGCACATCGGCTGCCATTGCCGCACAAGCTCTGGCTACCGTCCGGATTGTAAAATACCATCTCAAAATCGTAATCAGGATGATTTTGAATGACAATGAGTCCGTCAGAACCAATGCCGAATTTACGATCGCATAATTTTTTCGCCAGATCGACTGAGTGATTGATATCATTCGATGTATTATCGAGTAGAATGAAATCATTGCCGGTGGCCTGATATTTAAAAAATGGTAATTGTGTCATGCTCTGTAAACAAATAAAGTCCCACTACAAGCGGGACTTTTATATTTTTCTAAATTAATCTCTTTATTTCACTTCTTCAAAGTCCACATACTCGCCACCTTTGAAATTTTCCTTCTTAGGTTTTTGATCTTTAGGGATGTAATCAACGTTAACATTTCCATTTTTTGGCTTTTGAGAGCTACTCTGTTGTTGGTTACCAAATTGATTCATTGATGAACCTCCAAGAATCATTCTTATAAAAAAGCCCAATCCTTTAAAAAAGATGTAACCAAGTATAAATATGATTAAAAGAAACTTTATCATTTTATTCTTTTTGCTTTATTAACTTATCTACTCAAGTATAGGTTTCGTTCTGAGTAAATTTTCATGAAATAATCATCCATCAAATCGTCAATAAAGTAGATCGATTCGCCTGTAGATTTCATTTCAGGTCCTAATTCTTTATTTACATCAGAGAACTTATGGAATGAAAATACAGGCTCTTTGATGGCATATCCTTTTTTAACAGGATTGAATGTAAAATCTTTCACTTTTTTCTCACCCAACATCACTTTTACGGCATAATTTACATAAGGCTCCTGATATGCCTTGCAAATAAATGGTACCGTTCTCGAAGCCCTTGGGTTCGCTTCTATAATGTAAACTTTATCATCCTTAATGGCAAACTGTATGTTTATTAACCCTACGGTTCTAAGTGCCTTAGCGATTTTCTTGGTGTATTCTTCAATTTGTTTGATTACCAAATCTCCCAAGTTGTAAGGAGGAAGAACTGCATACGAGTCGCCCGAATGAATTCCTGCAGGCTCTATGTGCTGCATGATACCAATGATGTAAACATCCTCACCATCGCAAATAGCATCGGCTTCTGCCTCGATAGCACCATCTAAGAAATGATCTAATAGTACTTTGTTTCCTGGTATTTTCTTGAGAATATCAACAATATGAGACTCAAGCTCTTTCTCGTTGATAACAATCTTCATACTCTGCCCACCTAATACATAAGAAGGTCTTACAAGAAGCGGGAAGCCTAAATCTTTTGAAAGTTCGATGGCAGTTTCTGCATCTTCAGCTACACCAAATTTTGGATATGGTATGTCGTTATCCTTAAGGAGCTGAGAGAAACTTCCTCTATCCTCGGCAAGATCCAGGGCATCGAACGAAGTGCCTAGTATTTTGATACCGTATTTCTCAAGTTTTTCTGCAAGTTTAAGAGCGGTTTGTCCACCTAGTTGAACGATAACCCCTTCCGGCTTTTCATGCTGGATAATTTCATAAATGTGTTCCCAGAATACCGGTTCAAAATATAATTTATCCGCAATATCGAAATCAGTTGATACTGTTTCAGGGTTACAGTTAATCATAATGGTTTCGTAGCCGCATTCTTTGGCAGCCAAAATTCCATGCACACAAGAATAATCGAATTCAATACCCTGACCAATTCTGTTTGGGCCAGAACCCAAGACAATAATTTTCTTTTTATCTGATACTATTGACTCATTCTCCTGATCGAAAGAAGAGTAGTAATAAGGTGTCTGAGCTTCAAATTCAGCGGCACATGTGTCTACCAACTTGTAAACCCTATTAATGCCCAGTTCTTTTCTTTTATCAAATACTTCGCTTTCCCAGCACCGCATTAAATGGCCAAGTTGACGATCGGCATAGCCTTTTTCTTTGGCTGTTCGCAGGAGATGTTCAGGTACCGTATCAATTTTGTGTTTCTCAATCTCATTTTCGAGCATTATTAGCTCATCAATTTGATAAAGGAACCACTTATCAATCTTGGTTAGATTTTGAATGGTTTTAAATGGTATACCTAACTTAAAGGCATCGTAAATATGGAATAACCTGTTCCAGCTCGGGTTCTCCAGACTGTAAAGGATATCTTGCTGTTTGGTCAGCTCTTTGCCGTCTGCACCCAATCCGTTTCTTTTAATTTCAAGAGACTGACAAGCTTTTTGTAATGCCTCCTGGAAGTTTCGTCCTATTCCCATTACCTCACCTACCGACTTCATTGAAAGACCTAGCTTTCTATCAGAACCTTCGAATTTATCGAAATTCCAACGAGGTATTTTAACGATTACATAGTCAATGGCTGGCTCAAAGAATGCTGAAGTAGTACCTGTAATGGCATTGCTTAGTTCGTGCAAATTGTAGCCAATGGCAAGTTTGGCAGCAATTTTAGCGATAGGATACCCCGTTGCTTTAGAAGCTAATGCAGATGAACGAGAAACTCTAGGGTTAATTTCAATAGCGATAATATCTTCTTTTTCATCTGGGCTAACCGCGAATTGCACATTGCACCCACCGGCAAACTTTCCAATAGATCTCATCATATGAATGGCCATGTCCCTCATTTTTTGGAACGTGGTATCAGATAATGTCATGGCAGGAGCTACAGTGATCGAGTCACCTGTATGTATACCCATCGGATCGAAATTCTCGATAGAGCAAATGATGGTGATATTATCATTATTATCCCTGAGTAATTCTAATTCGTATTCTTTCCAACCCATTAAGGCCTTATCGATCATCACCTCGTGGATGGGTGACATTTCCAATCCTTGCTTTAACAGATTATCAAATTCTTCTTCTTTCCAAACCACTGCGGCTCCTGCTCCTCCTAATGTGAAAGATGAACGGATACAAAGCGGGAAGCCATATTCCTGAGCAACTTCTTTCCCTTCCAAGTAAGATTTTGCAGTTGTTTGTGGTGCCATTGGAATACCAATCTTATGCATCAGGTTTTTAAACTGCTCTCTGTCTTCCGTTATGTTAATTGCTTCAATATCAACACCCACTATTCTTACACCATATTTTTCCCAAATCCCTGCCTTATCACAATCAATAGCCAAATTGAGTGCGGTTTGGCCACCCATAGTAGGTAACACCGCATCGATGTTATGCTTTTCGAGAATTTCTCTGATAGATGCTTTTGTCAGCGGCTTCAGATAAACATGATCTGCCGTAACAGGATCCGTCATGATGGTCGCTGGGTTAGAGTTGATAAGGATTATTTCAATTCCTTCTTCTCTTAATGATCTGGCTGCTTGGGAACCGGAATAGTCAAATTCACAGGCTTGTCCGATAATAATAGGACCGCTTCCGATGATTAATACGGAGCGTATACTACGATCTCTTGGCATGGATTAGTGGTTAGAAATTTGTATGATAAATGACTCGTGCTCAAATTGGCACAAAGGTATATCATACAGCAAGAGAATCAAAAGTAATATTGTAAAAGAACTGGGGGTATAAGGATTATTTACTGAGTTCAATTAAATGATGAATGATGAATGATGAATGATGAATGATGAATCAAGAATCAAGAATCAAGAATCAAGAATCTTCTTTACTTTCTGACGATCGCTGGAAGCATCTATCATTTTCAGCCAGCTGATTTGCTTGCCACTTTTTACTGACTCGTAGTAATAGACCTTATCAATCAGAATTAATTTACTTTTCCCAAGCTCATATCTAAGCACTTCCACAAGATCTCCTTCCATTAATGGATTGTTATCCAAGTCAAATAGGGCAGGTAAAGTATCTTTTTCTTTCTTCTTGAAAAGTCCAAACATGGGTTTGAAACTAGGGAATTCTCTAATTTATTACCAGTTAACTTTAATTTTTAATCTTGGCAGTAAGGTGATGAGCCAGGTCGGTAATGATATTCTTTTCTTTGACGGATACATGATTTAAATAGCACCTTACTTCCTGCTCAACATAGGAAACGTGATTGAGAATCTGGTCTTCTAAATAGGCAAAGCATGCTAACATCAATGCTAGGATGATCAGGCTGGTAATTTTATAGTGCTTTTTGTACATGTTCATTACAACTACATGTACGCCAGCCTTGCCTGAATGTTAGTTAAAAATGGTTAATAGCAGCTTTTTATAGATCAATGGCAGATAATTATCGGTAAATGCCTACTTGTTTTGGTCTGCAAATACGATCTCAAATTCCACTCTTCGGTTTTGGGCACGGCCTTCTTCTGTGGCATTATCTGCTACAGGTTTAGTTTCGCCATAGCCAATCGCATCGAGTCGATCCTCTTCCACACCATGTTCCATCAGGTATGTTTTTGTAGATTGTGCTCTTTTATGTGATAATATCAGGTTTGTTTCATCATTCCCTTGATCATCAGTATGGCCGGATATTCTTAATTTGTAGTCAGGGTTTTGTTGCATCACGTCCACTACTTTATCAAGAATTAAATAAGACTTAGGCCTGATTACGTCACTTGCTAATTCAAACTCAATGCCTCTAAGGGCAGCCTGTAGTACTTCTTTAGTTTCAGCGGTAATTTCCGGGCAGCCGTTATTTTCTTTCACACCTGCTAATCTTGGGCAATCATCAAACTTGTCAATGATTAAATCGCCATCAGCATCGGGGCAACCATTCGTTTCTTTGGGTCCGGCAAAGTTTGGACATTCGTCCTCTTCATCAATGATGCCATCATCATCGGAGTCTTTATCAACTGGAACAGTCCAATTAGTACCCAGGATTTTTAATTCAATTCTGTCATTAATGTTCGTATTAGGCTTGAAGTGGATTTTTTCTCTCGCCACATAAGGTATTGTATTTCCATAGCCTTTCACTACAAATCTGGCCGGATGTAACCCTTGGGTGATAAAATAGGTAACAACTGCTTGTGCACGTTCTTCTGACAGTATCAGATTATCAGTAGCTATTCTTTTTTGAGAAGTATGTCCTCCAATCTCTACATATAGTTGAGGGTGTTTTTTTAGGATTCCTACAAAACGGTCGAGCTCCAAATAGGCATCCTGAGCGAACTTATCAGTATCTTCCTCAAAGAAAATGTTATGAATATTTACTTTTTGGCCCTCCTCAATAGGAACAAGGGCAAGGTCACTTTCAATTTCTACATATTCTTTTACCTCACTCATATCTTTATATTGAACAACTCCAATAAAACCCTCTTTTTTGGCTAGATACTCATATATATGACCGCGTGGCAAAACCATTTTATAATCGCCTCTTTCTGGTGAAGAAACGGCACGTTCAATTTCTTTTCGTTCCGGCAGGTCTAGAAATGAAATCTCTGCCTTTATTGGTCCCTTTGTTTTAGCATCGTAAACAGTACCGGAGATGAGCAATACAGGATCTGGCCTAAACTGGTATGGAAGTGTTACCTTGTAAATATCCTTCGATCCATTCACTGACCCTTTAGTGCTTACGAAATAAGCGAAATTACCCGATGCGGGAATGCTGTAATAGCCTTCAAATTCATCTGAATTAACCTCAGAACCCAAGTTTATTGGTCTCGACCATTTTTTCCAGGTGTCATCCAGTCTTTTAGAATAATAGATATCACTACTTCCATATCCTTTAAAGCCCATAGAGGCGAAGAATAAGGTTTTATTGTCAGCCGCTAGAAAAGGTGAAAATTCAGCTTCTGGGGTGTTTATATCTGGACCCAGGTTGATGGGCTCAGACCAGTGCGTTTCGTCAATCTGCATACTAACGTATAAGTCCTGGTCGCCCATGCCGTCTTCCCTTTCAATCGCCATTAGCAAATGGTGACCGTTGTTAGATTGGTAGTAGTCCACAAAATCACTGTTGTTGTAGAAATTCTCGATGACAAGCTTTGTAGGATAACCCCAACTGGATCCTGATTTATTACTGATGGAGGCTCCGGCAGTTACGCTTCCATCCTGATTATAAGCATTAATTACTAATAGGTGATTCCCATCGGTGGAAACTGAATTAACACCATTGGGGTATTTATCATTTAAGGGAAATCCAATATTTACACCTCTCGACCAAGACCCATCAGTGTATAAAGAATAATATATATCCTGTGGGTCTTTATCGCCTTTGAAATTGTCAGGATAGTTCTGGCGAGCAAAGAATAAAATTTTGCCATCGGGAGAAATGATAGGCTTAGACTCGTTGTATGTTGTATTAATATTCGGGCCGAGATTTTGCTTAATTATCTCCTGACCAAAAGCGTTGATTGAAATTAATAATAGTAAAGCGGATATTTTATTCATTGCCAACCTGAAATTACATTGATGCTGCTAGTCTGTCTACTTCTTTCCAAACACGGAAAACATTTTTGTAGCATATTTTTTCTATATCTTCCTCTGTATAACCTCGTTTCAGTAGTTCTGCTATCAAATTTGGATAGGTAGAAACATCTTTCAAACCAATAGGTAACGAATCTCCCACACCATCATAATCAGAACCAATTCCAACATGATCGATACCGGCTATTTTTACTACGTGATCAATATGATCAGCCGCCTTTTGTGTGTTAGTATAAAGTGGGTTTTGAGCTAAATACCGTTTCACATAATTGGCAGAAGCTGTGTCACTTGGGTTTTGCTGGGCTTTATCGTTATAAGGCTTCACATGATTCCATATTTCTCGTGACTTTTCGTCTAAAAATGTAGAGCCAAAGTTGATTTGTATTACGCCATTCTTTTCGCCTAAAAGTTTAATCATATCATCTGACATATTTCGCTCAAAACCAGGTGTAAAGTGCCTGCATGAAGAGTGAGAAGCAATTACCGGAGCTTTCGATAACTCCATTACCTGATAAAATGTGCTGTCAGAAATGTGAGATACATCGATCATAATACCCACCTTGTTCATTTCTGCCACCACTTGTTTACCGAAAGGGCTCAGGCCATTCCATTTTCTTTCGGGGTCGTAAGAAGAATCACATATCTGGTTGTTCTTAGAATGTGTAAGAGTGATATAGCTTACTCCTCGGTCATTGAAATATTGAACATTTCCTAAGTCATTTTCAATAGGAGCTCCATTTTCGATACCCATAGGGAAGGAAATAATACCAGCTTCAAAATTTTTCTCGACATCTGCAGCAGTATGAGCAACAGCGAACTTATCCGGATACGTATTTGCAATGCTCTCCACCATGTTAATTAACGTATCGGCCAGCGCTTTAGCACCACCCGTTTCCTGGTAGCTGGCAGGAATATAGATTGACATAAACGGAGCATTAAGGCCACCAGCCACGGCTCTTTCATAATCAAAATTGCCTTTGTCAGTGGCCAAAATTTCTTCCTTATCTTCTTCAATGTTAAAACCGCTGTCTTTCAACCTGTAGGGTAGGTCAACATGACCATCAAGAATGATAAATTTCTTTGCAAGTTGCTGTGCTTTTTCTTCAACACTTAACTCCTCAACCTTATCTTCTTTTTGCTCTTTCGGTTGGCATGACAATAAAACAACTGCAATTAATAGTGATAAATATCTCATAGTGTGTGTTTTCCAATTATGTCGGAAAGATATATAAATTTGAAGTCATTAAAAACCGCATGGAAGATCAGGAATTACCAATTTATACTCCACAGCAATTGGCTATGAGAAATGGACAAGATAGGGAAGAAGTTTGGATAGCATACCGTAATGTGATTTATGACGTGAGTCGATCTAAATTATGGAGGGATGGCAAGCATTATGAACATTGGGCCGGCCAGGATTTGACCGATGAATTATCTGACGCCCCCCACAATGCGAATGTTTTTGATAAGTTTAAAGCAATAGGGAGATTAAAGAGTTAAGAATGAAGCTGATAGCTGATAGTGGATCTACTAAAACAGACTGGCGGTTAATTGACAGTGAAGGTAAAATCAGTCAATTTAAAACGGATGGGTTGAATCCCTTTCAGCAGGGTGAAGATCAGATTTATCGAGTTTTGGCAGAACAGTTACCAATAGAATTGAAACCTTCGGAGTTGCATTTTTATGGAGCTGGTTGTTCATCTGAAAAGGCGATTGAAAGAATCAAATCTGCAGTTAAGAAAAGATTTGAAGAGCTAAGTTTAATTAATATTCATTCCGATGTGCTAGCTGCTGCAAGGGCATTATGTGGTAAGGAAAAGGGGATTGTTTGCATTCTTGGAACAGGATCAAATGCTTGTGCTTATGATGGCACTCAAATTATAGCCAATACACCATCATTGGGATACATCTTAAACGATGTAGGCAGTGGAAGCTGGCTCGGTAAAAGACTCATCCATGATTATTTTGGTAAGAAAATGAGTGTTGAAATAAAAAGAGCTTTTGAAAATCACACGAATATTTCGCTGTTGGAAGTATTGGAACGCGTGTATCACAACAATCAGCCATCGGCTTATTTGGCCTCGTTTTCCGATTTTATTTCAACGCGCATAAACGAGCCTTATTTTTATAGTTTGGTATATGAGGGTTTTAAAAAATTTATGGATGAAAGCATTCAATATTTTAATTTAGAATGGCCCGTTCATTTTACGGGATCCATAGCCTTTTACTATGGAAACATTCTAAGAAAAGCAGGAGCGGATTCTGGGATCGTGGTGAAGAATATTATTCAATCTCCAATTGCAGGCTTAACCTTATATCATCAAAACAGTTAAACCATTTTATGAGTACTACTGAATCATCATCAAACTATGATCATCTGGAGGAGATGTCTGTAAGAGACATTCTAGTGAATATAAACAAAGAAGATACTTCCGTTCCCAAGGCTGTGATGCGTGCCATGCCACAAATGGAAGCTTTAATTCCTGAAATTGTTAAGCAACTACAAAAAGGCGGACGTCTGTTTTACATAGGAGCTGGTACGAGTGGAAGATTAGGAATATTAGATGCTTCAGAGATACCGCCAACCTTTGGCATGGCTCATGGAGTTGTGGTAGGGTTAATTGCTGGTGGCGATGGAGCCATAAGAAAAGCTGTTGAATTTGCTGAGGATGACGAGGAGCAAGCCTGGAAGGACCTTCAAGAGCATCAGATTAATCATAAAGATGTGGTGATAGGGATTGCAGCTTCAGGCAGAACACCATATGTAATTGGTGGAGTTCGGAAAGCTAAAGAGGAAGGTTTAATTACAGGTTGTATTACTTGCAACAGGGATTCGGAATTGGCTAAATCAGTAACTTTTCCAATAGAAATAGTGGTAGGGCCCGAGTTTGTTACCGGAAGTACACGAATGAAAGCAGGAACGGCTCAGAAGTTAGCCTTGAATATGATTTCAACATCATGCATGATTCAGCTTGGCAGAGTGAAGGGCAATAAAATGGTGGATATGCAGTTGAGCAACAACAAATTAGTAGATCGTGGTGTTAGGATGCTAATGGAGGAGTTGTGCATAGGCAGAGAAGAGGCCGAAGAGCTTTTAGATTTACACGGTTCAGTGAGGAAGGTAATAGAATTTATACGTAAAGATGCACGAGATTGAGCCATACTACCGATGGTTAAACTTTTATAATTCTGCAGAGGACGCTCGTTCGCCTTATCATGGTAAAGAGTACAATTATGACATGTATAGCGATACCATTTATGGCTACTACATTGACCCTGCATGGGACTATCTGGGTTCGGAGACTTTATACAACAAATTGTTATTCGTTGATTATGAAAAGGGAACAGCTGTAATAGAGCTCATGGGAGAATGGAATGATGCAATCAATAACGATATCATGCATTTCAAAAGAAATATTATTGAGCACATGATGCGCGAGGGCATAAGTAAGTTTATTCTTATCGGGGAAAGTGTATTTAATTTTCACGGATCGGATGATGAATATTATTCTGAATGGTTTGAAGAAGTTGAAGACAGCGATAATTTTTCTGAGCCGGGTTGGATAGCAGGGGTCAACTTTCCCGATTTTATTAAGGATGAACTAAGTAACTATAATATTGACTTATATATAAACCTTGGCGGAGAGTTAGATGTTGTCAACTGGAGAACGATGGCTCCAAAGAGGTTTTGTGAGTTTGTAGATGGGCTTATCCAAAGAAGATTGAACTGAAAAGAATCGCAATGAAATACGAAAAAATAGCCAGGTATTTGTCAGCAGTATTGCTGTTATTATTCACACTAGTTTTGAGCTCTTGCGACAATTCAGATGATGAAACTCAGCCGGAGCCGCAGATAGAAAACCTGGAGGATGGAACGCGATTAACCGAAATAAGCATTGCCAACCTCAGTGGTTTAATCGGACTATTTGGTATACCTGAATTGTCAGATTTAGCTGATCAGCTGAACTACGATATTGTAGGGTATGAAGTCACCTACACTACAACCTATTTAGGTGAAGAGATAACAGCTTCCGGTTTGGTAACCTTCCCTGAAACGACAGATCCGGTTCCGATGCTTAGCTTTCAAAACGGTACAATAGCGAGTAATGATGAAGCACCTACAAACAATCAATCTGAGTTTTTTACCTTCAGTGCCATTGCAAGCACAGGCTATATTTTTGTGATTCCTGATTACATCGGTTTTGGAGCATCAAGCGAATACATTTCACCTTATCATCATGCGGAATATACCGGGAGGGCAGTAATTGATTTGATGAAAGCGGCTAAAGAGTTAGCAGTGCAGGAAGGCTATAATTTTAATGGCAAGGCCTTCTTAGCAGGGTATTCAGAAGGCGGTTATGCGGCAATGGCATCGCACAAATTAATGGAAGAGGAACAACCCGAAGGTTTTGAGTTGATAGCTTCAGCGCCTGCTTCTGGCGGTTATGATGTAAAAGGGTTTCAGGAATACCTGTTTGGTCTTGAAACATATGATAATCCATACTTTTTAGCTTTTGTTGCGCTATCCTACAAAACTACTTACGGTTATGATGACCCACTTTCAGATCTTTTTCAGGAGCCGTATGCCACTATTATTCCAGATTTATTTGATGGCTCTAACTCAGGCTCTAGAATCAATGGCCAACTTACTACTGTAATTGCAGACCTTATTCAACCGGATATTTTAGCCAATATAGAAGATCCCCGGTATAGCGATTTTGTAAATGCCTTGAATGATAATTCACTGGTGAACTGGCAGCCGCAAGCACCCATGTTTATGTATCACGGCACAGCAGATGTTACTGTTCCTTATCAAAACTCTGTAGATACCTATGATAAGTTAATTGCCAATGGGGCCAATCCTGAAAGTATTCAATTAATTGATTTAGTTGGAGAAGATCACAATTCCGGTGTAGCACCTTATGCACTGGCTATGCTTAGCGTGTTTAATGAGTTGAAGTAAGTGTTGGCTAGGCGGCTTCTACCAATGCGGATTTAGAAATCAAGTATTTTCTACCCGATGGTATTTCAACGCAAACAAAGCGTGTTCTTCTCAATGATTCTTTCTTGAATTTTCTTTTACCGAGTTTAAAGACCTCCCCTTGAGGAATTTCGTCAAGAAACACACCATTTGTTTGATCATACTTAGAAAGCATTTTTGTTAATGCATGATCATTACAACTAGAAGCTTTTGGGTTTTTGAGATAGTTGGCCAGAGACCTTAAAACGTCATCAGGAAATATACTTGTGTTGAGCAAGGGCAGCATTAGTCTTTTAAACTCATTTTTCCACTCAGCTCCATGCGGGCTCACTTTTCTTCCATGAGTTTTGAAAGTAACTAAATGCGCTACTTCATGAATATAAGTTATTAAAAAAGAGTAAGGGTTTAGGTCGTTATTTACGGTGATGTAGTGCTTTTTGGTTCTGGGGTCGTATTTATAATCCCCCAGTTTAGATTGCCTCTTTTTTTTGATTGAAAGCTTAAAATCATAATTCACCCACAATTCATAACAATAATTAACGGCAGGTTCAGGAATGAATTTACTAAGAGCTATCTGATACTTATTCATCATAAAAAAAGGCCTTAGTTATCTAAGGCCTTTAAATTTAAAGAAGTTTAAAGATTATTCTTCAGAACCTTCTTCCATTTCTTCAACAGCTTCTTCAGCCTCAGCAGCTACAGAATCAGCTTCTTCCATAACTTCTTCAGTTGCTTCTTCCATTTCTTCTACTGCTTCTTCAGCTGTTTCTTCTACTGCTTCAGTAGTTTCAGCTGCTTCTTCTTTAGCGCCAGATCCACCACATGCAACGAATGCAAGAGAAAAACTAACTGCTAATAATAATGTTAATAACTTTTTCATATTTCACAGGTTTTGGTTTTGTAAAGGCCAAATATAGCTACATTTAGAGATTCAGGTCAAGTCCATGTTATTTTTTTCTAAAAAACAACCGAATTGGAACTCCCTCAAAGTCAAAGTGTTTACGAATTTTATTCTCCAAAAACCGCTCGTATGGTGCTTTTATGTACTGTGGGAGGTTACAAAAGAATGCAAAAGTAGGTGTATGAATAGGCAATTGAGTGATGTACTTTATTTTGATATATTTTCCTTTTATTGCCGGAGGAGGGTAATTTTCTATCTCCGGAAGGAGAACTTCATTCAATTTTGAGGTTGGAATTTTACGAATTCTGTTCTCATAAATCTCATTAGCCTTCTCAATCGCCTGAAAAATTCGCTGCTTTTTTAATACAGATGTAAATATGATTGGCAGGTAATTTAAAGTTCCCAGCTTGGCCACCAGTTCTTTCTTAATTTTTTCAGCGGTGTTGGTTTCTTTTTCAATAAGGTCCCATTTGTTAATCATAATCATCATGCCCTTATTATATTTATGTGCCAACCCAATGATGCTCATATCTTGTGCTTCTAAACCTCTTTCTGCATCAATTAAAAAGATACAAACATCACTATCCTGCAATGCTTGAATGGAACGAAGTACACTGTAGAATTCGATATCTTCTTTTACCCTGGATTTTTTTCTTATACCTGCAGTATCTGTCAGTATAAAATCTTTACCGTATAACTTGTAATGGGTATTGATAGAATCTCTGGTGGTGCCTGCCTCATCGGTTACTATGGTTCTTTCTTTACCTAATAAGGCATTCAGGAATGAAGACTTACCAACATTTGGCCTGCCTAAGATAGCGATTTTAGGGATGCCTTCATCAGTAATTTTATCACCATCTTCTAAGTGTTTAACCACCTGGTCCAATAATTCACCAGTGCCCGTTCCCGTGGCTGATGAAATAGGGAAAACTTCGCCCATTCCCAACTCATAAAATTCCATGGCCATGTGGATACGCTCAGTCGTATCGGCTTTATTGGCTACTAGAAATACTGGTTTTTTAGACGTTCTGATCACCTTAGCAAAATCTTTATCCAAATCTGTAAGTCCTGCATGAGAATCTACCATAAACAAAATTACAGTGGCTTCATCAAGAGCCAACTCTACCTGAGTTCTTATTTGTGCTTCAAATTTATCTTCTGATCCGGTGACGTACCCGCCAGTATCTATGACCGTGAAAAACTTACCTATCCACTCAGCATACCCATAGTGACGATCACGAGTAACCCCGCTTTCATCATCCATGATCGCTTTCCGCTTTTCTACCAGTCTATTAAATAGTGTTGACTTACCCACATTAGGCCTACCAACAATTGCTACTACATTTGCCATTTTATTAGCTTTAAGCTTTAAGCCATGAGCCACAAGGTAATTATTTAATTCTTGTAGCCTGTAGCTTATTGCTAATTTTTATATCCGAATCTTTTTAAATTAATTTCTTTTTTGCGCCAGTCTTCTGCCACCTTCACAAAGGTCTCTAAATGAACTTGCTTACCGAAAAATTCCTCTAAATCTTTTCTGGCAGCAATACCCACCTTCTTTAGGGCTTCGCCTTTGTGTCCAATGATAATTCCCTTTTGACTTTTTCTCTCCACATATATTTCAGCACGCATTCTTATGATTTTCTCATCTTCTTTGAATTCCATTATTTCTACCTCTGTGCTGTATGGAACTTCCTTCTTATAGTTTAGGAATATTTTTTCACGCACAATTTCGGCAGCAAAAAATCTTTCTGGCTTATCTGTCAGTTGATCTTTAGGGAAATAGGCAGGATGTTCAGGTAGAGATTCTACAATTTGACTAAAAACTTTGTCAATGTTTACACCGTCAAGTGCAGAAATCATGATAAAGGCATCTGCTTTTACATGTTCCTTCCAGTAATTAAGCTTATCCTCGGCTTGCGTGCCTTTAGCCTGATCTATTTTATTAAGAATGAAAATCAGAGGTACATTTATCTTTTTTAATGTTTCGCCTAATATTTCATCAAACGTTTCATAGATATCTGTTACAAAAAGCACTACATCAGCATCAGACAATGAAGAACTAACAAATTTCATCATCGATTGATGAAGCTGGTACTCGGGTTTTAATATTCCGGGAGTGTCAGAATAGACAATCTGAAAATTATCACCACTAAGAATTCCCATGATTCGATGACGAGTAGTTTGTGCCTTAGATGTGATGATGGAGAGCTTTTCGCCTACCACCTGATTCATAAGGGTAGATTTGCCAACATTGGGCTTACCAATGATACTTACAAAGCCGGCTTTATGTGGAGAAGTTTTAGTCAATCTGAAATATATTTATGCAAAGGTACTTGATTTTAAAATTTATAACTTCTACTTTTGTAATCCTTTTGAAAAACAGAGGAAAAAACTACGAAAGTGTAGTAATTAACAAAGATTAAAAATACCAAAATATACCGCGGGGTGGAGCAGTTGGTAGCTCGTTGGGCTCATAACCCAAAGGTCACAGGTTCGAGTCCTGTCCCCGCTACCATCAGAGGCCCTTTTTAGGGCCTTTTTCATTCGTAGTAGAAATATGCGGGTAAACACTAATAAGTTGAAAAATATTCTTGTTAAGCTGTCATTCCCTATTCTTATTAGATTAATCTACGTTATAAGGCTTGAAATTAGGCCTAATATTAATAAACCTTTTATTACCTGGAGAGAAAAACAGATTGCCTTTAGAACTGTCAGGGAAATGATTTCTAATGATTTTTCTTCCAAAGATATATCTAATTATATCGATAGTTATAGTCGCGACCAGGGAGTACTTTCAAAAATAGAATCAGACTGCCTTTCAACTATCAAAATTGTAGGTGAATATGTAAAATCTAGAAACGAAGAACGAAAATTGTTTATCAATGATTTACGATTGTATGAAAAAAGTAAGATTAAGTCATTATCAAAAATTGGCTTTAATAATGAGGTAACTTCTGTTGTAAACAATTACGTAAATAAATATGAATGCTTTGAACTTCTTAATGATAAAAATTTAGTTACTCCAAGTAATTTATTTACTGAAGACTTAATAAAGAAAGATTATTATCTTCTCGTTAAAGACCAATCAAGATTTACATTACTTTTAATTGAATTGTTGAAGGAGAAGCTGATAATAGATCACTATGCTGAAGTATTACTTTGTCATACAACAATATGGAGTAAAAGGAGAAGTACTCAAATTACAAAAGTCAACACCTTCTCGAAAGCAAAAAACCGTTTACTAACTGATAATTTTGAAGAAAAATATAAAGAGGAACTAAATTCACTTGCATTCCCAAAAACTTCATGTCCAAATGACATGATGACATCATAATAATACTTTATTCCCCTTGTTTGCTCAAAATCAATTTATTATGAGCAATTATTTACAACTCAGTGACGAGTTCTTTGATCAAATAGCTCAAAGAATCGCACTCCTGTTAGCCCAGCAGCTGGGACAAACAGCTCCTCAACCTGAATGGTTGACTCCTCAAGAAACCATGGAAATGCTAAATGTCACCAGTCCGGTGACTATGCAAAACATTAGAGATGATGGTAGACTTAAGTTTACCTACATCACACCACGAAAGGTTCTTTATAATCGCCAATCAATTCTCGATTATCTAGAATCAAAATCAGTTTAAACTAAATCTTTACAAAAATGAAAAAAATCATAAAATCATATAATGATGCACATATAATCTATAACAGTGATTCAGAAATTTTCTCTACACTGATGAATGAGTCTCTTAATAAACTTGAAAACAATGCTATATCAGATTATCAGTATGGATTCTTGCAAGCGGGACTTGACATACTACAACAGGAGGGTGGTATTACTCATGAGCAAAACCAAAAGATAAGATTGAAATCGTACAATCTTAATGTTCAAGCAAAAATGGACTTGGTTGAATTTCTGGAAAACAGTCGTGAAGGTCAAACAGATTTATCTGTAATAAACTTTGAAACTGTTAATAGGGAAATTCTTTCGAAGGAGTTCCCCAAAGCGGATAGGGTTAAAGGCCTTAATTCTGATAAAGAGCGAAATACAGATAATCAACTAGGACATTAATTACCATGAGCAAAAGAACTAAAAGAATTATGTTCCGCTGTTCTGAAGACGAGTATGACAGCGTTAAAGATAAAGTAAACCAACTTGACACTTTTAAGACTATGGCGGGTTATGTGCGCTACAGAGCATTAGGATTTCATATACCGTCCTTTTCAATTGAACGTGCAAAGTGTTTGATACTTATTAACAACCTTTTGAGGGATTTATATGAACTACAAAGTGATGAGATTAATGAGAGGCTAAAAACGATCAAGCAAATACTACTATGATTATAAAGGTTTTGCCATCACCGCAAAACCTCTATAAAAGTGTTGATTATCTGGTCCAAAAAGCAAAGGGAACTGAAGTTATTTATGTAAATGGCGTGCAGCCAGACTGTACCATCGGTGAAATGGTTCAGGAGTTTGAGCTTGTGGCGTCATTAGCTGGGGAAAGACTTCAGCATAAATATCTTCATTCAACTTTGGCGTTTGATGTCAACGACTTTCCAAATGGAATTACCAATGATAAAATGGTTGAATACTCACTATACTATTTGCAGCAAATGGGATTTACGGATGAAAATCAAGTAGCAATTTTCCTTCATCATGACAGGGATGAAACCCACTATCATTGTCATGTCACCGCGAACCGCGTTGATGTAAATGGAAAAATTGTTAGTGATTCATTTAGTAAGATACAAACATTGGAAATAATTACACAATTAGAGGATTTGCATGATTTACCTAAGCATCAAGATAGAATAAATCAAAGAAAAGAAGATGCCTTGAACTTAGTAAGAAAGGTAGGTTACCTTGAATTAGATGAAGCGAGAAATCGGATGTACCTGGAAGAAGTACTCCGATCGGCTCGATACAAATTATATATAAATAAATACAAAAGTGATTACCGATTGACAGTTTGTGAAATGGGCAGTTTATGCAAATGGAAAGCCTTTTATGATAGAGATATATTCAACTCGGTATCACGACAAAACAAAATAAAAAATGACAAATCAAAAGAAGAAAATAAACTTGCAAGGGGCGCTGAAAAAGGCCTCTGAGGATAATGCAGAACCAAGAGAAATAGAAATAAGAGTGGTACAAGCTTTAAATGATGAGCAAATACTAGCACTTAAAGAAATCGCCAATGACACAAATGATTCCTTCAAATTAAATCATAAACTATTATCAGGCTTTCAGGATAGGGTAATGAAAATCATAGATCAATGGACGCAATCACTAGGTCCTGATAATTTTAGGGAGAGTATTGATGCACTGAGACAATTATGCACAGAAACAATTACTCAATTGAAAGACAGAATTGACATAAGTGAAAAATACAGCTTATTCAAAAGGAGATTTTGGACAGTCATAATGATTTCATCAGGAGTTTCAATTATTACGACTTTTTTGATAACAAGTATCTACTACAAAAAAAAGTATGGTTATCTAAAGGACAATGAATACTTATATAAGTTCGAATTATTGCAAGCCCCTGAAAATAGCAAGCTAAAAAAGACACGAGAGCAATATATGTTGTACGATAGTTCTAAAAACAGAATAAAAACGTTCGTTGATGAAAAGCAAAAACAAATTGATACCGACTATAATTTTTATTCCAAATGATAATCATGTCTAATAATTTGACCTATGAGAATTATGATTTAAATCCGGGTTGGATGACATTCGACTACATAAGAAACAAGGTCTATCAAATGAATTCTGAAAGATCTCATCAGGTGGGAAATATTTTGAGGAATCATTTTAAGTCCTACGGCTATTTGCCAATCACATATATCAAGGAGTGCATTTCAATAAATGATAAATATTATAGGTATGAGTCTAACATTGATTATTCAGAGAATATAAGTTCTCACTTAGGAACACTCACGATTAGGTCGTACTATGATGAAAAGCGGTATGACCTATTGATGAAACATTATGTTTCCATCAAAGAAGCAGCTATTCCTATGAAGTATATAGTATCAGAGGAAGACTATCCATTTGATTTTGACCTGACGGTTTGTCAAAAGTACAACCTTGTAGAAATAGTCGATGATCTGGATGAGCACCATCTCGATTTTAATGAAAATTCTAATGATTGGTGGGATTCTGTTGAACTTGCTCTCAGGTGGAATAAGCTTTGGTGATTTTGTTATTCATATTAGTAGTAAAAAAGACCGGATTTTCCGGTCTTTTTATTTTAACTAGTGTTCGATATCTCACCTCTTTAGGTGATTTTACCTATGCCTACCAAGCCGTATATTTAACAATCCTTTATCTTTAGCTGATAAAGGAAAGTTTTCTATACTATGGCCAAAGCAGACATCGATTTTGAAAAGGAACTATGGGACGCAGCTAATGAGTTGCGAGGCGCGGTTTCTGAAAATAACTATAAGAACTATATCCTCCCTCTGGTTTTTGTAAAGCATTTGAGTGAGCGCTATGAGTTAGTTCATGAAGAGTTGGATGCTTTGCTTCATGATCCTAAATCAGATTACTATACGACAGACAAAGAAGAGATCAGTTATGTATTGGAAGATCAGGATGAGTATCGTTCTCGAAACACATTTAAGATTCCTAAAACTGCCTCTTGGCAATATTTGAAGGACAATGCCGAACAGGATAACATCAAAGTGATCATTGACGATGCTTTTGATGTGATACAAGAATTACTGACTGCTTACAATCCACAACTTAATAATATTCTGCCGAGAATTTTTGTAAGGAGTGAATTATCTCCCAAACAAACAGGAGGTATTATTAACTTATTATCTCACCCTAAGTTTTCTGAGAAAGAAAACCCGGAGAGCGACATATTGGGCAGGATTTATGAATACTACATTGGCCGCTTTGCAATGGCCGAAGGTTCCGGTGCAGGACAATTCTTTACACCGGGTAGCATTGTAAGACTCTTGGTGGAACTTCTGGAACCCTATAAAGGCAGAATCTTTGACCCTGCATGTGGTAGCGGTGGTATGTTTGTGCAGAGCTTGAAGTTTGTGAAAGAGCATGGAGGAAACAAAAGCGACATCTCAATCTATGGCCAAGAGATGACCGCTCAGACCCTGCGTCTTTGTTTGATGAACCTCATGCTCAGAGAGCTGTCGTTTGACATCAAACTAGGTAACTCTTTACTGGATGACAAATTCCCCGACCTTAAAGCGGACTTTATCATAGCCAATCCACCTTTTAATGTGAGTAACTGGCATCCCGAAGATTTACCCGATGGTGATCCTCGTTTGTTTGGGCCTAAGGAAGAATTTACAACGGATGGTAATGCCAACTATATGTGGATGCAAACCTTCTGGCATCATTTGAGTGATACCGGTACAGCCGGAATTGTAATGGCCAACGGTGCCATGACCTCTAACACTAAGGGCGAAAAAAGTGCCCGACAGCATATGGTAAACAATAGCATGGTAGATGCCATAGTGCGTTTACCCGATAAGCTGTTTTTAACCACCGGCATACCGGCTTGCTTATTTATACTGAGCAAAAACCGCGATGGCAGAGACGGCATACACCGTGAGCGCACCAATGAAATACTGTTTATTGATGCCTCTAAAATGGGCACCATGGCCAGCCGTAAGCTTCGGGTATTTTCTGATGATGACGTTAAGAAAATAGGAGATACTTATCATACATGGCGTACAAACCCCCTCCAAGGAGAGGACAAAGGGGTGGGATACGAAGACACCCCGGGCTTCTGCAAATCAGCTACGCTTGAAGAAGTACAAAAGCAAGACTACAAACTGACTCCGGGAATCTATGTGGGCACAGAAGAAGCTGATGCCGATGATGAACCCTTTGAAGGAAAAATGGAGCGTTTGAAAACACAATTGATGGAGCAGTTTGAGGAGGGGGATAGATTGAAAAAAGCTATCCAATTTAACTTGAATAAAATATAGCAGTATCCGACATGACGACCTCAACTAAGAGCACTAAATCCTCAAATAGCGATCAAATGACTCTAAAGGAATTCAAAAAGGCCTTAATTGAGTTTGCTATTACATGTATTCCAGAGCAATATGAAGATATATTAGTTATTCCTGATACGAGTGAGGAGAACTACATGTATCTAACTACAGTGGAGCGATCGGATATAATTGATTTTATTGATATGCATTTTAACAGGAGTTCTTTATCTGTACAATTGTCAAATGGAAAAGATATTTCGTCACTAAAAGTTCTAGATGCATTTAATTTCTTAAAAGAATATAATAATAGGTTGGCTTCTGTTCCTTTTAAAAATAAAGATATTGAGAAGTTACTTGATATAGAAAAGGCTATTCTACAGAACAACATAGAGAAGGTTTTTAGTGACCGTAAAAGCATCATGAAGGATTTTTTAGAACTCTATATTGATCAGAATAAAAAGAATGAAAAAGTTTATAGACTATCTCAAGTAGCTAGGAAACTAAACGTAGGAATTAAAACAATTATTGATTTTTTTGGTGATCGCGGCATTGCACTAGAAAGTTCACCTAATACAAAAATTAGTCAATCCTTATATAATGAATTATCTAAGGAATTTGGTGAAGAATATAGCCAAAGTACGGATAAATCTGGAGATAACAGTAGTGTAGAATTGGCTTTGGAAAAGTTAATACAGGATCCGGAAATAAAATTTTTTGCAGCAGGTCATATTTGGGATGGTAATGACCAATTTAAGAACTTTATTTCAAATTCAATTTGGGAAAATGGCCATGTCAAAAATGATACTAAGGCAGTAAACAGAGCTAAATTTAAAGATATTATTATCTTAAAATCTACATTTCAAAAATCTGGAAAAGGTTGGTTTAGAGCAAAAGCTATAGGTTTAGTAGTCCGTAATTATTTGGACGGCCATAGGCTTTGTGTGAATTGGTTTACTTTTAATGAGCCAATTGATATACCCACAGGCTCTCAGTATAGAAGAACATTTCAAACAATAGAACTAGCATATTTAAGGCAAATATTATATGAAATATTAAAGACATATCCTGATCTCTTCGAGAAATTAAATGAATTAGAGAAACAAGAAAATAATGGACACCTATATTTTGAATCTGTAAATGACCACACTTATGCTGAAGATGGAAAAAGTACAGAGACTAATCAAACAGAAAAAAAGTATTGGTGGTACAGTGATAACTTCTCAAATGATTATTTGAAAGTAATTCACAATTCAGAAGAAATAAATGTTCCATTGTATCCAACTGAAATTTATGAATTTTCAAGTGGAGATATGGTTATTTGCTTTGATATTCAGGATCAGAATATTTTAGCTATAGCAGAAATCATAGATTATACCACTGACCTAGTTATACTTAAATTTGATTTGATACCCTACTTATCAATTAATAGTAAGAGTCTGGAGGGTATTTTCGAATCACTGCAAATTGGGGGCGAATTAAATGTTCGATTTCAATCGATATCAAGAACTATATTTGATCAAATAGTAAAACAAACTGAGTCTAATTCAAATGAGGAAATAATTGAGAGACAGGACTACCAGGCACCAATTAATCACGATGGTATTACTGATACCAAAGACTTACTGGACATTGAAAATGATGTAAGGTCGTTTGCGTTGCTTTTAGCAGCTAGAGAGGTAAAACCACCTATTGCTATTGCTCTTTTTGGTAGATGGGGCTCTGGAAAGAGCTTCTTTATGAAGCACCTGCAAAAAAGAATAAATGAATTATCGAAACATCAGGGTTTTTTGGTGGATCCAAGTGATGAACCAGTTAATCCTAAGCGAAAAGAAAAGGACAATTTCTGCACTGGTATAGCTCAAATAGAATTTAATGCTTGGTCTTACCTGGATGCTAATCTGTGGGCTGGTTTGGTGACCAGTATTTTTGAAAAATTAAATGAATACATAACAGATACCACGAAAAGTGGAGTTGCACAGCTGAGAGTGCAAGAAAAACTAAAGGAGAGGCTAGTATCATTACAACGAGAAAAGCTTACAAAAGAAGAAAGGCTGAAAAATCTGATTGATCTAAAACATAGCTATCAGATTGAAAGCAAAAATCTTAAAGAGTCAATAAAAACCAACTTTACTAAACATATTTTAAATCATATTGATGCCAATGATGAGCTTCGAGCAGCTCATGAAGCTATAGAAAAAGATGAATTACTATCCAGTTTAGAAAAAAAGCTAAAACTGGATGAGTTAAAAAAAGAAGCTCAGGTATTCAATAGTTTTATTAGAAATGTCAAAGCAACACCTGGCATAAAAAAGTATGTAATATATGCTACCGTTTCGGTGCTTTTAGGAATAGTCCTTTATCAATTTATGGGTTTTGAATATTCTTGGGCATCCTTTCTTCCTATTCTTACAGGATTTGGAATCGATATCAAAGCACTAAAAAAACGCTATTCTCAAGTGAAATCCTTCATTACTAAGTTTAATGAAGTGGTCGGAGAAAGTGTAGAGCTTCAGGAGGAAGTTCAAAAACATGAAGCGTTAGTTACCGAATCTGAGCAACAAATTGAAGATGCTAAGCAACAAATTGATCAAATAAGCTCCCGAATCGAAGATTTTGAGCAATATATGGTTAATGAGATTCATCAAGAGACTATTAAAGATTTTATCCAATCACGTGCCGATCATGCTGATTATAAATCTAAACTTGGTATTGTCTCCATCATTAGAAAAGACTTTGAAACGTTAAGTCAATTGTTTTACCAAGCCGATAAAGCAAATGGAGAAATTGAAGATGAAGAGTTAAGAAAAGACAGGGAGTTTATAAATAACCAGTTCAAAACAGGTAAAAACCTTGACAGGATTATTTTGTATATCGATGATTTGGATCGGTGCTCCGATGAAAAGGTGTTGGAAGTGATTCAGGCAGTACATTTGTTAATGGCATTTCCCCTATTTAATGTAGTAGTTGGTGTAGATAAGCGATGTGTTAGAAATGCCCTTTTGTTAAAGACTAAGTTAGAGTACCTGAAAATCGCTCCAATTGCCGATGTTAAGAAGTTGGGAATTAACATGGTTGAACCGGGCGATTATCTAGAAAAGATATTTCAGATTCCCTTTGAATTAAAAGACCCTGGAAACTCCGATGTTGAAAGGTTTATTGATCATCTGTTACAAGATCAAATTGAAACAGAAATTCATGAAGAGGCTGAAACCGAAATTGATACAGCTCCCGAGATCGAAACTAAAGAAGAAGTCGAAGAGAAATCGGAGAGTGAAGAGGTGGAAGCTTATGATCAACCTATGTTCAAAAGAATTAAGCAGGTTGAAGAAAAAATGGAGGTACCTGAATATATCGAGCCAATCACAACAAAAGAGCCTGAAGCATTGGTCTCTTCAGCGCCTGAAAGCTTAATGTTAAGTGAACACGAGTTTAAAGCAATAAAGGAGATACTTTATCTGGTTGGTAGTACTCCACGTACAATCAAGCAATACATAAATATTTACCGAATTATTAGGGCTCATAAACGACCAGAAACAAACAAAGCTTTTGATGATAATGATCATCTGGCAATCATGTTTTTGCTTGCAATGAAAATCGGTATGTTCAAAAAATACTCTAATGAGCTATTTAAAAGCCTCAAACTAAATTCGAATAATACATTGGGTGCAGTTATTAATTTCTCATTTCGAATGGAGGACACTTCTGAGGATTTGCGAAATTTCAAAAATCAAATAGAAGACCTTAATGGCCTATCCACCATAAAACCTTTGCTTGATATGATTTGTGAAGTACTTTGTGAGCATATTGATTTTGTAAGCCGTTTTTCATTTGGAGAAGAAATCGATAAGGTAGAATTGGTAAAAGAAGAAAAAGCCTAATGCCCAACAATTAGAAAATACATAGCTGGTGAGATATTTTAGAATTAAAGTACAATATAGGCTTAAAAAGTTATGCAGAATCTATCTGACAAATACCTGAATATTGGACTATAAGACAAATCTTTAACTTATTAAGTTGAAATTATTTTTAATTAAGAACGGATTATGAAATTAACTCAGATAGAAATCGAAGATTTTAAGTCCATTAAAAAGCTTAGATGGAAATTGGATCAAAAGATGATTTGTCTTGTTGGTCAAAATGAAAGTGGTAAGTCCAATTTAATAGAAGTACTGCAATTTATAAAGCCATCAACAATTGAAGATTTGCGTTATGAAGTTCATACAAGAAGAAGTAGTGATAGGTACGTGCACAATGAGCTTCCTCTGATAAAAGCTATATACCATCTAGATAGCGAGGTAAAAAAAGATTTAGAATTTAAGCTTAAACCCCATAACCCAAATGGAAAATCGTTATCAAAATTCACTTCATTTGTTGTAGAATCGGCTCAAAATGAAGATGAGTTTAGCTTAAATTACTTTTTATCTGAAAATGATGAATTGGACATACGAGACATCGCTCAAAATCAAACTCAAATTGATGAATGCATAAAAATTATAGAAGATAAGTTAACGGAAATTAGAATTTTAAAGGATTCTGAATTAGGAACTTTCACAGCCACATTAGCTAATATCAAATCTTCGGTAGCGGCTGGAACATCTCTTTTTAAACTAATGCAACTTACTGATGTAAGGGATTTTGCCAAAATTCCCTCCGCTATTCCTCAGTTAAGGAACTACCTTAGAGGGGTTAATAATAGGTTAAACAATAGATTTGTTCAAAAATACTATTCTCAAGACCCCTCAGTAAGATTTGAGATTATACATGATTCTGGAAGTCTATATCTTGAAATTCATGATAATACTGATGCCCAGTATACTATAGAAGAAAGGAGTGACGGTTTCAAATACTTCTTTGGGCTGCTAATTGAAGTCGCTACTTTAGGTGGTAGATCAAATAATGTGATATTCGTTTTGGATGAACCAGGTGCAAAGCTTCATCCAAGTGGTCAACGAGATCTATTACGTTATTTTGAAGAGCTTAGCCTTAATTTTGGAATTATTTACACGACTCATTCACCGTTTTTAATAAATCGACTTTACCCAAATAGAGTTCGAGTCATTGAAAAAAATAAAACAGCCGGGACTTTATTTAAGGAAAAAGGGTTTTCAAAAAATTGGAGACCATTACGAAGTGCTTTAGGACTAACATTGAGTGATAGTTTTTACTATTCAGATAAAGCCTTGATCGTGGAAGGTCCTGAAGACATAATTTATATATCTGCCCTGATAGACTATTACAATCAAACAAATAAAGTACAGGTCAATACTGACCTATTTTCAATTATTGATGCTGGTGGGGAAGGAAACCTTCCTGCAATGGTTCAAATAATGATAGATGAAGAAAGACCAACCACAGTATTGATGGACTCGGACTCGCAGGGAACATATAATAGAATTGATAAGAAAAAGAAAGGACTTAAATCTGGGATGCTTGTGGTAACTCAGATTAATGACTTTAAAAAAGATGCCGTATCTATTGAAGATTTGCTACCATCTAAGTTGCTAGTAACTGCATTTAATAGTTGCTTGAAGGAATTGAAGGAGGAGGGGAGTTTGAAATTAGTTGAGGATAAAAATGAGTCGATCGATGAGAAAAGATTAACCTCTTTTTCCAGATACAAAAATGACTTGGCCCCATTTGTTAAATCCAACTTTTCAAACCCTAATAAAACTGATGATGAATGGGAAAGAGAAAGAGTACCTATTTCTAAAGTTGGGATAGCCAGGCACTTTGAAATACATCTTAATAAATGTTTGGCTGAAAATGTTGATATTAAATCTCCAGAATCACTTAGGCTGATAAAGACTTTAATTGAAAAACTTGGATTAAAACCCTAATGCCCAACAACTGGAAGACATATAAACTTTCTGAACTAACCAATAAGATTGGAAGTGGTGCAACACCAAGAGGCGGCAAAGAAGCTTATAAGGACAGTGGTATTTCGTTGATTAGGAGTCAAAATGTTCTAGATTTTTCTTTCTCTACAAATGGTCTTGCCTTTATAGATGAAAAGCAGGCAGAAGGATTGAAAAATGTTACTGTTGAGTCTCGTGATGTTTTATTGAATATTACAGGTGATTCAGTTGCAAGAGTTTGTCAAGTACCTGAAAAATGGCTTCCTGCAAGAGTGAACCAACATGTTGCAATTGTTAGAGCAAATAGAGAAAAGCTTTCTCCTGAATTTTTAAAATATTCATTACTCTCAAAAGCTAACAAGGAATATTTATTGACTTTAGCTAGTGCAGGTGCAACAAGAAATGCCATAACTAAATCAATGATTGAAGATTTTGAAATCTCAATTCCTGACTTAAAAGAACAAAAAGCCATCGCCTCCATTCTCTCTTCTCTGGATGACAAAATAGAGCTCAACCTCCAAATGAATAAAACCCTAGAGGAAATGGCCATGACCATGTACAAACATTGGTTTGTAGATTTTGGCCCTTTTAAAGATGGCAAGTTTATTGACTCTGAATTAGGCCCTATTCCTGAAGGGTGGGAGGTACTTCCATTATCAGAAATAACGTCTAAAATTACTGATGGCGCTCATCATAGTCCCAAATCGGTAGAGAATGGCTATCCAATGGCTTCTGTTAAGGATATGACAGATTGGGGATTTACGATTGATACATGTAGAAAAATTAGCGATAATGATTATCAAAAACTGGTTGCTCAAGGATGTCAACCACGAAAGGATGATATTTTAATAGCAAAAGATGGCAGTTACTTAAAGCATGCTTTTGTAGTTGAAAGGGATTTGGATATTGCATTACTTTCCTCAATTGCTATTTTGAAGCCAAACTTCAAAATGCACCCGCATCTAATTAATCTGTATCTAAAGCTAGACGAGGTAAAGGAACGGATGAAATCCATCGTGTCTGGTGCCGTAATTCAACGAATCGTACTTAAAGATTTTAGAAAATTTTCAGTTCTTGTTCCTGAAATAAAAGTACAAAAGGAGGTTTTAGAGACAATAAATCCTCTTATTTCTCAATGTTGGTTAAACAATAGTGAAAACCAAACCCTCACCAACCTCCGAGACACCCTACTCCCCAAACTCATCAGTGGAGAAGTGGGCGTAAAAGATGTGGAACAAAAAGTGGCTGAAGTGTTATGACATCCATGCAAGAACTCACTGTACAGAAGGCGGCCATCGAGTGGTTGCAATCCCTCGGATACACAAATCAGGAAGGCAATAGCCTCACTCGTGATTTAAAAAAGGTAGTGCTGGAGGAGTCTTTACTAAATTTTCTAAAGCGCACCTATCCCGATGTGCCTTCTACAGCCTTACATGAAGCTCTATCTGCCTTTACGCAGCATGAGGGCATGGATGTCGATCATCGGAACCAGGATTTCCATCGCAAAATGACACAAGGCGTTTCCATTTCATGGAAGGATGCTCAGGGAAAGGAATATGCCAAGCATATCTATCCCCTCAATTATGAAGAGCCTGAAGCCAATGAGTTTATCTGTGCAGATGAAGTCACTATCATCGGTAAAAACACCCGCAGAACAGATTTGCTCATTTACATCAATGGCCTGCCATTGGTGGTGTTTGAGTTCAAAAACATGTTCGATGCTGAGGTTGGTGTAGACAATGCCCATCGTCAGATCGGCCATTACCTGCAAGACATCCCGCAGCTGTTTGATTACAATGCCATCACCATCCTGTCAGATGGTAGAGAGGCGTTGCACGGCATGTATGGTGCTTCATTCAAATGGTTTACCCCATGGAAGAGTTTGTATGGAGAAGAGATAGTGAACAAAGCAGAGCTGCAATTAGAAACGTTGCTCAAAGGCTTATTCCCAAAGGCTACGCTACTCAATTACCTGAAGAATTTCATCTTTCATGAAGACCATAACGGCAAGATCATCAAGAAAGGGGCTAAGTACCATCAGTATTGGGGCATTACCAAGGCCGCGCAAAGCGCACTCAAAAACGTAAAGCCTTTGGGTGATGGTAGGCTTGGGGTCATTTGGCATACGCAGGGTTCCGGCAAAAGTATTTCCATGGCCATCCTTACCGGCATATTGCGGTCGCTGCCACAGTTAAAAAATCCAACCATTGTCATTCAGGTAGACCGTTCAGATTTAGATCAGCAACTGTATGAAAACTTCGTGCTTTGCAAAGACCTGGTAGGTGAGGTGCAACATGCCGAAACCACCGATGAGCTGAGAACCTTGTTGAGTACTGATGGAGGGGGTGTAATTTTTACCACCATTGAGAAGTTTAGGCTCAAGGAATTGGAAGAAGGCAAAGAGGTGTCTCATCCCGTTTTATCAGAACGTTATAACCTTATTGTAATGGCTGATGAAGCACACAGAACCCAATATGGTTTTAAAGATGGTGGTTTCGCACAAAATATAAGAATAGCCTTGCCCAATGCATCCTTTATTGGGTTTACCGGCACACCCGTAGATAGTAAAGGAGCAGACACGGAACTAGTGTTTGGAGATACCATCCACACCTATGACATCAAACAAGCAGTAGAAGATGGAGCCACGGTGCCTATTTATTACGAACCTAAGATGGTGCCTCTGAATATTAAAGCAGAATACGCCAAAGAGCTGGAGGCCATTGAAGAAGGTGAAGAAGATGATGTGAAGGGCGTATGGGCAGCAGTAGAAGATGCCGCAGGTGCTGAAGATCGAGTAAATACAGTAGCCAATGATATTCTCACACATTTTAAGGCCAGAATCGCCTCGTTAGATGGTAAAGCCATGGTGGTGTGTATGAGCAGGAGAAATTGTGTAAAGATGTATGATGCGCTTACCGCATTGCCAGACTGCCCGGAGGTTGCAGTAATAATGACCAGTAATATTGGTAAAGATCCTGAAGCATGGAATCCGCACGTCCGCACTAAAGATAGCATGGAGGCAATTAAAAAGCGTTTCCGCACACCTGAAGATCCATTGAAAATGGTGATTGTTCGGGATATGTGGCTTACCGGTTTTGACGCACCCTGTGTGCATACCATGTATGTAGACAAAATCATGAAAGGTCATAACCTGATGCAGGCCATTGCGCGGGTAAACAGGGTATTTGAAGATAAACCTAATGGTTTGGTGGTCGATTTTATAGGTATCTCAGGGTTCTTAGCCGAAGCCACCAAGAAATATACAGGCTCAGGAGGTGCAGGAAAACCCACGGTAGATATTGATGCAGCCGTGGAGTTATGTTTGGAGCAATTTGAGAAGGTAAAGGATTTGTGTGGTGACTTTGATTTGGAAGAGATCAAAGCCATGTCTGATGCTGAGCAGTTAAGCTGGTCTAATAGTTTGGTGGATAAGCTGCTCAAATCAGATACCGTAACGGATGAATTTTTAAGAGAAGAGAAGAAGCTCTCTGAGCTAGTGGCCATGACTAATTCTGACAAACGCATTTGGCCAATTCAGGAGGAAGTGGGAATGATTCAGAAAATTAGGGATGTCATCAGGAAGATAAAATATCCGCCAGGTGCGAGGCGAGCAAAGAATGATCGCATCAAAGACCTCATTAGTAAATCCTTAGAGTCGCACAAGATTGTTGATTTGGCTGCCATGTACGATCTGGATAAGATTGATATTTCCATTATTGATGATTCCTTTCAGGCCATTGTTAAAGAAAAGGGTGGAGAGAATATTAAGATTGAACTTCTAAGGAGAATCATCAATGATGAGATCAAGGTGAGGATGGTGAAGAACATTAAGAAAATGACCAGCCTGAAGGAGGAGTTAGAAAAAGTGTTGGGCAACTACCATAAAAACAGCTTAGATTCCATTGCGGCTATTAAGCATTTGATAGATATAGCCAATGAGTTCAAAAATGATGATAAAAGAACCAAAGAGCTGGGCTTGTCTGAAGATGAATTGGCCTTTTATGATCTCCTGTCTGCCAATCAATCAATCATAAATGAAGCGGGCCCAATTCAGGATTTAGTGCATGGGGTAGTGGCATCAGTCAAGAAGAACCTTCAACTCGACTGGACCAAGAAAGAAGATGCCAAGGCAGCCATTCGCCTAGCAGTGAAGAAAGAGCTGAAAGGGAAAGTGCCGTTTTCAGCATTAGATAAAATACTTCAAGAAGTAATCGAACAAGCCGAAGGCCAGTATAAAGATTGGCCGATGATGGGGTAATATTTATTCCCCATCATAAAAATACCCGTTGGCTATTTGTTTATACCAGTCATAGCGGTCATCGCCATAATTGTGTATATGGTAATGACGATCAAACTCCTCTTCGATTACCTCTCTAATTTGGTTTAAACAGTCTAATACGTTTTGAACTTGAAGGTGCTTAATCCACTCATGTCTACCTGAAACAGCCCATTTTCGTAAGCGCCATTTTAATATCTGTTCAATGAGTTCAGCCTGCCATCGGTAGGAATAATTGATGCTGTGCACTTTGGTAAAAGGTTCCCCCTCTAATTCTATTTCGTACTCCCTCTGCCGTCTTAACCAATTTGATGAGATGCCGAATTTGATATACTCATTTACGGTTAGTACGTAGAGTTCGGTAGGTTCGTACCATTTGATGTTCTTGGTTAACATAACTATTGTTAGTCACCTTTTTTATCATCCTTTTTTGGTGGTGGAGGTGATGGGTTTTTTAAGTCTGGAATACTTAGATTTTTATATTTTTCTCCTCCTAAATCTTTCCATTTCTTTTTTTCTTTAGCCATATTTTTAAATGTTATAATTTAATTTAGTATAATTCTGTGTTTTCAATTCAGCTTTAGCATTAATACTTTCACTATTTTGTAGACCCATGTCTTGGTCAAAATTGTAGGCTTTAGCAAATTCATTTTTAAGTTGAAAGAATTCATTACTAGCTTGTTCTTCAGATAAGTTACCTTGCTCATAATTGAACCATAGCTTTTCAAAGCCTAGTACTATTGCTGCTGCTGCATTTTTCTTTTCTCTAACTTCTTTCAAATACTTTGAATATGGGAAATAGGGTCTTACCACGTTAATTACATTTGATAGAGCTATTAAACCACCCCAAACCATGGGTAACTCTTTCCATACTGCCCAAGCACCAATACTTCCTGAGCTCATGATGGCTAAAAAGACATTTAAGTTTCTTTCCCATTTTTGATATGCATTAATCATCTCATCTAGGAGGAATGATTTGAACACACTGTTCTGATAATTATTCCAGATTTTATCTCTCATACTCATGAAGTATTTTGGTTGTCTTTAAGTTTTCCACCTCTATTATCTTTTGGTTTAAATAAGCTCTCATAAATTTCTTCGAGCTTTAAAGTGGCTCGATCTGAAAATAGCCCTGACAGTGCCGCCAAGGTTAATACTCCATAAATGTTAAGATCAGAGGCTAGTGTATTTCCGGCAAATAAGCCTCCCCTGAAAACGAAATAGAAAATCAGCGCCAAGCTCATGCCTATGAATGGTCTTAAGATATACCACCAAAGCCAGGTCACTTCGAATTTACGGTCTCCTACATAATTGGTAAATGAGCTAACCACATGAACAAAACTTCCTAGAAAACCGGATAGTATCACCAGTAGAAT
Organism: Fulvivirga lutea; assembly: GCF_017068455.1. Lineage (NCBI taxonomy): Bacteria > Pseudomonadati > Bacteroidota > Cytophagia > Cytophagales > Fulvivirgaceae > Fulvivirga > Fulvivirga lutea. Next base: position 1,332,265 of record NZ_CP070608.1, read on the forward strand.
TACTCTTTGATCATCACTCAAGTTGATACCCAAACCAAAGATTGAAGTTTTACTAGCCCAAGCCAGAGTTTCCCCTTCTAACGGAACGGGCCATAATTCATAAATAAGATATGTGCAAAGTGCACAAGAAATTATAGCTCCTATACCGAGAATATTTACTAAGTTTTTACCGAACATTTACTTAAAATAGCGTTGCTAATTGAGGGATCTTCTTGGCTATTTCAATGGCTACACCTCCTAACTGTTCAATTTTACTTTTTAATGCTGCCTGAGATAGGTTCGATTCACTGGCCATTCTCACAACTTCTATGAGTTCATCGTATTTCTCTAGATCTGTTGTATCAGATGTTATTTCATCAATTTCATCTCTTGACAAACCCAATAACGAGTTTAATTCTGATTTATAACGACCTTGAAAAGCTACTCTATTTTCTTCTGCTCTTCTTCTTAATTTTTCTTCAAATGACTCTGGCATAACATTAATTTTGGTTTAATACTTCATTTATTTTATCCTTCACTTCTTTGAATTTTGCTTCGGCATTTTGGATGTCAGATTGATCGACCTTATCCAATAATTCACTTAATTTTTCTGAGGCAGCGTTTAGTTTGTCAGCCGATTTCGACCGTAGATCTTCGATGCCGAAAAGATTTAGAATCTCCTCCTGCGATTCATGCACTTTTCTAACGGAGGCAATGTGTGCAGTTACTATGGAATGGGCATAGATGATTTGGTTGTATGATTTATCAATCGCTTGCAGTACCTCCTTTTCTTGTTTATTTATCGGTGCCAAAAGTTCTTTACGATAACCTTCGATATCACTTTGGACATAGGTGACGAAGAAATTCATTGCCTCTAACGCTCTTTTTTTACCTTGAGCATCGGACGAATTATTAGCAGCCGTGTGAATGAATGAAACTAATGATTCAGGATCGCCACTTGTAAAATCAGCATAGTCTTGCTCCAGCAGCTTTCCAATTTGATAGGGAGCATAAACATTGTCCACAAAATCATTTACATCATCTTTCATTCTAGAGAATAATAAGTTTGCTGTTGCTTTGTGGGATTGATAAACGGTGACCAAATCTTTACCCACTGTTGCAGAGAGGTCAACTGCTTGCTGTGGTACTTTAGCGCATGATGATATTAAAATAATTATGGACAGAGATGTTATTACTTGTAATAGCTTACACATGTGCTTGTTTTTTTAAGAATGAAATATCGATACACTTAAGCATTGTTAATCATATCGACTGATATTGGCAATTAATGCAGGAAAGTTCTGAAAACACTTTGAGTAAAAAATCACCTGTTTAGGTGAGAAACAGTAATTTCTATTAAGTTTTCCTTTAGAGTGGTAAAACCAGTCGCGAACGGGGTTGAGATATTTGTTAAAATGGAAGACTATAAATAACCTATGGACTTTACTTTATTAGATCTTTTAGTTCGATATTTAAGGCGAGGCATACTTTAAGTAATGTCTTCAGGGTGAGGTTTAATTTGCCTTGCTCAATTCGAACATAGTTGCCAGAATCCATTAGGCATCTTCTGCTCATTTCAATAGTACTAATACCTTTAGATTTTCTAAGAGACTTTATTTTCTCTCCGATGTTAATTTGAGTATCGATTAAGAGTTGGTCAAGTTCCATAATTGGACTTTCGGTACTCTGCAATCAAATATTTACTGTATTTAAAAACACTATCATAAAATACAGTAGTTAGTTTTTTTTGATATCTTAGAAATAAAAAATGCTATCAGATAAAGCAGCTTACGTTTTGGCAGATGCCTTAAAAAAATTAGCGAGTGCTTCAACTACTAAACGATGCGAGCATAAAACAAGCGGAACGTGGCAGCCTGGAAAGTTTCATAAATTCATTCAGGTATCTAACAGTGAAGGCTATGCTAATGCTTTTGCGATTTTAGAAAAAGATGACGGACAGGTAATTTATTGTGACCCTACAAATATCAGGTTTTTATAATTGAGCATTTTAATGAATGAAAGCTAAACTGAAAAACCTATTTCAAGTTCTGAATTTTAGATTGAGCTGGTTAGATGAAAGAATTAACCACGAAATTCGATTTCTATTTTTTGTTATCGAGTCACTACTGATGGCCTTATTCTATCTACGACTGGGTCTGAATCTTCAAATTACTATTCCTTATGAATATAATTATTGGCAGTATGTTCTATTACTATTTTACTCTTTTCTTTTCCTCTTAACACCTTTGTCATCTCAACCACTTATTCCATTTATTCCAGATAATATCATGAACAAATGGGTGCCATTAACAAGAATATCTTTTGTAGTAAGCTTTCTCATTGTAATTCTTGCTACGGTTGCAATAAACTCAAAAGTGGTTGCGTGGTCTTATTTAATGATACTTTCATCGCAGGTAGGCATTGTATTCTTGTTGTTTTATACAATGAAACTATGTCACAATTTTCGTGATATTACGGATGAACTAAGCTTTGTAAAGTATAGGTTAATGTTTCAAATCTTACAGTTGTCTTTTATACTTATTTACCTTGGGTTCTAATCTATTATTAGCATTTAATTCTTCAAGGTAGCCTAAGCATTTTTATCAGCTGGATATAGAGACTTGCAAGATGTGTTTAGCGCATGCGTTTTTCAACAGATTAAAAATATGGGCTTTCATGATATTCTAGAATATTTTAGCAATCTCAAATGGTACGATTGGATTATGTTTTTTACACTTCTTCCAATGATTATTGTATTGCTAATTTTTGCAATTAATATGGATAAATACCTACCATCATTTGATTCTAATAAAGTGAAAAAGAAAAATAAAAGGAATCAAAGCACAAAGAAGCCAACTAAACACAGACCCTAGTTAGCTACCCTAACTTACACCCTAGCTGCCGTACCCTAGACCCTAGCTCACACCCTAGCTACCGAACCCTAGACCCTAGCCAGCTACCCTAGCAAACCCTAGCAAGCAGAGCAAGACATCTTAGCTGGCAACCCTAGCAAGACCTAGCAAGCAGAGCAAGACATCTTAGCTGGCAACCCTAGCAAGACCTAGCTAGCAGAGCAAGACATCTTAGCTAGCAACCCTAGCAAGCCCTAGCTAGCAGAGCAAGACATCCTAGCTAGCCACCCAGCAAGCCTTTGCTAGCAGAGCAAGTCATCCTAGCTAGCAACCCTAGCAAGCCCTAGCAAGCAGAGCAAGACATCTTAGCTGGCAACCCTAGCAAGCCCTAGCTAGCAGAGCAAGACATCCTAGCTAGCCACCCCAGCAAGCCTTTGCTAGCAGAGCAAGACACCCTAGCTAGCAACCTTAGCAAACCCTGGCTAGCAGAGCAAGATACCCTAGCTAGCCACCCTAGCAAGCCTTTGCTAGCAGAGCAAGACATCTTAGCTAGCAACCCTAGCAAGCCCTAGCTAGCAGAGCAAGACATCCTAGCTAGCCACCCAGCAAGCCTTTGCTAGCAGAGCAAGTCATCCTAGCTAGCAACCCTAGCAAGCCCTAGCAAGCAGAGCAAGACATCTTAGCTGGCAACCCTAGCAAGCCTTTGCTAGCAGAGCAAGACATCTTAGCTAGCAACCCTAGCAAGCCCTAGCTAGCAGAGCAAGACATCCTAGCTAGCCACCCCAGCAAGCCTTTGCTAGCAGAGCAAGACACCCTAGCTAGCAACCTTAGCAAACCCTGGCTAGCAGAGCAAGATACCCTAGCTAGCCACCCTAGCAAGCCTTTGCTAGCAGAGCAAGACACCCTAGCAGACCCTAGCTAAGACCCTGGCTACTGAACCCTAGACCCTAGCTAGCTACCCTAGCTAACACACTAGCTACCGAACCTTAGACCCTAGCCAGCTACCCTGGCAAACCCTAGCTAGCTTAAAAGTTATCCACTATTCGCTTATGTTTTGCTCTGTGTTTCGCTCCAGTTCGCTCTGAAGTTTCGCTCAGGATGTCTTTTGGTAGTCATGTGTAATTCATTCTTGTTTTGAAAACTCTATCAGGTTATAATATTTAATTTATTACTACTGTATATTAGAAGTAATATGACAAATAAGCTTAGGGTGGTATTTGAATATTTACGAGATCTTTAGCCGACAGTAGCTGTCTATAACCAACTGAAGCAGCAGATGAGCACAAACACCGGTTGTTGGTTTTTATCTATCTAGGGGAAGCATGTTGAGTCCAAAATGGAGGAAAGGGAGGTAAAACACTTTTAACTATTCTTAAGTGTCGTTTTTTCTTCAATAATCCGTTTAAAGTCAGCAATTTTTTCGTGGTCAATACTATCTTGATAAGTATGCAAACCAGTAATATAATTAATGCCTAAATGTTCAGCTGATTTTTTAAATGGAAGCCAAAAGCTATCTTCCAAATTGTCACCATTAGAACAACTTATAACAGCCATAAATTTATTTCTTAGTTTACGTCCAATATCTTTCTCTATTCTCAATAAATCAGTTATTCTGTCGAAAAATACTTTCATTATTCCGCTCATTGAGTACCAATAAACTGGTGTGGCAAAAATCAGTACATCATAATTTTCTGTTATTCTTTTTAATAAATTGATGTAATCATCATTTCGATTTGAATGTTGATAGTCAAAATGAGAAATATTAAAATCAGTCAAATCAATCATGTCCCAGCCTGAAATATTGATTAATTCAGTGACAACTTTTTTAGTCTCACCATCCTTTCTTGCGCTTCCTAAAATAATTACTTTTCTCACTTCGTAATTGACCTATAATTTGAAACTCTGAATCTAAATAAACCTGCCAGTTTCTAAGTTAATAAATTCTGAGAGCCCTCACTATTTATACCAAATTCTGTTACTTCTGTAAAAGGTGTTGTTTGAAACAGCATTGTAATCGATCTGGTTTTATCATTTGGGTAAAAACAAAATAGCTTAGTATAAGTAGAATGTAAGGGTTAGCCGTATTAGTATGAGATTTGGTGCTTGCAGTTGCCGATTAACGTAAAATGTATCTCATGCGTTCTAAATAGATTTTTATTTTAACTCCAAATTTCTGATAATGTTATCTTGATGATGGATAACATGATAATTTGTGAAGTGCAACATTTCTCTAACAGTCAAAGTACCTAATAAGGGATGGGGGAGCAATAATTTGTCCAATTCTTCTTCGGTGTATAGTTGAAGAGATTCGGTGATATTTTCAATCAACTGCCGCAGCAATTGAAGAAGATAGGTTTTTTTATTCCAGCTTATTTTCTCAGGAATAAATTGACCAAAAGCAGTAGCACCTTCATTAAGTTTGCTTTTATAACGACTAATTACTACGTCATAGTCATTCGAAACCCCATTGCCTTTACCAAAATTAGTAATTATGTACTCTTTGTTTGAGAGTATTTTTGACAAAGGTTCCAAGCTTTTTAGAATATGATCAAGATCCTGGCCAGCACTCCACTTCCCGTTCTTACAGACTTCAAATTCTTCTTTTGTCAGTGAGGATAAATATTGCTCAAATTGCCTATGACTTTTATTTAATGTGTCAATGATAGATTTTTTGTCCATTTATTAATAACACTTATTTAATTCACTTTATAAATGTAAATAGGATATCTGACGACCTTTGGTAAGTGTATCGAGAATTGTGCATAACGTGATGAAGTCTACTCCTACTACAGGATATCGAAAGATTGGAGCTGGGAGAATAGGGAAAGATTGAACAAGCATGATTGATGTCTATTTTAGATTATTAACCTGATTGTTTATCCATCTTTTTCTCAAAATTTGTGAGAAAATTATAGTTATCAAGTACAGAAAAGCAATTGAGAATGGAATAATGGTAAATATATAAGCTGGAAAGACCATATAAATCAGAGTAACTATGATAATTCTTAAGATAGCGTGCGCTGTGAATATCCATGTTCCAAAAGACCAGGCCATGACATAAAAGTCTAAACAATACAAAACGGCCATGACTAGAATGAGGGAATTAGGTTCAGTCATAGCTGTCAATACAACAAGTGGCAGTGAGAAAAATACAACACACATGTGTGTAATACCTATCAATTTCCCAAGAGTATTTTTGGTGGAGAAAGGATCGGCTTTAAAAATTTTTGATAATAGTAATGCCATGGGAAAAATAAAGAAAGTACCCAGTACCAGGTAAATTCTTGATTTTTCAACAGAATAGTTGTTAGTGACGAATCCAACAAAAATCCAGAAAAAACAACCTGAAGCGAAATATCCAATATTCCATTTACTTCGTTTTGCAAGGTCTACCCTCAATGACAATAAGTCTTTCTCAACCATTATGAAGTAATCTTACGCAACGTATTAACTGTAAAAATATTGATAAAAACATTGTAGTTAGTTTGAAGTAAAATTAAAACTTCCAACCCCAGTGCAATGAGGGTAAAAAAGTATGATCAGGTATTTTATATTTCTCATCACCAAGACTAACATCTCTTGCTGTCGGATTAAACATTGAAGCAAAAAATAAATTTAGATAAAACCCTTTTTCTGGAATTTTTCTATCTTTTATAATAATATAGCGCAGGTCTCTCCTTTTATGACCAAACATTAATCTATATCCAGCTCTTACGCCAAATGATGCTTGTCCTAATGATTTGTTTTCAGAGTCATCAATGACGGGGTCTAATCTTAAATGGGAAAAATATGTAATCATACCCATGTAAAACCCCTTCAATTTAGGATTTGTGTAATCCCAGGCAAAGCTAACTTTATTTGTTCGTGCAATGATTTGATTATTACCATTGTAATCTTCAGGGTATTCAAAGCCTAAAATTCCTATAAAAAGGCTGGAAGAGCCTTTACTTAAACCAAAATAAGCACCGTAGCCTTTTGATGAATAAGCTTTGGGTATTAACTCCAAGCTATATTTTACTTTTCTTCCAGAGATTGGTTTTTGAGCATAAATGGATTTTGAAATAACTAGGAGAACGAAAAGTAAAGAAAACAACTTAAATGTATTCATACATTATTATCATATATGAAGTAAAAATAACTTCTCAGTATTTAAATTCTTTTGATAAATGTCAAATTCAGTTTAGATAAAAATCCAGTAGAATAGCACTATCTTTATCTGGCCTTTAATTATGTCTCAAACACTGATTTATTTCTATGAGACCATATCTATTGATATTCTTTTTTCTAGTTTCAATCTTGAGCCATGGGCAAGAAATAGCGATCTCTGATTGCTTGAAAATCATTAGATTGAGTGATAGTATTTACATGCACTCATGCAAAAACAATAATGGTCTTATCTATTTTAAAGATGGAGAAGCAATCATTGTATCCACACCAGATTCAGATCACGAAACCCAAAAATTGATTGATTGGGTTCAAAGTAAATACAAAATTGTAGCTTATGTTATAGACAGATGGCATCCCGATGCGATGGGAGGCTTGAGACAGGTTCAGTCAAATAATATTAAATCATACTCTTATGAAGGAACAAGATTTCTTGCTAAAGAAAAAAATCTACCAATACCTGAGTTCGGGTTTGATAATAAGTTGGAAATACAAATTGGGAATGCAAAAGTCGTTTGTCACTTCTTAGGAGAAGCCCATACCTCTGATGGAATCGTTGTTTGGTTTCCAGAAGAAAGAATTCTATTTGGTGGTAATGAAATACGAAATCTCGAAGGCTGGGTGGGCAATATAGCAGATGCAAATTTAAGTGAGTGGTCTGAAACAGTCAGAAAGATAAAAGCAGAGTATGGAGATGCAGAAATAATCGTGCCTGGACATGGCTCGCCAGGTGGGCAGAAGTTGATTGATTATACGATAGAACTATATGATTTTAACAAAAATCAAAAAAGCCGCTTTGCTTATCAGGTGAAAGATTTAATAGTCTTAGATATTATTGATGGATTTAAGTTTATTGCTACTGAAAGCAAGAAAGTACAGAAAGAAGTTCACTATAAAAATGGTTTGGTTTTTTTTTATGGAAAAGGACAATCCATTGAAATAATTGCTGACTTATATAGTTATGACCTTAAAAAACGAACTCTTTACGTACCAAGTGGTTTTTTAAAAATTGATTCCCACAATAGGTCTGAATGTTTTCATTTTAATGAACTTCATATGGGATTAAGAGATGATGAAGTTGAATATACGATAGTAATTAAAGAAGTAACAGAGTTATGAATCGAATGAATATTGATGACTCAATCATTTTATTGTAAAATCGCCTTTGATTTGATCGTTATTTAATTCAAAAAGGGTTGGAGTTTAAGCCAACCCTATAACACATGGTGTAGCCTATAACACATGGTGTAGTTTGTTTGGTAGGCTACATATTTTCTACAACATTAAACTACCTGACAGTAAAATATGTGCATTACCTGATATTAAAACTTTATGATCACTCAATAATTTCACCTCAACTACTCCCGTTCTTTCAGAACTTTGAAAGGCCCTCATTTCCGTTTTGCCTAGCTTATTTGCCCAATATTTCGCAAGAAAAGTTTGTGTGGCACCTGTCACAGGATCTTCATTGGTGCCACTCCAAGGCCAAAAATAACGCAATTCATAATCCATCTCTGCTTGATCGGATTTTGAGGTCACTGCTACCCCGTCAATATCATCGTATGATGAAATTAGTTTATCATAATGGGGTTGGAGTTGCTTTAATTGCTTTGCATTGGCAATTTCAATTAATAACATATTCATCTCCCTATTAATAGCAGTGTATATAAATTCGTCTATTCCAAGTGCTTCTAATAAACTTTTTGGAAGATGTATTTGCTCTAAATTATATGCCGGAAACTCCATCGAAATGTAATCGCCATTTTTATTAATGTCTAATATTTTCATCTCGCCTGTTTCTAGAATTAAATCTTTTAATTTTTTGTCATTGTTAAATAGCACTTTAGATGCTGCTAGCGTAGCATGACCGCATAAAGCTATTTCTTTCTTTGGAGAAAAATATCTGATAGAATGGTGCTTAGAATTGTCAAGTTTTCGTACAAAAGCCGTTTCTGACAACCCCAACTCCTTAGCGATTTCTAACATTGTATTTGCTTCAATTTCATTATCTACCAAGCAAACTCCTGCTGGATTTCCTTTGAATGGTTTTTCGGTAAATGAATCCACTATATAAGTCTGTATTAGTTTCATAATTTGTATTTAATTATTGATTACTTACTCTATTTTTATTTTTGAAACCGTTTTTCCACGTGTTGTTATTGGTTCCTCTGTATCTGAAATAGTAAAATTAATGGCATCTTGTAACAACATTTTTATTTGAGCGTTTCGATAATCTTCAGGTTTTTGAATAGGAACATGTCTCATTAATTTCCCGATGCCAACTAATAAATTATCACAATCATTCAATACAGTGCCTTTGTTAAACCCTAAATTCAAATGATTTGTGTAAACTGGTACTACACAAAAAGCATCCGACATTTTTTCAGAAATTGAGAAAACTGTGGCTAATGCATGAGTGTGGTAAAGTATTTCATTACTATCAGGGTATACACTAAGTATAAATTGACGTAAATCGCAGAACAGTTCAATTAAGTACTGCTCTTTCATGTCTAACCAATATTGAAAATTTGGATGTATTGGTCTTGAACTTCTCATCTGGCAGTATTATCGAACTGCATTGCACAGATGAGATTACCTTCTGTATCTAAGAACTTAGCCACCCAACCAACATTGGGAATAGCCGTTTTGGACATTACTAATTGACCGTTATGTTTTTTTACACGTTCAATAGTGTCGTCAAGGTTCTCTACACCAATGGTACACTCCAAACCAATCAGCTTTTCAGAAACGGGAGAATATTTCCTTGCCTGAAGTGCCCTAATTAGTTGACCATCTTCAGTTTTATCAGAATTAATTTGTAAAAAATCGGATGGTCCATATTTGTTAAAGCCCCAATCAAAAACAGCATCATAAAAATTTCTGGCACGTTCAGTATTATCTGTGTGTATGGCAAAATGAACTAGTCTGTTTTTCATGTCATAAAATTTTAGTTGTTGAAAATAAAGCGAGAGAGCCGCTCCTCATAGTGCTCATTTCTCATCTTGAATGATATATCATCTACTTTTCTTTTATATTTTTTATTTTGTAATAAGTCGCAAATAAGAGGTTTGAGCCGTTTGGCTGAAAGTTTATTAATAGAGATTCCTTTCGGACCAACTCCCAACTTATGCACTAATTTATTCCAACCAAATTGGTCAATAATGTGAGGTATAATTAAAGTTGGACAGGCATATTTAAGAGCTAAATGTGTAGTGCCAGAGCCCCCATGGTGTATTACTGCATAAACTCTGCTCAAAATCCAATTATAAGGGATGTGTTCTACAAAATGCAAATGCTCTGTAGTTGCGTACTTCCGAATTTTAATTAATCCACCAGCGGCAGTATTAATTATAGTTGGAATTTCTAATCGCACTAGAAGTGCATAAATAAGTTCCGAATTCTCTTCAGAGTGCGAATTGACCATACTTCCAAAAGTTAGAAACAGTACCTTTGGATACTTACTTAAGAATTCAAGTATGGTTAAATTAGGAGTCCAATCATTCATTTTATCTCTCTCATGATAACCTAAGACTTGAACATTTTCTGGCCAATTGTCAGGGCGTTGAAAAATAGATGGAGAAATAGTATAAATTAGTTTCTTTTGAAACAACGTGTTTTTTATTTCTGTCTTAGAAAATTTTTGATCTTGTGGCAAATACTTCTGTGAAACATTAATGGTTTTAATCAACCCAAAATTTGAAAGTTTATACGTAAGGCTGTTGATTAACGATCCAAAATTCTTATTGAAACCAATGTGAGAGTGACCAGAAACATAATATATGAAATATGGAACAGGGCTTACTAAAATGGTTTGTTTTGCATGTTTCAAGCCCCATAAAAAAGGATAGATACATTTTACATTATGAATTATCAAATCAGGGTTTTCATATTCTACAATTTCATATTGCTGCTGCATCAGAATACGATTTACCTGCAGGGATTTTATATATAACCTAAACAAGGCTCTTAGTTTATGGAATAGACTGGCCTTGCCCATTACTATTCTTCCATCTTTACTTTCGATTAATTCAATTGCTTTTTCAGAGAGCGGATGATAGTTGGACTTATCGGTTATAAGTGATTTGAACTGTTCAGGAAAAGAATAGGCTACCTCATGACCTTCTTTATTTAGAATTTCGCCAATTGCTACAAACGGTTCTATGTCCCCTCTTGTGCCTATAGATGTTAGTAGTATTTTCATTCAAAATCCTCGATAAATAAAATACCACCTATCGTTAAAGAAGTCATTTTTTGTCTCAATTTAGGTTTATTATTAGAGGCTATTTTTAGAGATTAAAATGCAAAACCCTAGATCAATCTCGGTTAACTCTAAAAGATGACCATATTTTTTAAACCAAAAACCTGATTGTAAATCTCTACTTAGTTTAAGAAGCCCCATCTCAGTATTCTTAATTTTGTTAAAAGTAGACGTTGCATTACGGACATTAGAAGATAAATATGCTTCTGGTCTACGCCAATATGCGGAACCAAAACCATCACTGCAGTCAAATGGAATAGGAACTTTAATCACCTCTACGTTTTTTAATATACGTTGTATTTTACCAATAGCCGGGAAGATTGATTTGTCAATTTGAAGGACTTCCGGAAAATAATCTTGTGACATCCAAAACCCAGGATGATCAGGATCCCATGTGAACAATAATTGATTATGTGACGTTCTCTGCATTTCACTCAGACCAAGCTCTAAATCATCCCAATGATGAATAGTTAAAATACCTATCGCCCAATCAAATTGTTTATCGGAAAAGGGTAAATTTTCTGCCGAAGCTTTTATTACCGGAGCAGCATCATAAGGTCTCTGCTTAATCATTATTTCAGAAGGTTCTACGGCAATAACATCTTTATTTTTGGGTTCGTATGAGCCTGTTCCTGCCCCTATATTCAATACAGTTTTAGCCGTGGCTAATTCTTTATTTATACTTGATTGAATTCTGCTATCAGGTTTACGCAGATTGGAGTAATTTATACCTATTTGATCGTAATATGGCTTAGCCTCAATCATATTGAGCTAGTTCTTAAAGCCTTATTTTTTTTGGCATAGCTAAATTCCAGGAAAGAAATTAGTGAAATAATAACCGATTCACCGATAAAGTAAATAATTCCAACTGCGGTGGTATTGCTGTTCAAGAATATAATTAAAGTAATTGTAACTATACAATACACTAAATTAGCTACGGCTATGAATTGAAGATACATTACCCACCGGCTGGGTTTTAGCCAAAATATAGTGATTGAATATAAGAAGTAACAGGATACTAAAGTTGCCAATTGGTAGAAGATGGATTGATTAACTCCAAATTCACTGCTAAATATAGGAAGTATTAATCCCAATATTATACACGTAAGAATCGCTCCTATTGCATCGATTAGAAATATAGTTTTTGGAGGCAGGGACATATATTTTTCTACAAATCTCATTTTGATATTTATGGGTTTCAATAATTATCAAATCTACAATGTAGGTTCACCAACTCTTTTGATAAATATCAAAATCACTGAGCCCTAATACGACTGAGTGTTTCTTGCGTGATGCCTAGGTAAGAAGCGATATGGCCTAGATTAACGTTTAAGGGTAGCTGAGAATTACGAATAAGCAACGCTTCATACCTCTCTTTTGCAGATAAAAACACCAAACCCTCAAGGCGTTCCAGTAATTCCAAATAAATAGCCTGGGTAAATTTTCTTGCAAGCCTTTCCAAGTCTGGATTTTGATCAAGATAGTTTTCCAATTCAATATTATTTACAGAAAAAACCTCAGAATCTTCAAGAGCTTCTATACTGTATTTACTTGGTTTATTGAGTATAAATGCGTCTGGAGCTGTTATGGATTCTTTTTGAAATGCGAAATGAGCTGTAATGTCTTTATCCTCTTTAAAATAATAAGCCCTTAAAATTCCTAATCTAACAAAATATAAATTATGACATATTTTACCTTCAGAATGAACGATGTCCCCCTTTTTAAACCGCTGCAATTTTAATATCTCATGAAAATTTTCAACTACTACGTTATAAAGATCTTTACTATGATTTAAACTATTCATTTGTACTATATTTTCCTATTTCAATCCAGACCTGCAACATGCAGAAGAATTTATCGAGTTAATGATTGATCTTTCATTCTAATGACAATCATTGACATTTTTAAGTTTGAACAACTTATTGTTTCCCAACTTTAAAACCATTTTTTCAAAGAAACCCTTTTAATTTCAATTTAAGTTATAAGTATAATCGACCTTAGAATTTTATTTGTAATAATAAAATTTCATGTGGTCTTCAATCTTTTTTGATAACTATCAAAAAGGTGAAAAAAATTATATAACTAGACTTGTATACGAATTACATAAGAGTTTATGTTGATCAGAAATCAGAAAATATAGATTATGGATATAAAAATAAGGCAGGAAAAGTCTTTAGATTATGATCAAGTGGAACATACAATAAAAAATGCTTTCAAGGAAGAAAAACATAGCGATCAGACAGAGCATTTGTTAGTAGGTAGATTAAGAAAATCAACACATTTCATACCAGAACTCTCTATAGTGGCAGAAAAGGATGGTAAAGTGATAGGCCATATTTTGTTATCGAAAGTTACTATTGAAAATGAAAGAAAAATATTTAATTCTTTAGGGCTAGCACCGGTTTCGGTGCTTCCTGTTTATCAAAAGCAGGGAATTGGTAGCAAATTGATTATTGCTGCGCATAACAAAGCACTTCAATTGGGCTATGACTCAGTTGTGCTTTTAGGCCATGAAGATTACTATACACGTTTTGGTTATAAGTTGAGTAAAAATTTTGGAATCAAATTCCCTTTCAAAGCCCCCGAGGAAAATTGTTTTGTTCTAGAATTAAAAAAAGATAGTCTGAAAGAAGTTTCAGGGACAGTTAAATATCCAATGGAGTTTTTCTGAAAGTAGATATCAAGACTTCCAATAATAAGACATTGAAGTTACTGTTTTGAATTTCCGTAAATTAATGAAATGTAGAAGCCACTTAAATGATTAAAAGTATATAATTCACCTTACCCAATTGATAAACTTTCTATACAGCTCGAAATATGGCTGGCTTATTCTTTTTTGATTTATATCAAAAAGCCACAAAAAGCATAATGATAGATTAGCAAAAAACTGCGGCATTGTCTGCATTGAAAGACTTAATCTCGTTAAATATTGGCCATGATGAATAAACCTTTGTTCTTTTTGCTAATTTCATACTTTTTAATAGGCTGTCACGGATCATCCGAATTAATATCTACAGATAAAATAAAAGATGACTTTGATCAACTACTTGAAAATTTAGAAGAACATTATATCTACTTTGAGGAGAAGAATATTGATATTGAATGCATTAAATGTTATTATGATTCCTTAATACCTCGTATTAATAATCGAAATCAAGCTCTGCTTTTTTTTGAATCTGTCTTAAATGAGTTTCATGATAATCACCTAATACTTAGCGCTAATGTAAGTTCATCTTATCGATTGTATGCACCAATTTATTTAACATACAGAAATGACGAATTTTATATTTCAAATGTCTGGAGTTCCAACATAATTGATCCTCCGGTAAGCCTTGTTGGTTCGAAATTACTCCAGTTTAACTCTAATGACTTCAAGACTTTAATTCAAGAATTCCCGGTCTTCTGTGCCGATAAGAATAACCAGAAAGTTAAAACCTGGATAGCGAATAAAATTATAGCCGGTCGATACGACCGTCCAAGGTTAATGACTGTAGAGCAAGCAACAGGTGATGTAAGAACAATTGACCTTGATCAAATTGAGACAAAGCAAGTTGAGGATTTGCTTACATACACTATTAGACAAAATATAGGAATTATCTGCATCAACAATTCTCTAGGTAACAATGATTTGATAGGGGTCTTTGATGAAGTATTAGATAATTTGATGGAGACGAAGAGCATAATAATTGATCTACGCAATACAATCAACGGAGGAAACACCTATGTTGCTCGTGCTTTAATGGGGCATTTTGTAGACACAGTGCAGGCTTACCAGATGCATAGTACATCTGAAAAAGTAGGAAATAATCCTGAAGTAGCTCGAACTTGGGTCGAATACGTTTCACCGAGAAAACCTTTCTACAACAAGCCAGTATTTATCATAGTTGGTCGATGGACTGGCAGTATGGGTGAAGGCATAGCTGTAGCGTTCGATTCCTTTGAAAACGCTACTGTAATAGGATCAGAGATGGCCGGATTAGGTGGCGAGGTAACAAATTTCTCATTTAGAAACAGACACTACAGCTACCAACTTCCAACAACTAAGCTATATCATATTGATGGCACATTGCGAGAAGAATTTTCCCCCAGAAATGATAACGAAAATGACTCCAAGGACTTAATCAAAAGAATGTTGAATGAACCAGAATTGTTTATTAAGACTAAAAAATAACGTCAGATGAAAAAATATGAACTTCAAAGAAATCATATAGCTTAGTTTAAAGCAAGGTAACCTAATTAAAAAAGTAATATTTTTGTATTTTATTGATTAATCTAGAATCGAAAGAAGTATTAAATTTTTCACCTCTCCAATCGATTTTTAATTCAGCATCAGCCATTGTTATCCTGCCATCTTTTGTTAAGATCGTACAAACTCTTTTCTTCATGAAGTGCGATTCTGAGTTAGTTTGATGAAATTCACACATTTGATTGAATTCATCGAGCGATCTTGGTTTTAGATTAAAATTATAATCATAAACCCATTTGTTTTTGTCCTTATGCATTACTAAATATCGACCATTAAGCTCTTTAATTACACGGTAATATTTTCTTCCGTCATATTGCTCTCTCTCCGTGTTAATTGTTAAAGGGATAATGGCAAATTCCCCGAAACCCACATCAGTCAGGTAAGAAGTGTCATTAATGGTTACTAAAAGTGCTAAGTGATCATATTCAGGGGAAAGTGATCCATCCTCTCCGTATACTCTCGCAGAAATCATTCTTACGTCATAACCAACAGATTTTAGCAGATGAAAAAATAGGCCATTCAATTCATAACAGAAGCCACCTCGCTTTCTAGCTACTATCTTATTGTAAATATTGTCGATATTCAAGGTAATTGGAATTTTGTCGTGTATATCCAGATTTTCAAATGGAATAGACAAAAGATGCGCTAACACAAGTTTTTTAAGATAGTGAAATGTTGTTTGGGTTGGTTCTGAACAACCTAACCGATCGAGATAAGCTGTTTTGGATAATGATTTATTGCACATAATTGATTTAAAAAAATAAGGACCACTTTTATTAATACAATAATTGGATCAAAGTTTTGACCCAAATTAATCTCGACCTGATAATCTTTTATTTCTTAAAACACTCAGAAATTCGGGCGATATACCAAGATATGCGGCTATTTGATTTTGAGGGACTAATAGTTCGAGCCCTGGATAATCCTTTTGGAAAACCTTATAACGATCTTGTGCCGAATAGGCCAGCAACTGCTTCATTCGCTTTTCGTGCTTAAGTAGTGATTTAGAAAATATCTTATCGAAATAAAGCTTCAATGTTATATTATGTTTACTTAATTGCACATACTGTTCTCTATTAAGTACATAAGCGTGAGTTTCTTTAATAGCTTGAATTGCTTTACTCGCTTTTTGACCTTCTGCGATGCCATTAACATCGAAGATCCAATCACTATTATAAGCGAACTCAAAAATACTTTCTTTTCCATCTACACTGGTGTAAGTTTTTTTTACAGCACCTTTCTGAATTAGGAAAAGGCTTTGATTAACCTTGCCAGCCTCCACAAGAAACTCTTTTCTCTTGTAAATTTTTGAGATTGAAACAGAAAATAATGAATCCCAATCTTTAGAATCTAATTCAATTGATACTGGAACCTCAAAAGAAATCATAACAAATAATTTTAGTAAATGATAGAATTGTTGGCCAGTTAGATGCCACTAATCCTATTTGATCTCAAAGATTAACTTATGTGACTACAATTAATTTGACATAAATCAAAATGACAAAGTATACTTTGTTTCCCTCTAAAAATTCTGCAATCAGTCCGTTCCTTAATCTACATTAAGGTTTTATTCCAAATACTACCCGTCCTTTGCCTAAACGTAAAATCTCAAATTGATACGAACTGTAATGAAGAAAACCAAAAAGATTACTCTAGTCACATCAGTAATTATTTTAGCTGCCACCATATTATACTCCTGTGCAAAACCGATACGTGAGTTCTATACATTTGATAAATATATTGGACCATCATTAACTAATGAGCCCAAGTTGGATTATAACCCAACGCTACCAGTTGTTGTAATTGTAGCGGATAATAATGGAACTGAAATATTCGACTTACTAGCACCATTCTATTTGTTGAGAGAAACGTATAGTGCCAACGTGTATATTTTGGCTCAGGAATTCCAACCCATTGTTCTAAGAAAAGGACTTTTTCTATTACCTCATTCTACTTATGATCAATTTGATCTGTTAAATGTTGACCCCGATATTATTGTGATTCCTAATTTATCAGCAATGGATAAAAGCGAGCTGAATGGAGATATTATTGGTTGGATTAAAAAGAATTACCAGCCAGAAACACGAATTTTATCCGTATGTGATGGAGCACTCACAGCAGCGGCAACTGGAATTTACGATCAACACCCTATTACTACGCATGCTTCAGACCTTGATTTTCTAAGAAAACAATTTGCAGAGCCAGAATGGGTAAGGGGTAAATCGTATACTAAAAGCCTTAATTTATATAGCACCGCAGGAGTTTCAAATGCTGTTGAAGGTTCATTGAAAGTAATAAAAGACTTTTTTGGTGAGGAGGCACAATTGGAGCTCATTAATCATATCAATTACCCGCAACAGATTATCACAGATGAACACAAAGGAGAAGCAATTACTTTTGGTCAAAAGTTAAAAATTCTAAAAAAGAGTATGTTTAGCTCAAAGGAACAGATAGGCGTGATACTGCATGAAGGAATTTCAGAGTTCAACCTTGCCGCAACACTTGACGTATATTATCGTTCTTTTCCGCACGAGATTAAGAGTTTTTCATCGAAGAATATGGCAGTTACCACAAAGCATGGTTTGAGAATTTATCCGACCGGAAACATTGCTCAGATAGAGAATTATGAATTGTATGCTTTAGAAGATAGCCTAGGGTTTTATGATCAATCCGTCAAAGTGCTTAAACCAAAACAACGATATATTTTCGATTACTTATTAGACGAGATAGGTGAAAAACACGGTGAGGCTTACGTGCCAGTAGTAAAGGCTTTACTCGACTATGATTAAAATGGCTATGATGAACATCCGAATAACAAACAAGCTATTATTGAGCAGTGATTTACCTCGTTTGAACTTAGTTAACATGTGGTAAAAATTACCAACATTCAAGTGATGCAATACTTTTTGATTTTTGTCAAATGTTAAGCGTTATAAAAAACAGATGTTTGTATAGTCAAAAATTTCAAAAAATAAACATATGAAACGAATATCTATTTTAGCTAGCTTAAGCATACTCTTATTTCAAATAGAGCTTAGGGCTCAATTCCAAAAAGATGAATCTGGCAATCCAATAATTACACAAGAATTTACAAACATTATTCTCGATAAGGATTTTGAATATGTAGAAGGAGGTTCTTTAAATCTTAAAAAGTACAATGATAAGATTATAGTTCTTGACTTTTGGCAGACATGGTGTAAACCATGTTTAAAAGGATTTGAAGGACTTCAAAAAGCGAAATTAGAGTGGCCAGATAAAATTGAGATAATTGCTGTTTCTCCAGACTTGTTTGATGATCAAAATCAATTAATTCCAATAGTAGATAAGATAGAGCAAATTTTAGAATTCATGTCTAAACACGATTATCCTTTTGAATTTGTTCTTGGTAAAGAGCTTTCCAAAGATTTACCAATAAGGGTTATACCCTATAAAATTGTCATTGGGCTAGGCGGAAATATAATTGAATCTAAAACTGGTTTTGGTGATGGAGATAAAGAGTATGCCTATTTAAAGTCTCTCGTGGATAAGTATTTTCGATGATAGTTGCTCAAAAATTATCGGTTAATAAATAAAAGGATTTGATTATCTTATTGAATTACTTTCTTTGTTAGGAGTGCAGGATAAAACAAACACTATCACTTTATTAGCTTCCTTGTGGAACGATTTACGGTGTGAACACCTGCCTTTTACGGCAGGTAAATTTGCAGTTTACGGAACGCAGCACCGGCCGAGTACCGCAGATGCACCGCTTTACATGCCAAACTTTATTAGTACGTCTATTCTTTTATTTTAAGGTATCTACTACTGATCCAACCGTACATTTTTTGAGCTAAGCCTTCTGGTGAATTTGAATCAATATAGTAGAACTCATTTGTATTTTTTGGAATGTTATTGTCAATCATCGCATAGTACCATACTCTACCTGTACTATCAGTTTTTTGTGCTAATGCCATGCCTTTATCTCCTGTTGTAAGTTCGCAAATAACATTCTCGTTGCTTATTTCAGGTGTTAATCGAAGTCTGTATTTAGGCTGGGTCACTTCAAAATTCTGTCTTAGGGGAAATTCATTTGGTATTTCGGTACCTCCAAAAAATAAGACCGTTTTTGAAACAATTGCTGAATCAGATTTAAATGGATTGATTTCAATAATATGATGTCTATTCAAAAAAGGAGGCTCGCTGTAGGCAACTTCATTTAGAGAAACATTAAATTGACCTTTTATCTTCTTTAACTGTACGTCAATTATTGAACCTCTTTTATCTAGCACATTTTTGAGTCTAGTCCCTTGATTTATGAACAGCTCAAAAATTGGTTCATTAGAATTTTCAGGCCAATAAAAAAGTAAATCGGGTTTGTCATCATTATTTAAGTTGACTAGATGAAAAAGGTGAGGAAAATTGGAATAGAATGATTCTAGTTGAGAATTGAGTTTACTAACCGACTCTATACTTCTATCACTTTGATCAATCTCTATTTGATTCCAAGGTACTGTATATTTTTCAGCTGAATTGATACGGTAGTGCTGAGCATTGCTATAAAGCGCAAACAATATAATAACAGTGGTAATAAAAGTTCTCATGATTTAAAGTCAGGATTTACCTCATTAAGTTGTGTCGCGAAAATTTCAAGGTGGTATTTCAAATCCGATAAAATGGTATCATTTTTTGTAAGCTTGATGGTTTTTGGATATTGGTGGATTTGTTTCTTTTCTAACTTTGTTAAGCCTTCTAAGTATAAGTAATACTTATGCCAAAGATTACCCTTTTCATAGTCCAGAACAATGTTAATTCTTGCATTCTGATATTTACCTGAGATTGTAATTATATAATTCCATCCATTAGATGTCTCTAGTATTTTAA
This sequence comes from Fulvivirga lutea, assembly GCF_017068455.1. Lineage (NCBI taxonomy): Bacteria > Pseudomonadati > Bacteroidota > Cytophagia > Cytophagales > Fulvivirgaceae > Fulvivirga > Fulvivirga lutea. The sequence goes on from NZ_CP070608.1 coordinate 1,352,624, forward strand.
ATCCATGCTGGGTTAAAAACCTATAAACTCCAGTTTCCTTTAAGTCCTTAATTAGTCTTTTATGTTGGGCATAAAGCAAATAAATAATCCAAAGTATTATGCCGATCCAAAATATACTAAGGAATAGTAGATTTACCAGATTAGATTCTAGATCTATAGAACTCCACAGTGGTATTATTATGGTCAGACAAATCGCAACAAAAAAAAGTACAGCTTTCTTTATACCTGAAAGGTACTCAATGAAAGTTCTGTTTTTCAATTGACTAGAATCTATCATGAAACTCAGAATAGGGATGTCTTTCGTTTAAATATTTGAATGGTTTGCTAATATCGATCGTCCCTGCACCGATTTCATCTATTTCGCCATTCTTGGAAATGACGATCCAGTGAGGTTTGAGACTACTCCGAATATCAGTATGATAATAAACCCTATACTCCAGTAATAAAGCATTACCTAAATCATGATCATAGGCTATCTCTTTAATGTAAACAAACCTTAAGAGGGTATTTATATCATAATAAAGTTCAGCTAAATAAGATCCCATTTCAGCTCCCTGGTAAACTCTAAGCATGCGTATCTTAAAATCATCATCAACGAATAACTCTTTATGATGCGTGTACTCACCCATTGACCCCAGATCATTTCTATGCTTAGTTAAAGACCCCTTATCTATAAGGTTGTTAACCTCTTTGTAGATTTCTCTGATGTCAACAATATCCGGATGGGTAAGCCAATTATCTGTTCTAAGTTGTTCTTGAGCAAATGAATTGAATGTAATAGAAATACAAATTATGATACGAATCGCTTTAATCATTTTTAAATTAAGATTGAATTTCTTGATGGAAAAAATGATTATGAAGTTAATTTCAGGTACCGCTATTCCCACCATTTTGCTTTTTCTATTTCTGAAGCTTTTTTCCATTCCTCAGAATCAGGGTGAGCGGTGTAAATTATTCTTAGTGGCCACCAACCTACTTCATCATACTTTGAATTTGGAATTACATCCGGACCATCACTTATATTGAAATCTTCTGGTGTGCAAGGAATTTGATAGTCTGACCAACAACAGACTATTTCATTTTTGGAGTTGTAGCCTTTCCATTTACCTATGAAACTCCATATTCTTGGCAGGATAACATAGGATCCATTGGCTTTAACGACCTGATTATCCTCAACTGACCAGTAGGCTGTGAATTGCCCCTCAAAAATACCAGAAGATTTATTTGTTGGGTCTTCCCTTAAAATAAAATGGCCTGTTATTACTCCTTCCACATCGATAATTTCTGATTCTACTTGATGTGCCTCCGATAGCATGAGATTTCCTTCAAACGGAACAATGTTATTGCCAACTTTTGACTTACCCTTTAGACTATAAATAAAATCATTCTCCGTTTTAGATACATTACTAAACTTAAACGTGATTCTTCTGAATTTCTGACCAATTATACCTTCATGCTTAAATTCAGTATTTATTAGTCGTGCAAAATCAAGATTTTTGACTTGATGGATTGTATTCTCATTACTATGTTGTAAGTCCTGTCCATTAGCATGAAAAGAGGTTAGAAATAAAAGAAGAGATATTAATTTTTTCATTTGTCTAACTCAGTCGAACTAAGCTAATGATTTTATAGAATTTTATCAGGACAAAATGTGTCTATATGATTAAGTTGAAAAAGTGTAACAATAACTTAAGCTGTGAACACCAGCCTTTTTCAGAAGGTAGATTTGCAGTTTACGGAACAAAGCACCGGCCGAGTACCGCAGATGCACCGCTTTACCAAGGGTAATTTGAGTGGCCTAACTTTAGCATGTCTGAAAGAAGAAAATACTACCTAGTGCTCGCTATAATCGTTGTAAAATGCTATCCTAAAAATATTGGAATAGAACGAAATATTATTGGTTTTTAGCTCTAATTGTCTTTTGTTAATTGGTATTTAAGTTATTGATAATATTGTTTTTGTGGTGTAACACATGATAATTTGTAAAATACATCATTTCTTTGATAGTCAGCATTCCCAAAAGTGGATGGGGAATTCTAAGTGTATTTAATTCCTCTTCTGAATATTGTTCTAAGGTATTTTCTATTTTATTAGTTATTTGAAAAAATTGATTCAACAGGTTTGCTCTTTCGTACCCATTCACTTTTACGGGTAAAAAATTTCCAAATGCCTTGTAACCCTCCGAAAGTTTGGTTTTATATCGATTTGTTAGTGTGTAATAATCGGATGAAATACCTCTACCTTTTCCAAATTTATTTATGATTAATTTCTTGTTTGGAAGTATACTTGACAGAGGTTTTATGCTCTTCAAAATATGATCTAACTCTTGCGCTGCACTCCATTTTGTGTTTCTCCCAATTGCAAATTCTTCGTTCGTGAGACTATTCAAATATTGGAAAAAATCTAGATGTCGTTGTTTAAATTCTTGAATTAAATCTTCTTTAGTGTAATGCAGCATAATTCTAGGTCAAAGCCGATAAATCCTAATTAGATTAATCACCATTAAATGAGAGAATTAAAGGGGGAAGTATAAACGTCATTCAATTCTCAAACCATTGACAGGATTTGATTTATTTATTTTTCGGATTTGTGTAGATATAATTAGCAATAATACGAGACTAAGAATCGTAATGGCAATTCCCAAAATCTCGATTGACATTGGTAAGTGATAACTATAAGTGAAATTTAAGATAAACCTCATAATGTAAAAACTTACGGGTGCGCCAATAACGGTTGCTATAGAAAGTAGAATTACATATTGTTTCGAGATATTAGAAGTTAGACTCTTAATTCCTGCGCCTAATACCTTGCGAATGCTGAATTCTTTAATGCGCCTAGTGACATTCAGCGTTATGAGGCCATACAACCCCATGCTTGCTAATAATATGGCTAGGACTGCAAAAACCTGCCAAACATGAGCGTGGACATCAATTCGCTCATAATAGTTGCCCCATACGTCCTCTTGATATCCTCCGTCAAATGGTATTTCAGGGTATAATTGAGCCCATATAGCTCGAGCAGCCTCATAAGTCTCTTTTTCGGAACCAGGTCTTACCTTCATTGATAAATAATTAAAATTATCTTTTTCGGCTAATTTAAATATTGTGGGCTGAACCTCTTCACCAAAGTTATCGCTATGTACATCCTTTGCCAATCCAATGATGGTATACTCTACTGAATCAATTTTGAATAACTCATCGATTGGATCAGTGAGACTAAGTTTGTTTACGAAAGTTTCATTGACAATTATTTTTGTTTTATCGCTTTCAAAATCTTCATTAAAGACACGACCTTTTAGTAAATCTATCCCCATAGTCTCGAAGTAATTGTCCCCTACAGAGAATTGATCTACCTCAAATTGTCGGTCAGGTTTATTAATTACTATTTGCAGCCGATTTTTCCCCAGATGGTGTTTGGCGCCTGACACTGACAATACATTTGGGTTCTGTTCAAAAAGAGGCTTCATTTTTTCAAAGCCTGAATCATCAGGAATTGATATATACAAAACCTGTCGGTTATCATAGCCCCAGCTCCTTTCTGATAAATAATTTGTGTTTAAGGTGAATGTAACTGCAGCTGTTATAAAAATATATGCAAGTATCAGCTGAAAACCCAGCAGTAATTTTGTCAACCTGTTTTTGCTTCCAAATTTTACAGACCCTTTGAGTATTCCGGTTATCTTAAGTGAAGAAATATAAAAAGCGGGATAACTTCCTGATAGTATTGCTGTGAATAACAGGACAGCGGGTAGGTATATCCATAAAGTTGGGTCGATAAAAGTGAACCCCATGTTAAAGCCGTTGATCTCTTCAAACCATGGAATAAACAGAACGGCTCCTAATAGTACTCCAAAAGCTAGCGCAAAAGAGGTAATAACTATATTTTCTGTCAGGAATTGTACAATGACTACCTTACGAGAAGCCCCGACAGTCTTTCGAACTCCTATTTCTTTAAGCCGCCTAGTTGCAGATACAATTGCGATATTAACGTAATTCAAGCATGCCAGAAGAAGCATCGCACCGGCAATGAAGGATAAAAAATAACTAGCTTCTATATTGCTCTTGGAGCCTCTGACAATCCTATCTCTTATGTTGTGTGAATTTAAATGTAAAGTGGTTAATGGTTCGAACCCGAAAGAAGCAATCACCCACTCTTCATTAACAGCACTGTTGTGAAAATGCTTGTATTTCTCCATTCGTTGCTGAATAGATGAAATGTTGCTGGGGTCATCTACCTGTATTAAAGTGGCATCCAGTGTTTCATTCCAGTCTTGGAAATCATATTCAGGAGATGAATTTCTGAGGTTCTCAATATTAACCAGGAAATTAAAACTAATCGTCCGAGACTCGGGGAACTTTTTAGCCACACCAGAAACTTTAAATACCTTACTCGTGGTTTCATCAAATTTTAATTTTATATCACGTCCTATAGGATTGTCTCCTCCAAAATACTTGATGGACATATTTTCACTTAAAATGATGCTATTTATATCGTTTAATGAACTGGATGTTCCCCATTTCATTGGAAAGGTGAGCATCTCAAGAAAATCGGAATCTGTAAATCGCACTGTTTCATGAAAAACATTGTCTTCAAGTTTTAGTATAACATTCCTATCTTCAATTCTTGAGACCTTTTCAATATTTGTAAAATCATTTTTGAGCATTTCAGCAAGTGGCTCAGGAGACTTGCCAAACTGTTGTAACGAACCATCGCGATCGGAAAAAAATGTAACAAGATATACTTTATCTTTATTTTCATGAAACTGATCTGTTTTATAAACAAACTGAATATAGGCATAAACGAAAATGACAAGACCTATTCCTACAGACAATCCGAATAGGTTTATGAATGAATTTAAAGGGTTTCGCATCAGATTTCTGATGGCAACTTTTGAGTAGTTTTTGAACATAGCTGCTTGTATTAATGATTTAAGTGTAGTTCTAGATTTTATATTTGAAAATTCTTCATCGGCCATAGGACTGATTTCTCCAAATTCGGAAACCGCCAAATCAAAAGCCTCTTTTTTATTGTATCCTCGAGCTTCGAGATCATCAATATGATCTCTGATATGTAATTCCATTTCCAGGATTGTACCATCATCAAAAGCTCGATGTTTTCTAAAAGATCTGAGCCAGGTTTTTATAGCTTTATCAATATCAAACATGAGTCTAATTGGTACTTTGTTTCACATTCCACAGCTGGTCTAGCACAGCATTTACTTGTTGCCATTGCTGTTTTTCTTCTACAAGAGATTGCTTGCCTGTTTCTGTGATTTCATAGTACTTTCTCGGTCTTGTATCGTCTTCCATAGACCAGTTTGATTTTATCAGACCTTCTTTTTCAAGACGGTGAAGCACAGGATAAAGCATGCCGTCCGAATACTCCATTTTACCTTCAGATATCTCTTTAATTTTTTTAATGATCAAATAGCCATAGCTGTTACCCTGCTTTAGAATTCCAAGAATTATAGGCTTTGTAGAAGCTGCTGTTAAGTTTTTAGATATCATACAATTGATAATGTTAGTTACTTAATATTTCTATATACATAGAAACACAAAGTATTACGAACGGATTAATATAAGGTTGCATATTGAGAGTTTTTTTTACTAAATAGATGTTCGTTTTCCATCAAATTAGGAGGGAATTAGTACTTAATAAGTGACAACGATGGTGGTGACAATAATTGGTTAATTTGTAAGCATAGTTTACACACTACGTGCAGCAATCAATTGACGTCTTGCTTAGTATTTTAATGATCACGCCTTTCACATTCTTGATAAGAATGTATGAATCGAATCTAATGTAATTCTAAAATTTCGGATAATTATTTGTTGTAGGTTGACAAGATAGATCGGTCATTGGGTATTAAAATAGTCCCACGCTGATTTAGAAATATCAGCTATAATTTTCTCGTTTGTTTCTAATTCTTCAAGTGATTCGGTAATAAATATGCTTATTATATAATACTTACCATCCGGAAGGAAAATTATTCCAATGTCGTTTACAGCAGCAGTAATACCTGATTCTTTATTTTTACCTGACCATCCAGTCTTATGAGCAACAATTGTTTTTTCAGGTAATTGTCCTCTTAGTCTGTATTTTCCTGTTTTAGTTTCTTTCAATATGTTCCATATGAAGTCATAATTTCTTTTTGACAACAGGCCCTTTTTATTTTCATAGAACGTTATTAGTATTTTGTTTGCTTCTTTTGGTGTTGTCCAATTTAGAAACTGTAACTCCCAATTATTTTGCATTGTCTCTTCATTAATTTTAACTGAAAAATCATTAAAGCCAAGACTCGAGAAATAATTTGTAACGACATGGGGGCCTCCGAGGAGTTTTAAAAGAACATCGCAACCCACATTGTCACTCAAGGCAACTGTGTATTCTATTATTTTTGAAACAGAAAGAGTAACACCTTCAGGGTATTTAGTGCGTATTGGACTCCATAGGCCAGGTAATAACTCATTTTTAGTAATTTCTATTTTCTGATTATGAGATAAATTACCTTTGTCTATTTCATTTAGAACAGTTAACGCAATTGGTAACTTGAATACGCTTTGCATTGGAAAATGTCCTTTACCATTTATACTAAGTGAATCCTTTATATCGATACCATTGATAACAACACCAACCAGAGCATTCTTTACATTTATAATTCTGACAATATCCTGTCTTAATGTTTCAATTGTTTGAGAATTTCCTTGAACAAAGAATGTAAAGAGGATTAACAGAGAAAAATATATTTTCTTCACTCTTTTAATTTTAATTGACCTTCCATGATTTAGCTGCATGTAAATAAGCACTTGAATCAGAGTAGCCGAGGATAAATGCAACATCTTTGGTTTTAAGGTGTTTTTCATTTATTAAATATGTTGCCAGCTCTTTTTTAATAGTATTGGTTATACTTCTAAAGGAGCTCCCCTCTTTGGTAAGCATTCTTTGTATTGTACGCCTACTATAAGGCATTTGCTCTTGGACTTGCTTGAAATTTGGTATTTCTGGTGAGCACATATTTAGAGCAATATTCCGAATCTGATAAGCAAATTGGTTGCTATGGTACGCATTGGAGTTTAACATGGAAAGAAATTTGGGAAGTAATAATTCTATTTCCTTTACTCTGGTGCTATTTATTTCAGTAGATAGAAGCTCAGCCGGCATAGATAATTGATGATGATCATGATATTGGGTTTTGCCATTTAGTATTTCTTCAAATACTTTTCTATTCTTATGCGGTAAACTAATCATTGGCTCAAAACCATCTGGCAGCATTAACTGAAGTTCTCTGAACATTATGGCTATTACCATATCTAAAATCTGAGACCTTAACGAATGATCTTCAATATTACTTTCAAGTCGTAAATAGTAGCTACCATTAGATTCAACCGTTTTTAAACTTACAATAGGAAATTTATACTTTAGATAGTTTTGAAGAATTAAAACAGCTTGTTCAATACTCGATGTATTCAATGATATTTCAAGTATTAGGCCTAGTGCTCCCAAGTTTAAAAAGCTTCCGAAATTTAATCCTATGTATTCCTTATCCGAGCGGTTAATAACATGCTTGAAGGCGGCCAAGTAATCCTCGGCATCAACATAAGCTTCATGGTCCAAAAGATCAATATTTAGATTTTTCATCTTTTCGGAAAATACAACAACATCAATATTTTGATATGAAGCATAAACCAAAAGGTTGTGCATGTAGGGTGCTGAAATTTTCATTTTATAAAGTTCAATAATCTGGCGCAAAGTATCAATAATTTAAATGTTGTATCTGATAATTTCACTCCAACAATAATTTTCACTTTATCAACAACTTTAAGAAAATGAATACTTTACAAAAATTTTTAGCAGCAAATGCCTTATTCTCTACTGCCATTGGAGTTGAATTACTCCTATTTCAAGAAGAAGTGGAACAACTTTTTGGACTTCCTCATTCAAACTTCTTTTTCATATTAGGAATACTTTTATTGGTCTTTGCTCTTACTCTGGTTGTAGAAATAATAAAACAACGCGCGTTGCCTGTTTTATGGATAATAGTACAAGATGTACTCTGGGTAGTTGCGAGCATTATTATATTAATTTGGGATCCTTATAACATAACATTTGAAGGCAATATAGCCATAGCCGCTGTGGCAGCGGTAGTAACAGTTGTAGCTGTAGGACAATCTAAAGGTTTGGCAAGAATGGATGAAGGCAGCCAAAGAGGGATGAAAATATTCAGATTTAGTAGAAAAGTTAAAGGAAGTAAATCAAAAATATGGGAGGTAATATCTGATGTAGGAAATTATCATAAGGTTGCACCAAATATAGACGGTGCCAAAATAGTATCTGGAGAAAAAGAAGGGTTAGTAAGGCAATGTACGCATAAAGGTGATTCATGGACTGAAACATGCACTTTATGGCAAGATGAAAGGCAATATTCTTTTAAGGTTAATACTAATGCACCAGATTACCCTTACCCACTAAAAACTTTAAGCGGAACATGGAAAATTGATGAAAATCTTAATCATGAGAAGGAGATTATTATGGTTTTTGAGTTTGAATATAAAAAGCCCATACATAATGTTGTGTTGCACCCATTAATGAAATATCAATTCACGAAAGTTTGTGAAGAACTTTTGGATAAATGGCAGGAAATGATTGAGAAGAAATAATTCAAAATATGTGTTATGAAGTTAGGCTTAAGCATGGTAACATTAGGAGTAAGAGATTTGCGAGCCTCCATAAAATTTTATCATGAAGGGTTAGGACTACCCATTCTAGAGTCTCCTCCGGGAGCGGCATTATTACAACTCAATGGCAAGTGGATTGAAATTTCAATTGTAAGCCACATTGTTCAAGAGGCAGGAATGAAACCTGATTGCTCAGGTTATAGTGGTATTAATTTGACCTATACTGTTTCATCTGAACAGAGAGTTTTTGAAATCTTAAGTAGAGCCAAAGAAGCAGGGGGAGATTTGGTAAAAAAAGCACACAAAGCAGAATGGGGTGGTTGTCATGGTTATTTTATGGACTTAGATAAACACTTGTGGGAAGTAGTTTATAATCCATTTAATTGGCTTGGCGGTAAAGGTTAGAGAATAGAAATGCTTGATTAATTTGTAACAGGCCAAAGGGATTCAGGTTTAGAGTTTACAATGGCCGACTCTTTGCGATCTTCAAGTTCAGAAAAGAAATCGTAACCTGTTACTTTTTTTAAATATCTTGGATTCGCTAAACCAAATCACTTTAAATTTTAACGAATTTTGTCAAATTAGTTGTTAGTGTTTGCGTTATGACTAATTCGCACAACTCATCTCAACCAATAAGGTAGTGTTAATTCATTAATTTAAACTACTAAAGAGCAAATAATAATCTTGTGTGGGATTAAAAAATATTCTTGTTTTTTTTCTTAGACTTCAGCAAAATTACATAGCTAACCAATGCCGGTGCACCTACGACTCATACCATTATGTTTCAAATTCTTCATTTTGTGATATTATTTTAACTTACTTACTACGCCACCATCTTCGCCAATGAAGTGAATCCCGGCATTACCACTCTTCTCTACAAACAACTTCATTCTAACTCTCCCTTCACCATCATACAAGTTAATTACAGCATCATCTTGTTCATTTTTCTCTATAGAAACGCGAGACTTTAGTTGCCATATTTCTTCAAATCGTTTGGGGTTACTTTTTTTAAATTCTGAGATCTTGTTGGCTAGGATATCCTCACTGTCGTTTGGAGACACACCCATTTCACTTAGTGCATCCAGAATGTGTATTTGTGGTCGCTGGTGTATGTAAAATCCTGTGCGAGAGATAGAATCGTTTTTGATAAAATGACTAACTGTTACAACCTCATCCTGATGGTTACCGTCAAATGCTAAATGCCTTATCCCTTGTTGCCATTCCGAATTAAGACTATTTGAAAACGCCATTCCACCTACTTCATCACCCTCACCGTCAAAAAATATGATGTTTGGGGTATTTCTATTTGACACTCCCTTAAGTTCAATATTGTCGAATGTTGGGTTTGGAGAAGTCTGAGAGTTTGATAAACTTATGGCCAATTTATCATCATTCTCTATGATATCAACTCTCTGAGCCTTAATATAGCTGATGTTTAATGTGTCCTGATTATTGAGTGATTTATATCCACTATTGGAAGCACCACCAAGACCTAAATAAACTAAAATGCCAGCTAGTACCGCTGTATTTACAATTGAATATATTTTTAACCAATTCAGTTGTCTTGTGATTCTTTTTAATTCCATTTTAATTTTTATTTATTGAATTTACCAGGGTAATCCGTTAAGATCTATCAATTCAGGATTTTCATAGTGAGAGTTTGAAAGCAACATTGTATTTGCTGCCCAAAGCTTTTTACCAGTAGGTTGGCTAAAGTAAACAGGACAATCAACCTTATACCAGTTTAATTTTTGATAGTACGGAATAAGTGTGTCAGCACAAAGTAGTAGCCCGAATTTGCTCCTTAGTTCATCAAAAATAAAGTGCTGGGTATCCTTAAGTAGTCTGGCAGAAAAACCTTTACCTCTATACTTTTTAAGTGTAATTACATTGTTGACTCCTGCTACCTTCACCTTCTCATCATCCATGATAACTTCCCTTTCAATAATATTATAAAAGGCGGCTAAAGTCTCGTTTTGAGAATAAATTATAGTCCAATCGGGAATTGCCCATTGTGTATTCTTTACTAAAGGAATATGACCAAATTCAGCATCGATGATTTCATTCAGATTCAGTACAGTATCATTATCCAACTTTTTATACTCTATAATGTCTATCATTTTGAGGGATTCAATTTATTAAAGTGCTACTACTATTTTGAATCTCCCATTTTAGGGATTTCAGGAAAAGGATAGAGTTCATCAATATCAAAACCACCAGCATTAAATGAGACAATTTCAAAAGTGTGAACCGATTTTTTATCCACATTGTCAAATGGATAAACCTCGATTTTTTGTGGTAAAATGATTCTGTCTTTGTACTCAACGTAGTTACTATAAACTGCAGTTCCGTAAAAATTACTCGGTGTCCACATAAAATTATCTCTGATAGTATAAGTGGTACGCTCAACTCTTCCAGTATCGGCATTTATATAAACAATATATTGGTCATGCTCATTAGGTGTTAGTGTTTCCCATGTCACAAATACCTTGTGATATGTGTGTTGATCAATAATTTCCTCCCCCATGTATGTTACTATGTCTGCATTTAAAAGTCTCGCTGGTAATTCCAAAAAATATTGCATGGTAGGAATAATGAATTCAATATCATCATCTTCGATTTTAACTGGAGAATTGCCTAACTCATATTTATAGAGTTGCCATGACTGAATTCCGTAGGTATGATTTTTTAATTCCCCTTCTAGCCAAGTTACCTGGCTATCGAATGTATTAAACACCATTCTAAACTCACAAAGGGCGCCATTATCACCTGGCCATGGGTTAATATCCATCATATATTGTTTATTCCACTTATCAGATGCCTTTAAAGAATAAACTTTGTATTCGTTGAGCTTCATTAAATTTTGATTGTCGATTGCATGCATTAATAATGACTTGCCCTTGTTTACATTTTCCAATGAAATACCATTCTGTTGCAGGTCATTGTTTCTTAAATCTTTGGGACTGCAACCTAAAAGCAAGGAAAATAATAAGAGGAAATATATTCGGTCGATTGAACTTTCTAAAAAGGTATACATCTGTTCAGTAAAATATGTTACTAAACAATTTTATTAAATGAATTCATAAGAATATTGATAATTAGCGCCAATATGGCATTCTCAAAATTGTTTTATAGTCAATTTTAGTCAGTCAATAGAATAGTACTAAACTTTAGTGGTGGCGAATTGCTTCGATGGGGTTAATACAACCACCTTTATACGATGTATACGCCACGGTGATAATTGCTGCAATAAGTATTGTTGTAGATGACAATATAACCAAACCAAAATCAATGCTGACCCGATACTCAAAGCTTTGTAACCATTGATTCATAGTATAGACAGATAGTACAATACCAATACAAATGGCTATGAATATCATTTTTAAAAATATGATCAAGAATAGTAAGACGATATCACTTGTACTGGCTCCAAATGTTTTCCTTATTCCTATTTCACCTTTTCTTTCGTGCACAAAATATGCCGCTAAACCGAACAAACCCATGCAAGAAATTAATATTGAAATTACAGTGAAGAAAATAAGCGTTTTAGATAAAGATTTTTCTTTGCTTAACAGCTGACCAAAGCGCTCTTCAAGAAATTCAAATTCCAACTGCTCAGCTATTCCATAAATACTCCATGCAGAAGATAACTGGTCTATCACATGTTTTGGATTAGTTATAAACCTAGCAGATAATGACCTGCCTTGAGTATTATACATAAGTACTACAGGTTGAGGTTCGTCATAGAATGATTGAAATACAAAATCTGATACGACACCCACTACATGATAACCTTCTTTTAAATTAGTACCTAGTGGATTACTTAGACTCATTGCTCTTACGGCAGACTCATTTAGAATAACACTAAGCGAATCGGATTTAATATCACTATTAAAATTTCTGCCTTTCTGAAGATGTAAACCGAACACTTCAATAAAATTTTCATCTGCTTCAAAAATTTCAAATGGCTCATCAATTTCCATTTCATTACTTTTAAAAGTGCTTATTAAAGAGCTCTTATCACCCGGCACACGAGTATGTTTTGTAGTCAATTGTATCGAAGAATTATTATTAAGTCTATTAATAAAGTCATCTGTTTTAGAGCCAAGCTGATTTAAATTTTCAATCACAATAACTCCATTTTGATTTATCCCAAGATCTCCGTTTTTCAAATGATTAAGCTGCTTGTAAACAACAAGAGATCCAATAATTAAGCTCACAGAGACTGCAAATTGAACAACTACTAGAATATTTTGAAAAAGCCTGTCCCCCCTCCCTTGATCACTATTTTTTAAAATTAATGCTAGGTTTAATTTACTCATATATAGTGCCGGATAAACACCTGTCAGAACGCCTACTAAAAGGCTTAACAATACATATATAAGAATTTGAAAAACATTATTAAAAAGGCCTGAATTTAACTTTTCACCAGTATATGCTTCTAGCATTAATGAAAATAATACTGCAAGAAAAAAACCAATAACCATGGAGAAGGTACTCGTAAGAAAAGACTCTGTTAAAAATTGCTTAACAATTCCATACCTGGAAGTTCCAAGTGTTTTTCTGATACAAATTTCTTTAGATCTTCTTATTGACTGAGCAGTACTAAGATTAATATAATTTATTGAAGCAATAACTATGAGTAATATGGAGACGAAAGTAAATATTCTAACATTCGATAAATTCCCCCCTGCTTTCATTTCAAATTTCATTGCAGGTGCCAAGTGTATATCCGTTAGTGGCAGTATGTGAAAGGAATAATTAGTTTGCCATTTGCTGTAAGGAATATTATCCTGGAAAAATGGATAAACTATATGTTTTTTGATTAATTCTAAACGATTTTCTAGGTCTGAAAGGTAATGATCCTTCTTCAACTTCACGTAAATAAAAGGGTTCGCAGATGTCCATTTTATATTGTTTGAAACCTCTTTATAAAACCAAATTTTACTCGCAAAATGACTATTTGGTTCATCGTTTACTACTCCGGTTATGTAATAAGTTTTGTCAGTGCTATGAAGTTTAATCTCGCGTCCAATAACTGAGTCAATTCCAAAATATTTAATTGCTAAACTTTTTGTTAGTATAACTGAGTTTGATTTTAAAAAAGAGGTTTTAGAGTTACCATGAATGAAATCAAATGAAAAAAGATCAAAGAAAGATGAGTCTGAAAAATAAACATCTTCTTTAAAATTATTGCCATTAACCTCAAGTTGATCATCAAACCAAGAAAATAAAGGAGCAACTTGATTCAACTCTGTCGAATTACTACGAAGTTCATTTACAAGCGCTTCTGGTCCTCTTGCAAAAATATCTGAGTTAAAATAGCTAACAGAAATACGGTAGATTCTTGAATGACCTTCAAATTGTTTGTCATAATTGAGTTCTTGCCAAACCCAATTACCAATTACAAAACTGCTCCCTAAACCAATTGCAAGGCCGATTACGTTTATTAAAGTAAAGAGTATTCTTTTTTTTAAGCCTCTACTAGCGATTTTAATAAAATTCTTTATCACGCCTCTATTCTTTTCATGATGAACAAAATGAGCTTACAATTATAAAAAATGAAATATTTAATCTATTGATGTTTTATGCCAGCACTTTCTTTTTATAGTTATTGGCATAAAATAACAATCATTATAAAATATAAATATTCACTTTAACCCTATCCATATAATATCCAAAAACAACCAATTGAAAAATTTTATGAAGACATCAATGCTTTTCCTTTCTTTTACATTCTTTATTTTCTTCTTTCAAACAAATAGTACTGCTCAAGAAATTGTATTTGAACGGGATGATTCGGGGAACCCAATTTTAGATCAACAGTTTGTAGATACTGTAATCAACAAAACCAAATTCAAAAAAATAGATGGTGAAACTTTGACCCTAAGGGATTTTAAGGGCAAAGTTGTAGTTATAGACTTTTGGCAAACATGGTGCGGACCATGCATTATAGCATTTAAAGGATTACAAGACGCAAAATTGAAATATCCTGACAAGTTAGAAATAATAGCTGCATCACCTGAATGGGCAGATAAAGAAGGAAAAATTAAAAGATTTATAAAAAAGAATAACTATTCTTTCCAGTTTATCTGGGCAGGTGAATTGGAGAGGATTTTATCATTAAAATCTATTCCATATAAAATAATTATTGATGAAAATGGTAATTTAATCACTACAAAGTCTGACTCTGGCGGACAAAAAGAAGAGTTTCTTTTGATAGAAAAGATATTGACAAATCATTCTGGTCGTTGAATAAAATTGGACTACATCAATAATATAGTAATTGAATACCCACTTCAAAATCAAATTTGATAACAAATGACTACTAATTCCATTAGTCAATACTTAGAAAGGATTGGGCTCCATGACTCAAAAACTGGCTTAGAGTCTCTGATAGAGCTCCAACAACATCATATAGAAAATATACCCTTTGAAAACCTAGATGTTGTAGTTGGAAGAGAAATTGACCTTGATCGATCATATTTATATGATAAAATTATACATAGAGGAAGAGGGGGGTACTGCTTTGAATTAAATCTACTTTACGCTGATTTGCTAGCAGCACTTGGGTTTACAATACAACCTGTATTGGGAAGAGTATGGCTGCGTAATCCTCCCAATAGACCCCCGCGAAATCATTTGGCTCATTTGGTTAAAGTGAATAGCGACCTTTATATTACTGATGTTGGATTTGGGGGTTTAGCACCAAGAATTCCTCTAAACATTCATGATACATCCGTCAAAAATGATAATGATGGTGAGATAAGAATACAGTCCTTAATAAATGGTGAGCTTATGATTCAAAGACGAACCGATAATGGCTGGGCAAACCAATATAGCTTTGAGCTTGCTGAAATAAGTGAAGATGACATACAAATTTCAAACTTTTATATGTCTAGAAACCCTGCATCACACTTTTACAAAGATAGATTCTTAGGTAAATTTAATGCTCACGGCCGAATTGGACTTTTTAATAATAAATTCTCAAAGAGGGATGGTATTAATGTGGTATCTACAGAAGTTGTTAATTATGGTGATGATTGGATTGAAAAACTGAGAAGAGAATTCAATATCGAGTTAGATTTCTCAAAGGATGAATATAATATTTTATTCGAGCGATGATACAATCTAAATTTTCGTCATTCTAATTAATTCTCCATGTCGGATTGAGTCTGTTTTTACCTCCATAAAATAATATTAATTGATTACCATCAGGATCTTTAAGCCGTGACTCTCGCCATAGCCATCCTTTATCAATTGGGGCTTCGTCAAACTGTATTCCTTTTTTAACTAGTTCATTTACTTTCTGATCAATCTCTTGGATTTCAAAATAAATTGAAACACCTGAATTTGAGATAAGTTCTTCCACTTTATGTAAAGAAAAGCTGCTGTCACCATCCGGACATTCAAATCTCGCATAATTAGGTAAAGCGTCAACAATTAGGTTGAAACCCAATTTTTTATAGAATTTTACTGACTTATCAAGGTCTTTAGATGGAAGCGTTACTTGATTTAGATTCATACAAGATCAATTTCTTCGATTTATTAGGACAATAATATTTTATTTTAACCCAAGTTGATTGATAATAAGTGCCAATGTAAACCGGAACATATTATATGACAAGTATCATAGAATTTAACGTGGTTAGGTCTCATTTATGCTATAAATTAATATTGAATTCACTTCAATAATCAACTACCAATGTCCGGAAAGGTGCTTAGACAAATCAATCATAAGTCCAATTGATGAATCGCAGGGTTTTGAAAATTTAAACTTGAAAAGTTTGATGAATTAAGACTTAAATCTGTCATTCAATTTCTTGATATAATCTTTCTTATTTATGAGATTATTCAAGTCTGTCTCAAATGTTTTTGTTTCATTCAGATTAGGAAAAGAGAGTTTTTTATTTGCTATTGAATTTGAAATCAAAACATTAAAATAATTGAATATCAATATTAATTTCTCTAGAAAATTTGTCTCAGTGATTTTAAAACCAATTCTTTGAGCTGTGTTATTATTCATGATGTAGCTTGTTCCGCGGATTTTAAATTCATCATCATTAGTAGCTTCATGCTCTTCAATTAATTTCAAAAGCCCTTCCAAGTATTGTTGAATGATAAAAGTTTTTCTTTGTTTTCCATTCATATCGAAGTCAATGACAAAGACATAGTCAAACAATGTTCCACCATGTATTTTAATCATACCATTTTTAGGTTTTTCTGTAATAAAGAGTGGCGAATAGTAAATTAACCTACCACTCTTTTTTAAAGCTGGAGTATCAAAGAAAGGTGCAATTATGGATAACGTTATCGGGAAGATTAAAATCGTAAATAAATAGATTCCTGTTATCCAAGAAATTAATAGAGTTGTCAGAATAATTATTAATGAAACAAAAGCAATTAAAAATTGAATCTGAGTTTGTTCCTTTTTGGACTTTAAATAAAATCTATGGCTCAAATTAGTCCTTTAATTATTTCTAATGATGCGGTTCGCAAGGTTCCCCAGAATTATCCAAAATTATACAAGACTTGAATCAAAACCAATAAGCTGGTTTCTATACTCATATAAGGCTTGATTTAAAAGGGGCGATGCAATCTAATTAGGTTTAATTTTTTAAAGTAATTTGAACATCTTAATATGATCAATTGGATTTTGGAGCATGCTCTTTGTTAACTATTTTCTTTCAACCGATTTGTTCAAACTCACTGGGGTCGTGATAACCGAAGTATTGAATTTTATCACCGTATTTTTTAACTATTTCCAGGACTTTATTTAAACTTTCTTTTCTTAATTCATTGTCCACTGCCGCAATAGTTGCCAATTGGCCAACAGGATGATTTTTATTTGTTAATTCAGCTCGGTAATAATAAGCGTCCCCAATGTAAAAAGTCCATTTGCCATTTTCTATAAAAGCTATTCCACAATGGCCATTGGTATGTCCAAATAGCGGAATTAAGTAGAAAAGTGTTTTAAAACCTAAATTCAATTTTCGGGCAGGTAATCCAAATAATTCAGAATCGTTATTTTTATAAAGTTGCATTTCCGGATCATGAGATAATTGTCTGGTGATATACCTAGGATGACCTGACTTAAAGCTCTCATATTCTTCTAGTGAAGTATGGATTTTAGCATTTGGGAAATCTATTAATCCTCCAATATGGTCTGGGTCAAGATGTGAGCAGATAATATTTTCGACCTGATCAGGTTTGTATCCTAACTTCTCAATTTGTTTAACTGCAGTAATATTTTCGTCAAATATATAGCCTGTTATTTCAACTAATTCTTTACCAAGTAATGCGTTAGGATTTTTTGTCTCGTTAATTCCTATTCCTGCATCAATTAAAATTAGTCTCCCATTTTCATTTAATAACATACAATGTCCAATTGCAGGACCAAATGGTGAGTCTATTGTAACACAATTTAAATGATGAATTTTCATTATTAGAGTTGTAATTTTTGTCTTGTACTGGGAGATTTTTACCTTCTTTTAATCAAAAGGAACTAGGTCTGGTTGTAAGAATTCTTTTTTTGCTTTTTCAAAATGGTAAATATCAAAGCTATAATGACAATCTATCAATTCTTTGAAATTATATTTTAAACGAGGAAATTCAGTTATAAAGTCTTTGAAATTGTCTGAATTGGATTTAAGTATAAAATGATATACAGCTTCAATTGCTGCTAATGTCAATGTGATATTGTATTTGTCTTTCGCTCCAAAAAACTCCACATATTTTCGTAACTGATGTTGGATATTTATTTCAGCTTGCTTAATTCCATATTTGTTGATATTAATCCACGCTAACCTCAGGTGAGCTTCGTGAGAAAAGTCCGATGGATTTAATTCACACCTATTGAATTTATTTTCAAAATCGGAATCCGAAAGATTAAAATGCAGTTCCATATAATTCTATTTATAATTTTATTCCTTAAACATTTTGCATGCCGTTCCAGCAAAAGATTAATGCTTTGCAATCAGCTTTCACATTAATTTCATGCTTACTTTAATCGCCTATTTTAGGCTTATTGAATTAATTTAATACTATTGTTTTGGCTAAATTAATACCTAGGTAATAACCATTAGATGATGAGAAGTCGGTTGTAATTCCATTAATATCTAAGGCTTCAAGTTTTCTATTCGTACCATAACCACCTATAAATTGAATGACAGTATTATCTTCTGGTCGTACCGTCAACTCTGCCTGTACTTTATTCTGGTATTGACTAATCTGTTTAAGATCAATGTCATTTGTAAAATCAACAGCTTCATTGGGTGTGTATAGTCCGTCATATCCTTCTCGAAGGTACCTAAAAGTGAAATCGAATTTACTACTTATATTTTTTCTGATGGCTGCAGTAGTATTAATGTCTTCACCATCCATCAGCGAATGTATAACTATGTCAAAACCTGCGGGGGCACTCCATTCAATGCCAGCACCTGGTACACCTAGCATTAATGTAAAAAATTTATTTGGGCTCCAATTAAAGGCTAAAGAAGGCTTTACATCCCAATAAGAGTCTCCATTTTGATCCCAACCTATTCCAAAAAGCCCTCCAGCAGTAATAGATGTTTTAGTATTAATGTTATATCTAACTGTCATGAATTGGGCTAAAAAATTTCCTTCTTTTTTCATGAAATAATCATTGGCACCCTTAAATCTAAACTCAATTATGTGCAAGTATGTCCATCGCTCATTTGGATAAAATGTTAAAATTGATTGGCCAAATAAATTATTGACTGCTAATTCATCATCTGTTTCGACAGCAACATACTGGTATCTATCTAAATAGAAGGGAATAATGTATGTCCACTTTTTAGAATTATGGACTGGTACAAATCCTTTGGTTCGAACGTCAACAGCGCCATCTTCATATGCAATTACTTCAGTACTTACCATTTGCTCGTAAAGCCTCATGTCTCTTCGTAAAAAAAAGTAGCTAAAGTCACTATTATAAGTAGGGAACAAGCGTGTGTCTATGGTATTGGGGCGATCGGCCTTTTGTGCATAAATTAATGGGCTAAATAACATTATGACAAAAAACATTTCTCTCCTAAAATGTCTACAATTTCTTTGCTTAAATAGTGAAGGACTTTCTTTATCGAAACGAAATACGCTAATCATTGTGAATTGGGTTGGTTATTTTCTTTTCACAAATAACTGGGGTATTAATCCTATAAATTTATTGAAAATGGAGTATAATTTATCAAATCGGGATTAACCGCGAAGATTACTAGGCCGATAACCGAATTTTTTAAGAAACGCATTCGAAAAAGAGCCTAGACTAGAATAGCCTACCAACAATGCAGCCTCTTGAATAGAATATCCGCGATTAATAATATAATGGTGTGCTTTTTCTAATCTCTTGTGTAGAATGTATTGGTAAACAGGCATCCCAAATAACTCTTTAAATCCAGACTTGAGTTTAAATTCATTTAAAAGCGACTGGCGAGCTAAACTATTTAAAGTAAGAGGCGCTTCTAAATCGCTTAAGATTAACTCTCTTACATAGTAAATTTTTTCAATATCACTTTTAGATAGTTTTGAAGATTTCTTGGCATCGAATTCAATCCTATTGAAATAGGCAAACATTAATTCATTAATCTGACTTTCTATAAAAAGATTTTGGACAATCCCAGTGTACTTATTCGGCTGAAAAATATTTGACATCGCGGTGTCCATTTCCAAGCTAGAGGCAAAGTTTTTACCCTGAATAAAGGGTGCATCAGGAGTTACTAGATTTTTAAAATAATGCTGGAAATGTATTTCTTGACCATCGATAAGTTCAAGTAGTTTCTCAGGAGGAAGAAATATGGTGATTTTTTCTAAATCTGAATTTGACAATACATGGTGTGTAACGTTTGCTTCATTGCTAATATAAAATGAAGAAGCTATTCCACTTTTTTTATGTGAGGTTTGAGTCTTACTCCCATTTTTAATATCAATTAATACATCACCCTTTTTATAAAAGACAAAACCTATTAAGCTTTTTTCTACTGTGGGTTTTATAGTTTGATGCTCAGATAAGTCTTTAAGACTTTCCTTAATTACAAAATATTCGTTTATATAAAATGACTGCATCTGGCTAATAAAGCATCGATTTTTGTAAGGTGTAATTTATAATTTAGTCGGGTTGTATCCTAAAGAGCATAAATTAAGAATACAACTAAAGCTAGAACACTATTGCTCAATCACTCTGACCATTCTCCATTTTTAAATAGTTTAAACCATTTTTCTATTTTTTCTTCACTATGCAAATCAACTTTTTTAAAAACTTCACGAGCAAATTCAATCGGCCCAATCCCATTGGCAGTAATTAAATTTTGATCTGTAACAGCTAATTCATCCACATAATTATTCGCACCATTGTATTCCTTTGCAAAATTTTGAAGATAAAATAAAGCGTTACTCGTATGATTTAAATTGTTTAGATAGCCTTTACGCGCTAGGTAGGTTGTTGCACCGCAAATGGCCCCTATAGTTTTGTTTTCAGTATGTAGTTTTTCGGTTAATTCATCAATTCCAGTTATAGAATTATCTTCCCACGCAGCACCCCCAGGAAGGATAAGCAACGATATTTGATCTGGGGTTACCTGTTCAATAGAATAATCAGGCATGATAGTCAGTCCTCCCATTGATTTTATTGGTTTGCCATCTACTGAGAAATACTTTAAGTCTATTTTTTCACTTGTTTGTAGTTCAGGTGTTAGGTAGGAGATTTCCCAATCGGAAAAGCCAGTAAAAAGAAAAATGTAAACGCTTATTTGATCCATATTTTAATTTTTTATTCTTTCGATAGTGAAAGTTGATGTTTAAAGTTTAGGAGGATTGATGATTCCATTATTTAAAAAGAATAATATTCAATTCAGGTAAAAATATTATTTTAAAATCTGATATTTTGAAATATTAAAAATCCACAACACTATCCAGTGCATCATCAGCATCCTTGTGAATAAAATTTGCTTGATAATTTAAAGTAGTTTTTAAGTCAAAATGTCTATACAATTTCTGCAACATTAAAGGATGAATTTTGTCACCGGCTATATTTCCAAATGTATGCCTAGCAATGTGATTGGATAGCTTTTTGTCTATATTCGCCTGATCTGCTATTCGTTTTAGATATTTGTTCATTAAACGAGCCGCGTTTCTGGATTTCCTAAAAACATCTCTCGGATCGTTTAAGTTAGCATTATTCAAATAATGAAATAGATATCCTTTATTTTCATAACCTCTATATAAATCCAGAATTTTGCCTGCTTTTTCTGGAATTTTTAGAGAAACTGGTTTTTCATTCTTATTCATAATGTAATAGACCCTATTATCTTTAAAATCCGACCATTTCATTTCCACCACGTCACTGATTCGAATTCCTGCAAAATAGAAAGAAAATAGCCATACATTTCTTGAGTGCCAAATAGTGCTATTTGGTTCTAAATCGAGACTTTCTATTTTCTCAACTTCTTCTCTTGTTAGGCCAATTTTATTACCAGAACTTATTTTTATTTGCACTTTTTCTTTACCAAAAGGATAGTATTTTTTATCAACAATTCCTTCTTTGATAGCTCGATTGAACAGTGTTCTTATAAAGATTAGATGATTGGTTGTTGTTCTGTTTTCATGCTTAAGGACTGTTTTACTGTAGTGAGCAAATTTTTCTATATATGATACTGTGATTTGTCTGAAACTCAGATCATCTGATTTATTGAATTCTTTAATGTTTTTGACTCGTGTTTCTTCTGGTTGAACTACTGAGAAAGTACCTCTTTCTTTATATTCTTGAAATCTCAATTCTGCCAATTCAAAAAAAGATAGTTGCTTGCCTGATCGTTTGATTTTTTCTTTGAGTTCACTGGCTGATTTATTCTCTTCGTTAATCTCATCTTCGTATATTAAATCAGTTGCTTCTCTTAATTTATTCTCTAATATTTTATTGAGTCTATTATAATTTGGATGACCATTTTTTAACCGTCCCTTATTAGAATCCCAATGCTTTTCAAGAGCATATTTCTTGAAGAAAATATATCTTACTTTTCTATTCTGAGTGATTCTTATTGCGATGGGGAAAGAGCCATCTTTTAAAGGCTTTTTGTCTTTTCTTAAAACAAGTTTAGCTGTTGCCATATGTAAAGGGTAAACAATAGGGTAAATAAATATTGAATTATGATAATTTCTATTAGTTTCAAATATATCTAAAATGAGATATTAATTTTAATATATAACATTTTAGATCAACAAATATTAATAGCCCTTGATCTCATAACCCAAAGGTCACAGGTTCGAGTCCTGTCCCCGCTACCATCAAAGCCAGTGAACGAAAGTTGCTGGCTTTTTTTGTTTTGGCCTTTAGACTAAAACAAAAAAAATGCTCCTATTCAGGAGCATTTTTTGGTTAAACGTAGGTTTGTGGGTTGAAAAAATACTTTTATATCTCGCAATAAGTAACATTACTATTCATGGTTGATTCTTTTAATTTCATAGATTAAACTTCTTATTTTATATAGTCAAAACGATACACATACCACATACTTTCTTCTTTACCACTTTCAGTAATGAAGTCAGAAAGGAAAGTGTAAGCGTAACTTAGACCATACACTCTGGCCTGATCTTTCAGTGGATATTTTGCGATTATTTCCCAGTCTGTAAAGTGGGAAACTTTCTTTTCCCATTTCATCTTAGATTTTGCCGGATTGCACGATATTCCTACTATAGAAGGCATAACTCATCTTTTTTTATGAAGTTCTGTAATGGAAGCAATAAAAAAATCACCTGTTTAGGTGAGTAGGGTAGTTTTGTTCATTTCTATCAATCATTAATAATCCCAAATCCTGTTAGGCGTCTTTTTTTGCTCATGCAAATCACCACCACTTACCCGATCCCAAAACTGACAACCTACTATCTGTTCCACATCGTAGGTTACAGCCAGGTAATCTTCTATTCTTCCACTTAGTGCTTTATTCTCCATTTCGAAAGTCCAAAGTTTCAGTTTTCCTTTGTCGTCTTCGGCCAGCACGCTTTTAGCAAATGCATGAGGCACAGGCACATTTATTCCGTATTCATTTTCATTATCACCGATGGTTTCAATTTTTCTATCAAAGTAGAAAATTGGACAGGTGAGAACATAAGTTTCTAAAATATGCTCTTGGTCATTTAACTTTCTAATTGCAGACTCTAACTCCCTCCAAATCCTTCTGTTGAAATTGGGCTGTTGTGGCGACATGTTGGACAGCAGAAATGTCTCGCTGTTTTGAATGTCCAGGATGTCGTTATTGGCACTGGCCACTAAATGGCCGCGATCATAACCGCTACCAACGTAAGCCCTTAAACCTGCTCTAAACCTTTTAGGTATGCGAACATCAGCTCTGAAGTTGTTCATGCGATCGGCCTCGGTGAGCAAATAGTCATTACGGTTAATAATCTCTAGTGTCCACTTGGCCTGGCGGAAATACCAGGAGTAGCCAATGGTAAAGTAGCGACCGGTTAAGATTTCATCACAGACCGGAGCGCCATAGCGTAATTCTGGTTGTATCTGAAAAGGGTTGTTCATAGTATTTTGAGTTAATGTGTTATCATTTAGCTTGTGGTCTGACGATTTTACCCTTATAATTGATGTAGTCGAACCGATAGACATACCACATGGAGCCTGGATCACCGGTTTCAATTTTAAAATCGGCATTATGGGCATCTGCATAGCTTAAGCCATTGATAATGGCCAGCTGCTGAAGTGGAAAGTGGCTAACAACGAGCCAATCATGCATATCAGAAACCTTTGTTTGCCAAAGCAATCTTGATTTCTCGGGGTTTGACGAAATTCCTACAATAGAAGCCATAGTTGTACTTTTCAATAAAGTTCGGCTGCATTGTAATTGAAAAAATCACCTGTTTAGGTGAGGGAGTTAAAATTCTAAAAGACAATAGCTCCGCTAAGGGAATAGCAAACGACCAGCTATGATGAGTGGGGATTAGAAAGCACTAACCTATCGTCTCGCACATAGCCACGCTTTGATTTAAATTTAAAACTTGTGGCGGACTAACAATCCCCGCCAAACTATCCTGAACGATTAAACCCCATTCATTCATAGCTGATGTTAAGAGTTTTTTTATTTTAAAAACCTGCCTGCTGTAATGGTATGAAATAATATTTTGAGATGTTCAATCACACTTGGATCTTTCAAGTTTTCCATCCCTACACCTGATAAGGTTGAAATTATAGTTCCAACAAAAATGTTAAGCCAGTCAACTCGTGGGTATTTTTTGTCTATTCTAGAATTTAGATAATCGAGTTTAAGGTTAATTTCTGAAAGTTGCTCGGGAAGTAAATTAAGTTTGCTTACTTTTTCACTAAAATGGTCAAGCTGTTCTTTAATAAAAATTTCTTCTGATGGCTCGAACTGTTGTTCAGCATCTGTAGGAAGGTTATTTATTTCAGATTGACTTCTACTGAATTCTTTTAACTTATCTAAGAAGTCATAAGCCTCTATTTCCAACTTGAGTAATTCTGACCAAGTATCGAATAGTTCCATAACAGCTTCCCAGTTCTTTACTGTAGGATGAGAAGCAATTGGAGTGTTATTTGATCCAGGGCTATATTCAACATACCATCCTCCAATGTCAGGGTAAAGAGATTGGAAGATTTCATTGTGGTAAAAACCGAAAAACAATTCAGTTGGGTTATGTACTAATCTCTGATATTCTTGATGATCATCATTTTCCGATATAGTTACCACCCCAAATTCACCCCATTTGATATTCTTAGCCGTAAGGTTTTCTTGGAAGGACTTTTTTTGTTTTGGAGTTATTTTCAAATCACTTTAGTTTTCTTTCAGATAGACATATTTCGTTCTGCAATTACTCTTAACACCCGGCTAACCTCAATTAATGGTTGTTATATCCTGATATCTTCAAATAACAGGACGAAGGGTGTTGTTATTTTTTTTAATACCCGTGCAATGTACAAGGCCTTTCACTCCGAAAAATCACCTATTCAGGTGAGAGATTGAAGTTCAACTTGTTCAATAATGCTTAAATGCAAATTAATTACCAGAAATAGGACGTACCTATAAATAAATTTAATGGCCATTGATTTCTATGTTAGTTTAACTCATTTACAATTGATCAATCATTTATAAGCATTATGTATTCGGTTGATCTATTTGGGGACTATCAATATTTTCAATTAGATTCTCTATTTCCTCAACCTTATCATTTAGTTTCTTCAATGTAAGTTCTTCAGGAATTACATCTTTGTTAGCTTCAATAATATAAGTATCATAACTGCTATATTCACTTTTTCTACTCACAGAATTAGATGCCTCTATATTTCCAGAAGCCTGAGCAATTGTAAAACTTAACTCAACATTTGAGTTAAGTTTACCAGTGCCGTTATATCCAGAATTACCCTTATTTGATGTAATAATTGCTTCATAATTTGAATTTAGAAAAACCCTCATTGAATCAAATTGATGACTATTTGGAATTGCATTAATAACACCATTTAAAGTTTGAAGTCTATTTTGATAAATTCGTCTTTTATCTTCAATTTTCATTTCTTCGTTTATTTTGTAAATGAAACTTCCATCATATGCAGCATATAAAGGGCTATATATTAATGCTCGCATTACAACAACTGATTGGCTTTGATTGATTGTTTTCTCTCCTTCGGCAGCTACTGATCCTTTACCAAAGCCTAAGAAACCACCACTTGCTGCAGCTTTTGCTGCGGCTGAAAAATATCCTGAGCAATCCATTGTAAAGATGAAGCTTTCATATGCGTCATTCTGGTTATCTATGAGTTGTGTAACGTTAAAGCTTTCTTGAGTCGGAGTGTCTTTAGATATTATTGGCTTTGATTCTTCTCCGTTATCTAACTCATAAGTAAAGTAATGGACAAGCACATTTGCACCTCTACCATCCAGTTTTATTGCATCTTTATATTCACTGGTATTGTTAACAACGATATCTGGTACATATCCATTTTTTTCTTTTTTACTCCTTGTTGACTCTTTTAGCCTTTTTCTAATTTTATCACTTAAACCACAAGTCAATTTATCAGGGTGGAAGAGTTCTAACATTTCATCATAGATATCCACTTTCAAACCAAAGTTCTCTCCATTTAAATTTGCTTTTACTGCTGTTGTATCCAACTGTTCTGCGATTGCTGCAATTTCATTAAGGAATGGTTGATTTAGTTCAGTAGTTTCCGTTACTGGAGCAGGTGCACGATATGGACTATCACATGCAGCCAAAACAAATAGTCCAATGATAAGTGATTTTGAATTCTTCATATTAATGATAATTTCTGTTCATCTCAACACTTTTCTAGCCAACACTAGTGTTAGTTTGACCCATAATTTTGAATATCAGGACAAAAAGTGTTGTTAAAATGATTAAACGATAAAATTACAATACACTAATCAATGAAAAATCACCTATTCAGGTGAGGGATTGGTTTTCGTAGTCTGGCTCTAGTATATTTAATGAGTCAAAATAGAATGGCTATGGTAAAGGTCTTAATTGCAGATGATCATCAGATGATGCTGGAAGGTTGGCGTACTGTTCTGGCCAATGAAGCTAATTTTAAGGTGGTGGGCGAGGCACGAAAAGGTGAAGATATTATAGAATTCCTAAAAAGAAATAATGTGGATTTGCTCGTTACCGATATTGACATGGGCAGCCGAAGAGATGATGGACTGGCAGCCATACGTTCCATAAAAAAAACGCACCCATCGTTACCCATATTAGTGGTAAGCATGCACGATGAAATTGGTTTTATAGATGAAGCCATGGAAGTAGGCGCAGATGGCTACCTGCTCAAGTCAAATTCTACCGAAGAGATGATTACTGCCATGCGAGAACTGGCCAATGGTAAAACCTATTACTCGCAGGAGGTGATGCGAAAAGTGGCCGGCAAGATGAGGCGCCTGAATGAGAGTGAACAGATCAGGCTTACTAAACAAGAAAAGCGTGTATTGCCGTTACTCTGTCAGGGCCTTACCTCTAAAGAGATTGGTGAAGTAATTGGCATTTCCTACAATACCGTAAACACCTACCGCAAGCAACTTCACTTAAAATTTGAAGTAAGCAAAATTTCCGAATTGATTAATAAGTCGAGAGAGTTAGGTTACATTAAATAAGCACGCACAACATTCATTGCCTTAACCTTTTCAGGTGAGGCGGACTACACCAAACAAGTGATTTCTACTAATGACAACATTTATAGCTTAGACCCATGTCTAACTAAAAATGTGGATTATGAAATTCGTTAAATCATTATTTATTGTGGGTAGCTTACTACTATTTACTGGCGTTATAACTTCTTGCGAAGAGGAGGAAATTGTTTTAAAAGGTGATGGAGAAGAAATACCTGATACTCCTGACATTGACTGAAAATATTAATAGTCGCATATTCTTATCTTAGAGTATGCGGCTATTACTGGTATTTTTATTTGCTGTAATTCAAGTTTATGATCCTCTCATAGATGCCGAAAATGATAGACAAAAGGGCATTGAGTATAAGAATTTGGGACAGCCTGATAGCGCACTATATTTTTTAGAACGAGCATTAGGTCAATTTTCTGCCGTTCAGGATTCATTTGGGATAGCCAATGTATTGGTAAATCTAGCTTCACTCGAAAACACCAAAGGCGATTTCGTACGTTCATTTAAGCTATATCACGAGGCGCTTGATTGCTATCAAAACCTAAATGATGTACAGGGGTTGATTAAAGTTAATGTAAACCTGGCTAATCAGCAGCTCAAGCTCAACAATATAAATGAGGCATTTGCTTATTATTTGAAGGCTGAAAATTATTCCATTAATTCTCGAATAGATACTTACCTAGCATATATTTACAATGGACTAGGTAGTATTTTTCTTAGAAATGATTTTGAAAATAGAAATCTAGATAAAGCTGAAAAATATTTAAACCAAGCTTTAAATATTTTTGAAGAAGAAAGAGATATTGATCAAGCAGGTTTTGTTCTTAATAATCTCTCAAGGTTACATAAGGAAAGAGGAGAATACTCTAAAGCCATTGATTCATATATAAAATATATAGATTTTGGATTAAAAGAGAATAATAATTCTTCTTTACTTAAAGGATATCACAATATTTCAATTCTCTACAAAGAAATCGGTGAATACCAACTATCACTGGAGAACTTAGAAAAGGCCGAAGAAATAGCCATTTCCATTTCTGACCCCATCAATTACATTCATATCCTTTCTAATCTGGTGGATGTAAATATGAGCTTGGGCAATTTTCACGAAGCTCAGTTTTACCTTGAAAAATATAAATCACTTAGAGATTCCATTTATGATGATGATAAGATGGAGTCGTTAACTGAACTGCAAGTTAAATATCAGACGAAGGAAAAAGAGGAGCTTTTAGCCAAAGAGATTGAGTTGAACAATGAACGTAAGTGGCGCAATATTTTTCTAACTATTCTGTCATTGGCTCTAATTACAGGGCTATGTGTGATTATTTGGCTAAATAAAAAGCGGAGAATGGAAGAGCGAAATACGCTGGAAAGACAAAAAGAAATTGAAACCCTCAAAGCCAGTATTGAAGGTGAAAATAAGGAAAGAAAGCGCTTGGCAACTGACTTGCACGACAGTGTAGGGAGTATATTAACAGCAGTAAGGATGATACACTCGAGTTACAAAAACCAGGTGGGCGAAAGTGGGACGAAAGTAGATATGCTCTTATCTGAAGCAGCTGAAACGGTGAGAGAAGTTTCGCATAATATTTCGCCTACAACGCTCAATCGCTATGGGTTGAAAAAGTCATTAGAGCACATGTTCGAGTCGCTGCCTGATACTATTGAAGTGAATTATTCTATCAATTTGCCTGAAAAAGGAGTAGGGAAAGAAGTTGAGCGATCGCTCGATTATATTGTGAAGGAGTTAGTAAATAACACGGTGAAGCATGCCAATGCAGAGTCCATAGAACTGCAAATTAATGTAATCGATGATGTTGTAATATTAACCTATGAAGATGATGGCAAAGGGTTTAATACCAATGACTTAGCTGAAGGAATAGGCCTTTCCAATATTAAAAATCGCGTGGCATTACTCAACGGCAGTGTAGAAGTCAACTCCGCAACTGGCGAAGGGTTTCTGTGTAGTATTGAGGTGTTAGTTCATTAGAATTTGATAAATCGTAAAGTAACTACGCCATTATTTCAGCCACTTTTACACTATTTCGAGATAAACTCACCAGTTATGTGTAGAAGTTATTACCCAAACAATAATAGATAATTGCTTAACGGCCTTGTATGGCATTTGGTATGGTCATTGGACTTTATGAGTGTGACAATATTGTCTCAAAACATAAAATTTAAATAAGTAATTATGAATAAACTAAAAGATATTAAAGTAGCCATTTTGGCAGAAAATGGGTTTGAAGAAGATGAACTCATGTCTCCAATGAAAATATTGAAGGAACAAGGAGCAGATGTAACCGTTGTTTCGCCCAGAAAAGATTCGATAAAGAGTTGGAAAGGCGAAAATTGGGGTGTTGATCTAAAAGTAGATAAACAAGTTCAAGAAGTTTCTGCCGATGATTTTGATGCACTCTTAATTCCTGGTGGTGTGGCTAATCCTGATTTGCTAAGACGAAATGAGGATAGCGTTGAGTTTACAAAGAATTTTTTTAAAGCGGGTAAACCTATTGCTTCAATATGCCATGGCCCACAGGTTTTAATAGAAACTAATGCGCTTCAAGGACGTACCATGACCTCTTTTTCTTCCATTAAAACCGATTTAATAAATGCAGGTGTAAAATGGGTAGATAAGGAAGTGGTTGTAGACAGCGGTTTGGTTACAAGCAGAAACCCTGGTGACCTTGAGGCTTTCAATAAAAAAATGGTAGAAGAGTTTGCTGAAGGTAAGCATGCCTATCAAAAAACAGTTTAAACCATTATAAAGCACGATGCTAAACTAAAACTGACCTTTTCACAGGTCAGTTTTTTTATTGTGTATAGAATAAAGTGGCCACTCTGAAGTCACTAATATTTCATTTTATGAAACTTTGTCTGAAGGGCATCAAGTTCATTTTTTACTTCGACCATTTTATCACGTAATGAATTTATTTCTTTCAATAAACTCTTAGCCTCCTTAATTTTTGTTTCATATTCAGAGGCACTTATTTTACCTGATTTTTTTTGACCATTGAGCATATTGATATGTATGGTAAGTTCATACTCAAGCTCGTCATATGGCTTTGTATCTGTGCTGGTGTATTGAACTCCTTCTGCTTCATCGCTTGGCTTAACGCCAAGTCTTTTCATTCTTAAAGTCCAATTTTTTAATAATTGAACATCAACTTCATGGTCATCTTTTAAAAGCCCGACAAACTGTTCTGCACGTCTTAATAGCTCTTTTTCATCTTCATATTGTACGCGTACCACGCTTCCATTTCGTTTCAGGCTATCAATTCGGTCACGTGCATTTTCTGTAGCTGTAATAAATTCCTTTTCCAGCCATGAGCTGTTTTGTGCTTTAAGAAATGATGTATTACAAATTGTTAATAAAATTAATATGGTTATTGTCTTCTTCATGAATATATTCTTTTAGTTATAGCTAATTCAAAGCTCGAAGTATCACTATTGATATAGAATAGTAAATCATCCGCAACAATGGTGTCACGGATGATTTATATTATTAATAGTTATTATACTTCCCTATTACAATACTGGAGTATAGTATGGGTTTTCAATTTTAAATTGTACTGGAAGTACAACCCACTGAGCTACTGGAATATCCGCTATTTCTGCAGGTTTCCATTCACCGCTAGTTTCTTTAACAGCTTTTATAGCTTCTTTTTTCATAGCTTTCACTACCCATTCACCAGGAGCTTCTAAATCTTCACTGGCAATTACATTTTCTACATTTCCTGTGCGATCGACTATGAATTTGACATAAACGGTACCTTCTACCGCTAATTCCTTAGCGTCTTCAGGGTATGTTAGGTTACTATGTAATTCATTGTAGAATTTTTCCATACCTATTTTAGGTTTTGGTTCCGTTTCAGCTGCATAGTACACACCTACACGGTTGGGAGTGTTATTAATGTCATCTTTCATTTCCTCTAAATCGATAAGATAAACTTCAAGTTGTTTTCTATCACGATTATTAGGAATTCCATCAATAACAACCTCAGTTACTGTTCCGTCATCGTATACATAGCTGTAAGTAGCCTCAGGATATTCGTCAATTATACGATGTACTTCAACGTACAATTTTTCAATGTCATTCTGGGTTTCTTCAATTTCTTGATAGCTTTTATCATCATTCTGAGCAATCGTTGTGTGTGGTAGAACCATCGGCCCTACTAGTAATAACGAAGTCAAAAAGATGTGCTTAAATTTAGTTTTCATGATATTTTAGTTTTAATGTTAAAATTCTATACCCTATAAAATGGTAATATCATGCCATTCTCTGCTCAGTACATTTATAGCCGTTTGACTATCATATTTGAGTAATATTTTTCTCTAGTGATGTGGAAAATTTACACAAAAAAGCTCCATTTAGGTGATTTCTACATAAAACCAATAAATGAGCCTGTATTTACAATCTGGCAAAAACTAATATCAATTTATGAATGTGATTTCTTTGTGATGACATTTTCGATTTGCACTGTGTCCGTCAAAAAAGAAATCAAGGTGATAGTTAGACCCTTTGTCTTTATTAATAATTGTTAGAAAATATACGGTCTATACTTTACTGTAAATAATAGGATTTTCTTATCTCTTCTTACCAAACCCATGAAAGTTCTGGTGAACAAAATCTTGAGGGAATTTTTCTACTCCGGGAAAACCAAGTTTTATGTCGCGCCCATCATGCGGAATGTAGTTGGTTTTGAAGAGATAGTCCCAAATGCTTAGGGTTAGGCCAAAATTTACACCATATCTCTTTTCTTTAGGTAAGTTATAAGCATGATGCCAAATGTGCATTTGTGGATTATTGAAAATATATTTTAACGGGCCCAGATTTAATCTGAAGTTGGAATGGTTGAAATGGCCAACAGCCAGCGTAAAAATATGAATGATAAAAAAATCACGTAGCCCAATTCCGATTAAGGCTAATGGTATATACTCAATCGATCGATACACCACATTTTCCATCCAGTGATAACGCAAGTGAGCGGCAAAACCCATTTGTTCAACGGAGTGATGTACTTTGTGAAATTCCCAGAGAGCAGGAACCCGATGAAGTAAGCGATGCGTCCACCATTGCACAAAATCCCTAACTACAAATCCTATTAACAGATGAGCCCAAACTGGCCATGTCATCACTTCAAAAGCCACCAGGTTGGTAATACCAATGCTTTTAAGAGCATCATTAAAAAAGTTAACCACCACATCGCTTGCTGCATTGTAAATGATCAGAGAAAAAAGAAAAAAGTTGAAAAACATGTAGAAGAAATCCAGCCAGAAATCTTTACGGAAGGTAGGTTGGCTTTTTCTCCAGGGTTTAACTAATTCAATAACAAAAAAGAAGGCAGAAACGCCAACTAACCAGTAAAAGTAACTATGCCAGCTGGGGTTGGTTATCTCATTCCACAGGTAGCTGGCGTACCCTTTATACCCTTCAATAAAAATTTCTAAATAGCGTTCCATCTGTAAATGGCAAAATAACTAAATGTCAAGATACCAGATTGTAACGTTTGTTACATAATTAGAATTCAATCCATGGCTTTATTAATATGTTTAGTTGACGGTAGCTTATATTTATTGAGTTTGTAGCAGTGTTATTTTAAAAAATGTCTTTATTATCTCCTTATAAAATAAAATGACGATAATTTAGCAGTAATTACAGACCCTAACCAACTAATGAAGCCAGCAACTCAATACACAAAAAGTGGTCGTATTAACATAGCCTACCAGGTTTTTGGTTCAGGTTCTGTAGACCTGGTTTATATACCTGGCTGGGTTTCTAATATCGATTGGATGTGGGCATGCCCCGAGCTTGTTGGCTTTCTGGAAGAGTTAGGTAAAATATGCCGTGTAGTACTTTTTGATAAAAGAGGTACTGGTCTGTCAGATCGGGTGGTGGAGCTTTCCACGCTAGAAGAGCGCATGGATGACATAAGGGCAGTGATGGATGCCATTGGCTCTGAAAAAGCTATATTATTTGGACATTCTGAAGGTGGTTGCGTTTCAGCACTTTTTGCTGCCACCTACCCAAATAGAGTAATATCTATGATCACTTTTGGAATATTTGCAAAGCGCAGATATGCACCGGAATATCCTTGGGCACCAACTGATGAAGAGCGCCAAAAGGTGTATGATATGATTGAAAATAGCTGGGGTAGTGGAGATATGAATTTAGAATCTCTTGCACCTTCTAAGGCCAATGACCCTGTTTTTATGGATTGGTTAGCCAACTATTTTCGTTCCGGTGCGAGCCCCAGCGCGGCCATGGTGCTCACTAAAATGAATACTGAAGTCGACATCATTAATATTTTAAGCTCTATTAAAGTACCTGCTTTAATTATGCAGCGTACCAATGATATTGATGTTAAAATAGAAGAGGGAAGATTTATTGCGGAGAGGATTAAAGGGGCAAAGTTCGTAGAGTTCGATGGGGATGACCATTTATTCTGGGCAGGAAATACGGATGAAGTTCTGGAAGAAATGAAATCTTTCATTGCTAATGTTGAACCCTCAGCTACTTATGAGGTTAGACTTTATACCGTTGTGGCTGTACGACTCATTTCGAATGGAGAAGAAAATATAAATAGTCAGGAGCTTGTTAATCAAAGGGTAGCTCAATACAGAGGTAAAATAGTGCAGTATGATAATGATTCATTTACTGCTGTTTTTGAGGGACCAAGTAAAGCAGTTCATTGTTGTTTAGACTTATTTGAGACTTTTGGTAGTTCCAATGTACAATTAGCTGCAGGTATACATATTACTGAAGGTTTTGTAGATGAAACTTACTATTTGAGCGATAAAACAAAAGATTTGAATCACTCAATTCTTGAACCGGCAGAACCAAACCAAATATTAATTACACAACCTGTTAAGTTTTTACTTTCTGGGGCAGGCTTAACTATTACACAATATAAGACTATTGTTGATCCACTTAGTGGCGAAGCGCAGCCACTTTTCATGGTTATGGATCACTTAGATGAAAACAGCAGATCGGATATAACAATTAAAAATAAACTCCCACTAAATGATTCTTTTTTGGAGAGCGTGCTGCAAATTATCGACAAACATTTGAGTGATGAGTTTTTTGGTGTGGAAATGCTTTGCCGTGAAATTGGCATGAGTGAACGACAAGTTCAAAGAAAACTTAAGGCCATCTCAAATAAATCTCCAAACCAGTTAATTTCCTCAGTGAGGTTGCACCGCGCTAAAGAACTTATTTTAAAAAATGAAAATAATATTGCCGAAATAGCATTTCAAACCGGGTTTTCCAACCCATCATACTTTTCTAAAAGTTTTAAGAAAGAATTTGGCGCTAGCCCCTCAGATTTAGTTCAAGGAAGGGCATAGGAAGTTACTTTGTCGGTTTTGTTATAGTCGGTCGGAATATTCTCAGGCCACTGTCGGAAAAGTACTCACATTCACTGTTTTTATGCTAGCCGACAGGCTTAATTACCACCTAGCTTTGCTTTCAGTAAGGTTATCATAGTTTGGGTTGATAGTACAGTAGCCCCTTATTAATTGGGGTTACTATCCACCCTTTTGTTTTGATTGCCAATTCATCATTAAAACAAAATTATTACGCCATGGAGGTGAACAAAGTAATTTCAATCATATTGATTTTAGCCATATTTGGTATTTTTTCATGTACGTATGATCAAATCGAACCACAAGTTGATTGCACAACATCACCTGTGGAAATGGTATTGATTGAAAGTAAAGATGCAGAGTGCAGTTCTTCTAATGGTAGTTTTTCTGTTGCTGCGAGTGGTGGCGAATTGCCCTATACCTTCAGCTCAGAAGCGGGCAGCAACTCAGATGGTGTTTTTAGCAATGTAGCAGCCGGGACGTACAATGTGATAGTAAAAGATGCTAAAGGATGTTCTTCAGAACTGGCGGTAACTATTCAGAATTTAGGTGGAGTTAATTTGGACGATATTACAGCAAGCGAAGCGGGTTGTGGTTCTGCGAATGGCTCAATTCAAGTGGCAGTATCAGGCGGGGAAGAACCCTATTCATTTTTTATTAATGGAGGTGCAGCACAAACAAGTAATGTATTCAATGGATTGGATGCTGGTAGTTATTCGATAACTGCCATAGATAATCTGGACTGTGAAGTAAAAAGTAATGTGAAAATCACGTCAGGCGTGAGCTATCAAAGCTCAATTAAGGGTATCATAGAAACCAACTGTGCTATTTCAGGTTGCCATAATGGAAGTGTTTCGCCAAACCTCACATCTTTTTCAAGCATACAATCAAGCGCTAACAGAATAGAAGCAAGAACAGCCAACAGATCAATGCCACGAGGACGAACATTAACTCAACAAGAAATTGACATGATCGCTTGTTGGGTAGATGATGGCGCACTCCAAAACTGATACTCACATAAATCAAAGAAATTAATCAAATCACATACACATGAAAAAGATAAAAACGAGCATTTATATACTGCTGCTAATTATAATTTCAGTATCTAAAATACTAGCTCAAAACCCATTGATCGACCATAATGGAACTGCAACCTTCTTTTCAGAAGCACCGATGGAAGATATAGAAGCCATTAATAGAAAGGTGATTGGAGCAATTGACCTTCAGAAAGGTATTTTGGCAGTAACCATGCAGATTAAAGGATTCCACTTTGATAAAAGTTTGATGGAAGAACACTTTAACGAAAATTACCTTGAGTCTGATAAATACCCAAAGGC
This sequence comes from Fulvivirga lutea, assembly GCF_017068455.1. NCBI lineage: Bacteria > Pseudomonadati > Bacteroidota > Cytophagia > Cytophagales > Fulvivirgaceae > Fulvivirga > Fulvivirga lutea. Next base: position 1,389,156 of record NZ_CP070608.1, read on the forward strand.
ATCATTTAAAGGGATGATCAAGAATTTTAGTGAATTAGACTTTAGCAAGCAGGGCAACTTCGAAGCTCAAGCTATTGGTGAATTGGAAATTCATGGCGTTACTAAACCGTTGAAAACGATGGTGCAATTCGCTATTTCTGGGGATAAAATATCAGCTAATACGTCATTCGATATCTCCATTGCAGATCACGATATTAAAATTCCACGGTTAGTAATAAAGAATATTGCTGAAGTGGTGGAAGTAAAGGCGTCATTTAACTTTTCTATGTAATCATGCAGGGGATAAAAATAGTAATCGGATCATTATTATACTTATTGACGATTTCAGCCATTGCTCAAGATGATTTGTTAGCAAGCTTGGAAGAAACCCAATCGAACGAGCATACATGGGTGGAGGCTACCTTTAAAGGAACTCGATTGATTAATGGACACACAATCGAAACCCGTAAGAAAGGCGTTATGGACTTTATTATTTCGCACCGATTTGGAACCATTGATGGCGGAAGTTATGATCTATTTGGATTGGATGTAGCCACGATGCGAATCGGATTGGAATACGCATTATCAGATCGATTATATTTTGGTTTGGGCAGGAGTACTTTCGAGAAAACATTCGATGGATTTTTGAAATATCGCTTGATTAGACAATCCAAAGGAAAAGGAAGTAAGCCTTTCTCGGCAACTTGGTTGAGTTCAATGGCCATTAAAACATTAAAAGATCCGGAAAGGGAGCTAGGCTTTACTGATAAAGTGGCAAATACGCATCAATTATTAATAGCGAGTAAAATTAGTAGTGGCATTTCATTGCAGCTGATGCCCACATTTGTTCACAGAAACCTTATTGGTGAAGAGGATATTAATAATGATGCCTACGCATTGGGCGTTGGCGGAAGGGTTAAAATTTCTCAGCGACTTGCCCTCTGTGCTGAGTACTACCATCAATTTCAGAAGTTAAATGAAAACAGTACCAATGCCATAGCAGTGGGAGTAGATATTGAAACGGGCGGGCACGTATTTCAATTACAATTTACCAATGCCACAGCGATGATTCCGAAGGGTTTTGTAACAGAAACAACCAATGACTTCTTCGAAGGTGAAATACATTTTGGGTTTAATGTATCCAGAACATTTCAACTTAAGTAATATTTAAAGTTAGCTAGATTGAAAATTGAGCGAATGTTAGGAGTGGTTCACTGAATCACTCCTTTTTTATTTTTATTACTCGAATGTCGGATTTGTAACAGTTGTTAGTTGTGGTAGTGCTGCCTTGTCGGGATAGTGAAAGCATTTACCGTATTTGTGCTAGCCAAATGCCTTAAATACCCTCTAAATTTACAATGTAGTTGGTTTTAATAAGATCGATCTAAATGATTGGGTCGTTAAAAAAGAAGGAATTAACAAGAGGAAAAATGAAATTAACATTGCATTGGAACAACGGATTAATTTATCATGAAGAAATGCCGGTAGGTGATTTTATGAATGATGAGATACAATCGAACGAGTATAAATTAAACAAGTGCAGGCTGCAGTTTGAAAGTATAGACGTTAGTAAGAAGCAAGTGGCCATTATGGATGAGAATAGAAATAGGTTGGGCATGATTTATAAATCCAGATGGTCGAAAAGCGCGAAGATAAAATTGAATGATGAGGATGAATATGAGTTAAGGCCAGCCGGATTATTAAGCTCGAGATGGAAGCTCTTTGCTAAGAATAATGAGCTAATAGAATTCACCAAACGCATTTTTAGAAAAGGTGAGATTAACTACATCTTTCAAGATGAGCTTCTGATTTTAGCTGGATTGTATGTGTTGAATGATTAATTAGTGTGTGATTGTTAAAAAGCCAGTGAACGAAAGTTGCTGGTTTTTTTTGATTTTGATGAATGATGTTAAAACATTGAATTAGCAAGCATTTGATATTGAGTGATTTACAGAAAGAGCAACTAAATTATAATTTTGTTCATTTATTATATAATTCTTACATGTCACTTACATCTATTAAATAAGTTATATACTTTATTAGATTAGTAAAATATTATAATTATCTCAAATTCAGTTGATTATGAATTTAGTTAGGTAAAATATTGAAAAATTCCGCGAATAAACTTTAATGTAATGTAATAATAAGGGCAAGATTGAATTTTTATTAAATTCTTAATCTACTATTCTTGCAGCCAATTTGTAAAAAACTATCCACACGTTAAATGTGGTTAAAAAGTGAAAGTTGGCTAGTAAAATATACCACTATAATAGATTAGGGAGACTCAATTGCTGGAGGCTAATGATATTATTCATTTGCCTGGGAGCGGTATTTTTTTCATCTAAAACCAATGCCACATCATTTATAGATTATTCAGTTCTACGGTCAACTGAAGAAATTTCTGAAACGCATTACAACAGACTAGAAACGAAATCTTCAAAATTTAAAAAAGTCAGAAAATTTGAGTTCTCAACTGAGAATGCTAGCAAGTTAAGTGATGAAAAGTCTTTAAGTTTTGAAGCACCGAATTCAGCCGATCCAATAATCGATTCATACAAGGAAAGGGCACTTTCTTTAAATAATTACGTTGAAGAACAGCAGCGTTTCGTAGATCAGCTGGATGAAACTACCATACTGGATTTACCTGTAGGCATCAAAAAAACGATCGGGAATATTATTTATACAATCGTAATTGATAGCATAGTAATGCTACCTACCCGCTCTTACTTAACTGCCTATATGGCCTTTGAAATCCCATCTAACGGTAAAAAATTGGCTTTCAGAGGAACGAATATAGAATTTTCAAAGAACGGTGGTCTTAGCGGTGTATCACGTCTCGAACTTCTTGGAGATCATCAAATTGGAATGGGCCCAAACTCCCTATTAATATTTAAAGGGGAAGGTTTAACGTATGTCGAGTGGGATTGCTTTGGCTTTAAATCATTTGGTTTAGATGCGGAAATAGAGTTTTCAAGAAACATGCTGAAGCCCGACACCGAAAATGGTACTCCAGGTCCAGGCAATGTGCGTGGAAGATTTACTGCAGTAAATTTAACTAGTTGGGATGCACTTGTGGCTGAGGTAAATATGGAGCCATTTCAAGTTAATGGATTAGATGGTGTTGGGTTTGAGGTTAAAAAGGCTGTATTGGATTACAGTTCTATTAATCAGGCTCCTGGGGTTGTCTATCCATCTGGTTACAATGGTGATGCATTTGACCCCGGCAATCCAAATTTCTGGCAAGGTATATTTATAAGTGAGGTCTCTGTTAAATTGCCAAAACAGTTTAACGAAGAAGATTCGAATAATCGTATTGGCTTTGCCGGATATAATTTGATTATTGACGACAGTGGGTTCTCGGGAGTATTAGAAGCGACTAATGTTCTTGGCAATGGAACAATGGATAAGTGGCCATTCACGGTAAATAATATCCGCATTGAACTCATATCTAATCAAATATCTGCTGCCGGATTTGATGGCCTAATAACACTGCCTGTTGATAAAGAAAATCCATTTGAATATTCAGCTATAATCAATCCTGGTAATGAGTATTTGTTTGCTGTTTCACCTTCGAAAGATTTACAATTCGAGTTTTTAAAAACGTCAGAAGTAATACTTCGTGAGAGCTCTTTTCTGGAAGTAAGTGTGAAAAATCAAAAATTTATGCCTAGGGCATACCTAAATGGTAGTCTTTCTATTAGTTCAGGTGAGGCAAAGCTTAATTCATTAGACTTTGAAGCACTGCAATTACAAACTGTAGAGCCATATGTTCAACTAGGTGCATTTACATTGGGCACCGAAGGGGTAAAGCAAAATCTTGGCGCCTTTGAAATTGCATTGAATAGAATTGGTTCAAAACTAATGGATGATCCTAACGAGATTGGGATTGTGTTTGATGTTACGGTAAAAGTTATTGGTGAAGATGGCGGAGGAATAGGTGCTACCGGAGGAATTGTAGTAGTAGGGAGCACCAATTCAGATGGAAAAAGGTTTAGCTATGAGCGCCTAGAAATAAGCAGACTAGGCATAGCCATGAATATAGGACCTGTAGCTGTTGATGGTACATTAGAATGGTTCAAGAATGATAATACATACGGAGACGGAATAAGAGGAGAAGCCACCGTCCTTGTTATGGATGAGTTCGAGGTACAGGCTGTATTATTATTTGGTAAAAGGGGAACTAACCGATTTTGGTTCTTTGATGCGTTGGCTCCTAACATACCCCCATCTGGCACCGGCATAGACATTACTAGTTTTGGTGGGGGCGCTTATTATCATATGAGGCAGAGTATGGATGGTGCGGGAAGTTATCTTGGTGAGTCCTTGTCCGGAATAGTATATGTCCCAGATCCAACAGTAAATCTGGGGTTAAAAGCTACTGTTTATTTAGCAACTTCTGGTTCAGATGGTCTTTTCAATGGTGATGCAACACTCGAAATCACCTTTAATTCTGGTGGCGGTGTTCGCATGATTGACTTTAAAGGCAACGGCTACTTTTTAACACCCTCCATTACTCCGAATGTAGCTGGTTTGAAGGATAAAGTTGGCGGACTTGTTGCCGGAGCTGCACAAGGAGCAATGGATCAGTTGAACCCTGACGCAATGATTGCTGCTCATATTCACATAAACTATGATGTGCCGAATAAAACACTCCATGGAAATTTTGAAGTTTTCGTGGAAGTAATTGGTGGCACTATGAAAGGCATTGGCCAAAACAACATAGCTGGATGGGTAGTAATACACTTTGAGCCTGGTGAGTGGTATATCCATGCAGGAAGTCCTGATGATCCTTTAGGGCTAGAGATGATCAAAATACTAAAGACGAAAAGTTACTTAATGATGGGCGATTATATTCCTGCTAGCCCACCGCCACCTGAAAGAGTATCACAAATCCTTGGAGGAATGGACCTTGACTATATGGCTGACCTGAATGAGCTAGCCAGTGGAAGAGGAGTAGCATTTGGAAGTAGGGTAGAGTTCGACACGGGTGATATTACATTCTTAATGTTCTATGCCCGATTAGCAGCAGGCTTGGGCTTTGATATTATGCTTAAAGATTATGGTAATGCTTCATGTGTTGGAAGTTCTGGTCCAATTGGAATCAATGGCTGGTATGCCAATGGTCAGGCCTTTGGATATTTCGATGGTGCCATTGGCATTAAAGTCAAAATCCTGGGCAAGCGAAAGAAAATCAATATTTTGAGTTTAGCCGCAGCAGTCGTAATGCAGGCGAAATTGCCAAACCCTATCTGGATAAGAGGTGTAGTTGGTGGTAGATTTAGCGTGCTTGGCGGTTTAGTTAAGGGTGATTGCAAGTTTGAGGTAACAATTGGTGACAACTGTCAAATTGAGGGGGGAAGTGTTCTTGAAGGTATTCAGGTCATTTCTGAAATTACTCCAAATGAAGGAGCTAATGATGTAAGCGTATTCAATGTATCTCAAGGTGTTTTTAATATGGAGGTAGGTAAGGTCTTTGAGATGGTTGACCTGGATGATATTAAAAAGTCCTTTAGAATTAAAATGGATCACTTTAAGATTCTTGACGGCAATCAGGAAATACCAGGAAAATTAGAGTGGAACTATACGAATGATGTAGTTGCTTTCAACCCTATTGAAATCTTACCTCCAAAAAAGAAATTAAAGGCCGTTTTACAAGTTTCTTTTGAAGAAAAAGTAAATGGAATTTGGAAAGTTGTTGAAGTCGATGGCTCAAAATTTACGGAAGCTAAGCAAGTTGAGTTTACAACAGGTGAAGCTCCAGATTATATTCCTTTTGAGAATGTAGAATACAGTTACCCTGTAATTAGTCAGCGTAATTTCTACAAAGATGAATCCTACCAAGGGTATATTAAATTGAAGGTTGGGCAGGCGTATTTATTTGATGAAAGTGGTGAGTGGGATCAAAAAGGCCGAATTGTTGCCTCTAATGGCTCGCCTAAGTATTTTGAAGTCAGTTACACTACACAAAATGTAAACTATACTATTCCTAAAGGCTTAGCTACAAATACAACTTACAGTTTTGATATTGTTAACGTACCCAAAACGGCCTCAGCAAGTATAGATGACAATATAAGTACCAAAACTTCAAAAGTTGATTTGGGCGATCAGCAATCAACATTGGAAGTTGAGACTAAAGAAGCGCAAGGTGAAGTGAATATTCTTCAGGAAGATGCCATTTATGGATCATTCTTTAGAACGAGTGCGTATCCAACTTTTATTGCGAAGATTAATAGCCTTTCATTAAATAATGGCTGGAGCTGGCCTGTAAGAACTGGGATTCATGAATTGGGGGTTAATATGTCAGGGCCTGAATTGTTCTCATATTATGAAATGAACGGCTTTAAAGAGGTTGATCCATTAATAGAACTAGAAGCGACTTTGGGTAATAATTATTGGTATCAGAACTATATTAAATCTCTAATATATCCTTCATATCCTGCCTATGGATTGAGCTTAACATGGAGGCAAGCAGATAAACTTGGAGCCCCACCTGCTAAGGCTATTTATATTGAGCAAAATTTGGCACTCGAAGCGTTGCCATTAACAGATGCCTTTTCAGCAGCCAATCCTACAACTTCAGGTTCCGGTGTTTTCTTGTATGATTTACCATTAACAATGTATAAAGATTATTCTGATTACAGGTATCAGATGGCTCAGGACCTTCTTGAAGGTAACAATTCATGGTTTAGCACTCTTGCTAATACTCCATTTCCAGGTATACGGTCAGGGGATTACAAAATGAGGATCAAGTATAAGCTTCCTGGTAAAAATATCATCACGTCCAGTAAAGAAATAAATATTCATGTTGACTAACCGGATAGCACCATATTTCTTGACTGTACTTTTGTTACTAGTCTTAATACCAGCTGTTACCTCAGCTCAAGGTGTGGAAGGTGACTCTTTTAAGTTGCCGACAGTAAGGATATTATCGAAGATCAAAAATGATACAGTATTACTCAGATGGGCACCAACAGATGCTGTTAGCTGGCAATTAGGAAATAAGTACGGCTATTCAATCGAGAAATATATTCTATCCAGGAATGGAGAGCGATTAAATATTCCTGAAAGGCAAACAATTACCTCTGAACCGATAAAACCTTTGCCATTGGATCAATGGGAAACCATTGTTGAAAATGATGACTATGCCCTTATAGCCGCACAGGCTATTTATGGTGATTCATTTGAGGTGGATACTAATACTGGGTCAGACATAACGACCATCATTCAGAAAGCAAGAGAAATTGAACAGCGGTATTCTTTTGCTTTGTTTGCCGCAGATATTTCTAAAAATGCGGCCAATGCATCAGGTCTACTTTATCTGGATAATGATGTAAGTGAATCCGAACAATATGTTTATAAAATCTTCGCCAATATCCCAAAAAGTGCCCATGCGATGGATTCAGGGTATGTATTTGTTGACCCAAATGTAAAAGCAGAATTACCTCAGATTAAAGAGTTGAAGGCAGATTTCGCCAATCGAAGCGTTATTTTAAGTTGGAATAAATCGTTCTATGAAGATATCTACATTGGGTATTTCTTAGAGAAATCTGAAGATGGATTGAATTTCAAAGCGGTTGATGAATTGCCTATCATCAACACAGAATCTCCAACAGGAAAAGAAAGCCGATATTTCTTTAAGGCCGACTCGCTTCAAGAGAATTATAAAACCTACCATTATAGAATTAGAGGTATTGACGCTTTTGGTGAGAAGGGCCCGGTTTCTGAATCAGTGTCAGGTGAGGGGTTTGTTTCACTTGATAGAAGTGCAACAATAATCTCCGCTGATGTAATTAACAACGCTAGAATTAATCTTCAATGGGAATATTTAGGTGAGGCCGATATAGAATACTTTGAACTTGAGCGAGCAGGTAGAGCATCTGGCCCTTACGCAACCATCAGAAAAAATATTTCAAAAACTATCAGAAGCGTTACCGATTCCATACCCAATACGATCAATTACTATCGAATAAAAATTGTCGATCAACATGGGCAATCTAAATCTTCACAGCCTTACCTGGCTCAATTAATTGATAGCATTCCACCAACTAAACCAATGAATGTCTATGGTAAAGTGGACTCTGTAGGAAATGTTACACTAAGCTGGAAACAAAATACTGAGGATGATTTGCTCGGGTATCGAGTATTCAGTTCAAACTTCAAAAGCGATGAGTTTTCAGAAATAACTGTGGACCCAATAACGGATACCACTTTTAGTGAAAAAATCAATATCAATACGCTCACAGAGTCGATCTACTACAGAATTAAGGCGATTGACCAGCATTTTAATCCATCGGAATATTCGGAACTCATTGAAATTAAAAGACCGGATATTTTCCCTCCGGTTACACCCATATTTAAATCTGTAAAGTCTGATGAAGAAGGAATCCAATTAGGATGGATAAATAGCTCAAGCACAGATGTTACCAATCACTTGCTCTACAGGAGAAAAGACACCGAGCGCAGCTGGAAATTAGTAGCTGTTTTTAATAATACAAGACCAGATACTACCTATGTTGATTATGATGTGAGCTATGCAAATTATTATGAGTATACGCTTATTGCTGTAGATGATAGCGGGCTGGAATCTGATCCAGCGAAACCTGTTAGATCCAAAAGAATTGATAGAGGGGTTAGAAAAGTAATTGAAGATGTATTTGCTTCTGTTGATCGAAAAAATCAAAAAATTATATTAGCCTGGAATTATAATGAACCGGGCGTGGAGCGCTACATCATTTACAGAGGATTAGCTGATAATCCTGCAAGCATTTATAAGTCAGTAAATGCCGACCAAAACCAATTTGAAGATTTATCTCTCACGGTGAATAGCGAGTATACTTATCGAGTGCAAGCTATCTATCAGGGCGGAGCTAAATCACCACTAAGTGAAACTATTAAAATTAAATATTAACTCAATTTAAATGAAATTAATAAGAATAATTACCCTGTTTGCTATTCTCATATCACTCAATGCGTGTGATGAGGAAGAAAAAATTTATCAAACAGTTATTGTTGTCACCGATAATCAATTAAATGAGATCAGTGAAGGCACAGTAACGGTTTATGGAGGGCGAGAGGATTTCTTTTTGAAAACAAATCCAATCTCTGAACATGATTTGAGCATTAGTAACCCAATAATTATTCCAGAGTCCAAGCATGAAAATACAAATTATTGGATTGATGCTGTTAGTGGTAATTTAAATAGTTACCGATATGTTTCTTATAGTGGTGAAAGATTAGGTGCTCCGCCATTTGATAGAATGTCTGATGAATCAATCGTATCAGATGATGAGCTTTTCGAAGTATATTATCGCATTAAATTGACAAGAACCCCAACTAATATTCAATTTTTGGTTTTGAATGAGGCAATTCCTCAAGCTGATGCTCAAGTCCAACTTTACTTAACTGAAGAAGACTATAGAAATAATATTACACCTAAAAATAGTGAAGGGAATGAATTAAATATTTCATATGGTGATAAATTGCCTTCAGGTCAATTTGATGGAATAACAGATGAAGAGGGTATTGTAGTCCTTAAATACCTGGAACCTAGAAAATATTGGTTTAGAATAACCACTGAGAATGGCCTTTCCAATGACGGTGGCATTATAAGCCTTGATCAACCCTTGCCGGATGATCCGGATGTGTCTACTTCAATTACTGTAGGTGTAAATTAATATTTACAGATCACTTTCAATGTCACCTCACATGAAACGACTAGTATTCACTTTAATCTTAACAAGCAATTTTATTATATCATTAGCCCAAAACGGTAGGTATAATTTAAGGGTTGAAATAGTTGAGCTTTGTGGTTTGGGACAAACTGATGATGGTGATTACCGATATCTATTCACAGTGACTGAAGAGGGAGGATCTGTTAGGAATGGTCAATTTGGCTCATCTAACTTATATAATGGGACATGTATCACTCCTGATAATCCTACACAACCTGGAAGTAGATTACCGTATGCATTGGTTGATATAACATATGAGCACAATTCGAGCGTCACATCCCATCAAGCATTTTTTGATGTTCTAGCTTGGGAACATGATTGTAGCCCGGATTGGAGCCCGAGTGATTGTGGAGGAAATCAAGAAGATGATGATGTAAAGAGTTTCGCACAAAATATTACCTTTAATTTGAATGATGTACCTGCTGGTCAATGGCATAATCCAGTTTTAAAAGCAATACAAGATAAATACACATTCAAATACCGTTGGCGTTGGACGCCTCCTGTACCAGATACTCCTAAGCTTCCGGAGGGTGGGGTAAATAATTTATGCTCTGGTACTTCATTTACAATGGAAACAAAAAGTTATCCGGGTATTCAGTCATACAACTGGTATATCAATGTAGATAATGAACAAGTAATAACTGGCTATCAAACTAAGTTCGATCAAGCCTGTGCAGATTGGATTTATGCGAATTGTGATGGTCAACAACAATCTGCGAGAATGGCGGCAAGTACGTTTAATAATACTCTAACCCCAATCGTTGATCCAACTTCATGCGACATAGCTGATTGTTATTATGATGAACCTATTTATGGTACCAAATGGACTTCTATCGGTACATCGATATTGCCTGAAATGGATATTGTTGCACCAACCGCCACAACAAATGTCAAAGAGGTAAGGATTAAAGTAGAAGCGGTAGGTGCAAATGGCGTGAAAAGTATACCCTGGAATAATCAGTCGTCCAAATTATTCGTTTGGCCAGAAGCACCTTCATTGCATGATTATGAAAATGATATTGGTAATGATGAAATACCTACCGATATAGAAATCCAGCACTATTCTGAGCCAAGTGAAAGGCTATCTCATGGTGATTTGCAATCCATTGAAGTTTTAAATGTGTCTTGTACTAACGGTGGGGATGCAAAAATTCGCATTAAAAAAGTTACAGGTAGCGGCAAATATTATTACAATCTTAAGCATTTAAATTCAGGACAAGTATTTAATATCAATGGTGCCGATTTACCTAATAATGGAGACCCCGGTTCTGGCGGAGGTGGTGATCCCGGTGATGGCGATCCTGGAGATGGAGGTCCAGGTCCAATTAAACCAGGAACATTACAAACTCTTAATTTAACAAAGCCATCCATAGGAGATTACATAGTATTTCCTGATGATGACCCTGATGACGGAGCCGAACCCTTAGAAGCGGGTACTTACTTGCTAAGAATAGAAAATTTAGAAAGTCCTTACGAAGATCCAGATGATCCTAATCCAGTTAGAATGTGCTACAATACTTATGAAATCATAGTTAAGGAACCGGCAGCACTACCATCTATTGACACAGTTAAAAGAAATTATACAGGTTATAATGTTTCGTGCAAAGGTGAATCAGACGGAGAAGTAACCATAGAAGGTAGCGATGGTATTGGTAATTACCACTTTTATCTATATCCGGTAGACGGCTCTGAAACATTAGTAGATACAAGTGCTTATAAGTCATCACATAAGTTTACGGGTTTATCAAATATTAGTAAAGATGGCGCATATGATTACGAAGCTGAAATTGTAGATGAACAAGGATGTGTATCCAATAAAGAGCAAATTACCATTGAGGAACCACAAGAGCTTGAAATTGAGATGCCTGTTTTATCTGATAAACAAAATACGGGTTTTCAGATAAGCTGTGAAGGTGCAGGGGATGGTGAGATATCAGTTTCTGGGACTGGTGGTGCTGGAGATTATACCTACTATCTACTGAAAAAGAATACTGGAAACAATTTCGATTTAATCGATTCAAAAACTGTTGCAAGCAATCAAGCAGATAAAGGAGTTATTTTCACCCAAGATGACGATAGGGGGATAGTAATTGATGAGGGTACTTATAAAATCCAATTAGAGGATCAAAATTCATGTACCAGCGAAAGTTTGGAATTTGAAATGGACGAGCCAGATCCACCTTTAGAATTATTGGAAGTAGATAAAAGACACCCGTTATGTATCGGAGGAGATGATGGTTATCTAATTGTTAAAGGGATTGGCGGAATACCATTTAATGAAGATGGATACAAGTTTTCACTAAATGATGATATGACTGACTATAAAATTGATACAGTAGTAACATTTGATAAATTGGTCAAGGGATCCTATACTGTTTACGTTCAAGGATATAATAATTGTATTGCCTCGTTAGGTATTAACATTAATGATAATCCAAATCCCTTAAATTTGGAGGTTAGTAGTTTTGTCTCACCGCGTTGTTCTGGCATATATAACGGATCTTTTGTATTAACAGCTAGTAATTATCAGGGTAACCCTAACCTTCGATTTGAAATAATAACTCCTGATGGATCAATACTAAATTCCGGTGTTGTTACATCACCCAGCTTCGAGTTTACAAATTTGGTTGACGGTTTATACACACTAAAAGTTTTTGATTTAGCTGTTTCAAAGCCATGTGAAAAAACTATTGAAAATTATGCATTAATAAACCGTGATGACCCTTTAAAACTAGAAGCTTCTATTCAAGAACCATCTTGTAATGGCTTTAGTGATGGGGTTATAACCTACTTAGCTGAAGGTGGTGATAAACCTTATCAATTTTCTTTCGATAACGAAAACTATTTTGCAGACCTACTAAATGACGGACTGTTTGAATATACTGGTCTACCGGCCAACGTATCATCCGGATATACGCTATATGTTAGGGATGCAAATTACACAGAAGTATACCCCTCATCGTGTGTTGAATCGTTCAATCAAATATTAACAGAACCGTCATTTGTAACAATAACTGAAACAATAAGTGATGTCTCTTGCTTTGGTGGTAGTGATGGTGAATTATCTGTGGTAGTAACTGGTGGCAAACCTGCCGATGGTTACTCTTATGAATGGGTTGACTTATCTAATACTGCAGTGTTAGGTGTAGATGATAATTTGGCTTCACTAAGTGCAGGTAACTATAGAGTGAAAGTTAAAAATGGAGCCTGTCCACCTAAATTTGAATCATTTACAATTAGCGAACCTTCAGAGTTAAAGGTTCAATATGTTATTCCTTCAACTACGTCATGCACTGGAAGAAATGATGGATTTGTGACTATTGGTGCATCAGGCGGAACGCCTCCTTACCAATACACCGTAAATGGAATTACAAAACAAGTAGGCTTTTTTACGGACTTACCTGTTGGTACACATCAGGTTGAAATTAGCGATAACCAAGGGTGTAGTGCAATTGAAGAATTTGATATTGAAAATGGCATTATTATCGTTCAAATAGAATCTAGTCAGAATCTAAGCTGTTATCAATCTAACGATGGGGTAATCAAACTCAGCGCTGCAGGTGGATCTTCGCCTTACACATACTCTATTAATGGTACTGACTTTTTCAGTTATAGTGAGTTTATTAATTTGAATGCTCAGTCATATCAACTTGTCGCTAAGGATGCCACAGGTTGTACCTCAGATGTAACAGAAATTACCCTTTCACAGCCTACAGATCTCGTAATTAATCCAGTTGTTGACCGACATGCTTATTGCGATCAGGCCAATGGGCAAGTTAGTGTGGAAATAGCGGGCGGAACACCGGCTTTCGATGGTCATTATACTATTACTTTCCTGGATGGTGATTTGCAAGAGGTTAATCCCATAACCTTAAAATCTGGTACATATCAAATTATTGTATCTGATGTAAATGGCTGTTCCAAATCGGAAAGTGTAATGATTGAAAATTTACCACCTCACACCTTGAGCTATTCTATTCTAACTACACCTTATTGTGGATTACCCATAGGAAGTGCTGAAGTCTTGGTTTCAGGTGGAGTAGGTCCATTCGAGTATTCCTGGGAATCTACATCTGAGTCCACGGCTGTCTCTGAGGTTTTAAAAGCAGGAACACATACAGTGAGTGTCACCGATCAATACACGGGTTGTAATGAGTTTATAGATGTGGTCCTATCCGATGGTGAGCCTTTGACAGCAAGTCAATCAGTTATTAATGCCACTTGTAATCAAAACAATGGCGAAGCAATAGTGAATATTTCTGGCGGTGTGGAACCCTACTCTTATGAATGGATTGGGTTATCGAATCCCACTAATAATCAAACCAATCTTTTTGCAGGTAACTACACCGTTATAATTACAGATGCAGTTGGATGTACATTAAGTTATAATGTAATCATCAATAATGAAGATGGACCAACTATAGATAGTTTTTTAACTTCTTCGTCTTGGTGTGGTTTAGCAACGGGTGAAGCATCTGTGACGGTAAGTGGAGGTACCTCGCCATATATTTACCAATGGATAACAACTAATCCTGTTCAAACATCGGCAACAGCCATTAATCTATTAGCAGGTGAGCACATAGTACAAATTACGGATGCTACCGGTTGTATTGTCTCTCAATCAATTATTGTAACAGATGATGCATCATTGGAACCATCTATTGAGGTGGTTGATATTTCAAATTCTGCATGTGACTTGGCAATTGGTTCTGCATCAGTACAGATGACAGGTGGTTTACCACCCTATACTTATCAGTGGAATGACAATAGCAATTCAACCAATGCAACAGCAACTGGTCTTATTGCTGGAACATATACTGTCATTGGTACGGATAAAAAAGGCTGCCAGGTGAGTGTTAGTTTACAAGTGGTTGATGAACCTGATCCCGTGCTGAGTTTTGTTTCTAAAACCTCATCTGCATGTGGACTTTCATTAGGTACAGCTGAAGTACTAATGAGTGGAGGGGAGGAGCCCTATACATATTATTGGAATGATCCTGAAAATCAAACAACATCATTTGCTGAAAGGCTAAGTGCAGGATCTTATCAGGTATATGGCGAAGATGCCAATGGGTGCACAACTAATACTTTACAGATTAGTATTAATGACTTACCATCCATGCAAATTAATACTGTTGAAATCATACCAACTTCTTGTCATGATAGTGCCGATGGAGAGGCCATCATTGAGGTTGTTAATGCTGCAGAACCTTATTCTATTTCCTGGAACGATAATAACAGCCAGAATGATCTTCATTTAGTGAATGTTTCAGGAGGTGATTATGAAGTAACAATTATTGATAATAATGGATGTAGCCAATCACTTACTGTAACAATACCATCTCCTGAACCAATATCTATTTTAAATACTGTTTATACAGAACCATCTTGTTTTGACGGGTGCGATGGAAGCATTGAAGTTTATGCTACTGGTGGCGTGGGAGGTTATAGCTTCGAATGGTCTGACGGACAAAATGGCAATATAGCAACTGGTCTTTGTGCAGGAATACAGGAATTGACAATTCGAGATAGAAATGGTTGTGCTTTTACAACAACGTTTGATCTCGGTCAACCAGATAAAATTACTGAAACAGGAATACCCGAACATGAGATACTTTGTGAGGGGCAAACCGTCACTTTGAATCCTGGCCCTACCTGGTCAGGTCATATTTGGGAGTCCGACAATGGATTTTATTCTGAAGAAACATCTGTTACTTTATCCGACCCAGGGAATTACTATTTAAGCGTATTTTCTGAAAATAACTGCCTTGTTCAGGATACCTTCTTACTTGAGAATAGAGATGATATTTTAGAAGCACATTTCTTGATGGCTACTGAAGCTGAAGTAGGTGATACCGTTGTAATTGTAGAAATATCGTGGCCTGAACCAGATAATATCACTTGGGAAATACCATCAGCGGCAAGGGAAATTAGTTCAGGTTCATTTTTCAAAGAACTTGTTTTTGAAGAAAGTGGAAATCATTCTGTCGGACTAAATGCCACTATTGGCGAATGCGAAGATTTTTATTCTAAATCAATCAGAATTTTTGGAAGGGGTGAGTTAAGAACCAACGGTCGCTCTGCTTCAGAAGAACTAATTAAACAGTTCATCATTTATCCTAACCCTAACGATGGTGAATTTACCATTAGGGTTCTACTCTCAACGGTTGATGATGTAGAATTATCAATCGTAAGCCTTCAAAATGGTTTGATTGAGTCAAAATACTTAGGTCAAGAGGCCAATGAATATAATGTGGAATTTAATCTCCCACAATTAGTAAAAGGGGTGTATTTAGCCAATCTACGAGTGGGAAATAAAGAGAAGAATTTAAGGTTCGTTGTGAAATAATGAGAGTTTTTTTAGTTACTGTTTTTCTAGGGCTGTTTCAATTGTCCATTGCCCAAACGTATAGTGTCTTGCCATCAACAGGCTTACCAGATCTTGGGAATAGTCAGGGCACAAAATGGGGTGATATTAATAATGACGGATTACTGGATTTATTTATTTCAGGTGATGATGGGGCTTCAACACTTTATTCAGGCATCTATTTAAATAATGGTGATGATACTTTCACTGATTTGGGCGCCAATTTCCCTCAATTGAAAGGCGGTGAAATTGAATGGTTAGATGTGAATAATGATGGTTATCTGGATGTTTTTTTTACAGGTATTGATGGTGGTGGAAATGTAAATGCAGATGTTTATTTAAATAATAAAAACAATACATTCAGCGCCTTAAACTTAGAGCTACCTACGCTTAATTCAGGTGGAATTGAAGTGTCAGACTTTAATAATGATGGCAGGATAGATCTGTTTCTTTTTGGGTTAAATAATCTCGGGAATAGAGTTTCATATCTCTATTCGAATATTGGAGATAATACTTTTCAAGTAGAAACTACATCACTCCCTAATTTCTCATCCGGAGATGCAATTGCTTCCGATTTTAACAATGATGGCAAGGTTGATATTCTAATCAATGGAATAAAAAATACTGGTGAAAAAATCAGTCAGCTTTACTTAAACGAAGGAGATTTTACATTCAGTCAAAACATAACACCAATAGAAAAAATCATCTCAGGTAAATTGGCCTCTGGCGATTTTAATAATGATGGTTATGAAGATGTAGTTGTTATCGGTTTTAATAGCTCTGGTTCAAGGCTATCAAAGGTTTATCTGAATAATAGTGGCCTTGGCTTTACATTTTTGTCTACAACACTTGAAGCGATATCAGATGGCAGTGTATCAGTAATTGATGTAAATAATGATGGAGAAGCAGATATCGTGATGCATGGAATAGATGATGTTGGAAATTATAATACTCACCTATATTCAAATAATGGAGATAATACATTTACAGAAATTACGCATACCATAGATGGTAGAATTTATGGAGCAATTGCGATAGGTGATTATGATAATGATGGAGATAATGACGTATTGGCTACTGGATTTTCAGTTTTGGGTGAAGATACTGACCTCTTAGAAAATGATGCACTAGTATCAAATAATGCGCCTTCAATCCCGCTTAATCTTACTTCGGAATCAAATGATTCTACTATTCAGTTGTCATGGGATAGTTCTACAGATGCCGAAACAATTGCTGATGGATTGTACTATAATTTGAGAGTAGGTACTTCATCAGGTTCAAATGATATTTATTCGGCAAACACATTAAGTACGGGCAAAAACCAAAAGGTAATTTCATCTAATGCTTTTCATAATCTTAGCAAGACAATTAAAAACCTATATGAGGGTCAATATTACTGGTCAGTACAATCAGTTGATAATTCAGGAATGGCCTCAGCATTTTCAACTGAGGAAAACTTTATTATCTGTCATGATTTTAGCATAGGAAATGATACTACAGTGTGTGTAGGAGCACCAATACCTGTCTCAGCGGGTATAAGCGGACAACAAGTAGACTGGTATTCAGTGAATGATGGATTGTTATTAAGCAATTCAAATGATTTTGAGTATAGACCTATGGAAGCTGATAAGCTGGTAGCTGCGTGGACAAAGCCTTTGGGATGTACAGTTTACGACACAATGAATATTGAAGTCTATGCCTTACCGGATTTTTCAATTGGTAATGATAATCAACTATGTTATGGTACCACTACACAATTTGATGCCGGTAGTTCTTGGGCTAATGTTAATTGGTATTCCCCGGGCGAAGGAGAAATTCTAGCAGGATCATTTACTTATGACCATGAAACCTTAAAAAATGATACCATTATCGCCCTGGTAGAAGATATTAATGGCTGTTTAAATTATGATAGCGTCAAAATTGAGGTTATTGCCTTGCCAGATATTGAACTGGGTGCTAACACATCAATTTGTTTAAATGAAACCTTTGATTTTGATCTTGGTACTGGTTGGGATGAAACTAATTGGTACTCACCGGGCCAAGGTCTTGTGGCTACAACTACTGGAATAAGCTATCCTGTAATAGAAAAAGATACTCTCATAGCAGAAGTTTTTAATACTTCGAGGTGTGTAAAAATTGACACAATAGTTTTGGATGTATTCGACCTGCCGACTTACAACTTAGGTGAAGACGGTGAAGTGTGCCTAAATGAAGTAAAACAATTAAATGTACCTGAAGAGTACTTCAATGTAAATTGGTATTCACCCGGAGAGGGATTACTTGCAACAGATCAAAATAGTTACAACCACTTAGTTACTAAAAAAGACACCATAATATCCGAGGTTTTTAATACTGTCGGATGCGTAAAGTATGACAGTATAATTATAGACTTCATAACCTTACCGGATTTTGATTTAGGTAGCAATGAAACTATTTGTTTCGATGAGATTAAATCATTTGACTTAGGTGATTCATGGAGTGCAGTGAATTGGTATTCACCGGGCGAGGGGCTTTTAGCATCATCCTTTCAGCTCGATCATAGAGTTGAAAAAATAGATACCATCGTTGCAGAAGTCTTCAATGTATCCGGCTGTGTCCAGTACGATTCTGTTATTATTGATGTCTTCGATCTCCCAGCTGCTTCTCTGGGAGTGGATCAATCTGTATGCCTTGATCAGGTTTTGGACTTAAATATTGGTGAATGGAGTAATGTCAACTGGTACTCAAAGGTTGATGGTTTATTATTTACCGGTCTGGATTTTAGTTATCAGGTTAAGAGTACGGATGATATTATTGCAGAATTTACCAATGATAATGGCTGCACCAACTATGATACCCTACAAGTTACCAAGTTAGAATTACCTGAGATTAGCATAGCTTCGGATACTACCATTTGTTTTGGCCAAAGCTTGCCCTTAGATGCTGGCGCTAATAGAAATACAATTTCCTGGTATAATGCTGAGCTTAATTTACTCTCAACCGAGCAATTATTTGATTATGAAGTAACACAAAAGGACACTATTTCTGTGGTTGTTACTGATTTTAATGATTGTGCTAACTCAGATTCTGTAATTGTAGATGTATTTCAATTGCCTGAAGTAAACATTGGTCAGGATACCACGGTGTGCTTTGGTTCGGAGGTTTTATTGGAGGCCTCTGGAGTAACTACCAATTGGTATTCTTTTGAAGAAGGACTAATCAGTGAATCAACTAATTCATTAACAAGAAATGTTATTAATCCAGAAACCTTAATAGCAGAAGTAATTGATGCTAACAATTGTGTAAACTATGACTCTATCAATGTCAATCACTTTGAAGTACCTGAATTTACTGCTGGCGAAGATAAAGCACTTTGTAATAATGAATCTGTAACTATAGGAGGTAGCCCCACACTTGTTTCACCAATCGATGTATCTTATAAATGGCTCCCTGAGTCTGGCTTAGATGACAACTCAATTCCCAATCCACTAGCAAACCCTGATTCTTCAATAAATTACATTCTTGAAATCACAACTCAAAATAACTGTCAATTTACAGACTCTGTGTATGTAGAAGTTGATCCGAAAAGTACCGTAAATACGGGCGGTAATAGGGTCATGTGTTTTGGCGACTCGATAACACTCGGAGGTCAGCCAACAGCTACTGGAAGCACCTTGCCTTACGAGTTTATCTGGTCGGGTGATGAGTCGATTGATGATAATAATTCGTCAAATCCTAAAGTCTCACCTTCAGAATCCACCATAATTCAGCTAATAACCAAAACCGGTGGCTGTATAGTAGATACGTCTTATGTGAATGTTTTAGTTAATGCCCTTCCAACCGTGGAGGTGAGTAAAGACATTACGATAGGCTTGAATGAAACTATAACGCTCTTTGCTTCTGGGGGCATAGAATATCTTTGGTCGCCTTTTGAAGGGCTAACTTTTAATGATGTTGCCAACCCACAAGCCTCTCCTGATGAGACTACCACTTACACAGTGACAGTTACCGATGATAATGGCTGTTCAGACCAGGCCGAGGTGATTGTTCGTGTGAATTCTGAAGTATTCATTCCCAATCTTTTCACGCCTAATGGGGATGGCAACAATGATGAATTCAGGGTTTTTGGTACAGGTATTCAATCAATAATCTTACGTGTATTTGATCGATATGGGCAAGAGGTATTTATGACCGATGACCCTGATAAGAGTTGGGATGGTATGATTGCAGGTAAACAAGCAGCATCCGGAAATTATATCTGGACTGTGAGCGGCACATTCTATGATGGCAGGCCACTCACATCGTTAATCGAAAAAACGGGAATAATAAAATTAGCCAGGTAATGAGAACGAGATCGATACTCCCAATATTACTTTTAATATTAACTGCATTAAGCAGCATGGCTCAAAATGTGTCGTTCAATCAATTTGACCAATCGCCATTTACAACAAATCCTTCAATTCTGGGAATGAAAAACGAGGCATCTGTGTCCTTTTTGCATCGAACTCAACAGCTTGCTGCAGATATAAAATTCAACACAACACAATTAACAGGCAGTTATGCGCTAATAAATAAGAAAACGTTTAGGCGTAGAGGTGGTGTTGGTTTTTCAATTTTAAGAGATGCCCAAAACGGAGAGCAGGCATTTAAATTACAAGGAATAAACCTTGGTTATGCCTACAACTTACCTTTTGCTTCTAATCAGTTTGTAAGTTTTGGTCTTCAAACGGGCTATTTTCAACGTAGTATTAATTCAGATGGTTATACTACGGGTAGTCAATGGGTTAACAATATAGGGTTTGATAGAAATGCACCATTAGGCGAGACTTTCTTAGATAACCAAACCAGTTATTTTTCTATTGCGTCAGGAGCTACATGGTATGCCGAAGATGCCAGTCAAAGACAAATTTTTAGACTAGGAGTTGGAGTTGCACACCTAAATAAACCAGATATTGCCTTTACTGAAGTTGAAGATAGGTTAGATTACAGGCTTACAGGGAATGCATTTATTGCTCTTCTTAAAAATGAAAAAGTATTATACGGCCCGGAATTGCTTTATCTGTATGAAGCAAATGATGACCTCATTAGTGCTGGTTCCTCACTATCCTATTTTTTTAAGAATGACAATCCTTTAAGTGCCATTCGTTCCGGGTCTATAGATTTCAAGTCCCGATATACAATCAATAACTCTATCGTTCTTGGAATTCAGCTTACACAACCCAACTTTTCTGTAGGTTTTAGCTACGATTTTGCAGTAGGTAATAATGCAGTACTAACCACAGGCCGTAATTCATCAGAAATATTTATTTCAATCAAAAAGTCACTTGGTAATAGAAAGCAGTCAAACAAGGTCGTAATTGATAACTATTCCTTGGGGGAGGTAAGAGATTTTTATGCAAGTGACAAAGTGCGATATTTTGGTAATGAGAATAATGCACAACCATCTGATGATGCAGAAAGGCAAGATGAAGAGGAAATTAATTGGGAGGAGGAAAATTATCAATTCGAATTACGAAAGGACTTTAGCTTTGGATTTAACGAAGCTAATTTAAGTGAAGAGGCTAAGTTCTTTTTGGATGACATTATCCGACTATTAAATTCAAATGATCGCCTTTATTTAGAAGTTATTGGTCATACAGATAATGTGGGCACCAATGCTGCCAATAAAAAAGTATCGGTTGCCAGAGCTCAGGTGGTAGTAGATTATCTGGTAGAAAAAGGCATACGATCTAAAAGACTGAAAGTGACTGGAAAAGGAGCAGACGAACCACTTCTTGACAACTCCAGCGAATCCAACAGGGCTCAAAACAGACGTGTGGAATTTATCATCTATACAAAATAGTGAAGTTGATAAACCATATCGCACGGTCAATATTCAATGAGAATGTCAGGTTGAGCTTGTCGAAACCCCATTCACATTTCGAAAGGTTCAATTTGACTATAAGTCTCCTATTGTTGCTTTGTTCAATAAACTCCTATTCACAAAACCTTGAATCCATTGGTCAATCAAAACCAATAGAAGTAAGTGGAGGGCTCTCGCTAAGTAATATAATCTATGCTGCCGATGGAATTGATCAAAGAAGGGATCCTTATACCTATTTTGCCTCAGGTAATGTAACGTTAAGCTTATACGGATGGTCAGTGCCATTTTCTTTCGCCTTTTCAAATCAAAATAGCTCTTTTCAGCAGCCATTTAATCAATATGGATTACATCCAACCTATAAGTGGATAACGGGGCATATTGGCTATACAAGTATGTCTTTTTCGCCATACACCTTAAATGGACATTTGTTTTTGGGAGCGGGAGTTGATTTGCAGCCAACAGATAAATTATCAATTTCTGCCATGTATGGTCGACTTCAAAAAGCAGTACAGCCGGATTCAACGAATGAGTCGGTTTTGCCAGCTTTTCATAGAACTGGTTTTGGGTTAAAAACCAGTTATGGCTCTGCTTCAGATAATGTCACATTCATTTTCTTTAGCGCTACAGATGATGAGAATTCATTGAATTATGTTCCTGAATCACTCGAGGTCTTGCCAAGAGAAAACCTTGTACTCAGCCTTGCTGGTAGTAAAACAATTGTACCAAATCTAGTCTTGAAAGGAGAGTTTGCAACAAGTGCACTGACAAGAGATAAACGAGCAGCTTCTTATGAACCTTCAAATAAAAACATATTCTCAACAGGTATTTTTAATCAGAAGCAATCTACGGGCTATTACAATGCCTATAACTTAGGCGTATCTTATGCCTTCAGTACATTTTCTATAGGAGCTGGTTATGAAAGAATTGATCCTGGCTATGAAACGTTAGGAGCTTATTTCTTCAATAATAATCTTGAAAATATTACTGCCAATGCAAACACTGCACTGTTCAGTGGAAAGGTAAATGTTGGTGTGAATGCCGGTTTGCAGCGAGATAATTTAGATGGTGAAAAGGTATCTTCTATGAGCCGTTTTGTTGGTTCTATGAATGTTGGCTACACCCCGAGCAACAGGCTGAATATTGCTGTTAATTACTCAAGCTTTAACACCTATACGAACATCCGTTCACAGTTTCAGGATATAAATCAGTTAACCCCATATGATAATCTCGATACATTAAACTTTACCCAGATTTCACAAAGCGTTAATTCAAATGTTAATTATATGCTTTCTACAAACGAAGCCAGAAGGCAGAATATTAATGTCAATATTACTTATCAGAATGCAGCAGATGAACAAGGCGGTGTTGAGCAAAATAGCGGATCACAGTTTTATATGTTTAATGCAGCTTATAATTTGAGTATCGTGCCTACGAACACCTCATTTACACTCGCTTTTAATTATAACAAAAATGAAGCAGCAGGTTTAAATTCTACCACCTTGGGGCCAACCTTAGGTATTAACAAAACATTACTAGACAAGAAAATGCGAACCGGTTTATCCGTGTCTTTAAACAATGCCTACACCAATAATCAGCTGGTAAACAGAGTGGTTAATTACCGATTAACAGGTAGCTACACCTTAAAGAAAAAGCACGCTTTTAATATTAGTGCAGTGGCATTGAACAGAACAACAGTAGGCGAGGATGGAGCTGTAGACTTTTTAGAGTTTACTGGCACAATAGGGTATAATTTGACGCTTGGGAATTAAAAATGAATGATAAACTTAAAACCAATAACCAACAACTAATAACCAACATCAAAAGAGTAGTTAGTTATTGGTTATTAGAAATAAAAAAATGGAGTTAGAAAAATTAAATATCTACAGTATATCACTGGATTTGGCCGAAGAGGTCTATGAAAAAGTAATGATATGGAAACATTTTGATCGTGACACCATTGGTAAACAACTAGTAAGATCAGCGGATAGCATTGCCGCCAATATAAGTGAAGGTTTTGGAAGATATCATTTAAATGACTCTAAGAAGTTCTACTACTATTCCAGAGGTAGCCTGTTCGAAACTAAAACATGGCTAACCAAAGCAAATAGAAGAAAACTTATTGGTAATGATTTTTATCAGGAGAAAATAAATGAGCTCGAAAAGCTCGGCAAAATGCTCAATGCATTCATAACCTCAATGAGTAAAAATATGGCTAAAGAACCATTAGAAGAATATAAAATCAATAACCAAAACACCAACAACCAAAACACCAACAACCAACAACCAACAACCAACAACCAACAACTAAGAACTAAGAACTAAGAACCAACAACCAAAATACCAATAACCAATACTCTTGAAAGCCTATCATACCATATTAACCATTCTAATTCTGCTGATATTTAGCATTACAGCAAAAACTCAAAACTTCCCTGTCCAAGCCAATTTATCTATTTCTCCACCTTATTCAGTATATCTGCAAGATTACATATCCCCGGGGGTTGATAAATTAAATGTAAACATCCTTCCAACGGATTTTACCATTTCAGAGCTTCGTGTAAAACTCAGGATTAGTATTGAAGGCCAGAACGTTACGTTGCGCACTAAACCTTCCTTCCAGCCAACACCATTATTTATTAATGGTGGCGTGCCGCTAAGGTTAACTGGTTTTGACTTGGCTGAATATTTTAATCCTGATAACCTCGATTTTCAAGGCATCTCAAAACAACAGTTTTTGCAGAATGGAGCCCTGCCAGAAGGGGTTTACCGTATCAATATTGAAGTCTTGGAGTTCAACAGAAATGTGGTGATCTCAAATAGAGCTTTTGTTGTTGCCTGGATTATTCTAAATGATCCACCTTTAATTAACCTCCCGTTTAATGGAGAAAAAGTAAGGGCGACTGACCCTCAAAATGTTATTTTTCAGTGGACACCAAGGCATACCGGGTCACCCAACTCTGCCTTTGCTACTGAATATGAATTCTCACTGGTAGAAATCTGGCCTGCAGGTCGCGATCCTGAAATAGCTATACGTTCAACCAGTCCCATTTACCAAACCACTACTCAAAGTACTACACTCGTTTATGGTATTGCCGAACCAGCATTGGTGCCCGGCAGAAGCTATGCCTTTAGAGTAAGAGCTAAAAGTATTGTAGGAATTGATGAATTGGACCTTTTTAAAAATGATGGCTATAGCCAGACGGGCACATTTACTTTTGGTGATGAATGTAAGCCTCCTACAGGAATAGAAAGTAATACGATAAGTGCTAAAAGCTTCAACGCCACATGGAACACAGCATTTAATCATACCGGATTTAATGTGCGCTATCGTGAATCAGATGAAAGGAATAATTCATGGTACGAAGAAGAAACGTTCATTGGAGAGCAGCGCATTGGCGCCCTCAAACCTGAAACTGCTTATGAAGTACAAGTACGTGCTGCCTGTGGTAGTTTGGAAAGCCCGTATTCTGAATCTTTGGCTGTAGTAACAGATACCGAAGGCGAAATAGCTTTCAGTTGTGGATTACCACCCGAAACGTATGGTTTGGAAAACCGGGAACCACTTCAAAACCTTCTTATTGGTGAGTATATTTATGCCAACGATTTTGACATTAAAGTGAGAGAGGTAACAGGAAGCAACGGAGTATTCACAGGTACAGGAGTAGCTGAAATGCCATTATTTAGCATGGCAAAGGTTCGGGTAAATTTTGAAGGTATTAGTGTAAATACAGATTACCGCTTGGTGGATGGTGTTGTAACCACGATATATGACCCCAATAGTAGCATGATGGTGGATTTAGACCCTCAAGATTCATTAGATGATGAAGCAGATGTAGATGATGACGGAAACAGTGGCAATGATGTTGTTGCAGATGCTGGCAATGGCATCTCCTATGACGAACCCATTGATTCAGTATATGTAGATGATAATGGTGATATAGTAGTTGTATTAGAAGATGGCAGCACAGACACAGTAACGCCCGACCAAGATGGCAGTGAAGATGAGGAACCTGAAGATACAGTAATCACTGATAGTGAAGGTAATACCTGGACTGTGGATAGTGGGGGGAATGTTACTGCTGGAACTGGAAATGCAGGTTCAGATACCGGAAATCAAACACCGGTTCAAATCCAATTGCTACAGGAAAAACTTATCGTTGAAGTACTGGAAGAGTTTGAAACGGAGATCAATGCCTGGTTAGACACTTATGGCAAAGGTCCACTATCAGAAGAAGAATTAAGAAGGGCACTTGACCTTCCTAATTGCCTACCGGAAGATGAAGAAGCCCTGACCTGGATCAGTGAAGAAAAGATACCGGCTTACAAAGAGAATCCGACTTCATTGCTTGACCAGATGAATGCCAATGATGGACACAAAGCACTATTAAGCGGGTTAATTGGTGGCCTTGACGATGATAGCCAGTCTGTTAAATCTCAATTGGAATCAGAGCAATGGACAGAGGTAAAAGAAGCCACTTGCGATTACCTGCAGGCCGGAGTGGAAGAAGCATTGGCCAAGCTGTATGTGAGCATCGAAGGCACCAAATATAAAGATGGAGAAACAGCCATTGTAAAGCGGGAGTACAAAAAAGAAATTATGCTTACCGCTTACCAGGGCAATAATGAAATAGCCGAAGAACTTAGCTGGACGATTGATGATGAGAACCAGACCGGAACTTCAGTGGTATTTGATGCAGGTACAGTCTCAGCAGATGCAGAAGGAAAGACAGTAACAGCCAGCCTTGGCAATAAACAAGTAACAGTAAAGATCGTAGTGGCGCAAGTCCTGCTTCTGCGTAGCATTACCATGGCCGTAAATGCTAACCTATACCCCCTAATTGAGCCGGAAGGTATTGCTGACCAGATTACTTTTGAGGCTGACAATAAAGATATATTAACGCTATTAGAAGGCTATCCAACCTTAAAACTTACGGCAGGCAAACCTGGAGAAACCACCGTGACGGCCAAAGCTGGGAATACCGTTTTTCATCAAAAATCAATCAGGGTGATTGAGGAGCCGGAAGTGAAATTTGTACGACCTGTGGTGAGTAATGTTAATTTTGATAACATTACAGCATCTTCCATTAATTACACCACAATTATGCTTCCAGAAGTTGCAGGAGGTGCAGTTAATGGCCTCTGTTCGCCTGAAATAATCACAATTGATGAGCCGCAGTTTTTCTATTTAAAAGAAGATAAATGGTATCCCTACATCGAGCGTGTAGAAGGAGAGTACTTTTTTGATTACCGATTGATTGATGGCCAGCAGGAAGTGACAGGCCCTGGCGGGAATACTACCGAGGACAATTACTGTGAACAGGTAATGGTGTTGGGCAGTATCCCGAAATACAACCATGGCCCGGACTATCAAAATTACTACGACCGACAGCAGGCAGCCGGGCAGCCGATCTGGTATATGCTGGAAGCTGTGAAGGAGCATGAGAAGGTGCATGAGCCGAATGTGATTGATGCATACTTTAAGGATATCCAGGATAGCTTATTTGCTGTTATTGAAAATGAACTGGTATTTGATGATCAACCACAAAAGAGCTTTTCCGAAATAGAAAGTGAGAATTTTGTGATTCTTGATTTCTTGATAAATGATATCTCGAAAGAAGTAGCATTAGATTGGCTAGAAACTTCTTATAAAAGAGCGGCAAATGATCATGATCCGGGCGGTGCAGCTGAGCAGGCCGAATATGCGGTGATCAACCCGATGATCGAGCAAATATGCGATCATTCCAAATCGGCTAACTGGCAGGTTTGTGATCCTGATGCCTGCAACGAACCATTATCCTTTGGCCCGGAAATTCCTTACATCATAGACGTGACTGACCCGGCAAGTCCGGTGAGCTATGATCTTAGCGAATATGTCAATATCCCTATGGGTGACAGGGAAGAAGTCAGGTTACGGCTTAGCCTGGAAAACAGCATGGTTATTGGTAAGGATGTAAACTGGAAGTATACTTTTGACGGGGGGCAGGTTAATGGAAGCCGGGAGATCGTGTTCAGGAAAGACCAGCTCAAGGATACCCCGGAGATCGTCAACATAAGCTACCAGTATAGCCAGTACAACTTTAATATAAAGCACTGAATGCCATGAAATATATAATACTCATCGTTTTAACCTTATGCCTTTCTGGCCTTCATGCTCAGGACTTCCAGCATGAGTTTACAGACCCTGATGACTCGGTAAAACTTAAAGGGCTTAAATTGTATCTTGAAATAGACAGTGTCTATGCAGTAACTGATTCCAGCGGAGTGAGGTTTGCTTTGGAGATTGTAAATGAAGGTGGGAAGCAATTAATACTTACGAACCCATTGTATGATACAAAACTAAGAGTCAGATTTAGAATATATGATTTTAAAACAAAGGAGCAGTTCATTTTAAAAGAAGTGTCCCGTTGGCCAAATCCTCGTTCAGCAGAAAACATAAAGCCTTATAGGTTGGAAAAGGTAACTGTATCAGGAGAAGAAGTGTCAAAAGATCAGTACAAAAACTATTGGGAGACGGATACATTATCAATTGATCCGGGGGAAAGCATACGATATGAATTAAACCTGTTTGAACAGGTGTTGGCAGATGAAAACAACAAGCCTTATATCAAACCACTTTTTAAAGGAGAGTATTACACAATCTTCAATGTATCACTGAACTTGGGTAATTACTCAATCAGGAGTAAGCCACTCCGGTTCAAATTGCGGTTGGAGTGATCAGGAATAAGCCCTACTGGTTTTATAATCCCCTATCTAGCACGCTTCTGTAAAGCGTGCTCATTTTACCAACATTTCAATTGAAAGCCTTATTTTTAATTCAAATGTCAGAAAAGTGTAAAATTGGAGAATCTGAACGACCTCATTTTATAACCACCACAGTTATAGATTGGCTATTTGTATCTTCTTGCTCGTTTATAAATGATTGATACTCACTTCATTTCAGAAATCTTTGGTTAATCCTTCAATAAACCCATTCATATTCCTCACCATCCATGTAATAAAAACACAAAAAAAGAACTTTTAATTTATAAAATATTAGGGTAGTCTTGCATCGTTTTGTTCAGAAAGAATAAGACGCTTTAAAACCTATAAACCTTAATTTTTTATGAAAAACAATTTACTGAAATCATTACTATTTATAGCCTTAGCTATTTTTTCATTGGCATGCAGCGATGACGATGAGGCAGCCGCACCAGATCCACTAGAAGGAACCTGGGTTCTTAAATCTTTTGTAAGAGACTGTGAGGGTACAGATAATGATTCTGAAACTAGCGTTACTTGCGATGATCAGGACTGTATAAGGGTAATTTATCTCAATGGTACCGCCACTGTTGTCGGTACTTACGATGGTGTAGAAACTATTGATGACACTTATAGCTACACAATCAATGGCAATACTGTGAATAATGTGGATGGTGATATCGTACAGTGGGAAATCGTTGGAGACGATTTAATCATCACCAATAATTCGGGCGATTGTATCCTTACTGTTAGATACTACAAAGAATAAACAGTGTTTCTAAGAATGAAGAAATTTGTAAATACCGCAGTTTTTTCTGCGGTTATTCTTTGTGCCCATCTTACAACAGCTCAAGAGTATAAATTCAAGAAAGACGTCATTTTTTTAGATAAAGAGGAAGTGGCATTAGTTGAAGGTGAAGCAGGAGCTGATTATACGTCATTCAAAGTTTTATCTTCAAATAAGGATGAGATATTTGAAGTAACTCAAGATGGATTTAAATCTGGTAATCCATTCTCAACAGGTACCTATTGGTATGAGCTGCGATATTCCGGATCAGATGAGGTAATCAGATTAGGTTATGTGTATAACTGTAATGTAAAATGCGTTTTTAAGCGCAAGATATTTCCAACGGAAGTGCCCTTTGATAAACCGGCAAAAGATCAGATTGAGGTGCTTAAAGATTATGACATAAGTGCAAAGATTAATGCAGATACGCTAAAGCAATTGGCAGAATATAAAGCGATACAGGAAAAGCTTACCTACCCAGAAGTTAAGCGTGATAGATCAAAACCTGTAGACCTGATGTTTTATAAGAAAGAGGAGGAATCATCTACAGATAAGATCACATATACCATTTTACAAGATTCGCAGGTTATAGGCCACTTGGTAAAGTATGATTATTCCGTTTCAGCAGTATACGAGTTTTATAAAAAAGTTTTATTGCCTGATAGTACAGAGGAATTAGTGCCCTTGGCCAAAAGCAATATGCATTCTACCAATTTAGAGTTAACCACTGTGGCCGATGGCAAGCTACATAAGCTTGATCTAAGTCGTAAGAGTTCACCACACGTTTGGGTAGCAAGATATCTGTTTAAAACAAACTATTTATAAAGTGAAAATGAGAAAGTTAATATTACCATTATGTATTACTATCCTTAGCATGGCTCAGTCTTTTGCACAGGATGTAAAAACAAAAAAAGATGTTGTATACATCGATAAAGAGGCAGTTGCCAATTACTCTGGATTTGCCAGTGCATTTAAAGGTGTGGAGTTAAATTTCACAACTTTGGACAACAAACCACTATTTAGCATAAAGCAAAACTATCGAAGACAGAAGCACCCGGCACTGGATAATAAAATCTGGACTGATTTGATAGTTTCTTCAGATAGTTCCAAAATATCATTTGTGATGGATAGACCTATTTTTAATGATCGCAAAATCATAGAAGATTTAATTGAAAGAACTAGTGTTGCCATTTTTGATGGTGACTTTTCTACACTAGCTTCTATTGATGAAAGTGAAGCCATTATAGCCGATTCAATTAGAGCTGTGGAATTTAAAGCCAGCGTGTCTAATGCTTTAAAAGAAGGGCATAGAAACAGAGAAGATGAGGAGTTGAAATTTAAAGTGAAAACAGTATCTCCAGTAATTTCTAAAAAGGAAAATAGCACAGAAAGTTTTCAGCTTGTAAACCGCATTGATGTATACCAGGGAGGTGAATTTATCGGATGGATAACCAAGGAGAAGCGATTATATTTAGCTGCGGAGAAATATAGATACAGTGTTTATAAAAACTTATATAAAGAGTTTACAATTGGTGAAGAAACAACAAATCAGGTTTTAGCAGCACAAATTGAGCTACCAGCTCCAACTGCTACTATTGTAACTTTTCAAGACTTTAAGGAACATAAATTACGATATGAGGATGAACCTAAAAGTGATAGCAGCGCTGAACAACATCTAATTCGCTGGATGGTGAAAGAAGGCTATTTGTAAAATGAAATAGAATCCTATTCATTAATAAAGAGTCAGACTCAAAAGGTAGGTTAAGTTAATAAAAGGTCATTCAGACCTGCCTGCAAGTAGCCTTTTCGGCAATGGCAGGCGAAGGAAGAATCTCACTCAGTTTTTAATATGCGTTTTAAAAAGAGTAAGATCCCTTGTTTCCTCAGAATGACATACCTTTTGAGTCACTTCTTTATTCGGACTTCAAACTAGCCGTTGACTGCCTCATCCCCTTCAACCCCGCCCTCATATTCTTAAAAGTGCCTTCCAGATTTTCTAAAATTGCAGGTTTGATAATACTATAAGCGAAGTTGAGCTGTACATCAACAACTCCTTCATAAATAATTTTCGAACGACTTCCATCGATGGGTAGAACATACCATTTAACCTGGTAATGGCTAATTCTGTCATAATCTTCCACTTTCGCTGCTGCACGATCGATATTCGATTCTACGTAAACAAAATCAGGTTTTTGTGTAACCGTGCTATTCACAACCCCATCTTTCTTAATCTCATAGAGGCCAAAGAATATTTTGCGGTTAATATAGAAGTGGTAGCTGTAAGAATCCTCACTCAATTTGCTAACTAGATCACAGGCATTTATACCGTCAATCCAATTTTCATAGTCCTTCACCTTTCTTAAGAAAATCTTTACCTTCTCAGAAGAAGCATTCACTACAAACTCAGCACCGAATTTTTTAAGGCTTCCAGTGGAGTCTTTCGTAAATATTTTAATATCATCAACTGAATTTTCTAAGTCCCACTGGCTGAAATTCGGCTTCTGTGCGCTTACTGAAAGACAAGAAAGTATAAGTAACAGTATACTATTGAAAATCGAATTACGGGTAATCATCTTATTTCGACATCACTAAAACAATCTTATTCCAATCTGCAGCAGCATTAATAACTGTTCTGAAGGCTTCAAACTTTTCTTTAGGGTAGTAAATTTCTTCATAAGCCTCGTTCACATATATTTTTAACTTTTGGCCTTTTAATTCATAGCCCGATTTGAAGTAAAATATGGTTTCACCATCTTCTACTACTTTTTCATCAAAGTTTAAGTCCTCTAAATTTTCTACTTTATAGCCTTCTGGCAACGTGATGGTAATATTTCGTTGATATTCTCTGTTGAAATCATTCTCAACTTCTGTCATGCGCTCATTTTCCTGATACATTTCTGTTTGAGGACCAATCAGTTCACCTACTTTCAGAAGTATAATATCTCCAGCCAGCTCAATAAAGCTTGGCGAGGTAAATTCACTATCTATCACCAATGGGTCTTCCCAGGTTTTGTAATGAAATTCCTTATCCTTCATTTCAAGGGTTGTGATGTTGGCATCAGCCGCTAAAAACTTTACCAAACTTTTAAGTAGCTCTTCTTTTCGTGCTTCTTCAATTAGCGGGTATACTGCTTTAATAAAAGCGGCCTGGTAGCCATTGAAGCTTCTTTTTAAATGCACTGTGTTTGTTGTCAGGTCTTCGTTGAAAGTGACATTTACATCCATTTTATCCAGGTTGTCAGCTGCCGGAAGTGCAGGTATGTGTTTAATTTCATATTTAGGAAAGGCCATTCCTTCTTCCGTAACCTGACTTATGAACAAACCTTCTGTGGCAGTTAATGTTGCCGGAACCATGCCGTACCTGAACTCAGGGTTGTAAGGAGCCACAAACGAGTCGTCTTCTGGTAGATAAATCAGGTATTCTTGTAGGTAATTGTAGGATTCAAACTCACCATCAAATGGCACTTCGCTTCTATCGCTGGTCAGCACTAAGGAAGGATTGGCTCCAACCAACTTGAACGCATTTAAGGTTAGCTTGGTGAGGCCCAATTTACTTCCGATCCTATTTTCTAAAATAAATGGTATGCTGGATGCCTCATAAGGGGCATTTTCATTCAGGTAGTAAGAAGTCTTTATGAAGTCTTCAATGGCCGCTACTTTTTCCGGTATAGTTTTCAGCCCCTTGAGTTTTATATCTTTAAGTAAATCTTCGAGTGCCTTGCTCTCTTCTTTTTCCAATAAAAATGCTCTGCCATATAACAGTTGAGATGCATCTGACCATTGAAACAGCTTTCTGCCAGTTGCTTCATTATACCCTAATTTAAACTCCAGTCGTTGTCTGCTGCCATTATAAGAAGAGAATTCTTCTTCACGTAAGGCAGGTACATTTTCGCATACCATAGTATACACATTGGTGTTTTCAACGGTGTCAGTTTTTATCTCCGGAAGTCCGTTGTAGCTTTTGAAAACGAACTGTAAGTTACTAGGAGCCAGCAATACAAATGATCCTTTGATGATAGGTTCAGAAAACTGAAAGAATTCACGACCGAAATAATCGGCTTCTAGTTTTTTGGTATAGTAATATTCAATTTCACTGCCTACTTCCGCACCTTCAATGGCAAATATTTTATAGCCGGAGCCTGTTTCTTCGTCCTCCAGTTCTTTAATCTCACTCTTATCAAATTCAATTACACTGCCATCTTTGTTGATGGTTCGGGCATGTAACTCAACCAATTCCAGTGCGTTACGCATAGGTATGTAAATGCGGTTGCTTCTGGCTAATGCATTATCGTTATTAGCGCGCATGATTTGATGCTCCGTTTGATAGAGGTATAAATTTCTATCCTCCCCTTCATAGATGTATTCAAACTGCTGATGGTATTTTAAATAAATTAATGCTTCATCGGTAAACGAATTACCTAAATCGTATCGCTCGCGGTCTTCTTCCCATTCGTATTTTAAATGTTGAGCGTGTACGTAATTTAAGGATGCCAAAAAGGCAATGAGTATCAAAAAGGATTTATGCATATAACCAGATTTAAGCTTCGGTTTTCTCCAGTATGAGAACGGCCCGGTAAGCGTCATTCAATTTTTTTATTGCCTCATTCCACTGATCAAAATGTTCAGGCATAATCAGCAACTCA
The DNA here is from genome assembly GCF_017068455.1 of Fulvivirga lutea. Lineage (NCBI taxonomy): Bacteria > Pseudomonadati > Bacteroidota > Cytophagia > Cytophagales > Fulvivirgaceae > Fulvivirga > Fulvivirga lutea. The sequence goes on from NZ_CP070608.1 coordinate 1,423,243, forward strand.
TTAATATAATAGGTTCTGTGGAGAATAACCTTATTGTCAACTACTTCATAATTGATATTGAATCCAAAAACTTCAGAGTCAAATTTAGCATTTTCGGGCATTCGATTAATTTTATAACCATCAGGTAAGTTTAAAACTGAGGTATTTTTATTGGTAAGCTTAAAATTAAATTCTCGCGGCTGCTCCCGATCTTCATCAATAATTTCATTGGTGATTGACCGATCGAGGTTCATATTGAAATAAATCTTATCGCCAATTTCCCGATAATAATCCTGCACCCTGAACTGATATTTCACTTCAATAGGAGTGTCCAGATCATCCAGATTTTTAATGGTATAGTCATCGATAAAAAACTTGTTGCTTCCTTTTTGTAAGATATTCACAAGGTAATCATCAACCTCCTGTTTGCTACTTTTTACCATTCTGTAGCTGTTATACACCTTCGGATATCCATGCAAAGAGGCCAGTCCTGAACCTTTAACACTCCCATTTTCTAATTGAAAACTGATTGAATCTTGTCGCAGGTTTACTTCCTTATCAATAACGGGTACAGTTTTAATTTCAAAGGTCTCATTATCAAGAGCGATGAGCGCCTCTTTTCCCTGTATCATGGCTGAAGGCAATTCGAACGAAGAATATTGCGAGGTAGCATCTAAGAAATAATATCGGTCACCATTCTTATAAGTGGCAATCATATGATTATCCACCATGGGCGATGGATACTCCGAATATTTATAAGGAATATCTCTTGTTCCTATCCAGGTAAAATAAGCTTCCACACCAGCTTCGTGCAGCATGTTTATTACGATTGTGGCCATATCCTTACAATCTCCATATCGTTTTGTACATACATACTCTGCCGTGTGTGGTATGAGCCCACGCATACCATCTTCAAAAGCAATGTATTTTATATTGTTTTGAACCCAGTAGAAAACCTTTCTTACCTTCTCTAATTCCGTGTCAGAGTCATCAATAATTTCATTGACAATTGCCTTCACATTTTCATGGCTGTATTCTTTTAAACCATCAATAAATGTGGAGTACCAAGCAAACAAATCTTCTGGAGATGATAAAACATTATTCTTTTTACCATTCACCTCGAAACTCTTGACCAATGAAATAACACTAGTGCTCGAATAGCGAATGGGAGGGGCATCATCTTCAAATTTGAGTTTTGGTACATCAAATGCCTCAAAAGTGTATTTCTTTCTGCCTTTTAAATCTTCTACCTTCTTTTTAATGAGGGATTTGTCATCATTTAATATATCCAGTCTCAGTTCTACGCCTTCATCTGCAATAATGGTGTATTTAGAATGCGCCACAGGCAGGTAACTCTGGAATAAAAAGCTGGTTAAAAATTTAGGGTCAATAATTACCTGATTATAGGTTAATGAAGTAATGGCACCTTCCTGAACTCCAGGAAAATAGAATTTAATGGTTTTAGAATCGTCATAAAATACAGATGAGTTCTTATCATAACTCTCTTTAAAATCGGTTACTTCCAGTATTTTATATTTTCTTTTATCAGGAATTAACGTTTTGGCTTTTATATTTTCCGTTTTGTAGAAGGAAGAGCTGTGTATAGCATCTTTGGCATATACGCTCGACTGGCTGCCCAGGTGCAAAATTTCTTCTGTGTTAGTAGTAATTATTTGGAGGGAGTCGCCAACTATTTTAATATCTACGTCCTCGAATTGCTTCAAAAAAATAGCCTGATCATTGGGGTATTTCTCCTTATACTTTAGAAACTCATCTTCGTCATACTTTTGCGCAAAAAGCGACTGCGAAATAACTAATAAAACTAACAGCGCATATATTCTCATACCTTCTTTGCCTTTCCTAACTTTTTATAATTGAACAAAGATCTTACCACAAGTATTAAAACTATTGGGATCAAAGAATAGTGCATTTGTTGAGGTAAAAAATTCCATGTAAGCACTAAAATCACTCCCAAAATAGAATAACCAAGGAAGTAATGTTTCAGCCATTTTGGTGGATTACTTCTAGCTAATAATACCGCAGCAATTAAGTGAAACGGCAGTGCCCAGAGAATGTTCATATTTCTGGCGGCAGCGTTATGGTCGGTAGCTACCCACAATACAAATAACAACAAACCCACTAAACCAATGATGCCAAACAAAGAGACATCTATAAGCTTTATATGTTTGCCTCTTTTCCAGCCTAAAACCGTTGTCAATAGTATCGCACCAAATAAAATGCTAAACACATTGAGAGGATTAAAAAACGATATTTCAAATGTTTCCGGCTTTGATTCATACGTAACTATAGTTTCTTTAACTAATGGAAGTTTACCGGAATCTGACTCAATAGTGGCATTATTGAAAGCGCTCTCAATATAATCCGGTAAAAACATATACATCTCAGGAGTTGCTTTTTTATCCATCGGTAAACCGAGACAAATATCGATTCCCAAATCGCCCCAGGGCTGATACGTGAGATATAAATCTGTTAATTCTCTGATGGTATAATCGGTATTGATGTAGGAACCATCGAATGTTACTTTTTCTCCAAATGTAGTTTTTAAAGCATCTCTTACGCGAGTAGCGCAGTTATCATAGAAATAATCGTAATAATAATATTGGTTTTCAGGCTGCGCATTCCACTGCAGGAAATCGAAAAAGGCCTGTTTTTGCTCTTGATTGAGGTTTAAAACTTGCTCATGGATATATCGGTTTTGGTAGATGTAATAGTCTCTAAAACGACTATAATCCATCACGGCCAACTTGTAATTCAAATAGCCTCTGGCAAAATTTAAATAGAAGTTAGGCTGGTTGAAATCAAAAACACCATAGTTGTATAGCCAATCCAAGCCTCTTTTTGGATCATGGACTCTTATGGCGCTATGCCCAAAAGCCGAGTACAACTCACCTTGATACGGTCCACAGGTAAGTACATGAATTTCAGCTTCTTCAGATAATTTAAACCCTTGTCCATTCCCTATGAAAGAGAATAGACAAAGAGTTACTAATATGAGTGTGTGTATTTTTGTAATCCTTTTCTTCACTTTTAGTACGATATAGTTATCGTAAAACTAAATACTTTCTCCTCTTTTCGCTCTATCAGGATTAAGTTGTTGGTTTAGTTTCTTCTTTAGGTTTCTCCTCTTTCTTTGGAGCTATATATTGTACGCCTTTTTCTTTAAGAAGTTTGTTAAAAGAAGGAACATCTTCATTGAGAATTTCTTTTACTGATTGCTGCTGTTTAGTCCACTCTTTTTCCAACTCATTATAAAGATCTTGCTCGCCTTTAGTTAGTGGGGGCACACTATTATCTATGGTTTGCAATAGTTGATAAAGCTGACCATCTAACTTATTTCTAAAGTTGATGATATCCTGAAAAGTTTCTTGACTAGGGGAAATCAGTTCTTCTTCTACTCCATTTACCTTGTCCATAATGCTCTCACCATTTTTCTTAATATCCTCATCATTTTGCTCCCGATCAATCATATATTCCACTTGCTCCCTTACCTCCTGCAAATCGACTAAAGATTCATTCAAGTCATTCAGGTCTTTATAAATTTCTTTCAATAGTTGCTGTTGAGCTTCGATTTGCTCAGGTGTAGCTTCATCGCGAGGGTCTTTTAGGACTTTAAAATTTTGAGTACTACTATAATCGCCATAGGTGAATTTAGCAGAGTACTCTCCGGGCCCCACTTTATAACCTTGCATTCCGGTTTCCCCGAAAGACATAACAAATACATTTTCAGCTGGCTTAATATTGGCAACCCTTAAGTCCCATCTTGCCAGGTTCATACCTTCTTTCTTTTCTATTTTATTCCAGCTGTCTTCAGAGTCTGAGGAAAGAGTCCTCAATACTTTTCCACTCTTATCCATAATATCGATAGTCAAAGGAAGGGTATCATTTTCGCCTACTGCCTTTAAATAATATTTCATACTTACTCCTGGGAAAGGGTTCTTGCCAACATTCGGAATTGGTAAGTCCACTAAATCGAATGCATTGGTTTTATAAGCATCAGCAGGCTTATAGAAATAAGTTGCTGCATTGGCTACTTCTGGAGTTAGCTGGTGGAATGGAGTTAAATCATCCAATACCCAAAATGCTCTTCCAGACGTAGCTGCTAATAAATCATTCTTATGAACTTTTAGATCTAATACAGGTACGGTAGGAAAATTAAGTTCTAGTTTTTTCCAGTTGCTACCATCATCAAAACTAATATAAACGCCCTGCTCGGTTCCAGCATATAATAGCCCTTTTCTTACAGGGTCTTCTCTAACCACACGAGCATAGGCTCTTTTATCAATGCCGTTAGTAATGAGCGACCATGAAGCACCATAATTATTACTCTTATAAATGAAAGGTGTAAAGTCATTGAACTTATACTTCATAAAGGTTACATAAACCGTAGCCGGATCATGATGAGATACTTCTATTGAGTTGATAATTCCCTCACCAGCAGGACTTATTTTTTGCCAGTTTTTACCTCCATCTCTGGTAATATGCATCAACCCATCATCGGCACCAGTGTAAATTACATTCGCATCGTGAGGCGATTCTGCTACGGACATCAGCGTGTGATAGGTTTCACCTCCTGCCGCTTCATTTGTAATTGGCCCACCCATTAAACCTAATTTGGTGGTGTCATTCCTGGTTAAATCTGGAGAAATATCTGTCCAGCTCAACCCTCTATTGGTAGATTTGTGGAGTACATTACTTCCATAATAAATAGTTTCAGGGTTGTGAGATGAAGTAATGACCGGTGGGTTCCAGTTATATCTGTACTTCATTTCATCTGATGGTTCTCCTAAATCAAAAACCGGGTAAGGTTTGATGGGTTTAGATTTATCAGTTTCCATATTGTATTCATCAATAAAGCCTGTGATATTAGATGAATACACATATTTTGGATCATCTGGATTGAAGGCAATATGTGCCGCTTCACCACCACCTACACCAGCAATAAAATCCTGCCAGCCGATACCAAATCCATCTGTTCTATTTTTTATCGCAACTGTGCTATTATCTTGTTGTCCACCATAAACCCAATAAGGAAAGCGATTATCTGCGTTTACTCGATAGAACTGTGCTGTAGGTTGGTTTTGCTGTGTAGACCAGCTTTTGCCTCCATTAAAACTTATGTTAGCTCCACCATCATTCGAGTTAATCATATTAGTTGGATCATTTGGGTTAATCCATAAATCATGATTATCGCCATGGGGAACTGCTACAGGCATAAATGTCCTACCACCATCAATGGACTTCATAAAAGGAGCATTCAGCACATAAACTACATTTTCGTTTTTAGGATCTGTAAACACATGCATATAGTACCAAGAACGCGTTCTTAAAACCCTTTGGCTATTCATAAGCGCCCATTTTTCACCGCCATCATCAGAGCGGTATAATCCGCCTTCCTCTGACTCAATTACTGCATATACTCTATTAGAATTAGCTCTGCTCACAGAAACGCCAATCTTACCCATCATTGCTTTTGGTAGACCTTCAGATAGTTTCTCCCAGGTTTCTCCACCGTCTTTTGTTTTATAAATACCACTACCGTTACCACCACTTCTTACATACCATGGCTTACGCTGATGATCCCAATAGGCTGCATATAGAATACGCGGATTATTCATATCCATGGATAGATTGTTTGCTCCACTGCTTTCATTAACAAAATGTACTCTCTTCCAATTTTTACCACCATCCTCAGATTTGTAAATCCCTCTCTCTGAAGTGGGAGCATAAGGACTGCCTTGAGCTGCTACATAAACCACATCTGGATTATTCGGATGAATTCGAATTTCTGAAATTTGCGAGGTCCCATCTAAGCCTATGTGTTTCCATGTTTTGCCTGCATCTGTTGATTTGTAAACGCCATCTCCGTGTGAAGTCATTACACCTCTAATACAAGCCTCGCCAGTGCCTACATAAATTACATTTGGGTCTGACTCACTTACCGATATCGCTCCAATGGACGTAGTATTAAAAAACGTATCTGAAATGTTACGCCAGTTAATGCCTGCATCATCTGTTTTCCAAACACCGCCACCAACAGAACCGAAATAATAGGTCATTGGATCGCCTACCACACCTGTGGAGGTTAGCGAACGCCCACCTCTGAACGGACCAATATTTCTCCAAGTCATTTTGTTAAATAACTTTTCGTCATAGGTTTCTGAAGGCTGATTTCCTTTCTTCTTTTTCTGAGAAAAAGCAGGTGCTGTGTATAATAAGCTTAAAATGATAATTAGGGAGGTAGTTAATTTCATGGGCTAGTAAATTGAACTTGTTCTGATAAATTGAATCAGAAAAGTTACTTATTTCAATTAACTAATCCTATCAGTTCAAATACTCGAAGATGCGGTCTATATTTAATGTGTGAAGGCGATAATAAAAGATGTAGCTAATTTCTTAACTAAGTTTTTTAGAGTAAAAAGGCTATGGAACGCCACTAAATTGGTTAGTAGCTACCTTTTATCACGCGCTATACGCAAGCCAATACACTGGGGAATGCCTTTGAGTATTTCTTTTGAACCTACCACATCTTGCAATCTAAGGTGCCCGGAATGCCCAAGTGGTTTGCGCTCCTTTACACGCCCAACTGGGATGTTAGAAAGTGATCTATTTAAAAAAGTGATTGATGAGCAGAAAAATACGCTTTCATACCTTCTTTTTTACTTTCAAGGAGAACCCTATTTACATCCTCAGTTTTTGGATTTAGTTCAAGAAGCCTCAACAGCTAAGATTTATACGGCTACATCTACCAATGCGCATTATCTAAATGATGATAATGCCAAAAAAACAGTTGAATCTGGCTTAGACCGATTGATTATTTCTATTGATGGTGCCTCGCAGGAAACGTATGAATCGTATAGGGTAGGGGGCAAGCTGGATAAAGTAATAGAAGGAACAAAGAACATAGTGAAGTGGAAGAAACAATTGAAATCTTCTACCCCACATATTATATTTCAGTTTTTGGTGGTTAAGCCTAATGAACATCAAATTAATGAGGTATATGAATTGGCCAATGAGCTAGGTGTAGATGAGGTAAAACTAAAAACAGCACAAATCTATGATTATGAAAATGGCTCAGATCTAATTCCTTCCCAGGAAAAGTATTCGCGCTACAGAAAGTTGAAAAACGGCAAGTATGAAATTAAAAGTAAATTGTTAGACCATTGTTGGAAAATGTGGCACAGTTGTGTGATTACCTGGGATGGCAAGGTGGTGCCTTGTTGCTTTGATAAAGATGCGCATCACACACTTGGTGCAGTCGAAAGTGCTTCGCTTACATCTGTCTGGAAAAGCAATGAATACAATGAGTTCAGAAAGCTGCTTTTGAAATCAAGAAAGGAAATTGAGATGTGCAAAAATTGTACGGAAGGGACAGCTGTTTGGGCTTAACAATCACAATTCTTAGAACACCCAGAATCTTCTGACTTGTAGGTTTTGTAGACACCACGGCCAACATAGGCAATCGCTCCCACAAATAGTAATCCGATGATAACGCCTTCAATCATAGCTTTGTAACTGCAAATTTACGCTTTTGGTTCTTTGTTTTGCCAATGCTTCTGAATAACCTGTAACATTTCATTTTGTACATTGCTCGAAGCCACAATCTCACGTCCAAACACAAAGTCATTTCCTCCTTTAAAGTCCGTCACCTGGCCACCTGCTTGCTGTACGATAAAGGCACCGGCAGCTACATCCCAGGCATTGAGATTGTATTCAAAGAAACCTTCGAATCGGCCACAAGCCACATAGGCTAAATCCACAGCTGCGCTGCCCATTCTTCTTAAGCCATGCGTGCTCTGCATGAAGTCGTTTAGTATTTTTAGGTATGACTGCATTTGCTCAAAATCATAATATGGGAAGCCAGTAGCTAAAAGACTTTCGGAAAGCGTGTTCACTTTAGAAACCTTTATTTCTTCATCATTACAATAGGCTGGGCTGCCTTCTACCGCGTAGAAAAACTCATCTCTATTTATTTCATAAACTACGCCAATAACCAGTTTTTCATTTCTCATGAGTGCCACACTAATGGAATAAACTGGAAGTCCATGAGTGAAGTTAGTGGTGCCATCTAACGGATCGATGATCCAATTGTATTCTACTTTTCTTTCTGTTTTAGTGCCTTCCTCAGTAATAAAACCTGCTTCTGGTAAGGCCTCAGAGCATGAGCTCACCAGCATTTTCTCAGCTTCTTTATCCACATAAGAAACCAGATCATTAAAGCCCTTTCTCTCGATTCGATCTGCAGAGAATTGATAGGCTTCTTCCCTAATAAACTGTCCGGTTTGTAAAATACCTGCTTTAATGTGATCTAAAACTTGCTGCAGAAGTATCATTTGGTGGTCTTTAGTTTAACTAAGCTGTATATTAAAACCAAAACCGATAGCCAGGCACATGTTCTAGCCAACCATTCGCCTCGTTCAGCATATTGCTGACTAATTTCTGTTATATCTGCTCCATAGTAAAAGGCAACCATGTGATCAAAATTAACAACAGGTGCATCATTTAAAAAGACCGAGATGAAAGCTGGAATGGCTACAATAACCAATGCTATTAGCACTGAAGGTGAAATTTGTATAAGCAGGTTTCCTTTCGGGTTATATATGCTTTTTGCAATAATAATATTCGCGAATAGTACCCATGCTGTTATACCCATCAAGCCTGTATGATCTGTCCATTGAGTAAAAATCCCATCTAAATTTATAAACGGAAAATAAACAGCCCATACAGGGTTCAACTTCAATAATAGATAATGTCCGCCCAACCAAAATGCCACCATTATTACAGTTCGCATTGCACCTGAAAGTGCTCTGCGAGTTATTAAATTCAAATAAAGTGTAGTGTAGATTATAAGTGGGTAAACAATCACCCCTAAAGATAATGGTGTTTCAGTAGTGCCAATGTGAATGGCTCCATTCACTAGTAAAACGAGTCCTAACGATATAATCCAACTTGAACTGTCTGTATTCTGAAGATAGAGTAGGAAGATAGGAACCAGACATATCAGATAAACTAACTCGAGGTTTGTAATTCTCCCAAGAAGTAACAGAATAAGTGAAACAAGAGGGTAAATGTATTTAAGTTTATTTTCCATGTACCACTATAACAATTTCGCCCTTCACTGTTCCTTTTTCATAGTGCTTTTTAAGCTCATCCAAAGTTCCATTCATTGTCTCTTCGTAGATTTTAGTCAGTTCGCGAGAAACTGATGCTTGTCGGTCAGCACCAAACTCATCGGCTAACTGACCGAGTGTTTTAACCAAGCGGTGTGGCGATTCATACAAGATGATTGTTCTTTCTTCCTCTTTGAGTTTATCAATTCTAGTTTTTCGACCCTTTTTGTGGGGTAAGAAACCCTCAAACACAAACTTATCGGATGGTAATCCTGATTTTACAAGAGCCGGTACAAAGGCAGTAGCTCCCGGTAAACATTCAATTTTAATATTGTTAGCCAAACATTCTCTAACCAATAAAAAGCCGGGATCGGAAATGGAAGGCGTGCCTGCATCAGAAATGAGTGCCATGGTTTTGCCCTCTTCAAATTCAGTTAATAGCTTTTCAATGGCCTTATGCTCATTAAAAATATGGTAGCTCTTTAAAGGCTGACTAATGTCGAAGTGCTTGAGTAACTTGCCAGAAGTTCGTGTGTCTTCAGCTAATATGACATCAACCGATTTTAATACTTTTAACGCCCTTAGGGTGATGTCTTCAAGGTTGCCAATGGGTGTTGGTACTAAATAGAGTTGGGTTGTTTCACTCACTTATCGCCAGCTATTTTATCAATTGCTTTAGCTAATTTATGATCTTTTTCAGTGACAACATCACCGGCATCGTGCGTGTTAAGCTCAAAATTTACTGTGTTGTACACATTATTCCAATTGGGATGATGGTTCATCTTTTCAGCAACAATGGCCACTTGGCTCATGAAGCCAAAAGCTTCTACAAAATCTTTAAATTGAAATGACTTAACGAGTTTATTATTTTCTTCTTTCCACATATCTATAACGCTATTACTCCTTCTACTTTATTTGCTTCTAAATAATATTCTACAATGGTGTCGCTCGATGAGGCCATAACTTTAGAGGTTATGCTTATGTAATTTCCTTTGCTTGACTGTTTCTCAGAAACATCATGCTTCACAAAGATTTTCTTAATCTCATCCTTCTTATCTATTGGCACGATAAACTTAAACGTGTACAATGAAGGCCAATCATATTCATTCTCTAATTTCTCTTTGAAAGACTGTATGGCCTGTAGGTCTTGTGCTTTCATACTTCCTTAAAATAAGAAAAGCGGGACAAAATCCCGCTTTTTACTCTTATGAATTCTTAGTTATTAATAAAATTTATAACGTTCGTCCTGAATATCAGCGTGTTCTTTTATAGCTTCTGTAATGCCATAGCTTACCTGGCTATTAGCTTTTTGCTGAACTTGATCTCTGTAAGTTGCGTAGTCAGCAATTTCAGGAGCAATTGTTTTATTTTCCATTTTGAATACGATAACTCCATTCTCGCCTTCTATTGGAGCGCCTGTTTCACCAGATTCCAATGCAAATGCTGCACCTACTGCTTTCGGGTCAAAACCTACACTTGGTATGGAGGTAGCACTTAGCTGTAAAGCACTGCTGCTATACACATTAGCATCGTCACCATAAGCTGCTGCTTTCTCATCCAGCGTTCCTGAAAGGCTACTTAACTTATCTGTTATCACTTTGGCTTTCGCCTCTTTTCTGATGATTACACCAATTTCGTTCTTAACCATCTCAAATGGTTTTGTTCCTTCTTCTACTTCGTCAGTCATAACAGCTACTACATACGCTTCATCAAGCTCATATACTTCAGAAACTTCACCTTCAGAAGCATCAGAGAATACCCACTGTACAATCTGTCTTGCATCACCTAATGTTCCAACTCTTCTGTCATTTGCCTTTAGGTTGTTTGCTGTCATAACTTGTACTGAATCTGCCGCAGCTTGTGATTCAAAAGATTCTAAATCATCAACACTAGAAGCAAAAAGATCTGCCTTTGTAAATGCCTCGTTGATCGTTTCATCACCTGGTAGAATTTCTCTTGCAACAGTTGCCACTTTATAAGCGGTATTTGTTTTGGTTTCCGTAACATTAATGATGTGATAGCCAAACTGAGTTTTAACTAAATTATTAATCAACCCTTTTTCATTGGCGTTGAATACAGCTTCCTCAAATTCAGCCACCATTTTACCAGTGCCAAACCACCCAAGATCTCCACCTCTTGATGATGTTCCATCAGTACCATGCTCTTTTGCCATTTCAGCAAAGTCAGCACCATTTTTAATGTCATTTAAGATACCTTGTGCTTTAGCTTTTGTCTCATCATCATCACCTTTTAAAAGGATGTGGCTGGCCTTAGCATAGCTTACAGAATCTTCATAGATATCTGTGATTTTATAAAGTTTAAACCCTTCAGCATCTAAATAGGGTCCTCTAACATCACCTTTAGAAAGGTTGCTGATGTTAGCCTTCAATTGTACAGGTAGGTTACCAGGGTTGTAGTTTCCAAAAGAAGTTAAGTCATCAGAGTTCAAACTAGCGAAAACAGAATCATTTTCAGCAGTTTTAAAATCATCTACTAATTGTAGCAACTCTTCTTTTACAAACGCAGTATCAGCTGCTGAAGGAGTGATGTCAAATGCCACATATTTTAACGATCTTGTTGCCTCAATTTTGTATCGGTCTTTATTCTTATTGTAGTATTCTTTCATCTTGCTATCGTCAAGCGAGATAAGAGAATCACTTACAGTATAATATGGGATGTATAAATACTTTACTTCCGCTACGTTGTTTTGAGCTTGATACTCTCTCTGAGCCTCAGCTGTAGTAACGTAGTTAGTTTTTGTCAATAGGTTTTCGTATTTCAACCTAACTCTGCTTTGAATTAATTCATTTTTGAACACTTCCCATCGCATTCTAGCATTAGCATCTAATGATGGAAGTTGTTGCAAGTATGTCATGAATTGGTTTCTGTCGTACTCACCAGTTTCAGGGTTTGTGAATGCCTGCTCTAAGCTAGGGTTAATGTTTTTACCCTGAAGCATATCCCAGATTTCATCGTCAGTTACCTGAACACCCACCTCATCATACTGCTTATCGAAAGCATATTTTGAGATTAATAGATCCCAAGCCTGCTGTCTAAGCGTTGGACGCTCACGCTCCGTAGGCTGACGGTTAAAATTTAAAATATAGCTACTCTCACGTTCTTGTACTGTAGCCTGAAATTCTTTCAGAGATATAGTTTCGCCTGCTATCTCACCCACATCGTTGCCACCTCCCATAAGGCTAGAGTTTGGTCCTAGAAGGTCTGCAAGTACGAAAGACATAATTGCGATTGCTACTGCCGCAACTATGAATTTCCCCATCTTATTTCTCAGCGTATTTATTACTGCCATTTTGTTTAATTGATTACTTTCTAAAGTCTAAAAGAGGCGCAAATTTAATGAGTATATTACTAAAATCAAACAAAGTATTTTAGAGGATTAAAACTTTGTTTTTAGGCCAATTAACGGCTTTTATCTACCAATAATTTTACTGTATCAATTCTGATGTCGTTTGTGGTTTGTATAATAAAGGTATAATCTTCACTTTTCACCACATCACCAGCTTTTGGTAGGTCTTCAGTTAAAGATAGGATAAGCCCACCTAGTGTTTCATAATCACCAATAGGCAAATCCCAGTTGTATTTATCGTTCAAATAGTCAATCTCATGTCGTGCGCTAAACAGATAGGTATTGGGGTCAAGTTCTTGTTCTACCCAATCCTCATCGTCATGTTCATCTTGTATTTCACCGAAAATCTCCTCTATAATATCCTCAATACTTACTATGCCGGAAGTTCCACCAAATTCATCCACAACAAGTGCTAAACTTTTTCTTTCTGAGATAAACTGGATCATTAATTCGTTGGCCAACATTGTTTCAGGAACAATGATGATGGGCGTGAGCATGTTTTCTATACTCTTTGGTTTTTTAAAGAGCTCAAGTGAATGGCAATACCCAATTACATCGTCAATTGACTCTCTGTATACCAGTATTTTTGAATGACCGCTATCGATGAAGGCCTTTTTTAATTCTTCAATAGTATCTTCAATATCTACTGCTACAATCTCTGTTCTGGGTAGCATGCACTCCCTAACCCTAATAGATTTAAATTCAAGGGCATTATTAAAGATTTTGGTATCCACTTCTACATTCGTTTCCTCATCAGCCATTAAAGTATTCCTGATGTAGTTGTTTAAATCGGTCAGTCGAAATGCGGGCTTGTCTTCTTCATATTTTTGTCTTAATACTTTCGTGATAATGAATTTAGATAGAGAAACTACCAAAACTACAATTGGGTACATCAGCCTGTAAATGATATCCATTGGAATAGCAAAAATGGATAGCATCCAATTTGGGTTAAGCAAAAAGATACTTTTAGGAAGAAACTCTGCAGTAAAAAGAACAATAATTGTGGAAAGTACTGTTTGGGAAAACAGAATTATAGGCTCGTTCAGAAATATTTCAGGCAAGGAAGATCGAATGATTGGATCTAACAGCTTAGCCATATAAATACCATAAAGCACGAGTGCAAGAGTGTTACCTACTAATGTTGTACTTATAAACCTCGAGGCGTTTTGAATGAATTTTGAAACAATTCTGCCTGCGATTAAGCCTTTCTTGTTTTGAAGTTCAATATGCAGCCTATCGGCAGATACAAAGGCAATTTCTATCCCTGAGAAAAATGCAGAAAACATTAATGTAGCGATAATCGGAAGTAGAATGCTTGGATCCATTATTTATCGGACGACTTGTCTTTTGACTTGATCAATTGATATAAAAATAAAAGACTTATGGTTAACATGAAAATCCAGTACGAGTAAGAAAACCCTAAAGTAATGGTTTGGTGGATCGCAATGATAAATAATGCTACCACAGCCGAAAAAAGAAGGGTAGGGCCTAACTTATTCATCGAGATAAAATTCGCCCTCTGGTTGTTTTATGGTGTATTCCGATAAATCCTGCTTGGCATCTAACCCAGTACCATACAAAACCTGGTCAGGCAAGGTAATTTTTACAAACTTTTCTGTGTACATTCTTTCTTCTGAAGGCTTCCAGAATAGCTCTTCTGTATTGAGTTGCTCTTTTGTTTCAACATTTTTGATAACTACATCACCTCTGCCACGCCAATGATCTTCTTCTTTAAAATACTTTGCTTCATTGGCCTTTAACGTAGTTTTTAGTTGGCCTTCTTCATTATAAAACTCCAGGTACACACCTTTAGGAAATTCTTGATTTCCATTGGCAAATTGTTGAAGCAATGGGGTTACAAGTTTTACCCTTTTTGTGGCAGATTCACTTCTATAAAGTACCATGTCTGCCATTTCTTCAGTGGGCCCTTCATAGGGCTTTACTGTTTCTAACTCTTTATCTGTGTTTCCACAGCTAAAAAGAAAGGCAATAAATACTATTTTAATTGGTAGCTTCATATAGTAAAAGAGGCCTATGAATATTCAAAGGCCTCTTAATTTAATCAAATTATTAATTAGTCTCTGGTTCTTATTGTTGTAGTCTCACCAATCCAGCAGCCTACAGTAATCGCATCACCAGTGGTATAGTTGTAGGTAAATACTTCTTCTTTAGAAGGAAACTGGCCTTTAGCCTGTTCCATCATTTTAGAGTTACCTGCTTTTTCAAACATATCATAAGCAGCTAAGAAAACAGCTCTATCTTTAACGATGTCAGATTTACCTGCACAATCATCGAAGCTCTGGAAATAAAGTATTCCAATGGCACTGTAGGCATCTCTTTTAGTCGGATCCGCAGCCAATGCTTTTCTATACATTTCTCTTGCTGCCGAACCTGATCTCATAGTACCTAACTGAATGTACATATCTGCTTTATTGCTTGGATCATCAGTTAACTCAATAGCTTGGTTAAAGAATTTCTCAGCTTCAGCGTTGTTGGTACCCTTTAATTTTAGCGCTATATTTTTTGCTAAACCAAACTCAGGCTCTTTCTCCTGAATTTTTTTACCAGCCTCTAACCACAAAGGATCATCAGTACATTTGCCATTCAACATGAAGCCGAAGATTTTCTTAGCGAGCTTTAAGTCGCTAGGATTCTCTTTGAATTTTGGACCTAAATTAGTTCTCACAAAGTCACAGTCGATATTCACCACACTTACAAGCATACCATCAACCTTACCTTTGTAATCTTCCCACTTATCTTTTCTTGTACCATTAGCTATATTGTGATTAATAACTTCAGAAAGTTTGTCATATCTCTCCAAAATCTCGGCCTCAGAAAGGTTCTTTACATATTTTGCATTATTAACAATGGCACTCATGTAAGGCAATACAACATAGTAATCCAAATTATTTCCATTTAGCTCAAGAGCCCTATCGAAAAGCTCAAGAACTTTTGGTAATTCACTTACCTTCCTGGCATTTTGCTTATAGTTTTCATAAGCTTTTCTAATGATTACGTCCTTTTCTTCTCCACAGTACCTCACTCGCATATCGTACATCATCATTAGTGAGTCAAAGTACACTTCTTGCTTAGCTTCATCCTTGGTACTTTCCATTAAGCCTTTATAAATTTTCTCACCGTTGATGTAAATAGCTGTATTTAAATTCGGGGCGTTTTTCAAAATCCACATATGTGGTTTTTGGGCAGCCTTGAAATTATCGTTTCTTAATGCATCGGTGTACAACACATTTTTTTCTTCAGCGGTGGCTTTATCTTCAGGCCAATTCCAGTCGTTGCATTGTGCGCTAGCTAATCCTGTAGAAGCAGCAAATGCAGTTGTCAATAAAATGTGTTTAAAAATTGATCTTTTCATAATCGTTTTATTAATCGTATTTCCGTTTTATGAACCACTGGTCATTAAATGTAATGCCCAAGTATACTCTGTAATAGTTTTCTTCCAATATTGTTTTGTCAATTGATCCTCTTCTACCATAACGGAAGGCCATATCAAAACTTGAAAACCTTCCTGCTGGTAAAGACCATCCAAAGTTAATGCCAAAATCTTTAACCTGATTCATTTCCCCTTCATTATCAACCAAATAGGGGGTATTTTCATATGAACCACCTATTCTATAGGTTATACGTTTAATATAACTGGTTACTGAAGAGGGGTCTGGAGTCCATTCACCACCCAATGTAATTTTAAATGAATCGTCAAATGAGCCGTCAGAGCCATCAAATCGCTTGTATTCAGACCATTTTTGCATTTTAACATCCATACCAATCATCCATCTTAACCCTCTATTGAAAGATATACCTAAACCAATAGCCTGAGGAATTCTAACTATGCCGCTTTGATTGTCTATTAAAGTATCAGTAGCAATTGGAGGTCTATTATCTACGGTTCTGTCGAAGCTTTGGAATTTTTTAGCATTTACATCTGTACCTAAATCATACGTTAATCCGGCTTTGAACTTTACCTTGCTGTTAAATATGGAATCAGCGTTAAAAGCTAAGCCACCACTCAATAGAAAGTCTGAAACCGTTACTCTATCCGTTACTACGGGTGTATATACATTACCCACATTTTGTATGGTGTTTGAGAATTTCTTTTCAATTGAACTAAAAATGTAGGTAGCTTTTAAGCCTACAAATAGATATTTGTTTAATGCGACACCATTAGACCAGTAGAATTGATTGAAGCCACCCGTTCCTCTTTCCCTAATCTCTACTACATCATTGCTTCCTGTAACCACACTGGTGTAGGTGAAGTCGTAATTCACATTACTGTAAGGCATTAAACCTATAGATGTAGTCCAAATACCTTTTTTAACGGGAAAGGCTGTGACCAAATAGTTTAAGTTTCCGGCAGTATACTGTTCTTCAAGACTTTCGCTGGCTACAGTACGCTGACCACCAACAAAACCTGCTGAAAAAACTGTTAAAGAGTTGTATGGTAAAAGGGCAGGATTCATGTTATTGAGGTTCCAATAGTTACCATTGCTGATGCCTAATCCACCATTACCCTGATTATGCGCCTGGGCTAATTCTACAATATCACCGATACCATTAGCCGTAAAGGGGGATCTTGTTGCCTGACCCATTGCCGCGTTTCCTACTACACAAATCAATACTACCGCCAAAATACGGCTTGCTATTCTATGATACATTATACTGTAAAATCCCGTTTAAACCTTTCAAAACCAATTCAGGGGCTGCAAATATGCTAGCTTTGAGTTTGTTTTCAAAGAAAATGTAATCTCCACCACAAATTAGCACCTTTAACGGGCCAAATTTGTGATTGAAGTTCTCTATGAACCCATCAATTTCAGCCGCCATACCATTTGCAACCCCGCTTAATATTGAGTTTTTAGTACTATCGCCTACTAACTCTGTTGAACCTTCATTTTCAACCAACGGTAAATTTGCTGTGAAAGTATTCAATGCTTTAAATCGCATTGTTAACCCCGGAGAAATCGCTCCTCCCGGATACTGGCCATTAACGAGCACATCATATGTGATGCAAGTGCCAATATCTATCACTAAACAATTTTCATTAGGGTGGTTGAAATAAGCACCTGCTACCCCAGCAATTCTATCTAACCCTAGCGTTTCCGGGGTTTTATAGTTAATGGCAAATGGTAGCGGAGTTTTATGGCTCAGCTCCAAACAATTGCCATGTACTTTTTTTCGAATATTTGATGTAGAAATGCTGGATGAACTAATTATCGTATTCTGAATATCATACTCATCAAAAAATTTAGCAATGTCGTCAAGTTGTACAGGACGCATTACCTTTATAAGGTCATTATTAGTAAAAAGACCTACTTTGCCTGTAGTATTGCCAAAATCGATAACTAAATTCATAATTTGTACCTGTAAATCAAGGTAAGTTCTGAAAGGAGTGGCAAAGCTATGAAAAATAATTCAACCTATCGTGTGTTAGGCGTAATGTCTGGAACATCATTAGATGGCCTTGATTTGGCTATTTGCGATTTTAGCCTAGTTGGTGAGAAATGGGAATTCGATATTGTTGATTGTAAAACAGTAGATTTTCCAAAAAGCCTATATGAAAGTCTATCTTCTGCTACTGAAAATTCTGGCCTTGAGTTAAAGGAATTAGATAATCAATTAGGTGTATTTATCGGACAGCAATGCCATAAAATAACTCAAGGCCACTCGGTTGATTTCATAGCCTCGCATGGCCACACAGTTTTTCATCAACCAGAAAAAAGTATTACTCTTCAAATTGGTAATGGACAAATTATATCAGGCATTTGCAAGTTGCCAGTAGTTTATGACTTCAGAAGTTTGGATGTCGCTTTGGGCGGACAAGGGGCTCCACTCGTTCCGCTAGTTGATCAACTATTGTTTTCGGATTATGATTTCTGCCTAAACCTTGGCGGGATAGCCAATATTTCATTTGATCAAGCAAAAGAAAGAAAAGCTTTTGATGTGGTGCCATGTAATATGATATTGAACAAACTTGCCAATAAGCTTAATCAACCTTACGATAACGAAGGCAAGTTGGCGGCAGAGGGCAAAGTGATAGATGCCCTATTAAATAAATGGAATGAGCTAGAATATTACACGACCAATGGCCCAAAGTCATTGGGGTATGAATATGTGTCATCACACTATTTTTCAGATTTCGAACACTATGATATAAACGATCTTCTGGCTACAAGTGTGGAACATATTGTCGGACAATTAAAAATGTGTGTTCAAGACACCGAAAATTTCAACACTAAAATGTTGGTGACAGGAGGTGGTGCTAAGAATAAATTTCTGATATCGAAGCTAAATGAAGCTTTGCCCAAAGTTGACGTGGTTATTCCTGATTCTATGTTGATAGACTTTAAGGAGGCCGTTGCTTTTGCATTTTTAGGGGTGAAACGCGTGAGGGGCGAGGTAAATGTTTTGTCAAGCGTTACCGGTGCTTCCAGAGACTCATGTTCTGGAGTGGTAGTGGGTTTCTTAGGCTGAAAATTTTTGTAGTTTTGCCCGCCAAAGAAATTTAAAACGTTTACGATGAAAGAACTTCTCGAGAAATTTGAAAATAAAAAACCGGAAATTGTTTTTGAATGGAGCGACTCAGAAACCGAAGCTGAAGGCTGGGTTGTAATTAACTCATTACGCGGAGGCGCTGCAGGTGGTGGAACCAGAATGCGCAAGGGGTTAGATAAAAGAGAAGTAGAATCACTGGCTAAGACTATGGAAGTGAAATTCACCGTTTCAGGTCCTGCCATTGGGGGTGCTAAATCGGGTATCAATTTCGATCCAAGCGATCCTAGAAAAAGAGGAGTTTTGGAGCGTTGGTATGCTGCGGTGAAGCCTTTACTTAAATATTATTATGGAACGGGTGGCGATTTAAATGTAGACGAGATACATGAAGTAATACCCATTACTGAAGATGTAGGTGTTTGGCATCCACAAGAAGGGGTATTTAATGGTCACTTTCAGCCCAGAGAACCAGAATTGATCAATCGTATTGGTCAGCTAAGGATAGGTGTAATTAAAGTATTGGAAGATGAGAAATATTCACCATCACTGAAAAGGAAATATACTGTTGCTGATATGATTACTGGTTATGGTGTATCTGAAGCTGTACGGCATTACTATAACCTATGGGGTGGTAGTGTGCAAACAAAAAGAGCTGTTATTCAGGGCTGGGGTAATGTAGGCGCAGCGGCAGCATTCTATTTAGCTCAAATGGGAGTTAAGGTGGTAGGTATTATTGATAGAGATGGTGGAGTGATGAATGAGGAAGGTTACTCATTGGAAGAAATAAGAGAATTGTTTCTTAATCGTGATGGGAACAGACTTTCTACACCAGATATGATTCCTTTTGATGAAATCAATGAAAAGATTTGGGATTTGAATTTCGAAATATTCATTCCTGCAGCTGCTTCGAGGTTGATAACTAAAGAACAGGTAGATCGAATGATTGCCTCTGATTTGGAAGTGTTTTCATGTGGTGCTAATGTGCCTTTTGCCGATCCTGAAATCTTCTTTGGTCCGACCGGTTTATTCGCAGATAGTAACTTTTCTGTTATCCCAGATTTTATCGCAAACTGTGGTATGGCAAGGGTATTTGCTTATTTGATGGAGTCAGAAGTAGAACTTACAGATGAATCGATCTTTACAGATACTTCAGAAAAGATACGTATGGCATTAGAAAAAACGTTTAGAGCGAATAATTCTAAAACGAATATTGCGAAGACATCTTTTGAAATAGCATTGAAACAGCTGGTTTGATAATAACATAATAGTTCTAAAAAAGCTGACATTTGTGAAGGTCATTCAATCAATATTTGTTGCGTTAAGCTTTATAATTCTGGGATTTTTCCTTTGCGGATATTTAGCTTCCCTAACCTTGGAATACCCAAGTGGCTTGGCTGGCCCTGGTATAGTGGTAGGTACTGGTATGTTTGGTGCTGCCTTCGGCTTAATAACCTCGCTCATCATTCTTTCGAAATGCTCAGCAAAACGTGCGATGATTTTAGCAGTAACGGCATTAATTGTTTCTGCTCTCATACTACTATTGTTATGGAGAGCAAAACAAGCTAGAGAAGAGAAAAGAAAAGATGCTCAATTTTCCTTGATCTCTTATCAAAAGCGTGGTGAGACCATTTCAATGGGATTGGGTATGGCCAAACCAAACTTCTTTGAGAAGAATACTATCTATTTTTACCAACCACAGCTCAAAAAATCTGTTAACGAGCACTTACCGTTAGATAGTTTAGTGTTTCAGAGAACAGAATTAGGGTACACATTAACATACGCACCGCCATGGTTTTATCCTGAGTACATAAAATTGGATTATGATATTCTATTGATTAGGTGTATGTCTATTACAACAGATTGGGTTCAGGTAATTGTAAACAAACAAACGGGGAAAACTATGTGGATGAGTGTTCATGATTTAAACGTAGAGTTCTGGCCTTCATTCTTGTTAAAATGCCACTCCGTTAAAAATATTTCCACAAATAATCAATTAAGGGTGAAACCTCTTGGAAATTCAGCAGCAGTAAATCTTCAGGGTATTTATAAACCTGTTGAGATAAATTCTGATTGGATGAGAGTGGAAATTTACAATGATGGTTACCAGCTTTTGGGTGATGCCTGGCTGCGGTGGTATGAAAATGGTGAATTGCTCATAAATTATGAGCTCTTTAGTTAAAATTTAATGGCTTGTTAATTTTCATATTGAAAATTATTAAGTCAATTGTATACCTTTGGGGCTTCCACCAGTAACGAGCTTTTGACAAAAAGGAGCATTTTCAATTAATTTGACAAAAACTAAGGATTAGTGAATAGTAAGCTTGTTGGCATTTTATTTCTTATTCTAACCATGGTGGTTATGCTTCCGGCTAACGCGGAAGCTTCCAATCCGAGCGATTCTGATACCATTGAAAATGTGGATGTGTATCATGATTCACATGCAGAAACCATAGCCGGCCATGAAGAAGATCATGCACCTCCCGGCTGGACAGTTCTTCCTTTTATCATTTTACTTTTAATGATTGCCACTGGGCCGCTTTTCTATGAGCATTTTTGGCATAAGAATTACCCAAAGGTAGCCGTGGCCTTTGCCGCAATGGTAGTACTTTACTATCTGTTTGTTTTAGGTAATACCCATGGGCCGGTTCATGCCCTGGCTGAGTATGTGCAATTTATTTCTTTACTGGCTGCGCTATATATCGCTTCAGGTGGTATTATGATCGATATTGATAAGAAAGCCACTCCCATGGCCAATGTGATACTGTTGGTAACGGGCGCTGTGATTTCAAATTTAATTGGTACAACCGGGGCATCCATGTTACTTATTCGTCCTTTTATGAGGTTGAACAAAACAAGACTCAAGGCCTATCATGTGATATTCTTCATTTTCCTTGTGAGTAATATTGGAGGCTCACTTACACCTATTGGAGATCCACCGTTATTTTTAGGATTCCTAAAAGGGGTGCCTTTCTTCTGGACGTTAGAGCACAACATTGTTCCGTGGGCTGTAGCCATTATATTGTTAGTCATCGTTTTCTATTGGTTTGATTCACACAACAAATCAAATTATGGTTTGAGTGATGAAGAAATTACTTACTCAAATAAAATTAAACTGGTCGGGGCCAGGAACTTCTTTTGGCTTGGACTGGTAATTGCCTCTGTATTTTTGGACCCCAATGTAATATCATGGGTACCAGCAATAGAATATCACGGGCAAAAATTCTCTTTCCTGAGAGAGCTGATCATGTTGTTTGTGGCCTTTTTATCGTTCAAGTTGGCCAATAAAAAGGCAATTCAAGGGAATGAGTTTAGTTTTGAGCCAATTAGAGAAGTGGCATTTATTTTCATTGGAATTTTTGGAACTATGATGCCGGCACTTGAACTGGTGGGTGGTTTTGCCGCATCACCGGCTGGCGCTAAACTAATAAGCCATAACACGCTCTATTGGGGAACCGGTATTTTATCAGGATTCCTGGATAATGCTCCAACTTATATTAACTTTTTAACGGCTGCACTAGCATCACAAGGCGGTGAGATCACCAAATTGAATGATGTTGTTGCCTTCGCCAATGGAGGTGTATTCCACGATTCAGTACTCGACCTTAAGGCAATTTCTATTGCGGCAGTTTTCTTTGGAGCATTTACTTATATTGGTAATGGTCCGAACTTTATGGTTAAATCAATAGCAGAACAGATTGGTTTAAAAATGCCGTCCTTCTTTGGGTACATTATTCGATTTTCTATTCCATTCCTTCTGCCACTGCTTTTAGTTATCTGGCTAATTTTCTTTGCGTTTATATAATTAGAAAAGCAGGTTCAGTTTTTTCAAAATTTCGGTTTTGTGGGTGGAGTCGATTAATAATGAGATATTATGTCGACTACCTCCATAAGATACCATTCTCACAGGTATATCTGAAATACTATCGAATATCTTTTTGAGCATTCCACTCTTTTCAGAAACCATATTCCCAACAATGCAAATAATGGTTTGATTTTCATCTACTTCTACCACCCCGAATTTGTTCAAATCTTTAACAATATTGTTCAGGTTTCTATTATCATCAATAGTTAGTGAAACGGCCACCTCAGATGTGGTGATCATATCTATAGGAGTCTTGTACTTACCAAACACCTCAAATATGTTTTGCAAGAACCCATACGCCAATAACATTCGCGTTGACTTAATTTTTATCGCAGTAATATTATCCTTAGCAGCAATAGCCTTAATATCCGATTGATTGGATTCGAGACTAATGATTGTTCCCTTGGCTTCATGATCCATGGTGCTTTTCAATCGAACCGGAATTTTATATTTCTGAGCAGGCAGAATTGAAGTAGGGTGAAGTATTTTAGCTCCGAAATAAGCCAGCTCTGCGGCTTCATCAAAAGTTAAAGCTTCTATGGGTTTTGTATTAGTTACTACACGCGGATCATTATTGTGCATACCATCTATGTCTGTCCAAATTTGAACTTCTTTGGCTGCAACGGCTGCTCCAATAATAGACGCTGTATAATCGCTACCGCCTCTTTTGAGGTTATCTGTTTGGCCTTCATGGTTTTTGCAAATGAAGCCCTGGGTAATGGTAAGTGCCTTTCCTTGTATTAAAGGCTTAAGTTTTGATCCTATCTTTTCAATCTCAGGTTCACCATCTTCATCGATAGTCATAAATTCGAAAGCGGATACTAGCTGAGATTCGATGCTTTTACTTTGCAGATAGGTAGCAAAGAGGTTGGTTGACAAAATTTCGCCATATGCTACCAGCGTTTTATTATTCCCTAAATTAAAGTCAGGAATATTGGCTAAATTCTCAATCTGACCGAAAAATTTATCTACAATAGTAAGGCCCCGGTCTTTCCATTCCTTTTGATTGTATAGCTCTTCAACAATTTTATAATAATCGTTTTTTAAACTGGCTACAAGCTTAAGAGCAGTTTCATTGCTACCTTTAAGTAACAGCTCTCCAATTTCTACCAAGGTATTAGTTGTGCCAGATACCGCTGATAGCACCACGATTTTGGGTTCATTATCTAATGTAATGAGATCTGCCACTTTGTGCATGCGTGAGGCACTTCCTACCGAGGTGCCACCAAATTTGTAAATAATCATAATCGAAAATTAGGCCACGAAAATAGTGGTTTTGAAGTTAATAGAGTGTAGTAAAAGAATTAAAAACTAATAATGTAATATTTGTTACAGTTAAACTGGATGTTTAATTGAAACTTGCGGAAAATTGTTAAGATGAAAAACACACTTTTAATTACTGTTCTACTCACTATATTCATAAATTTTCACTCGTATTCTCAGGAAATTCATGGCAGGGATGATGTTTGGTTTATGATGTTGCATACCTTCAAATTGAATGATAAGTGGGATGTTGGCAATGAGATACATCTACGTTTTGATGACTATCTGAATGATGATCAGCAGTTTTTATTAAGACCCTTTTTTAACTACTATGCGAATGCTAATATCATTTATTCTGGTGGTTATACTTATATACGTACCTATCCGTACGGTCAATATCCATTACCTGAAACCAAACCAGAACATAATATTTGGGAGCAGATAACATTCAATCAGCAAATCAATAAATCCATATTTGCTCATAGGTATAGGCTGGAACATCGCTGGCAGGCTAACTTGGCAGAACAAACAGATGGTTCTTTTGAAGTAGATGATTATGATTTCAGTCATCGCTTGAGGTACAGATTGATGTATAGAAGACCATTGAATGATGCATGGGAGATAGTGTTGTTCGATGAACTTTTTATAAACAGTAGTGACGATTTAAAAAGTGTTGGTTTTGATAGAAATTGGTTTTTTATTGGAACCAATTACCACTTTTCAGATCGGTTGTCTTTGTTAGGTGGCTATATGCATCACTATGCAAAAAATTCAGCTGATAGATTTGAGCGCCACCCTACAGCATGGTTTATTTTTGACTGGAGGTTGAATTAGATCATACTCCTCTATTCATTTGAGGTTATGTACTGCAATTCTTGATCATTCTTTTGTGTAACATAAGTTACTTAATCATAGATTCTGAATAATCATTTTTGCAACTTGTTGAAATAAACGGGATATAAATACTTTGAAAAAATTCTTCCCAATAATAGAGTGGCTTCCGAAATACTCGGGTACTGATTTAAAAGGCGACCTTTTTGCCGGACTTACTGTAGGCGTAATGCTTATTCCGCAGGGAATGGCCTATGCCCTAATTGCCGGATTACCTCCTGTTTATGGATTGTACGCTTCAATAGTTCCACAAATTATTTATGCGTTCTTCGGTACCTCAAGGCAGCTTTCTGTTGCCCCGGTTGCTATGGACTCACTCATGGTGGCTGCGGGTGTTTCAGTAATGGCTACTCAGGGTACTGAGCAATACATTACCTATGCTATATTGCTGGCTTTTTTCATGGGCTTATTTCAATTGCTTTTAGGTGTATTTAGGATGGGTTTTATTACTAATCTTCTATCAAAACCGGTAATTAATGGGTTTACATCTGCAGCGGCAATCATCATAGGGCTCAATCAACTTAAGTATTTAATGGGTGTTGAGATATTGAAAAGCAACAAGGTTTATCTCATAGTTTGGGATGCGATTCAGAAAATTAATGAAACACATATAACTACCTTATTACTTGGTGTAGCTGGTATTGTGCTTATTAAGCTTGTAAAGCGGCTAAATAGTAATATACCAGGTTCACTTCTGGCAGTTATTGTAGGTATTGGAGTGGTGGTTATATTTTCTCTGGACCAAACCGGAGTGGCGGTAGTCCGGGAAATACCAAGTGGTTTACCATCTTTTATATTACCTTCTTTTGATTTGGAAACAATCAGTTCATTGTTGCCGTTGGCGTTAACCATTTCTATAGTGGCTTTTATGGAGGCATACTCAGTTTCAAAAGCATTGGAAACTAAAAGTGGCGATCATAAAGTAAAAGCCAATCAGGAATTGATAGGCCTTGGAGCCGCCAATGTAATAGGTTCATTATTTCAGTCATACCCGGTAACGGGAGGTTTTTCACGAAGCGCAGTCAATTATCAGGCGGGAGCTAAAACACCTATGGCTTCTGTAATAAGTGCGGTTTTGATTGCGCTAACCTTACTATTTCTTACGCCATTGTTCTACTATTTGCCCGAGGCAATATTGGCTTCGGTTATCATGGTAGCAGTGTCGGGGTTAATTGATGTCAGTTATATTAAACAACTTTGGCATGATAGTAAAGTAGATTTTGCCTTGCTCATGGCTACGTTACTCATCACGTTGAATTTCAGTATGGTGCCTGGTATTGTTTCGGGGGTTGTACTTTCAATATTGGTGTTATTATATCGAACAGCATATCCGCACATTGCGAGGTTAGGTAAATTAAAAGGCTTTAATGAATACAGAAACCTCGCACGCTTTAGAAATTTAGAGGTTTGGGATGAATTGCTGATAATGAGGGTGGATGCGCCAATAACATTTATCAATATACAGTTTGTGAAAGATTATATAGAAAATGCCATTAGTTCTAACCCAAAAATTGAGCGAGTGATTATTGATGCAGGGCCTGTAAGCATGATAGATGCCACAGCAGCACAGGGGATTCGAGAAATACATGCTTCATTGAAGGAAAAGAATATCAGGCTATCGTTTAGCGATGTTATTGGGCCGGTACGAGACGTGTTCTATAAGATAGGTTTGATGGATGAACTTGGTGAAGACAACATTTTCCTTACCCTTAATTCAGCGGTTAATGGTCGGCCTACAGAAACGGATCAGCAGTCGAAAGAATATGCCACACAACATGGCATTTTAGAAAATCATAAAAATTAATTGTTAATACATACAAGAGAATTACAGCGCATTAAGTGTTGTGCTAAAAAATGAATGTTGATGAAAGAACTATTTGAAATTATAAGTCAACCCTGGCCGTGGTATGTAGCGGGCTTTATCATTGCCCTGGTGATGTTTACGCTACTTTATTTAGGTAATACGTTTGGCATATCCTCTAATCTGAGAACGGTATGTTCCATTTTTGGTGCGGGAAAAAATTGCGAATTTTTTGATTTTAACTGGAGGGCTCAAACTTGGAACCTGATTTTTGCTGGTGGAATGATGATCGGAGGCTTCATAGCGGCACAATGGCTCACTCCCGATTCGAGTGTTCAGATTTCAGATGAGACCATTGCTGAATTGCAATCTTTAGGAATTGAAAATCCGGGAGAGAATATCGTTCCTGAGCAACTCTTTTCCTGGGAATCCCTTTTAACCCTAAAAGGATTTGTAATGCTTATTGTTGGCGGATTCTTGGTGGGTTTTGGTACTCGCTATGCAGGGGGTTGTACTTCGGGGCATGCCATTAGTGGGTTGAGTGATTTGCAACTACCCTCTCTAATAGCAGTTATTGGCTTTTTTATAGGTGGCCTTTTTATTACTTATCTTGTTTTACCACTCTTATTAACTCTTTAGGAAAATGAAATTTTTTAGATATTTATTAATCGGAATTGTATTCGGTATCACGCTTACCAAAGCAGAAATTATTTCGTGGTACAGGATTTATGAGATGTTCCGCTTTCAGTCTTTTCACATGTATGGAGTAATAGGTACAGCCGTGGTGTTGGGAGTTATTGCTACGCAAATCATTAAACGCACTAATATGAAGTCGGCTGATGGCTCTCGAATTATTATTGCACCAAAAGCTAAAAGCGTTTCCAGATACCTATTTGGCGGTATTATATTTGGATTAGGCTGGGCATTAACCGGTGCTTGTCCGGGGCCGTTATTTATTCTAGTTGGTAATGGAGTAAGCGTTGTATTGGTGGTAATTGCCTCAGCATTGCTTGGAACTTACACCTATGGGTTGGTGAAGGATAAGCTGCCGCATTAATTATTAGTGCAAGATCAAAGGAGTGTTCCTTAAAACAGCATGGTTCTTGATTTAATGGCTAATTATCTGACGCCCTGCAAGTATTTTTAATATACTGATCTTCCAAAATGTATGTCTTAACATAATCCAATGAAACTCTGCTGGTGGTAAGCCTGCAATCGAAACTTATTAAATCTCCATCTTTCACCATATTAAAATCAGCTTCTGGTGCAGTAGCCTTATCACAAGAAATAGGCCGGGAGAAATCTTCGAGGCGATTACTTGCAATCCGATTAATGTTACTTTCAATTTTTGCCAGTTTATTTCTATCTTGAATTAATTGAGATAACTCATCAGTTGTTACCATTTCCAAATCTCTTCCGATAACCTTCCCTGTTCGTGCTATCACTGAACCTTCCAGCACGAATTCATTCCTGAAAAATGTATGAACCGTTGCAACTTTAATAAAGTTGTCATCTTCCTTAAAATCTAGTTTTTGATATGCTTCTTTGATATTACCGTTAGTGTAAATGAATGAATCAACAGGTAATTCTCGTTTATCATACCAAATTTCATGCTTTTGGTATTCATAGCCTTCGAATTTACTTCCTCTTTCAGCTTCTTCCGTTATGCACCGCGCGTACATTATAACCTCAGTGGCAGCATAATGATACCCATTCTGCTCCCTAAAAAAAGGTATTTTATATGGGTCTTTTAATTCCCATTTACCTTGATACTTATAACAAGGAAAGTTGCAGTCTTCTGGCAGATTATTAAGATTAACATACGGTTTTACATAAGATGTTTCAAAGCTCCAGCGAAGCATATCATATTTGGATATTGAAGATTCAACTATATTCTCGTTATTAAAAAACAAGAGGTAAGCCGAAACAGACCCAACGATTAATCCCACAATCAAAAACATAATTCTTTTCTTGGGTGAGGCAAGTGCTTGCTTTGGGTTTACACCCACTTTTTTCAATCGATTTTCTAATTCCAGAAGAGTTAAAATTCTTTCTGCATTTTTATTGGCTCTTTGGTATTCGCCTTCAGTTGCATGCTGATTAATTAGTCTGGAAAACTGTGCATCGCTATAGCCAAGCTCTCGGGCTACTTCAGAATTAGGAGCTTTAGGAAACTTCTTATTTTCCTCATCAAATTTGCCAAACAGCAGCTCTAATTTGGAAACTAAATCTTTATACAGGTCGGTCAATTAGTTTTCTATTAATAATCTTTCTTAAAATTCGATAAAAATCGTTGAAAGTACATTTTTTTAGCATAAAACATTTTAATTGGCTGCTGATTGCAAACGTTTTAAATAAACTTATCTACATATGAAGTGGTTAATTAGTTCTTACAAAACCTACTTGTCGCTGCTTACGGCAATTACAATTTTAACTTATTCGTCATGTAAAGACGATGATGATCCAACTGTAGCGGGGCCATCAGTTCCGGTACTAACTGCTCCTGTTAATGAAGCAGTAGACCAATCTTTAACACCAACACTTTCGTGGCAGGCATCAGAGTCAGTTGCTGGTATAAAAGAATATGCCGTCTTCTTCGGAACGAGTGAAGACCCTACAGATTTACTGGCAACGGTAACAACAACAGAAGTAACATTATCTACTGCTCTTGCTTTTACAACCAAGTATTACTGGAAGGTTCAGGTAAAAGATCTGAACGATCAAATAGCTACGAGTGAGATATTTTCATTTACAACAAAAGCAGACACAGGTTTTGAAATACCTGATGTGGAATTTGGAAAAGCGCTAGAAGCACAAGGTTATGCTACGGCTAATGGTGACACATATGTTTTAAATGAAACAGCTGCAGCTACCGTAAAGAATTTGGATTTAGGAGGTAGTAGCTCAGCACCGCTTGATATTAAAAATATTGATGGTATTCAATTCTTCACTTCTTTGGTAGAATTGGATATTGATTATACAAGCATTTCAGACTTGGATTTGTCGGACAACCCTACCTTGGATACACTTCAATATACTAACTCTTCAGATAATCAGGCAAATTTCTTGACCAATCTGGTACTGCCTTCAGGTATGAAGAGAATTAGAATTTTCAGACACAACCTGGCAGAGTTTGATGCAACACAATTTGCTGAGCTGACCTATTTAAGATTAGACGGTGATGATATTCCAAATGCAGAAGTAGATGGGGTAACAAATGTTCTAACCACACTTACTGTTGATGAAACGATAAATACAGTACTTGTTCATTTAGATATGGGAGGCAATCTTGATGCTGATGGTGAACCAATTACCTACGAAGTAAGCCAGGCATTATTTGCACAACTAACGAGTGACGGCACAGGCAATAAAGATGGTGTTGTTGGAGCCTTTGAAGGTGAGGCAGGTTACGAATTGCCTGATGCAGAATTTGGTAAAGCGCTAATGGCTCAAGGATTAGCTACTGAAGATGGAGGTTCTTACTTTTTGGATGAAGATGCAGCAGCTACAATTACATTCTTAGACTTGGGTGGCAGTAGTGGAACACCACTTAACATACAAGATATTGATGGAATTCAATTCTTTACTTCGTTGGTTAATTTAGATATTGATTACACGAGTATTAGTGATTTAGACTTGTCAGCAGTTACAACTTTAGATACACTGCAGTATACTAATTCCTCTGATAATCAGGCGAATTTCTTAACTAATTTAACGCTTCCTGCCGGAATGAAAAGAATTAGAATCTTTAGACATAACTTATCAGATTTTGATGCTACAGATTTTCCTGAATTAACCTATTTGCGTCTTGATGGCGATGGCATAGCAAATGCAGAAGTAGGTGGTGTAACGAATGTATTGTCTACATTAACAGTAGATGAAAGTATAAATACCGCCCTGGTTCATTTAGATATGGGCGGCAATTTAGATGGTTCTGGTGATCCTATTACCTATGAAGTAAGCCAGGCACTTTTTGACCAGCTAACGAGCGATGCAACAGGAAATAAAGACGGAGTGGCCGCTGCGGCACCACCTGAAACGTTCTCAGTTGTAAGCGTTAATCCGGCTGATGCCACGGCAGATGTGGCAACATCCACACAAATTATTATCACATTTTCAAGCGATATAAATGAAGCCAGTTTAGTATACACTCTCAAAGAAGGCTCAACGGATGTACCACATACCTCGGATGTTACAGGTGCCGTGTTAACATTGACACCTAATACAAATTTATCTAATTCGGCAGTGCACACACTGGAAATTACTTCAGCCGAAGGTACTAATGGTGCAGGCATTGAAAATACGTTTAGCTCTACATTCACAACAATTGCCCCAGGAGCTGTGGCCGTGGTGAGCGTAGAAATCTCTTCAGATCTATTAACAACGGGTGTAACTGCCACCGAAATAGATAGGGCAGGAGAGATAATCGTAACTTTTGATACAAGCGTAGAAACCAGGTTTGATGAAAATAGCTACACATTAACTTCCGGTGGAAGCACTGTAGGCTCAAGCTTTGTGGCAACAGGCAGCATGGTTACAATTACACCTGATGCCAATTTTGATGGCGAGACGGACTACACATTGACCCTATTGTCAGCTAATCCAATAGCTGATAATGACGGAAGCCTTCCATCAGATTTGGTGTATGATTTTACTACAGCATTTTATATTGGTGAAGGTACAGGAGGCTCTCCATACGAGATTAGCACAGCCGAAGAATTGGATGAGGTGCGCAATAATCTGAGCGCAAGCTTCATTTTGATGAGTGATGTTAATTTATCTGGATTTAATGCTGGTTTCTGGGATCCTATAATGCTTTTCACTGGATCATTTAATGGTAACGGAAATGAAATTTCAAATCTTCAAATTGATTTAAATACTACGGATATGGTTGGACTATTTGGCTCAACACAAGGAGCTGAAATATCTGATTTAGGTGTTAGTCTTGGATCAGGAGGTGTTGTAGGTCAAGAAATGGTTGGAAGTTTAATTGGTTCTATGGATGGAGGTACAGTTATAGATTGTTACGCTACAGGTTCAGGAACTGTATCTTCAATAAATGCAGCTGGAGCAGCAGGAATTGGTGGTTTAATTGGTGAGGTAGTGTCGAGTGCGACTATTACAAGGTCTTATTCAACTGTTGATGTAAATGGAGGTGCCGATGGTGATAGAGTTGGCGGACTTATTGGATATACAACAGATGATGCTGATGCTATAATAATTACAGAATGCTTCGCTTCAGGTAATGTAACTGGTATTGATGATGTTGGCGGTCTTATAGGACAAGCAACAGATGGTACTATAAGTGATTGTTACGCAATTGGAAATGTAACTGGTTCAAATGAAGTGGGTGGGTTGATTGGTGATATGAAATCTGCCGCAACTAATGACGTGTCGAATTGTTACTCTGGAGGAACAATAACCTCTGCTGGTGAAGGAGGTTTTATTTTGGGAGAGGCTTCTACAGGACCATCATTCTCAAATCTTTATTATGACAATTCATTATCACATTCTATTGTGGCTGATGGCAATGACGGAACACCTGTAGGCATAGATTTTGGAACGGACGGTGATAATGCAGCCTCATTTACAGGATTTAGCGGCTCAGTTTGGTCTTTCGGAACTTCAGGAATCAGCGGCTCTAACGGCCCGGTGCTTCAGTGGGAATTATAATAAACAGATCAATTAGAAGATGACTCATAAGACAGGTCATCCCGAGGAAACGAGGGATCTTACTCAGTCAGAAATTAATAATTTAACAACTGAGTAAGATTCTTCCTTCGCCTGCCTCTGCCAAAAACGGCTACATGCAGGCAGGTCAGAATGATTTTATAATGACTTTACCAATCTTTTGAGAATACTTCTATTATTAAAACACTATGAAATTTAAATACATTTTTTTCTCACTTGCATTAATGTCAGCGGCATTCATGTCTTGCTCTACCGATGATACTGATGAAATAGATCCTATAGACACAGTAGGCGGAGGTGGTAATGGTAGTGAAGTAACAGGTTCAGGAACTGATGCAGACCCCTATCGGTTATCAACAGCTGAGCACTTAGATTTATTTTTAAGAAACAGATTGTCAAGCACTTATGTACTAAACAATGATATTGACCTATCTGCTTATATCTCAGAAAACTACCCAACTGAAGGGTGGTTGCCGATCAACAATTTCGAAGGAAATTTTAATGGCGGTGGGTTTACTATTTCTGGTTTGAAAATTGACCGACCCGATGTGGATGGGATTGGTTTTTTTGGTGTATTGGGAAATGATAACAATTCAACAGCAATTTCAATTGAAATAAGAAATCTAACAATTGAAGTTGCCCCATCTGAAGCAGTAAGAGGTAGTACGCACGTAGGTGTTTTATTAGGGTATGCTAACGATGGTTTACGTGTAACAAATACGCATGTCCGTGGCGCCAATACCGACTCGCGTGTAGAAAGTACTGCATCAGGCTCTGAAACTGAATTAGGTCGATCTGGAGGGTTAATAGGCGAAGCCGACAGATCTATAATTACCTTAAGCTCATCGGCTATCAACGTAACAAGTGCTGCTAATAGAATTGGTGGTTTGGTTGGAATGGTGAATACTACAACTATTGATCAGTGCTATGCATCAGGTAATGTTTCAGGATCTTCAATTCGTATTGGTGGGTTAATTGGCTTTGCCGCTAATGCAGGAACATCCATATCAAATAGTTATTCAACCGGTACAGTTAGTATTACCTCCAGCAGTACTGACGATATAGGAGGTTTTATCGGTGCGGCCAATAGTGCTATTTCACCTATTACTAATTGTTATAGTACAAGCAATTTAATTTTGGATGTACCCAGTTTTACACCTGGGTTTAGTCCGGATAATTCTAATTCATTTGGATATTTTTCCGGTGATGGCGATGGTGGGTCTGGAATTTTCGGAAGTAACTTACAAACAATCTTAAATGGTTCTAATGCTGATATAAGTGTAGATGCCGTCTCTGAAGACAGTGGTTTTACACTTCTCAACATTAGCGCTTCAACTTGTTCAGATTTTTCAGCATTTGACTTATCAATCTGGTCTTGTGTAGATGGTAGTTTTCCAACATTAATCAATAATCCTTGATAACGCACGATTTAATAATGTGCCAATTCAAGCGGTTGCTAATGTCATTGGCATGCAGTTCATTTTTATTAATTAGTACTTCTGCCTTCAGTCAAGATGATCCTGACGCTGAATTTGGAGTGGATGAAGATGATACCGAGTATACTTTTGATACCGATGCAATGTATGCTTTACCTAATTGGTACACCATTGGAGACGGCTTAAGATTCAGCTCCAGAACTAATGACTATTCTATGCGCATCACAGGCTATATCCAGCCTTATTACGAGTTGTTTTGGGGTACCGATACTCTTGGCAATTCCTACCGTGAAAATCGATATAGAATCTCCAGGGCTAGAATTAAAATGAGTGGTGAGAGTAAAAAATTAAAAATGTCTTACCGCATCAGTTTTGATTTAAGTAGAAATAATAGTGAGGGTGATAGAAATACATTAATAGATGAAGAGAACAATTTCCTTTGGGATGCTTACATCACTTATCGCCCTTTTAGATATACCAGAGTTAGCCTTGGCCAAAAGGCACCTAGAACTAACTATCGCGAATTTTTTATGACATCAAATACCCTTCAGATGGTAGAGCGAAGCAGAATCACTTCTTTATTTTCTGTATTTAGAGATATGGGCCTTTTTGTTGATAGAAGAGATAAAGTATATCGTGATCTGTACATCAAATCCTATTTAGAAATTACCACCGGGGAAGGGCAAAATGCTTTTGAGAACTATGGAGGGCTAAAGTATGGCGGTCGATTAGATATTTTTCCTTTTGGCTTATTCAAAGGCGGTGAATTTAATGGTGTGGATATGCTGAGGGAATGGAAGCCTAAGCTAGTGGTAGGAGGTGCCTATTCAATCAATAAGGGCATGTCGAACAGAAATGGAAATTTCAGGCAAGTACCGGATAGATTCTTATATACAGATATCGAAGGCAATGAATTATTGCCAGACTACGAAAAATTCGTGGCTGATTTTCTTCTTAAATATCGAGGGTTTGTGGTACTGGGGGCTTATGTAAAAACCCAGGCTTCTGTTCCATCCGGCATAACAGATGATGAAGCAACAGTACGAGGGCGATTAAATCTGGGCGAGATATGGAATATCCAGGCAGGTTATCTTTTCAGAGGCGATTGGTCCGTAGATGCACGTTACGAAAAGATCAACGATTTAATTGAGCTTGATAACACAGGTGCAATCATCCCTGAATCAGAGACTTTTCTTGATGCTGGTATCTATAACAGACCGGAGTACTACACTTTTGGCTTAACGAAATACATGCAAAAATATGCCATGAAAATTCAGGCGTCAATTACCTACAATTCTGTGGAAACAAAAACAGGGGGAGATGCCCGAATTTATTCAGGAGCCAACCCCTCAGGTGGTTCTGATATAGATGTAGCAATCCCTGATGAATGGACTTATAGGATGGTATTTTCTCTAGCATTTTAATTATGAAACTAAAATTAATATACATACTCATCCTAATTCAGCTAGCCGTGGTTGGTTATTCTCAACAGCCAGGTAGGCTTACCAATAAGTTCTTTCCAGATTTGGATGTAACTTTTAACACTCCTGCATTTGAGAGCAAACACGGGTTTACTAATTATAAAGAGCTAATTGCATTTTTGGAAGAGTTAACTTCTTCAAATGAACATGCTCAACTTCTGTATTTAGGCAAGACACAAAAAGGCAGAAAAATTCCTTATGTAAAGATATCAAAACCCGGAAGCACGGATAAATTAAGAATTTGGATGCAAGGTGGAATTCATGGTAATGAGCCTGCCAGCTCCGAAGGTATGCTGGCCGTGTTGAGTGACTTGCTCACGAAAGATGAAAACTCCTTTTTACTCGATAGGCTTGAGGTAGTGATAGTGCCAATGGTAAATATTGATGGGTATGTTAAGCAAAATAGAAGAGCTAAAAACGACCTTGATTTAAACCGTGATCTCATGAAGCTTCAAATACCGGAAATCAAGCAATTAAGAGCTACTTATGCTGACTACTCCCCACATGTTTCCATAGATTTTCATGAGTATAATCCTTTCAGAGCGGCCTTTAGGCAATTTGGCGATATGGGCTATACATCCTTTTATGATGCTATGTTTCTTTACACCGGTGAGCTAAATGTTGAGCCCAAAATACGCGATTTAACAGAGAATTTATTTGTGAAAAATGCCAAAGCCAAATTCACTGAAGAAGGCTTTCAGTATAATGATTATTTCTCACCACAGGAGAACCTTGGTAAACTCTATTTTAACATGGGGTCAACGAGTGCCAGGTCAAGTGCTACTTCCTTTGCCTTGGGTAATTCAATCAGCGTTTTGATGGAAATAAGAGGAATTAGATTGAATAGAAATTCTTTTGAACGAAGGGTTTACATCACCTATACTGCTGCATTTTCATATCTAAAAACGGCTTATGAAAATCATGATCGGGTTCTTGCCGGAGTGAACGAAGCCATTGAATCCACCATAGCCAGGGAACATGATGTGGTGATAAAAAGTAAAAAGTCTAATGTAGAGCTGCCTATTAAATTCATTGACATAGCTGAGAATGAAGCGGTAGAAAATGAATTTCCTGTAGCAAGTTCTAAGGAGATGACACCTGTAGTTTCCAGAGAAAGGCCTTATGCCTATGTGTTACCATCAAATCAAACACAGGCCATTGAAAATTTACGAATCCTTGGTCTTGATATCGATACACTCAAAACCCCCCAAACGTTTGAAGTGCAATCTTATGTAGTAGAGGCTCAGGAAATTGAAGCATCAAAATATCAGGGCTACTTTCCTAATAATGTATCCACACAAATATCTACCATCGAAAAGCAATTTGAGCAAGGAGCTTTTATTATACGCCTCAATCAAAAGAATGCAAATCTGGCAGTAACTGCCTTAGAGCCTGAAAATGAAAACAGTTTTGTGCGCGTGCGGGTAGTGGAAGCTCAAAAGGGAGAGGAAATCCCAATTTATCGATTAATGAACGTTGATGAGAGCCAAAATTTTTAATGAATTGAATATGAAGAAATTTATCATTTTAGCCTTAATACATTTCACCGTTTTTGGTGAGGCTATTAGCCAGGATAGTACCTACTTCGAATTGGGGGAAGGCGCCAACCTATCATTGAATGATGGCGACTACTTTTTTAGTATTGGAGGAAACTTAAAATCCGCATACACTTATACGAGAGATACAGCAGAAATTCTTGAAAGTAAGCATGGTTTTGCCTTGCAAAGAGCGCAATTCTCGTTACTCGGTAAAGCTAAAAATGAAAAAATGACCTTCTTCATTTTGGCGGACTTCGTAAACACCTGGTCGTTATTAGAAGCATGGGTGGGGTTTGATGTGGCCAATAAAAAATTGTTTATTTCAGCCGGTCAAAAACTGGTAAATACAAACAACAGGGAAGTAAATACACATCAGAATTATTTTCAGTTTGTAAATAGAAGCATTCTAAGCTCCAACTATGCCAGATTGGGACGGGAGTTTGGTTTATTCATTGATGGTAATTTCGATGTTGGAGGAGTGGTATTGAAGCCTTCTTTAGCATTTACTTCAGGGGATGGAATTAACTCTTTCGGTAATGGAACCACAGATCGGTACGACTACGGAGGCGCTAAATTTGGAGGCAGACTAGAGGTATATCCATTTGGAGAATTTTCTGAAGGGAATGATTTTCTTGGGGCAGATTTAGCCAGGGAAAGTACACCCAAAATAATGATTGGTAGTGCGTTTTCAAGTAATCAAGGTGCAAGTGATCAGGTGGGTGAAGGCCATGGGCAATTCGTGTTCTATAGTCAGATTGATTCTGATGGGCAGTTCAGAAATGCTTATCCAAATTATCAAAAGCTTTATGCAGATGTGATAGTTAAATTCAAAGGGTTTAATGCTTCATTGGAATACGTGAATGCATTTGGAAGTGAGATAACAGGTCTTTACACCAATACAGATCCACTAGCGCAAATACCTATCTACAAAGGAGATATTTCACAATACCTGGTATTGGGAACAGGATTAAATGTTCAGGCAGGTTATTTAACAAAAAACAATTGGTCTTTGGATGTTCGCTATACTCAGATTACACCGGAATTTGATAATGAGCCTTTTTCAGTGATCACCAATCAGGAAGATATTACTGTTGGTCTAACAAAATTTTTAAAGGGGCAAGCAATGAAGATTCAGTTGAATGCCGATTTTCTTACTTATGATCAGTTAGAAAATGACGCATTGGTGGAAAAAGGCGAAATCAGGGCAAGCGCTGCACTTCAAATCATTTTCTAATGAACAAAATGCTAAAACATATTTTTTTCCTGGTTGCGGTTAGCATTGTAATTTTATTGCCTGCCTGTAATTCAAATGAGGTAAAACCAATAGCAAAAAAGGCTCCTGTAGACCCTAATGAATTACTAACTATCACCTCTGCTGAGGTTACCAGCACATTTGACGCTGCTGCACGTCAGACCATCCAATTTAGAACAGTCGCTGAGGAAAATAATGTAGGAAATTTCTATTTCTATGCATCACACAATGTTAATTCAGTGAATTCAGGAATTAGGAATGTAATCTTTTCAGTACATGGGTTAAGTGCTTTAGATGGCGCAGTGCAATCTGAATATAACTCCATGAACTCTGCTGTAAATTCTTCCTCGGCAGGCAGTAGCACAATGGTTATTGCGCCACATTTTTTTCATGAAGGTACAGGGGCAGAAATAGACTGGGACAATGCCGTTTGGAGGGCAGGAGGCAAGGCTTCTTCCCCATCCGGAGCTCCACTAAGCTCATCTCAAATTATAGATTATTTTCTAACAGAATTGTTACTGGAAAATTCAAATTTTCCTGATTTAACCAATGTCATTATTGCCGGCCACTCTGCTGGTGGGCAATTTGTACAGCGATATGCTTCTATCAGCGAAACTGAAGGTCAGTTTCCTGATTACACATTTACATACCTGGCAGCAAATGCCTCTCATTATGCGTATCCTAATTCACTAAGATGGAATGGATCTGACACTTACTTACCAATAGATTGTGATACGTATGATGACTATCCCTACGGATTATCTGCACTGACGGAGGACAGCAGATATGCCTTTATTTCATTAATAGGGCTCGAAAACATACGTGTTCAATTCATTAATAGAAAAGTATACTATGTGCTTGGGGAACTTGATGTGAATGGGGCTACAAGTGGTTGTGAATCTGAAAATCAGCAAGGTGGATCTGGTGACAGTAGGTACCAGCGGGGGCAATATATGCTTCAATATATGAATAATCAATACCCTACAAATGAACATGAGATTTTAAGTGTACCGGGCGTAGGTCATAGTGCAGATGGTATTTATAACTCACCTGAACATGTGCAACTTCTGAATCAACTTCTACAATAAAAAGAGCTGCGAATGAGGTTTAAAATTTCCATACTACTATTTCTATGTGCAAGCTTCTATACTGTTGAACTACACTCACAGGAAAAAGAACCGATTCGAGTCCTTTTTGTGGGTAATAGTTTCATGTTTTTTAATAATCTACCACAGGTAGTAAATGCGATGGCAGAGAGCCAGGGAGTAACCATTGAAACGCGCCATTCTACAGTGTCAGGGTCAAATTTGGAACAGCATTGGAAAGAGGAAAAGGGTACAGAAACACGTAAACTTTTAAACGATCAAAAATGGGATTATGTGGTTTTTAATAATCACAGCCTGAGCGCCATTGAAACTCCTGAAAGTTTCGAAACTTATGGAAAGAAGTTCGCTGAATTAGTGAAAGAAAAAGGGGCTAAGCCTGTATTTATGATCACATGGGGCTATAAATCGAACCCCAGGCTGTTTAAGCCAATTAATGAAGCATACATAAAACTTGCCGAAGAAACCGATTCCCAGATAGTTCCGGCAGGTTCGCTCATGGCTCAAGCCAGAGAGTGGCGCCCAAATTTGGACCTTTATTTTGATGATAAGCACCCCACATCTATAGGTACCTACATGATTGGCCTGGCATTCTATAAGTTTTTTACAGGCAAGTCTACCTTACAAATACCGGAACGAACTACTACTACAGATAAAAACGGGCAGAGGTTATATCTACTCATTTTATCAAAGGAAAATGCCGAATTCCTGAAAATGTTGGTTGAAGATTTTGAATTTGAAATAGCAAGCGAATGAACGTTGGAAAGAAAATAATACCCATTTTGTTAGGGCCTTCGGTCTTCTTACTAATGCAGCTCATAGGTGCGCCTAGCTCCATGCCACCACTGGCATTTCAGGTGCTTGCAGTTACCTTTTGGGTGGCTATCTGGTGGGTAACAGAAGCTATACCAATGGCTGTAACTGCCATGTTACCTATACTTTTATTTCCTTTAACAGGTGCGCTTGATATTAAAGAAACAACAACAGCATTTGGCGATAAATACATATTCCTGTACTTAGGTGGATTTTTAATAGCTATTGCAATAGAAAAATGGGATTTGCATAAACGTATTGCACTTACCATCATTGATCTAATAGGGTCAAATTTTGTACGTATCATACTGGGTTTTATGGTGGCCACTGCTTTTTTATCTATGTGGATTTCTAATACAGCCACTTCAGTAATGATGTTACCAATTGCGATTGCCGTGGCTGAGCAGTTTAAGAAAAGCCATGATGGCAAGAAAAATGGAAAACTTGATGCGATTGGTAAAGCATTAATGCTGGCAGTTGCATATAGTGCTTCTATTGGTGGTTTTTCAACTCTTATAGGTACTCCGCCTAATTTGGTTTTGGCAGGTGTACTTGAAGAAACCTATGGGGTAAAGATTAGTTTTTTTGATTGGATGAAATTTGGGCTGCCTATTTCAATCACGCTTATTTTTATTTGCTGGAAGTATTTAACGTTGAAAGCATTTCCACTGAAGAATGTGGAGTTTCCAGGTGGAAGAAAGGCCATCAGAAAAATGAAGAAGGACTTAGGCAAAAT
Source organism: Fulvivirga lutea (assembly GCF_017068455.1). NCBI lineage: Bacteria > Pseudomonadati > Bacteroidota > Cytophagia > Cytophagales > Fulvivirgaceae > Fulvivirga > Fulvivirga lutea. The sequence continues at coordinate 1,464,088 of NZ_CP070608.1, forward strand.
ATCCAAACAAGAGCGCGTTGTTTTATGGGTATTTATTGCTACTGCCACTTTATGGGTCACAAGATCATTACTGCAAAAGTTAATTCCAAATTTGGATGATACCATCATCGCTATGGCAGCTGGTACATTGTTATTTATTTTACCTTCAGGCAAAGGGAAAACTTTGTTGGTTTGGAAAGATGCGAAGAGACTTCCCTGGGACATCATACTATTATTTGGAGGAGGTTTAGCCCTGGCCAGAGGATTTAATGAAACAGGATTAGCGGTTTGGATTGCCTCGCAGCTAACCGATTTACAAGGGCTATCATTGATATTCTTAATTCTGGTGATGGTGGCGTCAGTTAATTTCTTAACTGAAATTACTTCGAATTTAGCTACAACAGCCATGCTATTACCAGTGCTGGCACCTATGGCATTGGCTTTTGACTTGCACCCTTATATGATCATGGTATCTGTGACTATATCTGCTTCCTGTGCCTTTATGCTGCCAGTGGCAACCCCGCCTAACGCAGTAGTATTTGGTTCGGGCTACTTGCGCATCCCCGATATGGTGAGGACAGGATTTTTTATGAATCTTGTTTCAATACTAATTATTTCATTATTAACATTTTACATGCTCCCTATAATTTGGGATTTTGATCAGGATGCTTTTCCGGCAGCTTTTATGCAGAAATAATATTAAAAACTCTAAAATACTTGAGTGTTTAGTTTCATAGCAGAAATGTATGAGACTGCATGTTAGAATGGCGTTACATTGTATGAAGTATTTGAAGTAGCATTGAACTGACTGTTAACACTCGTGACATTTACACCTATGGTTTGTTAAAGGATAAGCTACCGCATTAACCAGACCAATTAACTAATCAACATCGTGTTTCAGCTACCAAAGTAAAGTGGTAAGCTTATTTAAAAACTCAAGCACTTTAACTAATACTATTGAAACAGTAATTATTGCTAGGAAGTATATGTTTTTTTCGATCCGTTCGCTCACATTTACTTTCATAATTTTATATCGCTGTTAGTTTGGTTTTTAATTTTTTTGATTGATAGTTTTTTCTACTCAATACAGAAGCAATGGCATCATTAAGCTCATGAATGAAATTGTGTATTAGTAAAATGGCCTGATTTTCTTCAGTGAAGTTCTTGAGATAAAAATCACTGAGGTAATCACTTAATATGATTAAGCCACGCGCATGATTTTTAAGTAATTGGGGGATATTATAGCCGTAGCTTAAGGTGTCATAAACCACAATGCTGGTATAGAATTCAACGGAATGAAGTTCACAGGGCTGGTCGTTAAACCAAACGCACTCATAACCTTCTTCCGAAAGGAATTCTGCTAAGTGAATATTTTTACTTATTAAATAAATGCAGTCCATGACAAAGAATATGACTGCAAACCTCGGTAGGGTAGGGAGTATTTATTTAAGCATGCACACGTATTTCAACATCTACGTGATTCACTTAGAGGAAGGATAAACTCAAATTATATCATCAAAAATTCTGTTTTTTACGGCATATATTACCAGGCCTGCAGAACTTTTGGCACCTGTCTTTTCCATTAAATTACGCTTGTGCACTTCCACAGTTCTAATGCTTATAAACAGCTCATCGGCAATTTCCTGATTGGATTTATCATCCATAATTAGTTTGTAAATATCTAACTCTCTGGGTGTTAGAGGTATGGAGTTGGATTGCCTCACCTTTTTCTTGGCAAGATTGTTCATGACCGTTTGTGCCACTTCAGGGCTGTAGAAAATTTCGTTATCCATCACCCGATCGATGGCTTCAATCATTTCTGACTGGTTGCAATTTTTTAGCAGATAACCACTAGCACCTGCATCCATCATTGATTTAATATGGTGATAATCGTTATGCATGGTAAGTGCAATTACCTTCACGTTTTCAAATTCTTTTGTGATCTGAGTTGTAGAATCAATACCATTGAGCACAGCCATGTTAATATCTATCAACACCAGGTCAACAGGGTGTTGCCTTAAATGGGCCAGGGCTTCGTTGCCATTTTTTGCTTCTTCAATGGTTTTAACTTTAGGGTGCTTTTCAACATAGAGCCTAACTCCATCCCTAACTATTTTGTGATCATCAACAATTAATACATTCATTTTTCTATTACATAATGACTCTTAAACGGTATTTCGATAGTAATGCTTGTTCCGTGATTTATCCTCGATTCTATTGTTGCATTGCCCGATAAAAGTTGTGCTCGTTGTCTGATGCCCTCCAGGCCAAACTGCTGTTCTTTCTCGAGTTGGGTGATATCAAAGCCTTTACCATCATCTTCAATCGACCAAATAATTAAATCAGGGTAGAGCATTAATTGAATAGCAACCTGTTTGGCCTCTGCATATTTTAATACATTGTTTATTGCTTCCTGTGTTATGCGATATAGGTGTAAACCCAGGTTCACAGAAATATCTTTGTCCTGTAAGTTATCATAAAACGAAAATTTGGTTTCAGAAATGGCATTCAACTCATTCACCAAACTCTCTATCGATAGCTTGAGGCCAAAATCTTCAACATTTCGTGGCATTAGGTTATGTGAAATGTTACGTGTCTCTTTTATTGCCAACTCTAAAAAGCCTAAACCTTTCACCAATCGAGTGTTTAATTCGTTATACTCTAATTCTTTGTCTTTCAATGAATTGAAATATAGTGAAACAGTAGTTAGTTTTTGGCCCAAACTGTCGTGTAGTTCCTTGGCAATTCTTTTTCGTTCTCTGTCCTCTGTCTGAATAATGGTTTGCACTATTTTTTCTTCTGATTCCACACGATCGGTGATATCGATGATGATACCTTCCAGATAACCCTTCTCGATTTCCTGACCCCGATCGAATACCCATTTAGGGCCAGCTGCCGTGTAGATTTCATAGAATAATTTGTACGGCTTTTTTTCAGCAATGGCCTCTGCTACATCCCTTCTAATTTTGTCGTGATAATTTTCTTTAATGATATTGAAAATTGAGGACTTCGAAGTTTTCAACTGGTCGGGTGTGTAGCCTGTGAGTTCAAGAGAGCCTTCACTCACAAAAGTGAGTTTGAAATCATTCTTATGGGCAGACCGATACACCATGCCTGGCAGATTGGCCATTAACGCAAGTAATCGCGATTGATTCTTTCTTAAGCTTTCTTCGGCTTTTTTTCGATTTTTTTCATTCAGTACCTGTTCCGTAACATCAAATAACAGCCCATCAATCACGCGCTCGCCACTACTTAGTTTTGTAGGTTTAAAGCGAGCATTCACCCATTTTTTTACAGAACTATATTCTATTGGCAGAGTCATTTCACCATTACCACCAGTTTGCATTAATTGGCTCAAATATTCACGAGATTTTGTAATGAACTCATCAGGTAGTACATCACGACCGCGCAAATTCTTTTCTTTTATATCGCTATTTTTTATACCCAGATACGCCTCGCTGTTTCCGCTAATGTATTGCAGGCTAAACTCGCTATCAGTGCCCAGCCTGAAAAACATACCGGGCATATTTTCTATAAGCGATTGCAATTGTTCTTTGCTTTCTTCCAACTCATGTCTGATACGCCTTTGTTCTGTAATATTGGAAATGGATAAAACACTGTACCTTGTTCCTTCTACCGGAAGCGGATACACACTTACCTCACAATAAAATTCAGAGCCATCTTTACGCTTCAGCGTTATTTCTTCCTCTAAACCAAGATGAAACACCTTGAAATCGTTGATTAAACCTTGACGAACTTTATGAAGCAGCGGGTAGTATTTCTCCGGTACTATTATTTCGCCTGGTTCGCCTAAAATCTCATTGATCTGATAATCGAAATAGTGGGTGAAGGTTTTATTAATCTGATGGATTTTACCATCCTTAAACAAAACAATAGCAAATTGGCTATAGTCCAGAATGCTTTCCAGAAGCGTTACATTAAATCTCAATTCAGATTCTACTTCTTTTTCTTTCGTTACATCTTTTGATGTAAAAAGAATATAATCTATCTCCCCTTTATCATCCAAAAGTGGTATAAAGCTTGAGTTTGACCAGCCTCTTTTCCCGTCAGGGTCTTTGTAATTTTCAAGGTAGGTAATGGGCTTTCTTTCAATAATGGTTTTCAAAATCTTGCTTTGCCTGGTAGCAATTTCGTTTTCATTTAGCTTTAATATTTCCACATAAAACCATTTCAAAGATTTTCCAATGACATCTTCTTTAGAATAATTAGTGTGCTTTTGTATTTGTATCCAGTAAGATTCAGGGAATTTAATGATGATCAAATTATTCTTATCTTTTTTTAACAACGCCACAAATTCCTTTGTGTAGGTGTACATAGATGATAGAATCCTTTCCGACTCTTGATACTTTTTCTGGGCTAAACTACTATCAGCTTCAACAGAGCTTTTGATCTTCCAATAGTGCAAATACATAAGAAGGTAGACTAGCAATCCGGCAGTTCCAGCAGACAAAAACATGTATAAAACCAAATTGAGAGTCATTTCTTCGGATATATTGAATAATCTACGTGTTTCACTTAGACATTAAAATACGTGAATCTGCTTAAATCATGTGCATGATAGTTTATCAAGTTTGCATTGAAAAATTAGTTAAATCAATACAACCATGAAAAAACTAAACTATTTAACAGCCCTAATATTAATGTGTGCCTTAAGCATGCCGCTTTTGGCTCAAAATGCAGAGAGTCAGATCAAAACCTTGTTTGTATACAATTTTACAAGGTACATTCAATGGCCTAACAACGATGGAAATGTAACCATCGGTATTCTTGGCAATGATGAGCAGATTGTTGCAGCGTTTAAGGAAATGGCCGCAAAAAAATCAAGTTCCTCGGCCAAAATTATTATTGAAGTATTTACCGATGTGTCCAAATCAGGAAACTATGAACTGGTTTACATTCCTGAAGGTAGTAGCCATCTAATCTCATCGGTTTCCAAATCGGCTAAGACCGTTTTGGTTTCTGAAAAGCCAGGTATGACACAAAAAGGAAGCGATATCAATTTTGTGCATAAAGACGGTAAAATTCGATTTGAATTGAACAAAAAGTCTATTGACAATTCACAATTCAAAGTGGCGAGCCAGCTAGTAAGTCTTGCCATTGTTGTTTAATCAAACTAGTAATTAATAAATACCATGAAAAATACAATCAAATTTTTAACAGTTATGGCCTTAGCGATGGTTATTGCACCGTCATACGGCCAGGAAGAAGATATTTTCGAGTTGAGCCTCGAAGAGTTAATGGATATAGATATTTATTCTGTATCAAAAAAGGCGGAATCATTATTTGAAGCACCGCTTTCAAGTTCTACGCTTACAAAAGAAGAGATTTATAACGCAGGTGCTACCAGCATTCCTGAAGCGTTGCGTTTAGTTCCCGGTCTTATTGTAAGAGAAATGACGAATGGCTCCTATGATATTCATTTAAGAGGTTTTGACAACATTAACAGGTACGGTGACGGAACAAGTTCTGCTAACCAAATTACCTTGGTAATGATTGACGGCAGACCTGTATTTAACTACAACTTAGGCGGAACTAACTGGGAAGCATTGCCGGTAGACTTAGTGGATGTTGAGCGAATTGAAGTAGTTAGAGGTCCTTCAGCACCACTTTACGGACCAAATGCAGTAGCAGGTGTTATTAACATTATTACAAAAGATGTAGACGGTGATGGCGTAGTTGCCAATGCCAATGTTTCAGCCGGAACGGATAATACGTATATCGGTGGTGTTAGATTAGGCTACCAATTCAATGAGAAATTCTCTGCTCAGGTGTCTGGTAATTTCCAGCGTAGAGACAGACAAGACGATGAAATTTTCTTGTATCAGCAAAATGCATATGGCGATCCGGGTAACGACAATTTTGAAACAGGTGTAGAAAGAAATGGTGTAAATCTAATGTTAGATTATGCTGTTGCTGAAGATTTTAATATCGGAGTACAAACAGGATTGCAAAGAGCAGAAGTTGTTAAGCCGTTTACTCAAAATGCTACCACACCATTTTCACAGTCAGTGTATGAGTCAGAATATGTGAACTTAGCTGTAAACAAAGGTGGATTATCAGGTAGATTTTCTTATACAACAGGTTTTGATGACCTTAATAAGGGAGCAGCACAGGTGTTGTTAAAATACGATTACTCCATTGTAGATGCCAATCTGGAATATAATTGGAATTTGTCAGATAAAATCTCTGTTCGTCCGGGGTTCAGTTATCAAAGTGCAGCATATAATAATGAAGATTATGTGGATTTATCACAGGGTACAATAGGCGTATTTCAAGGCGAGCAAACGGTAGAAAATATAGCCGGATCTTTAATGGCTGACATTGAAGTAACTGAAAAACTAAGATTGGTTGCTGGCGGTCGAGTAGATAAATTTAACTCACCTGACGAAGCGTATTTTGCTTATCAATTTGCTGCAACATATGACATTAACGATAAGAACTTGATTAGAGCAGTTGTTTCAAAATCTAACAGTGGATCATTTATAGGGCCCAACTTTTTAGATGTACAATTACCTCCTGCTAACCTGTACTATCAGGGAGATAAAAACCTAGATTTATTTCAGATTCAAATGTTTGAATTAGGTTATAGAACTAAATTGAGCAATAAGTTAGAATTGAATATTGAATTATTCAGACAACAAGCAGAGAATACCAATGCCTTGATTGTAGACATACCACAGGCACCTTATACTCCTGGCGGTGACTACTTCAGGTATGTAAACATGCCGGTTGAGTCTGTTCAAAATGGTGTTACACTTTCAGCTAATTATGTGCCGTCTACAAAAGTGCAGCTAAAGCCATTTGTAACATTCCAAAAAACAGAATCTGAGAACCTGGCATCATCCCAAAGCATTTTTGGACTGGCAGATCTTAGTGATGATGAGAACGATCAAACTCCTGCAGTATATGGTGGGTTCTACTTAAACGTGAAAGCCACAGAAAAGCTAACTGTGAATTTGAACCCTTACTTTATGAGTGAGCAAAATCAGTACAGTTTTTATGACAATGTAAACCCAGCTACTACTGTGGGTGAAATAGATAGCCGTTTAATCGTAAATGCAAAAGTGAATTATATGATTAACAACCACTTTAATGTATATCTAAACGGAAGAAACTTATTAGGTGATGAAAAGGCAGAGTTTTATGGAACTGACAGAACCAGCATGTTATTGATGGCTGGCGCTTCCATCAAATTCTAAGATTTCATGGTAGATTGATTAGTGTTGAGGGCGAAAGCTGTGGGGAAACCTGCAGCTTTCTTTGTTTATTTTGTCTCGTCAAGTATGGCGTTAATTTCTTTTACTACACGGTCTAAATCCTCACTTGATTTTTTGATTTTCTCAATGATCTTAAGCCTTTCATGTTCTGAGAGAATGTGAGTTTCAAACAAATTTACCAACCCCAGAATAGAGGCCAGCGGGCTTCTTAGTTTGTGCGAGTTAATAAACGCATATTCAGAGAGTTTTACATTTTTATTTATTAGTTCAATATTCTTTTTCTCTATTTCTGCAGTTCTACGTTTTACCTTTTGGTCTAGTGTATTGTTTAATTCGTAGAGTGTTTTATTCTTTAGCTCTAATTGTTTTGATTGTTCTTCAAGCTCCTCCAAAAGCTTCTGAGTATACATGTCATTTTTCACGATGATGAGATGAAATGTATAGCTACCCGCATTTAGAATGAAGTAGGCAATGATGGTTCGCATTTGCATGAGTGGATAGTCCTCAAGAGGCAGCCCTTGGGTATAGTAACTGAGGTTTACAGCAGAGAATATCTGCTCAAAAAATAGCACCGATATCAGTCCAGGTAAAATGCCGGCTATCAACGAATATTTAGATCTGTAAGAGAATACTAAAAAAGGTATGGTACTAAATGTGAGAAGAAATATTCGAATTGCACTGTAAATGGTTGGGTACACAATGGGTAGATTATGCATTTGAGAAATGAACATGAACCATAGGTACAGAATGGGCATCAGACAAATTAAAAATCGACCCAAGTAATCAAACCCAAGTCTGTTTAAGAGAATTGGGGATGAAAAAACTAATAGTCCGATAACAAGATTTATTCCTGATACACCATAAGACAAATCGCTGAAATAGATAAACCTTACTAGATAAATCATTAAAATGGCAACACTCAGTATGAGACTTATGTAGTTGGATATTAAGATGCCACGTTTATCCTGATAGCTCTTAGCATTGGTAATCCCACTTTTGACAATATGTTGGACAATATTCATGGATAGAATGTACTGCCAGATTAAATAATACGAGAATATACTACAATTTAGGGAGTTGTCAATGCCGTATTTAATGAAGGAGATGGCAGTTTTATTTTAATGGTATACCGCGTTTCAACATTAAGTATGAGATTATTGCACTCAAAAGGCCTATTTAAAAATTATGTTAATAAAAATTTGTAACTTTTGTTGAACAATAAGTTGAATTCCATGAAAACCTTCACTTCCTTATTTTTTAGTATCTGCCTTAGTACTGTAAGTCAATTATATGCACAAGATTCACAATTAAAACCTCTGAATGATCTGAATCTGAGCATCTCTAAGTTGATGATACAGGGTAATGACATTTCGGACAGCCTTAAATCAGTAACTATTGTTGATGGCATATGGACAGAGCGCAACATGCGGGATGTAGTAATTGGAAAGGCAAATGTTATAAAGAATAGCAATAATGAAATCCATATTAAGTGGATAACTGCTACCAATGGAGCTAAAAAAGACGGTGTTACCATTTATAAAGTGAGGCAGGAAGATGACCAATATACCTTTGACATTTATTTTGATGATAAAAAGCAAGGGTATTTTATTGGAAAGAATCAATAAAGAAGCTTTGTCACAATACCGTTAATTGAAATTCAATTTTAAACTATCTTACAGGTTGAAATTATAGCTTGGCAGCCATGTTCAACTCACTTTCTCCGGCTACAAAAAGGAATATTATTAGAATTTTGCCATTCGGCTTTATCTGGCTCACCTTGGGTGTGATATTCATGTTTATTGAATATGCTGCCTTAGGAGGTTTCGACAATGTTTCTTCTACGGCCATACGGGTAAATTCGCAAATATTGGTGTTTGCCAGTATTGCAGTAACAATCCTCGGGCTATTGATTGGTACTGTTGAGGTTATTTGGCTCAATAAGGCGTTTTCTAATAAAAGTTTCACTACCAAAATAGTTTACAAGTTTGCGTTCTACATCGTATTTCTTTTTCTCGTAATATTAATCACCTTTCCTATTGCAGCCAGCATGGAACTGGAAACTGGAATATTCGATAAAAGAGTTTGGGCTAAGTATATTTATTATCTAACGAGTATAACCAATCTCAGCACATTCGTTCAGATGAGTGTATCATTATTTGCCTGCCTTTTTTATGCTGAAATCAGCGAGAATATTGGCCAGAATGTTCTTCTGAATTTTTTTACCGGAAAGTATCACCAACCGGTAGAAGAGAAGCGTGTGTTTATGTTTTTGGATATGAAATCGTCAACCACTATTGCTGAGCAACTAGGCCATATCACCTATTTCAAGCTGTTGAAGGAATATTACAATACACTTACACATGCCATTATTAAACACGGAGGAGAGGTATATCAATACATAGGTGATGAGATTGTTATTTCTTGGCCGTTTGAAAAAGGCCTGCAAAATCAGAACTGCATCAGGTCTTTTTTGGCAATGAAGCAAGACCTTGAGAACAGATCGGCATACTTTCAAAAAACATTTGGGGTGATACCCACTTTCAAGGTAGGCATACACGCAGGATTGGTAACAACCGGTGAAATTGGAGCATTGAAAAAGGAAATCATCTTTACAGGCGATGTGCTCAATACGACATCCCGAATTCAGGGTTTGTGTAACGAATTGGGCGTTGACAACCTCATCTCAAAAGAGCTCGCAGATCAATTACCCTATACAGAAAACTTCAGTTTTAAATCGATGGGTACGCATGATCTGAAGGGAAAGATAGCATCTTTGGAGTTGGTAGCTGTTGTCTGATGTGTAACAATGAGCGTGAATTTATTTTCGATATGGAAACTCTTTAATAATATCCTCTCGATAACTGGGGCCTATGCTAATTTTATGACCGCTTTGTAATGTTACCTGATGCGATTCGATAATTTTAATATGCCGCTTAGCTACTACAAATGATTTATGAATGCGCATAAAATGCTGCTGAGGGAATACATCGTAAATCGTATTCATATTTTCTCTTATCAAATCCTTTCGCCCATCCACCTGATGAATTTCGATGTAATTGCTGTCCTTTTTAAGAAAAAGGATTTCTTCAAGCCTTATTTTCTGAAGTCCGTGGGCAATTTTTACCATAATAAAGTCATCTTCAGAAACAGATCCTTCTGATGATGATTTAACCTTATTGATGGCTTTTAGAAATCGTTCAAACCGTATGGGTTTCAAAAGATAGTCTGCCACATCATTTTCGTAACCATCCAAAGCAAACTCTGCATAGGCAGTAGTGAAAATAATAGTAGGCTTTTTAGTGAGGGATTGGATAAACTCCACTCCGTTTAGTCCTGGCATATTAATATCCAGAAAAATTATATCAACAGTCTCTGTATGTAAAAAGTGTAATGCTTTGAGGGGGTCTTTAAATTCCTCTTTTAGTTGCAGCCATTCAACTTGAGAAATGTAACGCTTAATAACTTCTCTGGCGTTATGCTCATCATCTACTATTATGCAGTTAAAATTGTTCATGGTAACTCCAAAGTAAGTATAACCTCATAATAATTATCTGTCGATTCAATATAAAGCTGGTGTTTATTAGGATAAAGTAAGTCCAGCCTGTTTTTAGTATTATCCAAACCAACTCCAAAGGAAATATCATCTCTTGCTTTACTACCCACTGAATTCCGAACTTTCATCTGAAATTTCTCGGCAACATCAATATCGATATGTATATAGGAGCGACCAGAAATATTGATGCCATGTTTAAAGGCATTTTCAATAAAATTAATCAATATCATTTGATGGATTTCTTTGCCTTCAAAATCACCTTCTATCTTAAACTGTATATCGACATCATCCCCATCTTTGAACCTCAGGCCTTGTAAATGGACATAAGATTTTACGTATTCAATTTCCTTTGTCAGAGGCATTAATGTGGTGTCTTTATTCTCTAAAGTGTATCTGAACATCTCAGATAAAGTTGCTACACCATCTTCAATTACAGGTGCCTTATGTTTCTGTGCAAGTGAGAAAAATGTATTTAATGTGTTGAATAAAAAGTGTGGGTTAATTTGTGCACGTAGTAACTGGTTTTCAGCCTTTATTTTATCCTGTAGTATTAACTTTTTGAGCTGCTGATCCTTTACCCAGCTATCATAAAACGAATAACCAAGTGTAAAAGCGAAGCAATTGACATAGGTGAGACTGGATGTGTTTAACCCAATTGATTCAATAAAAAAACCTTTGACGCTTACTTTACTATCTGAAGGCAATGTCAGGTATTGAATGAGTAGCGTATCTATTAAATACTGCATTGCAGGTACAAATACCATCAATAAAATTAATGAAATGAAATAGGCTAAGTACTTCTTTCTAAGAAACAGTTTAGGGAAAAGTAGCTGAGAATGGAAGTAGAAAAAAAACATGCAAGAGCCGCCCAACACCCAATAGTAATAAGTATGAGTAATTAAAAAGCCGGTTTCGCCTTCATCGGATTGTATAAGAGAGTATGCTGGGAAAAGCTTACATAAAAGTAAAATAAATAGACTCCAGCATGTTATGTGGATGATTATCGTAAATACTTTCCTCCTCATAATGGTAAGGTATTCAATAATCCTCAAATTGAGGAAAATACCTTTAAAGAACAGCTTTTCTCTGAAATTAGAGCTCTTTGACTAAATCGTTGACCATATTAATGAGCTCCTCATTGTTCCATTGGTTATTAATTATGACAACTATATCTCCGGTGGATGGCACGTAGCCCACAAATGAACTGTAAGCGATAGTGAAGCCGGAATGCCAATAAACAAGCTTGCCACCATATGCACTTCGAAACATACCTGCACCGTAATCCAAACCGTCCGCACCTTTATTAAATGTAGTTATCAGGCTAAGAGATGACTCACTGATCACTTCTTTCTGAAAAATGGCATGAAACCAATTGGCCAGATTACCGCAGGATGACCATACATCGCCCGTGTATCTTCCCATACTCTCTACTGCAGTACGGTCTAAATCTTTAATTGATTCAGTGTTTACCCATGCAAATGCCTGCTCATTAGTGGGTACCTCCAGCAGCCCTAGAAATGTGTCATTTAATTCTAAAGAGTTGAAAAGCTCATTTCTTAACACTTCGCTGAATTCAGCTCCTTTTATTTTTTCAACCACCATGCCTAACACTTTGTAATTAGCATCAGAATACAAAAACTTAGTGCCTGGTTCAGAATGTGGGGGCTCCATAAATTCAACAAATTTTTCGAAGGTAATTTCAGTGGAGGGATTGTTGATTACGAAGTTAAACAACCCATTGGATCCTGGTAATGGATGATCTAACCCTGAATTATGAATAAGCAATTGTTGGATGGTAATATTACCTGGAATTTTTTCGCTAACAATCTCTGGTAATAGTTCATTAATGGTCGAAGTTAATTTCAATGAACCCTCTTCTATTAATTGAAGGGTTAATACACACGTAAAGGTTTTGCTAATACTTCCAACGGCAAAGCTCAGATCTGCACTAAGAGGAGTGCCTTCTTCAGACTCACCAATAGCTCCACTAATAATTTCGCCATTTGACTTTAATATAAGTGCAGCTGCCCCTCCTTTTACAAAGGTATCCTCAAATTCATTGAGTACGGTCTGAACCATATTAACCGATACACCATCATCATTACTGTCATCACCACATGATGAGAAAACCAAAAGTGTAAGAACACTGATTACACTCAGGCAATACTTATTCATTATTTTCATAGATGAATAAAACTTGAACCAAATGTTTACTAAAACAATTGGTTGTGACGAATGTGCTTATTTTGGTGGTGAAATAGTGAAAATTGTGATTTGGTCGTTAGAGCTTAAATCTTTACCACCCCCAACTTAACCCTGCCACTAGAAGTATCTGTAAAAGCCACAAAAATATCGTCACCATCGGAGGTGATTTGCGGGAAACCGCTGCTTCTGGCTGTTGATGAGCTGGCTATGACAGTTCTTTTTAAGACTTCTCCTGAAGCTGACACTAGGGCACCTTCAATGTTTTCACCTTCCATCCAGGTGACAAAGGCCTTTTCATCGTCTAACATCACTGCATCAACGCGGCCGATGGCTGAGCCTTTATCCAGTCTAACAGGATTCGAAAATGTCTCCCCTCCATCTTTGGTAAATACCACATTCACTCTGGGTTCGTCAGGCGCGGTGAACCAGGCTACCACGGCCTGATTGCCATAAGCACTTATTCTTGGTCCATTAACCGGGCAGCCTGCAATATTCCAATTGTCATGATGTACCGCTACAGGTTCTGTCCATTCATTATCAACAAATCGAACCACATACATATCCCTGATCTCATCCTCGGAGCGGTTTCTGTACACAACTGCCGGCCCCGAAGAAGTAATGGCCACCGATGTTTGACAGCAATCGCATACACTATTGTCGAGTTCCCATTCATTCAGTTTTTCACCGTTTGTATTCAAGATGGCTGCTCTTAATGTCATTGCACCTCCTTGTCCATGCCCATCATGCGATTCTTCCATAACTGTATTTCTTCCATCCAGCCAAACCACTAAAAAATTGTCCATATATGGTGTTACTGATACAAATCCATGTTCCGCTTCTTTGCCGTCATCATGTAAAACAAAAGGCGCATTCCAAGCATTACCGCTATCATTCGAAACAGTCACTTTAATGTCATAGCTATATGTGCCTTCACTACTTTTTTGCAGATAATGGGCCAGAAAATTCTGACCGTGTAGAGTAGATATCATCGGATAATCCGCCCAATTCACAAACCAGTCAGTGCCTGAGGTGATAGGTTTTGGGTTCATATCCGTTCCAATCTGATCATAAACCAGCCTGGCCGTATCGTCAGATTCAATTACCCATGACAGATAAACGTTGGAATCAAGATCGGTATACAAGTGCGGTAATGAGCCCGGAAATTCATCCAGCCAATTAACTTGTGATGGGACATTTTCGCTTACTGTCTCTTGATCAGTTGAAGACTTGCAGCCTGCAACAAGTAATGCAATAGCCGCCAAGATTTGTAAATGTTTATTCATCAGTAATAATTTTCTTGATCTGGCTTTTACTTTCTTCGCTATACCAGTTCCTGCTCCCTTTTTCTTCAAAAGCCAGTTCGCCAGCTCTATTAAAAACAAAAGTGGCGGGTAAAGCAAATACGCCCAGTGATTCAGGTGTATTTTGCAATTGTACGAAGTTTAATTTGAAAGACTTTTTCTCTTTAAATTGAATGATTTTGTCTACTTCCTCATTGGAGGCTATCAGGAATTCCACGTCATCCCCATACAATTCAGTCAACTTTTCAATGGAAGGCATTTCTTTAATACAGGGTGCGCACCATGTGGCCCAAATATTTAGAAATACAACCTTACCCTCATAATCCTCTAACGTAGACGATTCACCTGAGAGTGTTTTAATATCGATTTGAGGCGTATTTGCCTGCTCCTTCGTTGAGCAGGCTACGCTTACAAGTACAATCGTGAGTAAGGCTAGTGCAGACTTATATTTCTTCTTCAACCTTACCACATTTCAACATTTTATCTCCAAAATATGGATTTCTGATTTCTGACGACAAGCTCACCCAATTTCCTCCGTTATTGTCAAAAGCCATAGGGCAATACTGCACGTATAATGTTTCATCAGAGCCGTTAGCTTTCACATGGGCGATAAAGGCTGCCGTAAGGTCGAGGAAAGCTTTTCTTTGCTCTTCAACATCCTCAGTGTTTGAGATTTTCATTGCTGCTGACATTAACTCGCCCTGATTATCATTTTCGGTGATGACGTTATGCATTTCTGTGGCTGCAGCTTTTGCTTCTGCCCCGTTAGTTGCTACTAAAGCATCTTTCAGCTTCATGTAAGCCTGCACTAACTCAGCGGAGCTATCAGTTGCAGCTTCTTCAGAAGTAGCTTCTTCCTTAACCTCTGTTGTAGCTTCAGTAGTTGTTTCTTTTTCTTCTCCTTTTTGAGCTCCACAAGCCATCAAAAGACTAACTGTGGCAATTGATAAAAGTGTTGTTTTCATAGTTGTATGTATTAATTGATTAATTGTTTATTACTTTAAATGATACGCTTAAATCAGACCAGCTTAACTTGATTACACCTGATTTATCGTTTGATGGAATTACCTCGTACTTAAGAGATTCAACCGGTTCATTGAGCTTTGTCGGTTTTACTTTAAACCTAAGCAGATCATTGGCTTGTGTATAATCATCAGCTAAGTGCATGTCCCAATCTTTGCTTAAAATGATAGTCCACTGATCTTTACCTGGTATCGTAAAGAATCCATATTTGCCCGCAGGCACTTTTGTGTTATTGATCGTTACGTCATTAGAGAAGTCGATGGTCGTAGCTTTGTGCGCACCGCTCGACCAAACTTTGTCATACGCAACTAGTCCACCCCAAATTACACGGCCTCTTACACTTGGAGATGAGTAATCGATATGAATGTGTGTATTACCAATGTTACCCATAGCTGATGTTTTTGGACTTTTTGGTTTGGGTTTGTCGGATTCTGCCGGGGTAGCTTTCGCACTTCCAGCCAACTCTTCCTCCACATTTCCACAAGTGAGCATTGCGTCTCCAAAATATGGATTTCTAATTTGCTCTTCCATGCTTATCCAGCTTGCACCGGTATTGTTAGCGGCCATCGGACAATATTGCACATATATTTTTTCTCTGTTAGGATTAAATGCCTTGGTTAAACTGATCAATGTGTTGGAAATGGGAATAAAAGCTGTTCTAATTGCTTCAATATCAGACCAGTGATTGGTATGCTCCAGGCTTGATTTGAAGTTATCTGACAGTGCCATCCAGGTGTTATGTGCATCGCCTTTAAACAGGGCCATATTCACATTATTTACACTCTTTTTAAGCATGTTAGCTGCTTCTTTCGCTTGATCAAAATTACTCGCAACCAATGCATCTTTAAGCTTTAAATAATGCGTGTAAATAGGCTTTAAAGCATCCTTGGCTTGTGGATCTATGGCTGTTTTTTGAACTTCCACCTTCATTTCGGCCATCTGGCCTGAGCTTCCACCATGATTATGACCAGTCATTACAGCACCACCCGCGGGGTTCATCATGCTAGGTTTACCGGCTAGCTGAGCTGCAGCATCTATGCTAAAGGTTCCATTCACTGCAATTTCTTCACCAGCCTCCAGACCTGACTCAATCACATATTCTTCACCAAGTTCCGGCCCTAAAGTAACTTCCCGCATCATAAAGCTCACGCCTTCGCTGCTTTGGTTCATCACATACACAACAGATCTTTTGCCCGTCCACATAACGGCAGATTTGGGAACGGTTAGCGTGGCATCTTTTCCATCCTGGCTGCTTTTAATTTGACCCGTTGCAAACATCTCCGGCTTTAATGCCAAATCTTTATTCGCCACTTCCACTCTGGCTTTGGCCACCCTTGTTTTAGGATCAATAGTTGGGTCGATGTAGGTTACTTTGCCTGTAAAGGTTTTACCCGGCAAAGACTTTACAGTATAAGAAATTTCATTGCCTTTTTTCACCCATTGCAAGTCCGATTCATATACATCAAACAGTACCCAAACTTTAGAGAGATTGGCTATTTCGTAAATGGGCTGACCGGCTTTTAGATAATCACCCAAGTTCACCATTTTTTTGGTTACATAGCCGGAAACATTGGCTACAATTGGAAATTCAGTAATCGTTTTTTTAGAAGTTACTACCTTTTCTACCTGAGCATCGGTAAGCTTCCAATTTTTCAACTTCTCTTTGGCGGCACTGAATAATGCCGGTTGCTTTTCTTTGATTTTCTCAGCCTCCAGTAATTCTTCCTGAGCTGTAACTAATTCCGGTGAATAGACATAGGCGATCACCTGACCTTTATTTACATAATCGCCAGTAAAGTTTACATTCAACTTTTCGACACGCCCCGGAATGTGCGATGATTGCGTAAACAGTTGTCTTTCATCAGCTTGAACTTTACCTGTTAGTCTTACCGATTTATTTGCTGCATTCGTACCAACAATCAACGTTCTCACATTAGCGAGTTGCATGGCTGTGGGTGACATAGAAATGGCATTCGGATCTAAATTTCCGGCATCTTCCTCCAGAGGAATTAAGTCCATTCCACAAATAGGGCAATCACCTGCTTCATTTTGTCGAATCTGTGGATGCATGGAGCAAGTCCAAACGGTTTCAACACCTACTGCGGCAGCCGAATGATCGTGTTCTGCATTATTGGTATCGTTGGAATTACCAAAGATCAACCAGCCTATTAGCAAACCAATCAAAAGTGTGCTGACGGCAACCAGTATAGTTTTAGTGATGTTTTTCATTTCTTTATTCAATTACAAATTTTAGTAGCAAGCCTACTGCTAACCATAAGTAGCAAGTAAGGGCAAGCCATTTAAGAATTTTTTCGAGTAAGGGACTTTTGGGAGCCATTTCTTTATGATGCATTACATCTTTTCCTTTTATCAAACCGAAATAGAGGAGCGCCCCGGATATGAGTAGAAAGCCTAGGTTCATGTAAAATGTATAGTCAATAGCAAAGTGATCATTTTCTGCAATGCTTACACCGCTGCTCTGAGGAATTAAATTGAATAGTTCAAATCCATAATGCAGAATTAGTGAGGTGCCAATGAGCGATGTAAATAATAGGAAGAGGATAAAAAACGACATCTTCCAACCATAATATTTAGCATTGATTCTAAGCACTGGAAAAACCACTAAATCGCTAAATATGAAGGCTATTACACCGGCAAAACTTACACCTTTACCAAATAGCAAGGCCGCTAATGGAATATTACCCATTGAGCCAATAAATGTTAAAAAGGCAGCTACCGGACCTACAATAACATGCTCCAGCAACGTAAAAAAGTCATACGATTGTTTGCCAACACCTGTATTGATAAATAGAGTTTGAAAGAAAGAATCTGGCACAAAAGCAGATACAATTCCGGCAATAGTAAAACCGACTGTTACATCTTTCCAAACCATCTTCCACTCCATAAAATACTGTTTACCTACTTTGGCCCAGCTTTCTTCGGAGGTTAACTTTTGATTAAATGATTTGTCATCACCTGCTTCATCTTTCGAATCGCTTAGTTTATTGCGTGCATTCTGAATAAGCTTGGTAGGGTTTATCAGTTTAATTAATAACCAGCTGAATAGAATAAGCAAAATACCCCCGACATACTCGCCTACAAGAAATTGCCAACCAAGGAAAATTGAAATGATAATTCCTAATTCAATTACCAGGTTGGTAGATGCCAGTAAAAAGGCAATAGAAGATACAAAGCTTGCTCCTTTTTGAAACAACGACTTAGAAGTGGCAAGTGCTGAGAAACTGCAGGAGCTACTTATAAATCCAAAGAATGCTCCAAGGAAAACACTCTTACCGCCTGCATCGCCCATGGTTTTTTGCATGCGCTTTTCAGTCACGAATATTTGAATAATTGAACTGATTGCATAACCCAGAATAAAGGCCCATAAAGCCATCCAGAAGAAACCTACACTTGTATGGGCTGCATCACTCCAATGTCTTAAAAAGCTTGTCTGTTCCATGATTATTTCGTTTTAGCAGTGATATATTCTAGTTCAGCTAATGCTATATGATAAGATGCAACAGCACTCGCTTTCAGCTTTTGGTACTTTAATATTTGCTGCTGCATACTTAAAACTTCATCAAAATCATTCCCTGAGTTGCTATAGCCACTATATAGTAAGTTCAATGATTGTTGAGACGTTTCTATCTGATCATTGTATAACTGAATGAGTTCGACTTGTTTTTGAATTTCAAACCAGGTCATTTCGTAAGAGCTTACCAGTCGGTTAGATACCTCTTCTTTTTGCAGAGCATAAGATTCTTGCATAAGCACCGCTTCTTTTTTAGCGGCAGTGTACTTGGCTCTGAAAATGGGTAAGCTCAACGTAACCATAGGCATGAATACATCCTGGCCATTATCGGGCATGGACACATCCGATCGCTCTCCAACAATAACATAGTCTACCCCAACACCAAGCTTTGGCAAGCCCTGTTTGTGGGCAATTTTTTCCTGAGCCTCACTTGCCTGATACTTTAAATTAAGTTCTTCCAACAGCGGATTTGAAGTTAGTAATGAATCTTTTTGATAGTTAACACCTAAGTCTTGAACCGATAAAGAATCTGATACAATAACCTCTTCATCACTATTTCTATTGAGCAAACTATTAAACCTAGCCTTTAAAGGCATTTCTTTTTTCTCAAGTATCGAAAGGTTAGTCGTAGCATCTTTAAGCATAATATCTACTCTAAGAACATCTACCATAGACCCTTTTCCATTTTGGAATTTGGCAGTAGAAATATCTTTATAGGTGGATAGTATGGCAATGTTTTCTTTTTCAATGCCTTTAATCTGCTGAAGCTCATACAGCGGATAATAGGCAGCCGAAACACTGTAGTAAAGTTTGTTCCTCTCATCAATAAATTCCTGATACTTCGCTTCAGCCATTAGTGTAGAAGCATTTTTCTGAGCTTTAAGTGTTCCAAACCATGGAAACATCTGCGTTAAAGAAAACCGTGCTTTTTGAGGCCCAACTCTGGTTTCTACCGGAGAAATGAAATAGCCAAATGACAAACTAGGATCTGGTAGGCTGCTTACTTGCGTTACCTTCTGCATGGCTGCCTCAAAGTTTTTAAACTTAGCCTGTAACCCCGGATTGTTCTCCGCAGCTATTTTGTAGTAGTCATCTAACTTCTGAGCATTTGAAATACCCAATCTTAGTGTAATTGTTAAAAGTAAGGCAAGTGTTTTCATGATGCTGATTGATTAAGTTTTCTTTCCTCACGTATTGAATAAAGTACAGGCACAATAAAATAAGTAATCGCAGCCACCAACATGCCTCCAAAAGCTGGGATGGCCATTGGGATCATAATATCAGAACCTCTACCTGTTGACGTGAGAATTGGTAATAAGGCTATGATGGTAGTAGCTGAGGTCATAATCGCGGGCTTAATTCTGCGCTGGCCTGCTTCTACAATTGCTGCTCTAATTCCTTTTAAGTCGGTTGTTTTATTTTTATCGAAACTCTGATCGAGATAAGTGGCCATAAGTACTCCATCATCTGTGGCGATACCAAATAGGGCGATAAAACCGACCCAAACGGCCACACTCAAGTTAATGGTCTGCACCTGAAATAGATCTCTGAAATTGGTGTCGAACAACGAGAAATTTAATAACCACGATTGATCGTACAACCACAAGACTATAAATCCACCACTAAACGCCATGGCAATACCGGTGAATACCATCAGAGAAGTTGTTACCGATCGGAATTGGAAATACAAGATCAAAAACACGATACCAAGCACCACAGGGACTATTATCATCAGGCGTTTTTCTGCTCTCACCTGGTTCTCATAGCTTCCTGAGAATTTATAACTTACACCCGAAGGCACCTTCAACTGCCCTGATTCGATCATTGTTCGAATTCTTTCCTGAGCATCGTTCACAACCGTTATCTCAGAGTAGCCATCACGTTTATCGAACAGTACATAACCCACCAAAAATGTCTCTTCACTTTTAATGGCTTGAGGGCCTCTTACGTACTCAAAATCAATTAATTGTGATAATGGAATTTGCGCACCGGTAGGCGTAGGCATTAGTATTCTACCTAAAGCCTGTGGGTCATCCCTTAGCTCTCTTGGATAGCGAACCCGTATCGGGAAACGCTCTCTACCTTCCACAGTAGAGCTTATTTTCATACCACCAATAGCCGTTTCTATTGCTTGTTGTACATCTTCGATATTTAATCCGTAGCGGGCAATTTCTTCACGATTGATATTGAGGTGGATATATGGTTTGCCTACAATTCTATCTGCAAAAACGGCCTCTTTTTTTACGGAAGGAACTTGTTGTAAAATACTTTCCAGCTCCAGGCCAAATTGTTCGATAGTCTTTAAATCGGGTCCATAAACTTTGATACCCATGGGTGCTCGCATTCCTGTTTGCAGCATTACCAATCGTGTTTCGATAGGTTGCAGTTTTGGTGCGGAAGTAACGCCCGGAATTTTGGTCACCTTCACAATTTCCTCCCAGATATCATCCGGTGATTGAATGTGATCCCTCCAGTTTCGATAGTACTCACCATTCTCATCCGGAGTTAACTGATCGGCCTTAATGCCAAGAGCCAGACCTTCTTCATTGGTGATGGAATCATCTTTTCTGGTGATAAACTTTCCGTTATCATCTACTTTAAACCGTTGTCTGTGTCCTTTTTTGTTGAGGATATACTCTGGCTTATAGTTGATGATGTTTTCGTACATTGAAATTGGAGCTGGATCTAATGCTGATTCCACTCTACCAAGTTTTCCAACGGTTAAATCCACTTCAGGAATGTTGGTAAGCAGCATATCCAGTTGCCCTACAACTTTTCGGTTGAATTCAATACCGGAATGTGGCATAGAAGTAGGCATAAGCAGGAAACTTCCTTCATCGAGTGAAGGCATAAATTCCTTACCAATGCCGGGGAAAGTGTGGGCAAGGGTAGACCAGGCTTTTGTTGTAGCTACATTCACTCCAATCGCATTAAAACCCTTAGAAACAACCCCAAACACTTTGTTAAAGCCTAACCAAATCGTAGCTCCTGTAATAATGAGTACCGTTGGCAGGATCAAAAACTTGAATTTATTATTCAGGCACCAGTTTAAAACACGCTTATACTGATATTCTAAAAGTGAAAAGCCACCCAATATGGCACCTACCAACATGGTGACAAACAAGAAGTTAGTTAGCAAAGAGTGTGATGGACCCAATGGCAGCCAGTATTTGGCTAGTAACCAAACCACACCGATCAACACAATGATCAATTCCGCATAGTTATAAAGGAATTTTGCCCAACCGGGTAAGGCATCAACTTTAGTAGCCAAAAGCTGTTTTGTAAGCGCGATGCCACCAAAAAGAATCAATAAAACCCCCGCCCATAGTTGTCCGCTGATTAAGCCAGTAACACCAATTACGATAAGGGCATAAGGCCCATATTTTTTGAATAGCTTATTTTCTATTTTGAAGCCAAAGAACCAGTGGGCCAGGGTTGGCAGAATTAATAACGATACAATTAATGCGGCTATTAAAGCAAATGTTTTAGTGAATGCTAACGGCCCGAATAGTTTACCCTCCGCAGCTTCCATGGTAAAGACAGGAATAAAACTGACTATGGTTGTGGAAACGGCAGTAAGAATGGCAGTTGATACTTCCGAGGCGCCATTGTAAATAGTTGTAATTAGTTTCTGCTCTTTCGGTGCTTCATCCAGATGTTTAATGATATTCTCCGAAAGTATAATTCCCAGATCGACCATGGTGCCGATGGCAATGGCGATACCCGACAGTGCCACAATGTTGGCATCTATACCAAAGTATCGCATGGCAATGAAGACCATCAACACTGCTATTGGCAGCAGACAGGAAATCAGCAGAGAAGCTCTCAGGTTGTACACCATCACGATCACTACCAGAATGGTAATTAAAATCTCCAGTGATAAGGCTTCTTCAAGAGTGCCGAGTGTCTCATAAATCAACTCTGACCGATCGTAAAAAGGAACAATTGTTAGTTGACTCTCTCTGCCGTCAGCTAAAGTTCTTGTAGGTAAGCCAGGAGCAATTTCCTTAATCTTATCTTTAACATTGTTGATTACCTGCAAAGGATTCGCGCCATATCTGGCTACTACCACACCACCAACTACTTCGGCTCCATCTTTGTCCAAAAGTCCTCTGCGGGTGGCAGGCCCTAAGGAAACAACAGCCACATCTTTAATTCTAATTGGTACATTGTCCTGAACAGCCACCACTGCTTTTTCTATATCTTCTACCTTTTTTACATACCCTAAGCCACGCACCAGATATTCAGCCTGGTTAATTTCAATGGTTTTGGCGCCCACATCTCTATTAGACTTCTGCACAGCCTGCATGACCTTGTACAATGGAATATTATAGGCCTTCAAAGCATCGGGATTTACATCTACCTGATATTCTTTAATGAAACCCCCAATCGAAGCCACTTCAGAAACCCCCTCAGTGGCATTTAATCCATATTTGATGTAAAAATCCTGGACGGTTCTAATCTCGTGCAAGTCCCAACCACCTGTTGGATTGCCGTCTTTATCTCGCCCTTCAATAGTATACCAAAATACCTGTCCGAGGGCTGTAGCATCTGGACCGAGTGCAGGTTGCACACCATCAGGCAGTAACCCTGAAGGCAGTGAGTTGAGTTTTTCCAGAATTCTGGATCGTGACCAGTAGAATTCAACATCTTCTGAAAAAATGACATAAATGCTCGAAAACCCGAATATGGAAGAACTTCTGATGGACTTCACACCGGGTATACCTAATAAATAGGTGGTAAGCGGATAGGAGATTTGATCCTCAATATCCTGTGGCGAACGACCCGGCCATTGGGTAAATACAATCTGCTGATTCTCACCAATATCTGGAATGGCATCAACAGGAACCGGATCGGAGGGTAGAAAATCTACCTGCCAACCAAATGGAGCCGTTATTATTCCCCACAGCACAAAGCCCGAGAGAACGAGAACGGTCACCAGTTTATTTTCCAAAAAATATTTAATTAATCTGTTAAGCATAGTATTCAAAATAAAAATCGAACGTGTGTTCTAAAGAGCAGAATAGCTCTCGTCAACCCAATGGTTTTATCAGGTTGTTTTTGAATGAAAATGCCGGGCTATAAGCGGAATACTTGATGTAGGGTCAATATATCTTTATCGACCAGAGGTGGAGCGTCTCCTGAAATTGGTGTTTTTACATCAAGTGCGATGTAATTCGGAATTACTAGAAATTGCGGAACTGCTGGAGCTAGTTCGTTGATGAAATGCTGTACTTTAGATTTAAAACTATCTTCAGTATCCAAGTACTGAAATTTATTATCACAGCATTTTGCTTTGCTATAGTGTGTGGCAGAGTGCTCATCTTCATGGTGTTCTTCGTCCATGTTGGGCATTCCACAGTCGAGTTTCTCGTGCCCATAAATCAATTTAGATTCAACAGCATGGCCACCACAATAATGTGTAGTCATGGCAAAACCCAGCTGACTAATCAGCAAAACGAGGGAAAGCGATATGGAAATAATCTTTCTCAAAGCTGTACTAAGTTACGAAATACCTCAGTTAAATCGAACTTGGCGAGATTAGACATGTCAATGAATTATCTGTTGTCTGATGTTGGAGCCCAAAACTTGATAGTCTTCTTTAGATAAAATACCATTTACATATCTATCAGTAACTTCTTCATCTGTTACCTTAAGCATTTTGTTTTCGCCACTTATATCAACCGACCAATTTTTTATGGAATGGTCACCATCCAAATGCGGAGATAATTTATCGACACAGCCCATATAACGCATATCCATAGGTACTTGAATTGCTTTTCATCTTTCTAAACTGATTTCATTTACGATACAAATAACGACAGAAACCAGAGTAATCGTTTTACAAAATTCCGGGTATGATTTATAAGATTTTGTCAGAGCTTATCCAACTCGTTTCTATTACCTATCTCCAACTTTTTAAATTCTGAAGGGGTCATGCCGGTCTCCTTTTTAAACTGAGATGAAAGATGGGCTACACTGCTATAATTTAATTGATAAGAAATTTCAGATAGGTTTAACTCATCATAAATGATCAGTTCCTTTACTTTCTCAATCTTAAGCTTGAGAAGGTACTTTTCAACGGTAATGCCCTCTACTGATGAAAACAAGCGACTTAATGATGAATAGTCATGTTTTAACTTATCCGAAAGTAATGTGGAGAAATTTACCTTGGGCATTTGGCCTTTATGATGAATTTGGTCTACCAAAATGGACTTAATCTGAGTGATTAGTTTTGAGTTGTTATCTTTTAATAATTCAAACCCGCGAATGCTCAGAGCTTTGGATAGTTGATCCATTTGATTTGAAGAGAGCTCGGAAGGAACTATGGCCTCACCTAATGCTATACTTTGTATTGGAATATTCAGTTTACTAAATTCCTCGCTTACCGCTTCAATGCAGCGGTTGCATACCATGTTTTTGATATAGAGCGTTGACATACTTGAATATATCCATTTGGAATGAAATCAACTTAGAATTTTTATAAGAAGTTCCTATCACTAAACAATAAAGAAATCCTAGGAACGCATTAAACGGCATTTTCTTTGACTGGGGTGAGGGGTGTTGGTTGGGTGAGTGGAGTGATTACAAAATGATAGAATTTACGAAGCTGTCTCAAAAATACCTCATATTGCAGGGCTGAGCTTGTCGAAGTCCGTTTTGTGTAAATAAAATTGCATTAGTGTCAAAAATTTAAGTTTTGAGAAAGCTTCATTAGCACTATCCTACAAAATACATGTCCAATTCCCCTTTTCCCTTGGCAAAGATTTTTCCGCGAGCAATACAATTGAATTCGTTCTTTACCAGTTCAAAGGTGGATGAGGAGATATTAATTCTGCCAGATTCACCTGCAGATTCCATTCTGCTGGCAGTGTTTATCGTATCTCCAAAAAGGTCATAGGCAAACTTTTTTTTGCCTACCACACCGGCAACTACAGTTCCTGAATGTATACCAACCCGCATTTTCCATTGTAATTCATGGTTCTTATTCCTTTCCTCAAGGTAGGATAGCATCTTTTTTGCCGCTCTGATACAAATTACTGCATGATTTGTGGCCTCATCTTCAAGACCACATGCGGCCATATAGGCATCACCAATGGTTTCAATTTTTTCCATGCCGGTTTCCTCCATGATTTCATCAAATCGCCCGAAGATTTCATTCAGCTCATTCACTAAGGTGATTGCGGGAATGGTTGCCACTATTTCGGTAAAACCTTCAAAATCAGTGAATAGTATCGAAACATTCTCATGCCTTTTAGGAATGGTCTTACCATGTATTTTCAAGTCGTGTATGATCTTTTTAGGTAGAATATTATGTAGAAGGTCATCTGATTTTTTCTGTTCTGCCATTAATGAATCTTCGGATCGATCAATCAGCACTGACAAGCTCCAAATTAATGCGAGACAAATGAATGCCGTCATGCCCATATTCACAATCTGTGATAAATAGGGATCCATGCCCTCGTTGTGCGCATAGAATTCTGATTGAAAAACAACGGCAAAAATTAAAGTTAGGCAGGCCAATACACTGAAACCATGGGCAAGGGCTCTTGCCTTGCGCGGGAAAGTCATGTAGGGCAAGATGATGATCAAAAAACAAACTGTGGTAATCCCTGAACCGTATCCTGACAAGTAAAGAAATACGAGAACGGAAATGTATGCAGAGATGGCCAGCCAGACCGAAGCAGCTACCCGACTTCCTTTCTTGTTTAAAACCAATACCATCAGAAACATCAAGCCCAATACTCCATTCCATACAGCACTTGTTATTTCCGAAATGGATAGGGCAATGGACATCCATAACGTATTGAAAAGCACCCCCAGCATGGCGGCTATATTGGATACCTGTAAATACCTTTTCTTAGTTCCTAAGAAATTCTCCCTTACGCCAATATCAGCAACTCTTTGCAAAAGAGTTTTTTTTCGTGTCATCTTCGGCCGTTTAGTTATTCTGATTTTTTGAAGTTAACTGATTATTATTAGATATGGCTAAACGCGAAGGTATGGCACGGCTCTTCCTTTGACAGGGGGTGAGGTTTAGTTAGTTGAATGGGGTAAACAAATAGAATATTAATAAGACGAAATTCAAAATCGGGTTACTATTAGTCAATTTCTGACAGAAAGAGGCAATTATTAAATATAGCTTCCTTGAAAAAAAAATTATTCAGCAATTCCAAACTGTTAAGCTCCACGTGGGATTCATCAATCTCATGAATTATGTCAAAAGTATCCGAATCTCTATGGTAAGAAATTCGTAGTCCAGACTTTGCTAAACCACCAGCTAAAATGACATAAAAGTGCTGCATGTCATCATTTTTGGAAGCAAGTTCCTTTAAATGATTAAAGTTCCGTACTTTCATAATTGATATAATACTATGAAAAGTTTACCTAAAAGAGAAGATTTTTTCAAACCTGTGTTAAAAGCGATATATGAGCTAGGCGGTTCAGGAAGAAATGATGAAATAAATAATAAAGTAATTGAGCTGCTTCAATTACCTGCAGACCTTTTGGAAATTCAACATACTGAGACACAAACAAAATTTGAGTATGAGATGGCTTGGGTACGAACTATGTTGGAAAACCAAGGATATTTGGAAAATTCAGCAAGAGGAATTTGGGCAATTAAAACCGATCATAAGGTAGATCTGAATTTTTCTGTGAGCTTGAAAGAAGAAAAACAAATTGCGAATGAAATTTCTGAGCGTGAGAATTGGAAAGATGAACTAATTAAAACGATCACAGATGAATTATCACCTAATGCTTTTGAGAGATTAGTCAAAAGATTATTGAGAGAAAAAGGATTTATTCAGGTAGAGGTCACAGGCAGATCTGGTGATGGAGGTATAGATGGGCGAGGTGTTGCAACAATAAATGGTATTCTTAGCTTCCATATAATATTTCAGTGCAAACGCTATAAAGGAAAAGTGAGCTCAAAAGAGATCAGAGATTTTAGAGGAGCCATGGTCGGGCGAACTGATAAAGGATTATTTATTACGACAGGTCAATTCACAAGGGATGCTATTTTTGAGGCTTCTCGTGATGGAGCGCCAGCAATAGATTTAATGGATGGCGAAAAGTTAGCTGAGAAGCTTAAGGAACTAAGTCTTGGTGTTCATATTGAAATCAGAGAAAAAATAAGTATCGATAAAAATTGGTTTAGGAATTTTGAAAATGGTTGAAAAATAAATTCTTTTTGGAATACAGAAATGTTATCAATTTGATTTCAATAAATGACTTAGTTTCAAATGCCAAAACATTTCAATTCAATATTATTTCAGAAAAGGACGCATTTCTTAGAGGATTAGAAGCTAGTCAAGGTTGGGATAGATTTTTAGTTTTAAATAAGGAAGTAACATAATCATTTCTTTTGAAGTTCTCAGCCAAAAATACAAACCCATCCCACCAACCTAACCCAAGAATCCCATCTCACCACACCTACAAAATGATCATTTCAATAGACGAAATGATCATTGATTCAGAGTTTCTACTTTGCTTAGTTTTGATTTATTAACCATCTTTCATACATGTTTCGATTTGCCCTGACTATTTTTTGTTGTTCCGTCATTCAGTCTGGCTTTGCCCAAGAACTGGAAAAGCAAATTATCATAGATGGCATAACAGCTTCCTACTATTGCAAAACCCAGCAATTTAGTGAACTAGATAGCTATTTAGAGGACAAAGGCTACGTGTTAGATCACAAGCCCGGCACAAAAAAAGTGTTTAGACATCAGGACGATAGTAAAGGTGAAATTCTGTTGCTCATCATGGGTTATGAGTGGGTTGAAATCCTACATACTCAGGATGAAACCGGAGCTTTTAAAACTACCATGGATGAAATCTTAAAGAACAAGCCTTTTGTACGCATTGAAGACCAGTACGAATTGGCGCTTCCAGACCATGAGAATCCGGGTTTTAAAACTGTACTAACTTGGGAAGGGGAAAACAAATCCAACCTTACCTTTTCTCCTCCCGAAATCCAAAATGAAACCAAATCGTGGGATTTGTATTTTGAGGAGGTGTTTGCTGGAAGGCCTCGGTGAGAATAGGTTTCAATTTTCATCAGCCTGTTTAAAAGCCATAGATTTTAATTCCTGCTCTGTTTTTGATATGCCATACTTGGTGGCAATTTGTCGCCAATTTTTTACAGCCTCCTTTACTTCTTTAATTATTGCTAAAGCTTGATCCTTTGATATTCGGAAAAATGGGTATACCTCCAATGCAAGTTTGAGGTCTAGAGCATTATCAGTGTCTGAGATATTTAATTTGAGTCCATTACCTGACTCAACGGGATTGATATCATAGGCAGGAGACAGCAGCCAGCCTTTTTCTGATAGCATAAAGCCATGATTACGTAAATGGTCATCTACATTAGAAACGCAAATGCTGAATACGATTCTGCGCCATAATTGCTCGAGATCCTGATTAACATTTGAACCTCGGGTCATAATAAACTCCACTAATTCAAGGTAACTTACATTTGCCTTGTAATCGGCACCATCAGTATGACCTAATAGGGTCATGGCAGAAGCAAAATGCAAACGCCTCCCTCTTGTTGTACGATCAAACCTTTTTGTTAAAAATGTATGATGTTTACTGGAAAACTTAATTGCCTGGCTTTGCGCCATTGTTATTCCAGCTGCAAGTGCCAATTCATATGTTACTATCTCCCATCCGCCAATGTCCATATCATCTTTTTGACTTGGAAACTTAGCAATCCATAAGTGATTGTCTTGATCCAATACACTTGCTTTTGGTCGTGCACCACCTAATGAAGAGCCTGGAGCCACCAACATATTAAGCCATTTAATATATTCAGGATGATCAATTATATCATCATCTTCTAACTTCAAACTAATTTGTTCGAGTTCGCGGATTGAAGTCCAGGGGGGACTTGCTAAAATCTTATCATCGCTTAAAAATGGTTGGTTTGGATCAAGTTTAAATCGTAATGCACCCATGCGATGTTCATCATATACACCTAGTAAATAGTCAGTTTCAAACAAGGTTTTTTTGTTACGATTTTCAGCCCTGGCCAGTGCAGCTTCTTTACGCAGCATCAAAACCCGCCCCCATCGATCGGGTGAAGAATCTAGAAATAAGCCGAAATTCGTTTTCTCTTGATCATTCAGGTATTGAACCCCTGCGTAGAGCTTCAAGTCGGGATCGAGTAATTGAGTATGCCCAGATTTCAACCAATTTGAATCATACTCAAATGAAAATATCTCATTTCCGCGTAGTAAATCTGCATGTAATATACCCATAAGGCTTGGTTTATGTAACCCTTCCCAATCTGCGTATACATAAATATTTTTCCTCATCCGCTATTCTCTTTAGGAGCCCGTTCTTTTACTCTTAATTCCGCATCCTGCAGTTTTCTGCCCAATTCATCATCTTTTGCAATTAATGATAAGTCCTTTTCCAACCCAAGCACAATGAGTACCTGCAGATAGAGACCTATACTCACACTCTCTGATCCTTTTTCTATAGATAATAACGTAGGGCGACTGATATTTGCACGTTCTGAAACCTGCTCAGCACTAAATTTTCTTCTTAGCCTTGCCAGCTTAATATTCTCACCTAGTTCTGTTAGCAGTTTCTTATGTTTTGGTAATAATATTGGCTTTTCTCTTCCCATAACGTTAAATTGTATTTACAAATATAATATCTATTGTAAAAAGTATTTAACATTATACTTAAAAAATTTATACTCTTTTACCTATTAAACCTGAAGCCTTCAAGCATCCAACCACTCCTTAAACTTCTGTACCTTCTCCCGGCTGATTAAGATGTTATCATCGTCACTGTTTTTAAGGGTGACTTTTAAACGGCTATTACTGAAAGAAAATACCGAATCAATGGCGTTGTGGTGGGTGATGTATTTTCTGTTTAATCTAAAATAGACTGCCGGGTCTAAAAGCTCTTCTAACTGATCCAACGGATAATCAATGAGGTATTTTTTATTGTCTTTGGTTTTTAGAAACGTGGCTTTTTGGTCACTGTAAAAGTAGTCGATAGAGGCAATGTTGATACTTTGTATTTTCTCGCCAATCTTGACCATAAACCGCTGCTTATAGTCTTTTTTGGGTTGTGTAAGTATTTCCTGAAGCTTCTGTAAATCTATCTGATTTTTAGTGCCGTAATTCTTCTGAAACTTCTTTAGTGCAGCTTCTAAATCAGCCTGATCTATTGGTTTAAGCAGGTAATCGATACTGTTATGCTTGAAGGCTTTGATGGCATATTCATCATATGCCGTACAGAAAATAATGGGGCATTCCGTTTTTACCTGCTCGAGTATTTTAAAGCTCAAGCCATCGGCCAGTTGGATGTCTAAAAACAGCAGGTCTGGATCGGGGTTATTTTGAAACCATGCAATGCCACTTGAAATAGAATCCAGGCAATCCAGCACCTCAATGAACTCGTCAATTTCTGCTAGTTGCCGCTTTAACCGCTTTTGTGCCGGTAGTTCATCCTCTATTATCAGAACTTTCATAGGTCTTTGAGTAAGGGTACTTCTACAACAAAGGCATCATCCGATTTGATAACATTTAATTTGCTGCTGGTAAAATAGTTTAACTGTGATCGGATATTCTCCAAGCCAATGCCGGTTGAGTTTTCCCCTACATCTTTAGGCTGTAGATTATTCGAAATTGTAATTGAATCTTCCTTATCGAAGATTTTAATCTCTAAGGGTTGGTCTTTAGAAATAATGTTATGCTTGATGGCATTTTCAAGCAATAGCTGAAGTGTAAGTGGAGGTATTAATAGATTTTTGTGTTTAACATCCATACTCACTAATAAACTATCTCCAAATCGTAACTTTTGGAGTCCGATATAGCTTTCTAAAAACGACAACTCTTGACCTAAACTGACTAGCTCTTCCTTTTGTACTTCAAGCACATAGCGGTAAATCTTGGACAGCTTCTGAATAAACTCAGTGGCCTTATCCTGATCTTCATGAACAAGGTTACTCAGCGTATTAAAAGAATTGAATAGAAAATGCGGATTCAATTGATTTTTTAAGGACTGATATTGCCCTTCAAACTTATCTGCACGCATTTTTTCCGAAGCAATGGCAGCTGATCTCCACTCAAACAAAAAGGCCCTGCTGGTAAATATGAGTGTAATAAATAGTGAAATCAAAATGGCATAACGGGTGCGCCACATCAATGTTTGCCAGGGTAGGGTTTCAAAATTATGGTCATAAAAAGAAACCAAAATGAGGGTTGAAAATAGCAGGCTGACAATGAATGCAAATAATGATACGGCCGTAACTTCAACCAATAGCCTCTTAAGCGGGTTTTGAATCCAACTTATCCGCTGATCTGTTTTGTCTGTTATAAATGATATACCATAACTTAAGGTAAATGATATGAGAAAAGAATAAATGAACTCCGGCCATTTTGTGAAAAAAGCCGAAGTTCCGATTGTATCAAGATTGAAAGAAATGGTAATTACCAACGCGATTATCAAGTTTATTAAGATTAATAACCTTAGGTTTTTATAGTATTTCCAGCTTCTGGGTGCGTTAGAATTATATTCATCCATACTTAAAACCTAAAATAGCTCTTTTTTATTATTTACACTTAGAAAGCAATGCTTGAGCCTGACCAGCTCCCCAGGTAGGGTTAATACCTTCAGATGCTTCTGCCTCGAATAAGGCAAGACTGCCATTGGCCATTCCGCAAGCTTTTTCTGTGCCATTGCCAAAGAATTGGGCCATACCAAATTCCATTTGAGCCATTAAAACAAGCGCTCTTGGGTTTTCTGGGTTTTGCTGCATGGCCTGTCCGAATGTTTGCATTACCAACGGGCTCATAGTTTGACCTCTGTTGGCAGGATCAGCAGATAATTTTCCCATCAGGGCAAATCCTTTTAAGGCGGTTAGCTCTGAATTGTTTGGTGAGATTTCTCCTGCCTTTTCTATCAACGCGATAGCCTTATCAAAATAACTATCCCTTTCATCTAATGATAATGTGTTGTTAAAGCCTATTTTAATATAAGCATGGGCAGCGTAGTAAAGCGGCAGCCATTCCTCATTTTCTTTTTGTGCTATTCGTTCAAAAGCATTGGCCGAGGCCTGCAATTCTTCCTGGCTTTTAGAGCCTTTGAAAGTCTCAATTTGGTCTTGCATTGCATTAATATATGCAGATTTGTCTTTGGCATTAGTGAATAATGCACCTACTAAAAGGGTTAAGATTAGAGTTAATTTTTTCATGGTATTTGTATTTAATATTGATTTATAAATTGTTTAATTGATTTGCTTTTTTGTCTTTAGATAAAGTCAGAAATACACCTAAAAAGATGAACCGATCTGCTACCATGCCTTGTGGTCTTCCTTCAAACACACCATTTTCATTTGCTTGGTTGGTGTATTGATAACCGAAAATGTTATCGCTGCCTAGCACATTGCTACACTCAAAATGGATGATGAGGTTCGGTGTAGGAAGGTAGCTCCAGCTTAAGCTCAGGTTATTGAAAGCAGGTGTTTCGGATTGCATTTCACCTTCCAGGTTCGGGTTGTGATAGGTGTAACCGCTATTCCAGCTATAGGAAAATCCCAACTGAGAACGTAGCTCTCGAAAGAACTTTTTCATCACCAACGAAGCATTGTGCAAAGGCGCAAAGCCAGGGCGTACTTGGGACTCAAACCCGCTCAGATTTCTTTTGCTGTCTGTATAGGAGTAAGTGATCCAGAAGTCAGTATTTTTTAACGATTTGTTGTCCCGATAAAATAAATCGAAACCTTGCGCATAGCCAGAGCCATCATTGGTTAAGTCAGTAAAATCTAACCCATCAGATTGACCGAAAAGAACCAAGTTGTCATAGGATTTGTAAAAAGCTTCTGTACGAAAAGTTCGACCTTCTTTGCTGTACAAATAGTTGGCAATATAATGGGTAGACTGAGTATTTTCCAGTGCCGTGTTTTGTATTCTTACTTCGTTTGCGGGCAGCTGATTAAATGTGCCTGATGCAACTGATACCTGTGAATACTTTGAAAATTTATAACCTAATGAGGCACGGTAAGTACTCCAGTTATCTTCTAAAAGATCATTGTAAGTACTTCTGATTCCAGCTCGTAATACCAGATTGCTGCTGAAGTAATAGTCGGCCTCAATAAAATGATTGATCGTGAGCTCATCCAGCTTTCTGCTCATCCCGTCATTCAAAACAGTTTCTTCGTATTGGTTGGCATAAGCCTCTAATCCATTCTTAAGAGAAAACTTGTCACTGAAATCTTTGATGAGCACCGCTTTGTTATGATTTAACAGGCTTGTTCTGGTGTAATTTTCATTGTCTATGGAAATACGGTCTTCATTATTAGAAATCGAGGCTCCTCCGTAATACGACCAGCCATTGCCAGCAACATTTCTGAAGCTAACGTTGCCAAACTGATAGCTATTCTCAATAGTTGTAGCTTGTATTTCACCGCTGTTAATGTCTTCTCTGTTTAAGGACATTTTTGCACCTTCGATATGCATGAAGCCTTTCAATATGCCTGATTTGCCAATTTTTTGTCTACCCAAAACCTCAGCATCCCAGTTGCTTGGCGCATCGGTAAAGTCCATGTTTTGGTTAATGATAGACATGTAAGGGGATAAATCTGTGAAATTTGCTGAAGCAGTAAATGCTCTATTTTCACCCACCATGGTGTGACTCAGGCCACCACCAACAGACATAAGACTGATGTCGGTTTGATCTCTGATCGGCATATCGATACTATTTAAAACCAAAGCCGAGGATAGTGCCTGACCGTATTCAGCCGAATAGCCACCCGTGCTAAAAAAGCTACCTCTAAACAGGTTTGGGTTAAAACGTGATCGGGTAGGCACATTTTGTGCAGTGCTACCGTAAGCATTACCAACCTGCAAGCCGTCAAAGTAGATATTGGTTTCAGAAGCATCACCACCTCGAACGAAAAGCCGCCCGTCATTCCCTACCGTTGATGTTCCCGGTAGCTTCGTGAGTGCACCAATCACATCTCCCAAAGCTCCCGATGTTGTAACTATATCCAAAGGTTTCATCACAACGGCCTTTTTCTCATCACTGGCGTCCATGGCACCAGCCGTGATGGTCACGGCAGTCATTTCATCGATCTTTTCACGAAGGTTTACCGTAAATTGAAGTGGCTGACCGTTGCAGTTGATTATTTCTCTATACTCATGATACCCAATCATAGAGACCACTAGTGTCTGTTCATTTTTTTCATTGGTCTTGAATGTGAATTGACCATTGATATCTGATGAAGTGCCATCGTATGTGTTGTCAAGGTAAATATTGGCACCTATGAGTTGCTCACCTTTGGCCGAAAGCACCTGACCTTTGATGGTGGTTTGGCCGAAGGCAAACTGAGCATAGAGTGTTGTTATTAGGAGCGATAAGTAGATAAACCTTTTCATGTCTTTAGCATTTTGATGGTGCTAAATTGAGAGAAGGTTATGCGGTTTAGTAATTAACCTTACCGAAGTGTAGGATTGGGAGGATGAAGTTTAGATTGGACTGACTGAAATTATGGTGGTGATAAACTCACTAAATCTCTTTTACTTCTATGACGAATAATCAGTCCATGTTTGCAACTTTATCGATGGAAAATTCTGAAATTAAATAAATCGGATATTTTTAAACTCTGAAATAAGCTGCCACAAACCATGAAGAAAACTTTTTTACTACTCACTTGCCTGTTGTATCTCACCAAGTCTGGGGCTGCACAAAACCTTGCAATGATTGATAGCCTCAAGTCTGTTTTGCTGGGTCTCTCTGGAGAGGAAAAGGTAAAAGTGCTTAGGGATTTATGCTACTACAGCGGCTTTAAAACTGATTTTGAAGAGGCTGTCTCCTACGGACTTGAGGCCATTGCCTATGCCTCCGAAATTGGGGATAAAAATGGAATGGGTGCTTCTTATCAGGATTTGGGGACTGTGTACAAGCACTCTGGCAGATTGGAAATGGCTTTGGATTTATATGAAAAGGCCAGGTTGATATTTAAGGAAACAGCAAATTACGAGAGCGAGGCTTTCGTAATGCATAATATTGGGGTAACCTACAGTATAAAAGAGGATTATCCAACTGCCATGGGATACCTGTTTAAAGCATTGGACATGAAAGACTCCCTGGGTGGGGTGGCAATATCAAGTACACTGAATTCAATAGGAGAAGTGTATAGGAAGAGAAGGGATGATGACAAAGCATTGGAATATTATTTCCGCGCGCTGGAGGAAGGAAATAAAACACAAAATAAAGACCATATTTCTCAGGCGCTTAACAACATTGAGATCATTTATCGGCAAAAGGGCGATTACGAAAAAGCCCAGGAGTATAGAATGCAAGTTATAAGGATCAAAACTGAGTTAGGAGATGATTATGGTCTGGCAATCAGTTATAACAATCTTGGTGAGTTGTATGCTGTGCAAGGTCAATTAAAGAAAGCGGTAGAGTATTTTCAGAAATCGCTTGAGATCAAAGTACGCTTGGATAACCAGGAAGGAATAGCATTTACCTCAAGGCAGCTAGCTTCGGTTTACAGTAGGCTAAATGATTTCAAAAACGCAGATAAATTTGCCAAAAAAAGCCTTGCCTTTTACAACGAGGTTGGCAATGTAAACATGGAGTCTAAAACTTACAAGACACTGTCTGAAATTTACAAGTCCTTTGGTCGATTTGAGCAGGCACTACAGTATTATGAAAGATACTCTTCGCTGAAGGATTCGGTATTTAATAAAGCCAAGGAAGTTATCATGTCAGATATGGCGACAAAATACGAAACCGCTAAAAAAGAAGCTGAAAATAACTTGCTGAAAATGGAAACAGAACAACAACTGGCCACCATTGCACAGAAAAATCAGCAGGTTACGTTAACCATTATCGGTTTATTAATCCTGCTAGCACTTGCAGGTTTACTTTTTCGGGCATATCGACAAAAAAATAGGAGTAATGAGGTATTGAAAGCTCAGAAAGAAGAGCTGGCTAGGCTCAATGCCACGAAGGACCGGTTTTTTGGTATCATAGCCCACGACCTTCGCGGGCCATTGACTGCCCTACAGGGTATTTCGGGGCTACTCAATTACAATATCAAAAAAGGGAACATCGACAATTTAAATAAGATCGCTTTGCAGATTGAGGATTCTGCCCAGAAAGTAAACACGTTGCTGGACAATTTGCTGAAGTGGGCCTTAAGTCAGGGAGGGGCTATGCCGCATCGGCCACAACGATTGGCACTAAAACCTATAATTGAGGAAAATCTTCATTACTTTAAAGACATGGCAGCAGCTAAAGACATTCATCTACATGCTGACATTGCGCAAGACGTGCACATCCATGCAGATAAAGAAACCTTGAGCACCATTTTTAGAAATTTGATCAACAATAGTATCAAGTTCACTCCTCGTGGTGGTGCTGTAAACTTAGCAGTGACTGATAAAGAGGATCAGGTGCAAATAGATGTACAAGACAATGGCGCTGGAATTGAAGAAGAAA
Source organism: Fulvivirga lutea (assembly GCF_017068455.1). NCBI lineage: Bacteria > Pseudomonadati > Bacteroidota > Cytophagia > Cytophagales > Fulvivirgaceae > Fulvivirga > Fulvivirga lutea. The sequence goes on from NZ_CP070608.1 coordinate 1,501,390, forward strand.
GGCTGAAAAATTTATTTGTGTTGGATGATAACAAAAGCACTTCAGGAACAGCCAATGAAAAAGGTACAGGCCTGGGTCTTGTGCTTGTAGATGATTTTGTACGTTTGAATCAGGGTACAATCAGGGTAGCGAGCAAGCCTGGTGATGGGAGTGTTTTTTCGATTACCCTCCCAACAAAATACGCTAAGGCAGGTTAATGAAAAGATAACTTTATCAGCTATGTCGAAAGTAAGAGTCTTTATTGTAGAAGATGATTTTATACACGCCAATCGCCTGGAAATGTATCTGGAAGAAATGGGGTATGAACTGGCTGGATTGGTAGCCAATGCAGAAGAAGCTATCAATTTGATCGCGGCTACAAAGCCTGACTTACTACTAGTAGATATTCATCTGGAGGGCAATCGGGATGGGGTGCAAATGGTAGAACAGCTCAACAAGAAAAATCCCATCCCCGCTATATTCATCACCTCCTTTAGAGACAAAGAGACTTTTGACAGAGCCAAGCTGACTGACCCTTATGCGTACATCATCAAACCTTATGATAAAGATATGCTTCAAGCTGCCATTGAACTGGCAGTGTACAAGTTTTCAAAAACGTCTAAGCACCTAGATACTATTCACACTCAAACTGACTATCAGGGATGGAACGAAGATCAACTGGTGAATGACACCATGTACGTAAAAAGCAATGGAAGCCTGGTAAAAATAAAATTGAGTGACATCCTTTGTGTGGAAGCGAAAGACAAGATTTGCCAGATAGGCCTTATCAAAGAAAGCATCGACACAAGAATATCACTACAAAAGCTCGAAGAACAACTGATCAGCGATCGTTTTTTGAGGGTACATCGATCATTCATTATCAACAAAGAAGCAATCTCACAAGTAAACCTTTCTGAAAGTAAGGTAAGTGTGGGGCAATATGCCGTACCGATTGGCCGATCTTACAAAGCTTCCTTTCTCAACAGCCTTGGTCAACTCCCTGATTAAGCACCCTGCATCTGTCCACCTGCAATAAGAAATCAGCCACTAGTAACAAGGAAAAATTTTCAACCCTTTACTCTAAGCTCTAAGCTCCAAGCTCTTCGCACTAAGCAAGCAAAAGCCACCATCATTCCCTGTCATTCACGCCTTATTCCGGTTGTCTACGCCAAAAAGTTAGAACATAACAATCTATCAATTTTCTTCGCATGAAGGCTATCGTAAACAATTTAAGTGTAATGGCATCTTGCCTGGCCACCATGAAATAAATTGAACAGAATATTCTGATCTGGTAATGGAGGCAAATAAAATTAACAAGATGGCTCACGTAAATAAAATTAAAAAAGACATGATCAAATCAGCTTTAACTACCCTTTTTTTGCTACTTCTGAATTGGCAAATATTTGCTCAATTGCCAATACAACTCACGGCCACTAACCCTTCTAATAATGCCACTGCGGTGACAAACACCGCCAACATAAGCGTCACGTTTGATAAAGAGGTAAACCCCACCACGCTCACTACAGGCGGTGTGGTTATCCACGGAGGCAATGGCCCTGTTTTGGATTTCCCTATGCCCACCGTGTCAGGTTCTACAGCTACCTTTGACCCAGTCAGGAATTTCTTTCCGGGTGAGGTAGTCTCCATCTCATTTACTTCAGGCGTAACCGCTACCGATGGCGGGATTTTGGAAACTCCTTTTGTATCCCGGTTTACTACAGCGGTAAGCCCAGCGAGCCCTGGCGTCTTCGCCAATGGGCAAAATAGGATTAATTCCGATGCAGGTAACCAAGGTGGTACCAGAAGTGTCCATGCCGCGGACTTGGATGGTGATGGTGACTTGGATGTGCTTTCTGCATCTCAAAATAATGGACTCATTGCGTGGTATGAAAACGATGGGTCAGGCAGTTTCGGTACAACGCAGACCATTACTACCGCAGTGTTTGGTGCTATAAGTGTCTATGCCGCGGATTTGGATGGAGATGGTGACTTGGATGTGCTGTCAGCTGCTGAAGGAGGTGGCTTCATTGCATGGCATGAAAATGATGGATCAGGCACTTTTGGAGCAATGCAGACCATTACTAACGGAGCACCTACTGCCTCAAGTGTCTATGCCGCGGACCTGGATGGTGATGGGGACCTGGATGTGCTGTCTGCTTCAGAAGCAAATGGTATTGCATGGTATGAAAACGATGGGTCAGGCAGTTTTGGGGCACTACAGACCATTACTACCGAGGCAAGTGGTGCCAAAAGTGTCTATGCCGCAGATCTGGATGGTGACGGGGACCTGGACGTGCTGTCTGCTTCTCAATTCGATAACCGCATCGCATGGTGCGAAAATGATGGGTCAGGTAGTTTCGGGCCACTACAGACTATTACTACCGGGGCAAGTGCTGCTTGGAGTGTCTATGCTGCAGACCTGGACGGGGACGGGGATTTGGACGTACTGTCTGCTTCTCTAGTTGACGATCGCATCGCATGGTACGAAAACGATGGTTCAGGCAGTTTCGGTTCACAGCAAACCATTACTACAAGTGCGAATGATGCCTTCAGTGTCTATGCCGCGGATCTGGATGGTGACGGAGACCTGGACGTGCTTTCAGCTTCTCAAGCTGATGCCCGCATCGCATGGTACGAAAACGATGGTTCAGGCAGTTTCGGGTCACAGCAGACCATTACTACGAGCGCAAATGGTGCCATCAGTGTCTATGCCGCGGATCTCGATGGAGACGGAGATCTGGACGTGCTTTCTGCTTCTGAATTTGATAACCAAATCGCGTGGTATGAGAATGCGCTTCCAATTTCTATCACCTGCCCAGCAAATCAAAATGTGAATTTTAATGCCAATTGTGAATTTGTCATTCCTGATTTTAGCGAGTTAGTCAGTGTAGAAAATAATGTATCTCCTACACCAACCCTTGTTCAATCACCTATAGCAGGTACAGTCATTACAACCAGTCAAACAGTTACATTTACGGTAACTGATAGTAATGGTAATACAGATCAATGCACCTTTGAATTAATCCCGGCAGACAATACCGAACCGGTGATTTCTGCAGTAGCGGATCAAAATGTGAACTGCCAGTTTGTACTGATTGATTATACTGGATTGGCCACCGCTACAGATAATTGTACCGCTACTCCGGTCATTACGCAAAGCCCGGTAGTTGGTACGGTGATCAATACTACCCAAACGGTGACTTTAACCGCTACTGATGATGCAGGTAATACCGCTACTACCACCTTTGAGGTCATCCCTTCTGATACTAACGATCCGGTGATTTCTGCAGTAGCGGATCAAAATGTAGATTTTGATACAAACTGCCAGTTCGCACTGATTGATTATACCGGATTGGCCACCGCCACAGATAATTGTACCGCAACGCCAGTCATTACGCAAAGCCCGGTAGTTGGTACAGTGATCACCACTACCCAAACAGTGACCTTGACCGCCACTGATGATTCAGGCAACACAGCTACAACCACGTTTGAGGTCATCCCTGCTGATACTAGCGAACCGATCATTTCTGCAGTAGCGGATCAAAATGTAGAATTTGATGCAAACTGCCAGTTCACACTGCTTGATTATACTGGATTGGCCACAGTTACTGATAATTGCACCAACACCCTGGTTATTACGCAAAGCCCTGCGGTAGGCACGGAGATTACTTCAAGTCAAACAGTTACATTGATGGCCACTGACGATGCAGGCAATACAGCCACTATCACCTTTGAGGTTATCATTGTCGATACTACCGATCCGGTTATTTCTACCGTAGCAGACCAAAATGTAGAATTTGATGCAAACTGCCAGTTTACACTGCTTGATTATACCGGATTGGCCACCGCTACTGATTTTTGTAACACTACTCCGATCATAACACAAAGCCCGGCAGTTGGTACGGTGATCACTACTACTCAAATGGTGACATTAACGGCTACTGATGATGCAGGTAATACCGCGACTACCACCTTTGAGGTCATCCCTACGGACGATACGCCACCTTCAGTGATTGCTAGGGACATCACCATACAATTGGATGTGAATGGACAGGCATCTATTGCAACGAGTGATATTGATAACGGCAGTACGGATAACTGTTCTTTATCTCTGGCCCTGGATCAAACCAACTTTACTTGTGCAGATATTGGCACTAATATAGTTACCTTAACGGCTACTGATGGAAGTGGGAATTCGAGCTTCGCTACCGCTACGGTTACGGTGGAGGACAACATTGCCCCCACAGTTATCACTCGGAACATCACCCTACCTCTAGATGAAAGCGGTCAAGCTTCCATTATACCTGAAGATATCGACAATGGAAGTACGGACAATTGTGGCATAGCCAGCTTGGAATTGGACATTACTACATTTAACATTCCTACAACATCATCCACAGTAACACTTACCGTAACCGATGTAAACGGCAACAGCTCTTCAGGAACAGCTATAGTCTCTTTCGAAATGTTTGGCACTGACCTGTTCTTACCCACTTTATTTACTCCAAATGGAGATTCGAATAATGACTTTTTTATCGTAAGAGGCGGAGGTAACGTGGCAAGCATTCAAATGAAAATATTTGATAGGGAAAATAATCTTGTATACAGTTCTGAAAGTTTAACAGAGCTCTTTCAGACAGGTTGGGACGGAGGGGGCCAACCGCAGGGCGCTTATCTGTGGGGCATCAGCGGTAGTTTTACTGATGGGTCGCCACTATTAGTAAACGGAAAAAATACCGGCATCATAAGACTCCTTAGATAAATTTTAAAATTCAAAAAAAACACATTTAGATATGGTTTCAATCAATAAAATTATAGCCTTGAGTGTATTCACTCTGCTGCTATCAATCGTCAAGGTGAGTGCACAGGATCCTAATTTTTCTATGTACCACTACACACCTTTATTTACTAATCCGGGTAGTATTGGCCTACAAGAGAATGTTAGCATCATGTTAAACTATCGATCTCAGTCAGTAGAAGTAGGTGAAAATTTCAGGGCATCTTCCTTATCTGGTTATTACCCGATTAAAATAAGAAATCATCGTCTGGTGGTTGCGGGAAACTTTTTGAACGACCAGATAGCTGATTTTGCCCAGGTTAATGGTGGGCTTTTAGGCGTGGCATACGCTATCCAAATTACTCCTTTATCAGAATTAAGTTTTGGGGCACAGTCTGGATTTTACCAACGCAGGATTAACAATAACTTCACTACAGACGATCAGTTTGTGGATGGAGTGTTTAACCCCAACATTGTTTCTGGCGATGCAGTACTAGGTCAGACAGTAAGCTATCCAACGCTTAGCTTAGGAATACAATACCAGCTTAATGATGAACAAGGCCAAGAAAAGGCTTTTGTCGGGGTAGCCCTTTTCAATGCTACAGAGCCGAATGTTTCCCTAGATGAAAGCGGCAAGGACAAATTGCCATCCAGTATTCGTGCATCTGTAGGATATAGAATTTATCAAGGATATAAATTTTCTGTAATGCCTACCGCAAGGTTAGTAAGACAGGCCAGTAACAATTTTCTCAATATCGGTTCACGATTTGGTTATGAATTGGATAATTCAGAAGAAGGAGTAAAAAAAATTGATTTAGGAATCTGGTACAATACCAATAACCTAGGTGTCTTTTCCATCGCCTACGAGCAGCCAAATCTTACGATTGGTGTGAGTTATGACCTTCCTGTTGGAGCCGATTTGAATACTGCTCAGAATGGAATTTTTGAATTGGCCGTGTCTTTCAGAATAAAGAAGAAGAGCTAACCCAATCTTCAGAAATAAAAGTCTTAGGTATCGATGAATAAAAAAAGCAGAGACTCAATAGAATCTCTGCTTAGTAAAATTATCTCGAAGAATGCTATTAATCTGTCTTCAATCTTCCCGTCATTCGTTCAACCTTCCAATAGGCCGCCACTACGCTTATGTACTCAACGGCTATAAGCCAAAATCCGGGGTCACCAAAAAAGGATAGGTAATCACCACCATTGGGGATGATAAAAACCGGAACAGTGATTATTGCATCCAGTAACATCGCGCCCAAAAACATCATTGTTCCTAATAAAAATCCATTGGTTTGGTAGCCTCTGCGATAATACAAGTACGCACCAATAAGCGCAGCAGGAATGATGGCCAACATCAAAACATAGTTTGCCTGTTGGTTGGCATTTTCTAAGATCTCAACGAAGTAAGAGCCTACAAAAGCTGTAATTCCTATAATGTAAACTACCAATGAACTGATCACCACTTGTTTCAAGTTCAAGCTTTTCATGCTAGTTAGATTTAAATGCTCTGTGGAATTTCTTCATTCCAGATACCCGATGCCGCAGTTTTCTCAGCGAATGCTTTAAAGTCAATGGCCTTTCTGCTCAAAACTCTTTCTACATCATCAGAAACTTCCTGATTATCAGGATTGCCTAATACTTCTTTAAACAAGTATCCAAAAAGCCAAACGTAAGAGTCCGGCAATCCGGCTGCTTTCATACCGGCCTTAAATTCTTCAATTGAAATAGGCTGATAGTGAATTTCTCTGCCTACAGCTTCAGACATGGTTTCTACTACTTCCCTAAAAGTCATTTTCCTCGGGCCTGTCACTGTTACAGTTTGTCCGTTGTAACTATCATCAAGCAAAACTTTTGTCACGACTTCTGCGATGTCATTCGCATCTACAAAAGGGATTTCTGCATCAGGCATAGGCAATGCCACAGCGCCAGCCAAAATAAAATCTCGAAAGGCACCTTCACTGAAGTTCTGATTAAACCAGGAGGCACGTACCAATGTATAATTCAAACCGGAATGAGCGACAATTTCTTCACAAGCTTCTGCTTCTGTTTCGCCCTTACCTGATAGTAGTACTACTTTTTCCAGCCCTTCTTTTAGAGCTGCTGCAGTCAATTGTTCGATTGCAGTTCTTGCACCCGGCACTGCCAGATCAGGATAGTAAACAATGTAAGCTCTATCCATACCCTTGAGGGCAGGTGCGTAAGTGCTTGGGTCGTCCCAGTCGAAAGCCGGACTGCCGTTTCTGGAGCCGATGGTTACATCGTGGCCCAATTTTGTTAAGTTTTCAACTACGCGGCTTCCGGTCTTACCGGTGCCACCGATTACTAAGATGTTGTGTGTCATTTTATTTATTGTTTATAGTTCCAAGAATTATGAAAATGAAAGCCATCACGGAAGCCCACGTGCGATACAGATGGTATTTGTTCCAGAGGACTTCGTAATAGTTTCTGAAGTTTTTGAGCTCATCAGCATTCAAATCATTGAGTTTGAGTGCTTCCAGAGCATCATTGAGCGGCACATTGCCAAAGGCAGTTATTCCAAATGTTATAGCGTAAAAAATAGCTGCTAGAACTACCCAAAATGTTGCCATGCTCCATGTGTTGAAGAGATGAATCCCTGCATCTGTAATGGCCAACAGCAGTGCGCCAAAAAATATGATAAAGAAATAAGGGTTTAGAATCTCCTTGTTGATGGATTTCATTGTTTCCAGATATGAAGCATCAGAGATTTTCAATGTGCCGGGAATGACAGATACTTGCCACGCGTAAAAAAAGCCACCTGAAAGTCCGAGGAGCAGGATTGTTATGATGTGTATTGTTGTTTTTGAGTATTCCATGAGTTTATATGTTTGATTCCAACCATGCTTTCAGTAATTCACTTTCACTGTAGGACAGCTTACTTCCCTTGGGCATTCGCTTTTTTACAAATACTTGCTTATAGATTTTTCCTGCCCGCTTATTCATGTTCTTTTTAGTAAATACCATGAATGGGTTTTTCTTTCTGTGACAGGAATTGCACTTTGCCTCTAATAGGCTCATTACTTCTGCCGACAAGGTTGTGTTGATGGCAAAAGGTTGATGCTTTGCTGGCGCCTCTGCCTTAATCATATGTGTTAGGAGAATTATAATAACGGTTATAATTCCTATTAAAATGGTTTTTAGGGGTTGTCGTGTTTTCATCTTACATCAAATTGATCATGATGTAAAGATGAGTGCTTGCTTTAGTGATAACTTGACCATTTAAGCCAAGTTTTTGGCAGTTTAAGCCATGCGGTTATTTACTTTGGGAAAGGAGGTCCTTTTTTAAGCGAATGAAGTCGATCCAGTAAATATCTCCTGTTTCATCATCACCCCTATGAAAGAATAAGTACTGGCCATCGGGTGATACACTGGCACACATTTCGGTCAATGGAGTATTTACTTTTGGACCCATGTTAACTGCTTTTGTCCAATTGCCATTTTGATTAAAGCTGATATACAAATCATTTTCACCAAAGCCTGACTCACTTTCTCCATCGTAAATGAGATAGCTTTCATCTGGGGCAATGTAGGGGTGAGCTATCCATTTACCATCAAAGTTTACTTCATCGCCTAGTTTTTTAACCTTATTATATTGTCCATTTTCATTGATCGAATAATAAATACCGCCATCTTCCATTTCATCTTCCTCTTCCTGAGATGTAAAATATAGATTCCCATTTTTTGATGTGGTCAGGTACATCATAAACCGATCTTCAAAGTTTTTTTCAATAGGTTTTGGAGTACTCCAACCATGATCACTTTTTTCTGCATACCATTGGTACAGCGCTCTCGGTTTTAAGGTATCCAAGTGTGGCCTGATGCTTCCGAAGTATAGCTTGTCTCCAGTAGGGTTAATGTGTGGCTCAAAATCCCAACCTACTTCAGCTTTAAAGAATACTGGCGATGGGTTGGACCATTGCCCATTTTTGTATTGCATGGTTATTATCTCATTGGCACCCTCAGGTTTTCTACTCGTGTAGAACAATTCGTCCATCTCCGGACTAAAGGTGATGGCAAACTCAAAGTTCTCTTTTGATATAATACCTTCCCCAAAAATTAAAGCAGAGTCCTGAGGTATCTGCTCACTGAATAGGGTCAGGTTAGATTCAGCTTCTTTTTGACATGATGAAGCGAAAATGATAGTGATAAAGAAAAGTAGTAAAACTGTTTTTGATTGATTCATGTGATTGTTTTTTTACAGCAAAGGTGTGCTTTGATGACTTTTGCCCACTTAACTTTTTCGGCCAAGTCTTTGACAGTTTACGCCATACCACTAAATAGGTTAGCTATTTCTGAATTCGAGAGGCGATTGATCAGTCCATCGCTTAAAAGCACGATTAAAGGAGCTTTGTTCTGAGAAACCGGTTTCAAAAGCGATTTCTGCAATACTACGATTTGAATGAGCAAGTAGGTCTTTGGCAATAGCTTCCTGTGTCTTTTTAATGAGATCCCGAAAGGTAACTCCGTGTTCTGCCAGTCTTCGGGTAAGCGTGCGGTTGCTCATGCCCATATGCTCTGCAATATGTATAACACCTGGAATTCCACTTGGAAGTGCCTCCTTAATAAGCTGTTCTACATCCTTGGTAAACTGGACTAAATCGGCTTGTATTCCTTCGGTTTCTTCTTTCACACGATCGACTAGAAACTTATTGATGCTCTCATCGGCCTTAGCCGTTCTCAACTCGAGGTCTTTGGTTTTATAGGCTATATAGTAGTGTGGCTGTTCAAAAAGTAATTCACAGCGAAATCCTTTTTTATGACTGGAGAGATCTTTTGGAGCTTTATGCTTGAATGCCACCTGAACAGGAAGGATGTCAGTTTCAGTGATAGCCTGCAACACCACAACGGTGGCTGATAAAGTAGCTTCATTAGAAAGTTGTACACCTCGTCTATGCGGTTCTCGGTGGAGGTAAATGTAAGACCAATCGCCTCTTTTTTCTACTTTGAAAACATACGTGTCGGAAAGTAATTTGAAGTACCGTTCACTTCTCACAAAGATTTCCCCCGCCCAGGAGCAGGTACGCCAGGATAATCCCAGAACGCCATAATCATCAATCTTCATTTCCTGACCAACACGAACAGCGAAACCGGGGCCCAATTTATCATCCAGTAATTCATGCGTAGCAAAAAACTGATCTGAGGGCACTGCTTGCAATTGCTCCATCTTCTCCAAAGAAACTGGTATGTCAGACAAGTCTTCACTGGTAAGGCCTTCTGCTAATCCATGATTCACAATTTTCTTGTATAGACTGATGGAGATATAACTCATTAGCTATGAATGCTTTGGCTAACCATTGAAGTTACAAAAAAATGACTATTGCATTTACAGATTGTAACAGAAGTCAATCCTGAGATTTAAACCATCGCTTCCTGTTTTTATTTAATAAGCTAAAATTAACAACCTACTTGCTGGCTTGATTCAGAACAAATACGGCCATCTGCAAATAACTCTTTCCGACTATTTAACACAGGAGCTTCAACAGGCTTAGTGGACAATAAGTATTCTGTTTTCAGATGCGGAAAGTGTAACTATAGAAAAGTGTTATACCCTTTTAAAAATAGAGAAGGTTAAGGAGCTCTTAGTGTATGATGATTTACCTCGAGTGCGCTTTTAGGTTTAAATACTCAAGCATGGAATATTTGAATAACCCATTTTAAGAAGTTATCGGTCTTGCTCCGAATCGTTTTAAAAAAACTTCTAACAGTTAATCGTAAACCCCTGGATAGCTAGTAAATCTTATAACTTTTTTCCAAAATTATGTAATACTTATGCAATCAAGGGTGCTGTACTTTGTTTCATAGTTTTGAATAATTGAAAAGTCAAGAGTTATGAAACATACATATCATATACATGGAATGACCTGCAATGGTTGTCGAAGTCACGTAGAAGAGACGCTTTCAAAAGTAAAAGGGGTTTCTAACGCATCCGTTAATCTTGAAGATGCTGAAGCAACCATAGAAATGGAACAGCACATTTCTTTGGAAACTTTTCAACAGGCTTTGAAGGATGATGGCGGAAGGTATACCATTCATAATCCGGGAGAGCATCACCACCACCATCCTGAGACAAAAAAAGAGAAACCATCAGGTAAAGGCACAGGCACATTTTATTGCCCCATGCATTGTGAGGGTGAAAAAACATATAATCAACCAGGTGATTGTCCTGTTTGTGGAATGGATTTAGTAGAAGAACAAAGTTTATCATCGGCTTCGGCAGAAAAATGGACTTGTCCTATGCATCCCGAAGTAGTAAAAGATGAAGCAGGTTCATGCCCAATTTGTGGAATGGATTTAGTGCCTATGGAACCAGACCTATCTTCAGAAGAAAAGACCTATAAAAGGCTGTTGAAAAAATTCTGGATTGCTACGGTATTCACATTGCCCATTTTCTTGATAGCAATGAGTGAAATGATTACTAACAATCCACTATATGATTTAATGGAACAGAAATACTGGAACTGGGTACAGTTTACCCTTTCCTTACCAGTTGTATTTTATGCTACATGGATGTTCTTTGAACGTGCTTATAAGAGTATTAAGACATGGAACCTCAACATGTTTACACTTATTGGTATAGGCGCTGGAGTGGCTTGGCTGTTTAGTGTAGTTGGAATGTCATTTCCAGATTTATTTCCAGAGCAATTTAAATCGGAATCAGGTGCCGTTCACGTGTATTTTGAAGCTGCGTCAGTTATTCTGACTTTGGTTTTGTTAGGCCAATTATTGGAAGCGCGAGCTCATAGTAAAACCAACTCCGCTGTAAAGGAGTTGCTCAAATTAGCACCTAACAAAGCAATTAAAATTGTTGATGGTGAAGAAGTTGAAGTGAGTATTGATGAGATTGAACTTAATGATATACTAAAAGTAAAACCTGGAGATAAAATACCTGTAGATGGTATCATCACAGAAGGTGAAACCAGTATTGATGAATCAATGATTACAGGTGAGCCCATTCCCGTCAATAAAGCTAAAAATGACAAGGTGAGTAGTGGCACAATCAATGGCAATCAAACTTTTTTCATGAAAGCTGAAAAGGTTGGTAGTGATACGCTATTATCACAAATCATTCATATGGTAAATGATGCCAGTAGAAGTCGTGCGCCAATTCAAAATCTAGCTGATAAAGTGTCCGCATATTTCGTTCCTGTAGTGGTAATTATTTCTATTATCACGTTTATCGTTTGGGCCATTTTGGGTCCTGAACCAGCATATGTTTTTGCATTGGTTAATGCAATTGCTGTTTTAATTATTGCCTGCCCATGTGCCTTAGGGTTAGCAACGCCAATGTCCGTAATGGTTGGTGTAGGTAAAGGTGCTCAAAATGGTGTACTCATCAAAAATGCAGAGGCATTGGAAAAAATGAATAAAGTTAATACGCTTATAGTAGACAAAACCGGAACAATTACAGAAGGTAAACCAACCGTAGAAAAGGTAGGAGCTTTTGGAAGTGAATACAGCGAAAAAGAAGTATTGAATTACATTGTATCATTAAACACCAATAGCGAACATCCTTTGGCAGAGGCAACTGTTAACTATGGCAAAGAGCACAACGCTGAAATGTTAGAATCAGCCAAATTTAGTGCGGTTACAGGGAAAGGTGTAGAAGCTGAAATAAATAACAAAAAGATTGCTTTGGGTAATCCCAAAATGATGGAATATGCTAATGCTGAAATCAGCTCAAAAATGGATGAAGAAGCAAAGTCCTATCAAAAACAAGGGAAGACTGTTTCTTATCTCGCCATTGATTCTACCGTGGTAGGATATGTAGTAATAGGTGATAAAATTAAAGATACCAGTGCAAAAGCTATCAAAGAATTGCAGAGTAAAGGCATCGATGTGGTTATGCTTACCGGTGATAATCATGAAACAGCACAAGCGGTAGCAGCAGAGCTTAATCTTGCAGACTTTAAAGCAAGTATGTTACCAGAGGATAAATTGAAAGAAGTAGAGAAACTTCAGAACAGTGGCAAAGTGGTGTCTATGGCAGGAGATGGTATTAACGATGCACCAGCATTAACAAAAAGTGATGTTGGTATAGCTATGGGAACAGGAACTGATGTAGCTATTGAAAGTGCAATGATAACACTGGTTAAAGGTGATTTAAATGGCATAGTAAAAGCACGTAATTTAAGCGAAGCAGTAATGAAGAATATTAAGCAGAATCTATTTTTTGCATTAATTTATAATACTTTGGGTGTGCCTATTGCAGCGGGTGTGTTGTTCCCGTTTTTTGGAATTTTATTATCACCTATGATTGCAGCCTTGGCAATGAGTTTTAGTTCAGTATCTGTAATTGGGAATGCCTTGAGATTAAGAGGTAAAAGTATTTAGGTTCTGGAAATGGTTACTGATTCAAACCTATAACTATGCTGAAACCGGAGCACTTACGAGATCAAAATCGTAAGTGCTTTTATGTTACATGCAATTTAAATTTTGCTTAATTATTTTTCTAACCGTAATAGTGCACTGTCTAATTTAAAAGAATCAGAGATAGGTGCTAATAAATTGAAAGTTAAACGAGCGTTTTGTGAGACATCACAGATTTAACTTCAAATCAATCTTTTAATAATTACGATCATTACACTTCATAGTGTATAAATATTAATGATAGGCTGATTAAAATTTATTAACTTAATAATGTTTCTATTTTGATTTTTTCAATAACAATACGTTGATGAGTTTAAATGAAAAACGGAAAAATCAGCCTTATAAAAATGATAAAGACCCTTTAAAGGATTTCAAATATCTTGATCCTAATAAGGATATTTATAAACAAATTTTTGAGTTTTCCATCATTCCCACTATTGTGCATGATCTTAACATGAACATAATAGATGTTAATAATTCAGCACTAAAAGAATTCGGCTATTCAAAGGAAGAATTCTTATCTAAAAGTGTTTTTGAACTTCATACAGAAGGCCAGTTAAATCATTCTGAGGAAGTTCGGAAAAAGATGAAGACAGAAGATACAATTAGTGTAGAAACTAAATTTAAAAGAAAAGACGGGTCAGTATTTGATGCAGAAGTAACTCCATGTCGCTATCTTATTGGACAAACTCCTATAATTCATGTGTACATTAAAAATATTACAAGTAGAAAAGTAGAGGAGAAGAATTTAAATGCTCTCAATAAGAAACTGTTAAGTACAAATCAAGAATTGAAAGATTCAATAAATTTAAATGATTACCTAACGAAAGAAATCCATCACAGGACAAAAAATAACTTACAAATGCTTAATAGCATTATTTCTTTGCAAGCTTTAAAGCAGAAGAATTATGATACTCAGGTTTTCATTAAATCCGTAAGTAGCAAAATATATTCTATAGCAAAAATCCATGAACTCCTTTTACAGTCGGAAAATCACGATAATTTATTGATCAAAGATTATATTCTGTCTATAACAAATAATATTTTGCAGAATAGCTCCAAATTTAAACATACCGTTCGTTCTGATTTCGAAAAACATTCTTTACAATCAGATTATGCATTAAATCTAGGATTCATAACGAATGAGCTAATTACTAATGTTATAAAACATGCTTATCCTGATGGTAAAGGATTCATTGATTTAAAATTGAGCAAGACCAATGACACTTATACTTTCTCTGTAAAGGATTATTCCGCCCAAAGTTTTAATGAAAAGGCTAATCAAGGGATTGAATCCTCTGGTTGGGAATTAATAAATATATTTACAGAGCAACTAAAAGGTAAAATGGAAGTAAAATATGATAACGGAAATGAATTTATTCTAACCTTTCCAGAATAGTTCTTTCTAAGAGCGTTTTGTGTTACTTATCACATTACTTTTTAAAAGATCTTATCAATTTTACGAGTTACCACTCTCTGATCGTTCCTCTATGCCAGAACTTCCCCGTTTTCAAATTCCCTTCGAGTAGTTCAAAGATTTCCTTGGCCACTTCGTCAGGTTTTCTGGAGGCATTAGCACCTCCCATGTCGGTCTGTGTCCATCCGGGATCGAGCGCAGATACTTTTATATTATTAGGCCTCAGTCTATTAGCCAACAGCTTTGTATACATATTTAATGCAGCTTTTGACATCTTATAATGAGGTTGAAATTCATCGAAATAAGGATCACTAAATGAACCCCAAGCCGAACTGATATTAATAATATGGCCTCCCATATTGAGGTATGGCAACAATTTTTCAGTTAGTTCTATTGTGCCAAACACGTTTACATTAAAAGTATCTCGTAACTGTTGAAGGTTGATGTTTGTGTTATCCCATTGTTCTAATAATATGCCCGCATTGTTAATGATGAAATCAATTTTTTCTGACTGTAGTTTTTGAGTCAGTGCATGAATTGAATTAGGTTCCGCCAAATCCAATTGATACCATTTTGTATTATCCAATTTTTGGGTCACATCAACATTTCTGGCAGTGCCTATTACGTTATAGTTTCTGTCAGCCAAATATTTAAACGTTGCCTTACCAATACCTCTGTTGGCACCCGTTACTATTCCTGTTTTCATTACATTACCATTGATTTGTTACAGTAAGAGGCTTTTTCAAAATCCCTGATATTCATTGAAATTATAGCTATATCAGGAAACATTACATTCAGAGCAGAAACAATCTTTTGAGACAAACCTTGTTTCTGTTCTGCTGTTCTACCTTCCATAATGTTGGCAAATACGTGAATAAACCCATTTTTACCCTTACCTAAACGGTAGTTGCTAAAGGGATTAATTCTCACTTTAATGTCTCCTTCGGCAAAGAGGCCTGTGGATTCAGCAGCGCTGTAAACGGACTCCATTATTTCTTCTGGAGACTTCCTGTTAATTATATTGTCTGAGCAATCTATGATGAAATGTGGCATGTATTACGTTGTTTAAAATCAGTTTAAAATTTGTTTGCGTGTACCAGCAATTAGTAGATAAAAGGTTAATGTAATTTCTCCGATGGCAGCAGAAATACCAACAATTGTTGCTAACAGCATCTCGTTGCCAGGGAATAAAAAGTTACCAAATGTCTCAATTAAATAGCCACCAGCAGCCAAGACCATTAATATTCCAAGTATTCTCGGAAAATAGCTGGATTTGTATAACAAGATACCTAGAAGTAGACAATGCACACCAAAGAAAGCTCCTGCAATTAAGTATCCGGTAGTGTGTGCAGTCATAAAGTTCATTACAGTACCTGCCAGTTCTGAGGTGGCTGCATTACCATCAGTAACTTTGAGCGCCATGTAATGATTAACCAAATTAATACTTGCAATGGCGGGCTGGGCAATTAATCGAAAGGCCGAAGCAACCATGGCAATGGTTTTGTTTGTATCTTTTAATAGTTGATAGAGTAAAATTGAAATCACGGCATCCAGCATAAAAGCAATCAGGTCCGCCACCAACCCAAAACGAAAAAGAAAATCAGCGTTAAGAATATTAGTAAGCGTAGCGTTTGCATCATTCGGGATCACAAGTGTTCCTCTCACATAGCCTTGGGCAAATCCGGCACAGATGATTACAAGCAAATAAAGTAATCCGGTTAGCCTTGCCTTTTTTTGAATGTTGTTTTCCATGATTATGTATGTATGAATAGTTCTTTTTTTGGTTTTCTTACCTTTTTCCTGTTTTGTGTATGGTCATTCACTGAGCGATAACCAATCGGAGCAATCACAGCTGCATTTAGCCCTAATTTGTCTAAACCAAGTATTTTATTGTAATCTTCACTTTCAAAACCTTCCATAGGGCAGGCATCTATCTTAAGCTCGGCACAAGCAATTAACAAATTGTTTAAGGCCAGGTAGGTCTGCTTTTCAGACCAACTTTTTCTCTTGTCCGATTCCATGTTTCCCACGGCCTGCTTAATAAATTCACCGTAGTTTATTACACCCTCTTTGTCATTATCATCCACTTCAATAATACGTTTGACGAAACCATCTATGTGCTGATCAAAGCTGGTAGTATAGTTACAAAAAACGAATAAATGCGATGCGTCTGTGATCTGACTCTGATCCCAGGAAGCCTTTCTTAGCTGTTTTCTTAGTTCAGGATCTTTGATGATGAACACCTTATACAATTGCAACCCGTAAGAAGATACTGATAGTCTTATAGCTTCCTTCAGAAACTCCAATTGCTCATCATTCACTTTTTTCTCTGTGTCGAATAATTTTGTTGCATATCGCCAATTTAATTTATCTAGTAAGTTCATTTTTTTATATGTTAGATTTAATGAAATTTTTGAGTTTAAAATCTTCTTTAAACCCCGTTTTTAAATAAAGGCCTTTGCCCATTTCTGAAGCCTGAAGGGTGGCTAGTGTAGCTCCTTTTTTTTCAGCAATACTCAATACATGGTGTAGCAACTCTTTGGCGTAGCCTTTTCTGCGTTGCTCGGGGATAATGCCCATGGAATGTATTCCTATTACGTTTAGATTATCCTGATATAGTACTGCTGTGCCTACCTGCTTTTCTTTACTATGGGCAATAAAGTAATTAACCATGTGCATGGTGTTAATTATGGTGCTGACAGTAATCTGATACCCAAATGCTTTTAAAAACAGGTCCGACCAAATGACAGCTTGTTCTAAGTTGTTTACCCTTACTAAATCCAGGTTATCGGATGTCCTAAATTTAGATTTAAGAGAGACTGACATACCTGTCAACTCATTCTTTAATTCAAAACCATTAGACGTTAACAGGTCTTCAGCTTTATTGAATGGGTTATCCCAAATGGCAATTGAAATGTTGTTCAGTTTCCATTGTTCCTGGATTTCATCCATCAATGGTTGGTCAGGTTTTCGATGAAACCATAGTTTATTTGGCCATTCTGACTGTTTTACAACACTCATGGAATAATCCTGGTTAGCAAATAATTGGCCTGCTAACTTTCCGCCAAGGTTCCACAGGCTGACCAGGTTGTTTATATTCTCAGTTATTTGTTTCATTTATTTTAAATTTTAATCAGAAATACTCCGGTGATCATGATGATCATTCCAATCAACTTTTTTATTGACATCAGTTCTACCGGCATCCCAAACCACCCATAGTGCGCGGCTATTGATGCGAATATGATCTGGCCTGTTAAGCCGAATGTTACCACTGTGGATATTCCTAATCTTGGAATCACATAATAGAAGAGAGCCAGGGCAGAAAAGCTGAATACACCACCCAAAAACAAATGAAGTGGTATAGACTTCAATTGCTGAAGCGTAGGGTAGGATCTGGTAGTTATAAGAAATGCCGCCAGCGTAATAGTAGCACTTGTGATTAACGCTATGGTAGTTGCCAATAGCGTATTACTTAACATCAAACCTAGTCTGGCATTAATACCACCTTGAATTACAACAAGAACACCTACTGAAACAGACATGATCAATAAATAAGAAGTATTCATGACCTGTATTAGTTACTGTTTATTGGAATAGCTAAAGGTCGCATAGGACTACCTGATGCTCCTTTTAACTTTAGCGAGGCTGCGATAAATGCAAACTCATAAATTTCCGCTTTGGAAAGCTCTTCCAGGTTCATTTGTTCAATAAACATGACCCCTTTTTCAGCTAGTAAATAGGTATGGACGGGTACCCAATTGTCTTCACTTTCTGGCGGGAAAGTCTCAAAACTGAGATTGTCAGCTCCTAAAAGCATCACACCTTGTTCTTCAATTAACCATTTTACCGCATCCATGTTAATACCGGGAAAGTGATGGAAATACGTAGTTGCATCTTCATAAAATTGGGCCTGACCCGTCCGAATAAGGACAACATCGCCATTCTTTAATTCAATGCCCTGTTGCTTTATTGCTCCTTTCAAATCATCAGAGTTAATGCG
Organism: Fulvivirga lutea; assembly: GCF_017068455.1. Taxonomy (NCBI): domain Bacteria; kingdom Pseudomonadati; phylum Bacteroidota; class Cytophagia; order Cytophagales; family Fulvivirgaceae; genus Fulvivirga; species Fulvivirga lutea. The sequence goes on from NZ_CP070608.1 coordinate 1,519,951, forward strand.
ATAGTTGTCCTTTATATTTTCATAGCCTTTGTAAGAAGCGATATCGATTAACACACCTCGGGCAATTATTGGGGGAATAGTTTCCGCACCGGTTTTCTGCCAGCCTTTATCGCCAAGATATTGATCAGGAGTAAAACCATTCCATATTTTACCATTTAGCCCAAAATGGTTGAGCGCGTCTATATGTGTACCCATGTGGGTATACATGGATATAGCGTCACCCGTGTAGCTAACCTTTTCATTCATGGCTTTTCCTAACCCATTTGGGTTGTCAACCACTGTGCCATGTGGAGTATGCGTTAACCAGTACTGATAGCCGGGATCGCCCAATGCACTAAAGCTTGGCATACCCACAAAATAATCCACGCTCAAGTCAAATACTTCACCGGATACTATCTGACTTAATACTGACAGTTTTGAAGCATCAGACATCATGTTTAGCGTGCCTATTTCATCATCAGGTCCCCAGGGACTTTTTCCTACTGATTCTTTTTGCTGTGCGATTGATGGACTCACCAAGAGCACCAGCATTGTTAATTTTGTTAATATGATTTTCTTCATTGTACTGTGTTTTTGATTACAGTACAAAGGTTGGAAGCGGTACCTTACTAAAAATTAAGGTATCTTAAGAAAGATCTTGTCTCATCCTATTTTTGCGAATAGTGCTCAAATGTTCAGGGGTAATCCCCAAATAAGAAGCAATCATATATTGCGGCACTCTTTGCTCTATTTCCCGATATGTTTTTATAAATTCCAGGTAACGGGTTTCAGCAGAGTCACTCATAGTATGTATGGTTCGGTTTTGAAGAGATACATATGCATTTTGCATTTTAAACCTGAAAAACCGATCTATTGAAGGCACATCATCAAATAACGTATTTAGTTTATTTCGGTGGACTTGTAATACAGTAGTGGGTTCCAGCGCCTGAACAAAAAGTTGTGCCGGAGTTTCAGTTAGATAGCTGTATAAATCATTTACCCACCAGCCTTCAATTCCAAATTGCAATATTCGCTCATGGGCCTGTTCGTTAATGTAATAGGAGCGGAGGCAGCCATTTTCTATAAATCGCATATGGTTTGAGATATCCCCTTTATAGAGAAGGTATTCTTTCTTTTTAAGATGCCGAGGCTCGAATGACCCCTTTACCAATTCCTCCTCCTCACTAGAAAGGGTTACAAGTTCCCTGATATTTCTAATAAGCTCAATTGACATAATTCAATAAAACTATTTCTAAGTTAATGATTTACGATCTTCATTTTTTCTTTGAACTTTTATAATTAAGCAGCAATCGAAATAACAAAAGGCCAAATTGCGGTTTAAACTAATATCTTCCTATTTTTATTTTGATGAAAGAACTGGAAACAAGGTTTCATTCAGAGCCGGAGATATTGAATACCTACAAGCTGGTTCAGGGGCATGGCATAAGGGCATGCTGCTTAAAGATCAGCCTACACTAGGATTCCAGCTCTGGATTTCACTTCCTCCTGAGCTTGAAACGGCTGATGCAAAAAGCGTTTATGTAACACCTGATGAAATATTTCGTAATGAAAGGTTTAAAATTCTTCTTGGTGAGCATGAAAGAATCAAAAGCAAAATTGATCCTCCTAACGATATGAATTACCTGGACGTTAATCTCGGTCCTGAAGAGAAATGGACGTATACTCCACCGGAATCTCATGATATTTTATGGTTGGTGGTGTATGAGGGAAAGTTGAGTGGGGCACTCATTGCTTCAGTTGGGGAGTTAATTGTGTTTGAAGAAGGTAATCAACCGGTTGAATTTTCATCGGAGCATGGTGCCAGCTTTTTATTAGGCTCTGCGAAGAAGTTTGAACATGATCTGGTGTTTGGGAGAGGCTCAATACATACCTCTGAATCTAATTTGCAGGCTAGCCAAATGAAGATTAATAAAATCTACGGTGAGCTAGTACAAAAAGGTACATTGAATTGAAAATAGACTAACTATTGTAAAAAATGACTAAAAAGATGAATAGAGGATTCATAATACTATCGTTGCTGTTACTTTTTAATTCTTGTAACAACGATACAAATGAAAAAGGCAGAATACTGATTGTTGTATCAAATACAGAGGATATGGGTGATACTGAAAAACACTTTGCTGGGAACAATCTTTGGGAAGTAGCTCCCCCATATCACATATTTGTTTCTCATGGTTATGCAGTAGATTTTGTATCTCCAACTGGTGGAAAAGTACCTTTTTCGATGGATCCTGTTGGCATTAGTAGTTATACCATTAAGTATGAAAAATTTAATGAGAAGGTTGAAAATTCATCAACACCTGATGAGGTAGATTATAAAAACTATAAAGCAGTATTTGTTGGTGGCGGTTATGGACCGTTATTCGATGTGGCCTATAACAAAGAAATACAATCAATAATTGCTGGTATTTACGAAAATGGGGGAATAGTGGGTGGTTATGGGCATGGGCCGGGTGCTTTAGCCAATGTTAAACTGAGTAATGGGGAGTTTATGGTTAAGGGCAAAAAAGTAACGGGTTTCCCAAATTCAACCGAGGTAACTAAAAGTTGGGCAAAAGAAGGAACTCTATTACCAATAATGCTGGAAGATCAATTGAGAGCTAATGGAGGCATTTTTCAAACTAAAAATGATTTGAACGATAAACACGATGTGGTTATTGATCAAAGAATTGTAACCACCATGTTTCTTCCATCTTCGGCTATAGTAGCCAAGGAAATGATTATTGAAATTGAAAAAGAACTAAAATAAACAACCATGCCACATTTTATAATAGACTGTTCAGAGAATGTGTTGAATCAGGAATCTCCGGAAAGAATTATGCAAAAGGTGTATGACACTGCAGATTCATCGAGCCTTTTCGCTAAAGGAGACATTAAAGTGAGAATAAACCCATTTAAACATTATAATATTGGTGAGTCAGAAGCCTTTTTGAACGTATTTGGCAACATCATGGAAGGGAGAACGGATGAGCAAAAACTGAAACTTTCCGAATCGATTGTCGCAGCGCTTAAAAACATGCTACCTAATGTGCCTTTTATTTCCATGAACGTTAGAGACTTTGAAAAGGCCAATTATTGTAATCGATCGATGGTTTAAATACTTCAATATCACTAAAATATCTTCATAAGCAACATGGACGAAAATTAAACAAAAGGCATCATATAATTATCGATGCCTTTTGTTTTAGTCGGATAACGAAAATTTACCCTCTTCCCATATATCATTGTTTATCAATAAGTTACATAATTATTCTTATTTAAAGATTAAGAATTGAAGCCGTATGTTTTAATCGAAACTGACTTAAAGAGATTTTATTCCTTCGACAAATCTATAACTGTCTTAAAATTCGTACTGTCTATCTCTTCAACTGTGATCCACTGACCGTATTCATCTAACTTTTGAAGTTTGTATTTACTAACCCCACCATGCCATCCCTGATATGGCGTCCAATTTAATTTGTTTACGTAATTGTCAGTTGTTTTTTGAAGTAAAATAGAATTACTTTCACCGCTAAGTGTAGTTTCAATATCGCATTCGTTGATTACCCGTATCTGATAAGTAAAACTTTCGGATTGTACATCTACCTCTTCATCATAATAGCTGGTAATACCTTTGGGCACATAATCTATTAGTTCAAATTCATTTCCATTTTTTCGTAGAATATCATAACCAACAACTTTGTCAGAAGCTATAGTTGGTTCATTCCATTCGGTTAATATACTTTGATCATCCACAACTGTAGTCCTAACGATATTCACATGTTGCTGCTCAAACATGTTTTTTTCGACTGTAATGCTGGAGAAATTACTTTCTGAATAATATTGACTTCCATTCAAATTCAATGCCCGTACACAATAATAATATTCACCTGGGCAGAGAGCCTCATTCTCTTTATAACTATTTTGATCTTTTGAAATGACTTCCACGGGCTCCCAATCGCCTCCTTCTGGTCTTCTCGATACTAAATAGTTTTCAAAATCATGCCCTTCGTAGTGGTTCCAAGTGAGTTGAATTGAATCCCGGATAAGTTCCGATTTAACATAAATTGTTTTGTACTGAATTAAGTCCTCTAATGGTGCAGGCTCATAACAATACCCTTGAGATTGAATTTTATAGTGATACGGATTTTCATTTAGTTTAACATTTAAATCCCGATATAAATCATTAGATGTAGACCATAATGTATCATATGGAAGGTAGTCGGGTTCAAATGTGCATTTCTTATACAATACATGATACTTTAAATTATTCAATTTGTATTCATCATAATTTATATCTATTTCCTGATTGTCGATAACTGATATTCGGTAGATATCAGGTTGTTTTCTAAAAGTAGTGTCGTACACGGTAATTTTTTCTGAGAGCTCAAAGCTATCTGTACAGAATCCTTCGTTTGAGACCTCCATCTTTATTTGATATACACCGGGCTTCGTGTAAGTATGTTCGGGGTTCTCTAAAGTTGATGTTTCATCATCACCAAATAACCATTTAAATGTGGGGTTCTGTAAGTTGCTGGACTTGTTGGTAATATCTATGGAAACTGGTAAGCACTGGTTATATGTATCAACCTCAAACGATGCTTTAGGTGTAGGTATAACAACAACTGAATCAAATTTGGTAAATTGATTACAGCCATTGTCATCATATGAAACTAATGATATGTCATAAACCCCAGGTAATTCATATTCATGGCTAGGACTTTTTAACGAGGAAGAATTACCATCACCAAAGAGCCATTCCCATCGTACTGCAACAGTCGATGTATCGTTAAAAGTAATTTGATCTGGATGACAAACAATAGAGTCTGAAAGTACAATCTTAGAATTCGGTCCTTTTGAGCTGATTGCATCTTTAACTATTAATGTATCTGAACAACCGATATCATCACTGGCAATAATGGTAACGTCAAATTGCCCTATGTCTGAATAAACATGGATTGGATCAACACTGGAAGAGAAGGCCCCATCCCCAAAATCCCAATGATACTGTGTGGCATTCTTTGAATTATTAGTGAAGTCAATTAAGAGAGGAGCACATTTTGAGTCAGTCTCACCAATTTCAAACTCAGCTTCTACGTAATTAACCTTTATATAGCTCGTTTTTACTACTTTGTCATTGCAACCATCTATACTTGTTGCGATGAGTGTAATGTCGTACAGGCCTGGTTCAGAAAATGTATGAACTGGATTAATGAGGTCCGAAGTTGTTCCATCACCAAAGTCCCAGATATAGCTTTTTGCACCCTTAGACTGATTATTAAATACCAATTCTTGACCCTTACAAATTTCGGTGTTTGAAACTGCAAAATCTACTGTAAGGAAGGAGTTTATTTGTTTTTTGACTGTAATAGAACATCCACTATCTGATATTGCTGTAAGTTGAACAGGTTTATCAGGTACAGAATTGAATATGTGGCTTGGATTTTCTTCAGTTGAAATTGTTCCATCCCCAAAGTCCCACTGCCAACTGACTGCATTTTTACTATTATTGATAAAATCTACCTTAGCAGGAAGACAGGTTTGTTCTTGGCTGTAAGAGAAGTCAGCGCTGATAGAATCAACTACGATCAGATTTTTTCGACTTAGTGTATTGCTACAAGAATTGTTTGTAGCAATCAGTTCAACATCGTACGTACCAGAATTATACTGATGGCTTACATTTACTTTTGATGAAGTACTAGAATCTCCAAATAGCCAAAGAAAGCTTGAAGCATCTGTAGAATTGTTTGTGAATGTAACGTTCAATGAATTACACCCATCAGTTTTATTCACAATAAAATCAGCCTTTGGCGTATTATATGTTACTTCCTCTGGCAAAGTAATGTTCTGAGAGCAACCATCTAACCCATGAGCTTTTACTTGAATTTGATAGGTCCCTGCATTTTTGTAAGCATGAACTGGCAGGTCTTCGGTGCTTACTTCACCATCACCAAAATCCCATACCAAAGTCTCAAACCCTTTAATATTATGGTTGATAATTAAGGAGTCATTCTCACATAAATTGGTTGGATAATCGAAAATCACATAGTCATTTCCAACGATCACATTTTTAAGAACTTTTGAAGTACAGCCTGAGGCATCTTCTACTTTTAATGAAACTTGATACACTCCCTGTTCTTTGTAGGTATGTGTTGGATTTGAATCTAGGCTCAATTGTCCATCACCAAAATCCCATGTTGTTGATTTATAATTGTCGATGTCTTGATTGAATGTGACCGTATAGCCAGAGCAATTAAATTCTTCTAAATAACTAAAATTAGCGTTTGGTTTTTCGATGATCACTTCTGAGTAAACATCTAGTGTATCAATATTCCCATTATCATAGTAAGAGATTAAACCAACATAATAATGACCGTCATTTGTATAGATATGTGAAGGAAATTTTTCGGTTGAATTAGTACCGTCACCAAAATCCCACAGCCATGATTCTGCCTGCCATCTTGGGTTTGTAAAATTCACTTCAGCCGGGCTTCCACATAATTTAATGATATGTTTATATACAAATGTTGTGTCTGCGAATTGATTATCACCTTCTTCATCATCCAATGAGCAATACGGCCAAGGAGAACTAATTAATTGAGACGTAGTATTAGAACAGCCGTTTTCATTTGTTACTGTTAGCTGTACGTTAGTTTGTCCATTGGTAGAGAAATCAATTATCGGATTTTGATCCGTGCTGGTAGTGCCATTCTCAAAATCCCAGAAGTAAGAGGCTCCGGTTTTTTTCTCAGTATTAAACTGAATGGTAAAATTGGGACATCCGGCTGTAGTATCAACTAAATTAGAAGTTATTTTGGCTTCTACTTTATCAACCTCAATTTGATTATAGTTGTCAATGTAGCTCTCACAGCCATGAATGTTATTAGTTCTTAAAGTAACTGTGTAGGTTCCAATTTTCTCATATGAATGTACTGGGTGAGGTTCGTTTGATTTTACACCATCACCAAAATCCCACTCCCAAAAATCTTTGCCAACATCACCATTAAAGAAAACCTCCGTTGACTGACAGGTAGTTACTTGTTCAGGGGTGTCGTATTCAATTTCGTTAGGAAATACCCTGATCATATTTTTTAAGTTAAGTTGCTGATCACATCCAAACTTGTTTATAAAATGCACACTTACAGGATATTCTCCAGGATTATCAAATGTTAAAACAGGATTGATTTCTGTACTTGTAATACCTCCAATTTCCCAAAATGGATTAGTTACTTTCTGGTCTTCCAGGGTGAATTCAATTTCTACAGGACTGCAACCACTGATTGATGATGCTATGATTTTGTTCTTAGCAGAGTAAATATTAAAAATGGAGTCATATTCTACAGTTTTAGTGCAACCTGAACTATACGTTAATATGGCTTTAAGGGAATATTTTCCAGGATCATTTAATTCAAAATCAGTAGAAGGCCCAACTAATTTTTTGCCATTAATAACCCATTCGGATGATAACACTCCAGGTGTATTATTCACTAAATGACCTACAAACGGAATACAGCCCTCTGTTATGCCTAAATCAATATCTGGTTGAGAAATATTTTTTACATCAATAGAATTCTCTGGAATAATAGTGTTAGTACAGCCTTCTTTACTCGTTACTTGAACTGTATAAGTATAAATACCAGCATCTGTAAAATCTTTTGAGAATTGTTTTTTATCCGTTGTAAAGCCATCACTAAATTGCCACAATACAGCATCAGTAGTTTTAAAGTTTCCTGAGAAATCAATGACACTTCCTTCGCAAATAATGGAATCAGATTGAGCAATTATAGGATTGGGTAAGTCGTAAATGTGTATGAATTTGTCAAAAGATTTCTTGGCTGAACATCCATTTTCAGAAGTTACTTCAACGGAAATATCGTAAGCCCCTGTTTGAGTATAGGTATGTACAGGGTTCGAAAGGTTTGAAGTGCCACCATCCCCAAAATCCCATGCGTAGGAGTCATAATCCACTGAAGTATCAAAACTTACAGTAGGGGAACTAATACATGAATTACGATCATCAGCAGCTATTAGAATTTCCTCAACACCAATAACCTCAACAAGGTTAGTTTTGGTGAGTACCTTAGAACACTCTTCTTCATTATAGGCAATTAGTGACACTGTGTATTTACCACTTTTAGTATAAGTGTGTTGAGGATTCTTTTCAACTGAGGTTTTTCCATCACCAAAATCCCAAACATATCGTACCGCATCTGTAGTGGTATTAAAAAAATCTATTGGCGAATTAATACATACGGAAGTGGCTGCTGTACTGAATTTAACTTCTGGGTATGCAATGGCCTTTATTATTTTTGGTAGTGTTAATTGACTTGATGATCCATCTGATTTATTCACTGTCAATTTAACTTCATAACTGCCCAAGGCCTCATAAGATATTGACGGAGATGCTACAGTAGAGGTTTTGCCATTCCCAAAATCCCATAAATACGAAGTGGCACTTCCTCCTGTATAAGAAAAACTTACACTAAATGGGATGCATCCTGTATATTTTGAGGCAGAAATAGATTCAGATTGTCCAAAAGTTGGCACAAAGCTGATACAAATTAATAGCGATAATAAAGCTCTCATTATTCTTTGATTTTTAATTGATGACCATCACACTTCCGGTCTTATTCACCTGACCAAACTCTTTACCATATGCCACGAGTTTGTAGGTGTAGCTTCCAAACGGTACAGGCGTTCCATGGTAGGTACCATCCCATTTTGCGCTTGCGCTGTTAGTTTCAAATACTGGTTCTCCCCACCTGTTATATACTACCAGATTGTATTTCTCAATGCCCTCACCAACAGCACCAAAGGTGTCATTCAAACCGTCATTATTTGGGGTAAAGGCCGATGGCAAATAAAGCTTCATTGGTAAGAAGAGTTTTACTTCATTAGAAACACTTTCTATGCGTGGATTATCATTGCTTACGGCCACAATTCTATAATTAATAGACTGATTATCATGTAGTTGCGCAAATACATGAGTACTTAAACATATCAAGATGGTTGTAATTAGAGTTTTCATGTTTTTCTTATTTAAGCATTGTTATACATGGTTTACTAGAAGAGGTATTTTTGGAATGAAGGACACTTACCTTTGTACTTGTTCTTGACCTTAAATTTTTTTACGACATCAAACTGGTAGCCTATCGATATTTCATGCGCATTATCATTGGTAGTTTTATAACCACTAATTGCAAAATCATAACTGTAACCGATTTTGAATTTTGAAATATTGACACCAAGAGAAGTAATGATTGCATCATTTAGTCGGTACCACATTCCGGCAGTCCAAATACCATTTCCATAATAGAGCCCAAGATGCAGGTAATCAAATTCGGCCTGTTTTTCATAAATCACATTGGGCGAAACATATTGACCATCATTTCTTAATCCTGAAATTGGAAGCATGGCTCCCAAATGAACCGTTGTTTTAATCGGAATAGTAGTTTCAGAATCAAGTGAAAAGTTCTCCTTAGGCTTGTTTAAATGGCTCAATTTAAGTCCACCATAAATGGTTTCTGATGAATATGATAAACCAACATGAACGTCAGCCTGGGTAACATTTTCATTTCCAAACCGCTCCTGAGTATTAACTACAACCCCATTTCTTTGATGTAACTGATCCTCAAAGGTCAAAGAGCTCCAGTCTAGTTTTTTTTGATACGCCCCAACCTGAATACCAAATGCAAGTTTTGAATCTCTGTTGATGTCTATACGATGACCTAAGGTGGCAGCGTAAGAAACAGATTTCAAAACACCATTCATTTGGCTATCATTAATAATTTGAATACCCCAACCTGAACGCCCACCTAAGGAAGCATCAAATGAGAACATGGAAGTTGAATATTTGTAGGTATCAGTGCCTTGTTCTCTATGAGCGACCGTAGTTCTTATATTTCCAGCCATTCCAACTAGCGATGGGTTCAAATAGGTAGGGTTCGCATAGAATTGGGAGAAGTGTGCGTCTTGAGCAGTAGAGTAAGAATAAGAAACAAATCCTAAGATGAAGGTTAATAATATCTGACGTGCCATATTCGTATTTTTAAAATTGATACTCCAAATATGAAGTATTAGGTACCGCCAGAAATCAGAGATTTTCTCAATTTGAAAAATCAGTAAAACACTTAAAATATCAGGTTTATATACTACTCTTATTTACTAGAATTCAGAAAAAGTGTATTGACCCACTCTTATAAAGGGGTTGACTACCAGGTGCTTTAACTAGTAATGACCTTAAACCTAAGTTAGGTGGGGGCTTAGTAAGTGAGGTTAGAAACTATAAATGAAACATATTAGGAAGCTGAATCTTTAAATGACTACCAACCTGAAAAGCTGAATCAAAATAAATACTTCCATTCATTTCTTCGACAAACTGCTTCACCAGGGCTAATCCGATGCCAAATCCTTTAGATTTATGAGATAAGCGAAAATAGCAGGTGAAGATATTGGGAATATGCTCTTTCGGAACTCCGATGCCATTATCTATAACATCAATAAATAGTTTTTCTTTTTCAATATTTAACTCTATGTCTAAAAACGAATTGGTCTTTCTTTGATCATAATAAATGATGCCATTTTCGATAATTTGATTCAAAATAAATTGAAAATAATCTGGGTAAGAGTAGAATGTAAAAGCTCCTTTTACACGTTGTGAAATACTTATTCGAGAAGTATCAAGATATTTTTTAGCTCTTATTACAGCACGGTTGAGGTGGGCACTAACATCTACTTTTACCATATTTATATTAGGTTCATACCCGGATAAATGCCCTTTTAGATGTCTTATATAGTTTTCTTCAAACGTGCTTACTGGTTCTTCTAATGAATCAATAGGAAATTTTATTTGATGATTAAGTAGCCCCATATTTTTCGTTTTAGTCATGAGGTAAATATGAGCATACCAAATGAAATAGAAATTAGGGAATTGCTGATTTTGATTGCAGGGAAATCCTTATAAAAAGGTACGTATTCTACTTATCAGATCTCAATAATCTTATTCTTTATGGCATATTTTACAAGATCAACCGCATTTTTTAAATCTAACTTTGCCATTAAATTTCCCTTATGGGTCTCAACAGTCTTTACACTTATAAACAATTCATCAGCAATTTCATGATTTGATTTTCCTAAGGCTAGTTGTTGAAGTACCTCAAATTCTCGATTAGTAAGTTCGCTGGATTTAGTGGGTTTTGATTTGGGTTTATTCTTTGCATTGTACATGGCATCCATTACAACTTTAGTGACATCCTTTGAAAAAAATCGTTCACCATCATGTACTGTTTTTACTGCTTCAACAAGTGTTTTTTTGTCAACATTCTTGGGCAAATACCCATCAACACCAGCTTGAATAGCCAATTGCACTAACTCTTCAGAGACATCACTTGATATTAGAATGATTTTAATTTCTGAGTTCTGCTCTTTAATCCATTTTGATGCCTCTATTCCGGTCATCCCATGCATAATAATATCCATGAGCACCACATCAGGGTTTTTGTCATTTGCTTCATTAATAGCTTCTTCACCACTTGTAGCCTTACCAATGATTTTGATGAATTCCAGATTACTAAGCATAGCATCTATACCTTCTAAGAGAAGCTTGTGATCATCTACTAAAAGCACTTTAATACTCTTCATCACACATTAATTATTTTATGAATTTCGTCCAATAAGTCAGTAGAGGAGCAAGGTTTTGTTATATACCCATCCACATTAAGTGATTTTGCGATTTCCATATTTATTGGATCAGTAAGAGCTGAGAATATAATTACAGGTATATCCTTCGTTGCGTCCGTTTCTTTTACTTTCTGTAAAAGTTCGAGGCCAGTCATCTCAGGCATAAGTAAATCAGTAATTACTAAATCCGGTTTCTCCATCATAATTTTTTCTAAACCCTCCAGTCCGTTTCGAGCTGTAGAAATTTGAAAATTTTCCATTTCAAGTATATCTCGAATATTTTCGCGCAAGTCATCGATATCGTCAACAATTAATATTCTTTTCATTCTTTAAGAGGCAATGTCACCTTGAATTTGGTACCCTTTTCTATTTTACTTTCTAATTCGATGGTGCCTTTTAAAAGATTCACGGCCTTTTTAATTATAGACAATCCTAACCCGGTACCCTGAATTGATGTAGCATTTTTGCTTCTATAAAACTCGTTATAAATATTACCTAATTCATTTTCAGGGATACCAATCCCTTTGTCTTCAACTATAATTATAATTAAGTCATTATTTATCGAAACGTCCAATTTGACTACATCTCGTTCAGGGCTAAATTTGATTGCATTGTTGAGTAAATTGTTTATTATGTTTCGAATAAGCTTATTATCTAAATATACCTCTTCTTTTGTTGATGAGAATTTAAAATCAACAACATGAGAATTTTTACTTTGATTTTGAACTTCAATAATGAGCTTTTCACAATGTTCTTTTAAATTGAATACACTTTTTTCAACTTTAATCTTACCTGCCTTATCCTTACCAATTTCCAGAATATCATCCAGGAGATGCGTCATATGATCAGCTTGCTCTATAATGTTTTCCAACTTCACATTAACTTTCTCCCAATCTATTTTAAGGTAATAATTCTTGATATAATCAGCTGCAAACTTGATACTTGACAATGGTGTCCTAAATTCATGAGAAGCCATAGAAACAAATTTGGTTTGCATGAGAACCAATTCTTTTTCCTTCTCAAGTGCCGCTTTCAAATCCCTGGTGCGTTCTTCAACCCGATATTCAAGATGATTTCGATATTCAATTAATTCGGTAATGTCCTGTCCAACACAGATTATCCCCACATCTCCAGTTTCGAAATCTATCCTTGTATTACCACTGAAAAGAAAAATAACTATTTCACCTGATTTGGTCTTTAGAGATAATTCACAATTACTTGTAATGCCATCCTCGATGATGAACGAAATGAAATCTCTTACTTTTTCTTGTTCATTGACCATTACGAACTTCTCAAAGAGGTTCTTTCCTAAAACCTCTTTTTTGGCATAACCTGTAATATTCTGGGCGAAATCATTCCATTCTGTGATTTTACCATCTTTATCAATACCAAATATGGGGGCGTTTGCAGTCTTGATTAACTGTACAAGTTCTTGAGCAAGCCTGTTTAATTTCTTTTCACTTTCATAAGAGCTGGTTACATCCCTAAATGAAATAACTGCTCCAAGTTTTTCTTCATGGATGCTATAAGGAGCACTATTAAAGATCAACCATTTGTGTTTAGAGCCATTTTTTAGCTTATAAATAAAATTAAATTGAGTCTTTTCGTTAATGTCCTCTTTAACTGTAAAAAAGTCGGATCTCTGCAAAGGATTGTTTTCACTATCAAATACTGCAAAATTATTGAAAATCAATTTTGAAAAAGTTATTTGGTCCAACTCTTCGATTTTCAAAAAGTGTTTGGCACTCTTGTTTGCATTTAAAATTTTTTCTTCTGAGTCAACTAAGGCTACTCCTTCAGTCATAGATTCCAGTACACTTTCATATTTGGCCTGATTTTCTTCAAGTAGCTTGTAAGCCTGTATTTGTTCAGTGATATCTCTAGAGGTGCTTACAATATTGTGAAGTTCACCATGCATGTAAATTGGTTCTGCAAGTGTCTCCAGATGGATGTAATTTTGATCTTTGCGTTTGATTTTGTATTTGAATCTTTGTAGTTCTACTATTGCTCCACTTTGTATGTGCTTAAAAACCAAGTCCTTTACTCTATTTACATCATCAGGATGTATCAATGAAAAATAGGAGCATGATAGAAGCTCTTCCTGAGAATACCCCAATACCTTTATGGATGAGGGGCTTACCCAGGAAAACTCTCCGGTGGTATCATGAATACATACCAAATCCTGTACATTCTGAGCCAACAACTGATAATACAACCGACTTTTGTCGAGTAGACTTTTAGTTTTCAACATTTTAAGTTGATTTCTATAATCTACAATCTCTCTTTTGATCGCAGGAATAAACCGTGATTCATGGTTATCTATAATATTATCTTTTAAAATAAAATCATCTGCCCCCATTTTCATGGCCTCTACTGCGGTTTCTTCTCCCACAGTACCAGAAACAAGTATAAAGGGTATGTGAGGGTTAATTTCTTTTGTGATGCGCAAGGCCTCAATGGCGTTAAATCCGGGGAGACTGTAATCACTGATGATTAAATTCCAGTCCTTATTATCTTTCAGTGCATCTCGCAATTCGGTAGGAGATTCTACTCGTTTCGTCTCAGCGTTAAGACCTGATCGATTTATAACCCTTAAGATTAACTCATAGTCATCCACTGAATCTTCTACGATTAATATTTTGATCAATTCATTGGTGAATTTCTCTTCGTTATTCTTATTAGCATCATTTTCTATCATGCTATTGGGTATTTAATTGTAATTGCTCGGAATGAGGTATGAGTATGGTGAATAGCGTACCTTTATTAACTTCAGTTGTTACAGCTATTTTACCATGTAATTTTTCTACTGCTTGCTTAACAATATATAGTCCCAATCCCGACCCGTCAGATCTCTCATCTCCTCTATAAAACATGTCAAATATTTTATCCTGCAGTGGTTCTGGTATGCCCTTCCCGGAATCTAGAATTTTAATTAATATATCATTGCCTGATTCCCTTATTTCCAGCTCAATAGTAACCCTGCCATTGACATCAGCGCCATATTTAATCGCATTTTCAATCAGGTTTTGAATGATGCTTTTAAATAATAAAATATCTCCTTTTATCTTTAGCTTCTTATCAATAAGTGTATTTATGGAGACCAAGCTTGTATTATAATTTGACGAAATAGAATCAATTATTTCTTGAATTGCCTGATTAACATGTATTTCGTACTGGATGTATTTCCCATATTTTATGTTGGCTACATCACGAAGTACTTTCAATGTTTTTTTTAAATGACCAACCCTCACAGACATCATATTGATGAACTTTTCCTTATCATAATCAGAGGTCATTTGCATGATATTTAACAGACCTTCAACAGAAGATACAGGTCCCTTCAAATCATGACCAATTCTGTAAAGTAAAACCTCCAATTCATTATTGAGCTTCTCCAGATTTTTTTGATTTAAGTACTTTTCGGTTACTTTTCGTATTAAGACAGTAGCACCAAAATTTGAAGAGGTAGCTGTGCCCTCAAAGTATTCGATTTTGTTTTTAATTTGACTCCTCAGATTGAATGTTTGCTTTTGTCCAGTGTCAATTGTCTTTTGTATAGTAATAAGTAGCTCTTCCTCCGCCCACTCTGGAAATAACGAAAGCAAATGGGCGTTTAATTCTACTTTCTTTTGAAATTCCCTCTCTGTAGCTGTATTCCAAAATAACAAATGAAGTTTATCGTCAATGGCAAAGAATATGTCAGAGATACTTTCCATTAGATTCTTATATCTGAGCTCACTCAGAACTAAGTTCTTTCTATATTCTTTCTGACTTTTCTTTACTTCATATTCTTTAATCTCTCTCTTCAATACTGCAATCAGGCGATTCTGATTTGCTTTATTCACATAGTCATTTGCTCCTAAACGCATTAATTTTACTGCATTCTCTTCTCCAATAGTACCAGAAACAATAATGAATGGAATTTCCTGATTTACTTCACGAACAATTTTAAGAGCTGACGTAGCATCCATAGCCGGAAGTTTATTATCGCATAAGATCAAATCGTATTCTAATGAATTACACTCATTATACAATTCATCTTTGGAAGCTACCCGCTTAGACTGAAATTGTAAGTTAGCCTTCTTAAGTTCGAGACGTATTAATTCATAATCCTCGACTTCATCCTCTACAACTAATATTTTAATTGATTTATCCATTACCTATTCAGTTTCTGGATATGGATAGTTAATGACGAGCCAATACAAGCCGAGTTGACCAACTGCATCTACAAAGCTGGTAAAGTCTACAGGCTTCCTTACATAACTATTGGCGCCATTTTCATAGCATTTAACTACATCATCTTCCTGATTGGAAGTAGTCATAATAACCACAGGAAAATTTTTGGTGCTTTCGTTTTCTCTTATCCTTTTTAAAACTTCCAATCCGCTTAATTTTGGTAATTTCAAGTCGAGTAGAATTATTGAGGGTTTGATGGGTTTTCTTTCTTCTGAGCCAAACAATAAATCAAGGGCTTCTTCCCCATCTCTGGCCACTACTACCTCATTTAAAATATTATTTTTTTTAAAGGCACGAAGCGTAAGTATTACATCATCTTCATTGTCTTCCACTAGTAAAATCTTTCTTTTCATCTCGCTGTTTCATCAAGTTTGAAATAGAAGGTAGCTCCGTTATTTACCTTACTTTCCGCCCAAATACTGCCACCATGTTTGGTGATTATTCTCTTTACTATAGCCAGGCCTATTCCGACACCCTCAAACTCTTCTTGCTTATGCAATCTTTGAAAAGGACCAAATAATTTATCAGAGTGGTTGGTGTCAAAACCGACACCATTGTCCTTGATGTAAAAAACTTTATCAGTTTGGTCAACTCCTATTTGTATTAACGGATGTGCGACTTTTGAAGAATATTTGATGGCATTATTAATTAAATTCTCAGCAGCAATGGTTAGAAGATTAAGGTCACCATGTGCTTTCATTTCTTTATCAATTTGAAAGTCATATTTATCCAAACCTTCTTTTTCATCAATAATTTGTTGACAAATTTCAGATAAGTTGACAGGCTCAAATTTTAATGGTTTCCTTGATATTCTTGATAGATTCAATAAATCATCAATCAAACCGCCCATTTTTATGGCCGCCTTGATAATTCTTTTTAAATACGATTTACCTAACTCATCCAACTTTTCTGAATAGTCTTCTTTCAAGGCTTGTCCGAATCCATTAATACTTCTTAATGGTGACCGTAGGTCATGGGATACGCTGTAAGTAAAAGAGTCAAGTTCCTCGTTGATGGTTTTTAAGCTGATAATCTTTTGCTCTAATTGTTTATTAATTTTTTGCTTTTCTATTTCCTGACGCCTCTTTTCCGTGACATCCTGTATTTGCTTGATAAAATATTGCAACTGCCCATTTGAATCATAAGCTGCGGTAACATTAGTCTGGCCCCAAAGTAAGTTTCCATTTTTATGGTAGTACCTTTTTTCTAGTTCATAGTTTTTAATTTCCAGATTGTTCATTTTTGAAATCATTTCACGGGTAATCGCTAAGTCATCTTTGTGGGTGATGTCCAGATAATTTAGGCTTTTTAATTCGTCTTGGGCATAACCTAAAGTATTGCAGAGGGAGTTATTAACATCTAAAAAATCACCTTCCAATGAAACTATTGCCATCCCAATAGCAGAGTATTCTAAAATGGAGGTAAACTTCTCTTCACTTATTCTGAGTGAATCGTTAAGCTGTTGTAGTCGTTGTTCGGCTTCACTACGTTTTTTCACCTCTTCTTGTAGCTGATCATTAAGCATAGAAAGTTGAGTAACTTTTTTAGAGAATATCTCCTTAATAGCGTTGGGCCCCTTGTATTCCATCACAGAAGGAGCAATCTTAACCAAGGCTACTACAGAAATACTTGATACAATTGCAGTGAAAAACCTCAACCAGGCGCTTAGTTTATATGCGGGCCACCAAAAAATAATAGCATCAATTAAATGTGTTAAACCACAAGCTAAAATGAAAGTAATGAATAGAAGGTAGACATATTTGAATGGTATCTCTCTTTGTTTCTTTATATAGTAAAACCCTAGCACACCCGGAATAGAAAAATATGCAAGCCAGGTAATAATATCTGAGATTATGTATAACCATCCATGTGCAGGAGACCATACTCCACAATTCCATCTTGCCGGCCATTGACTTGTATCAAAAACATAAAATAGGCTCGTGGCAACTGGCTCCGAAGCATCCTTATGGACTTCATTTGAGAATGAAGCTAACTTTAATTGACAGTTAGGAGAATGAATTCCTGGTTTTTGTGATGCAATACATGAAGTTATAGGATTGTCTGAGATATTCTGACAACTCGTAAGCCAAGTTATTATGACAACATATAAGAAGAATTTTGTCGCCAAAGTGAAATTATTTTATGAAGTGCTAATTCATATTCTGAAAAAATGTAAATATTAATTGTATGAATATAATAAATTTACCAATAAAAACCATCATAATTTCACTTTTTTATTATTTTATTAGGTAATAACATACTGGATATTGCTCCCACAACATTAGTAATCAGGGATTTACAAACTAAAAATTTATACTTTTTAATTACTGAAAAACCTGAGTTTTTAAGGAAATCCCTTATTTGTATCTACACAAGTGGCTTGATAGCTTCTCCTAAACCTATTAATTATTTGCAAAATCCTTTGTTACATCTTGTTCTCTACGTGAATCCCGTAATCGTCAAAATCAGCAATTCACGGATGTTTGGGCTTTTTTTTAGAGATACATTTGAATAGTGAACAAAATGATAATGCCATGAAAACTCTATTAACATCTCTTTTAGTTATTCTTAGTTCTATCGCATTTGCTGGTAATGATGGCCCGGAAAACAAACCATCTGACTCGCAAAAACTAGCAACAGACATATTTCACGCCTATCAGTTATATAAGGCTAAGGATTATGATAAATGTAAATCACTAATGCAGAATCAAGAGTTAAACATTGTAAAAGATGTGCTGCATAAGGTATCGATGAGTACTGCAGTTGATAGTTTGATTTTTGAAAATCAAGAGGCCAACTTTTGGGCTTATTTAAAGTCGGTGGATCTCAATTATTTGCGAGATATAGAGGCTGTTTTTGCAGTGCAGGTAGAAGATACTGACGGCCTGTTAAAAGCTTTTAGTCAACTACTAAAATCAGATCAAAAGGACTTAATTAAAGAAACAAGTAATGAGATTCACTTTAAGAATAGTTCTGGAGGATATGTTGTAGACCAACGGTTTAAGAATCCTTCTAAATCATATATTTCAAATTTGTATGAGTATAAACTCATTAAGCTTGATGGATATGTAATTTTTGAACTTAAAGAATCAGTTCCTGCATTATTTGAGCCTTCTCTAGAACCTACTGAAAATCAATTACTTGCTGATAATTAGGTTTTTTTTGCTACTAAATTAAAGTCAAATTTTGAACTCACAAGAAAGGCACTAATGCTAGTGCCTTTCTTTATTTACTGAATTATTGATTTTAATCTTTATTAAAAAATGCTTATATTTTATTTTTATAAAAAACCATTACTATTCAATAAATTGAATAATACTAAGTTAAAGATTGACAAAATAAATTCTGCATGGTTAATTCATTGCATAATACTCTTAAGTCTATCGGGCACATCCTTGATCAAATTGACCATCATATTTGTTTATTAAATGAACAGGGTGATATACTTCTGGTTAATAAGGCATGGAAGGATTTTGCGAGTGAAAATGGTGCAGTACACACTTCCTTTGAAGGCGCCAATTATTTCCATGCTAGTAACAAATGCGAGGCGGAAGTTGAGAAATTTATAGCCGAGGTCAAAAAAATACTTTCACGTAAAAAAGAGTATGCTGAAGTAGCGTACCCTTGTCATTCCCCAACTCAAAAAAGATGGTTTAAAGCTAAGGCCAGGCAAATTATAGTTGAAGATCAGCTTCATGCGATTATTATACATGAAAATCAAACTACAGAAGTTGGCCTGGCAGATGAAATTGAGCTCTTATTAAAAATATCAGAAATCATCCACCACGAAGAAGATTTTTTAAAAGCGCTTAATGAGGTTCTAAAACTATTATGCGATTTTTCTCAATGGACGTTAGCTGAAATTTGGCTCCCACAAGAAGAAGCTTCACTGCTTAAATATAGTGGCGCTTGTTATTGTAAGAAAAGAGATCTGCAAGCTTTTTGTGAAGCCGCCAAAGAAATCAGATTTGAAAAAGGAGTTGGACTACCTGGAAGAGTTTGGGCAACAAAGAAATATTTATGGATCGAAAATTTAGCTGAAAGTAAAGACTTTTTAAGAGCTGAAATTGCAAATGAATTGGGAATTAATTCAGGCCTCGCACTTCCTATTTTATTTAATGATTCGATTCATGGTATCATGGCTTTTTTTCATGATGGTACGAAGAAAAAGGACCAACATTTATCGGAGTTAATATTTAGTATTTGCAAGCATCTCGGACTTTTATATCATCAAAAAAATCTGGCAGACCGACTAAAAAAGGAAAAAATATTTATGAGATCCATAGCTGATGACCAGTCAGAGATGATCGTGCGTTGGAAGCCAGATGGAAAGCGGTTATTTGTTAATCGTGCATACTGTGAAAAATTAGGTATTACTGAGGAGGAGGCACTAGGTACAAGCTTCTACGATCAAATCCCGGCCAATAGCCTAGTAAGAGTAAAAAAAATCATAAATGAGCTAACACCTGACAATCCTGTCAATTACGACAGAAATCAAATGATACTAGCCGATGGTAGCATCGAATGGCATCAGTGGATGAATCGGGCTTTTTTTAATGAGGAAGGCAAACCAATCGAATATCAAAGTGTAGGGCAAAATATAACAACAGCGGTAGAATCTCAGGCCAAATTAGAAGAAAATAAAGAACGGCTGCAATTAACTTTAGAGTCCGCAAAAGTCGGCACATTTGATTGGTACCCAAAAGAAGATCAACTTTTCTGGGATGATCGATTATTCGAAATATTTGAAGTAGAGCCAACTCTAAATATAGACCTAAATGCTCACTTTTTTAATGTAGTACACCCTGACGATAAAGAGCGAGTGACGAGAGAATTTCAAGAATCTTTAACAGAAGGTGGCAGAAGTAGTCATGAAATAGAATATCGGATTGTAATAAATGGAAAGACTAAATATATCCTAGCACATAGTCGAATATTCAGGGATAAAAGTGGAGAAGTTATTCGAATGTTGGGAGCCTCACAAGACATCACTGAAATTCGAGAGGCAGAAAATTTTCTTCAATTAGTATTGGATTCTGCCAGTATTGGAACATTTGAAAATTACCCTCAACAAGATATATCCAATTTTGATAATAAGTTCAGGGAAATATTTGGCATTGATAAGGATGAAAAGGAAGAGCTATCAGAAGCCTTTTTTAGTAGAATTCATCATGATGATTTGGATAAAGTAAGATCCCATTACGAGGAGAGGATTAAAAGAAATGGGCTCAATGAAATTAATCTCGAATATCGGATTGTGGTAGGTGGTAAAGTCAAAAATATCCTTGGTTATGGTCAGGTCATTAGAGATGGTAAAGGAGAAGCTTCACGGATCGTGGGAACTGTTCAAGACATCACTCCTCTAAGGGAGTCAGAAGAAAGGATGCGGAAAAGTGAAGAGCGCTATAGAAATATTTTCAATCAACAATTTCAATATAGTGCGTTTCTAGATATGGAGGGTAAAATATTGGAAATTAATGACTTAGCTCTAAAAACCCAGAGAGTTTCAAAAGAGAGTTTTGTAGGGCGGTATTTTTGGAATTCACCGGGGTGGGAAGGCGACAACAATTTACAAAGGAAAGTAAAAAAACAAATTGATAGATTAAAAGATAAGGGTGAATCATTTATAACTGAAGACGAGTTTACTGATCCCTTAGGACAAATACATTACTCAACATCACATTACAGTTTGATACGGAATCAGAAAGGTGAGCCTGAAAACATCCTCGTCCAGGCAATTGATGTAACAAATGAAAAACGATCCAAAAAAGAAGTAATAGAAAGGGAGCGTAAGCTTTCTCTCATATATAGTAATACAAATGATTTTATTCTATTAATTCGATGTGAAGAGAAAAGATACGTACTTGAAGAGATAAATGATAGAAGTATAGAGTTACTTAAGTTCTTTGAACTCAACATTCCAAAATCAAGGCTGATCGGAATCTCTATGAGAGAGGTGTATGAAGATTTAATCAAATATCCTAAAGAAAAAGTTGAAGAAAGGATTAAGAATTTTGATCTAATAAAAGATAATCGAAAACATATATCTTATCAACAAAGTATACAAACTGGTTTAGGGTTGCTTGTAACATCTGTAGATGTTGTTCCAGTCATTCAAGCAGATAAAGTAACTCATCTTCTGATGGTAGCTAAGGATATTACAGAAAATTACTTGGGACAAAAGAAACTAGAAGAGGCTTATGAAGAAGTAAAAAAGCTTAAAGCCCAACTGGAGCAAGAAAACATTTATCTGCAAGAGGAAATTAAACAGGCCAATGACTTCGAAAATATGGTCTTTAAAAGTAAGGAATTCCGTAGTGTTCTAAACAAAGTAGAACAGGTAGCCAATACGGATGCTACAGTTTTGATTACAGGGGAAACGGGAACAGGTAAGGAGCTTATTGCAAGAGCCATTCATAACGTAAGTAACCGTTCTGTGAAACCTATGATTAAATTAAATGCTGCTGCCATACCCAAAGACCTTATTGAAAGCGAGCTATTTGGTTATGAGAAAGGGGCATTTACCGGAGCTACCACAAGTAAACCGGGTAAGTTTGAATTAGCGGATGGTGGCTCAATTTTTCTTGACGAAATAGGAGATATGACGATGGACCTTCAAGTAAAAATTTTGAGGGTATTACAAGAAGGTGAAGTAGAAAGATTAGGTAGTACGTCAACTAAAAAAGTTGATGTAAGGGTCATTACTGCTACAAATAAAGATTTGGAAGAGGCGGTAAAAGAAGGGAAATTCAGAGAAGATCTTTTTTACAGGTTAAATGTTTTTCCTATTAAAATCCCACCATTACGATCCCGGCCGGATGATGTGCCTATACTCGTACAACACTTTATATCTAAATATAACCTTAAACACAGCAAGAATGTGAATGTAATTCCTAAAACTGTTATGGATTATTTGAGAGCTTACACATGGCCGGGTAATATAAGGGAGCTTGAAAATACTATTGAAAGAGCAATCATTCTAAGTTCTGGTGAAACATTTGATTTACCCGAAGTAGTAAACAGCGCGTTTACCCAGGAAAAATGGGAACATGATAATTCTTTGGATGTCGTAATGCAGAATCATATTCGCCAAGTATTGAAATCTTGTAATTGGAAAATTGAAGGTGAAAACGGAGCAGCAGTTCAACTGAAAATTAAACCAAGTACGCTACGTGATAAGATGAAAAAATTTAACATCGAACGTCCGAATTAACTCACGGCATTTCGTGGAAGTCGATTTCTACTCAAGGTAAGCCTCGGTATTCCGTGGGTTTTTGATTGCATCGATTAGTAGAAACATTTTGAATATATCTGACTATCAGTCAGTTAAAAATTTAACATCAAGCTTTTATATTACTGGCACACCCCTTGGTATAGCGTTTTTGTGAAACGTACAAAAAAAGGTATTGTATTAAGAACCGGAAGGCACTGGATTAAAGGGGCGATATTTTATTCAGAACTATTTGTATCAGAAGATTTTCCAATTGTAGATCGTCAAGCGATAACAGAGCACATTGACATTCTCGATGATTTTATTGGAAATAAGAAAATGCTGTTTTTAAGTGACGTTTCAACATCTGATAATATACTCAGTTTTGATGCCCTAAGGGTTTGGGGGGGTAACGAGTCGCTCAATAAACATCGGTTAGCTGAGGCGTTTGTAGTTAGCTCATTAGCTGATGTATATTTTTTTAAGCAGTACATCAGATTAAACGATTTGGCATATCAGGCTAAAGTATTTAATGATAAAAAGGAAGCAGTTAATTGGTTAAGTGAATTATGAAAATTAGTAAAATGGAGGAAGGGGTTATGGATTTAACCGTTGATAGATTGGATGGATTCGAAGAACGTACACAAATAAAAGTCTTGTACTTAGAAGACAACTCAAGTGATGTAGATCTTTTAGAAATTGAGTTATCAAAAACAGGTAATTATCTTATTAAAGCGATAGAAACTAAGGATGAATTGATAAAAGAGTTGAAGGGCGAATATGATATTTTTATCTGTGACTACTGTCTTGTTGGATTCGATGGAAAAGAAGCTGTTAAAATTGCCCAAAAAATCAGACCTGATATCCCTCCTGTTATATTATCTGGAACAGTGGGAGAAGAAGAAGCCGTTAATATATTACATTCAGGTGCTTACGATTTTATTCTGAAGCAAAATCTTAAACGAATACATCGTGTAATTGATAGAGTTATTCAAGAAGCAACAAGAAGAAAACAAGCTCAGATATACCTGAAAGAATTGGAAGATAAAAACGCTTTACTGAACTCAATTCTTGATAGTTTGGACGACTTGATGTTCTTCAAAGATACTGAAGCAAAATACATACGTGTTAACAAAGCATTTGTGAATTATTTTAATATCTCTGAAGAAAATATTATTGGGAAAACCGATCGAGATCTTTTTTGCGCAGAGATCTACAATAAAACCGAAGAAGCTCATGAGAAGGTTGTAAAAAATGCAAAATCCGTTAGGTTTCATACAGAATACATGAAGTCAAATGGTAAGTTTTCCATTTTAGAAATTGTAAAAACCCCTATAGTAAGCAACGGTAAGGTAATTGGGTGGGTAGGTGTTAGTAGGGATGTTACTGAGAAAAGACTACTGGAAGAAATGCTTAGACGTAATCAATTAACCTTAAGTCAAGCTGAAGAAATTTCTGGAGCTGGAAGTTTTGAGTTGAATGATGATCTGGGGGTTTTGAGATGTTCGGCTAATCTCTTAAAGATTTTCCATATTAATTCGGAACATGATCAAATATCTCTAAGTAAACTCTACAACATTGTTTATGAAGCCGATAGAGTGCTCTTTATGCAGCAATTTCAAAATGCAATTAAAAATAAAGAAGCATTAAGTCTGACTCATAGAATATTTATCGATAATGATATTAAGTATTGTAAGACAAGTATTAGGCCCGATCTAACCAATAATAATGGTCTTTATTATGGTATCGTAGTCAATATGACGCCTGAGCGAAAGCAAGAGGATATTATAAGCAACATACAGGAGAGTGAAAGAAAGCGCATTTCTCGTGAATTGCATGACAGCATCGGTCCGAAACTGGCCGCGGCCATGATGTATATGGATCAGTTACATATTAAAGAACAAGATGAAAAAATTGCTAAAGTACGCACCATCGTTTTAGATTCTGTAAATGAAATTCGGGATATCTCCAGAAGTTTATCTGTGAAAATGGTTGAAGATAATGGCTTGGAAAACGCCATTGAGGATTTATTTGACCATATCCCTTCTGAAATTGAAAAGGAAATTAAAGTTGAAATTAATGAGGACGAGATAAGTCCGATGATAGCAGCTCAGGTTTATCGCATCGTTCAAGAGGCAATTAACAACATGCTTAAACATTCTGAGGCATCTGCATTTAAGTTTTCAATGGTTCAGGATCAGTCAATTTTAAAGTTGGATATTAAAGATAATGGGTCGGGCTGTAACATTCATGAAGCGAATGGTAAAGGAAATGGAATCAAAAATATAACCCATCGCGTGAAGCGTTGCCATGGTATAGTACGGTATTCTTCTGATAAAGGCAATGGGTTTAGTATTGAGATTAAAGTGCCAGTAAAATGATAAAGTGGTTGAAGTCCATATTCGCCAAAAAGAGAAATGTGATTAACACTTTACTACTCTATGTTGTAGTAGCACTTATCTCATTTTCTTTTACTGGTGAAAGTAACATTAAAAATAGTAAGTCGACATCCACGGAAGCTCATCAGGAAGTAAGTCATAGCATTACTTCCAAAAGTATGACTCAGAGCTCGAGCAATGGCAATATATTTCCTGCATCACAACAATCAAACGATCATGATTGGTGGGCTGGAATTATAACTCCAATAGCGCTGTTTTTGGTCTTTACAGTCGGCTTTATCACCAATGGATTGCTGTACTATAATTCTCGTAAGCAAGCAGCCATCGAAAAATTAAAAAAGTTAAAAAGAATTAACGAGATTCTTGAAAAACGGATAGCGGAACAAACCAGTCAATTAAATAATGACAAAAAGGAGCTTGAGATTCAATCCAACAAATTGAATTTGGCTTTACAAGTAGGAAATATTGGTATTTGGGATTGGGATCTACACAGTGGTTCTTTGGAATGGGATAGCTGTATGTTGCATATATTCAATTATCAACCACATGAATTAAACAATTCCTATGAAGATTTTGCAAATCGCGTACATCCAGAAGATTTAAATCGTGTAAAGGATGAAATTGAAAAATCGATAGCTTCTCATGAATTATTTAGATCTGAATTTAGACTTCAATTAAAGAATGGTGATATAAAGTATTTGACAGGAATGGGCTGTGTCATCTACAATGATCAAAGCGAAGCCGTGAGAATGATAGGCACCAACCAGGACGTTACGCACACCAGACTGATACAAAAGAAGCTGGAACTCACCAATGAACAGCTGGAAGAAAAAGTAGCCTTGCGTACTATTGAGTTGGCCGAAAAAATAAAAGAGTTAGAGGAAGTAAATGCCGATCTCAGATCGTTCAGCTATTCGGTATCGCATGACCTGCGAGCCCCTCTTCGTGCCTTAAGTGGGTTTTCTGATGCACTTTATGAAAGTTTTGGTGATGCTCTAGGAGAAAAAGGCAACCGATGGGTCAATTTTATTAAAAAGAATGCCGCACATATGGATGATCTTATTGAAGATATTCTAGCATTATCAAGAACTACTCAGCGTCCCATCAGTAAGACGGTCGTGGATATGAAATCACTTGCCTTAACAGTATTTGAAGAAAATAAACTTCTATTTCCAAATGTTAAGTTCAATTTTCAAGTGGATGACCTTGAAAATGTGTCAGCTGATGCCGGACTCATGAAACAACTGTGGCAAAACTTAATTTCCAATGCCATGAAATATTCTTCTCAGAATGAGAACGCAACCATTACAATAAGCAATACAGTGAGTTCAACTAAGGTCACGTACAGCATAAAGGACAATGGGGTAGGATTTGACGATCAATATAAAGATAAATTATTTGTACTCTTTCAGCGCCTGCACTCCAGCGCTGAGTTTGAAGGAACGGGCATTGGTCTTACCATAGCCAAAAAAATAGTAGTAAAGCATGGGGGTGAAATTTGGGGTGAAAGTAAGGGGCAAGGTGCCACGTTTTATTTTTCACTTCCATTAATAAAAAAGAAAATATGATAAACGAATCAAATATAGTACAAATACTTCTTGTTGAAGATCGAGAAGAGGATGGGGAACTGGCGCTAATGGGCCTGGAATCTCTAGTAAATAATATTAAATGGGTAAAGGATGGAGCGGAGGCTCTGGATTTTTTGTTCGGAAGAGGTATGTACGAGGGAAGGTCAATTAATGAACAACCAAGACTTATTTTGTTGGACATTAATCTTCCAAAGGTTAACGGATTAGAAGTTTTAAAAGAAATTAGGAGTAATCCAATTACTAAAGCCATTCCGGTAACTATTCTTACCACGTCTAAAGATGAAAAAGACATCTATGAGGCATATAATTTAGGAGTGAATAGCTATATCAGTAAACCTGTAAGTTTTGACCAATTCTCAAAAACAGTAAAAGAAGTTGGTATGTATTGGTTGGTTATTAACACTCCACATATTAATCAGAGCTCATAGCACCGAAATGAATGAACAGGTAAAAGTATGTTTTCAATACTGTAAAGTGAGGCAATATTTTATAATTAAAGCAAATTGAAGATGAAAACGATATTATTAATAGACGACCACGAGCTCATAAGAGATGCTATTAAATACTACTTTAGTGATGATGCGGATTATGTAGTAAAAGATGAAGCTACAAATGGTGAAGAGGCACTGGAGTTGCTAAAGAATAACAGCTATGATATTCTCATCTGCGACATAAACATGCCCAAAATGGATGGAATGGAACTGATGGAAAACATTAAACGGAATTATCCTGATCAAAAAGTATTAGTGCTTTCCATGCACGGAGATGTTAGTGCCATCAACAAGATGATATCCTTGGGCGCACATGGTTACACATTAAAAAACTCTACAAAACAAGACCTTAAAACGGCCATAGGCCAAATATTGAATGGTGAAAATTACTTTTCAAAAGATGTGTATGAAGCCATTATTAATCGTATTGCAAAGAAAGAACCTAAGAAACGATTATCACTAGAGATAGAATTAAGTTCTCGAGAAATAGAGGTTCTAAAACTTATCGTAGCAGAATTTACTAATCAGGAAATAGCAGATCAGTTATTCATTAGTATCCGTACGGTAGAAACGCACAAGCGAAACCTTTTAGAAAAAACGGGTTGCAAAAATGTGGCCGGGCTCGTCATGTACGCAGTAGAAAGAGATCTTGTGGGCAGCGAACCTACTCATTAATAATAAACGGAAAAAAAGCAGAGACTCTATTGAATCTCTGCTTTCAAAATCAGTCGGGATGACTGGATTCGAACCAGCGGCCCCTACTACCCTAAAGTAGTGCGCTAACCGGGCTGCGCCACATCCCGAATAATGAAGACTTAGCGTCTCAAATGATTTGCAAACATATAGAAGTCGGATTAATAATAAAATATGATTATGATACAGATTATTACATTGACTGAACATCAATTACTCTAGTCTGTTATACGCAGGTATGCAAGTGATTATTACTTCGAAAGTAAAGGGCGAGCTAGATTGGGTTTATTCCAATTTCGATGCTGAATTATTTAGCTATTTACTGCCGCCCGGTGCTAAATTGATTGCCTTTGGAGGGTCTGAAAAAGGAGCTATTGTCCATCTGAAATTACCTGTGGCGGGTGAATGGATTAGTGAGATAATTGAAGAAGAATCTACAGAAGGGCAGCGTTATTTTATAGATGTAGGCAAAAAACTGCCTTTCCCTTTGGCAAGTTGGCATCACAAACATCTTTTAACACAAGTCAATAGCCATGTGAGGATTGAAGATAGAATGAGTTTTTCTACCGGCTTCTTTTTATTCGATGTTATGGTTGCTCCATTTTTATGGCTAGCATTTATTCCTAGAAAATGGCAGTATAAAAGCTACTTTAAAAATATCAGAAGGAAAGCATCCTAATCACACATTCGGAATCTTAATGGTAAAGGTCGATCCCTTCCCAACTTCTGATTCTAGGAGAATCTCACCATCAAGGCGTTCAATGGTTTCTTTTACTATGAAAAGACCAAGGCCGCTACCACCCATTTTTTCATCGGAGCCTTTGTAAAACATACTGAAGATGTTGTTTTTCACATCAGGTTTAATGCCAATGCCGTTGTCTTTTACTTTAATAATAGCCTCTTCTTCATTTACTTCGGCAGTTACTTCTAACTCTGGAGAGTCTTGCTTTAGGTTGCTGTATCTGATAGCATTGGATATGAGGTTGTTCAGAATAATTTCTAAGCGATATTTATCACATTTAAATGGAACACTTTGATCTACCTTATAGGTTTTTTTAATATCCTGCGAGCCAATAAAATATTCGTGAATATCAATAGATTCTTTGATTAATTGCTCCAGATTGATATCGTCATTTTTAACCTCTAAATGCGAGTTTCTTGAATATTGAATTATCTCTTTAAGTAGTAAATCTAGCCTCAAAACACTTTTTTCCTGCAGGTCAAGGTACTCTCTGATTTTATCCAGTTGCTCTTCGGTTTTTGCCAAATTTATTAAACCTAAAACGGAAGCAAGGGGAGCCCTCAAATCATGTGAAGATCTATACACCAACTCATCCAGCTCTTTGTTCGTTTTTTGAAGCTGATCAATCAACTCTTTATTTTCCACCTTCAACCTGTAGGCTTCAAGCGCATAATCTATGGTTTCTTTCAGCTCTTTTCTGTCCCATGGCTTGGTGATGTACCTAAATACGCGGCCTTTATTTATGGCAGATATAATAGCCTCCATATCGCTGTAGCCAGTCAGAATAATTCGGGTTATTTCAGGATACATATTGGCAATCTGCTCCAGTAGCTCAACGCCTGTCATGTTAGGCATTCTTTGATCTGTGATTACCAGTCGAATATCATGCTCCTTCAGCATGTCCAATCCTTCCTGTGCAGATTTTGCTACAAGTACATCATATTCCTTTCTGAAAATGATTTTGAAACTATCGAGATTTTTTTCCTCGTCATCTACATACAAGATGAGTTCCTTTTGGGGCGAGGACTTTTTAATCATACTCTCCATCTGCATCTTTTAGAAAAGTGAAAATATAGCATTATTTTTTATATTCCTCCTGTTTAATAGGTAAAGAAACAGTGAAGGTTGTTCCTGAGCTGTCACTGCTAAAATCTATGCTACCATTATGATCTTGAATAATTCCTAAACTTATGGATAACCCCAGGCCCGTACCTTCTCCAGGATCTTTGGTTGTATAAAATGGCTCAAATATTCTTTTCTGCATTTCTTCCGGAATACCAGGGCCGTCATCCTTAACGGAAATAATCACTCTATTTTCGTGCAGCTCTGTTTTTACCCAAATATTTCCTTTCTTATCAATGGCCTGAACGGCATTATTAATCAGGTTCATAAACACTTGATTAATCTGGCCTGGCGCGCACTCTATGGCAGGTATATCGGCAAATTCTTTATGGATGCTCACATGATATTTATAACTATTATGCAGCATTAAAAGAACATTTTCTAGCGTATCAT
Source organism: Fulvivirga lutea (assembly GCF_017068455.1). NCBI lineage: Bacteria > Pseudomonadati > Bacteroidota > Cytophagia > Cytophagales > Fulvivirgaceae > Fulvivirga > Fulvivirga lutea. Next base: position 1,550,484 of record NZ_CP070608.1, read on the forward strand.
GAATATGATGCTTCTCCACTTTTTCTTTATCCATTCTGGAGAAGGTTCTTAAGCCTCTAACAATTTCTGCCGCTTGTTCAGCCCCACTTTTAATGTGCTCGGTCATTTGTTCAAAGTCAACAGAAAGCTCGTTAACACCTGAATGATCTTCACCAACAGCATTCTTAATTTCTTCTTTCAAATCGTCTAAAAGCATCATTAGTGCTTCGGAGCTGGTTTTTATATAGCCAATAGGATTGTTCAATTCATGCGCGATGCCCGCGACTAATACACCAAGGCTGGCCATTTTTTCTGTATGAATAAGTTGATCTTTGGCATTTTGTAATTGATACACCGTGTTTTCCAACTCATGCTTTTGTATCTCCAGATTTTCGTTTAGCGTGTGAAGCTCTTCACTTTGCTGCCTTAATTCTTCTTCTGAAGCGCTTAGTTCGTAATTAGCCTGCTTTAGTTCATCTTCAATATCTTTTAACTTCGATATATCATTTATGTAGGAGATATTATACGACTCACCGTCATAATCAATATTAGATGCACTTATAAGAACTGGAAATTTTGTACCGTCCTTCCTTTCGTATGACGATTCTAAATCTTTAATACTGTGTTTTTGCCTTGTTTCAAATAATTTTTTCCATGAACTGGGAGTTATGGTAGGGTCTAAGTCATATATCTTACTGTTGTAAAATTCTTCCTTACTAAACTGAGAGACATTTACTGTTTCATCATTCACGTAGAAAAATGACCCATCTTCTTTAAGCCATTCAATCATTACAGGAGCTTTATCAATGGTTACCTGAGCCAACCGTAATCGCTCTTCCAGCCTCTTACTTTCACTGATATCAATAATAAAACCTTCAAGTGCTTCTAATTTCCCATTACTATCAAATATGCCAATGCCTCTTTCAGAAACCCATTTTTGTTTTTTCTCTTTAGTAATGATTGGATAGCTTACTTCATAGGTGGTTTTATTTTTTAGAGCCTTCTCAATGGCTTCACCAATTTGTTTTTGATAGTCCTTACGTACGATCTTTTTTTCAAAGAACTTCTTACCGTGCAGTATTTGATCACTTGAATATCCGGTTAGCTCAAAACACCCTTCACTAATATATTCTACAGTTACCAAATCATCCAATACACGATAGGCCATGCCCTGAAGGTTTTTTAACAAAGTGGAATAGCTTTTTTCCCGCTGGGAGATCAACTTATTCTGCTTCACAATTTCATCTTGAGCCATGATTAACTTCTCCTCTTGAAGCTTTTCTCGGGTAATGTCCAACATTAAACCTTCTAAAGAAATAAGTTTTCCTTTGTCATCATAAACCCCAATACCTCTATCCAAAATCCATTTTTCGCTGCCAGATTTTGTTTTAATCGGATACTGAACATTAAAGTTTTTCTTCTTTTTTAAATTATCTGTGATTTCTTTCCAGACATCTGTATTAAAGCCGGGAACAACCAAATCCTTATCTACAGTAACTTTCTCATTGATAAAATCTTCAGTTGAATACCCTGTTAAATCCTTGGCGCCCTCACTAATAAAAGCGGTTTTCCATCCCTTGCCTTTTGGTTCATATTTATAGGCCAACCCCTGTAAATTGGCTAACAATGCCTGGTATGACCTTTGACTATCCTCAATTTCCTTAGTTTTTAGTTCCAGCTGCTGAGTGCGCTTTTTTACCTTGTCCTCGAGCTCTTGTTGGTATTTCTTCAACTCAAGTTCTGCCAACTTTCTGCTATTGATATTATTAACGAGTATAAGGCCAATGCCATTGATGCTCTCTTTATTCAGTATTTCCAGGTATATTCTATCTCCCGTTGAGCGCATAGCTAAAAACTCAAGGAATTCTCCACTATTTTTTGAGTCTTCCAGCCTTTTGGCTGTTCTGGCATCCACAATATTATCCAGGTGTTGCCCTACAATCTGACTACGTGTGTAGCCAAATATTTCCTGAGCGGCCTCGTTTAAATCTCTAATTATTCTGTTATTATCATAGATGATGATACCCTCTCTGGAATGCTCTGATAGTACCTGAAACCTACTTTCACTAACCAGATGTTTTGTCTCTGTTTCCTTTCTGTCACTGATATCGCGTAACGTGCCGGCTATCTGAAAGGCCTTACCTTCTTCATTTTTAAACATTCTGCCTTTTGAGGCTATCCATCTATAATTTCCTGCTTTATCCTTCACCCTTACATGATACTCGTGGGTTTCAGGATACTTCTCAAGGTATTTGATAAAATTGAGTTGCATCAACTCTGTATCTTCAGGATGAATCCTTTCAAAGATGTCTTTCAAAGAAATGGAATCATTATCTTCGAAACCTATTATTTTAGCACTTCCCTGACCTAAAATGAGCCGTTCAGATTCCAAGTCATAAATCCAGGTCATAAGCACTGAGCCAATTATTGAATCCTCCAGATTTTTTATATGCTTAGCTTGCTTGCTAACGATTTGAACAAGCTTTTCTTTGCTAAAAGATTCCAGGTCTTCAGTTTTATATAAATTCATAACTTTGAAATAAGAATTAAGTTAAGTATTTGTAATAGCAATTCAAATCTTCGAAGCTGCCGCAATTTCACGCCATCATGTATCGACTTGTCGCTCATTTTTTAATTGTTGTTTTGGTGTGCCTTTCCAGTTGCTCAGAATATTCCTATGTAAAGTCAGCCTTAAAGTCTCAGCAGAAAGGTAAACTTGATAAAACTGAAGTTCTGGTGTTAAAAGCGCAGAAAAAGGACAGCCTGCTACCAGCAGTATTTTATGCAAAGGCAGCTTTATTATTCGATTCAGGTTATCATCAATTCAACATTGATAAAGCGTATCATCAAATAAAACAGAGCAGAATGTTTTTTGCTTCTCTGGAGGAGAAAGAGATGAAAAAGCATATTAATGTTGGAATAGACCTTTTAGCCATTGATAGATTAAGAAAACGAATTGAACATGCTGGTTTCATCAGGGCGGAAATGAATTCAAGTGAAGCATCATACAATGAATTTTTGGATGAATTTGGTGATACCCAATATGATGAAGAGGCTATTCTGCGCAGAGATAGTGTAGCGTTTAATACTGCCAGTGAAATAAATACCTATCAGGCCTATGAAGATTTTATGAACAAGTACCCCGGTGCAATTCAAATTCCTGATGCTAAAAAGAAATATGAGAAACTTTACTTTCTTAAAAGTACATCTGATGGCAAGCTGGCAAGCTATATCAAATTTTTAAAAGTACATCCTGATACACCTTATCGTAGTGAAGCCGAAAAGGAAATATTTGAAATCTCCACAGCAGGAAATAGCGAGTCGAGTTATCAGAAATTTATTAATGCATATCCTAAAAGTATTTACGCTGCTAAAGCCAAACGTATTCTCTTTCATTTAGCACCGGCCGGTTTTAAATGGAAATCTGACAGTATTAATAATGCGCTTATATTAATGGAAAAAGGCGAGCTGATACCCATAAATAAGGAGAAAAAATATGGCTTTTCTGATGTGAAAGGAGAGGAGGTTGTTCCTCCAATTTATGACAATCTCAAACCCGGTTATTTATGCCATACCCTTAAAAACGACTTCTTTGAAACGGGCAGAGAAATTATAGCTTTAGATCAGTCTGTTATTTTCAGTGGGCTGTATGAGAGCACCGAAGACTTAGGTTCAGGCATCCTAAAAATAACTACTCCTTCCGGAGTATTTGTTATGCACAAATCAGGTTGGCCAGTAACATCGCTCAAATTCAATGATGTTAAAAGAATTAACTCATTCATTGCCGTTTCTATCCACGGCAAATGGGGTATTATAACATTCGGTGGCCGGCAAATCGTAGAGCCGAAATTTGATGAGATATTTGTCGTTGGTAATTTCTACTTCTTTAAAATAGGCGAGCTGTTTGATGTGGTTAGCCATGAGCAATTGACTAATTCGGCAGATAATCAGCCATTAAATATCCAACCTCTATATGATGATTATGAGTTATTGAATGATGAGTTAGTGTGGGTTTCTTCCGAAGTTGGGGAGGCTGTGCTCAATCGAAATCTTGTAGAAGTAATTCCGTACAGTAACCATAACATCAATTTCTTAACATCTGGCTATCTCATAAAAAAGAAAGATAAAATCACTGTTCTAAATTCAGACTTTAATAATGTTTTACAGCTTAATTCTGAGTCAGTTAAATCAAACGACTCTTACCTTACAGTAAAGGACAAGGCAGCAACCAACCTATATTCTTTGGAAGGGATTAAAAATGTAAAAGAATACGATTCCACAGCCTTGTTGGGTAGAAACTTTGCCGTTGGTTATTCTAAAGATTCTACTTTTATTCATTTTAAAAACGAACAAATGCTCTACTTCTCAGGCAATAGAGATATAGAGTATTTAACAAACTCAAATTCTGCTTCTTATGTCAGTGTTCAATCAAAAAGAAGGAATATATCCTATTATGATATCAATGGGGCTTTGGTGCTTGAGGGTAATTTCGATTCAGTCACTCCTTTAGGTAATGAATATTTAGTGGTTACTGATAGAGGTAAAAAGGGGCTTTTTTCTATCAATAACGGCCAACTTCTAGCTCCTAAATTTGATGCTATTGCTAATTATAATCAAGGCTATGTTTCTTTTCTGGGTAACAGAAAATTCGGAATAGTGCATGACTCACTTGGGGTAAAAGTGATCAACAACTATGATAAAAACCTTATTCCATATAATAAGAACTTATTAATTGCGGAGAAATCCGGATCACTCGGTTTAGTTGACAAAGCGGGGCAAATAGTCTCCAGCTTTAGTTTTGATGAAATCCAATTCTGGACAGATAGTGTTGCCTTAGTAAAAGAAGGTTCAAATTGGCAGTTTTATAATATATACTCCAAAGAACGTGAAGAAATGATTATCAAATCATTTCAGGTAATTAATGACAGTAATGCCGAAAAGCTCATCATCGCTCTTACAGACACTGGTTATGGTGTATTTAGCAACATTTATGGCGAAGTTATTTCACCTACCTTCAATGATATTGTTAACCTTGGTTCTGCCGAAGAACCTCTTTATTTCACTGAAAAACATGTTTCTGAAGCGGAATTCTATGTCGTCATTTATTACACCAAAGAGGGTGAGTTGATCCAAAAGTTGGTTTTTGAGGCGAAGGACTATCCATTAATTTATTGTGAAGAATAGCATCGCGTCTAACATTTAACTTTGGGTTTGTTTAATATTGAGGCGAAGAAATTTTACGATGAGATTATTTACCATAATTCTACTAGTAGCTTCAGGTGTTCTCGCACAAGCTCAGCAAAATAAGTCCAAATTAGTCGTTGGAATAATTGTCGACCAAATGCGACAAGATTATCTATTAAGATATGGTTCACGGTTTGGTGAGAATGGCTTCAAAAGATTTTATAATGAAGGGTTCGTATTTCAAAATGTTCACTACAATTATATTCCTACAAAAACAGCGTGTGGTCATGCATCTGTTTATTCAGGAACAACACCATATATGCATGGAATAATCGGCAACGATTGGTACAGTAGAGAGGAGGGCAGGGAAATTTACTGTGCTGAAGATCATAATTATCAGACAGTGGGAAGTCAAACTGATAATGGCGAAATGTCGCCCAAAAACATAAAGACAACCACCATTACTGATGAGTTGCGACTCATCTATCAATTTAAAAGTAAGGTTTTAAGTCTTTCAATTAAAGATAGAGGTGCTATTATGCCGGCTGGTAGTTCAGGTACCGCTATTTGGATGGATAAAGAAGCTGGAAATTTCATTTCAAGCACGTACTATATGCAGCAATTACCGGATTGGGTAACAAAGTTCAATAACCGCAAATTGGCTGATAAGTATTTGAGATCAACCTGGAATACTAAATTCGATATAGGTTCTTACACGGCCAGCGGGCCCGACCTTGAGCCTAGTGAAACCAATATCGATGGTCAAATGAACGGTTTTCCCTATGATCTTTCGACACTTGATAAGGACTATGAAAATATAATAAAAACACCATTTGGTAATGAGTATTTAACGGAACTGGTTCTATCTGCTTTAGATAATGAGAGTTTGGGTGAAGATGATATTACCGATTTTCTGGCCATCAGTTTTTCTGCCACGGACTATATTGGCCATGATAATGGGCCTTACTCAGTGGAAGTGGAAGACACTTACTTACGTTTAGATGAAGAATTGAGCAGGATTTTTAACAGGCTAGACGAGAAAGTAGGGAAAGGAAATTACACAGTATTCCTTACTGCCGATCATGCTGTAGCGACCATACCTCAGTTTTTATTGGATAGAAAAATGAACTCTGGCTATTTCGATAAAGATGCTGTTATGAAACAATTGAAAGAAGCCCTAAATGAAGAGTTTGGTACCGCACCTTGGATAGAGGAAGAAATAAATAACAACATTTATCTTAATCATAAGTACTTTGAAGAAACAGATGTTTCCATTGATGAAGTGAAGAAATTTATTCAACGATTTTTATTAACATTCAATGGAGTATCAGAAGCTTATACTGATGATGAGGTAAAGGCATTCTCACATTGCGATGATGGTTTAAAAGGTCTGTTGAGTAGAGGTTTTAATTCACGAAGATCAGGAGATTTGGTTTTTGTATTAGACCCTTCTTGGTTAATCGCCTGGGATACCGATGCTACAGGCCACGGTTCCGGCTATACATATGATACACATGTTCCTTTGCTGTGGTACGGAGCAGGAATAAAGCAAGGCAAGAGTTTTCAACGCCATGAAATCACTCAAATAGCTCCAACCTTATCTATGTTGTTAGGAATTTCATTACCCAGTGGAGCTATGGACGACCCGATTTACGAATTGCTGGAAGATTGATCATTTTCTTAGTTCTCAAAATTTAGCTAACATTAGGCCGCTATCGATTTCAGTGGCTTATGATCAAAAAAGAAGAGTTTAGTAACAGATGGGGCATTGTTTTGGCATCTCTTGGGATGGCCATTGGTGCCGGTAATTTGTGGAGGTTTCCAAGACTTGCAGGTCAGTACGGTGGAGCCTTTCTCATTTTATGGATTGTTTTCTTATTGCTCTGGTCCATACCAATATTAATGGCAGAATTCTCCATTGGTAAAAAATATAAAAAAGGTGTCATTGGGTCCTTTGGCAAAGTAGCAGGAAAAGGATTTACCTGGGGCGGTTTTTTCATTACCATTTGTACATTAGGCATCGCTTTTTATTATGCTGTAGTTACCGGTTGGGCACTTAGGTACTTAGGGCTGGCCACTGATAACTTCTTTGCATTTATCACTGGCAGAAAGACAATAGCCAACTACCTTGAAACTGACCCCGCCTATCTGCAAAATTTTTGGAACTCTATAGCTTATGAGAGCGGTATAACAGTAGTGCTGTACATATTGGCAGTAATAGCTGGTATTTTTCTACTTATCAAAGGAATACAAAATGGGTTAGAGAAAGCTAATAAAGTGCTTATTCCCAGTCTTTTTGGGTTGCTCATCATTATAACAGTCATTGCATTAAATATGGAAAACGGCACCAAAGGCCTTGAGTACATGTTCGGCATCAATTGGAATCATTTTTCAAATCCCACAATCTGGATCGAAGCTCTCTCACAGTCAGCATGGTCCACTGGTGCAGGCTGGGGCCTAATCATGACCATATCATCCTATTCAAGAAAGCGCGAAGATGTGGTGCTCAACACTTTTATAAGCGGCTTTGGAAATAATACAGCATCCATAATGGCAGGTATGGCAATATTACCGGCTGTGTTTGCATTAGCTGTTAATGAATCAGAAGCAATTAGTTTTCTGCAATCGGGCAATCAGGCATTAACTTTTACGATTATCCCTAAACTATTCTCTACAGTTACCGGTGGCGCCATATTATCATTCATCTTCTTCCTTGCTTTTTTTATGGCAGCATTCAGTTCACTTCTTCCAATGCTGGAGTTGTTTATCAGCAACTTGAAAGATATGGGTATGACCAGAAAATCTGCTGCTATAAAAACAGGGATATTCTGTATAGTTTTTGGTTTCCCTTCTGCCTGGTCTTTAGACTTCTTTAATAATCAGGATTGGGTGTGGGGTATTGGCCTGATAATTAGCGGGTTGCTCATTATTATTGCAGCACTTAAATATGGAATCAAGAATTTCAAAAAAGACTTCATAGATACCGATTCTGATATTTCAGTACCAATTTCTTATTTATTAATCACGTTAGTATTTAACGTTTTTCTGGCGGCAATCCTCATCTATTGGTGGATGTCACGCGGTTATTCGGAGTATCCCTGGTTTGATGCTAATGGCAACTGGAATGTCTTCGATGTTTATAGCAATGCTTCTGTGGTAACCCAGTGGGTAATTGTTATAGTAGTGGGTATAATTTTTAATAAGTATTTGTACAACAAGTTTGTGAAATCATGAGTGTAGGAGCAATCATTTCCATGGTTGGAATTATAGGAGTGGTGCTAGGAGGATTTATTTTCTTCCTACGATTAGCAATGAAGAAGGAGAGCAGTAAAAAAGCCGATTAAGCTTTAACTCCCAATAGCCTAAAAGGCAATAATAGTATTGCTTTGATCAGGCTAATTAGCGCCTCTACAAGTCCACCAAATATTCTAAAGGGTATAGATATTAACCAAACAAAAGGCAGTGCCACTAAGGCAATAACTGCTATCGGCCAGCTGATTGTGAATAAAATACACCACAGAATAAAAGTTAAAATAAATTTCATACTTCCAATACGAGCATTGCCCTAGATTAGTTATTTAATTGAGTCATGATTCATTGTAAAGGCTTAATTTTGAGAAATTTTATTAATTAATGCGATTATTTTTTAGAGTACTTCCTTTTTTACTTTTAGCCATTTCATCAGTCGCACAATCATCAAATTTCGATTTTGTTTATGATAATGGGAAGGTTGGTCTGGCCGATTCTGCAGGTACCATTGTAATACCCACACAGTATGACCAGCTTGGATGGAGTTACGGCTCACAGGAAGTAAAAGGCACGTATTTAGGTTTCAGAAAAGGGTCTTACTGGGGTCTTATTACCACACAAAACGAAGTAGTAGTATCCAATCAATATTCTCAATTATACCCTGCAGGTAGCGAACTCTTTGTAGCGGCAAAAAAGGGAAAGTATAGCCATCAGGATTTTCTCGGAATGATTAACAGTAAAGGTAAAGTAGTGCTGCCTTTCAAATATACCTCCATCACCTTGTCTGGGTTAAGAGCAATAGTAAGTATGAAATCAGGCGAAGGTTATCTCTACGGCATTGTAGATATGGGTGGTAAAACAATATTGCCGGTTAAGTATAAAGAAATTAGCTCATTAGGAAATTTGAGATACGCCATCAAGAATCATGAAGACAAGTATGCCATATATACTGATTCAGGCAGGGAGATCATGGGCTTTACACTAGACAGCATTTCTCGATTTCATAAAGGGCACGCCATAATTTATGATAATCATTTAAGAGGAATTATAAGTAGTAGCGGACAAATTATAGCTGACCCACAGTTTAAAGATGTTCAGTGGAAAGATGAAGTTCAAATTAAGAAATTTAATTCGTGGGAGTTTATTTCAAAAGGCAATGGGAATAAAGTATGGAACTATGATAAGGTAGCGTTGGTTGGCGATAATCTGTTCAAAGTCACATCAAATAACAGAGAATGGATTGTTGACAAAACGCAAAATTTGCTTTCATCACCAACTTATTCCAATGTAGAATTACTAGAAAACGGTAGTCTGAAGTTTAGATATAACAACAAATGGGGAGTAGTTTCTAGTGATAGCTCTATTGTTCTCTCACCAACATTCGATTCGCTTGTTGTTGTGAATACTGATTTTTATGCGCTAAAGAACGGGTTCTGGTCAATCTATGATCGCTATGGAGTAGAGAAATCAACTCAAAATTATCAGGCTATTGGACAGCATTATGGTAATTACTTTGCCATAAAAAAGAATAATAAGTGGGGCTTTTTAAATCGTGAAGGCGAAGAAATTATCCACTGTGTATATGATGAGATCGGAGATATACAGCATGGTAAAGTAGTTGTTAAATTTCATGGTCAGTATGGCATTTTAAATAAGCAGGGTGATTGGGTTGTGCTACCCCAAAATGGAAGACTTCAAATAATTAATGATAAGTTGTATCTGGTGAAAACCAAAACGCTTACCACGTTAAAAAGCTTTGATGATGAAACTATCTACTTCACAGAAAATAGAGTGGAAGTAAAAGAAGATCACCTTTTAGAGTATTTGAGTTATGGAGGATTATGGAAAATTGATTTTGGCGGCAGAATCGTTAATAGAGAATTGCCTCAGCAAAAATTTGAAGAGATAAGAGCTTCTTCCAACGGCTTATTTGCTGTTAAAATTAACAATAGATATGGCTTTGTAGATCATCTGAATCGACTGATCATTGCCAACAGATACGAAGATGTGGGAGATTTTAAGGAAGACCTCATGGCAGTTAAGTTGATAGGTAAATGGGGATTTATCGATAGGTATGAGAATATCGTAATCCAACCCACTTTTCAAAGTACTTCAGACTTTGAGAGTGGCATGGCAGTAGTTCAAGAAAATGGGAAATATGGCCTGATTGATAAGAAGGGAAATAAATTATCTGCCTTTGTGTATGATGGTATTTCCCGATTGCCAAATGGTAAATTCCTTGCAGAAAAGGATGGCAAGTTAGGTATGCTTGCCAAAGACGGCTCATTGATGATTCACGCTAAGTATCAGCAGTTGGAGGAGTTGTCCAATGGTGAGGTGAAAGTCAAACTCTTCGATAAGTATGGTGTTCTAACTGGTCAAGGAGTAGATATCATACCAGTCATGTACGATCAACTAATCTATGATCATCGGTTTGATCAGTATTTGGCAATGAAAAAATCTGAATGGGAAAATTTATCCAACTGATTTATTTAGTACTTTAGCCTTTCGTTATGGGAGAGTGGATCACAGTAATTGCCCTTGTTGTTGCGGGTATTCTTTTGTTAATAGCCGAGGTGCTATTTGTGCCAGGTACTACATTAGTAGGAATTCTTGGTGTAGGGTGTGCCATTTTCGGTGTTTATCTGAGCTTCGAATATTTTGGGACTGCTACTGCAAGTTGGTTTACTGTGGGTTCAACAATAGGTTTTGCCTTAGCTCTCTATTATAGTTTTAAAAGTAAAACCTGGGAACGTTTCTCTTTAAAAGACACCAACTCGGGCAAAGTAAACGAAAACCTGACTTCAACATTAGAAGTTGGTTTAGAAGGTATAGCCATCAGCTCATTAAAACCTGTAGGCAAAGCGGAAATCAAAGATGTAGTATATGAAGTAAAAACTTTGGGCGAATATGTAGATAGCGGCCAGAGTTTGAAAATCATTAAAATAGACAAGAACAATATAATAGTAGAACCAATCAACTAAAATCTAAATGGAAGGACTAGGATTAATCATAATTATTTTTCTCGGAATTATAGGGTTTTTTATATTCCTGTATTTCATTCCGGTAGGCTTGTGGATTACTGCAAGATTCTCAAACGTGAGTGTAGGCTTATTTGAGCTAATGTTTATGAGAATACGTAAAGTACCACCGAGTGTCATTGTTAACTCATTAATTACCGCCACTAAGGCAGGGTTGGTAGTTAGTACAAAAGAATTGGAAACGCACTATCTGGCTGGTGGGCATGTGCCGTCAGTAATTAAGGCTTTAATTTCGGCAGACAAGGCAAATATTAACCTTGATTTTAAGCAAGCAACTGCTATTGACTTGGCAGGTAGAGATGTATTTGAGGCCGTTCAAATATCAGTTAATCCAAAAGTAATAACTACCCCTAAGGTAGCTGCTGTGGCAGCTGATGGTATTCAGTTGATAGCTATAGCAAGGGTTACAGTAAGAGCAAACATTCAGCAACTTGTTGGTGGTGCAGGTGAAGATACTATTCTGGCCAGAGTGGGTGAAGGTATTGTAACATCTATTGGATCAGCAAATACACATAAAGAAGTATTAGAAAACCCTGATAAGATATCGAAACTGGTACTGCAAAGAGGATTGGATGCTGGTACTGCATTTGAAATACTTTCTATTGATATTGCCGATGTGGATGTTGGTAAGAACATTGGTGCTGAGCTTCAAACAGATCAGGCTAGTGCCGACTTAAAAGTAGCGGAAGCTAAAGCGGAGGAGAGAAGAGCCATGGCCGTTGCCCACGAACAGGAAATGAAAGCGAAAGCTCAGGAAGCCAGAGCGAAGGTAATTGAAGCGGAAGCGGAAGTGCCTAAAGCGATGGCAGAAGCGTTCCGTCAGGGTAATCTTGGAATAATGGATTACTACAAAATGGATAATATAAAGGCTGATACTGAAATGAGAGAGTCCATCGCCAAACCTGGCAGCAAAGGCTCATCAAAATCAAAAGGTAAAGGCGAGTAAAATAGATTAGTTTCATTAAAGGCTCTGAGAAATCAGAGCCTTTTTTATATGAATAAAATTCAAAAATATGTTGTCATTTCGCAGTGAAACGAAGAAATCTTTACCAGTATGAAAGTCAACAAGAATCACATAGATTGCTTCAATTTCACCTGCATAACAGTAGCAATAGATTGCGCCCTGATTTTAATAAGGTCTGCATTAGAGCCACTATAATTGGCTTCTACTGTTTCATTAAATAAATAGAGCCATTGTTTGAAGTGATCGGTGGTTAAAGTAACCTTTGAATTTAAATCAAGGTGTATAGCCATCACATCTTTTTTATATGCTTGATTATGCAGAATGATGGTTTCCCAAAAGTCACAGATAATAGGCAAATGCTCTGTTAAATCTATTTGGGCAATATCAGTAAATATATACCCGATGGTTTTATCATTTAAAACCTTGGTGTAGAACTGGGTCATCAGGTTTTCTATATCTTCTCTGTTCTCTATATCTCTCACGATTTAAAGTTATTGATTTGGTTGACAATTCATCCTTATTGCCTCAATTTGCGGTAAACAAAAATAGAATTATGAAGCTTGTTTCCTGGAATGTAAATGGCATACGAGCCATTATGAAAAAAGAATTTCAAAAAAGTGTAGCCGATATGGCACCAGATGTTTTGTGTTTGCAAGAGACAAAAGCTCAACTCGAAGATGCTAAAACAGCTCTCACTGTTATGGACGGTTATAATAGCTATATTAACTATTCCAAGGCTAGAAAGGGTTATTCCGGGACAGCTATTTTGAGTAAAACTGAACCCTTGAATGTGGAACATGATATGGGTGTTGAAGAACACGATCAGGAAGGCAGAATTGTGATGGCCGAATTTGAGGAATTTCAGCTAGTAAATGTCTATACACCAAACTCAGGGTCGGGCTTAAAGCGGTTAGATTACCGCCAGGACTGGGATGCCTCATTTTTGGATTATTTAAAGAAATTGGAAAAGAAGAAACCGGTAATTGTCTGTGGTGATTTAAACGTTGCACACACCGAAATGGACATCGCCAGACCAAAGTCAAATTACAATAAATCGGCCGGCTATACTCAGGCTGAAATTGATGGTTTGGAAAAGTATTTAGATTACGGATTAGTTGATTCTTTTAGAGCACAACACCCAGATGAAGTGAAGTACTCTTACTGGAATCAGATGTTCAAATCAAGAGAAAGGAATGTAGGCTGGAGGATCGACTATTTCCTTGTTAATGAGTCACTTATGCCTAAAGTTAATAAAGCTGAAATACATAATGAGTACTACGGATCAGACCATTGTCCGGTAAGCATTACAGCAGACTTGAAGTAAATTTGCAGCATAATTGTTATAAAAGTCAAAAGCGCCATAAGGCGCTTTTTTTATTTACTATAATATTTTACAATAACAGATATTATAAAATTATATATGTTAAAAAGCTGATAATGAATTAGATGTTTTGGTAGATACAAAAAATTATAAAATAATATTTGTTTTATATTTTTCCCGATTGCATATTGCGGAGATTTTTAATTTTCAACCTAACCAAAATAACTATTATGAGAAAGTTTAATTCTTTCATTCTAGCTACCGTTTTCGCTGGTAGTATTTTCTATTCTTGTGACAATGCTGAAATTGCACCTTCCGAAGAACCAATCTCAGAAACTACATTATCACAAATTAAGTCTTTAGGCTTCAGCACAGAAGGAGCGATTAGATTCGAGCAAGGATATCTCGTTGAAAATGATATATATCTTACTGATGCCTCTATCGCATCTATGAGTGAGCCTAACTTTATCCCAACAGTTGAGCAGTATAGCACCAACGAACTAGTGTGTGGTTCGAGAGTAATTACTGTATATGCACCTGTTGGTGGAAGAAGTGGATATAGCGCAGGCATGATTGCTGGTTTGGATTTAGCCATTGCTAGATACAACGCAGAAAACCTTACTATATCTTTCCAAAGAGTATCTTCTTCTAACAATGCTGACATTGTAATGACAAGATTGAGCAAGAGAGATGAAAGACAAGGAGTTTTAGGATCTGCAGGATTTCCTTCTAGCTGTAATCCTTATGGACAAATTAAAATGAGTGGTGTGCTTGAGTCTTCTTACGGGCTAAGCACTGGTGGCATCGCTACTATTATTGCTCATGAAATGGGTCACTGCATCGGTTTCCGTCATACTGACTTCTTCGATAGAAGCATAAGCTGTGGTGGAGGTCCTGCAAATGAAGGTGCCAGCACTGTAGGTGCAAACCACATCCCTGGTACTCCAACAGGCGCTTCAGCTGCTGCTAAATCTTGGATGCTTGCTTGTACAGATGGTGGCGACAGACCATTTAATAATGATGACAAAACTGCTCTTAACTATTTATATTAATTGTTAGAATAGTTTAATAATTAAAGGCGACTTACAAGTCGCCTTTTTTAATTTATTATATTTTGTAAAATTTTTTTTCACCTAAATAATCTACTGTGATTAATCCTAAAGTAAGATTATAAACTTGAGTTAGAAGTTTACGGCAATAGAAAATTTGCAGGTTAGAAATGTATCCCCCATATTGCGGGGAATTTCAATTTTCAACCTAAACCAAATATTACATTATGAAGAAGTTTAATTCTTTCATTGTAGCTACCGTTTTTGCAGGTAGTATTTTCTATTCTTGTGACAATGCAGAAGTAGCTCCATCTGAAGAGCCAATCTCTTTAGAAACTATGTCACAAATCAAATCTTTAGGGTTCAGTACTGAAGGCGTTATCAGATTCGAAGAGGGATACCTTGTAGAAAATGATATTTATCTAACTGACGCTTCAATTGCGAGTATGAGTGAGCCTAATTACATTCCAACTGTTGAGCAGTACAGCACTAACGAATTAGTATGTGGCTCAAGAGTAATCACTATCTATGCTCCTGAAGAAGGTGCAACTTCCGGTGGTGGCGGAAAAGGTAAAAAAGGTGGCGGAGGTAGCGGAGGCTACAGTCCTGCTATGATTGCCGGACTTGACGAGGCTATCTCTAGATATAACTCTGAGAACCTTACTATTTCTTTCCAACGAGTTACAAGTGCTTCAGGCGCGGATATTGTAATGACTCGATTGAGTAAAAGAGATGAAAGACAAGGTGTGTTAGGATCTGCCGGATTCCCTACAAATTGCAATCCTTACGGTGAGATTAAAATGAGTGGTGTTCTTGAGTCTTCTTACGGACTAAGTACAAACGGAATTGCTACGATCATTGCTCACGAAATGGGTCACTGCATCGGATTCCGTCACACAGACTTCTTCGACAGAAGCATTAGCTGTGGTGGTGGAACTGCTAACGAAGGTGCTGGAAGTATCGGAGCAAACCACATTCCTGGAACTCCAACTGGTGCTGATTTGCAAGGTGCCGGATCTTGGATGTTAGCTTGTACTGACGGTGGAAACAGACCTTTCACAAATGCAGACAAAACTGCTTTAGATTATCTTTACTAATAGCATAATTTCAACACTGTAAACCAAAAAAGCATTCTGATTTTATCGTCAGAATGCTTTTATATTTTCACACTTTTCTGATTTTTTACTGTTTAATTTATTATTGGAATAATTACATTAAACTGAAATTCTAAAAACAGCCAGCCGATTTGCCTATTCTATCGGCAAACCATTTTCATCGGTAGTAAGCACCTCGCTAAAATAATTCAAGTAAGGCCGTAAAATTTGAAAGCGCTCAGATACCTTTTGAGCAAAGTCAGGTTTAAGAGCTTCTGTGTCTGAAAACTTGCTAACCACATAGTAGTTTTTATAGTTTATTAGATCGATATCCGGATGATCCTTATCAAATCCTTTCGGTGCAGTTTTAAGTTGATCACCCTGTAATGTTCCAAAGGCTTTTTTAAAAGCTGCATTATTTAATATGTCTCTTAAAGGCCCTGCATCAGCTGCAATTTCCTGTCGGATTCTTAATAAATCATCTTTGTTGGGATCGAAAAAGCCACCAGCTATCAAAACGTTGCCTGGCTCCAGGTGAAAATAATAACCACCTCTTAACCATTTGGTAGCCCTTTTTAGGTTGCCACTAAAGTGATTTTTGTAGGGAGATTTATCTTTAGAAAAACGAACATCTCTATAAATACGAAAAAGCGACTTTTTGCCATTAGGAGTTTCAATATCATCATGCTTTTTCATTTGTTCGATGAGCTCATCCGCAAACGAAATGGCCTTTTCATGAGCGCTCACATATCTATCTTTATTGGCATTAAACCACTCTCTGTTATTATTTTGAGAAAGGTCATTCAAGAAAGTGAACGTTTCTTTTGATAAACTCATCCGTATATCTTGTTCAGTACTCCTGCTAATCTAACTCCAGCTTTGTGTAGCCTTTCCTGAATTACCGGCCATGCATCATAGATATAATAATACCCGATGTATTTGTCTTCAGGTAGATCGTAAATCAAATCCCTGTAGCTCATAGATTCTTCTACCCATACCATCACATCATCACTTTGCCATTTTTCTATCGTACTTTCATCATCGAAATGATCTATGGCAGCAGCAAGTTCGGTATAGCTGAATTTTTTACTGTCGATAATTTTAGAATCCCATACGGTATGAAGGTTCGTTTCATCACCAAAGAATCGAACTTTTACTTTGTTACCACCCTGGTCACCAGTTTTACCAACATGTAAAGGCATGTGTATATCACCGATTATGTGTACAAGCATTTTTATGTTAATCTTTTCTTCTTCCAATGAGAGTGTTCCACTTTCCAGTTCATCAATTAATCGGTTGATCGTTTGAATAGCATCACCATTGGGGTTCTTTTCAGATTCGGCATAGGTTTTACCGTCCGGTATGTCTACCCAGTGCCAATCTTCCATGTGTTTATAGTTCGGGTTGGAGCGTTCTTCATCCATCCACATACTTACAACCGCCAGTGATTCATGTTTTAAAATTTCCCTTAGCTTACGCTTAGTCTTTTTCGATAGATGTTGTTGTGCTACTAACCCAATGGTTCTGTGTCCAATAGGTCCCCAACCAAAAGATGGGATAGATAATAGCGTGCTAAATACTAGAAGTGCAATAATTCTCATGGCAAAATGTTAAATCCATTCAAATCTATACAATCTCAGCGATAGATAGGAGAGTAATCTGTTAAAGAAATATTAATTAGAGTAATGAACTATTTTACCTTTTGATCGGCTTTGTCCAGATCAAAAAGATCATTCAGCACATCGATAAGTGTTTCGGCTTCACCTCTTTTGCATGCTGCTTTTAGCTGAAGAACAGGTAATTTGATAATTTTTTGCATCATGCTCTTTGTAACCGTGTCGATTACTTTGGCCTCTGTACTATCACCGTCTTTTAAATAACGTTTTAGCTCTTCTTGGCGGATTGCTTCTAACGCATTCTTAAGTTTTTTAATGGTTGGAGAAACAGCCATTTCTCTCGACCATTCGCCAAATTCTTCCTGAGTTTCAGAAATAATTCTTTTTACATCAGGCACTGCAGCTATTCGCTTATTCAGTGCTTCCGATGCTTTGCTTTGAATGTTGTCAATATTATATAATAAAGCACCAGCATGATCTTCAATAGAGGTTTCAATGCTTCTTGGCACTGAAAGGTCAATGAAAAACTTGTGAGACAGAATGTTCATAGAAACAATCATATCTCTGGTGATTATGGGCTCTGAATGTGCGACTGATGAAACGATTACGTCATAGTCTGCGAGTGTTTCTAATGCTTTGTTAAAATCTATGACAGGAAAATTGCACTCAACACCCAAAGTAACAGCCTTCTCTTTTGTGCGATTTGCAATGGTGACACTTTTGGTAGTGCCTGCGTAGTTTCTGCAAACATCCTCACCAATTTCACCAAGACCTAAGATCAATATTTTCGGCTCTTTGAATTCAGAAGTTAAGTCTTCGATTAATTCTTTAGCTGCGTAAGAAACAGATGCCGCACCATCTCTAAAGGCTGTTTCTTGCACGACTCTTTTATTCGCATAAAAAATTGTGTGCATTAAACGGTGCAAGAATGGGCCTGCAACATTTTCATCTGCACTCCACTGGTAGGCTTTCTTAACCTGATTGCTAATTTGAATATCTCCAACAACCTGAGCGTCCAGGCCCATAGCCACCTCAAAAAGGTGGTTAACAGCCTCTTCCGAATCAGAAGTGCATGTCAGGTGTTTTAGAATTTCCTCTTTATTTAAGCCCTTAATAAGTGAAAGCGAAGTAGCAATTTCGTTGTTAAGGTCTAGTTCATGGTCGTAATAGATTTCAGTTCTATTACAGGTAGATAACACCATTAAATCATTGGCTTGAACAGTTTGATTTAAAAACTGCATCAATTGTTTTGCTTCAGGCTCATTTAAAGCCAATTTCTCCCTTATTTCTAAAGGAGTGTTTTTAAATGAAAACCCGCTGATTTTAAAGGCATTTTCCATGTTTTGCAAATTTATATAGTACACGTATACTAAAAAAGATATCTTATTATTTAGAATGTGTACAAATAAGTCTTTCCCAATTTGTCTTCAAAGATTGGTCAATTTAATAGTGTTGGTAGTACCTGCCTATCAGTAATTATACTGATTTTTGTCATGATGATTACTTAATATAACTATATCAATATATTAATTGATTGATTATAGTTAAAATTGCAGCGGTGAATAAATTGAACTATCTCCTTAGGTCTGCATTGGGTATCTCTAAAACAGAGGCCAACGGTATTATGTTACTGATCCCTGTCATGTTTATGCTCATTGCATCACCATATTTTTATCAATACGCAATGCTTGGTGAGGCAATTGCGTTGGATTATGCAGAAATGGATAAACTCACCACAGAAATGGAAGCCAGGATTAAGAAAAAGGACTCCCTTTCGTTCAAAACGTATAAACGGTATGAAACGAATAAAAGTAAGAAGTTTGAGTATCTGACTAATAAATATCCTGAAAAGAGATTTGACAATACTGAGAGAACCACAACTAAATACACCAAACCCGTAATTACTTCGTTCGATTTGAATATGGTTGATACTACTGGATTGAAGCGCGTTTATGGTATTGGGCCCGTATTGGCAAACAGAATTGTAAAGTATAGAGAGTTATTGGGTGGTTTTACATCCAAAAGTCAGCTAAGAGAGGTTTATGGGCTGCAGGACTCCGTGATATTGGCATTAGACACCTTGGCTTATATTGGCGATACGTTTAACCCTAGTCAATTGAACATTAATCAGTTAGATGAAAATACATTGAAGAAGCATCCCTACTTTTCTTGGAAAGAGGCCAATGCTATTATCAATTACAGATATCAGCATGGTGAATTTAAATCGGCCGAAGACCTTCGAAAGATTCATCTGCTGGACTCGTCTAAAATAAGCCGACTTTTGCCTTACATCACTTTTTAGTCTCAAAAGGAATTTGCATTTAATGTCCAGTTATTCTGATAATTTTTTGTTATTTGAGCTTCTGCTATGCACGAAATTTTAAAATCATATTTAAAACGTCTTACTAACCTCACGCTGAATAACCGGTCGTTATTTCTGCTGCGGCAAAACAAAGATCAGTTTATTGATTTATACGATTTTAATTTTAATATAAAAGATGGTTCATTCCAGATTATAGAATCTCTAATTTCAGGTAATCGACTGTCATTATGCCAGCAATTTGATAGCCGAGATGAAGAAACTAATGTGGCTAGTAGCCGACTGAAAAGAATTTCCAGAACGGAGAAGTTTATTTACGAAGAGCGAGGCTCCAAAGATTTATATGTAGGCTGGCCATTTGTAAAGGGTAAACTTTCAGATGGAACGCCTGTCCGTTGCCCGCTTTTGTTTTTCCCCGTTGATCTAGAGTTACAATCCTCCAAATGGCTGCTGAAACCCAGAGCGGACGAAGGACCTTCCTTTAACAAGTCTTTTTTGCTGGCTTATTCACATTATAATAATGTGCCTATCGAGGACGACTTCATTGATCGAAACCTCGAAGACTTTGACACGGACAGCACCGTATTTAGAACGTCACTCTATCAACTCTTTAAGGATAGCGATATTGAGCTGAATTTCAACCAGGATAATTTTCAAGATACGCTTCAAAAATTTGAGGAATATACCAAGTCCGATTACGAAGAAGCCTTTGGTACTGGCGAGCTGAAGTTATTTCCAGAGGCTGTGCTGGGAATTTTCCCGCAATCAGGTTCGTATTTGGTTCCTGATTATAATACACTACTATCTAACAAAACCATCCAGGATATAGAACAGTTTTTTATATCCGCTCAACCTGAAGAGAGCACTAGGAGTTATGGTTTTTTAGATAGCGTGGACGAGGAGAAAACGTTTACTCCTTTTAAAATGGATGCCCACCAGGAAAATGCCTTAAAGGCGATAAAAAAGGGTAAGTCTATTGTGGTGCAAGGCCCTCCCGGAACCGGTAAATCTCAACTGATCTGTAACCTGATATCTGACCACATTGCTACGGGTAAAAAGGTGCTGGTAGTGAGCCAAAAAAGAGCAGCCTTAGATGTTGTGTACAACCGAATGAAGGAAAAGGAAATAACTCCGTTTTTAGGGTTGGTACATGATTTTAAAAATGATAGAAAGACCATTTTTGAAAATATAGCCCGGCAGGTAGATCGTATCGATGAATACAAAATGCTGAATAACGGTCTTGACTCCATTCAGTTGGAAAGAAAGTTTTTGCAAGTAAGCCGTAGAATCGATCAGATTTCCGAAGAATTGGAGGAATTTAAGTTTGCCTTATTCGATGAGTCGGAATGTGGTGTGGCTGTGAAAGAACTTTACCTTACTTCAGATCAGGATGCCCAAACTGTTAATTTCAAGCAAGAATATACCCAGTTCAGGTTAAATGAAATAGATGATTTTATCATCAGACTAAGGGATTACACAGAATATGTTGACAAGTTTGGTCGCCCTGAATACGAATGGTCAGACAGACGATCTTTCAAAGATTATGGCGTGGCGGAACGTCAGCGTCTCAATGAAATTCTGGATGAAATACCTGCCTATCAGGACGAGATTGCTGAACGGGCATTGAATATTGTTGGCTCTAAGCTCACCTTGGAAGATTTTGAATTCATACTGAGCAAGCGCGATTATATTGTGCAGATGCTGGGTACACTTAAAGATCCAAATGCCTATGAATACTTTCAGCATCTCAATAACTATAGCGATTCAGAAACATCGGCACTTTGGCTTTCCAATATAGAGCGCGTGGTGATGGAATGCTACAAAGGCGAGGGGCCTGAAGTATCTATTCCATCCGATCAGTTGGGCAAATTCCAGGAAACACTGCACCGAAATATGGACGCCCGTAAAAACCTTTTTAGGCTGATTAAGTGGCGATTGTTTTCAAAGGATAAATACTGGATTAAAAGAGTATTGGTAGAGAATGGCTTGAAAAGGAATAAGGAAGGATTCAAAACTTTAGTTGAGCGCATTGATAACCGCTTAAACCTGGAGCATAATATTACCAAAATGAAGGAGCGTGGTTGGATTATTGGAATACCTACCAACTATGAGAAAGTACAGTTTCAAACATGGTTCCATCTGTTTAAGCTCACCATTAAAGCCAAGTTGATTTTTAATTCACTGAGAAATTTCAAGCAGTATTTTAATGTTCAGAAAATTACCTATGGCGAACTGAAGGATAAGATTGAGCAACTTTTTGAAATCATCAAAGAAACACCACAGCGCAAAGAGAAATGGTTATTGTATTTAACGGAGGGCCAGATTTTAAGTATTGAAAACAATACGGAAATGGCTGCGGTAATGAAGGAATCTTTAAAAAAGGATTTTGAGGAGCTTTGCGACTTTGACAGGGTGCAGGATGAAATGGAGCCGGGGCAAATAAAGGCTTTAGATAAGTTGATTCAGGATGCGAAAGTGACTTCTACAAAGGATTTGGAAACCGTATTCCAAAATAGCATTCGCCTAGCCTGGATAGATCATATTGAAACGAAGTACCCCATTTTAAGATCGGTTTCATCGCGCAAGTTTCATAAACTGGAAGCGGAACTACAGAATGCTGTAAAGGAAAAGCTTTCTGTCACCAATGATATGCTCCTGCTCAGGGCGCGTGAAAAAACTTATGTAAACGCAGAGCACAATCGCCTGAACAATATGGTTACGTATCGCGATTTGTACCATCAGGTGACGAAGAAAAGAAGAGTGTGGCCGCTCAGAAAACTAATATCAGAGCATAGTAATGAGTTGTTTGATCTGGTGCCATGCTGGTTAGCATCACCGGAATCTGTCTCGGCTATATTTCCGATGCGGGAAATGTTTGACCTCGTTATATTTGATGAGGCGTCTCAATGTTTTGCAGAGAAGGGCATTCCTGCGATGTATCGCGGGCGTAAGGTGCTCATTGCCGGTGATTCCAAACAGCTAAGACCTAATGACCTGTATCAGGTGCGCTTTGATGATGAATCTGAACTACCGGAGTTGGAGGTAGACTCTTTGTTGGAGCTGGCCGAAAGGTATCTGATGAACATTCAACTGAACGGCCATTACAGAAGTAGGTCGTTAGATCTCATTGATTTTTCTAACCAACATTTTTACCAGGGCAAATTAAAACTCCTACCTGATTTTGATGTGGTGAACACCACTGAGCCTGGTATTGAATACCTTAAAGTAGATGGAGTTTGGGAGAATAATACCAATGACATGGAAGCCGATAAGGTGGTGGATTTACTCTTGAAAATTGCGGGTAGTTCTAATAAGAGTAGTGTGGGGGTGGTAACATTTAATGCCAAACAACAGCAGCATATTTTAGATAAAATTGATGAGAAGTTCATAGAACAAGGCGTTTTATGGCCGGAGGGGTGGTTTGTGAAAAATATTGAAAATGTGCAGGGTGATGAAAAAGACATCATCATTTTCTCAACAGCCTACGGGCCGGACCCAAAAGGTAAGATAGTCATGCAATTTGGTAGCCTGAATGCCAGCGGTGGGGAGAATCGATTAAATGTAGCAGTAACCAGAGCACGTGAGAAAGTGATTATTGTAAGTAGTCTCATGCCACAACAACTGAAAGTGGAGGACACTAAAAACGAAGGACCGAAGCTTCTTAAAAAGTATTTAGAGTATGCTTATATGGTATCGGAAGGTAATTTCCAGCCTACCTTGCCTGCCATAAAACCACATTCCGCCAATTGGTATTTAAAAACGCAGCTAATGAGCTGGGTAAACGACCATTCAGAAAATTTCACACTAACCGAAGAACTACCTTTTACAGATATTACTGTAAAACAAGGCGATCAATACAAGGCATTACTACTGACGGATGACGATTTATACTACCAGAGTCCATCGATTAAAGATGTGCACGTATATACTCCATTTACGCTGAGTAAAAAGAACTGGCGATTTAGGGGCTTCTTTAGCAGGGAATGGTGGAGCCACCGCGAGCAGGTGGAAGAAACGATCTTACGATTTGTAGAGGGGAGCTAGTCCAAACCTCTAAATGAAGTTGTTTGCCTAATACCAAAATTACTTATAAACCTTTTTATTGGCTGTTTTTTCCTCCTTTAAGGAGCAGCCATAGCGCAAATGACATTTCTCCTACAATACTTGGGAAGGCAACTAAAGCCAAAAATACAGAGGCATAATTTTCGTAATTTGAAAGGGAGAAATGCGCAATTGTATCTGCCATGTACATAACACCGGCAATGGCCAGGAAAACTAGTATCCAACGAGGGCTATTTGCTATGTTGCTTAACAATATTAGGTGAATTCCAAAAAAGAATAATCCAATGAGCCAAATGATATTAAAGGTATCAATGTAGGCAAGAATTTCAGATTCTGTTGCTGCTTTGAGTGCAAGGGGAAGGGCAAAAATGGCTACTCCCATAATGGCGGCATGCATCATTCTGAAATAAGTGCTTAAGGTGGTTAGCGGATGATTTGTATACAATTCTTTGAGCGCCCAGGCAATTACAACATCAAATACAACGGTTATGAGAAAGGCCACTATTCCCAACCTTACCACAAAGTCATTCAGCTGTATCGTTTCAACCGGGGAGTTGATGATGGATTCGAGGGCAAAGAAATTGGCGAAAATGGCGGCAAAAAAGATGACCAAATAGCTAAGTCCGGTAATTATCGATAAGTTTCTGGGTGTTAAATTCATCTCTTTATACTAACGTAATTAGTCCAATTTCGGTCATTTATCCTTATTTTGACAAATCCTTTTTCAGAATAACTAAGTGTTTGCACTGTATTCCGTTTTCGAAAATGGGGGTTGAATAATTTTTGAGGAAAAAATCTTTCTCAATTCTATCCATCTCAAACCCTTCTTTCTGATAAAGTGCGAGTTGTCTGATACTGGAATTTCCAGTTCCTATTATGAGTTTTGAATAGCCTAAATCTCGACCTCTACTTTCGGAGTGTCTTAAAAGTGCTTTACCAATTCCTTTGCCTTGTTCCTTTGTTCTAACGGCTATATTTTTTACTTCAATATGAAATGAGTCTATTTCATTCAGAACTACAACACCCACCGTTTTTGATGCAATTTTTGCAACATAGCAAGTTCCTGTTTTTAGATATTTATCTATCTGAACCCTTGATGGATCAGCCAGTTCAAGCAAATCGAATGGAATATCAGTGGTTTGCGATAACTGCTCTATAGATAGTTTCGGTTGAAGCAATTTTATAGTTATTTTTTTTAAGCTTCGCTAATCGATACAACGACCAGCTATGATGAGTGGGGATTAGAAAGCACTAACCTCTCGTTTCGCACATAGCCACACCTTGATTTAAATTTAAAACTTGTGGCGGACTTTCCAATCCCCACGAAAATATCCTGACCGATAAACCACCATTCATTCATAGCATGTGTTATATGCCTTTTTTTAAAATTGATTTTATGTTACTTTTTAGTTGAAAAACACCAATAACAGTCAATAAAATTCCAATAATATATCCGAGGGGAGTTCCTTCAATTCTGGAGAATGTATGAATAAGTAATTTGCCCAATTTGCCTTTTGTTGTGCCTTGAGTAGGATCTATATTCGGAAACGCAGAAGATGTAAGTTCAAAAAGCAAAGAACTAGCTAAAACAAAGCATATCAACATCAAAACCAGACTTTTTAAATTTGGTTTTTTAAGGACTTGGTCATTTTCTATTACTAAAGGATTTACTTGGGATTTATCCAAGTCCACATTATTATTCTGAGTTAACTCAATTATTTTTCTTCCATTGTAATCAGAATTAGTAGGCTCATAGGTCATGACTTTTTTGAGTAGTAATAAGTCATTGGAGTATTTTGGTAAAGCTTTTAGTGGCAGTAGATGATTATGAATTAGAGGAGAGTTAAATTCAAGTTCAAAACCATTAATCCAAGCAATTTTAGCATAACCCATAGCTGGTTGTGAGACAAAATTCTGGTAGATAGAGGAGTGTTTATTTCTTGAACTATGCCAAGTGGTAGCCAATAATTGAATTGATTTGAATATCTTATCTTTATCATTCTTTATTATACCTTCAAAGAAATTCATGTCGGGAGCAAATACAGCATTTTTCTTTTTTTTGATAAAGACGTCTTTCATTGATTGAATGTTCAACGATAGGCCTTTGTGATCCTTATTCATAGATTTGATGATCGTATCTATATAAATGTGACTTTCACCTATTTTAGCAATTTCTTTAAACGTCTTTTTATTATTTGGTCCACTTTGGATAATATAATCAGCATTTGCAAATTGATTAATTAGGTCAATATTGTCGGACAGCGCTGCGTAAATTGGACTATTTAGTTTATAGCCAAAAATGTCTTTATTAAACAAACATTCTTCTAAATCAACAAATCCACAATTATTAAAGTATTGTTTTGCCATCAATTCATCATTCTCAATAAGTCCATAATACCAAGCTGATGCTTCGTAAGATTCCCATATGGATGATAAGCAATTTTTTAAAATGTAATCACTATTGGCATATCTTTTTAGGCGTTCCTGTCCTGAACTGTGAGCTTCAATTAATGTTTTCATGTGGAGCTAAAAGTAACACTTGATGGCATATAACAACCGCATAACAACACCTTTCTATTTGTAATCATTTACAAATGTTTACTATTGCTGATTAAACGACTTTATCAAAAATACTAAATAAAATTTCAATAAATAATGATAAAACTATTCCAGTTCTGCATTAATGATGGCTATTAGCTGCATTACATCTTCTCTATACTGCTTTATTTCAGCATTTTGAGAAACGATCATCCGCTCCATAAAAAACAGATCGTGGACAACTAATTCGTTATTAGCCAGGTTAACTTCTGTGATCGATTTGATGGGGATCTCTACATTAAAAAAGCGTTGAAGCATATCTCTATTCATTAAATGAGGCCCTACTTCATCCACAAATTTCCTGGATGACTGCGCCACTCTTTGTTGTGTACCGCTTTGTACACTTAAACTCACCTCATTATAATACCTGGGCAAGAGCGTTCTTAAAGAATCGTTCTGAATAAGATCAATACTGGCCGAAGACATGAGGTTTTGAAAGGCAATTTTGTTGGTGTTAAACACTTCAAAGGAGGAAAGCGTATCCATGCTTGAAGAAAACCTGACAACCATTTGTGGAGTATTCTTCATCTTGCCAAAATCATTTAACACATTATTAATGCAAGCGGTCTTACCTTTATTATAGCTAAAAACCATATCAATATTTCGAAGGTCTTCTTGCAGGTTGGTTCTAATTTCACTTAAATATTTTCTTTCCTTCTCCCTGTTCTCGTTTTCCTTATTCCAATTATCCACCTGCAAGGCAATGAGAATACCTATAACTACCAGCACAATTTCACCTAAGGCATATGCAAGATACATTCCTATGTTCTTATCGGCTGATGAGTCTTTTCGGAGAGCTCTAAAAAAATTGATCATTATTAAAGATACAAATTATTGAGAAAGCTGTTTTTCAAAGCAAACGCTATTTTCCACGCCCACATATTGGCCATAATTAGGAATTGGTGCATAGCCCTGAGATTGATAAAAAGCCACGGCATCGGGCATGCGCCTTCCTGTTTCTAGTTTACAACTTTGGTATTCACTTTCTGCAGCCCAGTTTTCCAAAGCTTTCAGAATTTTTGTGGCGTAGCCTTTACCTCTTTGCTCAGGCAACACATACATCCTTTTAATTTCAACGGTATTTGAGTCAAGCTCTTTAAAAGCACCACAACCTACCGGTTGATTATTTTCATAAATGACCACCACATGTTTCAATGCATCCACCTTGTTATACTGATGGTAGAAGCTATGTTCCTCACCATCTATTTCGGCCAAATAGGCATCTAATTGTTTTACAAGTACCTGAAAATCGCTATGTGAAGAGTCGGTTTTAAGAATTTCAATCATTGGAGGGTATTGTGTAGTTCAACCATTAAAAATGCGCTTCACCGAAAGATAACGTACTTCAGTTATTCGTGCAGGCGGTTATGCTAAATAATTTCAATCTTTAGATTGGAACAAGTGTCTATACCCATGTCTTTAAACCTACTAAAGAGGTATCACCTCGACTTTAAGATTGTCATAGTTGCAGCCATTTATTATTTAACTGCAGTTTTAGGATATTTTTTAGCCTTTGATAATTCCAGCATATTACCGGTGTGGCCACCTTCTGGTGTGGCCTTTGCCCTCTTGGTACTAATGGGTAGAAAATGTTGGCCCGGAATTACAATTGGCGCCCTCATTGCCAATGTGATGGCATTTTGGAATTTACCCGACTTACCTGCCCAGACAATTATTTCAATTTCCAGCTTTATAGCAATAGGTAATACGTTAGAAGCTGTGCTAGGATACTATTTGATCAACAATTGGATAAAAACCCCATTTCCATTTAATCATACACAAAATGCTTTTCGTTTCTTATTTGTAGCTGTGTTGATAGCTGGGTTAGGATCGGTGGTTTCCGCATCGAGCTTATTATTGAATGGAGTTATTGGTATTGAGGAATTTTCCATTACCTGGTTATCTCTGGGAGTTGGTAAAACCGTAGCCATTTTAATTTTTACACCTTTTATTCTTTCTGTGTTTCAGAAATTTAAGTGGAAAGCATCTCGGGAGAAATGGTTGGAGCTTGTTGTTGCCATCATTGGCGGTGCTGGATTATACATGCTCTTACAAGTGCCGGACATGGCTATTAATAGAGCTTTGCCATTTATTGTAATTCCGTTTTTATTGTGGCTTGCATTTCGGTTTCCTCTTACCGTTTCAATGACGGCCGTAGTGGTAGTTTCTATTCTCGCCATTTACTTTTCGTCATTACAGTTAGGGCCTTTTATTTTGGGCGATAGTTACAGTTCTATGCTCTTGCTACAAATTTTTGTTGGTGTAGTAAGTGTGATTACGATTGTTCTATCAGCAACAGTAAAAGAACGTGCCGAGGCTCAGGAGAAGCTATTAAAGTTTAATGAGAACCTGGAAGAAATGGTGAAGATTAGAACAAAAGCATTGAATAGCCAGATAGATACCAGAAGAAAGGCCGAGGAGAAATTGCAGAATACGAATGATGAACTGGTCAAGCGGAATGTGGAGCTTGACAATTTTGTCTATAGTGTATCACACGATTTAAGGGCTCCAATTGCCTCCATGTTGGGCATCGTTAATCTTGCCAAGAAGGAAGATGATATTGTGATGAAGGACATGTACTTCGATATGATTAATGGCAGTGCTGAGCAGCTGGATAATTTTATAAAAGAAATTTTAGATCAATCGCAGAACGCCCGGTCGGAAGTAAAAAATGATGTGGTAGACTTTAATCAGATCATAGAAGAAACCTTTGATCATTTTAAATATGCTTCCGCTGATGGAAAACCTGTAAAAAAGAATATTACCATTAAGGGTGATCGAACATTTACATCGGATCCTTGGCGTATAAAGGTGATACTGAACAACCTGATTTCTAATGCCATCCGATACAGAAATGGGAAATCGCCTGTGGTGGATGTAACGGTTAAAGTAGAAAATGAGCTGGCCAAAATTGAGGTGAAAGATAATGGCAGAGGCATACCTGCCGAGCATCTGGATAAAGTATGCAATATGTTTTACAGAGCTACTGATGATGGAGCGGGCTCCGGCTTAGGATTGTATATTGTAAAAGAAACGGTAGACAAACTAGGCGGAGAATTGAAAGTTAATTCTGAAGTAGGAAAAGGAACAACGATAAATGTGAGTATACCGAAGTGTCACTTTGTAAAAAAAATAGCGAAAGAAGAGAAAGAAAATGTAGCACTCAGTTGAATAGCACATTCTCTACAAATGCCTAAATCTACTAACTAAAGTGGGTTGATTGACCTACTTTTACCCACCCCTTTGTCCCCTCCTGAGAGGGGAATTGTGCTCGACTGATATTTCGGAGGTGGAAAAGCATCATTATAAATTCCCCTCCTGGGAGGGGTTAGGGGTGGGTATTACGTTGTTATTTATCCAATGATAGAGTTCATTCATTACCCAATTTAAGTTTTTTTTAATATCTAAATCATCGAATCGGATGAACTTTACACCAAGTGCTTCTAGTTTATTTTGCCTCTCAGTATCCCTTTGGGGTGCATCATCATAGGTATGACTAGCACCATCGACCTCAATAGCTAACAGATGTTCCTTGCAATAGAAGTCCACAATATAATTATCGATCGGAATTTGTCTGCTGAATTTTACACCAAGTTGTTTGTTTTTAATTTCTTGCCAAAGAAGCACTTCACTGAGAGTCATATTCCTTCTGAGCCTTTTTGCCAGAGGTACTAATTGGGGATTATATGGAATGATTTTGTTTTTCATTTTACCCACCCCTTAATCCCCTCCCGAGAGGGGAATTGTACACGTCTGATATTTCGGATAATGACGAGCATTAAATTATTTCTTCATGGATCAATTCTAATATTTCTACAATACGTTTCCTCAAAGTCTCCGATTGTAAGTTGGCTATTTTATTCCAAGTTGCACAGTCTGCCAAATAATCCGGAAAGTCCTCAATCAGGAGAAGGGGTTTAAAATCAACAGGGTTTTGAGATTCGTTTAGTTGAAAATCTATTTGGTTATCCTTATCCAGAAGAACTATTCGAACATCTTCCAACTCCCAAAACTTATTAAGAATAGACCTTAATGAAGTATATTTAACTAGAAATGGAGTGTATTGCTCAGTCAATATCTTTCTCCAACTTTGTTCATCCTCCTTGACCTGCACAACGTCTGATGTCCATGATGAAAGTCGCTCTTTTAGTTGGCTATTGCTTAGTAAATTTAATTTTCCGGCACTAATCAGATCATTAATGATAGGGTCAAAGGTAGGGGCATTTACAGTTGTTGCAAGCAACGATGGCATGCTATCTATCTTGATGATGGAAGGGTTGTCGCAATAGGATAGAAGCTTTATCGAGGCATTGATCATATTATTACGCACCAATATTTTTTCATCTAATTGGTCTAAGTTACTCTTGAATTCTCTGGAAAGTTGCTCAAGAAGTTCTCTCTCGGCCATTCTATCCTGTCTATCTTTGTTCCAATCATCGATACTTACTGCAATTAAAATACCTAGAACTACCAAGGCAATTTCTCCTATGGCATAGATCAGATAGGTAGTTACTTTGTTGTCGCTCATAAGCTTTCGTCTAATATTTCGGAGTAGGAAGAGCATAATTATAAATTTCCCTCCCTAGAGTGGAATTGTGCACGTTTGATATTTCGGATAATGACGAGCATTAAATTATTTCTTCATGGATCAATTCTAATATTTCTACAATACGTTTCCTCAAAGTCTCCGATTGTAAGTTGGCTATTTTATTCCAAGTTGCACAGTCTGCCAAATAATCCGGAAAGTCCTCAATCAGGAGAAGGGGTTTAAAATCAACAGGGTTTTGAGATTCGTTTAGTTGAAAATCTATTTGGTTATCCTTATCCAGAAGAACTATTCGAATATCTTCCAACTCCCAATACTTATTAAGAATAGACCTTAATGAAGTATATTTAACTAGAAATGGAGTGTATTGCTCAGTCAATATCTTTCTCCAACTTTGTTCATCCTCCTTGACCTGCACAACGTCAGATGTCCATGATGAAAGTCGCTCTTTTAGTTGACTATTGCTTAGTAAATTTAATTTTCCGGCACTAATCAGATCATTAATGATAGGGTCAAAGGTAGGGGCATTTACAGTTGTTGCAAGCAACGATGGCATGCTATCTATCTTGACGATGGAAGGGTTGTCGCAATAGGATAGAAGCTTTATCGAGGCATTGATCATATTATTACGTACCAATATTTTTTCATCTAATTGGTCTAAGTTACTTTTGAATTCTCTGGAAAGTTGCTCAAGAAGTTCTCTCTCGGCCATTCTATCCTGTCTATCTTTGTTCCAATCATCGATACTTACTGCAATTAAAATACCTAGAACTACCAAGGCAATTTCTCCTATGGCATAGATCAGATAGGTAGTAATTTTATTATTACTCATAAGCTTTCGTCTAATATTTCGGAAGAGGAAGAGCATTAATTTTCATTTAATGCTTCATTCAACAATATCATTAAATCTTGTGATGATTCTTCAACTTCATTCATCCTAATAATGGTCTGATCCATGCGCCAACGCATGGTATTAATAATATTGCTAAACTCTAGCTCTTGCAAGATTAGATTATGATCATAGATAAATTTAGAGTCATTAAAATTTGTGTCATTAGGAAAGAAAAAATGGTCGATATCTTCCCAGGAAATTCTGGAATTCGTGTACGGTATCGCAATATTGGCCAGATCATAATGCCAATCATCTTCGGTCTGTTTCAATACATTGAGTGCCGCTGATAAATTGCTTATTTGTCTCCTTATTCTAATGTCATTAATGAGATTGAGATTTCCTGAGGCTTTTAATTCTTCTAGCACATCTACCGGCAATGTACAACGCTCAGCTGAGCCGATGGCTTGACCAACGAATTCAACAAATTTTATTTTTTCAATGTTCGCATAAGATGGGCCAATGTATAATTTCAAAGAATCTGTAAATGCAATTCTCTTTTTTATTATGTCTTTACAACTTGCTAAAACATTAAAATTATTATTTGTTTCATCTTTTAGCGAAAGCAGAATACGCTCTTCTAATTCATTCTCTTTTCTTTGTTCATTCCAATTTTCAAGTGCAAAGGCGCCATAGATACCTATAATGAGCACTAGAATTTCTAGCAGATATTCAGGCCATTTTTGTGATAGGGTAGTGAGGAGGCGTTTCATTTATTTATTTCTTCAGTAAGAATTAATGAAAGTGTGTGATTTTTCTGTATCTGATCTTCAATAAAAAGAAGTAACTGTTCAGTTTTAAATCGTCTTTCAAAAAGTATCTGTTGAAATTGAGTGTCATTTAAGATGTGAGCTACTTTAGCGGGATTAATTAATATCTCCCTTTGATTTTCACCAACAAACATTTTGCGAACATTCTTTAATTCATAAGCATTATTGTCCGCCAAATACGATCGAACTCGATCAATTACTATTGTTTCGTATTCTTTAGTAACACTTATAACCCCATCTTCATCATAAAAATATTCTTGTATAGCTTTTCTTGCTTTTGTGTTTTTAATACTACTAATCGATTCTGAATGATTACGCTGTGTACGCGGTGAAAACACTGTTATCCACCTAATAAATCCTGCATTTTCATGATTATAAATACTGTCTTTATCTTCAATATCTTCTATCATTTTATCAGCTGTGATGAGCTGGTTTTTGAGTTGGGCGCGACACGTTTCTGCTTGCAGGGAATCTAACTTTAGATCTTCAATGATATTCTTAAATAAAGCAAATTCATCAGCTTTAGCTTTTCTATTGTCATTCCAGTTTTCAAGAGTAAACGCTCCATATATACCAATAATTAATACTAGTATTTCTAGCAGATATTCTGGCCATTTTTGAGAGAGTGTGGTGAAGATGCGTTTCATTCTTGGTTAAGTTCTTCAGTGATTTGAGCAATCATTTTTTTGATGGCTTTTTCGAGGATTTTGGCTCGCCATCTTACACCTTCGTTTGAGTATATTATGGCATATATAAGTTTTTTGAACTGCTCATCTTTTTTCATCGACTCATAATCTGATTGGTAAATCTCAAATTCACCATAATCAATAAAATTGTTGTAATTAATAATGGAAGAATCTGCGAAAGAGTACTTCATTAATCCTGGCGAGATATGAAGAAGACGAAATTGAATGCGCTCCTCCTCATATCTATTGTAATATGAATAGGTAGATTCAAAGAGCTTGGTAATTAATTGTCTCAGACTATCATTGTGTATTATGGCCACTCCCTTAGACACAAGTAGTTTATAGCCAGAAACATTTGGATCAAAGTGAGGCGTGACTAACATTTTAGCAATATCTTTTTTAAATTTCTCAGTGGGATTGTCATTATTTTTCAGGTATTCAATAATCTGTAGAGCTCCATACCTTACAGTGTCCATATGCATAAGGTCGTCCTGAATGGCATCCAAATCTTCAATTAAATTATTTCTGATTTCAATTAATATTTCTGTTTGAGTCTCGGAATCATTCCTTTCTTCTTTCCATTCATCCAATGCAAAAGCCCCGTAGATACCAATAATTAGCACGAGTATTTCCAGCAGATATTCAGGCCATTTTTGGGAGAGGGTGGAGAGGATGCGTTTCATTTTTTACTCACCCGGTATCTTAGTAGCCTGCCAGTTAACCACTTTCCAAAGGCCCTTTTTCTTTTGAAATGTACCACTGTTTAAATATTGAGAAATTGACCCATCGGAGGTTAGGCTCACTAATTTAAATGCTACAATCGCTACCTCATTAGAAAGTAGATTTACTTGAATATCCTCGGCTGAGTAGGAGGGGCCGGGTTCTGAGTTGCTGTCTTCTTCAGAAGAACTGAAACCTGACATGATGGTTTCCTTGCCAAACCTTTTGCCTGAGCTGCTGGTGTAAATTAAATCTTCGGCCCAAAATCTGTCATGCATTTCTTTAGAATCTACCTTGCTAAGAAATTCATTCACTAAATTGGTTAGTACAACTTTATCATCAGTCTGGCCAAATGAAGTTTGAAATAAACAAATACTGAAAATTGAAAAGTATAGAAGTTTTTTCATGTAAAAGATGGGAGTTTAATCGCTTAATATACAGAATTTATTGGTCGTATTGTATCATTTGATTTGTTGAATTATTTGGGGTTAATGTGACAAGTATTAGTCATTTGACAATCAGGCTTAATTTTCGTAATTTATACATATGTCAAAACACCACTTAAAAACACTTGTAGAAACACTCAACGACCTGAGAGCTGAAGGATTTAAAGAGGATTTCGAGTATCGAAATCATACCTTAAAAGTTATAGGTCAAAGTAAACCGTATAAGCCAGAAGAGGTAGAAGTAGTAGGTCAATACCGGTTTGAAGGAGAATCTAATCCTTCAGATGCATCCATCCTGTACTCTTTAAAAACAAAAGATGGTAAAAAAGGAACTGTCATAGACAGTTATGGTGCATCGGCAGATGCCGACTTACAAAACTTTCTCGATAAGGCAACTAAATAAGAAAGGAGCACTAGGGCTCCTTCTTTTTTATAGTCAATTGGTTTTGATTCATTTGTTAATTACAAACTTTAGAACACTATTAGATCCTGATATCAATAGGAAGTATACTCCATTAGCGAACTCAAGGGTATTTATCTCCTTAATTTCTGCGGTAATTTTTGAGGAGTATATCAGTTGACCCATTTGATTTAAAATCTGAAGTTCAAGATCATTTTTTTTGATTTTCCGTGTATCCAAATATAATTTTTCGGAAGCTGGGTTCGGGTAAACATTTACGCTTACTGCAAATTCATTATCGTTTGATAGAATGGTTGTATAATTGAAAATATCAGATGATGATGAACCACACTGGTTACTATCGATTGTAAAGTATTCTCCATATTCTACAGGCTCTAGAGTATTCTGAGTGTAATCAATGATTAATTCATTATTAAAATACCACTCTATATTATCGCCAGTCGTTTTCAGTAGATTATCTTCATAAATAATTTCAGGAGTTTCAGGCTTTGTTACATTCAGTACTTCGAATGTCTTGGTCGTTGTACTAGAGTTACCGCAGTTGCTAGCTTTAGTAAGACTAAGGTTGTAGAACCCTGGGGAATCGAAAGTTACTTCTACCATTCCTGAATTAGCTACTGTCTGATTGTCTAAACTCCAACTGTAGCTAAATCCACTTTCAACACTTACTTGAGAAAATAAAGTTTCATCAAGACAATATGTGTCATTAATATCAAATTCTTGCGCTGTAACTTCTTCTGATAATTTTAGAATGGTTCCGCCTCGTCCAACTATATATATTAATTCATCAACAACTATTAAGTCTTCAAAATAGCTTGAAAAGTTTCCTCTATATATCGTGCTCCAACTTTCACCTCCATTAATAGTTTGAGAAATTCTATCACTCATAAGAACGTAACCCTTATTTTCAGATTCGAAATAGATATTGTCTATAACGTTGGTTGTTGAAAAATTGATTGTAGACCATGTTGCTCCACCATCCACAGTTTTGTAAAACACATCATATTCTCCCGCTGCATAACCAATTTGGTCAGATACAAAATCGATTTCTGTAAAGGAGGCATAAGATAGCTCCGCACTTAAAATTTTAGACCAGGTACTCCCATTGTTAGTTGATTGAAGTAAGGCACCTTCATCTCCAGAAATACCTAAAAGCCAATTAGCTGAGTTTACAAATTCACAGCTTCTAAGTGTGAATGAACCTTCTAAAGATTCTAATGGATTAATTGTGTTCCAAGTAATTCCAGCATCATCAGACTGATAAAGAAATTTATTTGTGACAGCAAGAATATTATCACCTTTGCTGCTAAATTCTAGAAAATATTCGTCTACAGACACATCTAGTGCTGTTGTCCATGTTTCTGATGCATCGTAGCTTCTTAAAAATTTCTTATCAGTCATTGCATAAATGGTGTCATTATTCAAGTACTTCAAATCTCTTATTTGATGCGGCTCTTCTAAGTAAGAAATTGTTTTTATATCGTTATTAATATCAATTAATAACCCATTGTGCCCGGCAGCTTTTATTTCCCCACTGGGTGATACTGTAATGGAGCTTATGAAGGGTGCAAATCCTCCGGAAATAACGGTATTTTCGAAACTATTAATATCTACTTTAGCTATCAGCCCAAATCTCCCAACTAGAAACAATTGGTCGTTTATTATTTGAAATTTGTTAGCCCATTGGTTAAAGCCATTGTCAAATGAATTCATTTTACTCCAAGTCGTACCAATGTCACTAGATACTAATAGATTAATTGAATAGTTATTATCTTGATTGTAATTTAATAGATATACTTTATCGTCTATTATTTTTAGATCATATGAAAATCCAGTTAACTCCAATGATTTAGTGCTCCAGTTCACTCCCAGATCGGTAGAAGTAACGATACTTGAGTAACCTGTGGCAATTATTGTTTGATTACTAATTGAGATTTCCGACAAAGAGAATCCTGCATCATAGATTGATGTCCATGTTAATCCACCATCTGTAGTTTTGTAAATTAAATTTGAGGCTGTTGCAAAGCCTTCTGAATTATTTATAAAACTTACATCGCCAAAATAAATGTTATCAAGATTAGGTATCTCGTTCCAAGTGCTACCAAAATCAGAACTTAGATATTTTTTAGAATTATTTGATTGAATAAATAATTCTGAGTTGTTCTTCACTTTGAATAATGTAACGGTAGCGGGAGCATCTATAATGCTGATGGTTTCAAATTGGTCTTTAGTAAAAACTATCTTTGACCCGAAGGCATATAGACTGTCCTTCAAAATATTCGATTCAAGCCCATAGATTGTATTAATATCTTGATTAGACAAGGTTAATGTGTCCCAAGATAGGCCTTCATCTATAGATTTATATATATTATATCCTTGACCAACAATGAATCCTGTGCTTTCATCTGTAAAAATGATGCCTTCTAAATCATCATTTGTTAATTCTGGGGATATGAAAGAAGCACTAAGATTACATTGTGCTTGAAGATAGTGTGAAACAAAAAGAATTGCCGCTGTAATGAACAGTTTATTCATGCCATTTTTAGTTTTAACGGCAAAATTAGACTTTTATAACTACTGTAATATTACTTATGAATTTAATATTTGATAAAAAATCCATAAATACTTACATGTTTATTTTTGTTCTATCTCTATTAACCAAAAAGAAAGCCGTTAGCTTTCTTTTTCTATTTATCAATTGGTTTTGGTCTAAAATTTAAGCGGCCTCTCCATGTTGAGAGTTGTCTAATCCTCTAATTTCCTGGTTCATCGTTACGCGAACAGGAATTAAGAAATCAGTTATTTTGTATAGCAAAAGACTTCCTCCAAATGTGAATACTGTAACTATTCCTAATGCCAGTAAATGATAAAAGAAAGTAGTTGTCTCTCCATGTATCAAACCAACGTCATTAGCTAGTACCCCTGTTAATATCATTCCAACGATTCCTCCAACACCGTGGCTAGGAAATACATCGAGTGTATCATCAATCCCAGATCTTTTGTTTAAGCTAATTGCAAAATTAGATACAATGGCTGCGGTAAATCCGATAAATATACTTTGACTTAGTGTAACAAACCCTGCAGCAGGCGTGATGGCAACAAGACCTACTATGGCGCCAATGCATGCATTGAGGGCAGACATTTTCTTGTTTCTAAATCGATCAAGGAATATCCAGGTAATCATACTGGCAGCGGAGGCAAGGTTGGTGTTAGCAAATGCAATAACAGCATCAATATTGGCACCCAAAGCAGAACCTGCATTAAAGCCAAACCACCCAAACCATAAAAGACTAGTTCCTAAAATTACATATGGTATGTTGGCGGGTTCTTCTAGCCTCACTCTTCTATTTCCTAAGAATATGGAACCTGCCAAAGCTGCAAAGCCTGCTGACATATGAACTACTGTGCCGCCAGCAAAATCTAAAACACCCCAGTTTCTGAATAACCCATCCGGGTGCCATGTCATGTGTGCTAATGGAGCATATATGAATAGTGAAAACAAGATCATGAATAAAATGTAGCTTCTGAACCTGATTCTTTCAGCAAAACTACCAGTGATAAGAGCCGGTGTGATGATTGCGAACTTTAACTGAAATAAAGCAAAGAGCAGAAAGGGAATTGTCTCTGAAAAATCCGGATTAGGAGAAACGGTTACGCCTTTAAAATTAAAATACGTAAGAGGGTTCCCAATAATACCGCCAATACTATCTCCAAAGGCTAAGCTAAAACCTACAATTACCCACAGGATGCTGATAACCCCTAGTGCAACAAAGCTTTGAAGCATAGTGGAGATAACGTTCTTTTTATTCACCATTCCGCCATAGAAGAACGCCAAGCCAGGAGTCATTAGTAAAACAAAAGCACTGGAAACTATCATCCATGCCATATCTCCCGTATCTAGCGTTTCGGTGCTTCCAATGGCTTCATATTCTGCATTAAACACCAAAGAAAGCAGTACTAACCCTGCAAGGACTATAAAAAAAGCCTTACTTCCTGAATTTTTAGTCATAATTGATAAGTAGTGGTTAAAATAATTACCATTTTACGAAAAAAAGTCATTAAAATAAAGATAGTATGGGTTAAAATTAACGCAAACGATTGTATAGTATATGAACTACAACAAGAGAATACCCGATTTAGGGTATTTGCATAATGGTTCATTTTATCTAGGTTAGATGTAATGTGTAAAATTGAATTACAAACAACTCCAATATCAATGCTAGTGCAAGCTACATCGGTAGCTCAGGTAATATACCAAAAGAAGTGTTGACAAAATGGCTAGATAGAAACAATTAAAATAAGCTTGATGAGAAATTTTTTTGGACTATTAGTCACTTTCATAGTCGTTTTGATTATTTGGACTGTTCAGGATAAAATGGATTTTGATGAATATTTTATCGAAGAGACAGGAGAATTTCAAGGTTTCTATTTTGTGCCTGACGTAAGCCAAAAATTATTACTTAATAATAAAACCTATTTGGTAACCAAAAGTAAACTACATGATTCTGGTCGAATATTTGACAAGGAAATTGACTCATTAGTTAATCAATACCGAGCTACTTTAAAACTGCCGGATACATTATCAACTTTTTCAAAAGAAGTGTGGGATAAGTATTTTGAGCTTACAAAATCCAAAAGAAAGAAGTGGGATACAACCTTATACAGTTATCAGGATTCTGTGAAGCTAACTGTGGAATATGAGGTGTTCTTCGATCCCCAGTACTTATTTAAGTGTAAGGATTATTACTATAGTTTAAGTCCCAGCACATTGGGAGCACGACTTGATGGAAAATTAAGAGATACAGAGTATTCAGAGTTTAAAAAGTATGTAGAGCAGTGTAATAAAACACTTAATGTAAATAAAGGCGATTTATTGACTATATATATTCCCAGATCCGACCATTTACTGGCGCAAAAAAGTAAAAGGGTAACCATGAGTGCCTACATAATAAATACGGCAGATGGTGATGAACTATTCAGAAACACTGCGGGCTTTGAAATGCTGACAGAATTTGAAGAATATATGACATGGCATGATTCTATTATCCATCTAATCATTGCAGGTACATTTATTATTGGCTTAGTAATTACTTTTTTTGCAGGAATAGGAAATAGAATAAAAAGACTCGTAATGATTGATCATTATGATAAATAGTAGCCGGAGGCTAGATTTATCTATATTTTAATTCTAATTATAACTTATAGGTTAAAAAAGATAGTAGTAACAACACGTATGCAAGGTTGCCTTAATTTTTAAAAAATGCTCTTACAAATATGAGTAATATGATCAGCTCTATTATTAGAAGTATATAAACAAACGAGTTATCATACCATAATATAAATCGTAAATCGGGCTTTGTTATATCAAATCCAAATCTTTTCTCTTTATATCTCAGAACTTCAAAAGCTTCTTCATCATAAAAAATATCATAACCCCAGCTATCTTCAATCATATAAACTCTACAATTTGCACAGTCACCTTTGTACTTGGTAATTGTTAGTTCTGAGTCATTTTCGAAAAGTCTATCTAGATAGTTATAATATAGTTGATATTCATCCCATTCATAAAAGGTTTGAGACAGTCGTGTTCTTGATCTATATATAGACAACATCTCCATTAAATCAGTAACCTTTCCAGATCTATCAAATGTAGAAAGAGCAAAACGTTGAGGGTAACCTTCAATCATGAAATAATGTTGAAGTATTAATATACTGTCCTGTGACAGTTGAAAAGGGAAATTATATGATTCTGATTGAAGGGCAGTATCCATCAAAAGGATTGGCGGTTGTATTTTATTATTTAGTTTAATCCATTGAACGCTATCAACATATTTTGTAGAATCAATGATTAGACCAGGCTTAATCATCAACTCAAAAATATTTTGCTGCTGTAATAGTTCAGTGATATCCTCTTTGAGGTTATATTTTGTTATTGAGTCTTTTAAATAATCGTATAATGTTAGTTGGTAATACTGGAGTGTGTCATTAATTAAATATCTAGGTTTCTTCTGTATTAAGGTGTAGGGTCCAATTAATTTGCCTTCAATTTCTTCAAAATGACTCCAATATTCACTGCTTGTAGTACCGTTATTTCTTATTGAAAATAGAATAATAAGTATAGGCGCAGAGGCTAATAAAAAGTTTTTAAATAGTTTAATCAACTTTGTGTATTACGTTATAAATATCTCATTGAAGGCTTTTTATCTAAAAATTCTTTAAGAATAGCTTGTCGATACTGAACTGGTTTGCCTACCAAAGAGTTTAAAAGATCTTTTATTTCCAACCAATCACCTTTAGCCATAGCTATGTCTAAATCAATAAAATCCTCATTATTTATGAGCTTTTCCCAAAGTATTAAGGTGATGGATCTGCTACCCCCTTCACCTACATAGGAAGTAACATTTCTTAATTTATTAGTTGGAATTATGATTAAATCTGCATCACCAGTAATACTATTGCCTAAAGTTATATTTGATGGGCTGATTTTCATGGCATATGCGTGCTTTGGTGCTGAAGCTGAAAATGCCGAACTGGCAAGTTGAACAACTCCAATAATTGAAAGTAATGAACCAAAAATCAAGCCTTCTACGTGAGTATCGCCCCATTGAGTACTAATATAAATTAGGAAAGCACCAATGCCTAACGTAACAATTGCACCTAGCAGTCGGCTGGATGATGTCTTTGCATTAACTCCAATGGCAATAGCTGGGTTTGAAATTTCAGCCTCGGTTTCTCTGATTTGGGTTTCTTCATTTAATGTTTCCTTAATCTCTTTTTTAGGCAATGGTTGGACTGATTTATCCTGCAATATTTGAGCTTTAACTTTGCCCAGATTTGGCTTTCGCAGCTCCTTTAATTTTTCTTTTCGTTCTTTAAAGTAGATTCTCACAGCTTTGGCAAAATCTTCCTTTATGGCAACTGGTGACACCATAACTTTAGATTCATAACTTATGGCTCCTCTAGCTCCTGTGCGAGCAAATACTCTAGAAAGTGATAAATATTCAGTGCCACGTGGGCAGGTATAAAGTGTAATAATGCTGTAATCGTCACGCCCCTTTTCAATAGCACTTGCTTCAGCTAACAAGGCTGGATTATTTTCCATTATGGCATTTTTGAAAGGGGTTGGATCTATTATTGTTAATGGGGTGGATTTAACAGGCGCATGCCATAGGTCGCTTTCTTCTGAAAATGGGGTTTCTACTGAATCTAACCATGTACCCATGCCCATCAACATAAAGCCTAAAAGTTCTATAAGCCAGACTATCCAAAGAAAGAAGCCGGATACAGCGAGTTCTTCAAAGCCCCAAATTCCATTATCATTTATTAGCACTATTGAATCCCATAAAACACCAGGGTGAAAAACCAACTCAAATGGTGCGGGTAGTATGCTGGAGATAAGTTCAAAGTCTCCACTGCCGGTTAATTTAGTCGCTTCAATTATTACTGTACGCACCCAAACCGCCCAATGTAAATAGTAGAACCATAGTGTTAAACCTAAACCAGTAAAAAGTCCCAAATTAGTATTCCTAATTTTAGCCAATTGAATCACAAGAGCGATAATCTTGGGAAAGAGATAGAGCATACCAATAAATAGACCTACATTGATTAACTGCCATGGCATATAGAAAATGAAACTGGCGTAGATGATGGCCAATATAGGGTATACAAAAGCTACACATGCCAAAAGAATTGGAACTGTAAAAACCCCATATTTTCCTGAAGGCTTATATGGTTTGAGTTTATCCATTTTTTAAAGATTTTACTTCTGCTTTGAGGTCTCTTATTTCGCTTAACATCATTTCCATACTTTTTAAAACCTCTTCCTCTGCCTCTTCTATATCAGACTCTATGGTGTTTCTAAGTTTTTTTTCAGCATTCTTGGCTTCTTCCTGCATGCGGTCGTGCACTTGAGTGGTTAGTACGGCAACGAATACATTGAAACTGATAATGGCGGTGAGAATTACAAAGCTTATAAAATACCCCTTGTAGAACCAATTGTCATATTCCAGTGCGGCAACATCGTTCATAATCTCCGACCAACCGTCTAAAGTCATTAACTGAAATAATGTAAGAGCAGCTGCCGGAAGGTCTGAGAAGTCAGCCTTTTCAAAAGCATGATGGCCGAAAAGGTATATACCAATGATTGAATAAATATATATAAGTATGCCTAATAGTAGAGCAAAGGAAAACACTGTTGGAATGATGGTGATGATTTTCTTTTCAACGTTGCGCAGTTCACTACTAATTTCAAGGAGACGAAATATTCTTGATACTCGGAAGAGTCTGCTTACCACAAGAAACTCCGGATGTTCTACCCAATGTGACATCAGACCTATCACACTCAATACAACGATAGTTGTGTCAAACACATTCCAAAATCCTTTTTCTTCAAATAGAAATTGCAGCTTATTAACGGTTCGATTTCTTTTCTGTTTTTTCTTTATTCTTATCGTACAAATGTGAAAAAAAGAGGACAAGCTCTTTGCTGCTAACAGGCGCAGTATTATTTCGACCACAAAGAACAAAGTAAATATTAAGTCGACAGCTTCGAACAATACGAGCTTTTTATAAAAGAAGGTTTCGATACCTAATACAATGGAGCAAAATATGATTACAAAAACAACGGTGTTCTGAAATTCAACACTCTCGACTAACTGTCTGATTTGACGTCTCATGAGGTTTATTTAAAAGCCATAAACCGATAAATATAGGCATTTCGGGTATTGAA
The DNA here is from genome assembly GCF_017068455.1 of Fulvivirga lutea. Classification (NCBI taxonomy): domain Bacteria; kingdom Pseudomonadati; phylum Bacteroidota; class Cytophagia; order Cytophagales; family Fulvivirgaceae; genus Fulvivirga; species Fulvivirga lutea. Next base: position 1,594,167 of record NZ_CP070608.1, read on the forward strand.
TGAAATACCCATTTTCGGTGATTTTTCTACTCTTCACCTGAACTAATAAAAACTTGAAAGGTACTATTGATAGAATTTTCGCCCCTCAGCCAACTTATCCATCATCTCAATTATACGTTTGGCTCTTTTTTCTTCAGTTTTAGCGTCATAAATCCAATCGAGATAGACTTTTTGTTCATCTTGAGTGAGCGAATTGTAGAAATCGAATGATGATTTTGGCTCATTGGCAAAACAGTCAAGAATTTCCTGAGGTGTCTCTAATGATGATTGGTCAATTTCCATTATGACATGAACAGTATCACCGGCCTCCTTTTTTATCTTCTTTCTAATTTCAGCTTTTACTGGTAGAAACAATTGACCGTTGCCCATGGGCATGAGCTTGTACTTCTTCATCTCAAAACCATCGATACTTACATTTACTCTTACCCAACCAAAAGGAGATTTTGGGTCCATGGGTATTTCAGGAATCTCAGCGTATGTCCAGCCGCCTTTTCCGGGGAATTTTTTTAATAGGTAGTCTTTATCAATTTTAGGCATTTTCCAGAGCTGTAATACTATTACTTTTACGCTCTAAATTACTGCTTCCCATTAAAAATTCATCGACATAATAGGCGGCTTCCCTACCTTCAGAAATTGCCCAAACCACTAGTGATTGTCCTCTGCGGGCATCACCGGCAGTAAAAATTTTGGTTCTATTTGTTTTATAGTTGTTCGATCTGATAATCCCACTTGGGGCTACTTTAACGTTGAATTGGTCTAACACACCTTTTTCGGGTGCCGTAAAACCAACGGCCAATAGCGCTAAATCGCACTTAATGGTATATTCTTGATCTGTGCGTTCTTCAAATGACTTTTTGCCATTTTTATCTTCAATCCATTCCAATGGTACTAGTTTTAACTCCTTTACCTGGCCATGTTCATCAGTCACAAACTCTTTTGTAAGTACAGACCACTTTCTTTCACCCCCTTCTTCGTGGCTACTGGAAGTACGTAAGGTCATAGGCCACAATGGCCAAGGGTCTTTATCCGTTCTTTGATTTAAAGGCTTTGGCATTAGTTCTAGTTGCACAACAGATTTAGCCCCTTGTCGGTGTGAAGTCCCAATACAGTCTGAGCCGGTATCACCACCTCCAATCACTACAACATGCCGATCTTTAGCAGATATAATGTCTTTAGGGTTGATTGTGTCGCCAGATACCTTTTTGTTTTGTTGTGTTAAAAACTCCATGGCAAAATGGACGCCCTTGGCATTTCTACCAGGAATGTTGAGATCTCTTGGAATGGTGCTCCCCGTGCAGATCACAATCACATCAAAATCTTCCATTACTTCAGCGGCCAATTTATCTTTGCCTATCTCGCAGTTAGTGATAAAGATGATTCCTTCTTCTTCCAATAACTTAACTCTTCTTTCCACTACCCACTTTTCAAGCTTAAAATCCGGGATGCCATAGCGCAATAATCCTCCAATTCTATCATCGCGCTCAAAAACAGTAACGGTATGCCCCGCTTTGTTTAGCTGATCGGCTGCCGCTAGTCCTGCTGGTCCTGAACCTATAACAGCTACAGTTTTACCCGTTCTGTTCAGTGGTGGGTTGGGAGTAATATAGCCTTTATCATACGCCTTTTCAGCGATAGTTTTTTCGATATGTTCTATAGCAACAGGAGGCTTATTTATTCCCAAAACACAGCTGGCTTCGCAAGGTGCCGGGCAAATTCTACCTGTGAATTCAGGAAAGTTATTGGTGGATAGAAGTAATTCAATGGCTTCATCCCAATGTTCACGATAAACAGCATCGTTAAATTCAGGTATGATGTTACCGAGTGGACAGCCCTTGTGACAAAAAGGTATGCCACAATCCATGCATCGTGCAGCCTGCTCCCTCGTTTTTTGTTCTGGAAACTCTTCATAAATCTCCTTAAAATCATCTGTCCGCTTATCTGCCGGCCTCGATTTTGGCAGCTCACGATCGTATTTTAAAAAACCATCAACTTTTCCCATTATGCCACTTTTGAGGTTTGAACTTTCTTACTCTTTTCCAAAATAGCTTTGTATTCATGCGGAATAACTTTCACCACTGAATGTTTGATATTATTCCAATCAGACAGGGCTTCCTTCGCAACTTTACTATCAGTCTCATTAATATGCTTCTCAAGCATTTCTTTTAGGTATGATTCGTCCTCAACATCCAAAGCATCAATACCTACCATGCCCATGTTGCATTTCTTTTTAAATGATTTAGAGTCATCAAAAACATAGGCAATGCCACCGCTCATGCCAGCAGCAAAGTTTTTACCTGTTTTACCTAGGATAATCACTCTTCCGCCCGTCATGTACTCGCACGCATGGTCACCAACACCTTCTACTACCAATTCGGCACCCGAATTTCTCACAGCAAATCGCTCACCAGCAGAACCATTAATAAATGCTTTGCCGCTAGTAGCACCGTAGAATGCTACGTTACCAATTATAATATTTTGTGCGGCTTCAAAAGTAGATTTCAGGCTTGGGTAGATCGTTAATTGTCCGCCTGATAAACCTTTGCCGAAATAGTCATTTGCTTCGCCTTCCAATTTGAAAGAAACTCCTTTGGTTAAGAAACCACCGAAAGTTTGCCCTGCTGAGCCCTCAAATTTGAAATTAATAGCGTTATCATTAAGGCCTTTGCTGCCATGTACTTTGCTTATTTCATTGGAAAGCATGGCGCCAACTGTTCTGTCTGTGTTTTTTATGGGAAAAGTGCCAGTTGCATTTCCCTGATTGTGGATGGCTTCTTTAGCGGAAGCTATCAACTGTCTGTCTAGCACATTATCCAATTCATGGTCTTGTTCTATTTGCTTGAAGGTACCTATACTATCAGGCGTATATTCTTTGTATAAGATTGGAGATAGGTCAAGGTCTTTAAGCTTCCAGTGTTCAATATTATTTCTGATTTTCAACACCTCGGTTTTACCTACCATTTCATTAATGGTTCTAAATCCTAACGATGCCATAATTTCCCTTAAATCATTCGCTAAAAAGGTGAAGAAATTCACCACATGATCCGGATTGCCCGTAAAAAGTTTTCGTAGTTCTTCATTTTGAGTGGCAATGCCAACGGGGCATGTATTCAAATGACATTTGCGCATCATAATACAACCTTCTACCACCAATGCAGCTGTTGAAATTCCCCATTCTTCTGCCCCTAACAATGTGGCAATGGCCAGGTCTCGGCCTGTCCTTATCTGCCCATCGGTCTGAACTGTAATGCGGTTTCTTAGATTGTTTTTAACCAATGTTTGATGTGCTTCAGCTAACCCTAATTCCCAGGGTAAACCTGCATGTCTTATCGAACTGATAGGAGAAGCTCCTGTTCCACCATCAGCTCCGGAGATAAGTACAACATCTGCATTGGCTTTTGAAACACCGGCAGCCACTGTGCCAACACCCGCTTCAGAAACTAGTTTTACATTTATTCTAGCTTGCTGGTTAGCATTTTTTAAATCATAAATCAGTTGGGCTAAATCTTCAATGGAATAAATATCATGATGGGGTGGAGGTGATATTAAACCTACTCCTGGGGTAGCGTGCCGTACTCTGCCTATCCAATCATCTACTTTATGGCCGGGAAGTTGACCGCCTTCGCCAGGTTTAGCACCTTGTGCTATTTTTATCTGAATTTCATCAGCATTGGTTAAGTAATTGCTGGTAACACCGAAACGACCAGAGGCTACCTGTTTAATTGCAGAGCGCTCCCAGTCGCCATTTTCTTTACGCTCAAAGCGGATTTCATCTTCACCGCCCTCACCGCTGTTACTTTTTGCGCCTATGCGATTCATGGCAATGGCTAACGTGCTGTGCGCTTCATGCGAAATGGAACCAAAAGACATAGCTCCTGTTGCAAAACGCTTGAAAATATTTTCTACTGGCTCAACTTCTTCGATAGGAATTGGAGCACGATTTCTAAATTCCAATAACCCGCGTAATGTCAATGAGTCTTTTGTCTGATCATTAATCAGGTTTGCATATTTTTTATATAAACCGTAATTCTTAGTTCTTGTAGAATGCTGTAATAAGTGAATGGTATCAGGGTTAAATAAGTGTTTTTCACCCCTTTGTCGCCATTGATAAACACCACCTACTTCTAATCTTTTTCTATTAGTCTTAAATGCGGCCTGATGTTTTGCCAATGCTTCACGCGCCAAACCATCAAAATCCAACCCTTCTATTCTTGTGATTGTACCCTTGAAACACCGATCAACCACTCTTCTGCTAATACCCAGTGCTTCAAAAATTTGAGCCGACTGATACGATTGCAGTGTACTGATGCCAATCTTGGATAGAATTTTAAGTAATCCATAACCAATAGCCTGTTGGTAATTGCTGAGAGATTCTTGCAAGGTAATTGTGCTCTCTAGTTCATTATTTAAATGAAGATGACGGATAGTTTCTAGTGCAAGGTACGGATTGATTCCACTGGCTCCATAACCAATAATTGTTGCGAAGTGATGTGTTTCCCAAACGTCTCCTGCCTCTACAATCAGGCCAACTTCAGTACGTAAATTGTTTGCAACTAAATGATGATGTACTGCACCTATGGCAACAAGTGATGGGATTGGGGCTCTATCTTCATTAATTGCTTTATCAGAAATTATTAATATGCTTTTCCCTTCCTTCACCGCCTTAGTCGCCATAAGACATAATTCATCCAAGCCTTGTTCTAAACGCCCAGGAAGTCCATCTGCATTAAATGTGGAATTTAGTACAGCATAATCTAAACCCATTTTCCCGAATTGCTTGAACTTTTCAATATCTGAGTTTAGAAGTACTGGCTGCGAAATGTGCACTTGTTTGGTGTGCTCGGGAGTTTCGGCTAATAGATTTAAACTTTTACCTACCCTGGTAAATAACGACATAACCATTCTTTCCCTAATCGGGTCGATGGGTGGGTTGCTTACCTGAGCAAAGAGCTGCTTAAAGTAATTTGATATATGCTGACTTTGGTTGGACAATACTGCCAATGGAGTATCGGCACCCATAGACCCAACAGGTTCCGTAGCTTTTTCGGCCATTGGCTTGAGTATCAATTTTAAATCTTCGGCCGTATAGCCATATGCCTGTTGCAGTGTTGTCAGTTTTTGCTGATCCAGATTTAAATCTTTTGATTCATTTGCCTTAATTAATCGAAGCTTTACACGATGTTTTTTGATCCAATCATCATAAGGCTGCTGATTGGTTATTTCTTTCTTGATTTCATTATCATACCTAACCTCGCCTTTTCTTAAATCAGCGATTAGCATTTTACCCGGCTGTATGCGGCCATTCTTCTCCACATTGGAAAAATCAATGGGCAATGCTCCGGCTTCAGATGAAATGATTAACCGACTATCTTTTGTGATGCAATATCTCGAAGGTCGCAGGCCATTACGGTCTAGGGTTGCGCCTACCATATTACCATCTGAGAAAATTAATGCCGCAGGACCATCCCAGGGCTCCATCATTGAGGCATGATATTTATAAAAAGCCTTTCGCTGTTTATTCATTAGCTTATTATCCTGCCAGGCTTCGGGTACTAACATCATCATTACATGGGGCAAGCTTCTCCCATTGATGGTGAGCATTTCCACCAACGCATCGAGATTGGCAGAGTCAGAATTCTGCGGATCTGTTATAGGAAGCAATTTTTGAAACTCTTCGTCTGAGTAATACTCAGATTTCATAATGGCCTCCTTAGACTTCATCTTAGTTACATTCCCTTTTATTGTATTTATTTCGCCATTATGTGCGATGTACCGGAATGGTTGAGCAAGCTTCCAATTAGGGAAAGTGTTTGTTGAAAAACGTGAATGAACAACAGCTAAGGCGCTTGTTAAATCTTTGCTTTGCAAGTCCAGGTAATAGGATCTCAGTTGATCTGTACGAAGCTGACCTTTGTAAATGATTACTTTGTAAGAGAGGCTCGGAAGATAAAATTCGCCATTACTTCCTATTACTTCTGAGTTGATTTTATGTGTTGCATAATTTCTAAAGAGAAGAAGTTTCCTCTCCAATTCTTCTTCTTTGGCTGATTGATGCGCTAAAAATACCTGCTCAATAATGGGTTCTACCCTTCGAGATTCTGAGCCTGGAATGGTATGGTCTACAGGCACAGTCCGATAGCCAATAATACTAAAACCCATTTCTTTGGCTATTTCGGTCATTAACGCTTTACATGCTTCACGTACAGACTTAATCCTAGGGAAGAAAATCATTCCTATACCATAGTGGCCAAAATTTGGAAGCTGAAACCCCAAATCAGATACCTTTTTAGCTAAGTAATTATGCGGAACTTGCATGAGTATTCCTGCGCCATCCCCAGAATCAGGATCGCTACCAGTACCACCACGGTGCTCCATGTTTTCAAGCATTGTAAGGGCATCTTGTATAATGTCAGCAGAAGCGTGACCATCAATATTAGCAATACAGCCAATGCCGCATGAATCATGCTCAAGTTCGGGGGTATAAAGTCCTTTCATAGTTAGTAGTCAGTTCTGAGAACTTAAATCAATGAATAGGTATGCCGTCATTGATTGGAGTATATTAAATATAATCAATATTTATTTAATGAATTTTTGATTATGATGTCATGATCATAATTTAATAGTCAATTCTTTAAATAAATTTTAATGAAAATCATAAAGTGATGATCAATTGATAATCGATAACGTTTGCATATAGTAGAATCTGAATAATTCATTGTGGATTAAGCAACTATTCAAATACGGGGTGGTCTTTGCAGAGTGTAACCTATTTAGGATATGCGAGTCAAACAATTCAGAACCAACCAATTTACCCATGTTTTTCAAAATAGCCCTCAGAAACCTGATTAAAAGAAAAGTGTATGCATCCATAAATATTGCAGGTTTAGCAATAGGACTGGCCGCATGCCTCACCATCTATCTCTATGTAAAGGATGAGCTTTCCTACGATAAGTTTTATTCTGATTCAGATAGAATCTATAGAGTAGTAAGAGAATTTGGGCAAGGTGGCGATAAGTCATACCACGCAGCTAATAATTATCAGTTGGGGGTTTTAATGAAGGAAAACCTATCTCAGATTAAAGAGCTAACACAATTTTCTCAGCGTATTGAAGTGAAAGTTGAAAATGAAGAAAAGATTTACCGTGCAAAGAATGCCCATTTTGCTGACAACCAGTTCTTTGACTTATTTGGTGTCGAGTTTATCCATGGTGATAGAAAAGGTGCGCTGGATGGCGCTAATAAAATTGTTCTTACCGAAGAGTCGAGCTCCAAGATTTTTGGAGATCAGGATCCAACAGGAAAACTAATTAAAGTAAATGACTTGGAATACCAGGTTACGGGAGTGGTGCGAGATTTTCCTGAAAAAGCCCATTTTCATTTTAACTATTTGTTGTCAATGGAAACATCCAGACAGGTTTACAGTGAGAGCATGTTTGAGCATTGGGGCAATATTTGGGTCTACAACTATGTGAAGCTAAATGAAGGTGTTAAGGTTGATGAGTTTGACGAAGCTGTGAATCAAATGGCACTTACGCATGGTCCTGTAGATGCATTAAAACATTTTAATGTTCGTTTTTTCAGTCAAAATGTTGAAGACATCCACTTACATTCAAACTTATCCAGTGAGTTGGAGCAAAACGGAGATTTTGAACTACTGAGCATTTTAGGTGCTGTGGCAGTTTTAATCTTATTGATAGCCTGCTTTAACTTCATTAATCTTTCCACTGCTAGATCTATGTGGCGAGCTAAAGAGGTGGGCGTAAAGAAAGTGCTGGGTATTCATAGAAGCTCACTCGTCAAGCAATTTTTAGGAGAGTCGCTTCTTATAACATTTTTATCACTCATTTTAGCAGTGTTTCTCATAGCTACCATTTTGCCCTTCTTCAATGATTTTACGGGTAAATCCATTGGGTTGATTGATCTGTTTTTATCTCTCCCTGCTTTGGTTGTTATTGTGCTAACAGTTGGAATTGTTGCAGGATCTTTTCCAGCCTTTATTCTATCTTCTTTCGAGCCAATCAAAATATTGAAAGGGCAATCTGCGCAAGGCGATTCTAAATTGGCAGGTGGTTTTAGACAAGTGTTGGTAGTGTTGCAATTTGCCATTGCTATTGTGTTAATAGCAGGCGCAACAATAATCTATCAGCAGCTAAATTATATCCAATCAAAAGATTTGGGAGCCGACATAGAAGGTGTGGTTGCTTTGCAATTGAAAAATAGTGCAACCAGAGAAAATAGAGAACCCATGCAAAATGCGTTGCGTCAATTGCCAACGGTTACATCAGTTAGCTCCACCAGCGATTTACCTTTCGAATCTTTAAACTCTTGGAGAACTAAACCTAAAGGGGCCGACATTGACCCTGAATTAATCAATCTAATGGCCATTGATGATGAATTTATCAAATCACTCGATATTAAAATTGCTGAAGGTAAAGTATCAGAGTTAGATGAAAAAGAGGTAGTGGTTAATGAGGCATTTGTGAGGCATTATATGTTGACAAACCCCATTGGTGCTGAGATTGAAATTGGCCATTTGGAAGAACCTTTGCGAGTTGTAGCTGTGGTAAAAGACTTTCATTTTGAATCGTTGCACACAGCTGTGAGGCCATTAATGTTGTACAAACACCCAAGTTGGTATAATAAGCTGGCAGTAAGAGTTGCCACTAAAGATTTAGACCAAACATTAGCAGTTATAGAAACTCAGTGGAAGAAAGTTAATGCCGATGAAGAGTTCGACTATTTCTTTTTGGAAGATCGATTTGATCGTTTGTATTCTTCTGAACAGAAAACAGCTAAAATGGTGGCTTACTTCTCAGGTTTTTCGATTTTTATCGCATGCCTTGGTTTGTATGGGTTGGCAGCTTTTTTAGCGGAAACCAAGCTTAAAGAAATTAGTATTAGAAAAGTACTTGGAGCATCTGTTAATGAGCTGGTTTCAATACAGTTTAAGATATTTCTAAAACTGGTAATACTTGCAGCAGTACTAGGTTTACCTGCGGCTTATCTATTAATGGATGGTTGGTTAAGTGGCTTTGCCTATAGAGTGCAAATTCAAACCTGGGTGCTAATTTTGGCAGTGGCTGTAATACTTATTTTTACAGTTCTAAGTGTTGGCTATAGTTCGTTAAAAGCAGCATTGACCAATCCTAGCGATAATTTAAGAATTGATTCATAATAAATTCAGAATCTATGGTGGTAACTCCGCTTGTTAGAGTATATTCGTTGTTTATTTCTAAGTTGGAATTGCACTTTTTACCTAACAAGCGTTTGTTATGCACACTACAAAAATTACAGGAACAGGTTCTTACATACCTCAAATAACAAAGACAAACAGAGATTTTACGTGTAACGATTTTTACCTACATAATCAGGAAAAAATTGATAAAGACCCATTGGAGGTTATTGAAAAGTTTCAGCAGATTACGGGAATTGAAGAGCGAAGATATGCCAATGAAGACATGAACGCCTCGTGCATTGGGGCCATCGCTGCCAAAGCAGCTATCGCTGAATCAGGCATAGATCCGGAATCGATAGATCAGATTATCGTAGCTCATAATTTTGGTGATGTAAATAAGCATTCTAATCAGACAGATGCTATGCCTTCGCTGGCATCCAGAGTAAAACACGAGCTTGGCATTAAAAACCCCAAATGCATTCCTTATGATATTTTATTTGGTTGCCCTGGTTGGGTGCAAGGCGTAATACAAGCGGATACTTATATAAAAGCAGGCGTAGCAAAGAAATGCCTTGTTATAGGCACCGAAACTTTATCGAGGGTGCTCGATCCTTATGATAGAGATAGCATGATATTTTCAGATGGAGCAGGAGCCTGCATTGTTGAGAAGGTGGAGCAGGATGGGTCAGGAATTTTATCGCACAGTACTCTGGCACATTGCGAGGAAGAAGTGGATTATTTGTACATGGGCAAATCAAATTTCCCAGAATCAGACCCGCGTGTACGTTATATAAAAATGTTGGGCAGAAAGGTGTATGAATATGCCATTACTCATGTACCTGCCGCTATGAAGCATTGTTTAGATGAGGCCGGAGTGGGAATTGAAGAAGTAAAGAAAGTGTTTATCCATCAAGCTAATGAAAAGCTGGATGAGGGTATCATTAAACGTTTTTATAGGCTCTTTGGTCAGCGCGATTTACCCGAAGGCATCATGCCAATGAGTATTCATAAATTGGGTAATAGCTCTGTGGCTACTGTACCTACTTTACTGGATTTGGTGAGAAAAGGTGAAATGGAAGGTCATCAGTTGAGTAAAGGAGATGTGATCATTCTTGCTTCTGTTGGGGCTGGGATGAATATAAATGCAGTGTGCTATAAGGTCTAAATTTTAAGGTACGTTTATAGTAATTCGTTTGTCAGGATATATTATTTCCTGCCCATGTGCTTTGGCCGGTACCCAGTCCGGCCCATTGAGTATTAGTTTTTTACCAGCACTAATAAGTTTGCTGTCATCCGTACCCAATACGCGTACATTGTACGGTCGGTAATTATCATCCACATTAAACAGAAGTTCTATGCTCGTATCATAGCCTTTGGTTTCTTCTTCCTCAAAAAAGTTGTTCACGTAATTATTAAAGAATGTATCACCTTTTAACGGGTGAGGTATGAATGTGGAAATATCATATGTGTAGGTTGAGCCGTCCTCAGAATAGCTTATTCCTTCTTTCAAGTACCCATTTACATAATACTCTTTATAGTGCAATTTGCCCGATTCATGATTGCCATAGCTAATACTATCTAACAATCCATCTTTATACTTTTCATAGTATTTTGTAATTCCATTCTCATGCCATTCTCTCAAATGTCCATTGCCTTCATTCACTCGCTGAATACCGAACTCGTCCCATGCATTTAAAAGATAAGCTCTATCATTAAACCTCATTTCCCTTGCCATTTTTCCGTTAGGGTGAAAATACTCCCACTTACCTATGTTGTAATTGTCTTTCATCCTGCCAGCAGCTTCGTACGTATTTTCTTTGCTGTAAAAGAGAAAAATGCCTTCTCTTGCGTCTTTTTTATACATGCCTTTCATTTGAATTTCACCTGAAATATAATAGTCATACACCCAGCCATCCCAACGACCCAGACTGTCTTGTATTCCTACTCGGTAATAGTCGGCATTTATTACAGAACTAGGCTTCCAGTTTTCATCGTAATAGACGGTTACAGGTTCTTTTTCATTGCCTGAGGGTTGGTCTTCTTTTGGTTCTTTGCCTTCTAACCTCAATGGATGATTGAACTTTCCGGCATTTCTTAAATTTTGCCTTACAATTCCAATGCTGTCATGATAGATGTAAGACTCACGTTCAATACCTGTGATAAAATATCTTATTTCATTTTTTCTAAATGATTGTAATCTTCTAATTAAATCAATATCCTCTTCAATGGATGGTGGCATGTTTTGAAGGGAATCGAAATGATAAACTAGACTATCCCATTTAGTGTCTAACTTTTTTAGGCTTTCAGCAAACTTATAGTCGTCAGAAAAAGATTCATTGTACGTGTCTACTGTTTTATCATCGATGTTAATAAAATGCTGAAAAGCTTTAAAATATTTTACCTGGTAATCAGGCAAGTTGGGGATTATTAGAAACACAAGAAATGATGCTGCAAAGGTGATACCTGCAATTTTTGGAAAATGTATTTCGTGAAGTACTAAAAATAGTACACCTAAGACAATGCCTGAAATGGCACCGCCTATGTGAGCCGCATTATCGAAAAATAATTTAGAGCCAATAAAAGTGATCACTATCAGGTAGATTATAAAGCTAACTATTGATGTTCTGATGAGTTTTTTATCTTGCCAGTTAGATTTTAATGAAAGGATCAGTTCAAAACCATATAATCCAAAAATGGCTCCGCTGGCACCCATGCTAAACACAAACAAATTATAGTACGAACTGGCAGAGCTGGCCAGAATTCCGCAGGTGAGATAAACAATACTAAATAATAGACTACCAACTTGAAGCTCAACGTTTCTACCAATAGAATACAATGCAAACAGGTTAAACCCTAAATGAAAGATATTGTAGTGAATAAATGTTGACGAGAATAATCGCCAATATTGGCCATCTAAGGTGAATGGAGTAAAATTAACACCCCAATTGAGTGCAGAAATTGGGTCGTTGAGGTCAATATTTTTCCAGAGTTGAACTAAGAAAATTGATACATTCAAAAATATCAATACATAGGTGGCCAGAGGAAAATGTTTGCCTGTTTTCATCCACTTAAACTTACAAATTCGTTACAATAATTGACTAATCATATATTTGCGGATTATATAGTTAGAAATGGGCGTAGAGATGAATAAAATTTTACTATCGGTACTTTTAATATTTTGTGGAACTTCAGTTTTTTCACAAGATACTTTGCTAACTATTTTAGAAGAAGAGTTAGAGCGCGAGTTTAAAGTATTATCAAAAGCAGAGGTACCTGTTTACTACATGGATTACCGCGTAGAGGATGAAACTGCATTAACCATTACAAGTAGTTTTGGCAGTTTGATGGATGAGTCTAATGCAAGAATGAGGGTATTACAACCAACTTTAAGAGTTGGAAATTATAAATTAGATAATACCAGAGAGTTAGCTAACTATTATGGTGGAGGCTATTTTGGCGCAAATCAGGCACAGTACCTGCCAATCAACAATAATTCAAAAGCAATAAAGCAAGTTCTTTGGAGAGTGACCGACTTCGCATATAACAATGCAAAAGAGCGCTTTCAGGAAGTAAAGAACTCAGATATAAAGAATGAAATTGATGACTTCAGTAAAGAGAAGCCAACTAAATATTATGAACCTCCTGCCTTAGGCAGCCTAGACGAATCTTATTGGAAAAATACAGCTAAGAAACTGTCAGCACAATTTTTAGGAGATTCAAAAATAATTTCAGGTACAGTTACCATTAGCGGGTCATTTTCCCGAAAATATTTTGTTTCCTCCGAAGGCGCCTCAGTAGTTCAAAATTTCAATTTCATTCAAGTTTTTGTTAGCGGAGAAGTAGTGAATGAAGATGGTGAAATTGCTTCATTGTATAATTCTTATACAGCTTCGAACGAAAAAGGATTACCATCTTTTGATACTTTGATGGCAGAAACAAAAAGTCTCGTAGAAAACCTGCAAAAATTAAAAGAGGCACCATTTGCAGAACCATATACAGGGCCAGCTATTTTGCATCCGAGAGTATCTGCCGTATTCTTTCACGAAATATTCGGGCACAGAATTGAAGGACACCGCTTAAAAAGTGAGCAAGACGGTCAGACATTTAAAGAAAAAGTAGGCTCACAAATTCTACCTGATTTTATAAGTATTTATTCAGACCCAACGCTTAAAAACGTGGAAGGGATAGAACTGTCGGGTAACTATAAAGTAGATGATCAGGGCATTGAATCGCGGAGGGTGGAGATTGTTAAAAATGGGAAATTACAGAACTTTTTAATGTCACGTTCGCCCATTGAACAATTCTCGAATTCTAACGGGCATGGCAGGTCACAAATTGGAGCAGACCCGGTAGCAAGGCAATCGAATTTAATAATTGAAACAACCAGTAACATATCAGATGACAAGCTTAGAAAGCAACTGATAGAAGAGTGCAAAAAACAAAATAAACCTTATGGGTATTACTTTGAAGACGTAACGGGCGGGTTTACACAAACATCTCGTTACGCTACCAACGCATTTAACATTATGCCTACATTGGTATATCGCGTTTATGCCGATGGCCGACCTGATGAGTTGGTAAAAGGGGTAGATTTAATAGGCACACCACTGGCCATGTTTGCCGAGATTATGCAAGCAGGAAAATCCATTGATGTATTTAATGGCATATGTGGTGCTGAATCAGGCAATATACCTGTAAGTGCAGTGGCTCCTGCTATATTGGTTCGAAGAATTGAAACACAGAAGAAGCCAATTGTTGATATAAAGGCCGAGGAGCCAATTCTTGCCAGCCCATTATTAAATAAGAAGAACTGAAAAATAGGACAATGAAATATTTCATTTTAATCGTACTTACAAGCATCACAGTATCTTCATATTCTCAGCAGGTTGACAGTCTAAAACTTGCCATGCAAGATGAGTTGGCAAGAAGTATCAAAGAACTCGACCACAAGGAATATGGTGCTCCATTTTACATTGCCTATGATGTGAATGACTATACCAATACCATTGTTAGTGCTTCTTTTGGAGGATTGATTAATTCGAACCAATTCAAGCAGAGGAATATTAACGCGAGAGTTTTGGTAGGCGATTATGAATTTAATGATGAAAGTTTTTCTGCCGATAACGTAGAGCCGCATTATTCAGCTGATGATATGTTATTGCCTGTGGATAATGATTATCATGGAATAAGAAGATCGCTATGGTCTGTAACAGATAAAATTTTTAAAACGGCAGGCGAAGTATTTGTAGCTCATAAACAAGACTTAAAGGATAAGAAAAAGAAAATTAGTGAGGTGCCTCATTTAAAATTTGGTAAACAAGAGGCCGTTAAGATTACCACCAAATCAGATCGAATAACCATAGAAAAATCGGAGCTCGAATCTCAGATTTTATCCATTTCACGCGAGTTTCTCAAATACCCCGAAATAAGTGTTTCTAGCGTTGTACTTAATCTGTATGAAGGGAAAAACTATTTTATAAATACCGAGGGCACAGATGTTTATGAAGAACAGACCATTGTTACTTTAGTTATGTCATGCGCCTATCAAAATGAAGAAGGTGAATATTTTTATGATCAGAAAAAATACTTGTCTAAATCTCCTAAGCAATTATTTACCGATACAGACTTTAGCTCGGAAGTAAAGGAAATGAGTGAGCTTGTATTGACTTTAAAAGATGCTCCAGTTTTTGAAGATAGTTACGAAGGGCCAGTGATTTTTATGGAATCAGCCGTGCCGGCTTTATTTAGTTCTATTATACCTCAGTTTGTGCCTAAGCCTTTAGAGGAGGAAGACAATTTTTATGGCTACAGTGCATCTACATCTTTAGAAAGAAAAATTGGCAAGCAAGAATTTTCTAAAAGTCTGTCGCTCACACTTAAGCCATCATTAACAGAATACAAAGACATGCAATTATTAGGATCTTATTCAATTGATAATGAAGGAGTTAAGCCTGACGATGAAATTGTGCTTGTAAAAAAAGGCGTAGTAAACGATTTAATGGTAAGTAGAAACTATACCGGTAAAGAGTTTCAACCAAATGGAACTTCAAGTAGTCAGGGAGTTCTTCATATTGAAATTGATAATACTGTAGAAGGTACCGATGATTTGCAACAGCTTATGTTGAAAAAGATTAATGATGAAGATCTGACTTATGGATTAATAATTACTAAATTTTTTAATGATCAGTTCTTTCATGTAAAAAAAGTATTGCCAAATGGTGAAACCGAATATTATCGTAACGCCAGATTAATGGATTTTGATAAAAAGTCACTTAGAAAAATAGTTGCTGCCAGCCAGGAAGAAACTGTAACAAACGAGACAAACCTGAACTCTTACATTGCACCAAAGGCCGTGTTAATTGATGACGTTGAAATTGAGCCGGCAAGAATACCGAAACCTAAGAAAAAACCGGCTTTGGTAGAGAGCCCCTTGCATTCTATCAACTAAAGGCTATTCGTCATGCAACGTTTTCTTTAACTTTTTCAGTTCGTTATACTTATTCACATACCATTTGTGTTCCCATGTACTGGCGTAAAGTACAAAGGCAAAAACTCCAATAAGTATGAGCGTAAAGCTTAGGTTTTCGAAACCTTTCGTAAATACGGTTAACGTGGCAATTACCACAAAATAGTATTGCATGGTTTTCGACATTCTCACCACATAACGGGCATCGGACAAGCCATGCTCTAAATCGCCCTGAATGCTTCGGTCAAATTTATCTTTTCCTGATAACCTCTGGCTTCTGAAGTAGAGGATTATTGCAGCCGTTGCCAACATGAATACTGCCATAACCAAATCGAGAATAAGATCTTTTCCTTTTACAAAGTGGGCAATAATAATGGCTGATCCAGCTAGCAGGTTAGTACCAACCAATATATACTCCATGAACTTGGCTTTATGTATGGCGCCTTTCTTCTTACTCGTAATAATAGAATGCAACGCGCTTTCGTCTATCGTGTACATAGTCTTCTTGTTTTGTTCGTCCCAAACTTTTTTTAATTCATCAAACTCCATGATTCTCATAAGTTTTTGACCTTTCGACCAGGTGATTTTTAATTCGATAGATTTTGACTCCCACGTTTGATTCAGAAATACCAACCATTTCAGCCATTTCTTTGTAGCTGTAACCATCAAGTAAGAGCAAAGCAAGGGATTTATCAATCTCATTCATCTGTGCTATTTGATAGTAAAGCCAGTCCAATCGTTCGTCATGATTATCGGGCTTGTATTCCAATAAATGAGCCGACTTGTCAATATCCTGCTTACCATTAGAATTCCTTTTCTCTTTTTTAGACCATCTGATGGCCGTGTTAAAAGCTATTCTGTACAGCCAGGTACTCACTGCAGACTCACCTCTGAAATTCGGGATGCTCTTCCAAACCTGAATAGCAATTTCTTGGAACAGGTCGTTGGCATCGTCATTATTTAAAGTGTAAGCGCGCACCACCTTAAATAATAAAGCCCGGTAATCTTTTATCCACGAATTAAAAGTTTCCTGTTGATTCAAAAGGTTTTTTCTTTTAAGTCTTTGATACAGTAGTAACCTGATGCGGGCATATTATTACAAATAATGAATAAAAAAATTATAATTCGTTGATAGTCAGTAAATAGACTGGCAATAATTTGCAAATACTAAAGAAAGGTATCAATTTTATTTATTATAAGTTGGCGAAAAATGGATAGTACTAATCATTTAAAGAATTTGGTGGTTCTTGCTTACTCCGATGGAGTTTTCGAAGAATCAGAATTACATAATTTGCGAAATGCCGCAAAAGAATTGGGTGTACCAATAGAGCAACTAGATAAATGGATTGCCGATGCCGATAACATTGTGCTTACGTTACCTGAAGATAATGCTGAAAGGGAAAAGCAATTAATCAGCATGATTAAAATGTCCACAGCAGATGGGTATTTCTCACAGGATGAATATGATTTGTGCCTTAGAATAGCAGAAAAGCTAGGGTATGATGGGCTTGGACAGGCATTGAATTTCTGCATGAATGAATCCAATTTAAAGAACCTGATTGCTTTGGCAAGTGCCGATGGTAAAATTGATGATTCTGAAATGGCTGTAATTGAGGAGGCCGCTGAAAATGCCGGAGTGGACAAAGCTCGACTTGCAGAAATGCTGGCAATGGGTAGCGAGTTTGTACATGTTATTCCCGAACTAGAAGAGGACAGGGAAACGCAATTAATTCAAATGTTAAGTCTGGCTATTGCCGATGGGGAATTTACCGCAGATGAGTATCAACTTTGCAAAACTGTGGCTGAGCGTCTTGGTTTTACTCAGACAGAGTTGGATATGATTATTAAGCTTTCCTTTCAAGGTAAAATTGAGCTTGACGGAATTCGTGAAGTAGACGAGTAGCAGAATTTTAATTACTTACCAGGCTAGAGTAGGGTATTTCTTTAGTGAGAGAAACAAAGTTTCTGTTTTGGTCTATGCCTTCGATTTGTATTACTAAAGTGCCGGGAATTGTTAAAGGCTCTATATTAAATTGCGCGACTTTATTCTCCTCGATTTCGATATTACTATTCCAATAGACACAAGATTCTATGGCTTTATTGGGTGTGAAAGGTATTTCATTTTTATAAAATGAGGCGATAGCTGTGTAATTCATTTCCTTAGTTTCAATAGGTTTAATTATTTCTGGCACAACTTCTTTGGTAGTTACTAGAACAACACCTCCTTTGGCTCTAATGCCAAACTGTGTTACTGCACCTAAATTTTTAATAACCTGAATCTCTTTAACATTCTCAGCCCTAACAATATTTAAACTGTTGACATTAAAGCCCATTGGCATTCCATTTAATACAAAAAGAACAGGGGAACCGCTGTAATATGCCCTGTCTAACAGTATATTTCCATTGGTAGGGTTATAAAGGCTGATATTCAAAAATTGTCTTAATAAGTCAACAAATGGATCAGCACCTACACTGCTCAAATCTTCACCCTTAACAGTTTGCACTTTAACATTATTGAAGTATGTGAAAAGCGGCCTTTCATTAATAGATTTTTGTTCAATTTTAGAATCCTCAACTGTCACACCTTCTAAAAGTTGATAATCGAGTTGGTCATCGAAATAAAAATCAACAGGTTGAATTTTATCTTCATTATTGCTTCTATATACTTTTTTATTCCAAAGTAAGTCTTTGGGCATTCGATATTTTACTGTGTCAAACAATACTACTTCAAGCGGCTTACCTTTTTTTCTTGATGCACTCACAATAAAATCATGATCTTTATACTTTGGGTCAATCCTAGTATAAAAGGTATTATTGTCGATGTTATTAATCTCAATAATTTCGGAAGTTTCCAGATCTAAGGCCCAAGCTTTATATTTCAGAGTTTTATTGCCAGGGGTTATTACCTTCCCACTAACAATGTATTCTTCATCTTCAGTAAATAGGATGTTTTTATTTTTATGGTATGGTTGGATAGTTGAACTAGTCATGTACTCAATAATGTTTGAGCTGGAGTTGTATTTCGGATTTAGCTCCTTTATGTAAGCAGAAACAGAGACATTTCCTTTAACCCGTTTACCTTCTTCATCAATTAGTTCAATAGCAAATAATTTAGAATTACCTAAAGCACTCTCTTCTATGGGCGATAGCCTTATAGAAGTTTTTTTGAGGTTAATTGGAAACACGTGTTCATCTATTGATAAACCTTTTTCATTAAATAAAATTACTTGGGCAGTGCCTTGATTAAAATCATTAAATTTTAATTCTACTAGATGCTTTTTATCGGTTGCTGCCCAAATTATTTCGCCATTTACTAACACTATTAGGTTTGTGAGTTTATTTAAAGTATCCCCAGAGGTTATCACTGCACCCTCATTATTCGATTGAATTGAAAAATATTTGGATGTTGATATGTACTCTACATCCATGGGTTTATTTCGATTTTTAGATCTTTTGTTAGTTGATTGAAGGCTTTCTACTTCAATAGTTTTTGAAAAAAAAGAATCGGAATTTAAAGATTTATTTGTTGAGAATACAAGATTGTAAGTACCAGGAACAACTGTTGAATCAATGGAGAATGTTCCAGAACTTAACCCACTTTTGACCGCGTACCTATTTATTTTAATTAGATTTTGAGCGGAATCATAAAGTTGAGCGTATAGTGTATTGGAATTACTTGGCTTATTATTAACTCCTGTTAAGTATGCCTTGAACCATAAATTTCCACCTGTTAGATATGTTTCTTTATTCGTTTGAACATAGATTTTCTCATAATAGCTCTGATTATAATTTTCAATATTGTTGATGAGAGAGTCTAGTATGTTCCTTTGATTTGAGCTTGATTGGCCTTGAACTTCATAATAAATCACTGAAAATTGAATCAACAAAATCAGACTAGTCAATGCTCTTTTCTTTATCATTCCAGACTATATTTATAAACCCTGTAGGTTTAATTCTTTTTCAAAAGAGACAAAAGTGGAGTTAGAATCAATGCCCTCAATTTTCAGGATAAGAGTCCCTTTAATGTCTGGTTTTTTAAAACTTAAAGTAAAATCACCTTTTTCATTAGGTATAATGTTGTCTTCCCAAAAAATGCAAGACTCTAAATTTCCGGAAGGCGTAAATGGTTCATTTTCAGAATAGTAACTTGTAATTTCTACTTTACTTTCAATATTATCATTATAAGTTAATTGAATGTCAGTAATAAAATCTTCTGTATCGATCAGTATCACACCTCCTGCAGCTTCTGAACCAAATTGAATAACAGCACTTAAGTTTTTAATTATCCTTACGCTCTTTATGTAATTTAAATTTATGTCATTCAAGAGTAAAAGGTTTGTTCCTCTTGGGTAACCATTTACGACAAATAGCACAGGGGGAGGATATAAAAGACTAATAAAAGACTTGCTAAAATATACTTCTCTAGAATTAGGCAATTCTTTTACTAGAGCGAAAGTTGTATAGTTTCTTAGAAGCGAGAGTAAGTCGTCACCACCAACAACATTAATTCTGTCTTTAGTGATCTCCTCCACTTTCACATTATTAAAATAACTAAAAAGCTTAGTGTTGTTTACAGTATCTTTCTTTTCTGTTGTTACTCGGGATGAAGACACTACTATTTCTGGAAGAACCAGATGATCGAGATAATCTTTAATTTCATTTAACTGTTTTTCAGAATTATCATTCTCATCAGCTAGAATAGGTTCTTTAGAAGTTTGGTAATTAAATTGAGGAGGAAAAAAACTATACTTCACTGTATCATAGAGTACTATATCCATAGGTTTTCCTTTATAATTAGCGCCTACTACAAATTCAGAATCATAATCTGTGCTATCAATTTCAATTGAAAATATTCCATTATCCTCAATTTCTGATTCGTAAAATTTTCCTGCATTTATGTCAACGGCTGTTACTTTTATATTTTCTATTTTTCTAGGACGCGATTCAACTTTACCCGAAATGATATATTTGTCTTCAACGCTTTCTGACTCAAGGTTGTCACCTGTTAAGTTGAGATAGATTTCATTTCTATTGTATGAATAACTTGCTATATCAGTTTTTTCATTACGATATGGATTCAATTCCTTAATGTATACTGCTGCAGATAAATTACCTCTTAATGGGTTACCGTTTTTGTCTGTTAAAGTGACTTTGTGGGTTACCTGATTTTCAACTATATCAACTTCTTCCTCAGAAAATACACCGGTTATATCATTTAACTTTATTGGATGTGAAAGGCTTTCCAACAACTGATTATTTCTATCGAAGCAGAATATCGTAGCTACACCTTTTGGTAAAATGATATGTGGAATTGATATTTTACGTGTACCGATGAAACTACTTGCCCATAATAACTCTCCATTTACCTGCAGAATTATACTATAAAATGGATCGCTTGTGGTTTGATAATTAATTATTAATGAGTCGTTTTTCGATTCTATTGCCAGATTTTGTGGTGTTATAGGCTTGTCGAAATTATCAAACCTAATATTTCTTGGTGAATTAAAATTGTTGATAGCCAAAGGCTTAATAAATGAATTTTTGGTCTTTTTAGATTTTAAGGTGGAAAACACAAGATAATACGCTCCTGCATTCAAATCGGATTTTGTTTCAAAAGTTCCAGCCGATATGCCCTGTTCGATCTTATATCTTTTTACATGAATTAAGTTTTTTAAAGAATCAAATAACTGAACGTATAAAGTGGATGATGTCGAAGCACTATTAGATACGCCTGTTACATACGCCTTGAACCAGAAAGATTCCCCGGGTTGATAAATCTCTTTATTGGTGTGAGCATAGATATTTTCATAATATTCACTATTGTACTCTTCAATCGAGTCAATTAAATTGTCAATATAAGCGTTAACATCTTGGCTACTAGCAGCTGATGCTAGTGTTAAAATAAGCTGGAACAGAACAAGTATTCGCTTAATCATTAGGCTCGTAGTTTAGTGGTAAGATATCGGCTGTCCTTTTCCAGCCCCAATAACCATGTTGAATTAATGATGTAGGATCGTCTAGTTTGCCATCTTTAATTACAGCATATCCTTTAGGAGAATTTATTTCTAAAATTGAGGTTTGAGGTCGAGTATTTGTAGTTTCCCTTTGATAACTGGATTTCACAAGATGCCTAAACTCTTTATCTATATAATTGCGATAGCTACTTTCCTCTAGTTCTTTATACCTTACTTCGAGGTATTGGTCAAATTCAAGAAGCTTTATACTGTCTCGATCGTCCAAAAGTGTTTTTTTCCACAAGGGAAGTCTGAGCCTATCAGGCTCCAATGAATTAACTAGAGAGATTTCAAAACCATCTTTTTTAAGATTCTTATTAACTAATGAATTAATGAAATGATCTAATGAACCTTTGTATGCTTCATCTCTCCTTTTCTCCCACCTTCTCTCTTGTATTCTATTTTTATGCTCTAAATAATCATATTTGGGTTTGGTTACGTACTTTACCTGATCGTTTTTGTACTCAAAAAGTACGAGCAAATGACTTACCTTATATCCTAAAGATTCGTTCTCAACGATAATCAATTCATTTGCGGACGCAGTGAGTATATTTTTTTCCTCATCAAAGTCAAAATTGATTACTTCCGGGTTTAGTATTTCACATTTCGCAGAATTACGAGTAGTGCCTATAAATTCCCTCTTGAATATTTTAAGTTGATCCTCCCACTCTTTATTCGAAAAATTAATCACTACTTCGTTTAATTCGCTTACATTTTCTTTCAACTCAATCTCTATTTTATTCAGGTTGGAAATTGATTTGAGATAAAATATATAAGGGTGATAGCTAATGTGTGAGGCCACTAACTCAAAATTATCCTCAACTAATGCCTGGAAATGAAATTCACCATTAACATCAGTAGATGCTCCATTGAAAGTATTAGATATAAAGACATTTACTCCAGGTATTGGCTCTTTGGTATTTTTATCAATCACACGTCCCTTAATGAATCTGTAGGTCTTAGTAACTTTCCTTTGTTCGGCATATATTATTACCGTATTATTTTCAATCTTGTATTTTAACCTATATGGATTAAGTAGTTGATTCAACACTATTTCAAGTGACTTACCACCAATTTGAATGCTTGCAATTTTATTGGTTGGTAGTATTTCAGGGTTGTAGGAAAAATCCACTTTGTAATTTTTACTAATTTCTTCTATGGCTTCAGTGAGTACAATGTTTTCCAACGTGTGGATGTCTTCTTGAGAAAAGGAAAATAGAGGTATTAAAACCACTAGAACGATAATTGTAATTTTCATTTTAACAAGAACTTCCATTTATAATAATTTTACTATTCTGATTTGAAATACTGAGATGATACGTTTTCTTTAAAAGACTAATTATTTCATCGATAGTTTTATTTTCAAACTTGGCAGTTAAAGTGCATTGGGCTAAGTATGAATTAGCCAACTCAATTTCTACTTCATAGGTTTCTTCCAGAGTATTAATTACATCACTGAGTTGATCATTATTAAAAGTTATAATACCTGTATTCCATGCATAAGCATTCTCATTTCTCATTTTGTCCTTCACTAACTCATCATTTACAGCAACTACTTGCTCATTTTTTTCAATTTTTATACTACCTGATTTCGAAAGGTTAGACACTTCAACTATTCCGCTTTTTACATGAACCGATGCTTTTTTACCTGATCTTGCATTCACATCAAAGGATGTCCCCAACACTTTCACTTTCAAAGATTCGGTGGTAATAATGAATGGGTTGTTTTCATCTCTTACTACATCAAAAAAGGCCTCACCAGTTAATTTGATGTTTCTTGAAGATTGAAAATTGCTAGTGTATTCAATAGATGAATTTTTGTTCAATGTGATTAGAGAACCATCAGGAAGTATTATCTCCTTTTTGGCTGACTTCGAATGAACTACAGTTGTTGAATCATTTAAAAATGAGTCTGTCTTATCAGAATTAAAGTATAAATAGGACAATCCTATAGTTGCGATTAAAAGTATGGAGGCGGCAACTTTCCAGATTTGTTTCAATTGGAATGTTCTTGGCTCATTCATTTCAGACTGAATGGCATACCAAACTCGCGCTTTGCTTGAACTGTCTTTTGATGCAGCAGCAATCCAAATGGATTTTATTCTTTGAAATTCAGCTGCATTTTCTTCAGATTCATTAATCCATTGTTCAATAAATGTTCGCTCCTCTTGCGAGCAATCATTTGATAGGTATTTTCCAATTAATTCGTAATTAGGCATAGTTATTTAGGTGTCTATATATCATAGACAGCTTATCAAACAAATACCCCTATGTTAATTGTGAATTATTTTAAAAAGGCACTCATAATAATGACAGGCAAGTAGTCAATGAGAGCATCTCTTAATATAGATAGGGCTTTACCCATTTGGTTCTCAACGGTTTTGATAGAAATATTCAGTTCCTGTGCAATCTCCTTATTTTTCCTGCCCTTAAACCTACTTTTTATGAACACTTCTTTACATTTCTCCGGAAGGGAATCAATACTGGTGTTTAGTTTTTCTATGAAAAATGGGTCTGTGAATTGTTGTGTGTTTGGCTCAACAGTGTTGCTTAAATAGTTAATATAACTTAACCGGGTTTTCTTTCTTTCAAGCTTGTTTAAGCAACTGTTTTTTACCGCATTATTTAAATATGCCTCAATGGATCCTGTTATTTCAAGGTTTTCTCTGGATTTCCATAGTTTTAGAAATACATTCTGAATGACATCTTCGGCCTCTTCTTTACTTTCCAAAAAATAAGTTGCACGAAATATTAGTTTGTTAAATAAGGCATCATATAAACTTTTAAATGCCTGCTCGTCTCCCTCTTTAATTTTTGACCAAGTAAAGTTTTGAGTCATATCTACTAAGAAAGTAATAAAATTTAATTAAATCTTGATACATGTCAATTTCTAGGCATAGGATTGATTTTTCTAGACAGCCTTATCTTTATTGATTGGATTATCGGTTATGGATTAAAGTATTCTGATAAATTACAGCTTACTCACTTAGGCAGATTAAAATAATTAAACCTTTTTGTAAACCATTTTAAAGCAATGGTGTTTTAATGTTGTATTTCAAAATACATGAGTGGTTTGATTGATTAATAGAAACCCTAGGCAGCCCTGCCTAGGGTTTCTTGTGTATTAATTCTTAATTATTTTAACCTCATGTGTTTCTCCATCAAGGTTAACTTTAAGTATATAAAGACCTTTACTTAGTTCCACAACATTATGTGTAGTAAGTGAAGATTCTAATTGTGTTTTAAAAATAAGTCTTCCGGAAAAGTTATATATTTCTAATTCCCCATTTTTGAAAGACTTTTGGATATTTAAATGAAGTGTCTCATTTGTGGGTACTGGATAAGCAGTTACTTCCATTCTCAAGTCATCATCAAGGCTTGTAATCTCTTCTGCTTCAAATATTTCAAAACTTTGTAGTACCTCTGCAGGTAGGAATTGTACTGTTCCTCTATTATAAGCCTTTACTTCAATTATACCAGCTTCACTAATTGTAATTACATTATCATTAATTTCAGCTATTGAAGAACTAGTTTCGAAATTAACATCTAACCCTACAGATGAAGAAGCATTAAGCGATAACATACCATCTTCTGGCATTTCCTGATCTTCTATTTCATCAAATGATATAGTTTGGTCTGATTTTTTCAACCTAAAAATTCTGGCACCATATTGAAATCTATTTGTGAAGATCATGTTACCAGAAGGATCGAAAGTTAGGCCTTCATTTTGATTGATATATCTAGATGTATTCGGTTGTCTATGTGAAGATTTAAATTCAGGACTACCTAATACAACCTCAGGTGATAAGTTCTCAAAACCATTTTCAAGATTATACAATGAAATAGTCAGTTGTGAGTTACCAACAGCTAAAATACCATCATTGCTTATGGCAAGTCCAGTACCTTCAACTCCTGTTATTATTTCTCTATTTAATCCATCACTAAAAAAGTCTTCTTGTCCAAGTACATAATCGGCAGATGCACCATTACTCGTTGGTATTTCATTAAATACCAATACTCTGTTGTTGTTAGCATCAGATACTAACAACTCACCATTATCCGTTATGGCTAATTGTCTTACAATATTGGAAGATCGATTAGGGCCAAGTTCATATGTGGCAGTGTAGAAATTATCCTGAAATATTACATAGTCAGCCGGTGCGTAATTTGTTGTTGGTATTGAATTATATATTAATACTCTTCCATTATCAATTATTAGTAGTTTTCCATCCTTTGAAACTTCAATATCCTGAACGAAACTGAATTTTCTACTTGAAATTTCAGTAGTAATGCTTCTTGTATAGAAATCTGGTTCGCCTAAAACTACGTCAGCAGCTTGACCATTTACAGTAGGAATTGAATTCCAAATTAAAACTCGCTGCTCATCACTAACAATGAGCTTTGTTCCGTCATTGCTAAACGCGAGGCCTCTACTATTCCTCATTATAGATGGACTTGTTCCGCCTTCAACTTGACTGAAATTCTCTCTTCCTATTACTACATCAGCAGGTGTACCACTTTCTGTAGGTATTGAGTTCCATATTAAAACTCTGCCACCGTGGTTAATACCTGTATTAGTGTCTTTCACGCTGGAAGAAATGGCTAGTACTCCATTAATGCTGACAGCAGATTGATAAGTGATACCCGTATGTACGTTATCCACTAGATCAGAATTTTCGTCAAAAGCAGTTTGTCCCAATATTATACTCGCAGACTTATAATTTACTGGCAAATCAGGGTGATTAGGATCTAGGACATTGAAATAAAATTCAACAGGTTCTGCAGCTGCAAAGTTGCTATTACCATTATCACGAACTACTATTTTTACCAGTCCAGAATCTGAAGGAGTGTATTCATTGCCTGATAAAGAACCAGGACCTTTTTCAATTTGAAAATCCAATTCTTCACCTGAATTACTTGTTCCTGTTAAGGTAACAGAGCTGGTAGTCGTAAATATATCATCAATATAGTCAACAGTAATTTCATTAGGTTGGAGTAAAGTTCCATTCCAGCCTTGTACATTACCCATATCAACTGAATTAGCAGCAGTAAATGTGGCGCCACCAATGGCATGATTATTTTTTAAGTTGACAAACTCAACATCAATATTACCCGAAGCAACAGATATGTATGCCTCATTATCACCACTACCACCTGCATTGGTAATGGTAATCATATTATCAGCGGTACCATTAGCAGTTAAATTCTGAAGGGTGTAAGTAGAAAGACCGTTTAGTGCAAGCGTAGAACCTGGTTCTAAAATTAGATCTTGAATAGTCAAGTCGTTATTTATTACTAAGCTCTCTTCTACAATAATCTTGTTAAATGCAGTTCCTGAGGCAGCTATTAAAGTACCAGATTCTTTGAAAGTGATACTATTAAGGTTTGTCTCAAGCACATTGATGCTGTAGCCAACCCATGAATTAGTATAAATATCTGAACCTGTGAAATTGATATTATCAGAAAGATTTGTGATTTCCTCGCAGTTAATAGCTGCATCTTCAGCTACAATATTTGCATCTGCTAAAATTGTTTTAACCGTTATGGAATCATTAAGAATTACATTACCAGAAAGTTCTAAAATAGAAGATTCACCAAAAGATAAGGCTCCGGGGACAATTTCAGAATCAATTCTATCTTCGATAATAATATTTACTAATTCTTTAGTAACCAGATCAGAGAATAGCAGGTTTTCTTGAATTACTAAATTATTAGGTTTTTCCTTAGCTTCTAAATTAGCTTGATGAGTTACATCAGACCAATTCATAGAATTGCAGTAATTGTATGGTAAATCTAATACAACCGTTTGTCCGTCATTGTCAAATGAATTTTCATCAAAAAATACATTGTCAAATTTTCCAGGTATTTCATTCGGTGAAGTAGTTCCACCAGATGTGGTTGCCCAATTAGCGACCTCAGACCAGTTTCCACTGTTGCCAACCCAGAATAAATTGTTTACAGTTGGTTCATTAAAAATCCAACCCGTAGAAAGGCTTCTCCCTATGGAATTATTGGCTATAAAGGATGCGCCTCCGGAAGCTGTATTGTTGTTAATTTCAACATATTCGACAGTAATAGTACCTGAAGATTTTGAAAACCCTGAAGAGGGTATATAAGAATTAATTTCAATCATTTTACTTCGGGTACCATTGGCGATTAAATCGTTAAGAATTGTAACTGTGATAATTTCTAAATCTAAACGAGAACCGGCAACTATTTCTAAGGTATTCACACTAAATGAATTATTAAAATTGCAATGATTAAGCACCGTTATCTCATTGTATTCTATATTGTTGGTTTCAAATTCACTTGGACCTACAATTAATTCTGTATCGAAAATAAGATGACTGTTAGTTGTTGTAAGATTGTCAGTGGCATTATCAAATGTACCAGCCGTTATTTCAGAATTTGAAATATCTACTGTTGAACCAAAATTGAATTGAATATCTCTAGCTGAAATGCTGTTCGAATTAGTCATAAGAATAGCACCATCATTTACAGTTAGTCCAGCAACTGTTAGTTCATTCATTAAGGTACCTGTACCTGCGCCATATAGTGAAAGGTTTGAATTGCTGATAGCATTATTACCTATTTCTATGGTAAAGTCACTTTCTGACCAGAAATTGATATTAGGTATTTCTCCTTTAGCTTGATTTGATAACTCTAGACTGCCATTTAAATCTAATTGGAAATGGTTGCTTTGAGGTTCGAATTCAATGCCGAATGAAGTATTTACAGTAAAATTATTTGCTTGAGCAATGTTTTTGTCTAGGCTTACTTTGCCAGCTTCAGTAAATGAATTATTATCAAAAATAACATTATCATCTATGCTTGGGACACGATTATGAAAATCACTACCTCCAGAAGATGTCGCCCAGTGATTAGCGAAATCACTCCAATTACCACTATTGCCAACCCAATAAAAATCAGCTCCAGCAACAGGATCTAATGAAGCGCAAACGGTGTTAGAATATTTATTCAAAGCAGTAATTGCAACAACTCTATATAAGTAGGTATTATTTGGGAGCACATCTTCATCAGTATATGTTGTCTGGTTAGGCGCAACACCTCCAATGGATTGCCAACTGTCATTCGTAAATCGTTCTACCCTGAAAAATTCTTCATTCTCGCTATTATCAGTCCAGGTGAGAAGAACGCTTGCCTCTTGAGAAGTAGCAATTAGATTTGAAGGGTTTTCAGTGTCAGTATCTATAACTGTGATAGTGGCTATTCCATAAATAGAATTAAAATCATCTTCCCATTCAACAGTAAGTATAGATGTATTTGGATTCCAATTACCGTCAGTACCGTTAACAATACTAAATTGGTTTTCTTCGCTTTTTCTAGTGATATAGACTGAATTATCATCACGAATTTTTAAATAGACTGGTTGATTAACATTGAAATCATAATACGAATAAAACCCTCCGGTAATGTCAGATATCAGAAATTCATCAAAACCAGTTTGCTCAATCGTTACTGAGTTATTTGTAGCAGTTGGTACACCATAGTCTGAATAGCCACCAGAATTTAGTTGATTAGAAGTAACAGACCAAGTAACATTGGTAGGTATAGTTGGTAAGCAGTTTTGACCAATTCTGCTAGTGTTTTCTGATTTAGACTTGAGAAGAGTATTTTGTTTTTTAGACTCGACAGCCAATTTGGGTACTTTTTGAGAAATACCAGAAATGGATATCAACAGCAATAATGATAAGGTGAGTAGTAATTTTTGCATCTGATTTGTTTATTGAAATTTTAACAAGCCGCAAACTTACCTCCTTAATTTGTAAAAAGAAATGTCGATTTTATTATATTTCTTACATGATGAATAATCGCCTTATAATTATTGATATCTAGATTTATATAAAACACACTTTTTCAAATCAGGGTAATCACTTAATTGAGGATGCTCAAAATGGCATTCAAATTTCATCCCAATCTTTTGCATAACATTAATAGAAGGTAAGTTTACCTCAGGGGCAATTGCAACAATTTCTTTTAGTTTAAGACTCTCAAACCCAAATTCAAGACATCTTTCGGCACCTTCAGTGGCCAATCCTTTGCCTTGAAATTTGGTGGCTAGCCTCCAACCAATATCAGTACATGGAGAAAAGTCTGTGTCTAATTCTTTGTATGATAAACCAATGAAACCTATAAGTTCATGCGTATCTAACAGATCCACTGCATAGTAGCAATAGCCATACTTTTTATAATCGCCATTTTGTTTATTTATCCACTTAGCGGTGTCGGATTCATTTACCGTAGAAGGAAAATATTTCATAACCGCAGGATCAGCATTCAATTGGGCGAGGGGAGTAAGGTCGTTATCTGACCAAAGGCGAAAACCTATTCGTGATGATTGAAATAGGTATTGTTCCATAAGTAATTAAAGTATTTGAGAAAGATGCTTGTAGCTTTTCAAATGAAAATAATTAATCGTTGGAGACTTTTACAGCAGCAATACTATAATGCGGCTGTGCTGCTTCTTTCCATACTACTTTTTTCAATTGCGAGTCGTAAGCACCCGTTATTTCATAGTTTGGATAACTGGTTTCTTTCCATTCTACTTTCTTGGTTTCAGGATTATAAACCCCATGAACGTCATATCTTGGATAAGTAGATTGTTTCCATTCAACAACTTTTAGTGCAGCGTTATATACTCCCATGATAGTATAATTAGGCCAGAGAGACTCTTTCCATTCTATTTCATTAATTGCAGGATTATATACACCGCTGATAGTATACCTTTTTGATGATGATTGTTTCCATTGAACACTTTTTGAAATGGGATCATAAACACCAGAAATATCGTAACGCGGCCACTCTGATTGCTTCCACTCAATTGATTTAGTATTGGGGTTATACACTCCTGCAATTGTATAATTCGGATAATCGGTTTGTTTCCATTCAGTTTGCCCTGTTGCAGGATTGAACACACCCACTATTTGATAGTTGGGATAATCTGATTCTTTAAATTCAATGATATTATTTCCACTTTGACTATGTTCCTGCCCGAATGAGATGGTAGTCACTATAATCAGGCACATAAATAAAATGCCCAATTTATTGGCTGAAGTTTTTATTTTTTCCTGCTGCAATCTAATTCTCATGAGATAACAAAATTAATGAGTTTTGAACTCTTATACCCGATCTGGTTAAATTCTTGGTTTCGGTTTTGAAGAATTCTTCAATTGTTTTGACCTAGATATAGTTAATTCAAATTATCTATATAAACGTAAATAATATTGCAATTCGTCATGCTAGATATTGAGATTTCTTTGGCATCTGAATCTAGTGAAATCTGGGTTAGAGATTTAACCGGAATTGTTTGTTGTTCATTATAAGTGAGTTTAACTGGTTGATGATAGTTATAGAAGAAGTGATCTCCTTTATCTAATTTGAGCAATTTTTGTTCGCCAGCTTTTAATTGAATGATCGATACTTTGCTACTGATATCGCCTTTAGTCATCAGATTGAAATCAGTACACTTACCTTTAGATATTGTTTCCCAATTACCGGAAAAGTGATCCATTTCAAATGGAATTAAAAGTTTTTGGTGGTGATTAGTGTGTTCTAACTTCATTTGCCCTTCTAACACCACAAGTGTTCTATTTACGTTTGGCAATTTTGTAAATACAGATTCATCTATTTCAACAGTTGCAGTACTTAGCCTTAATTTAAAACCTCCAGACTTGAAGTCGGCATTTGCAGGAAAAATGAAAAGCTCCGTGGTAGTGCCGCCCGACCATTGCGTTGTTTTGAATGAGTTATGTAACTGGATTTGCATTTATTCAACTATCGTTCTAAAAGTAAGGTTTACTCTTGGTGAATGCACTTTTTTAGTAAGAGGTAGCCGGTGTTTCCAGTAGGTTTGGCAGGTGCCTTTCATTACTAGCAATGACCCATGTTCTAGAAAGGTCGTTACCGTTTCACCTGATTCTATATGCTTAAATAAAAATTTGCGCTCAGCACCAAAAGTTAATGAAGCAATGGCCCCGTTTGGCTTTAAATCTTTTTCGCCATCACTATGATATGCCATACCCTCCGAACCATCGTGAT
Source organism: Fulvivirga lutea (assembly GCF_017068455.1). Classification (NCBI taxonomy): domain Bacteria; kingdom Pseudomonadati; phylum Bacteroidota; class Cytophagia; order Cytophagales; family Fulvivirgaceae; genus Fulvivirga; species Fulvivirga lutea. Next base: position 1,625,878 of record NZ_CP070608.1, read on the forward strand.
ACAGATTTGTAAGGCATGAGTTGTAAGATTCACTAGTAACCTTTTCTGTCAGATTTTTTAACTCTTTTAATTCTTTAGTCCACGGAAGCGCCTTTTTAATACTATTTGAATATTTGTATTCATAAGGCCTGCTTCCATACCAGCCATACTTTCGTTTAGTTACATAGTGTTTGCCAAAAATGTAAGCTTCATCATTACGCCATTCAAGCGTTTCCATTAGCACTTTAAAATAGTTGTCGGCATCTTGTTGATTGATCACTTTACCATAGTAATAAACTTCACCATCGAATGGCAATAGATTCTTTTTCGGGTCATGTGGAAAATCGAATAACATACTTAAATGACTAACAACCCTGATTTTCTCAACGTATTGATTGGTTTCGAATACCAAAATATTTCGAAGTCATCATAATGCTCCTCAAAAGACTTTTTAACCTTTGCTAGCGTCAAAGGTGTTTTTGATTCTGGCTTGGCTTGATTGAGAATACTAACAACCCAATCTACTTTTTCATTATCGATGCTCAACTGAGTAATACCTATATTATTATGGAAAATAAGCTTTGCCTTTTTGTTTTTCTTGGCAATATCTATTGTAGGCGTATTACCAACCCAAATTACTTTGGCAGACGGCTGAGGAGATTGGTATTCTTCCTCTTCCAGGCTATTTAGAATAAAATCTTCAGGAATTGTCGTTTGTGGAATGTTAAAATCAAACCACTCCTGCAAGTCAAATTCAAAACAAAGGCCATGCATGTAATTGAATAAGGACTTTTTCAATCCGTAACTAAATTGGTCATGATCTATTCCGGTGGAATCAGTGAATTGAACATCGTTATGGGCAAATGTTATTTCCTCTTTTTCAGGAGTAACTCCATATAACTCAGGATGTAGCCCAACAGGGCTATGTGCAGTTAAAGCAAATTGATGCCAAAACCCAGATTGAATAATTCCTTGCTCAAACATTTGTCTTACCATTTCCAAACTGTCAACAGTTTCTTGAACAGTTTGAGTAGGGTAACCATACATCAAGTAGGCATGCACCATAATACCTGCTTCTGTAAAATTTCTAGTTACTTTAGCTACTTGCTCTACCGTCACACCTTTATCTATCAGCTTTAGCAACCTATCTGAAGCTACTTCTAACCCTCCTGAAACGGCTATGCAACCTGAAGCTTTTAACAACTGACATAAATCGTATGTGAAGCTTTTTTCAAAACGAATGTTAGTCCACCAGGTTACTGTTATTTTCCTTCTTACTATTTCTAATGCCAACTCTCGCATAAGTGCGGGCGGTGCAGCTTCATCAACAAAGTGAAAACCAGTATCACCTGTTTGAGTAATAAGATTTTCCATTCTGTCAACAAGTATTTTAGCTGCTATAGGCTCATATAGTTTTATATAATCTAATGAGATATCGCAAAAGGTGCATTTACCCCAATAGCATCCGTGCGCCATAGTTAACTTGTTCCAGCGCCCATCACTCCACAAGCTGTGCATCGGGTTAGCGATCTCGATAAATGATATGTACTTGCCTAGATGGAGATCTGAATAATCCGGTGTGCCCAAATCAACCTGTTTGTAATCAGGTTTAGAGGATAAGTTGTTATAAAATACTTTACCATCCTTCAAGTGAAAAGTTCTTTTGAGTTCAACGGTATTCCTATCTGTTTCCAGATTCTCTACGAGTAATTCAATCGGGACTTCACCATCATCTAACGTAATAAAATCGAAGTATTCAAAAACTCTTGAGTCAGAAACAGAGCGTAATTCGGTATTTGGGAAACCACCACCCATGGCTGTTTGAATGTTGGAATCAAATGACTTTATCCATTGGGCACAACGGAACGCACTGTATAAATTACCCGGGAAAGGAACAGAAAAACATACCAGTTTGGGTTGTGTTTCTTTAATGCGTTTTTCAAGCAATTCCAATGTGAGCTGATCAATAAAACTTGGTTTGCGTTGTAGGCTTTGATGTAATTCATCAAAGCTATTAGCACTCATTCCCAGCCGTTCAGCATATCTGCTAAAACCGAAATTATCATCAATGCATTCGATAATAAAATCAGATAAATCTTCTAGAAAGAGTGTAGCCAGGTGCTTAGCCTTATCCTGCATACCCATATTTCCAAAAGCCCATTCAAGATCGTCTAACTGATTAAATCGGGATGCCTGTGGCAAATAGCCCTCTGTGCAAATTGATCTGGCGTAGGAATGATTATTGCCTTGCAAAAAGGTGATAACATCATTAATCTTGGCAAGGTATTCTTCCCGTAATGCTATGATTCTCTGTGAGTTATCAGAATAGTCAACGTTAGCTTTGCTGGCAATTTCAAATAGCTTAATCAGGTTTTTCTTAGTGAAAAGCTCATTTATTACATCAATCCCCAGGTCCATCTGATAGGAATCAATATTTTTAGTATTTAGAAATCCTTTTAAATAAGCTGTTGCCGGATAGGGTGTATTCAGCTGAGTAAAAGGTGGAGTTATTAAAAGAAGCTTTCTCAAGATAGTTGCAATTTATGCATTGCTGCGTACGCCTACGGTTGAATTACCTAATTATTTCAATTTTTGGGATAAGCTATTACAATTAGTTTTTCATTATTTCAGTTGCTCCAAATCCCTAATTAGAATCTTTCTTCTATCGAAATTAATAAGATTGGCCTCCTTTAATTCATTAAGAATGGTTGTAACGGTTTGCCTTGAAGTACCGGTTAGATTAGCGATATCCTTGTGAGTAAGTTTAGTAGGGATCATTGTTTCGAAGCCTACTTTTTTGCCCTTCCACGCTGCCGCATCTTTCAAGAATTCTATTACTCTTGTTCTGGCATCTTTAAATACAAGCGACTCCACTTTTCTTTCGAGCTTTCTGATGCGTAAACCAATAAGCTTGTAAATTTTAAAGCTCAGCTCTTTATTATCGGCCATAAGCCCACGCATTTCATCAATACTTACTGGGCACACGTTGGTATTATCATCCATGGCTTGGGCAAAATCGGCTCTGCGCTCTTCACCAGTAAGGGCCAACTCACCAAAAATTTCACCTGCGCCTAAAATGGCTTTCACAATCTCCTTACCGTCATCAGAGTAATGACCTATTTTAACACGCCCTTCGGCAATCATGTAAATATATTTTGCCTGCTCATCAGCAAAATAGATAAACTCATTCTTTTTGTATGTTGTAAACTCATGCTTATCCTGTAGGCCTGCAGTTTTATGTGGACATAATACATTAAATAGGTCTACCTCTTCAAAAAACCAAAGGTTGGATTTTTCATTCATGTCTGGTGGCGTTTAATCAATGAAATTACTGAATATTGTTAAGTTAGTAAAGATCAAAGTTCGTTTCGTTTATGAAATTATCACGCATTATTATCTATCCCATTAAATCTTTAGGTGGCATTGAACTTCAAAGCTCTTTAGTTACTGAAAGAGGTTTAAAGTACGATAGAAGATTCATGTTGGTAGATGATAATAACAAGTTCTTAACCATCAGACAGCATAAAGAGTTCTTGTTTTTTACTGTTGAATTAACTGATGACGGCTTTGTTGTTAAAAACAAGGAATCTGATGAGTCGATTAATGTGCCTTTTGATATTACAGAAGGCCAAAAAGTGCCAGTTAGAATTTGGGATGATTCAGTTGATGGGATTGTAGCTGCAGACTCGATAAATAAATGGTTTTCATCACAATTGAAAATGTCATGCCGGCTGGTTTATTTGCCAGACGAATCTCCAAGAAGAGTACAACCTGATTGGGTAAAACAGGAAAATCACGTGAGTCTGGCAGATGCATATCCTTATTTAATTGTTGGTGAATCTTCGGTTTCAGACTTAAATAATAAAATCGAAGAAGATATAACTTATCAACGTTTTAGACCTAATTTGATATTTAGTGGAGGCCAACCTTATGACGAATTTTTATGGAAAGAAATCATCATTGGTGAAACTACATTTCAATGTATTAAGCCTTGTACACGTTGTATTGTAACTACTATGAATCCTGAAACCGCTGAAATAGGGAAGGAACCCTTGAAAACGCTCTTCAAGCAAAAGATAAATGATAAGATGGTTTTCGGAGAAAATTCTGTTTTACTTTCGGGGCAAGAGGTGCGAGTTGGTGATGATATCTCGGTGACCTCTAAAAAACAAGACCCTTATGAGAGTATTGAATAAAAACCTTGAAGTTTAAAGCTTAACCAAAGTTGATGTTTAATTTTACGGCATGTCATATCTATACATAAAGGCATTACATTTAATTTTTGTTGTCACCTGGTTTGCGGGTTTGTTCTACATTGTAAGAATCTTTATTTATCAAACCGAGGCAAGTCAAAAAGCAGAACCTGAAAAATCCATACTTGAAAAGGAGTATCAGAAGAATGCAAAATTACTTTGGTATGCTATTACCTGGCCTTCCGCCATTTTAACCTTGATTTTTGGTTCTCTTTTATTATTCGTTTATAGATTTGATTACCTCACCCAAGGATTTATGCATATCAAATTAGCATTGGTAGTTCTTCTCTATATATATCAGTTTATATGCCATGGGATATTCAAAAATCAACAAAGAGGTATTTATAAACGCACCTCAATACAGCTAAGAATATGGAACGAAGTGGCTACTATTCTGTTAGTAGGTATAGTATTTATTATAGTTCTAAAAAGTGCCCTAAGCCTTGTTTGGGGGATTATTGGGCTTATTTGTTTTAGTGTTTTAATTATGGCAGCCGTAAGGTTGGTTAAAAATATTCGAGAGAAAAAATGAAATATATCTGGGTGGCAATAATTGGCTTATCGCTTTTGGCTTGTGAAAAGGAGGAGAACCGCTTGAAAATCTATGGTAGGAGCGAGGTCACGGATGCTGGTGATACTATTTACCACAAAATAGCTGATTTTAAATTTGTAAATCAGGATAGCAATTGGGTGACACAAGATACTTTCAAAGACAAGATTTATGTGGCTGATTTTTTCTTCACCTCTTGTCCAACTATTTGCCCAATAATGAAAACTCAAATGTTGCGTGTGTATGATAAAATTGAGAATAATCCGGAGGTAATGATTTTATCGCACAGTATTGACCCAAAACATGATACGGTGGCTGTTCTAAAAGAATTTGCTGATCGCTTGGGTGTTACATCTGATAAATGGCATTTTGTAACGGGTAATAAGGAAGATATTTTTAAAGTAGGGCAGACAAGTTATATGGTTAGTGCAAGTGAAGATCCAACAGCACCTGGTGGATACTTACACAGCGGAGCCTTTATATTAATAGATAAAGAAAGGAGAGTTAGAGGTTTGTATGATGGGACTAAACCTGAAGCGGTTGATAAATTGATGAATGATATTGACAGACTTTTAAAAGAATATGAAAAGTAAGTTATTCTTATTAATATTTCTTGTAGCAGGTTGCACCGGAAAGAAGGGCTCTGAAAATGCCTCTGCTTCTCAAAATGTGAAGTTTGAACAATACTTGGTGGAAGGGCAGCAGTTGTATCAAATTCATTGTGCTAACTGCCATCAGTTAAACGGGGAAGGCTTGGCCAAATTATATCCACCATTAGCTAAGTCTGATTATTTAATGGCTGACATTAATAGGGCAATTTGTATTCAGAAAAACGGACAGCAAGGCGAGATAATTGTCAATGGAGTTACATTCAACCAACCAATGCCGGGTATTGGCACACTCACTAACCTCGAAATTGCCGAACTGACTACCTACATCACTAATAGTTGGGGCAATGAGCATCGTATGGTTTCTATTAAAGAAGTAGAAAGTGCGCTGAAAAGCTGCGAGTAATTCTTGAGAAATTATTTAAATTATCCCCCGCTGGCGGGGGACAACTGAATGAAAAAAGTAAATCGGAATACAAAAAGAAAATTACTAAAGGGGTTTGAGTGAAATCACAACATCTTCCTCAGGTCGATAACTATTTCCTGATGATCGTTTAGTTCAATTCCACAATCTTCAAATGAAGGCGGTCCGAAACGGCCCATTTTGTTATTTGAAAAACCAAAGCTTTCAGTAGGTATGCCCACAAAGTTCGTATCTAAAACACCATTTTCATTTTCATCGTGAATGATACTTACCGCATACTTGCCTTTAGGAATATTATTGAAAGTTACTGTAAACTCATTTTTGCCGGCTACTGAAATCTGTTGATTTAAAAAGTCCTCCTCCAAGAACCTTTCTTCATTGTTGAATAGCGCTACAATTAAGTTTCCCTTTTGTGATTCAACCTTGTTAATCGTTATGGATAAGCTTGCCTGTTCCGTTACAGCGGGTTGAAGAAACGATAGCGAAATCATAGAAATAAGGAGATAGATATACATATACAGCTTAAATGTCAGAGTGCAGTATGTCAGGCCCGTAATTCACTATTATATGAACGTTTTTGCTTTCAGGTGTTTCAATAGTACCCGATTTTCCCAGTAAGTTGATAATCTTATCATTCACTTTAATCACATCATTAATGAAGTAATTACCTGTTGATTCAACAGGTTGAACGGAGATCATTTTACCATTATTACCAAAACGAGCTGCAAAAGCGATGGTTTGTCCACTTGCAATTCTAGTACGGTAATTCTTGCCTTCTTCGTCAGTAATTTCAGAGTAGTTACCAACGAGCATAAAACCTTTATCCAGCGTTAGCAAATCAACGATGGTTCCTGCATACTCGAACGTTTGAGACCAAAGTACATCTCCTAAAATGTTCACGCTAATCAATTGTGCTGCTTCTTTGGTATTAATTGATTGTTTAATGGTCGCTCCTTTATAAACCATTACAAAAGCATTAGTAGCTTCAATGTATTTGATTTCTCGAGGGTACAGCGGTAAATCGAGCGGCTTTTTAAATATTTCTTCACCATTTTCATTAACATAATACAGCGTGTTAGACATTCCACTTACACCTTTTGTACGAATCATTATCGCACAACCTTCAGGGGTAATCGCCATGCCTCCAACTTCGTTAATGCCTCCGCCAACTTCGCTCATATCGTATTCTTTGTACCATTTAATTCGATTGTTCGCATCAGTTTTTAACAAAAACGCCAATACTGAATTATCTTTTTGTTTTTGAACACCCGATAAGTATTTGCTGCCATCGGCATTTTCGGCAATGGCAATTGTCAATGGCTCACTGTTAAGTGAATCAAGGCTAATAAGCTTTTGTGGGGTGAGTGATATATTGCTTCTTTTATAAGATATTGATGCATTCTTTACATTATTTTCAGACAATGAATTAAGCGTTGATAGCATTTCATTCACCCCTGTATTTTTAGAATCTGTAACTAATTTCTTCTCATCAGTAACAAATTGGTTAATGCCCGGTAACCCTTTGTAATGAGTATGAAAGAAACTCTCGTATTTTTCATAGTTCTCTTCATTTACGCGTGATTCCACTATTTGTATTAAACTATCGGCATCTTTTGATTTATAAATCAATTCGCCAAGGTTTACCAAATAAACCTGATCGGAACCTGTTGTATCTCTATCATTCACCTGGCCTAATTGATAAATTAAATCCTGCTTATGTTGTTTGTATTTTAGCAATGCCAATGGTAATGACTGAGCATCGTATTTAACTAATTCAAAAATGAGTTTATTATCTAATTGATACGGTGTGTAATCAGGGATGCTCACCAAAGGGCTCATTGGCTTTAATTTGTTTGACAGCTCTAATTCAGCTGCATTTAGCTGTGTTCTTAGGGTTTGAACTTCTGTTTCAACTTCCTTAATTACCTCCTGTGCCCATTTTTTGTAATTCCATATTTCGATATTCTTCGTTAGGAAATTGGGGCTGGTAAGCAAACCTTGCAATCGGTAGGTATCTATTTCTTTTATCTTATATGATTGATTAAAATGGTCAGGATCATACCCTTTACCTGCCGCTAAATATTTATCAAGATTCACAATACTACTGTCGTAATCTGAAATCAAATCTTCCAGTTTGAATTGAAGATTGGTGTTATGCAGCAGTAATAACTTATCTCTGCTATTAAATTGTCCATTAATCTCATTAAACAATTTAATGGCTCGATCATGGTAATCTACACTCCGTGTAAAGTATTCATAAATCTGGGGCATTTTTTCAGTAAACAGTTTCGCTGAATCATATGCATTTCTAATCTTTTGATTAATTGTATTATAACTAACTATTGGGCGGCCTTTACTATCAAATCCGGTGGCAAATTCAACATAATACCCCTCGTTTTTACTTACCTCCCGATCATCCACTACCGCTGCAGCTTTTGTAAATCGCAGTTTGGCTTCATTAGCGTTGGCCATTGCCCGCTCATATTCTGTGATCGGGTCACTTTCCAAATACCTTTTCTCATAAATAAGAGCTAATCTAAAATTAGCATTAGGATGATCCAGATCTTCAATGATATAAGACTTTAAGATAGATAGTGCTTCTTCATCAGAAGCTTTGGCCAATAATGGATGTACGTCTTTGTATCGTTGGCCAAGTAATGGGAATGCCACCAATAGCACTGCTGAAAAGATGAGTAGTTTTTTCATATTCCTATTACTATTAATTCAACACGTCTGTTTTTAGCTCGGTTCTCATCAGAGTCATTGGCTACTTTTGGTTGAGATTCGCCATACCCATTATACTCAAAACGATTTTCGGCAATCTTGTTTTCCTCCAAAAAGGTGACAACGCTATTGGCACGCTTGTTAGATAAGATTTTGTTATAAGAATCGGAACCTACGTCATCTGTATGAGCAGCAACTTCAACCCTCAATGTTGGGTTTTCATTCATCAGTTTGATTACACGCTCCAACTCAATATATGAGATGTCTGATAGGGTTGCAGAGTTTGACTCAAACAAAATATCCTTCAATTCTAACTTAGCATTTTGCTCTAGCTTCAAAAGTTTCAGGTCTACACCCTGAGAGTTTTTACCAACTTCCAATGTGGTTGAGTTAAAGGCATATCCCTGATCACTGGTGGCTTCAATTTCATATCTATCACCCACACGAAGCGAAACCATGTTGTTTCCATCTACTTCAATCCGCTCATCTCTATCTTTATTTCTAAGAATAATTTTTGATTTTACTCTGGAGTTGTTCACAAGGTCTGCCACATTGATCATTACCTCTTTTTTCTCAGGTACAAGTGGGATCTCTTTTTCAAAGTTTCGGTAAAGCACCAGGTTGGATAAGTCAAGCGTGAAAAGCTCACTTTTAAAATTAGGTGCGGATACGTAAAACTCATAGTTAGAACCAATTGGCAAGGCTATTTGTGTTGTGCCATTTGGCAACCTTGTTTTTACCGTTTTAAAGAAGGTGGAGGCACCGTCTCTTTTTACCTGCACATCAGCCACCAACCCTTCAAATAATTCAGCATCACTAACAGCCACATCTAAAAAAGCATTTTGAAATAACTCAATATTTACTTCACTCTCTTGGTAAGTGGTGACCTTTCTCAAGTCAAAAGATTGAATGAAACTCGAATAACCTTCTTTTACCACCTCGATGTTGTAGTACTTTCCTGCTGCTAATACTACAGTATAAGCACCGTCTTCAGGGTTATTATCTATTTCGGAAATGATACTGGACGTTAACGCATCCCTAACAATAATTTTAGCTGCTATGCCCTGATCAGTGTCAGCATCCGTAATTTTCCCTTGAATAATGTTATTCACAAACTGGCGTAAGTCTGGTGGGATGACCACTGAATAAATATCCTGATTGTTATATACAAAATACATCAAATCTCCTTGGGCGGCTATGGTTGGTAGCTGATCGCTCGCAGCAGAATTGGCATAAGTTAATGGCACCGGTCTAGACCACTCTCCTAATGGAGTAAAAGTTGATTGGTACATATCATAATCTCCTTGCCCACCCGGCCTGTTAGATGAAAAGATAAGGGTTTTACCATCAGCCATAATTCTAGGTGCTTTTTCACAATCCAGATTGATTGGGTAAGGTAATTTTCTAGGTGTACCCCACTCTCCGTTTGCATTCCGTTCTGCTCTCCAAATTGAAGAACAAAAGCCTTCATATCTCTTTAGGTCTCGAGATTGCGGACCTTCCATGTTTTGCCTTACAAAATATAAGTATTTACCATCCGCAGAAATAGAAGGAAAGGCTTCGTAGCCATCCGTGTTGATAGCTGCCCCAATAGTTTGTGGTACACTCCAACCGGATTTATCTCTTGTGGAATAATAGATATCAGAACTGTTACCAAAACCAATAGATGCAAAGAAATAAAGGGTATTGCCATCAAAACTTATACTAGGTCCCCCTATCAAGTCAGTGGAGTCCCCAAAGTTATTTACGTTTTCGATGGGTTCAGGAAGTTGCCAATCATCATTTATAAATTTAGACTCAAACAGCTTGTAGCTGCCACCTTTGTTAGCTTCAAAGATGATTGTTTTTCCATCAGCAGAAATTGACGGAGCATACTCAACTGCTGCAGGGTCACTGAGGTTTTCTATAATCCGCTTTGTTTTTGAGTAGTCGACAGTATCTGCTTGACCTACAGCAATTTGTTCCATGCCCGTAAAAAGGATAAGGCATAGCATTAAAAATAAATTTTTAACCATATGTAGTTATCCTTTAGTCTGTTCCGATAATGATGAATGCTCCCCAATGAAATGGGTCTGCATATTTTTGTTTAAGTTCCAATTGCGCATTTTTAAAAGATTCGAATTTGTTAGTTCCGCTTAACCAGTTCTTGTAAAAATTAACCATTAATTGCTGAGTAGTATTATCATCTACTTGCCACAAACTCATAATAACTGCTTTAGCACCTGCCACCATAAACGACCGCTGTAAGCCATACACACCTTCACCATTTTTTACTTCGCCAATACCAGTCTCACAAGCTGACAATACAACAAGCTCTGTATTGTCAAGGTTTAAGTTCATGGCCTCATAAGCTGTTAAAACCCCATCCTCCTGATCAAAATTATTACTAGCCTGTGTGGTTTGTGCAGAACCTGCAAAAAGTAAACCTGATCTAAATAAAGGGTTTTTCTCTGCATTATTAAAGCTAGCTTGCTCATCTAAAGATTCTTCAAAAACTACATCGCTTTTAAAGAAACCGTGTGTAGCAATGTGTAGAAGCTTAGGTGGCTCAATACTTTTTAATTTGTTTTCACTGGCATCTTCTCTTAGGTATAAATTGGCGTCCCAGGCCTTTTCCCCTAATAGCTCGTTTAGTTTGTTTACTTCATCTCTGGTACCTGGCAATTCAGGTATAATATCACTAAATCCAAATTCACTTGCCCTTGTTCTAGCTAATGTATTGTCAATTTCGGTTTCATTTGCCAAATCGTAATCTGGAAAACCAAATACCTGAGCAGTGTTATCAGCAATGAATCCATCATTATCTGCTATTAATATTTCTTTAGTATTACTTATGTTTCTTACAATATATTCATCAATCACATATTCACTATTATCAGTGTCCCATAAGGTATTGATATTGATTTTGTTGAAAATACCATCCGTTGAGGCATACACCTGACTTACATCGTCAAGATATTTATCAAATGGGTGCCAAAACTCTTTGTAAGAGATATCATCGCCCACAGTAAATTTTATGGCATTTCTATAATAATTAAAAAAGCGATTCTCTAGTTTCTCACCATCTTTTAGTAGTACCATTTCTGGTGATTCTATGCTATTTTTCTTTACGATTAACCCAACATACAATACAGAGTCTTTAGCAAATCGTTTCTTTACTCGGATTATCTCAAGAGCAGCTTGGCCCTCATTCAATACATCGCGAATGTCTTGCCATTTGAATGCTTTTTGATCTACATCTTCGGCAAATAATTCGGACCGTTGTGAAAGTGACTTTTCAAGGCTATTGATCTCATTGGAGAGATCTGAAATATTGATTTGTTGTTCTCTTAGCTCCTCTTCAGAATAAGCCAGGTATTTAGAAAGGCGCTCTTTCAGCTCGGTCCATGACAAGTACTCATCTATCAACTGCTGATTATTACTTGAAAATATTCTATTCCGCACTTTGTTAGAAGAGTGCAAGAGTAGGGCTTTGGTTCTTAGCTGTAGATTGTACAAGTCTCCAATAGCACTTTTAGCATCAGGCTCTGAGCCACGTGCATAATCAATGCAAAAATCTTGATACGACTCAATTACAGGTCTGATTTTGGCATAGAATGCTCCTTTTTCATTCTCACTCAGTGAAGGGAAGAATTCAGTGATCTGTGATAAGTAATTTACGATCACCTCATCATAGTAAGGTTTGGCTAGTTTCAGTCGTTTAGTACCATGGTAAAGCCCTGCCAAACCATATAATGAATACGCATAGTCTGGATGATTATCACCCAAAATTTCTTTTCTGATATCCAATGATTTTTTAAAGTTCGTTTCCGCCTGATCAAACTGTTGCAACTGCTGATTTAGCGTTGCCAGATTGTAAAGCGTTGACGCGTATGCAGGGTGTTTTTCTCCATAAACGGCCTTGTCAATATCCAGTGCCTGTTGATATAAGCTACTTGCTTGTTCCACGTTGCCTAAACCTTCGTATAATGAGGCCAGGTTGTGCAGAGTAGTCGCATACCTTGGGTGGTTGGTTCCGTAAATATTTTTGTCGATTTCAAGTGCGGTTTCTAGCAGTTGTAAAGACTGCTCATTTTTACCTTCAAGCTTGTAGAGGGTTGCTAAGTTTTCTAATGCTGTTGCATATTCAGGGTGATTGGAGCCATATCTGGCTTTAAATATATCGGCACTTTTAATGAATAGTGGCTCGGCTTTTTCAAAGTTACCCATGGTTTGATACAATAATGCAGAGCTGTTTAATGCATTGGCATATTCAGGGTGAGATTCACCAAAGGCTTTTTTCTTCATTTCCAGAGCTTGCGCAAAAAGCGGTTCTGCTTCCTGATACCTTCCTTTAAGCTGCTTTAGTCTACCCAAATTCTGCAATGCATTTGCGTATGCCGGGTGTGCATCACCTACATTGCTTTTTCTGATTTGGATACTTTGATTTATTAATTCTTCAGCTCTGCTGTATTCGCCAAGTTGTGTAAGCGTTAACCCCAGGTTTTCAATTACTCCTGCATACTCATCGCTATTGGTGCCTGCCTGTTGAGTAACTATGCTTTTTGATCGCTCCAAATAACTTTGTGCATCCAGAAACTCTGCCTGGTTTTGCTTTACAATACCTAAATTATTTAATGTGATGGCATAGGATAGAGTACCTTTTAAGTTGTTTTGATCCATCAGCTGCAATTGTTGCATAAAGTAGTTCTCAGCATTTTTATAGGCTCCATTTTCCTGATGAACAACAGCGATGGCACTTAATGTATTCATTTTTAAAGTGCCTGTATTTGATGTAGTGTTTAAAATGGCTAGCGCACTTTCAAAGTCTGTTAATGCATCATTCCAGCTGCCAATAGCATTTTTGTAAATACCTGAGTGATATAAATATTTAGCACGCAATTCATCATTTGTATTAAGTCCATCAACTGCCGGCTTAATCTCATCTAAGATGGTCTTGCTTTCTTCAAGTTTGTTGAGAGCCAGTTTCGCACTTACTAAATCTATAGAGGTTTCGACATAGCCTTTAGGGTTGGTTGTTTTATCGATAGAGGAAAGGGCATTTGAAAAAGAATTTTCGGCTTCTTCATATTTACCTTCCTGCATGCGCATCATGCCTTCATTAGTGCTTGCCAAGCTTTTAGAGGCGTCATCACCCGAATCGCCAATCAATTCTAATAACTTGGCCGCTCGGTTAGGATCACCTAGCTTCTCGAAGTTTACTGCTCTCAGGTTTATCATGTTAAAATAAGCCTGACTATTCTCCTCGTTGATACTTCTAAATAAGTTATCTGCTTCAAGGTAAGCTTCTTCTGCTCCTTTATAGTCGTTCGCCTTGTGTAGGCACAATCCTTTATTTGTATGAATTAACGCTTGCTCATACTCTGTGCCATCACCCAATTGCTCATATACACTTTCCAAAATAAGAATGTAGCGATAAGCCTCAGTGTAATTATTCCTATCTATTAAAATATTAGAGAAATCATAAGTGGCTTGCACATAGTCCATAGATAATCCTTCATCTATGTTGTAGTTTGGTACCGTAGCATTGTAAATTTCATATGCATTTTCAGTTTCACCTAGAATATATTGGCAGTTAGCTATTTTCCACTGACAGTCAATCAAGGCCTGATCTGCCGCGGTATAAAACTGTTGGTAAATATCATTTACACTATTGAAGGTGGCTAAAGCCTCTTCTACTTTACCAAGAATTAACTCTAAAGAACCCTTGTTGTATAATGCATTGGCATGCTCAAGATTATTTAAGTTTCCTGTTTTGCTTTTAACATCAAGTTCTTTTTTGCAATACTCTAAACCTTCTTCATAGTTGCCAATGCTAAATGAGATATCAGTAAGGAGTCTTAAAATGCTCTCGTAATTGCCGGAGAGAGAGCCATCCTGGCTTTGATAAGTTTTAAGACAGTTTTTGGCACTTACCAATGCTGATTCAAGATTGCCACCATTATATTCCTGAAGAGAGGTATTATACATACTCACCCAATCCTGTCCCTGAACTGAAAATCCTGCACCGCAAATGAAAACCAGTATAGCTAATCCTCTTTGAATCATGTAGTTTCTTTTATAATCTACTAAGTTAATAATTAGTCGTTACCCCACTATTAAGCTTATGTATTTAACCGATTAAAATTCTTGCAAATTACCCCCTTTTTGGGGCATTTAGTTATACCCGATAATGGGTATAATTATCCCTATGAATGAGTATGGTATAGTCGTATTAGCTGCGGGAGCAAGTAAACGATTGGGTTTTCCCAAACAATTGCTGGAAGTTAATAATGAATCGTTTTTGAGAAGCACTTTATCAATGGCAAGTCGAGTCACTCAACCAGTGGTTTGTGTTTTGGGATATAACTACAATCGATTTGAAAAGGAAACAAAGGGATTGGACGTAGAGGTTGTCTTTAATTTAAACTGGAATAAAGGTGTAGCAACTTCCATTAAAGAAGGGTTTAACTATATCCATAAGCATTACCCTTATTTAAAAGGAGTTTTATTTCTTAATTGCGATCAACCTTATGTGGATTCTGAGTTGATTAGGAAAATAATGAATGCTCATGGTGAAGCAAATTCGATCGTCTCATCGATAAATAACCAAATAATATACATGCCTATATTGATCGGGAAGAATCACTTTAAAGACATCTTTAAATTAAAAGATGATGAAAATCTTTTTACCTTAACTTCAGCATTTGGTTCTCATGGAGTGCAGTTTGATAATGCCGCTGTAAATATTAATACCGAACAAGATTGGCTCAATTTCTTCAACCAAATTCGGCAAAACCGGGCATCCTAATTTTCTGATTTAAAAATCACGGTCCCCATCGCTTTTTGTTCGATTTCTTCTTTGTTCATCATCATTTTACGCCATTTGCCTTTGGTATAAAACTCTGCCTGATCATCATAGTAATCACTTAATGGATTTCCGCTTTGACCAGTTGGTAAAATACTCTGTGAATTTTCAATATCAGCAAAATTGATCAGTCTTCTGGTTGAAGGACCAGATGTAATAGGGTAAAGGCCAGTAGAGGTTCTTACGAAGGATAATTTATTCAAAACAGCGTCACTTGCATCCATTTTAAAGGTACCTACATTAAAGTATTCTCTCAGCATTTCCACTTTTCCAATGGGGTGGGGGTGTTCAAGCGTATGCACATTCCCCCATTTCCATTTTTTCACATCACCCAGCTGAGCGGTTAATTCTTCCAAACTCACCACAAAAGCTTTATTAAATACTTGTTTTCTGGTTTCTTTAGCTTCCGTCTTAAGATCATCCCACCATTTAGAAGAGTCATTATGGAATAAAGGATCAAAAGTTCGCTTCATTAAATGGGTATTTAGCCATCCTTCAAACTGACCAGAGTCCAGCTTGTTTTCCATCGCTAACTTAAGTGAGTGGTAGATAATTTTTTGATAGATAACTGGCGCTTTAGATTCTCTTGAATGACTACCATCCCAATTAGCCAAAAGTTCTTTTGCTTCTTTTTGTAGCTCGTTTTGAGGCTCTATTTGCCTCGCAAACTCATGTGCTATTTTTGCTGATACTGTAGAGGTGTTATCCAGAAAGAAAGCCTTGTAATCATCAACAGAAATTTTCTCTTTACTTTCAAGAAGGCTGGTGATTCTAAGAGCCCGATCTTCCGGGGCATAATACCCGGGGTAATAGCCACCTCTGATACTATCTGGTTGGTTATTCGTGCTATAAACGTAATTCCAAGGTGTATTCTCTGCCTGTGGGTTTTCAGTAAAATCTAACCATCGGAAATTAGTATGGGTAGAATCTTTGGCATTTAAAACAAGATTTCTGTCAACATTATCCCCGAGTAAATGAAGCTTTGCACTGGCCCACCAGGCAATGTTTCCATCCTTATCTCCATACATAACGTTTAAACCCGGAGCTTTAATTTTAGAAGCTCCCTTTCTAACGTCATCCATGTTTTTGGCATGGTTTAAAAGATGAATTGCTTCCATTGATTCCTGTTCTGTTTGCAAATACGTCCACCACATGGCAATAGGTTTGTCCTCTAATCCATCAATAACATCGCTAACAATTGGCCCAAACTCTGAAATCTGAACCTCAATAGTTACGGGGTCAGCATCTTTGATTTTAATTTCTTCTTTAATGGTTGCTGTTGGCTCAACATTATAGTAAAAGTCAATGTCATCGTTCTCAAACATGGTAAGCCCAATGGCATAATTTCTATTGTGAAGCAACAGGGCAAAAGGAAATAGGGCAGCATGGTAGCCATATCTTTCCCATTCTGGCGTTACAACATGTGCCTCAAACCAAACACAAGGTTGACTGAATCCCATATGTGGGTCATTCGCAAAGATAACCGCACCAGTAGCTGATTTCGTTGGATTGACCACCCAGCTATTACTTCCAATCCAGGTAGGAGCAGGTAATGAATTCATAATCTCATCAGCTTTGGCCGACAGTTTTTCCATGGTAGCATTTTGCGGATAGTTTCTAATCATTTCAGTTTTACCATGCCCTGCTAAGTCTAAATCAGCTACATATTCAGGCCCTAAATTTTTAGCTATGGCAGTAACGATAGGATCGCTTTTTTGAGCTTGAGCAAAAGAAAATGAGATATACCCCATTACATTGTAAATGTCTTCAATGGTGTATTCACTTTTGTCTAAACCCAACAAAGTAAACTCAACAGGAGTGGGACCATTTTTTATAAAATAATTGACACCATCTAAATATGATTGCGCCAATTGAAATTCTATAGAGTTTGAAGATTTTAGTCGTGCTGCTTCTTCCTTTGCCATACGATGGATACCTACTGTTTTGAAGAATTTATCAGTTTCCAATAAGTCTTTTCCAAACATTTCTGAGAGCCTTCCAGGGGCAATTCTTCGCATAAGCTCCATCTGGAAAAGGCGCTCCTGAGCATGTACATAGCCTAAAGCCTTATATGCGTCCATCGTGTTTTCTGCATAAATATGTGGGATGGCATGGTTATCGAAATGTACTTTTACTTCACTACTCAGATTGGGCAGTTGTAGCTGACCGTCATAAGTTGGCTTCAAGCCCGATAAGTAAAAAGTAAAGGCGATGGCAAGAATAAATACAACTACAAGTAGAGTTAGGAAGATTTTTTTAACAGCTCTCATGTCAATTTTATTGAAGTAAATCTAACCTTCAATATACCAATTTTCCTTAGCTGCTTTGTAATTGACCCGCCAAAACTTTTAGACCTTCTGTGAAACTATGGGGTTGATAGCCGAGTTGTTTCTTAGCTTTTTCGATAATAAAACCTGTTTTGGGCGGTCGTTTTGCCGGTTGTGTAAACTTCGAACCATCGGTTTCTTCAATAAGACTAGCATCTAAATCGAAAAAATCAGCAGTTTTTATCGCTATTTCGTAGGGAGTAAGCATGTCGCTTCCACTTATATGAAAGATACCTTCCGCTTTATTCTTGGTAACTAAATAACAGCCTTCGGCCAAATCTTCAGCCAGGGTAGGAGTTCGCCATTGATCATTCACTACCTGAATGTTTTTGCCATTTTCCAAACTATTCTTCACCCAAAGTATAATGTTTGATCGGCTCATGTCATGAGCAATACCATACACTAAAACCGTTCTGATAATGCTCCATTTTTTACTATCCTTCTTGACCAGTTGTTCTGATTTCAGCTTACTCTCGCCATAATAGCTGATTGGATTGGGCTGTTCATCTTCGGCCAGCGGGCCATGACTGCCATCAAATATAAAGTCAGTTGAAAGATGAATTAGATGTGCATGTATATGATTACATCCTTCAATTAAATGTTTGACAGCTTCTACATTTAATAAATCACAACCTTCTTTATCCTTCTCGCATTCATCCACATTAGTCATGGCTGCTGTATTAATAACAGCTTCAGGGTTATGTTTTTGCAGTACCTTCTGTACGCTAACAGGATCTGTAATATCCATTACCTCGAAGGTGTAGCCGGAATATTTAGCAGGAAGGCGATTTCCATTATGGGCAGTAGCAATAACTTCTTCATTATTTTCAATGAGAAGCTTTACAAGTTTCTGGCCTAAAAGCCCATTACTGCCCGTAATTAATATTTTCATTTCTCTTCAGCAGGATATTCGTATCCGTAGAGTTTTGTAATTTTCTTCTTTGGTAGTTCTTCAACTTCCATAGTAACAACTACATTCTCTTTTGGTCTGTCGGTTCTATCTGTTTCTACAGCAGCTATTTTATCAATTACATCGAGCCCTTCTACTACTTTACCAAATACAGTGTACTCATCATCTAAGTGCGGAGCACCACCAATTGTAGTATATGCATCTAGTCGCTCTTGCGGAATTTCTTTATCTACATCTACTTGCATGTCTTCTTCAATGAAATCTTTCAGTTCCACAAGTTTTTTACCATAAGCATTCGGCCCTTCAGTTTGATAAATGTTGATAAGCATATTTTTGATCGAATCGTTTTTAGGCTTTTGCATCATCTGTTGGCCAGCTCTGCCCAATTTGTTCATGTCAACAGTCAACTCTTCTTCGCTCCAAACTTTACCCTGCACAATATAAAATTGACTTCCGCTAGATTCTTTTTTAGGGTTTACCTGATCGCCTTGTCTGGCGGCTGATAATGCACCTTTCACATGAAATAAATCTTTATTGAATTCTGCCGGGACGGTATAACCAGGCCCGCCATTTCCAAGTCTAGCGCCAGGCTCAGTTCCTTTAGAGTTAGGGTCACCACCCTGAATCATAAAGTCTTTGATAACACGGTGAAACAATGTGCTATCGAAGTAACCTTCTTTAGCCAGTTTGATAAAATTCTCTTTGTGTTTTGGAGTTTCATCAAATAATACCGCTTTCATATCGCCATGCGTAGTGTGGATAGTAACGATATAATCCTTGTCTGTAGCACAAGAGGCTAGTACAACCAAAATCACTAAATAGATTACTTTCTTCATTGCTCTTACTTCTTTAATTCTTCTTTTATTTCTTTTAAAATTTCCGCTCCACCAGCATTTAATACCTCATTGGCTAATTTTTCGCCCAGGCTCTTGGCATCTTCAGCGGAGCCTGTCACTTCCTTAATTATTATTTCTTGCCCATCCAGACTAACGATACCGCCTTTCATTTTCACTGTTTTGTTATCGAGATCCGCGAGTCCAAATACTGGTATGCTACAGCCGCCTTCCAGTGTTCTCAAAAATGCACGCTCGGTTTCCAATCTTATTTCAGTTTGAGGGTGGGAAACGGCCTTTTTTATTGCTTGTTTTTTCTCAGGATTTATTGATTTATAACATTCAATAGCCACGCTACCCTGACCAACCGCTGGAATAAACTCATCAAGGTCAAGCCTTTTTCTAATTAATGAGCTGTAACCCATTCGATGCATTCCTGCATACGCCAATAGTAAAGCATCACAAGCACCATCTTTCATTTTCTGGATTCTTGTTTGCAGATTCCCTCTTACAGGCACAGTCTTAATATGCGGATAGTAGTGTTTCAATAGTGCTACGCGCCTTGTGGAAGAAGTACCAATCACTAGGTTTTCATCGCTAAGGCTTATATCTGATTTTTCACTAACTAAAACATCATTAACAACTTCTCTCTCAGTGAATGCAATGAGCTCAAATCCATCAGGTAAAACCGACTGCATATCTTTGGCACTATGCACAGCAATATCTATTGTGCCAATGCTTAACTGCTCTTCTATTTCTTCGGTAAACACACCTTTACTTCCAATTTTAGCAATACTTACGTCAAGTATTTTATCGCCTATGGTTTCAATGGTGATAATCTCAGATTCTAATCCTGCCGCAGCTAACAAGTCTTGAATGTGATAAGCTTGCCATAATGCGAGCTTGCTTCCCCTCGTTCCTATTTTTATTTTATCCATTATTTAATGCTTCCGGCTATTTGAAGTGATAAATCAAGGAATATCATTTTAGGACTTCCATTCCTTTCTAAATGATACAACGCTTCGCTTATTAATGTAGAGATTTTAGAAATTTTGGTTTCATCCAATGCTGCACTAAACTTCTTGGTGAATTCTAAAACCTGCCCATTCACTTTATTTATTTGAGGGGCATTCTGATAAATTAAAGCCTCTCTGTAAATGGAAAGTGCATATTTAAATAAACTACGTTGCGATAGCTTACTAGTTTTGTGATAATCTTCAGAAAGCTGAACGAGTGAGCCAAAATCACGCTTAAAACAAGAGCGCATCCAGTTAGCAAATAATTCATGACTATCATCTTCTAAGTTATTGGCAATGCGAAGTGCTGTGTTTAGGTCGCCATCTGCCACAGGGGCAATTTTATTTGCCTGCTCTTGATCAATGCCCTCCTTTACCAATAATTCTATGATGGCAGAATCATCAAATGGCGGAATTGTTACCATCTGAGTTCTTGAAGTGATGGTAGTTAAAAGCCTATCGTAGTCATTAGATACCAGAATGAATACCGTATCTTCTGGTGGTTCTTCGAGTATTTTTAGAATGCCGTTAGCAGCAGTAGTGTGCATATATTCCGGTAGCCAAACAATCATTATTTTGTACTTACCTTCAAATGCTTTTAATGAAAGTCTTTTGATGATCTCTCTACTCTCACGTTTTGAAATATTTACCTGTTTGTTCTCCCCGCCATAAACTGCCGTCCAGGCATCCAGATTTCCAAAGGGTGTAGAGGTTAAATATTTACGCCAATCGGGCATAAATTTTTCGCTTATCGCTTCATCAGACTTTATATCTTTTGTAGCACTTACCGGAAACACAAAATGCACATCAGGGTGTACATATTTTGAGTTTTTAGAACAACTCGGGCATTCACCACACGAGTCATCATCTGTTGGGCTTTCACAATTAAGATAAGATGCATAAGCTATAGCCATTGGTAAGTTGGGGCTACCTTCCTTGCCAGCAAATAATTGAGCATGAGCTACATTATTATTCTTTACTGCACCAATGAGCTGCTTTTTCTTTTCCTCTAAACCTGCTATTTCAGAAAATCTCATTTCTTATCCCAAATTCTGTAGTCAGCAGATAATTCAAAAATGTGATGCATGATTTCCTTTTCCTGCTCTGTGTAATCAATATTTCTTCTGGCCATTACTCTTTCTGCTACTTCATCAGCTTTTGGTTTTTGAAATGTAGTAAAGCCTGCTGCTCCGCCCCAAGCAAAAGAAGGTATAAAATTACGCGGGAAGCCAGAACCAAAAATATTGGAAGACACACCCACTACCGTTCCAGTATTGAACATGGTATTGATGCCGCATTTAGAATGATCACCCATAATTAACCCGCAGAATTGCTCACCAGAATCTTTAAATCCACCTTTTTCGTAACTCCACAGCTTTACGGTGTCATAGTTGTTTTTGAGGTTGGAGGTATTGGTATCGGCACCCAAATTACACCATTGGCCAATGACTGTATTTCCTATAAAACCATCGTGTCCTTTATTACTATACCCAAAAATTACCGAGTTGCTTACTTCACCACCCACTTTAGAAAATGGGCCTATGGTGCTGTCACCTTTAATTTTAGCTCCCATATTTACGTGGGCACCTTCGCAAAGCGCAAATGAACCTTTAATAATGGCGCCTTCGTGAATATGACTATTCTTCCCAATATAAACAGGGCCATTTTCAGCATTGATGATGGCAGATCTAATAGAGGCGCCTTCTTCAATAAATATATTTTCTTTCCCGTATGTAACGGTATGTAAATCTGTGATAGTTGCTGATGATCTTCCTTTTGTTATTAAGGTAAAGTCTTCCTGAATTTGAGCAGCGTTTTGTTTAAAAATCTTCCATGGCTGGTTGATCAAAGCAACTTCAATTTCATATTCTGTTGTCTTTAATGAGGAAAGGTCGGCTAAATTCAGTTCGCTACATTTTGCTGCTAATGTTGTTCTGTTTTTTATTAAAGCTTCGTTATCTCCAAGTTTATTAATTGCAGCTATTAGTTTTCCATCCGGACACAAAGCACCATTAATAAATAAATTCTTTTCTTCAGTTACTTCAGGGTATTTGGCTGAGAGATAATCTTCCGTTCTGTAAGAAACAGGATTATCAAATCTCTTCTGCCATTTTTCAGTAATTGTTAGTATTCCTACACGTATTTCAGAAACAGGCCTGGTATAAGTTAGAGGCAAAAGCGATTTTCTGATGGTCGGATCATCAAACAGTATTATGTTCATGCCCACAAAAATAAAAAAGTCTTCAAGATAAGCTCATCTTGAAGACTTTTATAAAGTAGAAACTTGTGTTTCTTACTTCTTATATTTTTTGTTGAATTTCTCTACTCTACCAGCAGTATCAACGAATAATTTCTTACCAGTGTAAAATGGGTGAGAAGCAGAGCTTACTTCCACTTTTACTAAAGGGTATTCATTGCCATCTTCCCACTTCATTGTTTCATTCGTGTCAATGGTAGATTTCGTCATAAATTTGAAATCACTTGAAGTATCGTGGAAAATAACTTCTCTGTAATTAGGATGTATATCTTTTTTCATTGTAGTAACCTTTTCTAACTCGTTCTTCTCAAAAGAGGCACAAAATTAAAAGTTTGATGAATAACAACAAAACTTTTCCTTACTTTATTCTTCAAAGATAAAACCATTTTTTATGTATTTTGCAAAATATGGGTAAAAGCATCATTCTAACACTTTTTTTGGCGTTATCGTTCTATCAATTTGCTACTGCACAAAGTAGTTTAGCACCACTAAATGAAGATTATTATCATCTCATAGATAGATATGAAATAAAGTACGGACAATTAAACCCATATTTTCATACCAGTTTGAAAGGTTATACAAGATCTTCCATTGGTCAGTATGCCGATTCTCTTTTAAATGCAGATGAGCAATTGTCGCATCAGGATAAGTTTAACCTGGAGTATTTAAGAAATGATAACTGGGAATGGACCGGC
Source organism: Fulvivirga lutea (assembly GCF_017068455.1). Classification (NCBI taxonomy): domain Bacteria; kingdom Pseudomonadati; phylum Bacteroidota; class Cytophagia; order Cytophagales; family Fulvivirgaceae; genus Fulvivirga; species Fulvivirga lutea. The sequence continues at coordinate 1,649,301 of NZ_CP070608.1, forward strand.
ACGGAAGAGAATGTAAGCAGAAAACCATTTCTAAAACATTTTTATAGGTCAAAGTCAGACTTATACCATGTAAGAGAAAAGAATTTTGATCTTCATATTAACCCTGTTTTACACTTAAGTGGTGGCAAAGAGTCTGAAGATGATGTCACTACTCAAACTAATACGCGTGGAGTACAAATTCGTGGTGTGGTAGATAATAAGGTTGGTTTCTATTCTTACATTGGCGAAAATCAAATTATAAACCCATTCTATGTTCGGCAAAATATTGCAAGCAATTTTGTAGTACCGCACGAAGGGTTTTGGAAGGGGTATAAAGATGATGGTGTAGATTTTTTTACTGCCCGAGGTTATATAACCTTTAATGCCACCAAACATATTAACCTTCAATTTGGACATGATCGGTTCACAATTGGAAACGGACACCGATCTATGATACTTTCAGATAATGCCCCTGCCTACCTCTTTTTGAAGTTGAATACACAGGTTTGGAAGATTAATTACACGAATATTTTTGCTAATCTAACTTCAGATGTTTTTGGCAATGCTGGAGGCCTAACTGCCAATAATGGCTATCCTGAAAAATACATGGCATTTCACCACTTAGGTATCAACATAGGTAAAAAATTAAATATCGGTGTTTTTGAATCTGTTATTTTCGATCGTACAGATTCTCTTGGAAATCATAATATAGATATTAGGTACTTAAATCCGATCATATTCTATAGAGCCGTGGAGCAGCAAAACGGCAGTACTGATAATGTTCTGTTAGGGCTCGATTTTAAATGGCTGGCAGCAAAAGGCATTTCCTTTTACGGACAATTCACGCTGGATGAATTTCTACTTGAAAACCTAAAAGAAGGTTCTGGCTGGTGGGCAAACAAGTTTGCAGTGCAGTTAGGTGCAGAGTATATCGATGCTTTTGGAATTAATAACCTGGACTTGCAAGCAGAGGCTAACCTGGCAAGACCTTATACATACTCTCACAGCTCACAATATGGTAGTTATTCACACTACCGACAGTCTTTAGCTCATCCATTAGGAGCAAATTTCTATGAAGGAATAGGTATCGTGAGATATCAACCAATTGATAGGCTTTATCTAACGGGAAAGCTTATTTATGCTCAGTATGGTTTTGATGGAGCTGGCGAAAATTGGGGTGGTAATATTTTGTTAAATAATGTTTCTCGAGAAATGGATTTTGGTAACGAAATAGCCCAAGGCCAGAAAGCAGAATTAACATATATTGATTTAACGGCCAGTTATATGTTTAAGCATAACTTTTTTATTGATGGTAAGCTTGTGAGCAGAAATTTGTCCACAGATATTGCCTCAGCGGATTCAGATACAAATTTCTTATCGCTTAGCGTACGCTGGAATATTCCACAAAGGCTTCACGAGTTTTAATCCGGTATCAAGTCTGATAGAATTTGATTAGTGGAATTTTCAGATGATTGGAATAGGTATTGGAAAGTTAAGTATGTAGCTGGTATTCCTAAATAGAGTAAAGAAAGAACCTTCATATTGCTATGAGAGGTTCTTTTCAAATTAATTAGTCCTCGTTTTCTTCAGTTACCGGCATTGATTGATGCTCACTTTTCATGTTTTCATGATCTGCTTTTACTTTCTCATGTTCGCTGACCATAGCTTCATGATCAGCCTTCATAGTTTCATGTTCGGCTTTCATGTTTTCGTGTTCCTTCATCATTGATTCCATGTCTACCTCTCCGGCTGCATGCTTATCTTCCAATTCTTTGTGGCTATTTAACAAAGTTTTGTGTGAGGCTATCAATTCCTCATGTTTGGAAATCATTGCACCATGAGATGCTTCCATTGCCATGTGAAGGCTGTCTGGTGCATCACCTGACATTGCCTGATGATCTGCTAACATCTGCTCATGTAAGCTTTCCATTTCTGAATGAAGCTTTTCCATCTCTTCATGTGCCGCTTCCATAGATTCATGGTCGCTTACTAAATTCTTATGTTCCTCTGATTCGGCAGGATTTGAGCTACATGCAGCAAAAAACATTGCGACACCCAGAGATAATGCTATAATAAAGGATTTTCTTTTCATGTTTTAGATTGTTTTGTTAATTGATAATTACAATATATTAAAATTGCTTGAGAAAAGTCAGCTTACCTATGAATTGTTGCTCTTCAAACGGAGTTTCAAACTGATCGATTCGGGTATCATTGAATACTAGATAAATAAATGAAAGTGGTCGATACTCCCAGCTTGCCCGCACATTCCATCGACCTTGCTCATCAAAGGTATTGTACTGATAAAAAGCCGATAACTGCACTCTGGGATTTAAAGCAAACCGAGAACCAATGGTGGTGAGATGTGTGGTTAAATCTTCGCGATTCTCACCGAGACTAGTAAGATCATTACGCTCATAATAGGCTGTTATAGCGATATGTGGAATAGGGGCTAAACGGCCAAAAGCACTAAAGGTCTGTCTCTGCCCATTATAGAAATTACCAAAATCATAAGTACCTGATAATGACCACTTCTTAGATTGATCGGTATTATACCGAATTAAATAACGTGTATAAAAGTATTGATCTTGCGGAATTGGAATCCCGAGAGGAGCAAATTCAAAATTTATATTTTGCCATGTTGGTGTCATTGAAACTTCTACGAAGCTATTGTCTTTAAACCATGTGTATACTGGAAAAATGTAGATGCTTGCTTGTTGAAATTGGCTAGGGTCATTAAAATCATGATTGTAATTAAAAAAAAATCCCGGGTCTGATCGTCTAATCCAAGGTGTTTTTTTTGGGCGCCAAATGTAGTACCCACCGGGACTGTGGCGAACTACATTTTTCTGAAATACAAAACCCATATCTGGGTTGTAGTCTTCCGATACTATATCAGTAATATATCCCAAATAGTACTTATTGGTACGGGTCTGCACGGCAATCCGTCCGGCAATTCCTAATGTGTCATTAGAATTATCTCTCGAGCCTGATACAAGGTAGGAGACATTCCATGTATCTTTTGGTCTTACAAACCCATCTAAAGTTATGGTTGTATTGTCACTTTGGCGAACGCCTAATTCTTGTGATTGTTGATCGAGGCGATGGGTCACCATTACACCGATGTTGTTTTCATTCCCATAGTTTTGAAGGTAACGGCCTACCATAAAGCTGGCTCCAGCTGAATTCTCCGTTTCGGCCTGATTGATATATAATCCTGCAATAGACCTGTTCTCATTGCGCATAGTGTAGCGGCCACCGGCATTAATTCTGGCAGGCTCAGCGTTGAAGTTCCCTTGCAAGCCAATGGTTCTACTAAAAAATGGAACAACAGCTCTATTATTTGCCCCCGCCCAAATGCCCGAATTCTCCAGAAAGAATTGCCGTCTTTCTGGGAAGAAAATGTTAAATCGCTCCAGGTTATTAACCGCCCGATCCACATCAGCTTGGGCGAAGTCAGTGTTAAAAGTAAGGTCTAATACTGATTGAGGATTAATAGCCCACTTTACATCACCTCCAAATTTCATATCGCTTTTGGTTGAGGTGCCATCACCATCTTCAATCCTGTCGTATTGAAAAAGAGTATAAGGTTCTACTCTTATGTTCGCACTTGGTTCAGGAAGCTCAAGCCCTTCTAACGTAGCGGCATAGGTCATGCGATAAGGTGAGAATGATTGAGGAATGGCTGGAAATACAGTTTGCTCATAATCTCTTCGAGCTAATCGGCTGAATGTAATCCCCCAACTAGGCTGTGTGTCTTGCCCGGTATCTTCATATCTGATAGACTTGAATGGGATGGCAAATTCAGCATAATATCCGGAATCTGTTCGTTGAGTTCGAACTGACCACAGAGCATTCCAGTCATTATCGGTATTGTTGTCATTGAAATTTTGAAGGTCTCTTTGGTTACCATAAGGTGTTGTTTGGAAAGAAACACAATACTGTTTCAGGTTTTGTGGGTCTAGCTGTACAAAAAAAATATCGTTTTCATTAGAGTCAAAGTCTCTCCTTAAATCCTGAACCCTAACACCGCTTTTCCCTAAAGAATCCTTGCAAAATGCTCCAATATATAAATTTTTTTCATCGTAAAGCAGTCTTACTTCCGTATCGTATAGATAATCTCTTCCCTGTCTAGGCTCCATACGAAAGAACTCTTTTACAACCTTTGCGTTTTGCCAATCACCCTCAATAAGCTTACCATCAATTTTAATCTGTCCGGTTGCTTTTTGTGCTGTAACAGAAGGTGGGTTTTGTGGAGGTGGGAAATTTTGGTCATCTTGAGCAAAACAAGTGATAGTTTTGAAAAACACAATAGTCAAAAAAACGTAATAGAAGAATTTCATAACGGCCAATTGTCTTCAAATCCAATTCCTTCCTCCATCTCCTTAATCTCCACCTCACTCAACAAGCATTGATCTAATTCAGATACAATTTTTTCTTTATCCATATCCATGCCGATGAACACAAGCTCGGTCATGCGATCGCCCCATTTTTTATCCCATTTGGCCTGTAACTCTTCCTGATGCTCTAGATAGTTAGGATTCATGGCACGTTCTCGCATGGAGACACTGACCCACCACCTTCCATATATTTCGGCTTTCATTGAGCCTCCAGCCTGACTCCACAGGAGGGCATATTCAGGTCTTGAGGCTAACCAGAATATGCCCTTACTACGAACCACAGATGGCGGAAAACTGCGGGCCGCATATTCTAAAAATCGTTGTGGATGAAATGGTTTAGCTTGTCGATAAACGAATGAGCCTATACCATATTCTTCTGTTTCAGGGCTATGCGAAATTCCTTTTTGCGCTAGTTCTAATTCCTTTTGCCATCCAGCTGATTGTTCTGCCACATCGTAATCAAATAATCCCGTATTGAGAATTTCTTTCGGGTCTATTTGGCTATTTGATGTTCGAATAATCTTGGCAGTTGGATTTAGTTTATGAATTGTATTTTCTAGTAATCCAAGCTGAACTTCATTGACCAGATCAGTTTTGTTAAGTAAAATCACGTTGGCAAATTCAACCTGATCTGTAAGTAAATTAACTATGGATCGATGGTCTTGATCATCATCAGTCATGTTGCGATCCAAAACAGTATCGGCACTTCCAAAATCCTTAAAGAAATTGAAGGCATCAACTACCGTTACCATAGTGTCCAGTTTACTAAACTTGGTGAGATCATACAACTCATCGCCTGTAGCAAAAGAGAAAGTCTGAGCCACCGGAATAGGTTCAGAGATACCGGTGCTTTCAATCAATAAATAATCGAATTTGTTCATTTTTGCTAGTTTCTCCACTTCGATCATCAAATCTTCACGAAGTGTGCAGCAAATACAACCATTACTCATTTCCACCAACTTTTCATCCGTTCTCGAAAGTTTGGCACCATTAGCTATGAGCTTTTCATCAATATTTACTTCACTCATATCGTTGACAATCACAGCTACCTTTAATCCTTGACGGTTGTTAAGTATGTGATTGAGGAGCGTAGTCTTACCGGCTCCTAGAAATCCACTAAGAACTGTAACCGGTAGCTTTTTTGACCGCTTTAATATATTCAGCATGTTTTCTTTTTGATTTTAGATTTAAATAATGGGCTCCAATGATTACAAGAACTCCCAGGAATAGAAGGACCAATTGCACCCATAGCATGGTTATGTTTTCACTGATTTTTAATAGGACGAAACCACCAATAAAAAGTCCCATGAAACCATAATTATGGTGTATAATGAACTGAGGCAGCATTGCTGTGATGCCAATAAGTAATAGGCTCGCAGATATGGCTAACTCTACTTGTTCATTGAGTATGAAATTAAAAATGTCAAATGTGCCTAGACCTAAAATAATGGTGGTAACCAAGCATTTCACACCACAACATAAGGAAAGACAGATCCCTAATTTGTCAATCCAAATAGATTTTTCAGTCATAGATTATCTGAAGTATACAAGACAACTTCTTCCAGCATTGGAATAATTGTTATGATTAATGTTAAACAGAGTAAGCCATCCATTTTGGATGGGTATTAATAGATAAAAGGTAGATTATACGAACACCGGAGGTGCGCGGGATGAAGCAACTGAACTAGCTAATATGATTAGATCACAATGGCTTGAAAGTGCAATGGTTTCTATTATTAAATCTTGATTTAGCGGAAAGGCCTTTTCAAATGTTTCAGTTTGTTTTTTGAGATAATAATCACAGAAACTACATTCAGTAGACAGCTCAGCAGTTTTAAAAACTAATTGATTGTCAACCTCATATTCATGAGTATGTGTTTTGCTGTGTAATGCGTATACTAATGGCAGCAGCAGAAAATAGCTGGCTAAAAACAGATGTGATATGATTACAAGCCGTTTCAAGGTAGCTAATGTAAAAGAAGATTTTTTTAAATGCAACAGTGTTGCATTTGATTATTTATAAAACTCATAAATCATGTTGTTAACAATTACTCGTCACTCAAAGGGGTAAATTATGCTAAAAGCATCATTCGGGTTTAAACTTTTATCCGCTACTTTGCGGCACATTATATGAAAGTATTTTTTCGAATATTCAGTTACGCCAAAAATTTAAGACTTTATGTCCCTCAATATGTGATCTTCACAATTCTGAGCGTAACCTTTAGCGTATTTAACCTGGCATTATTAATACCGCTCTTAAATGTTCTCTTCGGGCAGGAAAAAACTGTAGTATACGCCAAGCCGGAAGGCTTTGAATTAAGCACATCGTATTTAACGGATTCATTCAACTATCACTTTTCACAAATAATCATCAACTATGGGCCAAAGGATGCGCTTCTGTTTGTTTGCTCCATTGTTTTAGTGTCTGTGTTCTTTACTAATATTTTCAGGTACCTGGCAGCTATTATAAGTGCAAAGATTAGGTTGGATGTAGTGAAGTACTTACGTATGGATGTATACGATAAAGTATCACGCATGCATTTGGGCTTCTTTAGTACAGAACGTAAAGGGGATTTAATCTCCAGGGTAACGAACGATGTCCAAGAGGTAGAAGTATCTGTATTAAACAGTCCGAAGTCGATGTTCCGAGAACCAATGACGATCATCATTTACTTCATTGCACTTTTTACTATTTCTGTAGAGCTTACTTTATTTACAATATTAATACTTCCAACAGCAGGTGGAGCCCTTGGTTATTTGGTGAGGAAACTAAAAAGAAAAGCCGTTCAAAGTCAGGAGTCATTGGGTCGTATTGTAAACATTTTGGATGAGACATTAGGCGGCATGCGAATTATCAAAGCTTTCAATGCACGTGATTATGTGAGCGATAAAATCAATCAGGAAACAGATTATTACAGAAGAGTTAACTTATCCTATTCATATAGAAAAGAATTGGGTTCGCCTATTTCAGAGTTCTTAGGCATCGGTATTGTTACGGTTATTTTATGGTTTGGTGGTTCAATGGTATTGGATAATGAGTCTTCCATAAATGCCGCTCAGTTTATAACATATCTGGCTATTTTTTCACAGATTATCTCACCAGCCAAAGCATTTTCACAAGGTATTTCTGGAGTGCAAAAGGGTATAGTTTCTGGGGAAAGAATTTTTCAGGTGGTTGATAATGTGCCTGCCATACAGAATAAGCCAAATGCTAAGGTGTTAACCGGCTTTGAGAATAGCCTGACATTTGAAAATGCATCATTTGCTTACGAACCTGGCAATTATGTACTGAAAGGCATCAACCTCGAAATTAAAAAAGGGCAAACAGTGGCTCTAGTTGGCCAGTCAGGCGGGGGTAAATCTACATTAGCAGACTTGATACCGCGATTTTATGATGTTACTGATGGCGATATTAAAATTGATGGCATATCCATCCGGGATTGCGAAGTGGATTCCGTAAGAAAACAGATGGGTATTGTAACACAGGAATCTATTCTGTTTAATGATACCATCTTTAATAACATAGCTTTTGGTCTTGATGAGGCTAATGAAGAAGATGTGATCAATGCAGCTAAAATTGCCAATGCACATAATTTTATTTCCGATCTGGAAAACGGATATCAAACTAATATTGGTGAGCGCGGCATGAAGCTTTCCGGTGGACAAAGGCAGCGAATAAGTATCGCAAGAGCGGTTTTAAAGAACCCGCCAATTCTAATCTTAGATGAGGCAACTTCTGCACTTGATTCTGAATCTGAGCAACTGGTGCAAGAAGCACTGGCTAACTTAATGAAGAATAGAACTTCTGTAGTTATTGCGCACAGATTAAGCACAATACAGCATGCCGATGAAATTATTGTTATTCAGAGTGGCGAAATCATTGAAAGAGGAGGCCATGAAGAGCTTCTGGCTAAGGGCGGGATTTATAAAAAACTGAACGCCATGCAAAATACTTAGTTTAATTTTTTGTAGCTTTAATTTCAACCAAAGCCAACTCTTGTCGAGATATTGATACTTCTATGAAAAAGCCTAAATCTATATTTTTAATCATCTATTTCATTTTTCATGTTTTACTGCTGGTTGTTTCAATTTATGTGAACTACAGATCAGAAGACTTTGAATTCTTGCTGTGGCTAAGAGGAAAAATGGATTTGATGGTATATGTATCAGCCATTGGCATGATACTCTTTTTTGTAAATGTTCTTATTTCAGGACTAGATGCCCGTAGTCATTCCAAAGAGAAATCAGCGTTAGAGCAAGAGGTAAATGCATTGAAAGCAAAAATGTTCGATTTGCAAGAGGCAACAAGTACCCCAAAGAAGAAAGAGGCTAAGCCTGAGGTGAGGGAAAGTGAAGAAAAAGAGGATTCAGGGGCAGACGAATAATAATATAGGTATGGACAAGAAGCTCATTATTACTCAGGAGCTATTACACGCACAAGACGTTTTAGAGAAATTTATTAAAGATCCGGTATGCATTGCTAATGTTGAGGCAGCCGCTGACTTATTGGCTAACAGTATAAAGTCTGGTGGTAAAGCTATTTCATGTGGTAATGGAGGCTCTCATTGCGATGCCATGCATTTTGCTGAGGAGTTAACCGGTCGTTTTAGAGATAATCGTAACCCTTTGCCAGCTGTAGCTATTTCAGACCCAAGTTATATGTCGTGCGTGGGTAACGATTATGGTTTTGATTATGTCTTTTCTCGATTTGTGGAGGGCTTGGCAACCGATAAAGATGTGCTATTAGCTATTAGCACTAGCGGTAATTCAAAAAACGTGATTCATGCGATAGAAGCTGCCAAGAAAAAAGGAGCAAAGGTGATTGCACTTACTGGTAATGGTGGTGGTAAAATGGTGGGCATGGCTGATGTGGAGATTTGTGTTCCCCATTTTGGTTATGCCGATAGGGTGCAGGAAGTACACATCAAAATCATTCATATTCTTATTTTACTCGTTGAAAAACTAGTTGCTTAAATGCTATCTAAATCTTTTGGTGCAGCCGTTTATGGTGTCGATGCACGAATAATCACTATTGAAGTAAATGTTGGTCAGGGCACAAAGTTCCATATGAGTGGCCTGCCTGATAATGCCGTAAAGGAAAGTGAGCATCGTGTTGAGTCAGCCATTAAGGAAAATGGTTTACGGATGCCACGGCAAAAGGTGGTGGTAAATTTGGCTCCTGCCGATATAAGAAAAGAAGGCAGCTCTTACGATTTACCGATAGCACTGAGCATTCTCAAAGCGTCAGATCAAATAAGTGCTGAAAAGTTAGAAGAGTATTTAATAATGGGCGAGTTAGCACTCGATGGCAAATTACGACCAATCAAAGGAGTGTTACCTATAGCTATTGAAGCTCGAAAAAATAAATTCAAAGGGTTTATCTTACCTAAAGAAAATGCACGAGAGGCGGCCATTGTTAATGATTTAGAAGTTATTGGCGTAGAGTCGTTAAAAGAAGCTATTGATTTTTTTGAAGGAGTTATTGATATAAAACCTTTGGATATAGATACACGAGATGTATTTATGACCGAGGTAAATACCTATAGTGCCGATTTTAAAGACGTTCAAGGGCAGGAAAATATTAAGCGGGCTTTAGAAATAGCTGCTGCTGGCGGACATAATGCCATTATGATTGGCCCTCCGGGTGCAGGTAAAACCATGTTGGCCAAAAGACTGGCTTCTATTTTACCGCCTTTAAGTCTGCATGAGGCATTAGAAACAACAAAAATACATTCCGTGGCTGGCCGCTTGGGTGATAACGCATCACTCATAGCCACAAGGCCATACAGAAGCCCCCATCATACAATTAGTGATGTGGCTTTAGTTGGCGGTGGTGGAAATCCACAACCCGGTGAAATATCGTTGGCACATAACGGAGTACTCTTTTTGGATGAATTGCCAGAGTTTAAAAGAACCGTGCTAGAGGTAATGCGCCAGCCTATGGAAGATCGTAAGGTAACTATTTCAAGGGCAAAAGTGTCATTGGATTATCCGGCCAATTTCATGCTTATTGCCAGTATGAACCCATGCCCATGCGGGTATTATAACCACCCTGAAAAAGAGTGCGTGTGCGCGCCAGGTGTTGTTCAGAAATACTTGAGTAAGATCAGCGGGCCTTTGTTAGACCGTATAGACTTACACGTGGAGGTAACTCCTGTTTCGTTTGATCAAATGACGGCCAATAGAAAGTCAGAGTCAAGTGCAGATATTAGAGAACGCGTGGTAGCTGCCAGAGATAGGCAAATTGACCGCTTCAAGGATATAAAAGAAATCCATTGCAACGCCATGATGCCTTCGCAGATGTTGAAAGATGTGTGCCAAATAAATGAGGCAGGTAAAACATTGCTTAAAACTGCCATGGAGAAACTAGGGCTATCGGCAAGAGCCTATGATCGTATACTTAAAGTTTCCCGAACCATTGCCGACTTAGCCGATTCTGAAGAAATTCAAATCGAACATTTAGCCGAAGCCATTCAATACAGAAGTTTGGATAGAGAAGGTTGGGCGGGGTGATTTCCTTCAAAGTTGCAATTGGATAAATTATTTTTCGGAAATATTATTACGGTATCAACATTTAGAACATCGATGATAAAAATTGAACGTTTATTGATCTTTTTCGGAATATTATCATTGATAATTTTAAGTTCTTGTGATTTAAAACAAGGAGATCCAGAGCCCAGTCCTCAGTTTTATGATTTATATGTAACAGAAAGGGATCAATACCCATCTTGGTCTCCGGATGGTAGTCAAATTGCTTACAGTCATTTAAGCGGGGTATTTCCTGAGCCCACTGATTATCCATCTGGACTTTATGTGATTGATAAAGATGGCACTAATAGGCAGATAATTAGAGAAGGAAGTTTTAATAATCCAACATGGTCTCCAGATGGCTTATCGATAACATTTATGTCTGGAGGAAGGCTTGTTTCAATCAATTTAAATTCACTAGATGAGAGGATATTGAGCTCAGATGTTGATAGTTATTATTACCCTGATTATAATCCTGACGGATCTCACCTTTTATTCGATAGACTGAATAATGAAAATGGGAGTTTGTTGGTTACCAATATATTATTTGATAGCACACCTGAGGTATTTAATGATTCTTTTATTAATGTAAGAGATGTGGAGTTTTCAACTGATGGCAATCAATTGGTTTATATGAAAGGTTCTGTTGAGTACAGTTCCTTAGAAATAGCCAAATATGACCTATTAAATAATGTAGAAACAAGATTGACACTTGATAATATTGATGATCGATACCCTACATGGTCACCTGATAATTTAAAAATTGCATGGAGCAGAAATGTTCAAATTACCATTATGGATCAGGATGGAACAAATCAGAGACAGGTCGCATATGGGACATATCCATCTTGGTCAGTTTCCAATCAAATTGTATACAGTGGAGCCAATGATAATATCACTAAAGAGGTATTATATGTAATTGATCCTGATGGTAAGAATAAAAGGCAAATAACATTTTAAGCTATTGTAGTTTTAATAAGAATATCTCGCCTAATACATTGAATATAGAAGTCTAGATATAGAAGGTTAGGCGGTGTAATCAATGCAATATTAGAAGTTCAAAGTTGGTCTGTAGTCTAACTTTGAACCTAAAACTTTGAATTTTTCACTACTTAAGCCACGCCTTCATCATCCAAAGCGTTTTCTCCTGCTCGTCAATAAAATCCGACATCAGGTCTTCTGTACCATCGTCACCTGCTTTGATGGCCATTTCTTTAATCTCTCTTTCCAATGACAGCAGTTCTCGTAGATTATCCACAACTGTCTTAACTGATTTTTCACCGTCATGTACATTTTTCACCGGTGAAATGGTAGAAGCACTTATGTAATCGTCAAAGGAGTGAAGTGGTGCTCCCTCTATGGTCAATATTCGCTCCGCTACTTCATCTATTTTTAATGCAGAATCAGTATATAGTTCCTCAAATTTATCGTGTAATTGAAAGAAATGCTTCCCTTGAATATTCCAATGGAATCCTCTCAAATTTTGATAGTAAATCTGATAATCTGCCAACAAAATATTCAACTTATCTATTATCTGTTTGTTATCCATAGCTTCATCTTTTTGTGTTTGACAAAAGTAGTGGAAAGGTTATTATAAGTAAAATTGATAATTATTATACTTGCATAGATTATAGTTATAATGTGTCGTGTAATTTGCTCGCTTACCCAAAGCTTAATACTTATATTTGATTCCAATGGACAATTACTGGGACATAGTCATCTTTTTTCTTGGTGGGCTCGGGTTTATAGCCGGTGGGCTTATCACTGCCAAGCTGGTGCGCCCCAGCCGTCCGAATGATGAAAAACTAACAACCTACGAGAGTGGGGAGGATCCTATGGGTTTAGCAAGAGGCAGAGTGAATACTCGTTTTTATGTGATAGCCCTTATTTTTCTACTATTTGAGGTAGAGATCATCTTTTTGTTCCCCTGGGCTACGGTTTTTGGTAATGAGGAATTAATAAATGGCACCAATGGTCTTTGGGGCTGGTTTTCATTAATTGAGATGTTTGTGTTTATAGGTATTTTGGGCTTAGGATTGGCTTACGTTTGGCGTAAGGGCTTCCTCGATTGGCCTAAAAGCGAGATTCAAAAAAATGAGTTTACATCTCCTGTTCCAATGAATTTGTATGAGGAGATCAATAAAAAATATTCTAAGTGAGTTTACTGGATTCTAAGTTTAATAGCGGTGGTGTTATCGTAACCAAAGTTGATGACTTGATCAACTGGGCACGACTTTCTTCTATGTGGCCCATGACTTTTGGGCTCGCATGTTGTGCCATCGAGTTTATGAGTACAGGAACATCAGCATACGATATGGATCGGTTTGGTATGGCACCTAGAGCAACCCCACGCCAGTCTGATGTGATGATCGTGGCGGGTACGGTCACTTTTAAAATGGCCGACAGGATAAAAAGATTGTATGAGCAAATGGCCGAACCGAGGTATGTTATATCAATGGGCTCTTGTTCAAACTGTGGTGGACCTTACTGGGAGCATGGCTATCATGTGGTGAAGGGTGTTGATAAAATAATACCCGTGGATGTATATGTGCCAGGTTGCCCTCCAAGACCAGAAGCATTGATTGGCGGATTTTTGAAATTGCAGGAAAAAATCAGAAATGAAACGCTCATGGCACCTAAAGCCGTTCAAAAACTAATGGAAAAAGCATGAGTTTTGAAGATATAATATCGTTAATCACAGGGCAGCTAGGAGATGTAATCATTTCCGAAGATGAAAATGCTACACCTAAAGCAGTTGAAATCTCTGCTAAAGAGTTAGTCAATACAATGAATTTTCTTTTTGAGAATGATCAATTGTATTTTGATATGCTCAGTTGCATTACCGGTTTAGATAATGGCCCCGAAGATGGCAGCATGGAGGTCATTTATAATTTGTATTCTATCCCTTTTGATCATCACCTGATGGTAAAAGTAAAGCTAGATAGAAATGCCCCAAAAATTGATACCGTCTCACACATCTGGCAAACAGGAGATTGGCTGGAGAGAGAGGTTTTTGATATGTACGGCATAGAATTTACCAACCATCCAGACCTGAGGCGAATACTACTTCCTAATGATTGGATTGGCCATCCGCTAAAGAAAGATTATAAAGAGCAGGATACGTATCATGGCATTACAGTGCTACATGAAGATAGTTTGAACAAGGAAAAGGAATCTTAAGCTTGGAAAGTAAGATACAATATCAATATTCACCTGAAAATCTGGTAAAGTCAGAGCCTAATAAGTTCAAACAGGAAAATCTTCAATCAGATGAATTGGTAATTAACCTTGGTCCGCAACATCCATCAACTCATGGTGTGTTACGCTTAGAGGTGCTTACAGATAATGAGATAATCAAAGAAGTGATTCCCCATTTGGGCTATTTGCATCGTTGCTTTGAAAAGCACGCTGAGTCTTTGCCTTACAATCAAATTATCCCTTATGTAGATCGTATGGATTACCTCGCTGCCATGAATAGCGAGCATGCTTATGCGATGGGTGTAGAAAAGATGTTGGGCATTGCTGATCAAATACCTAAAAGAGTTGAATATATACGCGTACTGGTGGCCGAACTTAACAGGTTGGCATCGCACTTTGTAGCCATTGGAACCTATGCAATGGACATTGGTGCATTTACGCCCTTCTTTTGGATGATGCGCGACCGTGAGCATATTCAACGGCTGCTGGAATGGGCTTCTGGAGCAAGAATGCTTTATAACTATATTTGGGTAGGAGGTTTGTATTATGATCTTCCCGTTGGTTTTGAGGATAGATGCACAGATTTTATCAATTACCTCAAGCCAAAATTGAAAGAGCTCGAAACTGTAGTAACTGACAATAAAATCTTCATAGATCGTACAGCTAATGTGGGCGTGCTCCCATTGAATCTGGCTATAAATTATGGGGTTACCGGGCCTATGCTCAGGGCCTCGGGTCTTAAATTCGACTTGAGAAAAGTAGATGGTTATTCAGTTTACCCTGAGTTGGATTTTGATATTCCAATTGGTGAAGGCAAAATGGGTAGCAAAGGAGATTGCTGGGATCGAACGTATGTACGGGTTTTAGAGGTTCATGAGTCGGTTAAAATAATCGAGCAATGTCTCGAAAAACTGAAGACAGATTACAAACGCGATAAAGAATTTGACCCGCAGGCACTAGTGCCAAAGAAAATCAGACCTAAAGCGCAGGATTTATATGTTAGAGCAGAAAACCCGAAAGGAGAGCTCGGCTTTTTCTTTCGCGCAGATGGTAAAAGTGATATACCTTTTCGCTGCAAAGCACGCTCATGTTGCTTTGTGAATTTATCTGTGATTAATGAACTGGCCAAAGGCGGCATGATAGCCGATTTAGTGGCCATTTTAGGTTCAATAGATATTGTATTAGGAGAAGTAGATAGATAAATGAAGATTTTATCCGTTGAAAATATCAGAGATTTAGATGCCTATACCATAGAGCATGAGCCCATATCATCTTTCGATTTAATGGAGCGTGCTTCTAAGGCTTTTGTTCAATGGTTTGTTTCAAAGGTAACGAGTGACAAGAGCATTTTAGTGGTAGCAGGCACAGGAAATAATGGTGGTGATGGCCTGGCAGTTGCACGTATGCTTCACGACAAGAAGTATCAGGTCAAGGTAGTAATTATCGGAAATAAAGATTCTGGTTCCGATGATTTTAAAACAAATCTAAAAAGACTTTCTACCCAAGTTTTTGAATTCGATTCCGAGGCAAAGCTCCCGAAAGCAGATATTATCATTGATGCTATATTTGGATCAGGTCTTTCGCGACCGGCAGAAGGTAAGTACGCCATTTTAATTGAGCAAATTAATGAATCAGGCGCAGAGGTGGCTAGTATTGATATGCCTTCAGGGTTATTCGCTGATCGGACAACTGAAGGAAAATCAATTGTAAGGGCTAATGCCACCGTAAGCTTTCAATTACCAAAACTGGCATTTATGCTGCCCGAAACGTATGAATATGTTGGCAACTGGCATACGGTAGATATTGGATTAAGCCAGAAATTCATTTCAGAACAAGAAACTTCGAATTACTATATCACGGCAAGTTTCGTTAAGAGCCTAATCAAGCAAACTGGCAAATTTGATCATAAAGGTATGAACGGCAATGCATTAATTGTGGGAGGTAGTCTTGGAAAAATAGGGGCAGCTGTTTTAGCAGCCAAGGCAGCCCTTCGTTCTGGAGTAGGTTTACTTACAGTACAGGTGCCTAGAGTTGGTAATTCTATTCTTCAGGTTGCTGCTCCTGAAGCAATGACCATTTTAGATGATCAGGAAAATCTGATTTCTTCTATTACTTCTGATGGGTACAATGCCATAGCTATAGGCCCTGGCTTGGGTACGGATTCAACTACAGTAAAAGCTCTTGGCAATTTTTTAACCGATTATCAAAAACCACTCGTTTTAGATGCGGATGCACTCAATATTTTAAGTGACAATAGAGTTTTAATGGAATTAATACCTGAAAATTCGATTCTTACACCACATCCCAAAGAATTCAAACGACTTTTAGGTGAAAGCTGGCAGAATGATTTCGAACGACTGGATAAGCAAAAGGAACTTTCCAAAAAATTAAAGTCTATTATCATATTAAAAGGAGCACATAGTTCAATTTCGTTACCGAATGGCGAAGTTTACTTTAACTCTACAGGTAATGAAGGAATGGCTAAAGGTGGCAGCGGAGATGTTTTAACAGGTATGCTTGTCTCCATTTTAGGACAAGGCTATTCATCAAGAGATGCTGCAATTTTGGGGGTATTTCTTCATGGCTCCGCTGGTGATTTCGCCAAAAATCAATTAGGTTCAATTGCTATGAAATCGGGGGATTTAATAAATTTCATACCCGAAGCATACGCTCACATCTGTTAATTTATTGTTAAGCTTCACAATATTATCCCGTAAACAGGGTTAAAAATCCGAATTTTGAATTTAGTTTCTTTGAAGCGGTAACCTTAGGTAGGGTTATTCGTATTAACTTTTTGATAACGAATTACTAATTTAATTATTGTATTTGGTTCGATTATTGCTCAGGAAATAGTTGATGAAATTTTTAAAATACATATCGATCATTCTAATCATTTGCACTGTAAGCCTTGATGGGTTGGCGCAATCTGGTGAGTTAAATAGATTCAGCAATGAGTCTTTATCGGTAAAAAATGAAATAAAACTTTTTCCTAACCCAAGTGTTGATTTTCTGGAAGTGAAAATTGACAATTCCACATTAAAAGATGTTTCGTTCACTGTTCACAATATCATTGGAAACGTAGTGAATGTGGAAGTGGAAAAAGTATCAGACGACAAATTTAGACTACGTGTAGAAGACCTTTCACCAGGTTATTATCTACTAGCTATAAAAGACGAACAAAACGTGTTCAAAGAGACTTATAAATTCTTGAAACGATAGTTTATAAGGTTATTGAAATAGAAAACCCTGGCCAACTGGCCAGGGTTTTTTGATTATTAAAACTCTGCATTATCCGGTGTTCTTGGAAATGGAATCACATCTCTGATATTTCCCATGCCGGTTACAAACTGAATCATACGTTCGAAACCAAGACCGAAACCGCTATGTGGTGCTGAGCCAAATTTTCTTAAGTCGAGGTACCACCATAAATCTTCTTCAGGTATGCCTTGCTCTTCTACTTTAGCCTTTAGCACATCATACCGTTCTTCACGCTGAGATCCACCAATGATTTCACCAATGCCTGGAAAGAGAACATCCATTGCAGCTACTGTTTTACCATCATCATTGTGGCGCATATAAAAGGCTTTGATTTCCTTCGGGTAGTTGAAAAGTATTACCGGTTTCTTGAAATGTTTCTCCACTAAAAATCGCTCATGCTCAGACTGTAAATCGGCACCCCAGTCATTAATCAAGTATTGGAATTTCTTTTTCTTGTTTGGTTTAGAATTTCTGAGGATATCAATGGCTTCAGTATATGATAATCTCACAAACTCATTATCAACAATGAATTGAAGTCTTTCCAAAAGAGTCATTTCAGCACGCTCGTTTTGAGGCTTCGCCTTATCCTCTTCCTGAGCCCTGTTGTCTAAGAAAGCTAAATCATCTTTGCAGTTTTCTAAAGCATATCCTACCAGGTACTTTAAAAACTCTTCAGCAAGATTCATGTTATCTTCCAACTCATAAAAGGCCATTTCAGGCTCAATCATCCAAAATTCAGCCAGATGCCTGGAAGTGTTTGAGTTTTCAGCTCTGAATGTTGGGCCGAAAGTGTATACTTCAGAAAGAGCCATACATGCTGTTTCAACTTCTAATTGACCAGAAACAGTTAGATTGGTCTCCTTACCAAAAAAGTCTTCTTTATAATCAATTCTACCATCTTCCGTCCTAGGCACAGAATCAAGATCGAAATTAGTAACCTTAAACATCTCACCAGCACCTTCCGCATCAGATCCCGTGATTATGGGTGTATGAATATTGAAGAACCCTTTGTCTGTGAAGAATTTATGTACGGCAAAAATCATCGCATGACGAATGCGGTAAATAGCACCGAAAGTATTTGTTCTTGCTCTTAGGTGCGCAATTTCTCTAAGGAACTCCAAAGAGTGTTTCTTAGGCTGCAATGGAAATTTCTCAGGATCTGCATCCCCTAAAATCTCTAACTCTGCCACTTTAATTTCAACAGATTGGCCTTTACCTAATGATTCTACAACCTCACCATTAACGGAGATACATGCGCCAGTTGTTACTCGCTTTAAATGCTTCTCGTCAAAAGAATTGAAGTCAACAACGGCCTGAACATTATTGATTGTTGAGCCATCATTTATGGCTATGAATTGGTTGTTTCTAAACGTTCTTACCCAACCTTTTACGTTCACTTGTGTGCCTACTTTGGCACCATCAAGTACATCAATAATTTTTGTTCTTTTCATAGCGTTTTTTGCTATTCTTGCTAAGTGATGGTTAATTAAAAATGAGCGCAAAAAAACGATAAATAAAGCTTTTTATCAAAGAATAGAGGAAATATAATAACTTTGATTTATATTTAGTTAGGGTCAAAAAATAGGAAAATTAGCGCATGCAAAAACTTGGTTTAACCCAAAGTTTACAACAAAAATTATCTCCGCAGCAAATACAATTCATTAAGCTGCTGCAGATACCTACGGCTGAACTTGAAGCCCGTGTGGAGGAGGAGTTGGAAGATAACCCTACGTTGGAAGAAGGGAAAGAAGAATCTGATGAAGTAGATAATGAAGAATATGATGACGCAGAATCAGGTGATGATGATCTGGATGTGGATGATTATTTGCGGGATGATGACTTCAGCGGCTACAAAATGCAAGGTGATGGCGATAATGAGGATAAGGAAATGCCTATCGCCACCTACAGCACGCTTAACGAACAACTTATCAATCAACTCGGCTACTTAAAATTAGATGATCGTCAGTATACAATTGGTAAGCAACTAATCGGCAGCATTGAAGGAGATGGCTATATAAGAAGAGAAATTGAAGCCATTATTAATGATCTGGCTTTCTCTCAAAATATTGAAACGGATATTGATGAAGTGGAGGAGATACTCCGTAAAATTCAATCTTTTGATCCTCCTGGAATTGCCGCCAGAGACTTACAGGAATGCTTGCTGCTTCAGTTGGAGAGACGTGCAGATGATCAGAATGTTGATGTTATCGTAGCTAAATTAATTATTGAGCAGTGCTTTGATGAGTTTACCAAAAAGCACTATTCGAAGATTATGAAGAAGCTCGATCTTGAAGACGAAGATTATGTGAAAGATGCGATTGAGTTGATCAGGAAGTTAAACCCAAAGCCGGGAGGATCTTCTACTGGATTGGCCAGAACCCAATATTTGATTCCGGATTTTATTTTAGAAAATAATAATGGTGAGCTGGAGCTGGCACTGAATTCGCGTAATGCTCCCGAACTTAGAATTAGCCGTTCTTATTCTGAGATGCTGAAAGCATACGATAAGAGCGATAAAAAAGATAAAAAGTTAAAGGATACCGTTTCATTTGTGAAGCAAAAGCTCGATTCCGCTAAATGGTTTATCGATGCTATAAAACAACGCCAACATACGCTTTTGAATACTATGCGAGCTATTTTGGATTATCAGTATGAGTATTTCTTAGAGGGTGATGAAAGCAAGCTTCGGCCAATGATCTTAAAAGACATTGCGGATATTATTAAGATGGATATTTCTACTGTTTCCAGAGTCGCCAATAGTAAATCCATTCAAACAGACTTTGGCATCTTTCCACTCAAGTATTTCTTTTCTGAGGGAATTGCTACTGATTCAGGTGAAGATGTGAGTAGTAGAGAGGTGAAAAATGAGCTTAAAATCATTATAGAAGGGGAAGATAAGAAGAAACCGCTATCTGATGACAAGTTAGAGAAACTACTAAAAGCCAAAGGCTATAATATTGCACGAAGAACTGTGGCGAAGTACCGCGAACAATTAAATTTACCGGTAGCAAGATTGAGAAAAGAATTGTAGTGCAACGTAGACTGGCAAATTTCATATCTTATGTTTTTCATCCACTAATTATGGCCACAGGCTTGTTGGCGATATTGTACTTGTTTGCGCCATCAGTGATACAACCTATTAGCGAACAATCAATTAGGCCAATACTGCTAATGGTATTCATTCTTACCTATGTCATACCCTTGATAAGCATAGGTATGTTAAAAGTCACTTCGAATATTTCCAGCATAAAACTTTCTAATAGAAGGGAGCGGGTAATGCCCTTCTTCTTTGTGACTATCTATTATGGGTTAACAACCTATCTCTTTGCTAGCAAAGTGGTTTTAGGGTATACTCTGATAATCATATTCTCAACCATTACACTAATTATTTTATTGGTGACGATTATCTCTAACTTTTATAAGATTAGCGCACATAGTGCCGGAGCTTGGGGTATGGTAGGCTTTATGACAGCCTTGAATTTTAAATACCCGGATAGTCGATTATTTTTCCCCATTATTTTGGCAATAGTGATGGCAGGAATAATTAATTCTTCACGATTATTATTAAATCAACATAATTTAAATGAAGTGATTCTAGGTTCATTAATGGGCTTTTTTGTCTGTTTTGGGTCTATTTACTTTTTAACTTAGCAAGATGTTTGAATTTCTTAAATACGAATTAGATTATGGGGTGGCGACAATCACTCTTAATAGACCAGAAGTTTATAATGCATTTAACGATGGCTTGAGTTACGAGCTTCAGGATGCTTTAAAGCAAGCCACCAGAGACGACTCTGTAAGAGTTGTTGTGATAACTGGCGAAGGCAAAGCCTTTTGTTCCGGTCAGGATTTAAAGGCTTCTTCTAAAGCAGAAAAGAGGTCGTTTATAGATTCACTCCATAAAAGATATAACCCGATTATTCGTGCTATGCGAAATATGCCTAAGCCTATTATAGGTAGATTAAATGGTGTTGCTGCAGGAGCTGGTTGCTCATTGGCATTGGCATGTGATATTGTTGTTGCTGCCGAGGAGTCTATGTTGGTGGAAGTGTTTGTGAATATAGGTTTGGTATTAGATTCAGGGTCGTCTTACTTCTTGCCAAGGTTGGTAGGTTCTGCTAAGGCATTTGAAATGAGTACTATGGGAACTCGAGTAAAGGGGAAAGAAGCTTTCGAAATGGGTCTGGTGAACAAAGTAGTACCATTGTCTGAGTTAGATGCAGCAGTAAAAGAATACACTGATTTTTATGCATCGGCACCTACCAAGGCGATAGGTATGATGAAGAAAATGTTAAATAAAGCGGGTAATAGCTCTTTAGATGAGATGCTTGATTACGAAGCCTATTGCCAGGAAATTGCAGGTAGTAGTGAAGATTACAAAGAAGGTGTTAATGCCTTTTTAGAGAAACGAAAAGCTAATTTTAAAGGAAAATAAAAAAGGCCTCATTTGAGGCCTTTTTTTAATGATATTAATTGTTTTAAAATCCCGTGAAGGAGATTCCTATTGTCGCATTATTTACTTCTGAACCTGCGAACCCATCATCTGTATTCCAAAGAGTGTTTAAACTTTGGTAGTAGAATACATTAAATCCGCCTACGCCTACTCTGGCAGTTACGCCATATCGGAATTTGCTCAGGTTAAAATCATTATGAACTTTGGTTTTATATATCTCACCATCAACGTCTTGTTTAATTTTTGTATGAGAATTGAATAAGTACCCTACCTTAAATCCAACACCCGCTTTAAAGCTTCTTTTTGTGTCAGATGGGTTGGCATAAAATCTAACTTCTACAGGAATATCTATATAGTTTGTTACTAACATAGATTTTTTCATTCCACCACCAAAAATGGTATCGAAGGCAATAGTTTCTTGACCATCCGCATCAAAGCCTTTTACAGGTGTTACATCTTCATCAAATTTGTAGCGATCTAGTCCCAAGCCAATTCCGGGAAGGATAAAAAACTTGGTGTTAGCTATTCTAAAATCTCTTAAGTAATAGAAGTTGATGGTTCTTGAACCTAACAGTTCCGTAGCAATTTCAGGGTCGTTATTTTGAAGAATATTAAACCCAAAATCAATAACTAAAGTGCCTGGTACATCTGGCTGAGCCATTTTCTTGTGTGTTTTTGCTGGCTTTCTCTCTTCCGGACTACCTGTTGCGAGCGCAGATACTGAATAAATAAAAAATATGGATACTAGAAGTGCGTTTCTCATAATGTATTAACAAAAAATTTGCTTTGTTATTGTAGCGCGCAAAGATAGTGTTTTTTAAAAAAGTACCTTTTTTTGAGAGAATTAATTATATAACTTTGCCACTTCTTAAAAATGGCCTCGTAGCATAACTGAATAGTGCACTTGATTACGGCTCAAGAGGTTGCAGGTTTGAATCCTGCCGAGGTCACAAAAAAGCCCCTGAAAAGGGGCTTTTTTATTTCACTCCTGAAACATGAGACAAAATGGCCTTCCACTTTCCGTTCTCTTTAATTAATACATTACTCGATTCATAAGTCGATTTTGTACTGTCATTAAAAACATGCCCAGTGCCAGCAATAACAGCTGTGCCGTTATTAAAGATATCCAACCGTTTAATTTCATAATAAAAGGAGTCCGGGGCAACATGATTGTTTTTTACCCATTCTAGTTCGAATCGCTTATCAGATACTTCACCACTATGGCCAATCATTTCAAAATACTCATGTAGAATCTGATCCAGCATTTCAGGTTTACCCTGATGATATGAGGTTGGCCAAAGAGTAGTTTTCAAGTGCTTTAAATCTGTTGTATCTTGTTTGGTAATTTCTAAGCTGTAATTATTCGGGTTCTGCTTAGAGGAACAACTCGCCAATATAGCAGCAGTCAATAATGTGGTAATTATCTTTTTCATTCATGTTTGGGTTTGATAGAGTGGAATATACGCAAGCACGATAGAAGGGATGGAACTTTAACAACTTATTAACAAATTGATGTTAATCTAGTGAACATCTGCTGCCCTGAAGTCATTTAGTAATAATCATGATAACAATAGCTTTTGATTTTGGACATAGAATAAGAAAAGCGACTACCTAGTTGGAAGTCGCTTTGTAGGATATGTTACAAAACTTAATCCAATCCAATCATTATAAAGGCACCCCAAAATATAGGGTCAGGGTATTCTATTCTAAGTTCTTTCTTAGCTTCTACAAAGGATTCACGCTTCTTACCTGTTTGTAACCATTTGGTATAGAATTTTACCATTAATTCCTGTGTGGCGGCATCATCTACTTTAAACATACTCATGATAAGTGTTTTAGCACCCGCTACAATAAATGCCCTTTGCAGACCGTAAACACCTTCACCCACAGCTAGCTCACCAAGTCCCGTTTCACATGCGCTGAGCACTACTAAATCGGTTTTATCTAAGTTGAGGTTCATGGCCTCGTATGCGGTTAGAATTCCATTTTCAATATTATAGTTGTAAGAAGTTTTGTTCAGCAAGTCACCAGCACCAGTAAGTAATAAGCCGGTTCTTAAAAGTGGATTTTGTGACGCCTGAGATTCACTAAGTGTCAATTCATCATTTGCTTTAATTTCTTTGGCAGGAGAGAAGAAACCGTGAGTGGCAATATGGAATATTCTAGGATTGTCCAGTTTTTTTATTTGCTCTTCTCTGGCTGCCTGTTCACTATACACGTTGGCGATCCAACCCTCATTTTTGAGTACTTTTCTCAATTCTTTCAACTCCAGCTCTGTGCCTGGTAGTGGGTTTATTTCACCAGCATCTGCAGTCAGGTAAAAGTTAGGATTCCCGAACATCGATGCTCTTTTCTCTTCCTGTATCAACTGTGTTTTTACCTGACGGATGTAAATATCTTTTGTGTTACTAACCAGTACAATGTTTGATCGATCAATCACATATTTGCCATCATTTGTGGGAACAGATTCCAGGTTAATCTGGTTGTAAACGCCATCTGCACTTAAATAAACAGTGGCAAACTGGCCTACCACATCTTCAATGGGTTTCCAATATTGATTGTAACTATATGAGTCTTTTAATCTGAAAATGATGCTGTTTCTGTAGTTCTTGAAATACCTATTCTCAAGTTCTTCACCATTGTTGATGAGTATTACTTTAGGATTTTTAAAGTCCTTGTCGTTCTTAACATACATTGCAGCGTACACTACAGAATCTGAAAAAGTATGATCAAAGTATCTGAAGCGAACCATTTCAATAGCTACTTCATTAGGTTTTAATACTTTTTGAACATCTTCCCATTGAATTTTTTTGTCTTCAAAACTTTGCGAGAAAAGTTCTGATTTTTGACTCAATTCTTTTTCAAGAGCTTCTACCTGATTGCTGAGAGCGCCAGGATCTATCTGATTTTCAGCCAATTGCTCAGCACTCATCGAAATGGCATTTGTTAGTTGCTCTTTCTTATCTATCCAATTGTTGTATTTATTTTTTAGATCTTCATCGTTACTATTCAAAATCCTTTCCCTGATTTTAATGGAAGAGTTTAGAAGTATAGCCTTCGTTAAGAGAGCGTTATTATATACGTCACCCACCAGTTCGGCATCATCTTGCATGTTTGAAAATGCCAGTGTGTTATAAAATTCATAATCAGATTTTATTGTGTTCCAATACTTAGCTTTCTCTCTCTCACTTAATGCTGGGAAATAATCTCTAATGAAATTCTGATAGTTGGCTAATGCTTCTTCTATGTTCTTTAGCGATTGTTTTGTATCGCCCTCCATATAATACACCTTGCTCAACTTGGAGATTATTTTTACATATTCCGGATGGTTTTTGTTGAAGAAACGCTCATACAACTTTTTTGATTTTTCATACTGCTCTTCGGCCAGATCGTAATTTCGCTGTAGGTAATATATATCTCCAATAAGAGTGTATATGGCAGCTGCATTTATATTATTGCGCTTACCAACCTTTGCTACCCAAATATTCTCAGCTAATGTGAGTGAGTTAAAGGCATCGTCATAACGTCTTTCTGAAATGTAAACCTTCGCTAAGTCAGTTAAAATGTTGGCGTAAGTAGGATTTCTGTTGCCCAATTTAGCAGCAATAATACCTTTGGCTTCTTCCATGATCTTTTCCGCTTCCTTTAAATTCTCACCGTTGTGAAATTTAATCAAACCTAAATCTGTCAACGATTTAGCCACATCCACATGGTTATTACCAAATTGTGCTCGCTGAATTGTAATCGCTTTGTTTATATTTTCTTCGGCATTGTCAAAATCTCCAATACTCGAGTTTACTTCAGATAATAACTTTAAAGCAGGTGCGGTTTTTGAAGACTTTTCTCCGAACGTACTATTTGCAATTGAGAGTGCTTGCTTCGCAGTTTGTTCAGCTTTAGGGTATTCTCCATTTATTAATTGAAGCTTGCCTTTGTTTACTAGTGGGCTAATTAGCCTTCTGGAAGAAGAGCCATATCTGGTTTGATAACCTGCAATTAATTCGTCAAGCAAATCTTCTGTTTCTGAATACCTACCTAAGGTAATGTACAAACTGGCTAACTCTTCTCCAGCTGCAAGCTCATCGTACACAACAGTTTCTTTTGCCCTTCTTAATAATCTCCCGGAGTTGTTTATGTTCGCTTCTGCATCGTCAAATAATCCCTGAACTGAATATAGCTTAGCTTGTGTTTGTATTGCATCTACATAGTCTACTACACGATACTCATCTTTTCTAACAGATTCCAGAATGGAAACGGCATCTTTCAAGTTTTTTTCTGCATTTTCATATTGCCCCAGTTTTAATTGTAAGTCAGCAATATGAGTCAGTTCAACACCGTAATCAGGGTCTTGATTGTCATACTTTGCCCTAGATGCGAAGAGCGCCTTATCCAAGGTTTCTGATGCTAATTTGTACTGGTCGGTTATTTCGTAATAAGTGGCAAGGTGATTTAATATCTCGACATAATCTTTATGCCATGTATCAATCTCTTTATCAATTATTTTAAAGAAGCTCTCCTGGTAGATTTTGTTAGCTTCTTCAAAATTGTCTGTATATTCCACAAAGTGATTAGCAAGTTCTATCTTTCCTAAATGGTAAGCAGGTGATTCCTCGCCATATAGGTTTTTCTCAATTTCAAGTATCTCTCTTAAGTTCTGCTCGGCATGTGTAAAATTTCTTTTTTGGATATCTAAACGGTAAAGAAATTCTAAAAGAGATATACGCTTTTGGTGATATTTAGGCAAGGCACGTGTGGTGGTAAGAATAGCATTTGCCTCTGCTTCCAGGTTTCTGGTTCGGTCTTTTGTGAGTTTAGAGTCAAACTCAATCGTTTCGAGGTTTAAATAGTGGAGACTGGTTTTTCTAAAATTCTTCTTAATTGCTTTTTCGTATTCAATTTTTACACCCTTGTATTTTGCTTTTTGATTGGTATATAAATACTGTTTTAAAAGTGTTTCGTATAAATCAAAAGCCAGATAATGAGACTCTTCATAATCTCTTTTTAAGATATCTAGTGTTTTATCGAATCGGGTTTCTTTTGGCATGTTGTCAACATCCAACCCATTTTCTACGAGTAGCTTACCATGTAGAAATTGGTTCTTTACATATCTTATATCTTTTTTACCAAGGTTCGAAGAAATCCATGCTTCGGAACGCACAAAGGCACTATCGGCACTTTTGAAACTACCTTTCAATCGTAATGCATTTGATTTAAGGGTTAATAGGTTGGCATAATCTCCTAACCTTTCCTTAACCTCTTCATCTTCAAGCCTTCGTGTTTTTAGTTTACCATCTTCATCAACATAACTTTCCTTTGTTACCGCCCTTGACCTGAAGTATTCCAGATGCTCTTCAATATACTTGAGTGCCTCAGTGTAATAACCCTGCCCGGTTAGTATTTCTGCTGTTGTTAATTCAGTTTTAGCTTTTGTGTTTTCATCATAGGAATTAGTCTCCTGAAGGGTTTTCACACCTTTATCCAAATACTTTTTTGATTCAAGATAGTTGCCATAATGAGCAACAATCTCAGCAATTGCAATTAGGTTATGGCCATGCGCTGAGCTATTCTCACCGTTGGCTGCTATGCTACTTTGAATGGCATTTTCCACTCCATTTTCAAATTCGGATAGGTAGCCCAGGGCTAAATTGAATTTAGCAGAACGAAGGTGATAGCCGGGCATATACTCATTGCTTGCCCCAAGTTTTTTTATAACTTTCTTTTTGAATTTGTCTAGCGTTTTTTTCGCCTTTTCATAATCACCTTCCTCATATTGTTCATCAGCTTTATCTAAATACTTATCCCAATTCTGGCTGAAAGATGGCGAGAATATCAAGCCTAGGCACAGTGTAAGAAACAATGGTTTCACGAAACTATACATGATTGTAGTGTTTGTTGATTACTTCAAAAATACAAATAGTACTGGTTATTCTGATTCTATTAACTTTTTCAATATGTCGATGGCTGCTTCGGCAATTACTGTACCCGGACCAAACACACCACTAACTCCTGCATTGTACAGGAAATCGTAATCTTTTGGTGGTATAACACCTCCGGCTATTACCATTATATCCTCGCGGCCCAAATCTTTGAGTGCTTCAATTAATTCTGGTATTAATGTTTTGTGGCCTGCAGCCAAACTGGATGCACCAATGATGTGAACGTCATTTTCTGCCGCCTGTTTTGCAACTTCGGCTGGAGTTTGGAATAAAGGCCCTATATCAACATCGAATCCCAGGTCAGCAAAACTGGTAGCTATCACTTTGGCGCCTCTATCGTGGCCATCTTGCCCCATTTTGGCCACCATTATTCTAGGCCTTCTGCCTTCTAATGATGCAAACTCATCCGATAGTTGCTTTGCCTTTTTAAAATTTTCATCCATTTTCACTTCACCTGAATATACTCCGGAAATTGATCTAATTGTTGCAGTATGCCTGCCATACACCTCTTCCAATGCATCGGAAATCTCGCCCAAGGTGGCACGTAATCTGGCAGCGTCAACAGCTAGTTCAAGAATATTTTCATTGCCCAATTTAGCCGCTTGAGTTATTCTTTTTAACGCACCATTTACTGCTTCATTGTCACGCTCAGATCGTATTTTGTTTATTCTATTTACCTGACTTTCGCGCACTCTTGTATTATCTACTTCCAGTGTGTCGAAATCAGGTTTTTCATCTGTTTGATACCTGTTAACACCTACAATTACGTCCTTGCCGGAATCAATTCTGGCTTGTTTTCTTGCAGCAGCCTCTTCAATACGCATTTTAGGTAATCCACTTTCAATGGCTTTGGCCATTCCTCCCAGTTCTTCTACTTCTTCAATGAGAGTCCATGCCCTTTTAACAAGCTGATCTGTTAAATATTCTACATAATGCGAACCTGCCCATGGATCAACAACTTTGGTAATGTTGGTTTCGTTTTGCAGATACAATTGTGTATTACGAGCAATTCTCGCTGAGAAATCTGTTGGCAATGCAATTGCTTCATCCAATGCATTGGTATGTAACGATTGTGTATGACCCAAAGCTGCTGCGAGCGCCTCTACACAAGTTCGAGTAACATTGTTGTAAGGGTCTTGCTCCGTTAAACTCCAACCTGAAGTTTGAGAATGAGCTCTAAGTGCCAGTGATTTAGGGTTCTTAGGATTGAATTTATTAACGATTTTCGACCATAATAATCTGCCAGCTCGCATCTTGGCAATCTCCATAAAATGGTTCATGCCTATTCCCCAGAAGAAGGATAACCTTGGTGCAAACCCATCGATATCCATACCTGCTTGAATGCCTGTTCTTAAATACTCCATTCCATCTGCCAATGTGTAGGCTAGTTCAATATCAGCTGTGCCACCAGCTTCCTGTATGTGATACCCACTTATGCTTATCGAATTAAAGCGAGGCATGTTTTTGGAGGTGTATTCAAAAATATCAGCAATCAATCTCATCGATGGTAGAGGCGGGTAGATATAGGTATTCCTCACCATAAATTCTTTCAGGATGTCGTTTTGTATTGTTCCGCTTAAAGCAGATTTGTCAACACCTTGTTCTTCCGCGGCAACAATGTAAAATGCCATGATTGGTATAACAGCCCCGTTCATGGTCATCGAAACCGACATCTTGTCAAGAGGAATTTGATCAAAAAGAATTTTCATATCCTCAACCGAATCTATGGCCACTCCTGCTTTACCAACATCGCCTTTTACTCGTGGGTGATCACTGTCATAGCCTCTGTGAGTAGCCAAATCAAATGCTACTGATAAGCCCTTCTGCCCAGCTTCAAGGTTTTTTCGATAGAAAGCATTGGACTCTTCCGCTGTAGAAAATCCTGCATATTGTCTGATGGTCCACGGTCTACCCGCGTACATGGTAGAATAAGGTCCTCTCAAATAAGGTGGAATTCCAGCAGTATATCCCAGGTGCTCAAATTTGTCATCCGAAATAATTCCAGGAACAGCTATTTTCTCAGCGGTATCCCAAGATGAATTAGCTACCTTCTTTTTTGAAGGTTTAAATTGGTTGTATGATATATTCTTGAAATCTGGTTTCATGAATTTGA
Source organism: Fulvivirga lutea (assembly GCF_017068455.1). Classification (NCBI taxonomy): domain Bacteria; kingdom Pseudomonadati; phylum Bacteroidota; class Cytophagia; order Cytophagales; family Fulvivirgaceae; genus Fulvivirga; species Fulvivirga lutea. The sequence continues at coordinate 1,679,163 of NZ_CP070608.1, forward strand.
TGAATTAATCTTCAAGTGATGATATAAATTTATTCCAGGCAGATTTTGATATCTGATCGGTGAGCGATTCCAGATAATAACTACCTGCCACAGGATCTGCCACTTTTGCTAAATATGATTCTTCCTTCAGAACGCTGGAAACATTGCGAGCTATTCTATTCGACAATGAATTATCCTGTTCAGGTTGAATTTCAAGTATATCGCAACCACCCAAAATGCCTGACATGGCAGCAGTGCTTCCTTTTAGCATGTTTGCATGTGGTTGATATTTTTCGTTTGTCCATGGTGATGACGTACATTTGATTTTCACATCCTCAGGGTTGAATTCTTCATACCCGTATGAACGTATCAATTGAAAGGCCTGATTTCTAATGGCTCTTACTTTCGCGATTTCTCCAAAGTAATCAGTACCGAGGTTAGTAATTAGAACAACTGAATTTGCAACAGTTTCTATATCCAGACCTTTAATTAAAAGTGATCGCACTAATCTGTTGAGTTGCGTTAGTGCCTCAGCAACCTGATCATCTAATTCACTTACAGAGGATATTTCGATTGAAGCAAACCTTAAACCTGAGTCTTTTTTAATAGAGTGTTGCTTGATCAAATCATATTGATCATCCACACTAGCGTGAAATAGTACATGATAAGATTTTGATGCTTGAATTGATTCTAATGCTTTACCTATCTCACTTTTAGAAAGTCCGCTAAATTCTAGATAACAGTATTCAGGGAGTATATTTTCAAGCAATGCGCTTAAATTGTCCGAACTTTTGTTAAAGTTAAAATGAACACCATCTGCACCGTTGTTCAATGCTTCCAGGGCCTTCCTATTAGACTCTTTAGAATCAGAAACATCAATTTTTTGGATATTTTTCCATACTCTCACATCTCCCGAAGGATCATTATCCTTGGCTAGCACATTGTTGAAATTATCCAGGTAACCCAGGGTTTCGATGTCAGAGGCATCGTACATTGGCAAGATGTCTAAGTCGCCAATATTCCATTTGTATTTTGAATATACGTCTTCACCTTTTAAGTCAGACTTGGATTTTTCTTCCCAATCCTTTTTGGTAGATTTCTTAAACTCTTCAAACATTTCAGGAATTTATGTACATTATTGATAAGATGAGTAAAGTTAAGTGATTGCTCTGAATATGTTCAATCGATTGCGGTAATTTGGTTCTGTAAGAAATTCACTTTTAATATTTTAAAGAATTCGTGTACCTTTTTTATTAAATAAAAATTTATTGACAATTAGGCAGATTATCTGCTTTCATCTTCGTGATTTTTTCCCCAAATTTGACTCCCTTTTTTACAACACTAATTACAAGGCTTAAATAAATTATCTCAAACCGTGTACATGGAAATTGACAAGGAGACTGTGTGGAGCGATTGCCTTCGGGTGATTAAAGAAGATGTTGCCGAGCAGAGCTTCAATACATGGTTTAAGCCAATTGTACCTCTTAAGTGTAATAGTGAGATTTTAACGATTCAGGTGCCTAGTCAGTTCTTTTATGAGTGGCTGGAAGAGCACTACGTTCAGGTTTTGAAAAAGGCTATAAAGTCTGTGCTAGGTGAAAAGGCCAGACTTGAATATTCTGTAATTGTAGATAAAGGAAACAGTAGCTCTGCGCCCTTGTCTGTTAATTTGCCAAATTCAAGATCAAGCAATAATCAGAAATCAGGTAAAGAGGCGTATGTTTCTCCATTTAAGTTGAAGTCAGTAGATAATTTGTACCAACAATCTCAACTTAACCCGAACTATACTTTTGATACTTACATAGAAGGTGACTGTAATAGGTTAGCAAGATCTGCCGGATTTGCAGTGGCTCAGAAACCGGGTATTACATCTTTCAACCCGTTGATGTTGTACGGTGGTGTTGGACTAGGTAAAACACACCTGGTGCAAGCTATCGGAAATGAGATAAAAGGAAATCTGGAAGATAGGTTTGTACTTTATGTGTCTTCAGAAAAATTCACGAACCAGTTTATTGAGGCCGTAAAAAGCAATAATATTCAAGAGTATCAGAATTTCTACATGCAGGTGGATGTACTCATTATCGATGATGTACAGTTTCTGGCAGGTAAGGAAAGAACTCAGGAAATATTCTTCCATATATTCAATCATTTGCATCAGGCTGGTAAACAAATTATTATGACGAGTGATTGCCCTCCAAGAGATTTGAAAGGATTAGAGGAGCGATTGCTTTCAAGATTTAAGTGGGGACTTACTGCAGATTTACAGCAACCGGATTATGAAACGCGTGTTGCCATAATTCAAAGAAAGATGCAGGCAGATGGTATTCATATTCCTGACAATGTGATAGAATACCTTGCTTATTCTGTGGATACCAATGTTCGCGAACTTGAAGGAGTATTAATTTCTTTAATCGCTCATGCATCACTGAGCAGAGTGGAGTTAGATCTTGAGCTGGCTAAGCAAACATTGAAGAATATCGTACACGATATTGAAACAGAGGTGGGCATTGATTACATCCAGAAAACAGTAGCAGAATACTATAAAGTGAATGTTGATCTGCTGAAAGATAAAATCAGGAAGAAGGAGATTGTAATTGCAAGACAGGTTGCAATGTATTTTGCAAAAGAATATACAAACCACTCATTAAAGGGCATCGGTTATCACTTTGGAGGAAGAGATCATAGTACAGTAATTCATGCTGTACAGTCTGTCAATGACATGATGGATGTAGATGCTAATTTTAAGAATCAGATTGAAGAGTTAAAGAAAAAGCTCAAGATGCGAGCTGCCTAAGACTCTTATTTAAGATTTCCATTCCTTCAATAATTTCATTTTCGTTTACTGAGGCAAAACCGATTCTGGCTGAATTAAATCTTCTGCTAAGGTCTCTATCAATATCAAGATTCAGCCCATTCATATTAATGGCTTCATGAAGTTTGGTTAGATCGGAATTTAGAAAATGAGCCCATATTGCCATGCCACCTTCCGGAAGTTTGAATTGAATGTAGTCGCTCATATCCGAAGTAAGTATACTGGCCATGAGGTTTCTTCTTTGCTTATATGTTTGGTTACTTTTTTTGAGATGTCTGTTGAGTTCTCCTGAAATGATTGCCTCGCCAATCACATGTTGCATTAAATGATCTCCTTGTCTGCCTACAATTCTTCTATGCTTACTGAATGATTCAATTAAATCTTTGTGAGCAACTACATAGCCTACTCTTACATTAGACGCCAATAATTTGCTGAATGAGCCAATGTAAATAACGTTGCCAACCGGATTCAAACTGGCAAGTGGTAGTATTGGATTACTGGAATAATGGAAGTCGTAGTCATAATCATCTTCCAAGATAGTGAAACCATATTGGGAGGAAAGATTCAATAATTTTATTCGCCTTTCATTCGATAAAGTCACAGTAGTAGGGTAATGATGATGAGGAGTGATATACACAAGCTTTATTTTCTTTTGGCTACAAATAGATTCCAGTTCATCGATATTAAGACCATCATCATCCACACTTACTCTCACAATTTCAGCTCCGCAGCTTTGTATTGTCCAATCAGCTGCATCATAAGAGCTATTTCCAACTACGACAGCGTCATTAGGGTTGAGTAAACCATGAAGGCTCAAATAAATACCCATTTGGCTACCTTCCGTAATAAGCAAATTATCTTTGGTAATATTCAGTCCTCTTGATTCGGCCAAATACTTGGTTAGTATTTCTCTAAAGTGAGCATCCCCTTTAGCATCCGAATAGTTAGCCACACTTCTATTCTTTCTTGATAGCAAAATGGATTGACTTTCTCTGAAAATCCATTTCCAGGGAGCGAGGCGTGAGTCGGGAGAGCCACCGTCAAAAGCGAGCCTTGCCTTGGTGGGGTTATATTTAGGCACAAACTCCAGGTTAAACCGATTAGAAAGCGTGACGGTGGAAGATTTGATGAGGCCATTATTATCCAGCGTTTCGAAACTAGAAATAGGTAATGAATGCGATACATAAGTACCAGAAGAAGGTTTTGTAACTAACCAACCTTGCGCAAGTAATTCATCATAACTATTCTGAATGGTTTTTCTGTTGACATTTAGAATCTCTGATAAGTGTCGAGTACCAGGTAATTTCAACCCAGGAGTAAGTCTACCAGCTGAAATTTCTTGAATAATTTGCTCTGTTAGTTGCAGGTATATAGGCTTGCTACTTGAACTTTGTATAGCTAGTGTTGACTTCCATGGAAACATAACCGGACCCTTTAGTATTTTAAAAATGGCTCCGTAATATAATCCGGTTATACGATATTTTTACCCTATCAATCAATATTTAAAATACCATGAGCACTGATAATTACGTAATAGACCATAGGAATAAGGTAAAACGTGTACCTAAGAGGGGGTTTTACGATAAAGAAACTGTATATAAAATTTTAGATGATGGGTGTGTTTGTCATTTAAGTTTTGTGATGGATGGTCAGCCATTTGTTATACCCACCTTGTATGGCCGGCACGAAAATAAATTGTATTTCCACGGGGCTGCTTCAAGCAGACTAATCAAAAACCTTGAACAGGGTGTAGAGGTGTGTCTGGCAGTTACACATATCGATGGTCTAGTGTTGGCACGATCTGCATTTCATCATTCGATGAATTATAGATCAGTAGTGGTATTCGGTAAAGCTAAACTTGTTGCTGACTCGGGCAAAAATGAAGCACTAAAAGTGATATCAGACCATATCATTCCTGACCGGTGGGAAGAAGTAAGGCAACCAACCGGCAAAGAGCTGAAGGCTACGGCTGTTTTAGAATTAACAATTGATCAAGCTTCTGCTAAGATTCGCGAAGGCGGCCCAGTAGACGATGAGCCCGACTATATTTTAGATATCTGGGCAGGTGTAATTCCTATGAAACATCTATTCCAGGCTCCTATTGTAGATGAAAAGATGACTAAAGAGCTGCATATTCCTAATTCTGTTAAAAACCTGCTTGATAGCCAAGAAAGGGCATAATGATTTAATAAAGATCAAATAGTTTCAATTACAGATAGTTAACGAGTACTTTTGTATGTTCTTATTAGGACGTATTTTTATTTCCTAATTAAATTTGAATAAACACGAGTATATGAAAGTAAGGTTTAACGGTAAGAGTCAATCTGAATTTTATCCAGAATTAAAGAAGAGGGTAGACGAATATTTTAAGTCTAACAACATTAGCAAGAATGCTAACGGACTTATGATTTTCAAGTCGGTTTTCTTTTTAGGATCATTAATTGGATTATACCTGCTTATCTTACTAGGTAACTTCTCTTTAGTTACCATGTTGGGGTTAGCGATATTATTGGGTATGGTTCAGGCGTTTATTGGATTCAATGTAGCACATGACGCCATTCACGGATCTTATTCCTCAAATAGTACTGTAAATAAATTAATGAGCTATTGGTTTAATATCATTGGTGCTAATGCCTATGTCTGGAGTGTTGCACATAACAAGGTGCATCATACATTTACAAATATACCCGGCCACGATGAGGATTTAGAGGTTGCTCCAGGCTTAGTTCGCGTTTCACCCGATGAGCCAAAGAAACCAATCATGAGGTATCAGCAATACTATGCGTTCTTTTTGTATGGATTGGCTTCTCTTTCATGGGTTTTTAGAAAAGACTATGTAAAGTTTTTTCAAGATAAAATTGGTGAAACTGATAACTCAAAAAGGCCAAAAATAGAATACTTTAACTTATTCTTCTTTAAGGCATTGTACTATACAGTGTTCATTGTTATTCCATTGATCGTATTGGATATTACATGGGTTCAATTTTTAGTAGGTTTTATTGCCATGCACTTGGCTGAAGGGTTTGTGATGGGGCTTGTATTCCAATTGGCTCATGTGGTAGAAGGAATGGACTTCCCTAAACCTGATAAAGATGGTCAGCTGAAAGATTCATGGGCGGTACACCAAATGAGAACAACGGCTAATTTTTCAAGAAAAAGCCCAATGGCTGCCTTTTTATGTGGAGGCTTAAACTTTCAGATAGAGCACCATTTATTCCCTAATATTTGTCACATACATTACCCGGCTATCTCAAAAATTGTGGAGCAAACAGCCAAAGACCATGGAGTGCCATATATTGAGAATAAAACTTTTATCAAAGCGCTTAAGTCTCATTATAAAACATTGAGATATTTCGGCAGAGTGGCGGCCTAGCTTTACTCAAGATTCATATTTGGTATTGCCGTAGAGTACTTCACTTCTTTAAGTACAAACGAGCTTCTTATTTCACCAACATGTGGAATAGATGCTATCATTGATGAATAAAACTCATGGTAGGAGTCTAAATCTTTGGCAATAACTTTTAGCATAAAGTCTTTATCGCCACCTAAAAGATAGCACTCTAGTACTTCGTCAATTTTTGTAACGGCATCATAAAACTCCTGTGTCTGCTCAAATTCACTCACTTTTAATGAACCTGTAAGAAAGACGATAATCGAAGGAGTAAACTTTTGCCTGTTTACAAGTGCCACATACTTATCAATCACACCAGTGCGCTCGAGCCTTTTAATCCTTTCGTAGATTGGGGTTTTAGTTAAGTTTAATTTCTGAGCGATTTCATTTACGTTCAGTTTGGCATCTGATTGCAGTAGCCTGAGTATTTGATGATCGACATTATCTAAAGATGAAGGCATGGGAATATTTCCTAATTAATTATTGTGTAAAACTATAAAGCAGGAATAAATCCTGAATAATATATGAATTTAGGAAATTATACTGAATTTACATTGATTGTAAGTTGTAAGAGTCTTTTTTACTAACTTTGTGCACTCAAAATGAATTAATCACTATTCTTATACTATCATGATTGACGAAAAATTAAAATACAAGGTTAAAGACATTTCTTTAGCTGCTTGGGGAAGAAAAGAAATTGAATTAGCAGAGGCTGAAATGCCAGGTCTAATGGCATTAAGAGAAGAGTACGGTGCTTCAAAGCCATTGAAGGGTGCTCGTATCGCTGGTTGTCTTCATATGACAATTCAGACTGCTGTGTTGATTGAAACACTAGTAGAGCTTGGTGCAGATGTTACTTGGTCTTCATGTAACATTTTTTCAACGCAAGATCACGCTGCTGCTGCTATTGCTGCTGCCGGTATTCCTGTATATGCTTGGAAGGGCATGACTGAAGAGGAGTTTGACTGGTGCATTGAGCAAACATTATTGTTCCCTGACGGTCAGCCATTGAATATGATCTTAGATGATGGTGGTGATTTAACTAACATGGTATTTGACAGATATCCTCAATATGTTGATGGTATTAAAGGATTATCAGAAGAAACTACAACTGGTGTTCACAGATTGATCGAAAGAGAAAAGAATGGAACGCTTGTAATGCCGGCTATTAACGTGAACGACTCTGTAACTAAATCTAAATTTGATAACAAATACGGTTGTAAAGAGTCTTTAGTAGATGCAATTAGAAGAGCTACTGACGTGATGATGGCAGGTAAAGTTGCTGTTGTTGGTGGTTATGGAGATGTTGGTAAAGGATCTGCTGCTTCATTAAGAGGAGCTGGCGCGAGAGTTATTGTTACTGAGATTGACCCTATTTGTGCTTTACAAGCAGCAATGGATGGTTTCGAAGTAAAGAAAATGAGCGATGCAGTTAAGGAAGCTGATATTGTAGTTACAGCAACTGGTAACAAAGATATTATCAGAGGTGAGCACTTCGAAACGATGAAAGATAAAACGATCGTATGTAACATAGGTCACTTCGACAATGAGATTGATGTTGCTTGGTTAAACAAAAATGCTGAGAAAGACGAAATCAAACCTCAGGTAGATAAATATAAGTTGGCGAACGGTAATGATGTTATCTTATTAGCTGAAGGTAGATTGGTGAACTTAGGTTGTGCTACTGGACACCCTTCATTTGTAATGTCTAACTCATTTACTAACCAAACACTAGCTCAGATAGAACTTTGGACAAATAGCGGTAGCTACGAAAACAAAGTATACACGTTACCAAAGCATTTAGATGAGAAAGTGGCAAAACTTCACTTAGCTAAAATTGGTGTTGAACTAGAAGAGCTTACTGAAGAGCAAGCTAAATATATTGGTGTAACTGTAGAAGGCCCATACAAGCCTGAATATTACAGATACTAATAGTAAATATAATTATCAAAAAAGGCCATCCGTAATCTTGTGGATGGCCTTTTTTATTAGCTGGCTAGTCTTCTTGATTTAAAGTAAGGTTTGAGAATGGCTCTATCGAAAAGTAGTAATCCTAGAAATGTTACTGAATAAAGTAACACTTTACTTACAATATCAAGATTTATATTCTTCGTGAAGTTCAAACCTTCTGAAGGTAAGTACGACTCAAGAAGAGGTAACTCATAAGAAGGTAAGTTAAGCTGCATTGTTGTATCGTATTGGGATATATAAAAACTACAACCTATCACTGTCATAATTACAGTGATCACCAATAACCAATGGGATTTCTTAGGTTGAAACCCTAAATCATCAATTTTAGACATAACAATTTGAGTGAATCTCTCACTCGGTGTTGCTAGAATATTCTTCTTTGTAAAGTTGGTGAGCGATTTAAACTCCTCAAGTCTTAAACTCAAAGCTTTATTCTCTGATAATTTAGTTTCTAATTCTTTCTTTTCCTTGGATGAAAGGCTATTGTCTAAATAGCTCCATAACAAGTCATCGTATTCTTCAATATTTTTCATAACTATAAGTTTATAGCTTCTTCTTTTAATAATTTCTGTAATTCCAGTGCAAACCTTTTTCTAGCTCTGTGTAGTCTCACCTTAATTGTTGATAAGGTAATTCCTGTCACCTCACATATTTCCTCAAGTGACATTTCTTCAAAGTAAAATAACGTTAAGGCTACTTTATCTGCTTCCAACAATTGGTCCATGGCCTTTGCCACATATTTCTGCTGATCTTTTTGTTCACTTATATTGCTTTGAAAATCAAGCGGAGAATGCATTCTATTATCGAATTCAGTCTTTTGATATTTAGCTGCTTTTTTTTGAGCAGTTAATGCCGTGTTAAATGTTATCCGATACAACCATGTGCTGAATTTCGAATCCTGATTAAATTTTGCCAGACTCTTATATGCTTTAATAAAAGATTCCTGCGCTATTTCTTCCGCTTCTTCATCATTTTTAACGACATTATACGCTATTGTATAACAATAGCTTCTATATCTATCCACAAGCAACCCAAAGGAATCTTTATTCCCTTGCAGTACTTTCGAGATAATAACGTCATCAGTTAAATGATTCACAACCCTTTGACTTCATTAGTTAAATCAAGTTACAGATAATTCATGAAATATTTTTTTTGATTTGGCTGTAACCTTAAAGTTAATGATAGAGTCAAAGAGCTGAATTTAATTTATACAGTCAAAAAACAAATAATATGGATGTAGCTATGGTAGGCGTATTCATTCCGATAGTCGGGATCATCGCCATTTCAGTTTTAGTAATTTATTTAAGAAAATTCGAGAACGAAGAAAGAATGTCAATGATAGATAAAGGGATGAACCCCGCTGATATGAAAATTATCAGAAATACATCTTGGCCCTTACGTTTTGCACTATTATTAATAGGTGGTGGTACAGGCCTTGTAGTTGGTTATATGCTAGACATTAACACTCGCATGGATGATGTGGCCTACTTCTCTATGATTTTTGTGTTTGGAGGAATAGGGCTGGGCTTATCCTATCTCATAGAAGAGAAGAAAAATAAGGGCGAGGGCTAATTAAAACAATAGCGGTATTACCCAATAACACATTAAGGTCAAGATAACAACTGAAAGCAGGTTTAGAAAAAAGCCTGCTTTTATCATTTCTGACATTTTTATATGCCCGCTTGAATATACAATCGCATTCGGTGGTGTGGAGATAGGCATCATAAAGGCACAACTAGATGCCAGTGTAGCTGGAACTACCAGAAATAAAGGGTCTATGGAAATCCCTTCACTAACGGCAATAATTACTGGAATAAGAATAGTGACCAGCGCAACGTTGCTCATAAATTCTGTCATAAAAAGCACAAGCCCTGTTACAAGCACCATAAGTACTATCAGTTCTACATTTGAGTAAGAAGATACCAATTCTCCTATGCGATCTATTAGGCCTACATGAGCCAGTGCATTGGCTAAAGACATACCGCCACCAAATAGCAGAAGTATTCCCCAAGGCAAGCGTTTTGTATCCTCCCAATCGATGAGCTTCTTAGTATTTTTAAGATCGAGTGGAGTGGAGAACATCAGACAACCGCCAATCATGGCAGTAATATGATCTGTTAGCAATGGAGCGCCAAGTAATGCGTTTATCTGACCTTTAAAAATCCACCCAAAAGCTGTTAATCCGAATATGAATATCACCAGTTTTTCCTCTAGTGAAATTGCTCCCAGCTTTTTCAATTCATCATCAATTAAAGCCTCAGATCCTTCTACGTTTTTAATATTGTTTCTGAAGAGCACATTTGTGAGAAGTAAATAAGTGATGAAGATGAGCAATAGTCCAATGGGTACAGCCAACATTAACCACTCACTAAACCCAATGGTAAAATTTAGTATCTGATTTAAATAGCCAGCCATCACTACATTTGGCGGTGTGCCTATCAATGTCATTGTGCCACCAATATTAGCTGAATAGGCTATACTCAGCATCAGTGCTAAAGCGAATGTTCTTTCTGATTGGACAAACCCATCTTTACTTAGCAATTGTACCACTGATGCTGCAATTGGTAGCATCATAACGGCAGTGGCTGTATTGCTTATCCACATACTTAGTATCGCAGTAGATATCATAAAACCCAGTATTACACCATTGCCCGATGACCCAGTTATTTTCAAAATGTTTAATGCCAGGCGCATGTGAAGATTATGTTTTTCCAGTCCTAGGGCAATCATAAAACCACCCATAAACAGAAAAATGATTGGACTGGAATATGGCGCAGCAGCTTCGGAAATACTTAATACGCCTGAGAGTGGAAATAATATCAATGGCAAGAGTGCTGTGACAGGAATTGACACGGCCTCAGTTACCCACCATGTAATCATCCAAAAAGCAGTTGCAATAACTAATGTTGTCTCGCCTAAATAGACTTTTCCAACTAAAGTTGTAATAGCAAAAAGAAGCGGGCCGAGTACAAGACCTATTGATTTTCTATTCATTTCTAACTTGGCAGGGCAAGGAAGAATCTAACCAATGCTGCATACCCTATAATTAGAAAGATAGTATGTATTATTTTATTTTGATGAAAATACGCAGCTCCGATTGCTAATGCTACTCCAAACGCCCTTATTAAATTCTGAACAAACACGTTTCCAATATCAGGATACACGAAAGAACTCACGATGGTGAATACAAAATAAAGAGCAAATAGACCAAATAAGTATCGGGTATTGGAATAAAAGTACTCTTTCATGTCAGTAGTAGTATTTTTTTCTATCGACCTGAAGTCGGGAAATAGAATTACACTAATAATATAGAAGAGAAATATCGGGACGAGTGAATAAAAGAAGTAAAAAATACTTTCATTAATTAATTTCGTCCTTGGCCAAATTCCCCACCAATTTTGTATAAAAAGAGTAAATGCAAAGATGGTCCATAAGGTGTGTTGCCAATAGGCCTTAACCATGCGTCTGTTTCGTAATAGGGCTCCCCAACCTTGGAAATATTCAGCACCTACATAACCGAATATTATTGCACTAAATACAGTAAGGTATTCTGTATGAGTGAACCCTTCAATTATTTTTGGCATTTGATCCATTTGCCTAGTTTACGAAATAATTAGGAAGACTGCATCAATTCCCTGGCATTTTCAAAGGCAATAGAAGAAGGGTTATCGCCCCCGATCATCTTGGCTATTTCCTCTATTCGTTCACTTTCTTCCAGGTATTTAATTTTACTTACTGCCTTATCAGAACTGGTATCCTTATATACAAAATAATGCTGATCGCCTTTGGCAGCTATTTGCGGTAAGTGGCTGATAGTAATTAACTGATGATTTTCAGCCATTTTTTTCATTAATGAACCCAGCTTTAAAGCGATTTCTCCTGACACTCCGGTGTCTATCTCATCAAAAATAACTGTTGGCATAGCAATTTTTTCTGCCAGAATATATTTGATGCAGAACATAAACCTCGAAAACTCTCCGCCTGAGGCAACTTTAGCTAATGGCTGAGGAGCAATTCCTTTATTGGCGCTGAACAGTATCTGAATCTCATCAAAACCCGAATTTTCCAATGGAATTTCACTCCGTTCTATTTTTACAGAAGCATCACCCATTCCTACCTCCGCTAACAATTTTGTAAGCTCATCAGAAAGTTTGTCAAAGCATGCTACTCTTTTCTTACTCAGTTCTGATGCTTTTGCAGTACATTCCTGTAGAAGACTTTCTACCTTTTTAGTAGAAGTTGCTATTTCATTATCTAAGTTGAGTGTGCGTGAGACTTTTTCTTCAAGATTAGACTGTATTTCGATTAGTGAAGCAATATCAACTACCTGATGCTTTTGTTGTAACTGATAAATTAGGCTCAATCTTTCTTGCGACATTTGTGCTTCTTCGGGATCGAAATTAACTTTCTCTTCTTCCCTTTCTATCTCTGAAGTAAGGTCGTTAACTTCAATTTGTACGCTTTCAATTCTATCAGCCAGATTTTTATATGTGTCGCTGTATTTTGCTAGCTGGCTAAGCGCCTGTCTTAGTTGTTGCATGCCGGAGGCCACCGAAAACTCGTCATTGCTTAAAATAGCCAGACCTTCATTCAGCTTAAGTTTAATCTCTTCTGCATGTTCTGCCACTTTAACACGCTCTTCCAATTCTTCTTGTTCATCGGGCTGAAGGTTCGCTTCAGCAAGCTCTTGAAGCAAGAATGAATTGTAATCAGACTCCTGGGTGGCTTTCGCGCTTTCTTCTTTTAATCCGTTGAGGTATATGAGCTCCTTTTTGTAATCCTGATACAAGCGATAGTACTCGTTTCTGAGAGTTAGCGTATTAGCAAATACATCTACAAACTTTAGTTGAAAACTGTTTTTACCTAGTTGAAGTGTCTCATGTTGTGAATGAACATCCATCAGTTTGATGCCCAATTTCTTCAACACATCAAGAGTAACGGGAGTATCATTTACAAAGGCCCTGGATTTACCTGATGGACTTATTTCTCTTCGTATAATTGTGGTGGCTTCGTAATCTAAATCTTCCTTTTTAAATAGCGATTCCAACTTATATAGTGATAAGTCGAAATGACCTTCTACGATGCACTTACTGTCAGTATTCAAAAGAGACTTAATATCTGCCCTGTTACCAAGCATAAGTCCCACAGCACCCAACATAATAGATTTTCCGGCACCAGTTTCACCCGTAATAATATTCAGTTTCTCTGAAGGAGTGATCTTCAGTTCCTGAATAAGTGCATAATTTTTTATGAAAAGCTGTTTGAGCATTTAGACTTTTGAGTCAATAATTACTTCAGTTAAATCCGTTAGGTTCACTTGCTGCTTTTTATTTCTCAAATTTACAACAGTCATAAAATCAGAAGAAATACTGCTTATGACAGCAAAGAGAACACTACCATCTTTAAGTACAATATTAGCTTTTTTGCCAAGAATATCTTCCTTAGACTCTTGAATGATTTTGATTGGATAGCGTGAGGTTTTGCTAGCCATGATGATTACTTTATCATCTTTTCATAATCACCACTTTTTGAAGGATCTACAGCAGCAAGAATATCATAGGCTTCTCTACGTAAGGCTATACTTCCTTCTGAGAAAATATTTATCAACTCATCTCTTTTAGCATCAAGGAAAGCTATTACTAATATGGAGTTTGGAAAAGCATTCTTAACCTTGCGCATTTCCTTTAATACTTCCAAAATGATTTTTCGGCTATTTTCAGGATCTTTATCAAACGTATCCAGTGCCAGTCTGTGGTACCTGTAAAGCGATCTTCTAAACGGGATAATTTGCTGATTTGTAAGGTTTTCTACTAACCAATACCTATTTCTTGTACTTCCTAATGCATCCCAACCTGCTCTACCAGATTGTTGGGCATTGTTCACCACATTGAGTGCCTGTTGAAAATAGTCTGTTCCGCCTAACTCGCTAAAAGAATCGTAATCCATACCTAAGATCATATAACTATAATAGGCAAGGAGAGAAGTTAAATTGCTAATGTAGGTTTGATCGTTGTATTCCAATGGCTGAGAATCGACATACTCAAATTGCCAATCTCTGTCGGCAAAGTTTAGGAGGATAGATTCGTAATTGGTGTTGTATACCGGCCGTGCCGCCTGTACCTGTACTGTAGCTTCAAAGACACCAATACTTTTTGGGTTTTGTAGCGTAATAATGATGTTGGCGTTAATTTTTTCAAAGGATTCATAAACATCAGTAGTCCATTGCCTTGAATTTAAAAACTGGGCAAAAGCAGTTTCCATATCCTTGAATACTGTTCTATCTGACGACTGTACCTGATCAGCATTCACTGCTACACGAACGTTAAGCTCCTGTGCGTTGAGTGTGCTGAAAAGTAGGAGAGTTACTATAAAAGGCCCTATGAACTTATTTAACATCAATGATAGAATTAATGATATCTTTTGCTACTTCTTGTTTGCTTTTAAGATCAAACGCTTTAGAATTATTATTCTTATCAATGATAGTGATTTTGTTGGTGTCATGCCCAAAACCCGCGCCTTTATCATTCAAAGAATTAAGAACAATAAGATCGAAATTTTTCGATTTCAGCTTTGAGGATGCATTGCTACTTTCGTTTTCTGTTTCAAGGGCAAATCCAACATTTATTTGATGTTTCTTTTTAAGCTTCCCTAGTTCTGCTGCAATATCAAATGTTTTAACCAATTCAAGGGTCATCTCTTCACCCTTCTTTTTTATTTTTTGATCCGCTTTTATTTTTGGTCTGTAATCGGCTACCGCAGCAGATAGTATGCAAATATCAACTTTGCTATAGTGCTCTTTACAGGCAGTAAACATCTCATCGGCTGAACTTACAGATATAAGCTGTATTGCAGAGTTACTTACGGAAAGGTGCGTTGGACCCGAAACAAGAATGACCTCAGCACCCTGACTTGCTGCTTCATGGGCAATAGCATAACCCATTTTGCCTGAAGAATGATTTCCGATAAATCGTACCGGGTCGAGTGCTTCATACGTTGGGCCAGCTGTTATCAATACTTTTTTACCAGCTAATTTTCCTTTTGAAAAGTTTTTTTCTAATTCCTCAACAATTTCTTCAGGTTCTTGCATCCTCCCTTCACCAACCAATCCGCTGGCGAGCTCGCCACTGGCAGGAACAATTACCTTATTGCCATACGATTGTAATTTGGCTAAATTTTCTTTCGTGCTTTTGTGAGCATACATATCTAAATCCATTGCTGGAGCAACAAAAACAGGGCATTTGGCAGATAGGTATGTAGCAAGTAATAGATTGTCGCAATAGCCATTTGCCATTTTAGCGATGGTATTAGCACTTGCGGGAGCAATGACTATCAGATCAGCCCAAAGGCCTAAATCTACATGGTTTGTCCATTCTCCAGTTTCTGAATTACTAAACTTGTTGAGAACAGGATTTTTGGAAAGTGTAGAAAGTGTGAGTGGGGTGATAAAATCAAGTGCAGAGTCGGTCATAATTACCTTAACCTCTGCACCTGCTTTTACCAATAGTCTGACTAGTAGTGCAGACTTATATACGGCAATGCTTCCACATACTCCGATAATTATTTTTTTACCCTGGAGCATGTGAGAGCTATTATAGTTCTAATTTATTCTCCTCTTCTTCTCTGTAACGGAAGTCCACTTTATCTTCAAGAAATTCTTCGATAGCCACGTTAGTAGACTTAGGTAGTCTTTCGTAGAACTTAGAAATTTCTATTTGTTCTCTGTTTTCAAAGATTTCTTCCAGGTTATCTACTGTAGAAGCGAATTCAGCAAGTTTTGCATTTAATTCTTCTTTTACATTTACTGCAACCTGTCTTGCTCTCTTTCCGATGATTACAATTGACTCATAGATGTTGCCAGATTTCTCAGCAATTTTATCTGTGTCTCTTGTTACGATTGATGCTTGAATAGCCATATTACTCTAATTTAATTATTCTTTGCTAGTTGATTTAATTTACTCAGGCTGTCGCCATATTTTTTGTCTGCCTCTCTTAAGTAAGCACTTGAAGGATATAGGTCTAAGAATTCCAGATAGAACTCATTCGCTTTTCTATATCGCTCTTCCTGCTTGGAGTAGATACTTTTTTCTGCCAACCTGTACTGAGCCATAAATTTAAGAAAAGAAATCTCCTCGTTAAATTCAGAATCAGGGTAGTCATTGGCGAAACTTTCAAATGCTACCACAGCAGCTTTGAAATACTCCAGTTTATAATATTGTTTGGCATTCTCGTATGCCTTTTTTTCTAATTTTTGCTGTATGTCGTCAATTACTTTTGATGCATCATCTCTGAACTCGCTATTCGGATATCTGTTAATGAAATTCTGCATTGAAACAACCGCTTCTATACTGGAAGTTTGGTCCAAATTGTATTCAGGAGAATTAACATACAATGAATAAGCCCTCATGTACCTTGCCTCCTGAGCAAACTCGCTTCGTGCGTACGTTTCGTAAAATGTCTTAAAATGATGCGCTGCCAATAGGTAAAACTCTTGATAGTACTGTGCATAGGCCAGGTAAAACTGCACCTTTTCACCCTCAGGTAAACCTCTGATGATTGGTAAAATTTGCTCAAACAAAATGCTTGATCTGTAGTAGTCCTTATTCTCATAATAATTCATAGCGGCATCGTACTTCACTTTCCAGTCAGGATTTTTTTCAATCCTCCTGAATTTGCTGCAAGATGCTACTAAAAAAATGATGATAATAAGTAAGAAATGGCGCATTAACCCTCTTTTCAACATAAGCCTGCAAATATAGCTAGTATTTACTAATAATCAACTTAACGTAGTTTTCTTAAAACTAGTTTCTGATAATATTATTGGATGTTTTTTGGATTTATTTTCTGATGACAATTTTGTGTGTGGTTACGCCATCACCATCGATGTAAAGTGTGTAGAAATAAACTCCTGGATTAAAGTCTTCTGTAATAATTTTCAATTTAGATTCAAAAGGGATTAAATCATACCGGCCAATAATGCTACCCAATACATTATGCAAAACAATTTCGGCATTCACATTTTCATCTTTCAAGTTGTAATTTAAAACAGCAAATTCAGATACTGGATTTGGATAGATCTCCTTTAACTGAATTTCTTCTGATTCGTATAAAAACTTCTCATCAACAGCCTCCTCGATGGTATAATTTACTTCATATTCAATAGCATCTGAAGGGTTATCTCGATTATAAATGAGGTATTTTACTGAGCTTATTCCAGGTACCAATCCTGCTTCTAATGTGCTCACAAACTTTTGAGAAACTTCTTGCGCAGAAATTCTCTTAGAAAGCGGAATTTGATCATCATCCTTGTTTAAACAATCTTCTCCCCAGCAGATGTAAGTGCTTTGACTGGTTCCAATTACTTTATCCAACCTTCGAATGACAATCTGAATAGGTTTGTTTGTGAGGTTTCTTATGGGGATTTCTGCAGCTACCTTTTCACCCACTTTGCCCGTGAAAACTTTGCCTGACCCAACCACCTCGAAGCTCTGTGCATGGCTGGAAAAGCCAAACACAAGTAATAGAGCTGATGTGATTAATGCACGCATAAGTTTATAGCTACATAATAACTTAAATTAGTCTTTTAAGTTATGAAAAAAATGAAATTAATTCAACTATAATTAGTGCTAATTGTCCTTTTTGATCGGGGTCTTTTTTGGTTCTCTTGATATCGGGGCTGATTTCATTTGAACTTCACCCGGAATCTCAACATTGGTAGGCTTAGTAACGGGCGGGGTGTTGTCTACCTCTTCTTTATTTCTGGTGTGATCCAATGCGTAAATTTCCTCTTTTACAGGCCTTTGTTCTATGCGCCAGTTAAACCCTTTCAATCTGGTTTCAGGTGCTTTTAGTTCATGAGGTGGAATGAAAGAAGCATCAGGATTCACGTAAAATGAAATATTATCAGCTTTATTTAGTTTGAAATTGATGGTCATGGAGCTGCAAAATATTTTGTTCATACCAACCAAGGCTGTTTCTTCATCATTCAATGCAAAAAATAGGCTCTCACCATTACCTGTAACATCCACTTTTTTTATTTTTCCCGAATTAAAAAAGGCTACCATTTCCCTGCCTTTGATTTGGTTGAAATTGTCAATACTATCAGTGGATACTACAAAGGAGTTCTGATCCATGTTCAATCGGTCGATACTGTTATTGGCGATGACAACATTGATTGAATCCGCAGTCATCTGATTTCCTTCCGTCCAAAGCACGGGATCATCATAAAAGAAAAGCATGCTATCTGCAGTCACATAAGCCAGCGAATCTGCAATACCTTGTAAATCGGATTTATAAATCTGAACGTTTTTGTAGGCTAACAGGCGCTTTTTGGCCGGATCTTTACTTTCTATTGCTACCAAGGTATCTGCAGTTAGAAACAACGTATCCAAATCCATGATTTTTTTCATCAGCGCCTTGCCATAGACTTTTGCAATTCCCTTATCGCGATAGTAAATACTGTTTTCACCCGTGATGATAACATCTTGCTCTTTGCTAATCATTTCTACTTCGCCAACAGCCCGATACAGTTTCCTGATATCATCCAGAAATAATTGATTGCCTGTTAAAGTGTACGTTTCAGTTTCTACTTCGCCTTTGGCAAGGTTAGATTTACGAATGTTAGTATTATACTCGCCTTCCTCATATTCAAATACATTTCCCTCAACATCTGTGAGAACAGTATGATCGCGGAAATAAACAATGTTAGTTTTGGTGTGATACTGAAGCGTGTCAGATTCAAGCGTATAATCAGGATTTTTGCCTACCACATTCTTTTTAAAGGAAGCCATATTGGTATTTACCTGATAATAGCCCTTTTCACTTGTAAGCACATTGGCTGAATCCACTAACTTACCACCGTTATAATATCTGGCCTGCTGCCGGATACGGTCGTAATCAAGAAAATCAGTGTAGAGAGTTACACTTTTTAATTTTTTAAAAACCACGTCTTCTCTCAATTTGGCCATTTTATTATCGCCTGTATAGGTTAGGCGTTTTGACGTGATAGTTACAGAATCGCCTTCCGTTATACGCACATGACCAAAGGCATTTACGATGTTTTCTTTTTTGTAAAGGATTGCAGAGTCGCAGTAGATGGTAGTTTCATTCTGCTCAAAAACAACGTTACCTACGAAGCGGTCGAAGCGCTTGCCGGATTTATCTACCCCACCAATCAACTTATCGGCTTTTTTAAGCTTCACTTTTTTTTGAGCTTGTGTGACCGAAGCAAGGCAAATTGCCAGCAGAATGAATGAATATTTTATTACTAATTTTATCATGTTTGTATCTGGAGTGCAAAACTAATTAAAAATACTTCGTACCTGTATGGTAAACGAATTTTTGACTTTTGTGAATAGTGAAAGGTTGTTCAAGAAAACAGACAAGCTGCTTGTGGCGGTAAGTGGGGGCAAAGATTCTGTTGTATTGGTGCATTTACTCAATAAGCTTGGATTCAACTTTTCAATAGCGCATTGTAATTTTAGGCTTAGAGGCAATGAATCGGATGGTGATGAAGTTTTTGTAAAGGGCATTTCCGAGAAAATGAAGGTTGCTTTTTATTCTACCTCTTTCGATACCAAAAAATATGCCAGCAATAAGGGTGTTTCAACCCAGATGGCCGCTCGCGAACTTCGATACAATTGGTTTGATGAACTAATGAAAGCTAACGGTTTCAATTACCTTCTAACAGCGCATCATTTAAACGATTCATTTGAAACGGCATTGTTCAATTTTGTAAAAGGCACCGGTGTTGCGGGGCTGCGTGGAATTAAACCGAAACACAATTATGTGATAAGGCCGCTTATCAATTTCCCCAAATCAATGATTGATGAATACGCTGTAGAGAATGCTATTGAGTGGCGCGAGGATTCAAGCAATGAAAGTTCGGACTATCATAGAAATTACTTGAGACATGAAGTAGTGCCAAAGCTCAAATCAGTTAATGAGAATTTGTTAGGCACATACCAGGTTTCTGCTAGCAGATTATCTTCATTGGAGAGGCTTTTACAAGAAGCTGTGAAAGATTTAAATACTGAAATTGTGGGGGATGGTGATATTAAGGAGATACCACTAAAATCAATTCTCAGAGTTGAACTGGTAGTTTTGGAAGAGTATTTGAAACCATTTGGATTTAAC
Source organism: Fulvivirga lutea (assembly GCF_017068455.1). NCBI lineage: Bacteria > Pseudomonadati > Bacteroidota > Cytophagia > Cytophagales > Fulvivirgaceae > Fulvivirga > Fulvivirga lutea. The sequence goes on from NZ_CP070608.1 coordinate 1,699,448, forward strand.
TTTCAACAATGCCAGAGTTTGAAGCAGCTGGCTGTAGGCACAAACTCAGGTAAAATTATCACCTCTACCAATTATCAAATTACCGTTGACAGAGAGACAGCTTTTTTAACTAAAATAAGTAAAACTTTATCTATTGAAGAGGTGATAGATTCCTTTGATTGTAATAAAGGAATAGGTTCTGTACATATCACATTTAAGTCTACCAGTGACTTATCAATTGCCAGGATAAGTGGCATTGAAAAGGTTGACTTAGATAAACTCAAACTACCGATGAAAGTTAGGAGCTGGAGGGAAGGGGATTCGTTTCAACCACTAGGTATGAAGGGCAAAAAAAAGTTAAGTGATTTTATGATTGATGAGAAAATTCCTCTAAACTTGAAATCATCAGTGCTGGTTTTGGAAAGTGATGGACAGATCGTGAGTGTTATAGGCTATAGAATTGACGATCGATTTAAACTGACCAATAAGAGCAAAAAGGCACTTCAAATTCAGATAGTAAATGATTAATCCATTCAAGAAAACTTACACAGAACGAGAGTACAATATTTTTGTATTTCTTGCCAACATGCGATTGTTTTCTGAACTGAATTATAAGCAGATGGCACACTTCATTCCCCACCTGCATGAACGCACTTATGAAAAGGATGAGGTTGTATTTTTTAGGAATGATCCCAGTCACGCATTGTATCTGTTGAGGAAAGGAGAAGTTTCATTGAATATAGATATCAATGATACATTCGAACATTTAACGGAAGTGAAAGCAGGCAATTCTTTAGGAGAATCGTGCTTGTTGAAAAAGGCTAAGCGGCAATTAAATGCGGTGGTTTCATCAGAGAAAGCTGAATTTTACGTAATCCCCCAGGAAAATATCCGTTCTATTTTTGAAGATAATTTGAAGATCAAGAGTAAAATGTTAGAGGCTTTAGCTGAGATCTATAATGAGTACAACTCAAGCCTCTTTTCAGAATACAGAGCCGCTTCCGGCTTCTTTAATTTGCAGTTGGTTTATAGGAAAGACTAACCGAAAAATACGGCCTATTTTTAGCTAAATAAGGGCTAATTTCTAACTTTGCGCTGTCTTAAAAATTTAATCATCTAAAGCATAATAATATGAAAGTTACTGTAGTAGGAGCGGGTGCTGTAGGAGCCAGCTGCGCTGAATACATTGCCATTAAAGACTTCGCTTCTGAAGTGGTTTTAATCGATATCAAAGAAGGTTTTGCTGAAGGTAAGGCCATGGATTTGATGCAAACTGCCTCTTTAAACGGATTCGATACGAAAATAACCGGTACAACCAATGACTATAGCAAAACTGCTGATAGTGATATTGCCGTGATTACTTCCGGTATTCCAAGAAAGCCAGGAATGACAAGAGAAGAGTTAATTTCTACGAATGCTGGCATTGTAAAATCAGTAGCTGAAAATTTAATTAAACATTCACCAAACGTAATTATCATTGTTGTGTCTAACCCAATGGACACCATGACTTACCTTGCCCACAAAGCAACTGGTCTGCCTAAGAACAGAATTATCGGGATGGGTGGCGCACTAGATTCAGCAAGATTTAAATACAGATTAGCTGAGGCATTGGATTGTCCTGCTTCAGATGTAGATGGTATGGTAATTGGCGGACATAGCGATACCGGAATGATTCCATTAACAAGGCTTGCAACTAGAAACAGTGTCCCTGTTTCTAAATTCTTATCTGACGATAAATTGAATTATGTGTTAGAAGAAACTAAAGTGGGTGGTGCTACGCTTACCAAATTATTAGGCACTTCTGCATGGTATGCTCCTGGAGCAGCTGTATCGGCTATGGTTCAAGCTATCGCTTGCGACACTAAGAAAATGTTCCCTAGCTCATGTATGCTTGATGGCGAATATGGCTTATCTGACATTTGTATTGGTGTTCCGGCAATTATTGGCAGAAACGGTATTGAGAAAATTGTTGAGATTGAGCTGGATGATGCAGAGAAAGCAAAATTAGCTGAAAGCGCAGATGCTGTTAAGAAAACAAACGGATTGCTTTAAATAACGTATAGCAAATAAACCTAAGCCGCTTCTAAATCGCTTAGAAGCGGCTTTTTTGTTTATATATCCAAGTAATATGTTTACCTTATGCCTATGTATTGGCTTTATTTAGTTGATTTAATAAGGTTCTCAATGGCTGGAAGATTCATTCTATCATTCACTTTTTGCCTATTCTTAATCAATTCCTCCTACAGTCAACAAACTACTTCAAAAGATAATATTGATGGCATAATAGACCAGGCCAAGTCTGAAATGGTCAGGTTTAATCATGATAAAGCGATTAGCCTGGCTTCGAAATCTTTGAAAGATGCCCTTAATGAAGATTATAAAACAGGGATAATTGAGAGCCTGATGATTATTGGTGAATCAAGAAAACAAAAATCTGATTTTACCGAAGGCTTGAATAATTATTTACAGGCGCTTTCTGAAGCTGAGAAGTTAGGGAGTACTCAATATAAATTGTTCGTCAATGAAAAGCTAGGTCAGTTATTTTATGACTGGGGCGTACCTGAAAAAGCCCTTTTATATTTCGAGGAGGCGCTAAGAATTTCCGAAAAAGAAAAGAAAACGGACGATCAGTTGCTAAATGAAATAGCTGAAACACATATTCAGTTAAGGAATTATTCCGAAACGTTGAGTTATTACCAGCAGCTATTGAGAAGGCAGGAAACACGAAATAATTATGAGGCTGAAGTTCGAACATTGAAGAAAATTTCATCGGTTTATACTTTAATGAAAGAGCCTAATTATGCGTTGAACACGAATTTGAAAATCCTTGAAAAAAATCAGGCTGCCGATGACAAGAATAATACTGCTGTTACTCTTAACTCTATTGGGTTTCTCTATCGGGATCTAAATCAACAACAGAAAGCATTGGAGTATTTTGAACGGGCACTTGAGTTAAATCAACAGTTGAACACAAATGGCGCCAAGAATGATGATATTGTTTCAAACCTGATCAATATTGGTGTGGTTCAGCAATCACTAGGCGATTACCGCGAGTCGATGAAAAGCTTTAGAAATGCTCTGGAGATTAAAGAGGAGAGTGGATCGCCTGTGGAAGTGGCGGTTATGCATAATTATCTCGCTTCCATTAACTACAATCTGGGTAAAAATAGAGAAGCACTTGATCATTGTGAGGAGGCCATCGGGCTGCTTGAAAACAGTGATAATAAGAGATTGCTGGCAAGTGTTTACAAAAAGCAATCGGAAATAATGCAGCGAATGGGCAGCTACCAAGAGGCGTTGGCCAGCTATAAAAAATATACTGTGCTTAAAGACAGCATCTTGTTTAAAGATCAGCTTGCACAAGAAAATGAGAAGTATAAAGAGTTTATTGCTGAAACTACCGAAAAAGAATCCAAGCTAAATATCATCGATCAGGAGATGAAAACCCTGGAATTAACGAATGAGAAAGTAAAGGCGGAGCAGGAGAAGCAGGCCGTTGAGTTGATGTTAAGAGAACAGGAAGTCAAAAATATTTCCTTGCAAAATGAGCAATTGGCCAAAGAAAGGCAGCTTCAAAAGTTGTTGTTGCAACAAGAGAAAATCGAGACTGAACAAAAGGATCAGGAGATACAGCTTCTGGAGCAAACAAAGGAGTTACAGTCGGTAGAGTTGCAGAAGAAAAATTTGGAAGAAAAAGAGCGTTTGAGGGAGATAGAGCTGCAAAAATCTAAATTGGAACTACAAGAGTCGCAACTGGAAACGAGCCGGGAAAGGCAACGAAATCTGTATTATGTTGCGGGGTTATTCTTAATAATTTTGATATTAATATTCGGAGGGTATATCTATCAGCAACGAGTAAATACAAAGCTAAAAACTCAGTATGAGCAAATTAATGAGCAGAAACAAGAAATAGAAAAGATCAATAAAAATCTGGTAGAGCTGAATGAAGAAAAGAATGATTTAATTGGTATTGTAGCTCATGATTTGAAGAGTCCACTGAACCAAATAGCAGGCATGCTCGATATTATTAAGATGACTGCTAGTGACAAGGATGATGATCAAAAAGAACTTGTTGAAAAAATTGATAAGTCGGCCAAACGAATGAAGAGCATGGTTACTCAGATTTTGGATGTAAATGCGATTGAGTCAAAGTCTTTAAACATGAATATTATTTCGGTAGCTACAACAACATTTCTTACTGAAATTATCGACCGTTTTGAGCCTGCTGCTGAAAAGAAGGAAATCACAATTGATAGGCAGGTGGACAGTAATTTACCTAGTATAAAAGTGGATGAAGGCTATGCTTCGGAAGTTCTGGAGAATTTGATGTCTAATTCGATTAAATACTCACCATTAGGTAAAAAAGTAAGGGTAAAAGCATCTCAAGTAAACGGTTATGTTCGAATGGAATTTAAAGATGAGGGGCAGGGGATTAGTAAAGAAGACATGAAAAAACTCTTCGGCAAGTTTCATAAGTTGAGCGCGCGCCCAACCGCAGGCGAAGACTCAACAGGCCTTGGTTTGTCAATCGTTAAGCGCTATGTTGAGGCGCTGAATGGCAACGTTTGGTGTGAGAGCGAGGAGGGTAATGGGGCCAATTTTATTGTGGAGTTTCCTGTCGCTTAATTAGCCCCAATATATACTATCTATTTTGTATTAATTAATTTTTCAACATCAGGGCCAAGACTAGTTAATTTAGCTGTATTTTCTTTTAATAAATCATCTGCCGCTTGGTTGATTTTTTTAACCTTAATTTTTTTCCACTTACTTAAATCAGAGCAGAAATCTTCACTAAAGAGTTTTTTAGAAAGATGATGAATCACATAATAGTTGGCTAAAGGGTGACTGTTTTCACTGTTAGCATTGGCATCATTGATAAACGATTCAACAGTATCAAAAAGAGTCTCCTTTGCCAGGATTAATTCTGTTAGTTTCGCTCGATACTCCAAATCGGGACTTTTAAGTTTAGGAAATAACTTCATATCCACTAAATGTCGAGCTTCATGTGCCAGAAAGCTGACTCGAAAGTCTTCAGAGTTAAGATCATACAGCTTTATAGCACAAAACAATTTATTTTGCTCTGCCCAACCTCCTGAACGCCTGTTATTCAGTGTGGCATAACTGCTCCAACCATAAGAGATAAAATCCTGCATAAATACCACCTCTACCTCGAAACTTTCCTCAGGTAGGTTTACTGTTATCAGAGTGTCCTGCTCATTTTGCCAAATGGGCAAATCCGGTAATCGACCAACTCTGTCAACTTTGCTTCGCGTATGTAAACCTTCACTAGTTATAAAAGAACTAAGGATGAATCCAATACTATCTCTGCTCGGCCTTTTTCCTTGCATTTCAGGAAAGTTTCGGAGAAGGAAAGGAACTACCTGCCCTGCTAATTGACCATCGAAAGTTTCCTCAGGGTTCAGCATTGACTGTCTCCAGTACGATCTAAACATACTATACAATTGATCTATTTTTTCATTATCCACCTGATATTTTCCCCGGTCATTTTCATATTTAAACCGCTGCTCGAATTCATATTTAAAGATGCTATCTTCATCATTCAGCTGGCTATAAGAAATGCTGTCTAAAATGTTAAGTGCGGGTTGAACGTTAGCATCTAACCCATAGGCAAATATCTTTTTGTATGGAATACTCTTTTCCTCCTGTGCTATTAGCGTATTGCTAAACACAGTTGCGCCAAGAACGGCTAAAATTGTTGTCATCTTTTTCATTATTCTGAGTTTTATGTAAAGATGCAGGTGCTTAATCAACTAAAATTGTATGATTTTAACTTTTTAGTGCCAATCGAAATTGGTGTGGAGGTAGGCCAAGTATCGCCTTAAATGATTTGATAAAATGGGCATCGTCAAAAAAGGCCAGTTCTTGTGAAACTCTACTGATGGAATATTTTGTATTAAGCAGTAATTTAACCGCCTGTTGTACTTTGCTATTTAGCTGATACTCTGAAATTGTTTTGCCTGTTTTCTGCTTGAATAGCCTTGATAAATAGACCGGATGAATACAAACTCTATCTGCTATATCATTAAGTCTATGAAACTGATCGGTTTCGCTATCTAATATCTTAATTGCTTTATTAATTGACTGAGTATGTAATTGATTGCAATCAGTGCTAAACTCATTCAACCAATCGAACATATACTCCTCAGCTGCATCGGGGTTTTGGTGAATTTTGAAGTTAACGATCAGTTGGTAAATGGACTTTTGTTGGCTGGTTTTGAACTGGAGAAAAGTATTGGGCGAACTCATTTCAGTCATATTAGACTTGCCGTTTTGCTTTTTAAACTCAATATTGAAACACTTTCCAGGCTTTTCATTGAAAGTGTTTTTGTGAGTATAGGCCTCGGGTCTAAAAAGGATATCACCTGGGTTTACCAAAGTGTTGTCAGTGCCATTTAATTCTGAATAACTGCCAGAAAGCAACACACTTAAGTAGGGATTATCATGATAATGATCATCAATGTGGTGATGAGGATTGTGGTTCGTGATGCTGAAAATAAAGTGTTCCGTTTCCAAATACTCACTGCTACTGCCGAAATATTTCCCTTCACTAAGTCCGATCATAAGTCTTTTGAATTTGTTTTTAGACTTACTGCCATTAGAAAGGTTACATTACTCTAAGATTACCCGATCACAAAAACCTGAACGAGGTTTAGCTGAAAACTCATTCAGCCAAGTTAATTATTTCTGAGGTATGGGCAGGTTGTGTTGCCTTAAAAAAGAGAGCATGTCCCAATAACCTCTTTGGAATTTTATCTTTCCTTCAACTATATGGAAAAAACCACAACCTCTTAACCCTAATGGATCTTTCCATTCAAGAATGGCCCATTCATTGTCTTCAAAAATATTTTCGATAATGCACACCATATCGGCAGTAGCAAATTCCTCCTCAAATTTTTGTCTAATAGCTTTCTTTCCGATGGTGGGGTCTTGATTTACCTGATGGTTAATGGCATCATCATGGTAAAATTCGGCCATGGCATCGGCACTTGCCGCATTAAAGGTTTTAACCCATTCTTTAATTAAATCGCGAGGTTTCATCTACTCCATTTTACAATCAGAGACATCTTTTCTGCCAGTAGAAGGGTTCTTAGTATACGCACTTCCAATATTGCCTGACGCCAGTATCGTACTTTTATTTGCTCCACCATCAAGGTGCACCTTAATGTGTCCATCGAAAGTTAGCATATCGTTGTAGGTAATTAAGGTTTCATCATTGAGTCTATTAAAAATAGTAACACTTTTCCCTGACGTACCTCGCACTGGCAATAAAAGTTTGGCAACTTCGGCATCTGATGTAGAAACATCGCCATAGTGTAAGTGTGCAGGGTGTTCTATCTCACCTTCTGTTCCGGTTAATTCAATGAGGAGTTCAATATTTGAATCTCTTCTTTCCCTAAATGTGGCTGTGCCTTGTATCGGAAAGTCTGAGGATTGTATTAGGTCATAGGTTACCTGATTACCGGTATAGTCAGATACCTCTTCTTCTTCGTTGCAACTAGTTATCCAAATCAGTGAAACTATCAAGAGTAATTTTTTCATCGCTTGTTCATTAAGTTTATTTCTCTGACTTGATTCGTACCAAAGATAATTATCATTAAACATTAACTCCTAGTGTAAAGTTTGGCAAATTTCTAAAACTACCAGATGATCATTTAAAGCCTGTAACGTAAGTTCTGGGTATGATATTGCTTTATTCACACTACACAACTTCACTTCAATGAAAAAGTTACCCCATTAATAATGAGAGAGTTAGGGTAGTTATTTTTGCCCTATAATCATTAAAACACTCTAAAAATCTTCATTAAAAATGAATCATTCAACAGAAGGTGTAACCTTAATAGCGGCATTTGTTTCCGATGTTATTAATCTTTACGAAGGTAAATCTGATCAAACCATTCTAAAAAATATGGCCTCAGATTTAAGTCTGCAAGATCCGATGAAACACGTACCAATGGAAACTTATAACAAAATGTGTAATTGGATAGAGCATAATGTAGGTAAAGCGAATGCTCGGCTGCTAGGTAGAAAAATTGGCGAAACAGCCTATCAAAGCATGGTTGCTCAGAAAATGGTAAATGAAAACAGTTCGCCCATTGAGATGATGAAAGCGTTGCAGCAGGTTGCGAATTTTGTAATTCGCGATCCTCAAAAAAGAGGATGGGAGATAATAAAAGATGAGCCTAAAGAAATTATCATGCGAAGAACACAAACTTTCAACGGTACATTGCAATTGGGTTTGCTAGATACGTTGATAAGAAAGACCAAAGTTGTGTCTCCTTCGGTTGATCTAATTAAAGAGGTGGCGCTAGGTGATGAATATGACGAGTACAGAATAACCTGGTTGAAATTATATTAGAAATTGTTTCATGAATGTAAGGGTGAGGGTGCAACCATCACCCTTTTTTTATGTCTAATAGGTGAAATCAAATAAAAACAACATGAAACTCAAATTAACAATATTGGCGGCATTCGTTTCACTGGGTGTATATGCTCAGGAGAAAATAGAAAAGAATTTTACGGGCATTGAAAATGTGAAGTTAGCCACAGGTTCGGGCGACTGCATTCTGAAAAAATCAGCTGATAAATCAGTGAAAGTGGTATTAGAACACTATTATAATTCTGACAACTATTCCCCAACCATTGAGCAGCAAGGCAGCACGTTAGTGATTAAGGAAGAAAGTAGAGGCAGTTATAGTGGTAAGAGCCCGATCTGGACCATCACGATTCCGGATAATGTAGATGTTCGAATGAACACTGGCTCTGGTGATATGACAGCATCAGACCTAAGAGCTTCTATAGATATGAACGCAGGTTCTGGTGATATATCATTGAAAAATATGGGTGGAGATTTAAGGGTAAATACAGGCTCTGGAGATTTGTTTGTGGATAAATATGATGGAGACCTAAAAGTGAATACTGGTTCAGGTAATATGGAAGTAAACTCAATAAAGGGAGATGTAAAACTAAATGCTGGAAGTGGTGATATTTCTATTAGAGGAGCAATTGGAGGTATTTATGCCAATGTGGGTAGCGGTGATATTAAGGCCGATGTCGTAGAGGTAACAGATAATAGTGGGTTTAACTCCGGCTCTGGAGATGTGGAAGTAGAACTTTCTAAAGGTCCTTTAGCGGATCTTAGCGTGAATAGTGGCAGTGGTGATGCTGAATTAGACTTTAATGGCAATGATTTTACAGGTGAAGTGGTGATGAAAGCCGATAAGAAAAAGGGAAGAATAGATGCTCCGTTTAGTTTTGATACTGAGGAAGAAGAGGACAAATCTTACGGAAATGTGACACTGGTAAAAACTAAAAAGTTTGATAATAGTGGGATAGAAATTAAAATAGGTACCGGCTCTGGAGTAGCAAGTATCTCTAAATAAATAGAATTTACTTAATACATTAAAAAGGCTGATTTGAATTCAAATCAGCCTTTTTGTTAATAAACTATTGTTAACTAAGGTTACGTGCTTTCAATTGAGCTTTTAACTCTTCACGTTCGTATTTTGATTTATTAATCAGTTTATAGGCTAAAAACAAAGGGATGATCATCAGAAACCCGAAGGTATTTACAGCAATACTGTAGATGACAATACCAGCCAGAAAGCCTATGATAAAGGCATTGATAATGTTAGTTGATTTCTGTTTTTTAGCGAGTTTCAATAACTCGTCATCAGTTAATTCTGCTAATGGTTTTTGGTTCATGGTTATATTGCAATTATTAAACACATTATTTAAGGGTGAAAATTTATTTTACTAATGAAGAGGCCAGTTCTCTGTAGAGCTTCCATTCACCATCTTTCGTTTTCTTCATAAGCACTAAAAACGTGTCCTCAAGTTCATGAACAGTCCCCTTTTCATCAGTGTAATACATTGAACTTACACCAAAATCATAGGCCATGGTATCGGATAAGATAACGGTTTCTTTGGGCCTCATGATAATGCTATCATACCTAAACTTATTGCCATGTAGTTCTCTCAGTTTTCTATAGGCTACCCAATCTTCACTGCCCGGCCCTACGGATATAAGATCCGGTGTTACAAATTTTCCGAGTTCATTATATCGTTTTTCTTTAACAGTCTGTTGAAATGACGCTCTCACCTGTTCAATTTTCTCGAGCTCAGCCTGAATGTCCAATGGGGGTTCTGCTGGCTTTTCCTGTTTCACTTGTATACACGAAGTAAAAATTGATAGGATGAGAAGTGGCGCTAAATAGTTCATGCTAGTTGGTTTGTATTTATCGGCTATAAACAATAAAAATACAATTTAATTAAGTTTTTTGGAATAGATATTTGGTAGATGATGGGTGAGGTGGGATAGCTGCAGCACCCGTATAATACCCATTTTATATGCTAGGCTATGAAATGCAGCTATTAATAAAGGGTTTATTAAAACAAAATTTCAATCAAGGTGCTGGAAAAAGTGTCTTTAATCATGCCTTTAATTATTTTTTGAGTCTGATTCATGAAAATACACATAGAAATTATTTCAAAAAGGAGAACTTATGGACTCCACAGCTAAAGCACAAAAACGAGTTGATTATATCCATTTGTAGTACAGTGTTGTCGTGCATTATATTCAATTATCTGCGTAGTTCTGATCCCACGTTTTATTTTTATTATGGTTTCTCAAATCACTTTTGAAATCAACTACCGCCTTAAGATTCAATAGAACAGAAACCCAACCTGCATGAGTTTCTAAATACTCTGAGTCTGGAACCCCTTCATTGATTAAAGTCAAATCTGTTCCCATAACTTCAGAAGGAGCTACAGTTATTTTTAAGTTAGAATTAAAATAATCAATGTGAAACTCTTGGTTTGGATGTATATGAAGGATTTTACTGTTGTATGTTTCACCATTGGGAAATAGGAAATGAATGACACCATCCCTTTCTGGTGCTTTTTCAGCCCAGAATTGCTCTCTCCCGTTCGTAGTTGTAAGAAACTCAAAAACTACTTCTGGACTTGAACTAAGATGTATTTTCCATTCAACAGTCTTCATGAATGACTTTGAAGCACCACAACGGTTTGGCTATGCGCAGGATCCCGAAGGGTATTGCGAATAGGTTTTGTTGTAACCTGTTATTCAATTTTTTTTAGGTAGTCAATAAATTCAGATGAGAAAACATGATCACCAGCCGATTCTTGAGTCACTTCGTTATAGATTTCGATAAATTGAATAGGGTCATCATAATTGTCAATTAGTATTTGAAGATTCTTTTTTTTTGCAATTTTTAGAGACATATAGAATCCATTGGTGTGTCCGCCAAATGCGAAGAAATTTTCTAACCGACCATAGTAAGTTAGCGAATCAATCTCTTGATTTAGGAATGTATTGGTTAGCAAGTCTAGATTTTTCAATTTCTTTGGCGTGTTCTCATAATCGGAATTATACATATCGATTATTGTCTTTGGGTAAAGGCTCAGTTTTTGAATAGGAGGCTCATCTTTATCAATTAAATCAGCTACTCCTTCTTGATGAATCTTGTTCAATTGTATCATCAATGGGTGTTCATAACGCTTTGCCGTTAGAGCTCTGTAATTGTGGTGAAACTCGTGTGCAATAATTTTAATGAGATCATCTGTACCTCGGTTCAAGGCCATATTCAAGTCGAAGACTATGGCATTTTCCATCACTTTTGCATCAGGGTCTGATAGTATCAAATGAATATCATATAATTTAGGTAGTGAGTCCAGTACTCGCTTTGGAAGATATGTTCTAGCCAGAGAGTCTCCAGAAGTTATCAGTTCATTAAAATCTGTTGATTCAAGAAAAATTTGTGCCTTATCAAAGTTGTTTTTAAGGTCGCGAAAATTTCGAATGAGGGATAATTTAAAATAGTCCTGATCCATAAGAAGAGGGATATTCATGAGACTATCTAGCTTATCTTCATATGCAGGGTTAAAAACTGTTTCAACCGCAGCTTTTATTTCTCTCTTTTGGGAGGGAGAATTTGAATAAATTAGATAGTTACTGTAACCTTCAGAATTAAAAAGACTTTCCCACTCTTCGTCTGAAACGTTTTTGTTTGCTTGTAATAATTTGGCTATTTCTATTGCCTTTACAGCCGATTCAGTTGTGAAATTATATTCTGAATATTGACTGGATTTTCCATTATTAGAAGGCCTCACACACGCAAGAAGAATTAAAGAAATAGTAATGAAGAGAGGCCATCTGCTTGGCTTTATTAATGTCATATAATTCAAGTTGGTTTTAATCATGAAGCAATTTTGCATTAATAGTTGTTATCATTATCGTACTTATCGTCCGGAGCAAGTATGAGGATGTCATAATTCATCACTTCATATAGGTACGGGTCACTGGTTTGTATTTCTGTATTGATAATGAGCTTGCGAATAGGACGTAAATCAACTACTGTCCATTGGTCTTTAAGCCCGATTGATTGCAACATTTTGAGAGAAGAATTATTACCCTTGTACTTACCATTTAAATAGGGGTTGAAAAATCGAATGTTAACAAACTCAAGTCCTTCTTTTATAGCTTTTTCTGTGATATGCTTTCCAAGGTCGTTTACGCCAAAAGGTGAAATATCATGCGTGAGATGAACATTGCCCATTTTTAAAAGAATTTTTTTCGGTTTTCTTTTTTCGAAATGGAAGTCAAAATTGGATTTCAAATAGTCAGCGCGCTGTTGACTACTATAAATACCAGATGCTTCTTTGCAATAAATCTCCCAACTAAGTCTTAAATCTTCAATAACTTTTAAAGCATTCTGATTTTCTTGAACACCTTCAAAATACTCGTTTATTAGTTTATTTGATTGATACCAACAATAAATAGGTTCACGTTTAATTTTAGATTTAAAGAGGTTTTTATGAATTACTTCTTTCACTTCTTTATAAAGCTCCTGGTTGGTTCCGTTGGAAGCCAGAGATTGAATTCTGTCCAAAAGCATTTCATAAGAATAGGCATACTCTTGATCAAGCCCCCAGAATTCAAAATTCAAATACTGAGCTCTATCCATGAAAAGAGCATCGCTTTCTCTGTTTACGAAAACTAATGGCGTTTTTGATGCCCGTTTTTTTCCGTATTTTCTATTGAGGTAACGAATAGATTGACTTAACCTCACAGAATCCTCTGCATATTCATTCAGAATTTCAGCTGAATTAGGGCCTAACTCCAGAGCAAAAGTGTTGAAGTCAATCTCATTCAAAACAGGTAGTAGTGCAGCTGTAAACTTGCTCAGTTCTGTGGAGTGGTGCTTCTCGGCTACACCAACAAAGTGGCTTTCTCCGATAAGATTTTTCCATAGCGCCTTAGTACTTTCAGAAAACGTATTCTTATCGTTAATGGTGAAACGATAGGAATACTCTAATAATTTTTCAGCGCTCAATTCTTCCTGTGCGAATAAGCAATTAGTTTTTATAGTAATGAAAACCAGCCACAGAAGGTAAAAACGTAATATCATTATGTTTTGAGGATTTTGATTCTTAAATAGGTTACAACAACCGAACATGCGCTATTACACATACTCACTATTGGCTTAGTGGTTTATATTCGCACTATCTGTCAAATATACGCCATTGTATTTTTATAAGTCAATTAATCATTAATATAGTTTAATTTCTAATTGACCCATCACTTACTAAGCTGCTATCTATGCTGGTCAATCAAAATAACGTTACCATCGGGGTCGGTGATGGTGAAACTTGCCGGGCCTGAACTTGAGCTATCAATTTTTTCACCGGTGTCAACTCCTTCTTCAGTCAGCGTTTGCTGAATTTTACGAATATCATCAAAGTCAGCCAGGTTTTCGGCATTTTCATTCCAGCCGGGGTTAAAGGTGAGAATATTACCTTCAAACATTCCCTGAAACAGTCCAATTAAAGAGTTTCCATTTTTCATAATCAGGTAATTCTGTTTCATGTCACCTCCAAAAACGGAAAATCCCATTTTTTCATAAAATGCTTTTGAGGCTGCCAAGTCTTTTACACTTAAGCTAATTGAAAATGCTCCTAGTTTCATGGTTTAGTTATTTATTGATAAAATAAGTTAAAAATTAAAATTAGGTTGTACAACATCAAATTCCGGAGAAGCTTCAAATAACTCATCTAGAATCCATTTATGCGCTTGACCGTAAATAATAAGTACTCGCTCTTCATCTGTTTTGCATAAATTCCGAGTATTCACAAATAATCTTGTATTCCTCCTGTACCAATGGCGTGTAAGGTCTGCACCAATATATTTGTCTCCATAACCAAGATTAACAAGACCTGTTAACCACAGCATTTTATTTCTTTTCAGCACCTCCGAGCTGTTGATCAGAGAAAGGTATTCTTTTAAACTGAGCTTTGTCAGCAAGCTATCCATATAGGTGTTATAGGTTTTATTAACCTGATCATATTCCTGCCAAATACTCATTTGATCTAAACTATCACCGTAAGCTTCCCAATCATCTACACTCACCACGGTTTCGGGTTGTGGTGGCCTATTATCAATACAATGAACCTTGTTTAATCCGGCTTTTTTAGCAATTCTAAAGCCTAGTTGAAAAGCCTCGTTGGTTTTAAGCTCCCAATTATTATATAAGTAGTAATTGTAAAGTGTGTCAATGGTAGGTTGATATTTGGGCAGCCACTCAACGGCTATAATGGTTGGTTGATAGTTATGAACAATACTATCGGTTAACACCTCAATTTGATTTTGACTTTCATTGGTCGATATATCAAGGTGGTTTTTAGCTACCACATCGCTGCCATCACCGCTACGGTTAAAATGAAAAGTGCCCAACACCATCACCTTATGCTTATATTTTGTTAATTGAGGGGGTAAGTTCTCAATAGCTTTGTTAACAGCACTTCCTTTTGAGGCATTTATAGCTGTTTTTTCACAGGAGGTATAAATAGATGAGAGTATTAAAAGCGTAATTAATCTTGTCATCATAATTGATAAGTATTTAAATTATTGCCCACCATAATACTGAGTCATATCCAAAGCAAAATGGAGCGGAAAGAACCATGCGATATCTTTTGATTTGCTCAATGCAGTAAATACAATCGTACCAATGAGTGTGTCTAAAAAGAGATTTTGAAACTCCTGAATACTGGCGCCAGTGGAAATTAAACTTGGAATATGAGCCGCAGCAAAAAGAAAGGCAACGATTGCTATACTCCATTTTTGACCTACCCAAGCTGATAACCTGAAGAATAAGAGTGCAATAGCGCAATCTTCCATAAACACTTGAACTAAGTGAGATATGTTTCGAGGTTGATAGACATTACCAAGCATTTCTCCGATTGGTGCAGTATTATTTCTTTCAAGATGATAGACCAATAATGCTATTAGAGAGATACCAAAGCCAATTACTATTCTTATTCCTACATTTCTTTTACTCAACCAAATGGTTTCGGTTGATTGTTTTCGAATCAGAAGAAGAATAAAAACGGGTGAAAATATTAAGGCTTGATTAAGCGCATCAATGAGCTTGTAATTACCTGAATTAGGGATAAGCAAGTTATTTACATAAAGCTGTCCGACACCTATTATGCCTATAATTGCGAAGGTGGCATACAAGAGCTCCAGTGAAGGTTTTTGCATTTCTGGGTTCGCATCATCCTTCCAGAATCTCCCGAATGAAGTGTAGCTATAAAGCACATACCATACTATGGTAGCAAGGGCATAGCTTGTGATTAAAGATCCGTAATGTTCAAACATAAAATTAGATGGCTGTATTTGAGAACTAATATGAGACATGCCTCTAAATCATGCCATTTTCATTATGTCTCAAAAAGGTTTTGAGAAACCTTTAGTACTATTTAACTATCTTTCAATTTGAATTACAGGCAATTAAACCTGCTAAAAAGTACTTATGACTCAGGATGTTTTCTTTACTGCTTCGTCTATTGTAATTGGTTCTCAAATACTGGCAGTATCTGTTTTGTTGCTTTTTGGTGGGGAAAGAAAACATAAACTATTGGGTGTTATTGGGTTAATCATCACCTTAAGTTTCCTTTATCCATGGTTTCAGGAAGATATCGCAGATAGTACTTTGCTGAAAATTGTATTTGCAGGCAAGAAATATATGCTGTTGCCACCTCTTTTATATTCCTACCTATTAATTCACATCTCTGAGGATCGAAAACTTACTAAACATCTCATTTTCCCAGGTATTTACATTTTCATGTTTCTAATTCTACAGACAGTTGGTGAATCTTTCTATTTGCAAAACCGAGGGCCGATTAATGCAATTCATTACATAACTTGTTTCATATACTTTCTTGTGTACTTCATTTCAGGAATTCACAAAGCACGCTATGAAATAAGGTATCAGCTAATTCGCTCAGCTTCAATTAAATACATTTCATTTTTTCTGTTATTCAATGCAATTGAAATCATTTATTTATTTGTCCAGGTTATTATTTTATTCTCGATAGAGCTGGGGTATGTCGATGAGCAAAACACTTCACTTGCCAATTATTACCAATACTCCATCGGCCTTACTATTATCTATGGGTCAGCTTTACTATTTTATTTGTTATCAGAGTCTGGTCTGATGCGGAATTCACTGTTAACGAAGAAGGTTACATTAGATGCCCGATTACGAGAAGAAAAGTCGCAGCTCAAAGATCAGCTGACGGATCAAATTGTTTCCAATAAGTTATATACCAATCCTGACTTTAATCTTCAAGCAGCAGCCAACCATTTCAATATCAATGAATCGGTCATCAGTTCCTATTTTAGAGAGCATGAAAAACGCAGCTTTCATGATTATTTACATGAGCTAAGAATTAAAGAATTCAAATATTTGGTCAAGCAAAATAACAGTCAGATTTACAATTTAGAAGGCTTGGCCAATATGGCCGGTTTTAATTCCAGAGCAACTTTTTATAGAGTATTTAAAAGCCATGAAAAAATAACTCCAAAAGAGTATTTAGAGAAGGCCTTATCTTAAAATACTGAAACTCGTTTGATTTGAAACAACATATTCAAATCTTTTAGTTGTCCAACCTAGCTCTAAAGCAATTAATGAGTTGTTTTATTTTTGAATTGCACATAAAAGCTCGTAATGATGGCAAGCGAAGAAATAATGGTCATGATAGTTCCTGGCACAAAATTTACGAACCCACCAAGATCTAAAAATAGAAAATACCCTAAATCGGCCAGGCCTCCGGTTAATGCTGCTAAAAATATCGCACTGGTATTACCCTTCCAGATAAAAAATGCTGATATAAAGGTAACTAGGCCAATCCAAAACAGATTGAACCCGTGCTGGCCAACCACAGCACCTACAGCTTTAGGATAGTCTAACACTAAAACTTCAGGATTAACTGCATCAGCAATTCCAATAAAAGACGCACTAATATCCTCAATAAGAACACCTTTCATAGTCATCACTCCGGCTAGCATGTGCACTAAACCCCAGATGATCCAAAGTAGGCTAGAAGTTTTTAGTAGTATGGATGATTTATTCATTTTATTGGAAATATAGTTTAGTCAAATTTCCAGATTAAAAAGTGGCCATCCATTAATGTAGATTAAGAAATATAAAGGGTTATCTTATTTATATCTTTCCCTCTTTAATTTACTCAGGGCTTCTGGAGTTATTCCTAGGTAGGACGCAATCATCTTTTGAGGCACACGCTGTACAATGTTAGGATAAGTTGCTATAAAATGCTCATAGCGTTCAATTCCAGAAGCACACATTAGCATAATCACTCTTTTCTGTAAAACATTGAGGCGTTTGATTAACTTCTGAACGTCATGTTCCTTATGAGTATCTTTTTGTTTTTGCCAAACAACGGAGTCTTCCAATGCATCGATAAATAAATCACTTGGCGTATCTGGTGGCACATTATCTGCAATAATCCAACCTTCTGAAGCGAACATAAAAATATGCTCTTTTCCATTATCACTAATTGCATAACTTCTTAACAGGCCAGATTCTACTTGATATACCTTGCTATTCAATTCCCCTATCCTTTGCAGAATTTGACCTTTTTTTATTTCGATTCGCTTCAAGTTGTTGCTTTTAACTTACGAACGCTTTTAATTTCTCAATGTTCTGTGTGAAATGCATGTTAATTTTTGCACTGAACACAAATGAATATAATCTAATAGAATTCAATTAGATTATATAATCACTTCAAAAACCGTTTTACCTTGCTCTGAACTTACTGAAATTGTTCCATTATGAAGCCTGATAATCTGTCGGCAAAGTGCAAGGCCAATACCAGAACCTTCATCTTTGGTTGTGAAGAATGGAATAAAAATTTGGTCGATTTTATCATCAGAAATGCCTGTACCGTTGTCTTCAATTAAGATGTTCACTTTATCATCGCCAAAAGCTCTAATGATTAGTTGAGGCTCTTCAACTTCTTCAAGGGCTTCCAGCGCGTTCTTAATTAAATTGATGAAAACTTGCTCCAAAAGTCCACTATCAGCTAATAGTGAAACGTTATCGTCAATAATCAACTTATACTTCATCCTTTTTAATTCAGTTTGAAAGAGTAGCAAAACACGTTCTACAAGCGGCTTTAGTTCTACCTTTTGAAAATTGGGCTTTGGAATTTTAGTCAGCTTTTTATAGGCCTCAGTAAAGTTTTGTAATCCGGCACTCCGTTGATGTATGGCATCCAATCCCTGGGAAAGCTTGTTCATTTCTTCAGGCTGGCCATGAGCATTTTCTGCAATTACTTTAAGGGTTTCAGAAAGCGAAGTAATTGGGGTTACCGAGTTCATGATCTCATGGGTGAGTACGCGAATAAGTTTTTGCCAGGCTTCCATTTCAGAACTATCTAATTCATTCTTTATATTCTGGAATGAGATAAGTTTGTAGTAATCTTCACCCAATTTGAACTCAGTGGCATGCACAGAAAGTTGAAGTAACTGCCCACCTATTTGTATTTTCTTCAGTTTGTTTTCGTTAGGCTTAATTTCTCGTAAGAAGTCTGGTAATTCAGGGTCAACAGAACTAAAATTATTTAAAAAGGCTACTTGTTTTCTAGCCAGCAATTTTTGCAAAGCTCTATTCATTAAATGTATTCGCTCGTTTCTATCGAAACTGAGAATCCCTACTTTAACATGATCTACCAATGATTCTAAATACAGGTGCTGGACTTCTTTTTGCGAACTTATGAGCTCAAAACGCTGAGTAATTTTATTGAAGGCCGAATACAATTTATTGAATGACTTACCCTTTCCGCTCTCTGAAAATTTAGTGGTAAAATCATTTTGCAATAGTGCCAGTAGAAATGAAGTAAAATCACGATTGGTACGATCTACATACCAGACAAACTCAATAATAGCAATAACTAAAAAAATGATTAGATAAACTGACCTTAAGTAACGAGTGTCAACAAGAAGAAAATAGATGTGCAGACCAATAATGGTGGTGATGATTAATATCCTAAGAAGAATGTTGAGTCTGAAATTGCGAATCATAAATTATATTTTTCCATTCTTCTATACATGGCGCCACGCGACAAACCTAGTTCTTTTGATGCATGACTAATATTGCCGTTATGCTTTTTTATAGCTTTTTGAATAGCCCAAGCTTCGATATTTTCAAGATCATAATTATCGAATTCATTAATCTCTTGATTTTTGTTTTGTAAAAACCCAAAATCCCGGGCTGTCAGCTTCGACCCTTCGGCTAAAATTGCTGCCCGCTCTACTGCATGTTGCAGTTCTCGAACATTACCCGGCCAATGATGCTTTTTTAATTCTTGAATTGCTGCATCCTCCAGAGTAAATACACTTTTGTGGTATTTCCTTTCGTACTTTTTTAAAAAGTGATGAATCAATTCATCAATATCTGAGATGCGATCTTTTAAGCTGGGTAAGTGTAATTCAACTGTATTGATGCGATAATATAAATCCTCCCTGAATTTCCCTTCTTCAACAGCCTTTTTGAGGTTAAGATTGGTAGCGCAAATTACTCTCACATCTATTTCCTTAGGAACATTAGATCCCACTTTCGTGATTTGTCTTCTCTGTAATACTGTTAATAGTTTAGTCTGAAGGTTGGCAGGTAAGTTGCCTATCTCATCTAAAAATATAGTTCCGCCAGTGGCCGCCTCAAACCGTCCAATTCTATCTTCTCGAGCATCTGTAAAAGCTCCTTTTTTATGACCAAATAGTTCGCTTTCAAACAAACTCTCTGGAATTGTGCCTAAATCTACTGTTATAAACACTTCATTAGCCCGAGCGGAGTTTTTATGAATAGCACGTGCAGCTACTTCCTTGCCGGTTCCATTTTCACCAAGTATTAAAACATCAGCATCCGTTGGTGCTACTTTGGTAATAAGCTTTTGAATGTCTTTCATAGCTTGCGATGAGCCAATCATTTCACCAAATTGATGATCGATAGTAGAGCTGATCATTTTCTCGCGTGACTCCAATTGCTTTACCCTTTTCTCTTTGTTGGAGAGCTCTAGTGCATTTTTAATTGTGATGATCAGTTTATCATTCTGCCAGGGCTTAATAATAAAATCTATGGCGCCAGATTTCATGGCTTCTACAGCAATATCCACTTCGCCATAGGCAGTCATGAGAATTACATGAGTATCCGGACTGATTTCTATTATTTTTTTGAGCCATTTCAAACCTTCAGCACCGGTGGTTTCCCCTTGCCTGAAGTTCATATCTAACAAAACCACATCAAAAGAATGCTCCTTAAAAGCTTCAGTAATCTGATTAGGGTTGTTAATCTTTTTTACGGTGGTAAAATGCTGCTCTAAAAGAAGCTGAGCAGATAACAGAATCAAATCATCGTCATCAACAATTAGAATATTGCCTTTTAGTTTCATTTTTTTATCAATTAGCAACTACGATTCAAACCTTACTAAGCCTTAAAGGCTTGGTAAGGTTAAA
This sequence comes from Fulvivirga lutea, assembly GCF_017068455.1. Classification (NCBI taxonomy): domain Bacteria; kingdom Pseudomonadati; phylum Bacteroidota; class Cytophagia; order Cytophagales; family Fulvivirgaceae; genus Fulvivirga; species Fulvivirga lutea. Next base: position 1,720,278 of record NZ_CP070608.1, read on the forward strand.
TACAGGAGACTTTTTTTAACCCTACACTTCAGTTCTTTAAATCAAATTCAATTCCAAACCTTGCCAAGCATTTAAGCCGGGGTAAGATTTATTTAAAAATCCACAACGTAATTTTTCAACTCTTTATCAGGCTCATTTAATTCAAGGTTTTGATTATGAAATTCAATAAATGCACCTTTTCCACCGAACCAGCTATGTACTTCATCTCGATTTAAACGAGTTGTTTCTTTGCTAATAAAGGCATTGTATGAAGAGAATTTCCATTGACTATATTCCTTTACAAATTGATGGTGAATAGGATTATGGTGAATATAATGGATCAATCTGGTCAGGTAGTAATCAGAATTTACTTGAATACGTCTAAAGCTTTTTTGAAATAGTGAGCCGGTTCTATTGTGCTGTTTATTAAAGGATAGAGCATAGCTCATAAATAGCCTCTTAAATTGTTCTTCTAAAATCGTATTAACCTCAATCTGTGTTTCTTGCACTTCACCAACCTTACTAAGCCTCTGAGTCTTAGTAAGGTTCTTAGCATTTACAGCCTTTACGCGCATAAGAAAATGGAAATGATTGGGTAATAAACAATAAGCCAGCGTGTCAGCAAAAGGTGCTATATATTTATTCCACTTTTGAAGAAAATAGATATAGTTATCTGTTGACTTAAAAATATCTTCTTTATTATTTCCACGGTTAAAAATGTGGTAATAGTTGTCGATTTCGAATTTTGAATGATAGTCTGGCATTTAAGATTCCCTAGATATATTGTTTAGAATAATGGACTTCGAAAAACCTTACTAAGCCTCAAAGGCTTGGTAAGGTTAAATCAAGTTTTAATATTCAAGGAATAAAGCTATAGAAAAACCATGCAATTACTTAACTAACTGCCCATAAATGGACACTATGGTGTTGTATGCGTGGACAGTTTCGTAAATTAGATATGGAGGTTTGATTGTAATGTATTGATAATGAGTTGTTTAAAAATCATGGCATAGCAATGGTAGCCGTGTTTATCAAAAATAGATTATGATAAAGAGTTATTTGGTTCTTGCATTCCGGAGATTTCTAAAATCACGCGTCTTTAGTCTGATAAATATTATAGGTCTTTCTTTAGGAATTACTTGTTGCTTGCTCATAGCAATATTTGCTTTTCACGAGTATTCTTATGACCGGCATAATGCACAAGCGGAACGTCTCTATATTGTTAATTATCAATTAGAATTTGGAAACCGTGTTCTGGAATTGCCACAAACTCCTGCATTGTTGACTAATGAAGTCAAGAAATTTGAGGGTGTAGAAAAGGCATCAAGGTTGTATAAGATATCCAATGCTATGTTATCATCGGAAGATGAGTCATTTATTGAAGAGTTTGGGTATGCTGTTGACTCAGACTTTCTAAATATGTTCACATTTCAAACTTTAGCAGGCTCAATTGAAAAGGGCTTTACCACATCGAATGAAATTATTCTTACAGATAAACTGGCAGTAAAATATTTTGGAAATCAGACAGCCATAGGTAAAACCATATGTCTTGACAAAGAGAACTGCTATCAGGTTCTGGCTGTAATCAACGATTTGCCAACCAATTCCAACTTCGAGTTTGACTATTTATTACCCTTTGATCACGTTGAAAAATCGGGACGGCAGCTCGATAGCTGGGGAAGAATATTTTCATTCACTTACGTTTTGCTTGATGCTAAAAATGATTTGAACTCATTCAATGAAAACCTCGACAACTTAGTAGCAGGTTTAAATGAGGAAAGAGATGGTCAAAAAGTTGGGCAGATGTATGCACAAAATATTCTCGATATCCACTGGGGCATTAATACTATTACTGGTGAGGTTAATGATAATTTGAGTGGTGGATTAAAGAACCTCGGTAGTCTTCGTTTACTAAAAATATATTTAGGTATTGCAGGTATCATATTGATTATTGCTATCATTAATTTTGTTAATCTGAGCATCAGCATTTATGTAAAACGCATAAAAAATGTTGGGTTACAAAAAGCTATTGGAGCATCCCGTGTTCAACTCGTATTTGGGTATTTATTAGAATCCACCTTTTATGTTTTGTTGGCAACTGCTTTCGCCTTGCTAGTTGCAGACCTGCTTCTTCCAACTTTCAATCAATTGCTGGAAGTGAATTTAACTATTCAACAATTTTTGAATCAGGTTAATATTTTCTGGTTGATTATCTCAATGGCTGGCTTTATCCTATTATGTGGGCTTCTGTCAGGTTTATACCCTGCTCTCCTTATTACCAAGGTTAGTTTTGCACAAGCAACACATAATAAAATGAATTTTGGTGCAAATGGTTTGATTACACATGTTTTAATTATTTGTCAGTTTGCTGTGGCGATGGTTTTTGTGATCGGAATGTTTGTAGTTACCGATCAGCTAAAATACGTCCAAAATTTAGACTGGGGCTTTGACAAGGATGAATTAGTTACTATTAATCTTTATGGTGATCTTCAATCGGATATTCAAGCGCTGGATAACTCCCTGAGTGAATTAGGTGTTGTTGAACGGGTGGCTTTTACCAAAAGTTTTCCGCGTGGAGTTAGCTCCAGAGGAACATTTAATTGGGAAGGTAAAAACCCAGATAACAAGGTGATTTTTGATATGATCAGTGCAAGTCCAAACTTTCTTACTACATCAGGAATAAAGCTTGTAGAGGGCGAAGTACCATACTTGTTGAATAATGATTCTTCTTATTACCATATAATTAACAAAAAGGCTTATCAAGAAATGCTTCCTGATTTCAAGGGGAGGGAGGATGAAATAATTGGAAGCGTTTTAGATGGAGGAAAAATAACAGGTATAGTTGATGATTTTATGCTATGGTCAGCTTACGAGGATATTAGCCCTGTTGTGATACGAATTTCTAATGTAGAAAAGTGGCGTAAAGCTTTAGTTAAAGTAAATAGTTCTCAAGGGATTGAAGTGGCAGGAACGCTAGAAGCGGCTTATAAAAAACACAGCCCAGATTATCCATTTGAGATGAATTTTGTTGATGATGATCTTGATACAAGATATAGCAGTGCCGTCCGCACAAAAAGAATATATTCTATCGGCTCTATTTTAACAATAATCATATCTAGCCTTGGTCTGTTTGGCATATCAGCACATAGCACACAAAAGAGAATTAAGGAAATTGGAATAAGGAAAGTGCTTGGCGCTTCAGTGCAGAGCATTATCAAATTAATGTCAAAAGAATATATTCTTCTTGCACTTATATCAATAATAATAGCAGCACCGGTTGCCTATTATGTACTTAATAATTGGCTGGATAATTTCCATAGGAAGATTGAATTCAATATTCTTCCATTCATTATTGGAACTCTTTTAACAACTATTATAACGGTCATAACGGTTGGTATCCATGCCATTAAATCGGCCAGATTAAATCCTGCTGAGACGCTCAAAACAGAATAAACTCAAACAACAACGCCATGTTTAAGAACAATTTTAAAGTAGCCTTAAGAAATTTACAAAGAAGTAAAGCATATGCTTTTATTAATATTATTGGCTTAACCATTGGTCTCACAGGTGCCTGTTTGTTGAGCATGCATATCAAAAATGAGCTTTCCTTCGATAAATTTCATTCTAAATCAGACCGAATTGCTCGTATCGTTGAGGAGCAAACGACACAGAATAATTCACGTTTAATTGGCAGAACATCTTATTTAACTGGACCAGAGCTCTTAAATGAATTTGATCGAATTGAAGAGCAAACTAGGATTCTTCAGCCGTTCGGTCATCTGGATATTATTTGGAATGGTGAACGAATTAGTGAACGTAAGTGGATTTTAGTAGATAGCACCTTCTTTCATGTTTTTGACTTTCATCTGCTAGAAGGAGATAGGCGGACTGCATTAGACAAGCCAAATTCGGCCATACTCACCCAATCGTCAGCACAGAAATACTATGGCAATGAATCTCCAGTAGGTAAAATAATAGAATTCAGTGGTATGGAGCCTATGCTCGTGACAGGCGTACTGGAAGATGCGCCTTACAATTCTCATCTTCAGTTTGATGTGATGATCACTATGAATTCTGCCATTCAAAATTTTCCATGGTGGGAGCGCCTTACAACCTCACCTCAATCTTTAGTTGCCTCGACCTATTTTGTGTTCGACCAGCCCGAGTCAATTCAAGATGTAGCTAGCCGATTAGGTGAATGGGCTTCTGAAAATCGAGACCAAGAATATAATGAGACGAGAAAGCTCATGCTTCAGCCAATGGAGGAGGCATATTTAAGTACGGATAATGTGGAATTTGCCTTTTGTACCGTATCTGGCAGTAAGGAAAACCTATATTTATTTGGTGCTCTCGCCATATTTTTAATTGTTATTGCCTGCATCAACTATATTAACTTGGCCACCTCAAAATCGATGGAAAGAGCTAAGGAAATAGGTATTCGAAAGGTTTCTGGTGCCTATCGTAATCAGCTAATTGCTCAGTTTTTAACCGAATCTGTTGCAATTTCCTTGATATCATTTTTTCTTTCGTTACTGTGTATCGATTTAGTCTTACCAATATTCAGTGAGATAACGGAGTCCACCATTATCACAGCATTTACAATTGAAAATCTGTTGCTTTTGGGTGGATTAACATTGTTTATAGGTTTGTTTTCCGGAATATATCCCGCTATCCATTTATCAAGGCTTCAGCCAGCAGCATCTTTGAAATCATCTAATTCACAAGTGGGTGGGGCAGGCTTAAGAAAGGTGCTGGTTATTACTCAGTTTACCTTATCGATATTTATGATTGTCGCTACAGTGGTAGTCACTAACCAGATGCAATTCTTGAAAAATAAGGATTTGGGCTTTGATGAAGACCGTATGTTGGTCATCGATATTAACAATGGGAATGTGCGCAACAGCTTTGAAGCGATGAAAAACGAGTTCTCGAAGATAAATGGTGTTACTCATGTGGCTTCATCAAGCAGAGTGCCTGGCGAATGGAAGAACATTCGAGAAGTGATGGTAAGAAATGCCGAAAATGATTCATCTACCTGTTTTTTTATGGGCTTTGATGAGGCTATGATGGCTACCTATGATTTGAATCTTTTAGAAGGAAGAAATTTTAGTGGTAATCTGGCAGAAGATTCGAGTACGGTTATTCTTAATCAGAGGGCAGCAAAAATTCTTGGCGATTTATCTATAGGTGACGAATTGAGATTTCCTGAAGCTGATTATCCTATTAAAGTAATTGGCATTGTTGAAGACTTTAATTTCCAATCGCTGCATAATGAAATTGGGCCATTGGTGATTGGGCACTGGTTTAACACAGTAGCCGTTATCGATTATTTTTCACTAAAAATAAATAAAGGTGCTAGTCTGCAACAGGTAGTAGCTGATGCTAAAAAAGTGCATGAACAGTTTGATGATACTACCCCCATGGAATTCCATTTTCTGGATGAACAAATTGACCAGTTTTACAGAACAGAGCAAAAGGCCCAGTCTATTTTTAGTATCGGTGCAGGACTAACAATGATAATTGCATGCATGGGGCTGTTTGGACTTGCGTCATTCGTTGTTCAAAAGCGAACCAAAGAAATAGGAATTAGAAAAATATTAGGAGCCTCAGAAGTAAACCTGATGATTATTCTTTCTGCAACCTTTACTAAACAAGTATTGGTTTCCCTGATTATTGCAATTCCTCTATCGTTCTATGTAATGGACCAATGGCTTAACAACTTTGCCTATCGCAAAGAAATCAACATGAGCTATTTTCTGATTGCAGGTTTATTAGCAGTTTCCATTGCACTCATAACCGTAAGCTATAGAGTGATAAAGGCTGCGCTGCTTAATCCGGTTGATACTTTGAGGAATGAGTAGTAATTTCTCTGTAGTTTTAGCAGCTAGTCACAATCTATATTCTTAATGTCGATAAAAAATATTTTGACAATCTCATTGTTTTTCGTTTCTAGTTTATCTTTTGCGCAAGTCTATCCTTCCCTAAAATCTCTTGTCTTAGAAGTTGATTATTATTCAAGCTCAACTTTTACAGAGTTGTTTACGGCATTCAACAAACAACTTTCGCAAACATTCGAATTAGATATTGATCAGGACTTAAATAGAATTGAAAATGAAGTGGATATTGAGAATTATTTAATTGCGCTTAGTTCTCAAGAATCCAAGATTCGCTCTAAACTTGAGGATTATGGTATATCTGTAAATATGGATATCTATTTGAGTGACTTTTATATCTCTTCTACTAATGGTTATCAGTATTCGATGGTCGTAGAGCAAAGTTACTATGACAGTTTGAGTACGAGTATTATAAAGCCTTTTGGTTATCATAGAGACAATAGCGGTAAAGTAAGAATATCTGGAATTAAGAATTTAAATTGTAACAGTTCAAATGATATAAATGAGGGTGATGAGATAGTGAAAATTAACTCTTATCCTGTCAGATTATTGCCAAATGGGCTAATTAATACCATTCTAAATACAAACCGCAAAATTGAACTTGAGCTGAAGTCAAGCGCCAATGATTCGCTAAAATATAAGGTTTTTGAAAGCCTAGTTAATGCAAGACCTGAGCCTATTCTGACTGAGGTTTATCAGAACTCGACTTTGATTGTCAAACTCAACTCCTTTCTAGAGAATGGGGATACAAGCAAGCTTCTAAATACATTATCACAAAGCAAGGATAACATTGAAAAAGTGATTTTGGATTTAAGGAATTTTGAAGGAGGAGTTTTTCAAGAATTAATTAATCTGGTAGATTTTTTCACAAAAAAGAATTCTGAAATAGTTAGGATATCGACATTTGGAAAAGAAATTGAAAAACGAAAATCGATTTATTCTCCAGTTATTAAAAATGCTAAAATTTTAGTACTAATTAATAATGGTACTAGTTCAGGTGCGAATGTTGTAGCTGGTGCGTTAAAATTTAATAATATCGGATTCTTAATTGGTGAAAAAACTACTCCTCAGAATTCATTGCAATTAACAAGACCATTACACAATTACAATTACTTCGCTAAAATTGTGATTGGCAATTTCTTTTTTGGAGTTGATAAGTCACTTTATGAAAATGGTATTTCACCAGATAACTATATCAAGGATTGCGTAACTTCTGAGGAAGATAGTATTTTGGATTATGCTTTGAGTTATGATTAATCCTTCAAATTCAACCTCAAACTCAACTCCTCCAATTGTGCATTATCAATAACACTTGGTGTATCGATCATCACATCTCTACCTGAATTGTTTTTCGGGAAGGCAATGTAATCTCTGATGGAATCAGAGCCACCGAAGAGTGCGCACAATCTGTCAAAACCAAAGGCAATACCACCATGAGGAGGAGCTCCATATTCAAAAGCTTCCAATAAGAAGCCGAACTGAGCTTGCGCTTCTTCTTCGGTGAAGCCTAATGCCTTGAACATACGCTGCTGTACTGCCCTGTCATGTATTCTTATCGATCCACCGCCTAGCTCCACGCCATTTACGACCAAGTCATAGGCATTGGCTTTTACATCGCCAGGAGTGTGCTCCAATTTATCCAAATCTTCAGGTATTGGAGACGTAAATGGATGGTGCATCGCGTGGAAACGCTGAGATTCTTCATCCCACTCTAATAATGGGAAGTCCACAACCCATAACAATTTATATTCATCTTTCTTTCTTAATCCTAGTTCACTACCCATGTGCAGACGCAATTCATTCATTGCCTTACGCGTATGATCTGTATCACCACTAAGAACCAATAGTAAATCTCCCGGCTTAGCATCCATTTTATCAGCCCAGGCTTTTAGATCTTCTTGTGAATAGAATTTATCTACAGAAGATTTGAATGTACCATCCTCATTATACTTCACATACACCAAGCCTTTGGCACCAACTTGCGGACGTTTCACATAGTCAGTGAGCGCATCTAGCTGCTTACGAGTGTATTCGGCACAACCTTTCGCGTTAATACCTACCACTAGCTCTGCAGAGTCAAATACCTGGAAACCTTTCCCTTGGGCTACATCATTTAGTTCCACAAACTTCATGTCAAAACGAATGTCCGGTTTGTCAGAGCCATAGTATTTCATGGCGTCATCATATGCCATATGAGGCACTTCACCAATATCTATCCCCTTTACATTTTTAAATAAATGCCTTACCAATCCTTCGAAAGTATCTAACACATCTTTTCTCTCTACGAAAGAAAGTTCACAATCTATCTGTGTGAACTCTGGTTGACGGTCAGCTCTTAAATCTTCATCACGGAAACACTTCACAATCTGGTAGTATCTATCAAAACCAGAAACCATTAATAGCTGTTTAAACGTTTGAGGTGATTGTGGCAATGCATAAAACTCACCCGGATTCATTCTTGAAGGCACTACGAAATCTCTTGCTCCTTCAGGTGTTGATTTGATTAATACAGGAGTTTCTACCTCAATAAAATTCACACCATCTAAGTAGGCACGTGTTTCTCTCATCAACTGATGGCGAAGCTGTAATTTCTTTCTAACCGTTTCTCTTCTAAGGTCAAGGTAACGGTATTTCATTCTTAGGTCTTCACCACCATCGGTATCATTTTCAATGGTAAATGGAGGTACTTTAGAAGGATTAAGCACTTCAATTGAGCTTACTTTTATTTCTATATCTCCAGTCGGTATTTTATCATTCTTGCTCAAACGCTCAACCACTGTTCCTTTAGTCTGAATTACAAACTCACGACCAAGCTTCGCAGCTTTTTTAAGTAATGCCTCATCAGACACACCTTCTTCTAAAATAAGTTGAGTAATACCGTACTTATCGCGTAAGTCAACCCAAATGATACTTCCTTTATCACGAGTTTTTTGCACCCAACCAGAAAGTGTTACTTCCTTATTTACATCTTCAATTCTTAATTCTCCGCAAGTGTGTGTCCTAAGCATTTTAAATTTCTAATTTTGAAGGCGCAAAGTTAATGGTATTAAGTTTGCACGAAAATATAACGTATAAAATTCGTTAAGTATAAATGAAAATAGCAGCAATTCTTACATTACTAGTTGTTCTTGTCTCATCAGATATTAAGTTGGTAAAAACCAAAGTAGGTGATGATATCACCGTTAATCTACCTTCAACTTTTTATCCAATGTCGCCTCAAGACATGTCCCAAAGATACCCTTCGGTAAGGCAGCCTATTGGTGCTTACACAAATGAAGACCGTTTGGTAGATTTTAGTGTCAATGTTTCTGCTACACGTTGGAGGTCAACCGATATTGAAATAGCAAAAGATTTCTTCAAGGCAAGTATTGTAGAATTATACGACCGTGTTGATTTTAAAACGGAAAAAATTGAGGTGGTTAACAATATGCGCTACATCATTTTTGAATTCGATTCTCGAATTAATGGAGATAAATATTCTCTTGATCAGCAGGATGCTATAAGAAAGTACTCTTATATGATGTATTTGTTGATTAATGGAAAAACCATTGTATTTAGTTTTAATGTACCAATTCAAATCAAAGAGAAATGGATTGATACTGTGCCTGAAGTGATGAACAGTATAAAAGTAAAGCCTAATATCTAATGGGTTTATCTATCCATAGCGATGAGCATTTTATGAAGGAGGCGCTCAAGCAGGCCAAACTAGCCTATGAACAGGGAGAAATACCTGTAGGCGCAGTGGTAGTGGCCAATAAACAAATCATCGCTAAAGCGTACAATCAAACTGAAGTATTAAATGATCCTACAGCACATGCAGAAATGCTTGCTATTACCTCTGCCTGTAATTATTTAGGGACTAAATATTTGAATGAATGCACATTGTACGTGACGTTGGAACCGTGTGGTATGTGCGGAGGTGCTTTGTATTGGTCACAATTGGGTAAGTTGGTTTATGCAGCAAGTGACGAAAAAAGAGGCTTCAGCACCTTGAATAAGAAGATCATCCATCCTAAAACAAAAATTAGCCATGGCTTAATGGCCGATGAAGCCGGGGCTTTGGTTACTCAGTTCTTCCAGAGGTTGAGAGAGAGCTAGCTACTTGATTCTTGTCTCTGGTTTCTAGTTACTCGTATCCAACAACCATAATCCAAAAACCAAGTAACCAGAAACCAGCCACCAGCCACCAGCCACCAGCCACTATGCCCATAGCCCATAACCCACTGCCTCCTAATCCCTAATCCCTAAGCTCTCCGCCCCGATAGATTACCCCAATATTATAATTGATTTTGAGTATCGGTTTCGGTTTTATGTTCGCGCTTCGATGGTTATATTTGGAGTACCAGTCTGAAAGTCGGGCAGGAATTAAATTGTTAAACTAAAAATCAAAAATATGTCATTTCAATTGCCAGATTTACCATATGCGCACGATGCGCTTGAACCACATATAGATGCTAAAACAATGGAAATTCACCATGGTAAGCATCATGCGGGATATACATCAAAACTTAACGATGCCATTAAAGGAACAGATTTAGAAGGAAAGTCAATCGAAGATTTATTGGCTAACCATTCTGACAACAATGCTGTAAGAAATAACGGTGGTGGATTTTATAACCATAGCTTATTTTGGAAAGTAATGTCACCTAATGGTGGAGGAAAACCTTCGGGCGAATTAGCTGATGCTATCGATGCTGCCTATGGTTCTTTCGATAAGTTTAAAGAGGAATTTTCTAATGCTGCAGCTACACGTTTTGGCTCAGGCTGGGCATGGCTTTGCGTTCATAAAGGAGGTAAAGTAGAAGTTTGCTCTAGTCCTAACCAGGATAACTCACTTATGCCGGGTGTTGGCTGTGGCGGTACTCCTATCTTAGGTTTAGATGTTTGGGAGCATGCGTATTACTTAAACTACCAAAACAGAAGACCAGATTATATTTCTGCTTTCTTCAATGTGATAAATTGGGATGAAGTAAGTAAGAGATATTCAGCAAATAAGTAATTGCTTATTGTTATAATAATAGAAAAGGGGCTATAAGCCCCTTTTTCATTCAACCTAAACTTTGAAAAAACTATTCGTTTAATCTGAAATATGAAATTGTTTCATCAGAGGCAAGAAAGTCACTTCCATTAAGAAGCTTCACCAATTTTACATCAGGGTTACCTGTTGCGTTCTGAGTGCTTTCATACACTAATTCATCCTGCTGATTATAAATTTTGTAAGTAGTTGATTCTTGATTTTCCAAACTCTTTTTAAAAAATGGATCTGATTCCATTTTACTCATCTTGTCTTTGAGTTCTTCTTCTTTGGGTTTGATTTCCATGGTGCCACCGAAAACCGGGGCGGTAAAGATTAATGCCAATGCACCGGCAATAACCCTTTTGTTTGTTCTGATAAATTTCATGACCGTTGTTGTTTTATTTTGAAATTGCCCTAAACTCTTTAGAGCCATTTTTGACCAATATAAGTATACCAACAGCCATGCCAAGTAGTTAATGTATTGAAATACAATAGGTTGTGTATATTTATGATTTGGCTTTTGTTCGTTTGTGAACACTATTCGATCGCTCCTGTACGAGTAAAAAGGTTGCGTTTTTTGGTAATTATTTTTGTAGTTAGGAATCGCATATGCCACAGATTTATCTTTGGTTAAGCCACATAAAATTTTATTTTTGCACAAAAATTAATCTAGCGACACATGAGCGTATTAGTAAATAAAAATTCTAAAGTAATCGTACAAGGATTCACCGGTTCAGAAGGTACATTTCATGCCGGTCAGATGATTGAATATGGTACAAATGTAGTAGGTGGTGTAACTCCTGGAAAAGGCGGACAAAAACACCTTGATAAACCTGTATTCAACACTGTAAAAGATGCAGTAGAACAAGCTGGCGCTAATGTGTCCATTATCTTTGTTCCACCTGCATTTGCGGCTGATGCCATTATGGAAGCAGCTGATGCGGGCATCAAAGTAATTATAGCTATTACTGAGGGTATTCCGGTAAAAGATATGGTTACAGCTAAGAATTACTTAAAAGGTAAGGATGTTGTTTTAGTTGGGCCTAATTGCCCGGGGGTAATTACTCCGGGAGAAGCTAAAGTAGGTATTATGCCGGGCTTTGTTTTCAAGCAAGGTAAAATTGGTATTGTATCTAAATCAGGAACGTTAACTTACGAAGCTGCAGACCAGGTAGTAAAAGCTGGGTTAGGAATTTCAACTGCTATTGGTATTGGTGGTGACCCCATTATTGGGACATCTACAAAACAGGCCGTTGAAATGTTAATGAACGACCCTGAGACTGAAGCCATCGTAATGATTGGTGAAATCGGTGGAAACTATGAGGCAGAAGCTGCAAGATGGATAAAAGAACAAGGTAATCCTAAGCCTGTTGTTGGTTTCATTGCTGGCCAAACTGCTCCTAAAGGAAAAAGAATGGGCCACGCTGGTGCTATCATCGGTGGCGCTGACGATACTGCAGAAGCTAAAATGAAGATTATGGGTGAGTGCGGAATCCACGTAGTTGCATCTCCAGCGGATATTGGAGAAACCATGTTGAAAGCATTAGGAAAGTAATTCCTGATTAAAAATATAAATTAAAAGCCTCTGAACTTCAGAGGCTTTTTTTGTAGAAAAAATCAGATTGTCATTTTTACTCAAGCGAAGGCATTTCTTCCAATTGAAAGTTGATTTTGGTTATCACCAATTCAAGCTAACTTTTTTGATTTTAACAGTACAACACCTACCCAGATGAACCATAGAATTTGAGTGGTTCCAAATAGTTCAGCAAAGATGCCATAAGGGTAAATGGTGCCAACACCAAAAGCTCCCACCAGTAAGCCAAAGTACACCAGGCCTTTTGGCAACGTGTTGGATTTTAAACCAGCAATACTTAGTAAAATTAGCCATACAGCACCAACTACCTCATTTCCACCCCCTAAACTATCACCTATAATGTTTATCATCTTCCAAAGTGTAACTGCTTCCTCAGGATTGACCGCACCGTTTTTAATTACAGCAGCTAAGCCAATGTTAAAAATCATGCCGCTGGCAATAACCAGTACTACCCAAATAAAACCAAAAACGGCTGCTAATTTGCTGATGGCTGATTCTGACTTAGTTCTTTCATAAATGGCCAATACTAAAATGGAGAGCACTATGCCGAACAGAACATAAATAACGAAATTAGTGACTGAAAGTAATAATTGATTCTCTGATAAATGCTCAATCGTTTGGGAAGCTGTTGAGCCTGCTGGTAAAAATTCCAATACAGCTCCAAATATGATAAAGGCAAACACATAAAAGATTGCTTCAGCAATGGCGGCTAGCCCGCCTACTTTTTGTAAGTTCATAATGTCCTATTTAAGTTCTTCTTTCAGACGATAAAATTAACAGCCTGTTACCCTGGCTTGCTAATTTAATGAAGAACGGGAATTATGGGGCTTGTATGGAAGAACAAAGAGTTAAGATCTTAATGGAAGAGAGGATTAACCGATTGATTCTTTTTGATTATTATCAAGCTTACCCAAATTACCCACCAGGCATCAACAGCAAAAGTTATTTTTTGCAAGAAGGGGAGGTAGTAGAAACCAATTTTAGTTACGAAAATAAAAAATACAATAACACTCAGTAAATAACATAAATAGGCGAGTTGTTTGAGTCCTTTATTGGGGTATTTTCTAAGTTCTAAAAAGAAAGGCACCAATGCTACAGTACCTAGTATCGCAGTAACTGTTACGATAAGATCATGATATTTTGTGAACATGAAAGCGAACACTACCATTGTTAGTACTCCGAAACTCCTGACCATTCGAGTATTCTTGTTTTGGAATGAGAAGATATTTGGAAGAATGTAGAAGAAGGAGATCATTGTTACACTCAAGATCAGGTGAGAAATGATAGCTAAGCCTCTTGCACTATTTTCCTTTCCGCCTTGGGTAACTGGGTTCATCACATCACACAAGAAGTTATGGAAGAAGCTATAGCCATCAGCCATTGAATGATTCACGGAGCCACCCGGATAATCGGTTGCAGCAATGCTGAAAACGATTAAATAAAGAATCATTCCAACGATGGGAATATATGGTAAGTAGTATTTCATTACTTGTTTCAAACTTAGCTTTAAAACAAGTTGTTTTGGCTATAGTTTAGGAAGAAATAAAACAGGCATTTGCGATCGCTACAAGTGGGGCCATTTCATTCTGACTACAGGGGTACGCAAGTACTTAATTAAGTTGATATTTGACACAATTTATGTTATCAGCTTTCATTCGTATATCTTCGTTCGGCCATTAATTTTGGGAATGTTGAAGTTCGTATGCAAAACACTGTTCTTGCTTATTCTTTTCCAGTCGGTATCAAGGAATTGACATTCAAATGATGATGAAAAAATTCCTTTACACTGTATTATTCGTGTTGGATGTTTTAACAGTAATTTAAGTAATTCATTTGAGTCGTCAAAAAGTTCATTTATCCAATCCGAGTCTAGGCCATTTAAATTCTCCCATGATTGATACCAGAAATATCTATTTGGTTCAGACTTTAATGTTGCTCCTATATCCATAAATGCCCAATCGTTATCAATCCAGATATAGAAGTCATATGGTTTCTTTTCTGCGGTTAATACAAGTACATCAAGTTCATACTCAGTCTCTTTCTGTACAAAAGTCACAGAGTTAAAACGTTGTTTGAGTTTTCCGATGAATTCAGCTGAGTCCATGTATTACTTGCTGACGTCCAGCTATGATGAGTGGGGATTAGAAAGTACTAACCTCGTGTCTCGCACATAGCCACGCCTTGATTTAAATTTAAAACTTGTGGTGGACTTTCCAATCCCTACGAAAATATCCTTACCGATAAAACCCCATTCATTCATAGGTGATGTTGTGCAGCGTTTCAAATTTAAAAACCGTTAATTACAAATAGTTTATTTTAAGACTTTGATTTATTTAGGGTAATAAAAGATCTGTCCATCACCATTTACGATAATAGGAAGACCTCGGTAAAAACCTACCATTTTCTTATTAGGCAAGTATAAATTACTGTAACGTAACTCTCCCGGAGTGTAAAAATCGAAATCTGGGAAGTTAATTGAATTGAATTGTTCACCGTCCCATTGTCTAATGTTTCCAAATCCAGTCCAATTATTAGGTGATCCAGTCCATATATACAAATTTCCACCGGATACACTAAATCTGAAATTCATATCTCTATCAATTGTTAATGCAAGATCAAAAACATTTATCGCATAGTCGATTAGATCTACTGTATAAATTTTATCATCATCAGTGCTCCAGGGAACGTAAGAGTTGATAAATATTCGGTTATCAAAGACTGTGATACCATTAAAACGAATGTTTGAAGGAAATGCTGTTTGGTCAATTTGTTTAATCTTAGTATTCCCAGACTGTGTATCAATTTCTATCAAATAGAATTCCTGAGTAAGTATGTAAACCACATCGCCCTTTGTGGTCATACCGGCAAGGTATCCATATTCCTCAAAGTTTTGATACTCATTAAAGTCTAACAGAGTTCCAGCACTCTTATAAAGTACTCCATATGGGATATCGTTATTATACATAAAGTACTCGCCTGATTCAGTAACCACCATTCGATGAGGTATTACAATATCGGTGGTTAAGGGAGAAATATATTGAATGCTACCGGTAATTGGATCTAATAGCACATAGCTTATATTAGGCTGGTCAATGCCCCTGTCATAAATATTAAATATTTCATTTGTACTTAATAAACTAAAAAAACCTCCTCCTGTAATGTACTCCACTTTTTTCCAGTTCATTAATAGTGGATCCAAGCTGCTATATACATAGCCATCACCAAACACAAGAAATATGTTATTATTAAAATAAAAGCGATAGCTCTTTTCTATTTCTTTTGGAATACAAGGTGAAATCCAATTTAATGATAAGTTGTCTTCCGATACTGTCGCCTCAATTTCAAACACTTTCTCTTCCGATACGATGTCTAAAATTTCAACTTTTTGATTCTTTGATTTATATCCTAACTTCCATTGAAAAACACTAGTATCACTAGGAGTATTGCTCCTATTAAATATTCTACCTGTTGTATCAGATAGTTGCAGTTTCAAATCACGTGAGATGATTTTTCCATCAAGATCAGTAACTAACAAGGTAATTTTCTCATTAAGGTATTCACAATATGCTGCTTTGTAATCTTTCTCCTTGAGTAAATAATTATAGTTACCGATTACTTTAGATATAAAACCTGGTTTAGAAAGGTCTGGATTAGGACTGTCCTCCTTATCACATGATACTAGAACTATTAAAAGAATTGAAAGCATTTTGAGTTTGTTCATAAGGAGCTTTTTAATAGCAAGGAGTATGATGCACAACCTTTAGATTGAGTCGATATAATTATTCAAAGATATCCATTATGGTTATTGTAAAGTGAACTTGTGGGTAACTCGAAAGAGTTATCCATAAATACACTTTAAAAAAAGAAGCAGGTTAGGAACCATGCGCTAACCAGGTTAATGACCTATGGGGCGATTTGGCAACCTGCTTCTCATTTACATGTTCAAATGGATATCCGGGAACGTTCACCGCGTAGTCCCAATACCAAGGTTTAGAATTAATTAAATGAAATTATGAAGAAACTAGCTTTAACCCAAACCCTTTACCCCTATATCGTAGGAGTAGATGTAAGCAAAGAGAGTATCGATGTTTGCATGATCGACACAGCGCAAGATCGCTGTGAGAGCAAAGTATTGACCAACACCAAGGAAGGTTATATGAAGCTAAAACAATGGATGAAACGCTTAGGCAATGATGTAGATAACCAGACTCTGTTCTGTATGGAACACACCGGTATTTACACCCGTAATCTGGTCAAGTACTTACTAAGTAGGGGGTGTAAAGTTTGGATGGAGTCATCACTTCATATTAAAAGGAGTATGGGTCTAGTACGAGGCAAGACCGATAAGATTGATGCTGAGCGGATTGCAATGTTTGCCTATACACACCAAAAAGAGGCTAAATTGGTAACGATGACACACGCTACCCTAGACAGGCTCCAGTACTTAATGCGTACACGAGTGCGTTTGATGAAAGGATTGCAGAGCCAGGAGAAGGCCATTAATGAAATGGAATACTTTGATAAGAAAGCGGGACGTGAGATGCGCATGATGTGTCGTCAGGCGCTAGAAGGTCTGAATAAATCATTAGCTAAAGTAGAGGCAAAGATGTTGGAGCTGGTGAGTATCGATAGGGAAGTACGAGCACTTTACGAATTGATAACATCGGTAAAGAGTGTTGGTAAAGTATTGGCAATAGACTTGATAGTCTATACCCATGGGTTTACTAGAATGCTAGATGGTCGGAAGTTGGCCTGCTATTGTGGTGTGGCACCTTTTGAGTATCGGAGTGGTACAAGTATTCATTCCCCGTCAGGCACGTCACAATTTGCCAATAAGATATTGAAGAGTCATTTGCATATGGCTTCAATGAATGCCATTCGTTGTCATCAGGAACTTAGGGAATATTACCTGCGAAAAGTGGAAGAAGGAAAAGGGAAAATGAGTGCTATTAACGCTGTGAGAAATAAACTACTACATCGAATAGTGGCAGTGGTAAAACGAGGAACACCTTATGTAGAGAAATTGGATAAAAAGTAGACAAACTACTTGTTTTTATCATGGATATCGCCCCTGTAAGGCGCGTTTGTTTACTTGTTTTACAGGCATAAAACTAGCACGATTTGGGTTTAGAACCTAGTCGAGATACGAGCAGCTTAAGACACCCCGTCCTTATAAATTGTCCACAAGTTAAAAGATGAAAGTGGATGTGAAATGCCAACCCAAAACGTGCGGGCAAGCCGCACCGAAGCATTTAGGACTTCTAACTATGAAGACCAAATGCACTCTTACGGCATGTTGTAAGGCGTTATTCAATATTAATCTTCATTTGTTGACCATCAGGCAAATCTTTAGTCTGCAAATAGATGGATTTAAGGAAGTCAATTTGTTCCTTGGCGGGAACAGGTTTGAAACTTCTGTTGTCATTGGTGTCAAACATAAATGGCGGATACACATTCATAAGCTGTCCAGGAGAAAGTCTAATGTCGCTGTCATACAGTTGATTAAAGGATTCAAGCATTAAGAAATCAACTGGATTTTCTGTTTCTTTTTCAAGGAATGAACTAAAGTCAAGTTCTAAATCTTCTAATTCCCCAAACTCTGCACTTAATCTATGAATATGTCCGTTTCTCCAAATGAATTGGTCGCCAAATGCATCTTGAGCAAATGGAATATCCTCTTTTGTCAAACAGTCGTACGTTTTGTGTAAATCAGACCAAATTGCTTCAAGTGAAATCCATTCGGGTTCATTGATACATCCACGAATCTGTAGTCCACCATTATAGGCAATAATTCCGTTGACTTGCGAAAAGAAATCTTGGAGTTCCTTTGGTAGCTTGTCAAAAGTTGACTTGTCAGAAATGTCTGTATTGTGATAAATTATGCCAGTAAATTCCATTTTGTATGCCTTACAACGCCCCTGTAAGGCGCGTTTGTTTACTTGTTTTACAGGGTATAAAACTAGCACGATTTGGGTTTAGAACCTAGTCGCAATGCAAGCAGCTTAAGACACCCCGTCCTTAAAAATTGTCCACAAGTTAAGAGATGAAAGTGGCTATGAAATGCTAACCCAAAACGTGCGGGCAAGCCGCACACGGGCATTTAGGACTTCGCACGGTGAAGTCCAAATGCGCTCTTACGCCATGTTAGCCACATTATTCTGCAGTAAATTCTTCCTTTCCAATTAAATGCCAGCCATTGTAGTCAATAACTTCTTCTTTTCCTGAATTGTCAACAACCTTGCGTACTACGAGTCCGGAATCATAATTCTGCCATATCTCGAAATTAAAGATTGAGTCCAGAGGTTTGATTGAATATAAATGATTGTCAATTTTCTTCACTGAAGCACCTATTTCATTCCTTAATTCAGATTCATAATTGGAGAAGTTCTTTACTTTAATAGTTACTGTATCTGCCTGACCAATTTTGAATTTTAGGTATGTCTTTGATGAAAACTCCACAATAGGTAAACTACTGTGATAGTCTTTGCGATGATAGGCGTAAATAGTATCGGGCTCATTAACTTTTTCCGTGCATTCAGCCTGATTTGTACATGACCAAAAGAGCGGAATAATAAAGAATAATTGATTAATCTTCATGTAATTCTATTGTGGCTAACGCCCATGTAAGGCGCGTTTGTTTACTTGTTTTACAGGATATAAAACTAGCACGATTTGGGTTTAGAACCTAGTTCCACCGATAGCAGCTTGAAACACTGCGTTCCTGTTGGTCGTCCACAAGTTAAGAGGTGAAAGAGGCTATGAAATGCTAACCCAAAACGTGCGGGCAAGCCCCGCCAAAGCATTTAGGACTTCGCATGGTGAAGTCCAAATGCGCTATTACACCATGTTAGCCATTGTTTTTCTACGCTTCGGGCAAGAATTCAATTATCTCGCTGGTGTTAAAATCTTGTTGTTCATTCCAAATCATGGCTTTTTCGTTGAGTTTCAAGGCTTCACGAACATAACCATGATGACTGTCGTATTCTTCAAAAATTTTCCAGTAATTATTGCATTTGCGGCATTTATAAATTTTTATTGTTTTATGCCATCCAATAGCTTCTTCCTCTTGTATTGTTTTTAATTCACTGACTGTGAACTTTTCACAGGTAAGGTTTTTAGTATTATCCTGTCCAGGTTCAAAATTGCAATATGTATATTCGGTAATTTTCATGAATAACTCATAATGGCTAACGCCCCTGTAAGGCGCGTTTGTATACTTGTTTTACAGGGCATAAAACTAGCACGATTTGGGTTTAGAACCTAGTCGAGATAAAGCAGCTTAAGACACCCAGTCCTTATAAATTGTCCACAAGTTAAGAGATGAAAGTGGATGTGAAATGCTAACCCAAAACGTGCGGGCGAGCCGTACCCAAGCATTTAGGACTTCGCACGGTGAAGTCCAAATGCGCTCTTACGGAATGTTAGCAGATGTTTGCCGTTTTGTTAAATAAGTTAGATAATGTCCTACAGTTAAGTGCCAGAAGAAAACAGAGATAGAAGCGTTCGTCATATTATTGGCAATTATCCAGGGTGTAAAAGCAAGGCCACCTAGTACAAAGACGATAAGAAAATCTGAATTATTAAGTTCTACTGATTCTTTCAGCTTTTTGAATAGAATTAAAATTAGAACGGCTCCAGAACTAGTTACTATTGCGATAATTTCCACAGGCCGAATAAATAAGGCCACATAATGTAACAATATATATAAAAGTGTACCAATCAATACATATTTGGTTGAAGACTTAACGTATTTTTTGGTCGCCAGTAGAAACATTAGTCCCCAAGTCGGTAGATATGCAAATATGACGTAGAAGTCTCTCATTCCTAGTCGATCAAACCATATACCTAAAATCAGGAGAATTGTAGAATAAATGATTAGTTCATAGTTCATGATATAGGTGGCCTAGTCATATCTGCTAACACCCCTGTAAGGCGCGTTTGTTTACTTGTTTTACAGGGTATAAAACTAGCACGATTTGGGTTTAGAACCTAGTTCCACCGCAAGCAGCTTGAAACACTGCGTTCCTGTTGGTCGTCCACAAGTTAAGAGATGAAAGTAGATGTGAAATGCTAACCCAAAACGTGAGGGCTAACCGCACCAAATCATTTAGGACTTCGCACGGTGAAGTCCAAATGCGCTCTTACGCCATGTTGGCACACGTTTTTCATTTCCATATTTGCCAAAGGTTTAAAAAAGGTAGTGTCACTGCTACAAGTGCAATTATCGATGTCAACAAGACTCTATTTCTTTGCTCTTTTTTGATTGCTGAGACAATAGAAAGAAATAACCCAATAAGTCCAAAGCCAATTAGTTTCAGTTCGTCTAATGTTTTCAATCCATATAAAGCTTGAGTTTTGCCATCTGCAAATTCATAAGCTATTCCCAAATAATATTGTCCCCTGACAATTAGGATAATTCCAGTTATGCTGAATATAATTGATATTATGCTGAGTTTATTCATGTTAAAATTGGTAGCAAGATAAACTGAGTTAACAGCCAAACTATTATTCCAACGATAATGGATATTCCAATCTTCTTTGCAGTCGTTGTTCCTTCATGAGTGTCTGAACCTGATGATTGAGTAAATGTTCCGTGGTTATCACCGATATTCACATTAGTTGCAGAGATATTAAAAGAAGGATTATTCACGTCAGGTTGTGTGAGGTATTTTTTTGTATAAAAAGCATCGGCTGTTGCTTGTTTGGTACCAATGGAAAACCCGTCTTTAGTTCTACAGTCCCTGACATCGTCATTATCAATTAGTGTCAGACATGCCTGCCTAATGAATGAGGAGTCTATTCGAAGAGTTTTAGATAATTCAACATCTGAAATAGATTGAAAGTCTGATTCTACAATAACTTCTAAAATCTTATGTGTTAATTCATCTTGGTTCATGACCGTATGTGTGCCAACGTCTAGCTAAAATGAGTATGCGTCCCATTTGCTAGACATGATTAAATTTCTTCTGTTTTGCATTGACCCTTCCAACTGCTCAGTTCGCATATTCATTTTAGTGTTTGTTACCAGCATTTTATACTTAGTTAGTACTTATTCCATCAAAGAAGTATTCAAGAATGTATTTATCAAAGGGACTTAAATCGGGCACTAAAAGCGTCCTTTCCATGCCGACCTCATTTAGTTGTGCTAAAGCTTTATGAATATCTAGTTCTTTATCATAGAAGTTAATGAGCTTATGTGAATGGAGTTTTTTTGAAATCATTCTAGGCATTCCGAACTCCTCTAATTGATAGACAACTGATGGTAGAAATGCATGAGATGCTAGACTAATGAACCGAGAAATATCATATCCTTTTTCCCTCAGTATTTCCTTTTGGAGGATATTTACATCAGTTAAAAGAGTAGAAAGTTTAAAAGTCACTTTACGTTCAAGTTTGAAAAAGTCATCTACTCCAATTTCATACCTTTCTAATTCTCTAAGTAAGTCAGGGATAGACTTGAACCAGTTGTTTCTTAAGACCTTAGTGAATTCAACTAATGGAGTGAATTCAGATTCCCAACCCGCGGGTTGTAATCTAATCACCTTATACAGCATTCGATCCCAGTCCTTTGGGTATACAGAGTTTAAATAGCTTAAACCATTCCAATCATTAGGTTTGGTCTTCATATCAATAGCTATCTTCTTTATTAGTTCTGCATCACTTGATTGAAAAATGTTTTCTGCTTGTAATCGTTCATAAGCATCTTCGCCAATAATTTCTGACATCTCTTTTTTATACAAAATGATTTTAGCTACCTGTTCCTTGGTTAAGTCATTTTGAAACTTCTTTTCATCCAGATCACCTAGAATTTGGTCAGGGAAAGGTATGTCTAGCTGAGTTTTTTCTTCTGAAGGTGGCTCATCAAGAATGTATATTTTACCAATGAAATGTCTGAACATTCGTCCACCACGCCCCATTATATTTTTATAGGTGAAATCATTTAATCGAGCTTTACCTTTTCCACTTCTGTTAGCCCAAATAACAACGTTTTCGGCTGATGTATTTACTCCCTCAATAATGGAGGATGTCGAGATTAGAGTATCTAGTGGTTGATCCTTTTCAAATAAACGAACTTGAATTTGACTTAAAGATCGATGTAACCTACCATTATGGACTCCAACCCCTCGTCTGGCCAATTTGGTCAAGGACCAATTATAGTCGTAGTTTTCTCCTAACCAAAGTGAAAAATTATCTAATAAGCCATCTTGCTTTTCTGGTAGGCTTGCTAACAAAAGTGTCGAAACGCTTTCAATATTTGTGTATGTTCCAGCATAAACTAATGTCTTGGTTTTTTTTACATTAAGTATATCCAGTAGATACTGACTCTTTTTGCTTTCATCTTTGCCTATTTCCTTGTGGTAGTCAATTCTGTCAAGGTAAACGGTATTAAAATCCAATGGGACAAATTCCATTCCTTGTGTAAATGGATTATCTCCTAAACTGCTAATGTTTGGTGCGAGGAAGTATTTTTGTTTAGCAACTTGTCCGAGCTTTAAGATTGCCTTAATTAAGGTTGGTGATCTATCTGAGTCAAATTTAGAACTCGCTTTGTAAAACTCATCAATGATGAGTATATCGAGATTAGGAATTTTATCAACATAATTTATGGCTCGCTCTTGAGGAAAAATGAAAATGTTTTTTTCAGCAAGAGGTACTTCCGTTGTTGTAATTATTTTGTATTCCTTAGCAAATTTCTTGTACAGTCTCCTTCTTGTTTCATCTGTTAAAGCGATGGTAGGAACAATAATTACCACATTAGAGGGCTTATTTATTTTTATGTATGCATCTATGACAAAGCTTTTGCCAAAGCTCGTTGGAGCACTGACTGCAATACTTTCTTGATTGACAAGCTTTTTTAACAGTGCGGATTGCTCACGATGAAGTGTTAATTCTTCCTCTTCACCTGTATCTACCTTAAATGCCTCATATACAAATCTGTCTTGCCAATTAGCCGTGTCTGTATCTAAATAAGGGTAAAGCCCTGTTTCTCTAATTAAATGATTAACTAACTCTGAATATCTAATTCCCTCCTGCTCGTGATAATCCAAGAGTTTTATCAGCTCGTTTCTAGCTGCATTATCGCGGTTTTCAAAGAGATGATCGTTTATAATATTACAAGTTTCAAAGATATCCATGATTAAGACGCTTGTTCTTTATAATGTTGAACATTCTTGACAAATGAATCAATAATCGGTTTTTTCTCTGCTACTGGGAATAGTATTAGATGAAAGTGAACTTCATCATACTTAAAAATAGACTTGCCTACCTTGTTAATTTGTTTCTTGAAATAAGATTCTGCCCTTTCTTTATGTAACTCGATTATTTTATATCGGTATTCATCAGTTAACTCTTTAGAAGATTTTGTTATTGAGCATTCATGCAGGATAAGAATAGGTATGTGTAATTTAGGTTTGAGATTATCAATTGAAACGCCACTTCGGATAAATGAAACTATTTTATCATATAGCGTTTTATTGTCCTTTAGATAATGCTTTAGATCATTTACATTAGTAATGATGCTGTTTTCCTTTTCCAACTTTTCAGTTTGAAGTGAGTTTTCAACTGAATTCACAATCGAGTAGAGCCTTTCATCCTCAATGCTATTGTAAAATTTGGCCTCTCCAAACCATAGAGAAAATGAATCTTCATCCTCAATTACGATATGAACACTATCGGCTCCTTTTGCATTGTCTTGGGAGTTTTGTTTGTAAAAGATTTTTGGAACCACGGGAAGTGCATTATAATTATGCTTCATAATTCCATAAAGGACTATCTCCGCCAATTCACTCCCTTGTCCATCTTGATCTTTTTTTAAATCTGTTAACCTAAGTCTTTTTGCAGCTTCAGTTAAGCTCGATTGAGATCGATCAAGTAATGCTTGCCTATCCTTCAGCGATAAGGATGTTTCGGTGATATTATCCCATACAAAAGATTGAAACTTTCCGTATCTCCATTTGCCGTCCTGATAATCGTTAATTATGCTCAGTAGTTTTTTCTTTTCGGCTGGTACTAAACTGGATTCTGGAAGAATTTTAAGAAAAAAATCATCAACCAGCACTTCAAAATCTACGATTGTCTTTTTCATCAATATTATGCGAGTTCTATGTTTCTAATTGCTGGTAACGCCTGTGTAGAAAACATATGCCACACGAGGCTATAAAAAACTAAACGTAGCATTTTCTGCTAACTTTCTCAACGCACATAAGGCAAAAACAGCTTAATTCTTTCAAGATACTACTGCGTTCTGGTTGGTCGTCCCGCTATGGAATGCAAGCATAAAATGCGGGTGAGTTGCACTTCCCGAAGCTTCAAGGTGATTAAGCATATGTTTTTCTACACCATGTTGTAGGGTGTTTTAACTACTCCTCAATTTCAATAGTTTCAATTACTGAAAAGAACAGATCCCTGTCCTCCTTGTAGCTTTTTTTCTTCTTGGCTTTGGCAGTATAATTGATGATTACTACACGTTGTTTATAGGATTTTATAAGTGATGTTGAGTTGTAGTTCCCATCTGGTTGCACCACTGAATAGTCAATAACTCTGTATTTGATATTATTTACCGTTGTGTCCGATTGATTATGTAGTTCATACTTTTGAAATTGACGTGGAAGTTGTGATACAAGCATTCTTCCGAATTCCTCTTCAGTTGAGTTTGTTGAGTTTCCAATAAACGTAAAAACTATGTTATTACAGAATTCTTTGCCGCTACAATTTGATTGAGCTTTGAATGCTGCGCCACCAGATAAACTAGTGAAAAGCCAGTCATCTGGAAGTGCAACACTTATTGAGTGACCTTGCATTTCATATCTGTTATGCTGGTCGTTGTTAGAGGCATTTAAAGAATCTAAAAATTTACCCACATAATTTCCATCTTCAGTTCCGTCTGGATTTGTTATC
The DNA here is from genome assembly GCF_017068455.1 of Fulvivirga lutea. NCBI lineage: Bacteria > Pseudomonadati > Bacteroidota > Cytophagia > Cytophagales > Fulvivirgaceae > Fulvivirga > Fulvivirga lutea. The sequence goes on from NZ_CP070608.1 coordinate 1,745,659, forward strand.
AACCAATCCAAAACAGCATTCTCAGGGAATTTAATAAGTTGACCATAAGAGTAGTTTTTTACTGTATTAAGCTCATTCGCAATGGTGCCAGTTATGTTTGAATCTCCCCAATTTGTTACTCGAACAAAGATTTGTTCATAATTTCCATTTGCATCATAAATTCTAGTTGTTAAGAAAAATGCTTGACCATCTTTCAAGCCATTTAAATATTTCTCCTTTGCATCAGGGAGTGAGGCTTTAGCTTGCTGAACATACGGTTCAATTAACTCTTCATATCTTTTTAGTTGCTCACTGTTTTTAATGCTATGAGGCTTATCGGTTGGTGCATTTTCAGATAAAGATGCGTCATTCGATGTCTGTGCTACGCCAAAGTTGTTCAATAACACTAGACCAAAAAGTAGAAAAGTTTTAATCAATTGTTTCTTCATATCAGTTTTTAATACCCTACAACGCCCCTGTAAGGCGCGTTTGTTTACTTGTTTTACAGGTCATAAAACTAGCACGATTTGGGTTTAGAACCTAGTCGCGATGCAAGCAGCTTAAGACACCCTGTCCTTATAAGTAGTCCACAAGTTAAGTGATGAAAGTTGATGTAAAAAGCTAACCCAAAACGTGCGGGCTAGCTGCACCAAAGCATTTTAGGACTTCGCACGGTGAAGTCCAAATGCGCTATTACATCATGTTGTGGGGTCGTATTATTTTAATAACTGAAACCTGGATTGCCAGTTTTTTCAGAGTATTTGGCACCTACAATTCGATAAAATTCATCTTCTGTTAAACCGTACTTATCCATAAGTCTGGCTTTTAGCTCATTTCTTTTATTTTCAAAATATTGGAGAAGTCTATTTCTCTGGGAATGGATACCGGGATTGGCTGCTTCTAGAAGTTCATCCTTGGGAAGAAATCCTTTTTTTATTGTCGAGGAGTTATCAAAAACCGTTTCTAAGTTAACTGTGTGTTCTGCCAAATTAGTAACACGGAATTTGGTGCCATTCGGCACTTTATGATAGCATTCAGGACAATCAGGATAGCTAGAAATAAGTGTGTCCGTAGTCTCTTTAAAAAGGAAAATCTCATAAAAGACTTCAACTGTATCACCTATATTATAATTGAATGAGGGAACATGGTTCTTACTTATTGATTCGCTCCATGCTTCTACTAGTCCGATTGAAAGATCATCTAAAATATCAGTTTCAGTTACTTTATTATTCTCATTGCATGAAGTGATGAAAAATGCCAGAAATGATAAGAATACGTATCTCATTTTATTTGTCAAAATGCCCCACAACGCCCCTGTAAGGCGCGTTTGTTTACTTGTTTTACAGGGCATAAAACTAGCACGATTTGGGTTTAGAACCTAGTTCCGCAAAATGCAGCTTGAAACACCCCGTCCTTATAAATTGTCCGCAAGTTAAGAGATGAAAGTAGATGTGAAATGCTGACCCAAAACGTGCGGGCTGGCCGCACCAAAGCATATAGGACTTCGCACGGTGAAGTCCAAATGCGCTCTTACAAAATGTTGTGTAGCGTTATTGATTCAATTTTCTCATGAACTCTATGAATAGTGTTTGGCAATTTCTGCCAGTGTGATGAAGAACCTGTTATTCTTGCCTCCGTATGTGAGCTTCTCTTGATTTTTAAAACTATGAAGTCACCATAAACAAAATTACTGTCCGTATAGAGTTCAGAACTGAGATTTCTATATGGAATAAAAACATTCCCGGGAAGATGAGTAAAATATCCATAACAAAACATTCTTAGTTCTTCCTTCTCGTCATCGAATTCGAAACGGTCAATTTTGTCAAACCATGCAGTTGAAATAACATAGTAGGCGACAACCGCTACGGCTAACCAAGGTATTGTTGTTGTAATGACGTCCCAATGGTCAGCAATAAATTGTCTGTTATTTTCTTCATTGATACCAGAAAATCCTGTTCTTCTTGTTTTTGTATAGGCAACTATGAATAATAAACCCCATATACCCCACCAAGCTGCCAGCCAAAATGCAATTAATTTAAGCCACTTAAAAAAAAGTAATTCTCTCCTCTCTTTTACTTGATATACTTCCACTCTCTAAGTTTAGATGCTACACAACGCCCCTGTAAGGCGCGTTTGTTTACTTGTTTTACAGGGCATAAAACTAGCACGATTTGGGTTTAGAACCTAGTTCCGCAACATGCAGATTGAAACACTGCGTTCCTGTTGGTCGTCCACAAGTTAAGAGATGAAAGTGGATGTGAAATGCCAACCCAAAACGTGCGGGCAAACCGCACCAAAGCATTTAAGGACTTCGCATGGTGAAGACCAAATGCGCTCTTACACCGTGTTAGCATTATTTTTCCCATTCATTCGTCCAATTAATATTGAAACATAGAAATACATCCATGCAACGCCAGCAGCAGTCCACCAAAAGTCACCTTCGTATATTAAATAAATCGTTATGAAGAAAGTAACTAATGCCAGAAAAAGATACCAATAGTTTACTTTACTAAAATCAAATTCAGAAAGATTAGAATTCGTTTTAAATGGCTCTTTTAAGCCAATTAAATTAAGTAAAAACCACACTAAGAATGTTACAAAAAGTAGAGGAACAGCCATCATTGGAATTCCAACTGAGTCGGCCCATGGTGGATATCGATATCTGTGCATTTCTAGTAATAAATCACCTACATATCCACCGACAGTGATTAATGTGGCAAGCAATCCAATAATTACGATTAACCATTTGTTTTTAGGCACTTTTATATTGAATCCATTTTTAGGTAAAATTATTAAAATGGCAAATCCAATGGTAATTAGAATAATGCTGTAATTTTCTAATGAATATTTGGGTGTCAGATATTCAATTCTTAGTTGATGAAATTCCTCTGATTTATTCTCAGAGTTCATCAATTCGTTTACCTGATTTTCAAATTCTTGTCTGTCAGTATAGCCATTTAGAGTTTGGGAATATCCAAGTATGCCCAGTCCAATGATTAATAGTGCTACCCCAACTTTTCGATTCATAATTAATGCTAACCTTTAGATTGAGTCGATATAATTATTCAAAGATATCCATTATGGTTATTGTAAAGTGAACTTGTGGGTAACTCGAAAGAGTTATCCATAAATACACTTTAAAAAAAGAAGCAGGTTAGGAACCATGCGCTAACCAGGTTAATGACCTATGGGGCGATTTGGCAACCTGCTTCTCATTTACATGTTCAAATGGATATCCGGGAACGTTCACCGCGTAGTCCCAATACCAAGGTTTAGAATTAATTAAATGAAATTATGAAGAAACTAGCTTTAACCCAAACCCTTTACCCCTATATCGTAGGAGTAGATGTAAGCAAAGAGAGTATCGATGTTTGCATGATCGACACAGCGCAAGATCGCTGTGAGAGCAAAGTATTGACCAACACCAAGGAAGGTTATATGAAGCTAAAACAATGGATGAAACGCTTAGGCAATGATGTAGATAACCAGACTCTGTTCTGTATGGAACACACCGGTATTTACACCCGTAATCTGGTCAAGTACTTACTAAGTAGGGGGTGTAAAGTTTGGATGGAGTCATCACTTCATATTAAAAGGAGTATGGGTCTAGTACGAGGCAAGACCGATAAGATTGATGCTGAGCGGATTGCAATGTTTGCCTATACACACCAAAAAGAGGCTAAATTGGTAACGATGACACACGCTACCCTAGACAGGCTCCAGTACTTAATGCGTACACGAGTGCGTTTGATGAAAGGATTGCAGAGCCAGGAGAAGGCCATTAATGAAATGGAATACTTTGATAAGAAAGCGGGACGTGAGATGCGCATGATGTGTCGTCAGGCGCTAGAAGGTCTGAATAAATCATTAGCTAAAGTAGAGGCAAAGATGTTGGAGCTGGTGAGTATCGATAGGGAAGTACGAGCACTTTACGAATTGATAACATCGGTAAAGAGTGTTGGTAAAGTATTGGCAATAGACTTGATAGTCTATACCCATGGGTTTACTAGAATGCTAGATGGTCGGAAGTTGGCCTGCTATTGTGGTGTGGCACCTTTTGAGTATCGGAGTGGTACAAGTATTCATTCCCCGTCAGGCACGTCACAATTTGCCAATAAGATATTGAAGAGTCATTTGCATATGGCTTCAATGAATGCCATTCGTTGTCATCAGGAACTTAGGGAATATTACCTGCGAAAAGTGGAAGAAGGAAAAGGGAAAATGAGTGCTATTAACGCTGTGAGAAATAAACTACTACATCGAATAGTGGCAGTGGTAAAACGAGGAACACCTTATGTAGAGAAATTGGATAAAAAGTAGACAAACTACTTGTTTTTATCATGGATATCGCCCCTGTAAGGCGCGTTTGTTTACTTGTTTTACAGGGCATAAAACTAGCACGATTTGGGTTTAGAACCTAGTCGAGATACAAGCAGCTTAAGACACCCCGTCCTTATAAATTGTCCGCAAGTTAAGAGATGAAAGGGGAGGTGAAATGCTAACCCAAAACGTGCGGGCTAACCGCACCAAAGCATTTAGGACTTCGCACGGTGAAGTCCAAATGCGCTCTTACGCCATGTTAGCCACAGGTTTTACCAATAATTAGTTTTGTAAAAGACAAACTGATCTAGCGTATCTTTTGAAGTGTGCCTTACAAATAGAGCTATCGTATCTGGAAAATCCCAAGTGGTTGTAATTTGATAGTCCTTGTTATATGTCACATTATAAATGTCAAAATTAGTAATAGACGAACCATCAATTATATCTGCAATGTATGTATAGGTTTTGTCATTAAAGAGTCCGGTAAAGTGATAGATCTTTACTTTCGTTTTATAAGTTACATCGAATACTTTTATGTCATAATTAGTTTCATAAATCTTTTCAATAATTGAAGATGAGTCAAGTTGATTTGAGTCAATATTTTTTAGAATTTGACTGTAAAGATTTGTCCTAATAGGTTCAGGTAATTTTAAGTCGATGGACACTACATTCTTAGGCAGTAGGTGGAGCGAATCTTGAGTTACTTCATCAATATTGCCCTGATATTTCAAATGAATAGCACTCTCAGAAATGTCATTATATTTACTTTCAGGACTGCTGCATGAAAATATGATTACAGAAAGAATTAAAAGTGATCTCATGAATTGTGGCTAACGCCCCTGTAAGGCGCGTTTGTTTACTTGTTTTACAAGGCATAAAACTAGCACGATTTGGGTTTAGAACCTAGTCGCAATACAAGCAGCTTAAGACACCCCGTCCTTATAAATTGTCCACAAGTTAAGAGATGAAAGTGGATGTGAAATGCTAACCCAAAACGTGCGGGCCAGCCGCACCAAAGCATTTAGGACTTCGCACGGTGAAGTCCAAATGCGCTATTACATCATGTTGGCGATAGTTATTTCCTTCCTAGAAGTTTCTTGAGCTTCAAGTAGGAGTTCATCGGAAAATCATGTTCAACCCACTTTTCTTTGTACCCTTCAATTCCTTCTTTAATGTAAATTCGTTCAAGATTATCACAGATTTTGTTAGCAAAATCAAACAATGAGGTAGTTCGCTTAAAAACAACTTCATAATCTGTTTTACTATGCATATTCCAGCTAGCCCAATCTTTAAACCAACGGACTTCGATTTCAAGTAAATCATCCTTTGGATTAATCAGTGACATTAGATGTTCACCAGGTTCACTCATGAAGATGGTTTGAGACTCCTTACCACCTTTTAAAAGTAAGTTCATTGCATCAGTAAGTTCACCAAGTGAGTCATGCAGGTATGAGACAGTCATTGTTTCTGAGTCTGTTCCCTCACTAATTGTTGCATCAGCCCAACCAGCGCTGTCTAGGTTATAAAAAAAATCAACCGTCATTTATTCTCCTAAATCTTTACCTAATGCAGAAAATTATCGCCAACGCCCCTGTAAGGCGCGTTTGTTTACTTGTTTTACAGGGCATAAAACTAGCACGATTTGGGTTTAGAACCTAGTCGAGATACAAGCAGCTTAAGACACTGCGTTCCTGTTGGTCGTCCACAAGTTAAGAGATGAAAGTGGCTATGAAATGCTAACCCAAAACGTGCGGACAAACCGCACCTGAGCATTTAGGGCTTCGCACGGTGAAGTCATAATGCGCTCTTAAAACATGTTGTGCAGAGTTAATTTTAATGTCAATCCAGTTGTTTAGGAAAAGTAACTAAAATTTTGCCACTGGAATCAATTAGAGATATGCCGTTTTCTGAACTATTAACAACTATTTCTTCTTCAGGATTTTTGTCCGATAATATTTCCACTAACTGGCGAGTCAAGAGTTTAATTTCTTCAGGAGGATTTGTGATGCCTTTTTTCTGCATTTCCAGTCTACCCTTATACACTTCCAAATAGTGTTTAACGTCAAGTTCACTCATAATTGCCAATATTCTGCACAACGCCCCTGTAAGGCGCGTTTGTTTACTTGTTTTACGGGCATAAAACTAGCACGATTTGGGTTTAGAACCTAGTCGCAAAACAAGCAGCTTAAGACACCCCGTCCTTATAAATTGTCCGCAAGTTAAGAGATGAAAGTGGATGTGAAATGCTAACCCAAAACGTGCGGGCAAGCCGCACCAAAGCATTTAGGACTTCGCACGGTGAAGTCCAAATGCGCTATTACAACTTGTTAGCCGACTTTAAAATTTCAACAAAAATCCTATCATTAGAATTGGAAGAATATAACCAACAATTAGAAGTATTACCCCATTTCTTAGTTGTTGCTTCTTAGCAGCCGGTTCAAGGTTGTTAAAGTCACTCTTGAATTCTTCGTAGAGGTTAGATTTAATGAAAGTCAAATAGTTGGCAAGAACTAAAGTTATGTATAAAACTAAACCCCAAGTTGGAGCGTTCGCGGGTAATTCAATGTTAAGCAATGAGATTAAAATTGAAATAATCCAGCCAGCATTTAATAGGACAATCAATGATAGAATAATTGAGGTGTTCCAATGGGGAATATCGTTCGGCCACCTTCTATAAAAAACCTGAAATATTAAGCGAAAAACTCTGCTGTAACTCATTTGATTTGAAGTTGGACACTGGCGGCTAACCTTTAGATTGAGTCGATATAATTATTCAAAGATATCCATTATGGTTATTGTAAAGTGAACTTGTGGGTAACTCGAAAGAGTTATCCATAAATACACTTTAAAAAAAGAAGCAGGTTAGGAACCATGCGCTAACCAGGTTAATGACCTATGGGGCGATTTGGCAACCTGCTTCTCATTTACATGTTCAAATGGATATCCGGGAACGTTCACCGCGTAGTCCCAATACCAAGGTTTAGAATTAATTAAATGAAATTATGAAGAAACTAGCTTTAACCCAAACCCTTTACCCCTATATCGTAGGAGTAGATGTAAGCAAAGAGAGTATCGATGTTTGCATGATCGACACAGCGCAAGATCGCTGTGAGAGCAAAGTATTGACCAACACCAAGGAAGGTTATATGAAGCTAAAACAATGGATGAAACGCTTAGGCAATGATGTAGATAACCAGACTCTGTTCTGTATGGAACACACCGGTATTTACACCCGTAATCTGGTCAAGTACTTACTAAGTAGGGGGTGTAAAGTTTGGATGGAGTCATCACTTCATATTAAAAGGAGTATGGGTCTAGTACGAGGCAAGACCGATAAGATTGATGCTGAGCGGATTGCAATGTTTGCCTATACACACCAAAAAGAGGCTAAATTGGTAACGATGACACACGCTACCCTAGACAGGCTCCAGTACTTAATGCGTACACGAGTGCGTTTGATGAAAGGATTGCAGAGCCAGGAGAAGGCCATTAATGAAATGGAATACTTTGATAAGAAAGCGGGACGTGAGATGCGCATGATGTGTCGTCAGGCGCTAGAAGGTCTGAATAAATCATTAGCTAAAGTAGAGGCAAAGATGTTGGAGCTGGTGAGTATCGATAGGGAAGTACGAGCACTTTACGAATTGATAACATCGGTAAAGAGTGTTGGTAAAGTATTGGCAATAGACTTGATAGTCTATACCCATGGGTTTACTAGAATGCTAGATGGTCGGAAGTTGGCCTGCTATTGTGGTGTGGCACCTTTTGAGTATCGGAGTGGTACAAGTATTCATTCCCCGTCAGGCACGTCACAATTTGCCAATAAGATATTGAAGAGTCATTTGCATATGGCTTCAATGAATGCCATTCGTTGTCATCAGGAACTTAGGGAATATTACCTGCGAAAAGTGGAAGAAGGAAAAGGGAAAATGAGTGCTATTAACGCTGTGAGAAATAAACTACTACATCGAATAGTGGCAGTGGTAAAACGAGGAACACCTTATGTAGAGAAATTGGATAAAAAGTAGACAAACTACTTGTTTTTATCATGGATATCGCCCCTGTAAGGCGCGTTTGTTTACTTGTTTTACTGGGTATAAAACTAGCACGATTTGGGTTTAGAACCTAGTTCCATATAATGTAGCTTAAGACACTGCGTTCCTGTTGGTCGTCCACAAGTTAAGAGATGAAGGTGGATGTGAAATGCTAACCCAAAACGTGCGGCCGAGCCGCACCCGAGCATTTAGGACTTCGCACGGTGAAGTCCAAATGCGCTCTTAAAGTATGTTGTGCACAGTTTATTCTGTTTTCAGATATTTTTCGATTCGATGAATTTCAGATTGCTTAGAAAAATTAGTTCGATCGCAAATGTTAGTCCATGCAATATTCTTACCCTTAGGGTATGGCATTGTAGACTCATCATGTTCAAAATAACTAATATCATCTGCATAAATCACGTAGGTTTTATCAATTTCAAAATGATACCCACAATCACCACCACCCCGTCCAGAATAGATGGCGATAATTTCAGAATCAAAATTACCTTTGAAAGCTTTAATTAGCTCTACTTGAAATTTTTTAATGACTTGGGAACTTAGAAAGGCATCAACAAATATGCTGTCAGGTAAAGTTGAGTTTCCCGAGTCAATGAGTGTTATTTCTTCTTCGCTAATTATTCTGCCAAGAATTACTGAACTGGAATTATCTATTTCACTTTCTATTGTATTGTTTCCAGAGCATGAACAGCCAAATACGTCAAATGAAATGGCAAACAGCATAATGGAAGTTGTAAGTATTAATTTTTGCATTCTAATTGTGCACAACACCCATGTAAGGCGCGTTTGTTTACTTGTTTTACAGGGCATAAAACTAGCACGATTTGGGTTTAGAACCTAGTCGAGATACAAGCAGCTTGAAACACCCCGTCCTTATAAATTGTCCACAAGTTAAGAGATGTAAGGGGAGGTGAAATGCTAACCCAAAACGTGCGGGCTGACTGTGCCAAAGCATCTAGGACTTCGCAACGTGAATTGCTAATGCGTACTTACCGCTAGTTATGCACTTTTTACATTATTCAATTTGACTACGAACCCAATTGATGTTTGCTTGCTTCTTGAAATCGAACCAGTCCTGCCGATATTCTGAATTGTCAATTGCCCATTTGAATTTGCTGAATGGTTTGCCTTCAGAAAGCAACTTGAATAACCTCTCCCGAAAGTCGGTGTCTGTCAATGAGTGTGCGAAATCTTCCATCATTTGAAATCCCTGTCGGGAATCCATTTTCTCAAACGGGAGATAGTTATCCAAATCAGCGTCAATTCGGTCAATAGTTTCTTGCCAAGGTTCGGGGTCGAAATATTCACTGTCTGGGTTGGGATAGTATTCAATCGTCCCAGTCTGTTCGTGAAAAAAGCAGACATGTCCACAGTCCAGAAGCTCTGCTATTTCTTTGATATGTTCCTCCGTTGGTGTCATTTCCGTTCTGAAGGCATTGTGCACAGCACCCCTGTAAGGCGCGTTTGTTTACTTGTTTTACAGTGCATAAAACTAGCACGATTTGGGTTTAGAACCTAGTCGCAATGCAAGCAGCTTAAGACACCCCATCCTTACAAGTAGTCCACAAGTTAAGAGATGAAAGTGGATGTGAAATGCTAACCCAAAACGTGCGGGCTAGCCGCACCAAAGCATTTAGGACTTCGCACAGTGAAGTCCAAATGCGCTATTACATTATGTTACCACACGGGTTTTATTCTCTTCCTAGTCCATTCCAAAATTTTAGCATAGTCTGTTTTTCCTTCTGCTACAGAAATAACCATGTCATACTTATCATCTTCTGTTGCATCAATGTCCATGTTGGAGGAAAGAAGAATTAGTCGAAACAATGTATAGCCTGTTCTTTTATTTCCGTCAACAAAAGGATGGTTAATCAGAATGCTCTCAAGTAAGGCTGAGGCTTTTTCTTCTGGGGTTTGATATAAATCCTTTCCATCAAATGTTTGAAAAGGTCTTGAAATAGCTGACTCTAGAAGAGGTTTATCTTTAAGTCCGCTTGCACCACCGAATTCTTGAATAAGTCTTTCATGGATTGAAAGAACGTCCTTAATTTCAAGCATGCTTATTTGGCTAGACGTTGAAGTAGTCCAAAGTCATCCTTTAAAACCTTGTCAAGATTGCCTTTTAGATCAATACTTTGATCCTTGTCAGCTTTCTTAAACAGCTCGTAAACAGCTTCAAGAGTTTGATCCGGCAGTCTGTCGATGATTTGGTTGATTTTATTTTTTACTTCAGTTCTTGTCATATCCTAATATACGAAATATTTGAATTCAAAGTTCCTGAAGTATAGATCCTGTGTGGTAACGCCCCTGTAACGCGCGTTTGTTTACTTTCCCGATAGCTATCGGGATTACAGGGCATAAAACTAGCACGATTTTGGTTTAGAACCTAGCTCCACAACAAGCAGCTTAAGACACTGCGTTCCTGTTGATCGTCCACAAGTTAGGAGTTGAAAGTGGATGTGAAATGCTAACCCAAAACGTGCGGGCTAGCCGCACCAAAGCATTTAGGACTTCGCACGGTGAAGTCCAAATGCGCTCTTACAAAATGTTACCCGCTTGTCATTTTCAGCGTCATTGTTAGCCGATTAATATGAGAGTCCAAAAGCCGAAGCTGCTCAATAACTCTGTTTTTATTTTGCCATCTTATTACCAGAAATATTAGTGTTAATGGCAAAGTCAGTGCGAATAAAATTATCAAAATGTAAGGTGCAAGTGCACCAAGATATCCCACTGTCAGCAATTCACTTTGATTTTGATTAAATATTGATGGTTTGATAAGTTCTGGCTGTTTATTAAGTTCAGAAATAAGTTCTAAGTTATTTCCATAATTTTCAGCAATAAATGAATTCATTTCATTTACCTGTTTTAGCAATTCATGATAAGACCCTTCAAGGCGATTGTTCACAAGTTCACGAATTTTGAATTGCGTGTTTTCCAAATATGACAATGTTCGATTTAATTGCATAATGCAGTAATACTTGCGGGTAACGCCCGGCTAGCGCTCTGTTTGCTACCTAGGCTTATTTGCACCCAAAGTAATGAATTCTGTGTTTTGAGCCAAGTTGCAGAAAACTTTAGCAAAGACCTTTCTGCATTCCTTGCCGCCCGAGTCTGCTGGAGGGCTTGAACCCTGAAAGTAGCTGCAGGAAGACTTTACACTTAAAGCCAAGAATGGAAACACAGAATGAATGGGCGAGGAGTAGGCAAAAACCAGTAAAGTACTTAAGCATATGCGCTGCTAGCCTATGTTAGCTGCATTGTCACAAAGTTTTCCTTTCAGTCAATATGCTATGTATTATATTATCCAATTTGGAGCTCAATCTTAAAATAATCTGAAAAGTGAATGGATCTTTGCTCTCAATAGGCAGAGTCATGTTCATTATCAAGGACTCATTACTTGAGATTATAATATTATTTGTACTCGCGAGTATGTCAAAGTATGTTTTGTCCAGTTGAATCCTGTCATTTAAATCAATTGAGTCTATACGGAATGGATAATATTGAGGAAACGGTCCTTTAATGTTAATTAATGCGTTATCTCTGGGGTCTAGAGTGGCCTCACGTCCGTTAAAGTTGCTTTCGTTGAATACGATAGAGCTTTTAATGTTATATAGTGGATTAGCGATTATCTTATCTCCTACGCCAAGGTTTTTCACGATATATCTTAGAACTAGTTCAGGAATATCATTTTCAAAGTGTTTTTTAACCTCAAGGCGAACTTGAATTGAATCTGATGTCACTGTATCAGTGCCGAATTTATATAAATGCTGACCATATGAAGATATATGGGCGATAATTGAGAATATAATGAAAAATGCGAATCTCATCAAATTTTGCAGCTAACGACCAGATATGACGCTGTGCCTCTGGACTTTTTTGACTTCTTCTAAAGTAGCCGATTTGCAGATCATTTTCAAGTTGGCAGGTGGAGGCATGCGTTCATATCATTTGTTACCACCAGTTATCTTCATTTCACTTGCTACAGCATGAATTCGAGGAATTAATTCCATTCCATCATGATGAAAGTTGCCAGCTACATTAACAATTGTATTATTTTTCCCTGCCGTTAAGACATATACAATGCGGGTTGAGTTTTCATAAGTAGCTTGAAAACCGATGGCCTTGGCATAATTCCCATCAACAGTCAGGGTGTCATTGAATAATACGTCAGTTATTTGAAGGCCTTGATTCTCCATTTGTGAAACCATTATTTCAAAGACTTCATTAATATTATCAATTGAAGAACTCCGTGCTATTTGAGAAACACTTATCGAATTAAAGTTTTCTCCCTGCTCTGTATATTTTTGGTACCCTTCCTCTAAATAGACAAATTGATTCATCATACTTGTTTCAAAGTGAAACCCCATAGCAGAAGGATAAATTCTAAATTTAGCATTTTCCAAAGGGTCAATAGTTGCATCTTTATCGTAATAACTTGTTGTTACAAATTCTATAATGCTTGCAAGTTGATCACTTCCATTCGGAACTACCCCAAGTATTCTATTTTCCACAAGTGAATCACCATAGTAGAAATAATGGTATTTCTTATTATCTTCTTGAAGTTCAAAGTAGATTCCAGGTAAATCGTTAATTGTAAATTCTTGTTCATTCAGAACATCAAATGAATTATTAAAAAAGAAGTCAAATTCATCGTTTTTCAGAGAGGTGTAAAAATTTATCGGAGCTGTCATACAGTAAATGACAGTTGAATCAGGGTGCATAAATAAATTTATATCTTCTGAGTAGGTATAATCCTCTGGGGCAATCACGAACAATTGAGTGTTTTTCATTCGAAAGTGCTTGTCTGTTAGTTGCACTTTAATGTCCGTTGGAAATTTTAAGTTGTTGCAAGAAGAGAATAAGCAACTTAGCAGTATGAGGTAGATTAGATTTTTTGTCATCTGTCAATTATTGGTGGTAACGCCCCTGTAAGGCGTGTTTGTTTACTTTTTTACAGGGCATAAAACTAGCACGATTTGGGTTTAGAACCTAGTCGCAATGCAAGCAGCTTAAGACACCCCGTCCTTACAGGTAGTCCACAAGTTAAGAGATGAAAGTGGATGTGAAATGCTAACCCAAAACGTGCGGGCAAGCCGCACCCTAGCATTTAGGACTTCGCACGGTGAAGTCCAAATGTGCTCTTACGACATGTTAGCCACCCCATGTCCATGTTCTTCTAAAATTCGGATTCATAGCTTGCCACTTCTCGAATAAAGCAAGTAATTCATTTTGTGTATTCATCGAATCCAAGTAGAACTCAACTTCAAATTTTTGCACCCCATTATTAATCAAGAGGTAATTCTTATTTAGAAAAAATAGTTTTTCAGGTTTTACATATAACTTAAATTCCTTGATGTCGGATATATTGAAATGTTCAACAAAGTCCTTTTTTGAAAGCTTGATGTTACTTTCATTTAAAATTATATGTCCATTAACGGGGGAAAACATAAAGAGCCGATATGCTAATATGCCTAAAATAGGTAGGAGTAAATAGCAAATTATATATACGGCTATTGGAGCATCAAAATCTGCAAGTAAAGGGTCAGACTTTTTACCTCCCCAGATGAGAATTATATCAATAAAAATCAAAACCGGAATGATGTAAGTACCTATGAAATTTGCAACCTTTCTTTTTGCAGTGTCTATAGTTTTAAGTTCCATAAATCATGGTGGCTAACAACCGTATAACAGGAACAAAAGGTGCTGTTATACGAAAAGGTGCTGTTATATTTTATTGGTCTTACTTTTGTGCAGCTACAGGCTTATCCAAATCTTCACCTTTAATTTTAGCTTTAATCTTGGCCTCCAACTCTTCCATTAGCTCAGGGTTATCTTCAATAATTTGCTTTACGGCATCTCTTCCCTGGCCTAGCTTGTTGCCATCATAAGAAAACCACGAGCCGGCTTTATTGATTATATCCAATTCAACACCTAAATCAATAATCTCACCTACTTTCGAAACGCCCTTGCCATACATAATATCAAATTCTACCTGTCTGAAAGGAGGGGCCACTTTATTTTTGGCTACTTTCACTCTCGTTCTGTTACCAGTTAATTCACCGGTACTTTCTTTTATCTGACCAATACGCCTGATGTCTAGTCTCACAGAAGCATAAAATTTAAGTGCATTACCACCCGTAGTGGTTTCTGGGTTTCCGAACATCACACCAATTTTTTCACGCAACTGGTTAATGAATATGCAAGAACAGCCTGTCTTATTAATTGTACCTGTTAATTTTCTCAAAGCCTGCGACATCAAACGAGCCTGAAGACCCATCTTGCTATCACCCATCTCGCCTTCCAGTTCGCCCTTAGGTACTAACGCAGCCACGGAATCAATAACAATAATATCAATGGCTCCAGAGCGAATTAGATGCTCGGCTATTTCCAATGCCTGCTCACCATTATCTGGCTGGGAGATTAGCAGGTTTTCTGTGTCAATACCGAGTTTTTCTGCATATACCTTGTCAAAAGCATGTTCCGCATCAATAAATGCGGCTAAACCACCCGCTTTTTGGGCTTCCGCAATGCAATGCATCGAAATGGTGGTTTTACCAGAAGACTCCGGACCGTAAATCTCAATCACTCTACCTCTCGGTATTCCACCTATACCTAACGCGATATCAAGACCTAAAGAACCTGTTGAAATGGCCGGAACATCAAGAACTCGCTCATCGCTAAGTTTCATGACGGTACCTTTTCCATACGTTTTTTCTAGTTTATCAATGGTTAATTGAAGGGCCTTTAGTTTTTGATCTTTCTCGCTCATTATATCTCGGATTTGTAGTATTACTTTAGGCGGTGAAGTTAATTAAATTGCCAATATTTTTAGCAAAATCATATAAATTTTCTTACAACTGTCGCCATTAGATTGCGCACTTCCTATATTGCGTAAAATTTAGCTATGAGGAGGGTTTTAATTTTATTTTTTGCCTTAGGGTGTTTATCAGCATCAGCACAGTTAAACAATACCATGTTCGATCAGCGAAAGCAGATAAATGAACAGGATTCAGGCTCTCTGTTCCTCAACCTAAATGCGCTGGGCTTTAATAAAAACAATGAATATTTTGGTAAGATAGCCGATGGATACACGCTTTTTGGTTACCAGATTAATCCATCGTTGGCATTTCTACCCACTGCACACACACGGTTCGATGTTGGAGTGTACGCCCAAAAAGATTTTGGAAACGATGAGTACACAGAAGTGCAACCAACTTTCACCTTTACCTATAAAATGGGTAGTTCCAGATTGATATTTGGAACTCTGGAAGGGGCCACATCACACCAATTAATTGAGCCGTTGTATGATTTTGAAAATGTATTGGTCAATCGTTTAGAAAACGGATTACAGTTCAATACCATAAACGACTGGCTGTTTTTCGATGTATGGCTCGACTGGCAAAATATGCTTTATGCTGGTGAAAATGATCAGGAAGAGCTTACAGGTGGCCTTTCTGCCAGGTATTTTTTGGTTGACAAGATTATTCGGGTATCCATTCCCACGCAGATAGTGGTAAAACATCTCGGAGGTCAGATAGATGTGAGTGATAAACCGCTTCAAACATATGTAAACACAGCCACTGGTATTACGCTGGATTTTCTGAGGCCCGACAATAATTTAATCAATAGTGTGAGGTTAGACTCTTATTATGTGACGTATAGCGATGCGTCAGGCGAACAACTTCGCCCTTTCGAAGATGGTGATGGTTTTTATATCAATGCAGAGGTGAAAAGCAAAATAGGTCTGGAGTTTATGGTTAGCTACTGGCAGGCAAATGAGTTTTTATCAATACAGGGCGGACAGATTTATCCGAGTGAATCGAGTACTGTTAAAAACCCATTCGTAATTCAGGAAGATCGCGAGTTGTTAATATTTCGCTTCATGCATAATATGAAACTTGCCGATGGTCTCACCTTATCCAGCCGATTTGAGCCTTATTTTGATTTGCTTAACGACCGTTTTGAGTTTTCACATGCTTTTTACCTGAATTACACCACGGATTTCAGACTATTAAAAGGCAAAAAGTAGGATGAAGCGGGGCTACAAAATTCTATTGGTTTTCATCCTCTTACTGGTAGCAGTATTTTTTGTTTATAGTGATCTGATCGTTTATGGTCTGCGGCAAGGTAAGGGCCAGTGGCACATAGTATCTAATGCCAAGCCAGTGGAAGAATTTCTTTCCGATCCCAATGTAGATCAATCCACTAAAGAGAAACTCAACCTTGTTCAGGATGTACGTGAGTTTTGTGTCTCTCAATTGGGTCTGAGCGATACTGAAAATTATACAGAAATGTATGACCAGCAAGGCAAGCCCGTTTTATGGGTTGTAACTGCTTGTAAACCTTTCAGTTTTGAGCCATATCAATGGAAATTTCCAGTGGTTGGCACCGTACCATATAAGGGCTTTTTTGAAGAAGCCTTGGCTCACGAAGAAGCTAAGCGACTAAGCGAGTTGGGATTAGACACTAATATTCGAACAGTAGGAGGGTGGTCTACACTAGGTTGGTTTAAAGACCCGATTTTAAGCGAAATGTTGAAACGGAATGACGGGGAGCTGGCCAATCTTATAGTACATGAATTAGTGCATGCTACCATTTTTGTAAAAGATAGCGTTGAGTTTAATGAAAACCTGGCTTCTTATATTGGCGATAAAGGCGCTGAAGAATATCTAAAAAAGGTAGATGGACAAAAAGGGTTGGAGGAATATATTCGAAGCAAGGAAGATCAGCAGAAGTTTGTAAACCATATTTTGAGAGGCTATCAACAGTTGGACACCTTATATATTAGGAATAGTGACAAGAGTGTCGAGCTGCAAAGGCTATTGAAAACAAATATGATCGATTCAATTATGAACGCTTTAGATACTTTAACTCTTAACGATCCGAACTATTTGAGTAAACTAAAGGGTTATCAGCCAAACAACGCCTATTTTATGTCATTCAAAAGGTATCGCGCTAAGCAACCAATATTAGATTCTATATTTACTATTCAATTTGATTCCAATCTCATTAACTTTATAGAATATTTCAAACAACAATATGCTGCAGAATGATTAAAATGAAGCGAGGAGTCATATTGCTAATTTTCATATCTGCATTACTCATAAGCAGCGATCAATATAAGTCTTATCGGAGTGTGCCTAACACCAGCTTTATTCCTGGCGAGGTTATCAACTATAAAGTTCATTATGGCTTTGTCAATGCTGCCGAAGGTAAAATGGTGATCAGCGACAAGTTGTTTAAAATAAATAATCGTCATTGCTATAAAATTGATGTATATGGCAAGTCGATTGGCATGTTTGATGTATTTCTAAGAATCCGTGATAACTGGGGCACCTATTTAGATACGGCATCTATTATTCCGCACAAGGCTTATAGATATATTGAAGAAGGTAAATACAGAAAAAAGGAGATTGTCAATTTTCATCACTTTAACAAAAAGGTAGAAGTAATAGACTTTGATAAGAATAAAGAGATATGGAAGCCCGCTAAGGAATTTGAAGCACCAACCTATGTACAGGATATGGTCAGTGGCTATTATTATCTGCGTACATTAGACTTTGACAAATTAAAGGAAAACGAAATAATACAGCTCAAAGCATTTTTTGATGATGAGGTGTACGATTTTAATATCCGATTTTTAGGAAGGGAAGAAGTGAAAACCAAGATTGGCACCATCCGATCCTTAGTGCTGTCTCCTATAATGCCGGAGAACAGCCTTTTTGATGGGGAAAATTCGATAAGGGTTTGGATTTCTGACGACCGCAATAAAGTGCCCATTAAGGTGAAAGCGCAAATGTTTGTGGGGGCGGTGGAAGTAGATATACAATCGTACGAAAAAGGGGACATTAAGTAATTGTTAAATAAACAATACCCATTTTTTAATAAAGCAATTAATCAATATTTTTGACTCGTTTTTTGGAAAAAATTAGACACTAAACACCTCAATTATGGGAAACAAGCAAGAGTACAAAGTGCTTGTTGTAGATGACGAAGAAGCAATTTTAGAATTGCTTAAGTATAATCTCGAGAAAGAAGGCTATGAAGTAAAAACTGCTCCTGATGGAGTGAAAGGTGTAGAAGTAGCCAAGAAATTTTTACCAGACATTATTTTACTTGATATAATGATGCCAAAGCAAGATGGTGTGGAAACCTGCCGTCAGTTGCGCGAGATACCAGAGCTAACTACAGCATTTATTATATTTTTAACGGCCAGATCAGAAGAATACTCAGAAGTTGCTGCTTTTGATGTTGGTGCTGATGATTACATAACAAAGCCTATTAAGCCACGCGCTTTGATGAGCCGTATTTCAGCTTATTTTAGAAGAGATGTGCAAAAGCAATCTGTTACCAACCAAATTTCCATCGGAGATTTAGTAATTGACAGGACGAGCTACACGATTGCACTGAATGGCAAAGAAATAAGCTTACCTAAAAAGGAATTTGAACTACTATACTTTCTGGCTCAAAACCCGAATAAAGTTTTTGGCAGAGATGAGCTTCTTCAAAATATTTGGGGTTCAGATGTGTATGTTCTGGCCAGAACTGTTGACGTTCACATTCGTAAAGTCCGCGAAAAAATCGGAGACGACTATATCACTACAGTAAAAGGAGTAGGATATAAGTTTAGCCTTAATTAATAGCCTGTGAATAGCTCTCGGGTAATTGCATTATTACTGGCTGCCTGTATTGCTGCAGTAACAACGGCCTTCCTCTCTTTATTTGATGAGGTAACTTTCACTGCGCTCATCGTAACATTTCTAATCAGTTTTTCTGCTTCCTATTTGTTGGGGTTTATGATATTGGAATTCCTCATTTTCAGGGAGATCAATAAAATATACCAGCTGTTCGAAAAATTAAGAAAGAAAGAGCTTAAAGTGCTGGATGATCAAAAATCTAATCCGCTAAATCCTCTGAAAAGAATTAATGAAGAAATTTTCAGCTATGCAGCTTTAAAACAGAAGGAGATAGACGAGCTTAAAAAAATGGAAGCCTTCAGGCGGGAATTTATTGCCGATGTGAGCCATGAACTGAAAACACCAATTTTCGCAGCACAGGGTTTTGTTCATACCTTATTAGATGGTGCGGTTAAGGATAAGTCAGTGCGTACGAAATTTTTGAAACGAGCTGCCAAAAGTTTAGATGGTTTAGATATGCTGGTGCAGGATCTTCTCACCCTATCACAAATAGAAACAGGTGAAATTAAAATGCACCTGGAATACTTTGATATTAAAAACCTGGCGGAAGATGTGCTCGACCAATTCGAAAATAAGGCTGAGCGTAAAAACATTACGTTATCTTTTGCCAAAGACACGCCTGATCAGGTGATTGTTCATGGAGACTGGCAAAGAATTAATCAGGTATTAAATAACCTGATAAGCAATGCCATTAAGTACTCTCCTGAAGATAGCGCAGTAGAGTTAGGCTTCAGGGTTTTAAAAAATGATGTTGTTACCTATGTAAAAGATAATGGCGAAGGTATTCCTTCAGATGATGTGAAGAGAATATTCGAACGTTTTTACAGGGTAGATAAAAGTAGGTCAAGGGAAAAAGGGGGTACAGGCCTAGGTCTTGCCATAGTGAAACACATCTTAGAAGAGCATAAATCTAAAATTGAAGTGAAGAGCACCTATGGTAAAGGTTCTGAGTTTAGCTTCAAGCTCGCGAAAGGCCAGTCTGAACCATTGTTTCAGAAGTAATATTGTTTCCTAAAGTTCATACCTTTGCCCAATGGGCAAGAAAATTAATTTTAAAGATCTGGTAATATGGGAAGATAGCGACTATTGGGTGATTAATAAACCGCCATTTATTTCCACACTGGATGATAGAAATGATCCGGTGAACATCCTTGGCCTTGCTAAGCAACAGAATGAGAATGCCCATGTGTGCCACCGATTAGATAAAGACACTTCCGGCCTGTTAATTATCGCCAAAAATGATGAGGCTTACAGGCATGTGTCTATTCAATTTGAGAAAAGGTCTATAGGCAAGGTGTATCATGCTGTTGCAGATGGCATTCACGACTTTAATGATAAAGTGGTAGAAGATAAAATATTAAAGCTTTCTAATGGTACGGTACGTATAGATAGGAAAGGAAAAGAGGCCAAGACTACCTTCAATACTCTTAAAGCTTATAAGCTGCATACATTAATAGAGTGTAAACCATTAACAGGGCGTATGCATCAAATCAGAATCCACCTTGCCAATATAGGAGCTTCCATTTCTGGTGACTCGTATTATGGCGGCAAGCCATTCTATTTATCATCAGTAAAGAAAAAATTCAATTTAAAGAAAGATACAGAAGAGCAACCATTGGTCAAAAGGCATGCGCTACATGCCTATAAACTAACATTTTTGAATTTAAAAGATGAGAAAGTGGAGGTTCAGGGGGAGTATCCGAAGGATATGAGAGTACTTATCGAGCAGCTTGAGAAGAATATTTAAATATTTCAGTGCCTCTGTTGCATATAATAATGAATCAATCTATCTTTGCAATCCCTTTTTGAGGGGAGTACTATATATTGTCAAAATATAAAGCTTTAAAAGCGTGGATAATTTAAGTTATAAGACGATTTCTGCTAACAAAGCAACCGTAAACAAAGGTTGGGTTATTGTTGATGCAGAATCAAAAGTGTTAGGAAGATTAGCTAGCGATGTAGCTAAAATCATAAGAGGAAAGAACAAACCAGACTTTACTCCTAATGTTGATTGTGGTGACAACGTAATTGTTGTGAATGCGGACAAAGTAAAGTTAACAGGTAAGAAATGGACTGATAAGGTTTATGTATCTCACACTGGGTACCCTGGTGGTCAGAGAAAGTCTACTCCTAACGAGGTTAAGAATTCTAAGTCTTCTACAATTCTTGTAGAGCGTGCTGTAAGAGGTATGCTACCTAAAAGCAGATTAGGAAGAGCCTTATTTGGCAATTTATATGTGTATGAAGGCGCAGAGCACCCTCATGCTGCACAACAACCAAAAGAAATTAAATTATAATAATGGAAGTAATAAGTTCAATAGGAAGAAGAAAGACTTCGGTAGCTAGAATTTATGTTACTGCAGGTAAAGGAGCTATCACTGTAAATAACAGAGGTGTAGACGAGTACTTCCCTGCTGGAATTCTACAGACTATCGTTCGTCAGCCTTTGAATATCGTAGAGCAAGACGGAAACTTCGACATTAAAGTAAATGTAGATGGTGGTGGTCCTGCTGGTCAAGCAGAAGCTATCCGTTTAGCTATTTCTAGAGCTCTTGTGGAAATTGATCCTGAGCATAGAAGTCCTCTTAAAAAAGAAGGTTTCTTAACTCGTGATCCTAGAATGGTAGAGCGTAAGAAATACGGTAGAAGAAAAGCGAGAAGAAGATTCCAGTTCAGTAAGCGTTAATCGTTTACCTAACTCAGAAGAGAAAACAATTAATATTAATGGCAAATAAATTAGAATACAAAGACTTACTAGATGCTGGTGTTCATTTCGGACACTTGACGAGAAAGTGGGATCCCCGTATGGCTCCATATATCTTTATGGAGAAAAACGGAATCCACATTATCGATCTAAATAAGACCCTTGAGTGCCTCGAAAAAGCATCTTTTGCACTTAAGAACATCGTTAGATCAGGAAGAAAAGTTTTATTCGTAGCTACGAAGAAGCAAGCTCAGGACATCGTTGCTGAAGAAGCAAAACGTCTTAACATGCCTTTCGTTACAGAAAGATGGTTAGGCGGAATGATGACAAACTTCGCAACTATTAGAAAATCATTGAAGAAAATGTCTTCAATTGATAAGTTGATGAAGGACGAAGCTTACTTAAACCTAGCAAAGCGTGAGCGCTTGATGATCTCTCGTGAGAAGGAAAAGTTAGAAAGAGTATTAGGCGGTATTGCTGACCTAAACAGACTTCCAGCTGCACTTTTCGTGATTGATGTCAAGAGAGAACACATTGCTGTAAAAGAAGCTCAAAAATTAAATATCCCTGTTTTTGCAATGGTAGATACAAACTCAGATCCTAACGGAGTTGACTTTGTAATCCCTGCAAACGATGATGCATTTAAATCTATCTCTTTGATTACCAGTCACATAGGTAAAGTAATAGAAGAAGGTTTAGCTGAAAGAAAGAAAGACAAGGATGAGGCTAGTCAGCAAAAAGAAGAGGAGGCTAAAAAAGCCGTTGATACTGCTGAAGAAGCTAAATAAACACACTTGATATATACATTAGAAAATTGAACATTGGTCAAGTGCTGATGTTCAATTTTTTTTAAAACACATATTCAATTTTAAAATCTTAATTAAATAGAACCATGGCTATTACAGCACAAGAAGTAAACAAGCTGAGACAAATGACAGGTGCAGGAATGATGGACTGCAAAAAAGCATTAACTGAGGCTGAAGGTGATTTTGATAAAGCTATCGACATTTTAAGAAAAAAAGGACAAAAAGTTTCTGCTTCAAGAGCAGATAGAGAAACTACTGAAGGTTCTGTATTTGTAAGAACAAATGCTGATAACACTGAAGGTATTTTAGTAGCTCTTAACTGTGAAACTGACTTCGTAGGTAAAAACGAAGAGTTCTTGGCATTAGGTCAGTCTATTTTAGATGTTGCGTTCGAAAACGATGCGCCAACTAAAGAAGACGTACTTAAATTAAAAGTAGGAAGTCTTACTGTAGAGGAGAAGATTACTGAAATGGTAGGTAAGATTGGTGAGAAAATCGAAATCAGTGAGTACGTAAGATTGAAAGGCGAAGCTGTTGTTCCTTATATCCACGCTGGTAACAAACTGGGTGTTCTGGTAGCATTGAAAAATGTAAACGGAACAGACGTTCAGGAAGCTGGTAAAGATGTAGGAATGCAAATCGCAGCTATGAATCCGGTAGCCGTTGATCAGGACGGTGTTGATCAGGAAACAATCAACAAGGAAATTGAGATTGGAAAAGAGCAGGCATTAGCTGAAGGAAAACCTGAAAATATCATTGACAAGATTGCTCAAGGTAAATTACAGAAGTTCTTCAAAGACAACACTTTGTTGAATCAGGCCTTTGTAAAAGATAACTCTTTAACTATCGCTAAATACTTAGATAGCGTACACTCTGGCCTAACAGTAACTGAATTCAAGAGAGTTTCTA
Source organism: Fulvivirga lutea (assembly GCF_017068455.1). Taxonomy (NCBI): domain Bacteria; kingdom Pseudomonadati; phylum Bacteroidota; class Cytophagia; order Cytophagales; family Fulvivirgaceae; genus Fulvivirga; species Fulvivirga lutea. Next base: position 1,769,129 of record NZ_CP070608.1, read on the forward strand.
TAGGATAAAAATAGAATTCATATAAATTTTCAAGGGACTTTAATAAAGTCCCTTTTTTTGTATATCTATTTTCTTGAAATCACCGTTTAAACGCTCTGAAGTTACTTTTTAACTAAAAAACAAAAATGAAAAAGTTTAGCATTTATATGCTTTGCGTAATGACTCTTATTGCCACAGGATGTGGTGATGATGATGAGTCTGGTACACCACAATTAGGTGTTGTTGAGGCTAAAGAATCAATGGATGATTTTTCCGATGATCTTACGACTGATATTGTGAGTATAACCCAGTCGGAGGGAATAGAAGCAGTAGGTGAATTGTTCTCTCTCACAAGTTTAAGTGATCCTTTTAATGGTAGAGTCGATCACGAATCAACAAAAGAATGGTTTAAGAACAGAGCGGCTTCTTTCAAAACTATATTCTCACCTAAAAAAGTAGGTTTTTCAAGAACAGATGAAGACGGGTTTAATTTTGCCGCCAATGTAGGTGTCTATGAATGGAATGCTTCTATTGAAGAGTTTGAAAAAACAAGCAGCGAAGGTCAGATCATTGTTATCAAGTTCCCGGCAGAAGGCTCTGCAACCAATAACGCCCAATTAAGAATTACATCTTTCGAAGAAGAACAATTTGAAGATGAGTTTGAAGTGTATTATATGCCAACAGATGTGTCTGCTGACTTATCTGTTGATGGAACTAAGCAAATTGAATTGGTATTTTCAGCCGAATATAATAATGATGGTGATCCCATCTCCGGAACAATCAGTTTGTTTTTAATGCCATATACCTTTGCCATTTCAGTGGATGACAGTAGTTCAGCAAGCACAACTGCTAACTTTACTATCAAAGAAGGAGTAGAAGTTATCATGTCTACCAGTACAAAAATAATTTTCGTAAATACAGCGAAAGAAGAAGTTAAGAACCTTGAAGGTGCTGTTACCTATAGAAGCCTTAAGATTTCCGGTAATATTAATGTAGAGGGTATTGAGTCTTCTGAGAATGTTGACTACAACAACTTTGTGAAACTTGTTCTATTCGACAATAATAATAAAATTGGAGACATTGTATTTGTAACTGAAATTGAAGACGGTGAAGAGTATGATGTCGCTTATGTTAAATATGCTGATGGTTCTAAAGAAAAACTGGAGGATATCTTAGCTCCGGTAATAGAAGAATTTGAAAGCTTTGAAGATGAAGTGGAAACCTGGGGTTAAATATCAATAATTGAAAAGGAGGCTTAAGCCTCCTTTTTGTTTTTAGAACCTTTTCGAAATGTTTCACTAAACGCTTTTCTAATTTCTTCGCCAGCCTTTTCAAAAGACTTATCTATATCATCAAATATTTCATGATGATCATCTTTAAAGCTGTTAAATTCAGTTTTCAGTTTTTCGCCATTTCTTTTTAATTCTTCAAAACGGTCCTTAAACCTGGGATCATCAGTTCCTTTTTTAATATCCGAAATTAGTTCGTCTATTTTCTTACCCAGATTTTTAAATAAATGCTCGGCTTTTCCTTCTGGTCGTCTACCCATAACTTGTTACTCTTAATTATAGTTAAGTATACGTAAAATAATTTTTTAGTTTAATTTCATGCTATGTCATTACAACAAGATCCTATAAAACATATAGCCAGATTAATAGAAACTAAATCTTCTGTTAAACAGGAAACTTACCGCAACTTATGCCACAACTTCAAAACGTTAGAAAAAGAAGCAAAGAATGTGGTTAAACAAATAAATGAAGAGCTTACCGAAAAAGATAAAGGAGTTACGCTATCAGTAACCAAGATTAACGATCAGGAATTTCATGTGAAGGTAGCGGGAGACTTATTGGTTTTTATACTGCATACAAATATTATTGTTTTGGATGCTGCCCATCGATATAACAAAAGCCCTTACGTGCAAGAGAATGAAATGCGTAAATACCTGGGGCAGATTAATATTTATAATTTTATGGCAGACTCATTCAAATACAATCGGCTCAATGATCCAGGTTATTTAATCGCCAGACTCTTTTGTAATTATGAAAATCACTTTCTGGTGGAAGGAGAGAGGCAGCTAAGTTTTATGTATGAAAATGTTTCTGAAAAACCTGTAACCAATACAGACTTGAACATTGTCTCACAATTAGTGATGAGTCAATGCATTGATAATGATCTAGTTACGGCTCCATTTCCAGATATTCGAGTAATATCGTTACATCAAAAAATAGAAAAAACACAAGCGCTCGGTGGCGGTTATAAGATAGGCTTTCAAATGAGCTATCAACAGAAATTGGATTAATTAGTAATTGTAGTCTTTGAGATTGCCTTAGCCGTTTACATGTGCTTATATTTGTATTGATGGTAACCAGAAAAATTATTCTTTCCTTTTTGATAAGCCTATTTCTTTTATCATGTGCATCAACACAAAAAAGAAATGGTAAAATAAAACCAGGCAAACCCATCCCTTGTCCACAAAAAGACTGCTAGCTAATGAAGAAAATTGTAATTGCTATAGATGGATATTCTGCTTGTGGAAAAAGCTCTACAGCTAAAGGAGTGGCATCAGTATTAGGATATACCTATATAGATTCAGGCGCTATGTACAGGGCGGTTACTCTCTATTTTGATAGGAACCATGTGAGTATTACAAATACTCAGGAAGTTAAGAAAGCACTGGAAAACATTGATATCACCTTTATTGTTAATGACAAAACTGGTTTAAACGAGACGTATCTGAACGGGCTTAATGTGGAAGATGAAATTCGTAAAATGTACATCTCCAAGCAGGTAAGTCAGGTAAGTATGATCAAGGAAGTGCGAGTAGAGATGGTTAGCCAACAGCAAAAGCTTGGTAAGAAAAAAGGGGTTGTGATGGATGGTAGAGATATTGGAACCGTTGTGTTTCCTGATGCAGAGCTAAAATTGTTCATGGATGCTGATATTTATGTAAGAGCTGGCAGACGGCAACAAGAGCTTCTTGATAAGGGGCAGATGATTGGTTTGGAGGAAATAATGGAGAACTTAAAAGAGCGTGACAGGATTGATACCACTCGAAAAGAAAGCCCTTTAGTTAAGGCTGAAGATGCAACCATTGTAGATACCACTTTCAGAACATTGGAAGAACAAATTGAGGAAGTAGTAAACCTTGCATTAAGTAAAATACTTGATGGTGATAGTACACAATTAGAACTTGAAAAAGAGTAGAATTTTATTTGACTTAAATTAAACTAATCGATTTTTATTGTAGCAAAAATTATTAATTTTGACTTCGATTTTTCATCGATAGATTTGAATCTAACAGGAAAGCATGTCTAAATTCATCAAGCTAAAAAAAGGGTTTGATATTAACCTAGCTGGCAAAGCAGAAAAGAAAGTTGCCGATATAGAACAACCAGAAACTTTCGCTTATAAACCCACCAGTTTTCACGGAATTTTGAGACCAAAATTAATGGTCGATGAAGGTGATAACGTGAAAGCGGGAACACCCATTCTTTTTGATAAAAAGAATGATAAGGTGATGCACGTAGCACCCGTAAGTGGGGAAGTGGTTGAAATCAAAAGAGGAGCTAAAAGAAAGTTACTAGAAGTAGTAATTCTTGCAGATAAAAAAGTGGAGTCAGTAGAGCACAAAAAGTTCTCTGTATCTGACATCACCAACTTATCAAGAGATGAAGCCCAGGAAATTATGCTCAAGTCAGGAACTTGGGTAAACCTCGTACAAAGACCTTATGGTGTTATTGCTGATCCGTCAGAGTCACCAAAGTCAATATTTATTTCTGCCTTTGATTCACACCCTTTAGCACCAGACTATGATGTGCTTTTTAAAGGAAATGAACAATATTTTCAGGCAGGTCTGGATATACTTAAGAAATTCTCTGAGAGTACTATCCATCTAAATATTCATGGCGAGAATGAAGTTTCACAAATCTTCTCTCATGCCAAGAATGCCACGTTAAATAAAGTAACGGGGCCACATCCGGCAGGTAATGTTGGAGTACAAATTCATCATATCGATCCTATTAATAAAGGAGATATTGTTTGGACTATCAATCCGTATGGTGTAATTCAGATTGGAAAACTTTTCCTTGATGGAGTTTATGATGCTTCTAAAATCGTTGCCTTAACAGGCTCTGAAGTGAGTAACCCTCAGTACTACAAAACATACATTGGAGCATCTATCAAAAACATGATCGCTAACAATATTAAGAGCGACAATGTGAGATATATTTCCGGAAATGTGCTTACAGGTGAAAAAATTGAAGACAATGGACATATTGGTTTCTTCGATCATCAGGTAACGGTAATACCAGAAGGAGATTATTATGAGATGTTTGGTTGGATTAAGCCAACAACTAATAAGTTAAGTTTCCAAAGAGCATTTGGGTTGTTGTCATTCCTAAATAAGAATAAAGAATTTGTTGTTGATACCAATGCCAAAGGAGAACCAAGAGCATTTGTTCAAACAGGTGTGTTTGAAAAGGTGATGCCAATGGATATTCTTCCTACATATCTGTTAAAAGCTATTTTAGCTGAAGATTTTGATGATATGGAAGCACTTGGTATCTATGAAATAATAGAAGAAGACATGGCTCTTTGTGAATTCGTGGATGTTTCTAAACACGATGTACAAAGCATTGTTAGAGAAGGATTAGATCTTATTCAATATAGTTAATAAGTAAAGCATGCAGTTTTTAAGAGATCAACTTGATAAAATAAAACCACATTTTGAGAAAGGTGGTAAGTGGGAGAAATTCTACTTTATTTATGAAGCTCACGACACATTACTTTTTTCACCTAACCATACAACAAAGGCTAAAGGTGTACAAATAAGAGATGCGATAGACATGAAGCGTATGATGATGACCGTGATCATCGCTATGATTCCATGTTTATTATTCGGTATTTACAATGTAGGGTATCAGCACTTTTTGGCACTAGGCCAGGAGGCAGCTCTCATGGATATGATTCTGGTAGGAGCAATCCAGGTTCTTCCTATTGTAGTGGTGTCTTATGTGGTAGGTTTGGGTACTGAGTTCGCAATAGCTACAATCAGGCAACACCCTATTAATGAAGGGTTCCTGGTTACAGGGATGCTTATTCCTTTGGTAATGCCACCAGATATTCCATTGTGGCAAGTTGCATTAGCCACTGTATTTGCCGTTGTAATAGCGAAAGAAGCTTTTGGCGGTACAGGTATGAACGTGCTTAATGTGGCACTTACTGCAAGAGCATTTTTATACTTTGCATACCCAAGCCAAATTTCGGGTGATGTGTGGACATACCTTGGTGATGGATCAGCAGTATCGGGTTATTCAGGCGCAACACCGCTATCTATTGGTGCCAATGCTGTAACTAATGGTGAAAACGTTGTTGCTTCTTTAGGAAGCTATGGAGCCGGATGGGCTGATAACTTATTTAGTTTTTCAAATCTGTTTTTTGGATTTATTCCTGGATGTATTGGAGAAACTTCTACACTAATGTGCTTAATTGGTGCGGCTATCCTTATAATTACAGGTGTTGGTAGCTGGAAAATCATTACCGGTGTATTTGGAGGAGCCTATCTGATGGGTCTTTTAATGAATGCAATTGGAGTGAATGAATTTATGCTGATGCCTGCTGAGTATCACTTAGTTATAGGTGGTTTAGCTTTTGGTGCAGTTTATATGGCTACCGACCCGGTAACGGCATCACAAACTGAAAGTGGCAAATGGGTTTATGGTATTTTAATTGGTATGCTTACCGTGGTAATACGAGTATTCAACCCTGCTTATCCGGAAGGTATTATGTTGGCAATACTTTTAATGAATGTATTTGCCCCATTAATTGATTATTTTGTAGTGAACGCTAACAAGAAAAGGAGGTTACAACGTGCAACAGTCTAACGGTTACATTATATTATTTACAGCTGCCCTAACAATAGTTGTTGGAGGGTTACTGTCTTTAGCTTCTCAGGGTTTAGCACCTGCTCAAAAGAAGTCTGTAGAGCTTGATACTAAGAGCCAGATACTTTCTTCTGTAATGGACAGGGCAGAATTAGCTAAATTGAATAGAGACGAAGTACTTAGTTTGTATGATAAAAGAATTAAGTCACTAGTAGTGGACATCAATGGAGAAGTAATTGAAAAGAACGAAAGAGGAGGAGACATTGTAGCTGAAGAGGTAAGTATTTTGAAGAATTATAAAAAAGCTCCTGAAGACAGACAATATCCTGTTTTTAAATATATGAACGAAAATGATCCTAATAAGGTTGATGCCTATATCCTGCCACTTTATGGTGCTGGGCTATGGGATAAAATCTGGGGTTATGTGGCTCTGAAAAATGATTTAAATACAATTGCAGGTGCTTCATTCGATCATAAGCAAGAAACTCCTGGTCTGGGAGCGAGGATATCAACTCCTGAAATTCAGAACAGGTATGTTGGGAAAGAAATACTCGATGACAATGGGAATTTAGTTTCTGTATCGATGGTGAAAGGCGAAGGAAATTCAGGTCTAACTGAACATCAGGTGGATGGTATGTCTGGAGCAACGATTACCGGAAGAGGAGTTAATGCCATGCTAGAGAAGTATCTAGGGTATTACAAGTCATACTTCAACAAAGTGAAGTCAGGTAATCTGGCTAAAATATAATTTTGACATAAGTTAAAGTGATAATATGAGTACTGAAACTTTAGAAAAACAAGAAACAGCTGTTCAAACACCAAAAGAAGAGCTTTTCTCGAAACGTAGAAAGAGATTAATCACTGACCCTCTTAATGAGGATAACCCGATAACGGTTCAGGTATTAGGTATCTGTTCTGCATTGGCGGTAACAGTTAAAATGGAACCTACACTTATCATGTCTATTGCCGTGGTATTTGTAATTGTGTTTTCCAACCTGATTATCTCATTAATGAGAAACATCATTCCTAGTAGAGTACGTATTATCGTGCAATTAGCTGTAGTAGCTACACTTGTTACGTTAGTAAGTGAAGTGTTAAAAGCTTACAGTTACGATATGTATAAAGTTCTTGGAGCTTTTGTTGGTCTGATTATTACCAACTGTATTGTAATGGGTCGTTTGGAGGCATTTGCTATGGGCAATAAGCCATACGATTCAATCCTTGATGGATTAGGAAGTGGCTTTGGTTATGCATGGATAATCCTGACAGTAGCATTTTTTAGAGAGTTATTTGGTTCTGGTTCTGTATTCGATTTTAAAGTATTTGAGGCAGCAGGAATTATGAACTTCCCAACAAATGGATTGATGGTTGACTCCATTGGTGCATTTATGATATTAGGTATTTTAATTTGGGTTCAGAGATCTAGAACTGGTTACGTAGAGCATTAATAATTATGGAATTAGTAAGCTTAGGAATTAAATCGATATTTATTGAGAACATGATCTTTGCCTATTTCTTAGGCATGTGTTCATTTCTTGCAGTATCTAAAAAGGTAAGCACAGCCATAGGGCTTGGTGCGGCTGTAATATTTGTATTGAGTATTACTGTACCAATTAACTGGTTAATACAGGAGTATGTATTAAAAGAAGGTGCACTAACCTGGTTAGGAGCCGGATTTGGAGACATCAACCTGGAGTTCTTACAGTTCATCATGTTCATTGCCATTATTGCTGGCATGGTTCAGTTAGTGGAAATGGTTGTTGAAAAAGTATCGCCAGCACTTTATGGATCTTTAGGTATATTCTTGCCACTTATAGCAGTAAACTGTTCAATACTTGGAGGGTCTTTATTTATGGTTCAGAGAGATTACACAATTGCTGAAGCCTCTGTTTTTGGCTTCGGTTCCGGAACTGGTTTTGCGCTAGCAATTATTGCACTGGCTGCTATTAGGGAAAAATTAAAATACTCTAACGTACCTGACGGGCTAAAAGGACTTGGTATCACTATGCTTATTACTGGATTAATGGGTATTGCTTTTAAGTCGTTTATAGGAATAGCCATATAAGAGATAAATATTTCAGATATTAGAGGGCTTTTAATAAGCCCTTTTTTTATGTCTAAAAGTTTCAATCATGTCCAAATTCACGATAAATAGAATACTTACCTATTTTTTCAGAGGTTTACTCTTTGTAGTTCCATTTGCACTTACGGTGTATGTAATATTCCAAAGTTTAGACTGGGTTGACGGTTTAATACCTATTGATATCCCCGGATTAGGCTTGGTTGTTATACTTTCTGCAGTAACATTGCTTGGCTACTTGGCTTCCTTCTTCATCACAAGGCCATTCTTTGAATTTTTTGAGCGATACTTTATCAAGATACCGTTGGTGAATATAATTTACACATCACTCAAAGACTTGATTGGTGCATTTGTAGGAGATCAAAAGAAGTTTAACCGCCCCGTGTTGGTGAAAGTTGATGAATCTGGAATACTATTAAAAGTAGGGTTTATTACCAACGACAGTTTAGAGAAGCTAGGTATGGAGGGATATATTTCAGTATATATGCCTCATTCTTATGCATGGTCTGGTAATCAATTTTTGGTGAAGCAGGAATATATTACTCCTTTAAAAATGTCTTCAACAGCAGCCATGAAGTTCGTTGTAAGTGGCGGTGTAAGTGGTTTGGAAGATCTGAAGTAGTTAGTTAATCACTCCAGACCCAATTAATTCTTCACCATTGTACCAAGTGGCAAACTGCCCTGGAGCAACGGCTTTTTGAGGCTGATTAAACACAACATAAATACCATTGGGCTCTTTATAAAGAGTGGCTTTTTCTAGCGGTTGTCTATACCTGATACGTAAATCAAACTCTTTTGACTCACCCACTTCTAGTTCTAAATCAGGACGAATCCAATGGATATCCTCATTTGTGATAAATAGGCCATTTCTGTAAAGTCCGGGATGGTTTTCACCTTGGCCGGTATAGATTATATTATTTTCTGTATCAGTTTCAATAATAAACAATGGTTCAGGCGTACCTCCAATATTAAGACCTTTACGCTGCCCAATAGTAAAATAATGCGCACCAGAATGCTCACCTACTACCTTGCCGTCAGACTCTTTATATGTAAACCCATCTGTTATTTCTGTTAAACTTGGTTGGGTAGAGTCTGTGACTAATGCTTTTTCTTTGTAAATGGGAGAATCAGCCGGTACTTCAATTACTTTCCCTTTTTTGGGTTTGAGCTGCTGCTGTAAAAATTCCGGTAAGCGTACTTTTCCAATAAAACATAAACCCTGACTATCCTTTTTATCGGCTGTAACAAGATTCATTTCCTTGGCAATCTCCCTTACCTGAGGCTTTGTTAATTCACCTATAGGAAAAAGTGCTTTTGATAATTGCTCCTGAGTAAGTTGGCACAGAAAATAGCTTTGATCTTTATTTCCATCTACTCCGGCAAGAAGCTTATACCGAGTTTCGCCATTAATTACCTCTTCTCCTTTTCTACAATAATGTCCTGTGGCGATATAGTCAGCCTTCAAGCGCATGGCCGCTTTTAAAAAAATGTCGAACTTAATTTCTCTATTGCAAAGCACGTCAGGGTTTGGTGTACGGCCCTTACTGTATTCATCGAACATATAATCTACAATACGCTCTTTGTATTCTTTGCTTAAGTCAATGGCCTGAAATGGTATACCGAGATTTTGGGCAACGATCATTGCATCGTTAGAATCTTCAAGCCAAGGGCATTCCTTACTGATGGTTACAGAATCATCATGCCAGTTTTTCATAAACATACCTATTACTTCATACCCTTGTTTTTGAAGTAAGTATGCTGCTACGCTTGAATCTACACCACCGGACATGCCGACTACCACTCTTTTCATAATGCAAAGTTAGATATATTAAGATTAAATGATATTATCGATCAAATGGTTCTCGATATTGTCAAAAAATATATTCTGTTATAATTAAGTGCTTTATTCTTTATGTTAGCAAAACCAAATAAGCAGATAGCATTTTATGGAAAACCAATCATCCTTTTTTAAAGACCTCAAAGTAATAGAACTTGCTTCAGTGCTGGCCGGGCCTAGTGTTGGGCAGTTTTTTGCTGAGCTAGGTGCTGAAGTGATTAAGGTTGAAAATCCAAAAACTAATGGGGATGTGACAAGATCCTGGAAAGGTGCTAACGAAAATACAGATGATATTTCAGCCTATTTCGCTTGCATCAATTGGGGTAAAAAATCCCTGGCACTTGATATCACTAAATCTGAAGGGTTAGAGGTACTCTATAAATTAGTTGAGGGTGCTGACATAGTTATAACCAGTTATAAGCCTGGAGATGATAAGAAGCTAAAGGTTGATTATGCCTCATTGAAGCATATTAATGATGATTTAATTTATGGCCAAATCACTGGTTATGGTTCGTTGGCCGAAAGAGTAGGATATGATGCCATCATTCAGGCGGAAGTTGGATTTATGAATATGAATGGTGAAGAAGGGGGAGAGCCTACTAAAATGCCTGTTGCCATGATGGATCTATTAGCTGGGCATCAGTTAAAAGAAGCATTACTTCTCGGATACATAAATAAATTAAAAACAGGCAAAGGAAGCTACTTTCAGGTGTCTTTAATCGAGGCTGGGTTGGCCTCTCTGGCCAATCAGGCAACTAATTACATGGTTGCCAAGGCAGAGCCAAAAAGGAAAGGGTCTAAGCATCCGAATATTGCACCATATGGAGAACTCTTCAAAACTATGGATGATAAACAGATCATTCTAGCCATTGGAAGTGATCAACAATTCTCAAAGCTATTATCTGTACTGGATTTAGAATTAAAAGAAAACTTCTCGAGTAATGTACTTCGTGTAACTAATAGAGATGAACTTTATTCTTATTTGAAGGATAGTTTTTTAAGATTCACATCTTCTGATTTAATGAACTCATTCAATGAAAAGAATATACCAGCAGGTATTGTAAATAAGGTGTCAGAAGCTATTGACTTGTATGGCGAATTAATAAAACTTGAATCAAATAAACTTCAGGGACTTAAAACATTCATTGCAAATTCAGGTCAATTAAAAAATTCCTCCCACATTCTCCCACCACCACACCTGGGGCAGCATACGCAAGAAATATTGAAATCGTTAGAGCAAAAAGGTTCTTAATTGCCTGTTTAAGACCATTTACTTCATTTAGCATTTAAAGCTACATCTTAGAAATAGTTCAATTCTAGCCATTGAAGATGGTTTTATACGCTTGGTGTACTTTTTATGTAAGAAAATGTAAAAAAGTGGAGTAAAGTGGTAGAAAGTGGTGGATTATGTCAAATATTTTTCTATGTTTGTTTATTAGAATCATAGAATTCAATCAATAATGGCATTTTTCACCAGCGAATATGAGTGCAAGATCGATGCGAAAGGTAGGTTAGTTCTACCCGCAAAGATTAAGTCTGCTTTACCAGAAGCATCTGGTAATGAGCTGGTTATACGTAGAGGTTTCGAGCCTTGTCTAATACTTTATCCAATGGTAGAGTATAAAAAAATCTACTCAAAAATTGCCGGGTTGAGTGAATTCAATGAAGAGTATAGAAAACTTCAGAGGAATTTCTTTAGAGGAAGTTCGGTAGTTGAATTGGACAGTGCCGGTAGGTTACTTATTCCTAAACTGATGTTAGGTTATTCTCAGTTAGACCGGGATGCCGTAGTGGTGGGAATGGGTAATAAAGTGGAAATCTGGAACCCATCACTCTACGAGGAGAATCTAATTAATGACCCTTCTGAGTTTTCAAAATTAGCTCAAAAGTACCTTGATGAGTAAGCAGGAGGGTTATGAATACCATAATCCAGTAATGCTTCAAGAATGCATCGAAGGACTCAATATAAATCCAGATGGGATTTATGTGGATTTAACCTTTGGTGGCGGTGGTCACTCAAGAGAAATCCTAAAAAAATTAAATAATGGCCACCTCTATGCATTTGATCAAGATTCAGATGCCGCTGAGAATGCCAATGAATTTGATACACGTTCTTTCACATTTATTGATGGCAATTTCCGGTATTTGAAAAGGTACCTCAAGGCCTATGGTGTAAAACAGGTCGATGGAATTTTAGCTGATTTAGGTATTTCTTCTCATCAAATTGATGAAGCCTCAAGAGGTTTTTCTACACGCTTTGATGCTGAATTAGATATGAGAATGGACCAGTCGGCCGAGTTGACGGCAAAGACTGTAGTTAATGAATACTCCAAAGAACAGCTTCATAAAATTTTTGGAATGTATGGTGAGGTTAAAAATGCCAAGACGCTTGCGGAAGCAATATGTTCAGCAAGAATCAACAAGCAAATAGCTACGATACAAGATTTGAAGGATGTGCTTGTAAAGTTTGCGAAGAGGGGTAAAGAAAATAGATACTACGCTCAGGTTTTTCAGGCCATCAGGATTGAGGTGAACGGTGAGCTGCAGGTGTTGGAGGAAATGTTGGAGCAAACGGGAGAGGTACTACGTGAAGGAGGGAGATTGGTGGTTATGTCTTATCACTCTTTAGAGGATAGGCTAGTGAAGAATTATATAATGAAGGGCAAGGTAAGTGGTGAAATGGAAAAAGACTTTTATGGCAATGTTTTAAAGCCATTAAAAGCAATTAATAAAAAGCCCATTGAGGCTACTGAAAAAGAGAAAAGTAAAAATAACAGAGCTCGCAGTGCTAAGCTGAGAGTGGCTGAAAAAGTATAAAAATGGCAGCAAATAGATTTAAAATCGAAAGTAAGAGCAGCAACGGAAGAAACATCTTTTCGAGGGTTGAAAATATGATGAAGATTGATGCTGCCTTTGAAAGCGGCATTCCTGTTAAATACATGCCTTATGTGTTGTTTCTGGCAGGTGTTGCCTTATTCTACATAGGCAACAGTCATTTTGCTGAAAAGAATGTTCGAAAAATTGATGCGCTGGAAAAAGAAGTGGAAGATTTGAGAGCAGATTACACTACTCTTAAGTCAGATTATATGTTTGCCAGCAAACAATCTGAGGTGGCAAAAAATGTCGCTGAACTCGGAATTAAAGAAAGTCTTCAACCACCCGAAAAAGTAGTGCTCAAGGATGAACATTAAGAAATCCATATTACTAAGAGTACGGATAGCATTTCTGCTAGTCTTTCTATTTGCGACCGCTGTTGCCGTTAAGGTGGGTCGCATTCAGTTTTTTGAGGGCGATAAGTGGAAAGAGCTATCAAATCAGATGAGCTTTCAGTACCGACCGGTTAAAGCAACTAGAGGTAACATCTATAGTGATAACGGAAGCTTGTTGGCAACTTCTCTACCTTTTTATAAGGTGGCTTTTGATGCCACTATAGCTTCTGATGAGCTTTTTGTGGCCGGCTTGGATTCCTTATCGATAAAACTTTCAAAATTCTTTAGAAATAAAAGTGCTGAGGCGTATAAACGTGAGCTTAGGAATGCGCGCGAAGCGAACAGGCAATACACTGTGCTGAGTAATAGAACCATAGGTTACCAAGAAAAGAAATTGCTGGAAGAATGGCCGATTTTTAGAGCAGGCAGACTCAAAGGAGGAGTCATTTTTGAAAAAGTAGATAAACGCTTCAGGCCTTTTTCCAATCTAAGCCTCAGAACTATCGGTTTTGTAAATGAAAACGACAGAGGTGCTGGTTTAGAGTATAGCTTTAATAAAGAGTTAGCAGGAACTGACGGGGAAGCACTTTATCAGAGAATAGCCGGAGGCAGCTGGAAACCAGTTTTTGACGGGACGGAAATCAAGTCTGAAGAAGGGTATGATATTGAAACTACCATTGATATTAACCTGCAAGACGTAAGTGAAACCGCTTTGCTTAGAGCTTTGGATTACCATGAAGCAGATTATGGTGTAGTGGCGGTAATGGAAGTAAAAACTGGTGAGATTAAGGCCATTTCCAACTTGAGCAGAAACAGCAAAGGGTATTACTACGAGCGTTATAATTATGCAGTTGGCGGACTAAGAGAGCCTGGTTCTACATTCAAACTGGCAACAATGATTGCCCTGCTCGAGAATACCGATATCAAATTAGAGGATACCATTAATACTGGAAAGGGTGTTCAGAAATTCTATAAAAATACGGTTAGAGATCACGAGGAAGGCGGTTATGGAACTATCACTGTTAAAGAAGCTTTTGAGCTTTCTTCCAATGTGGCCATGGCTAAGTTGGTAGATAAATACTTCAGCAAGAATCCATCCGTATTTGTGAATGAAATTGACAGAATAGGCCTTTCGCAGCCTTTGGGCTTACAAATTAAAGGTGAGGGTATTCCTAAAATTAAAAGACCAACCGATAAAGACTGGAGTGGCATTACGCTGCCATGGATGGCTTATGGCTATGGCTTAGAGTTAACACCAATTCAGACTCTGGCACTATACAATGCTGTAGCGAATGGTGGCAAAATGATTCGCCCAATATTCGTGAAAGAAGTAAAAAGAGCTGACAAGACTATCAAAGAATATGAGCCTGTTGTATTGAATGATAAAATCTGTTCGGACGAGACTTTAATTAAACTTCGATTGATGCTGGAAGGTGTGGTGGAAAGAGGCACTGCCATGAATATTAAGAATGATCACTATAAAATTGCCGGTAAAACGGGTACCGCCCAGATTCTTGAAAATGGCAGATATACAAAGAAATACATCACCTCATTTGCCGGTTATTTTCCGGCTGACCAGCCAAAATATAGTGCTGTAGTTGTAATTAAGAATCCGAAAGGGTGGAGGCAATACGGTAGCAATGTGGCTGCCCCTGTATTCAAAGAAATAGCTGATAATATTTATTCAAGAGATGTGGATATGCATGAGCCTCTTCCGGAAGAATTTATAGCTGAAGCCGGCATTTTCCCTGTCATTCGTTCAGGCAATCATCAAGACTTGAAATTGCTGTGCAACGAATTAGGAATTTCTAATCATTCAGCAACTGAAAAGGACTGGGTAAGAACTCAGGTTTACGGCAACTCCTTAAAATGGCAAGAAAATAAAATGGCAGAAAACCTGGTGCCAGATGTAAATGGTATGACATTGAGAGATGCACTTTTTGTATTAGAAAGCAACGGATTGCAGGTTGAAGTAAAAGGAAAAGGTAGAGTAATTAGACAATCTAAGCTGCCAGGAGTAAGAATTTCTAAAGGAAGCAGAATAGTTATTGAATTGAGTTAATGGCCGAATTAAGAGACATATTATATAAAGTATCACTGATTTCTGCATCAGGAGATATGACTATGGATATTAAATCTGTGTGTTTTGATTCTCGAAAAGTAGAAAAGGGCTCTTTATTCGTTGCTGTTAAAGGTACTCAAGCAGATGGTCATGATTTTATAACCAAGGCAGTTGCTAAAGGTGCTGTTGCTATTGTTTGCCAAAACTTACCAGAGGAAATAAGTTCTTCAGCCACTTATGTTGCCGTAAAGGATAGTGCTGCTGCGCTTGGTATCATTGCTTCTAATTTTTACGGTAACCCTAGCAGTAAGTTAAAATTGGTGGGTGTTACCGGCACAAATGGTAAAACTACCATCGCCACGCTTTTATTTACGCTTTATCGCAAGTTGGGCTATGCAGTTGGTTTATTATCAACAGTAGAGAATAAAATTGATGATGATATTATTCCGGCAAGTCACACAACGCCTGATGCATTACAGTTGAATGAACTGTTAGCAAATATGGTTGATCGTGGTTGTGATTATGCCTTTATGGAAGTGAGTTCACACGCTTTAGATCAATCCAGAGTGGCCGGAGTGAACTTTACAGGAGCCATTTTCTCCAACATTTCGCACGACCACTTAGACTATCATAAAACATTTGATGCTTACATCACTGCTAAGAAAAAGTTATTCGATGGATTAAGTAGCGATGCCTTTGCCTTGGTAAATTCTGATGATAAGCGTGGAGCCATTATGCTTCAAAACACAAAGGCCAGTAAACAAACTTACGCACTTAAAAGTGTAGCCGATTTTAAGGCTAAAATGATATCGAATACTATTCAAGGCATAGAGCTGGAGATTGATAATAAGAATGTTTGGTTCAAGTTGATAGGGGATTTTAACGCCTATAATCTGATGGCTGTATACGGTGCGGCAGTGTTGCTTGGTGAGGATTCAGAAGATACACTAACGGCACTATCATCTTTAGATGGTGCAGAAGGCCGTTTTGAAGTGGTGGAAACGGATGCAAAAATCACAGCTATTGTAGATTATGCGCACACTCCGGATGCATTGAAAAATGTATTGGAAACCATCGCTGAATTCAGAACAGGGAATGAGAAAGTAATTACAGTGGTAGGCTGTGGCGGCAATAGAGATACTTCGAAGCGACCGCTCATGGCGGCAATTGCCTGCAAACTAAGCGACAAGGTGGTTTTTACATCTGATAATCCTCGTGATGAAGATCCCGAAGCAATAATAAAAGATATGAAAGAGGGCATTAGCCCTGCTGATTATAAAAAGACTGTAGTGCTAGTCGATAGAGAAGAAGCTATAAAAACAGCTTGTCTGTTGGCTGGTGACAATGATATCATATTAGTGGCAGGTAAAGGCCATGAAAAGTATCAGGAGATCAAAGGAGTGAAACACCCTTTTGATGATAAAGAAGTTTTAGGACGAATGTTAAACCTTTTTGCTAATTAACTATGCTCTACTACCTATTTGATTATTTAGAACAACAATATAGTCTGATAGGGGCGAGTGTATTTCAATACATCTCGTTCAGAGCCGGCATGGCCGCAGTTTTGTCTTTGGTAATTACCATTTTAATTGGAAAGCAGTTAATTGAATTTCTACGGAAAAAGCAAGTTGGCGAAAGCATCAGAGATTTAGGTCTGGAAGGTCAGATGGCCAAAAAAGGTACACCAACCATGGGTGGGCTCATCATTATCAGCGCTATTCTTATTCCGGTGCTACTTTTTGCCAGACTAGAGAATGTATATGTCATGCTTCTTATTGGCGTTACACTGGCATTGGGCTTTATCGGCTTTATGGATGATTACATTAAAGTATTCAAAAAGAACAAAGAAGGACTGGCCGGTAAATTCAAAATCGTAGGTCAGGTTTCGATAGGCTTAATCGTTGGTCTCACTCTTTACTTTAACCAAAACGTGGTGGTGAGAGAGTACGATGAGGCTACAGTAAACGAACAAAATGAAGTAGTAAGAGAATATCAAGATGTAAAATCTACTAAAACAACTGTTCCCTTCTTAAAGGATAATGAATTTGATTATGATGCATTAGTGCCGTTTTTATCGCACGACTTCACATGGATTATTTATGTGTTTGTGGTGATATTCATTATTACTGCTGTTTCTAACGGAGCTAATCTGACCGATGGAATAGATGGGCTTGCTGCCGGCACATCGGCAATCATTGGTCTCACAATAGCCATTTTCGCTTATCTCTCTGGCCGTGTTGACTTTAGTGATTACCTAAATATTTTACACATCCCTAACCTCAGTGAGGTGGTAATTTTCTGTGCGGCATTTGTAGGTGCGTGCATTGGTTTCCTTTGGTACAATTCTTATCCAGCACAAGTATTTATGGGTGATACTGGAAGCTTAACGATAGGTGGAGTGATAGCTGTACTTGCCCTAATTGTACGTAAAGAATTATTGCTGCCATTATTATGTGGCATCTTCTTAATTGAAAGTCTATCTGTCATGATGCAGGTGGGCTATTTCAAATACACAAAAAAGAAATACGGAGAAGGAAGAAGAATTTTCCTGATGTCTCCATTGCATCATCATTATCAAAAATTAGAAATACATGAATCAAAGATCGTAACACGGTTTTGGATGGTAGGAATATTATTAGCGATTTTGACCCTAGCCACATTGAAATTGAGGTAGGAATAACGAATAACGAATAACGAAGACTAAAGACTAACAACTAACAACTAACAACTAAAAAAATAGGACATTTAGTAACCATATTAGGAGCAGGAGAAAGCGGAACAGGAGCAGCCTTACTGGCTAAAGCTAAAGGGTATGATGTGTTTGTTTCAGACTATGGAATAATAGCCGATAAATACAAGTCTCAATTAGTTGAGAAAGGGATAGAATTTGAAGAAGGTGGTCATTCTAAAAAGAAGATTCTTGAATCACGTCTAGTTATTAAAAGTCCAGGAATTCCTGAAACAGCCAAAATAGTAAAAAAGATAAGAGAGGCAGGAATAAAGATTGTTGATGAAATTGAATTTGCTTTTTCTTATACCAAAGCAAAAATTATCGCCATTACAGGCACTAACGGTAAGACTACCACTACATTATTAACCTATCACCTTTTAAAAGAGGCTGGTCTGAATGTGGGCTTGGCAGGTAACGTGGGTCATAGTTTGGCTAAGCAGGTAATAGAAGACAAATACGATTACTTCGTGGTAGAGATGAGCAGCTTCCAATTGGATGGTTGCTATTTATTGAAGCCTTATATATCCATTTTACTCAATATCACTCCAGACCATATGGACAGGTATGAGTATAAAATTGAGAATTACGTAAGCTCCAAGTTTAGAATTATAAAAGAGGCCGGCCAGAATGATCACTTTATCTATTACGCTGATAATGAGCTGATTGCTGATAAATTATCAAGATATATTTCGCCTGTAAAGCGAGTTCCAATTACACTCGATGATGTATCTGATCAAATGGTGATGAAAATCAATGACCAAATTCAGATACCTCAAAGTGAAACAGTGCTTTTAGGTATGCACAATGCCATTAATATGATGTCGGCCATACACGCTGCCTTAATCATGGGCGTAAGTGAAGCTGATATCAGACAAGGACTAAAAACCTTTAAAAATGCTCCACATAGAATGGAGTATGTTGATACCATCAATGGCGTACGATTTATCAACGACTCCAAAGCCACGAATGTAGATGCTGTAAAATATGCGTTGGCAAGCTTTACTGAGCCTTTGGTGTGGATAGCAGGCGGTGTAGATAAAGGCAATGACTACAGCCTGATCATGGACGAAGTAAATGCCAAAGTAAAAGCACTGGTGTGTCTTGGTAAGGATAACTCGAAATTGAGAGATGCATTTCACAATCAAATAGTGAATATGCTCGAAACAGATAGCATTCATCAGGCCGTGAGGTCAGCATTGGAATATGCGCAAACGAATGATGTGGTTCTATTATCTCCTGCTTGCGCAAGCTTCGATTTGTTTAAAAACTATGAAGACAGAGGCGAGCAGTTTAAGCAGGCCGTAAGAGAATTGAAAAATGATTTTGAGACTAAAGCTTTAGAACAATGAATAAGATAAAAGCTTGGGTAGACGATAATTTAAAAGGCGATCCGGTAATCTGGGTAGTAGTATTTGCACTATCGCTTATTAGTATTTTGGTAGTGTATAGTGCCACCGGAACATTGGCGTTTAAGCGAATGATCAATCCGGAATCTTACCTGATTAAACACACTCTATTAGTGTTTGTAGGCTTGGGAGCTATGTGGTTTGCCCATAAGATCGACTACAGATACTATTCTAAACTATCAAGATTTGCATTGTGGATTAGTGTCCCGTTGTTGATTTATACATTTACCAACGGTGTTAGCTTGAATAATGCCTCTCGTTGGATTCAGTTACCAATTATCAATGCATCTTTTCAGCCTTCTGATCTAGCCAGTTTGGCCCTGATAACCAGCTTGGCAAGTATGCTTTCCAAGCGTCAGCAGAACATTGAAGACTTTAAAGAGTCTTTCATTCCAATATTAATCTGGTGTGGAGTGATATGCGGCTTAATTGCATTAACCAACTTATCTTCTGCCATCTTACTTTTTGCTACTTGCATGCTAATCATGTTCATAGGTAGGGTGCCAATCAAATATCTGGCAATGCTTGTATTTGTAGGTATTATGGCTGGTAGCGTAGCATTAACTTTTGGTGTAAGAGGCGAAACAGCTAAGAACAGGATTGAAAGCTTTATTAATGGTGATGAACTACCATTCCAGGCAAAACATGCACGTATAGCAGTAGCTACAGGTGGCATTTTAGGCAAAGGTCCGGGTAATAGCCAACAAAGAAATATTCTTCCACACCCATATTCCGATTTCGTTTATGCCATTATCGTTGAGGAATATGGCCTTGTGGGAGGGGTAGTAGTACTCATTCTATACTTAATTCTTTTAGCCAGAGGCATGAAGGCAGTCACCAATAGTGAACGAGCGTTTGGTGGCTTGCTTTCGGCCGGATTAAGCTTTGCACTAGTACTGCAAGCCATGGTAAACATGGGTGTAGTGGTGGGCTTGGGTCCAATTACAGGTTTGCCACTTCCATTAATCAGTATGGGTGGTACTTCCTTATTATTTACAGGACTTTCAATCGGAATTATTTTAAGCGTGAGCAGAGGCGAGACTGACTCATCATGGGAGAGTGCAGGTGGAGAAATTAAAAACATAGCAAGGGCAGCGTGACAATGAACAATTAACAATGAGCAATTAACTAATAACTAATAACCAATAACCAATAACCAGAAACCAGAAACCAGAAACAAGTAACCAGTTGACCAGTAAAGAACCATATCGATTCATCATAAGCGGAGGCGGAACAGGCGGACATATTTATCCTGCATTGGCGGTGGCTAATGAGATAAAAAGTCAGCACCCTGATTCTGAAATTTTGTTTGTAGGTGCTCAGGGTAAAATGGAGATGACCAAAGTGCCAGAGGCAGGTTATAAAATTGTAGGGCTTTGGATTAGCGGATTGCAACGAAGAGTAACCATTCAAAATTTACTTTTACCATTTAAAGTTATTCATAGTTTCTTCTCGGCAATTGGTATTGTTAAAAAGTTCAGCCCTAATGCAGTACTTGGTTTTGGCGGCTATGCAAGTGGGCCCATGATGTTTGCGGCAAATTCTCGTAAAGTGCCAACCTTAATTCAAGAGCAGAATTCTTATGCAGGCCTAACTAACAAGAAGTTTGGTAAGAAGGCTAAAAGCATTTGTGTGGCTTATGAGGGGATGGAGCAATATTTCCCTAAAGATGTTATCAAGTTTACTGGCAACCCGGTGAGAAGCGATATTCTTTCTTTAGAAAACAAAAGAGATGAGGCTATTCAGCATTTTGAATTAGATCCGAATAAGAAAACAGTATTAGTGTTGGGTGGAAGCCTTGGAGCCAGAACAATCAATAGAAGTATTGCCGGTCATTTAGATAAGGTAGTGAAAGGCGGGTTCCAGGTGCTATGGCAGACAGGCAGATTTTATTATAACGATATGAAAAATGTGGCTGCTGATTATGGTAGCAACATAAAAGTGCACGAGTTTATTAAGAGAATGGATTTGGCATATGCCTCGGCAGATGTAGTGGTTTCCAGAGCCGGGGCTTTGTCCATTTCCGAACTGTGCCTGGTAGGCAAACCTACCATTCTGGTGCCTTCACCCAATGTGGCTGAAGATCATCAAACAAAAAATGCGAGGTCGCTATGTACAAACGGTGCAGCTATTTTAATCCGTGATAGTGAATCAGAAAAAAGCCTGATGAACAATGTAGTAGACCTTTTAGGTGATAAAGAAAAACAAGCGAGTCTTAGCGCAGCCCTTAAAAAAATGGGGAAGCCTAATGCTACAAAAGATATAGTATCAGAAGTAATGCGAATTATCAATTGAAATTAGATAAATACCATAACGTCTATTTCATCGGTATCGGAGGTATCGGGATGAGTGCTTTGGCCAGATGGTTTAACCATAACGGCTTTGCAGTATCCGGCTACGACCGTACGCCTACTTCTTTAACCAACAAGCTTATTGAGGAAGGAATAGCTATTCATTTTGATGATGATGTAGCCAATATTCCTGATGCGGTAAAACAAAACAAAGAGGAGTCATTAATTATCATTACTCCAGCCATACCTAAGCATCAAAAAGAGCTAAATTATTTTAAAGATAATGGCTTTGAGCTGTTCAAGCGCTCGCAGGTGCTGGGCATGATTTCCTCAGAATTTCATTTGGTAGCAGTTGCGGGAACGCACGGAAAAACTACGACCTCTTCCATGATCGCCCACTTGCTGAAACATGCAGGCAGAGATATCACGGCATTTTTAGGAGGCATTGCTACCAATTATGAGTCTAACTACATCGCCAACCAAAACAAAGACGGTAAGTCTATTGCCGTGGTGGAAGCAGATGAGTTTGACAGATCGTTTTTAACGCTTCATCCGGATGTGGCAGTTGTTACTTCTGCTGATGCAGACCATCTGGATATCTATGGAGATAAAACACAATTAGAAGATTCTTTTAAGGCGTTTATCAAGCAGGTGAAAGCCTCTGGTAAACTCTTTATTAATGAAAAAATAGCCAAAGAATTAGTAAGTGATGATTATAATCGATCAGCACATACCTATGGCATAAACCGGGGGCAATTTTTTGCCAGCAATATTACCATGTGTAATGGTTTTTTTGAATTCAATTATTGTGATGAGCAGTGCAATATTAATAATCTTATGCTTGGCGTTCCCGGTTTTCATAATGTTGAAAATGCTACTGTAGCCATTGCTGTAGCCCTTGATTTAGGGCTGAGCCCAGAGGAAGTAAGGGCGGGCATTGAAAGCTACCGTGGTGTAAAAAGAAGATTTGAGTACATCATCAAATCAGAGAAAATAATTTTTGTGGATGACTATGCTCACCACCCAACGGAGATAGAGTCTTTTCTTAAATCACTCAAATTCATGTACCCTGATAAAAAGGTGACGGCCATATTTCAGCCGCACCTTTTTACCAGAACAAGAGATTTTGTAGACGGCTTTGCCGAAAGCCTTGACCTGGCTGATGAAGTGATATTACTGGATATCTATCCGGCAAGGGAAGAGCCTATTGAAGGGGTAACATCAAAAATTATTTACGACAAGATGCAAACGGAGAAGGTATTGATCAACAAAGAAGAGTTGCTCAACCACCTTGAAAATGAAAACTATGAAGTGATCGCCACCATCGGTGCGGGCGATATCGACAAACTGGTAGAACCGATTAAAGAACATTTAAACGAGAAATACCATGCTTAAAAAACTGAAAATAGGTAAAGGGGTGAAGGTTGCTGTGGTATCCATTTTGATGCTCTCCCTAATCAGCTTTGGTAGCAGAAAGCAAGAGGGCGAAAAGTGTCAGGATATTATTATCAAGCTCACGAATCAGCAAAACAACTTCTTTATAGATGAAAATGACATCATGCGAATGATGACAAAAAATGGTGAAGAAGTACTGCTGGGCACACATTTTAAAGACATCAAACTAAAAGAGATTGAAGGCCGAGTGAAAACTCAAAAGTTTATTAAAAAAGCCGAGATCTATAAAGACTTAAAAGGCAATCTGCTGGTAAACGCAGAGTTAAGAAGACCTTTTGCCAGAATACTGGAGCCTGGTAAGGCCAATGGTTATGTGGCATTGGACGGTGCGATTCTTCCAACATCTACAAAATACACATCGAGAGCTGTGATTTTAAGTGGAAGCTATATGAAAGAGATGATGCAGCACGATTTAACAGAAACGGAAGAGGGGCAGAAAATTTATGAGCTGCTACAATTTATCTATAACGATAAGTTTTGGAGCGCTCAGATAGCACAAATCGATATAAGCAAGGATTTGTATGTAACGCTTTACCCACAGGTAACAAAGCAGATTGTGGAGTTTGGGAAGCCTGAGGATGTGAAGCAGAAGTTTAAGAAGCTAAAGGCTTTTTACAAAAAGGTACTCCCTCAGAAGGGGTGGAATACCTACAGCAGAATTAACCTGGAATATAAAGATCAGGTGATAGCTGAATAAAGCTATAAGCCGTAAGCTGTAAGCTCTAAGCAAAAGGCTTGAAGCTTGTAGCTAATAGCTTAAAGCTTAGACGAAAAGAAAGTATTAAACAACCACTAAAAATAGATTTACAACCATGGAAAATGACAAAATCGTAGTCGGACTCGATATTGGAACCACAAAAATTTGCGCAATTGTGGGTCGCAAGAATGAGTTTGGCAAACTTGAAGTTTTGGGAATGGGTAAAGCTGAATCGGATGGTGTAATCCGGGGCATCGTTACCAACATTGACAAAACTGTGAATGCAATTGAAAAGGCCGTGAAAGAGGCTGAAGACCAATCGGGTATCGATATCCGGGTGGTAAACGTTGGAATCGCAGGCCAGCACATTAAAAGCTCAATTCATCATGGAAGCATTACGCGAAACACCAATGATGATGAGATTACCATTGAAGACATTAACCGTCTGAACAACGATATGTATCGTATCGTAATTCCACCGGGCAGCGAGATTATTCACGTGATGCCTCAGGATTATACGGTAGATTATGAAGACGGCATTAAAGACCCTGTAGGTATGAGTGGCGTTAAGCTGGAAGCTGACTTCCATGTGATTACCGCTCAAACCAACGCCATCAATAACATTAACAAATGTGTGAAGCGTGCAGGCTTAGAAATTGAAAATTTAATACTAGAGCCGCTAGCATCTAGCCTGGCAGTATTGAGTGACGAAGAAAAAGAAGCAGGCATCTGCCTGATTGATATTGGGGGTGGTACAACAGATATCGCTATTTTCCATGACAATATCATCCGCCATACGGCTGTAATACCTTTCGGAGGTAACATCATTACATCAGACATAAAGCAGGGTTGCATGGTAATGCAGCACCAGGCGGAATTGCTGAAAACGAAATTTGGTAAGGCCATTGGCGAAGAAGCGAGCCCTAACGAGATCGTGGCGATACCCGGTATTAGAAACAGGCCGCCAAAAGAAATTTCTATCCGCAACCTGGCCAATATCATTGAAGCCAGAATGGAAGAGATCGTGGAGCTCGCTCACACAGAAATTATTACTTCAGGGTTTGAGAACAGACTGGCTGGCGGTATAGTAATTACCGGTGGTGGTTCTCAGCTAAACAGCCTGAAGCAACTGGTAGAATACATGACAGGCATGGATGCGCGCATCGGGTACCCGAACGAGCATTTAGGCAAAAGTAAAGTGGATAGCGTGAAGAGCCCGATGTACGCAACATCAGTAGGGCTGGTACTTAGCGGATTCAGAGCTTTGGATAACAGAGAAGACAGATACAAAGAAGCTAAGGGAGGCGGTAAGTTAACTGCAAAGAAACGCGAAGCCGGAGGTGATTTTTTCGCGAAAATCTTAAATAAAACCAAAGGCCTTTTAATTGACGACTTAGATGGTAGTAAAGACTACTAATCAAAAAATTAGAAACCACTAAATACTAAAGTAATGGAAGATAATGGATATAAATTCGAAATTCCCAAACACCATAAATCGATTATAAAGGTGATTGGTGTAGGTGGGGGCGGTAGCAATGCCGTAAACTTCATGTACAGCCAAGGCATTAAAGATGTTGAGTTTGTAGTATGTAACACCGATTCACAAGCATTAAAATCTAGCTCAGTACCTGCAAAAATTCAGATAGGGGTAAACCTTACGGAAGGTTTAGGTGCGGGTGCTAACCCTGAAGTTGGTAAAAATGCCGCTTTAGAGAGCAAAGAAGATATAAGAGACCTGTTAGGCACAGATACCAAAATGGTATTTATTACTGCCGGAATGGGTGGAGGTACAGGAACGGGTGCGGCTCCTGTTATTGCCAAAATTGCCAAAGAGATGGACATCCTTACTGTAGGGATTGTTACTTCTCCGTTTGGTTTTGAAGGTAAAAAGAAAAGAGCACAGGCCGAGGAAGGTATTAAAGCACTTCGTGAGAATTGCGATACCGTACTGGTAATATTAAACGACAAGCTGAGAGAAATCCATGGTAACCTCTCTATAGGAAGTGCGTTTGGCCAGGCCGATAATGTATTAACAACTGCTGCTAAAGGTATAGCAGAGATTATTACCGTTGCCGGATATGTGAACGTGGATTTCCAGGATGTGCGCACCGTAATGTACAATGCAGGTGCTGCCGTAATGGGTTCTGCACTTACTAAAGGCGACAATAGAGCACGCAGAGCAGCAGAAGAAGCCTTAGCTTCTCCATTGTTGGATAACAGAGACATTCTTGGAGCTCAGAAAATCTTGCTTTCGATTATCTCGGGAGATCAGGCAGAGCTACAGATGGATGAACTCACTGAAATTACCGAATACATTCAGGAGCAGGCAGGTGAAGATGCTGAGGTGATATTTGGCCACGGTGTAGACCCTAGCCTGGAAGAAAGCATTCGCGTAACGGTTATTGCTACGGGTTTTGACAGAAGCTATTCGCATGCTGAGCCTATTAGCTCACCAAATAATAATAACACACAGGCCGATGAGCGCAAGGTGTTTGACTTAGAAAAGCCACAGCAGATAAACATGTTTGAAACTGATAACTCAGTGAATAACGATAACAGCTCTGAGCTTACTTCTCGCACTACTGAAGAAGAGGAAGAAGATTCTTTCTCGGCACGCTACTCATTTGCCAAGCCAGAATCTAGAATAGAAGACGATGAAGATGGCGATGATGGTTTGTTTGATGAGCTGGACGATGAGTTTGAAATAGTAGGAGATGATGAAGGCGACCAGCAAATAAATGCAGATGGCATGATGGACGTGCGCAGCACGAAAGAGCGCCTTAAAAAGCAAGCTGAAGAACGTTTAAACCGATTAAAAGGAAACAACAAAGCGGAGATGAATACGCATGAGTTTAAGGAAAAATTAGATGTACCCGCATTTTTGCGCAAAGATGTGAAGCTATCTAACGTGCCCCACTCTAGCGAGCCGCATGTGAGTAAGTATAATTTAAATGACGATAATCAGATCTTGGGTAACAACAAGTTCTTACACGATAACGTGGACTAGATCCACTGGTTGACATCGCAGCATTAAAGCCGGCTTACTTTCCAATTCGTAGTGGTTGTTGGTTGTAAATTTTTTGGCCGGTGCTGCCTGTCAATTTTTTCAAATACAAATCCCCGGGGTGCGCCTCGGGGATTTTGGTTTTTAGTGAGTTAAATCAAAAGTTACAGGCAATACAAACCTTGATTTAACTTTTTTTCCATCAAATATTGCTGGCTTCCAATTGGGTAGTTTTGACAGCTTGTTAATAGTCTTCTTTTCAAAGCGATCAAAGTTTCGTGATAAAGCTTCAAAGTCAGTCAATTGGCCGTTTTCATCTACAACGAATTGAATGTAAATTTTTGATTCTTTTCCAGCTAACCTTTTCAAAAATGGATAGTTCATGGATTGAACAAACTGCTTGTAGAAATTCTCTAAGCCTTCATAAGGAGTAGCTTTGATGTCTACTTTTGCATGAATCGTATCATTTTTTGATGTTCTCAAGATTAAATTCGAAAAGAGAAGCGAATCTTTAAATACAGTTTTATATTCTTCTACTTCTGACTTCAACTTTAGTGTATAACTCATTACACCTGAACCATTTTTGAGAATATTAATACTGTCAGGTGTTAAAACATTTATATACTTATTCGAATTGTTTTTAAAAATTGAGTTTAAGACATAGTCATTATCGTTAATCACTTTAATATTTGCTGATATCTTATCGAAGTATGGCTTATAGTTCCATTCGGCAAACTGATTATTAAAATATTTGAGAAATTCATCAGTTTGCTCATAACTGCTAATTTTCTTAATTGATGCCGATAATTTGAGAGTATCAAATTCAAATTGATTAACGAAAATCCCATCTTCTATTTTTTCATAAGTTCTCTTGAATGGTGTGATTTCAGATGATTCTTTATGAAAGAAATTTTCAAAATATTTAACCTCTTGGGCTTTACTACTCAGGTATATTATAAAAAGAATAGCAGTTGTTAGTGACAACCTTTTCATACTTTAAGATTTTAGAATATCTGGTTAGTTAAACAATACAAACTAGAATCTTTTAACAATGGTGTCGCCATTCAGCTTGTAGTCTTCCAAAATGATTGTTACATCTTTTTGAAGTCTCTCCTTTAGCAGTTCTTTAAGTATTTGTATGTCATTCACTACAGCAGGATCATTCCAATAGTCTTGAATAATTGGAAGTGTCAATTCATAGCCATAAGGCCAGGTTTCTAACTTTGCAATGCTTTGATAGCCATCTGAGAAGTATTCAAATTCGTAGAGAACATCCGCCACCTTTTGTACATCCTCTTTAGATGTTCTGTCATTATAGTAGATTTCATTTCTGTTAAACACCATTTTTTCTCCAGGGAATGGTGGTTGAGAAATACCCACAATAAATGCCATAAATAGATAAATTACTATTCCTAAAACAGTGAAACCAGCTACTTTCCAATTGGACTCCGTTGCACTCCCAGCTTCTAGCGAATCTTTTACATAATGAGATAATAGAAAATGATAGAGCACCCATACGATTAGTCCTACAATTGTAGGTATAAGCTGACTAGGAATATTATTGTACACGTCATCTGGAATGGCAATTAATGTATACAATAGACCAAGTGTAAATATTAGTGTTGCTGCCAGCACAATATAGGCTTCTTTAATCTTATCTAGTCTTACAAGGTTTTTATAAATTAGAATACTTGGTGGTATTGGCCCGCCTAAAAAGGCAGCGACACTCACTTGTTTTTCAGTGAAGAGAGACTTAGTGTTTTCCATTAGAATTTAAAAATGACAAGAGTTTACAAAAAGACAATGATATGGAATTTTTTCAAAGGCAAAACCCCGAGGTGCTCAACTGGCTCAAGTTTATAACTTGTGCCTTCTAATCATCTCAAGGGTTTGCAACCCTGTAAGGCTAATCGAAAACTAACCGAGTCACGGACTCTCTATTTCATTCAATAGCCCAAGCCACTCACTTGTGCTAGCTGTGGCAATGTGGCAATTGGCAAAGGCGAACTAAATAAGAACGTCATTCCGACCCTGAGCCGGAATCTCCACCTTCCATGTGATTGCGGATCCCGTCAAAGGTCGGGCAGGCATGTCCGCAATGACAATGAAAATTAGTAAGTCATTCTGTAGGAATCTTTGCCAAATAGAAAGTCGGTTGCTTGTGTTGCTGTAGAAGATTTCTCCGCTGTGCTGCGAAATGACGGCTTAAAAAAGTATCGTCACTGCCTGTCCGTCCGGTTAGGCGGGCGAGGACGATAGGACGTGGCAGTCCCCCGATTAGAAAGATTGCTTCTTCATTCGCTACGCTGTTTCATCGCAGCTTCTCAAGACCGATCAGTTAGAGCCAGAATTTTTAATTTCCCTTAATTCTTCTATTAAATGATCCAAATCGCTTTGGATGATTTCCCATACAATTTGATAGTCAACACCAAAATATTCATGAATTAACCGATTTCTATACCCTTTAAGTTGTTTCCAAGGAATTTGAGGGTTTTCAATTTGAAAGTCGGGTAAAACACGATTAGAAGCCTCTCCTAAAATTTCAAAGTTACGAACTACCGCATCGAGCGTTTTTTGATCATTAATAAACTCATCATAACTCAATCCTTCAGTATACGTCATGATTCTTGATGCAGATTCGAGCATATCAAGGATAAGAAGGTGGTTATCTCTTTTAGACATAGATCAGATCAGACTGTATTGACTTAAAATAATGAGGTTTGATACCCTTTTTCGAGACTAAATCAACTTTTTTACCTAAGGACAATTCCAGTTCCTCAGCTAAATCAATGAATTTTGAGCCCACTTGGCCATTAAGTTCAACCAAAATATCTATATCACTTTCTGGGGTTTGTTCAGAGCGAGCAAATGATCCAAAGAGAGCCATAGAAGCTATAGGGTAAGTTTTCATTAAACCTACCTTAAGGTCTTTAAGCTGATTTAATATTTCCGCTGTTGAACGCATAAAGCAAATATAATTAAAGCTGAGCGTTTTTATTTCACACACTTGAACTTGTAATAACGTTATGTAGAATATAGGACGTGGCAGTCCCCTGATTAGAAAGATTGCTTCTTTATGCGCTACGCTGCTTCATCGCCTGTCTGCCGACAGGTAGGCAATGACTATAACTAATACACCTGTCACCCTGAACTTCCTGCCGTCCGGTAAGGCGGGAATTCAGTGTCTCTTGGAAACGGAGTGCTGTCTGTAGATCACAGGCATTGCTCAACTGGCGTAAGTTTATAACTTGTGCCTTTCTAATGATCACAAGGGTTTGTAACCCGATAACTTTAATCGAAAACTAACCGAGTCACAGACTTGCGCTAGCTGTGGGTTTAGCCATTGTTGGCTTTAGTTTTTTGCAAATTTAATTAATGGTTCAACTTTTCCGTTGTCAGCTTTTTTTAAGGCATCGATATACTCTTTTCTTGTTTCGTTAGCTTTAACCATATTTGACTGATGCCACGAGAATATTTCTTCACCAAATAGTGATTCAATAATTATATCCGCCATCAATCTTGAATGCCTTCCATTTCCATTGGGGAAACAATGAATAGATACTATTCGATGTTTAAATCTAATAGCAATTTCTTCAGGAGAATAGGTTTTATTTTCAATCCAATACTTTGTGTCGTCCAGTAAATTCTTTAATTCAATTCCAATTTGTGTCCATGGAATCCCGATGTTTTTTTCAGTTTTTCTAAATTCACCTGCCCATTTCCATACATCACTATACATTCTTTTGTGCAAGTCTTTAATAAACTTTTCGGTGAGAATATTTTCAGGCATTAATTTTGTGTGAATAGTCCATTCTACTGCCTTTTCAATGTTCAATTGCTCAAATTCATCCAATTCTTCTTGAGTAGTTATTGACTTTATTTTAAGTCCTTCCTTTTCTTCTTCGTCTAATGGGGTTTGTCCATCTTTATAATCGAAATCTAATCCCATAATGACTTTCTCATCTCTCGTTTTAGTTCTTCAGCAAGCTCCTTTATTGTTTTTGCCATCTTTTCATCTCCTATTCCTTGGTCCTCTAATTTCATATTTTGATTAGTGCGTAACACTATCTTTTGAGCCAACTTTTCTGCTTTAGTTTGTATTAGATCGTCAATGGTTCCATTTTTTGGCACCAGTGCATATACTAATTTTAAGTCCATTGCATTGGCTGCGTCTCTTAAGGAATTGAGTGTTATTCGTCCATTGGCTTCGCTTTCTTCAATTCTTTTTACGCCTTGTCTTGTTATAGTTAATTTGGTACCAAGTTGGGCCATAGTCATGTTAAGTGTAGTCCGAATTGTATTTATCCATCCACGCTCTGGGGTCAGGACCTTTCTTGATTCAAAGAATGGTTGTAGCTTCTTGTCCAACTGCTCAACCAAAAGTTTTCGCTTGTTTCTCATTTTATGTAACTCATTAAGTTTACAAAAGTCATTAAAAGTAAACTTATATGATTACAAATATATAAAAAAGTCAATATATATGTTTACAAATAACAAAAAAAGTAAACAATGGAGTTTACTGTAGACGTATTATTGAAATTGAAGCCAACAAATGAATATTAGTCATTTATGGCGCAAAATTCTGATATACCTCAACTGGCGCAAGTTTATAACTTGTGCCTTTCTAATGATCCCAAGGGTTTGTAACCCGATAACTTTAATCGAAAACTAGCCGAGTCACAGACTCTCAATTTCATTTTATAGCCCAAGTCACAGACTTGCGCTAGCTGTGAATAATAAACAATTGTAACTAAAGCTATGATTGTTAGGCCTTACGTAGTATCAAAAAACCAACGGTGCCAGAGATTATGGAAGCTACGAAAATTCCAATTTTTGCTTGTAGAATAGGCGCTAAAGTAACAAAAGCAAGGTCCGTAATAAATAAGGACATAGTAAACCCAACACCTGCAAGTACTCCTATTCCATAGATGTGCCGCCATTGAAGTCCGGTGGGAAGCACCGCTAATTTAAGTTTGACCAATATCTTTGAAATCGCAACAATTCCAATAAATTTTCCTAGTACAAGGCCCAATATTACCCCCATACTAACATTGCTAAACAGGTTATCGGAAAAATCTCCAGAAAAAGTGATGCCTGCGTTGGCAATAGCAAAAATAGGCATCACTACAAAAGCCACCAATGGTGCCATGGAGTGCTCTAGTCGCTGAAGGGGCGTTAACGCAGCTTTTGAATAAAACCTTATTCTATCCACGATGTGTAGCTGTTCGTATGTTAGAAGACTAACATTGTTAGGGGTACTCTTTTCAAAATCATTGGTGAGGGCATTCATTTTCACAACAAACTTTTTGTCTTCGATTTTTACGTTTGCCGGAATGGTAAGTGCTGCAATTACCCCCGCAACAGTGGCATGAACTCCGGAAAGTAAAAATGCCATCCACAAGCCTGCAATTCCTACTATTCCATAAAAAACCGTATTGCGTACACCCAATAAATTAGAAACCACAAGAATAACAAGAAACCCACCGCCATATAATAAGCTCATTAAGGAGATATCTGAGGTATAGAAAAGGGCGATTACCAACACTGCACCGAGGTCATCAACAATGGCCAGTACCGTTAAAAATACTTTAAGCGATACAGGAATTCTATCTCCTAACATGTAGAGTATCCCTAGTGCAAATGCAATGTCAGTGGCCATTGGTATTCCCCATCCGGCAGAAGCCTCACCAGATGAGTTTATCGCTATGTACAATAGTGCAGGGATTGCCATTCCGCCCAAGCCAGCACAAATAGGTAGTACAGCATTTTTAGGCTTTGAAAGTTCGCCCATCATTATTTCCTTTTTAAGCTCTAAGCCAATCACAAAAAAGAAAATGGACATAAGCCCGTCATTAATCCAATGGTGTAAAGATTTAGACACTACATATTCGTTAAATCCCATTGAAAAAGTTTGCTCCCAAAAATGATGATAAGCATCCTTCAAAGGAGAATTAGCGAGAATCATGGCTATTACGGCAGTAGCAAATAATACAATTCCACTTGACGTTGAATTATTAATAAATCTGCTAATGGGGTTTATTAAAATATTGTCAATGGGGTCTGATCTCATAATAGAACTTTCTGAAGGTGTGGTGCTATTTCATTGCTATTGTGGTTCACGCTGTAGGTCAGCATTGCCACTAGCAAATGAATATGTGCCATATCAATGGCTCATATTCTCTAATATACACTTCTAAGAATGGCTTTCACCTTTATTTGGTGTTTCTACCTGTATTGTCACAGCGAACCGTCAGTAGGCGGTGTGGCAGTCTCGTCATTAGTTGGTCATCCCGTAGGGATCTTTGCCATGATGAAAGGTGAGTACTCGTGTTGCCGCAGAAGATTTCTCCGGCTCGAGCTCTCACCTGCGAAATGACCGCACAAAAAAAGTATCGTCACTGCGAGGACGATAGGACGTGGCAGTCTCCTAATTAGAAAGATTGTTTCTTCATTCGCTACGCTGCTTCATCGCCTGTCTGTCGACAGGCAGGCAATGCCGGTAACTAACAGGTTTGTCACCCTGAACTTCATGCCCGTCCGGTCAGGCGGGGATTCAGGGTCTCTTGGAAACGGAGTGCTGTCTGTAGATCACAGGCATTGCTATTATGAAGGGATTCCGGCTCAAGGCCGGAATGACAAATAATTGAAAGAGTGATCCCTAAGACCTCAAGACCTTTTCCATCTTCCTGCCTTTGGCTAATTCATCTACCAGCTTGTCCAAGTAACGCACTTTTTGAGTTAGCGGATTATCTATTTCTTCCACCCGATAACCACAAATTACTCCGGTAATGAGTTTAGCATTCGGATTAAGCGATGCACGTTCAAAGAACTTTTCAAAAGTTACTTTTTCTTCAATGAGTTGATTGAGCGTTTTATTACTAAAACCAGTGAGCCACTCAATTACCTCATGTAACTCTTGTTTTGTGCGGCCTTTATTTTCCACCTTAATAACATAATGCGGGTATACCGATGAAAAAGTCATTTGGGCTATACGTTGATTCTGTACATCTGTTGTTTTCATTTTAATTAATCAATTTACTCATAGCTAATTCTATAAACCTTATTCCCATAATCGTCAGATAAGAGTAACGAGCCGTCTGCCATTTGTAGCACATCTACAGGTCGTCCTGTTTGATTTTGGGTAGCATCATTTAACCAACCATCGGCAAACACTTCTGCATCCACTGCACGGTTATTTTCAACTTTCACTCGCATTACACGGTACCCAATTTTGGTAGAACGGTTCCACGAACCATGCTGGGCCACAAAAATATCGCCCTTGTATTCGGCAGGGAACATCTCGCCCGTATAGAATGTCATGCCGAGTGGGGCTGTGTGCGCTCTAAAATTGTACTGTGGGCGAACAAAATCATTACAATGCCTTTTCGAACCGAATTCAGGGTCAGCAATATCGCCACCATGGCAATAAGGATAGCCAAAGTGCTGGCCATTACTTGAAATTTTATTGAGTTCACAGGGTGGAAATTCGTCACCCATTCTATCTCGTCCGTTATCGGTAAACCATAATTCATTTGTATCAGGGTGCCAATCAAAACCAACGGTGTTACGCACGCCATGGGCTACAATTTCTCGATTACTACCATCAGGATTTATTCGGGTGATGGACGCATAAATTTCATCGCTTTCACAAATGTTACAAGGTGCACCCACAGGTACATATAATTTACCATCTGGACCAAAGGCAATGTATTTCCAGCCATGATGGCCTTCTGTGGGATAATCGTCAGTAATTAACTGTGGCTTAGGTGGGTTGTTTAAATCTGCTTCGATGTTGGGGTATTTCCATATTTTGCTCACCTCAGCCACGTACAAAGCTCCATCCTTAAAGGCCACACCGTTAGGCATGTTCAGGCCAGATGCGATTACAAATTTCTCATCGGCTTTCCAGTCGCCATCTGTATCGCGCAAAGCATATACTTTGTCACTTGCTCTGTTGCCTACATACACTACCCCCGAAGGACTAACAGCCAGCGATCGTGCATTATCAACCTCGGCAAATACTTCTATTTTAAAGCCATCAGGTAAGTTAATACCCAGGGCATTGGAGTTGGACACAGATTTATCCTCATCAGAGGAAAAACATGATGCCAGCACTATAAACAATAAAGTGGATGCGATATATAACCGTTTCATAGTTTCGAATTATTCTAAAAGTTACACGATTATAAGTCGAAAGTAAAGACAAGTGTTTGAGGCGTTATATAAAGGCCGCTTTGATTGAAATAAACTCTGGATTATTCAAAGGTGTATGACACGGAATCTACCTGAAGTTTGAGCCATTTCCATTTACCTGTGGGTAAATTCCATTCGGCCTCAAGCTTAGTGGGTACTTTAATGTCATTTATTGTTTGATGTTCAACAGCACTCACTGTCCACTCTACTTTTTCATCACCTTCTTCTACACCCTTGTAGCGCATAGTTTTAAAGGCACGGAAATTACCGGTATCGTCAAACTGAAAAATGCCTGTTGCAATTGTGCCAAAATGGTGAATGGTGGCTTCAGCACTATGGCTGTCAATCGCCCTCCAGGTTATAAATTCACTCAGGGCTGCTTGGGGAAACCAGCAGATTTCAGCCAGGTACCGCTGCAGCGCAGCTTCATTTATTCTTTTGTTGTCAGCAACATCAACTATCGGATACATGCCCAGTAGTTTAATGAGCATGCCTCCTTTGCCTTCAAAGTATTCGTCTCTGCCAACTATGGGCATAAAAAGGTTTGGTTTTAATTTTACTTGCCAGTTAAATGCTGGTGCAGTTGGTGTAAATAATTGAGTGGCCTTAGCAGGAACCCAATTTTCCTGGCTTTCATCCAGTTTCATTTGCAGGCTCTGAATAACATTCACCTGATTGGGTATTCTTGTATTCGTTACGCCAGATTTAGTGAGCCACAGCTGAACTACGGGCGGTAAATCACTAATTTTTCTATCTGAAATTGTGTGGGTTTGACTTTGAGCTATGATTAGCGCTCGTTCATTGGCCACCATTTTGTTGAAGTAGAAGGTAGCACAAGCTATTATTGCAGGTGTCAAAATGAGTAGGTTTGCAAGAGTGCCAAACTTTGCTTCCTTCCAAACAGAAATAATAAGAACCTGAGATAAAATGATGGCCACTATGGCAAGGCCCCACCACACGTCATAATCAGTTAGATACAAAACAGCAGTCAGGATGAATAAGAGGCACACAATAAACCAAGTTATTCCGACAGGTTTAGAAATGAAACTATTCAGAGTGTCAATTTTGGCCAGGTTAAAAGCTTTTAAAAAGCCCATGAGGTGAATGAGCCCGTGGATTATGATAAGAGCTATGAGGCCGGCTTTCATTACTTAATCAGTTATTGATTGGTGGATCAAAAGTAGTGGATGACGGTTCATTTCAATATGATCCCTATCATATTAAAGTATGTTTCTGTTCAATGTAGATAAGCTAATTTCCTAACTTCTTTTTAATAATAAATAGGACAAAGCTTTCGATTTTTACGGTATGCTCGTGCCAAACAATAAACTCATAGTACTCTCATTATCAAATTGTTAGTATCGTCTAACATATTAAAACACCAAATAAACTTACATTCTGCACTTGATGTAATTGTTTGTTGAACCAGAAGATAATTTTGCCTAACTTACTTTGAAAAAATATTGTACTTATGAAGCACGTCTATCAAATTGGTTACAAAATTTATAAATCAGCAATAATATGTATTGTTGGTTTTTTATGTTTTCTAGCAGCTGGCAATTCTTTTGCACAGGTGGTTATGAACTCAGGTGATTATTATCCCAATAGCACTGTTCAGTGCATTGTGGAAGATGCTGATTACATCTATATCAGTGGACAGTTTACAAACTTTAGTGATGGAACTAATGATGTCCCCTTGGTTGCAATAGCAAGATTTGATAAAACCACTTTTACACTTGATCAAACCTGGGATCTTCAGGTTGACTATCGTGTATATGCAATGGCAATAGATGGTGATTTTTTATACATAGGTGGTGATTTTGAATCAGTATTAGGGTCTACCAGAAATAATCTGGCAAAAATTAACAAGTCTGGAGGAACACCTACCCTTGAAAGTTGGGACCCAGCTCCTGATGCACCCGTTAGAGCAATTGAAATTACTTCAGACGCAATATTTGTGGGAGGTAATTTTGCCAATATTAGTGCAACTGCAAGAAATGCTGTGGCCAAATTCGATTTGAACACGGGTAATCATGATACAGGTTTTAATGCGAATATTAGAGTAGAAAGTGCTTATGCCGGAACCGGGCCGGGAATTATTTGGACAATGGTGAGTGATGAAGCTAACTCAGCGTTATACGTTGGTGGAGGGTTTAACCGTGTTGGAGCATCTACCATTAGTAATGCAGCAAAATTAGATATTACAGATGGAAGTGCAGAAACCTGGACTCCAGACCCTGACAGAGTCGTTTATGACCTGGAATTGGTTGGAACCAATGATATTATTATTTGCGGTATTTATGCCAATATTGGTGGTGAGAGTATTAAAAGTTTAGCTAAGGTTGATAGAACTACAGGAGTTGTTGATGCTACCTGGAATCCTAATCCACAACCAAGAAATGGAAATGCATTAGCAATCGCCTCAATCGGAACCGATTTATATGCAGGTGGCGGTTTTACATCAATTGGTGGAGTGGCTTTGACCCGTTTAGCTAGAATTACAACCACTGGAACTGGTGCAACTGATGAATCTTGGTCTTTAGACAATGGTGGTAGTATTAACTATATGATATCTAGTGGAGATTACATTTATCTGGGTGGTAATTTCAGCAGTTTAGATGGTGATGCTACTGTTCAAAGGTTTGGAGTAGTATATGTAGCACCCGCAGAAATTGATATTCAAGGTGATGGAAATGGAATTACAAATGGAGATAATACTCCTGATTTATTAGACGGTACGAATATGGGATCAGTAACGATTGGCTCATCAGGTTTAAGTACATTTTCAATAGAAAATACGGGCTCGGAGACTTTAGAAATTTCTAATATACAGTTTACTGGGGCCGATGCTACTGATTTTTCACATAGCGGCATAACATTGCCTACAACTATTAGTGGCTTATCTAATGCAACATTTGATATTGTGTTTAGTCCATCTGCTTCAGGTAGCAGAACAGCAACTATTGAAATTACAAGTGATGACGCAGACGAAGGCACTTATACATTTGATATTTCCGGAGTGGGTTTAACACCTGCTGAAATTAATGTTCAGGGAAATGGTAATGATATTACAAGTGGTGATGATACCCCAGATGCAGTTGACGGTACAGATTTAGGTATTCTTACGATTGGTTCTTCAACTAGCTCAACATTCACTATCCAGAATAGCGGAGAATCAGAATTAAATTTAAGTGCAATTACTCTAAGTGGGGCTAATGCGGCTGATTTTTCAGTGGACGGCATAACAGTTCCTCTTGCAGTTTCAGGTGGCGGTTCTACATCGTTTAGTGTAACTTTTAATCCAGCTGCCTCTGGCATAAGCACGGCTACAATTGAAATAACAAATGATGATGCAGATGAAGGAATCTATACTTTTGATGTTACTGGTGTTGGACAAACACCTGCACAAATCAATTTGCAGGGAGTGGGATTAGATATTGATATCGCAAATGGAGATGACACGCCAGACACTTCTGATGGTACTGATATTGGGCCTATTACTATTGGATTTACATCAGGTACAGCCTTTGATATCCAAAATTTAGGTGAGGCTACATTAACAGTAAGTGAATTTGTTGTTGGCGGAGCAAATGCTTCAGAATTTTCTATTAATGCTATAACTACACCAGCTGTAATACTTGGAGGTGAGAGTACTTCTTTTGATGTCTTATTTACACCCGTTGTTTCAGGTACTCGAACTGCTACCATTACTATTATTAGTGATGATCCTGAAGATGGAAGCTTTACATTCACAGTAGCAGCATTAGGCCAAACACCTGGAGATATTAATATTCAAGGTGGAGGAATTGATATTGTTAATGGGGATGACACACCTGATGCCGGAGACAATACAGATTTTGGTACTGTTACTGTGGGACTTTCAGCAAGTACTGTTTATACCATCCAAAATACTGGTGATTTAGGCCTTAATGTGAGTAGCGTCACCATATCTGGTACAAATGCTTCTGATTATACCATAAGCGATATTACGACACCGTTTGATATTGACGGAGGCTTAAGCACAACATTTACAGTAACTTTTAACCCATCATCGGCTGGCGCTAGAGTTGCCACTATTGAGGTGATAAGTAATGATTCAGATGAAGGAACTTATACGTTTGATATTTCAGGCATTGGTGAGGAGGAAGTAACCGGAGTTGATTTAGAAATAGCTTCTGATTTTCAAATGTATCCTAACCCTGCTGCTAACATTGTAAAAATTGAATTGTCTCAAGTTAATGAAAAAGTTATTGGCATTAGCTTTATAAGTTTAAATGGAACGAAATCAGGCATTAGATCAAACTTTTTAGTTAATGGACAATTTATTGAAGTGGATGTTTCAGAGTTAAAGCAAGGAGCGTATTTGTTAGAAATACAAACTGAGAGTAGACTTTTACAAAGTAGATTTATTAAGAACTAGAATAGTGATTTAGCTGAATAAATTAAGCCCAGCATATGTCGGGCTTAATTTATACTAACTATTTCCAATCTTCACTGATGTCATGGTGAGCGAACCGCCTACAGGTTGGTCGTTGAATATTTCAATCTCTTC
Source organism: Fulvivirga lutea (assembly GCF_017068455.1). NCBI lineage: Bacteria > Pseudomonadati > Bacteroidota > Cytophagia > Cytophagales > Fulvivirgaceae > Fulvivirga > Fulvivirga lutea. Next base: position 1,808,507 of record NZ_CP070608.1, read on the forward strand.
ATTGCTGTCTTTCAATGAGAGGGTGTAAATAAGCGGAAGGTAATGTTCCGGTGTAGGTATGGCCAATTCAAATGATTTCCCTTGTTTATCGAAATTAATGAGGCTTTGGTGGTCATCATCCATAATGTAGGATTTCATCTTTTCATTAGCTTCCATTGCCCAGTCGTAAGCAAACGGATCACCACTTAGTTTATCCCAAGCCACCATTCTTAGGTTGTGCACCATATTTCCGCTACCTACTATGAGAATACCTTTGTTTCTCAGAGTTAAAAGTTGTTGAGCTAATTCGTAGTGGTATTGTGCGGGCTTCGTATAATCAATACTCATCTGAACAACTGGAATGTTAGCTTTTGGATAGAGGTGTTTAATAACACTCCAGGCACCATGATCTAGCCCCCAGTTGTAATCTAATCCAACTTCAGTGTTCTTGATTATGTCTTTCGTTTCTTCGGCCAGTTCCGGGCTTCCAGGCGCAAGGTATTGAACCTCAAATAATTCCTTTGGGAAGCCACCAAAGTCGTGGATTGTTCTGGGGTGCTCCATTGCTGTAACGTAAGTTCCCTTTGTTTCCCAATGTGCCGAAATACAAAGAATGGCATTTGGAATAGCTATTTCCTGGCCAACTCTTCTAAACGACCTTACAAATTCATTTTCTTCAATGGCATTCATTGGGCTTCCATGACCTAGAAATAAAACAGGCATTTTCTTCGTAGCTGATAGGGGAGAAATTATTTTATCTAACTCTTTTAATTTTTTGGAATGCATGACATGAGTAGTGAGTTGTTTAAAAAAAAGATAAAGGTTGTATCACAAGAAAATGATGTCGAACTGAGCTTGTCGAAGTTAATTAATTAGTGCTCCAGCACATTTCGACAGGCTCAATGTGACAATTATAGAAAGTTCATAAGCTTAGGATACAACCCTTTATGTATTTTATGCTTTCTGTAAGGTTGGGTAATCAGTATAGCCCTTTTCTCCGGGTGTATAAAATGTTGAGAAGTCAGGGTCTGCTAATTCAGCTCCTTCTTTCATTCTTTCAGGCAGATCTGGGTTGGAGATAAATGGTCTGCCAAATGCTACCAGGTGCCCTAAGCCATCTGCTAAATCTTTTTCAGCTTTTGCTTTATCATAACCTCCGGAAATTATAATTGTGCCACCGAAAGCATCTCTAATTGTTTCTTTTAAAGACTTAGGGACTTCTGGAGTGCCCATAGATGAATGGTCTACCAGATGAACATAAACTAAACCAATTTTCCCTAATTCTTCTGCAAGGTATTTATAAGTTTCTTCTTGCCCTTCAAATGGCATAATATCATTAAAAGCTCCACCGGGAGATAATCTGATTCCCACTTTATCTTTACCAATGGCTTCTACAGTTTGCTCTGCAACTTCTATAACAAAGCGAGCACGATTTTCTACCGAGCCACCGTAATTGTCAGTTCTTTGGTTTGATCCTGGATTAATAAATTGCTCTAATAAATAACCGTTGGCAGCGTGTAACTCCACCCCATCGAAACCGGCAGCAACGGCTAGCTTAGCAGAATTAACATATTCATTAATGGCAGAAGCAATATCTTCATCCGTCATTTCCTTTGGTGTAGGCAAGTTTTTTTCACCTTCCTGATCAGTATACATTTTAGTGTTCGATGCAGGTATTGCAGAAGGTGCTAATACTTCAGCTCCTTCAGGTAAATTTAAGGGATGAGAAATACGGCCCGTGTGCATAATTTGAAGAAATATTTTGCTTCCTTCTTTATGAACACGGTCAGTGATAACTTTCCAGGCATCTACTTGCGGCTGATTGTAAAGGCCCGGGATGCGAGGGTAACCCACACCATTAGGTGATGGACTGGTACCTTCAGTGATAATGAGTCCGGCACCTGAACGCTGGCCATAGTAGTCGGCCATAATAGGAGTAGGGATATGATCTGTTGTGGCTCTTGATCTTGTCATTGGAGCCATTACTATTTTATTTTTCAAGTTTAATCCTCCAGCCTTGAAGGAATCAAAAAGAGTAGCCATAGTTGTTGGTTTATAGTTAATTAATGTTTAAACATTGAAAACGAAACTTAGGATAAATAGTTTAGCTATTTAAATAAATTTATCGCGGTGTATTGAAAGGTTACTAATAATAGAACTAATTGAGTCAATTTAAAGTCATCCTGAGGCACGAAAGACCTTCCTAAGTTAGAACAACGATTACGAAAAGTATGGTCAATCCAACTTAGTAAGTTGCCTCCTTATGTCGGCATGACTGGCTCGATAAATATAGGCATCCTCATTCTCGGACTATGTCTCAAAGACCGAAAAAGTCATTCTTCATAGACTAATACAGTAATAGGTGGACACAGACCAAGAATAAGTCTAGCCATGTTGAGCCAATTTAAAGTCATCCTGAGGCACGAAGGACCTTCCTAAGTTAGAACAACGAGTACGAAAAGTATGGTCAATCCAACTTAGTAAGATGCCTCCTGATGTCGGCATGACAGGCTCGATAAATATAAGCATCCTCATTCTCGGACTGTGTCTCAAAGACCGAAAAAGTCATTCTTCATAGGCTAATGTTGTTTTATGTGAAAACGGAACAGGCATTGAAGTGTCTTTTCAGATCTTTATATTCCTAATTCCTTATTCAAGCCCCAAGCTTTTTATATACGCATCATTATTAGACGGTCTGCCAAGAAAATCCTCTACCGCTTCCAATACTGGTCTTTGAATGCCATTAGCCAGTATAATATTTCGGTATCTTACGCCTGTTTTCTGATCCAATAAGCCATTTTTCTCAAATTGGGTGAACATATCCTGGGCGAATACATCCGACCACAGATAACCGTAGTAATATACAGGATGCGTGTTAATATGAATCCAGTTTGCCTGTGGATGTGTACCTTCGACATAACTATCATTTACACCTATTTTATCATAAACAGTGCTCCATAATTTATCGGTATCGTAAGGGTTTTCCGGGTCGTATTTATCATACAGCATCATGTCGTAGGTGCATCGGGTTAAACTGCCAATTGCTGAAAGACCTGAAGTTACATTCTTAGCTGCAACCATTTTATCAAACATTTCTTTTGGAAATACTTCACCTGTTTCGTAGTGCTTGGCAAAACTGCTTAACATTTCATAATCCCAAATCCAATTTTCAAATATTTGCGACATTGCTTCGCCAAAATCAGATTTGGTTCTACTCTGGTAGGCAAACTCGCCTTCATAGGCCATTCCATTCATAATATGACCAAATTCATGAAATAGGGTGCTCAGTTGACCATGGCTTATTAAGGACGGTAGTTCATCAGTTGGACGAGGGAAATTACCTAATAGCATGTTTACGGGTATTTCATAGCCTTCATCAGTTTGCCTGCCAGAAGAAAGCGGCACGCCATAAAACCAGCTTTCCTTGTTGGGCCTTGGATAAAGATCTAAGTAAAACTGACCTCTTAACGTGTCATTTTCATAAACCTCATACATTTCCACCTCTTCATGCCACACCGATGGATTTTCGACTTTTCTGAATTCATACCCGAGCAGTTGTTGATAGATTTCCATCATGCCTTTCAGGCAGTCGTCCATATTGAGATATTCTCTAATCTTTTCTTCGTCTACACTGTATTGGTTTTTAAGAAGTTGATTTCTGTAATACGAGTAATTCCATGAGGCTACAGGTTCATCAGAAGTCTCACCAGTTAATTTATTCCTAAAATCAATAAGCATTTGTTCTTCTTCTAATGCTTTGGGCTTAGATTTTTCAACCAGATCATTAATAAAACTCCATACACGATCTGGATTAGCAGCCATTTTAAAACTAAGATTATAGCCAGCATATGAATCATAACCCATCAATTTTCCTATTTCATATCGCTTTTGCACCAGCTCATTCAATATCTCTAAATTCTCTTCTGCACCTCGATTCGTAAATTCCATGTAATAGGCTTTTCGGGTTGCTTCTTTAGCTGCATTACTCATCAATTGGCTGTTCGTGGCATTGATGGCAGGTATTTCATATGAATTTTCTCCAACTGCATAGGTTTTTTTGAAATTCTCTGGCAGTCCTTCTGCACCTTCTTCATCTATTGTTATTGAACGGTTAGCGGTGTTCATATTGGTAGAGTAGTCAGACGTTAATTTGGTAATTTCAGAATTGAGGCTTTTGAATTTCTCCATCTTATCCTCTAGAAGGCCAATCCCTGACTGCTCAAAATCTTCAATAACCTGATCGATAAAACGCTTTCTATGCCCAGTAAAGGTGTTGTATGCTTCGGTTTTGGTGAACGATTTCATTTTGGAATACAGCTCCTTATCTAATCCAAATAGGTTGCCAATAGAATCTAATTTTTGATAGCTGGCTAAACCAGTAGTCCTAATTAATGAATCTGGTGATGTCCAATACAATAAAAAGAAACGATTAGAAGCCTTTCCAATATTTTCTACAATTCTATCGTATTCAACAAATGTATTTTCGAAGGTAGGCTCGGCATTATTCTTAATTTTTTCTACCCCCTCAACGGTCTGTTTAATGGTTAAAGCTGCAAATTCTTCAATATGTGCAGGCAATACAGCGGCAAAATCAGTGGGCTCATTTAGCTCCGTAATGAATGGGTTATTCGAAGGGGTGGTTTCTTCTTTTTGTGATGTGCAGGCTGTGACTACAAGAAAGAGGATAAGGAAATAATATACTTTCATTTTTCTGGGTTTGTAAAATAGAGTCTGAATTTAAGAAGTTAGTCTTTGTATTAAAAATGTATGCCTGAAATGGTGTTAGGTAAGCTTTCTATCTTTCCGAATTTCCTTTTTAGAATTATTTTAAAATGTAATTAATAAGAAATTGAGAAAGTAATTGAATTTTATTTACTGACAAATTGAAGAAGTATTCTTTGTTAGTACATTAAAATGAATTCAGAAATAATGTTAGTTGTAAGTTTATCTTACACTGATATAAATATGATGAAATAATTAAAAATTAACTCATACATATAAAAAACTAAAAAATTATAACATATTTAATATTAACCATAACAATAAAATGCAAATACTGATTTTTTAAATTTTTTGTTACATCACTTATTTTAAATGTGAATATTCAATGAGTGAATTTTGTGCTAGCGTGATTATACTTGCAAATTATTTAATATTCATTTTTCAAAAATAATTATGCAAAACACAATTTTTAGAGGTACTGTTCTACTAACTTATATCTTCTCATCGTTAATTTCTTGTAGTAGTGATGATGACGAAATTGACGTTTGTGCCAATGTTACGATTAATGTTGAATCATCCATTATTAATAATGGATCATTTATTGAACTAGATGCCAAAGCTAATGGAGGTGATGAACCATATACTTATTCTATTGATGGAATTAATTTTCAACCAAATACAAATTTTGTAGTTACAGGAGGTAATAACTTCGTGATAACTGCAAAAGATACAAATGGCTGTACAGGTGTTTCTAGTCCAATAGATATTAAAAAATGCTCCACGTTCAAAACCGAAGCCTATGTAGAGGCTACCGATGAAGGTTTTGAAATATTAGTAATAGCCAGTCAAGGTTTGGAACCATATGAGTATTCAATCGATGGAATTACCTTTCAAACATCAAATAGATTCAGTGTTGATAGTGATGTGGAATATACATTAACAAGTAGAGATGCTAATGGCTGTAATTCAACAGCTAAATTACCAAGCTTGAGTCAATGTGCTAATATTGAGCTTTCAGCTGAAATATTAAAAACACAAGTAGGTTATATTATTAATCTAGAAGCTTCAGGTGGAACAGCTCCATACACTTACACTATTGATGGTCAATTATTTAAAGAAATAGGCTCATTTTCTGTCGGTGATGAAGGGAATTTTTTAGCACAAGTAATAGATTTTAACGGATGCTTAGCATCATTAAATATTGTTGATCAATCAGCTCTAAGCATTTCATTCATTGACGATCACCAATTGTTGGATGCGTCTGATATAGATAATGCAAAATTGATTTATGATCTTAAGGCTAATATAGATCAAATAGCGGTAGTAGAATTAAATTTAAGTTATGCTAACCCTGATAGAACTTTTCAATCAGATACAATTCCCATATATATCTGGAACTATAACGAGTTTAATAATGGTGAATTATTAGCCTTGGAATTGTCTTCTCAAACAATAGCTACTGCTTTGCCTTCAATTTCTGATCCGGGGAATTTACAATATGGAGATTCATTAAGTGTAAGTTTTAAGACAAGTTTAGTGGAGGGTGCTATTTTTCTACAAGACACTGAATTAACTGGGTTAAATCAAAACGAATACATTAAATCTTTTGATGTCTACGTAGGGTGTAATTCGGATAAAACTTCGGTAGAAGGTGAGTATACTAGCATGATTACGGAGTCAAATTATGGTGGGTTTATTAATTCAACAAATGCCGAGGTATTAATTAAGTTTAAAGGACCAGAGCCATACAGATACGAAATTAGTGACGTAACGGCCTTAGCTTATGTGCCATTTGGAGGGCGAGCTTATCCAGCTGATATTTATTTAGATGAATGTGGTAAACCTATTATGCTGCCAGCAAATACATTCGGAGGTACAACCCAAGTGGGACAAGGCTCGTGGAATCATGAAACAGGTGAATTGAGTCTCCCACTATTCGAAAGTTTTAACGGCCTTAGCTGGACAGTTGAATTTCTGAAAAAAGACTAAAATAATGAGACTAAAATAATTGAAAGCCATTTATCAAATTGATAAATGGTTTTTTCGTTAATTTATTTTACTACTCTCCGTTATTTCCCCGATATAATAATGAGCGATTATACTTTCAATTAAATTATCCTTAAAATAATATCACTCGCTCACATTAAATTTAAAATCACCCTCCCGCCATTTCTTAAACCAAAGTTCTACCAGAGATTTAGAATCCATAAATTTTAATTAGACGTAGAAGTAATCGACTCTTCCAGGCAATCTTCCAAATCGTTTTGAAGTCTATCAATTTCCAGGTCTTTTTTATAGAGCGCATCCTTATGCTCAATTTTCTTAAACTCCATTTGTGTACTTTTATCAAAAGCGTATACCAGCAAGCCAATAATCATAATAGTTTGGATGATGAGCATGGTTAAGGTTCTGTTTCCTACTTCATCATAATTGAGAATAAATCGATCGTACACATAAATAGAAAATAGAATGGGAACGATGGATGTGTGCAATACAATAACCCATTGTTTGCCCCATAAGCCCGCAATATCGTAAAATGTAATTGGCATGGTTAGGATCAACATTGCCGCCAGAATTTTAATCAACTCAAAGGCTGTTATCTTTTCTTTAGATCTAACTCTTAATATCGAAATGGTAAGAATGCTAAAACTCACAAAAAACCACATGGCCTTGGCTGCAGCTTCATCCACATCCTGGTAAATAATATCACCCAGAAAAAGGATAAGGTATAGCCCTGAAAGTACTTTTAAGTAATTGGCATGCTTGCTTTTTACATTGTAAAGAATCACCCCAACTAAGGCATAAACAAAGTTTGCATAGACGTTGTCCATGAAACTAAGTTAGTAATAGAGCTAATTTAAACAAGTAGAATTTTACAAAAGGAATCTATTAACTTAGTGATGGCTTACATGTTTAAATATCAAATCGAAAACTATGTCATCTATCAAAAAGGTAAAACCTCTCAATTTTCCATGGGAAACAAGCGACCCATTTTTATTCTGCGTGCATCATGCTGATAACTACCCGAAAGGCAATGAAGCTATGGGTCCTGATGCATCTCTAGCAGGCAGAAATATAGGTCAGGATTTTACAATCAAAGATGGGTGGCGAATGTATCATGGAAGTAAGGTTCCAGGGTTTCCACCACACCCACACAGAGGCTTTGAAACTGTTACTGTAGTGACCAGAGGTTTTATAGATCATTCAGATTCATTAGGTGCCACGGCAAGGTTTGGTAATGGTGATGTGCAGTGGATGACGGCCGGAAAAGGGCTTCAACATTCGGAAATGTTTCCACTATTAAACAGAGATAAACCAAATCCTTTAGAGCTTTTTCAAATCTGGCTAAATCTGCCAGCAAAAAGTAAAATGGTGGAACCACACTTTGGTATGCTTTGGAATGAAACGATCGATAAGATTGATTATTCCGATGAGAATGATAATGGCACTCAGGTCACATTAATTGCTGGTAATTTAGATGATTATAGTGGTCCACAAATTCCACCTAACTCATGGGCTGCTGATCCTAATAACGAGGTGGCAGTCTGGATTATAGATATGGAACCAAATGCCGAATGGACTATTCCAGCTGCCAGCGAAGGGCTCAATAGAACAATATATTACTTTGAAGGTGATGGTTTAAATGTAGATGACAAAGAAATTCCATCATATAACGGGGTGGAATTGTACTCAGAAAAAGAATCTGTCCTTAAAAATGGTGATCAACCAGCCAGATTGTTGCTGCTTCAGGGCAGACCTATTAATGAACCCGTTGTTCAATACGGTCCGTTTGTGATGAACTCGCAAGAGGGAATTCAACAGGCTATGATGGACTATCAAAAAGATCAGTTTGGTGGTTGGCCTTGGCCCGAAGCTGAACATGTTCATGCAAGAGAAAAAGGCAGGTTCGCCATCCATGCAGATGGTAGGGAAGAGGTGAAGTGATTAATTTGTATAATTATTCTAATTTTAAACAATGAGAATGATTCGAAAGCCTACATTTTCTGGTAAGTCAGCCAATAAAGATGAAGAAGACATTCTTTTTTGGGCTTATGAAAAAACGGCAATTCAAAGACTTGAGGAGTCATGGAGGTTAAATTGTTTGAATCACCAATTAGATCCAAATACTGCAAGGATGGAGAGGCGACCTATTTCAGCCAGTAAAAGATCTTCATGAGCATATTTAATAGTGATTTCAAAGAGTACATTTTACTCCTGAATAAACATGGAGTTGAATATGTATTAGTTGGCGGAATGGCTGTCAATATTCACGGCTATAGGCGCTCTACTGGTGATATGGATATATTTGTAAACCCAACGAAAACTAATCATTTGTTACTGAGAAGAGTTCATGCTGATTTTGGTATGCATATGGGTGATATGGAGAATATTGATAATTTTCTTGATACGAAGAAATTTGATGTTTTTACCTACGGTGTAGCGCCGGTTCAAATAGATGTTCTAACTGCTTGTAAAGGAATTACGTTTGATGAAGCTTACCAGAATGCAATTGAATTTAAACTTGATGAAAATTTGGAATGTAAGGTAATCAGCTATCGAGAACTAATTGTAGCAAAAAAAGCTGCCGGTAGATTTAGAGATAAAGCAGATATCGAAGAGTTACAAAGGATTAAATCTAAAAACCAATAATCTTCTCTACCTGCTCATCCAACAAGGCTTTGTATAGTGGGTTGGTGATTTTGCCATTTTCAAAATTCTTTTCGATATGGGAAAGCTTAGGTTTCAGGGAAAGTACCTCTGTGCCGCAGTAATGGAAGATATCAGTTAAGTGACTTAGCGCTAACCCTGCACCTTGTATGCCAGAAGAAACACCTACTAATGCGCACTTCTTACCTTTAAACGTATCTGGAAATTTAAGGCCATCAATAAATGTTTTGAGCACACCTGGAAAAGAACCATTATATTCTGGCACGATAAAAACGAATTTTTTCGTTTCAGCCATTAACTCTCTGAAATGGTTGAAATGCTCATTTTTGCCAGCCATTTCATATAAGGCGCTAAAGGCAAAGTCGTTAGGTAAATCAGATAAGTCTATTAACTCGTTAGGACAGTTAACAGCATCTAACAAACCCTTATACAAATTGGCTATTTGATAACTTACAGAGTCGTTTCTGTTTGTACCGCACACAATAGTAATTTTCTCCATTAGTTTGTTCCGTTAATTAAATTACCTCTGTCCTTAACCTCTACAGAAATTTCTGCCGGCACTTGACCAACATAAATTAAATCACCTGTGGAATTGAGTTCTCCTGTTAATTGATTAGTCACATTAACAATAATATCATTAGAAGAGTTATGAATGACTCGTGCATTTGTGCAGATAAGATTGGCACCTTCAAAACGTCCGTCACCCGAAGAAAATAATAAGTTCAAATCACTCACATTACCATCTAGTAAGTAATTAGTAATTTCATTAGAATCAATGGAAAGGCTCTCACTATTTAAGGATAGCTCAATAATACCATTACTGGCCTTCGATTTGAGACTCAAATTAGGGTAAGTAAGAGTTCCATTCGAACGAATAATACTACCACCAATTATTTCAATAAAACTGATATTAGGGTGAGTAATCTCGAGTAATGGATAATTATAATCCCTAGTCCATTTGCAGCTTACCTGATTTGTTATTTCTAATAATGAGCCGGAAAGGGTAAAATCAATATCATTTAAAAGGTTTTCTCCGATGGTTAACTTTACTTCTCTCGTTGGCCCCTCAGTTAAAATTACATTGAACTCATTATTTATGAGTAGTGAATTGAAATCTCCAATATCAATAGTACGAGTTACACCTTCTCCGCTTGATTTAAGGCAATCAGGTGAATCGGCATCATTACAGCCAAAGAACAAAATGGTTAATATGATGGCGAAAATTCCTCTCATTTAATTCTGTAACCTATGGCAAACTCCATGGCCTCCGCTTTCGCTGAATGTGATTTCACACCAATCGACCCAAATATGTGATCCCCAAAATATCTTCGGAGTTTTAACCTTACATAAACTGGTTGAAATGCTTTGTATGGATCATACACATAATAACCGGCCTGCATCATTATTGAAAACTCATTCACCATCATTTCATGGCTCAGCACTAAACCAACGCGCTTGAAATCGGTGTCAGGGTCCACTTCATCGTCATATTTTATTTCTTCTTTTAATGATTCTGAATAGAAGAGCTCTAATCCGGCACCGAATCTACTTTTATGATTTACTTTTTTGTCAACAATACCAGTTAAAACAAAGAATGGCTTTGTGCCGGCACCAATTTTCAAACTTTCATGAGCACCACCAATGAGTATTACTGAGTAACCAATAGGCCTGTTTTCCAACTTAGGTTCTTCCATATAGTTGAAAGCTCTTCTTTGGTAATCAAAGGTATAGTGTAAGCCCACATTGGCACCGAAAATGTTAATACCAGAGTTAGGTTTTTTTATTGCACCGTTTGAAAAGTGAGTTACCGATAAGGAAGAGTTTAATGCAAGTCGTTCACTAAGCTGATATTGGTGAGCGAACTGAAATAGAACTGCGCCTGTCAGATCGGTGCTAATCACATTGTTTTGATTGTTAGTTTCCCGATCATATTTTTCAGTGGTATAACCTGCACCAAAACCGGCTTTAAATTGAAACTGGCTTTTGGCTTCGCGTTTACCTCTCAAATAAAAATTAAAATGGGGTAGAAGAGCCAATGTTTTTCCAAGTCGAGCATCACGGTAATCCATGTAGATAAAGGTTAACCCTCCATCGGGAAAGTTATATCGTTGCTGCCAGGCTTCATTACCGTGCGAGTGGCGATTATATACTACTCGAAAACCCATCGGGTGATCGGTAATTAAGTGCGTAATTTGTGGTTTATGTTCATAAATAAACCCTCTAAACACTTCAAGGCCAATAGATCTATTAACCCCTTCACCATCTTGTGAGAAGCCATTAAAACCTGCAAGCAGAATTAATAGTGTAAAAAGTGTTTTGCGCACGCCTTTTAAATTTGGCTGCGAAAATACATTGAAATTTATCTTTATAAAAATTGGGACACCTTCTTTAAATCCTCCGGAGTGTCGATGCCTATGGAGCCAATATCTGTCTCAGCAACATGGATAGAATAACCATTTTCCAGCCATCTGAGTTGCTCTAATGATTCAATGTTTTCGAGAGGCGAGGGAGGCAGGTTAGCAATAATTTTTAATATATCAGTTCGGTAGGCATAAATACCGATATGCTTGAAATGATTATTTTGTCCTACCCAATCTGACTTTGCATTTCTTCTGTCATAAGGCACTGCCGATCTTGAAAAATATAGTGCCTGACCATTTACACCTTTCACACACTTTACAACGCTTGGATCAAATAGTTCTTCTTCAGAATCTATTTTCTTAACCAAAGTGGCCAATTCTGTATCGCCATCGAGTAACGAAGCAAGTAGCTCAATTTGCTTGGGATCAATAAAAGGCTCGTCACCTTGGATGTTTATCGCATAATCGAAACCCGCCTCTTTTAGAAGAACTTCATTACAGCGATCTGTGCCACTTTGATGATCAGCTCTCGTCATGCAAACATTCCCACCAAAATCTTTCACTACCTTTTCAATATCCGGATGGTCAGTGGCTACTATTACTTTAGATAAACAATGCGCTTTTGAAGCCTGCTCAAACACCCTTTGAACCATCGGTTTACCACCAATATCTGCTAATGCCTTTGCAGGAAAGCGAGTAGATGCATATCGTGCGGGTATTATTCCTACAATCTTCATTAAGCCTTCAATTTTACTTTTAATGAGGTGCCTTCATCACTAATAACTACTACTTCCGATCCTTTATCTATATAATCTCCGCGTGTGTAGGCATCATATAGCTCATCTTCAATTATTATTTTTCCACTTGGTCTTAAAACTGTATGTGCAATTCCTATTTTGCCAACCATGGATTCCTTATGGAAACTGCTGGTGTAACCCTCAGTTCTATTCATTGTATCAGTGAGTGCAACTCTCGCGAAGAATTTTGAATCCGTAAACTTAACACCCACAATAAAGAGCATAGCTAGCCCTCCAAAAATTCCAATAAAAGCCACAACTGCAGCTATCACAATATCGTCAATATCTACGAAAGTGAAATCAAAAGCATCATTATTGAGCATAACTAAAATCAGTGAGCCTAGTGTAAAAGTAATACCCAATATTCCGGCTATCCCAAAGCCGGGGATTACAAAGACTTCAAACCCAATGAGCACCAACCCAACAAAAAATGCTATGATTTCCCAGTTTTCCGCTAACCCATTTAAGTAGTAAGGCACAAAGTATAGTATTAGTGCAAGTAAGGCGGCTGCAATTGGAAACCCTACTCCGGGTGTTTGCAGTTCAAACCATATGCCACCTACAATTACCATTATTAATATACCACTAATAAAAGGGTTTAAGAAAAAGGCTATTATCTCTTCAGATGTGCCTAATTCATAATCGATACGTTCGTAATTCTCAACGCCATTTCTTTCAAGTATTTCTTCAATGCTGCTTACCTTTGCTTCGCAGAAGCCATATTTTATCGCCTCAGAGGTTGAAAATGTAATTACATTACCTGCTTTTGAAATACTGTCTATTTCAATGGTTTCGTCTACCATTCCTTCCGCTATTCGTGGGTCTCGTCCATTTTCTTCTGCGATTGAACGCATGGTGCTTCGCATGTAGGATTGATACTTGTCCGGTGCAGCTTCACCTGATTGAAAAACCACCGTTGCAGCACCAATATTTGCACCTGGCGACATATATATACTATCACATGCGATAGAGATTAAAGCACCTGCAGAGGCTGCATCTTTATTGATGAAAACCCAAATTGGCTTCTCGAAGTCCATAATGCGCTCAACAATGTCCTTAGCATCAGTTACAGCGCCACCGTAGGTGTCCATTTCAATAATCACATAATCGGCCTTAATTTCTTTGGCATGCTCCAGCGCAAGCTCTGTATACCTATTTGTGCGGGGGTCAATTTCAGCCTTTAGCTCCATAACCATAACTTTTGGCTTTTCTTGTGCGAAAGCACTAAGAACTAATAAAAATGAAATAATAAAGGCAAAGCTTTTACGCTGTCTCATAGCATGTATTTTTGTCTAAATTAATGATAATAACTCTTGGCAGGAAAACTGAACCTCATCTTTTCTTACAAATTTGAACTATCAATATGGAAATATGTCATTAGTCAATCTGGTACTTTTTTAGTCTTCGAATTACGCTCTGATAAATCAGATGAAGTTAGGTTTACTTATTATGATTTAGTAGAGAAACGACTAGTTGAAATTAATCTTAATGAATCAGATTTTAGAACAACATTGTTTGAAATAGAGGAAGATCAGATTTACTTTAAAAAGTATGATGCTGGTGCAAATCCGGTTATTCAATCAATATTAAGTTGGGATCGCAACTTAGCTAGCACAAAAGTATTACCTTCAGATACAAATGTAAACCGTACCGAAAATAGATTAATATCTCCATCGTTATATACGGCCATCAATGAGCATTATCCATTACTCGTTTCATTTATAAAATCATTAACAAATGATGAGCCCAATAATAAAGGAATTGAATATTTGGAATGGAACGATTATGTGGTGGTTTCGTATTACACTGGAGAAAAAAGCATGGCTAACTTTTTGCTTGTAGTGAATAATAATAAGGAAATTGTCGTTCATGAACAGCTGGGAATTAATCTTTTGGGAATCGGGCAGGATACGTTCACAGTTGACGGTAACAAGCTTATATTTGTAAAAGATAATTGTGAGATTTTTATATATCAATATGAATAAGATGCGTAGTTTTTTCATTCTACTTTTTTGCGCAGTAGGTCATTTTGTTTTAGCTGAGTCAGTTTTAATAGATTCAATAGGTCATAAAACTGAAAATGGTACTGAATACATAGTTCATCAAGTTGAGGACGATGAAACACTTTACTCGCTTTCAAGAAAGTATGATGTACCTATTTATGAAATTATTAAGCATAACCCTCCAACTGAATTTGGCTTAGAAAAAGGTCAAATTTTGAGAATTCCCAGATTAGCGAAAAAAGAGGCAAAGAAAGAAGCCACGTTGGCCATCATCAGAGATGAAGAACCACAGGTAGAGCAACAAACAGAAGCAGTGGCCAAGCCCCCAATGAGAGAAGAAAGGCCTCCTGTAGAAGTTAAAACTAATACGGAAGAAGTAAAACACATTGTGGAAGAAAAGCAAACGCTATTTTCAATCTCGAGAATATATGATGTGAAAGTAGATGAGATAAAATCATGGAACGGACTTACTTCCAATAGTCTGGATATTGGTCAGGTGCTTATAATCAGGAAAGGCAAAAAACAAGAAACTACTGGTATTAGCTTCTCTGCCAAACAGCACGAGGTGAAACCATCGGAGACATTATTTTCTATTTCAAGAATGTACAATGTTACCGTGACGGATATCAAAAATTGGAATTCGCTAGTGTCTAATGAAATAAGTATTGGGCAAATGCTATTTGTGGAAAAACCGGTGGCAGCAGATACTGCGGTAGTACAAAAGCCAAAGGAAGAATCAGTTAACACCAATACACCGGTTAAGGTAACGATCAACGAGCCTAAAGAAGAAATAGAGTCTATTGACACCACACGATACAATGTTAAACCATTACCCACACCTAATTTTGAAGAAATTATTGAGTCAGGCTTAGCCGAGCAGATTGAAGGCTCATCAAATAACAGAAAGTATCTTGCTCTACACAAATCAGCCAAAATAGGTACGATCATTAAGGTGAAAAACGAAATGAACGATCAGGAGGTGTTTGTTCGTGTGATAGGGCCATTACCGAAAACGAGTGTGAATGATAACATGGTCATTAAAATATCAAAAACTGCTTATGAGCGCCTTGGTGCCATTGACCCACGCTTTAGAGTCACTATCTCTTATATCCCGTAATGACGGACGAACTCAAAGAGTTTCTAAATTATAAGGTTGAAGAATATAACCAGCCAGGTTTTATTGTTAACGATCCTATTTCTATACCGCATAGATTCACTAAAAAACAAGATATAGAAATTTCAGGATTTTGGGCTGCTACCTTAGCATGGGGACAACGCATTACCATCATTAATAAATGCACGGAGCTTTTTGTTTTAATGGATAATGCTCCACACGATTTTATCCTCAATCATCAGGATAGTGACTTGAAGCGATTTGAAAATTTCAAGCACAGAACCTTTAATGCAACTGATACACTCTATTTTATTGAGTATTTTAAAAATTTATATCAGCAATACGATAGTTTGGAAAGCGCTTTTATCATTGGGATAGATCAACATTCTAAAAATGTAGAAGCAGGCCTATCTTATTTCAGAGAACAATTTTTCGCTTTACCTTTTGCTCCTGAAAGAACCAAAAAACACGTGGCTTCACCATCCAGAAATTCTGCTTGTAAGCGTATAAACATGTTTTTAAGATGGATGGTAAGAAAGGATAACAAAGGCGTGGATTTTGGGATATGGAATAAGATTAAACCATCTCAGTTGGTTTGTCCATGTGATTTACATGTTGATAGAGTAGCCAGAAAACTAGGGCTAATTACCAGAAAACAAACCGATTGGCAAACAGCTGTTGAGTTAACTGAAAAACTAAAAGAGCTGGATCCAACCGATCCTGTGAAATATGACTTCGCCTTGTTTGGGCTGGGGGTGGAGGAGAAGTTTTAGATATTTACTTAGTTCCCCTCTCAAGAGGGAGAGAAAAATAGGTATTATTTAGCCCCAATTGGCCGGATCTTGTCTCCAATCCTTTAGTGTATCCACCTCATTTTGTTTGATATAACCTATTTCCAATGCCTTCTCAATCATAGCACTATAGTTACTCAAACAAACAAGACGAACATTCTTACTTTCAAAGTTTTGCTTGGCTAAATCAAATCCATAGGTGAAAATAGCCGCCATGCCGAGCACCTTAAAACCAGCTGCAATCAAATCATCCGATGCTTTAAGAGAACTTCCACCTGTAGAAACCAAATCCTCAATAACCACCACTTTTTGGCCCGGTGTTACCTTTCCTTCAATCATGTTTTCCATTCCATGACCCTTAGGTTTTGAACGAACATATATAAATGGTAAACCAAGTTCTTCTGCCACTAAAGCACCTTGTGGTATGCCAGCTGTTGCCACTCCCGCAATACATTCTACTTCAGGGTAGTTACTTTTAATGGCCTTAGCCAGTTCATTTTTAATAAATGTCCTTATTTCTGGAAATGACAGCGACAAGCGGTTGTCACAATAGATTGGTGATTTCCAACCAGAAGCCCATGTAAATGGTTCTTGTGGCTTTAATTTGATGGCTCCTATTTCCAGAAGCTTACTGGCAATTTCTAATTCTGTTGACTTAGCTGACATGGTTGCGAAATTATTCATTAAAAAAATCAATATCTATTGGCACGCTAATAAATTTTACATTCATTTGTGAGTCATAATCATTAATAAAAATAGATGAATCTCTTCATCAACGACATTCCCGTTCAGATTTTAGATGCTCTTCATAAACCTGATAAAAGGGATTTTAATACCATAATCAATGCTGAAGTTGAGCCAATTACTAAGGCCAAGCTTTTACATCGTGTGTGGGTAAAGAATGCTAAAATTGATGAAATAGAGAAGATTTTAGATGTGTTAGACACCACGAGCCTAAGTGGCCTTATTTCGCTCACACTAACGGTAGAGCATTATGATATAGTAAAGACTTTTCTCAAAAAGAAATTTAAAATCATAAAAGCTGCCGGAGGTTTAGTGCGCAAAAAGGATAAAATACTAATGATTTACAGGCTTAAAAAGTGGGATTTACCGAAAGGTAAATTTGAAAAAGATGAAAAGCCTAAACAAGCGGCTCAACGCGAAGTAGAGGAGGAGTGTAATATTAAAGTGAATCTACGTGAAAAGATTTGCACTACCTGGCACACTTATACCATGAAAAAGAAGCAAATTCTTAAGAAAACAACATGGTACTCAATGGATATTGTCAGAGATAAAGATATGATGCCTCAAATTGAAGAAGATATTGAGGAAGTAAGGTGGATGACACCAAAAGAAGTTTTTCATGCCTTAGAGCATTCCTATAAATCAATAAGTTTTGTTTTTGACCGATACTTTGCGCAGGAAAAAGAGAAGGCCAGAATAAAGGAAGAAGCGGAAAAGACTCAATCTAACGTATAAGGCAAAAATTCTTCTACACCACCCTTATATTTATGAACCTCCCGAATAATTGATGAGCTGATAGCTGCAAACTGTGGCGATGTGATGAGAAAAACAGACTCTAATTCATCATTCAGATATCTATTTACCTGAGCGATACTGTTTTCGTACTCAAAGTCAGTAGTATTTCTTAATCCCCTTAATAAGAATTTAGCGTCATGCTTTTTGGCTAATTGAGCTGTTAGTTCATTATAAACGATAACACTGACATTGGGGTGGTTCTCAAACGTCTTTTCGATGTAGCCCACCATCTTATCGATATCAAAATATCGATTATGCTTGTTGCTGTTATGACCAATTCCAATAATAATTTCATCGAAAAGCTCTAATCCTCTTAATACAATGTCTTCGTGCCCTTTTGTAAAGGGATCAAAGGAACCGGGAAAAATAGCGACTTTTTTCATTTAGAATCGATCAGGAGCACAAGTGTATGCTGTATAAATCTAAGAAGTGGTGATCTTGTACTTCATCGAAAACAAAGCCATATTTTAAATATTCAGGCCTGTCGCCAAATGAAATGTTTTTGATGTACTTGTAAAACTCATTGTAATGAGGCGATTGCTTACCAATGTAGCCCCACATAACCACCTCTGTATTTTTTTGTGATTTACTTAATCCATTGATAACTAATAAGATATACCTGATATACTCGTTAAACTGCTTAATTGTAAACTGATTATAATATTCTAACTCACCGTTTTTTAATGAGAGAATGTGCAGTTTAAAACGATCTATGTATAGATAAATAGAATCCTTTTTATTGCTTTTAGAAAAGTTAATTACTCCTTCAATCAAAGAGCTTGACTGATGAACAAAGCCAATTTCAGCATTTGGATATAACTGATTTAACCAGTTGTAAATTATTTTGCTAATCGCAAAAACGCAGATGGCGTCTGATTGTATGTGCTTGTAATAAAGTACTTCTTCGGTCTCTGTGTTGATCTTTGAATTAAGTTTCAAATAATCAACAACTGCTTCTTTCACAAATAATGAAGAAGGAACAAGCGAAAACTTGGTGTTTTTTATACTAACCTTTACAGTTTTCCAGAAGCCTGCCATAAGCAAATGATGCCCCTCAAAAAGAGAAGCAAGCATTTGCTGAAGTTCTTTATAAGTTTTAACGCTTGCTAAAACATAATCCTCTAAGAGTAATACCCTATTGTTTGTGGAATCAATAATCGAAACTTGTAAGTCTCTAACTCCAATTTGAAGCAACAGGTTGTATTGATGCAAGTTGTCTACATCAAACTTCGCATCCTTAATCTTTTTAATTAGCTTATAACCTGCTGTTGTCGTATTCAATGAATTATTCCCAGTTACCTGAAGTAGTTACATCTGTTTTAGAACCAAATCTCAATGGTTTTCTATTCTTAGACTCATTATCTTCCTTACGAGTAGGGTCAAATGGTTTTGGGTTCTTTACTTCAATAACATCCACGAAAAGATTGCTTCTTTCAATCTCATCTGCATAAATATCGAATTTAACGTCTTCATAACCAGGTACATATGCAATTCTGCTTATGTCAATATTAGGATCAAATTTAATTTCTTCTAAAGACATCAAAAGGTCGCCTTTTGTAATCTGAGCACCAGGCTGATATCTTTTTCTACTTTTAACTTTACCAGACTCTTTGAATTTATGGGTAACGTTTTTACCATTTTGATTTAACACGTAAGCCGGAGAACCTTTAACAGCGTCATCACCGGGAGCAGCTTCAAACCTTACGAATACACCATCATTGGCGGCATTAACGTTATGGGTAGTTTTAAAAATTCTTTCTTTAGCAGTGATAATTCCCAAAGTATCGTAAGTTATAATACTACTATCAGCACCATAGCTTAAAGTAACAACTCTTTCTTTTTTCTGAATAATTGGAAATTTACCATTCTCGATAAAATCTATTAGTTTATCCCAATCGCTTGTATAATTACCATGTACTTCCTGGTAAACGATTTCAGCTTCTCTGATAAATTGCAATTTTTTAATGACAGCTGCTTCTCTTTCTGATATTAAAGCTCTCTCATCCATCGTGGATTTTACGCTATTAACAAGGAAAGCACCCATGCCTAAACTGGCAACTAAGAAAACAATAGATAAAATTTTAGTAACGTTCATTAGTATTTATTTTAGAATGCAATTATAAGTCTTTTGAAAAGTAAAACATAATGATTTTACTCGCTAATTACCGCAATTATTGCCATAATTTAAAATAGCCCCTAAGATTTAATAGTTTATTTTCTGATAAATTCTTGTGTAAAATAGTATGCTTTTTTGAAATAGGTAAT
Organism: Fulvivirga lutea; assembly: GCF_017068455.1. Taxonomy (NCBI): domain Bacteria; kingdom Pseudomonadati; phylum Bacteroidota; class Cytophagia; order Cytophagales; family Fulvivirgaceae; genus Fulvivirga; species Fulvivirga lutea. The sequence continues at coordinate 1,828,745 of NZ_CP070608.1, forward strand.
TCACTTAATTCCTTAAAAGTCACAAATCGCACATCTTGTATAATTTGTTCATTCTGATCATGCTCGGGATCAAACCCTATTTTTGGTTCAAAGTCATTTAAATCAATGGCAAAGAATAACTCAATGGCGTGTAGTGGGTTCTTGTAATATTCATTTACAAATAGAAATTCTTTTACCCGACAGGTTAAGCCAGTCTCTTCTTTTATCTCTCTGTTCAAAGTTTTTTCTGCGTTTTCACCGAAAATCATCCCACCTCCAGGTGGCGACCAAAACTCGTTTTCTGAATTAAGTCCTTTGTGATTTACAAGCAGTATGGAGTCATTTTGAACACATATGCCACATACTCGAATTCTAACTTTATCACCATAGGTTTTATTAACAACATCCATACAATAATATTATTCAATATATTCTGATATGAAAAGGCTTCGGCATAATGTTCTTTTATATTTGTGCAAATTCTAATAGTATGCAAGTTTTCAATCCTGATTATAAAAGTCTCATTAAGCAACATCTGGAAAAGCAGCACTTCATGAAGCATATTGGCTTTCAATTAAGTGTGATAGAACCTGGTATCATGGAAGGTACATTAAAACTTGAAGAACATCACAAACAACAAAGAGGGTTTGCTCATGGAGGGTTGGTGGCTACGCTAGCAGATATTACGGCAGGGTTTGCAGCTTACTCATTAGTTCCACCAGAACATCATGTGGTAACAGGAGAACTGAAAATATCTTATCTCAATCCTGGAGTAGGCGAGGAGCTTTATGCAAAAGGCTGGGTATTGAAACAGGGTAAGAAGATTAACTTTTGTGAAGCAGAAGTATGGAGTATTTCTGGTGATGAAAGGGTATTGATAGCCAAAGCTTCCGCAAGTATGATTACCATATTTCCTGGAGATTTTAAGAAATAGTGCCTAAGCCTTCAGAAATATTAAAACAAAAATTTCCTTTTGAGCCAACATCTGATCAGGCTAGAGTTTTTGAGGCCATTGATACACTTATCGATTTGAAAGATGCTCTGGTTATAAAAGGATATGCAGGAACAGGTAAAACCACGTTGATAAGCACCCTGGTGCAGGTATTACCATTATTTAACTATAAGTACGTTTTGCTTGCACCTACAGGAAGAGCCGCCAAAGTAATGGCTTCCTATTCAGGTAGAATGGCATTTACAATTCATAAACGTATTTACAAACAAGCGAATAAAGACGCATCGGGCCCAGTCTTTAAAAGGCAAAAAAATTATTCTAAGAAGACGATTTTTATTATTGATGAGTCCTCGATGATCAACGAAGATGTTGGTTTTGGGAAAAAGGGTCTTCTGACCGATTTAATGGAGTATGTTTTTTCAGAACCTACTAATAAGCTAATTCTGGTTGGTGATAACGCCCAGCTCCCTCCGGTAGGTCAGATTGATAGCCCGGCATTGGATATTAACGTTCTCACCTCAGATTATAAACTTGATGTTGTTGAAGTATTACTCACGGAGGTGATGCGTCAGGAGTTGGAATCAGGCATTTTGTATAATGCTACTAACTTGAGGCAAGAACTGGCTAATAAGGCGCCCAAGGTGGGTATTGACATATCCTTCTCTGACATTTTTAAAATGACAGGGCAAAAACTGGAGGATGGTATTCGATATGCCTATGACAATGAAGGCGTTGAAAACACGGCCATTCTATGTCGCTCGAACAAAAATGCCAATGCTTACAATCAGTATATTCGAAATAGAATTTTTTTCTACGACTCCGAAATAGAGGCAGGAGAATACCTGATGATTGTGAGAAACAATTATTTGTTTGGCCCTGAGGAAATAGGTGGAGGATTTTTAGCCAATGGAGATTTTGTGGAAGTTATGAAGATCGTCTCATTTGAAGAGATGCATGGCTTTAGGTTCGCCACATTGGAATTAAGACTAACAGATTATCCTGACTTGAGAGCTTTTGAAGCAAAAGTGATTTTAGATACTCTTCATTCAGAAACGCCTGCATTAATACAAGAGCAAAATGAGGCACTTTACCAAAGTGTAGCACTTGATTATGCAGATTTGAAACAAAAAGACAAAAAGGAGGCGATGAAAACCGACCCCTACCTTAATGCATTGCAAATTAAATTTGCATATGCAATTACCTGTCATAAAGCACAGGGCGGGCAATGGCCTTTGGTATTTGTTGACCAGGGTTATTTAAAAGAGGAAACAGTAGATCATGATTTTATCAGATGGCTTTACACGGCCATTACACGAGCTACTAAGCAGTTGTTTCTTGTGAACTTCAATAGGCAGTTCTTCGTTAAAAGCTATCAGAAGTCTTAACGTTTTGTTAAAAACTAGCAAGATTATTGTTTGTTTGTAGGTAAGATTATATTTGTAGACGAGTTAAATTAATAAGTATGAAAACTTTTATAGTATTTATTTTCGGTGTGTTCATGATCTATGGTGCAGTAGCACAAGAAGCGAATGAAAATGTATCAGGTCCGGAAATCACATTTCAAGAAGAACAGTTTGATTTTGGTGACATACACCAAGGTGATAAGGTAGAACATGTTTTTGCATTTGAAAATACAGGCACTGAGCCTTTGATTATTACAAATGTTCAAACTACTTGTGGCTGTACTGCTCCAAACTGGCCTAGAGATCCTGTAGCTCCAGGGCAGTCAAGTGAAATTAAGGTGGTATTTAACAGTACAGGTAAAATGGGGAGGCAGCACAAAGTGATAACTGTTGTGTCCAATGCAACCACTCCAACCAGTAAAGTTGCCATCATCACAAACGTTTTACCGAAGGCCGAAGAAAAGCCGGTTCAGGAAAAAGGAAACTAAGGGAATTGAAATGACCCGTCCTAAATAAGCATTACAGTTTTTAGGATAAATTAAAAGTTAAATATAAGGAGTAGCAGGTGTTAACTTGCTACTCTTTTTCATTTTATAGGTTTTTATTTTAATACTAGATTGTTGATGCATTTGTACAGGTGTTCTCATCATGCATGAAGAATGAGGCCTGAACTTATTGTAAGTATATATACTTTCTTTAATCAGCTGCCTCATATTTTCAATATTCAATTTGTAATCAAGTAAAAACTCCTGCTTGATAATTCCATTAACTCGTTCTGCAACAGCATTAGCATAAGGATCATAACTTTCAGTCATGCTACATTGCAGATTATTCTTTTTTAAGGCCTTTTGATAGCCATCACAACAGTATTGAAAACCTCTGTCAGAGTGATGAATCAATGGCTGATCCTGGTAACTCCTATTCTTTACGGCCATTTTTAATGCCTTTAAAACTCCTGTTGATTTTAAGGAATCACTAAGGTCATATCCTACAATTTTCTTTGAATAAGCATCTGTTACTAAGGCCAGATACATGGGATAGTCTCTGTTACCTACGTAAGTGATGTCAGAGACCCATATTTGTTCCGGTCTTATTGGTGTAATACCTTCAATGAGATTTCAATGTTTCCAGAACCGATGATGAGAGTTAGTGGTGACATGATAAGCTCTTTTTGGCTTAATAAGCATATGATTTGCTTTTAATATGGCAAAGAGCCGATCCCTACCAACACCTAACACTCTAAGTTCATCGGTTAAAAGATAATACAGTTTCCGTGTGCCAATCCTTGGCTGTTGTATTCGAATTTCTTCAACCATTTTTATCACTTTTTCAGCTGTTTGTTTTCTTTGAACACTTGAACGTTTTGCTCGATAATAAACCTGTCTGTTTACCCCAAACAGTCTACAGGTAGCCGTTAAGCTTTCTTGGTATTGTTCTCTGTAGAGGTCGACTGTTCGGGTGAAGAGTTTTTTCGAATAGGGATAGCATATTCCTTCTCTGCCAAATCAATCATCATATCAAATATGATTGACTTCTGATCTGATTGAGCCAGTTGGTGCTCTAATAGCTTTTTCTGCTTTTCAAGCAACTTAACCTTAGCTTCGAGTTCCATCACCTTTTGTTCCGGGGTCTTGGGCATATTGGACGGTGTTTGGTTTTCCCAATCAAAGCTACCATATTTTCTCAACCAGCTCATAACGGTGGATCTAGCTTGGATGCCATACTTACGTTGAGCTGCTCCTGTGGATAATTCGCCTGATTCTACTTCTTTAACTACTTGAAGCTTTAAGGATAAGGTGTAGTCCTTCTGGGTTCTTTTTACATATTCTCTCATTACACATTCTTTTGTGTAACGCTATTTCAGGACGAGACAAAAATTAAATATTTAAGCCTGGTCAGTTTTGATCAGGCTTTTTTGTTGCTGCAATAAATAACATTAACCAGCCGCCAATAAGCATTAGTCCACCAATGGGAGTAATGGCACCTAATATTGTTAGTTGAGAAAGACAAAGGGCATAAAGAGATCCACTGAAAATGAATATTCCTGCTAAAAATAAATTAGCAGCGTAATCTAAAAATTTACTTTTCCACATTTGTTGCAAAAGGCCAATTAGCAATAGTGCTAAAGTATGGTAGAAATGGTACTTAACTGCGGTTTCAAAAGTGTCTAGCCTTCCTGTTTCTGTTAAAAATGTATTGAGTCCGTGTGCACCAAATGCTCCGATGGATACGGCTAAAACACCTAGTATGGCAGCTGCTTTTATTGATTTATGCATTAATTATAATTTCTTTCTCCAAAAATTGCACTCCCAACTCTAATCATGGTACTGCCTTCTTCTATGGCTATTTTATAGTCGCCACTCATGCCCATAGAAAGCTCTGTTAATTCTACATTGTCAACTTGAATATCACTTCTTGTACTATTAAAAAGGTCAGCCAAAAATTTAAATTCTCTTCTTATCTGATCTTCATTATCAGTGAAAGTGGCCATTCCCATTAGTCCCACAATTTTAATATGATGGAGTTCAGGTAATTCTACAGAATGTAGTAACTCATACAATTCATTTTTGTGCAGCCCAAACTTAGTATCTTCTTCAGCTATGTGTATTTGAAGCAATACATCAATAACTCTATTATTTTTTTTGGCCTGTTTATTTATCTCTTTTAGAAGTTTGAGGCTATCAACTGAATGTATGAGACTAACATAAGGGGCAATGTATTTAACCTTATTTCTTTGAAGGTGTCCAATCATATGCCATTGAATATCTTCAGGAAGTTCACCTTGTTTTTCGGTCATTTCCTGAGCTTTATTTTCTCCAAAAATGCGCTGTCCGGCATCATAAGCCTCTTTTATATCACTAATTGGCTTTGTTTTACTTACGGCAACCAACTTGCAATTTGAAGAGCCTAATGAATTGATCAATTCTTCGATGTTATTTTTAATATCCATTTGATAACTTTATCATTCCTAAGGTTGGGAACAAAGTAAGAAATTTTAAATAACACACTATGCCTATTCTGGGTACTTTGTTAAAAAGGGGAATAAGAATTAGAGAAAGTTTAGAACAGGATTATACTAACCCCTATGATTTACAAAAAACCGAATTAAAACAATTGCTATTAACTGCTAATCAGACTCAATTTGGTAAGCATTACTCATTTGCAGAGATATTAGCACATTTTAAGTCTAACAACCCCAAGTCCTTCTTTGAAGCATTTAAGAAGCATGTCCCCATTCATAATTACAATAAAATGTATAACGAGTGGTGGCACAAATCAAAACGGGAAGAAAAAAACGTTACATGGCCGGGCAAAGTCAAATATTTTGCACTGAGTTCAGGTACTTCAGAAGCTGCTTCAAAATATATCCCAATAACAAAGGATATGAAAAAGGCCATTCAGAAGACGAGCATTCGGCAGATATTAACACTTTCTAAATATGACCTGCCACCTGAATTCTTTCAAGGTGGTATTCTAATGTTGGGAGGCAGTACGCACCTGAATAAAAGAGGCAGCTACTTTGAAGGCGATTTAAGTGGCATACAAGCAGCGCAACTTCCTTTCTGGTTTCAGCATTTTTACAAACCGGGCAAGAAGATATCCAAAACAAGGAATTGGGATGATAAATTGAATGAAATTGCCACGAAAGCACCAGAGTGGAATATTAATATAATTGTAGGTGTACCTGCCTGGATACAAATTCTCATGGAGAAAATTATCGCCCATCATAGTGTTTCTAACATCCATGAAATATGGCCTAACTTAAATGTATATGTTCATGGCGGTGTATCTTTTGACCCGTACAGAAAAGGGTTTGAAAAGCTGTTAGGAAGACCAATTCATTACATAGAAACTTATCTGGCCTCCGAGGGATTCCTTGCCTTCCAGTATAAACCAAATCATCGTGCCATGCGATTGGTTTTGAACAACGGCATTTTTTACGAATTTATCCCTTTTGAGGATCAAAATTTTGATGAGAATGGTGAGTTGAAAGCTGACGCCCAAACATATATGATAGATGAGGTCGAGAATGGTAAAGAATATGCCGTTCTTTTATCTACCAATGCCGGTGCCTGGCGTTATATGATAGGTGATGTAGTGAAAATTATTTCTAAAGAGGAATCAGAAATAGTGATTACAGGCCGAACAAAACATTTTCTAAGTCTCTGTGGTGAACATCTTTCAGTGGATAATATGAACAAGGCGATAGAAATGGCGGCTGATGAGCTGAACATAGAAATACCGGAGTTTACGGTAGCGGGAATTCCTCACGGTACATTATTCGCGCATCACTGGTATGTTGCGAGTGATAACGAGGTCAATCCGGCAGAGTTAAGAGATGTTATCGATCAAAAGCTTAAAGATTTGAATGATGACTATGCTGTTGAGCGTACAGCTGCTTTAAAAGATGTGATAGTAGAAGTGCTCCCAGTAAGGAAATTCTACGATTGGATGGAAGCCAGAGGTAAAGTAGGCGGCCAGAATAAGTTTCCAAGGGTATTGAAGGGCCAGCTACTGGAAGAGTGGACTACATACATCCAGAATTCTTAATGGCTTTACTTAATGGACTAATTTTTGGTTTGACACTGGCCGTTATGTTGGGGCCGGTATTTTTCACACTGCTTCAAACTAGTCTGGAAAAGGGCTTTTCTAAGGCAATAATTGTGGCAGTTGGTGTAAGTGTAGGAGATATTATACTTATCTTATTGGCTTACTTTGGTTTGTCAAAACTCATTGGTTTTAATGAGAATAAAATGATCATAGCATATGCTGGGTCAGTGATATTAGCCCTCTTTGGTGTGGCTAGTATTATTAAAGCTAGAAGACCATTTAACCCTAAGCTTAATACCACCCCAGAAGTAAAAGGCTTCTTCCGATTCTTTTTCAAAGGCCTGTTAATTAATGCGATCAGCCCATTTGTGCCCATATTTTGGATTGGCACAATGAGTTTAGCAACTGTAGAATATAACTATTCAGGCACTACCTTATTCGCATTTTTCGCCACCATTATTGCAGTTGTATTTTTAACCGACCTTCTCAAAGCTTTTTTAGCAAACAAATTGAGCGTGCTTATAACATCTAAGGTTATGCGCATTATGAATATTCTGGTTGGCATCATATTGATTGCCTTTTCGATAAGAATGGCTACCTATTACCTCTAGCTGTTAATCCTGAAGTATATTGCTGATGAAGGTGGACTTTAGAAATACCCAGAATAGAAATAATACTAATGCCCACATGATATAGTTTCTATAAAAATCTGTGGTGTCTTTGAATCGGGTTTCCTGTATTTCAGCCTTTTCGTATTGATCGATTTGTTTAAAAACGTTCTCCAAAGCTTGATTATCAGAAGCCCTAAAGAATTGACCTGACCCTATTTTAGCTATTTCTCTGAGCGTAGTTTCATCCATAGTATTCTCAACCATTCTTGGCCTGCCAAAAAAATCTTTACCAAACGGCACTTTACCTTCCTTTCCGATGGCGATGGTATAGGTCTTAATATCATAGGCAGATGCCAGTTTAGCAGCAGTAATCGGGTCGATATTACCAGCAGTGTTATCTCCATCACTTAATAGAATGCATACTTTGGACTTCGACTCCATCTCAGTCATTCTATTGGTAGCTACGGCCAGAGCACTGCCAATAGCGGTACCTCTATTCTCAATCATATCGAAATTAATGTCATCGATATATGTCTTAAGAAGGTCATAGTCTGTTGTGAGTGGAGAAAGTGAATAAGCATCACCGGAGAATATCACTAAGCCTATGCGATCTTGTAATCTACCATCTATAAAGTCTTTAGCAACTTGTTTGGCAGCCTCCAGTCTGTTTGGGGTAAAATCTTCAATTTGCATTGACTGAGAAATATCAATGACCAACATAATGTCTATTCCTTCAGTCCATTGCACTACTTTTTCATTGGTTTTTTGTGGGCGAGCCAATGCTACAATAAGAAGCGCCACAATCAACATCATGATAAAATCCGGAACTAAACGAACTATTGTAAGAGGGTTAGAAATAACCTGACTTCGTGTAAATGCAACGGGCAATTTTTGGTTAAAAAAGTATCTGTATGCCCATCGGATTATAAAAAATAGAGGGATGGCCAGTATACCATACAACGCAAGGCTGTTCTCCCAGCTATACCCTTGAAGAATACCTGGGTAAAAATTTTGAATTGAATACCAGGGAAGTGTAGTCGATTGTTCAACCATGTTTTACTTCATTTACTTTGTCCAGATATCTGTTCTCTGCAAATGTTAGGAGCTTCTTAAAAGTCTCCTGCATGCTTTCTTGTTTGCCACCATAAATGGCTTTATCTATACTTTTTAGCTCATCACCAATTCTCACAATATGCTCATGTGATAATAACTCTTTGGTTGTCATTTTGGTATAAGGTGTTTTTTCAAGCTTTTCCAGGTACTTTTTCCAAACAAGAAGTATTTTCTCAGTCTGTTTTATTGATTCCTTACTTTGAAGTTGAACATTGTATTCTTCCATAAACTTCAAATGCTTCTTTTCTAGTCTTCTTAACTTAAACCATCGCTTTATTGACTTACCAAAAACGATGTACCCAATCACTACTAAAATGATGAACAGCACTATTCCAGTAATTAAATAGGGATAATTTAGCGCTAAATCAACGTATCTGTAAGTTGTGTTTTCTATCAACGGCATGGCCTCCGCTGCAACTGAGTCAGGAATTTCTTTTACTAAATGAGTAAGAATGATTGAGTCTTGCTGTGGGTATAGAGGAATACTATCTCTGCCGGCAACCTGAAAAACAGGTAGTTGTAGATATTGGACGCTATCTACTTCAAAGCTTAGTATATAATATAAAGCACTATCATAACTCTGCTCATCAATGGTCTTAGTAGCCGCGAACCACTTTTCTCCAAGTTCATATGGGTTGTAATTGTATAATGAATCAGGAAAAATCAGGTCAATGGAACTTGGGTATCTTGCCGTTAACACATAGGGTGATGGCTCACCTATTTTGATACTATCTTCTAAAAAATAACCCTTTACCTGCACATCTTGTGCGAAAGAAAAAAGAGCAATAAAATGTAAGATTGAGCCAAAAATTATCTTTCTAAACACTTTTCAACGATTTGTTTCTGACTTTAAATAGTTTTAATAATTTGGGAACATAATCTTCATCAGTATCAATGGATACATAATTGATCTGATGTTTTTTGGAAAACTTCACAAGCTCCTCTTCACTCTTGGCATAATTGGTTTGAACGTTAGATCTGAAATTGCCAAATGAGGTATTCACCCAAACTGTTTTTTTACTTTCTTTATCAAATACAGGTACTATGCCCAGTTTTGGCAAATTCGTTTCACGCTTGTCAGTTATTCTAATGGCCACCAGATCGTGTTTTTTTGCCATTCCTTTTAAATTGTGAAAATAGCCTTCATCAATAAAGTCTGAGATAAAGATCATCACACTTCTTCTTTTTAAGGTATTCAAAGAAAATAAGGTGGCTTTGCTTAAATCTGTTTTAGCCGATTTAGGTTTCAATTCTACTAATTCGTGTATGATCTCATAAGCTTGTTTGGGTCCTTTGGCAGGTTTGATGTAGGATTCTTTTTGATCAGAAAAGCAAACAAGCCCCACCTGGCTACCCTCTTTTGCAGCTGCCAATGCTAATACACCACACACTTCTTTACCAATATCAACCTTTTGCTTTCCTTCGGTGCCAATCTCCTGAGAGCCACTTACATCCAGAATAAAGAAAACTGTTTGTTCTTTCTCTTCTTTAAAGGTTTTTACAAATGCACCATGCCCTTTGGCACTCACGTTCCAATCTATAGTCCGCACATCATCTCCGTACTGGTAGGCACGCACATCGTCAAACTCAAGACCAGAGCCTTTAAATATAGAGTGAAAATCACCCTGCATTTGGCTGTTGATAGCCTTTCTTATTTGTATTTCGTACTTTCGCAGCTTATTCAGAAGATTCTTCATACGTGTAATTTTAACGTATTTGGATTGCAAAATTGTGGAATAATACTTGTTTGGAAAAATAACAAACCCAATGGATTTAAGATGGGTACTAACGGTTAAAAATTATTAAAATGAAGAACGCTATAATCTGTGGAATTATCATGATGATCTCAATATTATTTATGAGATGTAATACAGATGAAACCCCGGAAGATATTATCAGTCATGAAAAAATGGTTGGCATTTTGTTAGACGTATATGAAGCAGAAGCAAAACTTGCTGAGCTTAAATTGAATAGAGATACGACTATACAAATATTTAAAACATACGAGCAATATATTTATGACGAGCATGGCATAGAAGAAGAAGTGTATAAAAAAAGCCTCACATACTATTATGACCATCCTGACAAGCTTGAGAAAATATATGAAACTATGCTAGACTCTCTAGCCCTGCGCGAAACGAAGGCTAAAGCTTATGAGGAAGCTAAACAAGCTAAACAAGATTCAATTCGCAAAATAGAGCTCAATAAAAAGAAAGACTAGTGCTATACCCTCACGATATCGAACAGAAGCTGGGTTTTGATAAAATTAGAGCACTAATTAGTGAAAAGTGTACTACTGATTTGGGTAAATCAATAGTTGAAAAAGTAAAATTTTCGTCTAATTATGATTTGATAAACAAGCTTCTTGCTCAGACCAAAGAGTATCAAAATATTCTTATTTCTTCTGATTCATTAAGTTTATTTGGATTCGCTGACATACAGGAAGCGCTGGAGAAGAGCAAAACAGAGGGGACCTTTTGCAGTGAAAATGAGATTTTTCAGATCGGCAAGTTCCTGAATAGTTTTGAGAAGGCTTATGATTTCTTTTCTAATAACTCCAATAACTACCCACACCTTTATGACCTCTGTAATACGATTGAAATCGATAAAAGTCTTTTAAAACAAATTGAGAAATGCATCGATGAAGAGGGGAATTTAAAGGATGACGCAAGCCCTGAGCTTCAGCGAATCAGGGGCGAATTAAGATCCAAGTACTCACAAGTTAGAAAATCCCTCTATTCAATTTTTAAGCAGTCAGAAAAAGAAGGGTGGGTGCCGGAAGGAGCTTCTGTTACTGTCAGGGATGGTCGGATGGTCATTCCTATTTTAGCTGAGTTTAAAAGAAGATTACCTGGATTTATCCATGATGAATCAGCATCGGGTAACACTGTATACCTTGAGCCGACTAATGTGCTTCAAGGTAATAATGAGATAAGACAATTAGAATACGCTGAAAAGCGCGAAAAAATAAAGATTCTTACCGGTTTAACGAATAGGGTGAGGATTAATTTACCAGATATCAGGTCTGGGTTGTCCTTTATTTCGAAGCTGGATTTCATAAGAGCGAAGGCAAAATTTAGCAATGAAATTGAGGCGATCGTACCCAAAATTAAAAATACAGCCTCAGTAAGCTTGAGGAATGCCCGGCATCCGTTACTCTTACTTTCCTTTATGAAGGAGGGGAAAAAGGTAGTACCACTGAATGTACAATTGACTGAAAAGAGTAGAATCTTAATTATCTCAGGCCCTAATGCAGGAGGAAAATCAGTAAGCCTTAAAACAATTGGCCTTTTACAATTCATGATTCAGTCGGGGATACCAATACCAGTAGGTGAAGAGTCTGAGCTTGGAATGTTTGAAGATATATTGATTGATATTGGAGACGAGCAGTCAATTGAAAATGACTTAAGTACTTACAGTAGTCATTTAAAGAGTATGAAGTCGTTCTTAAAGAATGGGACTTCCACTTCCTTATGCCTAATTGATGAATTTGGTACAGGTACAGATCCGCAGTTTGGAGGAGCCATTGCACAAGCTGTTTTAAGTGAATTGAACAATAAAAAGGTGTCTGGTGTGATAACCACTCATTACAGTAATATCAAACATTTTGCAGAGAAAACTGAGGGTATAATTAATGGAGCCATGCGGTTTGACATGCAAAAGCTTGAGCCATTGTTTGAATTAGAAGTAGGGAAACCTGGCAGTTCATTTTCATTGGAAATTGCGAAAAAGATTGGTTTAAACTCGGGAGTAATTGATTATGCGAAAGAATTAATTGGAGATAAAGCTATTGATGTAGACCAGTTACTTAATCAGTTGGAAAAACAAAAGCAGCAAATAAAACAGCGTGATGAAGAGCTGAAAAAGCGGGAATTGCAAGCGGCTAATCTTCAGAATCAGTACTCAACACTAAAAGAAGAGCTTGATAAAAACAAAAAGGAAATAATTAGTAAAGCCAAAGAAGAAGCAGCCAGATTGTTAAAGGATACCAATCGAGAGATTGAAAAAACAATTCGTCACATAAAGTCTAATAAAGCCCAAAAAACCGAAACAAAAAGGGCGAGGGAGAGATTACAAAACCTGAAGCAAAAAGTTGATGAACCTAAAGAAATAAAGAAGGCTCAAGCAGCAACTGAGGAACAATTGAATCCGGGAGATACCGTTCAATTAATTGATCAGGAAGTAACGGGAACAGTTATTTCAATGAAAGGCAATGATGTGGAAGTTCAAATAGGTTTGTTAAAATCCAAAGTCAAAAAGAATCGACTTATTAAAATATCTAAAGGCAAAGAAAAAACTATAAAAAAGGAGCGTGCAGGAAGTGCTCATGGTATGAATTTGACTAGTAAATTTTCAGAGTTTAATTCAACATTAGATATCCGGGGCAAGCGTGTAGAGGAAGTACTTACTATTCTTGATCAATTTTTAGATGATGCAATCTTATTCGGGCTCAGTGAAGTAAAAGTATTGCATGGTAAGGGAAATGGGGTGCTAAGGGAAGTGTTAAGAAATTACTGTAAAACACAATCTTTTATTTCAAATGTAGCAGATGAACATATTGAAAGGGGTGGTGCAGGAATAACTGTAATTACATTAAATTAAAAAAGGCCTCATTTGAGGCCTTTTTTAATTCTTTATATTTGAAGTTACTTATTGCTTAACCAAGTTAAACGTCCATGAACCTACAACAGCTTCAGTTCTAGATGTTGAACCACCATCTGCTAAGCTGAAAGATAGTGTCATTCCTGTAGCAGAAAAGTTTGTAACAGTGATTTGTAATCCATCACTTGCTCTAGTAACTGTGAATTGAGTAGTAGAAGCATCAGTTGGAACTGGAGTAAAAGTCCAAGAGTCTGTACCTAAAAATGGTCTTACACCAGAAGGACCTCCAACAATTGAAGCTGTACCTCCTTCAGATCCTGCAGTATAAGTAATGGTAAGAGCGAAATCGCTGTAGTCGTCAGTTCTATCCTGGCTTGGAGAACCGAAAGTGACTTGTCCTGTTTGAGTCGCATCTACGGCCCAAGTACCAGAGAATGTGTTACCAACTTGATCAACAGCAGGCGCACCATCGTCACCACCACTGTCACACCCTACGCTAAACAATAACAGAGATAATACTGCGGCACTTAATAAATAACTTAATTTTTTCATTAGATCGAATTTGTGGTTTACTATAGTTTTCGAAATTATCATTTTTATTCGAAATGCTAAAATAACAATAAATATTATTATTTGATATGTATCTATAAATAGATACACATTTTTTTAAAATAGTAACCATTTCTTAACAAACTTTGAAGTCAGCCAGATTAAGCATAGAATGGCAATTTTTGTATTCAATTTCTTGATTAGAAGCTAATATCAATAATCGACTTCCATCCATTTTGTTCAATTCACTAAAAAACCACTCAGATCCTTTTTTGTCTAGGTTGGTTGTGGGTTCATCAAGAAGCAGAATTTCTGTGTTGGAAAAGAAGGCAAGGGCCAATTTTAGCCTTTGTTTCATACCTGAAGAAAAGTTTTTGATAAACTTATGCTTGTGATCATCAAAGAATGAATACTCAATTAAAGAGTTAATTGTTTCCCCACTTCTAATGGGTTTGAATTTAAAGTGAAATTGAATTTGTTCTAATAATGTGAACTCTTCAATTAATTCCAGGTAAGGAGCAGCAAAAGAAATGTGATTGAATATGTCTTCTACAGGTATATTGGAACCATTATCATTGTAACTAATTTCACCCGAGGAAGGAAGCTGATTTCCAGCAATTAATTGAAGTAAAGTGGATTTTCCGCTACCGTTAGGTCCTACTATTGCTGTAGATTCACCAGATTTAAAGGTGTAATTTAAGCTCTCGAATAAAATCTCCCTGTTAAATCTCTTCGCTACATCTTTCAGGACGATTTCCATGAAAAGTCTTAGTAAGTATAACCTTTCATAACTCCTCTGTCTGAACTTCTGATAAAATCGATGATCTCATCGCGCTCTTTTGAAGGGGCTAGTTCCAGCTCTACTAAATCAAGTGCTTTTGAATTATTGAGGCCTTTTAAGAAAATGTATCTGTAGATTTCCTGAATTTCATTGATTTTCTCCGAAGTATAACCTCTTCTTCTTAAACCAATAGAGTTGATACCAGCATAAGTTAATGGTTCTCGCGCTGCCTTTGTGAATGGTGGAACATCTTTTCTAACTAATGAACCTCCTCCAATGTAGGAGTGCGCTCCAATTTTAGTAAATTGTTGCACCGCGCAAGAGCCACCAAAAATTACGTAATCATCAACCACAACGTGTCCGGCTAATTGTGATGCATTGCCTAGAATGCAATTGTTACCAACAATACAATCATGACCCAGGTGCACATAAGCCATTATAAGGCAATTTTTACCCACTTCAGTCCTATGTTTATCAACGGTACCTCTGTTAATTGTTACGCACTCTCTAATGGTGCTGTTATCACCAATGATAGCAGTAGTTTCTTCTCCTGCAAATTTCAGATCCTGGGGTACAGCTGATATCACCGCCCCTGGGTATATTTTCACATTTTTACCAATTCTTGCACCTTCAAATATTGTTACATTGGGTCCTATCCAGGTACCTTCTTCAATAACAACATTTTTATGAATTGTAGCAAAAGGCTCGATAACTACATTTCTGGCAATTTTTGCCTGCGGATCTATATAAGCTAAAGGTTGGTTCATGAATCTTTTCTTACAATACTTGCTGTCATGGTGCCTTCACATACTAGCGTATTACCGACATAGGCACGTCCTGTCATTTTTGCTATTCCTCTCTTAATCGGTGCTAGAAGATCGCATTTAATTATTAAAGTGTCACCTGGCAGAATCATTTTTCTGAATCGGAAGCCTTCTATTCCTAAGAAGTATGTCCAATAATTTTCAGGATCGGGTACTGTATTTAATACTAAAATACCACCGATTTGAGCCATGGCTTCAATTTGCAATACGCCTGGCATAACCGGGTTTCCTGGAAAGTGACCTTGAAAAAATGGTTCGTTCAATGTAACGTTTTTAACCCCTGATACACTTTCGTCATCCAAATGAATGATTTTATCTATTAACAAGAAAGGATATCTATGAGGAAGTATGTTTGTGATTTGATTGATGTCATAAACCGGAGGCAAGTTCGGGTTGTACTTCGGAACGTTTAATTTCGAAGACTTAGCCATTGCTTTCTTTAATTTCTTTGCAAATGCTACGTTGGCAGCATGCCCCGGTCTGGCAGCTAAAATCTGAGCTTTCAATGGTCTCCCTGCTAAAGCTAAATCTCCAATAACGTCTAACAATTTATGTCTTGCAGGCTCATTCTTATATCTAAGCTCTACGTTATTGAGGATACCTTCCTTCTTTACCTCCACTTTAGGTTTATTAAATAGTTTGGCTAAACTATCTAATTCATTGTCTTTTACTATTCTATCAACTACAACAATGGCATTATTAAGGTCGCCACCTTTAATGAGGTTGTTTTTATGTAGCATTTCAAGTTCATGCAAAAAACAAAATGTTCTGCATGAAGCTATTTCCTTTTCAAACTGCGATATGTTAGTCAATGAAGCATGCTGACTTCCTAATACAGGAGAGTTATAGTCCACCATTACGGTAAGTCTATAATCATCTAAAGGAAGTGCTGCTATTTCAACATCTCTTTCCGGCTCACGATAAAATATGCCATCAGGCACTTCGAAAAAATCACGAAGCGCATCTTGCTCCTCGGTTCCTGCCTCTTTTAGAATATTTACAAACTGAATTGAACTACCATCCATAATAGGAGGCTCAGGACCATCTAGTTGGATTAGAACGTTATCAATTTCAAGGCCTACCAATGCTGCCAATGTGTGCTCAACAGTATTTACTCTTGCGCCACTTTGCTCAATGGTTGTACCTCTTGAAAGGTCTACTACCAAGTCTGCATCGGCATCCACCGTAGGTTGCCCTTCCAAGTCTGTTCTTTGAAACTTTATACCGTGGCCAGGTTTTGCTGGCACAAATGTCATATTAGAAGTTACTCCAGTATGCAAACCAACCCCTGATAGGGTCACGGATTTTTTGATTGTGTGTTGTTTAATTTTCATTCACTCTCCCGAAATGTCGGCAAATTTAAGACTTTTTGTTCAAGTTGCTTCAATCTGAAATTTAAATCGGGAAGATTTTTGAAAACGGCATAAGATCTTTGGTATTTCATTACATCAATTGCGGGTGTGCCCCAGAGTTTAGATCCTTCTTTTGTGTCTTTAGAAATGCCTGCTTGAGCTCCAACCGATGTTTTGTTAGCTAATTTAATATGACCTGCAATTCCCACCTGTCCACCTATAACACAATTGCTACCAATTTCTGTTGAGCCACTCACTCCTGTTTGCGCGGCTATTACGGTATGTTTACCAACTTTAACATTATGCGCTAATTGAACTAAGTTATCAATTTTAACACCATCATCTATTTTGGTAGAATCACCATGGAAGGTTGCACAATCAATAACAGTATTTGAGCCTATATCAATATAATTACCAATCACCACATTACCCATTTGAGGGATGGCTTTATAAGATCCGTCCGATTGAGGCGCAAAACCAAAACCATCGCTTCCAATTACACATCCGGAGTGGATCACGCAATGATGACCAACTTTTGTATTGGCATAGAGTTTTACTCCAGCATTGATAATTGTATTATCACCTATTTCTACATTGTCGCCAATGTATGCATGAGGATAGATTTTTACATTATTACCAATTTTCACATTCTCACCAATGTAAGAGAATGCACCCCTGTATACATCATCACCCACTTTGGAATTGGTTCCTAAAAAGGAAGGTTCTTCTATTCCCGACTTTTGGAACGAAATAAATTTATGATATTCTTCCAATAGAACAGTGAAACTTGAATAGGGGTCGTCAACCAGAATTAAAGAGGTATTTAATTTCTTTTTAGGAGAAAAACCTTTCTTAACAATTACTGCACTAGCATTTGTTTCATAAATATGTGGCTCATATTTAGGGTTGGAAAGAAAGGATATTTCACCTGACTTGGCCTCCTGTATTTTTCCGAGCATTTTTATTTTCGCCTCACCATTCCCCTCTACTTTTCCGCCCAATAACTCGGCAATTTGGCTGACGGTAAACTCCATTTATTTATTCTATGTTAATTAACTGTTAAGTGGTAAAGATACATTTTTGGGAAAGCATAGATAGAATTTTTTTACAATTTTGCTTATAGCTTTGATATTCGGCAATTCAGCGGCTTCAGCTATATTAAGTAACTTCCCTTTTTTGGTAAGTATTTCGATTGAGGCACTTTCAGGTGCATAGGCTTTATTCGTTACTTCACCATGTGCAAAGAAGTATCTGGCTTCAGATTGCCGAAGGTCAAATTGATCCACTAAAGATGCCCTCAGAACTTCCAGGCTTTTTTTGGTTAATGGCTCGTTTGTAAGTTTAATTTTGAAAAGATCCCGCTTTAAAATTTTCTGGCTTAACTCAGCTAATATCCTATCCTCTGAATCTTGCCAGAATTTAATAGCTCCCCAAATATCGTAATCATCTAATTCTCCGAACGCAGTAATGAGCTTAGTGTCTGCTTGAAAATCATCAAGCACAAAATCATTTTTTAAAAATAAATTCAACGAATTGGAAGCTTGTACAGGCTTCCCCGCCATGGTTAACTCCTTAGCTCTTAATATTAAATTGATAAGCATCTTTTCTGCACTAACCGAGGTTTTATGCAAATAAACCTGCCAATACATCAACCTTCTTGCATTAAGGAAATTTTCAATACTATAAATCCCTTTTTCCTCCACTACTATTCTATCATCAACAACATTGAGCATAGAGATGATTCTTTCTAGCCCTATACTTCCCTCTGAAACACCTGTAAAAAAGCTGTCACGCTTTAGGTAATCCAGCCTGTCAACATCTAATTGACTGGAAACTAATTGATGGAAAAATTGACGGTCATATGTGTTTTGAAAGATTTTTATGGCCAGTGATAGCTCATTGCTGAACTGGTTATTCAACTCTTTCATCAATAAAAATGAAATACTCTCATGCTTGATCCCTTTTAAAAGGCTGAACTCCAATGCATGTGAAAAAGGGCCATGACCAATATCATGAAGTAAAACAGCAATTTGAGCCTGCTCATATTCATGATCAGACACCTCAATACCTTTTCCTCGCAAAGAGTCTAATGCTCTTGACATAAGGTGCATGGCACCTATTGCATGATGGAAACGAGTATGATGCGCTCCCGGATAAATTAATTCTGTTAACCCAAGTTGCTTTATTCGCCTGAGTCGTTGAAAAATAGGGTGTTGAATAATATCAAAGATGAGATCACTTTTTATTGTGATGAATCCATACACAGGATCATTAAAAATTTTCTTTTTGTTCAATCTATTGCGTTCTTTTTCCGTTATTGAAGGTGAAAAGAAATTCTTTCAACCAAAAGTGATTTAATGCAAAGATATAATATTTTGTGGGCCGATGATGAAATCGATCTGCTCAAGCCGCACATACTTTTTTTAGAAAATAAGGGCTATGACATTACAGCGGTGAATAGTGGTTCCGATGCAGTTGAAAGCTGTGAAGAAAGTCATTTTGATGTAGTTTTTTTGGATGAAAACATGCCAGGCATGTCAGGTCTTGAAGCATTATCACACATCAAATCGATGAAGCCTAACCTTCCTGTGGTGATGATCACTAAAAATGAGGAGGAGTCTATTATGGAAGATGCCATAGGTGCCAAGATTGCCGATTACCTCATTAAACCGTTGAACCCCAGTCAGATACTACTTTCTGTGAAGAAAATATTAGATAACAAGCGACTAATCACAGAGAAAACCAATATGAGTTATCAGCAAGAATTCAGAAATATAAGTTTGTCGTTTGGTGATGACTTAGATTTTGCTGAATGGGCTGAGGTGTATAAGAAATTAATTTATTGGGAACTGGAAATAGATAGCACGGAAAATAAAAGTATGTATGAAGTGCTAAATATGCAGAAGGAGGAGGCAAACAATCAGTTCACAAAATTTATAAGTGATAATTATGAGTCCTGGTTGAATGACCCAGATGTAGAGAAACCATTATTATCACATCAACTGTTAAAAAATAGAGTGCTGCCTCAGGTAGGGCAGGGAAAATCCGTATTCTTTCTAGTTATTGATAATTTGAGGTACGATCAGTGGAAAATTATAGAACCCGCTGTAACGGAATATTTTAATGTGGAGGAAGAAGATAGCTACTACTCCATTTTACCAACAACCACAGCTTATGCCAGAAACTCTATTTTTTCTGGATTGATGCCTTCAGAAATGGAGAAAAAACATCCTGATTTATGGGTGGGTGAAGATGATGATGAAGGAAAGAATAATAATGAAGATAAGTTTTTAGAAAAGCATTTGCGAAGGCTAAATAGTACTATAAAATTTAGCTATCACAAGATAAAAAGAACAAGTGAAGGAAAGCAGCTGGTTGACAATATCAATAATATGCTTACCAATGACCTGAATGTAATAGTTTACAATTTTGTTGACATGCTCTCGCATGCGAGAACGGATATGGCCATGATAAGGGAACTAGCACCTGATGAATCTGCTTACCGTTCGATCACAAAATCATGGATAGAACATTCTCCATTGCTGGAGGCTCTTCGATTAATTGCAGAGAGTGGTTCAAAATTGATAGTGACAACAGATCACGGTACAATTAGAGTAAAAAAAGCATTTAAAATTGTTGGCGACAGAAATACCAACACTAACCTTCGATATAAACAGGGAAAAAACCTGGGTTATACCTCGGGTAATGAGGTGATTGAGGTGCCCAAACCGGAACGATTTTTTTTACCAAAACTCAATGTATCCACAAGTTATGTTTTTGCCACGGAAGATAATTTTTTCGCCTATCCTAACAATTTTAATTACTACGTAAACTATTACAAGGATACTTTTCAGCATGGCGGAGTGTCTATGGAGGAAATGATTATTCCAATAATTTCCTTAAATTCGAAATATGGTAAATAGTGCATTATCCGGGCTAAAATTGGTTTGTCGGGATATTGAAGAGTTGGAAAAGGTGGCGACTCAAATTATTGAGTTTTCACATGGGTTGAAATTTTGGATTTTTGATGGCCAGATGGGTGCGGGAAAAACAACCCTCATCAAAGAAATTTGCAGGCAACTAGGAGTTCAAGATCATGTTTCAAGTCCTACGTATTCCATTGTAAATGAGTACCTTACAGGAAATAATCAGACTATTTATCATTTTGATTTTTATAGAATTAATGATGAGGAGGAAGCCATGGATATAGGAGTTGAAGAATACTTTGATTCTGGCAATTATTGTTTTGTGGAGTGGTCTTCAAAAATCCCCAGTCTTCTTCCTGATAAAAATTTTTTGAATGTATCGATAGAAATATCGGATGCTGATCAGCGAGTGATCGAACTTAAACGCCATGACTAAAAAATCTCAATCAGGATTTGCACAGTTAGCTTCTAAAACGAGCCTTTACACTCAGGAGAAGCTTGCGGAGGTTAAAAAGGGGAAGAAATCGTTTCTTATTGGACTGCCCAATGAGATTTCCATGCAGGAAAAGAGAATTACACTTACACCTGATTCCGTTGAATTGTTGGTGAACAATGGCCATGAAATCTGGGTGGAGACAAATGCCGGTGCTGGCAGCAAGTTTAGAGATAAGCAATACGCTGATGCAGGAGCGAAGATTGTTTACTCGCAAGATGAGATTTATAAGGCCGATGTAATTCTAAAGATTGAACCACCAACGCTTGAGGAAATAGAATTGACAACTAAAGGCAAGATATTAATATCAGCCATTCAGTTGGGCAACCAATCTCCGGATTACATCAACGCATTGAATAAGAAGAATATTACTGCTTTAGCCTTTGAGTTTATTCAGGATAAAGTAGGTGGTATGCCCATTATTCGTGCTATGAGCGAAATTGCTGGCAATACAGTGATGTCCATCGCTTCAGAATATTTAAGCTGTGCTAATGGCGGTAAAGGAATAATTTTAGGAGGTATTACAGGCGTGCCACCCACCAAAGTGGTGATTATTGGTGCCGGAACGGTAGCGGAATATGCTGCTCGTGTTGCACGAGGTTTAGGGGCTGAAATACAGATATTTGATAACCACATTTATAAGCTCAGAAGAATAAAGCAGACACTGAGTCATCAAATTTATACCTCCACCATCGATACAGTTACTTTAGCAGAGTCTCTCAAGTCTGCTGACTTAGTGATTGGAGCTCTGAGAGCAGAAAAAGGAAGGGCAAGGCATGTGGTATCTGAAGAAATGGTGGCTGCCATGAAACCGGATTCATTGATTATTGATTTAAGTATAGACCAGGGTGGGTGCATTGCAACATCTGAATTGACCTCCCTAAAAGACCCTGTGTATAGAAAATACGATGTAATACACTACTGCGTACCAAATATTGCTTCCAGAGTGGCTCATACAGCCACAAGTGCATTAAGCAACATTTTCACTCCTACAATTCTTAGGGCTGCCGAAGAAGGTGGTGTGGAAGAAATGATTTTCGCTCATAGCTGGTTTATGAAAGGTGTTTATACCTACAAGGGCAGTCTCACCAATGAATACATCGCGAGAAAATTTGGTCTAAAGCATAAAGATCTGAGTCTCTTAATGGCTGCTCGATTTTAGCGACTGCTATTAAGAATTTAAACTATTCATTGATTGCAGGGTTTAAATTTAACCTGGGTTACGTAAAATTTAATATTAATTTAATCATGATAGTTTATTTTTAAGCCTCTCATTGCTACTATTACATTAAAATTGAAAATATGGCTACCACAATAAAAGACATAGCAAAAGCATTAGGAATATCAGTTTCTACTGTTTCCAGAGCTCTCAATGATAGTCCTCAAATTAATGATGAGACTATTAAGGCCGTAAAAGCCGTTGCTAAAAAATTTAATTATCGGAGGAACAATGTAGCAGCAGGTTTAAGAATTAATAAAACCTTTTGCCTTGGCGTGGTGGTGCCTAATATTGGTATTTATTTCTATTCAAGAGTAATAAGCGGTATGCAAAAAGCCGCTTCAGAGGCAGGTTACCAGCTTTTAATTTGTCAAACTGACGAGGAGGAAGCAAATGAGATTAAATACCTGGAGTCATTATCCAATGGTAGGGTTGATGGGATTTTGATGGCCATTTCTAAGGGTACAAATAAGCTAAATCACGTAAAGCAGGTAATGGAGGAAATGCCTGTTGTTTTATTTGATAGAACCGACTCTTCTATTGATACGACCCAAGTGGAAGCGGACGATTTTAATGGCGCTTTTTTGGCCACTAAACATTTAATTGATGGTGGGGCAAGAAATATTGCACATTTAGCTGGGCCAAAGAACATGCAAAATTCTAAGAATAGGCTCAACGGATATAAGGAGGCTCTGAGGCAAAATGATATTTCAGTTAAGCAAAACCTGATAGAAAACTGTGATTTTGATAGGCACAATGTAGAGGGAGCATTGAAAAAAATCCTAAAATCAAATCCTGATCTCGATGGGGTTTTTGCTGTAAATGACGATTTGGGAGTTCAGGCGATTTTGGTGTTGAAGAAAATGGGCTATAAAATCCCTGAACAGATATCAGTGATTGGGTTTGGTAACTATCCGGTTTCCAAAATTGTTGAGCCTCGGTTAACTACTGTGAGCCATCACCTTTTTGAAATTGGAGAAAAATCGGTTGAGTACTTACTTAAAATGATCAAAAATAAAGATGCTAAGATTTCTCACGAGCCTTTGGTATCCGAATTGATTCTTAGGGAGTCGACTAAACATTAGTTTCTCTTTTTCTTTGATTTAGGAGGTTTACAAGACTTGCAGTAATCTGATAGAATCTCAATCTCCTTTAAAACCCTTTGCCTTTCAGATTTAAGTAACTCTGATTTTTTACCTAACTCTGTTAATTTGGAAACACGCGCATTTTCAGATGTCAATTCTTTTTGATATTTTTCGAAAATTGGAAGGAAAAAATCTGAACTAGAAAACGCCCCTTTTTCTTCATAAATCTCCTTTCTAAACTTTCTTGCATATAGTTCAGTCAAATCAAAATTATATTGGACAAAATCTACCATAAAGTCTGCTGTTGTTGAATCAACTGCTGATATAACTGCAGCCGATTCAACAAATTCTGTACTTACTTTTGAATTAAAATTCTTTGTGAACATGAATTCATAACTACTCATTTGATAATTAAAATTCATATAAGCGCCAGTTTGAACGAAATTGGATTCTAAATCGCTATTAATTTCGGTTTGTTCAGATTTGAAATTTGCTATTCCAAGTTCTACTTCAGGGCTCCATTCTATTTTAGTCTGAGCGTTACCCACATTAACCAATAAAACTAAAATGGCAATTAGTATAGTTCTAATCATGTCATTCTCTGATTAAGCCATACTTGCTAAACTCTCTTCTATAGCTTTAATCTTAGCCTGAGCGTCTTCCATTTTCTTCTTCTCCATAGCAACTACTTGCTCGGGAGCATTTTGTACAAATCGTTCGTTACTCAATTTTTTCTCGACACTCTTTAAAAAGCCTTTAGTGTATTCGAGTTCTTTTTGCATTTCTTCTCGCTCTGCATCCATATCAACTGTACCTGCAAGCGGAATAAAGAACTCGTCACCTTTAATTACAAAACTTGAACTGTTCTCAACTTTATCTTCTGTTACTTCAAAAACATCAAGATTACTGAGCTTTTTAATTACACCAGCAAAAGAATTAAACTTAGCAAAGTCAGAAGTCTTTACTTTCAGGTTAAGGAGCTCCTTAGGTGCAATCTGCTTAGCATTTCTTGTATTTCGAACATTTCCGATGATATCAAAAGCCAGTTCAGCTTCTTTCAAAATGTTGGCATTATAGGATTCAACTTTTGGCCAAGCTGCAACAATCATACAATCATCTTCATTTCTTTCACCTAATTCATGATATAGTTCTTCGGTGATAAATGGCATAAATGGATGAAGCAATCGCAATATTTTTTCAAAAAATGTGATTGTGGCTTCTTTAGTGGCAGCATCAATAGGCTTTTGATAATCTGGTTTTATCATCTCCAAATACCACGAACAGAAGTCATTCCATATCAACTTGTAAGTTGCCATTAAAGCATCGCTGATCCGGAATTTTTTAAAATGATCTTCTACTTCTTCTAAGGTTTGGTTGAATTTAGCCTCAAACCAAACGATGGCTGCTTTATTACTATCTCCTGATACTTTATTATCAACTTCCCAGCCTTGAACTAGCCTGAAAGCATTCCATATTTTATTCCCGAAATTTCTGCCTTGCTCTATTAGCTTTTCATCGTAAAGAAGATCATTACCTGCAGGCGAGCTGAATAACATCCCCGTTCTTACAGCATCAGCACCATATTGAGCAATTAAATCCAGAGGATCAGGTGAGTTACCCAAAGATTTGGACATTTTTCTTCGTTGCTTATCGCGAACGATACCCGTGAGATAAACATCTTTAAAAGGTTTCTTGCCGGTATACTCGTAACCCGCTATGATCATTCTCGCCACCCAAAAGAACAATATTTCCGGTGCTGTTACCAGTGTAGAGGTTGGGTAATAATAATCTAATTCTTTATTAGAACCTTCAATTATTTTTCCATCCTTAAAGTATTGATCGTCAAATCCTTTAAACACTTCTAGAGGAAATAGCCAGCTCGATGCCCATGTGTCTAGTACATCCTCATCTTGCTTTAAGTCATTTATTGTTAGATCTTTCTTTCCAGATTTTTCTTGTGCAATCACAAGCGCCTCTTCAATAGTTTCAGCAACAACGAAATCATTTTCACCTTCTCCATAATAATAAGCAGGTATGCGCTGTCCCCACCATAACTGGCGAGAAACGCACCAGTCTTTTACGTTTTCCATCCAATGGTGATAGGTGTTCTTGAATTTTGCAGGATGCAGCACAACATCATCATCCATTACTGCGGCATGTGCCTTTTTAGAGATTTCTTTCATATTGATGAACCACTGCAAAGAAAGCTTAGGCTCAATAACGCTATCTGTTCTTTCAGACCTACCAATACGAGTAACAAAATCTTCATCACCCATTAAAAGACCTGCTTCATCCAAATCTTTAATGATTTGCTTTCGTATTTCAAATCTATCTCTTCCAACATAGGCTGGCACCTCACACTTCTCATTTAAAGTACCATCTAAGTTGATTGTATCAATAACTTCTAGATTATGCCTTTGACCAATCTCATAATCATTAGGATCATGCGCAGGTGTAACTTTCAAACAACCGGTTCCGAAATCAAGCTCTACATACTCATCACCAATTATTGGAATTTCTCTATTGATGAATGGAACAAGCGCTTTTTTACCAATTAGATGCTTAAATCGATCGTCTGTTGGATTAACAGCAATTCCTGTATCACCCATTATGGTTTCAGGACGCTGAGTAGCTATAACCACAAACTCGTCTGAGTCCTTAATCTGATATTTTACTTTATAAAGTTTCGATTTTTCACCACCCTCACGATATAATACTTCTTCATTAGAAACAGTTGTCTGAGCTTCCACATCCCAGTTAACCATTCGTAAACCACGATACAAATATCCTTTGTTATATAGATCAACAAATACACGAACAACTGCTTTATAATAATGGTCGTCCATGGTAAAAGATGTTCTTTCCCAATCGCACGAAGCACCTAATTTTTTTAGCTGTTCAAGTATAATTCCACCGTACTTTTCTTTCCATTCCCAGGCGTGTTCAAGAAATTCGTCTCGCGTAAGGTCGCTTTTCTTAATACCCTTCTCACGAAGCATTCTAACAACTTTAGCCTCTGTAGCAATAGAGGCATGGTCCGTGCCAGGCACCCAACACGCTTCTTTACCTTCCATTCGGGCTTTGCGGATCAAAACATCCTGAATGGTATTGTTAAGCATATGCCCCATATGCAACACGCCAGTCACGTTTGGTGGCGGAATGACGATTGAATACGGCTCTTTATCAGGGTTAGGTTCTGAGTGAAAGAAACCTTTATCCATCCAATGCTTGTACCATTTATCTTCTACCGATGACGGGTCGTATTTTGTTGATAATGACATATACTTTTAATGTAAAAATTTGAGTTTGCAAAACTAGGGAATTAATATGTTTAGAGGAACAGAACCGTTCATCTATTCAAGCTAGCTGGTTTTAATACTATCCTTAAAACTATAACTTTGCAGGGCAAAAATAGATAAGTATGATAAACGCAAATGATCCTTCTTTGAAGTCGTGGGTAGAAGTACCCGAAAAGTCTGATTTTCCAATTCAAAACTTGCCATTCGGAATCTTTAAAACGGAGTATCTAACTCCTGGTGCCGGTGTAGCAATAGGAAACTACATTGTAGATCTCACTTACTTGCATGAGAATGGTTTTTTTGATGGTTTAGGACTGTCTTCGGGGGTATTCAATCAGCAATATCTAAATGATTTTATTGGACTTGGAAAAGAAGTTACAGGTGCTGTTAGAAACAGGATTGCAGAATTGTTAGAGGAAAATAATGCTGAATTACGCGATAACAAACCAGCACGAGAGTTGGCTTTAATTGATAAAAGTGAAGCTGAAATGCTTATGCCGATTAAGGTTCAGAATTATACTGACTTTTATTCAAGTGTTGAGCATGCGACCAATGTTGGAACGATGTTTAGAGACCCGGATAATGCGTTACTTCCAAATTGGAAACATATACCTGTGGGTTACCATGGCAGAGCTTCATCTATCGTGCCTTCAGGAGTAAATATTCATCGCCCTAAGGGTCAAACCAAAGCTCCTGATGCAGAACTTCCATCTTTTGGCCCATCTAAAAGGTTAGATTTTGAATTGGAAACGGCATTTATTACTTGTAAAGAAAATGGGTTAGGAAATGCAGTTTCAACTGAGCAGGCAGAGGAATACATTTTTGGTTTTGTTCTATTTAATGATTGGTCAGCCAGAGATATACAGGTTTGGGAGTATGTGCCATTAGGGCCCTTTCTTGCGAAGAATTTTGCTTCATCCATTTCTCCATGGATTGTTACTATGGATGCCTTGGAGCCATTCAGGGTACCTACTCCAAAACAAGAACCTGCTGTTTTACCCTATTTAGAATATAAAGGTGATAAAAACTTCAATATCAATTTAGAGGTTTACCTACAGCCAGAAGGTGGTGAAGAAAACCTGATTTGTAAAAGTAATTTCAAGTACATGTACTGGAATGTAAATCAGCAGTTAGCTCACCACACTGTGAATGGCTGTAACATTCAGGTGGGTGATATGTATGCGTCTGGGACTATATCCGGGCCTACGGAAGATTCTTATGGCTCAATGTTAGAACTGGCCTGGAAAGGCACTAAGCCAATTAAACTTAGTGATGGTTCTGAGCGAAAGTTTATCGAAGATGGCGACACAGTGATTATGCGCGGCCATGCAGAAAAAGATGGCGTTAGAATAGGGTTTGGTGAAGTGGCCAGTAAAGTTTTACCCGCAAAATAATGACTATGTTACGTGTTGATCCCAAAGCAATTGCAGTTCCGAAAATGCACCAATACCTGCTGGGAGCAGTAGCGCCACGGCCTATCGCATTTGCCAGTACCATTGATAAAGAGGGGAATGTTAACCTAAGTCCTTTTAGTTTTTTCAATTGTTTCGGAGCTAATCCGCCAATACTAGTTTTTTCTCCTGCCAGAAGGGGCCGAGATAATACCACCAAGCATACCTATGAAAATGTACTGGAAGTAGATGAGGTTGTGATCAATATTGTGAACTATGCAATGGTGGAGCAGATGTCACTTTCAAGTACGGAATATCCAAAAGGCACAAATGAATTCGAGAAGGCTGGGTTTACAGAAGAAAAATCCGAGATGGTTAAACCGCCACGAGTAAAGGAAGCACCTGTAAGTTTTGAGTGTAAGGTGATTGAAGTTAAACCATTAGGAGATCAGGGGGGAGCAGGTAACTTAGTTATTTGTGAAGTTCTTTTGGCACATATAAACGAAGATATTTTGGATGAAAATGGCTCTATTGATCCATTTAAGTTGGATGCTGTAGCTCGAATGGGCGGCAATTGGTATGCGCGTGCCAATGGCGATTCACTGTTTGAAATCGCAAAACCATTGACCACGCTTGGAGTTGGGGTTGATGCTATTCCATCTAAAATTAGAAACAGCACTATTCTTACGGGCAATGATTTGGGTAAATTAGGTAATGTTGAAGAATTGCCTACTAAAGAAGAGATTGAAGAGTTTACAGCCGATCTTAAGATAAAAGATGAATTAGAGGCGCATAAAATTGCTAAGAATTATCTGCTGGAAGGTGAAGTAATGAATGCCTGGAAGGTACTACTAATGAGTGCACAGCAATGAGAATAATAGTTTTAAGCTTAGCTTTTTGCTTAGCTTCTTCATTTAATGCTTTGGCTCAGGATAGTGATTCTCTTAGCGCTGAAAAGAAACTGAGAATAATTCCATTGCCTGCTATTTTTTATACACCAGAAACACGCCTTGGTTACGGTGCGCTCACAACGGGAATTTTCAATTTAGGTGATAAAGAAAATACCAGGGCATCGAATGTGCAGGTGCTTGGTGCGTACACTTTAAATGATCAAATAATTTTCGAAACCAGGCATAATATCTTCACAAAAAATGAAGAATGGGTTTTTAATGGTGCATTGAATTATTATGACTTCCCCATTTTCTACTATGGTATTGGCAATGATACTAATGAAGATTTTGAGGAGGATTTGCAATACCAGGTGTTTGAATTCAGAGAGCGGGTTTTAAAAAAGGTTCGTAATCATTTGTTTGCCGGGCTTCAGATAAGGTATACCGACTTATATGATTTAACTTTTGAACCTGAGTTTTTATTGGCTGACAAACCCATTCTTGAATCTCAAACAGGTAAAAATGCAGCGGTAGGTTTTTCTGTAGTTTATGATAACAGAGATAATGTGTTAAATGCATCAGAAGGAATGTTTCTAAATGTGGCCTCATTCCATCATCAAAAGGCATTTGGTAGTGACTTTACTTATAACAGATATACGGTAGACTTAAGAAAATTCTGGGGCATTTCTGATAAATCAGTATTAGCCACTCAGTTTTTCGGGGAGTTTAATAGCTCTAACGTACCATTTAGGGAAATGGCGTTAATGGGTGGAGATATGATTATGAGGGGATATTACAACGGCCGTTATAGAGATAACCAGCAAATGGCCTTGCAAGGCGAGTACAGATATCAGGTTTTACCGAGGTTAGGGTTTACTGTTTTCTCATCAGTAGGTGATGTAGCCAATGAGTTTTCTAAATTCGATATAGGCGATTTTAAATGGGCTGCCGGAGGAGGGATTCGATTTATGGTGAATAAATCAGACAGAGCAAATATCCGATTCGATTATGGTATTGGGGATGGTGTGAGTGGATTTTATTTCGCATTTGCCGAAGCATTTTAACTTTTTTAAGATTTTTTTACAGAACATTGCAACCAAATGTAGGCACGATCGTACAAATGATTGGTTTACAGGTTGAAAATACGAGAGGTGTCTACAAAAGTGTTAGGCACCTCTCCTTTTTTATAGACACTTTTAAAACTGTTTCCACCTTTGTGCCGTTAGTTGTTTCAAACCTATAAATTAAATAATCCATGAAATCATTGAAGACATATTTATTATCAGCGATCGTATTGATGGCATTCGTAACTGTAAGTTGTGCACAAAAAAAAGCTAGTCCATCTGCTACAGCAGAAGGTACTATTGATGGGGTAGCAGTAACTATTGAATATCACCAACCATCTGCTAAAGGGCGGAAAATAATGAATGGACTAGTTCCCTATGGCAAAGTATGGCGAACTGGAGCAAATGATGCTACAACAATAGAATTTAGTGAAGATGTTAAAATAGAAGGACAAACATTAGCAAAAGGTAAGTATGCATTATTTACTATTCCTAATGAAAATGAGTGGACTGTTATTTTTAACAAAACGCATAAACAATGGGGCGCTTATAATTATGTAGAGTCTGATGATGCGTTAAGAGTTAAAGTGAAGCCAAGTAAAACAGACATGGTGGAAACTTTTATCATTAATGTTGTAGAAGATGGTGTAACGATTGCCTGGGAAAAAACTTTGGTAAAATTTAGCGTTTCTAAATAGAATTAACTTTAATAGAATTGAGAGGCTGTTAATTAATTAACAGCCTCTTTTTTTATATTAGAGAAAAACTATTCTGAATTTGAAAAAAGAAATTATCGGAAGAAACGAAATAGTAGACTTGCCTGAGATGGAATTATTTCAACTTAGGGCAAAAGTAGATACAGGTGCATATACGTCAGCCATTCATTATCACCATGCAGAAGTAATTAAGAAAGATGGTGAAGATGTACTGCATTTTACTTTGTTAGATCCATCGCATGAAGAGTATAACGATAAAAGCTTCTACTTTAAACAATTCAAAACTAAAAAGATCAAGAACTCATTCGGCCAGAGTGAGGAGCGTTATATCATTCAGGCTACCATAAGAATATTTGATAAAGACATTCAAACAGAATTTTCACTTAGTGATCGTGGAAATTTAAAATTCCCATTATTGCTTGGTCGTAAGCTTTTAAATAAGCATTTTATAGTAGACACATCAAAAAAGAATTTATCATTAAAATCCAACAAAAAATGAAAGTAGCAGTACTTTCCCGAAACGCGAATTTATATTCCACAAGAAGATTAGTAGAAGCTTGCGAAGAGCGGGGCCATGAGGCAGTAGTTGTAGATCATCTTCGATGTACGATTGTCATGGAAAAGAACAAACCCAGTATTATCTATCATGGTCATACGTTGGATGATATTGATGCTATAATTCCCAGAATAGGTGCATCCGTAACGTTTTATGGCTCTGCTGTTGTGCGCCAGTTTGAAATGATGAAGGTTTTTACGGCTGTAGAATCGCAGGCACTCATTAGATCTCGCGATAAACTGAGAAGTCTTCAAATACTTTCCAGGGCTGGTTTAGGATTACCTAAAACGGTTTTCACGAACTATTCACGAGACACAGATTCGATTTTAAATGCTGTGGGCGGAGCTCCGGTAATCATTAAACTATTGGAAGGCACGCAAGGCCTTGGTGTAGTATTGGCTGATAATCGAAAATCGGCAGCCTCAGTTATAGAGGCTTTTCATGGTTTAAAAGCACGTGTAATAGTTCAGGAATTTGTTAAAGAAGCAGGCGGTGCAGATATCAGAGCATTTGTAGTTGATGGAAAGGTAGTAGGAGCCATGAAGCGACAAGCGAAAGAAGGTGAATTTCGCTCTAACTTGCACAGAGGAGGTACATCTGCTATTATTAAACTTTCTCGTTCAGAAAAAGCTGCTGCAATCAATGCCGCAAAGAAAATGGGACTAGGAGTTGCTGGTGTGGATATGCTTCAATCAAAAAGAGGGCCTTTGATTTTGGAAGTAAATTCTTCTCCAGGACTAGAGGGTATTGAAAAAGCTACGAATATTGATATAGCTGGTAAGATTGTTGAATTTCTGGAGCATAATGTCGCCAAACCTAAAAAGAGGATTCAAAAGGATAAAATTAACGCCTGATATATGAAGCAAATGGTGATTGACGGGCATAAGATAGAACCCGGACAGAATTTACAGATTAATGCATTAATTGCCAGATTGCCGACCAGAACACCTATCAACATTCCGGTTTTTGTATCCAGAGCTAAATTGGATGGACCTACCTTGTTGATCATGGCAGGAGTACATGGTGATGAGACGAACGGTGTAGAAATATTAAGAAGGCTAATTGCCTCTAAATCGTACATACCAAAAAAAGGATCGGTGATAGCCATTCCAGTCTTTAATGTTTATGGCTTTATTAATCATGAACGCGGGTTGCCTGACGGTAAGGATTTAAACAGGTCTTTCCCAGGATCAAAAACTGGTTCATTAGCCAGTAGAGTAGCTAATTTCTTTACAAGTGAGATTTTACCACAGATTGATTACGGCCTCGATTTTCATACAGGGGGTGCCAGTCATAACAACTATCCGCAACTCAGAAGTGCCCTTGAATTGCCACAGGAAATGGAGCTGGCACAAGCCTTTGCACCACCATTAATTATAAAATCCCCGTTCAGAGATAAATCGTTGCGAAAAACTGCTGCCAAATCTGGTGTGCCTGTTTTGGTGTTTGAAGGTGGAGAGACATTGAGAATGCGTAAACAGGCTATTGATGCAGGCGTTGAGGGTGCATTGCGTGTTATGAAATATTTGGGAATGCGGGATGATGCACCAGAACCAGATAAAGAAACGATTTACATTAAAGAATCGACCTGGGTAAGAGCCAAGTATGCGGGGCTTCATCATAGTTACGTGCGTAATGGTAGTAAAGTAGAGAAAAATCAATTATTGGGTGTAATTACTGATCCGTATGGTCAGTTCGAGAAAAAGATAAAATCACCTATGGATGGCGTTGTAATAGGTATTAACAACTATCCGGTAGTGAATATGGGCGATGCGCTCATGCATATTGGAATGAAATAA
The DNA here is from genome assembly GCF_017068455.1 of Fulvivirga lutea. Lineage (NCBI taxonomy): Bacteria > Pseudomonadati > Bacteroidota > Cytophagia > Cytophagales > Fulvivirgaceae > Fulvivirga > Fulvivirga lutea. The sequence continues at coordinate 1,861,900 of NZ_CP070608.1, forward strand.
TTTAACTATCTTGTTATTTCAATGACCAATAAAAACAATGAACATTTCGATATAATAAAAAAGGTAATTCATTCCACCTTTTTAACACCATTCAATCATAGGCTTGACGATCACAAGGAGTTCCTAAAGAAGGCGTATGAGCTAATAATAAACTTAAACTCGTCAGACCTTGATAAGCCTGAAGCCTTAAAACAAGCATTCGTTTACAAGGCAAATTTATTAGAAGCCACTGAACACTTATTAAAAGCCGGTCTTAATGATTATGAGACGGAGTTTAAGTTATTCGAGAAGGAGTTTAAGGTGCACTTAAAGTCTCAGGTTAAAACAAAAAAGTTAGTTCAAAAGAAAGAACGATTTGATATTCAGTCAGATGACAGCCTGTTCATTAAAATTCTTAAACCAGCTAAAAAAGCAGTTTATTTAATTTCAAAATGGCCCGAAAAAGTGGCTAATGTTATTCGAAAATTAAGGGGTAAAGACCAGGTACCTCTAAAGTCTTGGTATCATAAAGTTAATTTCAGGGATCTCACCAATTACTACTTAAAAGAAAAGTTTCTTGAAGATTTAAAACCGGCAATTGATTTATACTATCAGGAAGTAACGGCTACAGCATTAACGCTATGGTATTATGATGATCAAATTGATAAAAGGTTATCAAAGAACTTTGGCTTAGAACAGGAAGATGAGCTAAAAAAAGTAACTCAAGCGGAAGTTGACGAGAATTTAAAAAAGTTAGATGCTGCCAAAGAGCGAATTAAAGCAGTGGTTGAAAAAAGTTTTAAAGAAAGCTGCGCATCGTTCAGTTTTAATTTAGAAAGAGCTGGCACTATTGAGCGCTCAAACCGAAGTTTTTCACAACGAAAAAGTAAAAAGCTTCATAAGAAGATTACAAATAACTTCAAGAGGGTTAATACCAGATGGAATAACACACTCCTTGTTCTTAACGATGACTGGCAAATTGACCTTGAATTATATGACATCATATACGAGTCTCTATATAAAATTATAGAGATAAAGAGCTCAATAAACGACAAGCTAAATACTATTTATGATTACAAGTTCATTTCTGTAAAACAGCATTTGGAGGGGTGGAAGAGTAAATTATCAAAAGAGCCGGACCAGTCATTTAAGAAGTTAATAGTAAGTGAACTACCAGCTATTAATAAACAGCTGAGCAAATTAATAGATGATACAAGGGATCATATTATCAATCAGGACTTTCTTGAAACTATTGATTCGTTGGAACAACTAACGATTGAATCTCTTGAAAAAATTAGCCAAAGAAGAGCGATTACAAGAGGAGTTGATTTCAACGCACCAGTTAAAGGCGCACAGATTAACTACATATCTCCTTCGGAGTTGATTCAATTTGAAACGGCACCGCAGTTTTTTAAGGTTACGGAAGCAATTAAAGTTGCAACGAATGAAAACCTATCAAAGGCAGAAGCAACATTGCTTCAGATGGAACAAATCCTCTCATTTAATTTAGAAACTGCTGCATCTAAAGCGGATGACAGCAAGAATTTAGATGAAGCAAAATCCATAGCATTGGAAGGTATGGATAGAACCATCGCTCAGCTAGACAATGCAAAGGAGCAGCTTGATGAGATTGAAGCTAATGTTTCTAATGAACTCAATGAAGGTTTGATTACCTACTGCAAGAACCTAATAAAATTTACCAACAATGAAAATATTCTTGAATTAAGAGTAAGAATAGCAAAAGGTAAGGCCATAGACCGTGGCAGAAAGCTCAAGGAGAATGTTATTAATACCGTCAAAAACTTCGTGCCACTTGCCATTAGATTCATCAAAGCTAGTTATAAAAAGTACAATGAGCTTTTTAGACAAAAGTTAAAACGACTTGGTATTCAAGGAGTTAAATCTACAGTGTCAACTGAAATGGCAGATTTCTTAGCTGAAACAGAAACAGTAATTGAGTCTTTGCCAGTAGTTTACCAGCGTTTATTTAGAGCACGCCCATTAGAAGATGATAAGTTTTTTGAGGGGCGAAGGGAAGAGCATAAGCAGTTAAAGAATGCTTATTCAAATTGGAATGCTGGACGATTTGCAGCAACAGTTGTTGTTGGTGAGAAAGGCTCAGGATTAACTACATTATTAAATTTATTTCTATTTAATTTAAAAGAAGATAAAGAGATTATAAGGCTCAGACCTGAGCAAAATATTAGTAGAGAAGAGGACCTACTTCTTTATTTTAACGAGGCAATTGGAGGTAAAAATCGGCTAGAGCTCAATGCCTTAGTTACATATTTGAATACTGGTAAAAAGAAGATCGTTATTCTCGAAAATGTTCAGAACCTCTACGAAAAAAAAATCGGAGGATTTGTGGTTGTAAAGGTACTTGCAGAGTTAATCTCACTTACTCATAGAAATACATTTTGGATAACAGGGTGTACCCAATATGCATTCAAGTATCTGGATAAGACAATTAATTTTTCCGAAAATTTCAGTTATAAGGTTGAGATGGAAGAATTGTCTGCTGATGATATTATCAATATTATAGAACGCAGACATAAAGTGAGTGGCTACAAGTTAGTTTACGAAGCAGGGTCTGACGAGGCAAATAATAAGCGGTTTGCCAATATGGAGTACGAAGAACAGCAGGCCTATTTAAAGAAAAATTACTTCAACGAGTTAAATAAGCTAACTAAGAGCAATATTAGCATCGCTCTCGTCTATTGGCTTAGGTCAACCAATATTGGTGAAGGAAACACAATTCGAATTAAATCTATTGGTAATATTGACTATTCCTTTATCAATGGGCTATCAAATCAAAAGCTGGAGGTACTCACCATTTTGTTATTGCATGATGGCCTTACTGAAGAACATGTGGCTGATATTACCAATCAGAGTATACAAAAGGCAAGAGGTATATTACACACACTGTTGGAAGATGGAGTGATAATAAGGCCGGAACTAACCTATTTTATCAATCCTCTTTTATACAGACAAACAGTATCATTATTGAAGGCTAAAAACATAATCCATTGAAAAAGTTGCTCACATTCGTTTTAGTCTTATTAACTCTATTTGGCTATTCTCAAAGTCCTGATTCTGTGACTATTGATACAGTACAGAGTATTTCTCTAGTGGATACATTAGGCGCGAAAAACATTAGTCAGGATACATTAAAGAAGGATTCTGTGAGTGCAAAAACAGATTCTGAACAAAAAATACAAGTACCCCCAATACATGACTTAATATCAATTGGCAAGATTTTTTGGTCAATTGTATTTCTGGTAGTAGGATATTTTGTTCTACGTTTTCTCGGGACAGTGCTGGAAAAGTTTGCAGAAAAAAGCACAACCTACCGTATCACGATTAAGGGATTCATACCAATACTTAAAATTTTAGGTTGGGCATTTATCTTGTTTATCATAATTGCAGGGATATTTCAACCACCCATTAACGCTGTACTTACAGCCACGGCTTCTTTGGGTATTGCCATTGGTTTTGCAGCTCAGGATATTATTAAAAATATTTTTGGAGGCATTATGATTTTGTTCGATCGACCTTTCCAAGTGGGCGACAAAATTGAAATAGGAAAGTTTTACGGTGAGGTAGTGGAAATCGGTTTACGATCTACTCGAATTGTAACACCTGATGATTCTCTCGTAAGTGTTCCAAACTCTGAGGTAATGAACACATCTGTTTCAAATTCCAATGCTGGTGAACCGAATTGTCAGGTAGTGGCTGAAATATACCTTCCTATAACGGTTGATACCACTAAAGTCCGTCAAGTGGCAATTGAAGCAGCACAAGTATCGAAATACATATACCTTAACAAGCCTATTGCAGTACTTTTTTTTAATGAAGTGAAAGAGCGCAGGTCTTATTTAAAAATGCGACTTAAGGCCTATGTGGCCGATATTAGGTACGAGTTTGCCTTTAAAAGCGATATGACAGAATTGGTGATGAAAGAGTTGTTGAAATCTAAGCTTATTGACCCAGAGGATTTGAAGTAACCTGTGTTATCGCGAGGAATCGAGGGATATTCATAAATCAAGCTGACCAAATAAATTTTAATTGGTATTTGAATTAGGAAGATGCCTCCTTCTGTCGGCATGACGCCATGTTTTATTTCTTACAAAAGAAAATGGTCTCATTTGGCGGAAGTGCATATTTCTTAATTAATTCCGGGCCAAGTTCATCAATAAACCGGTCTTCAATTACCTCAAAGCCTGCTTGTCTGATTCTATCCGGATAGTCATTGCCATAAAGCCTTACATGATCATCCTGCCCATAAACATGTTCGCGCTCTTTAGGGTCTGTAATGTTTTTGTCTTCATAAGTAACATCACCAACAGGGCCAAAGAAAGGTACCTGCATAATGGCCCAACCTCCGGGTTTTAGTACACGGTATATTTCTGACATAGCTTTTATGTCATCATCTACATGTTCCATTACATGATTGCACATTGTAATGTCAAAAGTGTTTTCTTCAAATGGAATGTCGTGTACATCCATTTTTACTTTTGCGAGTGGAGATTCCAGGTCAGCTGTTATGTAGCCATCTCCATGTTGCTTTTGAAAAGCTTTCATGAAACATTGCTCCGGTGCAATATGTAAGAAGTGCAATTTCTCTTGGAAAAAGTTGGTCTTTTGTTTTAGATACAACCATAATAACCGATGCCTTTCTAATGATAAAGAGTCAGGGCATAGAGCGTTTGGTCTTGGATTTACTCTTCCATAGGGCAGAAATTTACGGTAGCTTTTTTCCGCAATAGGGCAGGTAACATTATTACCGCGCATAAACAATCCCACAATTTTTAGTGTAGGTGCACTTACCAGTTGAATGTATTTCCTGGGAACGTTACGTAAAATGAAACTTATCAGCTTTTTCAAGATGCCGCAAATATAGAAATGTCTTCTGAGCCAATGCAACAATTAATTTTATATATAAGGCGTTTATCGTTTATGAATAGTAACTAAGCTTATAGTTTATTTACATAAATTTGTTTAGAAACTTTATAACAACACATGAAAAAAAAGGTCATACTCGGAGGAGCAGGTACTCTGCTTCTAATTATCCTCATATGGTTTTTCTCGGGTAGCACTGCGGTAGAAGGGGGTGAGGTATTCATTGAAGCCAAAAAAGGAACATTTAAAGTAGAAATTACAACCACTGGTGAGCTTGAGGCTGAAAAGTCAGTTAAAATACTTGGCCCTAATGGGTTAAGAGCAGCACAACTGTGGCAAGTAAAAATCGATCATATTGTAGATGAAGGAACGGTAGTTAAAAAAGGCGATTACATTGCCCGGTTAGATCAATCGGAACTTTCAGATAAAATGGGTAGTCGGTACAATGAGCTTCAGCAAAGCCTATCAAAATTCACACAAACCAAGCTGGACACTGCGCTAGAACTTAGGGCTGCCAGAGATGAGTTAATTAATCTCCGATATGCCGTTGAAGAAAAGGAAATAATCTTGTCTCAATCGAAATTCGAGCCGCCAGCAACAATAAAGCAAGCTGAAATTAATCTCGAGAAAGCCAAACGCGAATACAGCCAAGCTAAAGAAAATTATAAGCTAAAAACTCAAAAGGCGGTAGCCCAAATGCAGGAGGCGGCAGCAGAATTAGCTGATGATCAGGCAGGCTATGATTTTCTGGAACAGATGAAGAAGAGTTTTACGATTACAGCGCCTGAATCCGGGATGCTGGTGTATCACCGTGAATGGAACGGCACTAAAATGGGGATAGGCTCTACCATTAGAGCTTGGGATCCTGTAGTGGCCACCTTGCCAGACCTATCAACTATGATATCCAAAACTTATGTCAATGAAGTTGATATCCGAGCAATAAACGTTGGCCAGCAGGTTGTTATTGGCTTAGATGCATTTCCAGAGAAGAAACTTTCCGGTAAGGTGACTAACGTTGCCAACATTGGTGAGCAAAAACCAAACTCCGACTCCAAAGTTTTTCAGGTTAGTATTCTAATTAACGAATCGGATACAACACTTAGACCGGCCATGACTACGTCCAATACGATTATTGCCGAAACCATACCAAATGTGGTGTATGTGCCACTTGAATGTTTGCACAGCCAAGGTGATTCAATCACTTATGTGGTGAAGAAAGATGGGTTAGGATTTGCAAAGACCGAGGTGAAAGTAGGAGAAATAAACGCCAATGAAGCGGTTATTCGAGAAGGTGTGCAAGAAGGCGATAAGCTGTATTTATCGGTGCCGCAAGGCATAGACGATGCGCCCATTGCATTTATAAAAGAGGAGAATTCATTAGCAGATAATTGAATCCACTCGTGAATACCGCTAGCTTACTTTCTAATTTTTATATTGCCTTTGATGCCGTGCTTGCCAACAAGGTAAGATCTATTTTAACGGCATTGGGAATAATTTTTGGTGTGGCAGCCGTAATTGCTATGTTGGCAATTGGTAATGGCGCTCAAAAGGAAATTCTAGAGCAAATAAAACTAGTAGGTGTAAATAACATAGTTATTACCCCGGTTATTGAACAATCTGAAGAAGAAGTGGATGCCAATTCTTCCCAAAAAGAGGATAAGAATTTTTCACCCGGCATTACCTTGTTAGATGCCAATAGCATCAAAGAAATCATACCTGGCATCAGTAAAATTAGTCCTGAAGTTTTGCTGGAAACTTACATTATTAAAAATGGCATTAGGCGCACGGCTAAATTGGTGGGGGTTGAAAATAACTACTTCGATATTTCAAATTTTGAGTTAGACGAAGGCAAATTTTTCAACGACAAACAGATAAACATGGGGGAAGCTGTTTGTGTGATTGGTCAGGGCATTAAAACCAAATTTTTTAGTACCGAAAACCCTATTGGCAAAAGAATTAAGGTTGGTGCCCATTGGCTATTGATTGTTGGCGTTTTGAAAGAACGACTTATCAGTGATAAGAGTATGGCGAACCTGGGCATCAGAAATTATAATATGGATGTATATGCCCCATTAAAAACGGTACTGATAAGGTATAAAAACAGAGCCTTGATTACTGAAACCCTAATAAAAAGGGCCTCAAATAATGATAATAACAATCAAAACGGTAATACCGAACAAGAGTCTCAAAAGGCCGTGAATTACCATCAGTTAGATCGGCTGGTAATTCAGGTTGAGGAAACGGAACAGATGTTGAGTATTTCTGAAATTATCTCTCGTTTATTGAAGAGACGACATTATCAAACCATTGATTACGAAATATCAATACCCGAGTTATTGCTTAAGCAACAGCAACGCACTAAAAATATATTCAATTTTGTATTAGGAGCAATAGCCGGTATTTCATTGCTTGTAGGTGGTATTGGTATAATGAATATCATGCTAGCTTCTGTTTTGGAGCGAATTAAGGAAATTGGGCTAAGGCTTGCGATCGGTGCTCAAAAATTAGATATCATTTATCAATTTGTATTTGAGGCAGTGATGATTAGCGTTTCCGGTGGCATTATCGGAATTATCTTAGGTATTTCACTGGCTTATGCAGTATCAGCTGTGGCTGAAATTCCCACAATCGTTTCTTTTTCATCAATAGTATTATCGTTTGGTGTAGCTGCCACAGTAGGGTTAATTTTTGGAATAGCACCTGCCCGAAGAGCTGCACAACAAGACCCCATTTCATCATTACGTTATGAATAAATTTTCATATTTCATCTTATTTCTACTGCTCCTTTTTCAACTTGACGGATTGGCACAAAACAGACAATTCACCTTAGAAGAAGTAATTGACAGAGCTGTGAATCAATCACCAGCTGCGAAGCAGGCTGAAACGCGAAAGGAGAACAGGTACTGGCAGTACAGATTTTATAAATCCAACTACAACCCACAATTACGATTGAATGGTACTGCACCAGATTATAACAGGGATTTTTTTAGCAATAGGATTGACGATGGAACTATCGTTTTTCAAAGTAGGGAGCAAGTAAGTTCATTTGCCAATTTAGGCATTGAGCAGCCCTTATTTTTTACCGGAGGTAATGTTTCGATCAACTCCAACTTAAATTATTTTGATGACCTCGATCGTAATATATCACAATACAACACTACCTTATTTAATATACGATTGAATCAGCCCATCTTCGGTTTTAATTCGTTGAAATGGGACAAGCGAACCGAGCCACTGCGTTACGAAGAGTCAAAAAGGGAATTTGTTGAAGAAAGAGAGTCAATAGCCAGAACGGCTGTAGATCGATTTTTTTCATTTTTAGATGCGCAGATAAATCTACAAATCGCAGAATTTAACCTGGCTAATAACGATACTATTTATAAAATTGAAGAGGGCAGATATAATATTGGAACAACATCCAAAGACAAACTTTTACAAGTAGAACTTCAATTGCTCAGATCCAGGCAAGATGTTGCTCAGGCGCAATTAGATATGGAAACCGCCCGTTTGCAACTTCGTTCATTTACAGGACTAAATAATGAGGAATCAGATTTCATGCTTATCCTTCCTGAAGAGGTGCCACTTTTTAAGGTAAACTTCGATGATGCCTTAAATTATGCGCAAAAAAATCGTGCAGACTATATAGCTTTTGAACGTAGAAAAATTGAGGCTGAGCGCGAAGTGGCAGAAGCAAGGGCACAACGATTTCAAACAGATTTTACGGCAAGCTACGGATTGAATAACGCCAGTAGCGATGTGAATGATCTTTACACTGACCCAAATAATCAGCAACGATTTAATGTGAGCTTTAATATTCCGCTTATCGATTGGGGTAGAAATAAAGCACGTATGAAAACAGCACTAGCAAACCAGCAATTGAATGATTATGTGATTGCGCAAGATGAACAGAATTTCGAGCAAGAAATTCTAACTAAGGTTCGCCAATTTGAGGTGTTGATGGTACAGTTAGAGATTACTAAAAAATCAGATGAAGTGGCCCAGGAAAGGTATCAGGTAGCTCAAAATAGGTACTTGATTGGCAAAATAGATATCACCAACTTAAATATAGCGCTAACAGAAAAAGACAATGCAAAGAGAAGCTATGTGAATGCCTTGCGTTCGTTCTGGACTGCCTATTACGATCTGCGCAGATTAACTTTATATGACTTCTACAATAATCAATTATTGTATAATGAAGATTTAGAGCAATAAACCCCATAAAAGTTTCCTATTTTTGAGTATGCGCAGCATATTGACTTTCATTTTTTTCATATGCTTGACCTGTACAGCTCTATGTCAGGATAAACTGGTATTTGGTGATACACCTACCACTACTAAATCACCTAAGTACAAATCCAATCCTAAAGATCATAAAACCAAACATCCTATTTATTGGGTGAAGCAATCTTCCAAAGGCTTGTTGATTGGCAATCCGTGCATGGAAGAAATAACTCAGGAGATGGGCTTTGTATATTTAGTGCAGCCCAAAGGCCAGGCGTATAACGATAATGGCTTTGAACGAAACCTGCATAACTTTTTCGCTAAATTGAGAATCACCTTAAAAAATGGCCCTTTCTGGAAGTTTAAACTTAAAAAATGGCGTAAACGCTGTAGGGCCGAAACGGGTGATTTTGTTGGCTAGTTTAATACCAACTGGATATTTCTTTTAAGCTCAGGTAATAGCTCGATTTCAAACCAAGGATTTTTAGCTTTCCAAATATTATTTCGGGGAGATGGGTGAGGCAAAACGAAATAATTTGGTAAATATTCTTTGTATGATTTTACTGTTTCTGTTAATGTAGGTTTGTTTTTACCTTGTAAATAATGGCTTTGGGCATAAGAACCGATTAAGAGTATTAATTGAGGGCTCTTAAGTTCGGTGAGAATTTTGGAATGCCATTGAGGAGCGCATTCTGGGCGAGGAGGCAAATCTCCGTTCTTGCCAGTGCCCGGATAGCAGAAACCCATGGGAACAATGGCAAAATTATCGGGATTATAAAATTGCTCTGAATTTACACCAAGCCAACTCCTAAGGTTCTCGCCACTTTTATCATCCCAAGGGATACCACTTTCATGAACTTTACGACCTGGCGCTTGGCCAATGATAACAATTTTACTTTTAGCATTGAAAGAAAAAACTGGCCTTACTCCATCAACCAAATATTGGCTGCATATAGTACAAGCTTTAATTTCTTCAATCAAAGACATTTACATTCCAGTATAATTAAATGGTGTAATCACCTTCAATTCCGATTTAATATCATCACTCACATTGAGTGTTTCTATAAACGAATGAATACTTTCTTTCGTAATCTTCTCGTTTTTACGAGTTAGTTCTTTCAAAGCTTCATAAGGTTTAGGGTACCCTTCTCTTCTGAGTATAGTTTGAATTGCCTCAGCAACTACCGCCCAATTTTCTTCCAGGTCAAAATCAATGGCTGCTTTGTTCAACTCGAGCTTATTTAATCCTTTTTTCAGAGATTCTAGGGCGATAACAGTGTGAGCCAAGGGTACACTTACATTCCTCAATACCGTAGAATCCGTTAGGTCTCTTTGAAGCCTTGAAATAGGTAATTTGGCACTTAAGTGTTCAAAAACTGCATTGGCTATTCCTAGATTCCCTTCCGCGTTTTCAAAGTCTATTGGGTTCACTTTATGTGGCATAGCTGAAGACCCAACTTCACCGGCTTTTATCTTTTGCTTGAAGTAATTTGAAGCAACATACTGCCATATATCTCTGCTCAAATCAATCAATATAGTATTGATGCGCTTTAGAGCATCAAAAAGAGCTGCTAAATTATCGTAATGTTCTATTTGAGTGGTCGGATGGCTTCGTTCTAATCCTAAATATTGTTTAACAAAATTATCACCAAAGTCTATCCAGTTGTTGTTTGGGTACGCCACATGATGCGCATTAAAGTTGCCAGTTGCACCACCGAATTTCGCTGAATAAGGTACCTGTGCTAATAAATTTAATTGCTTGCTAACTCGTTCACTAAAAACTTTAAACTCCTTGCCCAAACGTGTTGGCGAGGCTGGTTGCCCATGTGTTTTTGCCAGCATTGAAATATCTCTCCAATCATCAGCAAACTGATTAATTAAATTATTAACCTCATGTATCAATGGTAATACTACGGTGGTAATAGACTCTTTTAATGAAAGAGGAATGGATGTATTATTGATATCCTGTGAGGTTAACCCGAAGTGTATAAATTCTTTCTGTTCCGATAACCCTAATTCATCAAATTTTTCTTTTATCAGGTATTCAACTGCTTTTACATCATGGTTAGTAACCTTCTCTATTTCTTTTATTTTCAACGCATCGCTTTCAGAAAAATCCTGATAAATCTTTCTTAGTTGAGGAAAAATCGCTGAATCAACGCTCTTAAGTTGCGGTAAATCATACTCGCATAAAGCAATAAAATATTCAATCTCTACCTGAACTCTATATTTAATTAAGCCGAACTCACTTAAATATGTAGCGAGAGGGTGAGTTACTCTTCTATAACGACCGTCAATAGGAGATAAGGCTGTTAAATTATTCAAGTCCATAAGGTGTATTGATTAATGAAGGCGCAAAAATAGATAAATATGCCTTTGTGTCTAACAAAAAGCCAAGGCAATGTTGTTATCAAATAGTAAGTTGTAAGTAAGGATTTGTAAAAACTATCTATTGGTTCAGCGAATAGAACAATACTTGCTAAATTTGCACCTTCAAAATTGATACAAGAAAATTATAAGATATGGCATTCAGCATTTTTAAAAAGAACAAGGATACTAATGATAAACCATCATCAGGTGGCAGCAGATATCATGATTTAACGATCAAGAATATCATTCAAGAAACGAAAGATGCAATTACGATTGTATTTAATCAGCCTGAAGATAAAATCAGCTATAAATCTGGTCAGTTTTTAACCTTAATTACTGAAATAGATGGTAAGGAAGTGCGAAGAGCATACTCTTTATGCAGCTCACCATTTATTGATGAAGATTTAGCTGTAACAGTAAAGAGGGTAGATGGTGGTTTAATGTCTAATTGGTTGCCGGATAACCTGGATGCAGGTGATACGCTGAAAGTGATGGAGCCAATGGGTGTATTTACAACGGAATACGACTCTACTAATAAAAGGCATGTGATCATGTTTGCTGGTGGCAGTGGTATTACTCCCATGATGTCTATTATCAAGTCTACATTAAATCAGGAACCGGATAGCGTTTGTTCATTAATATACTGTAACAGAGATATCGATAGCATTATTTTCAGAGAAGAGTTTGATAAAATGCAAACCAACTTTGAAGGTAGGCTCCATGTTATTCATGTGTTAGATGATGCTCCTATGAACTGGCAAGGTCATAGTGGGTTATTGAACCACGATATGTTGGTGAAGATATTTGAGCGTATTCCTAATTGGGGATTGGACAAAACCACTTATTTAATGTGTGGACCTGAGGGGATGATGAAGAATGTTGAAAACTTGTTAGAAGAGCAGAAAATCCCTAAAGACCGTGTTTTCAAAGAAAGCTTTGTAACTGGTACAATCGATAAAGCGGAAAAAGCTGCAGCCAAAGAAACTAGTGAAGGTGAGAATGTAGCGCGCGAAGTAACTGTTATTTATGATGGTGAAGAGCATAAGTTTACTGTAGAACCTGGAGTTCCTATCCTAGAAACAGCATTGGATTTGGGAATAGATTTACCTTATTCTTGCCAGAGTGGTTTGTGTACTGCTTGTAGAGGTAAATGCTTATCAGGTAAAGTAAAGCTCGATGAAGAAGAGGGGCTATCTGAATCTGAATTAGAGGAAGGATTTGTACTTACGTGCGTAGGTCACCCTCTAACGGATGACGTGGTGATTGAGATTGGATAATTTTTTTTGAATTAAGAACAGCATTATACATGATAGATAAAGTAGAGATTCCGTCAAGACCGGAGAGAAAGTTTGTGCCTGAAGATTTTAAGGTGAAGGATTGGGAAGGATTAAAATCATTTTTTGAAGACCTTGAAAAGAGAGAAATAAACTCGTTATCAGATTTACGAAAGTGGTTTAAAGATAGAAGCGAGATTGAATCTATTTTGTCAGAAGATGCCGGTTGGAGATATATTAACATGACTCGTTATACAGATAATGAGGAGTACACGAAGGCCTACCAGTATTTTGTTCAGGAAATACAGCCGAAGATAGCTCCAATATCTGATCGTTTGAATAAAAAGGCTGTGTCGTCCGATTTTTTGAAAGACTTAGAAAAAGAATCAGGTTTCGATATCATGATTCGTGAAATGCGAAAAGATATTGAGATATTTCGTGAAGAGAATATTCCATTAAATACCGAGATTCAAACTGAAACTCAGAAATACGGGCAGCTGAGTGGTGCAATGACAGTTGAGTTGGATGGTAAAGAATTAACTCTTCAGCAAGCGGCAGTAAAACTTCAGTCGACAGACAGAAAAGAGCGTGAGGAGGTCTATCATAAAATAGCAGATAGAAGATTAGCTGATAAAGAGAAGTTCGATGAACTGTATACGAAGTTGATTAACTTTAGAGATAAGGTGGCCAAGAACACAAATTTTGATAATTATAGAGATTACATGTTCAAGGCTATGGGCCGTTTTGATTACACTCCGCAGGACTGCTTTGATTTTCATGCCTCCGTGAAGGAAGAGGTAGTGCCTATGCTGAATGAACTGGCCACTGAAAGAAAAAAACAGTTGGGTGTAGATTCACTAAGACCATGGGATAAGGCAGTAGATCCACAAAACAAAGAAGCATTAAAGCCATTTGATGGCGGAGCAGACCTCACCAAAAAGACTATTGAATGCTTTAAGCGTTTAGATCCTTATTTAGGTCAGTGCTTGTCTATAATGAATGAGATGGGGCATTTGGATTTAGAATCCCGCAAAGGCAAAGCACCTGGTGGCTACAACTATCCACTTTCAGAAATTGGTGTCCCATTTATTTTTATGAATGCCACTTCTACTTTGCGTGATATGATTACCATTTTACATGAAGGTGGTCATGCAGTGCATTCTTTCCTTACCAGAGATCTAGAATTAAGCGATTTTAAACATACACCATCCGAAGTTGCTGAACTTGCATCTATGAGCATGGAGTTAATATCGATGGATCATTGGAATCTGTTTTTTGACAATGATGAAGATATGAAAAGAGCAAAGCAGGAACATTTAGAGCAAATTATTGAAACACTACCCTGGGTAGCAACCATTGATAAATTCCAGCACTGGATTTATGAAAATGCAGATCATACATTAGAAGAGCGCCATGCCGCCTGGTTAGAAATATTTGAGAATTTCTATGATGATGTTACCGATTGGTCTGGGTTAGAAGAGAATAAAAAATATTTGTGGCAAAAGCAGTTACACCTCTATGAGGTGCCATTCTATTATATAGAATACGGCATGGCTCAGTTGGGTGCGGTAGCAGTTTGGAAGAACTATAAAGAAGATCCTAAGAAAGGGTTGGAAGGTTACATGAATGCTTTGAAATTAGGTTATACTAAGTCCATACCCGAAGTATACGAGGCAGCCAATATTAAATTCGATTTCAGTAAAAAGTATATCAAAGAATTGATGGAGTTTGTGAAAGAAGAGCTTGAGAAGCTGTAAGATTTAGTTTAAGAAAAGAAAAGCCCTGATCAATCAGGGCTTTTCTTTTACTATTACTTCGTCTCCAAATTCAACTTATACCAATTAATATTTCTGGTAAAATACATTGTTACGCTTAATATTATAGCCAAACCTATGCTGCCCATCAGCAATGCATAATCAGCCAATTGTAACGTCACGAATAAGAACCCATAAATACCTGATAGGGTTGCTACAAGAAGTAATGATAGCCTGCGTACTTGAAAAACACTAAATGAATAAAGTGTGATCATTCCAATAATACCAACGGCTGAAATTCCATAGGCAATATTAAAATTGGAGTGTTCTGAAATAGAAACCAATAATGTATAGAATAAACAAAGGGCTAAACCTACAAGCGCATATTGGAATGGGTGAATTTTCTTTTTGTTGATAATTTCTACTAGAAAAAAGATTAGAAACGTCAATGCAATTGTCATGGCAGCATATTTGGCAGATCGATATGATTTCTGATAATCATCTAATGGTAAAATTAAATCTACACCAAACGCTGACGCCTCAATTGATTTAGAATAACCCGGCCCTACCCAACTCTGTGCGAAGTTTCTATTAAGCTGCAAAACAGACCATGAAGCGGTGAATCCATTGTCATCAATAGTTCTATCATCAGGTAAATAATTACCTTTAAATGATGGCGATTGCCAGGGTGAATTTATAGTGACACTAGTGGTATTGCCTAATGGAGTAAAAGATAAATTCTTACTTCCTTGTAGGTCTATTTTAAAGTTGAAATTGAAATTATCATTTAGCGAATCTTTCAGATCAGGTAAATTCAATGTTATGCCTGAATAGACTAAGTCTGATATCCTTGATCCTGGCTGCACTTTTAGCTCTTTGTCGTTCCAATTAAACTTTAGGTTATTTTTAATACCTCTTAAGTCGGAAATGCCTATAGTTAAAAATGCCTTATTATAGTGAATATCTTTGAGGTCTTCCAGATCAGGCTGAGTGGTAATTTTAAAATCGCCAGAGACTGATATGTTGGATTTGTAAACCACTACCTCATATATGCCGCGTTTAAGTATTTCAGGATTAACTTCCCCATTAATTTTCAAACCTTCTGGCAGAATATGCCAATTCTTAGTAACGGTCGTTGTTTTATCGCCATTCTCATATTCATAAGTAACAGGAATAGTGAGAATGGGGCCGTTAATTAATTGATTTTCAGCCCATTTTGATGAGACTTCTTCAATAACGGACTTACTAAGTTGCTCCCTTTCTGAAATGATGGACTGAATCATTGAGGCTGGTATCAGCAAGAGCAGCATCAAAATTGTGACTGTGATAAGCTTAAGTGTAACAGATGTTTTAATCATGTTATTTACTTTTTCAATTGGGTTTCTGTCTGTATTCATAATTTATTTGATTTAAAAGTACTTTGAAATACAAAGTAATGAGATAAATTTTTTATTTTAATAGCTGTTCAATTGCATTTAAATGTTTTGTGAAGGCCATTTTTCCTGCTTCAGTTGCATAGTATTTAGTATGTGGTTTTCGATCATTAAATTCTTTTTTATATGTGATATATTCAGTTTTCTCTAGTGATTTTAGGTGGCTTGCAAGGTTTCCGTCAGTCACATCGAGCAGGTCTTTGAGCGTATTAAAATCCATAAACTCATTGACCATCAATGCTGACATTATGCCTAGTCGCACCTTATTTTCAAAGGCTTTATCTAAGTCTTTAAGAATATCTTTCACGACTTATTTTTCAATTGCATAATCACCCCATAGACAATATGGAGCACACCAAAGCCAATAGCCCAAAAAATAAGACCATAGCCGATAAATTGCATGGCAATTAGGCCCAAACAAATTTCTATGATACCCAAGCTTCTAATTTCATCAAGCGTGTATTTGCTTGCATTAACCAAAGCCAAACCATAAAATACAAGAGTAAGTGGCGCTACAACTCCAATATACCCTTTGTAAAGAAACATAAGTGCAAGTATACCACCTGTTACCAACGGAATAGATAAATTAATTAAAAGACGTTTGGTTTGATAATCCCAAATTTTCTGATTTCTCTTTTTTGTTTCACGGGTAGTAAAGTAAATCACACTTCCAATTGCCACAACGATGGTCCCTATCGCAATAAGTAAAAGGGTGGAAATACTATCACTCGTGATAATTACTTTTCGGTAGCCCAGGTAATTCTGATTTTGATAAACTGTATTGTAAGCTAGGAAAGCTCCAATTAAAGCGCAGAAACCTGCTGAAATTCCTGAAAGTCCGCTTAAAGAAATGAATCGGGAGGACCGATTCATAATATCTTTAATTTCTTTGAGATCTTCTATGTATTTTTCTTTCATCTAAAAGTACTTTGAAATACAAAGTAAATGAATTGCTTTGTTAAAAACAATAGTTTTAGATTTTGTCGAATTTCTTATCCAACAAATTTTTATTTCACAGGTATAAACAACTCCACAATACTCTTTTTTTGAGGGTGTTCATGGAAATTGTTATGGTGTATTTCAAAGGGTTTTCGATCTGCTTTTTGGTATCCATTTTCATTCATCCATAGAAATAAACCGGTCCAGGCTTTTTCAAACTCATTAAGGCTTATTTCATACATTCCACTTATATATTTACCAGCAGGTATGGTAGTGAGACCTACCTCGCCTGCTGCTTTTACTGGTATGTTTAGCGTAATGCCGGCACTTATTCGCACTTTATCATGGTCTGTAATTTTAAAGCTATCGTGATAGATTATAATGGGCTTTATATCTTCAGAAGGAGTGAGACCGAGCGGGTACGCCCACTCAAATAGTTTACCATAGGACCTCTCTATATTTTGTGTACCTATGCAGGAAATATAAGCCACCTCGATTTTTCCCGTTTCACTTATTCTGATTTTAGCATTCATTTCTACCCAGTTTTTAAGTTCTTCAATAACACAAATGTATTGCTCATAACTTGGCGATACTTTACCAATCTTGCTAAACTTATGCGGATATTGCTTTCTAAAGTCAGATGGACTTACCCCATAAAATTTTTTGAAGGCTCGTGTAAATGAAGTGTTACTGCTAAACCCATTTTGCATTGACAGTTCTGTTATGCTAATCTCTCTTTTATGGAGCAGTGTTGCAGCAGACTTCTCAATACGTTTTCTTATTATAAGTTCATTAAGCGCCTCACCTGTAATATGCTTAAAGATGCGATGGAAGTGATAAGGAGAGAAGCTAGCAATTTCGGCCACTTTGGTTAATGACAGATCGGATTCCAGATGTGTTTCGATATATTGAAACACAGCATTCATTCTTTGTTTGTAATCTGCTTGACTGGAAACCTTAGGCATGGGTTAAAACTAAGTATTTAACCTCAATCAAGCATCCTGAACTATTAACCTCTTATCTTATCCAATAATTTAGAGAGTTCGGTTGCTTCATCTTCAGTGAGGCCAATGGTTTCATCTAACTGATTGGTTGCCTCATCCATTCTACTCAATAAATCAAGGCCATCTTTAGAGATAATTACATCGACTAAACGTCTGTCAGACGGGCATTCTTTTTTGGTTACCCAACCTTTAAGTGTCAGACGGTCTACAATTCTCGAAGTGTCTGAATGCTTATCAAGCATTCTGTTTTTAATATCTGAGGTGGAGATTGAATTAGGAAATTGACCTCTTAGAATTCTTAACACATTATACTGTTGAGGAGTGAGACCATATTCCTTGAAAAAGTCTTTATGCTTATTAGATAACCAGTTAGAGGTAAATAATAAGTTTAGCGTAGCTTTCTGTTGTGCGCTGCGAAACTTCCTTTGTTTAATCTCTTCTTCAAATTTCATCTCCATAATAAAGTTAGGGGTTGCATCTCATGCAACCCCCAAATATAAGGTTATTAGCTTTGTTTTTGTAATTCTACATTACAAACGATTTCTACTTCATCGCCTACAACTGCACCACCAGCTTCAGTTAATGCACCCCATTTAAGGCCATAATCTTTTCTATTTACTGTTCCAGTTACTTTAAAACCAGATTTGATGTTACCCCAAGGATCTTTTATCGTTCCATTATACTTTACATCAAAGGTTACATCTTTTGTAGTACCTCTCATTGTAAGTTTACCTACTAGCTTATACTTTTCACCTTCTTTTTTGATTTTACCGTTGAAGGTCAACTCAGGGTGTTCTTCAGCAGCAAAGAAATCTTCTGATTTTAAGTGATTATCTCTTTGTTCGTTGTCAGTGTCAATAGAAGCTACTTGAGAAGTGAATGAAACATCTGAACCTGCAAAGTCTTCAGAGTTGCTTACTACTTTGGCATCAAATTCATTGAATTTGCCTTCTACTTCAGAAATTACCAGGTGAGTAACGTTAAAGCCAATTGTTGTATGGGCTTTGTCAATAGTCCAGTTGGTTTGTGCTTTAGCGGCTGTAAAACCAACAAGTAGTGCGATTGATAAAATTAACTTTTTCATAATTTGAGTCTGTTTTAATTTTTTGTGATACAAATATAAACGATGTTACAACATTAATGTTATAACATCGAAAATATTTTTAAAAAAGTAGCAATATTTCTACTGCTACTAACACTAACTTTTTATGATCTTGGGTTTGCTACCTTCACTGCGATAGTTCTTCCGTCAAATTCAGTTTCGTTTAATTGGCTAATTGCTTCTTTTGCTGCTGCATCATCAGGCATTTCAACAAAGCCAAATCCTTTAGATCGGCCGGTTTCTTTATCAAAAATAATTTTTGCAGATGATACTTCACCAAATGCTTCAAAGTGTGCCTGAAGTTGCTCGTTTGTTGTTTTGAAATTGAGTTTTGCTACGAAAATGTTCATGGTAATATTGATTGATTAATTAAATGGCTTTTAAAGTGAAAATAATGAAAGCTCATTTTTGGTAATCCTAAATAATCAATCATTGTATCGCTTCGAAACCTGAATCAAATATAATTGATGGTTTTCACTAATGCTAGCGTTCGGGCACACATAACTTTACCATAATATATCGCTATACTCTGAATGCCTTTCAAACATTTTCTTAGCAAATGGGCAAAGTGGCATTATTTTCATCGTGTTCTTTCTCGCATATTCCACAGCTGCTTCCACTAATTTTAATCCTAAATTTTGCCCTCTAAACCGATCGTCTACTTCTGTATGGTCGATGATAAACCTATCGTCACCAGCTTGTGAGTAAGTCATTTCAGCAGCTACTCCTTGCTCATCTTCCATGTAAAAGCGGCCTTTATTCGCTTCTAAACTGTGTTTTATTTCCATATTTATAATTTTAGATAATAGTCTTTCGTTAAATTTTTGTACTCTTCACTCCACGTTCCATCTGTATTGTATTGATACATCGTATTTTCTTCTAAAGTAGTTATATCCCTTCCAATTGTTAACAGCACTCGTTCAATTTTAGTCGCTTCTTTGGCTTTAAAGTTTAGTTGTTTCTGAATGGCTAAATGCTGTTCATCAATTATTTTACACATTTCAGTCAGAGCTTCATGCGGTATGATGATCGAAAGATTTCCTTTGGCACTAAGCAATTCTTTAGATCTTTTTACCAATTCTTCAAAAGTTAAAGTGTTAGTATGCCTTGCATTATGTCTTTTACTTATCGGACTTTTGGTGCCTGATCCGAAAAAAGGGGGGTTACTTACAATGTGATCATATTTTTTAGCTGGTTCAAAATGTTGAAAGGAACATTTTTTAGCCGTCAATCGATCAGACCAAACCGAATTCTTGAAATTGGATAGTGCCTCTTCCACAGAACCATCGTCAATATCAATGGCATCAATAGTGGCTTTAGCATTTCTTTGTGCGATCATTAATGCAATAATCCCGCAACCTGTACCAACCTCCAAAATATTAGATTGATCAGTCACATCTACCCAGGAACCTAGAACTACTGCATCAGTACCAACGCGCATAGTACTATTTTTATGGCTTACGCTAAACTGTTTAAACTGAAATATACCCTTGTCCTTCTTCAATATTTTTTAATTTAGCTCACGTTACCAAAAGGAACATGTATGACCTCAAAACAATATCAATCCGATCTGCAAATTGCTCAGGCTGCTAAGCTAAAGCATATTAAAGATATCGCGCAAAGTGTAAATATTAGCGATAGCGACATAGAAATGTATGGAAACTATAAAGCAAAACTACCGCTTGAGCTGATTAATGAGGACAAAGTAGCCGAGAGTAATATGGTATTGGTAACGGCCATGACACCTACACCAGCAGGTGAGGGTAAAACAACAACGTCAATCGGATTGTCTGAAGGCTTGAATAAGATTGGCAAGAAAACAACTGTTGTGTTAAGAGAGCCTTCACTGGGCCCTGTATTTGGTATGAAAGGTGGGGCAGCAGGAGGTGGCTACAGTCAGGTCGTTCCAATGGAAGATATAAACCTTCATTTTACTGGCGATTTCGCGGCCATTGAAAAGGCAAATAATTTATTGGCGGCTTTAATTGATAATAACATTCAATCAAAGGAAGACAATTTAGGCATAGACCCCAGAACAGTAGAATGGAAGCGGGTAATGGATATGAATGATAGATCGTTGCGTGAGATTGTATCTGGAATGGGAGGGAAGCCCGGAGGAATGATGCGTGAAACAGGCTTTAATATTACAGCAGCTTCTGAGATAATGGCCATATTATGCTTGGCAAAAGATATGGATGATCTTAAAGAAAAGATGGGCAATATCTATGTTGGAGATACCTATGATGGCAAGGCGGTTTTTGCAAAAGATTTGAATGCACAGGGCGCCATGGCTGTGCTTTTAAAAGATGCCATTAAACCAAATTTAGTACAAACACTTGAAGGAAATCCTGCCATAATTCATGGCGGACCATTTGCCAATATTGCTCAAGGAACAAACTCTGTGATAGCCACGAAAATGGGTATGTCATTATCCGACTATGTAGTTACTGAGGCTGGATTTGGAGCAGATTTAGGTGCGGAGAAATTTCTGGATATAAAATGTGGTTATTCCGGACTGAGTCCCAAAGCTATCGTGCTGGTAGCCACCGTCCGAGCCTTGAAATATCACGGTGGCCAGGCATTGGAAGATCTGAAAAAGCCCAATACAGTTGCGCTCGTAAAAGGCTTGGAAAATCTGGAGAAACACATTGAAAACATTAAAACGTTTGGCCTTCCGGGGGTTGTAAGCATTAACAAATTTGTTTCTGATACGGATGAGGAGATTGACATAATAGTAAACAGATGTAAAGAATTGGGTGTGAAAGTAGCCCTATGTGAAGGCTGGGAAAAAGGAGGCGATGGTTGTACGGATTTAGCCAAGGAGGTTGTGAAAGCCGTAGAGTCTTGCACAACGAGATATAAGCCTGTATATGAATGGGAACTATCTGTAAAGGAGAAGATAGAACGAATCGCTCGTAAAATCTATGGAGCTAAGGATATTGAATTTCTACCGAAAGCAAAGCAGAATCTTAAAAAGATAGAACGAATTGGTTTAAATGATAAGCCCGTATGTATAGCTAAAACTCAGTACTCATTTAGTGATGATCCGAAGGCTTTAGGCAAGCCAGAAAAGTTTACATTAACGGTGCGTGAGATAGAAATTGCTTCAGGAGCAGGCTTTTGCATTCCTATTACCGGCAACATGCTGCGGATGCCTGGTTTACCTGCTAAACCTGCGGCAGTTGGTATGGATATCGACAATAAAGGCAAAATTACTGGTCTGAGCTAAAGCCCTAAAATCAACCAAAGAATGATCAGTGTAATGAGGAAGAATCCTAAAGCAATTATGTCTTTATGGATTTTCACTTCTTTTAAATTTCCGTGCTGTATTCTCTAGAACCCTAATGAACTTCCTAAGTAGATCATAATATAATGTTATTCCCATAATCACGGACATAAACCATATTACAATCAGGTTGAAGTGAACGGTATCTATATACATTCCGGCAAAATGCTTTGTTGGAACATAAAACAGAGAGCGGTAATCAAAAAAGTGATCCGGTTCCGGGTCATTGTATATTGGGTATATCTTCTGAATTAGCTTTCCATCTTCTTCCACAATTCGGTGTGTCTCATTCTGGTTTTTAACAATTTCAACAATAGTTTCATTTCTGTATCGCTCCTTCATTTCTTCGAAAGCTTCTCTTTTCTCAGGAGTGTCCGTCATAGTGCGGATAAGCTTGTCTCGCGCCTGATCAGCTTTGTTATATCTGTTACTGTAGAATTGGCGCATTACTTCTAGAAAATTGTAGGTTTTCCGATAGACAGCCGAATCGAATTTTTCAATGGTTAGCTCATTTGCGCCATCAAAATCATGACCAGCAAAGGTGAGCTCTTCATTAATTTCACTTTGGAGTAGTTCTAGCGCATCTTTTACTTTCTCTTGTTTTTGCGGGCTATCAGTTTTTCTATAATTGTTAAAGCTATATTCTAATTTGGTTTGCAAGCTGGGAATATAGTAAATGCGTTTATAGTCACACTCTGCTAGTACCTTTTCGTACGGATAGAATATTCGTTCGTATTCATTATCTCTAAACTGGGCAACCATGGCAGCTTCAAACGCCCAACGTGAGGCCATGAAATCACCAACCAAAGGAACTTCGCCCTCATTACCCAAATCAGGATTCAACTTATCAAAACGTACAACCACACCACTTAGCACTAATTGTGGTATTAATAGTATTGGTATTAATATGTATATGGTTACTGCAGAATTAAATGCCGATGAAATATTTAAACCCATCATGTTTGCCAGGCAAGAGGTAGAAAACAGGATAAGCCAGTGAGAGAGAAGCATACCATGTATTTCCAGTACATAATTACCAATGAGTACAAAACAGAATGTTTGAATAGCAGAGAGGCTGAAAAGTATAAATACTTTACTCATTAAATAGCTGCTTCTGCTGAGGTGCAGAAACGATTCCCGTTTCAGAATTTTTCTATCTCTAATAATTTCTTCTGCACTTACCGTCAGTCCCATAAATAGCGCAACAATTACGCTCATAAACAGATAGGCAGGTATGTTTAAGTTTGCGCTAAAGAGATAGTCAATAGTGATTGTATTATTTGTATTGTGATAGCGTACTAAATAGGCCAACACGAATGCAAGCAAAGGTGCTTCCAGCAGGTTGATGAGCAAATATTGCTTGTTGCTTAATTTCGATAGAAAATCTCTTGAAATAAACAGGTACAACTGTTTCGCCCAATTTGGGATGTTGAGTGTAGACTCAGGTTTCTCTTCAACAGTTTTTACTGTTGTAGGCTTTAAATTTTCTAGATATTTCTGATTCCAGTGCTCAGGGGATATCTTTCGCTCGGTTGTAAAGTTACCATACTCATTAATTACCCTTGTTTCTATGATATTGAAAATCTGTTCAGGATTTACATTGCCACATTCCCTGCATTCGCCCTCATCGCTATTAATCATGTTGATGGTGTCTTTGAAATAGACAACCGCTTCCACCGGATTTCCATAGTAAATTTGGTACCCACCGGTATCTAAGATGATGAGCTTATCAAACATCTTAAAAATGTCTGATGAAGGCTGGTGAATTACTACAAAGATCAATTTCCCTTTGAGAGAAAGTTCTTTGAGTAAATCCATGATATTCTCAGAGTCTCTTGACGAAAGTCCTGAAGTAGGTTCATCAACAAAAAGTACAGCCGGTTCACGAAGTAGCTCAAGGCCTATATTTAATCTCTTTCTCTGGCCACCACTAATGGTTTTATCCAACGGGCTACCTACTTTTAAATCCTTAGTCTCATGAAGGCCAAGGTTATTCAATGTTTTGATCACCAACTTGTCCACTTCGTCTCCGCTTAGATGATCGAAGCAAAGTTTAGCCGCAAAATAGAGGTTATCATACACAGTTAGCTCCTCAATTAGCAAGTCGTCTTGAGGCACAAAACCAATAACACCTTTGATCTTTTCTTCTTCTCTGTGAATATCAATGCCGTTGATTAAAACAGCTCCTTCAGAAGGTGTTTCTGTTCCATTAAGTACATGTAGCAAAGTAGATTTTCCAGCACCACTGGCACCCATCAAGCCAATTAATCGGCCGGACTCCTCGGCAATGTTTATGTTTCTTAGGCCTAGTTTTCCGCCTTTGAATTTATAGGAAATGTCTTTGGCCTCAAACGAGATTTTCTTCTCATCGCCAGATTTCATAAACTGACTGATGACATCGCCATAATAAATAGGGCTGGCCTTTTCTGTTCGAATAGTCGATCCGATAGCCAGAACTACATTCTTATGAGATTTTAATGGTACACCATTCAGAAATACATCCGAGGTGCCTATGTATTTAATAAAGTAAGCATCGGCCTGGGCCAGGTGAAGAATGGCAATAAAACCCTTTAATCCTTTACGGGATACATGCTGAAATTTTTTATCGCTATGAGAATTTTCATCAACAATGAGAATCTGCTCTAGATTTAACTCTTCAGGTGTTTTTCCAACTACAAAAGTGTTGATTGCACTTATTTCTTCTTCTGAAACATTAAATTCTGAACCAATAGTTTTCACCAATTCATCTTCTCGCTCAGAAATGTGCCCGTCAGCCAAAATAATGCCCATAAGCTCCAAAATAATTACCACTTTTTGCTTCTGTGTAAGCTCTGTGTTTATGTGGCTGCAAATGGATTTTATTCTTTTCTGTTCTTCTGCGTTATTAACTTCAGGGCCTGAAGTAATGGAATCGCAGTAGGTATCAAAGTCCTTTAAATATCTGTTTACTGCATTTTTGTTGAGATGATCTAAAAGGAAAGCCTCAATTTGCTCTCTTTCCTGAGCGGTTACTTCATCTTCTTTTGCAACAATCGCAAACAGTTGTATAATGGCTTTCAGTAAAGGTTCGCTCATGTAGGTTTAGGTTGACTTGAGAGTTAGAATTACTAATATAATTGATTGCTATTACAAAAAAAGGGATTGAATCTAAATTCAACCCCTTCGGTAAGCTTAATATTTTTATTATTTACTTGATCACTGAAGCTCTCATATCAGCTACTCTGTCAGTAATTTCAGCCAATGTCTTATCTGTTAGAACAAGATCAGCTCTGTTGTTTTTAATCTGCTCCTCAATATTCAGAACGCCATAGCTCTTAATAAGAAGTGAAAGTTCAGTTAATAAATTACTTACAGGGTCTGAAGAATCAAGACTGCTTAATAAATTGTTAAGATCTTGTACTGCTTTTTCCTGCTCAAGTACTACTCTAATTAATGGAGTAAGCACTAGGTTACGGCTATCTTCAGGAAGAATATCTTTAGGATAAGTTTTAATTAACTGGGTAGAGATGTATAAACCTTCGATGAAAGAGCCGGCAACTACCAATGATGCCAGTCTGTTTCTGTTATCATCTCTCAAGTATGTTTCAGTTTTTTGAATGGTAGAGTTCAATAGATAAGCTAATGAATCTTTTCTGCTTAAGTTATTTTCAAATCTCTTAATTAAGCTTGTGTCAAACGAACCACTGATTCCCAAGTTGTCAGCTAATTTTTTAGCAGTTCCCATATAGGTTAGAGATTCTTGCACTTTGTCATAAGAAACTAGGTAACCAATATCTGTAGCATAAACTCCCAAGTTAAGTGCTGCTTTATCGTTCAAGGCAGTGTATTCAGAAGCTCTGTTATTATCGTGGATTAGAGACCCATTATATTCAGCACCCGTAGCCTCAAGTAAGAATGGAATTTCTGAAGGAGATGGTATCTCGTAAACTACTTCTTGAATTTGATCTTTTAAGTCTGACTCAGCTTTTTCAAAATCCTCAGAACTTTCTGCTTGCTCGCTCTTTTTCTCAGAACCACAAGATGCCAGACAGAAGACAAATAAAACTAGAGTAGAAATGTATCCAAGTTTAGTTAAGTTCATAATGTTTTATGGTTGTATATAATGAATGTCCAATTTTAATATATTTTTTTTGCGTATAAAACATATCGAGGTATTATTTTGACAAATAAGATACGCCTAAATGAATTGGGCAGGTCACAATTCTCGAAGCAATTTAATTATGTTTATTTATATATAAATGATCATTAAATTGTATTATTTTTATAAATAGTAATTTTAATCAGCTCAATGTTGTTTCAAATCGCTGGAAATGCTATCATCGCTCGTTTTATTGCTCTCACATAAAAAGCAGCAATGGAAATAATGGAAAAAGTGCAGAAGAAAAAAGTAATGCTTATTGATGATAATGAAATTGATATTTTCATTAACCAAAAGGTATTAGAATTTAATGATTTCGCCTCTGAAATTGTAAACATCCAAGCAGCTCAGCAAGCCATAGATTCCCTCAATAATGCCACCAAGGAGGATGTTCCGGATGTAATTTTCCTAGATTTAAACATGCCCATCATAGACGGGTTCAAATTTTTGTTTGAGTTTTCTAAAATGGATGACATTGTTAGAAACAATACGAAAATAATTGTTTTAACTAGTTCTGATAATGCTAGAGATAAAGAAAAAGTAGCTGCTAACCCAGACGTTGTGGCGTTTGTTTCTAAGCCATTAACAGATAAAAAGTTAGCAGAGCTAAATCATCTATTATAATAGAAGCTTACTTTTTTACAGCTTCTACGTTAATAATTAAATCAACTTTTTCACCCACGATAAGCCCCCCGCTATCAAGTGCGTCATCCCACTTTAAGCCATAATCAAATCTGTTGATAGTTCCTTTTGCCGTGAAGCCGGCACGCTTCATATTATTTAAACTCACAATTCCACCAAAATCAACTTCCAAATCAACTGATTTGGTAACATCTCTAATGGTTAAATCACCCGTTAAAGAGTAAGAACCGTCCTCATATTTTTCAAATGAAGTGCTGGTGAATTTAATAGTAGGGTATTTCTTAGCATTGAAAAAGTCGTCTTCTTTTAAGTGTTTATCACGCTCTAAATTGTTAGTTGTTACACTTTCTACATCAATGGTGGCACTCACTTTAGCATCCTGAAATTCATTTTTCTTGGTTGTTATGATACTGCCTTCAAATGAAGTAAAATAACCTGTAACTGAAGATACTGTTAAGTGCGATACCTCAAATTCCACGGTAGAATGGGTGGCATCAATCACCCAAGTACTTTGGCCAAAGGATGTGAAACATAAAAAAACAAAGGGGATAATTGCTAACTTTTTCATAATTCTGATTGGGTTCGTTGTAAAGAAAAGTTAACAATTTTCTAACAATTTTCCTAGTCAGCCCGGCTTCAACGAACTCAGTTGTTACTCTGCCATAGCTCCCTTAATTTCTTTTGTTTTTTGGTGGCATCGTTATTTACTTCGAAATAGTGCTTTATCGTTTCTTCTTTACCACTTTCTTTTTTCACCTTTTTATTTTTCACATAAGTGATACCTATTTTATCGAAATACTCTTGTATTGGTAGAGGGTCTGCCTCAACGATGTATTTATCGATAAATTCCTTTATTTCCGGGTGTGTCATTTGCACAATCTCTTCAAAGAAGTTTTCTTCTGAAAAAGCCTTGTCTTTACCATACTTTGCACTTAACTGTAATATGAGTTCCCTTAAACCTTGTTTGCCTTTAGATAATTCTAGCAGTCTTATATCCAATAGAGCCGCTATGATTGCACCTTTCATGTATATATTACTGTACTGCTGTGCACCTTTGGGCGTGAACGAGGTGAGAGCTAAATCTTGCAAACTGTAGTTCGGGTCGAAATAATCGTTGTAAATTAGTTTTTGGCGATATTCCGCTAATAATTCTTCCAGCGTAAGGATGTTTCCGCGCAATTGCATTATGCCTGATGCCCATTCAGTTACTCCTTCATAAAGCCACAGATGAACGGATGGCGTTGGGTTTGTAAAGTTGAATTGCTCAATTATTTCACTATGGATGTTTAGAGGCGTAACAATATGAAAAAACTCATGTGCTACAACTGATACTATACTATTTGAGAATGCCTCAGTGTATTCACTTTCCTGATAAACATATTCTGAGCTATAGGAATGTTCCCAGGCACCTACTGTTTCATCTTCGAAGTGGAAAAGGAATGTGTACCGATCTACAGGGTATCCTTTTAAGAATTTTTCTGCAGCTATTAACAAGTCTTTTAGGTCGTTTAATAGCATTTCCGACTTAATCAAACCAGTTTTGGAATAGGTATAAACTTCTATTTTCGTATTGCCAATTATCACTGATTCTTGAGTTAAATTTCCCAAAAGAATAGGTGAGTCAATTAAATGATCGAAGGAATTTGCTACAAAATAGCCGTTATCATTCTTGTTTAGTGCTGTGCCTACAACCCAATTTTCGGGGTAAATTAGTTCCATTGAAACAGCCTCAGCTTGGCGAGTAATAGGGAAGCCAATCATACAATGTGCATTAATTAACGCATGATCTGTTTCCAATGAAGAACCGGCCATTTTATAAACTGGATTTACTTTTACCGGGGTGTCCCATGTGTCAGATACTTCGTAGCTGATTGTGCTTACCTTTGACGGCTCAGAAATTCGATACTGATTTACAGATTTTTTAAGGGTTGATAGTTGCTTCCCATTTTTATCAAAGACTTCAAAATTTTTAACAAAGCGACCTATATCTTCAATTTGATAAGTGCCCGGAGCTGTGGAAGCGAACTGGTAAATAGAATCTTCCTGACTTAAACTATTTACTGATAGTAGAACCTTAAAAGTATCGTCCGTTTGATCATTTAAATTGATAGTATAATGCAGGTTTTCCTGTGCATACGTTGTGCAT
This sequence comes from Fulvivirga lutea, assembly GCF_017068455.1. Lineage (NCBI taxonomy): Bacteria > Pseudomonadati > Bacteroidota > Cytophagia > Cytophagales > Fulvivirgaceae > Fulvivirga > Fulvivirga lutea. The sequence goes on from NZ_CP070608.1 coordinate 1,891,087, forward strand.
ACGGCAATAAATAGTATTGCCAGACATTTGATTGTTTTCATTCCTTATTTATTAATTCGAGTACTTTATTTAATGCTAAATCGGCTGGTATTTCATGATGCGGTATCACACCAACGCCTTCCCAATTTGTGCCGGTAATAGGGTTAATGGCCCTGCCCATTGGTAGGTTGATTTCGAAGTTATCATCAATCTTAACAGGTTCTATAGGGTGAGCACCACCTCCCGTTATTTCTCCAATAAGTGTAGCCCTTTCTAAATGCTTTAGATCATACGAAAATTCCTCGCCACAAGAAAAAGTCTTGCCACTTGTTAGTACATATACAGGAGTATCTGCTAATCGTTTTCCTTTTATCCGATCATGGGTATAAGTATTGCGTGTGTAATCTGTGGGTCGGTAATAGAATGTGTTTAAATGAACATTGCTGTTTGGTGGATATAAGTAGCTAATAAGATAATTGAGCATGTCAGGGCTGCCACCTCTACATTCCCGTAAGTCAAAAATTAGAGCTTTGGTATCGGCCATTTTTTGCATTGCTTCACTTGCTGTTTGCTCCGCAAGTCTGTTATTGTAAATGGGGTAAAATATATCCAGTTTGATATAACCAATATTATTCTTTAGAACATCAGCCTTAGTAAAGCCAAAGTTTTTAAAACTGTTCATAAAGTCATCGCCCCGGCTACCTTCCTGATATGATGCACCTGATTTATTGCCTAAATAATTGACTTGAACATGTTTGTCTTCGCAGATGTCAAAAATATGTTCTTTAATTCTTTGCGCCAGCTCATCATGGCTTTGCAGCCCTGAATATTCGCCTGAATCAAAGTTTTTAGAAAGCTGCTGTTTTACTTTCTGTCCCTTCTCAGCAAATACGTACCCCTCTTCAAATGCTTCACCTATTTTATCCACTACTGACCTGACATAACCGGGAGATAGCTCTTCAGTTGCGCTCTGGCTTTGGCAGCTCCATGAGATTGTGCTAATAAGTAGTAGAATTATATTTTTCACGGGGCTAAAATTCAATTTATTTTATAATCCTCTTAGGAGTTTTATTTGAGTGGTGAAGTAATTGTTTAAGGCTGCTGCTTTCCATTGCAATGAGCCAAAAACCCTTTCGTATAATTTCAACGTGCATTCAATAAGGGTTCTCGTTAATTAGTGTTAAAGGATGTTAAATAACTATTTAACTCAGATCAAATAGATAGATTTACACAGGTCAACAACTCAAAATATGCTTAAAAATTATATCAAGGTAGCCCTACGAGGGTTCTCCAAAAACAAGAGTGCAACAATCATTAATATAGCAGGCCTTTCCATTGGTCTTGCCTGTTTCATCATGATTTTCGTTTACGTCCAGGTTGAACTGAGCTATGATACTTTCCATAACGATTATGAGAAAATTTATCGTGTAACCACCATTGATGAGGCCTTGGGTGTTTCTAGTAACAATGTAGGTATTACCAATCCAATAATGACAGTTGAAGCAAAAAACAACCTTTCAGAAATTACTGCTTCTACCAGAATGCTTAATAATGGAAGAACGCGGATGGAAAATGGGGATGATGTTACCTATGCAGAAAACGCGAAGTATGGAGAGAGTAGTTTTTTCGAGCTTTTCAATTTCCCTTTAATTGAGGGTAGTGATACTGCGCGTTTTAATGCTCCCAGAAAACTTATCATGACTGAATCATTAGCTCAAAAGACATTTAAAACGGATAGGGCCATCGGTAAGTTACTTAGAATTGATGAGGAAGATTGGGAAGTAGTTGGGGTAATGAAAGACTCGGAAGAAAAGAGTCATTTAGAGCTGGATTTACTCATGTCAATTTATCCGACTCAGGCAGATTCGTCTTTGGCCCAATACCTTAATGGCTGGGCCGGCTTGGGCATGCTAGGCTACATTAAAATTAATGATCCTTCTAATGCAGAATCTGTAGAGCGTAAAATGAATGAATTAGCCCATTCGAATGATGTGCCTGATTTTTGGATTACCAAACTGCAACCATTGGCAGATGCTCATTTAAAATCATCCGGAATCTTATTCGATGGGAATAATGCGAATAAAGGAGATATAGTTTATGTATACTCATTATCGGCCATTGCACTATTTGTGATACTTATTGCGGCTTTCAATTTTATGAATCTGGCTACAGCCAAATCATCTACAAGAGCCAAAGAAGTAGGAGTTAGAAAAGTGATGGGTGCGCAAAAGCAATCGTTGGTGAGTCAGCATTTGGGCGAATCTATTTTATTGTGTTTCATATCGCTAATCATAGCGCTAGTACTTTGTTTATTGGGCTCTCCTTACATGAACCTTGGTTTTGAAGGTAACATTTTGCTACATCTATTGTCTAGCCCGGGTTTGTTAATCACGATTGTACTTATTACGCTGGCCATTGGTGTTTTAGCAGGCATTTACCCAGCTTTTGTGTTATCTAATTTCAATTCAGTGAATATTTTGCGAGGTAAGTTTCAGACTAGCAAGAGTGGTATTCTATTACGAAAGATCTTGGTGGTAATACAATTTGTGGCATCGGTGACTTTAATAATTGCTACTCTTTTCATCACAAAACAGTTAGAATTTATCAAAAATAAAAATCTTGGATTCTCTCAGGATCAGGTGCTCACCATTCAAATGAACGATCCCGGATTGAGCCAGAATATGCAGGCATTCAGGGATAAGTTAGTTCAATACGATCAAATATCCGCTGTTTCTATGTCTAATAACATGCCTGGAAGAACATTTGGAAGAACCGGAGTAACTCCTGAAGGTGTACCTGAAGATGAAGAAAACTGGATTGTAAGTGCATTGTCTTTTGATGAGAATTACCTTGAAGTAATGGGTATGGAAATAGTGGAAGGCAGAAATTACTCTCAGGAGTTTGGTACAGATCAGCAGGAAGCAATTATTGTGAATGAGGCATTTGTAGAACAGGTTGGCTGGGATGAGGCTGTTGGAAAAAAGCTAACAATGGGCAATGATCAGGAGCGCACAATAGTTGGGGTAGTTAAAAACTTCCATTTCGCTTCGATGCGCCATGCCATCGAACCGTTAATAATGTTTTACAATCCTGGCCCTAATGGCAATATCTCTATGAGAATTAAATCGGATATAAGTGAAACAGTTTCTCAGGTAGCCGGTGTTTGGAATGAGGTGTACCCCGACTATCCTTTTGAGTATCAATTTTTTGATGAAGAGTTCGCTCAAATGTTTCAGGCTGATGAAGAATTTTCAGTGTTAGTGATGAACTTTACCTGGTTGGCAATATTTATAGCATGCCTCGGGTTATTTGGTCTTTCGGCATACATGGCGGAGCAGAGAAGGAAAGAAATTGGAATCCGGAAAGTGTTAGGGTCAAGTGTGAAGCAGGCCGTAGTGCTTCTATCAAAAGAATTTGTACTACTCATCGTGGTTGCTAATGTCATTGCTTTTCCGCTTTCTTATTTGGCCGTAAAAAGCTGGATAGGTGATTTTCAATATAAAATCGAGTTACTTGATGGTTCAGCTCTCATTACGTTTATTGCTGCGGGGGTTATCGCGTTAGCCATTGGGTTGTTCACAGTAAGTTATCAATCAATAGCGGCTGCTTTAGCTAATCCGGTGAAATCTTTGAGGTCGGAGTAACGAATTTGAGCATAAAACCTAACATTCATAATTAACGTAGTTACAGTTTCAAGACCTCAACAAATGAATCAATTCGGTTTGCTCGGTGTATTTGCAGGCGTGGCGGTAGCCACCGGAATTTTTCTGGCTGCTTATTTAATATTCATCAGAAAAGAGCAAGTTCTTAAAAATAGACTGCTGGGCTTTATTTTTCTTGCTATCGCATTAAGAGTAGGCAAATCAATAGCCTTTTTTATACTTAGAGATATGGCAGCCATTGGTTTGGCTATTGGTTTTTTAGGCCTCGCCAGCATTGGAGTTTTAACCTATTTATACGTGTCTTCCGGTGAGGCAGAGTTCAAACCAAAGAAGATGCATTTGATGCACGCAATGCTTCCAATCATTGGTGCAATAGGCTGTTACTTTGTTTTCAATACACCATTAGATTCTCTTTTTTATCAATCTGGGACAGCTTTTAGTTTTATATATGTGCTGCTTTCCTGGAGGACTGTTTACATTCAAAAAACAGATAATGATAAACTGAAGTCGTGGCATGTAAAGCTTTTGGCAACAGTTACCTTGGTTTTGCTATCATTTGTGTTTCAACATTTAGCGAACTCATTAATGGGCTATGCTATCGGTTCTGGTATAGCAGCAATTCCTCTGTATTACATTTTCTTTCAAGCCTTGCAATCGCCTTTGGTTTTTACACCCACTATGAGGGTAGAAGCTTCTCAAGAAGTGATCGATAAAGTTAAAATGGCATTTGAAGAAAGGGCAATTTACAGAACTCAGGGAATTACAATTACCCAGATATCTGAAGAATTGGAGGTGCCGGCCTATTTAATTACGCGGGCAGTGAAAGAGTTATATGATAAATCTTTCCCTGATGCCATCAATTCTTTCAGGGTAGAGGAGGTAAAGGAAAAACTGTGTTTAGGTGATGATATAAAGGTAGAGGCCCTGGCCTATGACGCTGGTTTTAACACTCCTTCTGCATTTTATGCAGCATTTAAGAAGTACACAGGTCAAAGTCCAAAGGCCTTCCAACAAACCCAAATCTTACAATCAGCTTAAGTACCTGGAATCTTATAAGTTCCTTGTTCTACTTCATTCTTTATTTCGGCTAATCTGCCTCTAAAACCTTCAGGGGCAGTAGTTTGTATAGACTCTAAGTCTTTCAGAGCAGATTTTTTCTTACCTAGGAAATAATAGCTCAATCCTCTGTTTAGTTTTAAATACCAGGTATCCGGACTGGCCTTTAGTGCGTTATTTGACACTTCAAAGGCATCATTTGGCATATTGTTTCTTAGAAGGAACATTCCCAGTCCATTGGCTTCATAGGCAGTCATATTCATGGCTTTCAATTCTGAAATAGCGCTTTTTAGTTCATCGGCTTTGTTTAGAGCCTGAAGCAGACGAGCTTTTGTGGTCATGTTAGTTACATTCTTATTAGCCGCAAAACCATTGTAGCCACCATTAATTGATCTATTTGCCCACTCTAAAGCCTCCTCAAGGTTTGTATTGTGATTCAAACACCAGTTTGCGGCATCATTCCATGCTTCCCATCGGTAAGTGTTAATACCTAGCAATTCGTATCGGAAATTATCAACTACAGTTTTGTTTAAATCAACAGACACTTCAAACGGGATTCTTTTCTCGCCCCATTCTAATGCAACTGTAAGTGCGTTTTCAGATCGATTAATGAATTCATAATCTAGTTGTTCTGAAGGTGGGCATGTTGTTGGAGTTACCTCCACTTTTAGTGCAACATGCTTGTCTTTATCTAAGTAATAACTTCCCCATTGGTTATCGTGGTGGGCAAACATTAAAGTCCACGGAGCATCTTCTTTGGTATCAATGTGAAAGCCATAGCTGCCAGCTTTCAGTGGTTGTCCTTCTATCATCACATCCGTTGAAAATTTGATGCGAGTGTTCATATTGGCTCCAGCTCTCCAAGCCAGATTAGGATCTGAATAAGAACCAATCACATCGGACCAAACATCACGCCCTCTTACTGCCGGGGAGCTATATTCAACGGTGATATCTGTAATTCCCAATGTTTGTGTTTCAACTACTTTTGGACTTGCCTGTGGTATTTTCATGGTATGAAACTGAGCCCATGCAGAACAGCTGATTAATAATACTAAAATGGATGATGTTAATTTTTTCATGAGTTTTTTTGAGCAATCTTACAGCTGTTTGTAGCTCTCAAACTCCTGATTCGTGAAATGTGGAGATGAAATTATTTTTCAGAAAGTGCTTCAATTACCAGGCTTTTAAATTTTATGTGTGGTTCCGACAATTCACTATGTTTGAGGCTTACCAAATGCCAGTTTCGATAAATTCCTGTTTTAGTTATTCGAATGATTTTTAATGCTTCATTGAGATAAGACTGTACCGCCCACTTAGACATAATAGCTACACCAAGATCATTTTTAACCATATCTATGGCGGCCTCTGTAAATTCCATCTGAATGAATTTTTTTGGCTCAAGGTCTTTAAATAGCCCGGCCTTTTCGAATATCATGTGTCGCTCATCAGGGCCGGCATGGGTAATCACTGTTTGGGTATTAATTAAATTTGTGTCAATCCAGTCTGCAGTAGCTATTGGGTTATTTCTATTGATTATTAGCACAAGTTCATCTTTGAAAAGGGGCACTGAGTCATACATTGAATCAAATGGCTCGAAAACCATTAGGGCAAAATCAGTTTTTCCATCGCGTAGTAATTTCAATGGTTTTTTTGGTGATTCTGTTATCAGGTTAACCTCTGCAGATGGGTATAATTTGTTTACTTCTTTCAATATTTCTGTTATCCATTGGTATGAAGTGTAAGCTTCCTGTGTAAATCGAATTTTTATTAACCGACCTTCAGAACCATGCTTTACGGCATTTTCCAACTCCGTCAGTTGTTGAATTATTTTCTGGGCATATTGTCTGAAAACTTCACCACTATTTGTAAGTTCCAGTCGGTTATTAACACGGTTGAAAATAACAATACCTAATTCAGATTCCAGTTCCTTTAATTGATGACTTAACGCTGACTGAGATACAAAAAGAGTTTCTGAGGCTTTCGTCAGGCTTCCTTGCTTGGATACTTCTACTACTAATTTGAGGTGCCTTATTTCCATTTAAAAAGGCATTATAATATTTGATTTATTCATCTATGATATGAAATAAACTAATAGAAATTGAATGATTCCGTAATTATCAATAATCTCGGGTATGAAAAAAAATCAGATAAGATATTTATTCGGCCTTTTGTGCATTGTAATGATTACATCAAGTTTTTCTCAAAATCTGGCTACGAGAGAATCTGCTACTAATAATTACTATAATAAATCTTACGACAAGGCAGGGCAACTATTTATAGCACTATCTGAAGATAATCCCTATAACTCTGAATATCTTATCAAAGGAGCCTTGTCTTTAAGATCAACAGGCGATTTTTTATCTTCTAATAATTTATTAAAGGAGGCTTTAAAATATGGAAAATGGCCAGACATTTATTGCTATTACCTGGCTGCAAATTATATGTCTTTGAATAAACCAGATTCGGCATTTTACTGGCTCGACCGTTCTGTTTATGACTTTAAATGGCCTGATTATCGTAGGCTGAAGACTAGTATTTTTTTTGAGGCTATAAATTCTGACCCTCGATTTAAAAAGTATTTTGGATTATACCCTGAAGTAAGTGAAAAGGTTGACAGGCGTCTAGCGGATCTTAATTTTATGGTAGAGAAATTGCAATCTATACACTATAATATTTATTCTAAAACGAGCAAGGAAATTTGGGAAGCTCGGTTAAATGCTGTAATCAATAATGTCCAAAAATATTCTGATCATGAATTTATTTTAGAGCTGATTAAACTAGCAGCACTGGCTGGTGACGGTCATACAAAGTTAGTTTATCCGGAGGAAGGAGATTATGCATTTCACCAGCTTCCGATTAGTTTGTATCAATTCAAGGAAGGTTTTTTTGTCAATGCGGCTACTGATGAATTTTCTGATCTAATTGGCAAAAAATTAGTGAGTATAGGCGGGCTATCAGTTCATGAAATATTTGGTCATTCAATTGTGTATGCAGGTCATGAAAACTTGCAGCATCATAAGAAAATAACACCAAGATTTATGGTCTTGCGAGAAGTGTTAGAAGAGGTAGGTGCTCAAATATTGGATAACTCTGTTATTCTTAATTTTGAATCAGATAGTCAGTCTTTTCATGTCCCTTTTTATCATATTGAAAAAATAGAAAGTCAAATCAAATATCCATATAAATACGAACTTCCCGATAGCAAAATTAGACTGAATAATTATGAGGATTTCGGATACTCGGCCTTGAATGATTCAATATTTTATGTGAACATAAAATATATCCTAAATAATGATAAGCGAACTTTTAAGGCTTTTGTCAATGAGGCTCTTCGCGAATTCGATTCACTCAAATGCTCTAAGTTAGTAATTGATTTAAGGCATTGTGGAGGAGGTAATTCGGAGTATAACAAGTTTTTACTTCATGGGCTAATAAAACGGTCTGATCAATTGAGCAATGAAAATTTAATTGTACTTATTGGACGTAATACTTATTCAGCGGCTATTAACCTTGTTGGAGATATTGAATATCACTCAAATGCAATTTTTGTTGGAGAACCAACAGGGTGTAGCCCCAATTTTATTGGTGAAAGTAATGTGCTAAACTTGCCTTACACTAATTTATACTTGGTCATATCTAACAGATATCATCAACCAGGTGCAAATAATTCGTTGGATAAAAGGCCTTGGATTGCCCCTGATATTTATTTAGAACCAAGTGCGCAGGATTATTTTAATGGAAAAGATGCTGTGATCGATTTTATTTTAAGTGAGTTTTAAATTTAAAATCTTTACAATCCTCATAAATGAATAATAATCACATCTCTCATGATTAAAATTCATACTTCAGAATAATGAAATTTATCGCCTTCACTTAGACTTGTTAAAAATGAGAATTATGAAAAATCTATACCTATTGATTGGATTGCTTATTGTTTTATCATGTAATGATGCAGAAAAGCAAAGTGAAGCTGATTTTGTCCAACAAATAGAAAGCGTAGAAAAATCGTTTAATGATATGGCAGCTAAAGAGGGTGTTAAAGCGGCATTTTTGGAGTTTGTTGCCGAAGATGGCGTTATCAACAGAAGAGGTAGGGTTTTTCAAGGCAAAAAAGAAATTGAAGAATATTTTGATAGCCAAACTTTACGAGAGGTTCAATTACAGTGGCAGCCGGAGTTTATTGATGTCTCAGAATCAGGTGATATGGCATATACCTATGGTCAGTTTACATTCTCGGCCAAAGATACCACCGGTCAATCAATAGAAAGTGCCGGTATTTTTCACACAGTCTGGAAGCGCCAAAAAACAGGGGAATGGAAATTTGTGTATGATTAATCGTTACCTATTATTCCTAATTACTCTTTCTACACTTGACTGTTCTTCTAATGAGTCTAATAGAAATCAATTAATTCTTAATCAATTTTATAACACAACTTCCCGATCTCAACATTTAGCATATTTAGCGGAAGACTATCAATTGTATTTTGGTTCGGTAAAGGGAAAGGGTATGAGTAAATCCAAGCTAGCAGAGCTTTTAAGATGGGATTATGCGCTTAATCCAGACAGACAAATTCTTGAGTTTATTAAATTGTCAAGTGATACCGTAATTCTAAGATCAAAGGAGGAAAACGATTTTTCAAAACTTATCAAATATCCTGGTTGGGAAAGCGTAAATACATATATAATCGATAAGAGTGGGTTGATTAAGTTGCAGTTATATCAGCCCAAAAATGAGATATCCTATAAACCTTATCTGGAACCTGCCATTGCATGTTTGGCTGTAAATGATAGTTTACGGCTTGCAGAGGTTTATGATTCAGAAAATAAAAGGCTTATTCAGGATAGTATTTCTGCTGTAAAATGGACAGGATTATTGCGAGAATGGAGGGCATCTAACCCATCTACTTATCAAAAATAAATAATCCATTTTTCACATCACTAATATATACATAAGGTTTATCTGATAAGGCATATACCCCAAATGCACCAAGAAAATAGCCTTTGCCACTAATTTCAGGATCAGTATCGTATTCGCAAATTAAAACAGGATTCTCTGGGTCTCGAAAATCAAAGGCTCGTAAGCCGGCTGAATAATAAGAGAAATATGCAGTATAGTTAACTATATGTACATTATGCAAGGTAGAAGCTAGATCTTTGTATTTGTATTTAAGAACAGGTTGAGCTATATCGGAAATATCCCAAACAGTAAAGTCGTCTCCTAGTTCCGCGCTACCAGCCGGTCGTTCGTCATTAATTACCAAGTAATTACCATCTTTGGTCACCCAGCCGCTATGATGGAACCTAATTAAGAGAGATTCTATATAACCAATGGCAACGGGTTTTGTAGGATCAGATATATCATAAATTTTAGTTCCTTCACTGCCGTGAAAATCGAATAAAGTATCACCTTTTATCATGGCTTCATGGCCAGAATCTAATGGCCCACCCGTCCATAGCAACCTAGGGTTAGTTGGGTCTGTTTTAATGTCGTATATTTTTATTCCTGGTAGGGATGCGGTCAGTAAGCCATTAGAAATGAATATGTTATGAGCTCCATCAAATTCACCAACCTTTACAGGATTACTTGGATCGGACAAATCTACCACGCTTCCTTTGGCCTCTTCGACTCCGTTCACCGTGTACATATAGTTCTGGTAGGTTTTAATATCCCAACCCCCAACATTGTTGAATTTTTTCACAAGTGAAGGCTGAGTTGGATCACCTACGTTTACAATATAAACACCAGTAGTATCATTAATTAAACCTTCTGCACCAAAACCTATTAGCACATAATTCTCGTCATTTTCACTATATCCCCATATATCTGATACCCACTGATCAAACTCTAATTGCCCAATCACTTCACAAGATGCAGTAGGTTCAAGTAAGTCCGGCTCGTCAGGTACTTCTTCTGTAGGGTCAGGAATGGTATTATTAGGCGCCATCTCATCACTATCATCATCGCATCCGAAAAGTAAGGGTAATAAGATTAAGCAGCGTAGAATTGTAAGTCTCATAACAGAACCAGTTTCAATGATTTAACCATTTAAATAGTTCTGATCGATAGGAATTAGTTAAGTAAGTTACTCAATTTAATCATCTAACAATAATTTAAAAATTAGTAACCTAACCTCAAATATTGAGCAAATCATATAGCATCATGCGCTTATGCCATGAAATTAATTGATGTTTATATGATAATTTTACAAGATTCACCAATCAAAGTAGTTACATCATATTTAGTGGAATTCAATTCTTATTGTGCCGAATTTGGCAGAAAGTTTTGTAAATAAATGATAAACAAGACTTTATCACAATGAAAAATATTTTATCTGTTGTATTTGTATTGAGCAGTATGTTGTCTTTCTCTCAAGACAGTCTCCAATTTTACTATGATCAGGGAAGAGCAGCATTAAAAAATGGAGATACTACACTTTATCTAAAGAGTTTTGAAAGAGCTGACATAATCAGACCTTATCATCCTACATTAATTCATCATTTGGCTAAAGCTCAAGCGTTAAATAATAAGTGGAAAGAACTCAATGAAACTTTGAGAATAAAGCTGATGATGGATGCAAATCTCGAAATTCTTGAAGATTCTGTTTTTCAGGAATTTAATACAACAGGTTTTTATGATGACCTTATTCAACTTCAGCAAAGCCTATTGCAAAGCAGCATGAATAGTAAAGCTTATATAGAACTGGACTTGGGTTCGTTTCACCCGGAGGCTATTACTTACAATCCTGAAAGAAAAGTATTTTATCTAGGTGGCGTTCATGAAAGGGCTATTGTTTGTGTGAATAACAAGGGAGAAATTATTGGGCGGATAGATTACCAATCAATACCTGAAATGTATGCCGTAATGGGGTTACAATTTGATGAGAAAACAGGTAAACTTTGGGCATGCAGTGCTGCACTTCCTGAAATGAAGGGGTATTCTGAGGAGGTTGATGGTAATTCATCAGTTATTTTACTGGATGCTGATCTGCAAGTAATAAATACACATAATGAACAAGGCGGACATTTATTCGGGGACTTAATACTTGATGATAACAGCTCGATTTTAATTTCAGATGGAAGGGCAAACACGATTTACAACTATTCCATTGATGCTGGTTTATCTACTTTTAAAGACCTTTCGGATAGAGGGCTTTCGTTACAAGGCCTTACACTTCATTCTAATGGTATGTATTTATATGTTGCTGATTATATTAAAGGCCTTTACAGAATTGATATTCAAAATAAAGAAGCAGTTAAAATTGAGCTTGCCGGAGACATCATTTCCAAAGGTTTCGATGGAATTTACTTCTACGAAAACTCACTTATTGCCCTTCAAAATGGAGTTACACCAAAAAAAGTTTGGCGACTTTTCCTAAGTAATGATGGATCTACTGTGGTTAGCACGGAAGTGATCGATCAGGCACTTGAAATTTTAGATGAGCCTACACAAGGTGTTTTAATCGGTGATAATTTTATATACATCGCAAACAGTCCTTGGTCGAAATATAAAGATGGTCAACTACAGGTTGATGATCAAGATAATACAGTTTTACTGAATTTTGATCTAAAGTAGATTAACAGCCACTTACTTCAGATATTTCATTGGGCTTACAACATTAAACATACCTGATTCTTCTGCCATTTGAGTGAGAAGATAGTTATGCCCGTTACCATAAATCACTAGAATTCTGTCTTCATTGGAGTCAATTTTCTGTTTGATATTTGTGAATATTTTAAGATTTCGACCGTACCACCACGATAAGTAATTGGCTCCGGCATAGATGTCATCATCAACAATGTCTAATAATCGGAAATAGCGTTGATGGTCGTTGGCAATATGTTCTTGGCTATTTAAAAATATCATTTGTTCAGTAACTGTTAGCGTTCTTAGATGTGTGACATCAGTTTCTACTTCGTTTTTCAGATCCTCGTATATTTTTTTCAGATAAGCCTTTACTTCAGGCCTGCTTTCTGCAAATTTTTCATAATTGTATGTTGAGTCAACAGGTAAAGGATCTATTCTGTCAACAGCATAAATTTTTTGAATATTTAACTTTTTAGCCAATCGAAGACCAATTTGATCTGTTTCGTTTCTGGTTAATTCATAGTTACCAGCCAGGTAATCAGCCAGTTTTTTATCTAGTTTTTCTTGATTGTACGATCGGCTTTCAACCATAATTTTGGTGGGTTTGTATTGAGCCAGTTTATTGATCAACTCATCAAGCTGTTTTTGCCGCTCGGGGTTTTTGATGTCATCAATTTCAGTGTTTACAACATTACTGGTCGTGGTTGCCATATGGTAGGTTCCAAGTATGAGTATATCGGGTTTTTTATTTGGTTGCCCTAGTGATATAGTTACTGATATGAAGAATAGTAAGGAGGCAGTAAGTAGCTTCATCGTGATTACAATTTGGTTTTAATTCATACCCATCAGCTTGAAAAGCTCTTCTTTATAGGTTTTACTTACCCGGTGCGTAGTATTGTCATCCATCTTTATTTCAACATCTCCAAAGCCAACACTTACAATTTCTTTTAAAAATGAAGTGTTTATGATGGATGATCGATGTATCCTAATAAATTTTGATGGGTCTAAGATTTTTATGAGTTCAGTGAGTGATTGTCTTAAAATGTGCTTTTTGCCACTTTCAATAATTTCAGCATAATATCCTGAAGCTTTGATGTACTCAATACTTTCGCAAGGAATGAAATAGGTTTTGTCAGCGAGTTTAATTGGGATAGATGTTTTATACAGGCCAGCCTTGTGGTCAGATTGATGCGACATTAATTGAAGTAGTTCTCTGATTTGTCGTTGATCAGCTTCCATATTTCGTGTATGAACCAGGCTAATGGCACGATTTAACACAGAGAAAAAGCGCTCTTCTTTGAATGGTTTCATCAGGTAATCGAATGCCGTATACTCAAAGGCGCGTACTGCATACTTGTCGTAGGCGGTAATGAAAATAATAATGGGTATGAAATTTATTTTATCGAGAACATCGAAGCCATTCTTTGACTTCATTTGTATGTCTAAAAATATAATATCTGGTTTAAGCTCATCAATATTCGAAATAGCACTTTCAACATTACCACATTCAAAAGAGATTTCAATATCGAAACGCTGTTTTACTAGTTTCTTAACTCTTTTACGTGCAAGCGGTTCATCGTCTATTATTCCTACTTTGATCATTTTTCTGCTGGTAAAATTATTTCATTAGTCAGACCTGGTTGATTGGTGTTGTTATAAATTTTAAATGCGTATTTCTCACCGTACGTTTCGCTAATTCTGGTAATTATATTGGACAGTCCCGTGCCATACTTCCAATTTTCAGTCAAACCCGAGCCATTATCAGAAACTTTGATGCAAAGAGTTTCATCGATTAATTCAGTTGAAATGATAATTTCCAACTTGTTTTCTGTGAAGCCATGTTTAATGGAATTTTCAACAAGGGGTTGAAGAATAAATGAAGGAATTAGGCATGTCAGATGGTCATTAGAAATGTTTTTTTTAATGATCAATGAGTCAGAAAAGCGCGTGATTTCAATCTGAATATATTTTTCAAGAATATTTAGCTCTTCTTGTAAAGAAATTTTGTTTCGACTGTCAAATTCCAACACGCTACGGAGTAATTCACTCAAATCTACCAGCATCGACTGGGCTTTTTTACTGTCTTCATCTATCAATGAGCTAATGGCATTCAGTGAGTTAAAAAGAAAGTGAGGCCGCAATTGAGATTTGAGATATAACATGCGAGTTTCAAGTAGCTGCTTTTCTACTTTCTCTCGTTTGACTTCTTCCTGTTTCCTGGAATCATAATAAATTAAACCATAGGTAATGCCAATAAGAAAATTATAAGTTAAAAAGCTTTCCCTAAAAAAACTTGGCAGGTTAGCCAGGTACATTTCCCATAGCTCAGGTAGCTTGGGTTTATTATATATGTATTCCATTAAAATTGGAAATACAGACATAAGCAAAGTAAAAACGACAATACCCAGAAGGTTAATTCTTAGATGATATACCCAGTATTTTCTGAGTAAATCTTTTTTTAAGAGCAGATTGATTATGAAATAGAGAAACACAAGGCCTAATAGCCAGCTGCCAATTTGAGATGATGCCACACGTATAATGGAACGCTCAACGCCAATGGATTTTAGCCACAGCATTACACTAAAGATGGAGATGAGTTTTGTGCCACTCCAAATGATACCAATGATTTTAAATGGCTTCATTGTTCAAAATTCTAAAACACGGCTGTTTAATTCGTTTATTTCAAATCATAATATGCACCTTTCGCATCAATTATTCAGACTAATTGATCAAAAAAGGGATTTATGTAAATCAATAAACTAATTTTTTAGTTAATTGAAAATGAGTTAGGCGAAAAACATGTTTAGAGATATGAATTGGCCTAGTTATGTGTTCATAATTCAAAAATAACAGTTCAATGAAACAGTTTATTATCAGATCACTTCCATTGTTGATACTAATTTTAGGCCATGTTACATTTGGGCAACCGGTGGCTGACACAGATTTTACCTTTGAATTAGTAAAGGCTGCATATCAAGCCAATGAAGGCCCGGTTATTACAATAGATGAAGGCCACAATAACCTGCATAAAAAGGATGGGGGTCTGTCAGTTCTGGTAACGGCTTTGGAAAAAGATGGTTATCAGGTGAAAGCAAATGAATCGGCAATATCTGATGAAGTACTTAAATCCACAGATATTTATGTAATAGCTAATGCATTACATTCATCTGATATTGGTAATTGGGTGGTGCCTAATCCTTCGGCTTTTACTGAAAAAGAGATGGATGTGTTGGTTAATTGGGTGAAAGATGGTGGAAGACTTTTACTAGTGGCGGATCATATGCCTTATGGTGGAGCCGCAGAAGACCTTGGCGCAAAGTTGGGGATAGAATGGAATAATGGTTTTGTAATAAAACCTGGTCAGCATTGGCCACCAAGCACTTTTAGTTTGGAGAGTGGTACTTTAAAAGAAACGGAAATAACTAAGCGTAAGGAAGATTTTGAGACTATCACAAAGCTCGCATCATTTACAGGGTCTGCATTCAAAGCTCCTAAGGATGCCACTATTATCTTTGCATTTGATGATTCTCACGAAGTGCTTATGCCAGATACAGCCTGGCGGTTTAATGAAAAAACTAAAAAGTACAACTCCAAAGGATGGCAGCAAGGTGCCTATTTCAATTTTGGTAAGGGCAAGGTTGTGGCGTTAGGCGAAGCTGCCATGATCACCGCTCAAATTGTGAATGACCAATTTAAAGTTGGATTCAACAGCCCGCACGCACCGCAGAATTTGCAATTCGCACTAAACATCTTCCATTATTTAAGTGATCATGAAAAGTATGTAGATAAAAATGAAATTATTGAAAACTTAAATGTGGCGATGGAGGAGGCTTTTAATTCCGGAGATATGTTAAAAGTAGCTTCATTTTATGCAGATAATGCAAAATTATATGGGCCTAATGGCAATGATGTAGAAGGAAGAGCAGCCATTGATAATTATTGGAAGTCATTAGAAGGCAAGCACGTTAGCTGGGAGTTGGAAACGCATGAATTAAACTGGGTGGGGGAAGAGTGTCATCAAATAGGTGTATCCAGACTGAGATTTAAACAAAACAACCAGACTGTAACCGCCACCACTCGATTTTATTTGGTGTGGCAGCCACAAGACAATTCATTTAAAATAGGTAAAGATTTTTATCATGTATATCAACGCTAAAACTTTTGTGGGCATTTTATCATTAGCCCTATTATCAACAACACTATTCGCTCAATTAGAGCCAAGTTGGAAATTCAATACTTATAGCTCCATTTATGGCGGTGCGGCAACAGATGGAAGTTCTATCTATTTTGGAAATGAAGGCGGTGAGTTTTATGCTCTTTCTCAGGCTGGTGAAGAACGTTGGCAAGTGAACTTGTCAGGATCGATCAAGTCCACACCAGCAGTTTCTAATAAAGCTGTTTATATTAATACCGGTGAAGGTATATTATATGCCATCAACCCGAAAAAGGGCACAATAATTTGGGAGAAGAAATTAGGTGAAGAAAAGAAATATGATTTGTGGGATTACTATTTGTCATCACCGCTTATTGAAAATGACCGGCTTTATGTAGGGCTGGGAGATGGAAATGTAACATGCGTTTCAGCAAGTGATGGGCGTATAATATGGTCGTTTAAAACAGTAGATGCCATACATGCGACTCCGGTTATTGATGGCAGTAGTTTGTTCATAGGCAGTTTTGATGGCTTTCTTTATTCTTTGAATAAAAGCACAGGTGAACTAAACTGGAAGTTTGATACTGCAGGAAGCACTAATTATCCCAATGGTGAAATTCAGAAAAAGGCACTGGTTGATGTTGATTGGGTGTATGTGACTTGTCGTGGAAATTTCCTTTACAAAATTAATAAGACAACCGGAGCAAAGGATGCGGAGTTTTTTGAGCCTGGAAGCTGGATAATTGCTGCTCCTGTGCTAGTTGGCAACAATCTCTTATTTGGCACTTCTGACTCACAAAAAGTAAGGTCAGTTGACAAAAATACGTTAAAAGAAAATTGGTCTGCAACTACTACTATGCGCATTTATGGGCAGGGAATTGCAGCTGAATCTAATGCTTATTTCACAACATTTGATGGAAAAGTGATTCAGGTAAATACAAGTACGGGAGATTCTCAAGTGGTATTTCAAACTCAAACGAGCAAAGAAAATTATTCGTTGATTTATAATGAACAAGGTTATTTTAGAAAAGATATGCTACAGTTGTACGGTAGCAACATAGCTGCGGCCGAAAAATTATTATTGCTTCTAGGTGCATTTGCCGGAGAAGGCTTAAAGCATGACGGTCAGCTTATCTATGGTAATTCGAATGGAACACTTTATTCGTTTACTATTGGAAATGAATGAAAACATTAGATTTTAAAATTAATCAAGGCATATTCGTTTTTTGTAAATGTGATGTAGATCAAGTTCCAGATGGCATAGAACCCGTCATGCAGTTTAAAGAAGAGTAAGGTCTGACTATCATTATTGAATATAGTCAACTCAAACCTGAGATGGAATTGGAGTTGGGTACTCAAAAATTTGCTTGGATTACTTGCCTACAACTACCAACTTATCAGAAACAGGAATTACCCGTAAAATTTCATTTGTGCTCGATGCATTGTGTATTCCCTGCAACATTGTAGTAGCATTTCATCATGATCATATTTTTGTGCCATATACTATGAGACTGAAGGCATTGTCGGCACTTACTTCTTTGGGAACAGGTGAATAAAATCCTGCATATTCCAAATTATAATGCATTTTTATTTTTGAGCTTAAATTATCCCCCGCTGGCGGGGGTAGGGGGTGGTAAATTTCTTTTTCTTGTTTTTGGAATAACATCATGTTCGTTCATTAATCGAACAACTTGCTGTTCAATTGTCCATTGAACAGAGTTAATATGTTTTAACACCTCTTCATCCGCAAATCGAATTACGGTAAATCCAGCCTTTTCTAAATTGGCTTGTCGGATTTCGTCTCTCTTTGCTACTTCTTCAAAAGTGTGGGTAATTCCATCTACTTCTATAATTAACTTAAGTTCTTTGCACATGAAATCTGCTATGTATTGAAGAACAGGACGCTGTCTCCTAAAGGTAAAACCCTTCATTCCGCCTGCCCTAAGAACATATTTCCACAAGCAGGCTTCTGCCTTCGTCATGTTTGAGCGCAACTTTTGTGCATTAACTTTTAGGTTTTTGTTGTAGTAGTGGTTTGTGGATGAGTTCATGCCATAAATCTACAAAATCCACCCCTAAGCCCGCCAGCGGGGGACAAATATGGAAGTAATAAAATAAAAAAGGCCCAGGCCAACCACGGCCTGAGCCATCTCAAACAACAACCCTGAATAATCAGAATTGTAAACTTTTAATTCTTCAGCTTCAGTAAAATCGACTTGTAATTTGCTAATGCTTCTTTCTCAATATTTAACCAAGGTCTATAAAAAGTAACTTCTGTATTCAATGCGGATTTGCTCTGTAGTGCTTGACCTAATTCTGTTATTTCCAGTGCCCCATTATGTTTTCTGGCAGCAAGATTCAGTGCGATCAGTTCTTCTTCAAATAGGTTGGTTTCTTCTTTAGAATGCCCCCATGTTGGCCTGCTCGAGTAGTCTGAATAAACGAAGTCTTTTGAACTCAGTGAAGCCAAAATTTCTGTGGCAGGAAATGAAACAGAGATGGTATCGGATAATTCATTATTTAACCTTTTTATTCTATAGTGACTTGCATCATTTCGCATAGCCACCAGGTCGTCCATCAGCAGTACTAATCTGAGGTAATTTGAAACACTTTTAGATGATAGTAATGATTTTTTTCGTTCTAATGGTGAAGGGAAATTCTCGAGTTCATCTGAATTGCTGATTTGGTCGAAAATGTGATTGATTATCTCAACCTCCTCAGGTTTAATTTCAGCAATCTGTTGACGGGCAATTGAGGAAGTAATTTCATGAATTACTTTTTTACCTTTTTCGGAAATATGGAATCGGGCATCTTCATATTCAAGAAGGCCCTCCTCTACCAGTTTTTTAAACTGTCCGGTTATATGAAGTCTGTTGGCAAAGGGGTATCTCAATTGAAAATTAGGTGCATTAAAACCCGTACTATCCAGATTAGAGGCACAAAAAAATAATAGAGCCAAATCGCGGTTGTCTAAACCCGTTTTTTCATTTACTGCTTTATAGGAATTTATAAGTAGGGGTCGTGTTAACTTATTATTTATATGCCTGTAAGTCTCAAACCAGATAGAATCGGAAATAAAACAATCATAAATTTCACTTGGAGTGCACTGAGTAGTAGAAATTTCAGCAGTACTTTCTTTTCGCTCATTCTGACAGCTTGAAACTAAGGTACAAATGATAACTAGTAGAAATAGGCATCTCATTGTATAAGAATGAGCGATTATATCTTCAAGCTATGTGCACAGGCTTTTAACTTACATTAATTTGAATTGGATACTATAAATTTTGATGTATTGAGAATTAAGGAACGCTTTATGATTTTTTGAGAATTGTTTCAAGCAATAAACAGTGAACACGTCCTTCTACTTCATAATAAAAATACTTTTTATCAGTAGAAAGAGTAGGAGTAAGTTCAAACACCCCTTTTTCATTGATTTGAGTTAATGGCTGAGCCTCACTCCAGTTGCCTTCTTCATTGAAAGAAATAAATAAATCCAATTCCCCTGTTTCGAAAGAGTAACGATTGAAAATGATAAATTTCTCATCAGGATCGATGACTAAGTCATTTTCACTATCCGTAGTATTCAATGCATTCAGAGGTGTAGGGTCACTGAACTTGCCATTCATATAATTACTCACATAAATATCCATACTTCCTTTTCCACCAGGTCTGTCAGAGTTAAAGTAAAGCCTGCCTGATTTAGTTAAAGTAGGGTAGGTGTCATGCCCTTTGTGATTGAGTTCTGAAATAAATTGTGGTTCACCCCAAGCATTATTTGATTTCATTACCATCCATAAGTTTCCATACGGCACAGGATCATTCGTTCCTGGCTCAGGTCTTCTGGAGATGAATATCATTAAGCTATCTTGGAAAATTTCCGGATGATAGTCAGTGTATTTGCCATTAGAAAATGATACTTCAATGGCCTCACTCCATTTATCCTCATTCAGCACATGCATGTAAATTCGGTAAATAGGCTTTTGTCGTTCATCAACTAAACCAGTTGATTTTGAAATATAGACAGTATCTAAAGTAGCGAAGGTTAGGCCATTACCGATTTCAAACGGCAGGCATATCTCTTGACAGAATGATGATGAGATGTTTCTTACAAAAAGAAATAATAAAATGACTACAAATCTCAATGGAATATCGTTGGTGCTGAATCCATGATAAATTAATGGAATCTTAAACTTAAATGACAGTTTTTAATTCAATAAATCAGCAATTCAAATCATAATAATTGAGTATCGCAGTAAATTAAACTAGCTCGATTGAACAACTTCCTTTATTGGTTCTATGAGATCAGAATTTCTACTATTGATGGTATTTGTCATAATAATCACCTGTTCCGAAGTTCAGGCGCAATCCGAAATAGTTCGGTATTACCATGTGGAATTACAGCCAAATACTCATATGCCAGCTTATGAAAAGTCACAATTAGACAGTATTCAATTAGCGCATTTAGCTAATATTAAACACATGGCTGAAAGTGGTAGACTAATGGTGGCAGGTCCATTCAAAGATGGTGGTGGACTATTTATTTTAAATGTGGCAAGTTTCGCAGAGGCTGAACAGCTCTGTAATCAGGATCCAGCTGTAATGGCTGGCAAATTCACGTATCGGATAAAAGAATGGTACACAGAAAAGGGTTTATTCACACTAGAAAATAAAAATTGATATGCAAAATGTAGACATTAACTATTTAGCTGTAGTGGCAGCCGCACTTTCCATGTTCGTGATTGGTGGATTATGGTACTCACCAATATTATTCGGTAATGCATGGGCAAAAGAGAACGGCTTTACTCCTGAATTTGTGCAAAGTGGTAATAAAGCGAAAATCTTTGGTGGTTCATTACTCCTTTCTTTAATAATAGCATTTAACCTGGCCGGATTTATTAGTGGGTTTGAAGAATGGACATGGGGTTTGATTGGTGGGTTTTTATCAGGGTTTGGCTGGGTAGCTATGAGCATTGGTATTCTGTACCTCTTTGAAAGGAGGTCGGCTAAGCTATTCTTTATTAATGCGGGGTACTTTGTGTTTTCCTTTTTAGTTATGGGGCTGATTCTTGGCTTGTGGAAGTAATTAAAACAACCTCAAAACCATATAACCTGCACCGCTAAAGGTAACTCCGAAAAAGCCTATAATAACAATCGAAAACCAACGATCCCAGAAGGTGTTTACCAAGGCCTTACCAGGAAATTTAGGATCGATTAATATTTCTGCCTCTTCTCCTATTTCATAGTCCGGGCTGGAAGATCCCACATCACTGGTATGGGTATAAGTTTGATTATTATAGTTGTACTCAAAAATACTACTATACATTAAGGTTCTGTTTCCATCATCGTCAGAGCTGTAATAGGTATCATGGTCAATTACTTTACCAATTACAGGTACGGCCGTTTCTGCAAATTTGTAGTTTGTATAAAAGATATAAACTGCTACACCTAGCATTATCAAACCAAAGAAAAGAAAGATGCCACCTACCCATTTGCTTACCTTACTATCCTTCATGGCCTTGGCACTGGATTTAGCCATAAACTCACGCATTTTTAAATCGGGAGATTCTTCTACTGTTCTATCTAACTCCTCAGTAAGTTTTAATGCTTCTTCGGCTGATAAGCCCAAGGTGTTTTGCAGATAACGAACTGCAGCTAGTTCATCTCCAGATTTGAGTAGACTTTCTAAATGATTTTTTTGTTCAGTGGTGAGATTCATGATTCATTCCTATTAGAATGAACAAGATAATAATCCTGATTAAAAGATGCTACAAGTTTATTTGGTTAACCCAACATTAACAACGCGTTATTTAACCTTTTACTTACCAAGTAAGTCTTTTTTAAGTGGAGGCTTTTGGGTAACTTAAACAGACTTCTTTGCTATAAGCTTAGCTTATAAATAGATAATTATTATAAATAAAAATTATCTCATATTTACTCATAGAATAAACTTCTAACCTTAATTAAAACAACATGGAAAATAAAGCACATTCAAGTTACGATGTAAATGATGCTAGCAAATGTCCATTCTTAAATGGGCCCTTGAATCAAGGAGCAGGCACAGGAACATCAAATCGAGATTGGTGGCCCAACCAACTTAAGTTAAATATCCTCAGGCAGCATTCTAAATTGTCTAATCCTATGGATGAGTCATTCAACTATGCTGAAGAATTTAAAAAGCTAGACTTGAATGCCGTTAAAAAAGACTTACATGATTTGATGACTGACTCGAAAGAGTGGTGGCCGGCAGATTATGGTCATTATGGTCCGTTTTTTATTAGAATGGCGTGGCACAGTGCTGGTACTTACCGTATTGCAGATGGTAGAGGAGGAGCTGGAGCAGGTACATTGCGTTTTGCTCCTTTGAATAGCTGGCCTGATAACGCCAATCTGGATAAAGCAAGGATGCTGTTATGGCCAATCAAACAGAAGTATGGAAATAAAATTTCCTGGGCAGATTTAATGATCCTTACCGGAAATGTAGCTCTTGAGTCAATGGGCTTTGAAACGTTTGGTTTTGGCGGAGGTAGAGAAGATGTTTGGGAGCCGGAGGAAGATGTGTATTGGGGGTCTGAAAGCGAGTGGCTTGGAGATAAACGTTATACTGGCGACAGAACTTTAGAAAATCCATTAGGAGCAGTACAAATGGGTTTGATATATGTGAACCCGGAAGGCCCTAATGGTAATCCTGACCCTGTGGCTGCTGCCCGCGATATCAGAGAAACATTTGGTAGAATGGCTATGAATGATGAAGAAACGGTTGCATTAATAGCCGGGGGACATACATTTGGTAAAACCCACGGGGCCGGTGATCCTGGTAAATATGTGGGCCCTGAACCTGCAGCAGCTACCATTGCAGAGCAAGGTACAGGTTGGAAAAATACACTTGGTTCAGGTAATGGTGTAAATACAATTACCAGTGGTTTAGAAGGAGCATGGACAACTACACCAACGAAATGGAGCAACAACTATTTCGAAAACTTATTTGGTTATGAGTGGGAATTAACAAAAAGTCCGGCAGGTGCACATCAGTGGAAACCAAAAGGTGGCGCTGGCGAAGGTTTGGTACCAGACGCGCACGACCCAAGTAAAAAGCATGCACCTTTTATGCTTACTACTGACTTATCATTACGATTTGATCCTGAATATGAAAAAATCTCCAGAAGGTTTTATGAAAATCCTGATCAGTTTGCTGATGCATTTGCGAGAGCTTGGTTCAAATTAACACACAGAGATATGGGGCCAAAAGTAAGATATATGGGTCCTGAAGTACCTAAAGAAGATTTAATCTGGCAAGATCCTATTCCTGCCGTGAATCATAGCCTCATTGATGATAAAGATATTTCATCGTTGAAAGGTAAAATTATTGACTCCGGTTTAACCGTTTCAGAACTTGTTTCTACAGCTTGGGCATCTGCCTCAACTTTTAGAGGTTCAGATAAACGAGGTGGCGCAAATGGAGGAAGAGTACGATTAGCACCACAAAACCAATGGGAAGTAAATAACCCGGCCCAGTTAAATAAAGTACTGGATACTCTGGAGCGAATACAGAAAGAGTTTAATGGAGCACAGTCAGGCAATAAGCAAGTTTCGTTAGCAGATTTAATTGTACTTGGCGGCTGTGCAGCCATTGAAAAAGCTGCGAAAGATGCTGGGCAGTCAGTAAGCGTTCCGTTTACGCCAGGTCGTGCTGATGCTTCAGCAGAGCAAACTGATATTGAAAACTTTGCTGTGCTAGAGCCTATGGCCGATGGCTTTAGAAATTATAAAAATAAAAAGTACGGAGCCAAAGCCGAAGAACTGCTAATAGATAAAGCTCAATTACTAACACTAACAGCACCGGAAATGACTGCACTAGTGGGTGGTATGCGTGTGCTGAATACCAACTATGATAATTCTAACCATGGTGTATTCACTGAAAAACCTGGTGCTTTAACTAACGATTACTTCGTTAATTTATTAGACCTCAACACAACCTGGGCACCAAAAGATAAATCTGAAGAGGTGTTTGAAGGTAAGGATAGAAAATCAGGCAAAGTTAAGTGGCACGGTTCCCGTGTAGATTTAATTTTTGGTTCGAATACTGAACTTCGTGCCTTGGCAGAAGTTTATGCCACCGTTGACGGCAAAGCGAAGTTTTTAAAAGACTTCGTGGCCGCCTGGAACAAAGTGATGAACTTAGATCGATTTGATTTGAATTGATAAAATCAAAAATAGGACAGTAAAAAGCCTCAAGATCTCTTGAGGCTTTTTTAGTTAAATTAATTATTCACTCAAATATGATTGAGTGTTAAGTAAGTTCAGTTCTATTTTTTATCGATGAGATGATATTCTAATCAACCTTGTCCTCTGATGAATTTTTAATTATTAACGGTATGGATTTTTGGTCTTCATAAATTTTCACCTCTGTTATGGTAGCGGGTAGGTTTATTTCATTATCCGAAAGAGCCTTAAGTATTTCATACATTACTTTTGTTTTGAGTATGGCAAGCGGTTCGGTGAAATTGTACGAATTAATCCAATAATATATTCTGATATTCACTGTGCTACTCCCAAAGGCCTCCAGTTCAAGAAATGGTGATAAGTCAGTATCATGTTTTATTTCTTCTATTTTATCTAATGTCTGTGAAATTAATTGAGTCACGGCTAGAATATTTTCTTCATAAGCTATGCCCACAAGAAAGTCGAACCGTTGTAAACCATCTCTGGTGTAATTAATTAAAGGTTGTTTAATCAGTGTTGCATTAGGTATATAAATATCCTTACCATCAAAAGTTCTGATATGTGTGTTTCTAAAGCTCAGTGAATTAACGGTGCCCTGTAAATTTTGAATTTCAATAACGTCACCAATTTTAAATGGCCTGCTAAAAGCGAGAAAAAAACCCGCTAAAAAATTTTCTCCAATATCTTTAAAGGCAAATCCCAGAATTATTGCAGATACTCCTGCACCTGCCAACAGCCCACCTGCTGCATTGCCTAAACCAATTTGATTTAGAAAAATAATTACACCAAAAATTATCATTAGCAGAAGAACTATTCGACCAATAAAATTCCTGATGAGTGGGTCATTACTATTCCTTAGTAATCTTTTTCTAATAATGCTTCTCAATAACATGCCTATCACAGTAAACATTATCAGCCAAATGGAAGCAAGTATGAGGTCAGGTAAAAGTTCAATCAAAGAGTCCCAATAACCCAATGCAGATATTTTTAAGCGTTCAAGCATTTCAATAATTAAGGTTTAATAACAGATTCATTTAATAATGATTTTTAACCAATAAAGTCGTATTTTTTAGAATTCAAGTATTACATAATAAATAATATAAAATGAATATCACAATTATTGCTCTCTATGTCTTGATTCCTTTAATCGTAATAATGGGTGTTATGTACCTTATACGCAGGAAGCGAGAGGAACACACTGATAGGAACACGAACAAATTCTCTGATATAAAGGCTGAAGAATCTAAGGATAAGGAGTAAAAAACACTTTCTCAATGTCTAGAATGTAGAGAAATTATTAGCCATAAATTAAATTGATAATCATAAAGTTTACATTGTAAATTAGCTATATGAACAAGGGTGCAATTCAAAGGCTAATCAATTTTTTCAAAAAAGATATCTGGGAGGTTGATTTCAAATCCATTTCTTCCTCTAAGCGCTTTTTATACAAAACAATTAAGGTAACTATTCTTGCTGCTAAAGGTGTTCAGGAAGATAAGATTGCTCTGAGGGCTTCTGCTCTTACTTACTTCTCATTACTATCATTTGTGCCACTTTTGGCCATTGCATTTGCTTTAGCTAAAGGGTTTGGTTTGGATAAAGTACTAGAAGACCAGCTTCTGGAAAACTTCGAAGGGCAGGAACAGGTATTTCAACAAAGTCTGAACTTTGCCCATAACCTGCTGGATTCCACTAGTGGAGGTTTAGTAGCGGGGTTTGGTGTAGTCTTCCTTTTTTATTCTGTAATGAAGTTGCTAAGTAACATTGAAGAGTCATTCAATGATATATGGTATGTGCATCAGGCAAGGGACTTAACCAGAAAGCTCACTGATTATATTACAGTAATGATTTTTGGTTTTATACTGATTATTGTTGCCAATGGAATAACCACCTATTTAGCCACTCAAATTACTGAGTTAACAGAACAAATAAAGTTGCTAGGTACCTTTAAAGGGTTGATTTTGCCAACGTTAAGAATATTGCCTTTCGCACTGATTTGGCTGCTCTTTACATTGTTGTATATGATAATGCCAAATACGAAAGTCAGTTTTAAGGCCGCTGTGATATCAGGAATTGTAGCCGGTACTATATTTCAATTTTTTGAGATACTTCTCTTTAAAGCTGGAATAGGTGTGTCGAGATATAATGCTATTTATGGAAGCTTTGCAGCATTACCGCTTTTTCTTTTATGGCTGCAAACAAGCTGGATTATTGTATTGTTTGGTTCAGAAATAGCCTATTCAATACAGAATATAGATAATTACGAAAGCAATATTAAAGCTGAAGGATTTAGTCTACGTTTTAAAAAGAAGGTAGCAATTGCAGCGTGCATTGTCATTATTGACAACTTCAGAAAGGGAAAACCTGCTTTAAATTTGCAGGAAGTCAATGAGCATGTGAAGGTACCTGCTCAACTGCTTTATGAGGTTCTTGGTAAGCTAATTAATTGTGGTGTATTATCAGTGACAACCAAAAATGATTTGGAGGCCTACCAACCTGCGGTAGATACTGACTTGATAACCATTCAATACATCTTGTCAAAGTATGAATCTCACGGTAAAGTAGAAATGGGTGAAATGCGCAAATCAGTGAAAGATGCTGATAATCTATTAAATGAATTGGATGAACTTATCGGAAAATCCAAAATGAATAAGTTGATAAAAGAGTTTAAAAGTTGACTTTTAGCTCAGTAGATATTCAATTTAAAATGCTCAATTAACAAATACCTGCCATAATTTATTGGCAGTAGCTATCATTGAAGGTTAGTTTTTGTTACCTTATCAAACTGAAGAACTTACCTGAAAAATATATGCTACAACTCGTTGAAGATGATCCATGGTTACAACCTTACGAAGCTAACCTTCAAACTCGCCTTGACTATTTTCTACAGCGAACTGCCGAAATAGATAAAAATTACGGATCCATCCAGAATTATGCCTTAAGACATAAAGAACTGGGTTTCAACTATGATAAAAAATTAAAGGGTTGGCATTATCGTGAGTGGGCGCCTGCCGCTAAGTCACTAAGCCTTATTGGTGATTTTAACAAATGGGATGCAAGTAAGCATCCACTATCAAATGTCGGAAATGGTATTTGGGAATTATTTATTTCTGAAAAGGATGGGCTTAAGCACCTTTCACAAGTAAAGGTAAAGGTAGAGTCGGATCACGGGTTCGCAGATAAAATACCTGCCTATACTAAATATGCGGTTCAAAACCCTGAAACACACGATTTCACTGCATGCTTATGGCATCCAGCAGAAGAATTCCAATGGACAGATCAGAAGTTTAACCTTAAAAAAATTGGAGCACCACTTATTTACGAGTGTCACACAGGAATGGCTCAAGAGAAGGAGGGAGTGGGCACGTATGCCGAATTTGAAAAAGAAGTTCTGCCTCGGGTAAAAGCTTTGGGCTACAACTGCATTCAGCTAATGGCAGTCGCAGAGCATCCCTATTATGGTTCGTTTGGCTACCATGTTTCTAATTTCTTCGCACCCTCATCGCGTTTCGGCACACCCGATGAGTTGAAATCATTAATAAATACTGCCCATAATATGGGTATAGCGGTAATCATGGATATTGTGCATTCTCATGCGGTGAAAAATGAAGCTGAAGGGTTGAATAATTTTGATGGTAGTGGTCATCAGTATTTTCATGAAGGAGGTAAGGGCTATCATGAAGGCTGGGATTCAAAACTTTTCGATTATGGCAAAGAGGAGGTAGAGCGATTTTTACTTTCTAATGTGCGCTATTGGTTGGAAGAATTCCATTTCGATGGCTTTCGTTTCGATGGGGTGACAAGTATTCTCTATCACCATCACGGAAATGGTGTCGGGTTCGATCATTATGATAAATATTTCAAGGATGGTGTCGACTGGGATTCAGTACGCTATCTGCAGCTGGCTTCTACTGTAGCAAAAAGTGTTAAACCGGATTGTATACTCATAGCTGAAGATATGAGTGGAATGCCGGGTATGTGCCAGCCAATAGAAGCGGGGGGATTGGGATTCGATTATCGCTTGGGGATGGGTATTCCCGATTCATGGATTAAGTTGCTAAAGCATAAAGCTGATGAAGACTGGAAAATGGATGAAATTTGGAATGTGTTGAGTAACAGAAGATATAAAGAAAAAACTATTGCTTATGCTGAGTCGCACGACCAGGCCATGGTAGGTGATAAAACCATAGCCTTTTGGCTCATGGACAAAGAGATGTACTGGCATATGAGTAAGGACGATGATAACCTTGTGATCGATCGTGGGATAGCCATGCATAAAATGATCCGATTAGTGACGGCCTCTGCTGGGGGCGAGGGTTATTTAAACTTCTTTGGTAATGAATTTGGCCACCCTGAGTGGCTTGATTTCCCTCGTGAGGGTAATGATTGGAGCTACAAGTATGCACGTAGACAATGGTCTTTGGTAGATAATAAGAAACTGAAGTACATCTACCTTAATGACTTTGACAAAGCGATGATAAAACTGTTGGATAAAAAGATAGTACTGGCCGCACCTGCTGCTCAACTAATAAACATGGATGAAACAAATCAGGTTTTGATATTTGAGCGCGCCAACCTCATCTTCATTTTTAATTTTAGTCCTTCCAATTCAATTCCTGACTATAAATTTTGGGTACCAAAGAAAGGAAAGTACAAATACGTGCTTAACTCCGATGATAAGAAATTTGGTGGGCACGGTCGCGTAGATGAAAAAGTTGTGCACGAAAGTTTTGAGGAAAATGGGGAAAACTACCTTGCTATTTATGCGGTAAACAGGGCAGCCTTTGTTTTAGAAAGATAAACTAAATTATTACGTCACTGCGAGGACTATGGGACGCGGCAGTCCCCTAATTAGTAACAATACTTCTTTATTCATTGCGCTGACTCATCGCAAAACGGATTATCTGTACCTCAACCCAATCGCAGTAAGCAGATTCATGCAATTAATGAAATGCTGAAATCCATCGCTTGATAAGTTAGTATTGAGCTGGAGCAATTTATCAGGCTGGCAAATAAGCATGATCACTTTCCAGTCTTCATCCGATAGCTGATCGTGTGTCTTATTGATTAACCTTTTACATTCATCCAAAAGTGCTTTTTGTAAAGAACCTGATAAATACTGTGCTAATGGCTGTGACCATTCTGGCGAGTTCAATGGCATACTTGCTGAATATTCGCCCTTTTTAGTGGTACTGGAAAGTATCTTTTTTAACCCTTTAATGGATAATGAAAGTAATTCTTTGTCATCATAGCCACTTCCAAAGCCATTCACTAAACCAACATAAGTGCTGCTACTGCTATCACCATTGGAAAGGAGAATTTTCATAGGTTTTTCGCCAATAGTTTGATAGCTATCAGATGATTTTACACCATTCAAGTGCCAGCTATTGGCCGGGGCAATCAGTCCTTTAAAGCCTTGATCACTTAGATGATTAATAAGCTGATCATTAAATAAGCCTGCAGTATTAATGAATAACTCAGCCGCTTTATTGAAATGCTTTTTGTAAGCATTTTTATGAAATTCAACTTCCTTTTTAAAAAGCTCTGCGTGGCATAAATAGCTGAAAGAATGATACGCACATGAAGCTACTAACTCAATTTTCCCACTATCAACGTGGCCTTTAATCTTCTCTAACTCAGCAGGATATTCTTTTTCCAACACTTCCAGAAAGGAAGCACTGAAGTATGCCAACACTTCATTTTTATTCTTTAAGAAATCTAACAAAGAATGAAGGCTGTGTTCCAACGCTTCCTTAATGGCATCGGGGATATTAATCTCCTCTATTAAATTTCCTTCATTACTAACTTCCAGAAAGGAAATTTCTTTTGTTGGCACAGTAAAATGATAATGAAGAACCTGATAGTTATTCATATTAAGCAGTTAAGATTTGAAAAATCTCTTTGCCAACCATCTCCCACGTTCTTTTTGAAGCTGCTTCTTTATTCTGAGCAACACCTTTGGTTATAACCTCTTTGCCAGACAATACTTTTTCTATCAGTTTTATATAGGAGGCTACAGTTTCTTTTTCAGGAATTAATGCTCCTTTTAAAACCTCTTTTGCACCACTATTCCCACTAATAATAATTGGCAGCTCATTAATAGCTGCTTCCATAGCTACCAGTCCAAAAGGCTCTGATATGGAGGGCATCACCAATACTTTACTCTCCCTCATTAGGGCATGCAGGGCATTTCTTTCCAACAAACCTGTGAAATTGAAGTGGCCGGCAAGGCCTTTTTCATTCACCTTGCTTACTACCTCTTGCGATAGCTCGCCATTACCCGACACAACAAACCTTAAGTCGTTATGGTTATTAACAAGCTCCGCTGCAATTTCAATAAACATAAAAATGCCTTTTTGCTGACTTAGTCGTCCGGCAAACAGTATGATGTCTTCTGCAAAAGGAGATGTATAATTTACTGGCTCTACCTTCTGGCTTGCCAGGTGAACAACCTTTATTTTCGATTTATCAATTTTATAAATGCTTTGCATGATGTTCGCATGGTAGTCACTTACAGCCACCACCACATCAGCCTTATCCATCCCTTCTTTTTCAAGTTTATAAATCCACGAATCGGTTTTTTTTCCTACCCTGTCATAATCAAGTGCATGGATGTGTAACATCAATGGTTTTTTGTATTTGGCCTTTAATTGAAGGGCAGCACCAATAGAAAGCCAATCGTGAGCATAGATTACATCGTATTCCAGATTTTCAACTTGCTCAACCACAGACTCACTATACATTTTTAATGCCTGCTGAATTTCTACAGCAGCATCTGTAACTTCAGTTTTAGTTTCTTCTCTTGTAGGATGATAAAAATAGGGCGTTAATATCGTTTCTACATTGATTTGTACCGCAGTAGCATCAACCGATTTAGCATCTAATAGGGTTTCTTCAACCGCCACATTAATCTGTTCACTTTCATTACTCATAGCCATTTGTGAAGCATGAACTGGTGAAACAATGGTAAGATCAGCTTTTGCGCCAAGCTGTTTGGCAATGTTTTCTGTGGCCAGACCTAAACCATAATTTTGGCTATCAGACTTTGAAGGACCTATCATTAATATCTTCATAGGTTGATGGATTTTTGATTAACTAAGTTTCAAATTTTATCATAGTAAATTGCTTGCTCACTG
The DNA here is from genome assembly GCF_017068455.1 of Fulvivirga lutea. Classification (NCBI taxonomy): domain Bacteria; kingdom Pseudomonadati; phylum Bacteroidota; class Cytophagia; order Cytophagales; family Fulvivirgaceae; genus Fulvivirga; species Fulvivirga lutea. The sequence continues at coordinate 1,922,878 of NZ_CP070608.1, forward strand.
TAAACTTTATGTTATTGTTTTGCTGCTCGAAATGAACGGGCTGTTCATCTACCAGTATACTTTTAGGAACACCTTTATAGGCATGTAACACAATGTCAAAACTTTGGTAGGGTGCCTGGTAATCACCTTCCATAGTTTGAGAGATGGAGAAGTTAACACCATCAGTTTTTTGAATAAACTTCCTGATAGTACTTAATCCACGTTCAAAATCTTTGCTGTGCCCATCATCTTCGTACAATAGTGTAGTAGTGGTTGCTTCAGCGGCATACACATGAAGTGTCAGTGCTTCGGGTTCAAACTCATCTACATACTGCATTTTCGGCTGCATGGTAATAACAGACCCGCTTTTAACAAATAGCGGTAACTGATCGAGCGGTGCATTTACAGTTATTTCTGTTTTCCCTATCACTACTTCATCCGTCCAGAAATTTACCCATTTACCTTCCGGTAAATACATATTTCTGCTTGTTGCTCCTTCCTCTGAAACAGGACAAACCAATATATGGTCGCCAAAAAGAAATTCTTCTTCTCTGTTAAGCGTCTCGGTATCGTTTTGATAAGCTAATGATATTGATTTCAGCATCGGGTTGCCAAACTCTGCATATTGCCAATAGGTGGTATACAAATACGGCATCAGCTCATAGCGTAGCTCTATAAACCTACGCACAATACTTAAATACTTATCATCAAATTGCCACGGTTCTTTATCGCCATGATCTCCTGAAGAGTGAGTTCTAAAGAACGGGTGGAAAGTAGCTAATTGAATCCATCTGGTGTAGAGCTCACCATCAGGCGAACCAATAAAACCACCTACATCTGAGCCGGCAAAGGAAATACCTGAAGCTGCCAATCGCTGGCATTGTATGTTGGCAATTTTTAGATGCTCCCAGGTGGCCATATTATCGCCTGTCCACACTGAGCTGAACCGCTGAATACCTGCAAAAGCTGATCTGCTTATTGTAAAGCTTCTTTCATTGCCATTGAAGCGCTCCAGGCCTTCATAGGTAGCACGCGCCATTTGCATACCATACACGTTATGCGCTTTTCTGTGGCTGCATGGGTGCCCTTCGTAATGATGCCTCACATCCCTCGGGAAAGAGCCTTCTTCAAATACGGCCGGTTCGTTCATGTCGTTCCAAACTCCAGCTACACCATCGCTCACCAGGCCACTAAACAAACCCGACCACCAATTTCGTGCTTCGGGGTTCGTAAAATCAGGGAAGTGACAAGGCCCCGGCCAAACGCTGCCTTTAAATCTGGCGCCATCCATTCTGGTGCAAAAATAGTTATGATGCACACCTTGCTGATATACTGGATAATACTGGTCGATCTTTATCCCCGGATCTATAATGACAATGGTTTTGAAGCCATCTTTTTTCAGATCTGAAATCATCTTTTTAGGATTGGGAAAACGTTTCTCATCCCACGTAAAGCATCTGTACCCATCCATGTAATCGATATCTAAATGGATCACATCACAAGGAATCTTTTTGGACCGGAAGTTATCGGCCAACTCACGAACCGTACTTTCAGGATAATAGCTCCATTTACTCTGATGATAGCCCAAAGCCCATTTTGGAGGCATCGGTGAAAACCCGGTAAGCTCAGTATAGTCTTTTACAACATCAACGAGGTTAGGGCCGTAGATGAAATAATATCTCATTTCGCCACCTTGCGCCCAAAAACTTAAGGCCTCTTTTCTTTCTTTACCAAAATCAAAGAAAGTTCTAAAAGAGCTATCCAGAAATATGCCATAGCCCAGCCCATCCTTTAAACCGGTAAAAAACGGAATGTTTTTATAAACAGGGTCGGTCTCATTTCCATAGCCGTAGCAATCGGTACCCCAAAGTTCCCTTCTGGTGCCGTTAAGGTTTAGTTTCCCTGTTTTATCGCCCAGGCTGTAGTATTTATAGTCGGGCGATGATTTGAGTGTGGTGATCACCACATCGCCACCATACTTTTTCTCTTCCTTCCAATGATACCCTTTCTCATCTTCCATAATTACCTGGTCCTGGTCATTACAGATTTTGATGGTAAAGTTCTTTTTGTAGATATAGCACTTCAGCACGGAAGTGCGAACCAGAATGTAATCTTTCTGATCTTTAAATTTATAGCGTGCATCGCCATACGAATATTCAGGATCAATGGCATACGAAAAGTCATCTTCAAAATAGCCATCGTTAGAGTACCTGAATTTTAATATCGATTGATCGATGATACTCAATTGCAGCACAGAATGCTGTGCATATATTTTTAACGATTGTTTCTTCAGTTTCCAGCTTATCAGCTCACCCGGATAAAACTCCTGCTCTTCAACGCCTTTGAACTTTTCTATGTAATTACCTTCAAAGTTAGGCTCTTCCTGTATGGTTTCTTTCTTCTGTTCTTCCATCTTATCACATTGATATCGCCTTGATAATATCAAAGCGTATTCAAATTAAAACACTTATTATGTTTAAACACCAATCGTAAAGTATATTTATTTAGGCTGCCGCACTATCTTTTTAACACTAAATCTGTTAATTTTTGAAATTAAACTTACTGAAGCACTTAAATTGAATTAATTTATTGGCTCGTTTTAAAAACAACAGGATTTCATGTCTAAAGAGGCTGCATTAAATACAGAAGAACATCTACTTGCCGAAATCGCCTGGGAAGTGTGTAATCAGGTGGGTGGTATCTATACAGTGATACGCTCCAAAGTACCAACCATGGTAAATAAGTGGGGTAAAAATTATGTTTTAGTAGGCCCTTATGCTAAGAAAGAAGCCAGCACAGATTTCGAGGAATCTGAATTTGAACATCCTATTTTAAAAGAAGCTATTAATAATTGCCGCGAAAAAGGGTTGGATATTAGGTGTGGCTTTTGGCTGGTATCTGGCAGACCAAAAACTATTCTCTTTAATTACCATTCTGTTTTTCACGAGCTGGGAAATATAAAGTATTACTACTGGCAAGACCATTCGATTGATTTTAATAAGCACGACCCTCTGTTGGATGAAGTGCTTGCATTTGGGTACATGGTGCATTTGTTTTTGTCGGAGCTTACCAGAGTAGCATTAAAACATAAGGTTAAACCGATTGCGCATTTCCATGAGTGGATGGCCGCTTCGGCCTTGCCCAATTTACGGAGAGATCAGGTGCCATTGCAAACAGTTTTTACAACGCATGCTACTTTACTTGGCCGCTATTTGGCCATGAACGACCCTCAATTTTATGACCATCTTCCATTTATGGACTGGCTCAAAGAAGCTCAGTATTTTAACATTGAGGCCAACGTGAAGTTGGAACGAGCATGCGTTCATGGTGCTCATGTGTTTACTACTGTGAGTGAGGTTACTGGTAAGGAATGTATGCACTTGCTCGGCAGAAGTCCTGATTTAATTCTACCTAACGGACTGAATATCGAGCGTTTTTCTGTGTTGCACGAAGTACAAAACCTGCATCACGAGTATAAGCAGTTGCTGGAGCAATTTGTGATGGGACATTTCTTCCAGAGCTATTCATTTGACTTGGGTAAAACACTTTACTTTTTTACTTCCGGCAGGTTCGAGTATTTGAATAAAGGGTATGATCTAACATTAGAAGCACTTGCCAGACTTAACCATCGATTAAAAGAATCGAATTCGCCATTTACGGTGGTCATGTTTTTTATAACAAAGCAGCCGGTGCATTCCATAAACCCTGATGTGCTGAACGCTCGTGCGATGCTGGATAAAATTCATGCGAATAGCGAATCTATCGTAGAACAAATTAAACAGCGGCTTATCCGCCAGTCGGCCTCGAGCCAGGGCGATCATAAACTACCCAACTTAAATGATATGGTAGATGATTACTTGAAGTTAAGGCACCGCAGGATTATCCAATCGTGGAAAACAAATGAGCTACCACCTGTTGTTACACACAATTTGGTAGATGATGAAAAGGATGAAATTTTAAACTTCTTGCGCACATCAAACCTGGTGAACCATAGAGATGATAAGGTGAAGATTGTCTACCATCCTGATTTTATTTCCAGTACCAATCCCTTGTTTGGAATGGAATATAATGATTTTGTGCGCGCCTGCCATCTGGGGGTTTTCCCGAGTTATTATGAGCCCTGGGGTTATACACCATTAGAATGTTTGGCACGAGGTGTAGCAGCTGTTACCTCTGATTTATCGGGCTTTGGAGATTATATGAAAAACGTAGATATCGGAGATGAAAAGCACGGCATTTTCATTGTTAAAAGAGCCAATAAAAGTTTTGACGAATCGGCTGAAGCCTTATGCAATATTATGCTCAACTTTATACAAAACAGTAGCAGAGCAAGAATAGATATGCGGAATAAATCGGAAGACTTATCTGAGTGTTTTGATTGGAAGAATTTGTATAGTGCATACGAAAAAAGTTATATAAAGGCCACAGAGACACTTTTTTAAACTATTGAAACAAATAGAATGAACGAAGATCTTAAGAAAGAATTAGAGCAGCTGTGCAAATCTCCAGCAAAAGTAGAGGAGCAGTTGAACCGATTTAAAAATGGCTTTCCATTTTTATCGATTAAGAAACCTGCTACGGTAGGTAATGGCATAATTAAACTGTCTGAGGCCGATCTCGATCATTTTATTTCATTGTACAGCAAAGAAGCGGGCAACTATGAGATTACCAAATTTGTACCTGCCAGTGGCGCAGCCAGCCGTATGTTTAAAAGGCTGTTTGAATTTTTAACGGAGGATGAATCTGAATCTGAAGATTCTAAATTTCTGAAGAAGTTTTTTGGAGGCATTGAGCATTTTGCATTCTACAATTCTTTGAATAAAAAGCTGGAAGCACAAGGCACATCTATTGAGGAAGCCAAGAAGAATAAAAACTACCATCAGATAGTAAAAGCATTGTTGAATGAAGATGGCCTGGGCTACGGTCAGTTGCCAAAAGGGCTTTTGGAATTCCACCTTTATGATGATTCTGCCAAAACACCTACAGCAGAACATTTTTCGGAAGGGGAGAAGTATGCTAAAGGTAAGGGCGGACAAGTACGCTTGCATTTTACCGTTTCACCAGAGCATCAGCAAGCCTTTAATGATGAAGTGGCGAAGCTTAAAAAAACATTTACGGACTACGAAGTTTCATTCTCGCAACAGAACCCTGACACTGATACCATTGCCGTAACTCCTGATAATGAGCCTTTTAGAGAGGAAGATGGCAGTATATTATTTCGCCCTGCAGGACATGGAGCTTTAATTGAAAACCTCAATAAAATTGATGCGGATATCGTATTCATTAAAAACATAGACAATGTAGTGCCTGATCATTTTAAGGAGAAGACCATTGTGTATAAAAAAGCCCTGGGCGGGTTGCTTATCGAGGTGCAAAAGAAACTATTCGCACATCTGGAGAAGCTAACTCAAAACCCATCTGAAGGAGATATCGCAGCGATAGAAAGTTTTGCCAAAAATGAGTTGATGCTCAGCTTTAAGCAAGGGTTTGAAACACTTTCCGCTGGCGATAAGGTAAGCTATTTAAAAAGCCTTCTGCATCGCCCACTAAGGGTGTGCGGTATGGTGCCCAACACAGGTGAGCCTGGTGGTGGCCCATTCTGGATAGAAGAAAAAGATGGTTCCAAAACACTTCAAATTGTTGAAACCTCTCAGTTTAATCCCGATGATAAGGCTGCTGAACAGGCGCTCAATTCAGCCACACATTTTAACCCGGTAGATTTAATCTGTGCGTTTAAAGATTACCAGGGCAAGAAATTCGACTTGTTGAAGTTTGTAGATGCTGATACTGGTTTTATTACCGAAAAATCTAAAAACGGCAAAGACTTAAAAGCGCTGGAAATGCCCGGACTTTGGAATGGCGCCATGTCCAACTGGATAACCCTTTTTGTGGAAGTTCCCATCGAAACCTTCAACCCGGTAAAAACAGTGAACGATTTGTTGCGGGCGGAGCATCAGGGGTGAGCCATGTCGTTTGATTTCTATTATACTATGCATTTGCATATAATCTTCAACTAAATATCTCCAATGGATTCTATCTCTACTGCAATATTAGCCCTGTCATTAATCATCATTATGCTGGGCATGGGTTTGTCTTTAACCATTGCCGATTTCACTCGCATATTTATCAATCCTAAAGCAATACTGACAGGCTTGTTCTGCCAATTGGTGGCATTACCGGTGATAGGGTTTGGGATTATCTCTGTCATGGACTTGCCTGCTGAGATAGCCATTGGTCTGATTATCCTGGCAGCATGTCCGGGTGGGCCAACATCCAATTTGATAGCCCATTTAGCCAAAGGAGATTTAGCCTTATCTGTTTCATTAACTGCCATTAGCAGTTTAGTGACCTTGTTGAGTATTCCGATTTTGATCAATATGGGTTTGAACAGGGTGTTGGGACAAGGCACTTTGATCCAACTCAATGTTGTGTCTACCATAGCTCAAATTTTTGTCATAGTTATTCTGCCTGTAGGTATAGGAATGTGGATTCGTGCTCGCAAAGAGGCTTTTGCCGACCGTATGTTAGAGCCCGTTAGAAAAGCCTCGGCATTGGTGTTTGTTTTGGTGCTAGTTGGAGTGATTGCCAAAGAAAGAGCTAATCTCATCCCTTTTTTCCAACAAGCGGGTATTGCAGCGCTTATTTTAAATGTACTAACTATGGGCTTCGGCTATTTTATTGGCCGGATCATGTCACTCTCAATACCACAACGCATCTCCATCTCAATAGAAGGCGGAATCCAAAACGGTACGCTAGCGATAACCATAGCAACCGCCATCCTACACAATAGTGCCTATGCGATAACTCCTGCGGTTTATAGCATTATCATGTTTCTAACTTCCGGGTTACTTGTGTTTATGTTGGGTAGGAGGAAGGTTAGTGGGGTTTAGAGGTTTTTATAATCCAAGGAATAGGACTTGTTAAGTATAATATAATGTTGGTTTATGGGTTGGGTCTCGTTGTTATATTTTCGTACAGATCATTGATAGTCCCGTACAGTGGGATTAAAATAATACCTGATCCACTATGCCTTTTTCAAGTAAAGAATAGAGCATTACCACATTAGAGTTATTCTCCCCGAATTTGTTGGATGTGCCATGTCAGCAGACAATGATGTTTTTCATTTGCTAAAATTTCCTTGAATATAAAGATTTGAAAAGAATGAAATTTTGTTTTTTCGGAGGGAATGTTTTGAGAAAGCCTTATTGTAGCCTTTTGGAGAGGTTTTTTAGTTTTGATGATTAGGGGATTTTGCTCAATTGATTAGGTGAAAATACCTAATGCTGAAAAATGAAATTAGAAATCTATTTCTATATTACGATTTAGTAAAACCTTTAAAAGCTATATTTAATTTTATGACAACTAAACGGCTTTTATCTAGGCGAAGAGTTAAACTGCTAAATCTAAACTTGGCCTTGGTCAAAGTCTTGCACAATAGCAGCTAAACTATTTTTATAGTAGGTAATTAAATCGAAATGAGTAAAAAGTATAATTTCATTGACAACAAACCGCTTGGAAAAGACTTATTTGAAAGTCAATCACAAGAAAGTACTGCCAAGGTTATTTGCGATATTATAAAAGAAAATCAATTTCAAGTAATTGGAATAGATGGAGGCTGGGGAGTTGGTAAAAGTAACCTAGTACAGATTGTTGATGATAAACTCAAAGGTTATTCCTTTTTTATCTATGACGTTTGGGGTCATCAGGAAGATGAGCAAAGGAGATCATTACTTGTTGAATTAACAGAATTTATAAGCGATGAAAAGAATAATTTGGTAAAGAATGAAGCCAAATGGAAGAATAAGCTTAAAAAATTACTTTCCAAGGAAAAGGAAGTTACAACCGAAAATCAACCTTATCTGAGCCCAGGATTCATAGCTTCTGTAATTTCTGTTATCTACACCCCCACTGCACTCGCGTTTAAAGATGAATTTACTTTTGAAGATTGGTTATATATACCTGCTATTATTTGGAAAGTATTACTTTGGGGATTGCCTTGGCTAATAGTTTTCGCTCTATTTATAAAGCATTTAATTGATTCTCGGAAAAATTCTAAAGGATTTAGAGAGTTGTTAAAATCGGCCTTTCAAGAGACATTTCAGGTTTATACTGACAAGCAAAAAAAGGAAACTAAAATTGAGACAATTTCAGAATATGAACCTCCAGTTAAAGCATTTCAAGATTGGATGTCTGAAATTGATAAAGATCTTAAAGATAAAAAACTAGTTTTAGTTTTAGACAATTTTGATAGGTTACCAAAGAACCATATACTAAACGTTTGGTCTTCAATTCATGTGTTTTTTGCCGAAAAAACATATACGAATATCAAGGTTATTATTCCATTTGATAGGAAACACATAAAAAATGCGTTTAAGGATTTAAATGGTGAATCTGAGAATGAAAATTTTGCCGATGACTATATTAATAAAACTTTTGATATAGTGTTTAGGGTTGCACCTCCAATTCTTTCAAGTTGGAAAATCTTCTTTAAAACTAATTGGAAAAATGCATTTCCAAGTTTTAGTGAAGATGAATATGAAAGAGTGGAGCTTGCTTATGAAATATTAAGACCCAACATCACCCCTAGAGAAATAGTCGCATTTATAAATGATTGTGTTTCTACTAAATTGCTTCAAGAATCAATTCCTGACAGGTACATAGCTATATTTTTACTTAATAGAGAGATTATACTAAATCACCCATTAAATGCAATAAACAATTTAGACTATCTCAGAGGATTAAAGTCATTGTACGAACAGGATACCAAGTATGCAGAGTATATCACAGCTCTAGCTTATCAAATAAACCCTGAAAATGCTCTAGAGGTAGTTTATCGAAAACAATTGAAAGATAGCTTGGTGAACAAGGACAATGAAAAGTTTACTGAAATATCCAAGACACAAGTATTTACACATATTATTAAACCAGTCTTAAATGAAATTAAGGAATACGGAAACCCCATTTTAGTCCTCAAAGAATTAGAGGTATCAAAACAAGTTTCTCAGAGTAGGTTAGATAACATTTGGCAATCGATATATGCACAGGTCAAGGCAGGGCAATTAAGCACCGGCAAATTGGAAGAAGCTCAAATTGTACTTTTAAGCAAGCTGAAAAGCTCATTCAAAACAGAATGGTTAAAGCTTATATTAAGCTCTTTTTGGGTTGGTAATGAAGGTTTGAATATAGATGACTATGTGAAGAATATAGATGGATTAAGAGAGGCTTGTTCCAAAATGGATTGGGATGTAGATGTTTTGAAGTATGTTGAAAAGAAAAAAGTATCTGTAGAGCATATAAAACAGCTAGTAGAGCTTAAAGGAGATGAATATTTGAATTATAAGCTTTCCTGTTCGAGTATTGAGATTGATGAATATTTAGAGGGCCTTGCTGTTAGTGAACTTGATGAAGCTGAATTCATATATTATATGAGCAATGCAGGGGATTTTAAGAAATTCACCAAAAAATTGTATGAGTATCTTCAACAAAATAAAAATAATAAGGATCATGTAAAGAGAATTATTGATCTGCTTAAGCTAGTGGATCGGGATAAATTTGACGTTTCAACGGTTCTTGCTGATGCTGATATTTACACACTTATCAGCAACACTCAAATCGATGAAGAGGTGATGATAGATTTAGCAGCTCTGCGTCTATCTTTATTATCCAAAAGCCATGCTTCATATCAAGGTGTTTATAGTAAAGTCCTGAATATTGATGATGATGAGTTTAGTAGTTCAGTTGCACAGGAATTAGAATGGTATATTAATTATCACGAATTTCTTGTTGGGTCAACTTCTTTTACTAATGCCTTAGTAAAGTCTGTTGTAAAACAACTTCTTTTAATTGAAAGAAATCATGAATCTTATTGCATTGAACCAATTATTAAAAATTTGATTCCAATTGCCGATGTTAATGAGTTGAATACTGAGGAAATATTGAATTCTTTAGAGGATTTCCCTGAAGGGGATTACTTAGTAAAAGAGTTACTCAAACTTGACAGTAAAACCCTTGAAATACTTTTTAAAAGTGATAGTAAAGCCGCCAATATGGTAATCGAATTATTAACTAATCACTTTAAAGGTTTGATTAAGGAAGGTTGGAATGACATTTTCTCTGATTTGAACTCTTCAACCTTTGATAATTTAAGAGCAATTAATTTTAATCAGTGGAATGCGTTCGCCTTGGAAGAATTTAAATCACTGCTCTTACACATAGTGGATGAATCTGAGATTGAAGAAATTGAAGTCGTAGAATGGTTAATTGAAAGTTTTAAGTCCAGTGGAAAGAGCCTTGAAAATACATTTAAAAGTATTCGTGATAGATTGATTTTAAACGACTCCATATCAACCGAGGTTTTTAATTTATTGCTCAAGCCTGTTGTTGATTTTGGTAAGTTGATAGAAAAGCCAGATGATTCTGTACGCACAATCTTTAATTCTGAGCTTCTTGATAATTCGATTTCAGTTGGGCTCATGAAAGAAAATGCTGATCAATTAAAAATATTATTTAGCAAATCTAGTACTACTTCAAAGTCTGATTTTAGAGAGGGACTTCAAGCAAGAAGTTCAGATGAAAATATATATGAGTTAGCAAGGTTACTAGGTTTTAAAATAAAAAAGAGCAATAAAAAAGATGGTGAAGAATCAGATGAACAATCTTAATTGATTTATTATTTGACCAGAATTTTAATTAATAAACTGGCAGTTCGACAGAGTTATTATTTAGGAAATAACCGATAAGATTATTGAAAGCCTATCTAACTATTTTACGTGCTGAAAATGATTACCCTCAGGTTGATCGAGGTGAATTGTATAAGGAGATTTTTGCTCAAGCTGGTAATTTTAAACGGTATAATGGATAAGGAAGAGTCATTGTCCCAGTACGAAACTCCTGACTCGAGGTGGAGTTTGTTTAACGTCAATTCATTCAAAGAGTACGAATCCAAATATATAATAAAGGGCAAATTCCATGGCCAAGTGCCAACGGATGTTGTTGAGGCTTATAAATCAGCAGAACACATTATGGCTCAGGCTTATTATCATTATCCTCTTCTAGATGAGGCAGCTAATAAACTACTTCGTATTATGGAGATGGCAGTTAAAATGAGGTGTTTGGAGATTGATATTGAATTAAAATTTAAGGTTAAAGACAAAAAGGAAAAAAAGAAGGATTTAAATCGTCTGATCAATGATTTAGACAAAAAGGAAGTTTTTAAGAATCCAGGTAGACATTTACACGTAGCTCGTGGACTCAGAAATTATTCAATGCATCCCGAAAAAAACTCATTGCATGGAACTCTATCACTTAATATATACGAACAGATGGTAAACCTCCTTAATGAATTATTTTTGCCTGACTCATATTTTAAGGAAAAATCGGAGTTACTTCAAAGTTTGGAGGTGAAAACAAATGAATTGAAGAATGGTCTTTTTGTCTTAAATATTAATAATAAAAGTTTTTTAATTCAAGGAGCAAAGCCAGTATCTGTAGATAAGGTTAATGGAAATTGGGTTTCATTTTGGGTGGCACATCCAATTTTTAAGGAATTTAAAAAACTAGTTGAAGGCAAGGTTTTAGATCCTCCATTCTTTTTTGCACTAAAAGAAGTTGATTTTATTAATAGCTTTCAACTGGTAGGTAAGTTGCTTAATGAGACTAGTATGAGTATTTGCAGATCAAATAATCAAACCGACAATTCCATTTATGAGAAATTTCTTAATGAGCAGGCTCGAATGACGCATGAGTTATTTGAACCATATAAAATGCTCATAAACTCAAAAATAGGAACGGAATTAATGAGGTTTAGGTATTTGAATTGCTGGCACTGATAAAAGTAACCAAAAGTATCTTTCATCTCATAGTATATTCTACCACCGAAACTTGCCTATTTTTGCTTAATAAGCACAACCTCCTGCAGTTGTATGGCTACTTCCCATACTCAACCCTCCTAATCTCCCACACAAATTCAGCTGCGGGGTTTTTACAATGGCTTGGTCACCTACTTTTTTGTCTAATAATGCTTTGGCCATGGGTGTGTTGTAAAGATAATTTTAATGAAGTGGTATGTGCACTAAATGCACTTATCACAATATAAAAAGTTTAATTTTGGATATATCGCCTATTAGTAGATGTAAAGTATGATGTCAGTGATTTCATTAATACCATGAGTGAAGTTTTAATTTATGAGTCCGATAATCAGGTAGAGGTAGAAGTTACCTATGAAGATGAATCTCTATGGTTAAGTTTAAACCAGATCGCTTCTCTTTTCGATTGAGACAAATCTGTGATCTCTCGGCATATTAAAAACATCTACTAGGAAGGCGAGCTGGAGGAGTATGCAACTGTTGCAAAAAATGCAACAGTTCAAAAAGAAAGAGGTAGTAAGAAGGTTTAAGTGTAATCAGCCTTCATACTGATTGATGTAATCAAGGATGGGAATTGCAACAAAAAGTGGTAAGTGCAACAAATGCACATACCACAATACTAACAGGAATAGAGTTAGATAAGTATAGATACATAAAATTGAGTAATCAAAATCAAATTGAAATTTTTCAGTCCGCTAATGGCCAAACTGAAGTTGAAGTACGATTTCAGGAAGAAACCATTTGGCTATCTCAAAAGCAGATGGCCACACTTTTCGAGAAAGATACAGATACTATAGGCCTGCACCTTAAAAATATTTTTAATGAACAAGAGCTTGATGAACATTCAACTACCGAGGATTACTCGGTAGTTCAAAAAGAAGGCAGTAGAAATGTCAAAAGAACGATCAAGCATTACAATCTAGACGCAATTATTTCTGTTGGATATCGTGTTAATTCCAAAAGAGGTACACAATTCAGGATTTGGGCAACCCAACGATTAAAAGACTACCTCGTTCAGGGCTATGCCATTAACCAAAAACGTCTTGAGCAAACACAACAGGAAGTTAAATTACTCAAGTCAGGCATTCAAATTCTAAGTCGTGCTATAGAATCCAAAGCAGAAGAAGCAGGTTTTGAATGGCTGGACCAATATGCCAAAGGGCTGGAACTCCTCGATGATTATGACCATGAGCAACTGGATAAAAAGGGGATAACACTTCGAAAGGCTACTTACCCCAAACCTGAGGTTTATCAGGCTATTATTGAGGAGATGAAAAAGGACTTCGATTCTGCTGTATTCGGAGTTGAAAAAGATGAAGGGTTTTATGGTGCGATAGCTCAGATTGAAAAGGGATTTGACAGCGAAGATTTCTATCCAAGTCTGGAAGAAAAGGCAGCCATGCTTTTATATCTTATTATTAAAAATCATGCCTTTGTAGATGGTAACAAAAGAATTGGCGCAGCCTGCTTTCTACTCTTTCTAAAAGAAAATAATCTATTGCACGATCGGCAGGGAAACCTACTAATAAGTAATGAAGCACTGGCAAGTCTAACACTCTTTGTGGCAGCCAGTAAACCTGAAGAAATGGAAACGGTGAAAAATATAATCGTGAGTGTGCTTAACAGAAATCAATAACGTTTTTGCGGCACACCCTCCACCCACTTTTTTGTTTACTTAATTCTCAATTCACGAATCACGAATCAACGAGCAAATTTTACTTCTGATACTCAATCTTCTTAATCTTCCACACAAACTTAACAGCCGGGTTTTTACAATGGCTATCCGACCACATTACAATAACCAATAATAAAGCAGGCACAATTTTTTGATAGTACAACTATTCGTGGTTTATTGTGTTAAAGACAATACAGTGCGTAGTATTGTGTTAAATCAACCTTCACTTTAAAAGTCTAATTTTGAATCTTGAATTTGTCAATCCGTTAGTTTGGGGTGTTCCTTTATTCATAGTTCTGGTTTTAGTAGAACTTACGTATAGTCACACTCACGATAAAAAACTGTACCAATGGAAAGACCTGTTGGCAAGTTCTGCCATGGGTTTGGGGTCAGTATTAATCGGCCCATTGATTAAACTTATTTCTGCAGCAGCCATTTTTTATGTAGTGTACGAGCTTTTTAACCCTGAAGTAAATGGCGTGCGCACCAATATTCTGGGGTATGAATCCTTCGGTTGGGCATGGTATATCTGGCTTATCTGCCAGTTTTTAGATGACTTTACGTATTATTGGTTGCATCGCTTTAATCACACCGTGCGGTTTATGTGGGCTGCGCATATTGTACATCATTCATCCAAGAACTTCAATTTTGGAACCGGTTTAAGAAACGGATGGTTCACCCTTTTATACAAGCCACTCTTCTACATGTGGTTGCCTGCTATTGGCTTCCATCCGGAAATGGTGTTGGTATGCTTAGGTATTGAAGCGTTATGGCAATTCCAGCTGCACACGCAGTTTGTGCCTAAACTGGGCTTTTTAGAGAGATTTCTAAATACACATACACAACATCAGGTGCACCATGCAAAAAATTTAGAATATCTGGATAAAAACCATGGTGGCTATTTAAACATTTTCGATAAGCTCTTCGGTACCTGGAAGGAGTTGGATGAGAATGTAGAAATTGAGTATGGCGTTGTTCATGACCCTGAATCTTACAACCCGTTAGTCATTGTAACACACGAATATGCCAACATTTGGCGCGACATTAAGAAGTCGAGCAGTGTGTATGAGGCCTTTATGTATACTTTTGGTGAACCCGGCTGGAGCCCCGATGGTTCAACCAAAACTGTGAAGCAGTTGCAGCGATAATTGTATTTACAAATTCCAACCTTTTTGTTTCAAGAAGTGTCTTAGACGATATAAACACTCAGAAGATGAAACTTAATTTGTTATCACTCGCCCTCATCTCATTATTTGCCATAAGCTGTGGCGAAGAAGATGGTGATCTTCGATTTTCATGTATCAAATTTAATGGGGACATTAAGCAGGATAGAATCAATTTTTCTGTTGTAAATGATACAGAGTATCAGATTGATAATTTGTTATTTAAAGCGTCAAGCGGAGATTTTAGACCTGCCTTTAATGGTACTTTTTCAGATTTCGTATATGTTGGTGGTCCCGATTTTATGCTTACGCTGGCCTATATTCAGGATATAATTTTTGAAATTGATGGTATTGAATATCATACAGGCTCTGAAATACCTATGCAAGAAGAGCTCACGTTTGAGTTAGGAAATGCTTATCTGATAGTCATTAAAGGAGTAACACCAGAAACCGGAGCAGTAGAGACTGAAATGGTGTTTTGGACAGATGGCACATGTAACGACACACCTGAAGGTTGAAAGAGACGCATTATTATTCAAAGAAGTAATAGTAATCCCTGGCCATGTACCTTGCCGGGGATTTTTATTTGTGTAGTGGCGAGTTGGTTATAATCAATAAAAGGGGAAGAAATGAAGTTATTTTTGGTACTCGATCTTTTTAATCTTCCAAACAAACTCTGCCGCAGGTGTTTTTACTATGGCTTCGTCACCTTCCTTTTTATCTAATAAGGCTTTGGCCATGGGGGAGTCCATGGAGATATAGTCCGGGTTACCAATAAGTTCTTCATAACCTACTATGCGCAGGCGTTTGTACATGCCTTTATCATTTTCAATTTCTACCCAGGCACCGAATGATACTTTTCCATCCTGACTAGGGTGGTAGCTGATCACTTTAAAGTCATCGATGCATTTGCGGAGGTAGAGTACACGGCTATCAATTTGTCGCAGGCGTTTTTTGTTATAGTGGTAGTCCGCATTTTCAGAACGGTCGCCCAGGCTGGCGGCCCAGTTTACTTTATTGGTGATGTCAGGGCGTTCTACTCGCCAAAGGTGATCTAATTCTTCCTTTAGCTTTTGCATTCCTTCCGGGGTAATTAATTGTGATCTCATCGTAACTACTTCCGCTTTTGAATTAAGATGCAAGACAAATGAAAATCGTTAAATTATCCAAGAATCTACCCACTTGAAATAATTGCATTATATTGTATTATGAAAGGAAAAACAAGCTTCTCATATGATTACATCTTGTTCATGGAACTCATTTATGAATATGATGAGACCCAGCAGGAAACTGTGGAAGCTAAAATAAAACGCAGGTTAAAATATAATAATCTGGCACCTTACGATCAAAACAGGGTAAATTATGTGAGAAGTTTTAAGAAAGCCCTTTCAGAAGAAATACGATTGCTTAGTAGGTCTAAATATTTTGAGAAAACGCTCTCAAAATATGCGCAAGTAAAAGACTTTGATGTCGAACAAATGACTACTGACTATAGTGCAATTTATCCAGAGCTTTCAATAAAAGAAATCCGGAGCATGGTTGGTTTTGGGGTACATTGGTTTTACACGAGGTGATGGTGCTGTTGTGAGTATTCTTTTTATGAAAACAAAAAAGCATCACACGTTCGTATGATGCTTTGTCCACTTCTTTGGGCCCACTTGTCCCGATAGCTATCGGGACGAACCAGTCTAGAGATATTTCAATTTTAGTTTGTCAATGATTTCAGGATACTTGACTAGATTGGCAATATAGGTTCTACTCTTCATTCTTTTAATGTGTTTTTCAATTTGAATGGACTGTTTTTTTGATTCACATTCAATTACAACATACAACTCCCAATCGTAAACCTTGGCGATGAACTTATTGTTGCCATATTTTTTATTAATATGCTGTTCAAGTCTTTCTTCAGGAAGTAGGCTGGTACTGCCGATGTAGTACTTATTCAATTTTGGGCTATATAAAATGTAGCAGTAGTTCATGAATCTCAATAGGATTTCAATACCCATAAACAGAAAACCCCGCCTTAAGGCAGGGTTTTAGTGGTGGGCCCACCTGGGCTCGAACCAGGGACCCCTTGATTATGAGTCAAATATTTATTGGCTTGATGTGGTATAAAATATCCTTTAATTTGATTTAAATACATATTTATATTTTGATGAGACCTTAAGAAACCTATATTTGTTTGCAAATTGTTTGCAAATGAGTATTACGTTAAAATATGTATTAGATACGAGGTCCACTAAAAGTAATGGTGACCGGCCATTGAAATTAAGGTTGATTTACAATCGATCGAGTGCCCATATTTCAACAGGGTTTTATTTGTCTCCCAAAGAGTGGGATGACACTAAGGAAATGCTAAAGTCTAGTTCAAAAAGAGTTGAGAATGTGTCTCGATTTAATAATGAACTTATAAAGAAAAAAGCTGAATTAAATGATTCAATCTACGATCTGTTATCGAAAGGGTTCTCTCATTTAACCGCTGCTCAGCTAAAAGAGAAAGCAGAAAAGAAAACTGGAAATAAGCAGGATTCATTTTTCATCTTTCTGAAGGAACAGATTGAGGACTTGAAAGAGGCTAGGAGATTTGGGACCGCTGATTCATACAAGAGTTTATACAATAAGATTAAGAATTTCAGAAACGGAGATTTGACACTGCGATTTCATGAGATTGACTATAAGTTTCTTTCTGACCTGGAGAAAGTTCATCTCAATAAAGGCTCCAATTTAGGTTCACTTGGTGTATATATGAGAACACTACGTGCAGTATATAATAAAGCTATTAAGAATGGTGTCGCCAAGCTAGAAGATTATCCATTCAAACAATACACGATTAGAAAATCGGATGCGAAGAGAACTGCATTAAGTCAAGTAGAAGTGAAAAAGCTCATAGACAGCTTTTTCGAAAGCAAGGTTTTGGAAGATGCTAAAAACTATTATTTGCTCAGTTTCTTTTTACAAGGTATGAACTGGATGGACATGTGTTTGCTTAAGGGAGAAAACATAAGTTCTGACTATGAGAGAATTACCTATGTTCGTCACAAAACTGGAAAGAGATTTAGTATTAAATTTTTTAAGCAGGCAAAAGAGATTATAGAAAACCTATCGGGAAGGTCAATATCACAAATAGGGAAAAATGAGTTTGTACTGCCGATATTAAATCATGAACCTGACCTGATTGCAGCACATAGAATGGCTAATAAAAGGAAAAAAGTGAATAAGGCTTTGAAGAAAATAGGTGAGGAGTTGAATATAGATCACTTTACTATTTATACTGCACGACATACTTATGCTACTTCATTAAAAAGAAACGGTACTCCAACAGCGGCAATTCAAGAAGGGCTAGGGCATAAAACCGAAGAAATGACCCAAACTTACCTGAATAGCTTTGGTAATGAAGTTCTAGATAAATACAATGAGGAGATGTTTAATGATTTGTAGCCTTTTTAGATTATTAATAATTTATTCTGATTCTTCTGGTTACACACAAATAAGATTCGATTTGATCAAAATTGGATTGGGTTATAAATCCATATAAATTAGAGTTAAATCAAATCACAATGAAGAATTTTTTAATAAGTACCCTCTCCGCACTTCTTTTTATAGGGTGTGGTGGTGAAACCAAAGAAACTATTAAAGAGGAAGAATCTGCACCTGAAAAACAGGTTGTCAGTAATGATATAACTGTCCAGGTAAAAGGTGTCTATGCTACATCCACCAAAATGCCTCAAAATTCTTATGGTTATGAACAACTATTTGATGGAAATGAAAACACCTTTTGGGCTACCATGCCTGGTGCAGGGCCTGACGAAGGTATCATGATTTATTTCGAAGAACCTCAGAAAATTTCGGGAATAAGATTGAAACAGAAAGAGGGGGATGAATATTCTGAAATTACAAATATTATGGTCTATGCTAATGGCAATGCTCCTGTATATAGGGCTGTAACTGAAAATATTATTGAGCTAGATCAAGAAGGTGTTAAATCACTATATATTCGTTTGGCAAGGTTAAAAGACATGAATAACGAATTTAAAGGTGATACAGAATTATATGCTTCTTCTTTTGATCGAACGAAGTCTGCAGCGGTTACTGAATTGGAGATTTTTGAATCTGATAATAAATTGCATCTACTACTTCCTTTAAAAATGAAAGGCAAAGTAAGTGCGACATCCACTCTAGAGCCAGAAATATCCTATGGGGTTAGAAATTTATTTGATTCCAGAAAAGAATTTGCTTGGGTTGAGGGAGCCAAAGGAAATGGTGAAAATGAGTCGTTTACAGTTAATTTAGAAAAAGAGATCGATTTAGTTGGAATTAAAATATCCAACGGATTTCAAAGATCTGATAAACACTTTACCTCCAATTCAAGATTAAAATCTATGAAGGTATCTTCGGACTCTGGTGATAATTTGACCTTTAATGTAGTAGATAAACAAGGTGAGCAGGTTATCACTTTTGACAAACCACTTAGGGGCAGCAACTTCACATTTACAATACTTGAAGCTTACCCTGGCTCAAAATATCAAGATCTTGTAATAAGTGAACTCAAGTTGATCGATAACGGAATGGATGTGATTGTTAGGGAAGATATGACCGAAACTATTATTAACAATGCGCTTTCAAAAGTTAAGGGAACCGTTCTTGAAAATGTGATTGATAGAAGATTGGATAATAATGAAGAAATGGTTGACTACACTAATAATAAATCAATCATTTTACGCTCGGATTATACTTTTGTGGCATATCAGAAAACCTACGAAGGGAACCAAGGCGAAGAAATTGTGGCGGATGGTAATTGGGAAATAAAAGATATTAGTACTGAATCTGCCAAAATAAGAGTTTTTGGGAAGTACAGTAAATTGTCCGAAACCTTTGATTATTATGGGGGAGATAGTCAAGCTAGTTTTGAACAAATCTTTCAAGATTTTATAACCATAACTTCTAAAGGGGTTGAAGGAGGAAAGTTTATTCCAGGTATAGTAAACTTAGGGGAATATGAGTAGCCGAATTTTGATTTCTATTCTCACAATCCTATTTGCTTGTAGTTCCAAAGAAAAGAGTGTTCAACAAGATGTAGTAGAGGATAGTCCTATAGCGGTTGTTGATTCAATAAAGACTTCCATATCTGAAGAGAAGCAAGAAAAGCCAAAGTCACAGATTCTTGCTGATACAAGCTTTGTAAATATTAAAGATTATTCAAGTGATTTTGCATTTGATATGCGATATGCTACTTCTAATAATTTCTTAGATACGGTCGTTTATGATTGTGAGAATTGCTTAATGCGTTATGCAGTAGCACGGGCACTAATTAAAGCCAATGATAGCTTAATGCAACGCGGTTATAGAATAAAGTTTTTCGATTGCTTCAGACCGGTGGAAGTACAGTTTAAAATGTGGGAGATATATCCAGATGCTCGTTATGTGGCGAATCCAAATAAAAGCGGCTCTGTTCATAATAAAGGTGCCGCGCTTGATATAACTATTGAAGGCCTAAATGGTGAGCCTGTAGATATGGGAACAGAATTCGATCACTTTGGTGAAGAAGCGCATCATGCCTATACAGGTTTTTCTGAGCAAGTTCTTAATAATAGGAAGATATTAAAGGGTATTATGGAGCACTTTGGTTTTAACTCAATAAGGACAGAGTGGTGGCATTATAATTTTGGAGGAAATTCTAGGTATTCAATTTCAGATCAGCCACTATGTGAATGAAAAAGACCATTGTATGGATTGCTATTGGAGCAACTCTATTATCATTCATTTGTCGATTCATTGCATTAAATCAAACAAGTTTTGCAAACGGATGGGACTCGTACTTCTATCTGGTTCAGGTTAAATCTATTTTTGAAACAGGTAGAATGCATTCAGAAGAATGGACTTTGTTTTATCCATTGCTAATGTTTATTTCTTTAATTTTCGATTATGTAATTGCTGTAAAAATAGTATCAAGCTTACTTGCTGCAACCTTAACCTTGGGACTTATACTCCTTGCTTATAGCAAGACTAATTCAATCTACTTAGCACTATTTATAGCGACATGGTCAATAGCTAGCCCGGAACTAACCTACTTTGCCGCCCAATGGCCTAAGAATTTACTCGGTCTCAATTTACTTGTTTATATGTTATTATTCCTGACTAAAAATCAGTGGAAATGGGCATTGCTATTTTTAATACTAAGTTTTTTTGGGCATCGACTAACAGCTGTAATAAGTTTAGTTGCTGTTGTTGGTTGGTATGTAATACCCCATCTAAATGTGAAAGTTATTTTAATCTCAACATTAGGACTACTGCTAATTCTAGCGGTATTACATTTCGCTCCGGGTCTTTTATCATTTTATGATATTGAAAGACTAAATGCACTTTTTGGGAAAGATATAATTTTGCCGCCAAATGAGTTCATATCCATATTGGGTTTTGAAAAGGTAAGTATCGTTTGGAAATCTGAGCTATGGATATACTTTGCCGTTATAGTTATAAGTGGCTTTTTTATTTTGACAAAAGCCTTCAAAAGGTCATCAGATAAATTTGATATAATAATTTGGATGCTTCTTTTGACCCTTTGGTTTCCAATATATAATTATTCATTGGACGGGGCAGGGTACAGATTTTTTCATAATGGTGCTATTTTAATTCCTCTATTGTTCATTATTCTTCAACCAGCTTTTTGTCGGCTTAAGTATCACTATGTAATCACTAGCTTGTTTTCGATTATACTACTGGGATTATCGACTATTACATTTCATAGTTACAACCCAGAAATACATGATCCGCCCTATAGATTGTTTTCGTTAATTACTCAAAAAATTGAATCACATTGGTGCGATAATAGACCGGAATTAATTATTGCGCACAAGTCATTGGCTGAATACTTTACATTTCAAACTAATGCTGATGCTATGCCGTGGATACCTGAATATGAGGTGGAAAAAGATCAATTATTCAGAATTGCTTATGTTCCATTAAATCAACTTCAAAAATATTACTTGAAGGATAATTATTTAAAGCTTTCAAGCAATTACATTTATTTGAAGGAAAGTGAGTGGAGAGCATTTATGCGTAATATTCAAAAGAATGAATCAAAAGAGATCAATGAACTATTCAATACTTGGAAAAATCCACATACTATTAGACCCTCATTTTTGCTGAAAAATTAGCTTTCCAAGAATGGCTCATACATCATTATTGCATGATTCTCGAATAGTAATTCTTCTTTCACATTGTTGTCTTCAATAATTCTTCTCTTGATTTGATTGTGCCGTGTATAACCTCCCCATGACTGTTGTACGAAATGGTGGTTATCTTCAAAAACCTCGTATTTGGAAGGTATTATTTCGGAGGAAAGAATCTCACCTTCTAGATACTTTTCAGATAGATTAAGTTTTATTTGAAATGTATGTGGGGTTGTATTTCTTAGTTGGAAATCTATATAATTATAAGCTAATGTTGCTCCTGATCCGAAAGGTATTTTTCGATTTACATCTGGGAATACATCATAACCATGCCTATACCTTTCCTTTATTTCTAATGGAGTATGTAAACTCATCCAGCAGAGTAAATTGCCCAATTGGCAAAGCCCACCTCCAATACCTTCTTCAATTTTCCCCTGATTCAATACAAGTCCCGGTAAGTAACCTTTTCTTGCAGAAGGCTTCCCAATTAAGTACCATAGAGAAAATACTTGGTTTGGCTTTATAATTATGCCATCAATCTTGTTAATAGCTAAAGATAGGTTCTTGACTTTATTATGTTGTAATCTCATATCAACATCCTTAAGAGGTCTTAATAGAAGAGATTTATGCCTAACTACACTATGGTCAAAGTAATCTTTCCTAATCACTTTTGAATAGTTAGAGAACTCTCTAAGCCATTCAATTCTGCGCTTATTTATATAAAAGATCTTACCTAAACTTCTTCTAAGTCTAGATCTAATTTTTGGTTTTAAAATCCGATCTTTTATTATTTTCATTTAGAATGATGATTAGATTATTTTTCATTTGTATTTATTCAAATGATAGTTTGAAAAGTACTCATAGCTAATCATATAGATAAACTAATTATCTCTAGACTCTAAAACGTAAAGATGTTTAACGTTTAATGATTCCTTCCAACATTGAACTACCAAATTTTCCATTTGAATTTGAACTTGGATAACTCTTGATCAGTTATACTCCTTTCTCCTACTAATCTTTTATTATCAATGAAGTAGGTTTTAGATTCATCATAATGATCTGATGATGTTGAGCGACCTTCTGGGGTATACCCTGTAAATCCCCATGAGGAACTATATGAATGCTCCAGAAAAAGCTCGCCTTTTGAATAGAACTTATAAATTTTTGAATAATGATGATCTGTCCAATATTCATGCTTTATTAATAACGTATCTCCATTATTCACATAATAAATGTCTTTGGCGGTTTCTCCGGTTCCTTCGCATTCCTCACAGTTATCCTCAATTTTCTTCCAATTTTCAATATTCTGTAGATAAGAATCACTTATTCTATCAAACTTTTTCTTTGCCTCAAATAATGAAGGGTAGCTTTCCGTAAGATACTTTTCTTGAATTGTGGCGAGACTATTATTGATACCCGGCATTAGACCTTTCTCAATAGAGTCAAATGATTCTCTTTCTTCATTTTCACCTTCGGGGTTAATGTATCTGATTAGGTTTCTATTGTAGTAATAAAATCGATGTTCTTTTTTTCCCTCAACTTTATAGATAAAGTATGGATGAAAACTATTTAAATCTTCATGGTAGTAGTATTCACTAGTATTGTTTGGGCTCTTGACAGTTATTTTTCTTATTACATCATTTTCGTAATGTCCAACAAATAAAGTGTCATCAATTGTTGTACTATATTCTTTGAATTTAGAAATGTTGGCATTTGTAGGATAGAATTTAGCTCTTATTGATTCAACAACACTTTCTTCGGTAATTACTTTTTCCTGATTGTCTGATTTGAAATACTTGAATCCGTTTTTTCCAACATAGCCGTACCTTTGAATGAAATAAAAGTCTTTTGGAAAGTCGGAAATTATTTCACCTAAATAGTGATTAGGATCATAAATATCTCCTCTATATTCCAGAGGCAGGACTATATCACCTTTAGTATTAACTATGCCATGATAAGTTGTATTATCAATCGGATTAATAGTCTCTACTATCGAATGACCATCCTTGTTAAAATCAGAAACCCGACTAAACTGGCAAGGTATTACTTCTTTGCCCTCTTTATTAATAAATCCAAATAAGTTATTTCTACTAACTGAAGCAAAACCATTGACAAAATCACCCGGGTTTCTTTGATACATTTTTTCACTAATGAATGTGCCCTTGTGGTTTACATAATTATTTACATCTCCCATATCCACACGTGCCATACCTTCTGACATGTGATCAATTCTTTTAATATTGTTTAATCTACCTGTGATTTGACCATCGAGGTTATATATGAGGAATTCCTTTTGCAGCTTGGCTGTAAAATAAATTTCATTCAAGTTCCTGGAGTATTGATCTACGAAGATTTGATCTGCTTGAATTTCTCTTTTCTGACCACTGTTTAAATTTATGAGTTGGTACTTATCATCAATTTTAGCAACAATGATTTTTCTTTTTTCATTAATCACATAAAGTTCAGTAACTAGCTCAGAAAGCAGCTGTTTACCCTCCTGATCGTATACTTTATATTTACCGTTATTTCCAAATGTGTAAATACGAAAATCTTCAGATAGGTTATAATCGTAATGTTCGTGTGTTATTGGTAAAACTACATTGCCCTCTTCATTTAGCAGACCATATTTTTCATTAAACCTTACTACATATACATTATTGCTTTGCCATAGTGTTTGATATATTGGCTCAATTTTATATGTACCTTCTGAATTTATAATACCTACCTGATCATACTTTAATTTAACAATGGCTTTACCATCAATAAATTTTTCAGCCTGATAATAAATGGCTGGTGTAATAAGCTCTCCCGTTTTCTTTATATAACCTTTTTTATAAGTTTTATTTGATTCGTAAATGGCTATTCCTTCATAGAAATTATCAACAATCTTTAATGAATCAGGGGTCTTAAAAATGACTTCATTATTTCTATCAATGACATATTGCTTCCCATACTTGTGTTTAACAGTTGCGAGATCATCATAGAAGAAGTGAGCTTCAGAATATTGGGGTTCAATTAGTATATTCCCTTGAATATCAGAATAACCCCACAAATCATTAACCCTGAAAGGAACAAATGTTTCTTGGCTTTGACCAAATGATAACGAAGAAGTACTTATTAAAATGAGAATTAAATAATGTATTTTATTCATCTGCTTTAATTAGAAAAACTCACTGAGTTGATTTATGCTTTTAAGTTTCAAATTATAAACTGATACAATGGATTTATGCATTATATCCCTATCACCTGTAGTATAAATAACATCCTTGCCTGCGTTAAAATCCAATAGTTGAGATTTTAGCTGAGCATACATGTGCTCCATCGGATCAATTACTTTGCAAGTTTCATCTAGAACTTCTTTAATGAGTTTCAAGAGTGCTGGGTAGTGCGTACACGCCAAAAGTAAATAATCAATTTCCCCTAATGGTTGGAGAATCTTTATAATTTCATTTTTATAAAGACCTGCATCTGTCTCACCAGCTTCTATTAATATTGATAAAATTTGGGCATTGTTTTGAACTACTTCAAATCCTAATGATTCAAAATGATTGGCATAAATGTTTGATTCAATTGTGCGTCCACCGCCTATAATTCCTAGTCGTTTTTTGGCATCAACAGTAATGCTCTCTTTGGTAAAATCCAACATACCTTTAAGAGGTTTATTGCTAATATTACCAAGTACAGTACTTGCAGAATGACAGGCTACTATTATCAAAGTGCATCCATCATTTACTAAAAAATCAATGACTTTATTTACTCGATTTGAAAGAGTGGGGCTGTCTAACTTACCATAAGGAACTTCTCCTGAGTCTGAAAAGTACGTAATGCCTAATTCAGGGAAATCATCCTTAATTCGTAGGTATAAATCGATTCCTCCTATACCATAATCATATATAGCCAATCTATTAATCACGGGTAGCTCAGATTAATATTCTTTATGTTTTCCATGGACTCTGTATCAAAAGCAATGATTCTGGCATTATAACCTATATTAATTACTTCAACTTTCCTTCCAGGAAATCTACTCTCTATGTACCACTTCATTTCGTGCTCACTTCTAATCGGATTATACTTGAGCATGCCCTTCCAATTGGGATTATGAACCAACTTCCTTAAGTTTTTATAGAATGCTTTGTATCGAATTCTGTGAATGTAATGTTTTAATTTACTTCTCAACAGTTGTGGATATTCCGTCAACTTAACCGGAGCGGTAACCATATCAATAATCAATAATTTACCTTCAGGGTTAGTGACTCTTTGAATCTCCTTCATAATAGGATCCCAATCCAAATATCGAAAGGACAACATAGAAATAACCAAATCGAATGTATTGTCTTTAAATGGAAGCTCTGGGCCATTTAGCTGTTCGAATTGAAGATTCGAATGCTTTACATTGTTGTTTTTTGCGAACCGGATGAGGTTTTTAGAGATATCTACGCCAGTGCCACTAGTAATTTTATTTGCCAATTCCTTTAAGAGAGCACCGTTACCACACCCAATATCGAGCACATTTATGTCTTTATTTTTTGGTAAGTGACTTATGATCCATTTATACTCATCAGACCTAACTTTGATATCCTGAAAGACATTATTATACAATTCAGCCACAGAATTGTAAGTACTATCTATTTCCCCCTGTTCTGGTTTAAACTCCTTTAGTGGTTCGGCTTTTACAAGTCCTAAATATTTTTTTACCGAGGTAAGATAACCGTGTGACTTTTTACCTGGACAGCCGAAACAATATAATGGCTTGAAAGGATCTTTGCTCACATCTAATTTATACCGGGCTTTATTTGAAGAAAATGAGGTATACCAGTGATACCCGAATGTTGTAACATTTTGCACTCTCGAAAAATAAGGAGCAAACCATCTTGCTGACCTACAGCAGTGAAAGTAAGCTTTAGCATTATGCGCAAATGGTATAACCAGTTTTTTTAACTCGTAAGGACTAAATTGCTCTGGATATGCAACTGTGCCATACATTGGGCCATACATTCCGCTATGACCAATAAAATGAAATTCCTTTATTGATTTATTCTGACTAGCTAAGGTTTTGAAAATCTCTTTAATCTCAGCCTTCGATTCTATCGAAAGACTTATTACCTCAGAACCATTGCTAGATAATTCATCTTTCATGGTTCGAGCTACTCTTTTGAATTTATCTCCTCCCTTTCGGTACTTGGTTGTATATAAAATCAGAATTATCTCACTCATCATTTTTCCCTTTCAGTAGATAGTCTGGTCTTTCAGTCATTGGATTGTTTCCTTTCGATACCAATGTTAAGAATTTTACATCATTGGCATTTGCAGCTTTTTGATAAGCTTTCAACCATAAGCTTTCTGGTAGGATGTAATATTGATTTTCAACTTGTATAAGTTTATTAATTTCCTCAGAGCTTAAATATTCTATCATTGAAACTTTTGGGACACCATGTACAATTCTTAATACTTTCTCCAATTCTATGTCTTCAGGTTTAGCCCAATTTAAGGCATCAAAATCAGTTTTGTAAATGATAACTTCTGCTAGAGATTTGTGAGCAATGACCAAAGTGTACTCCTCGGCAGTAAAGTTTTTCACTAACCCTTCTGTTATTCGAAAGTAGGTTTCGTTTGGTGCATCATGGTACTTTGGATTATATGACTTGTAACTAATAAATGAAGAAGCAATAAATAGTATACTCAGCGACAATAAAATGGTGTTTGATATTTTCTTAGATACAAAGAGTAAAATAAATGGCGCTGAAATACTACTCACCAAGAAGAAGCGAAATCCCATGCTTCCAAAGTCGAATTCAAAAAAAGGAAAAAAGAAGATCAATGAAAATATCCAATAGAGCTGTAGTGACTTGTTTTTAAAGATCGTCTTCCACTCAGTGTAGAGGAGTCTTATCAAATAACAAATGATAGATGTAAGTATAAAAAGTTCAATGATCCAGTAAGTATTATTGTGTGTAATATTCAATTGGTAAAAGGATAACGGTGAAAGTTGAGGTAATGCTGTAAAAACCCCATTGAATCTTTCAAGGTCACTCCAATGAAAAATACCAGGTAAAAAGGAGAACGCAACAAGACCAAGGATTGCAATGATTAGATATTTGATATTAAAACTTGGGAGTAAAATAATTCCAAAAGCCAGCAGGCCTAAACCGGCTGTCATTCTATGAGTTAGCAAGGAAAGAATTAAGAACAGAGTTGCTAATAGAAATTTTCGTTGAGTTAAAAACACAACCATTAGTAGAAGAAAAATAATCCCAAGAAGGTTTTTAGGAAACGAGGCCGTAATAAAGGTGATGCCTGGGCTAAATAATGAAAATGACGCTCCCAGTAACCCTAAATATCGGTTGGATGAAACTTTTGTTACTATCGTATAGATTAAAAAACTTAAAACTGCGGCAAGTAGAGCTGAACCAACTTTAACTGCCAAGACGTAGTCATTGATAAGTAATGACAGTAGCGTAAAATATGGATAGATTAAAGAGTAGTCCAGAGACTGCATGTGTCCATATTCAATCAGACTATGTGACTGCATCACATAATAATAACCATCCCATCCGTTAGCATAGTCAGTTTGGAGCAGTGCAGCTAATCTCAAAATAAAGGAAAGGATGAATAATCCAACTCCTATCCAAGCATTACCTTTTAAACTCAAGGTCATACTCATTCTTTAATCTAAATCTTAAATTAGCCATAAACTCCTCACCCGGATCAGGCTTTTCATATGGCACATAGCTTGAATCTGCAGATTTGAATAAAGAGTAATGCGCCCAGGTCTTATTATCATATTCATTATGCCCGATCAGATAGTTAATGGTTTTATATTTCATCGCCAGAACATTGATAAGCTTCAAATTACTCTCTAACTGCTCATCAGTAAGTTCAGTAGAATCTTTGGCAACATTTTCAATTCCTATAGATACATGATTGAAGCCTATTATGTGCCTGGCCATCACTGTATCCGGCATTAAGTTATATATGTCTCCATTCTTATCAACCACATACTGTATTCCAACATTAAGGATGCTTTTGTTTCTAATATTCTTTCTGGTAATGTCTAAACTATCTGATTTGAAATAATCTAGTGTTTCATCCAATGTAGGAATAGCCGTGTAGTGAACTACAATCATTTGTGGCTCAATAGTATAAATTGATTTGTTGTAATACTTCGTAAAATACTCTTTGGTTAAATCAAGCTTATTATTGGATAGAATTGAAAAGGTGTCTACATCAATTTCAGGAAGATTTAAAGAATCATTCTGAGATTTAATTAACTCTGTTTGATCACTGGAAGTGGTGCCTGATTGACAGCCAAATAATAGAATAAGAGCGAGAAGATTAAATATTTTGCTCAAGATTTTTGATAAATAAAGTGTTATCCTTCTCTGTTTCATTTAAGAATTCTGTAGCATCATTAACATAAGGTTTGTACCACTCCTTGTTAGCAAAGTAATTCTTCATTTTGTCCGTTTTGAAAAAATGACCATGTCTGGCAAAAATCTCATTTCTTAAATAAGCCAAATCATCCTTGGAGTAGCCATTCAATTCTTCCTTAGTTAATTTGAATATCCTAGCCTTAAGAAACATCTCATCTCTATTATACATTCGAGGCTCATCAGGATTGACCCATAATCCAGTTGTGAATTGGTCTTCATAGAAAATTCGTCCTGGTTCTTCGTAAGGGTTTCTTCCAATCTTACTTCCAGAATAATTCCCAGTAAATCCAATTTTAATTGATGAGATTGAACCTTCAGCATTGTTACTAATAGTATCCAAAACACTTATTGAACCCTTATATATAATGGTGTCATTTTGAGAATTGGTGTCAGTAATCTTAAAAGAGGAAGCGCTAAAAAGAGAAGCCTCTAAAATGCCATTCTCATATGCTATTACAAAATCTTCAATTTCTGAATACGGTATTGTGACAAGCGTATATTCTACTTGGTCATTATTTATTTCGATACTTTCATATTTAATCAAATTATAACTACCCAAGCCATACATTTCTTTTCTAAAATAATGAAAAAAGGACTCCTTAATTTGATCTTGATAAGTGGTTAATAAGGACACAGGTTCCTTTTTTTCAGTTACTGAAGATTGTGATTGTTTTGTTGTATCAGTCTCTGACTTTTTGGATTCATTAGCGTTACAACCGAACAATAGACTTAGAGATATAACAATAACTAATTTGAAATATTCCATGGTTATTTTTTTACCAAATTATGGAAAATATTGAAAAAGTGTTTGACGAATGAAGTCTTGATCTAACTCTAAATAATTGAAATCATTGTTAACCGATCAATTTGGATTAAGTCATGATTTTACAACGTATTGATAATCAATTGAGTATGAACTATTAAATGTAGGTGTTCGTAGGTCTTTGCAGGTTAAAATCTAGCCTTATATGTTTGATTCAAAATTAAAAGCATCAATTATGAATCAAATATGTTTAGAAAAAGATTTTGTAATCAGGGCTGTTACAAACATCATCGATCAGACATGCCCTTCATATAAAGATAAACCCAAGTCTCCTTGGGTGTCAGCTAAGGAAGCTAAGGAATTGCTTCAAATAAGTTCTGATACTACACTTCAAAACTTTAGAAACCAAGGTAAGCTTACTTATGCTAAGGTGACTCCAAAAACAATTATCTACTCACTAGAAAGTATTAATCAATATATAAAGTCAAAGACTCATGATAGATTCTAAGAACAATGATGATTTGCTAATTAAAGGCATAAATCATGGCTATATATTAGCCAATGAAAATCCTAATTATCTAAAAGATCTACTTCTCTCGTTAAGATCAAAAAATGACTATTCATACGGTTTAAGAAAGGGGAGAAAACTATATATGGAATTGAATGGAAAAAAAGGTTTATCAATTTAAAAATAGAAAAATGACAAGAGTTATTTCAATATCAAATCAAAAGGGGGGAGTGGGCAAAACTACTTCCACATTAAACATTGGTGCAGCATTGGCAATTGCCGGTAAAAAGACTTTACTAATAGATATGGACCCCCAATGTAATTTAAGTAAGAGTTTGGGAGCTGAAAAATGTGAAAATGATATTTATGGCTTATTAATAGAAGACTGTAGTATTCGCTCTGCTGTGTTTAAAATTAGAAAGAACTTGTTACTGATTCCTGGTAGTAAGAATTTTCCAGTATTTGAGAAGAATTATGGATCAGACATAAATAGTTTCTTTCTGCTTAGGGATAA
This sequence comes from Fulvivirga lutea, assembly GCF_017068455.1. NCBI lineage: Bacteria > Pseudomonadati > Bacteroidota > Cytophagia > Cytophagales > Fulvivirgaceae > Fulvivirga > Fulvivirga lutea. Next base: position 1,953,943 of record NZ_CP070608.1, read on the forward strand.
GCTAGAATCACTATTAGAAAATTCAATAGTGGATTATGTATTAATTGATTGCCCACCTTCATTAGGCTTGATAAGTACCAATGCATATTTAGCCTCTGACAATGTAATTGTACCGTTGGAGGCAATGGAGTTCTCACTTGATGGCCTTGATTTAGTAAATGAATCTGTTGAAAGGCTCTCTAAAAAATTGAATCCTGACCTAAGACTTTTAGGAGCATTTTTTACTAGATATGATCATAGACTGCTGGTAACAAAGGAGACTGAAAGTATAGTTCATAAGGAGTATCCAGGATTGCTTTTAGAATCTAATATCAGGCAATGCACAAAACTCCGAGAGTCCCCAAGTAATAGAGAAGATATATTTTCTTACGCACCAGAATCAAATGGAGCTCAAGACTATAATTTATTAGCAAATAAACTTGATGTAATATGCCAAGGGATTTCAATATAAATAGAAGGCGGAGGGATAATCCTAAAAAAGACTTTTTTGAAGAATTAGAATCATTAGAGTCGCTGTCTAATAAAAAAGAAAAGTTCAATAGTACGTCTAACGAAAGCATAGAAGGTTTAGTAAGTCGCGAGAAAAAAGAATCTAGCGAAGGTCTTGAATCTCGTGTATACCAAGAGTATCAGGCAACTAGCAATCCTCAGGAAAGTCAAGAAAATAGTGAAGCTAGTGAGTCTCGCGAAAAGCAAGTAATTCAAGTAACAAAAGAAAATAGCGAACAACTTAGGAATATTTCAGAAAACCCTAAAAGGAAAAGTAAGGCAAAAGATTACGTGACAATTGGTTATCAAATGTCTTTGAAACATAGAGCGAGATTAAAGCTCTACAGAAATGAACGAAGAATGGCAGGCGATACAGAATACTCTTATCGTGATGCAATTGAAGAGGCACTAGATCTATTATTTGACAAACCTATTCTGAGAAAATGATTGATACTATTGGTAAGATTTTGATGATAGCCGGGGAGTATTTAGGGGGGAGCAAGTGGGGATGGGGCAAATGCCCAATCCAACTTTTTAAAAAATGCTTAAATAACCTTTAAACCCCTTTTTATATACATTTTCTCCCCCCTTAACTGCATTTTGCACATTATATAAGAGCATAACTGGCTGATTATCAGCTTTGATAAATACATTTTGAAATACATTTCAGTATACATAAGATGAAAAATATACAGATAGAAGATAGATATGATGACATACTTCAAAAGTTGAAGAACAGGCTTGATATGTCTAAAAAGGCAATAATAGAACAGGCCATTATATATATGGATCGTAATAAAATAAATCCCTCAAAGTATCGAGAGGGAGACCCTACAGAGCAAGTGAAAAAACTAAAGGATCAAGTTGTTGGTTACTTCAAGGTTCATGAAAAAGAACATTTAAAGCCATTAACAAATGACGTTCGATTAGTGGTTAAAGGGTTTTCACAACAAATGTCGCAACTTCCAACTAAGGAGGATATAATGAAATATTTGATAGCTATTAATAACAGTACATCAAATATGGAACAGACTTTAGTGCATCTCGTGAATTTCGCGAACAACAATAATTTCACGAATGATAAAAAAACTGAGGTAAAAAGACAGGCTCTTAAATCTTTAAAAGTTTATCACGAAACCAGAAATGAATTCTCAAATCTTATGAATGTTTCAGAAGTTGATAAAGCTTATCGGATGGCATTTAAAAAAATTCAAAATCTGTAAAAAGTATGTACGTCAAAATTGAAGTAGGTGGAACAGGTTCATCAGTGTCGGCTGTAGAATATTTGGAGAAGGAAAATGAAGAGAAATTAATAAAAGATCAGAGATTATTTTTTGACCAGTCGAATGATAATATAAAGTCGAGCTATGTTGTTGAGTCACTCGATAATAATAAGGCCAAGTTGTGTAAACATGAAGCTAAATTTTTTCAATTGATAATTAGTCCATCAAAAAATGAATTATTGCATATTGGGTGTAGTGAAGAGAAGATTAAACTTTACACTAGAAACCTGATGGACGTTTATGCCATGAATTTTGATAAAGGTTTGAGAGCAGATGATTTGCTTTATTTTGCCAAGATTGAAGAGTTTAGAAAGGGTAAAGAAGGCCCCAATTGGCATGTACATGTTCTTGTTAGTAGAAAGGATAAGACAAATAAAATTAAACTATCACCTAGAACTTCACATAGGGGCAAAAGTAAAGGACCTATCAGCCATGGTTTCAATAGAAATAAATTCAGACAAACATCTGAAACATTGTTCAACAAAATGTTTGATTATTCTAGATCATTCTATGAGACATTTGAGTACCAAAACACTTTGAAAAATGGAAAATCAATGGAAGAAAAGTTATCGATTTTATTTCAGGGGAATTCACTTGAAACTAAACAACCTAACCTCAAACAATTAAAAACGGATCAATATGATTCTAAAAAGGTTTCATTGAAATCACTTACTAATATTGTTGAGGGTTCTCAAAAACAAGCTGAATATAGACGCAGAAAAAAGCGAGATAGTGATGATGATAATGACAAAGGCAACAAACTGGGGATATAAGCTTAGTTAGTCTATTACTCCTTTTTGTAAATACCTTTCAGCTTGTCTTTCAGTCAAATATTTTTCGGCTATTTCATTACCAAATTGATCCATGCCTTGCACTTTTTTTGATAAATAGCAGATGTCATTTTTCACAACTTTGAGCTTGTCCATCAAATTACTAAGGGTTAATAGTGCCATTCTTTTTTCACTATCCTTTATGTCTGCATATGTCAAGTAAAGCAATAAGGCTTGAATTTCTGGTTCGTATTCCATTTCTACTTTCATGATTTAAATATATGAACATATAAGTAGTAACACAAAAGTATTATTCAAATTTCTTTTGTGAAATGGATGATGCTGAAAAACAGGAATGGCTTCTAAAGCTTGGGGCTCGTATGAAGGCTCTTCGAATACAGAAGGGATATACAAGTTATGAGCCTTTTGCCTATGAGCATAACATCCCCAGAGCACAGTACGGCAGGTATGAAAGAGGCGAGAACATCACTTTTGTAAACTTGATGAAAGTAATTCAGGCATTTGAAATGACGCCACTAGAATTCTTTAGTGAAGGATTTGATTGAATTTAAATATATGAACTTATAAGTAACATTATTTGTAAATTCCTATATTTAAGATTAGTGTTGTTTAGTAATGCTCATGATCCAATTCGCATCCGACCTTCATCTCGAATTCCCTATAAATAGGGAGTATTTAAGAGAATATCCATTAGTCCCTGTTGCAGATACATTAATTCTTGCCGGAGATTTACTTGTTTTGAATGACGATGGTTCAGTAGACGATGTGTATGAACCCTTTCTTGATCGGTTATCTCAGGACTTCGAGCAGGTTTATGCCATCCCTGGTAATCATGAATATTACAATGGTTTTGATCTCAATAACTCAATAGGAGAGTTTCAGCTGAAGCTTAGAGATAATATCACATTGCTGAACAATTCTTCTGTGGTCATTGATAATCATAAAGTGATATTCAGTACACTATGGTCTTACGTGCCAAGCAGTTTTAGAAAAAATGAATTTGCAGATTTTATGAGGTGTAAGTTCAAAGGAGAAATGCTCACAACCGAGGGTTACAATGAACTTCATAAGCGAGCCAAAGCATACATCAGTGTTGAAATTGAAGATAACCCAAGGCAACATGAGGTCATTGTAATTACCCATCATTTGCCTAGTTTTTCTTTAATTGACAAACAGTATCTCGGAAGTGATTTAAATGCCGGCTTTGCATCAATGTCTGACGGCCTGATTCATGAAAGTAAAGCAATCGCATGGGTGTACGGCCATAGTCATTCAAATTCGCTCCCAAAACAAATTGGAGATACAATGCTTTATTCGAACCCATTAGGTTATGTGCATGTTGAAAATCCGAAGGGATTTGATCGATCCAGACTTATTTGGAATTATTAAATTTCTTTATTGGTTTTTTCATAAAGGTAAAATCCCCTCTCATTTCTATTGTATTGTTAGTGCCCTGAATTACAATTACTCAATACCCACTCATTGCATAACCCTGTTCTTTCAGCAATAAGTTTTGCACGTTCAATTTCCCAAGCTTCCGGAGGGTTATTTTGATGCCATGACCATATCTCTTCCATCGGTAGTTGAACATTAACGCCATATACCTGAGCCATATAAAGCATTGCTCTAGCAACCGTGCCGCGTACCTTTCCTTCAGCAGGCTCGAAGAGCTTATTGCCATCGGGCAATTCAATAATTTCAGCATCACATAGTCCATACACTCTTGGCTCACCTGGCACTTCACCATAGGGATGATTCGATCGGTCAGCATTTACTTCACCCACTGCTGGGAAGAGATTGTTAGGGTCATTGTGTGCAAGCTCAAAATCTTCATTCACAGCTTCACAGCATTCTCGGCCGCTTTTACCTTCACATTCTTCAGGGTAGGCAATCTCTTTAAGCATCCAGCAGGCACGGGTTTGGCCAAACCAACTGGCGGGAACAACATGTTCCCATTCTATGCGCTTACTTCTGGTTTCGTTAGATCTCGCTTCAATTCCACATGCTTCTCTATCAACCTGTCCACCAGAAGTTGTGGTTCGTGAATATGGGCAGCCACAATACAAGGTGAATTGATAATTTATTTCTTCGTGCAGATCGGCCAGAAGTTTTTTGGCCGACTCAAAAGAACCAGGTGGTTCCTGTGCTGATACATGAATTATACAAACACAAGCAATGACGAGTGATACTACATATCTCATGGCAACTCATTTTATTGGCAAGGTACTCAACTCTTGAATATTAAAACTCACCATTTTAGGTGAGTTTAGTTCGATAAGATTCTATTAATTTTCCTCAAAATTTATGCGAAAGTAAATGTGAGGTAGTTAGGTAAAAACCCCTATCAAATTAGGTAAAAACCCCTAATACGTTAAAATTACGCATAAATTTATTCGCTACTTTCACGAAAGTTGCGAACGCAAATACTATCTTTATCAGTACTCATTACATATTTATCTTAGTTGGATGGCCCGAGAAAAGAAACCATTTATCACACCTACACAAGCGTTAAACAAGGCGTACCGTAAACAAAAAGTCTACAGTGGGGATATCGAACTCTTCCGTAATAATCTCTCTAAACTCTTGGGCGAGCTGGATGAGCAAGAGAGTGAAGAGCATGTGAAGAATGATGTGATTCAATTCTTGAATGATACCTGGTATAAGGGAGACTTTGCTATCAACACCAAAGACCGAACTGATCTGGTCATCCATAATGAAAAAACTACGAAGAGCACAGCAGGAGTTTTATTAGAAGTAAAGAAGCCCTCCAATAAAAGTGAGATGGTGAGTAAAGACAAGTTGAATGCAAAGGCACTTCAAGAACTTGTCTTGTATTATTTACGAGAACGCATTGAAAAAGAAAATACCGACATCAAGCACCTAGTAGTTACGAATGTATATGAATGGTTTGTGTTTGATGCCAGTACTTTTTATGAAGCTTTCTATAAAAATTCAGCGCTTGTAAAGGAGTTTAAACAATGGAATGCAGGGCAGAAAGACACTACTAAAACAGAGCTGTTTTATAAAGATATTGCCGCCCCGGCCATCGATAAATTAAAGGAACAACTTACTTATACCTGGTTTGACTTTCGTGAATTTGAAAAGGAACTAAAGAAGGAGGGCGACTCAACTAAGCTGATTAGTTTATACAAGTTGCTTTCACCCGTGCACTTACTAAAGCAGCCCTTTGCCAATGATAGTAATAGCCTAAACAAACAATTCTATCATGAGTTGCTGCATATCATTGGTTTAGAAGAAACAAAGGATAAGGGTAAGAAAATCATCCAGCGTAAAGAAAAGGGTAAACGAGATTCTGGATCTCTTCTGGAAAATGCCATGCTCATCATGGATGAGCGGGATCGACTGCGTATGCTTGACCGACCTTCACACTTTGGTAAGAATGCAGAAGAGCAAGCCTATAACGTTGGTTTAGAATTGTGTATTACTTGGGTGAATCGTGTGCTATTTCTCAAGCTGTTAGAATCGCAGTTAGTGAGTTATCATAAAGGAGATAAGACCTACAAGTTTTTAGACTCTAAAACCATACCTGATTATGATGTACTTGACCGACTCTTCTTTGGCGTATTGGCACGCAAGCAGCAGGATAGACACGAGCGTTATAAGGAATTATTTGCGCATATCCCATATCTGAACAGTTCACTTTTCGAACCAACGGGTTTGGAAGAAGTACTTTCTATATCGATGCTCAGCCATGATACACCTATTGAGGTATATAGCCAAACGGTCCTGAAGGATGAAAAGGGCAAACGCATTGGTGGAAAGAAAGACCCACTCACATACCTCTTTGAGTTTTTGGAAGCCTATGACTTTGCCAGTGAGGGAAAGGAAGCCATTCAGGATGAGTCCAAGTCATTAATTAACGCTTCAGTATTAGGATTAATCTTTGAGAAGATTAATGGTTATAAAGATGGCAGCTTTTATACCCCTGGCTTTATTACGATGTACATGTGCCGTGAAACGATAAGAAGGGCTGTTGTACAAAAGTTTAATGAAGCTAAGGGTTGGGCGCTTGAAAGTTTTGAGCAGTTATACGACAAGATTGAAGACAAAAAAGAGGCGAATGACATTATCAATAGCCTGAAGATTTGCGACCCTGCTGTAGGTTCAGGCCACTTTCTAGTATCTGCTTTAAATGAAATCATTGCAATAAAATCTGAGCTAAGAATCTTGTTAGATAAGGAAGGCAAAACCTTACGAGATTATGATATAACCATTGAAAACGATGAGCTGATCATTACCGATGACAATGGAGCCTTCTTTGATTATACCGTTGGTAGTAATGAGAAGCAACGGGTGCAAGAAACGCTCTTTCATGAAAAGCAGACTATTATTGAAAACTGTCTTTTTGGAGTAGACATTAACCCGAACTCGGTAAAGATTTGTCGTTTACGATTGTGGATAGAGCTTCTTAAAAACGCCTACTACATTAATCCCCTCTCGGGAGGGGACAAAGGGGTGGGCAATCCCTCCTTGAGGAGGGTGCCCGAAGGGCGGGAGGTGTTACAAACCCTGCCCAACATTGACATCAACATTAAAACCGGCAATAGCCTCATTAGCCGTTTTGATTTGGATACTGATATTAGCGAGGCGCTAAAGAAAAGCAAATGGGATATTACCACGTATCGTAATGCGGTAAACAGCTATAAAAATGCGACCAGCAAGGAGGACAAGCGCGAGTTTGAGCGATTGATTGAGAGCATAAAGGGTGACTTTGAAACCGAGATTGGCAAAAAGGACAAGCGACTGATACGCTCTCAAAAGTTGAAAGGAGAATTGATGAAACTCACCCAACAAACGGATTTGTTTGGCTTGGTAGGGGCAAAGAAGAAAGCCTGGGAGAAAGAGGTGAATGATAAAACCAAAGCCTTGCAAAAGCTTGAGCAGGAGCTGGAAGAGGTGCGTAGCAACCAAATTTTTGAGGATGCTTTTGAATGGCGATTTGAATTCCCAGAAGTATTGGATGATGCAGGTAATTTCAAAGGCTTTGATGTGGTGATTGGGAATCCGCCTTATTTAAGAGTACGGGACGATAGTCAATCTTTTTTAGCAGAACGATATTTAACGGCCGAAAATCAATTAGACCTATATCATCTTTTCATTGAAAAGTCTCATCAAATACTTGACTCAAAGGGCATCAATTCCTTTATTGTACCCAATGCATTTTTAGCAAATCAGAATACTTTTAAGTTAAGAGAATTCATACTTTCCAATTTTGGAATACTATCATTTGTAGATATTAGGGATGATGTATTTGAGGAGGCATCTGTGGATGTCTTAATATATTTATTTTCAAAAGCCAAGTTTAACGGAGTTTCAATAAATCATTTAGGTCAGAATCAAAGCATAATTGTTCAAAATGAATTTAACCCCGGATCTTTTAAAACTAATCGTGGATTCAATTTTACAACTACACTCTCTCCAAATGAAAATACTATTATACAGAAGATTGAAAGTCAAAGCATTAATGTTGAAGACAAGTATGATTGCAGTTCAGGAATTAAGGAATATCAAGTAGGAAAAGGAAAACCTGCTCAAACATCAAGTCAAGTAAAGAACAAGGTATTTAATTCATTCTCAAAAGTTGATGTAACGTATTTACCTGAATTAAGAGGTAAGAATTTAAGAAAATACGTTTTTTCATGGAATAACGAATACATCAGCTATGGATCATGGCTTGCAGAACCGAGAGATGTGAAATATTCTTTGGGTACTAGATTATTAATTCGGCAAATACCTGGTAAGGATTCTTTGGTAACTTCTTTAGTCAAAGATGATTTTGTTATAGATCAAACTGCATATGTATTAAAACCAAAGAACGATGCTGTTAATCCAATTCATGATTTAGCAATTTTTAATTCAAAATTGATCTTTTGGTATTTTAGGAATATTAATAATGAGTTTGACGACCTGTTCCCAAAAATAAAGGCAGGAGAAATTAAAGCATTGCCTTTAATTGATAAAACTAATCCATTGATTGAAAATAAAGTCACCCAAATACTAAATGATAAAAATGAAAACCCTTCAAGAGATACTTTAGAATTAGAAAAGGAAATAGACCAGTTGGTGTATGAGTTGTATGGGTTGACGGAAGAGGAAATTAAAATTGTGGAGGGCAGTTGATATGGATTGGATACAAAACATATTGCCAACATTATTGGTAGTATCCACTGGTTTACTTACCTGGTTCCTAAAGGACAAGTCAGAAAAACTTAAGCTTCAAAGAGAGAAATTAATTGAAGAGAAACGGCTAAACTATGAGAAGATATTGGAGCCAATTATCCGTGTTTTTTCAGGTGCTAAAAATAAGTCTGAAATGGCTAAGGCTGTTAAACAGATTCAATCACATGAGTATAGGAAATCTGCATTTCAGTTGATGCTTTTCGGCTCTGATGGAGTTGTAAATGCCTACAATAACTTTTTTCAATATCTCTATAACAATGAATCTAATTTAGATCCATATAAGATGCTTCATGCTTTGGGAAATGTTGTGCTTGAAATAAGAAAAGACTTGGGCAACAACAGTACAGCACTCAAGGAATATGACATGCTGAGATTTATGATAACGGATATCGATAGGGTTACTAATTGATATAGTTTGATCAACTTAAAATAATTAATCATGAAATTAAAGTTGTTAAAAATCAGGAACTTCAGAAGTTATTCAAATGAAGTTGAAATTCGTATTGATGATTTGAATGTTTTGATTGGTAGGAATGATGTTGGCAAATCTTCGATCATGGAAGCTTTGGATATATTCTTTAATGGAAAACCAGATTTTAGTGATTTATCGATAGGAGCAGGAGAATTACAAATTGATATAACCTGCGTATTTAGCGATTTACCGGATAGCTTGATTTTGGACGATTCCGTATCAACAAGTTTAGCAAGTGAATTTTTGCTAAATGATGATGGAGATTTAGAAATAGTTAAGCAATTCAAATTCTCAAGAGCTGGGACGTTAACGGCAGAGTCATTTATAAAATGTTTATACCCTGATAATGAAGCACTAGATGATTTGCTTTCAAAAAAAAGGAACACTTTAAAGTTGCAATTAGATGAACTTGGTATTGGTCATGAGGGAGTAAATAGAACCCAAAGTAAGGATTTGAGAAGGGCAATTCGCGATCATTATTACCCAGGTCAAGAAGTTCAAACTACTCAAAAGCTGATAAAGATTGAGGGTAAATTGGATAATGAAGATAATAGAAAAAAGATATGGGCAAGTATTAGTAAGTATTTACCTATATACTCTTTATTTTTTGTCGATAAGAAATTGGATGATCAGGATTCTGACATTCAAGATCCGATGAAGGAAATCGTAAAAGAGGTTTTGGGTCGTCCTGACATTGCACCACTACTTGAGCAACTAAAAGAACAGATTCAGAGTGCTTCAACTGTTCTTGCCGATGCAACTATAGAAAAGGTAAATGAACTAGATGTGACTCTGGCAGAAACCTTACGTTCAAATTTCCCTAAAGAACCCTCATGGAATACAATTTTCAAATTAAGTCTAGAAGATGATAGGGGAATTTCACTTAACAAAAGAGGATCTGGAATTCGAAGACTGGTTTTACTAAGTTTTTTTAGAGCCCAGGTTGATAGAAGAAAGACAGATCAAGCGCCAAATGTTATATACGCACTTGAAGAACCTGAAACCTCGCAACATCCAGATTTTCAGATGATGATTGTTAATTCAATGAAGGAATTAGCAGAGACAGAAAATGCTCAGGTTATTTTTACTACGCATAATTCAAATTTAGCTGGTGAAATTCCTAAGTCATCACTAAGATATATATTCAAAGAAGATGGAAATACCCAAATTGAATCAGGCACAAATGAAGATGGAACTGATAATGTTGAAATAATAGATAGAATTATCGAAACGCTGGGAGCCTTACCTGATCCTAAAAACAAAGTAAAAGTCTTAATTTTTGTTGAGGGTGAAAATGATGTTAATGGGTTGATTAATTATAGTAAAATGTTAAATAATCATGATGCCAATATTCTTAACCTAGATAATAATGAAAGTGTAGCTTTTATACCTGTTGGTGGGTCTCAATTGAAGTTCTATGTTGAAAAGAAATATTTGGATGGATTGACTCAAGCACAATTTCACTTATATGATTCAGATAAGCCCGAATACGTACAAAAAGTTCAAGAGTTAAATGCTGAGAATAATCCTCGTAAAATAGGATTTAATACGACAAAACGTGAATTGGAAAGTTATCTACATATTGATGCTATTTTAGAATGTTACGCGGAAAAAGGAATTGACATTACATTAGAGGCTATAGAGGAAGACACTGATTTGCCATTAGAAGTTGCTAAAGCCGTTCATTCTGTTAATGGCGAAGGTACATGGGAAGAAATGCATTCTGACCCTCGTTTACTAATTGAGAAACAAAAAAGTAAAATAAGTAGAGTTAAACAGAGATTGAATACCGATGCAATATCAAAAATGACTGTGCCTAGATTACAAGAAACAGAAGGATTTGATGAAATAGTAATGTGGTTAAATCAAATATCTGATTTTATAAATAATTAGTCCATGAACAACTCAACCCAAATCAAATGCCCAAACTGTGGCACTTCCATAGATGTGCAGGATATTCTTGCCCATCAGGTAGAAGAGCAGTTTAAAAAGGAGTATGAGCAAAAGGAAGCTCAACTGGCTCAGCTCAAACAGGAGTTTGAAGAGAAGAAACGTAAGGAGAATGAACTGTTTCAAGAGCGTTTGGAAAAGCAGTTGAAGGAGCGTAGCAAAGAGGCCGAAGAAAGGCTGAAACTCAAGTTATTAGAAGAAAATCAGGAGCAATTCAAAGCCTTACAATCCGAGCTCAATGAAAAGTCGGAGCAGGTAAAGGAACTTAACCGCACCAAGGCAGAAATTGAAAAACTCAAGCGTGAAAAGGAGGAATTAAAAGAGGTAGCAGAAGCTGAAGCCCAGAAAAAATTGAATGAGTTGCTTACTGCAGAAAAGGATAAAATCAGAAAGGCCGAAGAAGATAAAAATGAATTGCGCTTCAAAGAACTTCAAAAGCAGCTGGAAGATCAGAAGAAGCTTACAGAAGAAATGAAACGTAAACAGGAGCAGGGCTCTATGCAGCTACAGGGAGAAATTCAGGAATTGGCCATAGAAGAATGGCTCATGAGTCAATTTCCTTTAGATTCTATTGAAGAAATTAAAAAAGGTGCCAGAGGTGGAGACTGCATCCAAACAGTAAACACAAGAGCCCGTCAGAATTGTGGTACCATCTATTATGAAAGTAAGCGCACCAAGGATTTTCAACCTGGTTGGATAGAAAAGTTCAAAGCGGATATGCGTGATAAAGGCGCAGATGTTGGTGTATTAGTAACCGAGGCCATGCCTTCAGGTATGGATCGTATGGGCATTCGTGATGGAGTCTGGATTTGTAGCTATGATGAGTTCAAAGGCCTTTGTGCAGTTTTAAGAGAGTCTGTAATACAATTGAGTGTAGCTCTCACCACACAGGAGGGCAAAGGAGATAAAATGCATATGCTTTATGACTTCCTGACTAGCACAACCTTTCGTATGCAGGTAGAAGCTATAGTAGAAGGCTTCAGCTCTATGAAGAATGCCCTAGAAAGTGAGAAGAGATCGATGCAGCGCATCTGGAAAGAGCGTGAAAAGCAGATTGATAAAGTGATCACCAATACCATTGATATGTATGGCTCTATCAAAGGCATTGCCGGTAATGCTGTACAATCTGTGAAGGCTTTGGAGTTGGGAGAGGATGAACAAGATTTTACTGAAGAATAAATGAGCCTATTTAAAGACAAAAATGGTGAACTTAAGCTGAGTGCGATTCTGGTGGCATCTCTCTTGGTTGTTGTGCTGTTATGGGCTTCCACATTTATTTTCCTCAATACATCCAAATCTGGGGAAATAGGAGATAGTTTCGGAATGGTAAATGCCTTATTCTCTGCTTTGGCTTTTTCCCTTCTTATATACACATCATTGCTTCAAACCCAAGAACTAAAACTTCAAAGAAAGGAGTTGGAGGAAAACCGTAAACAACTAGAGTCTAGTGCAAAGGCACATAATGAACTAGTTGAACTCACAAGAGCTATCAATAAGGATAAGCTTATTCCGCAGTATAAGGTAGAAGAATTAATTATTGGAGATAAAGAGACTAAATTGTTTTTAAGAGTGTATTATGGAGATTGCAAACTTATAGGTCTTAATACACATAAAAATGAGCAATTTAGTTGGGCTCTTAATGAAGATGATGGAACTCTGAAATTAAGAAAGGAAGGTGATATCGTTGGCCCAATTTCAATTATCACATCAAGACTAAATGAATTCAGTAAAGTAGTTATTTCTTATCAAATAAATAATGATAATGTATTCTGTCAGGATATAATAGATATCAATGGCGCATATAGTATTACAAACCCTTATCTCTCCAGTAATCAATTGTCATGATGAACAATCTACTAAATATATTGACTTGATATGCAGAAGCTTGCCACAGAAATGGTGTTGAAGAAATGGGAGATGATAGTGAATGAGTTGACTGGGTAATTATATAAATATTGTTTTAATTAATTTTTTTATTACATTTGAAAACTTAACTTATAAGTGAAGCGTTATAAGATTGAAATATTTAAGTCATTTGAAAAGGCTACCATATACACTATTCATGAACAAAATGCAGAATATAGTGAGACAGATGACTTTCTTATTCGTTTCAAAGATAATCCAGATCATAATGAGGACATTCAAACAATTAAATATTGGATTACAAAAATTGGAAGTACCGGAGTACTGGAAAGGCATTTTAGGCCTGAAAATGATGCGGTGGCGATCCCACTAGGACGATCGGGTTTACGACTTTATGGTTTTCGCATAACAAATGAAATTTTAATACTTGGTAACGGAGGTAAAAAGACTTCACAATTAGTGAAAGACAGTCCAGATGCATACCCTCATTTTCAGCTAATGAACTCAGTAGCATACATAATTAATTTAAAAATCCAGAAGGAAGAAATTACAATGAATGGAAGTGACTTGAATGGTGATCTGACATTTTTTGTTAAATAATACAACTATGAGTATGATATTCGATTCTATTGAAGTAAGTGATGAAGTCAAAAGACAAGTTGATCACTCGTTCGCAATCGTTGATCAAATTCATGCAATATTGGAAAGTAAAGGCATGACTCAGCGTGACTTGGCTATTTTACTGGAAAAAAGGGAGTCAGAAGTGAGCAAGTGGATGAGGGGAACTCACAATTTCACATTGAAGAGTATTTCTAAATTGGAAGTAGTTCTTGGCGAGTCAATAATTATTACTCCAAATCAAGCTAATAAGGAATATTCTAGTTTAAAAATGATTCCGGTTGTAGTATATGCCAATATTAATAGACCTGTGGTAAAAGAGAAGGTGACAACCCAACAAACGATTTGGAAAAAATCAAAAATTCAATTTTTCAATAAAGGATTAAGAACTGCCTAATGACACAAGTAAAAGTAGATCCTGAGAAAATTAATATGTTAGGACTGAGGATTACAAAGTCCTATTTTGAAGTTGACGAATCGGCATTAGAAGAGCCTGAACTAGTGGAGAATATAAAGCTTGGATGTAAATCTGAATCGGCATTTAATGTTGACGAGAAGTATCATTTTTTTCGTCTTTACATTAAAATTCAAGGATTTGATAAAAATGAGAAACAAGTTAGGGTGAGAGGAGAATACCATATTGATTTTCATTATATAGTTGAGAACTTGAGTGAATTTGTTTCATTTGAAAATGATGATACTGAAATAAATGTTGATGCTAACTTAGGGGCGACAATAGCTGGAATTTCATATTCTACAAGTAGAGGGATAATTCTAGATAGGACACAAACTACGGATTTTAATGGGGTTATCCTTCCAATTATAAATCCTCACAATTTGCTTGATAAGGATACCTTTAGTGAGATGGAAAACTAGTGATATACTAATTCTAGTTTATTTAATAATCTTTATTATTAACATCCCACTTAATCTCACTTATCCAATTTGAGATTAATTTTATGGAGTTATTTATATCTGTTTCTGATGGCAACTCACCTATCACTAGATCATTAAGTGTTGTTTGTTAAGTAGTCTTAATTTCTGTCCAGGTCTTTTCAGTTTCCTTAAAAATGATTGCCTCTTTAGGGTGTTGCACCAGCCAGTAGTTACTAGGCCCGGAGGCGTGCAAGGTTTTGCATATGCTGACTCCAACACAAAAGAAGAATTCAAAAACCTCGCGGCAATGATCAATTGGATGGCCAGTTTTGGATGGCGCTTAATTTCTAATCACATTATGCCATATGAGGGAGATTCAGGCAATAATTCTCAAAGTAATATTTTAAACACGAATGAGTATATAACTATCTTGATTTTTGAGAGGCCAATTCGCAATTGAAAAATATGGTTTTACAGATTACACGACTCTGATTATAGAAGTTTCTGAATGATTAGTGGTTAGGACAATGAAAATATCAATTAATAATTGAATTCGTTGTTTAAACATCATGTAATTTTTTCAAAAAGATTAAACATATATTGTTTTCTAATCTCTTGAAAATCAATTAATCAATTGATATAATACATTATAATATAAAAATAATATAATGTAATATATGTATTAAATTAGATTTTTTTGATCTTTTTCATCTGGCTATACTTGCAAAGTTTTCCACCTTAACCCTAAACCAGACAATGAAGACTGCAATCCGCAAGTTTGTAGCCTGTGTTATTCTTTTGACTTGTCAATTGGATTTATATTCACAGAATATTTCTGTTGCTCCAGAAATAGATCCATTCAATCTCACATCCAATCAATTAGCAACTATTCAAAATAATGTTAACCTCTTTAATGGTAGCGTTAACCTGCCATTGAATTTGGTTAATATTCCGTCAGTAGGTGGATTATCAATAAATGTTAGCCTTCGATACAATTCATCTAATTATGCCTACCAAGTCCCACTATGGAATTTAGATGCACCAACTGGCATTTTGGGCCTTGGTTGGTCGATGGATGTCCCTAAAATTGTAAGAAACCACAAAGGTACTGGGAATGTACATGATGATGAATATTATTTAATTGAGGGTGGGTCGCCAAATAAACTTATTTTAACCAGCAAGACTTCAACCACCAAATCATTTATTACTACAGGGTATAATTTTTGGATAATTAACTATTACCCTAATCTTGAGAAATGGGAGATTATCAAAGAGAATGGAGTTAAATATGTTTATGGTGATAAAAACTCTCAACGAAATACAGTACAGTGGATTGTAAAATGGGGAAATTGGATTGGTAACAGTTCAAATACAAATGCGCAACAACATTTAGCTCATGTTTGGAATTTATCTCAAATAATCAATTTACAAAATAAGTCAGTTGATTTTTCATATATAAGTCAAACAAGAAAGGTCGGAACAGGTTTAGGACTAGATCAAACGGAGGCTTCTTACTTATCTAAGGTAGTCGAACCTTTAGGGAGATCTCTAGAATTTATCTACAAAGATAAACAGCCTAATGAGTTCATGGAACCTCACATAGAAAATGGCAGAAATAAAAACGATGCTTATCAAGAATTTTATGAAACAAAATATCTTGATAAAGTAGAAGTTTTGAACAGTGATCAATCACTTAATCACTACTTTAATTTAGCATATGAATTTACCGGTGATGGTAATACTACTAAAAGACTTTTAAGCTCAATACAAAAGGTTAATTATACTCAATCATCATTTCCGAAAACAAGCTTTGAATATGGTCCGTTTGGTTTGAACCGAATAAGCACTCCTACTGGTGCGGAGATAGATTACCACTATAACACAGAAGGAATTCTCATTAATCATTCTCAAGCTGATTTAAGGATAACAGCACCATCAGGGTATGCTGAACCTATTGTAAAAGTTGGTAAAGATTTCGTAGTTGTCACATGGAGACAGCTTTCTGGAGGAGTACATGTCAATTCAGATAGAAATGTTAAAGTATTTGTATATCGATGGGATGGTGAGTGGCTGGAGTATGAATATAGTAATTCAATTGGCTCGGTTAGGCGGAGTGATATTCAAACAAGTCCTTGGGGTCCTGCAATAATTAAGCAGGACATAGAAATTAAACTAGAGGATGATTTTTTCGCAATTCTAAAACCGATGTATACTGGGAATAATTACAAATTACATTTATTTAAGAAGGATCCTAAAAATACATCTAAATGGATAGTATCTACCGATATTATAGATGTTGGTAACGGGAAACCAAAATTATTATCAGGTGATAATTTTGTTGCAGTTGGAGAAAGGCATGATTCTGACCTTCATACATTCATTATGAATGGAGATCAATGGAATCATGAAGTTCATGGGTTTTCTCAACCATGGAAAGAAACAGTTTTTTATACATCCTCAACTAATTATGTATTGAGACATTCTACAACTTCATCAGACTTTGTTGAGATAGTGTATCTCAATGAAATGAAGGAGTGGGTTGAAAAATCATTTCCTAATAATCCAGGAATGAATACCCACCCGGATAAAGAATCTTACTGGCATTCTTCTGAAAGTTTTGCTGCAGTTATGGCTGAAGGAGGTCACGAATTTATTTATAACTGGGATGAGAATTTTGAAAATGTAGTTATTACAGATACTGGTGTAGGTTACGCTGATAATGGACCAGTTGTTATCACTGGAAATTCTATGGTTGGATTATTCGGAGGCAATCAGATGAAAGTTTTCAGGTATACAGGTACCAATTGGGTTTCGAAATTAGCAACGGGTATACAGTCTCCAATTTCTTACGGGAATGATAACATGTTTTTCTCAGTGGGAGATTACACTGATTTTTATGAGTTTGATCCCAATTCGAATGTTTGGAAGAAGAAAATGTCCTTAAGTAGATTAGTTGATTTAGGTTCTCATACTGATTTACTATTGGATGGTTTATATCCTGCCAATAATACTTTTTTATATAACCAGAAAGGATATTCTCGAACAACTGCAGGTAAATGGGAGTATATAGGTCCTACTCCACGTTATCATGTAAATTCTATCACAAGAAATAGCAAGAAACCATCTATGGTAGTTAATCAGAATTCCTATATAGTTACAGATGTAGGAAGAGATGATGATATTAGATTTTACAAAAATGGTGAATTTGGTGCCAGATTCGAATATGAAGGTCGCATAAATATTAATAATGATAACAATGGCAGTCGTGTTGTTGGAGCTAAAACTGTGGTTTCATGGCTAGGGACATCTGATAATATTAATTTTGAAGATGTAAATACCTTAAAAATTCACAGAGTAGAGAATGATAAAATAGAGGGAAAGGTTATTAATCATCCCGTTCAAAAAATTACAATAAGTGGTATTGAGAATCCGATGAATGTTTATATTAAGTATGATCAGGCAACCGCTAGTTCATCAAATGGACTTCCTCGATTCAATAAAGTAACCATATATCAAGGTAGTGATAATGGAGTTGAGACTCCTTTGGGTAGAACTGAATATTACTTTTATAATGGTTTAAATTCTGGGGAAGTGTCTTTAAGTTACCCGACAAAAGGGGGAGGTAATGGCAATTCCCATTATTCATTACTAACTGGGTTGCCCTATGCAATAAAAACTTATGATGCTTCTAATGATTTATTGAGCAGTCAGTTGACAACTTATAAAGTTTTCACCAAATCTGTTCCTGCAGGAACCAATTCGAATTCGAATGTATATTTTGCAAGACCAATCGAATTGAATTTGGAAAATGAAGATATAAAAAGTGTTACAAGATTTACTTTGGATGACAACACAGGGTTAAATAAGGAGATAGAAACAGCCCATATTGTTGATGGTACGGAAATAAATAAGACTAAGGTAGTTCATAAATATTGGTGGCAAGAGTATAACTCCAGTAGATCAAAAAATATCCTTTCACCAATTATACAGTCTAAAACTATAAAGGATGGAGTCACACTATCTTCCACGGTTAATGTATTTAATGGAGGAGCTTCTAATCCTTCAATATATCAATCATTCGAGTGGAAAAGAACAGGAAGCCCTGATTTCTCAAGCTGGGCGGCTGGCTCTGACCCGGGGAATAATTGGCGAAGCAATGTGATTTATACTGCGAAAGACACGTATGGAAGAGTGGAAGAGTTAAAAGATGCAAAAGGAGTTTACACAACAAACGGCTATGACGATGATGGGAGATTAGTCTATTCGGTTTACAATGCTAGAAAAAATAAAGTTCTATTCGATGACTTTGAAAAAAATGGTAACAGCACCGTGTCCAAGACTGGTAGAAAATCAAGGTCTGGAGCCTATAGCATTACTCTTCCAAGTTCCGGAACTTATCAATTAACGTATTGGAAAAAGAATGGAACTCAAGCATGGCAATTTATTAATGAAACGATTAGCAGTAATGTTTCTATTGGTGGAAGTGATGTTAAAATTGATCAGGTAAGGTTAATGCCAGTAAATGCCAGGTTTACATCAAACTCATATGATGAGCAAGGCAATTTAATTACCAATTGTGGGGTAAATAACGAAATTATCAAATATGAATATGATAAGCTTAACAGGCTCAACCTTGTTAGAGATCATGATAATACAATTATTGAAAAGCACCAAACATACTTGCATAATGACTTTAGAAGATTGGGTGTGTATGGACAGTTAGATTTTGGCAAGGTTTTATTAGATGAATCAAAAACTAATGTTATCAAGCTTGTGAATGAAGGTTTTGAAGATATTTTGATATCTAGTATTTCTGTACCTAGTGGATTTAGTTTTAATACTTGGTCAGGAACACTATCACCGTCTCAGAGTATTGAGATACCTATTACTTTTAATCCTGTTCTTGAGAAGTCATATAATGGCTCTTTCATTATAAGTTCGAATGCCACAAGTGGTACAGACGATCTATTTCTTTATGGTGTTGGAAGGGCTATACGCGAAATTAGCGTTACTTATTTAGATGGTGGCGTAGAAAAAGCTGAATTGAATTTTGGAGATGTTAATATTAACAATACCCACACAGCGACAATAAGAGTAAGAAATGAGGGAAATCGTTCACTTGAAGTGTATGATTTAGATTACCCTGAACCATTTACTGGTCCTTATGAATATGCGCCTGTAATTATAAGTCAACTTGTTACAATTGATGAAGAAGGAGTTATAATCGATGAAGAAGATCCAGAGGGCTCGTTACTGCTGATAAAAAAAGGAACTTCTATGCCAACGTCATTTGTAGTCGCTCCGGGTAGTTTTTATGATTTGGTTATTGAATTTACACCAACTGAAACAATTGCATATTCTGGTGTGATTTCTGTTAATTGTAACTCTACAGAAGGTATTAACACGATCAATGTTCAAGGGGAAGGTAAAAAAATAAGAACGGCTTCGTTTGATTCGAATATAGATTTTGGAGTTGTAAATGTTGGATCTACTGAAATTCAAAATGTTGTAATCACCAATTCAGGAAATTATCCATTAACAATTTCATCTCTTACAGGTATAGCTGACGGTTATTATTATGGATGGAAGAATATAATGCCTGAGTATACCGACCCTGAAAATCCCTTTAACAATCCTGAAGAAGATGTAATAGACCATAATAAATTATTAAAAGGTGAGGCTATTATTAATCCTGGGTATGCTCGTACAATTGAGATAAGGTTTACCCCTGATCAGCCGATCACTTATGATGGGCAAATCACAATAAACGGTGACTTCACAAGTGGTAATAATAAAATTAACATCACAGGAAGAGGTAGGCCTACACGAATAATAAGATTGGTTGGGGATTTAGATTTTGGGACGATTGACCCTGGGAATTCCACAACAAGAAACATAACAATTTACAATGATGGTAATTCAAATTTAACCGTTAATAGTATTACCACTCCAAGTGGATTTCAGTCAAGCTGGAGTGGTGCAATATCGCCTGGTGGGAGCCAAGTAGTACCTGTTACTTTTAGCCCTTCCAGTCCTATTGCATACGATGGTAACTTGGTTGTTAATTCTAATAAAACAGGGGGTACATCAAGCGTACCTGTGAGTGGACAGGGTAGAATTAAACGAATAATTGCCCTTTCAGGAAATATGAGTTTTGGGGATGTTAGCTCCAATACTAATGCTTATAGAACTCTTAAAATATCTAATAATGGTAATTCTAATTTAACCATCAACTCAATTTCCTATCCGAGTAATTTCTATGGATGGACCTCAGTTTCATCATCGTCAACCTCTTCATTAGCAGTTCCATATAATAGCAATGGATTGGTATTGGCTCCGGGAGCAGATGTGGACATAAGCGTTCGGTTTAATTCCAACGACCCACAATCATATGGCGGTAATATAATTGTACAGTCAAACAAAACCAGTGGTGGAAATTCGATTTCTACGTCTGCTAATATTTTACCGACACGTATTATTGAGATGCCTAATTCAGTTTCTGTAGGTACTGTTAATCTTAATTTTACTGTTACAGAATCAGTAGTGATATCTAATACGGGCAATTCCACACTTAATATTACAGGGGTAAGAATGCCAATCGGGTTTTCTGGAGGTTTTAGAAACATTCAGGATATAAATGACGGAACACGGCCTACTTATACTGATCAAGTAATGATTTTACCTGGTTACTCAAGGTCTTTAGAAGTAAAATTTACACCTACTGAACCAGTAGAATATTCAGGGATGATAACAATATTCTCAGACAAGACGTCCGGTTCTGGGTCATTAACTATTACCGGGCATGGAAGAAAGACACGAATTATTCGTTTAACCGGGAATCTTGATTTTGGAACAGTTGAGCCTGGATCTACGCTTTCCAGAAATGTTGGGATTGTGAATGATGGAAATTCACCTATTACTATCAATTCAATATCAACCCCTTCAGGTTTTAGTGGTAATTGGAGTGGCACAATAAATCCCGGAACTGTTAAGTATGTATCTATCCAATTTACTCCTACAACTGCCGGGCAATATTATTCTGGAACATTATCAGTGAGTTCAAATAAAACAGGGGGAACCCATACTATAGGTATAAGTGGTCAAGCAGGAGGAACAAGGGTAATTGCCTTATCTGGAAACCTTTCATTTGGGCAACTTGCCAGAGGTGCAACTGCGACAAGAACATTAACAATACATAATAATGGGTATAGTCCCCTAACAGTAAGTGGTGTTAGAACTCCGCCTGGATTTTCTGGAAATTGGTCTGGAACAATAGCTCCCGGATCTTCTCGAAATGTCACCATAACTTTTAGTCCAACAGAAAACATAACCTATGGAGGTAATGTAACCGTTATGAGTAACAGTACTTCAGGTACTAGTTCTAGAAGTATTAGTGGTACAGGTGTTACTATTTCAAACCCGCCAAAACCAAAACCAATTTTACCAGTAGGAGAACAACCGTAGAGTCAAAAGTATGAAATCTATATTAAAAATATTTATAATAATTTGTGCTCCCCTGGCAGTTTTGGGGCAATCCAAAAACATCAGCAAGGTGGAGGTACCTCTTGTACCAGTTACTGACCCAGCGGTGGTAGGTACGCTTCCATCAGAAAGTGTTTCAAGAAATATTCAATATACTGACGCACTGGGTAGGCCTATACAACAGTTGTCGTTGGGTGCCACCCCGGCAGGAAATGATATTATAAGTTCTGGCAGTATTAATGACCTTGGCAGACAGGAAAAAGGCTATTTGCCTTATGTTGGTAATACTGGTGATGGAGATTATCAGACTAATTGGCTTACAGACCTAAATAATTTCTACAATGGCCAAAATACAATTCCTGCAGAAAATAAACCTTTTTCAAAAGTTGTTTATGAAGCTTCAACACGGGGTAAAGTCGAAAAGGCATTTGGTGTAGGAAGCTATTACATA
The DNA here is from genome assembly GCF_017068455.1 of Fulvivirga lutea. Classification (NCBI taxonomy): domain Bacteria; kingdom Pseudomonadati; phylum Bacteroidota; class Cytophagia; order Cytophagales; family Fulvivirgaceae; genus Fulvivirga; species Fulvivirga lutea. Next base: position 1,976,419 of record NZ_CP070608.1, read on the forward strand.
AATAACAACAAATATTCTACCACTAAAACAGGTACTAGTGGTAAAGTAGAAATCAAAAAGTGGGTAATTAATGGAAGTGAATTAACCGCAGATACTTTTTTTGACGAAGGTGAATTATTCTACCAGGAGGTGATTACCAATGAAGGCAAGCGAGTGAGAACTTATACTGATTTAGATGGGAAATTAATCTTAAAGGGTATATATGAAGGAGAAGAACAAAGAACTTACCAGGTGAGCGAATGTCTTCGAGACTTCGAAACGGGTAAATGTTTAACTCCACCGATAACTGAGACTATCACTGTAGAAACATGGAAAGAAACACGCTATGTATACGATCAATACAATAACCTTAAATTTATTCTTACCCCCTTGCTCACCAATCAAGATGCTATCAGTGCTTCTGATTTAAATACCTATGCCTTCCAATTTAAACATGATACCGAAGGACGAATTACTGAAAGTAAAAAACCGGGTGCCGGTTGGGAATATATCATCTATGATCAATGGGGAAGGCCTGTGCTTCAACAAGATGCCAGGTTAAGACAAGACGGCTTATGGTCTTTTGTAAAGTATGATCAGTTTGATAGAGTGGTTCTGTCCGGAGTATTTAATACAGGTTTAAGTCGATCAGAATTACGAACAGAAGCTCTCGCTCACACTGTTGCCTATGAAATTAAGTCGGCAAATAGCATTGGCTATAGTCTTAACAGAACATATCCAACCTCAATAAGTGAATCAGATTTACTATCAATCACACACTATGATGATTATAATTTCCTGTTAAATGCAAGTTGGGATACTGATGGTCATATTTTTTCATTTGCAAGTCCATCCGGTTTCAATGAAACAACCACTTCATTAACATTAAATGATTATGCTACCGGTAACAAGGTAAGAATATTAGATACAGATACTTGGTTAAATTCGGTATCCTATTTTAATGTCGATGGCGAGCTAGTGCAGGTGGTAGCAGAGAATCATTTGTCGGGCGTAGATCGCATATCATTTCAATATGATTTTAAGGGACAGTTAATTAAAAGTTTGCTAAACCATTCAAGCAACACAGATGCGGTCTCAATATTAGAGGAGTTTGAGTACGATCATTCAGGAAGGTTATTAAACACATATCATACTATTGATAACGGTGCTAGAACGCTATTGGCAAATTATGCTTATAACGAGCTGGGTCAGGTAATTGAAAACAACTTACATGGCTTATCATCTAATGAATATTTGCAATCTATTGATTATAGCTATGACATAGAGGGGCGATTAAGGACAATTAATAACGCCCAACTTTCGGTGTCTCCGGTAAATAATGATGCAAATGACCTTTTCGGTATGGAGTTAGTTTTTGGGGATGAAGCATTAAATGTAGAAGGTACTGCAATAGATTTAAATTATGATGGCCAAATTACCGCAATGAAGTGGAATACTGATTTCCCAGATGATGGTAAAAAACAGCAAATATATGGATATAAATATGATGATGAGAATCAATTAACAAATGCCTACTATGCGTCAGGCTCCTCATATACAAGTGAGGCAGGTCTATTTAGTGTAAAGAATGTTGTATATGATAGAAATGGGAATATTGAATCTTTAAAGCGCTATGGAAAATTGAACGGTTCAAAAGAATTGTTGGATGATCTAACACTTACCTATAGTGGCAATAAGCTCGTTAAAGTTGAAGATGCGGGCAGTGAACAAGGTTTTAATAATGGCACTACGGGCATTGATGATTATGGATATGATAATGCCGGTAATATGAAATATGATCTTAACCGCTCAATTACCAATATTCAATATAATATTCTGAACCTCCCTACGTCTATTACACATGATAACAAACGTATTGATTATATATTTGATGCGACTGGAAATAAAATCTCTACTAAATACCTTAATGGTGGAGATTTAGAAAAAAGTATCGATCAGGTGGGGGGTATTCAATATGTTGATGGGAAGATTGTATCAATAGGTACCGATTATGGAACAGCCATCAAAATTGATGATAACTTTTATTATGAGTATCAGCTTTCTGATCATTTAGGTAATAACCGTGTTTCATTTGGTATGCTGCCTGAAACCTTTGTATATCAGGCAACCATGGAAGATGCCTATTCAAGCACGGAAGTTTCCCATTTTGATAATATTGTTTCTACTAAGTCATTTGTTCCGGATTTTAACCGCACAGTGCCAAGTAAAGATGTGACAAATCCTAGTAACGTTGCCACACTTAACGGAGGTAACAATGCAGTTGGGCCGGCAAAGGTACTTGAAGTTAATGCAGGCGATAAAATTTCCATGAAAGTATTTGCTAGCTATATTAACTCTACTGAAGGTAATACTGCGTTAATTAGTGATTTGGCCGGAGCAGTAACTTCTTCCATGAACATGCTAGCAGATGCAGAGTTACTAGGCTCCATATCGTCATTAAATTCTGCTATTCCGGGTTTCTCTGCAGGTGTTGATACACACGAAAATGTACCGAAAGCTTATTTGAATTACATTTATTTGGATGAAAATTTTGCTAACCCTCAATTTGGCTATCATGAGGTAACTGACAAAGCGAAGAATAGCTTTATGGAGCTATCTATTGATATTGAGAGTCCTGGTAAAGGCTTTATATTTATTTATGTGGCTAATGAAAGTACAGTTCCTTCGGCTGATGTTTATTTTGATGACTTAACGATTGTTCATCAATCTGTGAACAGTGCTATGCAGATAACGCACGCTGCAGATTATTATCCGTTTGGTATGCCGAGTAATTTGTATAAAAATCAAGTACTTACGGATGTAATGTACCTCTACCAAAGCAAAAAGCTGGAAGAAGAAATAAATTTGTATGATTTTCATGCTCGATTATATGACCCGGGAACCGGAAGGTTTCTGGCGGTAGACCCAGCTGGGCAGTTTGCCAGCCCATACAATGGTATGGGTAATAATCCGATTTTAGGTATTGATCCTGATGGAAGGGTTTGGCATATTGTAATTGGTGCTGCTGTTGGTGGCACAATCAACTTACTGACTAACTTAGATAATATTGATAGCTTTGGAGAGGGGTTCGCTGCTTTTGGTGTTGGAGCAGCTGTAGGCGGTGCAACTGCTGCCTGTGGGACATGTGGAGGTGCAGTAGCTATTGCTTTAGGTGGCGGAGCACTAATTGGGGCCACAAATAATGTCATTGCTCAGACGGGTGACGGTGTTGGGTTAGATGGAGTTAATTGGGGGGATGTTGGTATGAGTGCTGCTGTTGGCGGTATTTCTGGTGTGGCGAGTTATGGTGCAGGAACTTGGGCTTCTAACAATTTAGCCTCGCCATTGATTAATAGTTGGAATGTACAAAGTCCAGTATTTTCGGCATTCATTAACGGTACAATAAGTGGAGGAGTGGGTGGCTATGCAGGCGGTTTTACCGCGGGTTACGCATTAACTGGAGATCTAAGTGCAGCAAACAAATATGGATTTAGTGGTTTAAAGACTGGTGCAAGTTTAGGAGGTGGCATCGCAAGTGCAAGTGCCTATTATTCGGCTACGAAACAAGGCATAAGTCCATGGACAGGAAAAGCTATGCCAACCAAATTTCAAGCTGATAATACTAATTATTTAAGAAAATTTGCTAGCTCTAAAGGTTGGGAAAGAGGACCGAATAAAAACGTAGAAACTTACGGGGTATATGGTGAAGATGGAAATTTCTCTTGGAGGATTAAGATAAAGCAACAAGGTAGTTTTAGAGTTGGTTTGAAATCTGGAAGTAATGTCCCAAGAGCTTCTGTAAGATTGGCGGAAGGTCTGTATTTTGATCCATTTATTAATCAGACAGTCCCTGCATCCCAAGGTAATCATATACCGTTACAACAGAGTTACCCAAAAGTACAGCCTGCTCCTGTAAAGATAAATTGGTGGTGGAGATGAAAAAAGAACTAAAATCACTTATAGGCCTTTTATTTGATATTTCTGCAGATTTAAATGCTCGAGATGATGCTCCTTATTATCTGAGAGATTATGATCAACCCGAAGCACTGGAAGCTTTAATATTGTATGCAAGTGAAGGGTTTAAGATACCTGGAGATGATGATGATGATATCTCAATGCTTAAAGGTTCTTGTGGAGAATCAATAGCATTCATGTGGCTAAGAAAGGAAATATTTGATATCACAGCTTACAACAAATTATCTAAGGAAGCTCAACTAGAAATTATTGGGCTTTTTAAGGCGAATAGGCCGGATTTAATTAAATTTTAGTTCTTTTTTATTAAAATAGAACAGAAAAATACGATATTGAATAAAGCAGCCCTTGAGTTTGAAAGAGTCAGTCAAAGCCTTGAATCTGATGCTATTGTTAACGTCTATTATCAATTTGATGTTGAAGGATTTGTTAATACACGAGAGATCAAGAAATTAGAGTTTGAGTATATACCACTTTCTAAATTGATATTAGAGATGGCTTCAGGTAGATATTTCACTTTTTTTGACTCTTCGAAGTTTTTGGAGAATCAAGGATATTACACTTTAGACATAAAGGTGGAAGAGTCTTTAGATATCGATTCAAAAAAAATCATACAATCTGAATATAATCAATGGACTAAGTTTTTAAATGAGCAAGTGTCTAAAGTAGATGTACTTTGGGATTATTTATACAATAATTTTTATCAGGACAATCCTTCTGATCTTTATCCAAAAGGATTGGAAATTAAGTTTTCTGAGCATAAAAGTATTGTCATTGCAGCTAGCGAACTTGAAATTGTAAGTGGGGAGTACAATTTTATGTGCCCAGATGAAGCTCTAATAGTGTTCTTTTCTAGAAAATTTTATGACAAACATTTAGGAGTTAAAAATTAATATTGAAGGAGTTAGGATTACTTATGGAAGATTACGCAATAATTGAATTTCCTGTAGGTAAAGCCTTTGACGAAATGACCCCAAAAGAGGGTAGAATCACCTTTGAGTGGTTTATTGGAATTATCCCCGAAAGGATGGCCATTTTGGAAAATGAAATCCATCAGGATTATCCAACATGGCGGGCTGATTATACGCGTGAATCCTTGTTTAATTTGGGTAAATGGGTAAAGTCCCATGTAAAAATGCGAAAGTTTGAAGAGCATGAAAAAGAAAACATGATAAGGGAAAGAGGTATGACTAAATTCCAGGCAGATTTGATCCGGGAAATGGATGAGAAGCTTTCCCCAGGTTCGGAACGCATTCGTTTCGATGCAGGTATCTATTTGGGAGAAACTTTGAAAAAAAATATTGAACACTTGGAGTGGCAGTATGAAAAGAGAAAACGAATGGCAAGTAAAGGTAGTCCTATTTTAGCATTAAAGAAAAACTCACCTATTAAATACCATCCTATGATAGTATTGCAGATATCTCGGACTACAACAATTGGCCTTGCAGAGGGAGATACTAAAGATGATCAATTTGTGTATATTTATGATCGATGGTATAAGAATTTTACAAAAGGTCCACGTACTTTGCCTCCTGACCTATTGCCTTAAAATGCGATATTGAACTGCAATATTATATAGCCTTATTCTTTCTAAATTATGGTACAAACAACTAAAGTATATAAATTATTTGACGTCTAAGATTGACCAAATTGATAAGCATATTTTAACTTTGGCTCTAATAATCAATGCGCCTAGTGATTATTTACCAACATATAATACTCCTAAAGGAGATGGTCATCCATGTGTTAAAATTGAAGGTTCAAAATTTTATTTGGTTTATGAAGAGAGTGGCATTGAACACGAACGTAAATTGGCTAAGGACTTAAACGAACTAATGTATTACGTGTTTGATGATATCACTTATTTAATGGCTAGTGATTATGAATTGAAAAATAGAGAATCAGGTGAAGATCCAAGGAAAAAGCTACTTGAGAAACAATTGGAATTAATGAATAAAATCTCCATCCCGTTTGCTGAAAGACTTAGAACCAGAATTTCAAATATATTACGAGTTTCTCCTTACAGAAAACCGCCTAAATTCTTAATATAATTCTGTGAAGCCAATTTTATCACTTTTTATAGTATTATGTTTTTACAATCTGTCAGCTCAATCAGAAAGAATTACTGATCGTATTCTTTCAGAAAAGAGTATTAATAAAGTGAATGCCATTGAAGATCCAGTAAAAAAGTTAAAGAAATACAAAAAGCTTTATTCCAAGGATAGCGCTAAGCAAGCAAAAAAAGAACGTAAATACTGGAGAAATAAAGCAGATAGTCTCCTACACTCATCTGACACTAACACTCAATTACTTGATTCAGTAGACGCACAAGTGAGCGAAGTAGAACTAAACAAGGTCACTAAAATAACTAATGACTCTTCATTTTTTAATGTGGGTGTAGAAGAAGGGAAAGAGGTTGTAAATAAAATAGAAAAGCCAGCAGAGGTAGACTTGATTACGGACATTAAACCTGATTCAACTTGGGATGATCAGCTAAAAAACAAGGCTAAAGAAGAACTAAATAAAACTGAAAAACCTGTGTTGGCACAGGAGTTAATGTCAATCGAAGGCATAGATATTACTTCAGGCATTGATAGTGCTAATGTATCGGCAGTTGAACAAAAAGGGAAACAATTAGGGAAGGAGACCTTAAACAATACTGATGAGTTCAAAGAACTAAATAATGCCTCTGAACAATCTGAAACCATGAAGGAAGAGTGGCTGGGTCAAGGAGAATTACCAATAGATAGTAGTGGCATAGATGAAGAAAAGTTAAAAAACCGTGCTAAAGAACAGGCAATGAAGCTAGCAACAGAGCAAGCGGGTTTTAGTAAAATAGGGAGATTGAAAAGTAAGTATAGCAAAATTGTAAATTCGAATGATTTAAGTTCTGCAGTGAAAAGAAACTCTTTGGAAGGAGAGCCAATAGGTGATCGTCTAATTTTGGGAGGTAATTTTACTATCGTTGAATCTAATCCATTGGTTTTAGATTTAACAGGCTCCATCGGGTATAAATTATCTAAGAAATGGGTGATAGGTTTGCAAGCTTCACATAGAATCGCAGAAGCAGATTCGATATCCGTGAGTGGCGGTAGACTTTTTGCTAACTATGACATTGCCAAGAATTTTTTCTTTGCCTCAGAGATTGAAATGCTAAGAAAAAAATACAAATCTGAAGAATTATCTCGTGAAGACTGGATACCGGGTTTATTTGCCGGTATAGGAAGAAAATTCAAAGTGTTTAAAAACTTAAATGGACAGGTAGCATTACTCTATAATTTTACGCATGATAATAGTGCTGGAGTGTATAATAAGCCGTTAGTTGTGAGGTTTGGGTTTAATATTAGTAAGTGAAGTAGATATCTTCATGTGAAATTATACTCGTTTGTTTAAAGTTCACTCAATGTATTATTCAATTACCACCAGGATGAACTTCTATTTTAAAATCAGTAAATAACAAGAAATAATTAATCTGAATGTTTGCAAATTGTTTGCAATTAAAACAAAAAAGCACCTACGTATTAACGTAAGTGCTTGATTTTCAGGGTGGGCCCACCTGGGCTCGAACCAGGGACCCCTTGATTATGAGTCAAGTGCTCTAACCAGCTGAGCTATAGGCCCTATTACAGTTAGCAATTTTCAAAGTTCAATTAACAAATAATTGCTCATTGTTAATTGCCCATTGCTAATTGATTTTGGGACTGCAATATTAGATATTTGCCTACAATATCACAAACAAAAATTTTAAAATTGAGTAGCCAATCTATTAAGCATTTAATCTTCGATTTGGGCGGTGTAATCATTAATCTGGATACCGCATTAACCATCAAAGCATTTGCGGAACTCACCAATAAATCAATAGATCGGGTGATAGAATTTTCTACTTCACATAGTGGTTTTCACGCGTATGAGAAGGGAGAAATTTCCAATAGTGAATTTAGAGACGTGATTCGGGAAATGGCCGAAAGGGAAATTACCAATGAGCAAATAGACTTAGCATGGAATGCAATGATTCTGGATTTGCCATTGGAGCGAATACAACTACTTCAGCAGCTCAAAAAAGACTATTCAATTTATTTGTTAAGCAACACAAATTTCATTCACATGGATCGTGTCAATGAAGTGAGGAGTGAGGCAGGGCATCCGGAGTTTAATACACTCTTTCATCAAGATTACTATTCCCATATCATGGGTAAACGTAAGCCTGATGCTGCTATTTTTGAGCAGGTAATTCAAGAGCAAAACCTCAATCCTGAGCATACTCTTTTTCTGGATGATAATTTAGCCAACATTGAAGGCGCAAGCCGGCTTGGTTTACAAACGCTTCATGTAACTTCGCCATTGGTGATGATGGAATACTTTAACAATGGACGATAAGCTAAAAAAGTACTTAATACATAGCGGACTATTTATAATCACCTTTTTCACTGCTACGGTAGCAGGTACATGGTGGATCAACGGTAAAATCTTATTCTTCACGGATTATAACTGGAAAGACTTTGAGCTAGGCATGGCTTACTCTATACCTTTCTTGTTGATTTTAACTGTGCATGAATTTGGCCATTATTTCACTGCTAAATACCATAAAGTAAAAACCACCCTACCTTTTTATATTCCCATTCCACCATTTCCAATGTCAATCGGCACAATGGGCGCTATCATCAGAATTAAGGAGCACATTAAATCAACCAAAGTTCATTTTGATATTGGTATCTCAGGCCCGATTGCGGGTTTTGTGATAGCTGTAGGTGCCCTTATTTACGGCTATAGCACCTTGCCCGAGCTAGATTACCTGTTCGAAATTCACCCAGAATACGAACAGTTTGGAGAGAACTACGAAGATCATGTATATACATGGGAGTTTCAGGAAAAAATGATGTATCAGGCCTATTTGGATACCCGAACTCAAGATTCCCTAAATGCTGTAAATGATGGGAAAATTGATGGCTGGTCATTCCCTGAATTTCAGAAGCAATCGGAAATACCAAATATTTCTGTTAGCAAGCCATTGCTAATGCTGTTTATGGAGTCTTTCGTAAGCGACCAAAAGCTGGTTCCAAATTCACGTGAAATGATGCATTACCCAATTCTGATGGCAGGTTTTCTGGCCTTGCTCGTGACAGCTTTAAACTTGCTACCTATAGGTCAGCTTGATGGTGGACATGTGCTTTATGGCATGGTGGGGTTTCATTGGCATAAACGAATTGCTACATGGTTCTTTCTAGGGTTTTTGCTCTATGCTGGGATGGGTTATCTCACACCGTATGATGGTATTGATAATCTCATGTGGAATGTACCAATCTACATCGGGTTTCTATATATAACACTGCGAGGATTAAAGAAAACGCAGCAAGAAACATTGATGTATGCGCTAATCCTCTTTTCGATTCAGTTTGTTGTGCCCATGTTTATTCCTATAAAAGGATATTCGGGCTGGCTGTTTTTCGGACTGATTCTAGGACGCTTTATTGGTATTTATCACCCGCCTTCGGTAGACGAACGTGCTCTTAGCCCTGAAAGAAAACTTTTAGGCTGGTTGGCACTAATCATTTTCATTATTTCGGTGAGTCCGGCACCTATTATTTTTGAGTAAAAATGTAGTCTATCGTCATGTTGAGCCTGTCGAAGAATGGTATGACACGCTCAAATTCAAAGTCATCCTGACGGAGGAAGGATCTTCCTTGATTAGTTCAATAATATAAATAACATCGTCAATCGAACTTAGTAAGATGCCTCCTTTTGTCGGCATGACAGGCTCAATAAATAGGCACTCTGAGGTGCAAGGGACCTTCCTTGGTTAGAACAGCGATAGCGAAGAACATGGTCGACCCTACTTAGTAAGATGCCTCCTTTTGTCGGCATGACAGGCTCAATAAATAGGCACTCTGAGGTGCAAGGGACCTTCCTAGATTAGAACAGCGATAGCGAAGAACATGGTCGACCCTACTGAGTAAGATGCCTCCTAATGTCGGCATGACGTTAAAGGTAAATCACCCCAAATACCCCTCAATACCACCTTGCAGGCTTTTTACATTTTTAAAACCCTGTTGTGTGAGGTACTTCATAGCCTGATTACTTCTGGAGCCGGACTTGCAATGAACGATCACCTCTTTATTTCTGCAATAATCCAGTTTATGTAACGAGTGTGGTAAATCAGCTAAAGGAATATTTTCGGCACCAATATTCAACTCGTCATATTCCCAGGCTTCTCTTACATCAATGATTATTAAATTTTCACCATTTGTCAACCGGTTTTTTAATTCCGTTGCACTGATTACACTCATTTTTTGATGATTTTAAACGTTTTGGTTTGATTCGATTTGATAACGTTCACCAGGTAGATACCAGCAGGCTGCTGCGATAGGTCGAACGTGATTTTATCTCCTGATGGCTTACTGGTTTCAATAGCCCTGCCATAAAGGTCATAGAGTGAAGCCCTATCAATTTCTCCTTCAATATGGATAACGCCTGTGGTAGGATTGGGGTAAATCAATGTATTCTTAAATAATTGATCGTCTATTCCGGTGACATCATCCGGAACAAACTTTCCGAATACAGGACGAATCATAAAACTCCCTTTCAAATCTTCGGCTGGCTTCTGTTGCCATAACGTACCGATATTAAAAAATACTTTATCATTGGAGTTGTTATCGATATCGTACCCCACTCCCAAAACACCTTCATTGTTTTGTCGGTAGCCAATAAAAAAAGTATCAGCTACAGCTACGGGATTACTAAATTCATAGCGAATAAATTTGTTGGGCTTGGCATCTCTTAAAATGGTGAATGTCTCTCTGTAAATAATATCACCCGGAATGGTATCCACTTTATCCCAAACAATCACGTCAACCGATCTTCCAGCGGGCTCAGTAATTGAAAGTGGAAAGTACATGTCTATGGCAATTAATGTGTCCTCGACAGTAGGAGGCACGGGAAATTGAATGGCCAGTCGGTTTCCTGAAAAGTTTAATCCTGCGGTGAGTTCTGCTGAACCATCGTCATAGGCATAATAATCTTTTAAAACATAGTGATTTCGGACGGTATCGTTAATTCTAAAATCAATCGGATCAAATATTAAATCATAATCTCCGGTAGGAGGAAGGACATTATCAGTTGGGTTGATAAATGTTTTTACATTTAGAAATATGGAATCCTGATCTTCCGGGATGTTAATATTCGTAAAAAAGTCATCAATACTTTCAGTGTTTCTATTGGGAGCCTGTACACTTTCCGTATCTCTGAATACAGGTGCTATTTCAGATGTATCGCCCACATTATTAAGCCATGTAATTAGCTGCGCTGAATAAAAATTATCGTAAGGTTGGCGTTCATCATTTGGGTTATCGACTGAAGTTACCTCGTATTCTGGTATTTGATTTTGATTGGTTCGATAGTGCTTGGCAGGTACGGAAGTAAATCCATTTAATATACTCGTTAGTGGCTTGCCAATGGTTCTATCAGGGTAGTTATCATCATTTAAACTACGGTCACTATTCATGTACACATAATCGATATTCCAGACATCAAAGAAGCCAACAGGTCTCCCAAAACTCTGAATTTTGAACTGAAACGCTTCGTGAAAAAAGTTATCACTGTCCAATCTTATGAGTTGTTGTACAAATTCTCCCGAACGATCCAATATACTACCTCTCGGCCAGACAGTAATCCACTCTTCGTTTGAATTAAGCATCTCCACTCTTATTGAATCACTATCTTCTGGGTTTTCGCCATTTCCGCCAAACTGGTAATAGAAACTTAGAAAAACTTCATCGGCAACTGTGAGTGAACTTAAATCTATAAAGCAAGATGTAAGTGCATCTGTAGGGCCGGTAGTGCTTCCGGTATAGCCCTGACCCGAAGCATTCACCCCATCCAGACTGGCTACCCCAATACTCGGAGGGTTGGCACCCAATCCGTTTCCTACGTACACGCCATCACTTTCAAACCATAAACTATCGGAGGGTACATTATCTATAGCAAAGGAAAAATCGTCCCAAAACGGTAAGTTGATGGTCGTGTTTTCAGTACGAGCATTGGTGTTTTTACTTTTCTTAGTCGGTTTAACAATGGGCGAATACGTGATTTGCCCGAAAAGTATTTGTGTGGTAAAAAATAATATGAAACCTAAGCAGTACCTCATTCTTCCATTTCTGAATTCAACTCCACATCGCTTTCGGGTACTATCCACAAGTTAATTACATCTCCAATTTTAATTTCAGCACCTTCTTCAGGGTCTTGTTTGATTACGATACTTTTTTGACCTACCGTATCACCTTCCACTGTAACTAATCCAACACCCAGGTTCGAGCCCAAAATAATAAATTGAGCATCTTCAAAGGTGTTACCTGTCAATCGAGGTGTTTTAAAATTACTCTGAGCGTAACCATTACCTACCACTAAATCAACGGTAGAACCTTTATCAATACGATCGCCTTCATTTAATACCTTGCCGTTGCTGCTCATCTCTAATACCAAATTCAAAAACTGGCTCGGGCGATAAGTAATTTGACCTCTTTTTAATTCATTACTAGCTAATACTGCTTCTGCATTTCTTAATGACCTGTCAACCAATTCAGGCACCGGTACTGTTGGTGGCTTTACTCGGTTTACCGACACAAATATTTTCCTATTTTCTTTTACTCGAGATCCAGGTTTTGGATACTGCTTCAGAATTGTAAGTGGCGGATGTTTTTCTGAATAACTTGAATCATTCACCTCGTAACGTAAATTACGCTTTAACAGAAAATCCTCCAGGTCTTTCATCTGAATTCCTTCCAGATTAGGTACGGTAATACTTTCACCATGATTTGTAAAAGCAGGCAAATAGCCATAAAAAAAGTATAAGGTAGAACCTATGAGTATAACTATGGCAATGCCCAGTTGAATGAGAAAGCCTCTTATCGTATCCGATTCAATATTGAAAGGTAGTTTCAATGCTTTTTATTTAGATTAATAAACAAACGGTCAAACTTAACTAAATCTTGTTTGAGGATGAAGAAAATAACCTTATGGTTGGTATTCGTTGCTCACTCGTTGCTTTTCCTGATACTTTGTTAATGCCATGTCAATGAGTTTGGTAATCAAATCAGTAAAGGAGATGCCTCGTTCTTGCCACATCATAGGGAACATACTTGAATTAGTAAAACCCGGTATGGTGTTAATCTCATTTACTAATATCTCACCATTATCTTTTAAAAATAGGTCTACACGGGAAAAATCTTCACAACCCAACGCTTTATAAGCCCTTAATGATAGATGTTGTATCTGTTTCGCTACTACATCATCCACATCAGCAGGTACTTTTAATTCAACGGCATTAGGGTCCAGGTATTTAGCTTCATAGGTGTAAAACTCATAGTCTTTACTGATCACAATTTCAGCAGGTAAGGATGCTATAGGCTCTCTGTTACCCATTACTGAACATTCCAGTTCTCTGCCGGAAATGTATTCTTCAAACAAAACCACATTATCAAAGCGGAAGGCTTCTTCGAGTGCTTTGTTAAAATCGTCCTTTGATTTTACTTTAGCCACACCTACTGATGAACCCAGGTTGGCAGCCTTCACCATAAATGGCAAACCGAGTGTAGCATTCAAGTAATCGAAATCAATGGTATTTTTTTCACTGAAAGTGTAAGTGAGAAACTTACTTGTTGGAATATTAGCACTTTCAAGCAGTTTCTTTGAATATAGTTTGCTCATGGATAGTGCAGAACCCAATACACCTGTGCCAACAAAAGGTAATTCAAAAGCCTCCAGCAAACCCTGGATGCTACCATCTTCACCATCTGTTCCGTGAAGTACGGGAAAGATGATATCAGGAGTGATTACCTCATTGGTAGCAAGGTTTTTAAATCCCGGTTTTTGTGTTGACAAAATCAGGGCTAGCGGGTCACAACCTTCAAATGTGTCATCTACTGTTGTTTTTAAAAACCAATCGCCTTTTGGTGAAATTCCTATAGGTATTGGTGCAAATTTTGATTTATCGATGTACTCGAAAATATTGCGTGCTGAATTAATAGATATTTGGTGCTCTACCGATTTCCCACCAAAGATGATTGCGATTGATTTAATAGCCATTTTGAGGTTTGATAATTGCCTCAAATATAAGGCAAAGAAACAGCTTATTGAATATTAATTAAGCTTCATAATGCGTTCGGTGGTAGAAAAGGTTTCGCCTTCCAGCCGAACGAGATAAATACCGGCAGGTTCATTCACAATTGAAAAATCAAACGTCTGATTGAGTATATTGTCTAAGTTTCCTGCATACACTTCCTGACCGCTTAAATTCACAACTTGCACCTTTACTTTTTGTCTCTCTTTTAAATCGAATCGCAGTTTGTATTCACCAGTGCTGGGGTTGGGGAACAGGTAATATTCAGCATCCGGGAAAATTTCAGTTGTATAAATCTGTACATCATCAATGTAGATATTATTGCCGTTTCTATTGGTATTCACAAAGGCGAGTCGCACTTCAGTTAAGTCCCTGAAATCATTTAAGTTAAGCGACTCGGTTCTCCATGTAGATGGAGTAGGCGGGTTGCCATTGAATTGTCCAGTTGCCAGATCATCACCAACCTTGTTGTAAAGAACAATGTCAAAATCATCACCGCAATTGGTGGATAGAAGTAGGGCAAGGCCGTCTTCTGTGTTATTCAATCGTGAGTAGGCAACATCAAAAGTGAGGGTAATCTCACTGGCATTGCTAAAATCAAGTGTCGGGCTTACCAGCCAATCGCGTTCTCCAATTTCTGGATAGCCTGCATTTTCCATAAACGCATACTCTCTGCCATTGCTGGAAGCCGCGGCCCATGTATTGCTTTGGTCATGATTAACCACTACCCATTCTGAGAAGTCCAGGTCATCAAAGTCTTTCCTTAGCGGGACAATATCACTACTTTCATCAATATAAAATTCATAAGCTAAGGTTGAAGTTTCAGCGGTATTAGGAAGTTGAATAGTAACTGACAGCGTGTGACTTCCGATGGCTAAGTTGGAAAGAGGGATGTTGATGTTTTCGCTAAAACCAGGTTGCAGCGGGCTTGTAAAATTGAATGTTTGAGCGAGTTCTGTATTACGATCCAGTATATAGGCAATATCAACCGTTGAAACAGGAACAATTCCATCATTAACTACTTCAATAATTAATTCCTGGTCTGACACACAAGATACCGGTGAAGGTGAAACAATTCTGTTCTCTACATCATCTACACTTATATTATCGATGTATAAATTATTGCCAAAGGCATTTTTAGCAATAAATGTGATTTGAAGAGACTCTTCACCTAAATATTCTGCCAAGTCAATAGATTCATTGCGCCAATCTGCTTCCGAAGCAGGTGAGAAATTGCCAGTGGAATTGCCCGCAGTGCTCAATTCCGCTGCTTGCTTAAAGTAAATGGTATCTGCATCGGTTAATGGGTTGGCGCATTGTCTGCCCATCACTACGGTGAGTGATTCTAATTCAACTCCCGGGTATCGGGCATAGGCCACATCAAAAGAAAGCTTGGCTGTGGTTCTATCCCGCAGGCTTATTACAGGTGAGCTAAACAAGTCTATGGCACCTTCATTTTCATAGCTGTAAAACTCAACATACAAGGCCTGATTACTTATTTCACCATTATCAGCGGCCACCAATTCCCAGGTGCGTAGTCCATCTAAATTGGAAGTGAACCATGAATCGGGTGGTTGATTAAAATTTAAAGCAATGGGTGCAGTGCCAAGGGGAGGCAGAGAAAGTTCAACAGTTTCTAAATCATTCAAGCCATTTTCATCAGTGGTATTATTCACCGAAGTAATTTCAAATGTTAACTCAAATTTTCCTGGGTCAATATTAGCGAGGCTCAACTCCTCGAATGTGACTGTGTCAATTTCTAATAGGTTGAGAGAATTGTTAAACGTATTGGTAGCTACTTCAGCACCATCAATTGACGCTGTGAGTTCATAAGTGCTTATGATGTTATCGCCATAATTACGCACTGCCAAGATTGGAGTAAATGAATCACCACAAATGCTTATCGTTGGAGATACAATGGTTCTAATCCCTAAATCATTACTTACTATCACTGGAGGTACTGTGCCTAAACTATTTTTTAAGGATGCTCTTCTAGGACTATTATCAATTACTACCCGCATTCTGTCTTTTTGATCCGAAGTGAATAGGTTCATACAGACATCATCTGTGTAGTCCATATAATTCTGAAACATATCAGGCAAATCCGGAGAATCATTACTACAGCTGTTTGGGCCGGGGAAGTCACACAAACCCAGGCCGCCATTATCGGTTCTGGCTAGTGGCGTATCATCACAGAAATCATCCACATTACAATTTCCATCGCCCCAGATATGCCTTAGGCCAAAATAATGACCTACCTCATGGGTGGTAGTTCTTCCTCTATCATAGGCGGTACTCACATTTGCAGGCGGATATTTAAGCTTTGATCCGAATGTTCGATAATCAATGACTACGCCATCGGTAAGCCTGCTGTTACTTGCCTCTTCCAGCCCTTCCAGCGATGAGGAAACGGGAAACTGGGCATAGCCAAGAAAATCATTACCCAAATCCGTAACCCAGATATTTAAGTAATCTTCGGCAGGCCAGTAGCTCAAAGATTTTAATTCATAATTATCTGCCAGAAACCATAAATCTCTGCCGCCATCGATTCGATTGATACCTGTTGTTGCTAAACCTTCGGGGTCTCTACTGGCTAATTCAAAGTTTATTTCGATATCTGCTGCTATGGGCTGAAAGGTGGTAGGGGTGTTGTCACGATCGGCATTGGTTCTGCGGAAATCTTCATTGAGCACTTCTATCTGTGATAAAATTTGCTCATCGGAAATATTTAAGCCACTTCCAATAGTTTCACCTTTGTGTATGATGTGAACTACTACAGGTACTGTAACCACTTCGGCTTCGGTGCGTTCTTGCCGGTTAGTCTCACTCTTGCGTATTGATAGCCTTTGCTGCATCCATTGCTCAAAATGCTCGGTGGTTTCGCTCACCTTATTTTTGTCTTTGAGCATTTGCTGATACATTTCAATACCGCAACGATCTTGCGCTTCAACGCCTAAAAGAGTGATGAAAAAAAAGCCTGCGATCAACAGGCTCTTTATGATTTCGATATTTCTTATTTTTTTCAGCTTCTCACTAATTAATGAGTTGAAAACGATGTTTTTTACATCATATTGTCTGGAAGCTTGGCATTAGGATCATCCGGTAAGGTGATATTCAATGCTTCCACATGTTTAATTTCAGGAACTGCCTTTTTGATAGCTTCTTCTACACCAGCCTTCAACGTCATGGTTGACATTGGGCAAGAGCCACACGCTCCTAATAATTCTAACTTCACAGTCATGTCATCAGTAATTTCTACTACTTTAACATTTCCACCATCAGTTTCTAAGTAAGGGCGAATACTATCCAACGCCTTATCTATTCTTGAAACTAACTCCTCCGACACTAAATTTGATGTTTCCATTATGCGTTCATTTCCACTTTTTTCGTCTTTTCCATGTTGGCGTTTCTAATAGCTACTTGTCGAGCCATTGCTTCGGCCAATTGATTAAAGGATTCTGCTGTTGCATCATCTTTCATTACTACCGGCAACCCGCTATCACCACTTTCTCTAATGCTCTGAACCAAAGGTATTTGCCCCAGTAACGGGACATTATGTTTTTCCGCTAAGTTCAAACCACCATCTTGTCCAAATATGTAATATTTATTGTCTGGTAGCTCTGCAGGAGTAAAGTACGCCATATTTTCAATAATACCCAACACAGGCACATTGATCTGTGGCTGTTTGAACATAGCCAATCCTTTTCTGGCATCTGCCAAAGCCACTTTTTGTGGTGTTGTCACTACAACAGCTCCGGTTACAGGCACCGTTTGCACTAGTGTTAGGTGAATATCACTTGTTCCGGGCGGTAAGTCTATCAGTAAATAATCCAGTTCGCCCCATTCTGTATCAGCAATAAACTGGCGTAAGGCAGAACTTGCCATTGGTCCTCGCCAAACTACAGCATTATCTGCAGGTGCAAGAAATCCAATTGAAATAAGTTTGATACCATACTGTTCAAGAGGTACGATCAGGTTTTTACCGTTCACTTGTTTAACCTCAGGCTGCTCACCTTCACAATTAAACATTGTAGGAATGGAAGGACCGTAAATATCTGCATCAATAATACCTACTTTGGCACCTTTGTTTTTAAGTGCAACAGCCAGGTTGGCCGTAACCGTAGATTTACCAACTCCACCTTTACCTGATGATATGGCGATAATATTTTTAACTCCGGGAAGTATTGGCCCATCGTTTCGGGTGGTAGTCACATTCGATGTCATGTGTATTTCCACAGACAATGATTTATCCAAATGCTTATGAATAGCATCTATACAGTTGTTCTTTATTAATTCTTTCAGCGGACATGCCGGTGTGGTAAGCACCACAGTGAATTTTACAGTATCACTGAAAATTTCAATATCCTTGATCATGTTGAGCGTTACCAGATCTTTCTTTAAATCCGGATCATCAACTGTAGATAGTGCTTTTAGTACGTCTGATTCCTTAAATGCCATATTCCCTCGTCTTCAATTCAATTTTTGCGCAATTTAGCCTTTCTGGTTCGTTTTTAGTAACAATTGAAATACAAAATAAGTTGTGGTCAATCACCTTTCTATTTGATTATATTTAACTTTGATGTCCAACTACAAAAATTGATAGCAAAACAGACCATACAGGAAGTTCAGGATAGGGCAGATATTGAAGATATTGTATCTGATTACGTTACCCTTAAACGGAAGGGTAGCGGTAAATACTTGTGGGCTTGCTGTCCATTCCATGATGAGAAAACTCCTTCTTTTGCTGTAACTCCAGATAGAGGTATTTACAAGTGTTTCGGATGTGGTAAGTCAGGAGACAGCATCAACTTTGTAATGGAGCATGATGGATTGAATTATGTGGAAACCATCAGGCATCTGGCAAAAAAGTATGGTATTGAGATTATAGAAGATGAACAGACTGATGATCAGTTAGCTGAACAGAATGAAAAAGACAGTCTGTACATTGTTCTTAATTATGCCAATGAATACTTCAAAAAACAACTTCTGGAGACAGATGAAGGCAAATCCATCGGTTTAAGCTATTTTAAAGAGCGCGGCTATGATGCACCCATCATTGAAAAATTTCAGTTAGGTTATAGCCAAAGTGCCTGGGACTCACTTTTGCAGGATGCTACTAAAAACGCATACAATGAAGACTTGCTGGAAAAAGCAGGCCTGATTGTAAGGAAGGAGGGCGATAAAAAGTACGATCGTTTTAGAGGCAGAGTAATTTTTCCAATACATAATGTAACAGGTAAGGTGGTGGCTTTCGGTGCCCGAACGCTCAAGAAAGATGACAAACCTAAATACCTTAACTCTCCTGAAAGTGATGTTTATCACAAAAGCAAAATCCTTTACGGGTTGTATCAGGCAAAAGGCGCCATACGGCAGCAGGATAATTGCTATTTAGTAGAAGGCTATACGGATGTTATCTCGCTTCACCAGTCTGATATTGAGAATGTAGTAAGCTCAAGTGGCACATCACTAACGGACGAGCAGATTAAACTTATCAGCCGTTTTTCGCAGAATATAACCGTACTATTTGATGGCGATGCTGCTGGAATGAAGGCTTCGCTTCGGGGTATTGATATGATTCTTGAAGCCGGGATGAATGTGCGCGTGGTGGTTTTCCCTGAAGGAGAAGACCCGGATAGCTATTCCAAAAAACTTGGGACATCAGAATTTAAAGCCTTTTTAAAAGAGCATACTACAGATTTTATCAGCTTTAAAACAAGCTTGTATGCCGAAGAATCTGCTCGTGATCCATTAAAAAAGGCAGAATCAATCAAAGAGATCGTAAGCTCTATTGGTAAAATACCGGACGGGATCAAGCGCGCGGTTTACCTCAAAGAATCTTCGAAGCTTCTGGATATCGATGAATCAGTGCTGGTTGCTGAGTTGAATAAAATCCTGATAAAGGACAGAAGAAAAGATACTAAAAAAAGGGAGGAAGAAGCTACTGGAGAAAGGCTTTTAGATGAGCTGATCACAGAAACTGAGGTTAAGTCCATAGATGTTAAAGACCAGATTAGGATTCAGGAGCGTGAAAGCATCCGGTTACTCGTTAATTATGGGTTGAATGAAATTGAGGAGGAGTATAAAATATATAATTACCTGCTCAATGAGTTGGAGGATGTTGAGTTTGTAACTCCCGTTTACAAAGAAATATTTGAGCTCTTCAAAGAGCGTTTAGATCAGGGAGAGGTGATAGATGATCAGTATTTAATAGCCAATGGTTCTGAGGCTATTAAGAAAGAAGTGATTGATCTTGTGACCGAACGCAGAGAAATTAGTCCGAACTGGAATGATAAATATCAAATATTTATACCTGCAGAACACGATTTATTGGAGACAGTAGTTTACACACACGTGGCTCGCCTGAAATTCAGAGTCATTCAAAAGCTTATTACAGAGAATCTTGCCAAAATGAAAGTTGAAAAAGACTCCGAAGAGCAAGACAAGCTGTTTATCATTCACGACCGCCTCAAAAAATCTGAAATGGAGTTGGCCAAGGTGCTGGGTATTGTGGTTTCGAGGTGAGTTTAATCCCCCATACCCCCTTTATAAAAGGGGGATTTATTGTGCTTTCTACATAAGAATTGGTGTAATATTTAATTGTATTTTAATAAATTAGTTAATAATAAGTCCCCCTTGAAAAGGGGGTGTCCAAAGGACGGGGGATAACAATGTACTACTTACCTTACAATAAAAACCTGAAGCAATTTTCACGCTATTTGAGAAACAATAGTACACTCTCTGAAGTGCTTCTTTGGAATGAAATCAAAGCTCGGAAGATCAAGGGTTATCAATTTAACAGGCAAAAGCCTCTGAACAATTACATCGTAGATTTTTATTGCAAGCAATTAAATCTCGTCATTGAAGTAGACGGTTCCTCTCATTATCATGGCGATGCACCAATTAGAGATGCACAAAGGCAGACTATACTTGAATCTATGGGACTCAACTTCTTGCGTTTTGATGATATGGATGTTAAGAAGAATATTAATTCGGTGATTCAAATTATTTATGAATTCATTGAAGAATACGAGGCGTTGAATTCCCCAAGCTGAAAAGCCTACCGTCATTCCAACCTTGATTTGGAATCCCTAATTCTGAAACACACCATCGCGCAGAGATTCTGAATCAAGTTCAGAATGACAAACAAACTGCTTTTCAGCTATTAACATTTAGTCAAATATTATAGGAATTACCTGCATACAAAGGAAATAGAAGGTATTTACAAATAAAAAGACCATGAAATACCTTCTTGCAATTTTACTTATCACCTTTTGCTCACAAACATTCGCGCAACAATTTACGCTTATTGAAAAAGGCGAAATAGCCACTGATACCACCAATACCAACGGTGCCAGCTTTGTCGATTATGACAATGATGGCGACCTGGATATTTTTCTTTCCAATGCCAATACACCGTTTGGTTTCAATACGCTGTATAAGAATCAAGGGAATGACGTGTTTGAAAAAGTAAATGCCGGAGAGGTTACTAACATGCAGACAGTCTCTTTTGGCCATACCTGGGGTGATTACGATAATGATGGGTTGCTGGATCTTTTTGTGGTAAACGCCTTTACAAATATTGGCTCGCTTCTTTATAAAAATCTGGGTAACGACAAGTTTCAGCGAAATGAGAATTACAATTCAGGGAAGAGTAATGTAATGGGTTTTGCCGCCAGCTGGCGGGATTTTGATAATGATGGGTATTTGGATCTGACTGTGATTCACCCGGCCGGAGGGTTTGTAGGCTTGCCAACAACAGGAAATTTCCTGTTTAAGAATAATGGAGATCAGTTTGGGAGTTTTACAGAGGAATTAACTACACCTGTTACTAGACGAACAGCACCTTTTACCAATGCCAATTGGGTAGATTATGATATGGATGGCGACTCAGACTTGTTCATAGGCAGCGGTCCGGCTAACGGAACGTTGGCCCCAGATTTTCATTACAAAAATATGCTGAATGAGACAGGTGCGTTATCATTTCAGCAAATACGAAACACAACTTTTGCTAATGATTCTTTGGACGGACAAACATGGAATTGGATAGACATTGACAATGATGGTGATTTAGATGCCTACATGACCAACTGGGGCGGTGTACAAGGTGGATTTAAGAATAATTTGTATCTGAATAAAGGCGATACTATTGTGCGAGTGAATGAAGGAGCAATAGTAAATGACATTGGTATTTCATTAGCCAATGTGTGGGCAGATTTTGATAATGATGGTGACCTTGATGTGTATGTTGGAAATGGCGGTAATCAGCCAAATAGATATTATGAAAATGATGGAAAAGGAAATTTCACGAGTATTGAAAAAGGACACTTTGTAGAAACTGCTAAAAACACGTGGGGTGTAAGTGCCGGAGATTATAATAATGATGGCCGAGTAGATTTATTTGTGTCCAACAAGACTGGCTACATACGAGGGGGCGATGTAAATTTTCTTTACAGGAATGATACCAATAACAATAACAACTGGATTATTATTAAGTGTGTGGGCGAAAAATCAAATAAAACAGGAATAGGAACCAAAATAAAACTCACTTCTAAAATTGATGGTAAAGCCGTTACCCAGTATCGTGAAATTGGCTCTAACGCTACCTTTTTGGGTATCAACGACTTACGAGCTCATTTCGGATTGAATAAGTCTAAAACTATTGATAAAGTAGAACTGATTTGGCCTTCCGGTCAGGTGGATAGGTATGAAAATGTTAATTCTAATCAAATTCTGGTAGCTACGGAGGGCAAATCGTTGAAATAAGTTAAGTCTGAATTTTGGTATATAAACTTTCAGAATTTTAATTCAGCAGTTGTATTAGAATTGTTGTAATACTTACCGATTAAGTTTTAAATTCAAGCCTTCAAATTAATTGTTTAATTAAAGTTTATAAGATGGCTACAATAACTATGTACTTAAAGTACCAAAATGACGACTTGTATTATTCTATGGATAACACCAACTTTAGTCCTTTAGAGGAAGATACTGTAACTGGCGTTGATACTGGTGATACAGTTGTTTGGAGACTTGCTTCTAATAGCAATATTCTGAAAATCAACAACATAAATGTTAATGAAACTAAGGGAGGTCGTAAGTCAACAGATATTTGGGAAACAAAACCAAAGTCTAATGATGGAGGTCAGTCATTTCAAGGGCTTATTGAATCAGGTTTGGATAATACTCCTAAATACAATGGCTATACTATTAAGTATAAGACAGCAGATGGTGATAAAGAAAAGGATCCAGAGCTCAAACAGCCTGATGGAGCTTAACAATATATTCTTGATAAGAAATAAAATGGCGATAATAATCGCCATTTTTTGTTTCTTTTCGAATTCATTAGTTGCTCAGAAATACAATGTCTCTGATAGTCTCATTGAGATATTAGACAGGAATACAGAAGTTGGGGAATCAAAGCTTGATATTTTACATGATATAAGTTATCAAGTACCCCAACCAAATAAAAAGGCCAAGTATGCTGATTTACTAATTGAGGAAGCTGTTAAACAGAAAAACTATAGATATCATTATCTAGGGTATATCAGTAAAGGGTTTGCCCAAAAATTATTAGGCAATCATACTTCTTCATTAGAGGCCTATCTTAATGCAGTAAAAATTGCTAATCAAAAATCAGATTCAATTAGCCTTGGTGATGCATATACAAATATTGCTTCATTATATACAGCGCAAGAAGACTATGGTAAAGCAATTGAATATTATAAATTGGTTGAGGCCATCTATAGGAACAAAGTTGATCCTTCAAGAATTGCAGTTTTATTTGTTAATTATGGATATGCAGCCTATAAAGCAGAACAATTTGAACTAGCTCTTGAAGTTTTAAATAAAGCAAGTGCCATTAAAAACGGAATAAGTAATAGAGTTAAATCTTATGCAAAAAGTAATCTAGCTCTTGTACTTGCCAAAACAAATCAAATAGCAGCAGCCACTTCTCAACTAAATGAGGCCGTAGTAATAATGGAAAATAATCAAGATTACTACGCTATTTCAGATTGTTTAGTAGAGATTGGTGGGGTATATATCGATAATGGTCAAATAGAATTGGGAATTAAAAATCTTGAGGAGGGTTATAATATTGCACGGGAACACGGACTTAAGCAACAAATTCAGAATGCATCAAAGCACTTATCAGAAGCTTATAAAATAAAAGGCTACATTGAAAAGGCCTTTGAATATCAATCTAAATATTATGCATATCGTGATAGCTTGATGAGTGCAGAAAAAATTCGTGAACTAGGTGATTTAAGAACTGAATTTGAAGTTGGGCAGAAGCAGGCAGAAGTAGACTTGCTAACGGCAGAAAAGAAGACTCAAAAAATATTACTCTATGCAAGTACTGGAGGAGCAATCTTACTACTTGCTCTTGTTGGCTTGATTTACAAAAATAACCGAGACAAAACCAGGATTAATGCCATTCTTGAAGATCAAAAGGCTCAGCTAGAAGAACTGAATAAGACTAAAGACAAGTTTTTCTCCATTATCTCACATGACTTGCGCGGGCCGGTGCATGCATTTACAGGCATAAGCAGGCTCATAAAATACTCCGCAGAAGATAATGATAAAGAGGGGTTAGTAGAAATAGCAGAGCATGTCGAAAAAACGTCTAAAGATCTTTCCGGAATGTTAGATGGCATGCTAGAATGGGCCATGCAGCAGCAGGGTAGAATGGATTACAAACCTCAACAGGTTTCTTTGAAATCAATATTTGAAGGTATTAATACATTGTTTATTAATAGTGCGAAAGCCAAGAATATCCAATTGCAATTAGATGTTGATTCTGATGCTCAGGTATGGGTGGATAAAAACTCTACGCAGACCATTTTTAGAAACCTAGTAAATAATGCGATCAAGTTCACTCCTGAAGGAGGAAGTGTTACAGCATCTGTTTCGCAACTAGAGAACAGTGCTGAGATAAAAATTACGGATACGGGTATAGGCATCCCCAAAGAAAAATTATCACAATTGTTCAACCAGGTGGGTAGTAAGTCATCTTATGGCACAGATGGGGAAAAGGGCCTAGGTCTTGGTTTGCAGCTCGTTTATGAGTTCGTAAAAATGAACCAAGGTACTATTGAAGTTGAAAGTGACGAAGGGAAGGGGACAACCTTCTTAGTGAATCTGCCTTTATATTCGGATGAGCTTGCCTCTGTTTAATTCACATTAAACCTTGAAAGGTACTCTACTAACAGACCATATGTTTGGTGGCGGTCTATAGTTAACTTTTTTTGCTGCAATACATCTTCATACAGATTTTGGAAATTACTCAATTCAATATGTTTAAAGCACCCGAGAAGATGTCTTGCTATCGGGTTTTGAGGGTTTTCTCTTATCTCCTGATCAAATTTTTGGATAAACTCCTCATACCACTCTTTACGCTGTGTAAAATGATATAGCCGGATAAAAAATGCTTCTAATGTGTTTTTGGCTTCTGAAGAAGTGTA
The DNA here is from genome assembly GCF_017068455.1 of Fulvivirga lutea. Taxonomy (NCBI): domain Bacteria; kingdom Pseudomonadati; phylum Bacteroidota; class Cytophagia; order Cytophagales; family Fulvivirgaceae; genus Fulvivirga; species Fulvivirga lutea. The sequence goes on from NZ_CP070608.1 coordinate 2,001,940, forward strand.
AAAATGCTTACGACATTTACCATCGAATGGCTTATCAGCGTATTTAAATAATTGATTGATAATATAGTCATTCAAGTTCAACGAATTCTCGTAAATGATATCCGTTTTGTACTTTGAATTGGTAAGAAAATACTGGCTATCGAACATGGAGTGAAGCAAACTATGGAATCGCTGGCATCTTTCATTGTCCATGAAAAAGCCGGGTGCAGCTGGTCCCTGTATGCTTATAAATTTCATCTCAAGCCAATTTTTCTATACTTTTTTGCTTTTAACTATTCACTCTTTCTTTAAGCAATTTTGCAATTGCTGGTTGATCATATTTTTCTGCAAATGCAAGTGCTGTGTCCCCCTGATGATTTTTTAATGAGGTATCGGCTCCATGATCCAATAGTAAATTAACAATTTTTTCTGACCCTTTAAAGCAAACACCCATTAATGCTGTATTGCCACTCGCATCCTGGGCATTAATATTGGCTCCGGATTCAAGCAGTATTTTGGCAGCATCAACATCGTCAAAGTAAGTAGCGAGAATTAATGGGGTGAAACCGCGTCCATCCGGATGGTTAACGACTTGTGGATTGTTGGTAATAATATTTTTAAGTGCAACCAGGTCTTTATTTCTCAGTGCTTCTGTAATGGTCATGGTTATGTAATATTTAGAAGTTTACCTCTAACTTAGTATAAGTTGTATTTATTAGTTTTATGTCTTTATAAGTTCTTATTATGACACTACAGCAATTAAACTATGCCTTACAGTTACAGAAATATGGCAATTTTGGAGAGGCCGCCCATCATTTAAAAATTAGTCAGCCAGCACTGAGTTTACAAATAAGCAAGCTGGAGAAAGAAATGGGGCTACTCATTTTTGATCGATCGCGGAGCCCGGTAGTGCCTACAGTTGAAGGCCGCGCATTTTTAGATAAAGCAAGTGGAGTGGTGCATCAGGCAGATGACTTAAAGGAGTTTGCGTTGAATACATCAGATTCATTATCAGGCACTTTAAAAATTGGAATTATTCCTACACTGGCTCCTTTTCTGGTGCCGCTATTTGCCTATTCTTTTCAGGAAAAGTATCCGGGTATTTCACTAGACATTAATGAAGTGATTACCGAAAAAACGGTAGTGGGCGTGAGAGATGGCCAGCTGGATGCGGGTATTTTATCTACACCCATCAATGCCTCAGGTGTGGAGTCATTTCCGTTGTTTTACGAGAAATTTTTTTTGTATTCCTCTCCAAAGGTTCCTAAACGGCAACGGACATTATCTACTATCGATTACCGTAAACTATGGCTTTTAGATGAGGGTAACTGCTTTAGAGATCAGGTGAATGATTTTTGTAATGTTTCTAAAATCAGGGAAAATAAAGATTTTATTTATAGAAGTAACTCCATTGATGCACTCATCAGAATTGTGGATAGTAAAGGCGGAATGACTATTTTGCCAGAGCTAACTACATTAATTCTTAACGAAGAACAAGAGGAAAATATTAGCGAAATAAATACAGGAAAAACGAAAGCAAGAGAAGTAGGTTTGATCAAACGCCCCAGAACAAATAAGGAAAATATGATTAGTGTTTTAATGGATCACATCGTTGCCAGCATTCCAAAAAATATGTTGAATTCTAAAAAGCTAGAGGTAGTGGACCCAAATATTCACATGGTGTAATCCGCCTTCGCTATTTGATATTCACTTTCGTTTCTTTTAAACCTTTTGACTGAAGATATTCATACAACTGAGCAGCTTCTTCACCACCAACTTTAGCATAATGTAATAAGGTAAACCCATGCGGGCCTATAGAATGGATGGCGTTCGGATAAATCTCCAATACGGGTTTTACCAACTCCGCTTTGCCTAGCATTGTTAAAGCGAATATGTTTAGTCTGCTGCCTGATTCGATCAAATAATTGGCTATTTCTTTGTTTCCAACATGTCCGGCACCTTCAATGGCTTCCTCAAAATCACCACTTCCCCAATCGTGCCGGCAATGAATGAGGTTAGGGTCATTGGCCAGCATTTCTTTCACCCGATCGAGATTATTGTGGCCAGCAGCTACGAACTCCTTTACTATATCTCTGCTATAAGGTTCGTTATCAGCAGCGCTAACCATGTTTGGGGTTAAAAAAACGGCACTGCCAAGCAGGCCGTTTCTGATAAATGTTTTTCTATCCATACCACTCATACGTTTATTTGAGCTTAATGGGTTTCATTCCAGCCATTTCCCTGGCCCAATTAACTACCAATTCGGCCATTTTTGGATCCCATGTACCCGGCTTTCCAAAAAATGAATTATCTGGCGACTCATGGATAGTATTCCAATGATCCAAATCCTTATACCTTACCAATTCGTGATCTTTATGGCCTGCTTTTTCCAAAACTTCTATGATCATATCATTGTCGAAATCTGACATTATCCAATCATTGGTGCCTCTTAATATCCTTACAGGTGCTTTTAGCCGCTCCCATTCTCCGGCTAAATCATAATCCTGCAATTGATGGTAATATTCCATGGGTCTGCCATACATGTGATTGGGTGAGTGGTAATTGTATTCGGCTAAAGCAGGATATTCATCAATAATTTCGCCATAGCTCTTTTTTAGAATTAGCATGTTGTAATAAAGCGGAATGTACCCTTCATTCATTTTCTTAATGATGGTGCTCTCGTCAACCCCTTGCATTTCCTGAAGCCTTCGTTCGATTTCCAGCATATGCTCAAACCAGGTTTTAAAGAAAGTACCATCTGAAATTACTCCTGCAAGGTTAAACTCATTGGCCAGCATAGGTGCTTGGGCGCTGCCCATACTTGAACCATAAAGTATAATTTTGGTGGTATCTACATAATCCAATGATTTCAGCTTTCTAATGCCCGCTTTGTAGCCGGCCAGATCCATTTCAAAATCTCCCGAGGCACAATCACCCTCACTGTCACCAACGCCCGGTTTGTCTACCCGCATTACAACCATTCCGGATTGCTCAACAACAGTGCGTATCATTCGTGCCCAATTATGGCTTCGGTCGGTGTAGGTTTCTAATGTGCTGCAACTCAAACCTTGCACGAAAAATATAGCTGGTAGTTTACCTTGGCTATTTTCCGGTTTGGTGATAATCGCCCGATGGCTCAACCCATAGTCACTAATTATTTCAGTATAATTAGTTTGCAAACCTTCATGCTCTTCGAGTGGCAGGGCATTAAGAGTTACTGATTTATTAAAAACATCGGCACCTCTTCGCACGAGCAGTTCAGTAGGGGTGTTGGCTCTTATGGCATAGGTAACGGAAGTAATATCCTCAGGTATTGTGATTAACCTTCCATCAACACTAAGTAAAATATCACCTATCATTAAGCCCGACTTATCGAGTGGGCTATCTTTTTCAATGGATTTTAGAATGGCACCGGGTGCTCCATCCACTTTGTTTAATGATGCTTGCCATTGCGCTCTTCGCGTTAGTTTCTGTGCTGAAGTAGCAACTGTGATAATTAAAAATAGTAATGTAATTGACCGCATAGTTTTCTTGTTTTTCTGCCAATTTGTAGAATAGAGCTCATTGATTTTTCTTATTTATGTGAACGATGCGACTTGTTATGCGTATGACTCTCAAAATATGATATTCTAAAACTGCGGATGTTTAGAAACGGCTATTTATTTGGTTCAAGAATATTAACCCATACATTATTTTGGGCTGCTTATTATATTCTGTTTAGTCTGATATGGGCCAAGGGTAGCTATTATGAAAGCTTTGGGCTGGAGTTTATTTTGCTGCCCATTAGAATTACGGCTTCATACATTTCAATGTATTTCTTGATACCGAACTTCTTGTTGAAAAAAAAGGAAGTTAAGTTCGGAATGTACTATTTGTTGGTGATCATTATCGGTGGCATCCTTCAGCGGCTGTTCACTTATTTCTATTATGAGTTATTGATACTGGAAACTACACATGGTTTGTTATCAATCGGTGGAATTATACAGTCAGTTGTATTGATCAATACCACAGTTCTTTTACTATCAGCATTGAAAATATTTCAATATTGGAAAATAGAGCATGAGAAAAAGGAAGATGCTCTGGAAGAGTTAATAGAAATACGTGCAGAGAAAAGAAACTATCGGGTTAACCCAAAGGACATCCGATACATTGAGGGATTGGGTAATTATGTGATCTTTTATTTGAAGGATGATAAAAAACTGATCAGTTATATTTCATTAAAAGAAGCAGAAGAATTATTGCCGGATTCCTTCATGCGGTCGCATAAGTCGTTTGTAATTAATAAAGACCATGTGCAGTCGTATACCAACGATAGTGTAGAGATATCGGGCAGGATACTACCGGTGGGGAAGTCGGTTCAAATAGAATTCTAAATACGCACTTTTTTCAGGCTCATCAAACCGAAAAGTGGCCCAATAACAAGGACTAAAAATACCAGTGGTGTTGCAAAAATGTCAAGCAAGTATTGTGTGAGTTGTATACTGATGATGGTTAAGGAAAAGCCGATGCAATTTACGATAGTAAGTGCAGTACCTTTCGTTTGAGCCTCTGCGTGAGTGGCTACCAATGTAGAAAAGAGCGGTGAATCAGGAATTACAGTAAAACCCCAGATGAGCAGGAAAGTTAAAAATAGTTCGGTAGGTAAATAACTAAATGCGATGGGTGACAGCAGGCAACACATACCAGATATTGATAGCGAAATAAAAGCGATTTGTTTAACACCTCCAGAAACGGATAGATAGCCACCAATTACGCAACCAATTCCGCCTATGGCAATAATCAAAAAGGACCAGCCTGAAATGTTCACTTCATAATTACTGTATTCTGAAACGGCTGCAAGCATCAAAGGTACAAATGCCCAAAAGGTATACAGCTCCCACATATGTCCGAAATAGCCGAAGGCTGCTGACTTGAGTTCTTTATTTTTAAAAACGTCAAAGAAGGCAGATAATTTAACTTGCAAACCGGGTTTACGATATGGACCATCAGGTACAAAAAGCAGAATGCTAAGTCCACCAAGAAAGGCGAGGGCTGAAGTGCAATAGATTACTACTTGCCAGTCTAAACTTCCTGAGAAGAACTTAATGAGGTGAGGCAGTGCTGTACCTAAAACTAAAGCACCTACCAAATACCCCAAAGCAGTTCCAAGGCCTTTTTGATAGTAGTCTGCCGCTATTTTCATTCCAACCGGATAGATACCTGCTAACAGCACACCTACACAAAATCGAATGATAAGAAGTGATACTAGTGTGTTGGAGTGTACTGTTAATGCTAAATTGATCAATGATCCGGATACGGCACACCAGAAAAATAATTTTGATGGTGAAAATCGATCGGCCAAATTAAGAATAGCAAAGAGAAGCGTTCCTGAAATAAACCCGAACTGAACTGCAGAAGTTAAATAGCTAACATCCGTAGTTTCTAAATAAAAGTCTTCTACCAGTCCGCCTATTACGGCATTGGTAGCAAACCACAATGAGGTGCAATAGAATTGAGCAAGAACAATGATGGGTAGCTTTGCTTGCATACGATTGCAATATGGAATGAAAAATTTAGAAATAAGAATACTTTGCCCTTCTATACTTAAAGCTCTAGCTTTGCACCCTTTTCCAGGAAACTATGAGAGAATTTATAATAAAGAGAACGGCTAACGCCAAGAATGATATTTTAAGTGGGCTAACCGTTGCGTTGGCTTTAGTGCCGGAGGCGGTGGCCTTTGCCTTTGTGGCTGGTGTAGATCCTTTGGTGGGTCTTTACGCTGCATTTATGATTGGCTTGATTACCTCTATTTTTGGTGGCAGACCGGGGATGATTTCAGGGGCAACAGGTGCCTTAGCAGTGGTGATGGTTACTTTGGTAGCTCAAGGAAATGCTATGGGTGCTGAAGGTGAAAATCTTGGGCTTTATTATCTCTTCGCAACGGTGATTTTGATGGGAATCATTCAAATGATCGTAGGCCTTTTAAAGCTGGGAAAATTCGTACGCTTAATTCCTCATCCTGTAATGATGGGTTTTGTAAACGGTTTGGCCATTGTAATCTTCCTTTCGCAATTAGGGATGTTTAAAGAAGTAGTAGATGGGCAAAAGGTGTGGTTGCAAGGGCTGGACTTAGGCTTGATGATTGGCTTGGTATTTTTAACCATGGCCATTATGCACTTCCTGCCGCGCATAAATAAGAAATTACCAGAGGCATTGATCGCCATTATTGTGGTTTCCGGAATCGTGATATTTGGTGGCTTGGATGTAGCTACAGTAGGTAGCTTTATCAGAAGTGGAGGTGGTTCTGGTCTTGAGGGGGGCTTACCAACGTTTCAAATAGACATTTTTAATAAGGTGCCATTTACATGGGAAACCTTGAAGTTTATAGGACCTTATGCAGTTATTCTAGCGGCCATAGGGTTGATAGAGTCATTAATGACTTTGAATTTAATTGATGAGTTGACTGAAACACGAGGTCATTCTAATAGAGAATGTATGGCACAAGGTGGTGCCAATATTGTCACTGGTTTATTTGGTGGAATGGGCGGTTGCGCCATGATCGGTCAGTCTATCATTAACATTAAATCCGGTGGACGAACCAGACTTTCAGGAATTGTAGCAGCCCTTTCATTGTTGGCATTTATTTTATTTGCCTCTGGTCTAATTGAGCAAGTACCTATTCCAGCCTTAGTTGGAGTAATGTTTATGGTGGTGATTGGCACATTTGCATGGAGTAGTTTCAGAATTATCAATAGAATTCCTTTGAGTGATGCCATTGTACTTGTGGCTGTTTCAGCGCTAACAGTAATTTTTGATTTAGCGATTGCTGTAATCGCTGGTATCATTATCAGTGCGTTGGTTTTTGCGTGGGAAAATGCAAAACGCATTCGAGCGAGAAAACACACACTAGAAGATGGCACCAAGGTGTATGAAATCTGGGGGCCGTTATTTTTTGGTAGCATTCAGCAATTCAACAGCAAGTTCGATGTAAATGGCGATCCTGATAAAGTAATTATTGACTTTATAGAATCCAGAGTTTCTGACCATTCTGCTTTGGAAGCCCTTTTCAACTTAGTAGAGAAATACGAGGCGGCAGGCAAAGAAGTTAAAATAAGACACCTGAGCGAAGAGTGTCAGAGATTAATGGTAAAGGCTTCTCCGAAACTGGAGGCAGTTATTGAGAAAGATATTGAAGATCCACGCTATCACGTAATGGCCAATGCGATGCAGTAGTAGCAACTACAAATGAAAAGAGGGAACCTGAAAAGGTAGACAAATTAAATATGGAGTCATTCTGACGTAGGAAGAATCTTACTCAGATATTAATGTATTCGCTTCTAACTGAGAAAGATCCCTCGTTTCCTCTGGATGGCCAGTCTTTTGAGGGACCTTCTTTTAAATTTATAGTACTATAGTAAACTTGTTTTCTCTAGGAATACCCCTTTTTTAATGTGTAGAATACAAACCCACTCTATTGCCCTCAGTATCATCAAAAATTGCAAAATAGCCATTTCCAGGACCCAGTGATGTTTTTTCATTGATTACTTCACCACCATTTTTATTAATTCTTTCTAAATGAGGAGATAAATCTTCTCCTGCATGTAAGTATACCATTGTGCCTTCTTTAGAAGGTATTAACCCCTCACTTTTAATTAATGTCCCTCCAACACCTGAATCAGGATTAAATGGGAATATTGCTAATTGTGATCCTTCATATTCTAATTTTTGTAGATCAGTATTTAAAATTTTTGTATAGAACAGATAGGCGCGTTCAAAGTCTGTTACAGGAATTTGAAAATTTTGAATTGCACTTTTCATCATCTTTTCATTTTGTTTATTTAATTGATTAATCTCTCCATAATAAAATACATTGAAAGGGTAAATGTCAGCTTTAAAAATGCCGTTTTTAACGGATGCATCTAATGAAATTAGACTGTCTGCCGCTGATTGATCTTTAGCAGTGAATATGATTTGACCAATATCTGAATATCTAGCTCCTAATTTGATAATACCTCTGCTTCGCAGGTCTTTTAAAAATTGTGAGTGTTCAGAAAAGTATGGTTGTTCAGCGTATGGTTTATTGACGTCCCATTTTTCGCCTATCGTATAATGTAAAACAAAATACTTATTCACTTCTTGAGCTCGTATACTCAAGGTAATTCCAAATAGTAAAACAATTGTGATTATTATATTTTTCATAGTTCTTCAATTATTATGTTAAAGTTCATGGATGCGGACTGCTAGAAATTCATGTTCGCGTCTATTCTTTGATAATTCCTGAGCTTTATTAAATGCTCGTTTGGCCAAATTTGGTTTGTTCAATCGTGCAAGTAAATCACCCTCGAGGGCATAAATCAGATAATGGTTATTTAGTATACCTGATTGTTTTGTTGCTTCTAATTCCTGCAATGCCATAGCCGGTCCATTCACATAGCTTTTAGCCACAATTTTATTTAACTGTGATAGCGGTGAGTATTCTATTTTTTCCAATTGTTCATATAAATAAACAATCTGCTTCCAGTTGGTTTCTTCAAAGTTTGGACTTAAGCAATGAATGGATGAAATGATGGCCTCTAAATGATATTTACTTACTTCCTGAGATTTGGTGGCTTTATTCAAAAAGAAGATTCCTTCATTGATGTATTTCTTATCCCATAAACTTCTATTCTGCTTTTCAAGAGTAATAATGTCACCTGTATCGTTTAAACGGGCAGGAAACCTGGCCAAGGCAAAAAACATAATCGACAGCAAAGCAAACGTTTCGTATCTAAGTGAAGTATCTGGTTCTAGTAAAAGCTTCGTTAAGCGAATAGATTCAAAACACAGATCATGATTGATAACCTGATCAGATCGGGTGGATTTATAGCCTTCGTTAAACATTAGGTATAACACGGTGTGAACTACACCTATGCGTTCTTCTGATTGTAATAAAGTGCGGCTTTCCATTTCCACCACCTTTTCCCTTAGATGTTTTTTTGTTCGAGTAAGTGCTTTTTTAACGGCTTCTTCTTCCATTAAAAGTGCATTGGCCAATTCTTTACGCCCGAAGCCTGATAAAATATGAAGTGTAATTAAAATCTGATTTCTCTTAGAGAATGAAGGGTTACAACAAGTTAAAAGTAGTCTAAGTTGACTATCACTTACTTCATTTTCCAAATACACCTCATGGGTTTCTGAATTACTTTCTACTTCTTGGGATGCATCTAATGGAGCCAAACGACTATTTCTTTTAAAATAGTTTACGGCTTTATTTTTTGCAACACTCATCAGCCATGCCGGTGGGTTATCCGGGATGCTTCCGTATTTCCATTTTGTTAATGCAGTTTCAAAGGTATCTTGCACCACATCACTTATTTCATCTAGTACATGCAGGCCATATATTTTAGACAATACAGCAATCATCTTTCCAGAATTTTCCCTGAAAAGATGTGCTGTTAATTGTTTAATTTTTTCAGTTGGCATTAAGGTTTTTCAACATCAATAACTTCTCTAACCTCTAATGTTGCTTCATCCATTTTAAGAGATGGACAACCTTTAGAAATCTCAGTAGCCTCTTCCAGAGAGTTGGCCAATAAAAAATAATAACCGCTGATACTTTCTTTTAACTCAATGAATGGTCCGTCTGTAACTATAGCAGAACTTCCTTTGATACATTTCCCATGTGGCATGAGGGGGTTGCCGCCTTTAAAATGACCTTTTTCCATTAATTGTGCCACCCAATTAGTATGTGCTTCAATGCTTTTTTGCATTTCTTCAGCACTCATTTCATTCTCATTCTCTGCATTGTTTCTAATGAGCATTAAGTATTCTTTCATTTCAATAAAGTGTTTTGGTTCACCTATATATCAATTAAGTTACTTAATCGGGGACATTATTACAGAAAATAGTTTAGCAGTGAGTGGTGTTTTGCAAAGTGTAATGCTGTACTGAAGTTAATTGGAACTTGCCCTTAATGTGTTATTTGATGGTTTCTGCTATCTATCTTTAATCCGATACATAAACTTTAATCCCGACCAGGTTTTATCTACTGCACAAACTTTCACATCTACAAGACCATTGGCCAGGCCATATTCGCGAACGATATTGCCATCCAAATCGGTTGGTACTTTTGATGCCTTTTTGGGCCATGACACCCAAAGAGTTCCTTTTTTTGCTAGTTGAGATTTGCATGATTTAAAATGAGCATCCATTTCTTTATGTGTAAATACAAAAAGATGAATGAAGTCTAATTCAGAATCAGTTTTCTTAGCTTCTTCAATTTCAGGTAAGTCGGCAAACAGGTTAAAGTAATGCTCAGGTTGGTTTACAAATAGCACTTTGTAGCCTTCTTTAATTCCAAGTTTTTTGGCTAGTGGGGTTCCTGAGTAGCCTGCGTTCATACAATTAAAATAACAATTTATTCTGAATCAACTGCAGTTGGACGTTTTGATTAGAAAGAGTTTCTAAATAATAGCACGCTTTATTCCATATGTGGCACACATCTCATCCATTTTCTTATCAAAAGCTTCGCGATAGTAGGCTGGCAGCTCGTTATGCTTCGAAAATAGCCTCTGATACTTTGGGACTAGTTCTGGGTAATGCTTTTCTATAGCACCAAGAACCAATGTTTTGCTATCTGCTTTTCCTTCGCCATAAAGCGCAATGGTTGCAGGTAGAATATAGTCAACATCAACTTTTTTGAATACCTCAAATGAAGCAGTTAATTGCTCTGTAGTGTCTGTTATATAAGGGATCATAGGCATAAAGCTAATGCCGGTTTTGAGTCCAGATTCTTTGATTTTTTGTACAGCCTCTATTCGCGCTGAGGGGGGAGTGGCACCCGGCTCAAATATTTGGGCTATACTATCTTCAATGGTTGAAAATGAAAATGTAACTAAAGTTCCTTTTAACTTTTGAGCCAGATCTGAGGGCAGAATAGCGTCTTCATTAATTGAGTTTAATATTTCTAAATCTCTTATTACTAAGTCTGACCGGGTGATGATATGAACGGGAAATTTGTATTTCCAAATAACTTCCAGCATTTGCTGAGTTAACCTGTACTCACTTTCAGCTTTTAGATACGGGTCAGTGGCTGAAGATAATACAATAAAACCATACTCATTTTTACGTGCACGTATTGAAAGTTGTTTTTCTAAAAGTTCGGGAGCATTCGTTTTTATTTCTAATGCCGTACCCATGTGAGTACCATATTTACTCCCTCTGATAAAGCAAAAGAGGCAATTAAAAGAGCAAGCAGAATAAGGGTTTACTGTATAATCATCCAGAAACCATGCGTCTCTGCGTTTGGTTTTGTTTAATATCGATTTAGCCTTTCTTTTTTTTGGCATAATCATGTCTTGAAAGACCAATTTTCACTTTTCCTCGAAACCATTGTCCTACACTTTCAGAGTTAATCTCATCATCATACTTCTCAATAATATCTGGATGGAACTTCGCAATAGTTTTAGCGGCCCAACCAATTCCCGTTTTAATATGGTAGTCTTTTGCCGCAGCCAAACTAAGAAGAAGTTGAAACGCCTTCTCGGAGTTAGCATAACTTAACCCATGTTTAACTGCTCTATGAACTCCCGGACCAATTGATCTAACTACCCAGTTGACAGGGTGTTTAGCAATTGGTTGAAATTCTGTTAGCATTAGTTCAGGGTAATTTAATAGAGCGACACCATAAACTCGCTCACCAATAATATCTGTTACATACCAATCATCAGCAAGTGCTATAATCTCAGTTGCAGTATCTATTGATTCTTTGAAATTATCTTGAAGTTTATGCTCCAGTAGTTTACCTATTATTACATTCCCTCCAATAGTCTTGAGCTTTTCAATTTCAAAACAAAAATCAATCAGCTGTTTGGAATCCAGTTGGTTATAAATAAGTGTCGAAGCATGTTCTAATAATGGAAACTTTACTTTGTAGTTAAGCAAGTTGGAAAATAGCCGATGAGCTAATTCATGGTTAGATTTTGAAGTACTTAACGCTTCATCAACAATTGTGGTAATTTCATTTTTTCTTGTGATTGACTGAATCAAAACCACTTCTTCCTTTTAAAATAGATTACCATAATCATTAAAGTGGTAAGCATCAAACCCCAAACCGCAGCATAGCCATACTTCCATTGGAGTTCCGGCATATATTCGAAATTCATTCCGTAAATACCTGCTATAAATGTGAGTGGAATAAAGATAGTAGCAATGATGGTTAGCACTTTCATTACCTCATTCATCTTATTACTCACACTGGTCATATACATGTCCATTAAACTGGTAGTAAGATCACGGTAGGTTTCCATTGTTTCAATTACTTGTATCGTATGATCGTACACATCATTGAAGTACTGTATGGTTTCTTTTTTAATAAAGTGATACTCGCCTTTACTAATTTTACTCACGGCCTCTCTTACCGGATAAACTGATTTTCTAAGAAAAATCAATTCTTTTTTTAACTGTTGTATTTTTTGTAGGGTGCGTTTAGTTGGATTAACAAAAACCTCGTCTTCCAGCAATTCAATACGCTCTGCTATATTTTCAAGAATTAAAAAGTAACTATCTACTATGGTATCTATAAACCTGTAAAAAAGATAGTCGGCATGCTTTTTCCGTGCTTTACTATTGGGATCATTCTTCAATCGGTTTCTCATTCCTTCGAAAAGGTCACCTTCCTTTTCCTGAAAAGATAGAATATAGTTTTTGCCTAAAACAAAACTCATTTGCTCGTAAATGATGCTCTCAGTATTTAAGGCATTAAGAGTTTTTAAGGTGAAAAATAAGTGTTCCTCGTACTCTTCAACTTTAGGCCGCTGATCGGAGTTTAGTATATCTTCAAGTATTAGGGAGTTTACGGCAAAATGTTCACCTACCTCGCGAATAAGATCCACATTATGCAACCCATCGATATTAATCCAGTTAACAGTTTCGGCTGAAAGCCCTTCAGTTATTTCGTTAGACTTGCCACTGCTAGCTTCTCTAAATTCTTTATCGTTATAGCTGATCAGTTCAACTAACGATTTGTCTGTGAGTTTCTCGCCCAAGTGCACCAATTGGCCGGGAGGTAAGCCAGCTGTTTTTGATGACTTAATCAGACTTGGAAACTTAATTTTTGGAAAATCAAACGGGTTAGGAAAGTCAAACTGCATAAACTATTTTTTGTCTTTATAAACAATGGTTCTGTGCGGGAATGGTATTTCCACACCTTCTTTATCGAATCTTTCTTTAATTGACTTATGTAAGTCACACTTCATGGCAAAACCAACCATTGGATCTCTTGCCCACACATAGCCTCTTAAATTTAACGAGCTATCTCCAAACTCAATAAGCCTAACTCTTACAGCAGGTACACCGTTAGCTTTATCTTCAGGTGTTCTAGCATCTAAAAAGTCAGGATGTTTTTCAGCCTCTTCCTGAATTATTTTGGTAGCCACATCTACACTTGAGTCATAGCTGATGCCAACGTGAATGTGCATGCAAGTTTCAAATTCATTCAACGTAGAGTTAATGATAGTTTCATTACTTATCACCGAGTTGGGAATAACGATTCGTCTGTTTTCGTAATTATTAATTACTGTGTGTCTGAGAGTAATGTCTTCCACTTCGCCCATTAAATCAGTGCCTATTTTAATATGATCGCCCACACGAAATGGTTTAAAGATTACCAGGAAAATTCCGGTAATAATATTTGAAAAGGCCGATTGCGATGCAAAACCAATAATGGCGGCAAATACACCGGCACCTGCAAATATTGTTACGCCATAATCTTTTAATTCAGGTATTCGATAGAATATGATGATTATGGCAATAATGAAAATGATAAAGCTTACTGCATTCTTAATGAAGTTATACTTGGTAGGGTCTACATTAAGTTTTTGAGAGGCAGTTTTCACAAACTTATTTAGTGAATACCTCAGTATTTTTGTAAGAATAAATGCAATTACTAAAATGATAAGTGACACCAGAATATGGCGCCATACTTCTGAGTTAAAATCGATATCCATGTTTTAAATATTCTTGAAGAAAGATACGGTTTTATTCAATACCTCGTATGTATGAGGGTGTAAATCGTCCTGTGTAAAAGGGTGTGAGCCACCAAACACATGGTCTGCTCCAGCAACCACATGCAGCTCCGCCTCCGGTTTTAACTCCTTCAGTTCATAGGCATGCTGCACAGGAACGGTCGGATCTTTATCGCCATGAAAAATGATTACTGGTTGCTCCAACTCACTTATTGCTTTTTTAGGGTTATATCTGTCCCTATTGTTCATTAGATCGTGATAAGCCTGGAAGTAAATAGGCATCATCTGGTTTGTACGGGTATTTTCAACATAATGTACACCTTCTTTACGCCAGTGCTCAACAAGTTGATCAGTGAATCCCATAGAAAAATCATTCACAGCTGCCCAGGTAGCTAACCCCTTTATACGTTTGTCTTCTTTAGTTTTAACGATGGAAATTCCACCACCACGACTATGACCAATTACAAACAGTTTGTCAGTATCTACATTTAATTCGGGAACAGGGTTTGAGTGGATGAAATCGATCATCGTGTCAATGTCGTTCAATTCCTTTGTAAAGTTGTTATTTCCAAAGGCCTCCAAATCTGTAAAGTTGTTAGGGTCATCGTTTGAAATGCCGTTGAATGACATATTGAACTTAAAAAAAGCAAACCCGTGCTCAGCAAATTTTTGAGCCAGCAGGTTAAAATGGCCCCAGTCTTTAAAACCTTTGAATCCGTGAATAAATAGTATTACTGGTAGAGAACCGATTGCCTTTCTAGCTGTTAAATCAGCAAGAAATGGACGGTTATCATTTTTACTTATAAGCTCAAAATCCTGTTTTATTTGATTCGCCATACTATTTGTTTTGATAAGCTCCCCGTTGGAGTTAATATTGTAGCCAACTAGTCGATAGATGGCCTTAAATCTAAAAGAAATAAAAGCACCGATTGCCACCGAGATGGAGGAATTTGAAAAGAAATTCCGTTCATCTATGAAAACCAAGGTGCTACTTCTTGACAAAATAATGACATACATCATAAAGCGCAAAGGAAAACAGATGCGCCCTATGTTTGTATTTCTAAGCGCTGGTACTTGTGGTAAAATAGAAGAGTCAACCTACCGAGGAGCGTCATTAATTGAACTTTTACATACGGCAACGTTGGTGCATGACGATGTTGTGGATGATGCCAATTATAGACGTGGATTTTTCTCGATAAATGCATTATGGAAAAATAAAATTGCTGTATTGGTTGGGGATTACCTGCTATCGAGAGGGTTACTGTTGTCAGTAGATAACAATGATTTTGAGTTGTTGAAAATAGTATCTTCTGCGGTTAAAGAGATGAGTGAAGGCGAGTTATTGCAGATAGAAAAGGCCAGGGTTTTAGATATCACTGAGGATGTATATTACGAGATTATCAGACAAAAAACGGCTTCTTTAATTGCATCTTGCTGTGCAGTAGGTGCGAGTTCTGCAGGTGTTCAAAATGGGCAGGTTGAGAAAATGCGACTGTTTGGTGAGAAAGTGGGAATGGCCTTTCAGATTAAAGATGACTTATTTGATTATGGTGATGATGAGATCGGTAAACCGCTGGGTATCGATATTAAGGAAAAGAAAATGACGCTTCCGTTAATAAAAGCCTTGTCGGAGGCATCCAGATCGGATAAAAAACGGATAATAAAGATAATTAGAAAACATTCTGAAGATAATAAGAAAGTTGCTGAGGTAATACAATTTGTAAAGCAATCAGGTGGCCTGGAATATGCCCAGGGAGTGATGCGCAAGTTTTATGAAGAGGCAATGGAATTGCTCAATGAATTTGAAGAATCCATTTATAAACAATCATTGGGGCAATTAGTGCAATTCACAATAGAGAGATCAAAATAATTTTATGGAATTAGTAGATAAGGTGGCTGTAGTTACCGGTGTAAGTAAAGGAATTGGTAGGGCTACAGTAGAGGCTTTGCTCAAGAAAGGATGTTTAGTTGCAGGGTGGGGCAGGACAGCACCAGACATACAGCACACCAATTTTTACTTTTTTGAGACGGATGTTCAAGACCTGAGTTCGGTTAAGAATGCTTACCACGGTACGATTAATAGCATTGGTGATGACGTTTCAATTTTGGTTAACAATGCAGGCCTTGGCTTTGAAGGCGAGCTAGAACAACTAACAGAAGAGCAATGGAGCACCATGTTTAGAACCAATGTGGATGGTGTATTTTATTGTACCCAGCAAGTTCTACCCGGAATGAAAGAGTTAGGTGAAGCACATATAATAAATATTTCTTCTATTGCGGGTCAAACGGGTATTCCGGGTATGTCTGGCTATTGTGCGACTAAGTTTGCTGTAAGAGGTTTTTCTCAATCACTTTATAAAGAGGTGAGGAATGATGGTGTAAAAGTCACCTGCATCTATCCGGGCTCAGTTCAAACTAACTTTTTCGATTCAATAGATTCCGTTACTGCTAACGATAATATGATGCAGCCTGAAGATATTGCCAGCACCATTGTTCATTGTTTGGAATCAGATGCTAATTACCATCATGTAGATATAGAGGTAAGGCCGCTGAAGCCGAAAGGATAAAAAAAGGCATTCGCTAGCTAGCGAATGCCTTTTATAAATAATTATCAAATTTATTTGTTGATTAGTGACTCAACTTCTCTACGGATATCGGTTTTACTTTTTCCGATTCTTTTTTCTATACGTCCGAATAACTCATCTTCCATACCTTTTTGGTACATTAAATCGTCATCTGTTAATTCACCATATTTTTGTTTTAGTTTTCCTTTTACTTCTTTCCACTTTCCGTCTAATAATAATTCCATAGTTATGTATTTTAAAATTCGTTGAAGGCTTCTAGAGTTTAGAAGCAATCACCTTATATACTGCAATATTCATTCCTATGCTCTAAGAAGCTTAAAAGCTAATATTTAGTAAGATTATGGGGAATTGAGGTACATAAGTGTGTATTATTTTCCACAAAAAAACCATTTGATGCGATACCAAATGGCTTGAATAATACAATTAGTAAGTTAACCTATTTCATTGGCACCCGCCATATGCGATTTTTTAAGCAGCTGCATATTAGCGAAACTCATTAGGCACCCAGAGGCCATACCTTCTATGAAAATTTGAAATACTGCACCGTATTTATTCATGTATAACCCGAGTGGTTCATTCAACTTTATGGATTCCATAAAAGCTGGGTTGATCACTGTCAGATATAATAACCCGAATACTGAAAATACAAGGGATGCTACAAATGCAGTAATAATTCCCGTACCTAATCCTTGAAAATAATTGAAGTCGTGATCTGAGTTTTTAAATTCTTTGATGGCTTTGTACACACCAAAATACATGATCACTCCATTGAATAACCTGAGTTCTATCTCGTGGACATACCCAAGTACCTGTAGCGCAAAAAAATATGCGGAGAGTAACCCAAATACGATCAGTCCCCACTTTAATCCGATTTGTTCTAATGTTTTAGGTTTCATGCATAATCAACACCAATAAGTTGATTAATGTTCAAAATTGGCTAATTCAATACTATTTACTACTGTTTGTTGCTCTTAAGAAGATCTCTTATTTCAGAGAGGAGCTGAATGTCTTTTGGTGTTGGTACCGAGTCGTCTTTTTCATTATCAGCCTTGGCTCTCAACTTGTTAATTCCTTTAACAATAAGAAAGACTGTCATAGCGATAATCAAAAAATCCAGAATCGATTGAATGAAAATACCGTAATTGAGAGTAATTAATTCCTGCTCAATTTCGCCCGTAGAAGTTTTAATTTCTTCCTGTATAACCACCTTTAAATTCTGAAAATTAACCTTACCTAGTACAAGTCCAAAAACAGGTGTGATTATGTCATTAACAAGGGAGGAAACTATTTTATTAAAGGCTACACCGATTATTATACCGATAGCCATATCGAACATATTGCCTTTAATGGCAAACTCTCTAAACTCTTTAATAATTTTCATAGAGGTTTAAATTAATAAAACCAGAGCTTAATGGCCAATGCTGTTACTGTGATCACCAAAATTCTTTTGATCCATTTATCTCCTTTTTTTACAGACCATCTGCTGGTTAACCAACCGCCAATAGCGTTTCCGGCTGCCAGAGTTAACCCATAAGTCCAGTTGATAACATCTTCATAAATAAATACAGCCACGGCAGATAATGTGTAGATTAAAGCAACAAATACTTTAGCGCTGTTCGTTTTTACTAAACTGAATCCGTTAATTCCTGTAAGTGCCGCTATCATTATAAAACCAACTCCAGCCTGAATAAAACCTCCATAAATTCCTACAAAAAAGAAAACAATAACACCCAGTACCTGAGCCTTAACACTCATATTTTCCTTGATTATAGTATTTGTTTTTTTTGAGTTAAAAACCGTGAGTAATACCACACCCACCATAACAATGGCAATTACTTTTTGGAAAATATCATCACTGAGATCGACAGATATCTTTGCGCCTATGATGGCACCCAGAAATGCTGAAAGTGCAATGTATAAACTGTATGGCCATGCATGTACACCTTTTGAACGAAAACCGGCAACTGCAAATAAATTTTGACTGATTATGCCAATTCTATTGGAGGCATTTGCAATGGTGGGAGGGAGGCCAAGAAATATTAATACTGGAAGTGACACCAAAGAACCTCCACCGGAAGTAACATTAAGAAAAGAGGCCAAAATGCCAGTACCTAATAATAATAGAGCCTCCCAAACAGTCATGCGCTAATCTACTATTTTGAATGGATTAGGAACAACTTTCATCTAATTAATCTATTTAAACATCGACTTGTTATAGTTTAGTAAAAGTATAATCAATGAGTAAATAAATACAGTAAAATGAAAAGTAAAACTGTTGTTGTAACGGGAGCGAATAGAGGTATAGGTAAGCAAATAGTAAAAGAATTGGCTGAAATGGGGCATCATCTGATTATTGCGGCAAGGGACAACAAATCTGGCAGCCAATTCGCTACTGAATTAAAAGACTCAGGATACCAAGTTGAGTTTAGGAAGTTGGATTTAGAAAACCCTGAGAGTATTCATGATTTCGCCAAAGGTTTATACACAGACTATGAAAAGATAGATGTGCTTATAAATAATGCCGCTGTGTTTTTAGACCAGGGAGAGAATGTGTTATCTGTTGCCATGGATACTGTTAGAAAAACCGTGCAGATAAATCTTTATGGCCCGATGGATTTAACTAAAACGCTCATTAATCTATTAAAAGGTAGTGAAGAAGGAAGGATAATAAATATTAGCAGTGAACTTGGAGCAATGATAGAGATGGCTGGTTTGCATCCTGCCTATCGGTTATCGAAAGTTGGTCTAAATGCTTTTACGAAAATAGCTGCCGATGATTTGTCAGAAACGAATATTAAAATAAACAGCATGTGCCCCGGTTGGGTTAAAACAGATATGGGAGGCAAAGGTGCTCAACGTTCTGTAGAACAAGGGGCAGATACAGCAGTGTGGTTAGCTACCGCTGAAGACATACCCAATGGAAAGTTTTTAAGGGATAGAAAAGAGATTGAATGGTAAAATCCAGAATGTACCGGATGTCGATTTATTTTACCAACTTACCATTCAGGCTCATCCAGCCCCCACCGTTATAAACCTCTTCAAACCCTTTAGATTTAAGTACACCTTTTGCTACGCCACTTCGCATTCCTGAGGCACAACAAGTAATAATAGGTTTCTTTTTATCTAATTGATTTAATTTTTTGTCTAGCTGATCTAATGGGATATTAATTGAATTTGCCACATGTCCACCGGCATATTCTGCGGCAGATCTTACATCTATAATAATGGCTCCTATTTCCACTAGTTCTTTGTAGTTAGTATTGGAGCCTCCGATTATTTTTTTAAGTGCGTCTATCATTTTTTAAAATTTAACTTTTACAATTTTAACGGTACTTAGAGAATTAGTTTGTAACAATAGTTACGCAATTGTCCTGGAATTAATTTTGTCAGCTTCCTAAAACATTGACGTTATTAAAACCACCTTCCACTTTAATCTGCAATTATAATTGGATATTGATTACTGAGTCAAGTTCTAGAATACTCTTGATTGGTTTATTGATTGATCTTAATTTGAAGGTATAGGTATCATCTTTCTTTATTTGCTCAGTACTTATGTTTTTAAAATCTGTTTCCTCAAAGATCGCTACTTTGTTATCAGGTAGTACAGCAAGAAGTTGATTTGAAACATTTGGATTATATGCAAATCTTATATTATCCTGAACGGGATATTTGATTACACTTTTACCGTTGATATAAGTAACGTGAAATACTGAAATATTATTAAAGTCATTTGGTACATCAAATTCGAAGTTCGCTGTAAATTGTAAACTACCAGCTTCTTTAATTAACCTATCCCAATTGTATAATCCGAATTTATTAATTTCAAAGCTTCTATATACATTAGCCTCTTGTTGTTTACGCTTTTTTTCTTTGTTGTAATTTGCTAGCTTTTTTGGAAGATATTGATTTATCAATTCTAAATCATTCTTGTCAAGATAGACATACGTATTAAATATTTTTTCTCCCTTCTTTAACTCAAGCTGATATATTGAGGACTTCAATTCGAAAAGGTTTTTTAAAACCAGATTATTATCGTTGCCTTTATAAAGTATTTGGCTAGAATCATATATTTCATAAATAGGTAATGAGCTGGTTGATAAAAGTAATTGACCATTCAGGTTATAATATTTACTTTTCTCCAAATCCATCTCAAATACCTTTATCATATTTGCATACTTTCTAGCATAGAAGTTATCATAAGTGCCTAATATTTTACTTTCAATTTCATTTCCTTCAACTGACCATAATCGAAAATACCCATCTTTGGAAAGGGTATAAAAAGTACTATCTGTTATAAAATCAGATGTAAATATTAAAGAATCCACCATTGTAAGATCTCTAATCATTTGACCTTTTAATGTGTAAAGCTTTTGTTGAGAATTACCCTCAAATAATAAGTAACTTTTTTTAGGTGATATCTTAATTGAATAATCATAAACATCACAATGAAGGCATATACCAGCATTTTTTATAGTCAATAAATTCTTTTCTTTACTTAGGTCATAAAGGCGAAATGTTGAATTAGGATGGCTGTAACCAGGAATTACGTTTTTTGGCAATGAATGGTAATTAGAATACATTTCAACAAATGGTAAAGCCTTAACTGTATTTGACCTGAAATCCCAAACCCGTGAATTGAAATTTTTACGACCTTCTTCCTCATAGGTATATTCTGTAACTAAAAGTTTATTTGTCCCATGAACCGATTTTATGGAATTGTAGTAGTTTTCATTTCTTTCCTTGTAATTAGTATTGATAATTAACTTTTGTTTTGAATTAATTGATTCATCTTTCATGTAATCCCATAATGTTAGTGTCCCATTTAATTCATGAATTAATAAAGTGTCAGGAGATAGACTTTCGATATTTCTATATTTACCTGGTCTCTCATTAAAAAGATTACCATCGAGATTGTAGATTTTAATCCCATCATAAGAATTTGTAACTAGTTTTTGATTTGGTGTAATTAGCCAATTTTCAATTATGCCTCTGTTATCATAACTGTCGTCAAAATTCAGATAAACATCTTTAATTAATTTCCCATCAAATCCTTGAATTCTAATGTGACTTTTATCATAATTAATTTGACTTATTACTCTCTTATAAGAAGGTATAATTTCATAGCCATAAGAAAAATCAAACCTACAGATGAATTCACCTATATGATTGAAAAGGAACAAACCATTTTTACCATTAATCACAATATAATTATCTTCCCAAATTTCAAAATTGTCATAGTAGCCACCATAACTGCTTTCAGATTTCGGGATTGATCTTATAAAGTCACCCGATCTATTCCAGATGTTAATTTTTGTCTCTTCAGGTATAATAATGAAGCTTCCATTCTTTATTGTTTTAATATTATTAGTAAACCATGAGTCATTATTAGAATAGATTTTTTCATTGATCAGCGTTTTACCAAATCCATACTTTGGTTGCGAAATAGAAAGTGAAGACCAATTTTCCTTTAGAACCCAGTTGTTTTCATTAGACTTCGGATTAGCATAATTAGTAGCTAGTTTCCACTTTATGTCTTCAAGTGGAGCTAGTTCAGGATATTCTTTAGAAGCAAATTTTAAGTTGAAATTATCAATAATTTTTGTTGTGTCGACTGCATTTATATTTGCTTGAACATCGGTTAGTTTTTTCCATTGACCTGCCATTATTGAGTCTGACGTGCTTTCTTCATTGAAATAAAAGAAATCAAAATCGCCATTGGCTGTAGATGGATAATGAATGTTTAATTTACTGCCTTCTTTTATAAAAATGGGTTCACCATCAGAAGTTCCTCTGATATCGAACATGCCGGCAGACTCGAAATTGAAAACCTCGTCATTATGATTGAAAGTCATGGGAATACCTGAAGCAATAATTTCTGAAACTGAATTATAAGATTTGATTTCGATGGTTACCTTATTAGTAATTGCCGAACCATCTGCTTTTATAAAAGTATTTGCAGGTATATCCAAACTTACTCCATTTTCAAATCTTGCTATTTGATGGATATTTGGATCTATTTGTACACTATTACTTTTAACATTAAAGCCATTAAATGGGGGATTGATTTGTTGAAGATTTGATGCATCCTTTTTATCATCACAAGCACTTATATAGATAAATAGAAATATCAGATAAACTAAATTGAATTTCATAATGTCTTTTTATGGTCAATTGTTTTGTTTCATTATCTCTTAAAATAAAAGAGGGATAATTACGAGTTTAGTGCTTCCATCAAAGTTCTTTAATTATTGTAATCCATAGGATTCTCAAAGGTCACATTTTGATAGTTTTCACAATTATTATAATTCAAAATACTGAATTTATTGAACTACTAATTCGATTCTTACCTTCACCTCATCGCCCATTACCCAACTGTTGCTGCCAACTCCAAAATCTAGTCGGTTAATTTCGAAGTCCGATTTGTATGTAACGGTCGATTCTTCTTTTACTATGTAAAATGGAATGGTTAACTCTTTCGTTGTTACTTTAATCGTTAGATTAAATAGACCTTCAAATTGATCGGGCCCAACTTTACTAAATGATTTCGATGTCAATTCAATGAAGGGATATTTTTCTACATCAAAATAGTCTTCTTTTTTCAGGTGCTTATCGCGCAAGCCAATTCCCGTGTCAATTGTTTTTACATTCACGGAACCCTTGATTAAACTGTTGTTTAAATCGTTAGGATTAAATTGCATTATGACTTTTTCTAGCTCTAAACTCCCATTTACATTGATTCTAGCATTTTTAATCGTGAAAGTTATCTCGCTAGATAAGACATCTTGCGCAACAAGGCAGCGAGCAAAAAGAATAAATAGAATAGTAGAGATACTTTTCTTCATCAGTAAGTTAATTTCAAACTAAGATGAGCAATAAAACAACAATGCCCTACTAATTAAAGTAAGGCATTGCCTTCATCAGACAACTGGTAGAAATCAATTTTATGGTAACCAGGCCAAACCTCTTCTAGACTTCCATAAAAAGTATTTTTCAAGAAACACTTTAGTGAAGTCATAAAAGATGTTTGGTATCATAATCGCAAATGTTCTTGGTTTGAACAGGTGGTTAGATAAAATTAAGACTTCTTTTTTACCAGCATCCATTACGCATAGTCCGGGTATTTTGCCCCAAGGCTTTTTGATTAGGTCTTCCCGTCCTTTAGCCGTTCTAATAATGTTTTCCGCTACAATTTTTCCTGTCTCATCTGATGGGTAACCCGTTTTTGGTGCAGAAAAAGGTATGTTTTTGCATTCAAATGGTAAATCCACATGAACAGCAATACCAGCGGCCCACACGTTTTTCAATTCTTTATGTCTGTAACTTTCTGTTACCGGAATGTAACCCACTTCAGTAGAAGGCAGGTTAGGAGAGTTTTTGACGAAATCTACGCCTACAAAAGGAGGCATTAACATGGTTAAGGAACTATCAATCACTTCACCATTAGTCAGAATTATTGAGTTAGCAGTTACTTCTTTAACAGCTACACCGGTTTCGTAATGGATGTGAAACATTTTCATAAAGCCTTTTAGCATGGTTTCGCCCATAGGCATGCCGTCAATACCAAAGTGACCGAGGTAGTCTTCTGGGGTTATCCAATAAAGGTCAACTTTCTTTCTAATGTTCTGCTCTCGAAGCCACTTTTCCATATTAAACAGAAATTCGTAAGCAGCACCCATGCAGCCAGCATTTTGGGTTGCACCAATTACTATCGGGCCTGGGTTCTTTTTAAACTCATCTAAAGCGGCTCTGAGTTTCATAGCGCCATTAGGTGTTCCAATATAATGCGCATGTTCAGCTACTCCTGGTGCTACATCGTATTTTACTTTTGGGCCTGTTGCTATTACGAGATTATCGTAATGATAATCGCCTTTGGTTGTGGTAACTATTTGATTGAATGTATCCACATTCAAAGCTTCTGCATGTACAAAATCCACCTCTTTCTTTTTCAAGATATTTTCTTTTTTGAAAGAGATGTCTTTCATTTCTCTTCTTTTAAAAGGAACCCAAATTAAGGATGGAATGAATAAAAAGAGTGGTGATTTATCAATGAGGATAACTTGATGATCTTTTTTGCCCTTCCTTTTGATTTCGATTGCGGCAGTCATGCCTGCAAAACTGCCACCTACTACTACTGTGGTTGTCATGATTTCCCCTGTTTTGTTGATATCTAAATTAGAGGAATAGAGGAGGACTTTACATGACGAATATCAACATAAAAACTGTTATTCAACGGTTTTGACCTGATTATTGAGCATTGTAATCAGCACCCCCACCCAAACGGGCAGGGGCTAACTGACATACACACACTATTCACTTACTAAGTGAAATTGGTATTCTCCGGAAACCGATTCTACTCGGCCTCCTGTAGGTACTGCAGCGGCAGTAAATGTTAAGGTTAAAGCATTAGAAGTAACACTCACAACTATTTGAGTATCACCATCTCTAAGGATCAGGCTTGGGTTATTGTCTATAAAATCCCAATTGCCTGATGGTTCCCAAACAGGACTCAGGCCATTTTCTGTAGTATAGGTTTTATTTCCAATATTTAGCTTAAACCCTGCAAACTGACTCGTCACATCAAAGCCATCTTTGGTGACTCCATCATTGCCCAATACCCAGTTGGTACCGTTGTTCTGAAGAGTTATTAATTGTTGATCTGTTTCGCTCGGTGTTGAATCAGAGTCGTCTTTGCAGCTTGTAAATGTCGCTACCCAGATAAAAACTATTGCTAATATGCTATATTTTATATTTTTCATGATTTTATATTTTAAGTTAGACCCACCCCTAACCCCTCCAGGGAGGGGAATAAGTCTCCTCTTGGGAGGAGATTTAGAGGTGGGTAATTTTATTGTTTAATAATTTTATGAGTTATTACACCCTGAGAATTTGAAATAAGTAAGAAGTAGATTCCATTATCTAATTGAGAAATGTCATTGCTTACATTTGGTCTTACTTCCATCACCTCCGATCCATTTAGGTTTAATAACCGAAGAGAAACATTCTCCTGTTGTGTTTGTACCGTTAACACATCTGAAGCAGGGTTCGGGTAAACAAGTAGGGCAGAGGCTGCTTCCTCAAAGCCAGTTACAGTGATTACTTCAAAAGTTTGTTCTACTGAAACTGCAGGAAGAAATTCTGCATCACCAGCCTGACTGGCACTCACTACCACTGTTCCTAAATCGGTAAACGAAACCACATTACCGCTCACCGTTGCAGGTCCACTTACAATATCAAAACTCACTGTTAAACCAGAGGATGCACTAGCCGAAAGTGTAACAGAACCAGCTTCGAAGAATTGACTTTCAATGGGTTCGAAGGTGATAGTTTGTTCGCTTCTATCTTCAACATCATTAATTGAAATAGTAAACTCCTTTTCAAAAGTACCACCGCGGCCATCATCTGTTTGAACTCTGATAGAATAAGATGCTTTTGTTTCGAAATCAAATGATTCTAAAGCAATTAAATCACTGCCCGATAGATCAAAAGAGGCATTGTCTGAGTCTCCTGTTCCTGCCACCAATGCATATGTATGTGTATCAGAAGCATCAACATCAGTTGTGCTGAAAGTGCCAACCACTGCATCAATGTCATTGTTTTCATCTATCGTATTGTTATCCAATGCAATATCAGAAGGAGCCGTGTTTTCTTCCCTTACAGTCACTGTCCATTCCTGAATAGCTGTCGGATTCTCAGCGGTAACTGTATAAACAAAATCACTGCTAAAATCCTGAGCTACGCCCGATGCTGGATTAGCTGATGCGCCAGCAGAAACTGTAAACGTAGGAGTGAGGTTAGTAAAATCAGTACCTGATACTACATCAATAACCACTGTATGATTTATATCGTCAATTATCGCATCGATAGCCTGTTCAGTAAAGCTGAAGGTTAAGATGTCATTGGTAGTATTACTACAATTGGTGCTGAAGTTGGCCGCCTCATCTACATCTGTGAAGTTGGCTTCTGCATAGGCCACATCGTCCACAGTTATGCAGGTAAGGTTAGGGTTATTTGTTGCATCAAAACTTTGAATATCTATATTATTACCATTGGCAATATTTAGCTCAGTGAGTTGATTGTCATTACAATCGAAATATTGTAAATCCGCATGTTGACTTAAATCTAAAGAGGTGATTTCATTACCTAAGCAAAACAGTTCAATCAAACTGGTATTATTGCTCACATCTAATTCAGTAAGTTGATTATTTTCGCAAAATAAGTATGCTAATGAGGCATTATTACTCAAATCAATTGATGTAAGTTGATTGTTGTCAAAACCCAAATCCACTAAAGCGGGACAATTAGTTACATCCAAGGACGTAAGTTGGTTAGAAGTAAGATCAACTTCTACTAAGGCAACATTGTTACTTAAATTTAAAGAACTGATTTGGTTATCTCTGATACTCAATACCGTTAATGCTGTATTTTGGCTAATATCTAAAGCAGTTAGTTGATTTTGAGAACAGAATAATCTGGTTATGTTAATAAAAGCCTCTATGCCAGTCAAGTCTGAAATAGACCCATTTGCTACATTAATAGTGCCTGTAAATGCCTCTGCCTCATCAAATGTTATTTCACCATCATCAATAGTATTGATGCTTGTATTGGCTAATAGAGCTGTTTTGAAATTAGTGTCAGGTATATGAACAGCGTTGCAGTTTGTACTGAATTCAGTTTGTGCATCAATATTTGTGAAATTCGCTTCAGCAAAAGCCACATCATCAACAGAAATGCAAGTCAAATTTGGATTGCTTGTAGTGTTAAAGTTAGATATAGAAACATTATTGCCATTTCTTAAGTCCAATTCATTAAAATCATTCTGCTCAATTCTTACAGTTGTCAAGTTTGGAAACATACTTAAGTCGAGGGCACCGGACAGGTTATTATTCTGAACAAACAATTGAACTAAACTTGAGCCTTCTAAGGTTAAAGACGTTAATCCCATACCAGAAGCTCTCAAAAATCGAAGATTCGGATTATCAGATAGGTCGAGCGTTGATATACTTAGCCCGCCAACCCTTAGATCGTCCAGGTTGGTAAGGCCTGATAAATTGATTGCTGTAATTGGATTGCCGTAGATAAAAAGGCCTTCGAGTAATGTGTTATTGGATACATTCAGATTTGAAATATTGCAACTGTATGCATGCAAGACAGTCAATTGATCATTAACAGATATGTTAAGCCCTGAAAGATTGGGGTTTCTATCCAACCTTAAATCTTCAAGTAATAGATTGTTGGATAAATCAATGCTAGTTATATCATTTTGATCGACCCAAAGTGTAGTTATTTGCCCATTATTACCCAGATCAATTTCTGTAAGTTGATTATTACTTAGTATTACCTCGATAAGAGTAGGGTTATTGCTCAAGTCTATCTCTGTCAAATCATTTCCGCTTAAAGAGAGATAATCCAAGGACTCATTATTAGTTAGATCAATTGAAGTGAGATTGTTGTTGTTAGCAGCTAATACATTAAGTGCTGTGAATGCTTCTATACCAGTTAAATCCGATATGTTCAGACCTGCTAATTGTAGGTTATTGATAACCTCTGCCTCCTGATAACTAATCTCAGTAGGATCACCATCTGTGTTGATTGATCCGTTTGCTAAAAGGGCTGCTTTAAAATTGGCATCAGGTATGTTGACGACACAATTTTCATTACCGTCATTGATTGTCCAGTTGTTTGGTCCTGCAAGTAGAGTGTTTCGTGCTGTTGAGCCCAAGCAGTAATCTACATTGAGTGCTCCTAAAGTTACATTGGGTTGTACTGTTTGAGCTGCCCAACCCTGAAGAATTTTATCATAGTTGATTTGAGAAAGTCCGCTGTCATCAAACATGTTTGGCATATGTGTTACACTGCTGATATCCCAACTACTCAAATCCTGATTAAAGGCGGAAGCATCATGAAACATTTCATCCATTCGTACAGCATTACTTACGTTCCATCCGCTTATGTCCTGATTGAAAGAAGAAGCTTCATGAAACATACTATTTATATTAATGGCTTTGCTCATGTTCCAACCAGATAAGTCTTGATTAAATGAGGTTGCTTTGTAAAACATATAATTCGCACGTTCAAGATTACTTACATCCCAACCAGATATATCCTGATTAAATATGACGGCTTCTTGGAACATACCTTGCATAATAGTGACATTCGAAGTGTTCCAGTCAGAAATGTCTTGATTAAAGATGGTGGCACCATGGAATGTTCTGATCATTTCAGTGATGGTAGAAGTGTCCCAATTACTAACATCTCCATTGAAATTTGAACAGCTGGTAAAGGTTCGTTCTAAGGAGGTAACGTTTGACAAATTTGGAGCATCTGTTGCATCACTTGTAAGGTTAGTGCAGCCTCCAAAGGAAGCTTCCATGGAAGACCATTTAATATCACCCCATTGCTCTATCGTTAGAAGTTTTTCTTTATCTCCACCAAAGTTGAAATAGATGTGAGGAAAATCCCCAGAAATCTGAACGGTGTATGTACCGGCACTGGCATAGGTATGAGTAATGCTGCCATTAACTCCAGTGTCACTGCTTCCATCTCCCCAGTCCACATCATAATTATAGATTACACCACCTTTTACAGGAATCGTAATTTGGTTAGCAGCAGATGTACCTGGATTATCGGTT
Organism: Fulvivirga lutea; assembly: GCF_017068455.1. Taxonomy (NCBI): domain Bacteria; kingdom Pseudomonadati; phylum Bacteroidota; class Cytophagia; order Cytophagales; family Fulvivirgaceae; genus Fulvivirga; species Fulvivirga lutea. The sequence continues at coordinate 2,031,115 of NZ_CP070608.1, forward strand.
TTCCATGTAGTTATAAAGGGTAGACATTCTTGCCCTGCATCTGTAAATACCCATCCATGATCGTTGATGAGATTATCTCGCTCCGTGCTTGAATGACAAAAACTAGTGCCACTTGCTCCAAATTGAACACCAGACTGAACTGACTGGGGTGCCCATCCGACTAAAAGATTATCATAGTTGGTGGTTGATAAACCAGAGTTATTAAACATTTCAGTCATGTTGGTTATGGTAGACACATCCCAACCTGCTAAATTCTGATCGAAATTATCTGCAAATGAAAACATGGAAGCAGTGTTTGTTACTCCATTCATATCAAACCCTGATACATCACCATTAAAAGAGCTATTATCAAAGAACATTGCAGACATATTAGTTGCGGCTGTTGTGATCCATGTTGTTAAGTCTTGATTAAAACCACTTTCTCTAAACATGTGAGAGAAGTTTGAGGCATTAGATACATCCCATTCATCAAGTGGTTGGTCGAAGGATGTTGCTTGTCTGAACATCATTTCGAAATTTGATACATTCGAAACATCCCAATCATTTAAATTTTGATTAAAAGCACTTGCGTATGCAAACATGTAAGACATATTATTAACGTTGCTTACATCCCAATTGGAAATATCTCCATTAAAGCTGCTCGCACGGAAAAACGTTGCGTACATTATGGAAACGTTGCTCACATCCCAATTATTAAGGTCGCCATTGAATGATGAAGCTTTTGAGAACATGCCTTGGATGGTTGATACATTTGTTAAGTTAGGAGCATCAGACGCATTACTAGTTACATTCGAGCATCCAAAAAATGCATTCATCATACTGGTCCATTCAATAGCCCCCCACTGCTCAATGGTCAAGATTTTGTCTTTATCTCCGGAATCATTAAAATATATTCTAGGAAAGTCACCCGAGATTGAAAGAGTGTAAATACCCGGTGAAGTATAAGTATGAGTTATATTGCCTGTAACACCCGCATCACTGGAGCCATCACCCCAATTCACAGTGTAGTTATAACCAGTGCCAGTGGTGGGAATGGTTATCTGATTATCATTAGAAGAACCGGGATTGTCCGTCTTCCAGGTGGTTACAAAGGCCTGACTTTGAGCCAGTCCATATGTTACCAATAGCATAAATAAAGTGTGTGTAAACTTGTTCATGGTTATAGGGTTTAATTAAAAATCATCCATGAAGTACACTTATTATTATGTCCATTTACCTAGACTCTAGGGCTAGTTTTGTACCTACCCACCCGGGTAGTTTTTATATAATCTTGGTATAATTATATAACCACATGCAAAAGTGAAGTAAAAGAAGATTAGTTTAGTATTTGAAGCAATGACTTATTATTCCTTTATACAAAGAATGAAATATACATTAATGGGTAAGGTGCTTGTTTACCTGGTTAAGAAATAACTTGGAAGTGATGCAAGTAACTAGTAGGGGAAGAAGAGAGGAATTGTCAAAAGAATATCAGCACCCCCACCCAAACAGGCAGAGGCTAGCTGACATACACACACTATTCACTTACCAAGTGAAATTGGTATTCTCCGGAAACCGATTCTACTCGGCCACCTGTTGGTACTGCATCGGCAGTAAATGTTAAGGTTAACGCATTAGAAGTAACACTCACTACTATCTGAGTATCACCATCTCTTAGAATTAGGCTTGGGTTATTGTCTATAAAATCCCAGTTGCCTGATGGTTCCCAAACAGGGCTTAGACCATTTTCTGTGGTATAGGTTTTATTTCCAATATTTAGCTTAAATCCTGCAAACTGACTGGTTACATCAAAACCATCTTTGGTTACTCCGTCACTACCCAATACCCAGTTGGTACCGTTGTTTTGAAGTGTTATTAATTGTTGATCTGTTTCGCTTGGTGTTGATTCAGAGTCGTCTTTGCAACTCGTAAATGTCGCCACCCAGATAAAAACTATTGCTAATATGCTATATTTTATATTTTTCATGATTTTATATTTTAAGTGGACCCATCTCTAAATCACCTCCCGAGAGGAGACTTATTCCCCTCCTTGGAGGGGTTAGGGGTGGGTATTTATTTTTTAATGATTTTATGAGTAGTTACGCCTTGTGCATCAGAAATTCTCAGAAAGTAGATTCCATTATCTAATTGAGAAATATCATTACCCACATTTGGTCTAACTTCCATAATTTCTGCTCCTTGAATATTCAGTAAACTGAGCGTGATATTCTCTCGTTGCGTTTGAACTGTAATCAAATTAGAAGCAGGGTTCGGGTAAACAAGTAGGACAGAGGCTGCTTCCTCAAAGCCAGTTACAGTAATTACTTCAAAAGTTTGTTCTACTGAAACTGCAGGAAGAAATTCTGAATCACCAGCCTGACTGGCACTAACTACCACCGTTCCTAAATCTGTGAAAGTAACTACATTACCACTAACCGTTGCAGCTCCGCTTACAATATCAAAACTCACTGTTAAACCAGAAGAGGAACTAGCCGAAAGTGTAACAGAACCAGCTTCGAAAAATTGACTTTCAATGGGTTCGAAGGTGATAGTTTGTTCCCTTCTGTCTTCAACATCATTAATTGAAATAGTAAACTCTTTTTCAAAAGTACCGCCACGACCATCATCCGTTTGTACTCTGATTGAGTAGCTTGATTTAGTCTCAAAATCAAAAGATTCTAATGCGATTAAATCACTGCCGGAAATATCGAAAGAGGCATTGTCAGTATCGCCTGATCCTACTACTAATGAATAGGTATGTGTATCAGAAGCATCAACATCAGTTGTGCTGAAAGTGCCAATGACTGCATCAATGTCATTGTTTTCATCTATCGTATTGTTATCCAATGCAATATCAGAAGGAGCCGTGTTTTCTTCCCTTACAGTCACTGTCCATTCCTGAATGGCGGTTGGGTTTTCAGCGGTGATAGTGTAAACAAAAGCACTACTAAAATCCTGAGCAACACCAGATGCCGGATTTACCGAAGCACCTGCAGAAACGGTGAAAGTAGGAGTAAGATTGCTAAAGTCCGTACCTGATACTACATCAATAACCACCGTATGATTCTCTGTATCAATGATGGCATCTATAACTTGTTCTGTAAAGCTGAAAGTTAAGATGTCATTGGCAGTATTATTACAGTTGGTGCTGAAGTTGGCCGCCTCGTCCACATCTGTGAAATTGGCTTCTGCATAGGCCACATCGTCCACAGTTATGCAGGTAAGGTTAGGGTTATTAGTTGCATCAAAACTTTGAATGTCTACATTATTACCATTGGCAATATTTAGCTCAGTGAGTTGATTGTCATTACAATCGAAATATTGTAAATCCGCATGTTGACTCAAATCTAAAGAGGTGATTTCATTACCTAAGCAAAACAGTTCAATCAAACTGGTATTATTGCTCACATCTAATTCAGTAAGTTGATTATTTTCGCAAAATAAGTATGCTAATGAGGCATTATTACTCAAATCAATTGATGTAAGTTGATTGTTGTCAAAACCCAAATCCACTAAAGCGGGACAATTAGTTACATCCAAGGACGTAAGTTGGTTAGAGGTAAGATCAACTTCTTCTAAGGCAACATTGTTACTTAAATTTAAAGAACTGATTTGGTTATCTCTGATACTCAATAACGTTAATGCTGTGTTTTGACTAATATCCAAAGCAGTTAGTTGATTTTGAGAACAGAATAATCGGGTTATGTTAATAAAAGCCTCTATGCCAGTCAAGTCTGAAATAGACCCATTTGCTACATTTATAGTTCCAGTAAAAGCTTCTGCCTCACTGCACTGTATTTCACTATCCCCATTTGTATTAATTGATATGTTTCCTACCAAATAAGCTTTAAAATTAGCATCCGGAATATCAATCATACACAATACTGAAGTACAATCCTCACTGTAGCTTGCCCATGAATCTTTTTCTGGCCAGTTGGAAGAGCTGTAAGAAGCATCGTCTACTTGTATGCAGGTAAGGTTGGGGTTATTGGTGGCATAAAAGTTTACGAAATTAGTGTTGTTTCCATTGGCGATATTTAATTGGGTAAGTTGATTATTATTACAATATAATTCGATTAAGTCTGTATTCTGACTCACATCCAAAGTTGTGAGTTGGTTATTGCGGCTCCTCAAGTAAGTTAATCCTGTGTTATGGCTCACATCTAAAGAAGTAAACTGATTAAAAGAAACATCCAGAGATTCTAATGCCGTGTTTTGAGTTATATCCAGCGAAGTAAGTTGGTTACTTCCACAGCTCAAAAAAGTTAAGTTTGCATTCTGGCTCACGTTTAGAGAAGTAAGTTGGTTACTTCCACAGCTCAAAAAAGTTAAGTTTGCATTCTGGCTCACGTTTAGGGAAGTAAGCTGGTTATTTTCGCAAGCTAACATATTTAAAGCAGTAAAAGCCTCTATACCTGTAAGATCTGTTATGGATTGGAATGATACAATGATACTCCCACTGAAGCTACTTGCCTCATCACATTGTATTTCGCCATCACCATTAGTATTAATCGAGGTGTTACCGACTAAATAAGATTTAAAATTTGCATCCGGGATATCAATCGTGCACCATGCAGCGCTGCAATCTTCACTAAAGTCAGCCCCCGCATCAATGTCTGTCCAGTTAGTAGTACTGTAGGCGGCATCATCAACCTGTATGCAGGTAAGGTTAGGGTTATTTTGGGCTCTGAAATCTGTGAAATTTAAGTTATTCCCATTGGCGACATTTAGGCTTTCTAATTGATTATTCTCACAATATAAATTAGTTAAACTTGAATTTTGGCTCACATCCATTTCAGTTAGCAAATTATTACCACATCGTAAATCAACTAAGCTGGCATGTTGTGATACATCCAAAGTAGTAAGCTCATTGTTCTGGCAAAACAATTGAGTTAGGTCTAAATTGTTGCTTACATCCAATGAGGTCAATTGGTTGTTATAGCACCTCAGTTGAGTTAAGGATGTGTTGTTGCTCACATCCAAGGATGTTAATTCATTGCTGAAGCAGTGAAGCACACTTAAGTTGGGCTGATTGCTCACATCTAATGTTGAAAGTTGATTATTATTACATATCAAGGAAATTAAAGATGTATTATTACTGATATCTAGTGAAGTAATAGGATTAGTATTGACGTACAAATACTCTAAATCGGAATTGGAGCTAACATCAAAAGTAGAAATTTGATTATTTCCCGCATTTAACCAAGTTAGTTTGGTATTATTACTAACATCTAATGCAGTAAGTTGATTGTTATAACAGAGAAGAAAGGTCAATTCCGTATTATTACTCACATCCAAAGATGTAAGTTGGTTGGAGTAACAGCTAAGGCTGGTTAGTGATGTAAATGCCTCAATCCCTGTTAGGTCAGAAATGTTCAAAAAGTTACAATCGATCAATCCGGTAAACGCACTGGCTTCACTCACTTGAATTTCAGTGTCACCATTAGTATTGATAGCTGTATTTCCTACCAAATAAGCTTTAAAGTTGGCATCAGGAATATTAACATTCTGTGCTAATACACTCGACATGCATAGCAAGGCAGTGAGTAATGAGAGAATTATTCTCTTTGTAAAAAGTTTGTTGAAAATACCTTCATGAAATATATGATTACGGGCTAGGCCTCTCATCATATATGTCACTAATAAATTTGTGTGTGTAATTTTTTTCATGACAATTTGGGTTAGTTATATAATTGCCATGAAGTACACTTATTATTATGTCCATTTACCTAGACTCTAGGGCTAGTTTTGTACCTACCCACCCGGGTAGTTTTTATATAATCTTAAAATAGTTACATGAATACTGTGTAGAGTGAACGGTACTCAGAATTTATCTGCCAGATTTAATGGCGAATTGCAATGCTTCCTTGCGGCTGGTTACACCTATTTTATCGTAGATTTTTTTGAGGTGGAACTTAACAGTATTCACCGAAACAAAGGTTTTTTCAGCGATCTCGCTGTTGCTCATGTCACTGAGGGCGAGGTTTAATATCTCAGCCTCTCTTTCAGTTAATGGGTTTTCAAGTTCTTTATTAAGCTTATCGATGTTTAAACCGGAAGTGTCACCCTCTAAAGCCACTTTAATTTGATTTCTAAGGTCATTAATCTCTGCGGTTAGAAGCTTTTGTTTGAGCTTTTGTCTGGAAATGATAACCCAAACAATAACGATTAAAGAAATTAAAATGATTACAAATATGACCGCGGTAAGTATGTATTGAGTACGTTGGCTAGCCAATTGTTCTTTGTTATAAATATTTTCTAAAGCCAATAATTCATTTTCCTGCTCTTTTTTGTACACCTCATACTTTATCTCGAGAAGTGAAACAGCTTTTTTATTATTGATATTGATAATAGAATCCTGCAGTTGTTGAAAAGAATTTAAAGCGGCTAATGCGTCATAAGGTTGATTGCTCAGTTTAAATGCCTGGGATTGTAATTTGTAAGTATCTCTTAATTCTACAAGTAATTGCTTATTAGTGCATAGCGCTATATTTTCTCTGCTAATCTGAAGTGCCATCCTGGCATTTTTTTGTGCCAGATATGCTTTAATGAGCGTTAAGTTGGTTGCGGCAATGTGTAGAGTTTCATCTTTTGTTAACAGATATTGACGAGCCTGGCTTGCTAAGGTGATGGCGCGCTCATATTCCTTTGTTTTTAGATGATATTGTGACAAATCGTTCCTTCTTAGTGCAACATGAATACTGTCATTCATGTCTAAGTGCTGGGTTAGCGATAAGTTTAGGTAATGATTCGCGCTGTCTAAAATGTTCATAGCCAGGTAAGTTTTACCTAATACACCCTGACGCAATGCTAAACTGTTTGGGTTGCCACTACTTAATTCAAGCAGTTCGATTGACTCCTTGATGTCTTCTATAGCTTCAGCATAGTCGCCAAGAGTTATTTTTAAATCAGCGATGTTTCTCAAATCAAAGCCTATTCCGGCAGTATCTTTCAAAGCCAGGTCTATGTTATAGGCCTTCATATGATATTCTGTTGCTTCATCAATATCACCAAGCTTCCCATAAATAAGTCCGAGATTAGCATATTGGCCTGCTATCTCCGTTGAGTCACCTAAGTTTTGAGCTAACTTCAGCGCAATAAGGTATTGAAGGAGGGCCTTATCATAGATGCCTAATTCTCGATAACAAAATCCTGCATGGCTAACACATTCTAAATAGCGTAGGATGCTTTTTGGACTGATTTGCTCATGAATATCTATCGCATTTTGGTAATACTGTAATGACTTATCAATATCATTTAAATAGTAGTAGGCATCAGCTTGCAGTTGAATAAGTCTGGCTTTATCAACTAAGTTTTTAGCATTATTTAATTGATGATTAGCTTGTTCTATTGCTTCACTGTATTCAGAATTTTTGATGAGTTGTTCAACTTCATCGATACCCTGAGCATTAAGCGCTTGAGTTACAATGAAGAGCAATAAAAAAACACTAATCTTATGAAGATTTAACCACATACTCCAAGGCTTCTTTTTTGTTGGCAACTCCGAGTTTTTGATAAATATTGCTCAAATGAAATTTAACCGTGTGAATCGACACAAATAGTGTATCAGCAATTTCTTTATTGGCTTTGCCTTGCATCACTAGTTTAAGAGCTTCCAGTTCCCTTTCCGTAAGGGGTGTATTAATCTTTTCGTTAATGGTATCTACTTCCAACTCTTCATAAATGGCATCGCCAGCTTGAATTTCTACAATTCGTTTTCTAAGGGCATCTAGCTGAAATTCTTGCTGTAATTTTTCTGCGTGTAACTTTTTGTTTCGTTGTGTGAAATAAACAGCAACAATGGCAAGCAGCATAATTCCGATAATAAACAAGCCAATTGTTTGATTTCTGGCTTTGGCAAGACTCAATTCTTTCAGGTTGTTTTCAAGTTTTAATTTTTCGATCTCAGCCTCTTTCCTGGCAGTTTCGTATTGTGTTTGCAATTCATAAACACGGTTTACCATATTGGTATTCTTAATGGTATCGTTCAGCGCATAAATTTCATCTTGTAATTGAATAGCTTCCTTTAAATTGCCTTTTTTCATCGCTAATTCTTTCGCTAAAAGTTTGAGGCTTTTTACTTCCTGCAAGTCTTGTTGCTTGGTAAAAAGTGGCGCTGCTTGCTCAATTAATTTTTGTGCCCCGGTTAAATTATTGGTGCCTAAGGCGTGTTCAATTTTTTGCAGATATAATCCTTGATACTTATAGCCAAACTTGTTTAAGATTACTTCAGCTGAATCGAGATGCTTCTTAGCTAAGTCATAATTTTTAAGAAATAAATGCGTAGTAGCAATGTTTACATAATTAACCCCAAGGGCTATGGAGTCTTTTCCTTCTTTAAGGATTAATCGTCTCGTTTTATCAAGGCTTTTTAATGCTGCCTCATATTCACCAAGGCCATTTTGATAATTTCCAATTTTCATATGGCTTCTTGGGCGTATAACACCTGTTTTGTCAGATATCTCTTCGGATTTAAGAGCATACTCAAGAGCAAGTGGTAAGTTTTCCAGCTTATTGTAAATGCCGGCAATATTGCCTAACAATGATATTTGAAATTCTGCATTGTTTAGCTTATAACTTATATCCAGAGCTTTTTCGTAATACTCAAGTGCTATGTGATAAAAACTTTTAGCCCAGTTTATGTTACCATAAGCACGGAGTATTTGTATTTCTATCATGGGATGCTCATCTTTTGGCAGTACTTCACTGGCCTTATCCATAAAGTATAGCGCTGAGTCAAACTTTGATAACTGGCCGTAAGCAGACCCTTTGTAGTAGTAGAGATAGGATTTAAGAGAGTCCTCGGCAACTTCCTCAATTTTTAATTTATTGACAATTTCAATTACCGTGTTTGGGTTTCTGGTTGTCAGAATCTCATTGTAAATATCTATTGGTTTACTCGTGCTCTCATTTTGAGGTTGTCCTTGGCACAATGCACTAAAACATGTCGCGAGTAATGCGATCGCAATAATCAGAACTCTCAGCATAATAAAAATAGTGTGTGTAACTACTAATATATTATGCTTTATTCAATTAAAGAAGATAACTGGAATAATAGACGACACTTACCACTGCTAATGTTTTTAAATACTGGCTCACTAATTTTTTGTATAGTTCAGACTCTCTGTTTGAGGATTTAACAATGATAAGCCCCATAGTTATACCAAAAGTTACTCCGCCAATCCATAGCATTTCAGAATAGCCCGGTAATGAAAGCATAAGGAAAAGAACACCTATCACCAATATCGCAGAGCCAACACCACCAAACTTTACGATAATTTTATCAAGTGTACTGTCAGAATCAATGGGTTGATATCCTCTTAAAAAGCAGACAACGGCATAAGTGGAAAGTGAGATCATAAGTAGTTCAGGGGTGCCTTGCAAGTGCAGCATTTTGAAAACAATACTCACTAATACCAACACTAAACTTATCAATTCAACTTTAGGTAAGATTACTTCAAAAAGTAAATCCTTAAACCCTTTCTTTTCTTCGCTTTCGTTCATATTATATTAATTTTCTGCTAGTTCCTTCAGTTTGGTAAAAGCCTTCGGCCAGGTTTCATCAAAATAGGATGCATATTCATCTGCAGTATCAACTTCAACAGTTAATGTTGTTATGCCATTGCTTTCCTCAAATTTATAGTTTTCATGTCCACCTGCCCATTGTTCAACTTGTGGCCCTTCCGTTATTTCTTTATCGCCTTGCAATATTCCGTAATGCCTGATCGAAACAAATTTGCCAGGTGCGTTCTCTACAATTTCAGAAACCATTCCGCCTTTGTTTCCATTCTCATCGGTTCCAACAAAATGTATTTTTGAGCCTTTATCCCAACTGCCTTCATACGTGGAAGTGGGATTAAATTCTGCCGTCCATTGCTCATAGGTCTTTTTATTATCCAGACCTAACATGACCCGATATACTTTATCAGCCTGAGCTTTTATTGAGGTTTGATAGGTTAGCTTTTTCATGATTTGTAAGTTGAACTACGAATTTAACTAAAGACCCTCTGTATATTTCTTAAAGCTATTTAAAATTGCTTGCCAGCCGTCTCGTTGCATTTCAATTGGGTTCTCGTCTTCAGGGTCGAATGTCACACTTATATATGAGTGCCGTTTCCTTCATCTTTTAACAAAACATCAACCACACGGCCATCTTCCATTGTATAAGTGTACGATTTGTTGGGGGTTACTTCTGAGTAGGTGGCAATAAAATCAAAGCCCCAACTGCCATCTTTGGCCTCCATTCGCGCGTTAAATTGGCCACCTACCTTCAAATCATTCTTTGCAGATGGACAATGCCAGTCATCTGAAGCAAAGTTCCATTTAGTGATGTGTTCTGGCGAAGTATAGCATTCCCAAACCTTGTTTCTGGGTGCAGCAACCTGGGCTTGAATAGTGATTTTTTCTGACATAGGCTTGCGATTTAATTATTAATTAGTGGTAAGTACTTTTCTCTATTTTCATAAATTTTTTAAAACGTAGGAAACCTCCTAGGTTTAATTTTCTCACAGCAGATAAACCTAGGAGGTTTTTTCAGTAAGTTTTTCAACGAGAAATCATTGGCATATACCTTTCTCTGTTTTCATAAATCGCCCAAATATTAATGGCGAAGAATACAGAAGCCAATATCAAACCGGATGGCGCAACTGTTAAATGCACAATCATAATCCCAATCATAATAGGGAAGAGCACAATAGCTCCTAATGGCCTTGTTCTGGCAAAAATGAAAAGTATGCCTCCAAGGGCTTCTACAATTCCAATAAGTGGCATTAGCCAGAATATCTCTTCGAAAGCTGCATTCATCTGCTGTACTTTTTCAGGAAGGTCCTCTGGAACGGGGATGTAGTTGAATAATTTATTAAGCCCAGCGTTAATAAACATTAAGCTAAACAACAGGTAGACAACAAAAAGGATTTTAGATTTCATCTTATTAAAAGTGTTTTGATTTTAAGACAAGATAATAGGAATCAATATTAATTGCTATAGCCTGTTCTTTGACTTTGTACACAAATTGAATTTTGGAAATATTACAGCAAGCCTACTTTTTACCTAAGCATAAAAACAGAAACGATAATTCATTATATTTATCTCGCTTTAAATCAAACAACCATGGAAATGTTTATTGGAATAGGAATAGCTGCTTTACTCGTAATATGGGTCGTAAGTATTTATAACCGCCTTGTTAAGCTTAGAAATAACCGTGAAAATGCCTTTGCAGATATTGATGTGCAACTGAAGCAACGCCATGATTTGATACCTCAATTGGTAGATACCGTACGCGGTTATATGAAACACGAAAACGAGGTGCTTACCCGAGTAACTGAGGCGCGTGCTGCGGCCATGGGGGCAAATACCATTAATGATAAAATTGGTGCTGAAAATATGCTCACCAATGCTTTGAGTGGATTAAAAGTGGCCGTAGAAGCTTATCCCGATCTTAAAGCTAGCTCAAATTTCAGCAACCTTCAGGCTGAAATCTCAGATGTGGAGAATAAGCTGGCTGCAGTAAGAAGATATTTCAATTCAGCTACTAAGGAATTGAACAATGCTGTACAGACATTTCCGTCAAATGTTTTTGCAGGTATGTTTGGCTTCAAGAAAGAACCAATGTTTGAAATTGCTGCTGAGGATAGAAAAGCACACGAAACCGCTCCCAAGATAAGTTTTGATTGATGCAATACGTAGGAGTACAAACTCAAATTTGGCGAAATAATCGTCATTCCATATTACTTTTAATTGGGTTTCCTGTATTGCTTTTAGGCATGGTTTGGAGCATCATTCTCATCCTAAATAAAGATGAAATTGGCGCCCTTGATCTTGCTAATCAATATTTTCTCATCGCTGCACCTTATGTAATAGCCGGGGTCACCATCTGGTTTTTAATTGCCTGGGTTGCACAAGGCGCCATGATTCGCAAAGCAACAGGTGCGAAGCCATTGGAAAGAAAAGAAAATATGCGGGTGTATAATTTGGTGGAAAATCTGGCCATGTCTCGCGGAATGCGCACTCCTAAAATTAACATTATCGAAGATGATTCGCTTAACGCCTTTGCCAGCGGACTCACTGAGAAAAATTATACCATAACCCTGTCGAGTGGCATTATTAATAAGCTTGACGATAAGGAGTTGGAAGCTGTAATTGCTCATGAATTAACTCATATAATCAATAAGGATGTTAGGTTGTTAGTAATCTCCATCATATTCGTTGGCATATTCTCTTTCATTGCCGAAGGTTTGATGCGTACATTTTTGCGCAGTTCAACAAGACGAAGCTCAAGTTCTTCTTCCAATGGGAAAAAGGGTAAAGGTGGTGGAGGAGGTATCGCGCTCATTGTAATAGTAGTTCTGGTGAGTTATCTTATCTCTTTACTAATTCGGTTTTCCATCTCCAGAAAAAGGGAATTTATGGCTGATGCCGGAGCGGTTGAGTTGACAAAAAATCCTCAAGCGCTGGCTAGTGCGTTACGCAAAATTTCAGAAGATCCGCTTATTGAAGCGGTAAGAAGAGACGATGTGGCACAAATGTTTATTGAGCACCCCAAGAAGAAGAAAACATCCTTTTTCTCATTTTTCACTACTCTGTTTGCTACTCACCCACCTATTGAAAAACGTATTGAAACGCTGGAACAGTTTTAAATAGAGGTATCATATCTGTGCCAATAGTTCACAATGGAATTTTTATAATGTTATTCCGCGGAATTCGTTAAATTATCTGTTCATTGAACCTACTATAGTTGAGTCGCAGTTATCACATCTTTCTGATTTTAGTTTTGCTCATTAGCAACCAGTACTCGGTTTATAGTCAGCAAGACGAAGCATTGGTGATTGAAGAGGAAGGCGAATTAGTAGAGGCGGCTAATCGATATAAACCACGCCCCAAGTTCCTTGTATTCGAAACAGAGTTTATTAACAATTTCACGGTAACTTCTAATTCAGATGAAATTGGTAATGCGGAAGCTAATGTGTCTCAAAACCTGATAAGAGAGGGTAAGATTAAATTTCCAATTATATTGAAAGAACGCACGAATATCATCGGTGGGTTTGGCTATCGGCACGAGCAGTTTAAATTCAATAATCTGACCGATGCAAACTACCCACTGTTCGAAAGATTTGATGATAAATCGTTAAAGCGAGTTACTTTCAGCAGCTACCTAAAGCATGATTTCAATGAAAAGAAATTCTTGTTTATGTACTTCAATAGTTCTTTAAATAGCGATAAGCCAAGGTTTAGATATTTTCTACCACAATTAAAGATATCACTTGCTACATTAAAGGGTAAGCGCATTGGTCTTCATAAAGAGATTGGTTACGGCATTTCTTTTGGCTATGATTTTGGTCAACCTGCTGTTTTTCCACTATTTATGTTAAATAATGATTTTTCTCTGCATTGGGGGTATGAATTACTATTGCCAAAAAGTGCCAAGTTAAGGTACTCACCCAATGTTTCGAATCACTTTATTTCCACATTGGAGCTTCAGGGTGCCAGCTATTACTTGAGGGATAGCGTTTTGGAAAGTTATAATGAGCTGGAGTTTAGAAGGTCGTCTGTTCGCTTTACACTTACCTATGAAAGGGAAATACACGATTGGCTATGGTTTGGCCTTACTGCCGGTTATCGAATTCCTATCAATATATTTTTATCTGAACCTGGCGACAGGCGAGCTGATGCCGTAATTACTATTGAGGCGAGAACAGCTCCATATATAAACTTTGCTATTTTTCTTGTACCACCTAACAAACTCTACAATAGGGCAAAGGGGAGTGGGTAGCTAAGTTATTATTCAAAATATTCACTAATAATTTTTGATTTATGAGTTTCCATATGCTTTACCAATGCTGTTCCTGCTGGAGTTAAATTTTTTCCAGAGGCCCAAACCAAATTCCAATTAGTAATAATGGGCAAGCCAGGGAGTGTAATTGTTTGTAAAAGCCCTAATTGTAAGGAATGACGCAACCCAATCATAGGCATAATAGAAACACCTAAACCAGCCATAACAGCTTGCTTAACCGCCTCATTAGAGGTTAGCTCCATAGTTCTCTTTGCCCGTATCTTATTTTTAGCCAAAAAGCCTTCCATAGCCTTTCTGGTAGCTGAACCCTGCTCCCTAAATATTAAGGGAATATCTTCGAGGCTTTGAAGTCCCATTTTTTTAATCTGCTCAAAATATGCCTTACCGCATACTAGCTGTAAAACATTATCCATCAATTCAATCCTTTCTAAAGCCATTTCCGGTAAAACAGATACCAACGCGAAGTCAGTTTCATTTTTAGCCAAACTCTCAACTACCAGGTTTTTGTTCGTTACATCAATGGAAATATCAACGTTGGGGTGCTCGTGAACAAATTCTGTGAGAAAGTAAGGAATAACATACTTACCAGTAGATACCGATGATATTTTAATGCGGCCTGTCAATAACCCTTTGTATTGATTAGTTGTATCATTAATCAGGTCGGCACCTTCAAGCAGTCTTTCGCTTAATATATAAATGCGCTGACCGAAATCAGTAATAAAAAGCTGTCGACCAATAATTTCAGTTAAGGGTACATCAAATTGCTCCTGTAATTTTTTTAGCTGAATAGAAACTGCCGGCTGTGTTAAATGTAATGCCTCAGCGGCCTTTGTAATACTCTTTAGTTCACAAACCTTGGCAAATACTTTAAGTTGATGAAGGGTATAGTGCATAAATATTAGTTAATGTATTGTATAAATATATTAAATAAAAATTTATAAAAAATGTTTTTCACATTTGCATAAACAAAAATTAATACATTATGACTATTTACATTAACTCTACTTATTCAGGCGAAAGAACAGATGTATTGGAAAGACCAGATAACAATGCAGATTTAAAGAGCTTGCTAAAAGAAACTCTTAACGAGAAAAGTGAGTCAGGAAAAAATATAAAGTGGATTGATGACAATACGCTAGAAATTAATGGGGTAGCACCGATGGCACTTCACACTTTTGTCTTGAAGGCTGAAGAGTTGGGTAAGGAGATTAAATATACGAAGAAGACCATCATAGAGATCTCTTAATTAGTTCTAGATTGCTAGATAACTTAACAAATCCTGCATTGCTCTTTTTTCTGCTTGGTATTTTTGCCTCGCAGGTCAAAAGTGATCTTAAGATACCTGATAACTCTTCAAAGTTCATTTCTATCTATTTACTCCTCTCCATAGGTTTTAAAGGGGGGCAGGAATTAGCACACTCGGCCTTAGATGGCGAAATAATATGGAGTATGCTTTTGGGAATCTTCTTGGCGCTTATAGTACCTCTGTATACTTTCTTTATTCTAAAAACAAAACTTAGTATTGATAACGCAGGTGCCATTGCCGCAGCTTATGGTTCAGTAAGTGCCGTTACATTTGTAACGGCAATTTCATTTCTTGACTTTGAGCAAGTTTCCTATAACGGGCACATGATTGCTGTAATGGCTTTAATGGAGGCTCCTGCCATTATCGTGGGAGTACTTCTCATAAACTTATGTGCAAAGGAAAAATACACGAATGCTTCAATGCCGAGTATAATTAAGCATTCTTTAAATAATGCTAGTGTACTTCTGATTCTTGGTAGTATGGTCATCGGTTTTCTGGCGAGCGAAGAACAGGCAGAAGGTATTAGGCCTTTTACAACAGATATTTTCAAAGGGTTTTTAGCGGTATTTCTTCTAGATATGGGAATTACTGCTGGCGCTCAAATTAAGAGCCTATTTAAAAACGGTGTATTTGTAGTAGTCTTTTCAACAGTCATACCATTCATCAATGGTCTTTTGGCACTTTATTTTGCGTCATTACTTACCAATTCAGCCGGCAACATGTTGTTATTTGCTCTATTGGGAGCTAGCGCTTCGTACATCGCGGTACCTGCAGCTATGAAAAATGCAGTTCCTTCAGCCAACCCGGGTTTGTATTTACCTATGGCTTTGGGCATAACGTTTCCAATTAATGTGATTATTGGAATACCCTTTTACTACATGATCATTACTCACTTCGTCATTTAAAAATTACTAAAACAATATTCTTATGAATAATCAAATATTAGAACAACAGGAAAAGAATAATAAAACAAGCCAAGCGGTTAAAATAGCTGTTGCCAAAGGCGATGGAATTGGCCCTGAAATAATGAACGCCACATTAAAAATAATGCAGGCGGCAGGTGCTAAAATCGAACCTGAGTATATCGAATTGGGTGAGAAGGCCTATCTATCAGGTCATACATCGGGTATCACACAAGACTCTTGGGATACCATCCACAAGAGCAAGATTATTTTAAAGGCACCCATTACAACGCCTCAAGGGAAAGGTTATAAAAGCTTAAATGTAACACTAAGAAAATCATTGGCCCTATATGCCAATGTTAGACCCGTAAGCGCTTTGCACCCTTACATTCAAACACATTTTCCGGGCATGGATGTGGTGATTATTCGTGAGAATGAAGAAGATCTATATGCAGGAATTGAACACCAGCAAACTCAGGATGTGGTACAGTGTTTAAAGCTGATCACGCGCCCAGGTTGTGAGCGAATAATCAGGTATGCGTTTGAATATGCCAAAGCATATGGCCGCAAGAAAGTAACTTGTATGGTAAAGGATAACATCATGAAACTAACTGACGGTTTATTTCATCAGGTGTTTGATGAAATCGCGGTCGAATATCCTACTATCCAATCTGAAACTCAGATAATTGACATCGGCTCTGCAAGATTAGCTGCTAAACCTCAGAACTACGATGTGATTGTAACCTCCAATTTGTATGGCGACATTATTTCAGATATCGCAGCTGAAATAGCCGGATCGGTAGGCATGGCGGGTTCGGCAAATATAGGTACCAATGTAGCCATGTTTGAGGCCATTCATGGTTCTGCACCTGATATAGCTGGAAAAAATATCGCAAATCCATCAGGGTTGCTAAATGCCGCTGTAATGATGCTTGCCCACATAGGTCAGGCGAAAGTGGCCGATAAAATTAAAAATGCCTGGTTAACAACATTAGAGCATGGCTATCATACGGCTGATATTTACCAGGAAGGTATTAGTAAACATAAAGTATCTACAGATAATTTTGCCGATGAAGTGATAGCAAGGCTCGGTCTGCAGCCTGAGAACCTTCCTATGAGTGAACTAAGTAAAGGAAATGGAGAAATAAAGATTCCTGCTTATCAGCGCAAGCAGGAAAAGAAAGAGCTTGTTGGAGTTGATGCATTCATCGATTGGCAAGGGAATGATCCTGAAGAAATAGGCCAGGCATTATCCAACATTGAGGCTTACAAGCTAAAGCTAAAAATGATCACTAATAGAGGTGTGAAGGTATATCCGCAAGGGTTAAAAGAAACTTATTGCACCGATCATTGGAGATGCAGGTTCGTGGCGATAGACAGCAAAGCAGATGGTGAACCAACGTATCAGCCTGTAAATTTTGAGCAGGTGGTTGACTTATTATCAAAACTAAATAATGCAGGCTTTGATGTAATTAAGACTGAGAACTTATACGAGTTTGATGGTAGAAGAGGATTTTCATTAGGTCAGGGAGAATAAATAAAAGAACTATGAAGAAAATGCAAAATTGGCTGATAGACTTAAACGCAATTACGTTAGGTTCGGAAGCCCTGGAAAACATAATGTCGCTTGCTAATCAGCTAAAGCCAAAGACAATACACTTTATTCATGTGGCGAAGAAAGTAGAGCTACCTGCTGATCTTAAATCAGAATTCCCTGATTTGCAGCAAGTAGAAATAAAAAGCCAGGCAGAAAAAGTAATGGAACTTGCAGCTTCCGAACTTTCAAAGGAAATTGAAGTAAGTGTGACAGCCAAAATCGGAGATGTGCTCGCTGAGATTTTAAACGTTGCCACAGAAAACCAGTCGGATTTAATTTTAACAACTTGCTCTGCTTCAGTAATTACAAGAGTAATAAAAGAAGCACCGTGTCACGTAATGGTTGTTCCTGAAAAGAAAGTAGATGTTAAAAGTATTTTCATTCCCATTGACTTTTCTAAGCAAACGGAGCTGAGCATGGAACTAGTGAATGCGTTAGATACGAATTTAAGTATTGAGAATGTACAAGCTATTCATTTTTATAAAGATGCATCGTATTACATTCAAAAAGTGTGTGAGTCTCCTTACGAAGTAGAGGAATTGATTAAAGAGAGAATTGAGCTCAATGGCAAGCTAAATACTTATTCAAAACATAAAAGAGAAAGGTTTACTGCAGACCATTCACATTTAAATGACTTGAAGGTGAGCGACTATAAAGTTTCCAAGGGAATTGATCCCCACAGAGCTGTTAATGAAGCCATTCAACAATCTAACAGCCAACTGATAGTTTTGGGAGCGTTTACCAATAAGGAAGATCAACCTGGCTTGTTAGGTAAAGTACCTTATTCAATGAATTTTAATGATGATAAATATTATATAGTAGCCAAGGAAGGTGCATTCATAGATGAAAATAAAAGCCTTTTTAAAGCCATTTTAAACTTTGCTTGATTCAATAAGGTGATGTTTGAAGTAAGGGCAGTCATTTATTGACTGCCTTTTTCAATTAATTTTCTAATTCTCAAAACATTTTAATCGCATTATCGTTAAACGTATATCGTAAATAATAGTAATACTATTATAAAATAGAGTTCAAGTTTTATCTTTAAGAGTACAATGGCTGTATTACAATTATTAATGAGCGATAAGCTTTTTCTTCGCGATCCGCAGGAAACGGAGCTGGGAAGGAAAATCCTTCAAGAAGGTATTGCTATGATTGATGAGCTTGGCTTTGAAAAGTTTACCTTCAAAAAGCTAGCTGCAAAAATTGAATCAACAGAGGCATCTATTTACCGCTATTTTGAGAATAAACATAAACTCCTGGTATATCTGATAGCCTGGTACTGGAATTGGCTTGAGTACAAAATCGATTATGGAACTCAGAACATAGATGACCCCATTCAAAAACTTGAAATTGCATTGCGTATAGTTTCTGAAGATAAAAAGCAGGATAGTTCATTTCCTCAAATTGACGAAGAGGCCTTATACAGAATTGTTAAAGTAGAATCTGACAAAACCTACCTTACAAAGCAGGTGGATAGTGATAATAAGGAAGGGTTATTCAGAGGTTATAAATCATTATGTACCAGAATTGCTTCATATATTAAAGAATATAACCCAAATTACGGGCATCCAAATTCATTAATCAGTACGGTTTTGCAGGCGGCACATCATCAGTTATTTTATGCCGAGCATCTACCGGCCTTAACTGACTTGAAATGTGACGAAAACATTCACGAACAAAGCAAACTCTTCCTAACGGATATGGTTCTTAAAACGATCAAAGCTTAATCCATGAACAGTAATCAGATAATTCAAATCATACGTGATTCAGCTAATCTCTTAAAGCAAGATTTCGATGGATTAGCGCTGAGCGATATAGACTCGAGCCCAAGAAACTATGAGCGTTTAGAACTAGCAGAGTTCAAAAGAGACCTTATTGAAGCTGCCAACAAGCAGCGTATTATATATCTGGATAATCAGCTTCCTTACGATGAGTTCACCACCTTTATTCAGCAAGTTGAGATTCCCATCGTTGCGTTTGAAGATAGTGGAAAGGATTTAGTACCGATTATTCTCTACAAGCGAAATAGAGAACTTCAAGTTCTTCGTTTGGGTAAAGATGTTTCTCACACATTCGATTACGATCAAGAGTATTGCAAAAAGCTTTATCAGGAAGATGGCAAGGTTCAATTCATGGGTGTATTCTCTTACCAAAGTTTGGTGAGTGACGATCCTGAAGATGGCGAAGAGACAAGAAAGTTAAATCCGGTGCAGAGGTTGATCCGTCTTCTTTCTGAAGAGAAAAAAGATATTTTCTACATCTATGTATATGCAGTGTTGGTGGGTCTCATCAGTTTAACGCTGCCATTGGGTATTCAGGCTACAGTTTCACTAATATCTGGTGGTGTAGTATTTAGTTCTGTTTACGTACTTATAGGGTTAGTAATAGCAGGCGTAATGGCCACAGGAGGTTTGCAGGTAATGCAGATTACATTGGTGGAATACTTGCAAAGGCGGGTATTTACTAAAGCGGCATTTGAATTTGCTTTTAGAGTACCTCGTATAAAGGCCGAGGCTTTATTAAAGTACTATCCGCCAGAACTCATGAACCGCTTTTTTGACGTGCTTACCATTCAAAAAGGGTTACCAAAGTTATTGATAGACTTATCGGCAGGGGTTATTCAAATTGCCTTTGGCTTGTTATTACTTTCATTCTATCACCCGTTTTTCGTGTTTTTCAGTTTGGTGTTAGTGGGTAACCTTGTGATGATTTTCTACTTCACAGGGCCAAAAGGATTGCAGTCATCCATCAAAGAATCAAAATATAAATATAAGGTTGTGTATTGGTTAGAGGAGCTGGCAAGAACAATCAACTCCTTTAAACTCTCAGGAAATACCCCTTTGCCAATTAGGAAAACAGATTACAATGTAAACAACTACTTAAGAAACAGAAAGGCCCACTTCGGTATATTAATAAGTCAGTATGCATTTATCCTGCTTTTTAAAGCACTTGTTACTGGTGGGTTATTAATAATCGGTACCATCTTGGTGATTCAAAGAGAAATAACCTTGGGTCAGTTTGTAGCATCTGAGGTAATCATCATTTTAACACTAAGTTCTGTTGAGAAAATTATCATGTATATGGATGTAGTATATGATATGCTTACGGCTGTTGATAAAATTTCTCAGGTAACAGATTTGCCATTAGAAAAGAGTGGCGGTATGGATATACCTACAAATAAGGGAAAAGGATTTAATGTAAGGGTTAAAGACTTAAAATATAAATTCCCGGGTTCTAGTGGCTATGCATTAAACAATGTAAACATTAATATCCAAAGTGGTGAGCGAGTCTGTATTTCAGGAGGTGGAGGATCGGGTAAAACCGTGTTTACGAATACCATTGCAGGCCTTAATATGAATTATGAAGGTATCATCACAATGGATAATTACTCATTAAGAGACTTAGATGTAACCAATTTGAGAGATAAGATTGGCAAAAATGTAAGTCAGGAAGATATTTTTGAGGGCACTATCATTGAGAATATTTTATTGTCAAAGCCACATGCAAAATCTGAAGATGCAATGTGGGCTATTGAGAAGGTTGGCATTGCCGATGCAATTCATAATATGCCTGAGGGGCTGGATACTCAAATGCTTAGTGGCGGCAAGGGCCTTTCAAATGGTTTGGTGAATAAAATAATTCTGGCAAGATGTTTAGCGAAGCATCCTAGTTTGTTGATATTGAATGACTTTTTTAATGACTTCTTAAAGAGCGAACGATTAGCACTAATAAGTATGCTGGCAGATAAAGAAAATTCATGGACTTTAATAGTTGTTTCCAATGATCCAGTGATCATGGCTGCATGCGACAGAGTTATTCTAATGGAAGATGGAACAATAAAGACAGAAGGCCCGTTTGAGGACCTGGTTAAATCTGATGAGTTAAGTAAAATCATTAATTAATGCCATGAACTTAAAAGACGAGCTTACTGACAATCAACTTTATACGTTAAAGATACTTAAAACACCAAGTGCAGGTAGAGCTTTGGCCAGATGGCTAATGGGTCTGTCTGGGTTGTTTTTCATTCTACTTTTTCTCCCATGGCAGCAGAATATCAGAGGTACTGGAAAGGTAACAGCCTTTACACCTGGCAATAGGCCTCAGACTGTCGAATCGGCAATTCCAGGTAGAATTTCCAGTTGGAATATTAGGGAAGGACAGTTTGTGAATAAGGGAGACACCATTGTTACTTTAAGTGAAATAAAAGATAAGTTCTTTGATCCTAATTTACTAACCAGGTTATCGGAACAGGTAGAGGCCAAAAGGAGCAGCATAGAATCTAAAAGATTGAAAGCTGAGGCCTTAAAAACGCAAATTAAAGCCTTAAGAAGTGCATTGGACGTAAAGTACAAACAGGCTCAGAACAAACTAAAGCAAACGGAATTAAAGCTTGTAAGTGATAGCGTTGATTATGAAGCTGAGCAAATCCGATTTAGAAACTTTGAAAGTCAATACGCCAGAAATAAGACTTTATTTGAAGCAGGAAACATTGCATTGACTAAATATCAGGATATAGAGTCCAAGTATCAGGAATCTAAAATGAAGGTGGTTTCTTCTGAAAATAAATTTTTACAAACAAAGGCCGAACTTATTAATGCTCAAGTAAACCTGGCTGGTGTACAGGCCGAATATCAGGATAAAATCAGTAAGTCTGAGTCTGAATTAAATGCAACTTTAGCAAGTTTATACGAATCTGAAGGAGATTTATCAAAAACGCGTAACGAGTTTGCAAACATGCAAATTAGGAATGACCAATATCAATTAATTGCTCCGCAATCTGGTTATGTGGTTAAAGCCATGCAAGCAGGTATTGGCGAGACAATAAAAGAGGGAGAAGCTGTAGTTACCATAATGCCGGAAAACCCGGATATGGCGGTGGAAATGTATGTTAAAGCTATGGATGTTCCACTATTGTCAAAAGGACGAAAAGTGAGGGTTGAATTTGATGGGTGGCCAGCGCTGCAAGTGTCAGGATGGCCAAGTGTATCGGTAGGTACATTTGGTGGCGAGGTGCAGGTAATTGACTTTGTAAATAGCAGGGCCGGTGAGTTTAGAATATTAGTGACCCCTGATCCTGAAGATGAGCCATGGCCATCAATACTCAGGATAGGCTCAGGTACCAAAGGTTGGGTAATGTTGGATGATGTGCCTATTTGGTATGAAATCTGGCGAAACCTGAATGGCTTCCCTCCAAGCTTATATGAAGAGCCGCTGGATTTGGATTCTCAGAAAGCGAAAGAAACAGTTGAAAAGAAAACCACAAAATGAGAATTGTAGTTGTTTTACTTTTCATTTGCCTGAGACTGCCAGCCTACGGACAGTCTGATACTACTGTGGTACTCACTTTTGATGAGTACTATAGCTTGGTGATTAACAACCATCCGATTGTTAAGCAGTCTGAACTCCTTACTGCTGACGCAGCAATGGAATTAAGGTTAGCCAGAGGGTCATTCGACCCTAAACTGGAAGGCACCTGGGATTTTAAGGAGTTTAAAGATTCAGAATATTACAACAAGCTCGATGTCTCATTGAAGATACCTACCTGGTTTCCTGTTAATCCAGTAGTTGGGATGCAAAGAAATTTAGGCGAGTATCTCAGTTCAGAAAATTTCATATCAGAAGAAACGGATTACCAGCAGGTTTATGCCGGGGTTTCTGTACCTATTGGTCAAGGGTTGTTTATCGATCAGCGTAGAGCTACCATCAGGCAAGCACAATTACTTCAGGAAATGGCTGAGGCCGAACAGATAAAGGCCATTAACAAAATTTTATTAACGGCAACAAAAGATTATTGGGAGTGGTACTTCGCCTATAACAATTATGAGTTGTTACAGCGTAGTATTGCTCTGGCACAAGATATTTTCGATCGAACCAAAATGGCACACGAATACGGTGAGGCCGCTCCGATAGATACAGTGCAGGCCAAAATTAATTTGCTTAATAGAATTACGGCAATGCAGCAAGCCAACATAGATAGAATAAAGGCCGGCCTGAATTTATCTAATCATTTATGGACACCGGACGGAGCACCACTGGAATTAGAATTGAATGTAATACCCGAGCAACCACTTGTGAATACACTATCTGCATCATTGCTCTCTGAGTTACTTAATATGGCCCTTGAAAACCATCCGGAGTTAAGAAAATTGGATTTAAAGAATCAATCGCTAATGGTAGATAGAAGGTTGGCGAGAGAAAATATCAAGCCTAAGTTAAACCTTAACTACTATTTATTAGATCAGCCATTTGATTATGAAGGAAATACGAATGATTTGATTTTTGATGAAAACTATAAAGTAGGAGTGGAGTTTGCTTTCCCTATCTTTTTACGAAAAGAGAGAGCTAAACTTAGCCAGACCAATATCAAATTAGAGCAAAACAGCTATCAGCTGGATTTTACCGAACGACAGGTATTGAATGACATCAATGCTCAATATAATGAAGCGGTGACAACGGCTAACATACTTGAGCAGCAGCAGGAAATGGTGAATAATTATGAATTACTCCTAACGGCTGAGCGCCTCAACTTAGAAAATGGTGAGAGCGATCTGTTTAAACTAAACGTACAGATGGATAAACTCATTGAGTCGCAGTCGAAGCTGATTAAGTTGAAATCGGCCTACCAAAAAGATGTAGCAACACTTTACTGGGCTGCCGGTATTAGTAATTTGGGCAGAAATTAATTCCTAAACGGATAAATCATAAGCTTCTTTCAACCAGCCTTTAAGTTCAGAATCAACATTCTTAATATCAGTAATTTGAACTCTGTGAGTACACATGGTTCCAAACGGACCTGAATGCTCAAGGCGATTTGTAAATTCCTTTCCAGGAAGCTTCAGGCCTAAATCGATACGTGTTTTTGTAGCAGGTTTTATTAAAGCAAATTGCCTTTTTCTGATGATGCTTACACTGCCTTTCTTCGGGGTAACTGTTACATCCTTTCCAAAACTAGTAACTACTTTTAAAAGCGCTTCGTAGAAGGGTTTCAGGTTTTCTTTTCCTTCATATTGGTTGGCAACTAGGTCTTCCTCTGAGCTGTTATCTTCTTTAGACAATAGAACAATGGTATTGGCAAAACCATGAGTTACCCCATGTTCTTTCTTTAGAAAATTTACAGCTTCTGAATGTTTTTCAAATGATTTTGATTTGAGCAGTTTCTTCCACTCGTCCAATGACTTGCCTGTTTTTTCAGGCATATTGTCAATCATAGTTTTTAATGCAGGTTCCATTTTCAAAGTGTTTATTTCAGCAGGATTGAAATAAAGATAATAAATTCATGCCAATGGGTATTGTGCTTTGAGTTTACCAAACCATGCTATCAATAGATGCGAATACGAATTCGTAGAAATGAATTAGGAATGAAATTATCTCACCTTAGCTCTTCGTACCACTTTATTAAATAATGCAGGAAAAAATCGCTTCAGATAAACTCCATAAACCTCTTTACCTCCAATGTTTACTTCAGCTTTATTTTTTTCGATAGCCCGAATCATTTTTTTAGCAAAAATATCGGCAGGCATTCCGTTGGCTTGAGCGCTGTCCATCTCGTTAAGTGTAGAGCCATCCTCAGTAAGTGCGTTTACCGACACATTAGTCTTCACGAAGCCTGGGCAGACCATTGTAATCTTAATATTATCCTGATAAACTTCAGCTCTTAATGCATCAAAAAAGCCATGTAGAGCATGTTTTGATGCCGCATAACCTGAGCGGTATGGTGTGCCGAATTTTCCTACAAGACTTGTTACAACTGCTATGCGGCCGGCCTTCTTCTCCTGAAAATGTGGTAAAAGCGCTTTGGTCAATGCTATTGTGCCCAGATAGTTTACATCCATTAATTTTTTATCTACGGATAAATCCGTTTTTGCTGCCAACGAGCGCTGGCTGATACCTCCGTTATTTATAAGTAGGTCAACCTTTCCAAAAAGTTTTATAGCTGAGTCAGCTTTACTTTTTAGTGAATCAAGGTCGCCTAAATCTAGTGGCAACACCTTTATATTTTCCGGATATTTTGCCTGAATTTGTTGGAGAACACTTTCCCTACGTGCTGAAATTATTAGCTGATTATTTTCAGCTAATGCATGAACTAATGCTTCTCCAATGCCTGAAGATGCTCCTGTGATCCATATAACTTTGTTTTCTAGTTTCATCTATCATTCACAATAAAAAGAATGTATTAAGTTACAAACTTGACAATACACTTTAATCTATCTTACTAATTCTAGTTTATAAAGCGTTATTATTCTTGCCTCAGTGTATTGGCTGGGTTAGTGTGTGCTGCTTTTAAAGTTTTCCAGCCGACTGTAAGTAGTGCTATGAAAGACGTAATTAACCCTGAAATTAAAAAAATACTTACATTCAGGTTAATACGATAAGCAAACTCATTAAGCCAATAATCCATAACTAACCATGCCAATATCGCACCAATTACAAATCCGATTAGAACTTGCTTTAAAAAAGCAAAAGAAAGCAGCAGCATAACTTGTTGCACAGTTGCACCCAGTACCTTTCTAATACCTATTTCTTTAATCCTTCTATCTACCATGAAAGAGGCTAATCCAAATAGTCCAAGACATGAGATAATCATACAGACTGAAGTGAAGTAGGTGATTAGCTTGCCTTCCTTTTCTTCCGTTTTGTAGAGCTGGTCTATATTGTCATCCAAAAATGAATAATTAAAAGGCGTACCTGGAGAGTATTTCTCCCATAGCTTTTGTATGTGTGATATTGATCCTTGAATATCATTATTTACTATTTTTATATTTATGAATCTTACACCAAACTCATAGTTTAATAAAAGTGCGAACGGTTTGATATCTTGATGTAATGTAGCGTAATGAAAATCTTTAACTACACCAATTACTTTACCGTCAGTACCCCATCCATTTTGAATTCTGGTTCCGAGAATAGACTCAT
This sequence comes from Fulvivirga lutea, assembly GCF_017068455.1. Taxonomy (NCBI): domain Bacteria; kingdom Pseudomonadati; phylum Bacteroidota; class Cytophagia; order Cytophagales; family Fulvivirgaceae; genus Fulvivirga; species Fulvivirga lutea. Next base: position 2,057,601 of record NZ_CP070608.1, read on the forward strand.
TTGTCATACCTAAAGCCTTAACCGCAGCCTCATTTAATATTGCAGCTGAAGAATCTGATGCACGATTTTCATCAAAAAATCGTCCACTTAACAGTTCAATATTTATAGTTTCCGGATATGTGTGATCTACATTTAGAAATTCCCAATTTACCGGATCATCTGGCCTTATGTCTGGTAACGATATGGGTGCACTGTGCCTTCCTTGCATAATAATAGCTGAAGAAGCAGATACACTTGCAATGTTAGGATGTATGTTTAATTCCCGTTTCAGTCTACTGTACTGAGATTGTAGACCATCACCTCGGAGAGGAATTGTAATAATATAGTCTTGCTTAAATCCTAAGGGTTTGTTTTTTACAAATGCCAACTGATCGGTTATTACAATTGTCCCGATTAGTAATAATACAGCAATAGTAAACTGCCCAACCACCAATATTTGTCTGAAAAGTTCACCTTTGAATACACCAGATAAATTATTTTTTAATACGTTGAGAGGGCTAAATGAAGAAAGGTAAAAGGCAGGGTAGCTACCAGCTAAAATCCCAACAAATAAAATAAGAATGGTGCTATAGCCCCAGAACCAATCATTCTGTAAATAGCTATTGGCAATGTGGGTTCCTGCAAATTCATTTAAGTATGGAAGTAGTACTTCTACACCTATCACACCAAATATAAAACTCACAATAGCTAGTAAGAGAGATTCACCAATAAACTGCCCGATAAGTTGCTCTCGGCTACTTCCTAACGCTTTTCTAATCCCTATTTCCTTTGTTCTTTGTGATGCCTGTGCTGTAGCAAGATTCATAAAATTGAAGCATGCAATAAGTAATATTAAAAAGGCAATGGAACTCAGAATATACAATGATTTAACATCACCATTATCTTCAAACTCACCGGCTAAATTTGACTTCAAATGTATATCATGAATATTCTGTAAATATGCTGTGTAGCGCGAAGAGTCTTGTTGGAGTTTAAGATCCAGATACTCATTTACCATTTCTTCTAATCGAGGATCTTTGTTGTTATTAACTCTTAAATAAGTAATCCAAAATGGTGTGCTCCAACTATCCATTCGATCATAATCCTGAATCCACCATTCATCGGCAATAGTAGAAAGACTGGCAAAAAAATGTGGGTGAAAATGCGATTGTTCAGGAACACTCGGCATGATACCTGTTATTTCAAGTGGTATTGATGAATCACCGTTAACATAATTAATTACCTCGCCAATTGGATTGGAATCACCAAAATATTTGAAAGCAATGTTTTCATCAATAACAACGGTATTGGGTCTCACTAAAGCCTCAGAAATGTTTCCATTTTTTAGCTTAAATCCGAAAACGTCAAAAACTGTTGGGTCGGTCCAGAAAAATTGCCCTTCGAAAAACTGCTTATCCTCTTTTTCATAGTTAATTATAATGTCGGCACGGTATTTAAAGAATCTGGTGTATGACTCTATGTTTTTGAACTCACGAGTTAATTCTGGCCCCCATAAACCCGGTGTATAAGTTAGATGATTAATATCATCTGTATTTGCTGACTTAATTTTAGAAGTTATACGAACAATATTTTCAGATTTTGGAAAGTGCTTGTCATATACGAGTTGATACTGTACAAATAAGAGTATAAGCAATGCGCTACAAATACTTATAGCTAACCCAATTACATTTATAGCCGTGTATGATTTATTTCTCAATAAATTACGTAGTGCAACTTTTAGGTAATTCTGTATTAAAAATGTGGGTGAATTATTTATGGTAGATTTCATAGATATGACTTAATTTTAAATCATATGGTTCAATGACTATGCCACCACTAAAAATTCCAATTGGGACCTGTTATGTATCATTTTAAAAAACTTAATGTTTCATTATGAAACATTAATGTTCAAAATAGTACATGGAAAAAAGAAGCCTTCACTTAGCTTTTGAAAGTTCAAAACTTTCCGTTTTGGGCATGCTTTTTAATAAATCTACCACTTCTTTTGGTGGATGCGCCAGCTTTCTTTGTACAAGATCTAACCAGGCACCATCTATGTTTAATTCTGCTGCTTTAATACCATCAGGCCTAAATATCTCATGGTAAAACGACCAACGGGTTCCATCTTCTCGCATTTTTGATAGCGCCACCGTGAGCGTGATATTACCTTGCATACCAATTTCACGTAAAAAGATGGTTTCTTCTCTAAACAATATAGGGCCAATCTTCAACTCTTCCATTAACTTGATGTTAATGCCAGCTTCTTCAAAAATTTTCAAACGCATATGAGCAGCATAGTCGTTATAAGCAGAGTGACGCATATGACGATTAGGGTCGAGATCTGACCATTGAACTTCGAATTCCTTTTTTAGTGGTTTATCTGTCATTTTTTCTCTCGTAAGTTACAAAGTCAAATTCATGTTTATGCTTTTCATCAGTGGGATGGTTCTTTCTATCAATTTCAACCCATTCTGATGTATCATATTTTGGAAAGTAGGCATCACCGTCAAAAGATTCTTTTATTTCAGTAATATACATAGTATCAGCAACGGATAAACCCAATTTATAAATTTCACCACCACCAATAATAAAGGCTTCATTTTCGCCATTTTTCCGAGCAATTTCTAATGCTTCTTCCAATGAATTAACCACTTCAGCACCATCAATGGTAAGACTCTTTTGCCTTGTTACTACAATATTGGTTCTGTTTGGAAGTGGACTAAACTTTGGAGGCAACGACTCAAAGTTTTTGCGACCCATAATTACATGATGCCCTGTAGTCTTAGTCATGAAAAATTTCATATCATCGGGTAATCTCCATACGAGATCATTATCCTTACCTATTACTCTATTTTCGGCCACAGCCGCTATCATTGATATTTTCATTTTTAACTTTTTACCTTATCTGACTTAGCGATGTTTAAATTGTTATTCAAGAATTGCTGATAATCCCGGAGGGATTAAACATTAATAAAAAATTAAAATTAACGAATTGTAACCCTGAAAGGGTTGAACCTATCATAGCAAATATTTTTCATCAAATTCAACTTCATGTGATATTAACATATTCTTATATTCTTCCAAAAAAGAGGATTCAGAATGATGTTTTTCCTGATTCATTACATAATTAATTAACCTTTCTTTCGCTTTGATTGAATAGGTGAATGCTCCATAACCCTCTTGCCAGCCTTTGAAATTTGGAAATAATTTTTCCTCCTTTATAAATGCCGTGCTTGCAAGTTTAATATCTTTAACCAGACTTGATAGTGAAACTGTAGGATGTAAATGGGTTAAAATATGGATATGGTCTTTAATTCCATTGATTCTATACAAATGGCATTTCTTATTTTCTAATAACCTCGAAATATATTTAAACAGTTTCTCTCTGTTCAATTTTGATAATGATTTTTCTCGACCTTTTGTACTGAATACAATTTGATATAGAATCTGTGTGTAGGTGCTCATATGTTAAACCCTTTCAGGGTTGCTATAATATTAAACTTTCTATTTATGTTGAATCCCCTTGGGATTCGCTCTTTCAATTCGTTGGTTACACTTTGATTGCCATTTACAATATGGATTGGAAATAATTACTATTAATTTACCTAATATCAATCCCAGAGGGATTAAATGTGAATAAATCTAAAAATCTAAAAAATTGAAACCCTAACGGGTTTGAACCCATCATGGATACTTTCTATGAAACTGGATTCTATTCTCATTTAATCCTTTCAAGATGAGATGGTATTTTGCTTTATTCCTTCAGGATTATAATTTATTCCCCCTTAAAAACTCCTCAATCTCCATACGCTTTTTGCCTTCTAGTTGTAACTCTTTCACATCAATAAAGCCATTATTAGTAGCGAAATGCAGATACGATTTTCCATCGGTACTATACTCTCCTGCATTTTTGCTGTGAGGTTTAACCACTGGTTTAGTGATGTATATCTTCAGGTTTTTACCATTCAGGGTTGTCCATGCAGCAGGGTAGGGCGATAAGCCTCTGATAAAATCATACACCTTTTCTGTGGGTTGGCTCCAATCAATTTCACAAGTCTCCCTGAAAATTTTAGGTGCATGTTTTAGTTCCTGATCCTCATTTTGTGCTATTTGAGGGTAATCTTCATTAGCAATCGCCTGAGTTGTTTTTAGTACGAGCCCGGCACCCTTTTCCATTAGTCTTGCATATAAATCACCAACAGTATCTTCATTTCGAATGGTTTCTTTCTCCTGAAAAATTATTTTGCCGGTATCAATTTCATGCTTCAGAAAAAAGGTTGTGACACCTGTTTCTTTTTCGCCATTAATAATTGCCCAGTTTATAGGTGCAGCACCACGGTATTGCGGTAGTAATGATGCATGCAAATTAAAGGTGCCAATTTCTGGCATGTTCCAAACAACTTCAGGCAACATTCTAAAGGCTACAACAATCTGCAGATTGGCATTATAGCTTTTGAGTTCTTCAATAAACTCAGGGCTTTTCAGATTTGTAGGTTGCAACACTGGTATATTATGCTTCACAGCACAATCTTTTACTGGTGATGTAGCTAATTGCTGGCCGCGGCCTTTTGGCCTGTCAGGCGCTGTAATTACAGCAACAACATTAAAGTTATTTTCAATTAATATTTCCAGACTGGGAACTGCAAAATCAGGCGTTCCCATGTATATAATTCGTAAATCCTGCATAACTCGATTAATTGCTGCAAAGCTAGGAAAGCACTATTCAAAATCTTTGTATAGCAGGTACTTCTTTCTCATCTTCTTATAAGCATTCAGCTTACTGGCCCACGTTGCCTTTATATCTCTTTCACTCAAGCCAGCTTTAATTTGTTGGATAGTAGAATCATTGCCCACAAGCTTATTAAAATAATCTTTGAAGAACTGATCCTGTTCATCAAACATTTCATAAAACTCTAACAGGTATTTGAGCGTGAAATGAGGTTTAAAATCTATTTTGGAGAGGTCATAGCCATAGCATTTTTTGCCCTCCAATGGCGGATTAACCGACATTCCAGGTATGGACTTTGGAGTGAAACTGTACTTTAACTCAGTTAACTCAGGATGACCAATAATAGTAAAAGGTTGCTGAGTGCCACGTCCTACGCTCACTGCCGTTCCTTCAAAAAGTGCCAGTGAAGGATATAATTTTATCGATTGATCATTAGGTAAATTTGGTGATGGCTTTACTGGCAATGAGTAAACAGTGGAATGCGTATATCCTTTCACGAAGATAACGGTTAATTCACACTTTCCTGCTTCTAGCCAGCCTTCTCCGTTAATCATAGTCGCTAGTTCACCCACGGTTAAACCGTGAACAATAGGTATTGGATGCACTCCAACATAAGATTTCTTTTTAGGGTCTAAAATCGGCCCATCAACATACATACCATTGGGATTAGGCCTGTCGAGTACGATAAACTTTGTTCCAGTTTTGGCGCATGCTTCCATGGCATAATGCATGGCAGTGATAAATGTATAAAACCGAACTCCAACATCCTGGATGTCAAACAGTAAGACATCTACATCTGAGATAAGCTTTTCCGGTATGTACTTGTTATCACCATAAATCGAAACGATAGGAATGCCCGTTTTTTCATCTTTAGCATCCTTAATATCCACCCCATCGGATTTATCGCCTCTAAAGCCATGCTCAGGCGCGAGCACTTTAACTATATTCACTTTATTGGCCAGTAAAACATCTACAATATGCTGTTCGCCTACCAATGACGAGTGATTGGCAAGCAAAGCCACTTTTTTATCATTCAATAGAGGTAAATAAAGCTGTGTTTGCTCAGCACCCACTACAATGGCTTCAGAGTTGGGCTGATTATTTTGTCCAATGCATGAAAGATTGGTAAGTAATAGGATAAATAAGAAGATGGGTTTTTGCATTTATTTACATTTGTCGAAAGTTAAAAATAAAGAAATCGTTTGAACCTGTCCTATTTCATAGCCCGAAGAATCACTCAGAATAAAGACAAGACATTTTCTTCTACCGTACATAAGATTGCTGTGGCAAGTATTTCTGTAGGACTAGCAACAATGATAGTTTCTTTTCTGATATTAAAAGGCTTTCAAAATACAGTAACCGATAAAATTTACAGTTTCAGTTCACACCTACAGGTAACAAAATATACGTTGGACAATTCGTTTGAAGAATATCCTATATCCATTAATACACCATTGTATAATACTCCGGAGCTTTTTCCTTATGTAGATCATGTGCAGGAATTTAGCCACAAAGCAGGGTTAATAAAAACAGATGATGCCGTTACCGGAATGGTAATTAAAGGGGTGAGTGAGCGGTTTGATCAGGAACGGTTTAAACAAAACCTGAAATCGGGTAGGTTTATAGATTTTAGTGATCCCAGTTACTCTAAAGAAATTGTAATTAGTAAAAGCACGGCCAATAAGCTGGATATCAATTTAGGAGATGATATTATCGTTCATTTTTTTCAGAACCCGCCCAGATATAGAAAGTTGGATGTGGTGGGGATCTACGAAACTAACCTGTCTGAGTATTATGATGATAAGTTTATGATTGGTGATATCCGCCTAATTAAAAAATTGAATGATTGGCCCGATAGTATAGCAGGTGGATTAGAAGTATTTGTGAAGAACCCTGATCAGATGGATTATGTGGAAGAAGCTTTAAATGAAGCAGTTCCGCTGGATTTATGGGTGCAAAAGGTGAGCGATAAATATGTACAGATATTTGAATGGCTTCATTTAATCAGTCGCCAGGTAAATATTTTTTTAGGGATAATCCTTTTTGTTGTTTGTGTGAATATGATATCCATTATTTTGATTTTGATCATGGAGCGTACTCAGATGATTGGTTTGTTGAAAGCACTAGGAGGCACGAATGCTCTTATTCGTAGAATTTTTAGTCTTAATGGTGTGCAACTGGTAGCGAAGGGGCTTTTGATTGGTAATTTATTGGGTATTGGTATCTGTGTTATTCAGTACTATCTCAAAATATTTACCTTAAACCCCAAGGATTATTATATGAGCTACGTGCCTATAGGGTGGAATTGGGAAATAGTACTGGCACTTAATGTTTTAACACTTCTGGTAGTAACGGCAATTATTATCATTCCAACCATACTTATTTCCAGAATAAGGCCAATAAAGAGCATAAAATTCGATTAATATTGGTGTATCCACTTTTCGTTGCTTAACTTATATCTCTTAAATAAGCAAAAGAATGGAACCAGTTAAAGAATACACCAATGGCGAAGTAACAATTGTTTGGAAGCCAAAAACTTGCATACATTCAGAAAAATGCTGGCGCGGATTGCCAGAGGTTTTTAAACCAAAAGAAAAACCCTGGATTGATGCGGAAGGAGCATCTACCGATGAAATTGTAAGTCAGGTGAAGAAATGCCCTTCAGGTGCATTGAGTTATTACATGAACAACGAAGAAAACAAAAAAGAGATGAGTAAAATTGAAGTAACAGTTTTAGAAAACGGGCCTTTAATGGTATCCGGTGGATGTGAAATCACGCATAAAGATGGCACTAAAGAAACGAAAGAAAAAGCAGCGTTTTGCAGATGCGGACACTCAGCGAATAAGCCTTTTTGCGATGGATCACATAAGGCCGAGGATTTTAAAGGTTAGCCCTTGTTCATAATAATTTCTTCTATTAATTGAAGAAAACCTTCTTCGCCATATCTGTTGAGATAAGCTTTTAATTGCTTTGTGTCGTAATCAGTCATCACAAAATGATTGATAAAGTAATCTATTTTGTCCTGCGTATTTTTCATCCTGCTTAACTCACCCTTATTGGTGGCAAGTATATATTCAATTTTGGATTTATATGCCTTTTCACCCACAATCCCAAAGTCTAAAAGTTCGTCTAATTCTACATTCATCGTTACTTCATACATTTGACCCTTCAATTGTAATCAATTAAGTAGACTGGGTAAAGTGGGGATCTTTGGAAGAGAGTATTAAATACTAGTGGTTTTCAATCAATTTAATAGGTGATTTTACCTAATCGTAAATTTGAAAAACGTTGATTTTAAGCTAATTGCGAACAAAAAGTGTAATTAGTAAAAACAGTAGGTGCTAGAATAAAAAAAATAAAATATTTTTTTATTAAGAGGCCGAAGCCGGTATGTATTTTTTGAAGAAACTATCGATTTTCATTCGAATTACTCCAAAAAAAGCTTCTTTAAAAATGGAGCCAGACATTTTGGATTTTCCACGGGTTCTATCAGTAAACACAATTGGAACCTCGTTTAATTTGAACCCAAATTTCAATGCCGTAAACTTCATTTCTATTTGGAACGCATACCCAATGAATTTAATATTATCCAAATCAATGGCTTCCAGTACTTGCCTTCTAAAGCAAACGAAACCAGCCGTGGTGTCATTTATAGGCATTCCGGTGATAAAACGTACGTAAATACTAGCGAAATACGACATTATCACTCTGCCCATAGGCCAATTCACAACATTAACACCTGAAATATATCGTGAGCCAATAGCTAAATCGTTGCCGTTTTTAGCACAAGAATCGTAAAGTCTGATTAAATCTTTGGGGTTGTGAGAAAAGTCGGCATCCATTTCAAAAATAAAATCGTAGCCTTTTTCAATGGCGAACTTGAATCCCGTAATATAGGCTGTGCCTAACCCTAATTTGCCCGAACGCTCAATCAGGTGAAGTGTAGTTTCACCCAAATTAGTTTGTTGCAGTTCCTTAACAATATTACCTGTACCATCAGGTGAACCATCATCCACTATCAAAATATCAAAAGCTTTCGGTAGTGAAACGACTGCATCAATGATTAGACGTATATTGTCTTTCTCATTATAGGTAGGTATAATTACTAGGCTGTCGTTCAAGTTTTGTAGTTGCTATGAATCTCAAAAATAGTAAATCCAAACCAATCTTATTTTATAAGATTTGAATTTCTAATCATTATACTATTTTTACCCCTCTTTTGTTTTACTAAAATTCATGGATTTTGAATAAATGTATTTTTCTTGACCGAGACGGTGTTTTAAATAAGGATTTTGTTGATTATGTGTATTCTGAGGATAAGTTATTTATCCTTCCTGGGGTGGAGGATTCACTAAAGTCACTAAAAAATGCAGGATACTTGATTATAGTAATCACCAACCAATCAGGAATTACGAAAGGAATTTATTCAGAAGAAGATATGCATAAGGTGCACGACATTATGCAACAAAAGTGGGATAACGCCATCGATGATTTTTACTTTGCTCCTGGCCATCCAAGTTTTTCAGAAACCTTGTCGCGCAAGCCAGGTTCGTTAATGTTTGAAAGAGCCATTGCGAAGTACAACATCGATACAAAACTATCTTGGATGATAGGTGATAAAGACAGAGATTTGATTCCAGCCAAAAAACTAGGGATTAAAACTATCCAGGTAGATCATTCAGACAGCATCAACGCTGATTATAAGGTAAAAGATCTACCTGATGCGGTAGAAGTTATTTTCGGTTAATAGCCAAGCGTTTTAAGCATTGAATCGCTGGTTTGCTCATCGGCAAATAGCTTAGTTGTAACCTTACCGTTTTTATCCTTATCAATTAAAACATGCTTAGGTGCGGGTATTAAACAATGTTGTATACCCCCATAGCCACCTAGCGACTCTTGATAAGCCCCAGTATGGAAAAATCCAATATACAATGGGTCTGTCTCATTAGACTCTAACATTGGCAAGAATACCTCACTGGTATGTGCCTCAGAGTTATAATAGTCCATACTATCACATGTTAAACCACCTATATTCACCTTATGATACATATTATCCCATTTATTCAATGGCAACATGATGTATTTTTGGTTCAGACCCCATGCATCAGGTAAATGAGTGATGAAAGAACCATCAATCATATACCACAACTCTTTGTCATTTTGCAGCTTTTCATTCATGATGGAGTATAGCACTGCACCACTTTCGCCAACGGTAAAGCTTCCAAATTCAGTAAAAATGTTTGGTACTGGAACATTATTCTTGCCGCAAATCCACTTAATATTTTCTACAATCTGCTCGATCATGTACTTGTAGTCATATTCAAAGTGCAATGAAGTTTTGATAGGAAAGCCACCACCAATATCAATAGTATCTAACTCGGGGCAGTCCTTTTTAAGTTCACAATACTTGAAAATAAATCGGCTTAGTTCACTCCAGTAGTAGGCGGTATCCTTAATGCCTGTATTAATAAAAAAGTGAAGCATTTTAAGTTTAGCCTTTTTGCTTGGCTTAATCTGATCTTTATACAGATGGTTGATATCACCATATCGGATTCCTAACCGAGAAGTATAGAACTCAAAATTTGGTTCTTCATCTGCAGCCACACGAATACCAACATGATATTCACCATTCACATGCTCTTCATAGTGACTGAGTTCCGTCAGGTTATCAAGCACCGGAATGCAGTTTTTAAAACCATCATTCAATAGGCCTGAAATGTATTCACGGTAAAGTGGCCTTTTAAAACCATTGCAAACGATGTATGTGTTTTTATTGATCTTTCCCTTCTCATGTAGTTTTCTAACAATGGGAATATCATAAGATGATGAAGTCTCAATATGAATATCATTATTTAAAGCTTCTTCAAGAATAAAGTTGAAATGCGATGATTTGGTGCAATAACAATAGGTGTATGAGCCTTCATATTTATGTTTTTCGAAAGCATCGGCAAACAACTTTTTAGCATACCTGATGTTTTCGCCAATTTTTGGCAAATAAGTTAATTTAAGAGGCGTTCCATATTTTTTAATGATGTCCATCAAAGGCACATCATGAAAATGTAGTTCATCATTAATAACCTGGAATTCCTTCTGAGGAAAGTAAAATGTTTGTTCTATTAAATCAACGTATTTCTTCATGCATCTGGTGCTTTTCTGTCTTTTAACATTACCATGCAATATTGGTATAAATTAGCAATCTTTGCAAAGCCAAATTTCTTGAGGCTACTGATAAGTTAATAAAAAACAATTATGGAAAAGAATATTTCCGAAGATAGGATACGAATCATACAGGTGAAATCAGAAATTGCAGCAGGTACAAGAGGAGCCAGTTTAGGTATAGATGCCCTTAAAATAGCAAGCTTAGACCTTAACTCTGATTATTTCACAAGATTTGATGAAGAAGAAGTTGAGACGGTTAACGAAATTCTTTTTGATGGTTTTGAGCATCCACATGCTAAGTTTATTGATGGCGTCTATACGATGGAGTCAAGGGTTTCTGAAATGGTGAAAAAGGTGCTGGATGAAGATAATTTTCCATTAGTACTTGCTGGCGATCATTCCACTGCGGCCGGCACAATCATGGGCATTAAAAATCACTATAAAAACAAACGACTTGGTGTAATCTGGATTGATGCACATGCCGATTTACATACACCTTACACTACCCCTTCAGGTAATATGCACGGTATGCCGTTAGCTATGGTTGGTTCTTTAGATAATATGGATTGTCGAATCAACAACCCAAAAAAGGAAACTGTTGAATTGTGGGAAAAAATAAAAAATATCGGTTTCAAAGGCCCGAAAATTGACCTTTCTGACATTGTATTCATTTCAGCCCGCGACCTGGAAGAACCAGAACAGTTCTTGCTGAATAAATACTCAATTAAAAACTTCACTACTGATGAGGTTAGAAAGCTTGGCGCCAAAGAAGTGGCCAAACAAGCATTAGACCGTCTTGATAACTGCGACATTATTTACGTTTCTTTTGATGTTGATAGTATGGACTCAGAGATTTCTGTTGGTACCGGTACACCAGTAAAAAATGGATTAACTGCAGAAGAGGCTAAAATTTTGAATTGCGAGTTAGTAAAATCTCCAAAGTTAGTAGGCTGGGAGATGGTGGAAGTAAATCCAACATTGGATACTGAAAACAAAATGGCAGAAACTGCTTTTGAAATATTGGAAGAAACTACCAATAGCATGCTTGGTTAAGCAATGGCCAAACAAATAACGGATACCATATTAATGATTCGTCCGGCACGTTTTAGAATGAACGAGCAGACAGCATTAAATAATTACTACCAGCGAGCCATAGAGAATTTAACTGCTGAGCAAATTCAGGAGCAAGCTCTGGGTGAGTTTGATTCATTTGTTGAAAAACTAAGATCTCATTTAGTTGAAGTGATTGTTGTTGAAGATACACTTTCACCTGATACACCAGATTCTATTTTTCCCAATAACTGGATATCATTTCATGAAGATGGGAGAGTAGGTATATATCCGATGTATGCCGAGAATAGGAGACAAGAAAGGCGTTCAGATATCATTGAGAAAATCAGGGAGACCCACAATGTGAAAGCTCTTGTAGATTTCACGGAGTTTGAAAGCTCAAATCAATTTCTGGAAGGTACAGGAAGTATGATTTTAGATAGAGTGAATAAACTATCATACGCTGCTTTATCTGAACGAACGAACAGCAAGCCGCTAGAGGATTTTTGCAAGGCCTTTGGTTATGAAGCAGTAACTTTTGTGGCAAATCAGACCGTTGATAATCAACGAAAACCAATTTATCACACAAATGTGATGATGTGTGTAGCAGAGGATTTTTGTATTATCTGCCTAGAGTCAATTGACAATGTAGAAGAAAAGCAGCAGGTTGTTTCCAAGTTAAAAGAGACCAATAAAGAAATTATTGAGATTACTGAAGGTCAAAAGCTGCATTTTGCAGGCAATATGCTTCAAGTTAGAAATAGAGAAGGCAAACCTTTCTTAATTATGAGTCAGGCAGCTTATCGATCATTAGAACCATCTCAAATAAAGCACATTGAAAAGTACTGCTCAATACTATACAGTTCACTTGATACCATTGAAGCACTAGGTGGGGGCAGTGCTCGCTGTATGATGGCAGAAATATTTTTGCCCAAAAGATTATAGTGTAACTTTGAAATTCAATTAAAAAGACATTATCATGGCAACAAGTCCTATATCAAACTTTATTGACAATAACTATTTACATTTTAATGCTGCTGCTTTAGTTGATGCTGCAAAAGGATATAAAAAGCATCTTGAAGAAGATAAGAAAATGCTTATCTCGCTTGCCGGAGCAATGAGTACCGGTGAACTAGGCAAGTCATTGGCTGAAATGATCAGGCAGGATAAAGTACATATTATTTCATGCACAGGAGCCAACCTGGAGGAAGATGTAATGAATTTAGTTGCGCATTCACATTATAGAAGGGTTCCCAATTACCGCGATTTAACTCCACAGGAAGAGTGGGATTTGTTAGAAAAAGGATTAAACAGAGTAACAGATACGTGCATCCCGGAAGAAGAAGCTTTCAGAAGAATACAAAAACATATTTTCAAAATTTGGAAAGATGCTGAAGATAATGGTGAGAGACTATTTCCACACGAATTCCTGTTCAGACTACTAAATTCAGGCATTATGGAACAATACTACGAGATTGATCCTAAAAATAGCTGGATGGTTGAAGCTGCCAAGAAGAACCTACCAATGGTAGTTCCAGGCTGGGAAGATTCTACACTGGGAAATATTTTCGCTTCCTACTGCATTAAAGGCGAGCTGAAGGCCTCAACCATGAAATCTGGTATTGAATATATGATGTGGTTGGCCGATTGGTACACAGATAATGCTGAAGATAAAGGAATAGGATTCTTCCAAATTGGCGGAGGTATTGCTGGAGACTTTCCTATTTGCGTGGTTCCAATGTTGTATCAGGACATGGAAAGAGAAGATACCCCATTTTGGAGTTATTTCTGTCAGATTTCTGATTCTACCACTAGTTACGGTAGCTATTCAGGAGCTGTACCAAACGAGAAAATTACCTGGGGCAAGCTAGATATTAATACACCTAAATACATTGTGGAGTCAGATGCGACTATTGTTGCACCACTCATTTTTGGATACGTTTTGGGCTGGTAATATGGAAGCTAAAACACAAGACAATTCTACCTATCTACTCAAGATTCGAAACATAGTTTTAGACGACTATGAAAGGATTGTTGAGGTCATGCACAAGAGCTACCCCACCATGCGCGATGATTTATGGGAAAAGAAAAACATCAAGAAGCTACTTGATATTTTTCCTGAGGGTCAGATATGTGTGGAGGATAATGGTGTGCTTGTAGCTTTTGCTCTTTCAATCATTGTTGATTATAAAAAGTTTGGAGACAATCACACGTACGACCAAATCATTGGTGGCAAAGCAGCCTCTTTTAAGACACATGACGATGAAGGGGATGTGTTGTATGGTATAGATGTGTGTGTTGATACAGATTACCGAGGCCTAAGACTGGGTAGACGTTTATATGACGCTCGAAAGGAATTGTGCGAGAATCTGAACCTTAAATCAATAATAGCAGGTGGAAGAATGCCTAATTATCATAAGCATAGTGAGGAGCTAACACCCAGACAGTACATACAAAAAGTGAGGGACAAGGAAATTTATGATCCTGTGCTTTACTTTCAGATGAGCAATGATTTTCACGTAAAAAAGGTATTAAAGAGATACCTGCCAGATGATAAGGAAAGTGCACAGAATGCCGTACTCATTGAGTGGAATAATATTTACTATCAGGATAGCATTGACATCGGATCAGGAAGGTCTCATGCCAGAATTGGTGTAGTTCAATGGCAGTTGCGTGCGGTTAGAAACTTAGAGTCATTTTTTGATAATGTTGAATTCTTTGTGGATGCCGTAAGTGGTTATAAAGCAGATTTTGTGCTTTTTCCAGAGCTATTTAATGCGCCTTTAATGGCTGAATTTAATGAGGATAATGCCGCTACCGCTATCAGAAATCTAGCTGGTTATACAGATCAGATAAGAGATAAAATGCTTCAATTTGCTTTGGAGTACAATATCAACATTATAGCGGGCAGTATGCCTGTGTATGAGGACGATAAGCTTTACAACGTGGCTTATTTGCTCCGAAGGGATGGAACATGGGAAGTACAACCAAAAATACATGTAACGCCAGCTGAACGTTCCGATTGGGGAATGACCGGGGGCAATAAAATCAAGGCTTTTGATACTGATGCAGGTAAAATAGGTATCCTAATTTGCTATGATGCAGAATTCCCTGAGTTGAGCAGGATCTTGGCCGATCAAGGTATGCAAATATTATTTGTGCCATTTGCCACCGACATGCAGAATGGGTATTTAAGAGTTCGATTGTGCTCGCAAGCAAGGGCCATTGAAAATGAATGCTATGTAGCTATATCTGGTAGTGTGGGTAATTTGCCTAAAGTAGTGAATATGGATATTCAGTTTGGTCAATCAGCGGTTTTTTCACCTTCTGACTTTGCCTTTCCATCCAATGCAACAGTTGCTGAAGGCACACCCAATACAGAAAATACCATTATCTGCGATGTTGATTTGAATGATCTTAAACATTTGAATATGCATGGTAGTGTAAGAAACCTAAACGATAGACGAAAAGACCTCTATGAGGTGAAATTGAAAAAATAAATGAACATAGAAACCACATTAGTACAATCCATTTCAAAGGCATTTAGTGAGCTATTTAATGCATCTCTAAGTGAAAGTGAAATCAGCCTTCAGCCGACAAGAAAAGAATTTGAAGGTTCACACACTTTTGTTTGCTTTCCTTATGCTCGCTTATCCAAAAAGAATCCTGAGGAAACAGGGAAGGCCATCGGGGAGTACTTAAAATCCAACTGCGACATAGTTGCCGATTTTAACGTGGTAAAAGGTTTCTTAAATATTGAGCTTTCTGATGCTACTTGGTTAGCCGTATTTAAAGATATTCATGGAGCTGAAAACTTCGGTTTCTTTCCATCGAACGGAGAAGAGGTGATGGTGGAGTATTCGTCACCAAACACAAACAAGCCTTTGCATTTAGGACATTTGAGAAACAACTTTTTGGGTTGGTCAGTGGCTGAAATTTTAAAGGCCAATGGTAATAAAGTGCATAAAGTACAGATCATTAATGACAGAGGCATTCATATCTGTAAATCAATGATTGCCTGGCTGGATTACGGTAATGGTGAAACTCCTGAATCAACAGGGAAGAAAGGCGATAAACTGGTGGGTGATTACTATGTGAAATTCGATAAAGAATATAAAAAGCAAATCGCTGAGCTTGTTGAAGGAGGCATGACTAAAGAGGAGGCTGAAAAGCAAGCGCCTATATTTAAAAAAGCTCAGGACTTATTATTAAAATGGGAGAAAAAAGACCCTGAAGTTTACGAGCTATGGGAGAAGATGAATGGCTGGGTATATGAAGGCTTCGATGCTACCTATAAGCAAATGGGCGTTGATTTTGATAAGCTCTATTATGAATCTGATACCTATTTATTGGGGAAAGATCAGGCACAGGTAGGGGTAGACAAAGGTATTTTCTTTAAAAAAGATGATGGGTCGGTTTGGGTAGACCTGACGGAAGATGGTCTTGACGAAAAGCTGATTTTAAGAGCTGATGGCACCTCTGTGTACATGACTCAGGATATTGGAACGGCCATTTTAAGATTTAAGGATTTCCCTAAAATCTCAAAACAAATATATACAGTCGGTAATGAGCAGGAATATCACTTCAAAGTTTTGTTTCTGATTCTAGATAAACTAGGTTATGAGTGGGCGAAAGAATGCTATCATCTTTCCTATGGTATGGTAGATCTGCCTACCGGCAAGATGAAATCAAGAGAAGGTACAGTGGTAGATGCCGATGATTTGATGCAGGAAATGATGACCACTGCAAAAGAACATACAGAAGAGCTGGGCAAGGTAGACGATTTCACAGAAGAGCAAGCAGAGGAACTATATAATACGTTGGGGCTCGGAGCATTGAAATACTTTTTATTGAAGGTTGACCCTAAAAAACGTATGTTGTTTGATCCCCAGGAATCCATTCAATTTCAGGGAAATACAGCACCATTTATTCAATACACGCACGCAAGAATCTCAGCGATACTGCGAAAAGCCAATCAATTAGGTGTTGTGCCCACCGCGGCTGACTTTGACCTTGATAAAGGGCTACAGAGCTCTGAAAGGAATCTGATATTTCTATTGAACGATTATCCCGAAAAAATTAAGGAAGCTGGTGACCACTATTCACCTGATACCATTGCCAATTATGTATATGAGTTAGCAAAAGAGTATAATCGTTTTTATCAGGAAATATCGATTTTCAATGAGCAAAACGAAGCTGCCTTTAAGTTTAGAATAGCACTTTCAAAAGTAGTGGCGGAAACTATTCAGAAAGCAATGGGACTATTAGGCATTACAGTTCCGGAGAGAATGTAATCAATTTATAGGATTGCCGTTATTGTCAAATTCATTTCTCAACCTATGTTCGACATAGGGTATATGTGCTATTAATAGCACGATGAGCGTTATTACTGAGAAATTTATTGCTGATTCTGTGGGTAAGGAATATATCAATAGGATTTGAAACAAGCTGGTAATTATTCCTATTCCAACTATCATTTTAGCAGATAGTTGATTCGCAAAATCCCATGTTTCTTGCGATTTTCTTGACATGGGAGTTCTGTAGCCATAGAACGCATTGTTACTCTTTGGCGGGAAATTTAAAAATAAAAGACCCATGACTGTCATTAGTGGTCCGAATACTAAGTGTATCATTTTATGGAGAAATTGGGAATTTAATTCGACCAAACCATTTAGATTTTACTCTAATGGTAACACCTGGCTGTTCAAATTGATCTGTTTCGTAACCATAGTTAATTGGTTCTGGAAGTTGAGACGGATCAAAAGCTGTTTTTAAATTACTCTGATAAGCGATTGGGTATTGAAATAATAGTGGAGCATTATCAAGATTTAAATTGTAATTGCTAAGGTTAGCTTCCGTTAAGTTAGTTACTTGAGCCTTGTTCAAATTTGGGTTAACCTGAGCGTGAACTGAATTGATATTCAAAAATACA
Organism: Fulvivirga lutea; assembly: GCF_017068455.1. Classification (NCBI taxonomy): domain Bacteria; kingdom Pseudomonadati; phylum Bacteroidota; class Cytophagia; order Cytophagales; family Fulvivirgaceae; genus Fulvivirga; species Fulvivirga lutea. Next base: position 2,075,451 of record NZ_CP070608.1, read on the forward strand.
CTTATAGCAATAACTATTGTTAAAAATTTCATATTACTAATGTAGTTATTTATTAAGCTTAAAACTCATAGATGAGCTTCTTAATCGTCCATTCACATCAAATTGATAGGTCGTTTTTATCGGCCTGTTGTTCCACATAAAGTTACTTTCTTGCGTGGTGCCAATCCATGATTGATTGACAGGTACAAATGGTACTTGAACATCCCAAATATTACCAGATTCCACAAATTGTAAGCTTGAGAACTCAAGCGTATAGTTTTGACGGAAATCAGGAAAAGTAAATTCTGGTTTAGTAATCAAATTACTCACTTCCTTTTTTTCAAAGTACTTATTTATTTGCCCCCAACTATTAGTAGATAATAGAATTAACACGAATAATAACAGTTTCTTTTCCATGGCGTTGTATTTTTGCTTCTATAATTTACATTATTTATAAAACAACTACAATGAAAAAATGGTTAACGGCATTTAGATTACGTACGCTGCCTTTAGCATTATCAAGCATAGGAATGGGCAGTTTTATTGCCGCTGCTGAGGGAGTCTTCAATGTAGCAATATTCACACTGTGTGCTTTAACCACCATTTTTTTGCAAATACTATCTAATTTGGCGAATGATTATGGCGATTCAGTAAACGGAGCTGACCATAATGAAAGACAAGGCCCTAGTCGTATGGTTCAGTCAGGTGCCATTACCTTAAATCAGATGAAGGCGGCTATGTTTGTGTTTGTCTTACTTTCGTTGATAAGTGGTATTTTGTTATTGTATGTATCATTTGGTTTAAACTGGCAGGCATTCCTATTCTTTTTTGCTGTTGGCATAGGAGCTATATTGGCCGCTATAGCGTATACCGCTGGTAGAAAACCCTACGGGTATATTGGCCTGGGCGACCTTTCAGTATTTATTTTCTTTGGTATTGTTGGAGTGGTCGGATCGTATTATTTATACGCCAACACATTTAAATGGGATCTGTTATTGCCTGCAATTAGCTGTGGACTTTTTTCTGTGGCGGTATTAAATGTGAATAATATTCGTGATATAGAATCAGATAAGAAGGCCGGTAAATACTCTGTGCCAGTGAGGATAGGAAGGTCTGCAGCAATTAATTATCATGTGGCTATTATTTTTATTGGAGTTGCCTCAGCATGCACATACATACTTTTGAATTACACATCAATCACCCAGTTTTCGTTTGTAATTATGGTACCGCTATTCATCGCCAACATAAAAGCAGTGAAAACCAAGATGAACCCTAATGAATTGGACCCTTATCTTAAACAAATGGCTTTGTCTACGTTGTTGTTTGTAGTCCTTTTTGGAATAGGGCAATTAATTTAATAATTTGATTAAGATCAGTTGAGAGCGTGATTTAGAGCATACGAATCTAGATTGTAGTTTCTCAATATTGTATTAACAAAAGATATTAATCATGAAAAAGATACTCGTTCCTACCGATTTTTCAGAGCTGGCAAAAAATGCGACAGACCTTGCAGCTAATCTCGCACAAAAAGTCAATGCCGAAATAATCTTACTTCATGTGGTAGAGGATGCTTCAGTTGCTTCGGTACAATATACCGGTGAATTGGCAATGCCAAATATGCAGGACAGATTATTCATCTATAAACTCATTGAAAACGCCAAACATGAATTCGATGAGGTGAAGGATAAACATAAAGGAGTAAAAATTAAGGAGGAGATAAGAGTAGGTAATCCGTATTACAGTGTACAGGATATGGTGGGTGAGTATAATATTGATTTAGTGGTGATGGGTACCAAAGGAGCATCTGGCGCCAAAGAATTGTTCATTGGATCTAATGCCGAAAAGGTGGTAAGGCATGCTAAATGCCCGGTACTTACTGTTCATGGCAAGGCCGATATCAATAAATTAAAAAATATTGCCTTTGCTACAGGTTTGAAAGATGCACAAGGCAAACACATAGAAATCATTAAAACAATCAGCGAATTCTTCGATGTGAATACTCACATAGTACGAATCAATACTCCAAACAATTTCCAAACTGATGTAGACTCTGTACGCGAACTGCATGAATATGCGAAGGAAAGCGGTATTCAAAAATACGATGTAAGAATTTTCAATGATGTAACGGAGGAAGAAGGCATCATTCACTTTGCTGATGAAATTGATGCTGATTTGATTGTGATGGCTACTCATGGAAGAAAAGGCTTAGCACATCTAGTGGCAGGCAGTATTGCTGAAGAAGTAGTTAACCATTCTAAGCGGCCGGTTCTTACATTTTCTATGAAGCATTAATTGATGCTGTAGAAATGAAAAGCCTGACTCAAATAAGAGTCAGGCTTTTTTACTACTGAAAGCCCAAATTGGAATGGTTATCGCGAGGTAACGAAGCGATCTGGGCGATAAACACTATGTTCTGAGATTGCTTCGCTGCTGCTCGCTATAACCAGATATTTTGATAGTATTGATGGCTCAGAAATTATTAAAGTTTTGTTGCATTTGAATTAATCACTATTTTCAACAATGCGACAATCTTTAAAAGGCACTGACTTTGGCATGAACCCTGAGTTTAAAAACAGGGGAGAAGAGCAAACCAGAATTGAAACATTTAGTGATGCAGTGTTTGCATTGGCCGTAACATTACTTGTTTTATCTTCTTCAGTTCCCGAAACATTTAAAGAGTTAGTAGATTCCTTTTCGAATATTGTTCCCTTTGGGATATGTATCATACTACTGATGATTATCTGGTATCAGCATTATATTTTCTTTATCAGATATGGCTTCAGAGATGTTAAAATTGTGGCTATCAATGCTTTACTTCTCTTCCTAATTCTCATATATGTATACCCACTCAAATTTCTATTTACTATACTTTACCAGATAAACGTTGCATTAATTACGAGGGATCAGAATTTGATCGACTATACGTTCACAGAAATGATAGCATTAGATGAAACTGACTCTTTGATGATTATTTATGGCTTTGGTGCTGCTGCTGTCTTTATCGTGCTTGGGCTTATGTATTTGATTGCTTTCAATCGCAGACATGCACTTGAGTTATCGCCAATCGAAGTCTTTCATACGAAAACAAGCATGTACGATAATTTTATAATGGCTAGTATTCCTCTATTATCAGTTTTTATTGCAATGATTGGAGGCAAGTACTCATTTATGTTAAGTGGTTTTACCTACTGGTTGTACTCTTTGGTAATGCCATTATTTAACACTTGGCGTAATAGGCGAAAGAAAAAATTGTTTGGTAGTCCTTCAGAAGGATAGCGTACTTAGCTCCACTTTAGATTCCTTACCTCTTAGTTCAATAAAACCTATTGGGCGAGCATTAAAATTATGTTTGATGATACTCAGCAAGTCGTTAGAAATAAGAAAATCTACTTTGTACACATTACACAAGCCCTGAATTCTTGAAGCTGTATTGAGAACATCTCCGGAGAAAGTTATATCTCTTTTAATGATGCCAACTTCACCGGCCGTTACTTCACCAAAATGGATGCCTGCTTTAAATTCAGGAATTAGATCATATTTGGCCATGTACTTTTCTTTCTTTCCCTGAATGGTTTTACGCATATCAAAATAGCAATTGAGGCAATTGGCATTTTTGATTCCATTTCTTACTGGCCAACTGATTACTATTTCATCGCCTACATATTGATACACTTCACCATGGTTTGAAATAATGTCATCAGTAATATCTGAGAAGAAATCCTTCAAGAGCTCATAATATTTATTATTACCCAGTTTTTCTGCAATGGTGGTCGATGAGCGGATATCAACAAACATAAAAATGCGTTCTTCCTGCACAGCTACGTGGTATTTTCCGATGATTATTTTCCAGAGTGTGCCATGGCCGAATTTATCGTTTATGATAAGAATAAATTGAGTGAGGAAGGTTACCACGATCCAAAACATGATGTTTTTAATATGGTTAAAATCCACCATGTATGCGTAATAAGCAGATCTGCCATAAGGCGAGCCAAGTTCCACGCCAATTACCATGGGTAGATACACCACACCTAGGATGGCTGTGATAAAGAGAACGATGACAAAAAAGGATATTAAGACAGCAAAGATGCTGTGTGAATAGGGTTTGTCTCGCAGCTTTTCATTTACATAGAACACAAGCCAGGCTCCTCCTAAAACGGAGCCCATGAATGCTGCGGAAACATGAAATAGAAGTGAATCAGTAAAGCTGTAGTATTCCGAAGGTCCTTTTGAAAAATCAGTAAAAAGGGCAAGGTGATCATAAACGGCTAGCCAAATTCCAATGAAAATCCATGCGATAATTATTATCCCCCATTTCTGACATTGGATTTTTAGCTTCTGATTCACGACATAGTTTTAATTGGAAACCCTTGGGAATTTACTAAAATCAGGTTTTCTTTTCTCCAAAAAGGCGTTTCTTCCTTCTTTGGCTTCTTCCGTCATATACGCTAGACGAGTGGCCTCACCAGCAAACACCTGCTGGCCAACCATACCATCGTCAGTTAAGTTGAAGGCAAACTTTAGCATACGAATAGACATAGGCGACTTTGCTAAAATTTCCTGAGCCCATTCATAAGCAGTATCCTCTAATTCGTTATGTGGAACAACGGCATTAACCATGCCCATATCATACGCCTCTTGTGCAGAATAGTTTCTACCTAAATAGAAGATTTCCCTGGCACGCTTTTGACCTACCATTTTAGCCAGATAAGCAGACCCATACCCTCCATCAAAACTGGTAACATCAGCATCGGTTTGCTTAAAAATGGCATGTTCTTTACTTGCTAACGTTAAATCGCACACAACATGTAAGCTATGGCCACCACCAACTGCCCAACCTGAAACAACTGCTATTACGGGCTTGGTCATAAAGCGAATTAAGCGCTGAACCTCCAGTATGTTTAAGCGACCAACACCACCATCATCAACATATCCTGATTCGCCTCTGGCTCTCTGATCACCTCCGGAGCAAAATGAATAAACACCATCTTTTGGTGAAGGTCCTTCCGATGAAAGAAGTACTACACCAATAGAGCTGTCCTCTTTTGCATCGGAAAATGCATCATACAATTCCGCGGTGGTTTTCGGTCTGAATGCATTTCTTACCTCTGGCCTGTTAAAGGCTATTCTGGCCACAGCACCAGATTTCTTATAGGTAATATCAGTATATTCTTTAGCTATTTTCCAATTCGCTTTTTCCATGTTTTAATGATTTTTTAAACATGGTAAAGCTAATGAATATTGATTTTATGAATCTGTTAATTGCAGTTCAAATAACAGGTCTTTAGTAGGAATTTTTTGTGTGCTGGTACCAAAACCTAATTTCTTAATCAGTTTTTGAGAGGCTAAATTGTTGGTGGAGGTAATGGCGTAAACGGTTTTAAGGTTCAGTTTTTTGGCTTGTTGGATAACAGCCACTGAAGCTTCATAACTAAAACCCTTACCCATATATTCCGGAAGAATAGCAAAGCCAATATCAGGCGCATCTAAATAATCACGCGTGAATAGGCCGCATACTCCAATAGGTTCCTTTGTTTTGTTTAAAACTACAAGGTATGGACCAAAACCATACTTTTCATATCTTTCAATAGCCCATGATTGAATAAAGGTTTTTGCAGAATGGATGTCGTGCACATTTCTGTTGCCAATATGCTGTAACCAGCCTGCGCTATTGACCAGCTTTTGAATGAATAAAGCATCATCAAAAGATATTTTTCTAAGTGTGAGATTTTGAGTATTAAGCATTTTTACGGCCCGGAATCACATGTTTCGCCAAGATGCGCTTTTTTTCATCTTTCACCAATTCATTTTTTCTGTGGCTCCAAATCTTTTGTCTGGCATGTTTAGATGCTTCTTTCTGATCAACCAATGGAAGATAGTATTCTTGTGCCGGATAAAAGTTTGATAGCTGCTGATCCAAGGTAGTCATGAGCCAGGGTTCGTGGATAAATTGTTCCGGACATTCTTTTAATTCGGGTACCCATCGTTTAATGAATGTGCCTTGCGGGTCATGATCTTTTGATTGCTTAATAGGATTGTAAATTCGAATAGTGTTTGTGCCAGTGACTCCAGCTTGCATTTGAATTTGAGGAAAATGGATGCCGGGCTCAAAATCTAAGAATTGCTGTGCCAAATGAGGAGTAACATCTTGCCAAGGAAGCCATAGCAAGTGAGTAGCAAAAGATGTTAGCATCGCTCGCATCCGAAAATTGATGTAGCCTGTTTCATTGAGACAGCGCATACAGGCATCAACCAATGGGTAGCCAGTTTTGCCGGATTTCCATGCATTCAACTTTTCATTAGACGAGTGTTTCGCTAATGTGCGATAGCCTTTATTTACGGAATCGAATTCCATACTACATTCACTTTCGAATTTTTGCATGAAATGACTGCGCCATCTTAACCTTGAGGAGACCGCTGAAATTTGAGATTTGTTCTTGCCCTCTTTTTTTAAATCTTGTAAAGCCTGATATACTTGCCGGATTGAAATATTACCCCAGGCCAGATAAGGAGATAACCGGCTGCAACTAGTTCTACTCATTTCCGGTTTGGAAATACCTCTTGAATACTCCTTGATACGGCTATAGGTAAATGACTTCAAAACTTTATGTGCTTGCAACTCGCCACCGACCTGAAAAGTATCTGCAATATGCGTTTTAGATAAGTTGGATTTGGATACTCTGCTGAGCCTATTAATTTGCTCTGAGGTGAAGAATGTAGTAGAAGCCATATCCACTCTATAAACTGGCTGCGACATAAACTTGTACCAATGCTTTGTCCACTGTTCGCGATTAGTTAAACCACGGATAATGCCGTTATCAGGATGTTCAATCCACTTGATATTGTTTTGAGTACAGTAAGCTTTAAACTCCAAATCACGATCAAAAGTGACCTTCACACCAACTTCTTCATGAGAGTGAATAGAATCAATTTGAATTTGACTACTTAACTTGTCAAACACATCAATAAAATCACCTCGCAACTTTAAAACCTCCGTATTAAAACTAGCGAGTTGTTTATCCAGCTCTTCTAACGATTGCTGGATAAATTGAAAATGCCTTTCGGAGTAATGATCATGATTTAATAGGATAGGCTCGTACACATATAGAAAAAGTATCGCCTTGCCCGACTTTGCTGCATCAAACAAGGCTGCGTGATCCCTCAAACGAAGGTCTCTCTTCAACCAGACAATTGTAACTGCTTCTGACACGCAGAGATAACAACTTAGCAGTTAATTGGTTAATCTTGATTTTTGAACTTATTTTTGTTTGAAACGTTTGTTTCAATATATGCCTAAGTCAGTACTATTTGATAGAGATAATGTAATTAGCAGAGTGACCGATCTTTTTTGGGAGAAGGGTTATAACGCTACCTCTATGCAGGATTTGGTAGATGCCACCGGGCTGAATAGATCAAGTATTTATAATACCTATGGTGATAAATACAACTTGTTTGTTGCCGCCTTGAAGCATTATCAGGCACAACAAAATGATTTATTGTCTACGGCTGCACAGAAATCCCAGTCACCTAAGAAGGCCATTGAGATGTTGTTCAACGCCACTTGGGAGCAATTGCATGAAGAACATAACAAGGGCTGTTTTTTATCTAATTGTGCTACCGAAATGAGTAATGCTGACCCAAAAATCAAAGGATTTCTTTCAGATAATAAGTGCGCTGTTGTAACTACATTTAAATCATTGATAGAACAAGCGCAGGATTCTGGTGAGATTGATTCTTCTAAAGATGCCGAGGTATTAGCGCATTATCTATTCTCCTCACTCCAGGGTTTAAGGGTTACTTCTATGATTGATGGCAACAAGAAACACATCAAAGGCATTGCAGATCAGGTGTTGTCTGTTCTTTAATATCTCTGTATATCAACGAGTTATAAAATAATTTCATTTTTATTTAATTTATTTGAAACAATCGTTTCAATATTGTTGTTATCTGAAACAAACGTTTCAAATAAAATTTTAAAACAACTTAACAATGGGAAAATTAGATAACCAGCCTGGCCGTCTGGCAGGCAAAGTGGCTTTAATAACTGGTGGAAATAGTGGAATTGGTTTAGCCACAGCAAAATTATTTGCTAAAGAAGGGGCAAAGGTAGTAATATCAGGCAGGAGAGAAGATGCACTAAAGGATGCTGTTGCACAAATTGGAAATGGCGCTGATTATGTACTAGCGGATGCAGCCATAGTGAGCTCAGCTAAAAAGGTAGTGGATGCTACAGTTGCTAAACACGGAAGAATAGATATTCTTTTCTTAAATGCTGGTGTTGCGTACTTCTTGCCAATTGATGCGATTGATGAAGATCACTTTGATACGCAATTCAATATTAATGTGAAGAATCCATTCTTTACAGTAAAAGAAGCATTGCCTCATTTACCAGAAGGTGCCGTAATCATTTCAAACACCTCAGTTGTAGGGCAAAAAGGCTTTGACGGCACGGGCGTTTACAGTGCGACAAAAGCAGCCTTGAGGTCACTAACAAGAGTATTAGCCAGTGAGTTGAAAGCTAAGAAAATCAGAACGGTTAGTGTAGCTCCTGGTCCGATAGAAACTCCAATTTACGGTAAACTAGGAATGCCTGAAGAAGCAGTGCAAGAAATGGGTGCAGGGTTTGCCAGCCAGGTTCCATTGGGAAGATTTGGCTCTGCTGATGAACTAGCGAATGCAGTATTGTTCTTAGCTTCTAATGATGGATCATTTGTAAATGGAGTGGAGCTAGAAGTTGATGGTGGATTGAGCCAGGTTTAAACTAAGAGCCAGAAAGGCCAATTATATAGATCGAAAAACCCACCCACTAGCTAGTGGATGGGTTTTATTTGTATCTGTTGAATCCTATTTTAATTCGTTGGCCTTTTAATTACATAATAAACTGTCAGACCAAGAATTAAATTTTTCTTAACAGAACTTTCTGTTGAGTAAATTTATAGGCTGCTTTTAAGAATTCCACCGTTAGTGGCCAATCTTCCTTCTTAACAAAATTACTCTTGTAGTCTTTAATAGTTCTAATTATAAGTTCATTGTTATCAATAGAAGCAAAGCTTCTAAATGAGCCAGTTTCATTATCAACATTAAAGTTTAATTCATCAAATCCTTGAAGTTCGTAACCCTCAGGTATTTTCATTTTAATGTCATATTTAAACTTTCTAGCATATGGTTGATAAACATCATATTCTCTATCCAGTTCATCATCACTAAGGTTTACCTGACCTTCAATAAGTTTTCCAATGTCGATGAGATAATTTTGCCCTACTTTCTTTACAGCGTCATTTGCTTCTATTTTAAAGGTATAAATGAATTTATCTTCGTTCTCTTTTCTTCCGGTTTGTTGAATGGACAAGTCTGTAACTTCCTTTATTTCAAATTGGTAATCATTCTTTGTCATGTTTAAGAGAACATCATAAATATTTTTCATTCTATTATCCATATAAGCACTCTTCTTAGCATACAGCTCTTTACGACTTGATCTTGCGAGACTTTCAATAAAATCATCCATTTCATAAGTTTTTCTTTCATCAGCAAGGTAGTCATAGACATCCATTAAATTTCTTTGAAAGAATGGCTTAGGATTACCATTAATTTCTTTCGTTACATTTAATATCAATTTATCTTCTTCCAAGTTTTCTAATTCAACTATACTTTCGGTGTAGGTTAAATTTTGCTCTGATTTTTCGGCAGGTACCATGGTCTTCGTTGCAAACCAATCCGAAACATTTTTTGTAGCATTAAAAGAGTAAACTTCTGTGTTTTGAAGGTCAGGAGTGATCATGCCTAAATTAGAAATCTCAGAACAATCACTTATGTAAAAGGGGCTTGAAGTATTTACCTTCATCATTACTGTTAATTCATTCTCGAGTATCAACTCGTCTATAGTAGAAATTGATCTTGGAACACCAATTAGAATTTCGTGTGGAATATTTTTTGATCTATAATAGTATGATAAATTATTGGCATCAGTAACGGTTAAATCTTGATTTGTTGAATTCTCAGATAGCATTCTGTATTCAGCAAATTTTACTTCATTCATGTTTCTGTAAGCATAATATCCTTTTCGAGCTAATACATTTAAATCACGGGTTTTTTTGTAATGTGATTTCATGTACTTTTTAAGTTCAGCCCCTTTATAACTTGTTCTTTCAAAAATGTATTTAATTAACTTTTCAAGTTCAGCTTTAGATACGTTGGATTTCAATTGACCTGGTTCACCTAGAAAGGTTGGTGAAACAGATGCCATCATAGATGACGCATAAGATACTTTGAATTTAACGGTTGGAAGCTGTCTGTTAGGATAAAACCATCTTAATTCTTTAATACTTTCTCTATTCTCATCCACTAAGGTGTACTGATTTTTGTCGCCTTTATAATCTTGAGTGAGCTGAAACTCTGGAGCACCGTTTGTGCTTTTTAAATTTATAAAACACCTTCTTAATACATCAAATGAGATTTTTTGCTTCAGAATGGGGTATTCGTCATTTAACTGAAAAATTATGGCATCGAAGTTATAAAGCTTAGTGTAGATTCTAATAGTGCGTTCTTCTGCTATGTAAAAATCAACAATATCTCCTATTTCCAAATTAGGTATGGCCAATTTATATGTATTATATCCCTGCCTTTCTATTTCTAATTTTTGTTTTACTGCATTTTCAATTGAGACCTCAATTTCTTCTCCATTTGGTTTAATAATTTTAAATCCTGGATAGATATCAATTTTCATGTCGCCATAATAACCACTTTCAGCAAAGCTGAATTCTGAGTATTTTTCAACAGCAGATTTATCAAGTAATTTGATTCTGTGGTGGAAAGATTTATCATAGTAAAGCTCATTAATAATCGGAGCTTTTCGGTAAGATAGATCATGAGTTTTGGCTATATAAACGGCAGATTCATTATTCCATTTTTCTGGTATTTCTGTTATTGTAAAATCTTTGCTGGGGTTATCCCACATTTTTGATTTTATTTCCTTAGCCTTTTCAGAATTGAAATTATCAGTTGCAAAAGATGTAGTTGAATAAATAATTAATCCTAAGAGAATTAATGTTGACTTAGTCTGCCGCTTCAAGTATGATTTGATCATTATAAAATTTATTGATTTGCTCAATTGTTGTATTCCAGTTGTTAAATTCTGTTTTAGGAAGAATAGGGTTTAATATTTTAATTTCTTTGCGATAGAATAGCTTATCATCTTCTTGTTCATATTTAAATTGAAAAGAATAATATTCATTCGAATAGGAGAAGTCTTTTGGAAGGTTAACAATCTTATATTCTCTTGGAACAATAAGGCTGTAGGTACATTTTTTAAATATTTTTTCTCCAAATGAAAAAGGAACTATACGATCATCTTTTATTTTTTCATTTTTAAAGTCTTCCGTAAAATCAAGGTCTATGTAAATTTCGTTTCCAAAACTGCTTAGATTGTCGTCTAATGCTGCTTCAAATTTTATGATAAATGGATTATTTCTATCCACAGCTGAATAGTCTATGAGTTTGAATTTGTCTGGTGATTGATTACCGCTGATTTCGGATTTAACAAAATCTTGTACCTCATCTTTTTTAGTATTATTGATATAATAGAGTAAATTTTTCTTCTTTTCACCATTGATTATCGTCTCACCTTTAACCATCAAAGCACCGTCAACTATGCTATAATTTATGGTAGACTTTTCCAAGTATTTATTAATTGGCTCAACAGGGATATTTAAAATTTTATAGTCATTGCCATTTTCAACCATAAGTTGTTTGCCTTGTATTCTTTCAGCATTGTATCCTATTTGATTGAATTTTTCTGTAGCATCTAAAACATATTCTTTTTCTCCAAGTTGAACTGAACAAACCATATGGTTATCAACAGCTAATGAAGGGATATCATAACTGTAAGGTATAGTTGATGTCCCTAGCCAAGCCAATTTAGCCTCATAGCCTGCAGAAATTAACATGCTTTTTAAAAGGTTTGCCATTCCTTTACAATCACCAAAACGATTATAAAACACCTTTTCAGCATCTTCTGGTTGAAATCCTGCTAAACCATCTTCAAAAGCAATGTATTTGATATTGTCTTGTACCCAATAATATATCGACTCGATTTTTTCTTTGTCCGTTGTTAAATCTTTCGTTATATCTTTTACTTTTTGTTCAATAGTGGTTGAGCGGTAGTTCAAGTTTTGAGTTAGCATTTTATACCATTTGTATAAATCATCAGTTGAACTTAAAATATTTACTGAAACACCATCTTCAACATATGACTTAGTAAGTATTAATAAATGAGGCAAGTAATGCAATCTGCCAGGAGCGTTATCTACAAACTTTGTCGATTCAAGATTCTTAAGATTATAAGTGTATTTATTTATTTCTCCTGAGCTTGTGGTTTTGTTAATTTCGTAGTTATCAAAATTAAATTCAGCTAGCTCAACATTAATATTCTTTGGGATTTCAAATATGATTTCACTCTCTAATGTCGGTGCATCTGAATGAAAGAAAGCCTTTGTAAGATATTTCAGGTCTTCATAAATTACTTCCGATTCAAAAACCAATGACCTTCCTCGAAGATTAAAGTCAATTTTGTATGCGCAAAATTGAGCGTCCGAGTAAAAGATTTCGCCAGATTTAACATGACCGCATGCCTTTTCGTAATCGTAGGATTTGTTTCTGTCAGTTTTTAGCGAAAAATCAGCAATTGAGCTATTATCATTGTAGCCAATCGACATTATATAAGTAACGTTATTTTTCAAAGCCAACAACTCAACTTTATCTTTCTTTTTGACCATCGGCTTATTGGTCTTTTTATCTATATAAAAGGTATAGGTGGCCAATGACTTTAAAATAACTAAGTCATCATCATATATTTTGCTAAGCTGAATTGCCTGATTAATTGATTCTTGATCAACTTTTTGAGCTATACTACTGAATGATAAGCTGAAGAGAATTAAGACTAATAAATAACGGTACACGGAATGCATTAATATTTTAAGGTTGCAATGTTAGTTAAATATTAAAACAGAGCCGAGAAAAATATGTATTTAACAATGATTTAGTGGCAAAGTACAATGTTGTTTATTGTAATACATAATTATGGAAGACAATTAGGAGTAGAAGTTGACTTAAGCCAGAATTATATCAAAAGTATTATAAGGCGATTTTCGCAAAGAGAAAAAGCCGCTAATAAAGTAGATGGCTTTTCTTATACCACCTCAAATCTCAAACTTCCCAACTGCCTTTTCACAACCTTCCCAATTTATTCTAATCGTATCAGCACTGTTGATATGCTCCTCAGGAGTAAGGATTTCCGGGAAGCCTTGCCAGCCCTGACCAGATGGACCATAAAAGTCACCGGATTTTGAACTAGGATCCATAGCAGCTCTGGTAATTCCTGCTGCTCCATCTTCAGCCGTTTGTGCATGTTGCATCAAATCAGAATCTTTTTCCATACCACCATCTTTGGCCGTAGTTACTTGAAGATTAGTTCTTGCTAATCCCGGATGAGCTAATAGTGGAAGTACATTGGTAATACCTGCTGCTTCCAGCTTTTCTTTCAGTCCATACGTAAAGCCGCAGTTGGCCAATTTGGTTTGTCTGTAACGCTCCCATCTAGGGCCCTGAAAGCTTTGACTTTCTTCATCAGTACCATCACCGCCAAGGTTGCCACCATTTTTACCAAAATATTCAGGCTTTAATTGCACACCCATTCTTGCCATAGAAGTGTGATTTACAATTCTGCCTTGCTTGCTTTTCTTAATCAATGGAAAGAGCTCTTTCGTCAATAGAAAATGAGAAATCACATTGGTTTGCATCTGCACATCATAGCCATCACCAGTCGCATAATCTTTCAGTGCCATCACACCTGCATTGTTTACCAATACATCAATGACATCATGTTTTGCCTTGATGGCTTCGACTGCTTTTCTAACGCTATCAAAATTTTGAAGATCACACGCCACGGCTTCGAATTTACCATTAGGTACTTCTTCTTGTAACTGCTTTAATGATTTAGCTGATCGGTCACTTTCACGATTGAGGAGGATAACGGAAGCTCCTTTTTTTGCTACTTCTCTGGCGCACACATAGCCCGTGCCACTCGTAGTACCTGTAATTGCTACTACTTTATTGGTCATGTCCTGAGAGTGATTTTTAATAACATCACCCAGATGCACTGTGTCTTTTTGATAACTCATAATCTATTTTAATAGTGGATGTATGATACACTACTAAAATTAATCAATTATGAGTAATGAAGGGTGTTATCAGGCTGCTACCTCAGCTCTTTTTGATTTTCTGTAAAGAAACGTATGAAAGATATTTCGCTTAGCAAATCGCAAAGGTTTATCAGCGTTCACGAATTTAATGTAAAGACTACGGGTTACACCAAAGTATTCGTACACACTGCCATCCTGGAAGGTAACTTCCAATGTTAGTCCTTTATGCTTAAAATCAGCGATACCTGATTCATTGATTGTCGCGTTGTATGCTTCCAAATTAGCCGCTTTGGTCTCAGGGGCGATGCTTACCAAAAAGTGATAGCCATCGATAATCTGCTGACTTTTTATCTCTGCTTCTGCTGCTAGTGGGTTTCCAGCTTGAAACTTATCAGGGTGCCATTCTTTCACCAAATTTCTGTAAGAAGTTTTAAGTTCTTTCAAGTCAATTGCTCCTGTTACATTAAAAAGTTTTTTGTATTCGTTGATACGTTTCATAGCTGTGCTTTCAAAATAAGTTGCAAAGCTAACCTTAATTATTGGGATAATAAGATATTCCCCGAAATTGGAAACACTAAGATTGGCAGATGAGAATGTATTGCTTAATTTAATACGTTAACCCCAAAACCCTATGCAATACTACGATCCGAAAACGCTGTCTTTCCTTTTGTCTAAAGTTCACCACCTTGACGAGCTGCTTAAGCATGAGCGCTATGCTGCTTATGATAAGGAATCTATTGATCTCCTCCTTGAGGCAGTTAAAGATTTTAGTGATACCTCACTTTTTCCTTACATAAAGGAGATGGACGAAAAGCCTTCTGTTTTTAAAGATGGAAGAGTAACTGTGCATGAGCAGTTTGGCCCGATACTGAAGAAGGCTGGTGAAATGGGTTTGGTAGGTGCTTTTATGGATGAAAAGGATGGTGGCGTTCAATTGCCGATAACGGTTTTTAATGCGCTGTACTTTATTATGGAGGCGGCTAATAATCATGTAACAGGTTATATGGGTTTGACAGCAGGCTCAGCCAACCTGATAGTAACGTTCGGATCTGAAGAGATCAAAAAGAAATTCGTGCCCAAGATGCTGGACTTGCAGTGGGGCGGTACCATGTGCCTTACAGAACCACAGGCCGGAAGCTCGCTTTCAGATATTACTTCTTCAGCCAAAGATTTGGGTGATGGATCATTTTCAATAAAAGGACAAAAGATATTTATCTCGGCTAGTGATCATCAGTTTGCGGATAACTTCATCCACCTGGTGCTGGCCAGATTGGAAGGCGCACCGGCAGGAACAAAAGGCGTTTCCTTATTTGCAGTGCCGCAGTATCGTGTAAATGATGACGGCAGCCTGGGAGATTACAATCATGTAGATGTAGTAGGGGAGTTTGAAAAGCTTGGACAGCGCGGGTATTGTACCAATCACCTTGCCTTTGGGGACAGTGGCGAGAGCATAGGGTATTTGGTTGGTGATGCCAATAAAGGGCTGAATTATATGTTTCAGATGATGAACGAAGCGCGTATAGCTACAGGCAGAATGGGAGCGGGGATTGCCTCAGCAGCGTATTATGCTTCTTTGCAATATGCCAAAGAAAGACCGCAAGGCCGTAAGCTTCAAAGCTCGGGTAAGAAAGATCCGAGCGAAGAGCAGACGTTGATCATCAACCACCCTGATGTAAAGCGCATGCTGCTCCACCAAAAAGCGATTGTAGAAGGCAGCTTAAGTCTGGTGATGCAATGTGCTTATTACATTGATAAACAGTTGACTACCGAGAGTAATGAGAAAAATAACTACCACTTATTGGCAGAAATACTGACTCCCATTGCTAAAACGTACCCTTCCGAAGCAGGTAAAGATGCTGTGGATACTGGTTTGCAGGTATTGGGTGGCTATGGCTATATGATGGACTTTATCCTGCAGCAGTATTATCGTGATATCCGAATTATCTCCATTTATGAGGGTACAACTGGCATACAGTCGTTGGACTTGCTGGGAAGAAAAGTGACCATGATGGAAGGTGCAGCTATGAAGCTGTTGGCTAAGGAGATTGAGAAAGTTATTGCTGCTGCTATGCAGCATGACCAGCTGAGTGGCTACGCACTTTCGTTAGGTGAGAATGCCAAGTTGATAGAGACGTGTATGACACACCTGTTGCCTTACGCTATGCAGGGCAACCATGAGCGCTACCTGGCAGATGCTACCATTTTTATGGACTTGTTTAGTACGGTAGTGATTGGCTGGCAGTGGCTGAAGATGGGATTAGCCGCCATGGCTGAAGATACAGCCTTCAAAGAAAGCAAGCTCCATACGCTGGACTACTTCTATAAATATGAGATGTCTCGCTGCCGCGGACTACAGAAAACTATCTGCCATGATTCTGATGTGATCGTGAATGTAGGGGTGGAGGTTTTTTAGAGTTTGAGTAACTTATTCTATTAAAACTTTGAATTCTTGCATACACCAACAGTGTCAATCCTAACTTTGTTAGTAGCCAAAGTATTTGAAAAATTCTAAACGCTTTTGTAAGATTGAACCTGCCCCCTTTTTTAGTCTCAAGTTTGATACAGTTTATATAGTTTGCTGTTTATTCAAGTATAGAAAATTTTTGACCGTCAGTATTTCGCGGCTTTAACAAGACTACTTTATCCAAAACAACAATCTTAATTTTTAATAAAACGAATCCAACCCGTTCGCTTATTAGATTTTATATTAATTAAGTATGTCCCTTCTTCCAAGAACTGAAGGTTTAGCTTTGTCATGTTTTGGATATCCTTTTTCACAAACATCTTTTTACCTTCTAAGCTCACAATTTGTATATCGAACAACTCGTTTGTAGTAAAGATAACATTGAGTTCATGGCCATTAGTTGGATTAGGATATACCTTCAACTCATTGATAGAAAATGGGCTATCTATGCTTGTTATCGTTTCAACCTGTATTTTTGCCACATTACTAAAGAATTCCTCCTTATCCTGTGCAACTAAATAAATATCATAACTGGTTTGACCGTTTAGCCCACGGACAGTTAATTCAGCAACAGTTTCTGATAAAATGTTTTGTGAGCCATTAAAGATTGCTGGATCGTCAATTGAATTTTTCCCTGCTTTTATTTGCTCTGCAGTCGGAGCAGCATCTCCTTGATCAAGAACGGAGTAATAAATACTTCCATCTCTAGTTGTATTAATATTACATATAATATTAGTAGCATTTATCGTTAATAAAGAGGGATATCCTTCAATAAATTCTATTCCTACAGTAGTGGAAGAAGTTAAGTTATCCATGACAGTATTTATTCCTTCGCCTTCCCCATCTACAGCAACACAAAAAATATCATAGCTACTGTTGATTTCAAGGCCTGAAATAGTAAATTGAATTGGTTCATCTTTTGTAATAACGACATTAGCTGCGTTGGCTACTATTTCATCTAAAGCATTAGTGCCTTCAATTATTTGCTTTTCTGTTGGTACACTGCTTCCTGCAGGTAAAGCTAAATAATACAATATACCTGTTTTGTTTACAGTGGTTTCTAGTTCTAATGATAATGCATTTTGCACAATGACTGTTGGTGAATTTGTAAATTCAACTGGAGTTGAAAGTATAATGTCTTCGGTTCGTAATGTTAAATCTGTTACTACTGCATTAGTAATTTCACAATAATAGTTGCCATAATCAGCCTCTGAAACTGAAGAAATGACATAATCGGATGATGTGGATTTGTCAGATACAGGAGTACCGTTTAAAAACCATTGATATAGATTGTTATCACCAGTAACATTTACATTTAAATTGACAGATTCTCCAATGCTTTTTATTATCATATTTGTATCTACATGAAGATTCTTTTGTGGAGAATAATAAAAATCAATATTACTATTTGTAATATTCTTTTCAATATCTCCAAATTCAATTCTGTTATTATAAATTACTAATCTATAAAAAGATGGTGCTGCGCTAAAATCAGGAATACTAGTTATATCATTCCCGGATAGATCCAATTGATAAAAATTATCCCTTGAACCAAATTCAGAAGGGAATATTCCAGTGAAATTATTATCAGATATATCAATTGCTTGAACATTAACAAGGTCGAGCAACTCATTTGGAATCACTTCTTCAAAATTATTCCCTGAAATTTCTAAATTATATAATCCGGGTATTTTCGACAATGTTGATAGAATCTCACCCTCGAGCTCGTTATCACTTAATCTAATTCCTGTTAGAGTTTGCATTTGGCTTAATTCAACAGGTATTGAGCCTGTTAAATTTGCATTACTTAAATAGAGACCTTTTAAAGCTGTCAGATTGACTATGTCAATAGGAAATTGAGATGGGCTAAAATCATTATTACTTAAATCAAGAAAGGTAAGCTGATTTAATTCCCAAATCACATCCGGAATAGATTCAAAAGAATTGTTACTTAAGTTTAAGTTTGTTAAAGAAGTTAATTCAGAAAAGTTCTGTGGTAGGTTGGTAATACTACAGCCACGAAGATCCAGTCTTTCTAATTTAGTAAGTTTTAAAATTTCAGAAGTAAGAGTTGCATTATTGAAATCATTATTGCCCAAATTCAAGTAGATTAAATTACTTAATTCTCCTATTTGAGTGGGAATTTCCCCATTTAAATTATTAGAAAACAAATTAAGTTCTGTTAGGTTTACTAGAGAGAATAGCTCTTCTGGTAAACTCGTTATGTTGCTGAATGTTGATTCTAAACTCACTAAATTCACTAGCTTGTTAATATCAGGCGGGATACTTGATATTGAAGTTTGGAAAAAATCTATATATTCTAGACTCAATAGATTACCTATTGAGCTTGGAATATCGCCAGATAGAGAGTTGTTGTTGCCAATATTTAAAGATTTTAATGCAGTTAAATTTCCAATTTCTTCTGGCAGAGAGCCGTTTAAATTATTGCCATAGAAATATAGACGACTAACTCTTGAATTATCCCAAGATACTCCTTCCCATTCATAGGGATTGCCGTTTATATCCCACGAGTTGGTCCAATTATCACCATCAGTAGCATTGTATAACGCTACTAATGCATCAACATCGCTTTGGTGGGGAATAGGGTTATTATTAAATTCTCCTACAAACTTCAAAGCGGCAAAGTCATTTTCAATGACGTTTACACCATCATTCTTAAGCATTTTACCTCCGCCATATGGTCCAGCAGCATCACCACTTCCTCCAAATTCTAGCTCAACGTTTTGTCTAAAAACCGCATAGTAGGTCGTGTTTTTATCTAATTCCAAATAATCAAATGTGTAATTGGTATAAGGGAATTCACCATCGGTTTTTGTGGTGCTTTCTCCTACCAGCACTCCTCCACTACCATCATCAAGATTGGCCGTTGTACTGGGTAAGCTACTATATATGTACATAATAGGCGCTTCTGTGCCTCCTGAATAAATCACATTAAAGCTGGTCAAGTAAACAGCATCTTCTGAGGTAATTGTTCCTGAGCCATCTTCTTGAATTGCCGGCTTGAACACCTGCCCACGAATAGTTGAATTACTATTCCCTGTAACATTTTGTGCTATGGTAAAATCTTGAGCTGTTGAAGATATGGCTATACCGATGAAATATAAAATGATTAATGAAGATTGTAATATTTTAGTCATAAATATGGTTGAGCAATTAAATTTTTCGCGAAACTATATTTTAAATAGATTTTTTCCAATCGTTTACAACGGAACTATTTTTAATTTATTAATTTTTATTCCACAATTTCTAATACTAATTGTTAAGGAAATTTTAAGTGGTTCTTATTTTAAAAGAATAAGAAATTAGATCTCTTAATTATTAAAAACCAAATAAAAACTAGTGCCATTTCCTTCCTCCGATTTTACTCGAATATTGCCATTGTGGAGGTGCATGATTTGTTTGGATAAACTCAAACCTATGCCTGAGCCATCTTTCTTGGTAGAGAAGAATGGTACAAAAATTTCCCTAATCTCCTTCTCAGGGATGCCTGCTCCATTATCCGTAACCTCAATCGTCTTTTTACCATTTTCTATGTAAGCTTTTATTACAATTTTTGGGTCTCGTATATTTTGCAAAGCATAGGTGGCATTCTTCACCATATTAATAAGCACTTGCTCTATCAAGGCGCTATCGAGCGTCAACTCGTCAATGCCATCCACTGAATACTCAAAACTAATGTTGTCCTTTTGTAGTTGTGCATGCAGTAAATCGCCAATCGAACCTAAAAACTCCTGTATGTTCACCTTTTCAAGTTTAGGCTTAGCTACTTTGGTGAGTCTGCGGTAATCATCAATAAAAGTGAGCATACCGTTCGATCTACGTTGGATTGTCTTTAATGAGAACAATAAATCTTCAATCGTTTCATCATCCAGCTCAGTTACTTTTTTGGCTTTACCATCAGCTTCAATGACTGACTGCATGGTTTCTGTAAGCGAAGAAATAGGAGTGGCAGAGTTCATGATTTCATGTGTAAGAATCTTAATGAGTTTATGCCAGGCCTCAATTTCTTTTTGCTCAATTTCGCCATGGATATCCTGAAAGGTGATGAGCTTGTATTGCGTATCTAACATCTTTATCAAAACTACATCCACTGAAAGTGTATGGCTTTGACCTTGGATTGATATTTCTATTAATCGCCTGCCAGACTCGTTCATTTCATTAATTTTAGTTGTAAACGAGCGACTCTTTTCTTCCAAAATTCTCCAGTTCTTAATGCCTTTCACACCAAGTATCCGTTCAGCCGATTTGTTCATTAAGGCTATATTCTGGTTATTCTCAAGCGAGATAATACCGATGTTCATGTTATTTACCACCAATCTCAGGTACTCAAACTGAGCCTGCTTCTCAATTTTGGCTTCTTCGTACGACTGAATGATATCATCAAAGGCATCGTGCAGCTCTTCAAAAGATTTGCCAATTTTCGACCTTCTGAAATTGATCGAGAAATCGTTATGTCTAATGGAGAGGATGAATTTCGCCAATTCGCGATTCGTATAATTCACAAATCGGATGAGCTCGTACACCTGTAACACCAGCAGAATAAAAAGAATAATCTGATTAAAGAAGAGGCGGTCATCTCCGAAAATGTAAGCGAGTAGCAATACGGTGATAAGAATAAAACTTATCCGTACAATTACTTTAAAGCTGAACTTTTTAAACAAACTCATTATGTGAATATACAGAAAGAGGTAACTCCAATGCCAATCAAATTGTAATCTGTCCTATAAAATTTGCCGTTCAACATATTTTAATAGCTGACTGAAAAGTTCTACGTATTAGGTGTAGGTAGTAAAAACTTCATATGACAACGAAAAGTAAAATGTGGCTTCGGGGAATAATCATTCTGGTTTTATCGGTACAGTTTCTCGGAGCCGCTTTTGCTAAATTAACAGGCCAAATGTGTGAACATTTTATGGCCAATGGCCTCGGCTACGAGTTTATGATGTTCATTGGGTTATTAGAGGCCATTTCTGTTTTAGGACTTTTTATTCCGGCCACACGAGTTAAAGCCAGTCTCATCCAAATGGCGATCATGTGTGGTGCTATGTATACTCATTTTCAGTCATTTGACGTGTTGATGATCCTCGTAAATATTACCAATATCGGACTTTCTTCAATTGTAATTTGGGCAGAACTGGATAAGAAGTATATGTCGGATGAAATGCTTTTGAAGGGTAACGAGATTTAAAGTCTTTGTCCTCGATAGGACGCGGCAGTCTTCTAATTCAAAGATTGCTTCTTCATTCGCTGCGCTACTTCATCGCAATGACGATTCGAGATCAGTTCTTTGCTCACTGCTCATGCTACCCCAACCCATACTTATTCAACCTACGATACAATGCTGTGCGTGTTAAACCGAGTTGCTTAGCGGTGTTAGTAACATTACCCGCGTTTTCATCCAGCGTTTTCTTGATAAATACTTTCTCCATTTCATCCAGGGTAACGGCATCCTCAGCTGTGTGTGAGCTTGAAGCAGCAGAACTGGAAATAAATTGATCTGCATTATAAATAGTCTTCTCTTCTGACAGAATAATCGCTCTTTCGGTGGCATGCTGCAATTCGCGAACGTTGCCGGGCCAAGGGTATACTTTTAACTTTTCAATAACCTGCTCATCTACCGATATCAACGGCTTCTGATATTTTTTGCAGAATATTTGAATGAAGTGATCAAGTAGTATCGGAATATCTTCTTTTCTTTCCCTTAATGGCGGAAGTTCAATGGCTACCGTGTTGATTCTATATAAAAGGTCTTGCCTGAAAGTACCTTCATTCACCATTTGGTTGAGATTCATGTTAGTAGCTGATAAAAGCCTGAAGTCAACACTTATTTCTTTGGCAGAACCCACTTTATTGATTCTCTGTGTTTGTAAGGCCGTTAGTAATTTGGCTTGCAGAGGTAACGAGAGGTTGCCGAGTTCATCAAGAAAAAGCGTACCATTTTGAGCCATTTCAAAGCGACCCATTTTATCGGCTTTGGCATCAGTAAATGCACCTTTTACATGCCCAAAAAGCTCCGATTCAAAGAGTGATTCGGTGATAGCTCCTAAATCGACATTGATAAACGATTCGTTACTTCTTTTGGAAAGGTCGTGTAAAGCTCTTGCCACCAGTTCCTTACCGGTACCATTTTCGCCTAAAATAAGTACATTGGCATCGGTTATGGCCACTTTGCTTATAAGGTCTTTCACCTTTTCAATGGCGGCAGATGTTCCAATTAAATTTTTGAATGGGTCGTTTTGCTGTTGTACAGCTTTTAATCGGGTAATTTCTTTTTTGGACTTTCTGTGCTGTATGGCGGAGAGAATAGTGCCTAATAGCTTCTGATTTTTCCATGGCTTCAGAATAAAATCTGCTGCCCCCATTTTCATGGCTTTTACCGCTAAATCGACTTCACCATAGGCTGTAATGAGAATGACTATCGCTTCAGGGTCGAGTTCCAGAATTTTTGAGAGGTAATGAAAACCTTCTTCGCCATCATTCACACCCTTTTTGAAGTTCATATCAAGGAGAATGACATCATAATCTTTGATTTCGAAATAGCCGGGAATCTTTTCAGGGTTTTCTTCAATATCCACACTTGAGAACTCCTGCTTCAGAAACATGCGGGCTGTTTCGAGAACATCCCGATCATCATCAACAATAAGTATATTGGCTTGGGTCTTCATTAGATCAAAGATGAAGGTATACTTAGTATTAAGCAACAATAGTGTATCGATTTCGATACACTATTTTAGCTTTGAATGAATGTTATTAGCTTTAACAAAAGCAAATTATTTACATGAGTATAGAGCAGGAATTAAATGTGAAATTCAACAACTCATTTCACAAAAGCATCACCAACCTTTATGTGACCTACAAATGGGTAGATGCTCAGATTAATCCAATTTTTAAAGCATATAAACTACAGGGTCAGCACTTTAATGTAATGAGAATATTACTGGGGAGTAACCCTAAGCCGTTAAGTCCGAAGGCCATTAAAGAGGTAATGATGGATAAGGGGCCTGATTTGACAAGATTGGTTGATAAGCTCGTGGAACGCGATTTGGCGGTACGTGAGTTAAATGCTGAGAATAGGAGAGAGATGTTAATAAAACTTACTGAAAAAGGAGTTGTGCTTACAAAGAAAATCGATAGTGAATTGATGGAAAGAATCGCTTCTATTAAATCTATTAGTGATAATGAAGCGGAGGAATTGAGTAAGTTGTTGGATAAGATGCGAAAAGAAAATAAGAGTTAAAAGAACTATATTTTTTATATTTAAGTTTGTTACAACAAATAAAGTAATAACAAATAAAATTATGAAAAGTAAAATTGTATTTGCCATTAGCCTTTTGTTTGGTTTAATGATGATTAACTCCGGGTTAAATAAGTTTCTGAATTATATGCCCTGGCCTGAGATGCCTGAACCTGCAATGAATTTAATGACTGCCTTTATGGAAAGTGGCTGGGTGTTTCCACTGGTGGCCGTTGCAGAAATTGTTGGTGGTATTCTATTTATTCTTCCGAAGTATAGAGCATTAGGAGCCATTGTATTGTTCCCTGTGGTAGTAGGTATATTTTTATTCCATGCTGTTTTAGAGCCGTCTACCATGCCTGTGGCAATTATTATTCTGGCAATTAACCTTTATGTAATCTATGAAAATAGAGAAAAGTACATGCCTATGATTAAATCGTAAATGTAAGGTTATTGATAACAGGCGGGACTTAATTCATTCAATTAAGTCCTTTTTTGTCTTCGATATAATTATTTACCAACCGTTCTAGTATTGCCAAAGGCACAGCGCCATTGGTGAGTACAACGTCATGAAATTCTCCAAGATCAAAGGCAGAACCAAGTTCGGCCTTTGCTTTTTCGCGTAATTCTAGAATTTTCATCATTCCTATTTTATATGCACAAGCCTGACCAGGTAATACAATGTAGCGTTCTATTTCTGCTGTTACGTCCGAAATAGGCATACCGGTGTAATTTACCATGTAGTTGATGGCTTGCTCTCGTGTCCATCTTTTGCTATGAATACCAGTGTCCACCACTAACCTCACAGCTCTGAAAATATCACCCTGTAATCTTCCCAAATTACCGAATGGATCATTTTCATAAAAACCAAGTTCATACGCGAGTAATTCTGTATATAGTGCCCAGCCTTCTGTATAAGCTGTAAATGGAATTACATTTCTAAACGTGGGTAATCCTTCCAGCTCAGTTTGTATGGCTATCTGAAAATGGTGCCCCGGAATGCCTTCATGATACGCCAGTGTTTTCATCCCATATTTAGGAATATTCTCTACTTCAGCCAGATTAATGTAAAATACACCACCACGGGAACCATCCACAGCTGGTCTTCCATAATAGGCGAGTGCCTGACCATCTTCACGATATTCTTTAATACGTTTCACTTCCAAATCTGCTTTAGGTCGTGTATTAAATGCATCTCCAAGGTTTTGCTCGATATGTTCTATTATGGCCGTATAATCTGCTATAATCTGATTTCTTCCTTCATCGCTATCAGGATATAGAAAGCGCTCCTCATTATTTAATTCTAAAATAATTTCGCCCAGCGTTTTAGTCGTGTCCTGGTACCCTTCCTGATTCAGGATTGCCCTCATTTCTGATGCTATTCGTTTTACTTCTTTCAGACCGATGGAATGAATTTCTTCCGGACTTAGTGAGGTGGTGGTATGAAATCCTACGAGGTATTTATAATATTCCTCCCCATTATCAAACTTCCACACGCCTGCTGAACTGTCCGATTTGGTTTTAAGCTGTACAAAATAGTCCTTAAGCTGGCTGTAAGCACTGAATGCATCATTTCTTACAGCATCTTCTATCTTTTGGAGGTATTCTTCCTTTTCGGAGTCATTTAAATCTTCTATTGATGAAAGCTTTTCTTTAGCGATACTGTATAGCACGTTACCTCTCACTGCATCAATAGAAGCCTCTTTTTCTATTGCCAAAGAATCTCTACCCAAAAAACTATCGAGTTGACCAATGATTTTATCAATGATGTAATTGGGAGGAATCACGCCTTGCTCTTCCCTGATTTTTAATCCTTCAATTACCTGATTAAATTTTGTGTTGAATTTTGACAGTCGGCTGATATAAGCATCCAGATCATCTTTGCTCTCTAGCCGGTGATAGTCTGTTAAGATTTCAGGAAGCTCTGCCTGGACACCAAACATCTGATTTACAGGATAATCATTGTAGAAAAACTCTTTCCTTTTGATTTCTTGCTCTATATACCACTTGAGTATATCGTAGTTTAACTGTTCTTCTTTGGGGAGTGATTCGTAATCATAGCTTGAAAGCGTTTCATAACTATCTTCATACACTTTCATTTGCTCTCGAAGTGCCTCGTCCGAAACATCAGTAAGTTCATCTTTTGTTAGATCATAGAGAACGGGCACACCTAATTGTGTAATGATCTCCGGGTTGTCCAGTGCAAAATTTATAAATACTCGTTCATAGAAATGCCGAATATTAAATGGTTTGAACCAGATAAGATTAACAACCCAAATGATGCCTAGAATAAGGCAAAATAAAACAATACGTTTAAGCCAGGACAACAAGCCAGTTTTTTTAGGCATGTCGATGATTTTTGATGAGTAACGAATTTAAATAAAATCATCCTGAAAAAAAATGCCGGAAATTAAACCGGCATTTGGGTATTTATCTAATCTAGTCTTTCAATCGGCCTCACTTCCACACCACCTCCGTAACCTACATGTGGGTGTTTTTCTGCGATGGCAAGTGCCTCATCAAAATCATTGGCCAGAATGATAAAGTACCCTGATAAGGCACTATTCGAATTTCTGGTACTCTGGTTGCCTAACCACTTGCCGTTATCGGCCAACTTTTCTGCACCACTTAACTTGCCTTTTTCACTCATTTTAATTGCCCAGTTGGTGTATTCCTCAACAAGATCACTCATATTGGCGGCTGCGAATGATTCATTTTCGTATAAGAAAAGGGCGTATTGATTCATGTCTGTTGGCGGTGTAGTTGAGTCCTGAAATGTTGTTCCGATAAATAGTCCGCACACTAAGGCAGTTATTGTTGCTGCGGCCCAATAAATATGTATTTGTTTCATTTTCGTTTCTTTTTTAATTAATTCTAGCTGAATGAGTCGATCAGTCACCTTGTTTTTCAAGCGTTCAGGCGTTTTTATGCCGGCCTTTAAATTCTCCAATGCCTGAATTTCTTTCGGAGTGAGATTATCATTTTTCATACTGATAGTCTTTCATTAATTCCCTCATTCTTTTTCTGGCTTGGAAGAGCTGACTTTTGCTTGTGCCTTCATTGATGTGAAGTATGTCGGCAATTTCACGATGTTTATATCCTTCCAGGTCATGTAATAATAATACCATTCGAAAACCTTGCGGCAGCGCCTTTATCGCTTCCTCTAAATCCATGGAAACAGAAGTATTGGTTTCGGTAGAGTTTTCAAATTGTAATTCACCTATGTCGTCATTTACTTTAAATTTTCGTAAATGGTCATAGTTCTTATTGATCAATATGCGCGTCATCCAGGTAGAAAGTCTTGACCTTCCTTCAAACTTTTCGAGGCTCTGAATTATTACTACCCAGGTTTCTTGAATCAGGTCATGCAGGTAGCTATCATTTCCTTTTGACAGGAAATAAGCCACACGATACAAGGCAGGGTTGCAGTACTCATAAAGCCTGTTAAAACTTTCACTAGACCTGTCCTTTAAAAAGCTTTCTACTAGTTCTTTGTCGGTTGAATTCAAATCCTACAATTTGATCATTAGAGTAAGTAAGATAGTAAATGGTTGTATGATCTCTTGCTTTTTATTTAGTATTACAATGATTGACAAACGGGGAAAGGCTATCAAACAATTAAGAAATATATTATTCTCAATAATCTTAATACAGGGTTGTATGCCTGACGATATAGAGGTGCCTGCATGGGAGGCGGAATTTCTTTTCCCATTAGTGAATGCGGCCTTCAATATAGAAGATGTTACTCTTTCCGATTCGTTATTTTTAAGAGAAGACAGTATTGGAGCTTTAACACTGGTGTATATAAGTAGTGAAGACTCGGTGAGATTGCTGGAGTTGTTTGAGATTCCTGATCAAACATTTGATATCGATTTGCCCGGCATACCCAATACAATTCCAGACTTTGATTTTGGAGGAACGATAGGTTTGCAAGATCTTGGTTTAGAAGCGGGCACTATTATTTCTATTCCACCAATTGATTTTCCTGAACTGCAGTTACCTATTGATATTACTGATGTTTTTATTGAAGCTGAGTTTGAGTCGGGTTTCATAAATTTTTCATTAGAAAATGGATTGCCTGTTACTATTAAATCAGGCGCGGCAGTGATTCTAAAAAATGCTTCTGATAATAGTGAGGTAGCAACACTTCCTGTTATAACCGATATTCTCCCAGGTCAGGTTTACACTTTACCCACGCCTGTTTCACTCAACAATAAAATTGTAGAGGGTAATTTAATGATTGAATTACAAAACTTGTCCACTAATGGAGCTTCAAATGTTGATGTACTGCCAACTGATCAACTGTCTTTAAGTTTTTCAATTGAAGACATAGCATTTCGAGAGGCAACACTTACGGTACCTGCATTCAATTTTGATATTACCGATCAAACTTTTGAATTTGAATTGCCCAACAACGCTCAAATTACTGAGTTGGTAACCAATTCAGGCCTTCTTAGTCTGAACGTTAGCTATGGAAATTCTTTACCAATAACCATTGAATTTGAGTTCCCACATATACGAAATCCTAATGGTATATTAATGCCCGCTATACAATTAGAAAACTCTGCAAATACTCAGGTAGATTTTGCCAACACCACTGCCGACTTAACTTCGAACGGATTATTTAATGCCAATAGCATTGTGCTAAATGTAAATGTCTCTTCTCCCGGTTCGGCCTCACCCATTACAATAGATTTCGAATCCAGAGTAACTGGTGCAATCAGCTTACAAAATCTTAGCATTCATTCTGTATTTGGTTATTTAGGCTATTACCAAGACCTGCTGGAAGGCTTTGCTGAAATTGATTTTTTTGATCAGGTTTCAAGTGGCTCAATCTCTTTTAATGACCCGAAAGTGATTGTAAATATTAGCAATGAATTAGGTGTTACTGTGGGGTTTTTAGACAATCAGGAGCTTTATGTGCGTGCTAGAAACAATAGGCTATTTCCGGGAGTGGAAGTAAATATGAGGGAGTCTTTAACCGATTTCATTATTAATGGAGCAACTTCAGTGGGAGAGAAGCAACAATCTCAACTAGTAATAGGTGGTGCGAATGAACCCTCTTTTGGGGAATTTATTAGCTTGCTTCCAAAACAAGTAGACTATTCATTTCCCATTTTTATTGGAACAGAAAATGTTGATTATAACCAGTTTGTAATAGACACCAGCCAGGTAAAAGGGAATATTCAAATTGAAATGCCCCTTGATCTACAATCTAAAGATTTAACAATTACTGATACGCTGGATTTTGATATAGAAATTGATACGGAGTATGCTGAGTTTATTGAAGGCGTACTAACTAATAAAGTAGAGAATTACTTCCCTCTAGAATTTTTGCTACAGGCCTATTTTATGGATAGTCTATATCAACGGGTAGATTCAGTATTTCTAGAAAAGCGATTAATAAGCCCAGGGGAATTGAATAGTGAAGGCAGAGTAGATACCCCCTTTCGGATTAATTATGAAATTAATGTAGGTAAAGAAAAACTGGAAAATATTAAAAGGGCAAGATACATTCAGCCCGAGTTTGTTTTAAATACTACTTCTCAGGAGCGAGTGAAAATTTTCAACAACACTGTTATTCTCTACAAACTCAATGGCGATTTCCAGGTATTCCTTCCAAATGAATTATGAGGCGATGTTCAATCATATTGGCATTGCTTCTAATGCTGTCCATTTGTACAGTTAGCGCACAAAATAACCTTCAGCTGCAATATGGCTATCGGGGCTCTTTGTCGGGTGCCAAGTTTTTGCCCTCAACACTAGAGTTGGGTAATTATCAATGGCAAATTGGATTTAACTATAAGTTATGGATAGCCAACAGGTCCTTATCATATGGTAACATCAATGATTTTCAAACTAGTGGCAGACTGACTAACGAAGATCTTAACGACTTTATTTCAGAACTTGATAAGGATAATATCATCGGTGTTGGTCAGGATATTATGCTCTTGGGAGTAGCGAGAAAATTTAAGATCAGAAAAAGACCCATCACCTTCTCTTTTGCTATTAATGAGCGTATGTCGGCAAGTTTTAGATACCCCAAAGCCTTGCTACAATTGGCTTGGAAGGGCAATAAACAGTTTGAAAATAAGCCTGTAGATATTGCCGGGTCCTTAGATGCCAGGTATTTTAGGGAATTCTCTCTGGGTACTTCCTTTAAATTAGCCGAGCCTGTAAATGGCCTTAAAATAAGGTTTGGTGCTGCCTTTAAGTACTATCAGGGGTTGGCGGCCATTTACATGCCCAATAACTATTTAATTTTTGAAACGGGCCCAGAAGGCGACTACCTTTCTTTTGATTACAACTACGACATCTTTTTAGCTGGCACTGAGAAATTTTCAGTGACCGATACCAAAGGAGAAGGGTATGGTGGTAGTATTGGAATCACAGCAAAATGGAAGAAAAGATACAGCCTGGATATCGGTTTAAGTGATATAGGTGGAATAACCTACTATACAGATACTCAGAAATTCTCTGATAAAGGATTTGTTTCTTTCTCCGGGCTGTCTCGTGAAGACTTTGACGACCTGACTAATTATGCTGATAGCCTTACCGCAATTTTCGAAAATGAGGTTGTAGAAGGTAATAGCTTTTACATGCCACTGGGAGTGCGATTTCAGGTGCAATTGGCCTATCATTTTTTATATGATAATGAAGCAGCCAATCCCGGTAATTTATTCTTCACTTATATTCAAGGCTTTCAGGAATTACCAGGCGTAACAAGAAGACCCAGATTCTCTTTGGGCTATAATCAACGTTTATGGAAACGATTATATCCGGGTGTAAGCGTCTCGTACGGTGGGTTTAACAATTTGGCCATTGGTGCAATGTTATCCGCCAGATTTGGTAAAACCCGTTTTGGTATTCATGCTGATGATTTTACAGGAGCTATTATACCTAGTCGAGGTACAGGTTTGGGATTTGGTTTGGTTTTTCAATGTTACTTTTAATGTAACGTTTTCATTACATTACAGTGTATCGTTTTTGATACACTCTTTGCAACACATCGAGCTTAATTCCTTGTTTTTAGTAAATTGAGATAGTTTGCCTTAAATGGCATCTATTTTGGCATTCACTATTCAAATTTTGGAATGATGCTCAGAAATTATCTAAAAATCACCCTCAGGAATGTTAAAAAAGATAAGTGGTTTTCGCTTATCAATGTCATCGGATTGACTATCGGTATTGCAGGAAGTTTGCTCATTTATATTCACATCAACCATGAGCTGAGTTATGACAATTTTCATAATGACTCTGATCGGTTGTATCGTATAGTGAGAGCATCTGATAGGTCTGAAGGCAAGGATTACGAACCTAACGTACCGTACCCATTGATAAATTCGCTTCATTCGGATTTTACTCAATTTGAATCAGCAACCTTATATCATAATGATGAGGATGCTACTGCCACTATCGATGGTGAAAAATTTGGCTTTATAAATGGTGTTTTTGCAGATTCGAGCTTCTTTGATGTATTCAATTTCAAAGTTCTAAGTGGTGATCCTAAAAAGAGCTTATCTCAACCGAATTTTATTTTTCTCTCAGAGTCAACAGCTCAGAGACTGTTCAAGGATAAAGATCCTATTGGCAGAAAATTAAAGCTCAATAATTTACTTGAATTAGAAGTGGTTGGTTTGTTTGAAGACATACCTTCTAATACAGAATTTGAATTTGAGTATGTAGTGTCTTACCCATCATTTTCAAGTGAATATTTTGCAGATCTCAACATTGATTCATGGCAAATGAGTGCCGAAGGCTTTGCATTTGTAAAGTTGAAGAAGGGAGTAGACCCAAGTTCAGTTGAATCTCAATTTAAAGAAGTCATTAAAAAATATTTTTCAAATCAAGATGCTGGAAGAAGAAATTACCTGCTACAACCACTCAATGAAATTCATTTCGATCCAAGATGGAATAGCAATGCCACTAATACAACTACGCTGATAACAATAGGTTTAATTGGTGCATTTATACTTCTTGTTGGTTGTGTGAATTTTATTAACCTTTCCACTGCTTTGGCAGTGAGAAAATCGAAGGAAATTGGTGTAAGAAAAACTTTAGGTGCACAGAAATTTCAATTGGTTGTTCAGTTTCTTGGAGAGACGTTCTTAGTAACGCTAGTGTCAGCAATTCTTGCTGTGGCAATAGCTGAGCGGTTAATTCCATTATTCAATAACTATTTCAATACCGAATTATCCTTAAATGTATTGCAAGACTATAACGTACTAGGCTTTGTAGCACTAACCATTTTGATAGTTACTTTCTTGGCCGGAACATATCCCGCTATGGTAGTTTCTGGATTCAACCCTATCAAGGCATTAAAAAACAATATACACTCTCAAAGCGCTAGTTCATTATTTATGAGAAAGGGGTTGATCGTAGTTCAATTTATTATATCCCAGATTTTAATTATTGGAACTATTATCATATCCAGTCAAATGGATTACTTTTTAAATAAGCCATTGGGCTTTGAGAAAGATGCTGTAATAAATGTTCGCATTGGTGAAAACGATGAGCAGAAACAACAGGCTTTTAGGGAAAGGTTATTGCAAAACCCAGCTGTCAAAGAAGTCTCATTTAATATGGCTGCTCCAATATCAGACAATAGCTTCCAAACATTTTTCTGGCCTGCCGATCAAACTGATGAACAAGGCATGCAATTGCAAGTGAAGCCTGCTGATATCTATTATAAAGATACTTATGGAATAGAGCTTCTACATGGAAGATGGTTCTCTGAGTCTGACGAGCAATTGGCTACCAATATTTTCAAAGAAGATGCTGGTGAAAAGGCCTTGGTTTATATTCTTAATGAAACAGCCGTAAATAAGCTCGGTTATGCTAACCTTGAAGATGCAATTGGCACACAAGTAACTTCCGGAGTGGGTGGTATGACTGGCCCAATAATCGGTATTGTCAAAGATTTTCATACAAGTTCTTTGCATGAGGCAATTAAGCCAACAGCCATTGTAAACTTTAGGTTGTTTTATTACAACGCTGGCGTAAAAATCAGTATGCAGAATAGCAGGGAAACAATTGCGCAAATGAAGAACACATTTGAAGAAATATTTCCAAATGAAATATTCGAGTACGATTTTATGGACGATGCAATTGCAGATTTCTATCAGGCTGAACAGCGTGCTTACAACTTACTTGTGGTATTTAGTATGCTCTCGATATTTATATCGTGCCTTGGCTTGCTCGGAGTAATTTCATTTGTAGTTGCACAAAAGAATAAAGAAGTAGGCGTGAGAAAAGTATTAGGTGCAAGTATAGCTAGCCTAGTGATATTATTTACTAAAGATTTTCTTTCACTGGTTATAATTGCTTTCCTAATTGCTGCGCCAATTGCATGGTATTTCTTAGATGGCTGGTTGAATAATTTTGCCTATCAAATAGATATGGAGGTATGGTTCTTTGCCGCGGGTTTTATCCTTTCAGCCATTATCACTTTTATTACCATTGGCTATCAATCGCTCAAAGCGGCTATCTCTAATCCGGTAAATGCACTTAAAGACGAATAATCATGGTCAAAAATTCAATTCGCCTGATCGTTAGATTATTAGCTAAAAATAAGGCACATACATTAATTAATATCCTTGGGCTTAGCATTGGAGTTAGTGCTGTCATCTTGGTTGCACTTATCATCAACTTCAATCTGAACTTCGATAAATTTCACGACAACACAGAATCTATTTATCGCCTGGTACAGCACCATGTGGATGAAGGTAGAATAGGACGAGATTCGGCCACGCCATTTCCATTGCGGCTGAATTTCAAAGATGATAATCCACAGGTAGAATATTTTACTATGGTGGATGGCAACAATACTCAAGGGCTCGTCTCATTAATGAGGAATGGGAACAAGGTAAAGTATGAAGAAGATGATCGTATTCAAGTCTTCGTACAGCCCGATTATTTTAAAATTTTTCATGTGGACTTCCTATTGGGTGACAAAGAACATGCCCTGGATGAGCCTTACACAGTTGTTATATCTAAAAATTTAGCACAAAAGTATTTTGGCGAGTATTCATTGGCATTGGGCAAAGTTTTAAAAATTGATAATGTGTACGATTTGACGGTTACAGGCATTATTGATAATCCACCTTTGAATACTGACTTACCTTTTGAAATGCTCATTTCATTTTCTACTGATGAAAAAAACCGAGCATGGGAATCCTGGACAGCATCTTCAACCACGGTCAACTCTTTTATAAAGTTGGTTGAGGGCACCAATGTAGAATCCTTCGAAAAACAAGTTGTAAACTATATTGAAGACCGCAAGGAGGAGTCAGATCCTACCGTGGTACAACTGGCTTTGCAACCTTTCGAAGAAATACATCATGACGATCGGTATTTTAATTATGGTGAGCGCGTGGCAACCTATCATGAGTTGTTGGCCATGGCGATTATTGGCTTGCTGTTACTAATTACAGCATGCATTAATTTCATTAATCTGAATACAGCTTTTGCAGTAAAAAGATCAAAAGAAATTGGAATTAAGAAAGTATTGGGCGGCTCTAAAAGTTCCATTCAAATACATTATTTACTTGAAACGGGCATTATAACGCTCGTTTCTATAGTTATTGGTTTAGGTTTAGCTGAGTTGATTTTATTTCGAATAGACGAAATCATTGGCTATCGACTTCCTGGTTTAGAGTATAACCTAAACCTGCTGGCATTGCTCAGTACTTTATTAATTGTTGTAACACTGCTGGCGGGAATTTATCCTTCCTGGATCATATCCAGATTTTCTCCAATTCAAGCACTAAAGAATAAAATGAGTACGGTTTCTGGCAGTGGTTTGTCACTTAGGAGAGTGCTTATTGTAAGTCAGATTCTGGTCTCTCAATTTTTGATTATTGCCGTAATAGTAGTGCATGAACAAGTAGAATATTTTATACAGCAACCTTTAGGTATTGATACAGAAGCTATTGTCGAATTTCGAATTCCAACTACCGATGATATAGATTTTGGGTTATTAGGGGAGAGAATTAACAGGATTGATGGTGTTGAGTCGGTGACATTTTCTAACACTGGAACGGCATCTACAAATACATGGGGCGGCACTGCTAGCTTTAATAATGGTGATGAAACCATAAATACCCACATGCAGGTAAAACTAGCTGATAGTAGCTATTTGTCAACCTATGGCATCAAATTAATCGCTGGTAGAAATATTTCAAACAATGATTCTATTAGAAGCTACTTGCTGAACGAAAAGGCGGTTCAAGATTTAGGTGTCACTAATGAAGAAATACTAGGTAGAAAACTTAATGTTTGGGGTAAAGATGGGATAGTTATTGGTGTAATTGAAAACTTCGCTACCATGTCGTTACACAACAGTCAAAGACCAATTGCTTTATGGTATGCGCCTTCTATGCACTTTAGAGGTACTGTTAAACTAAGAGGTGGAGATTGGAAAACTACCATTAATCAAGTTCAAAACGAGTGGGAAGTTTTCTTCGGTGACTATTTCTTCAATTACTACTTTCTGGATGATGAGATTGAGAACTTCTACAAAGAAGAACAGAGGTTAGCTAAAACCTTTGGTATGCTTTCAGGAGTAGCTGTTTTTATAGGTGTAATCGGATTACTTGGCTTAATGTCCTATATGGTCAATTCAAAAATGAAAGAAATTGGTATTAGAAAAGTGCTTGGCGCGAAGGTGAGCCAAATTCTTGCACTGTTATCCGCTGATTTTGTAAAGCTTTCTCTCATTGCGTTTGTCATTGCTGCTCCAATAGGTTGGTATATAATGAACAGCTGGTTAGAAGATTTTGCATTTCGCATAACCATAGGTGTTCAGGTTTTTGCTGTAGCATTAGGAGTATCATTATTCTTTACACTAATAACCATCAGTTACAAATCACTTAAGGCGGCTAATGTGAATCCTGTAGATGTACTAAAAGACGAATAACAACAAACTCATGATAAGAAATTATTTAATAACAACGCTGAGAAACGTTTATCGCAATCGAGTAAACTCATTTCTCAATATTTTCGGGTTGTCGTTAGGGATAACTTCATCCATAGTGCTATTCCTGCTTTACAGCTACTATGTTAGCTTCGATACCTTTCAATCGAATTATGACAACATCTACAGGTTAGTTACCGAATCTGATGGAGCTGGTGGAAACAGGGATTACAACCCGGGAGTTGCGCCTCCTTTAACTGATGCTTTTGCGGAAGATTTTGAGAGTATCGATGCCATTACGCTCGTGATCGATTTATATGGCCCTCAGTTATTTTATCTGCCTTCAACTGATAAGATTTTCGATGAATCTTATGAACTACGCCTGGCCTATTCCACACAAAGCTATTTCAATATTTTCGACCTCGATATTCTGAAAGGAAATCCAGAAAATATGTTGAGCACTGCAAATCAGGTAGTAATCAGTGAGCGGTTGGCACAGAAGTATTTTGGGGAAGCAGATCCATTGAATAAAGTAATTCAGCATCAAAAAAATACTGATTATGTGGTGACAGGAGTTTTTGCCAACCCACCAAAGAATTCAGACTTTCCGTTCGAGATGATTCTTTCTTATCAAACAATAAAAAAGGAACATCTAAAACGAGGATGGCGAAGTGTAACTAGTAACGATCAATGCTATCTTTTAATAAAAGACAAGCAGCAATTAGCTCAGATAAAAAGTGGGTTAGATGCTTTTGTAAAGAAGTATTATGGCAAAACTCCAGAGGAGCACGACAATCGGGTGATCAGCTTGCAACCACTAAGCAACCTTCATTTCAATGCTCAATATGATAATTTTTCATATGAAACGATGACTGATTCTGACCTGCTAATTATAGTGTTGGTGGCCATTTTTCTAATCATTACTTCATGCATCAATTTCGTTAATCTTTCAACGGCCATTGCTGTCAAACGCTCAAAAGAAGTTGGTGTTCGAAAAACGCTGGGTGGAACTAGGTCAGAATTAATTTTTCAGTTTTTGGGTGAGTCGTTCGCATTAACTTTTATATCAGTAGCACTGAGTTTAGGGCTTACAGAGCTATTCTTACTTTATATCAACCCTTACCTAGAGTTATCGCTCGATTTAAACCTAATCGGCAATCTCAATCATTTATTATTTGTAGTTATACTCTTAGTGTCTGTAACTCTGGCTGCAGGCTTATACCCTGCATTTGTTTTGTCAAGCTTTAAACCCGCAATAGCCCTTAAGAACAATATTAATTCTGCTTCTTCTAGTAAATTTTCATTAAGAAAGGCATTAGTGGTTTTTCAATTCCTTATTTCTCAAGTGTTCATTATTGCCACAATAGTAATGGCCTATCAAATGCACTATGTAATGAACAAAGATCTGGGCTTTAAATCCGATGCTATTTTGAATGTTGAATTACCAGGATCAGATCATCAGAAGAAGCATATTTTAAAATCTCAATTGCAAGGTATTGAAGGTGTTGAGATGGTTAGTTTGGCAGGTACTAATCCGGCATCAAGTTCTATTGGTGTAACCAATATTTCAATTAGTGGAGTAGAAGGAGAATTCGATGTATCGATTAAACATGCGGATAATCAATACATAGATGTCTTCCAGATTCCTTTATTGGAAGGTAAAAACATTGGTGCTTCCGATACCATTTCAGGCATAATGGTGAGCAAAGAATTGTTAAGGTTAGCGGGACTGGACAATGCCGAAGATGTGGTAGGAAGAGAGGTGAAAATATATGGTAAAAAAGTACCAATCACCGGTGTGATTGACGATTTTAATTCACTATCACTAAACCATGAGCTCATACCTGTAATTGTGTACAGTCAATTACCAAGTTATAGAATAGCCTGCATTCAGGTTAAAATGGCAAACGTAAATGCTACTTTAACTAAGATTGAACAAACGTGGAAAAAGCTATACCCTGAATATAATTTTGATTACAGCTTTTTAGATGAGCAACTGGCCGAGTTCTATGAAGGTTATCAAAGGCTTTCTGTGGTTTTTACGATTTTTTCTGGTATTGCAATCTTTATTGGCTGCCTTGGATTGTATGGCCTGACTGCTTTTACGGTTAATCAGAAAACAAAAGAAATAGGAATTAGAAAAGTTTTGGGCGCATCAGTGGTGAGCATTCTTATGTTGTTTTCAAAAGAGTTTTTCACATTAGTAATTGTGGCCTTTGTTTTTGCTTTGCCAATATCCTGGTACATGACAGATGGATTGCTTCAGGAGTTTCATTATAAAATTGAATTGAGTCCATTAATCTATGCAGCAGGATTCTTCGCTACATTACTAATTGCCATTATAACAGCTGGTTACAAGTCTGGCAAGGCTGCTATGGCTAATCCCGTTCAAAGCTTAAGAGACGAATAATATGTTAAGGAATATCATAAAAATAGCGTATCGAAATTTCATTAAAACTGGGCTTTACTCAATGCTCAATGTTGCCGGATTGGCGGTTGGCATTGCTTCTTGCTTGTTAATCTCAAGTTATGTATTGCATGAAACAAGTTATGATACGTTTTATAAGGATACTGATCGAATGTATCGAGTAAACATGACCAACATTTGGATGCCTGAAGGTGGAATTATGGGGTCTACTGTTCCGCCTCTTGCTTTGGTCCTTAGTTCTGATTATCCTGAAATTGAAGCTGCCTTGAGGATAAACACGATGGGAAGCAATATTTTCAGGCTAGAGAATGACCAGAAAATGACATCGTATTACGAAGAAGATATTCTTGCTGCTGATTCTAATTTCTTCTCATTTTTTGACTTTGAGTTACTTTATGGCGACCCTGCAAGTGCGCTTATTGGTAAAAATAAAATTGTAATCTCGGAGGCTGTAGCTATCAAATATTTTGGCAAAACTGATGTAATCGGTCAGGAACTGCTGATGGGTCAAGAAAGAACTCCATTGACTATTACAGGTGTGACAGCTAAACAACCCACTAATGCTCATTTTAATTTTGATTTTCTCTTATCAATCTACTCTAATGATCGAATTAAAGATGTAGAAAATAACTGGATTTGGACACAGGTTGTAACGTATATAAAATTATTGCCTGGAGCAGATCCGTTGCAGCTGGAGGCGAAGTTAAGCGATTTAGCACCAACACATGCAGCTCCCGTTTTAGAACGATGGGGCATTAACTACGAAGAATTTTTAGCGAACAAAGGCGATTGGTTGTTTTATGTACAACCTGTCAAAGACATTTACCTTAATTCAGCAAATATCGGTAATCGCATAGGACCTGTAAGTGATTCTAAGTACATGTATATATTTTCATTTACAGCTATTTTCATTCTTATTCTAGCGGTAATCAATTTTATTAATCTTGCAACAGCGCGGGCAACGGTAAGGGCAAAAGAAATAGGCATTCGAAAGGTGCTCGGCTCAGTGAGATCTCAGCTTGTTTTGCAGTTTATTTCAGAATCTATCATCAATTGTCTGCTAGCAGGGTTGTTGGCGTTAGGCCTTTCGGAGTTTCTAAAAATAGGTATAGAGAATTATCTTGGTTCAACTTTTTACACTACTAGCTGGACTAATTTATCCACTTTGTTAGTGATATTCTTCGCTTTAATTGTGCTTGGCATCACTGCTGGTTTGTACCCGGCATTTAGCATTTCGGCTTATAAACCAGTAAATGTTTTAAAAGGTCAATTACGTTCAGGCAATAAAGCCAAATGGTTCAGAAATGCATTAGTTGTTCTTCAGTTTAGTATTTCATCAGTGTTAATGATATGCACCTTTGTCGTCTATCAGCAACTCCAGTATTTTATGGAGAAAGATTTAGGCTACGATAGGGAGAATGTGATTGTGCTTAATTGGGCTGATAAATTGGGAACACATTTAGAAAAATTTCAAAATGAAGTACTGAATCACCCACAAGTTATTAATGCTTCTGTGAGTATGGATGTTATTGGCAGAGGTTCATATGAAGATATCTTTGGTGATGCTGCCTCAGGGCATGAGCAGCCCATTGCCATGATGAAAGCCGATGAAAGGCAATTGGAAACCATGAAAATTGACTTGAAATATGGTCGATTTTTTGAAAAAGGGAATAAGGCGGACGAACGCGCAGTAGTGATCAATGAATCTACCATGGAGTTGTTTGGTTACACAGAAGAGAATGTGCTCGGTCAGGAGATTTACTATGGAGGCGATGATATGGGCAAGGCAAAAGTGATAGGGGTAGTAAAAGATTTCAACTTCTATACGCTGCATGCGCCTATAGCTCCTTACATATTTTATCATATAAATGCAGGTTCAGGAGTTTGGGGTAATACCCGAGTGTTATCTATTCGCACTAATGAAGTCAATCCAACAGAAGTCATCAATTTTCTAGAAAATAAGTGGAATGCCTATGTTGATAATGCCCCATTCGACTTTAGCTTTTTAGATCAGGAGTACGAAAATCAGTATAGACAAGAACAGCAGTTGGGTGGATTATTTGCCGTATTCACGCTCATAGCCATTTTAATTGCGTGTTTAGGCTTATTTGGTTTGGCGTCTTATGTAACCAATGAAAGAGCGAAAGAAATTGGAATAAGAAAGGTCTTAGGTGCATCTGTTTCTGACATTCTCAGCCAGTTTGGTAGCGGTTTTGGCAAATTAATTTTAATTGCCTTTTTAGTAGCAGCTCCGGTAGCTTGGTATGTCATGAATAGCTGGTTGTCTCAATTTATTTATCGTATTAATATTCAATGGTGGGTTTTTATATTGATAGGTAGTATGGTTATTAGTATTTCAATACTAACCGTTGGCTATCATTCGCTTAAAGCATCATTTACCAATCCAACAGAAGTTTTAAATGATGAGTAGTTAAATCTCGTTTAGCTGTTTTACAAAAATTTGTAAGCAATTAGTATATTGTTGTTCAGTTCGTACTGAATGAAAAAACTGATATACTATATTCTGTGGTTCTCCCTATGCTTCAACTGCGAGTTTTTACAAGCTAATAAACTTGATAGCTTAAAGAATGCTTTAGCAACTGCTGAATCTGATTCTGCTAAATCCTACATTCTCATAGATTTGGCAAAAAGAGTTTATGCCTCAGACCTCGATCAAGCCAGAGACTATTGCCTTCAGGCACTGGATGTATCAGTAGCTTCAGGTCAGATGAACCCTTTTGCTAATGCGCATAACATTTTAGGATTATATCACGAAAGTAAAAGCAACTTTACAAAAGCGCATGAATATTTGACTTCCGGGGTGGTAGTGGCTCAGGAAATAGGAGATTCCCTGCTGGTATCCAAGTTTTATAATAATCTGGGCCTCGTTTACAAAAATACCGGCAGGTTACAGTTGGCTGTAGAGTACTACATTAAATCACAAAAAATTGCCGAACAGTATGGCACTTCTGTAGATGAAGCTGCATCGTTTAACAATCTGGCCATTGTCTACAAACTACTTGGCGATTATAGTTATTCGCGAGTTTATACGCGCAAAGCCTATGATATATTTAAACAAGATGGCGATAGTGTAGGTATGTCGGCAGCTTTAAATAATCTGGGCCTCAATTTTAAAGACAGTAAATCGTACGATTCTGCACTATTTTATTTGAGACAATCACTAGACATAAAAGAGGCCATTAACTACAAAAAAGGGGTAGTTTCTTCGCTCTATAATATTGGAGAATTATACCTCGAGGTAGGCCTGGTCAATGAGTCATTAGAATATTTTGATCGATCATTAAAGCTGGCCAGAGAAGAAGGTATCAAACGCCATATAGCTAAAGCTTACCATCACAAAGCAAATGCACTGCTCCAGCTCAATAGAATAGATGATGCTATCGAGAACTATGAACAATCCCTTAAAATCAACCATGAAGTGGGTGTTCCAATAGAAACGAAAGAAGACTATAAAATGCTCGCTGAAAGCTATGAAATCAAAGGTGATTTTAATCAGGCATATTCCTACTTATCGAAAGCGCTGGCTATCGAAGACTCTCTGTTTGACAGCCAAATGGGCGAGGCGGTAACCAAACTCAGGTTTGAGTATGATCTCGATGCTAAAAATC
Organism: Fulvivirga lutea; assembly: GCF_017068455.1. NCBI lineage: Bacteria > Pseudomonadati > Bacteroidota > Cytophagia > Cytophagales > Fulvivirgaceae > Fulvivirga > Fulvivirga lutea. The sequence continues at coordinate 2,117,312 of NZ_CP070608.1, forward strand.
GGGAAATTGAGAATTTAAGATCTAAAGAAGCACAATCGCAACTGCAGCTGGAAAAGGATCGATTAATTTATTACTTCTCCTCGGCAGCCATACTTTTTATGGTGATTTTAACTGTGATTCTATATCAAAGTAATAAGCGGCAAAGAAAGGCCAATATTAAAATAGACATCCAAAAAGATGAGTTGGAAAGGGCGCATTCCCTGATCAGCCAAAAAAACGAACAACTAGCTAGTCAGAATAGAGACCTCGAAGAAGAGGTAAAACTAAGAACAGAAGAGTTAGATAAACTTCTAAAAGAATTTGATTTGTTCGTCTATAAGTCAGCACACGACTTGAGAAACCCAGTAGCTCAAATTCTTGGTATTTATAACCTTCTCAAAATTGATAAAGATAATCCTGAACTGTTAGATAAGTTAAAAAATACAGCAGAATTGATGGATAGACTGCTTTCTAAGCTTAGTACCATTCATATTATAAGAAATAAAGAAATTGACTACCGTTGGGTATCAATAGAAAAGTTAGTGCATCAACTAATGGAAAAGCATGAATCGGATAATGCGCTGACGAATATTAAAATGCAGGTCATCAATTCTGACGATGTACAGTTTAAGAGCGACAAAGAAATGATGCTCAATTTATTGGATGAACTAATTTCCAATTCGATAAAATATAGAAATGAGAATGCTAAGCTTAAGGTTACAATAGCCTTGGAATTGAGTGCTGAGGGAGTAAGACTTCTATTTTCAGATAACGGAACAGGTATTGAAATCGAACATCAACCAAGTGTATTTGATATGTTTTACAGAGCCAATGCGGCTTCTAAAGGACATGGCCTGGGTCTGTATCAGGTACTAGTTATTGTTAGAAAGTTAAACGGCAAGATAGAGCTCGTAAAGTCAGATAAGAATGGTACTCAATTTGAAATTTTGCTGGAAACAGAAACTAAGAGTAATACGAAAGTCTCCGATATCGACCAGTTTTAGAATTGGTGTCCGATATCAAACACTATATTCCATAAGCGGACAATTCATAACTACATAAATTACGTACATTCGTACAATACGGCCTTGAATGCCTTATTTGATAGTTGGCATATTTATTGGCTTAATGTTTCACAATTAAAATAGTCGGAATGATAAAACTTAAGAATGTCGACAAATATGTCGATAGCAGATTTCAGAGAACATTCATCTTAAAAGGCGTAGACCTGGAGGTAAAAGAAGGTGAATTTGTTACTATCATGGGGCCGAGCGGGGCAGGTAAATCATCGATCATGAACATCATTGGCATGCTGGATGAGCCATCACAAGGAGAGTATTACTTCTACGATGAGCCGGTTCATAAAATGAAAGAGCGTAAGAAATCAGAAATGCACAAGCATCATATAGGTTTCATCTTTCAGGCGTATCATCTCATTGATGAACTTACAGTGTATGAAAACATTGAAACCCCATTGCTCTATAAAGGAGTAAAAGGCTCTGAAAGAAAAAGCATGGTGGCCGAAATGTTAGATAGATTTCAAATGGTAGCCAAGAAAGACTTGTTCCCTGAGCAACTTTCTGGTGGACAGCAGCAGTTGGTAGGTGTGGCAAGAGCTATTATCGGCCAGCCAAAACTTTTATTGGCAGACGAGCCAACAGGTAATTTACATTCCGAGCAAGGCGAAGAAATCATGGACATTTTTAAGAAGTTAAATGATGAAGGCATGACCATTATTCAGGTAACGCATTCCGAAAAGAATGCAGAATATGGTAATAGAACCATCAGGCTTGTAGATGGCGCCATCGTTTCCGATGAAAGAAAAGAAAAAGTAGGAAGTTAAATTTACTATGAAAAGGATACTTATCTCAATAACAACAATTCTTATAAGTGCTGGATTTTCAGTAGCTCAAGAAAATACTCTTTTATTCTCAGAGGCCGTAAAGATTGCGTTAGATAATAATGTAAGTCTCAAGCAACAAAACAACCAACAATATGTGAACCAGGCACAAAAGCGTTCAAGTATGGCAAGAGTTGCCCCATCAGTGAATGCATTTGCTCAGGCTTGGAGAGTGCAAGGTAACCAATTCATTGAACAGGAGGCCAGAGTTGTTAATGATGCTGAGACCTCTAACTTCTATGGCACTGTGGATGCTAATATGGTTTTGTTTAATGGAATGAGTAATATGAATACCATCAGACAGGCCGATGCGAACCTTGAAGCACAGCAGCACTTGGTGGCACGAACAAGGCAAGATGTTATCACCAATGTTTCTAATCAATATCTACAATGCTTGCTAGATTCCGAATTACTTAGAATTGCGCAGGAAGATTTGAAAAACCAGCAAACACAATTAAATCAGGTTACTGAAATGGTGAAAGCCGGAAGTAGAGCGAAAGTAGATCAGTATAATCAGGAAGCAACTGTAAAAGCAGCAGAACTGGCAGTGCTAAGAGCGCAGATTAGGTTAAGGAGAGATAAGGTAACCCTCTCTCAAACATTATTAATTGATCCTGAGACTTCTTTTGAAATTGAACAACCAAGCTGGTCATTTAATCGCGAAGAGCTCGATGATAATACTTTAGAAAGCTTATATATTACCGCCATGAGCAATAGAGGAGATTTGCTTAGAGCAGAAAAAAATGTGTTTTCAACTAAAAAAGGAATGGCCATTAATAGATCTGCATTCATACCTACACTATCGGCTTATGGTAGTTTAAATTCACGCTACAGTGACGCATCAATACCAAGTTTTTCAGATCAATTTGATGCTAACCTCAGAAAAGAGTATGGGTTGAGACTTAGTATTCCAATTTTTACCGGAATGCAAAATAATACCAACTATGTAAGATCAAGAGTAAATCATGATAATGCTAAACTCGATTATGAAAATGCAAAAGTTGCTGTTAAAGCGGATGTTTTAAATGCTTACCAAAATTATCGTGATGCTTCTGTTAGTTATGATGCATCTAAAGCACAGTTAGAAGCAGCTGAACTATCCTTTAGATTGGAAAGTGAGAGATATCAGCTTGGAGTATCTGATTTAGTGGCGTTTACACAGGCTAACCAAAGGTACGTGCAGGCAAAAGGGGATATGGCACAAGCTAGCTATACATTGTTATTTCAAGACATCTTGCTTCAATATGCAACAGGTACGCTAACTGTAGACGATATTCCGTAACTTTAGCAGGTAACAATCCTGCCATGAACAAATACTCCAAAATAATATCAATGGCTGTAAGACTTATTGCAGCCATTATTCTTTTGCAAACGCTCTTCTTTAAATTTTCAGGCGCTGAGGAGAGTATTTATATATTCACTAAAGTAGGTATGGAGCCGTGGGGCCGCATAGGGTCTGGTATAGGAGAGTTAATCGCTGCAGTATTGTTTTTAATCCCTTCAACCATCTGGCTGGGTGCATTAATGTCACTAGGTATTATTTCAGGAGCCATCTTTTTTCATTTAACAGTGTTGGGCATTGAAGTGCAAGGTGATGGTGGACAGCTTTTTATTTATGCACTATTGGTTTTCGTTTGCTCATTCATTGCCTTAGTAATCCATAGAAAGCAAATTCCATATATTGGTTCAAAGTTCCAGGGTTAAAGTTTGTATTGTCTCAACATTAAAACTTCGCGCCAGAACTAACCAACAACCAACAACCAACAACCAACAACCAACAACCAACAACCAATTACCAACAACCAGAAACCAACTTCCAACCCCCAACCCCCAACCCCAAAAAATAGCTACTCCATACTCATTAATTAGAACTATATAGCAAAATCCAAAAATAATTTCTAACTTTGCGCTCCCATTCGAGTGAGTGGGCCTTTATTTCAATTATTAATAAAGGAAAGTAAAATAAAATTTGCTGTCCGATTGCTCTAAGGCAGCATGTAATCAAGAGCTACTATTCATATCATGGCAAAAGAAAAAGCTAAAGCAGAAGAAGTAAAAGACGAAACTGCTAAAAAAACCACTGCTAAAAAGACAACAGCTAAAAAGACTACTAAAAAAGCTGAGCCAAAAGCAGAAAAAGAAACTAAGAAAGCTACTACTAAAGCGGAGCCAAAAGCTGAGAAGGCTGAAGCTAAAGTTGAAACAGTAGAAGCTAAAAAAGAGGAAGCACCAGCAAAAGAAGAAAAAGCTGAAAAAGCGGCTCCTAAAAAAGAAACTAAAAAACCTGCTGAAAAAAGAGAGCTAGAAACTCCAGGCGAATTTGACTGGGATGCTTTCGAAACTAAAGGATTTGGTGAGGGATACTCAAAATCGAAGCGCGAAGAAATGGCTTCTGTTTATGAAGATACTCTAACCACTATCGATGAGAAGCAAGTTGTTGAAGCTACTGTTGTAGGTATCAACTCTAGAGACGTAATATTAAACATCGGCTTTAAGTCTGATGGTTTAGTATCTGCGACTGAATTCAGAGATACTCCTGACATGAAAGTTGGTGATAAAGTGGAGGTTTTCATCGAAGAGCAGGAAAATGCAAACGGACAGTTAGTTCTTTCCAGAAGAAAGGCTAAAATCGTTCAGGCATGGGAGAATATCCAAAAAGCATTAGACGAAGATTCAGTAATTGAAGGATTCGTTAAGAGAAGAACTAAAGGTGGTTTGATTGTAGATATCTACGGAGTAGAGGCTTTCTTACCAGGTTCTCAAATAGATGTGAAGCCTATCAGAGACTTTGATGTATTTGTAGGTAAAGCAATGGAAGTGAAAGTTGTGAAAATCAACTACACTAACGATAACGTTGTTGTTTCTCACAAAGTATTGATCGAGAAAGACATCGAAAAACAAAAAGCAGAAATTCTTGAAAACCTTGAGAAAGGTCAGGTACTTGAAGGTACAATCAAGAACATGACTAACTTCGGTGTATTCATCGATCTTGGTGGTGTTGATGGTTTACTTCACATTACTGATATCTCATGGGGTAGAATTAACCACCCAGAAGAAGTATTAAACCTTGACGATACTGTAAAAGTGGTTGTTCTTGATTTCGATGAAGATAAGAAGAGAATTTCATTGGGTATGAAGCAATTAACTGAGCACCCATGGGATTCACTAGATAAAGGAATTGACGTAGGATCTAAAGTAAAAGGTAAAATCGTAAACGTTGCAGATTACGGTGCATTCCTAGAGCTTCAGCCTGGAGTAGAGGGACTTATCCACGTTTCTGAAATGTCTTGGTCTCAGCACTTGAGAAATCCTCAAGACTTCATCAACATTGGTGATGAGCTTGAAGCTGTTGTATTGACATTGGATAGAGAAGAAAGAAAAATGTCTCTTGGTATTAAGCAGTTAACTGAAGATCCTTGGACTAAACAAAACGTTCTTACTAAATACGCAGTGGGTACTACTCACAAAGGTGTGGTAAGAAACTTAACAAACTTCGGTTTATTTATTGAGCTTGAAGAAGGTATCGATGGTTTAGTACACGTTTCAGACCTTTCTTGGACTAAGAAAATTAAGCACCCATCTGAATTTGTAAAAGTAGGTGAGGAGTTAGAAGTAATGGTTCTTGAACTTGATGTAGATAACAGAAGATTGGCATTAAGCCACAAGCACTTAGAGGAGAATCCTTGGGATACATTCGAAACTGTATTCACTCCAGGATCTACTCATAAGTGTACTATCATGAACATCAATGAGAAAGGTGCTACTCTTGAGTTACCTTACGGAATTGAAGGATTCTGCTCTGCTAAAAACTTAGTAAAAGAAGACGGTTCTAAAGGTGAAGCTGGTGAGACATTAGAATTCAAAGTATTAGAATTCTCTAAAGACGATAAGCGTATCGTTCTTTCTCATAAAGCAATGTACTCTGCTGAAGAAGAAAAAGTAGAAGCTCCTAAGAAAGCTGCAGCAAAAAAATCTGCGCCAAAAGCTAAAAAAGAAGAGCAAAAATCTACACTTGGAGATCTTGAGGCACTAAGTGCGCTAAAAGATAAAATGGAAGATGCAAAGAAACCAGCTCCAAAGAAAGCAGCTAAAAAAGCTGATAAAGAAGAAAAATCTGAAGACTAATCTTCAATGATTTTCATATACTTCAAAGGCTGCCCCAAAAGGCAGCCTTTGTTTTTGAACTTACTTTAATAATTAATCATCTACTATCAGAAGAGGTTACTACTTCTTAACTTTGCAAAAAATTATTTTCGCATGTATTACAATTCAATAATCGAAACCATTGGCAATACGCCATTAGTTAGACTTAACAGTGTTAATAAGGGAATTAAAGGCACTATACTTGTTAAGGTGGAGTATTTCAATCCTGGCCATTCAATTAAAGACAGAATGGCTGTGAAAATGATCGAATTGGCTGAAGAGCGTGGTGACCTGAAACCTGGTGGAACTATTATTGAATGTACTTCTGGTAATACAGGAATGGGGCTGGCATTGGCAGCCTGTTGCAAAGGATACAAATGTATATTCACCCTTGCCGATAAGCAGTCAAAAGAGAAAATTGATGCTTTGAGAGCGTTGGGTGCAGAAATTCACGTTTGCCCAACCAATGTTGCTCCAGATGATCCAAGGTCTTACTATTCTGTTGCAAGAAGAAAACATGAAGAAACGCCTAATTCAATTTTTGTTAACCAGTATGACAACCCGGGTAATGCAATAGCTCATTATGAAACAACTGGTCCTGAAATTTGGGAACAAACAGAAGGCAAGATTACCCATTATGCTGTTGGCGTTGGAACTGGTGGAACAGTAAGTGGAGTTAGCAAGTATCTAAAAGAGCAGAACCCTAATGTATATACTGTAGGGATAGATTCTTATGGCTCTGTATTTAAAAAATATAAGGAGACTGGAATTTTCGATGAGAATGAAATCTATTCATATCTTACTGAGGGTATTGGAGAAGATATTCTTCCTAAAAATGTTGATTTCAGTGTAATTGATGAGTTTATAAAAGTAACCGACAAAGATGGTGCTTTAATGACCAGAAGGTTGGCGAAAGAAGAAGGATTATTTGTAGGTTGGTCAGCGGGATCAGCAGTGCATGGAGCGCTGGAATATGCCAAAGAGAATTTGAAGGAGGATGATATGATGGTGATCATACTGCATGATCATGGCACTCGATATCTTGGTAAAGTATTCAATGATGACTGGATGAAGGATCACGGATTTCTTGATTCTAGTGATTTCGGTACCGCAAAGTCAATTGTAGATCAAAGAAATGGCTCTGATCAGTTGTTCACTGTAAGTAAAGACCTGACAGTTGGTGAGGCGATTAAATTACTAACCAAAGAAGGTATAGATCAAATACCAGTCGTTAATGATAATAATTTTGTGGGTAGTGTATCAACAACCAGGCTGTTGGAACAATTGATTGATAATCCAGAGATCAAATCTAATAAAGTAGAAGAAATCATGGATGAGCCAATGCCATTTGTAGCAATGGATAATACATTGGATGTTTTATCTTCCATGATAAATAAGACAAATCGTGCACTTTTAGTAAGAGATAGTGCACACAAAGTGCATATTATTACACATCACGATATCCTTCAGGCGATGAGTAATTAACATAAAATGGCTTAAAAAAATGGTTCTTCGGAACCATTTTTTTTTTAGTTAAGTACTTCTCTTTCAAAAACTTACATTGTGATATATCCATTCCCATAATTTGTAACTTTGCAGTTATGAGGAAATTGGTATTATGTTCAATCATACTTGTTGGACTACTTTCTAATTCAAGAGCTCAGAATTATGAGTTAGATAGTTTGAAACAGCAACTGTCACTTACGAATACAGATAGCATTGAAGTTCAATTATTGAATGAAATCGCCTTCAAAAACATTAATGTTAATCCAATAGTTGCTAAGGACGATGTAATTGTTGCCTATGATAAAGCAACTAAGATTCAATATAGTCAGGGTATAGCCAGGTCTTTGGCAGTAATGGGAGGTGTGTATTGGGGGTTTGGTAACTATGAGCAAGCACTGGCTCATTACCTTGATGCGCTTAAAGAATACCAAAAGTTAGATGACCTTAAAGGAAGGTCAGATTGCCTCAATAACATAGGTGAAGTATATAAAAAGTTAGGCCAATACAACAACTCACTTGACTACTTAAAGCATGCACTTACATTAAAAGAAAAATTGCATGGTGATAATGTACCTGCACTTTCATATAATAATTTAGGTGAGGTTTATACACTAATGGGTGATTTTGAGAAGGCAAAAGAGGCGTACGAAATAGCAATAGACGCTGCCAAAGAACAGAAGGATACACGTGTGCTAGCTTATGCTACTGATGGTTTTGGAGCACTCTATTTAGCTCAAAAGAATTATGAACAGGCTGTTCCGTATTTTAACAAAGCCATTGAGCTTAGAACTGAAATAAACGATTACAGAGGTTTGGCATATACTTATACTAATCTTGGTAAGTGCTTTTATAATCAATCTCAGTTAGATTCCGCATTACACTTTTATGAAAAAGGATTAACATCTTCCAAAAAGGCAAGTGCTGCTGATGTAAAGGCTAATTTATTTTATCTAATCTCTAAAGTTGATTCAGTGAAAGGTGATTATGAAGGGGCTTATTTTAATTACTATCGACATGATCAAGTGAAAGACAGTATCTATACGATTGAAAAATCAGCACAGATTGCAAGAATGCAAGCGGAGTATGAGAATGAAATACTCCGAAAAGATAATGAAACCAAAGAAGCACAAGTTAGTGAGCGTAATACACTCATAATTGCAGTTATCATGTTGTTAATACTCACTTTGGCGCTGGCTAACGCATTTTACAATCAACGAACTGTACAGAAGAAAGCTAACAAATCTTTAAGTCAGAAAAACGAGCAAATAGAAAAACAAAATCAGGAAATTCAGACTCAGGCTATTAAGTTGCGAGACTTAAACGATAACCTCGAAAACCTTAATCAAAACCTGGAAGAGAAAATTAGAAGTAGAACCAAGGAACTAGAAAAAACCAATAAGGAGTTGGCAGAATATGCATTTATTCATGCTCATGAACTAAGGGCGCCAGTCGCCAATATTTTAGGACTGGTTCAGTTGCTCAGGCATGCGGAAATGGATGCTAAAGACCATGATATGGTGGAGCACTTATACGCAGCTACGGAACAGCTCGATAAAGTGATTCAGGGAATAGTAAATAAAGAACAGCAGAAAGACATTTAAACAATCAGTACGCGCTGATAAGGCAATTCTTTTTCCAATCCGGGAGGAGGGCCAAAGTGCCGTTTCGAGAAGTTATCTAGTTCATCCAGTGTTTCTGCAGAAAGCAATGCAGCTACAGCTTCTAAAGTTTCTCCGCTTACCAGGTAAGGCATCTGCCCTAATACCATTTTATCTCCTTTACACTGAGCAAATATCTGATACTCATTCAGTTCACTACGATTTTTGCCGGTCACCAAGCATTCATTCATCCAATCATCCGGGTTTTCAGATTCAGAGCTCATTAATTCCATTCTTTTCAAAACATTCACATTTTGAGCGAAATAGCTTTCTAAACTCTGCATAGATTCCTTCGACATAGATTTTCTCATTCGTTCTGCACATTGCAGGCAAATAGCATATTCAAAAATCACATCGTGAGCAGAGAAACCTTGATATTTTTTCACTGCTTTTTCAATGAAGTAATCCGTTTCATCACCCAGCAAGTATTTATCACATTCTATGCAATGCTCAAACTTGCCCTTTGAATCAAATGAATGAAATTCCTGTGGTATCTCGGTATAGCCTTTATGAGGGAAATGCATCAATATTTCTCCATTACTTTTTTAGCCCAATTCATGAGAGCTTCTTTTTCCTCTACCGTTAATCTGGCTTCTCCGTGTGCTATTGTATAACTGGTTAAAGGCATTTCACCTTCTTCCACTTCTTCAATCAGCTCATCCATTTTATGCTCTTTTCTCTCCGCACTATATTCTCCCCATTTGGCAAAATTCATATGTTCCCTTCCTTCTTCAATGTGATGGCCAATCCACCAGGATAGTGGAGCTACATTGGTGTACCATGGATATTTTGTTTCATACGAATGGCAATCATAGCACGCTCGTTGCATAATGTCTTTCACTTCTGTAGGTGCATTCTCATAAACGAGTATGTCCATTTGAGGGTCACTTGCTTCAACGGATTTATCGATTCCAAAAAATTGAATAACAATTAAAATGATGGCAACAGCCGCTAAGATTTTTTTTGATGTTTTCATAGGTCTTAATTACGCAGTAAATATATAAGAAAAATTGGTTCTTGTTTTCGCACTTTTTTTGGTAAGCCAAACTTATCGACTTAACTTTTAACTTCCTTTTTTCAATACCAATAAAAATGAGTCAAAAATTAAAAGAAATAAAGAAACTTCTCGTAGCTAATCGAAGTGAAATTGCAATCAGAATTTTCAGAGCGGCTTCAGAATTAAAAATTAGAACCGTTGCCATCTATACCTTTGAAGATCGCTACTCACTGCATCGCTATAAAGCCGATGAAGCTTACCAAATTGGCGAAGATAATGATCCGTTAAAGCCCTATTTAGATATAGAAGAGATTATTACTGTGGCGAAACGCAATGGTGTCGATGCCATACATCCAGGATACGGATTTCTTTCAGAGAATGTAAAGTTTGCGCGCAGGTGCAAGGAAGAAGGAATTATTTTCGTTGGCCCCGAGCCTAAAGTGATGGAGCGATTGGGCGATAAGGTGGCTGCAAAATTAGTGGCAATAGAAGCCAATGTTCCAATTATACAAGACAGCCAGGTTGCTTTAGATAATGCTGATATTACTTTAAAAGAAGCTAAAAAAATAGGTTATCCTGTCATGTTAAAGGCTGCTGCAGGTGGTGGTGGAAGAGGTATGCGCGTTCTAAGAAGTGACGAAGAACTGAAAAAAGGATATGAGGAGGCAAGAAATGAAGCGAAAAATGCCTTTGGCGATGATACCGTTTTCCTTGAAAAATTCATTGATCAGCCAAAGCACATTGAGGTGCAAATAATGGGTGATAACTATGGTAATCTGGTTCACTTATTTGAAAGAGATTGCTCGGTACAACGAAGGTTTCAAAAAGTAGTAGAAGTAGCTCCGTGTATTTCAATAAAGAAAGAGACAAAAGAAAAGCTCTACCAATATGCGCTGGCTATTACCAAGGCTGTAAATTATAACAATGTTGGTACGGTCGAATTTCTTGTCGATCGTGACGAGAATATCTACTTCATTGAAGTAAACCCAAGAATACAGGTAGAACATACGATAACTGAAGAGGTTACGGGAATCGATATTGTACGATCTCAAATTCTCATTGCCAAAGGGTATGAGCTAGCCGATCCACGAATATTTATTAAGAGTCAGGAAGATGTTACTTGCAACGGTTATGCAATACAGTGTAGAGTTACTACGGAAAATCCTTCCGACAACTTCAAGCCAGACTATGGAACCATCATAGCCTACAGGAGCGCTAGTGGTTTTGGAATTCGTTTGGATGCTGGTAACTGCTATTCAGGGGTTACCATATCTCCGTTTTTCGACTCCTTGCTGGTGAAAGTTTCTTCATGGGGTCGAACACTCAAGGGGGCATCTGAACGATTATCAAGAGCATTAAGCGAGTTTAGAATACGAGGTGTAGAAACCAATATCGCGTTTCTTGAAAACGTAATAACTAACCCTACTTTTTACAAGGGAGAAGCAACGGTTAATTTTATAGCAGATCATCCCGAATTGTTCAAAATGCCGCGCAGGCATAATCGTGGCACAAAGCTTTTAAACTATTTGGCACATGTTGCAGTAAATGGCAATCCAGATGTAAAGCGAATTGATAAAAGTAAAGTACTTACAAATGCCAAAGTGCCCGAGTTTAATAGACTATCGCATCATCCAAAAGGCTCAAAAGATAAACTTAACGAGCTTGGAAGAGAGGGCTTTGTAAAATGGCTCAAAGAAGAAAAAGCGATACAATTTACTGATACAACTTTCCGAGATGCACATCAATCTCTTCTGGCAACACGAGTTAGAACTCTGGATATGCTGAAGGTAGCCGAAGGCTTTTCAAAATCGCACCCTAACATCTTTAGCATGGAAGTTTGGGGCGGAGCAACTTTTGATGTATGCATGCGCTTTTTAAATGAAAATCCATGGGAACGTCTTGAGCTACTTAGAAATGCGATGCCTAATGTGCTTCTGCAAATGCTCTTAAGAGGATCAAATGGAGTTGGTTACAAAGCCTATCCAGATAATCTCATTGAAAAATTTATTGAGAAGTCTTGGGAAACAGGAATTGATGTTTTCAGAATATTCGACTCGCTTAACTGGGTGGAGGCTATGAAAGTGAGCATTAAGACTGTGCGGGAAAGAACTGAAGCATTAGCTGAGGCGTGCATTTGCTACACCGGAGATTTATATAAACCAGATGCTAAATATGATCTTCAATATTATTTGGATTTAGCACGCCAATTGGAGGATGAAGGCGCCCACATTATTGCCATTAAAGATATGGCTGGGCTGTTAAAACCTGCAAGTGCTACTCTTTTAATTACAGAATTGAAAAAGGCTATTGATTTGCCTATTCATTTACACACCCATGATACGGCTGGCATTCAGTGTTTAACGTATCAAAAGGCCATAGAAGCTGGTGTAGATGTAGTAGATGTTTCTCTGAGCTCAATGTCCGGGCTCACATCCCAGCCGAACTTTAATTCGCTTCTGGCATCATTGCAAGGTCATGAGCGCGAAAATATTTTTGATATCAAATCACTTAACAAATATTCTAACTATTGGGAAACGGTTAGAGAGTGGTACTATCCGTTTGAGTCTGGGCTGAAAGCCAGCACGGCAGAAGTATATGAACATGAAATTCCGGGGGGTCAATACTCTAACTTGAGACCACAAGCAAGAGCATTAGGGCTGGAAGATAAATTTGATAAGATCAAGGAAAATTATGCGGCAGTAAATAAGTTGTTTGGCGATTTGGTGAAAGTGACACCTTCCTCTAAAGTAGTGGGAGATATGGCGCTTTACTTAACTTCCAATGATCTGACCACCCAGGATGTTTTGGAGCGAGGTAACACTTTGTCGTTTCCAGAATCTGTAGTGAGTTTATTTAAGGGTGAGCTAGGTCAGCCCTATAAAGGATTTCCCAAAGAGTTGCAGAAGATAATACTGAAGGGCGAAAAACCGTTTACTGATAGGCCAAACGCTCATCTAGAGCCGGTAGACTTTAAGAAGGAATTTACTGAGTTCCAAAAGAAGTTTGATGAATACTGTGATGAGTTGGACTTCTTATCCTACAAATTGTATCCAAAGGTTTTTGAAGAATTTTATGCCAGATGGCAGGAGTATGGTGAGCTTTGGCGCTTACCGACCAGGGCATTCTTCTATGGGCTTAAAAATAATGAAGAGATATTTGTTGAGATTGGAAAGGGCAAGGCAATCATTATCAAAAAACTATATGCTTCCAAGCCTGATGAAGATGGAATGTGCAATGTTTATTTTGAAATGAATGGACAAGCGCGTGTAATTCAGGTAAAAGACACCAACTTTAAATCGACTAAAGTCACGAATGTTAAAGTCACGACTGATAAGCATGTTGGTGCACCATTGCAAGGTAGGTTAGCCGAAGTAAAAGTGAAAGCTGGTGATAAGGTAAAGGAAAATCAACCTTTGTTTGTGATTGAGGCTATGAAAATGGAAACGAGTATTAGTGCTCCTGCTAATGGCAAAGTGGCAAGAGTTTACCTGCAAGCTGGTGATATGGTTGAGCAAGATGATTTAGTGATTGAAATGGAATAGAAAGTTCTAATTACTTTTCTTTCAACCGACAGAGTTCCATTTCCTTATTAGCGTATTATGAATACCTAATGCACTTAAGATAGCTAGGGCAGGATACAGAGGCACGAAAAAACGTGCATCCCAATCTACCCATGTACCTGAAACTATTAACGAGTGAATCAAGGCGTAAACGAATAGGGCTGATAAGAATGTGCTGTTTATCAGTTTACGCCTAATGGCAATTGCTGTAAAGTAGTAACTCGGCCAAATCATAACTATTGACGCCACAATGTGTCCCCATGACCAGTAGGGTCTTACATGCGAGATAAATACAAGAAATTTGGCCGCTACCAACTTCACCCAAAAAAAGAAATTGTTGAAAATGAACGAGGTCATATTATATAGCAATGGACCTTCCTCATCAGGAATGTATAAATCGGCAGGTGGTTCAATGATTAACATCTGACTAAAAGGGTTTGAAGGAATTTGATGCATGGCGAATATGATATCACCTTTACTGTAAATCAACATTACCCTGTGCATCGTTAACATCTCATTAGCCAAGAATAGTACAAGACAGAAAGCCAACACCGAGCCGACAAGTTTAAATGCTCTATAACTAGGATTTGAGTAAAAGGTGATTGCTATCGGAGTTATTAACGCCAGTATTAATGCCGGAGAGGTTGGCTTGGCAAAAAAGCATAGAACAAGAATAACTAGTAGAGTTATGAGGTTCTTTGTGCTCTTATTTTCAATATATTTTATAATAAAATATAAGCTTATGCATAGTAGCGAACTGTAGATTGATTCTGTGAGAATGTACGAGTGCCAAAATAGATTATCAGGATAAAAGATGAAAAGCAGGCATGCAATCATTGCCACCACATTATGTCCAGTCAATTTTTTTGTAGCCTGGTGTAATGCAAAAATTGCTACAAGCCCCAACAGATACTGGCTAACTACAATGGGAACAAGACTTTCTGTAAAAAATTGATGTACATAAACGAATACTACATAAGTAAAATACCAAATATTGAGCGGGTCTATGTAAAAGCCAGAATTTAGGTTTTGTGCATACCCAATGTATCTGGGAGAGTCATTAACTACCTTAACACCATATTTACTATGTAGATAGGCACCCACAGCAATGTAAACAACTGCTAGAAATGCCAGTGTATTTAACTGGCTGAGCTTAAACTTTAACGCCATTAAATTGATAAATAAGTTGTGGCTGGTATAGAATAAAAGTTTTGACTAATGATCATTTGAATATTGCACCAACAGTGATTCCATTGCTTTAAATGTGTGATCTTTTAAATCATTTACCTCATTCATGGTGTATCCATCTACTGGAATGGCTTCTCCAAAAACCACCTTTATTTTGCCAGGTTTAACCTTCATTGTTCCAGGAGGCATCAACTTGCCTGCACCAATTACAACCATTGGCATAATGGGAGTACCTGTTTCAATAGCTGTTCTAAAAGCACCACTATAAAATGGTTGCAAAAGTTGGTCTGTTCTATTTTGAGTACCCTCAGGGAAGATTAATATAGAAACTCCTTTTTTAATAATGTCTTTTAGTTTTTGTAGACTGGCCTTTCTGCTTTCCTGGCTAGATCTGTCTACCACCACGGTTACTACTCTCACGATCAAACCAAAAACAGGTATTTTTAAAAGCTCTTTTTTTGCCAAAGGCCTAAACTGATTGGGTATGGCAAGTGCTATGCCGGGCGCATCGAGAAATGATGTATGATTGCACGTGTAAATGTAGGATGCTTTAGGGTTCACATTCTTTTTACCTATGATTTTATAGGGTATGAAGTTTAGAATGCTAAAAATCCTCGACCATATTTTCAAACCGTAAAAGGTACCCATTCCAACACGCACATGAATAAGTATAGGAAGTACTATCAGTGGTAAAAGAATTAGCATGAAGGTGGTGAAGACTATCAGCACCCAAATCATGTATAATTTTAAAAATATGGTTTTTATGATGTTCATGAATCGGCCAAATTACGAAATGATGGTTAATAATGATTTCTAGGCTGGTATTTTTTGGTGAGAATACTTCTGAATAACTTCGTACAAATTCATTTCTATGAAACTACAACTAACTGCCGTCATACTATTGCTCATTGTATCTACTGCTAATGCGCAACTGGGTAAATTTTTAAAGGAAAAGGCAAAGTCTGTTACAGAATCCGGGGTAATACAGGAAAAGATAAAAGACCTGGCCAGTGAGAAACTAGCCGATGCCCGTGCTGAAGTAGATTCTACATCTTTCAGCTTTGCCATATCAGTAAGTGATAACTCAGACTTAATTAATGCTGATACTGGTAAGGATAAAGCTATAAAACTGATAAGCACCTTTAAAAGCAATGAAGATGACTCTGAGCAAGTAAAAGCGCGGAAGCTTAAAGATGCCGGTGAGCTGGCGTATGCCAAAGGCTATTATCAAAAGGCTGAATATTTATTGCTTTCAGCCAAAACAAGCTATGAAGAAAGTTCAACAGATGATATCAATTACTATACTACCATATCAAACTTAGGCCTCCTTTACAGTACCATGGGTAGGTTCACTAAAGCATTCGAATTTACAAATCAGGCCCTTGAGTTAAGGAAAGAGAACTTAGGAGAGTCAAGTCTGGCCTATGGAGTATCGCTTAATAACTTGGCTGTTTTGCAGAACGAAACCGGTAGTTATAATGAATCAGAATCAAATATCACGAAAGCCATTTCAGTAATAGAATCTACTTCTGGTAAGGAAAGTATGCAAACGGCCATCGCTCTGAATAATAAAGCAATGCTATATCAATCGGTAGGAAGGTTTGAAGACGCATCTGAGTTAATGAAGCAAGTGATTACCATTTCTGCTGACATACAAAGTGAAAATTCAAATAACCATCAAAAGTTTTTATCGAATCAGGCACTTTTATATACTGAGATTGGAGATTATCAAAAGGCTATTTCTATTTACAAAGAGCTTATTAGGATCAAGGAACGCAAGTTTGGAACAAAGCACCCAGATTATGCACATATGCTCAATAACTTAGCGTCAGTCTATCTGCTTACTGGCGAAGAAGGGGAGGTGGAGTCTTTGCTAAAAAGGGCAATTGATATTTATGAAGACAAGTTTTCAAAAGAACATAAACTATATGCTTCAGCAATTAGCGATTTAGGAAACTATTATCGCTATGCTGGACGATTTGAAGAGGCTAAAAAATTACTAGATGAGGCGTTAAGTATCAATAAAGATGTATTAGGCGAGGATCATCCCGATTATGCAAAGAGTCTCGAAGATTTGGCCGTTGTGGAGTGGAAGCTAGGTAATTACAACGAGGCATCTGACCTCTTTGATAATACGCTGGGTAAAACTTTGACCTTTATCAATAGTTACTTTCCACCTATGAGCGAATCTGAAAAAACGAAGTATTGGGACCAGTTGAGACCGCGATTTGAAGCATACTATTCCTTTGTATTTGATCCTAAAAACTCACTAAATGAGTTAGAGATTAACGCCTATAATTATCACATCGCCACTAAAGGGCTTTTGCTGAGTTCAACCAATAAAATCAAAAACAAGATTTTAAATAGTGGCGATGATGAGCTGATAGAGCGATATAAGTTGTGGCTCGATCAAAAAGAAATGCTAGCGCAGTATTATTCTTATTCAAAGGAAGAGCTAGCAGAGCAGAAAATTAATAGGGACTCATTAGAAATTGCAGCCAACAGAACTGAAAAGCAACTCTCTCAAGAATCTAAATTATTTCAAGAAGGATATTCGCTATCTGAAACAAAATGGAATGATGTGCAGGCCAAACTCGCATCAAATGAATGTGCAGTGGAAGTAATTCGATACAGGTATTTTGGGAGATACCTTGGTGAGGAGATAAGATATGCAGCTATTGTTTTTGGGAAAGAAGGTGGGATACTAACCACCGTTTTCGAGAATGGAGCGCACTTGGAAGGCAGATACTTCAAATATTATAATAACGCTATTCATCAAAAATTAGATGACGGTTACTCTTACGATCAATATTGGAAACCCATTCATTCACTCACGGCAGGCAAAAAAGTTGTTTATTTTTCTGCTGATGGAATATTTAACCAGATCAACCTAAACGGCTTAAAGTCCGATCAAGGTTATGTTATAGATAGTTATGAAATCCACTATGTTGGAAATACAAAATTTATAGGGACACAATCCGGGCAAAAATCGTTAAAAACTGCATTTGTTTTAGGAAATCCAAGTTTTGGAAGCGACCAACTAAACCCTCTTCCCGGTACTGCGAAAGAAGTTAGTATTTTGAGTACGAAGTTAAAAGCCGCTGGTGTAAGTACTAAGACCTATGTGCAGGATGAAGCCACTGAAAATGCTGTGAAGAATGTTAAAGAGCCAGGATTGCTGCATATAGCAACGCATGGATATTTTCTTCAAGACCTTGATAACAGCGGTAATAAAGTATTTGGGGTAAATGTTGAAAGTGCTCGCAACAACCCGCTTCTGAGGTCTGGTTTATTATTATCTGGTGCGGGCAACGTGTTAACCAATGCAGCTCCTATGGAAGGTAGCAATAATGGAGTGCTCACGGCTTATGAAGCCATTAACCTTAATTTAAATGGTACCAATTTAGTGGTTCTCAGTGCTTGCGAAACAGCGGTTGGTGATGTTAAGGCTGGCGAAGGTGTATATGGTTTGCAGCGTGCCTTTTTAGGAGCCGGAGCTCAATCGCTACTTATGAGTTTGTGGAAGGTAGATGATGCTGCCACACAGGAACTAATGACAAATTTTTATACTAATTGGTTGAAATCAGGGAATAAAAGGTCTGCTTTTAATCAGGCTCAAAAGACATTAAAACAGAAATATCCACATCCATATTACTGGAGCTCTTTTGTTTTGGTAGATAATTAAGCCTTTTGGTATTGACAAAGAGCTAAGAAGCTTGCAATTTTACTCTTATTAAAAATTAATTATTCACTCTTTGCTTGCAGCCCTGGCGGTCTCCGTCAGGGTTTTATTTTTCAGGTTGATTTTTAAAATCAGTTAGACATTGGTGGATAACCACTGTGATTTCATATTCAGTAGCCTTTTCAATGAACCCACGGTCAATAACACAGAACTCCATGAAATCCTCTATTTTGTCGTCAGGTAGGCCCGTGATTTCCTTCACCACTTGCTCGTTGTATTTAGCTTCCAATTGCTGGAATTGATGTGTATTTTTCTCGGCCTGTGCCAGAAGTTTGCGTTCCTTGTTTTCTTTACTGAATACTCCAGCAATAGCTGTTAAAGGACTGGTAAAGGCAGAATTTTTCCATTCTTTTCTAGGGCCATAATAAAATCCGGGAAGCTCTATACCTTTTTTCTCATCTTCCATGGGTACTTCCGCATCCAAAATAGCTCGCTTCAGCGCATATTCATCTTTATAGGCAAAGACCTTCACAGACTCGAGTTCTAACGTAGCTTGACTAAGCGCTATGGTTACCAGCATCTTATCAGTAGTAACCCTTTCATTAATTACAAACTGATATGTCTCAAAACCTATAGCAGAAAACAGCAGGGTATCTCCCGGGTTAATACGGATCCAAAACCTTCCTTCCGTATTACTAGCTACTCCTTCTTGGGTGTGTTTGTTAATTATGTGCACGTAAGGCACTGCATCTTTAGTTTCAGCATCAATTATTTCTCCTACCAACTCAATTTTAGATTGCTGGCTGAAGGCTATCGAAGGAATCACTAAAATGAGTAGAAATAAGAAAATCCTCATCAACAAGTTCATACGTGTTTGCAATGATAAGGATACATAAGAATATTTGACTTCAGCTTCTTGTTTTTTATATCTTTACTTAACTAAAACCAACTCTATGAAATTATCTCTAACAGTTTTATTGTCTTTTATTTTTGTTATTCTTTATGGGCAGGAATATAGCCAACGCTATGAGTTGGTGAATTTAGGCAGGAAGGTCAATACTGCATATCACGAAGGTGCACCTGTAATTTCTGCTGATGGTAAAGTGCTTTACTTTTTCGTACATAACCACCCTGAGAATACGTATGGCAAAGAAGGGAGTCAGGATATATGGTATTCAGAGATGGGTGAAGACGGACATTGGGGTGAAGCCAAGCATATGGGCAAGCCTTTGAATGAACACCAGGCCAATCAGGTTTTTACCGTTATGCCGGATAACGAGACACTTTTTATAAGAGGAGGAGGTTCAAAAAATAGAGAAGGGTTTTCATTTACACATAAAGAAGGTACATCGTGGAGCAAGCCGGAAGATATTGATGTAGACGATTTTAAAAATATGCACAAAGGTAAATTCTATGGCGCTACAATGTCTACTGATGCCAAATTTATGATACTATATTTTAGTGAGCGGGAGAATAGTGAATTCAATGATCTGTATCTAAGCAAAAACCTTGGGGATAACAAATGGTCGAGGCCAGTAAAATTAGGATCGAATTTAAATACCAATAGAGATGAATTTGCACCATTTTTAGCACCCGATGATAAAACCATGTATTTCTCCAGTACTCGTAAAGATATGGGAATTGGTTACTCCGATATTTACAAAACAGTTCGTTTAGACGATACCTGGATGAACTGGTCTGATCCGGTAAATGTGGGCAGGCCTTTAAATACCAGAGCTTATGATGCTTACCTGTCTGTAGATAATCACAATAATGTTTTTACCACCCAATCAGGAAATACTATTGATGGCGGTAATCTGGATATTTTTTCGTTAAAGCTCAAGGATATTCACATTAGCCTGAAAGGTCTGACCCTTGATGAGAAAACAAGACAGGGAATCCCTGATGCGCATATGACCATTGTTCGTAATGATGAAATTATTGATACGCTCATATCGTCTGTAGAGGCTACTTATTCGGTGGTACTTTTAGAAGGCAATGGAGATTTTGCTATAAATGTATCTGCCGATGGATATCACCCTGGACTAACAGAGTTTACTCTTGGGGAGATTACCCATGATACTACAGTGATAAAAGACATTATGCTGCAACCTATTAAAAAGAAAGTGCTGTTAAGCGGCATTGCCTATGATGAAAAAACAGGTGATCCATTAGTTGCTGCTTTAGAGTTTAATTTACCTGATGCTGACAGGACCAGAAAGATAAAGACCAACGAGGCGGGTTACTACGAGATTGAACTTCCTAAAACTGGTTTATATCGCATGGTGGCAAAAGCTGAGGGTTATTTAAATGCGAATGATAGTTTGGAGCATCTTGATGAAGAGAATATAGCCTATACAAAAGACCTATATTTAAAACCCATTGAAATTGGAACGACCGTACGACTAAATAATATATTCTTTGATTTTGATAAGACTACACTCAAATCTGAATCATTTGTTGAGCTTGATAAAGTTGTAGAATTCCTTCAGGAAAATAGGTCACTTGAAATTGAAATTGCAGGGCATACTGACAGTAAAGGTTCAGATGAATACAACCTGAATTTATCACAAGGTAGGGCTCAGGCTGTGGTAGACTATATTATTTCTAATGGAATTGAAGATTATCGGCTGGTCGCAAAAGGTTATGGTGAAACTGTGCCTTTAGAAAGTAATGATACAGATGAAGGTAGGGCATTTAACAGAAGGGTTGAGTTTACGGTATTAAAAAAGTGATGAAAATCATTTATCTGGTTGATTTCCAATTGGTAATCAGTTAGTTATTAGAATCTATTTTTGAACTATGAAAGTCTTGAAATTGATTGTTGTATGCATTCTTTGTATTTCAATTATTGCAGGCTTGGTATTACTTTTCAACTAATATATTAAACTATGAAACCTAATATGGGAAAAGCAGATCGGATAATTCGAATTATTATTGCTCTGCTAATCGGCTATCTTTATTATACAGGTGTATTAAGCGGTACAGTAGCTATAATTCTTGGTATTCTAGCAGTCATTTTTGTAGCAACAAGCTTTATCAGTTTTTGCCCGCTTTACTTACCTTTTGGCTTGTCTACAAGAAAGAAAGGTTAGTCGATTATTACATCGAATATTGAGAAGCCTGGCTTAATTCTTCGTGCTTCATCACGGTTGAAGAAGTTCAGTCTATTTACTTTGAGTGTATTTTGGCAGCATCTGCTATCACTGCTAAAAGTGTAGTCTATTGCTACGCTATCAATGAGCATGTTGTCGTAAGTAAAAAGTACTGTATCCGGGCTTTCAAACTCCATATTCATTGGACTTAAATTGGCTACGTAGAAGGTGTCTTCTTCTACTACCTCCCGGTCGATAGTATAGCTATTATTATTTAAATCGATAATAGTAAGAAGGGTAGGGTCGTCCAGAATTTCTTCACGATTGGAATCAACAAAACGAAATCTTGCCGATAAGTCATTGGAACATTCGTCACAACTTTCACAGCCCGAAAAAGCAGAAGCACAACCAAATAGAACAAACAGCTTAAAAAGTAAATTTTGCTTCATCTAAACTAACGTCACTTATTGTGACAAACGAATTTAAGAAAGAAATTCTGATTATATAAAAAAAGAGGTGCAGGTTAACCAACACCTCTTTTTACTTTAGTGTCTTATGATTATCTAATCAAAGCAATTCTAATGGTTCCTAATATCTCATTATCATTTTTAATGGTTAAAATATAGGTACCGGCATCATAAATATAAGTAGGTATTTCCAATAACCTACTTTGGTTAATGGCTTCACCTCGGAAATTATCCTCAAAAACTTTTTCACCAGTGGTTGAAGTAATGTTCACATTTACTTGTCCTTTAAATTGAATAGCATCCGTAAATTCTATTTTAATGGTTTCAACCGCAGGGTTAGGATATACATTTACTTTTCTTACTAATTCATCTAATAGACCAGTCGTTGAAACAATTCTAACTGAAATCTTCCCTTCATCTACTAAGGCTTCCAAATTATAGTCGTTGTTCTTACTTGCTTCAATGACAATGTCAACATCGGTTTCATTATCCATAGGGTAGCCCGGATATTGAATGTTTATTCTATAGTCTGCTACAGGAAGATTCTCAAAGAAAAACTCTCCATTTTCATTGGTAAAAACATAATCGACCAAATCGTAAACGGTTTCTTCACCTTTTCCGGTTTCTCTCGCTCTCCTCATTGTAACCCCGGCACCGCTTACTCTTCCTCGGGCATTAATTCTACCTCCCGGGTCATTGCCTTGATCCAACTCTTCTTCAACAAAACCTGCAACCTGTCCCGGGCCTGTTTCTTCCCTTGGTTCTTCAATTAATCTGATATTGAAAGTTGGATTAGTTGCCTCAATTAATAAGGTATCGGCTTCTTCCCATAAGTCTGTAGCCTCAAAATAGGTAGGCAATTGTCCAGGAAACGATGTTCTGTTTGGTTTACCCAATGCCAGGTAATCGCCAATTACAATGTTGCCAAAGGTGAAATTACCTTGATTATTGAGTGTAGTAGCCAGCGTGTCGAAAGCAGTTGCCTCCTGGTTAATCTCAAAGAGTAATACTTCACCATTCGTAACAGGATCGCCTGTAGAGGTTACTATTTGTCCACTTGCAGTGGTAGTTTCGGCTACGAATGAAATATTTTGCGGCACGCCTCTTACACCATTTGCATCTCTAGGCCATATCATCATATTTACAGTGGCGCCTGGTGTAATTTCTCCCAGCTTTGGTCTGAATAATACTTCTACAGGGTTTCCGGGCTGCAACCTTCTAACAGTTCCCCTTTGTTTCAATTCACCATTTTCACCCAACCTGTAGTTTAGGAATGTGATATTAGATGCCACTTCATTTTTAGCATTTACGTTTATTCGTATTCTGCCAATATCGTTTAACGCGAATATATGTGGGATAGGTGCAAGACCTGAAAGCACATAAGGATCTGCGCCTGAAAATGCTCCAGCATTAGCTGTAGTTTGAAAGTCGTTATCTATGGACAATGTACCACTGTTGTTTTCAAAATTGGCAGTGGCAAAATCATCAATAGTGCCAGATTCTGAAGCAACCAAAGTCGCCTCATTTACATTAATAATATTGTTGGTTAGTGTTATATTCTCTAAGCTATCCGTAAGCAGACCAATAGTGTTTCTATTGAAGACTACATTTTCCATCACATTGCGGGAAGCTGTAGCCCTAGTTACAATGGTAGTTACAGTGTCGATAATGTTATTTGAAAATTCTAAATTTTGATAAGAACGGCTAGTGTTCAAAGTAAACACCGGAACAAACAAAATCTTTTCTATGAAGTTTTTGCTAATTATATGATCTCTGTTATCATCAATGATAGATAATTGCTCAATTCTATTATGCGACAGAGTGACATTGGTTAGGGTATCATTAATGTAGGAGAGGTTATTATTTAAAAACAAAGAACTTAAGTCTAAACCGCTTACAACACTTCCTTCAGCACCTTTTTTAAACAAAAGTTGATTTACATAAGCTGTATCTATGGATGCCTGAGTTTCGGGATTATTTCCTAAAAAGTACCCAGGCCCATAAATAACCCTAGTTCTTTCAATTAATTTGCCACCAACATTATAAGGAATCTGTGAACCCATAACATATAAAGTGTCATTTGAACTTGTTCCATAAACTGCGGCATATAAAGATTTAAAATCGGCAACAGAACCTGGACTATTATCAACTGTCCATGCTTTTGGTGCTACTGAAGACGATACATTATAAAATGGTGTTGTTAATGTAAGGTCAGGTGCTGCGGAGTTTGTAACATAAGCAAAATAGCCACCTAAGTCATTATTTGTGGCACCTGTGATTTGGTAGTTAGCCTGTGTATCGTTTAATGCTAATGTATCCTGCTGGTTTCTTACCCACGTAAATTGGTTGCCAGATGTAGTGTATGAATTAATCAAAAGCAAATCACCACCTTCATCCACTTCTAAATATTCATCTGGACTTCTTCTATTTTGAGGAATATATCTAAAATCTGCTATGCCAAGATTTGGTATTATAGAATTGAAGTCTAATTGATTGTTATTTACTTCAAAGTAGCCAACTGGTAAACTTGAAATATCAGGAAAAGAAGTGAACTGGTTACCTGCAATGGAGCCGGCCTGAAGGTTTGTGAGGCTATTTATGGCAGGAAAATCCCCAGTTAAAGTGTTACCAAACAACCATAGCCCTGTTAAGTTAACCAGATCATTTATTTCAGGGTTTATCGTCCCTGTAAAGCGATGACCACCAACATCTAATACGAGTAAATTAGTAAGGCTATAAAATTCTGTTGGAAATGGACCACCAATAGGAACTGTTCCAGAAATTCCAAGAACTTGTAGCTGTGTTAACGAAGATAAATTTGTTGGAAGCGTAACAGATAATTCTGGGTTGTAATCTACTTGAATGAACCTGATAAGAGGTAATTGCCATATTTCATCAGGTAAATTACCAGATAATTGATTATTGCGTAAATTAACTTCTTGCAAAGAAATAGCATTTCCAATTTCTGCTGGGATTGCTCCTGTAAGCTGATTGCCCTCAATTACCAAAGTATTTAATGAGGTTAGGTTTCCAATTGTTGATGGGATACTCCCTGTAAGATTCATTCCGTTGTCTTCATCATCCCATAGGTTGATAAATTGAAGATTAGTGTTATTAAATAATTCTGGTGGAAGATTGCCGGTAAAATTATTACCACCTAAGTCAATAACTGTTAAATCCAATAGCCCAACAGCTGGAGAAATTGTACCAGCAATGCTATTACCACAACAAAACTGAATGCTATTCAGAGTTGAGATATTCCAAAAAGAGGCTGGTAATGTTCCACCAACGCTATTACCTAAGAAATCAATATTTTCCAGTGCCGATAATGCACCAATGGATGCCGAAATACTTCCTGTTAAATTGTTGTTACTTAAAAATAAATCAGTAACCCTTCCGCCATTGACACCAACGCCAAACCACGTGTTTACATTACCCACCAGCCAATTGGTATTGTCCAACCAATCAGGCCCATTGGTAGTATTATACAGCTCTACCAAGGCCAGTGAGTCACTTTCCAATGTAGTTCCATCTAACAAGAAAATTGGGTTAGATGCCCGAGCACAACCCCCTGAACCAGCCACCTCTACGTAGTAAGATCCATTGGTTAAGAATACGTTTCCAATCACCAATTCACTTCTCGTAGAATCTGTAATTGGCAATCCGTCTTTAAACCACTGATAAGTGTATACGCCTCCTCCAGGATCAAAGGCCGTTAACGTTTCACCTGGATTCAATAACTCATCTTCTGCTGTTACATTAACAAGAGGTATCGGTCTATTAGGTACCCAATCAGTTATTATAATATTGGCACCCGTATTTTTATTTAAACTTGCAAAAATTAAGTTTTCAGGAACACCAGTAAGATAATCACTACTGTAACCAAACTTATTTTCATAGGATAAATTGTTGGCAGGGTTTGCATCTATTGAACCATCTGCTGCACCATAACCAAAAACATGATGTCCGAAGGTTGGAGGAAATCCTAAATCACCCACAGGACTATAATTTAATGATTCTGTAAACAGTTGCACTCCTGCGTAGTACACGTTTGAAGAAGCTCCATAGTTAATAGTGGTTGCAAATTCAATTCCAGCACCTACTCCGGCATCAACTCCTCCTAGTGATGCTGCCCAGATATAATTTCCATTAATATCTAATGCACCCACTAAAGCCTGTGACCCAAGCCCTGCATCATTAATTACATTACCGATAATATTAATTGACTCGTTAAAGTTGCCTACAAATCCAATATTCCCAGATGCATCGAAATCTACGTCAAGAATGTTACCGAAACTTGCAGTCGAGCCATTATCAAATCCTCTCACCCAAATTGATGCACCTGTGGCCGGATTTAATTTTGCCAGGTAAGCATTAGTTGTCGCATTATTAGCAGCCGTATGTGTAGCGGCTCCAAATGCAATAGTACCTGTAAAATGTCCACCTACAACAATCTCATTACTAGGAGCAACATCTACCACCCAGGATCTTCCACGCCCATTACTCCCTGTTGACTGAACAGCCCATAATTCGCTACCGGATGCTCCGTCCAAAGCCATTACAAATGTTTCTGACCTTCCAACAGTAGTATTTAAACTTGAAGCGCCAATGACCATAGGTCCTGAAAAAGCTCCAGATACTATTAGTCTACCGTTACCATCTTCCACTGCGGAATACGGATTTACTTGGGCTCCAAATGGCAGATTCGAAGAAGTTACATCAACCTGATAAGCGTTAGACCAGGAAGGCGTACCATCAGTCCCTGAGAAAGATTCTACTTTCAACTCGTGAACTGTACCGTTAGATTCGATAGAAGTGGCAGCAATAAATACATTGTCCGCTGTGGCTGTTAACGCTGGGTTTGTGGTGAAAAAGGAGGTGCCAGTTATCTGTCTAGACCATATTAAATTACCAGATAAATCATGAGCCATTAGTATGAGACCTCTGGCATCAAAACCGAAATCATCCTGGAAATAATCAATACCACCAATGTTCACAGAGCCTTGAAATTCCGCAAGGGAAAATACTTGTGTTCCATTGGTATTAACTTCCCAAATGGTTAGATTTTCATCTTCAAGAATAGTTATGTCACCGGAACAACTTTGAGCATAAGAATTTTGTGCAAACGATACAGTTATTGCACATAAAAGAAGTAAAACTTTTTTCATAGTACAGGTTGAATTTATATAGCTTTTTATAGACCAATAGTCCGATCCTACTGTTGGTTAATAGGAAGTTCTGATTTTTGGTAGGTTAGTACGAAAGTAGCAAAAAAGTAGGAAGAAATCTAAGAAATTAGTCTTCCCTTTTTACATGTGTATACCAATCATGTTCCAATTCCAGATATCCATATTCGTAACAAAAATGAGAAATAACCTTGGTCTCAATAGCCAAAATATTCGTGTGAAGAATTGTGCATTCAGAATTACAAAAGGCCTAAATTCATAGCCTGTTTTATGTGTTATCTGTTATCTATCGATGAGTAAAAGAACTGGTATTTGGGTGTGGTAGATAAGTTTTGTAGAAACGCTGCTATGAAAAAGATCTTTTAGAAAGTTTCTATTTCTTGGAATAGCCATTAATAGGTCAGGCCGGTCTTCATCAATGTATTTAATAATTCCTTCAAAAGCTTCCATATCCGCAATAGGTTTGTGTTCATGATCAATATTAGAAATATACCTATGCAATGCGGTATTTTTCATTTCAGCTTTTAAATCTTTATTCTTTCCATCTTCAAAAACATGAAGCACGTTAAATTTTATGTTTTCTCGTGAGGCAAAATCTTTGAGGAGTGTTAAGGATTTATTGTTCACATTTAAGGATTCATTATCAGCAGTAAGCGTGATGTTATTCACTCCCTTGTACTGCGCCTCCTTTGGAACAGCAAGCACGGGACAGTTGATTTTTTTTATAACTTCCGCAGTATGTGTGCCAAGAGTCATTCGTTCGAAACTGCCTCGTTCTCGAGTACCCATAATAATCATATCGGGTTCTTCCTCATCAACTAATTTTTTTATTACTTCAGTAACATTACCGCGCTGAAAAACCTGCTTAACATCTAATCTATTTTTTAATGAATTTACCCTTTCATCTAACTTATCCTTTAATTCTTCCTTGAGACTGTCGTTTTCTATAACAGGTATGGCAGGAGTATTTGAATAAGGCACAAAGTGCTTGTGGGCATGTACGAGAATACCTTCAACATTATCGCCTACCAGGTCTTTTGAAAATTGGATTCCGTATTCCATTGCATTATCTGCTGCATCGGTGAAATCTGTGGCAAAAATCAATTTTAATTTTTTAATCATGGTTTTTTATTTTAGGTACAATGCAACTACTGTTTATAGCGCACTTATCTTCTAATGCGCAATAAACATGCGATTGTGTAATACAGAATAATAATTGACAGAATAACGACCTGGATAAGGTATAGTAAATTACTTTTTAAATACTGTAGAGATTGTTCACACATGGCCAGGTAATGTGTTGATCCTTTGCCACAGTAGATCAGATCATATGACCCTATTTTACTTAGAGTAGCTTAATAGATTCTCGGTACAGTCTTAGCAGCCAATACATGTAGGAGTCAGGTACTAATTGTAATCCTTTTTGCCTGTAAGAATCTAAATCGACTAACATGATGGTTAAAGACAATGAAATACTATTTATTTATAACCCAACCTCTATTAAGGATCGGGAGGCATTAGCCTACGCAAATAGCCTTAAACACTACAAAGTAAAAGAATATGATGTAACAAAGCAGGTGCCTACCAAAAGGCAGCTTGCAGAGTTGTCAGAAAAGTTAGGGGTAGGCATACATTCTCTCGTAAATCATAAATCTGAAACTTATATAGAAAAGTATCAACACGCTGATTTAGATAGGGATGATTTACTGAAAGCAATTGTGAAGAGCCCAAGTATTATAAAAACACCCATTGCTGAATTTAAAAATACGGCAGAATTCGTGGATTCAACCTATGAATTTATAAAAAAGGATATGAAGAATAAATAATCCTTAATAAGGAAGATCAAATGAATAAGACGCAACAAAAAATACAATATCTACTAAATGAAGTATTAGACCATGCTGATAAAAAAGTGGACTCACTTCAAATGAGAATAGTTAATGCGTCAGAAATACAAAGAAATAGTTTGATCAGGGCTATTGCTAAAATTAGGAATGAAAAAGAAATTATCGAGAATAGCATCCTGAATACTATGCTGAAATCAGAGAATTGGGAAAAAACAATAGAAAAGTCAGAACGACTTATTCATAAGTCAAAAGCGAAAATAAATCGCCTTTGTGATGAGGCTAAGAACCCAATAGTAAACTGAAAAAAGAATTTTTTAAGATTAAAAATTTAAACTATAACGCCATGAAAAAATATAAGCTAGATACAGATAGAAGTAAGATACTTTGGACAGGAAAAAACAAAAAGATGACTATTAATGGTGAAGTTGAATTTGAAAAAGGAAATTTTTTTGTTGAGTTGGATGGTAAACTCGTAGGTAAACTAAAAATTGACCTTAAATCTATAAAATTGGCTTCTAATGACGATATAAATGAAAATCAGGAGAAAGATTTCCTAAATCATTTAGCTTCTGAAGATTTTTTCAATGTTGATGAATATCCTTTCGCAGAGTATGAAATTAAGGAAATAACCGAGAAAGACGCTGAACATACAATTTTTGGAATACTGAAAATGAAAGAAAAAGCCTTTGGATTAAATACCACAGGCAAAATTGACATAGAAAAAAATGGTATAGTTGCTGAAAGCTCCTTTAAGTTGTCAGATGTAAACAAAGCGATTACTGATAAGATAACTCAAAAATATGATGGCGAGCCGATTGAAAGCATACATTTAAAAACATATGTGAAAGCAGATATATCAAAGGAAAAGTCGCTCAACAATTAAGTTAGACATTTTTGATAACCAAATATAAAAACACGCCATTTCAACCAGCCAAACCATTACTGGTGTGGGATGGCGACTGCGGTTTTTGTCAATACTGGTTGCTTTGGCTTCTAAACCAAACAGGTGATCGTATTAATCATGAACCTTACCAGAAAATAGCTGATAGCATACCAGGCCTTCCTAAATGGGCATTTCGCGAGGCTGTTAGATTTATTGAAACAGATGGTTCAGTATTTAGCGGTGCTTCAGCTTTTTATCAGGCATACACCTACACTAATTCTAAAAGTAACACGCGACTAATTAGGATGTATAACCACCGATCGTTTTTCAGGTATATGAGTGATCACAGCTATTCATTTATCTCCAAAAATAGAAGGTGTATGTTCTTCCTCACAAAGTTATTTTGGGGTAAAAACCCTGTAAAGCTCAAGAAATATTGGCTGATCTATCTAATAATAGTTACACTTCTACTCACTTGGTTGGTTGTAAGCACGCTGAGTATTATATAACAATGTGTGCAAAATTCTACTCTTTAAAATTCTACATAATTCAAGGTTAACGGGTAAAATATTCCCCATCAAAATGATAAAATGAATAATAAACAGGTAATAACATGTTTTATTCAACACTAGAAAATTGGCATCTATTTTGGCCTTTATGTATCAAATCAAATCAATTAAATTATGGATGTATTAGCAATTATTTTATACTTATTCGTTTTTGCACTTTTAATTACGGCCATTTCCGGATTGGCATTTAAAACACACGGCCCTTGGGGCTCATACTGGCCGTCTTTTCTTTTAACTTTTCTATTCATTTGGGTAGTATCATTATGGACGGAACCTGTAGGGCCCGTTTATTATGGAGTATCGTGGGTGCCAATAATATTTGCTGGTGTAATAATGGCAATCTTACTTGCTGCAGTTACACCGCCACAATTAAGAAGACAGCGCAAAATAATTCTTAAAGACAATAAGGAAGATCGAAATCCTGGAACGGCAATAGCTTTAGGTATATTATTCTGGGTTGTAATTATCATTCTTATTGTAGGAATTATTGCCAAATACACTGTTTAAAAACTTTTACTATGATTGATAAAATAGATTTAAAAAATGATAATGTTATTGGCTTCAAGGTAAAAGGAAAAGTAGATGACCTATCATTCAAGGAAAGTGCTCTTGAGATATTAGACGCCCTGGAAGATGACAGTCACTTTAACATATACCTTGAGATTGAATCACTATCAGGTGTCGAATTTCAAGTGTTATTTGATAGCCTTAAACTTGGTTTAAGCCATTTGGGCGACTACTTAAAGAAGGTAGATAAAATTGCAGTTGTTACAAATATAGGTTGGTTCGAAAGAGCTACCAAAATTGAAAATAAACTAATATCTAGTATTGAAGAAAAAGTGTTCAAGCCTGGTGAACGAGAAATGGCTAAAGCTTGGGTGAGCACATAAGTATTTATTGTCACTCAACCTGGACACCTCAATTCATTAAAAGATTCATGACAACGATCTGAATGTAAAAAAGAGATAAAGCCATCTTAAAATGGATTGAGCACAACAATCGTTGTCTGCTTTAGCTGAATATGTTACAAAGAAGACCTAACAATGGGCAATCATATATTGCATCACTGTTAGGTCTTATTAACTTTTACAAGCGGTAATAATTCGAAAATTACTGATTAACCCACTTCATAAGGAATTATAAATGTTATGGAGTTACCACCTCATAACGAAATATAGCATTAAGTGGAGAAGTAGAATCTGGCATTTCTTCACCTTCAAGAACGAATACGCGCCCGTCT
This sequence comes from Fulvivirga lutea, assembly GCF_017068455.1. Lineage (NCBI taxonomy): Bacteria > Pseudomonadati > Bacteroidota > Cytophagia > Cytophagales > Fulvivirgaceae > Fulvivirga > Fulvivirga lutea. Next base: position 2,149,212 of record NZ_CP070608.1, read on the forward strand.
TTCAGAATCGTATGAACTGCTGAAAAATTAGCTAAATCCGCATTGTTGATTGATTCTTCCTTATGAGTGTCCACTTCTCCTGTTTTAAGATTATAATGCCCATATAAATTAGTGTTTTCTTTCACAAAAAGCGTGTTTATCTGGCCATTGTAAGCTGCCGCCACTATTTTATCTATGTCACTTGATGATTCACCTTTATTGAGTAAGCTATTATAAGATTTCATCAAATTTTTCAAGTTATTGTTGGGCTGTTCGCGCAGCATTTTCAAACTACGTTCATGGAGTTCGCTTTCCTTTGTTTCTTCATGATTTCCCTGGATCGGCTTATCCAACATTCCATCGTAATTATTCACGCTTTTATATAGATGAAAAGATCGTTCTTCACTGGCTATAATAAGAGGAATTTCACTGGACGTTTCGACCTGTGCCATCAAATTTTCATCTATTTCTTCAAATAGCTTTTTAAGTTCTCTTTTCTTTTCAGAGTCACCACCGCTACCCTGGCCGTGATACATACCACCACCGGTTTCTCCTTGGCCACTTCTATATTGCAATGCCTTTTGTTCATAATCTGAACCTACAACATCTTCAAGGCTTTCTGGCAGTATATTATGTTCATTAAGTTGATCGTTACTGCCTTTGAAGAATCTGATATTATTTTCACCTAATACCAATAAGTAAAATTCTTTTTTCTTGTCGAGATCTGATACTAGCTGCACCAAGTTCAGATGATCACCAACATATGTTTGCTGTGTAAATTTTTCATCTGAAAAATAGCTCTCTAATTTGTTGTCATAATAATACAGTGCTAAACCATTGGATCTATTTCTCCAAAATTCAACATCATTAATCAAACCCTCTATTGTCTCATTAACTTTGGAAATTTCTCTTGATTTTAGTTCGTATGTTTCAAGCTTACTTGTTACTTCCTTCAAGCAGTTTTTAAGCATTATCTTGTTAGCATCGATATGTTCTACTTCCGTAGGCATGTAAATTGATATGCAATGTGGAGCTCTTACATTGGCTAGTTCTTTAAATCTTTCTTTACTTATATAATTCATAATTTTCATTTTTATTTAGACTTTCACTGTCATATATCACAAGAAGTGTTCCTTATAATTTCTAATTGACCAGAAACGAAAATTGCCACGTAGGAGCACCTAATGGTAGATAATGCAGGAGTTGCATTTTAACCTACTACCTTTTGCGGAAGATATTTCTACATTGTGTACCCAAAGTGTGAAATTGTTACACACTTTATAAGTAGGTATCTCGACTTTAGAAATCTGATGTAGTGCAGTTTATCTTTTACCCAATTGAAGAGCATAGCCTTAATTATATTTAAATGCCCTTTGAGAAGCGATGAACTACATAATTTACAATAAGAATAAAAACTGTTAATAATACAGCTAACAGATAGTGATGGAGTGCCACGCAAATGCCAATACCGCTCGAGTAGAGTAGGGTGGCTGCTGTGGTTATTCCATAAATATTATGTTCATCTTTCTTTTTAAGTATGGTACCGGCACCTAAAAAACTGATACCTACTACAATTGCCTCAAATAGTCTTATGGGGTCGGCATTAATAGAATTTGGATAATTGGATTCCAAGAATAAGATGATTGGCTTGCTTAGTAAAATAATGAGACAGGTTGCTCCACCAACTATCATATTGGTGCGTAACCCCGCTTCTTTATCAGCCTTTTCCCTTTCATAACCTACTACCATTGTAAGTAATGTGGCAATAACCACATCGCCAAAAATGGCAAGTTCTTCAGGATGTATGAGTTCACCCACAAGGTTTAACATCGGTTCCATGAATCTAGGAGCTTATTTACGCTGATTCTATAATCAATTCTTTATATTCAGGATTTCTATCGATATAATCCTGTACAAAAGGACATGAAGGTATTATTTGTAAATTTTCTTTCTGGGCATGTTCTAATACATGTTCTACAATAGAGGTAGCAACCCCTTTTCCTCTAGCTTTCTTTGGTACGTATGTTTCCTTCAAATCCAGTATATCCAGATTTTCAGATTCATATTGCACGTATGCCTGGGAATTTTTCAAATTCACAAAGAATCTTTCATTTTTCTGACTGTGTTCTACATTTAGATTATTCAATACCATAGTTTTTTATTTTTATAGTTACTTACTTTAAAATTAACATTGGAATACCTGCCTTTCGGATCATTTGCTTTCGAGTACCTGGGCTAAATAATCGCTTGAAAAATCCATGATCTCTGTAGAGCAATACCAGTAAATCCATGTTTTGAGCATCAATAAATTCTTGAATTCCTTCGGTAATATCGCTTTCTATTATAGTGTGGTATTTGAAATGATGAATATCATTATTTAGCATTTTTTCTTTCAGTGACTGATAAATATCTTTTTGGGCTGTTGTCAGCTCTTCAGTTTTCTTTTCTGTAACATGAAATGCTTCCACAGAAGCTTCATAGCGAACTATAAAGGGCTGTAAGTCCTCTAACGATATTTCATCTTTTGTTTCACCTTCATCAAGTGCTAACCCTACTCTTTTTAAAGGTTGGTATTTATAATTTTCCGGAATTATTAATACTGAGCAATTAGATTCTCTAGAAAGCAATTCAGCTTTTGTTCCAAAAAATGCTTCCAAATCGGTAGATTCTTCACTGTTTAGCACAAGCAAGTCAGGAGTAAATTCTTCTGGCATATTCGACAATAGCGTATGCGCTGATCCCGGCATCACTAATAATTGATATTCAATATCTTGTAACTCAGAAAGTTCGTTTAATCTCTTTTCTGTGCTTTCACGAATTTTATCTTCATCGAATGGTTCAATCGGTGCCGTTAATCCTCCAAATTGCTCCGTTGTAAATTCCTCAGTATAAATAGGATAGCACTTCAGCAAAATTAACCGCGCATTCAACTTTTTTGTAAGTTGAATTGTCGGTTTTAAATGTGATGATAATTGATCGGTAAGATCGATTAGTGCTAGAATATTGTTAATCATATTTAGTTTAATTGTGTTCTGTTATACAGTCTTTTAAGTACAAGCACTATACCACTAATGCAGAACAAGGTCTGGTAATCATTTAGAGTGTTTTGCCCTTTTAGCCACAAACTCCTGTAGAAAAATGTACCCATCTTAGTAATGCAGTCGTAGAAATAACTTCTCAGAAGTGCACACATTTAACTCTCTTCTTATTATAACAGCGAAATAAATAGTAGGCATAACTTTTGGCGAATATTATAGAAAAGGCAATCCTGTTGTAACGGGTTAGTAGTCAATAAATTAACCCTTATATACTATCCTAAAGTAGCAAGCCCTAAAAAAAGACGTTATGAATAACAAGAAAACGAAAATAAAGCAGCTGATTAAAAAATTAAAAATGGCTGAAGAAATTTATAAAAGAGCGTCTATCAAAGTTCATGATCGACCTATGACAGAATATTTTGCAGCTTTGGCCAATAAGAAAAATGGATTCATTGATACATTGGTTGCCAACTCTCAATTAGGTCAAGAAAATGTGTCTATTGGAGTAAAAGATCGTTTTCGTGTTGAAATGGAGAAAATAGGTATTGAAGTGAATAGTATTTTAATAAGGCTCAATGAGTTTGAATTGATGGATTTCTGCATTAAGCGTGAGGAAGAACTTGTATCAATGTATCAAAACGTGCTGAACGAATATGACGATCAAGATTTTGTTGAGAAAATGATACTGGATCAATTAGTATACTCTAAAGACATACTCATTAGGCTTAATGAGAAAAAAGATACCTATGAATATAAATATTAGTATTAGCTAGCCAGAGTTCCGGAATAATAAACGGGAATTATCATTCATTTTTAGTATATTTTGTTTCCAATCAAAATCTTCAGTTTTTAACGAAGAATATAGGAGGAATTAATGATCAAACCCGCTTCCAGAAGTATTCTCATCATTGACGGTGACGAAAGTATTAGCATTAAGTTGAATAAGTATCTCTCAAAAAAGGGATTCAATGTTCTTGTAGAAGATAGTGTTCAAAGTGCTCTTTCGCTAATCAAAAAGGAAAAAATAGATCTGGTAATTACAGATTTTGAGCTGGCTAAATATACTGGCATTGAGTTATTGCAAAAGGTTAAGATTTACAACCCTGCTATTCAGGTAATTATTGTTACCGCTTATGCTGAAATTCGTTTAGCCGTTGAAGCTCTTAAAAAAGGTGCCTTTGATTATGTTACTAAACCTTTATTTCCCGATGAAATTTTAGACACTATCAACAATGCACTGGAGGCACGATTAGAAGCACTGGAACAGCCAAAGGTTTCAAATCGAAAATCAAATAAAGTTGTACCCAAATACATTAATGGTTCAAGCTATCAATCGCAGTTAGTAGAAAAGCACATCGACCTTATTGCACCTACTGATATGTCAGTGATTATATCTGGGGAAACAGGCACAGGCAAAGAATATGTGGCAAGGCGAATTCACATGAAAAGCAAACGAAACAACATGCCATTTGTGGCTGTTGATTGTGGAACGCTACCCCATGAATTAGCAGGTAGCGAGCTGTTTGGACATGTGAAAGGAGCTTTTACAGGAGCTCTTTCCGATCATAAAGGTTGTTTTGAACGTGCTCATGGAGGAACATTGTTTTTGGATGAAATAGGTAATCTCAGCTATGAAAATCAGGTACAGTTATTAAGAGCACTTCAAGAAGGTGTTATAAGGCCTGTGGGAGGTTCAAAAGAAATAAGGGTAAACGTTCGTGTTTTGGTTGCCACCAATGAAGATTTAAAGATGTTGGTGGAGAAAGGCAATTTCAGGGAGGATATTTACCATCGATTGAATGAATTTAAAATTGACTTAGCACCTTTGCGTGAACGAAATGAAGACATTGAAATATTTGCAGCACACTTTTTAAAACTGGCAAATACCAAACTAAAAAAGAACATTACAGGCTTTAGTGTAGACGTTTTAGAAAAATTTAAGATGTATGATTGGCCAGGTAACCTGAGGGAGTTACAAAACATGATTAAGCGAGCCGTGCTCATTTGTAAAAGCGATAAAATTGAAATATCCTGCTTGCCTCCAGAAATTACACAACTGAAATCATTCAATGATCTTAGTACAAGTATTATGGTGGCTAATGGCACAGAAGCCATCAGTTTAAGAGAGATTACCGAAAGAGCCGAAAGAGGCGCCATACTCGAAGTACTTCGGCAAACCGATTATAATAAGACCAAAACTGCTTCATTATTACAAATTGATCGTAAAACATTGTACAATAAAATGAAGTCTTTGAAGATTGTAGAAAATGCTTGATCAAATTATTGTTCATAACTGTAGTTACAACCCAAAAAATACTACGTATTAAAAGCCGTTTATTCCAAAGTTACTCATCCCTTTTTACGAGAGCCAACCAATCATTTTCTAATTCCAGATATCCATATTCGTAACAAAAATAATAGGTTGCTCCTGCCTTAGTTATATAAGTATTCGTGTGAAAATTGAAGTCGAACCCATGTTCTAGAAGCTTTGCTTTTGGAGCTTTACTCTTGCCGTTAGGGGTGAGCTTTTCAAGAATCCTTCGATTTTTTCTTAAGGTATTGTTAACCTTTCTTATGTAGTTATTAGAGTCGCTATTTAGTCTGTTATTGTAGGAATTTCTGCATTGGTCAGAACAGAATTTTTTATCATTTCTACCAAATATTTTGGTTCCGCACTCAATACACTCTTTTTCTTCCATTTTATGTAATTAATTGAAAATCAATACTATAGTCGTTTACAAACGTTTACAAATGTAATTTAAACGAATACAATTAATTATCATACGACTATCGCTTTTTTCTCATCCTTACTTTGCTTCAGCGAAACGGAAAAACCGAACAGCGAAATCAAAATCTTAATTATAAACTTTAAATTTTATTACCATGAAAAATCTAAGAAACAGCGTACAATTAATTGGCAGACTAGGTAAAGATCCTGAAGTAAAAACATTAACAAGTGGTAAGTCTTTAACAACGTTTTCCATAGCCACGTCCGATACCTACAAAAATGCGAATGGCGAGAAAGTGGAGGATACGCAATGGCACAACATTGTTGCTTGGGGCAAGCAATCAGAAATAGCTGGGGAGTACTTGAAAAAAGGACAGGAAGTTGCGATTGAAGGCAAGCTTATTCACAGGTCTTACGAGACTAATTCCGGAGAGAAAAAGTATGTCACAGAAATCAATCTAAATGAACTTTTGATGATTGGTGGAAAGAAATAATCGAATCCTGATTTTGGTCATATTTTTTTACTAATCTTCTACTTACATTTACTATGTACTTCAGAGAGTCACTGACTCGTGAGGTACTCCAGAAATGGTGGTACTAGTACATTGAAGATGAACAATCATGTTCAATGACAGTCCAACTCAAAGGCGAGCACGGCTCGCCTTTGGAGTTTTATTCCCAGATATTTTGCCACTTATAAAACTTACTTGCGTATAGGTCGTAGGATTTTAATAATTTTACCACCGAATGGATTTTTTAAGACCTCAGCTGCTGTACGGACTTTTTGCACTTGCCATACCCATCATCATCCATCTTTTTAATTTCCGAAAAACAAAAAGGGTTTATTTTTCAAGTACGCGATTTTTAAAGCAGGTGAAAGATGCTACCAGCTCCAAGCTGAAATTGAAGCATTACCTGATCTTACTTTCTCGATTGCTATTTCTATTCTTTCTGATAATGGCATTTGCTCAACCAATAGTACCTGGAGAAGGAAATACATCAATAGCCTCTAAAGTGGCCATGTATCTGGATAATAGCTTCAGCATGTCTAACGAGGTAGACGATGGGCGATCTGCATTTAATTCAGCCATCAACCGTGCTAATGAGTTGATTAAGGTGTATCCTAAAGGCACTACGTTTAAGCTGTTAACGAATGATTTTGACCCTTTCTCAATCACCTATAAAAGCAGCACCGAAGTAGAAGACCAGCTCACAAAAATTCAGATGACCGGTATATCCAGAAGCGCTGATGAAATTTTAAACAGGTTAGCCAATGAAAATGACACTGACTCTTTGGATGTCTTTTGGATGAGTGATTTTCAAAAATCAACGTTCGGAGAATCAGGTCAAAAAGTAGCTGACCAATTGAAACTGAATTTAATACCTGAATTATTTACAGCCAACGCAAATGTGTTTGTCGATTCGCTATACATTGAAAACCCTTTCCTAATCGGTAATGAAAAACTTAAGCTCAATGTTTTAATTTCCAATAGAGGTGATGCTGATGTAAGCGGATTAGGGGTGAAAGTTTTCATGGATAAGCGCCAGGTATCAACAGCTCTGGTGGATATTCCTGCTTTGGGTAAAAAAGAAATTTCTTTTGATGTAGGCTACGACTTGAAAAAATTAAATAGAGGGCGAGTAAGTATTGAAGAATATCCTGTAACGTTTGATAACGATCTGTATTTTGTCATCAACCAGTTGGATAAGATTGCAGTTCTGGAGGTTAGAAATGAAAATTCATCGAAATACATTAAAGAAGTATATGCCAACACCAATCTTTTCGATTTTAAAAGTTATGACATCAGCAACCTAAACTACAACGAGCTTGATAAGAGTGATTTTATTATCATGAACGAACTGGATTTAACATCGGCTTTGGTGTCGGCTTTAATGAAAAAGATTAATAATGATGGTCATGTCTTACTCATCCCAAATTCAAAGCCCGATTTATCTAACCTTGGATTGTTAGGCGCAAATGTGAGTTTCTCTGAAGCTGAAGTGAAGTACAAAATAGCTTCTCCGGATTTTAATGACCCATTCTATGAAAATGTATTTGAAGAGAAAAATCCGAGATTTCAAATGCCTGAAGCCCAACCTGTATTGTTTTTAGGTAATGATAAAACGGCTTATCTCAACTTTCAGAATGGGAGCTCCTACTTACGCCAAATCAAAAAAGGGTTAACTATTTTGGCGGCACCATTAAGCAATGAGTATAGCACCTTTGCCAACCATGCCTTATTTGTTCCTGTTATGTACAAGCTAGCGGCATTAAGTGAGCGAGATCCCAACAGGCTTTATTACTACACTGACGATAATTATATTAATGTGCAAATTGATTCTATCAGGGTGGATAACGTACTAAAACTGTCAAATAATGATGTGGAGCTCATTCCATCTCAAAGAATTCTCAATAACTCAGTACAGCTTCAATTGCCGTCCAATGAATTGAAATCAGGTTTTTATAACCTCACATTTAAAGGTGACACCATCACTACTCTTGCATTTAATGTACCTCAGACAGAGTCAAATTTAGATCAATTTGAGCCCGAGGAACTAACTGGACTATATCAGGGAAATGTGCAGGTAATTTCTTCAACTGATGAAACTAATTTTAGAAATCAATTAGAAAGTAAATACCAGGGACAGCCATTATGGAAGTTGGCAATTGTGCTAGCTCTTGTATTTTTGCTGTCAGAGGTTTTATTAATCAGGTTTTTTCCTTAACTCGGAGTAATTTATGGCTAAAGTACTTATCAAGTCTGTTACAATTTCCAACAAAGGGTCTGCGCATCATGGTAAAGTAGTGGATGTGCTTGTTTCAGGTGGTGAGATTAAGAAAATAGGAAAAGTAACAGAAGAGGTTAAAACTACGATCAATGGTAAGGGCATGATACTGAGCTCAGGCTGGGTAGATATGCGCGCGTGGCTGGCCGATCCGGGTCTGGAGCATAAAGAAGATTTGGAGTCAAGTAGATTGGCTGCTGCTGATGGAGGTTTTACACATGTTACAGCTCTCCCAAACAACCAGCCTGTTACCCAAACGAAAAATGACGTTGCTTATATCAAAGGAGGCAATGCTGGTTCATTGGTGCAGTTACATCCAATAGCGGCAGTAACGCTAGGCGCAAAAGGAGAGGACCTCACAGAAATGATTGATTTACATACTGCCGGAGCAATCGCTTTTTCCGATGGCTTGAAGCCGATTTGGCATTCAGATATTCTGCTTAAATCATTGCAATACCTTCAAAAATTTGATGGTTTGCTAATCGATAGGCCCGAAGATATTCATCTGAATATGTTTGGTGTGATGAACGAAGGTGTTGAGAGCACCATGCTGGGAATGAAAGGGATGCCGAACCTGTCGGAAGATTTAATCATTCAAAGAAATTTATCAATACTCGCATATTCGGGTGGACGATTACATTTAACATGTCTATCAACAGAAAAATCCGTGGCGTTGATTAAAGAGGCGAGAAAGAAGGGCTTAAACGTGACTTGCGATATCGCATCATATCAACCTTTATTAGATGATTCCGCACTTGAAGGTTTCGATACTTCGTTTAAGGTAAACCCGCCATTGCGCATACAAGCCGATAATAAGGCCTTGATTAAAGGGTTGCAGGATGGTACCATCGATGTGATCGTTTCGAATCATATTCCACATGATGAAGAATGTAAAAAACTGGAGTTTGATTTAGCAGACTTTGGAATTACCTCTCTTCAAACAGTCGCCTCTAACTTGTCAGCACTAAGCGAAAAGGTAGATATGCATCTGCTCATCGAAAAAGTGACAACCAATCCGAGAAATTTATTGGGATTGGACGCTGCAACTATTGAAGAAGGAGCTGAAGCTGATTTAACACTGTTTGATCCCAACGCAAAATGGAAGTTGAACTCCTCGAGCAATAAATCTAAGTCAGTGAATTCACCTTATTTTAATCAGGAATTAAAGGGAAAAGCCATAGCCGTATTTAATAACGGTCAGGCATCTGTTAGTAGCATATGAAGCCAATTGTATCAACCCCGCTAAAGTATGGTTTAATTGGGTCGGTAATGGCCATGATTGTGATCGTATTTCTATATTATACGGGTAAACATCCGCTATTAATACCCATCTTCTTTGATGTAAGGGTAATATTATTCGCGCTGTTTATTTTCTTCGGCATCAAAGAGTACAAGACCCAGTTTAACGAAGGTTTTTTGCAGTTTTGGCAAGGAATGGTGATAGGTATTGGTATATATGTCATTATCGGGCTAGTAACAGGTATTTTCGTGATAGCATTTTCATCTATAGAGCCTCAATTCTTTGCAGATTATATTGAAGGTACTATTCGTGGGCTTGAATTGGATAAAGACCAAATTGTTAACCAAGGCAAAATTACTTTGACTGAAGAGCAGTATAATGCTCAGGTTCAAATGCTCAGAGAATCGACTCCAACGGTTTTAGGAATTGATTACTTTATTAAAAGCACATTGCTTGGGTTTTTTATCACCATCATTATAGCTGTATTCCTTAGAAAATCTGAAAAAAGGTTTAGTAAGTAACGCTTGGCAAGTGGAATTTGCCGATAATCCATTTAAATTACCACGCACTAAGTGTAATTTTTCATTTTCAGAAGGTACTAATACTTTTGAAATAACTTCAACCTAAAAATATTAAACATGGAAACTAACGAATCAACAATCTCTGTAAAGTCGGTATCGATTAAATGGGGACTTATTTTAGGAATTATATCAATTGCTTTATTCTTAACTATTGCCATTGCACAACTTCAAGGTAATTCAGCCATACAGTGGTTCGGCTATATACCGGCAATACTTTTGATCTTCTTGGCTCATAAAGAATTTAAGGAGCAAGGTGATGGCTTCATGAGCTATGGCCAGGGATTAGGAATAGGCACTTTGATAGTAGCTATTTCATCGGCCATTTCATCTGTTTTTGCGTATGTATATATCAAGTTTATAGATCCTACTTACATGGATATCGTGAAGGAATTGCAGGTAGAGGAAATGATGAACAGTGGCATGAGTGATGCTGAAATTGAGCAAGCACTTGAATTCTCTCAAGGGTTCATGACACCAGGATTCATAATGATTATGGCCTTTTTGGTCTCTGTATTCTTCGGATTTCTTATATCTTTGGTCGTTAGTGCGATTACAAAGAATAATAATCCTGCTCTGGAGGTTTAAATATGCAAAAAATTGATATTTCAGTAGTGGTTCCTTTATATAACGAAGAGGAATCATTGCCTGAATTATGTGAATGGGTAAGCCGTGTGATGATCTCACATGGCTTTTCTTATGAGTTGATTTTGGTGGATGATGGGAGTGACGACACCTCCTGGAACGTTATTCAGGAACTTTCCGCCAAAAATCAGCATATAAAAGCATTAAAGTTTAACAGGAATTATGGCAAATCAGCTGCTTTAAATAGCGGTTTTAAACAAACGCAAGGCAGCGTAGTCATTACCATGGATGCCGATTTACAGGACAGTCCGGACGAAATTCCTGCTTTATATAAGAAGATAAAAGAAGAGGGCTTTGATATGGTAAGTGGCTGGAAGAAAAAGCGCCATGATCCGATTACCAAAACCATACCTTCCAAATTCTTTAACTACGTTACCAGAAAAATTTCAGGCATTAAACTTCATGATTTTAACTGTGGTTTAAAGGCCTACAGGGGTGAAATGGTAAAGCATTTGAATGTGTATGGCGAGATGCACCGCTATATTCCGGTGATTGCTAAATGGAACGGTTACCGAAAAATAGGCGAGCAGGTAGTGCAACATAGAGAAAGAAAGTATGGCACCACAAAATTTGGGTTAGAGCGTTTTGTGAATGGTTTTTTGGATTTACTCTCCATCACTTTTGTAAGCCGATTTAAGCGTAAGCCCATGCATTTTTTTGGTTTGTTGGGCACATTATCCTTCTTCTCAGGCTTCGTTATTACCTGCTATGTTATTGGAGATAAGTTGTATAAGCTGCATAATAAATTACCGGTAAGAGATATTACCGATCAGCCACTGTTTTTTTTGGCTTTGGTGGCTTTAGTGGTTGGAGTACAACTGTTTTTAACCGGATTCTTGGCAGAGATGCTTGCCATGAAATCCAATTCCAGTAAAGATTATCTCGTATCAGATTCTATTCGAGTGAGCTAATGCGCTTCTATTCTGTAATCATTCCTATTTATAATCGTCCGCAAGAAATTGATGAGTTGCTTGAAAGCTTAACGAAGCAAACCTATACCAATTTTGAGGTTTTGGTGATCGAAGATGGTTCTTCAAAAAAGTGCGAACACATCGTTCAGAAGTATGCAGATAAATTAGATGTACAGTATTACTTCAAAGAAAATTCCGGGCAGGGGTTTAGCCGTAATTTCGGTTTCGAAAAAGCCAAAGGCAATTACTTCATTGTCTTTGATTCCGATTGCCTGATACCGGAGCATTACTTTCAGGCAGTGGAGGATTACTTGACTGAACACAAGGTAGATGCGTTTGGTGGACCGGATAAGGCACATGCATCTTTCACACCTATGCAAAAGGCCATTAGTTATTCCATGACATCGCCATTTACGACCGGTGGTATTAGAGGGAATAAGAAGCATTACGGCACTTTCCACCCACGCAGTTTTAACATGGGCATTTCACGTAAAGTTTTTGAGAAAGTAGGCGGTTATAAGATTACCCGTATGGGCGAAGATCTGGAATTTAGTATGCGAATTATTAAAGCAGGATTTAAAACTGCTTTAATACCAGATGCCTATGTTTACCACAAGCGTAGGACTTCATTACCACAGTTTTATAAGCAGCTTCATTTCTTTGGCAGAGCCAGAATAAACGTAGGACGCTTTTATGAGGAGGAAGTAAAGCTGTTTCACTGGTTTCCTGCATTATTTACGCTTGGCTTTATATCATTGCCATTCTGGTCGGCAGTTAATATATATGTAAGCATGGCAGCTTATAGTGTATATGGGCTCTTCTTTTTAATCAATTTTAGCAGCTCTTTGGCACAGAATAAGAATATTCATGTGGCCGTATTGAGCATAGCAACCTCCTTTGTACAGTTGTTTGCTTATGGCGTTGGGTTTTTGACTGAGTTGGGAAGGAAGTTGGTGGTGGGGTGACAGTTAAACTGTATCAATTCTCCATGGTGGATTTAATCTATTTTCGCCACTATAAAATAATATAAGCTGATTACCATCTAAATCTTTCAATCGGGCTTCACGCCAAAGCCATCGTTGGTCTGTTGGTTCCAGATCAAATTCAATTCCTTTAGCTTTCAAATTCTGAACATGTTCATCTAAGTTCTCACATTCAAAATAAACATAAATGCCATCACCTTCTGGAAGTTTATCAGTTAGGTGAATTGAGAATGTTGAATTACCATCAGGGCACTCGAACCGTGCATAATGAGGCAGGGATTTTACTATCAATTTTAACCCTAACTTTTCATAAAAAGGAATTGATTTGTTTAAATCTAATGATGGTACGGTTATTTGGTTGAGGTTCATATTGGTCGAGTAGTAGTTTGATTGAGAAAGTTTGGTTTACTTAGTTGGTAAATAGATTACATATTTACCATTAGACTAAGTCATAGTGTTTTACTATTTCTATGCCAGAACTATTTACATGCAACACACGCCCTTTTAGAAAATATATACCACAAGGGGCTATAAATATAAACGTAGTATTTTCTGCCAACTATCTCAACGATCAGAAGTCATAAACGGCTAATTTCTTTATAATTCTTTGCTTTAGTTTGAATTGGCTCCTGCAAGAATTGGCTGGTTTACAATTGAGTCGTAAGCATAATCAATCAAGGTTACAATTTCTGTCACCTTATCGAACTTGATTCTTAGCCAGCCAAAATGTGTAGTTTCATTTATTTTGTGTTGTATTCCTACAATCTGCACAGAATCAGCCCAATTACCTTCATAGGATATTTCGCCATTGGTATAGGTATTTCTTATGGCCAAAGCACCGAAATCAGATGTCCATTGTTGATTTTGTTTAACTTCAAAATCTATGATTTCGCCAGAATTTTCGGCAACCAAAAGACCCATACTCAAAAAATTTTCATCTATTGGTGGTCCAGATTTAATCAGATTAGCTCCAATTGGGTTCATGCCTGCATACAAGCGGTCGCCCAGACTATTTGCGGTCAATTCTACAAAAATTGTAAAATCTACATGTCCATCCTCTGACAAGTCTATGGCAATAGCACTTGGATCGCCATATTGTACAGTTCGTCCATCTAATTTGTATACAATTGAATTGGTCGGTTTGATGATTCCATCGTCATCATCACACCCGAAAAAAAACAGACCCCCTAGAATGATTATACCAAGCAGGAAAAATTTAGATTTCATCAATTATAGAATATTATTTGGTTGATCTTTATTCTTAAATACACACCTGTTAGGCGCGTTTGTTTACTTTCCCGATAGCTATCGGGATTACAGGGCATAAAATTAGCACGATTTGGATTTAGAACCTACATGTCTGCCGAAACTGTAAGTGAAGGCAGAGTCCTATATGAAGCAGCTTAAGACACCCCTTTCTTACAAGTAGTCCACAAGTTAAGAGATGAAAGTGGATGTGAAATGCTAACCCAAAAAAGTGTGTGTTAATCGCACTTGAGCATTTAGAACTTCGTACGTTGAAGTCCAAGTGCGCTCTTATAAAATGTTAGCATGAGTTTAAAATCCTATAGGAATCATATAAGCCCAGGCTCCAGTATTACGTCCTTTGTATATGGCTGGTTTGAATTTTAGCTCTCTATTAAGTTGTTCAATAATATTTTTGTCAAGCAATTCACTCCCAGTCCCTTTTTTGAGGCTTCCAGCAAAATTTCCTTCTTTGTCGATGACAAGTTCTATGAAAATTTGACCTGTAAATTCAGATTTTCTAATCTCGTCAGAAGAGTTGAGAGCTTTTCTTATTTGAGTTACAAGTTTTGGGTTTAGGGAATAGTCTTTGTTATTTATAGGGTATTCTTTCTCTTTGTACAAAAATTTAGGGTCTTCATCTACCACAAGAAGAGGCATAATATCATGATACTCTATATCAATTTTTAGTTCCTCTTTAAGTAGGTTAATAGCTTTTGCATTTCTATTCTGAACAGCAAGTTGGAGATAGAAATTTGCTGAATCAATATTATTTTGTTTTATAAAGTTTTTCCCTTTTTCAAGGTATTCTTGTCCAGTGTTCTTCGACTGAGAGATTGAAAGTGATGAAATGCTTAATAAAAAGTATGCAAGTATGTATTTCATATAGTTATAATTCATGCTAACGTTTAGTACAAAAAGTCGTTTTGACGCTTTTTATACATTGTTGTGTATTCGTTTTTTGTCTTTCCTTAGAACCATCCAAATTAGAAAAGCAAATGCCAAAGTTAGTAAAGTGAAAAATTTTTCAAAATTGGTTTTCGCTAAGATGTTCCCAACAGTATTCATTCCAAATAGGATTAAGAAGATCCATAAGGCAACATCCACAATTTTCATTGGTATAATTTCAGTCAAATAGTTTCCCTTTATTAATAATACAAAGCATAAAAAGAGATTAACTAGAATCGAAACACTCTCAAAAACATACATTTCAGTGTCATTCTTTAATCTTCCTCCCCAAGTAATTTCATAAGGAATTATTTTTATCACTATGCACAAATGAAAAAGTATCACGGCTACTAATAACCATAGCATCATTTTAATTGCAATTCTTGGATTCATTCTTTAATTCTGAGTTTTTGATGTTAACGCCCATGTAAGGCACGTTTGTTTACTTTCTCGATAGCTATCGGGATTACGGAGCATAAAATTAGCATGATTTGGATTTAGAACCTACGTGTCTGCCGAAACTGTAAGTGAAGGCAGAGTCCTATATAAAGCAGCTTGAAACACCCCTTTCTTACAAGAAGTCCACAAGTTAAGAGATGAAAGTGGATGTGAAATGCTAACCCAAAAAAGTGTGTGTTAATCGCACTTGAGCATTTAGAACTTCGTACGTTGAAGTCCAAGTGCGCTCTTAAAGAATGTTAGCGCTTGTTATTTTAGTCATAGTGAAACCTGCATTTTACTATATAAACTTCATCGTCTTTAACTTGATAAATTAACCTATGCTCACCATCAATCCTTCTAGACCAAAAACCACTGTACTTGTATTTCAATGGTTCTGGCTTACCAATTCCATCAAAAGGATTTCTAGCAATGTCCTTAATTAAGTTATTTATTCGTTTTAGAATCTTTTTGTCAGTCTTTTGCCAGTACAGGTAGTCCTCCCAGGACTCGTCAACAAAAATGTATTTCATTAATCTAGGAGTTCTTTCTTAAATGAATCTCCTGACTTAAACTTTGAGATTGCAGAGTCTAGCCTTTGTTCATTGACTTTGGAAGATAATTCACGCTGAGTTGTAGTAAGGGAATTATATTCGTCAAGAGACATAATGACAACACCTGTGTCTTTACCTCTGTTAATAATTAATGTTTCAAAATTATTGGTCACATTGTCCAAGTATCTTTTGATGTCTTTTCTAAAATCTGATAAAGTTGTGGTTAGCATATTTTAAATATTATGTACAAATTTATGTACATAATTTAGTTTTAAAAAGTTTCAAATTGATTAAAATCCTGCAAGAAATAAGCGCTAACACCCGGCTAGCGCGCTGTGTGCTACCTGAGCTGATTTGCACGCAAAGTAATGAATTCTGTGTTTTGAGCCAAGTTGCAGAGACTTAGGCAAAGGCCTTTCTACACTCCTTGCCGCCCGAGTCTGCTCGAGGGCTTACTCCCTGAAAGTCGCTGAAGGAAGATCTAGGGTTAAAAGCCAAAAATGTAAACACAGAATGAATGGTCGATTAGCAGTAACTTATAAAAAAAAGTACTTAAATATATGTGATGCTAGCCTATGTTAGCACACCTTATATTAATGTCACCATTAAATTTACGGACATATGCATCAATATTGATGACCAAATATTATCTGATTTAGAATACAACCAACTACTAATCAGTCCAATGAAGAATGCGATATATGCAGTGTGGAATTCAAATGCACTTGGTTCAATAAAAATAATGACGAAAGGTAGATGAATGAAAGCAAATAGAGATGCCGTTATCAGTATTGCTTTACCTCTTGAAAGAGTTTTTTGTAATTCAGTTTGAACTGACAACTTGAAAAACATCTCTTCAGCAAATGGAATAATTATTATACCAGCAATGATGTTTGGCCAGGTTTGTATTGTGCCTCCGAAATCATATGTTATGAAATAATTTGTATTAAAAAGTGTATTGAACAACCAGTTTAAAGGTGTTTGTACAAAAGGAAAAGAAACTCCCAAGACTATAGATAACCATAGAAGTTTACTATTAAAAATATGGAATTTAGATTGATCAAAATATTTGGTTATTGTAAGGAATATAATCACTAATAATAATTCAAAAACGGCAGTAAAAAATATGTAATTATTCCAAAGTGCTTCTTGATCATCAAAGTCTACGATTAACAGCAAAGCAGCATTAATAAGGAGGATACCAAAAAATAATAGAGTATATATTATTGCCTTAACAACGTGCATTTTGGACCTTTAGATCTTCAACTATAATATATCTAGATAGACAAATGAAATTTACTTCCCTAATCTAACCCATTTCAACCTTCTTCAAAAGTACAGGTTAAGCATTGTCCAGCTTCATATCCAGGTTAGATCGTACAAACTCTTTCTCTTTGTTTGCCAGAGCTTCTGTTTCCTTCTTAATGCCATCATGTATAAAGCCTTTGTCTTTATACGCATTGGCTTCAAATTGGTATTCTTCTTTTTGTAATAGGTAATCGTAAGGGCCTTTGGAGGAAAGTAGTTTTACCAAAATGGGGCTAATTTCAATCACGATAAACAAAAGAATAATAAAGGCATTTGCCCACCAAATAGCAGCGCTTTGAGCAGATATTCGGTTAAGTGCTTCGAGTCTTGCAGCAGGCCCACCAATGTCGGTAGTTTCTAAAGCCAGCAATTCAGACTGTTGCAGTGAATCAATGCCACTAATCTGTTTTTCTTTTTCAATTATCAATGGCTGATTAATCGCTAGCAGCTCTTCCAGCTCCTTGTTTACTCTATCGGCATCGTCCTTTTTAATTTGATAGATAGGGCCGGGATTTCGTTTTTTCGTGCCTCCGGTGCCATCAGCTTCCTGCTGCGCTATTCTGCTCAGCTCATCTCGCTGAGCTGTCTTAGTAGTGATATCTGCTTTTAAGCGGTTTATGTCTGTTGTTAATAACTGCTTTTGTTCTTCGTATTTTGTATTGATGGTTGCTTCTTTGGCGGATTTCATTTCATCTTGCATCACAGTTAATTCACCATTTATCTCTTTTTCAAAAATCTTTAGTTCAAGCGGTTTTGCTATCACAATGGATATAAGAATGGCCAGTACAAAACGCGGTATTGCCATAATTAACTCATTGCCCAATGTGGTTTTCCGCATACTGGAGACTATAAACCGATCGAGATTAAAAATCATTAAACCCCAGACTAATCCCAGGGTGGAGGCTATCAGGTAACTGTCGAATACCGTGTATAAACCATAGCCTGCAGCTAGTACGGCAAACAGACCGGTAAAGAAAATAGTAGCTCCAATGCCTACATACTTACTTTCATCAGTCGGGCATTTTTCGAGTAGTTGGTGATTGGCTCCTGCGCAATACCAAAAGAAGTTTTTGACCTTTTTCATGGAGTTCTAACGTTGAGGTGATTAAAATATTGGATTGCCTCAATAGTTGTACCACTGCCTTGAAAGCTGAATAAAGTGGGATTTTAGTTTCGATTGTTCAATATTGAACAGTTTTTATGTCCGAATTAGTCAAATATATTTTCCCCTTTTACCAAAGTAGTTAACTCAACAGTGTGGCCATCGGGATCATTCAAATAAATGCTATGAAAGTAATGATGGTCCTGAAACTCGAAGGGAATACCAATTTTTTGAAAGTGGACTTGAGCCTTTTGAAACGCTTCCTTTGTTACATTAAAGGCAAAGTGATCAATCTTAACATTTTTGGAATGGGTATCTAATTGAGGGTCTCGTATTCTGGCAGGAAAAAGAGCCACTCCAAATTTAGCTTGCATCATAAAGATGGGGTAGGGCTGCCATTCTTTTGGAGCTACTTTTTTCAACCCTAACACACTCTCATACCATTCCACGGAAGCTTTAATGTCTGCTACTCTAATTGCAACATGATCAATCGATGAAAGTTGAAAGGGATGCATTAAGGTTGTTTGGTTATCCATTCCATCACTTCGTCCATGCCCTCTTTACGTATTTCAAAATTTGGCGTTATTAATTGATGCATCAAAATAGTGTTAGGCATATGATCTACATCATCCAGCTCGCCAGGCTGCATTTGTACGGCTGATCCCGCCACCGTATAGCTGATTTGAGAGTGTGGTAACACATCAGTGTAACCTATTTCATAATTATTCGGATTTTGTGCCGCAGGCTCACCCACAGGGTAAGCATCAAAATCTTCCATCAGCATAAACGTATCAGTAAATGCTTGTCCAAAGGTTTCCCTACCAGTAATCACATAAATTTTACCATGCTCCTGAAAATCACTCTTTTTAATTCGCTTGGCTAAGTATTCCATCGCATCGCCTGAACTATTATCATTTTGTCTTAAGTCGATAACCAAATGCGTGTAGGCCTCATTTTCAAGTAGAGGTATCAGGCTCTCCGTTTCTTTTTTCATTACATCGGTGCTTGGGTATTTTGGCATGTTGATGTAAATCGTAAACTCGTCAAAAACAATATATGCAAAGTCTTTTCCCTTGGTTTGAGCGAGACGTGGGTCAAGGCTGTAGCCTCTTTGCCATTCTACCTGCTGTAATTCTTCATATGAAATAGCATTAAGTGTAATATTTTCAATGTTGCCATTATCATCCACCAGCGTATAAATAGCAGTTTTAGGGTTTTTAGTAATTCCTTGAATGTGTAGCAAGTCGGCATTTCTAAGCCACTTCTGATCCCACTTGGTACGGTAGTACAGATTTTCATCTGATGGTATTAATTTTTGAATTTTTGGTGCTGCCTCTAATATCTTCACTCCATCAATGGCTATTACCTGATGCCCGGCATATTGCTTCATGGATGACTGGATTTTCTCAATTCTCAGTCCATCAGAATACCAAAACAATTCGATAGGGTAGTAGTGGAAATAAGGCTCAACATTTACTGAAGTTTTACCATCGCCAGGTTGGTTAGCAATACGCATCAATTCAACCAGTTTTTCTGCTAGGGTTAACTCATCTAAACTGTAACCCAGATTCATGACAATGTTGTTAAATTGTTCTTTCGTTACATAGGCATAAGGGTCCACATGCCGGGCTTTAATGTTATAGGCCAACTTATCATAATCTTCCAGCCACTGAGGCTTACTAAGTGAGTTTAGATCTTGAGCAAAGGTGATACCCGATATGAAAACTAGTAATATTGACAACTTAAATGAATGCATCTAGTTAAATTAAATTCAATTAATACAAATTGCAAATAGACAAAAGACAATTGTAAGATACTATAATTTATGAAATACACCGTTTACGCAATAATCTTCATAGTGGCATTGGTTACATCTTGTTCTACTGAAGAGAATACTGATTCTTTGGTTGGCTATTGGCAGGGAGAGGCAGTCTTTAATAATCAAAAAACACTCATTGGGCTTGAGTTTATAGAAGATAGTGTTGGCTACGAGGTAAATCTGCTAGTACCTGCGTATGATTGGAGCTTTAATTTTAAAGGGGTAACCACTAATAATGATACTATTAAAATAGGTGGGTGGAAATTGAATTATGATAAAGAGCATCAATTGGTTCTGGGAAAATTGCCGGGAGTGCTGGTTCCGAAATATGAAATACCCTTTCAACTGAAGAAGGCCGAAAAGCCCGAGTTAAAAGAAGCGCAGCTGCTGCCTACAACAAAAAAGCCAAGCGCAGTGATTGATCTGCATGAATCCATCTGGTCAGGCATTAGTACTATTGAAGGTTCTATTCTGGCTGCTACCACTGATGGACATTTATTTCGCGTTAACCCCAACAATCAGTCCGTAGAGTGGTCATTTAAAGGGCAGGGGGCTTTTAGGTCGGAACCAACCGTGCACGAAGACAATATTTACGTGTATTCCGATAAAGGATTGTTTTATTGTATTTCAAAAGCTGGACAGATGAATTGGAAGGTGCAGTTGGAAGTAGATAGTATGGAAAGATTTGCCAAGAATTATGACTTTTTTTCGGCCATACCTGCATTTACTGAAGACAGAATCTATTATGGTAATGGCAGTGGAGATTTTTATGCGATTAATAAAGCCAATGGAAATGTAGCATGGCGATATAAGACATCAGGAGCTATTCGAACAAGGCCATTAGTTAAAGATGAGCGGATAGTTTTTGGGTCTTTTGATGGAAGAGTTTACGCACTAAACAGGGATGGTGAACTAGTATGGAATTATGATTCAGGCTACCCTATTGTAGGTGGCGGAACATTGTATGATGATCAATTAATTTTTGGAAGCAGAAATTATAATTTGTTCGCACTTTCATTGGCAGGCGAAATGGAGTGGCAGTATTATAATTGGTTCTCCTGGGTAGAATCCACTCCAGTTATTAAAAATGATAAGTTGTTCGTGGGTTCCTCAGATGCTCAAACGATTACAGCTCTTAATCCAGCCAATGGTAAACTGATTTGGAATTTCGATACTGGCGGCTGCCCTTGGGCGAGTCCGTTAGTTACTGAAGGCAACGTATATGCTGCTACCGTAGGCAACAACTCTTATTTCTATAAGCACTTCGCTTACATTATTGCATTAAACTCGGAAACAGGTGAAGAGCAATGGCGTTATGCTGTTGAGAATGTAAAAGACACGTATTATGGATTTACCAGCTCACCAGTGCTCATTGATAACATGATTTGGGTGGGCAATACCGATGGTAGGATTTATGGGTTTAAACAATAAATCCTACCCCTGAGTTTTAATCATATTTACTCGTATTTGGCTGATTTACCTTTCTCAAAGCTGTTTTTGATGAATGTTCGTAAATCATCATTTGCTTTTTCCAGGTCTTCATTACGCAAATACATCATGTGACCACTACGGTACCCCTCAAAGTAAAACCGATCTTTCATTTTACCACTAGGGTCAACCTGCCACATGGTATATTTTGAAGCAAAGTAAGTAGTAGCACCATCATAGTAACCGGCTTGGAAAAGTACTTTTAGATATGGATTTTCGGCCATAGCCTGTCGTAAATCTTCACGCACGGTATTGTTTTCATTGTTCCAGGGTCTAACCGGGCCAAACATGTTGTACTTGATATCGGTTTTAAATTTCAGATGCTCTCTGATATAATAATTTATGGCCGGTGTGAATGAATGCAACCAGGAAGTAAGTTCTGCACTATAATCTGGGCTATCTCCACTTTCCATTTTGTCGAGGCCTAAATATCGGGAGTCTAACCGACCTATGGTTTGGCCTGTTTTATCTCGCAATAAGTCTTTCCAGAAAAAGGCCGTTGACACATCCAGGTTGTTTTGCAATATTGATTTTTCAGACAAACCCGAATAGTATGACATTCGCTTAGCAACGCGCTGTTTCTCAGCTTCTGGTAAGAACCCACCTCTGGCTAAAGCTGGCATTAATTCGTCCAGCGCAAAATTTTCTGCTTCGGGTAAAATGTCTGTTAGATCCTTAGATTGGAGCTCTTGTGGAAGCATTTTATGATACCATGCTGCTGCCGTAAAGTAAGGGAGGTTAGTGCCTGAAGAAATTGGTACGTCAGACTCAAACACCAGATAATCTGCAGGTGAAACCATAATCACTCCATTCAGGTACATCCATTGACGTTCCTGAAGCTCCAGAGCAAGACCTGAAACTCGAGTACCTCCGTAACTTTCACCAATAATGTATTTCGGACTCCTCCAACGGTTATTTCTAGTCACAAAAGTGTTCAACCAATCAGCCAGATATTCGATATCGGCATTGATACCAAAAAACTTATCACGATCAACCTCTTTGCCAGACTCGGGAATGGTGCGTGAATAGCCCGTATTAGCAGGGTTAACAAACACAATGTCAGCCACATCCAGTATGGAGTAGGGGTTGTCCTGAATGCCGTAGGGTTGTACAGGAAATCCTTCATTATCAATTTTTAAAATTTTAGGTCCGGTGTAAGCAATATGCATCCAGACAGAGGCAGAGCCCGGTCCTCCATTGAAGGACATGATTAATGGTCTTGCAGCGTTATCACCAGCATCTGTCCGCTGATAATACGTATAAAATAGTGAAGCAATAGGCTCACCCATTTCGTCCCAAACTGGTTGTGTGCCAGTGGTGGCTGAATAGTTTACCTTTTGGCCATTTATGGTGGTGGAATGTTGTGTGACTACAAGCGTATCAACAGGGAGCTTGCGATTTTGGGCATTAGAAATGCTGATAACAAAAATCAGAAAACTAGTAAGTATAATTTTATTCATAAGATTTATATTTTGGCTTAAACGAGAACTTTACACTCTACCTCAGGTATTTTCTTCATCTCCTCAATCATTTCATTACTTGGGTTAATCGTAAACTTTCTTGAGAGCAATTCTGAAGCAATATTGTTTTCTCTATCGAGAATGTTCATTCTAAGCGAAAGATCACCTTTAAATTGAGAACACACTTTTTCAATTTGTTCAATTACCTGACTGTTCACCTCATCAGCATTCATTGTAACTATAATGCCTTTGGTTTTTTTATCTCGTAGTTCGCTTAGCAATTCGATGCTATGCAATTTCATTTCCAGTCGCTGATCGCCCCATTTCTGGCGCACAACACGTCCTTGTAAAAACAAGAACCAGCCCTGCATCATATATTCTTTGAATTTCACATAATCATCTCCAAAGAGGAAGAATGTAAAATTGCTGTTGTAATCTTCTATAGTTAGTGTTCCAAAAGGTTTTCCGCCCTTGGTGGTTCTATGAGCAATGCCAGAAACAATACCAGCCATTCGCAGATCTTTACCTTCCAATGGTTCCAACTCATTTAGTTGAGATAGTTCAATATTACAGAAACTGTCAATTTCAAATTTGTAATCATCTAATGGGTGGCCTGAAATGAAAAGACCTACCACCTCGCGTTCAATATTTAACTCCTCAAACTTTCCAAATGGCTCAATAGGTGTTATGGTTGGCCTTGGCGTATCTACTCCTGAAGCTCCGCCAAATAAACTGGCCTGGGCGCTTTCGGCCTCCATTTGCATTTTGTTGGCATACTTAATCACCTTCTCAATTAGAGGCTGATCACCTTCCGGTGCATGTAGATATTGCCGTCTATGAAACTCTTCAAAACAATCAAATGCACCGGACATAGCCAGACATTCGAAGGTCTTTTTGTTTACGGTTCTTAGATTAACTCTTTCAGCGAAATCAAAGATATCTTTAAACGGGCCATTCGCTTTTCTTTCTTCAATGATTGCTTCAACCGCAGCATCGCCACTACCTTTAATGGCGCCTAATCCAAAGCGGATTTCACCTTCCTTATTTACCGCAAAGTTTTTGAACGATTCATTCACATGTGGGCCAAGCACCTTAATTCCTAGGCTTCGACATTCTTCCATAAAGAAAGTTACTTTCTCAATCTGGCTTTGGTTATGAGTAAGCACCGCAGCCATGTACTCTGCAGGGTAATGTGCTTTGATATAAGCTGTCTGGTATGCTACTAATGAGTAGCAAGTACTATGTGATTTGTTAAACGCGTAGGCAGCAAAAGCCTCCCAATCCTTCCAAACCTTCTCAAGTACTTCAGGATCATGACCTCTTTCCTTTCCACCTTCAATGAACTTTGGTTTTAGTTTTTCCAGTAGGGCAAAGATTTTTTTACCCATGGCCTTACGTAAAACGTCCGCATCACCTTTCGAGAAGCCTGCTAATTTTTGTGAAAGCAACATCACCTGCTCCTGGTACACCGTAATACCGTAGGTCTCAGCCAGGTATTCCTCCATATCCGCGATGTCATAGGTGATTTCTTCTTCACCATGCTTACGAGCAATAAAGTTTGGAATATATTCCATCGGCCCTGGCCTGTACAAGGCGTTCATGGCAATGAGGTCTTCAAACTTATCAGGCTTTAAAGCTCTCAGGTGCTTTTGCATTCCGGGCGACTCAAACTGGAATGTGCCGTTGGTCTGTCCCTTCTGATAAAGCTCATAGGTCTTGGCATCATCAAGTGGAATAGTATCGATATCAATATCAACACCATGTCTCGCTTTAATAATTTTCAAGGCCGACTTGATGATGGTCAATGTCTTCAGACCCAAAAAGTCCATTTTCAACATTCCGGCACTTTCCACCACACTGTTATCAAACTGTGTGATAAGCATTTCAGAATCTTTGGCTGTAGAAACTGGAATAAATTTAGTGAGGTCGTCAGGTGTAATAATGACACCACAGGCATGTGTTCCAGTATTTCGCACCGCACCTTCTAAAACTTTTGCCTGATTCAACACTCGTGATTTGAGGTCAGCCCCTTGTCTGATTTCCTCTAACTCCTTTACTTCTTTAAAGGCTTTATCCAACGAGGTGCCGGGTCGTTCGGGTACTAATTTGGCCAGGTCATTCGCTTCGGAAAGCGATAATTCCATTACTCTGGCCGCATCTCTTATGGATGATTTAGCAGCCATGGTACCATATGTGATAATCTGTGCTACCTGATTTTTACCATATTTATCGATCACATATTGGATCACCTTATCACGACCCTCGTCATCAAAGTCGATATCAATATCGGGTAGTGAAACCCTATCAGGATTTAAAAAACGCTCAAATAGTAAGTCGTAAGCAATGGGATCTACATTGGTAATTCCGATGCAATAGGCAACGGCTGACCCTGCTGCTGAACCACGACCAGGGCCAACAGATACTCCCATTTCGCGGGCTTTTCGGGTAAAATCCTGAACAATGAGGAAGTAGCCGGGATATCCGGTGTTTTTAATTGTTTCTAATTCAAAATCCAGACGCTCGGTAATTTCGGGAGAGAGCTCAACGTATCGTTGCTTAGCACCTTCATAGGTTAGATGTCTTAGATAAGCATTTTCACCTCTTTTACCACCATCTTCATCTTGTACATCTCTAAATTCTTCTGGAATGTTAAAGGCTGGTAGCAGTACATCTCTGTCTAATTTGTAGGTTTCAATCTTATCAATGAGCTCCGTTAGGTTTTCAATAGCCTCGGGAATATCACTGAAAATGGTCTTCATTTCCTCCTGAGACTTGAAATAGTATTCGTTATTCGGGAAGCCAAATCGAAAACCTCGTCCGCGGCCGATGGGTGTAGATTTCATTTCGCCTTCCTTCACGCATAGTAAAACATCATGAGCTTCAGAATCTTCTTTTTCGAGGTAGTAGACATCGTTGGCCGCAATAACTTTGACATTATATTTTTTCGCAAACTCCAAGAGGACTTCATTTACACGATTTTCTTCTTCCAGATTGTGCCGAATTAATTCTACATAAAAATCATCCTTAAATACATTATGATACCAAACAAATGCCTCTTCTGCCTGATGTTCGCCCACATTTAGAATGAGGTTAGGAATCTCACAATAAATGCCGCCAGTCAAAGCAATTACGTCTTGCGAATATTCTTTGATTAAGTCTTTATCGATACGAGGGTAAATCCCGTAAAGTCCTTCAATGTAGGCAAGAGAACTCAGTTTAGCCAGATTGTGGTAGCCATTCTTGTTTTTCGCAATTAATACCTGATTGTACCTTTTGTCAGGATTGTCTTTGGTAAACTTGAGCGTCCTTCTTTCTTCAGCTACATAAAATTCACACCCAATGATTGGTTTGATTTCATTGTTGATGGCCTCACGAACGAACTTGAAAGCACCAAACATATTGCCTAAATCTGTTAGTGCAACGGCAGGCATATTGTACTCTTTTGCCTTGGCAATAATTCCTTTGACATTGGGTACAGCTTGCAATACTGAGTATTGTGAATGAACATGCAGATGAACAAACGGATGATCGATATCCTTAGCGGCTTGTTCGTCACCACCAAATTCTGAACCAGAGGCTTTTTCTTCCTTGGCAAAATTGGCATCTTCTAATTTTGGTGCTTCATAAAGTATTTCTTCAATGGCTAAACCGTCCAAAGGTTTAACAACATTTTCCTTAATTAGGCCGAAGAAACACCTGGCGGTTGCGTCTACATCATAGGCTGCGTCATGAGCATCTGCAAAACCTTCCCCAAATAGCTTTTCATGCAGCTCAATGAGCTTTGGAGCTTTTAATTTTCCACCAATACCACCTTGAAATTGACAGAATTCTTTAGAGACTTCAGAAGTATCAATTTTCTCTTTTTCAAGAAGGGCGTTTCCTAAACTCTCTTGTTCTGTTCGAACGAATTCAGTACCGATGATTCTATTATCAAAATCGATATTATGACCAACCACCACTTTTGCCTGATCCAGATCTTTTTGAAAAGTTGCTAGAACGTCTTTTAGTTCATGCCCCTCTTCTAAAGCTCTTTTAGTAGAAATACCGTGAATTTTTTCCGAGTTAAATGGAATTGTGAAGCCTTCGGGTTTAACTATGAAATTGCCTCTATTGAGAAGTTTACCCTTATTATCATGCAATTGCCAGGCAAGCTGAACAAGTCTCGGCCAGTTTTCCAGATCGGTTATAGGTGCACTATAGCTATGAGGTAAACCGGTGGTTTCGGTGTCGAAAATAATGTACATTCTGTAGTGGTTGTAGTGGTTGTTTGCTTGTGCAATTCAAGAACAAACAGATTATCAAATATCGGAAAAACAGACCAATGAAGTTGAATATGTTCAGTAAATAAAAAGCAAGGCATTAACATACCTGAAAGTAGGTATTGAATTAGCCTTTCAAAGGCTGTAAATTGATTTCAAAAAAACTATGAAAAAGATTTACACACTACTAATTTTATCAACTGCTTTATTTTATTCAAACAAGGCACTCGCACAAGTTGAAAAAGGAGATTCTAATATAGGATTGAATGCCTTTTTATCAACTATCACAGGATTGGAAACTGACAATGTTAATGGCACCTTGTTCCTGACTTATCAGAAATATGTAACCGATAATATTTCTTTAGGCCTTGGTCCATTATATAGTTGGAATGCCACAAGTGATAATTTCGGAAGTACTTTTGGAATGAATTTATTTTTCAATTATTCTTTTTTAAGTTCTACAGGCAAAACATTGCCCTATTTAGGGCTACAGTATTCCGGACTTATATCGTATAACGAATCAGAAACTACAGATGGTTTTGGAAATACTGATTTCAACTACTTTGAGTCAAGGAGTGGTTCGCTTGGGGGTAATGCAGGAATCAAATTTTTTATTAATGAGTATGCCAACCTTGATGTGAACCTCAGCTATACGTCAATAATAGCTACTTCTGTAGACTCTGGTAATGGCTTTGAGGAAGCAGATGCCGAAGGCGGTATTCTTCAATTTACTATAGGGTTAGGTGTTATTATTGGCAAGAAGGGTAGCTGATAAAGCCATAAGTCACTGTAAATGAGAGATTTTGAGATATTTAGTTTTGGTTATAACTATTATTTGACTACATTCTAAAAATTTTCTCATTTCTAATCTTAAAAATCAGGCTTATGAAAACACTTAAAGTAGCATGTGTTTGTCTATTCATGCTTTTACTATTCAACATTCAAAGTACTGCCCAAGTGCAAAAAGGTGATTCTAATTTAGGCTTAGGGTTTGATACAAATTCTCTGAGTGGAGATAACGGTGAGAGCCGAACAAACCTTTTTCTAAACTACACTTACTTCATGGGCAAAAGAATCTCTATAGGTTTTGGGCCAAGATTTGGATGGCTAAAAGATGCCAATGATCAAAAGAGCAACTCAATAGGATATAATGTTTTTCTCAACTACGCATTTGTTTCAGAGAATGGCTTTGCGATGCCATATTTTGGTGGGCAGTTTACCAAAGTATCCCAAAAGCAAGAAGGACAAAGTGACCCACTCGTTACCAACAGTGTTGGAGGTAATATTGGAATACGCTTTTTCTTAACCGAAAGACTAAACCTGGATAATAACTTTAGTTACACCAGGGTAATTTCAGGGAATGATACCCTGGATGAATTAGGCATTGATGCTGATGGCACTGTCATTCAATTAAATGTTGGTTTAGGTTATATATTAGGTAAAAGATAAGGCTATGAAAAAGATAAAAATTGTATTCATTTTATGCTCAGTAATAGCTTTAAGTGCACAAGCTCAGGTACAAAAAGGAGATAGTAACATTGGTAGTAACTTCGGATTATTAAGTCAAAAAGGAGATGATCCCCTATTAACTTATTCAGCTACTTATATTTCTCTTAACTATCAATATTATGTGGGTAATCGGGTTTCATTAGGAATAGCGCCTGCATGGAATATCACCAAAGTAGTTGATAATTCCATCGCATTTAGATCAAGAAGTATCAACTTTTTTATCGATTACAATTTCTTAAGTGCCAACGGGAAGGTGATGCCCTATCTTGGTTTTAAGTATACAGCTATGCGCACCAATGTTGTATTTGAAGACCCTAATACTGCTTTTGGCATATTGGCTGGAACAGCTGAAGGTGCTTTGGATGGTTTTACAGGAGGTGCCACAGGAGGTGCCATTCCGGGGGGATCATTTCAGTTGCCGGAAGGAGAAATAACATTTAGCTACATAAGAACTATTATGTCATTATCTGCAGGTATTAAATTTTTCGTAACAGAAAGAATTAATATCGATAACAATTTAACAATTGGAAAAGTGACGAAAGAAACAGTAGAAGGGGAGTTTTTTGGTACATCTATTGATTTAGGTACGGATGATCCGGGAAGTTTAATTCAGTTTACAGTAGGCTTTGGTTATATTATAGGAAGAAAAGGATCTTGATTTTATGATTAGAAAGATTGTAATTACTTTATTACTATTTGCTGGGCAGCTCCAAGCTCAGCAAATTTCTTTTGTGCCGGTAGGTAAATTAACCTCAGAACTCGATCGTGTTACATCAGTGGCTTTTTCATCAGACGGCATGTTAATGGTCGCTGGAGACCGCAAAGGCAACCTACAGCTATGGGATTTAGATCAACTGGCGCCAATTGGCAGAGCTCAGGTTAATGATGATATTATTCACCTGAAATTCCTAAGAGATAACAAAGAATTAATAGTTGTTGATGCGAGTGGGAATCTCGATTTTTTCTTCGCAAATAATCTTTCTAAAAGCAGATCAAGCAAAATTCCTGATGATCCGATATTGGTGACGGTTGATCCGGAAAAGCAATTTTTAAGCTATGTCAATAAAGAGGATCAATTGAAGGTGTATAGCCTTAAAGCCAATATGCAGCAAGCTTCGGTTGATATTTCTAATAGAGTTAAGAAGCCAATTTATTTAGGTTATGATCGCTTCGGGCAGCAACTCGCTGTAATGGGTGAAGATGGAACTACTTTAACATGTAATCCTACCACGCAAAATATACTACGAGAAGTAAAACTTAGGAGCGATGAATTTGCGAATTCATCATCGGTTATGCATGCAGGCGCATCAAATAAAGGTAGTGATTTGTTCGTAACCGGTGTTCAAGAAGTATTTATTCCTAAAGGTGGAATGCAGGGTGGACAACCTGAGCGAAGGAATAGTATAATGGCCTATGATTGGGATTCTTCAAATGAGATCAAGAGAATTCGGGTAAATAATAGAGTAGATCAAATTGTGTTAGGCCCCGGGCCAACTCACATCGCGTATTATACTGATAAAAGATATGTAATCACATTAGTAGATTTAGATAAGGGCGCGGAAGCAAGTGAAGTTACCTTGGAAGAATTTCCTGAAACAATAAGTATCTCAGGCGATGATTCTTATCTGGCTGCAGGTGATAAAAACGGCACAATACATTTGTTTGAATTGCAAAGGAATTCTGCTCCACAAATAAAAATCACCAAGCCTGCTCTAAATAGAAATTATGGTGAGTCGATGGTACAACAGGCCAACTTGGAGTTGGAAGGAGTGCTTTCTGATGGATCCAAAATAAAAAATATAAGCATTAACGGACAAAAAGCAGAAATTTTAGCCAATGGAAAGTTTAATGCCGAAGTAGGACTTGTTCCTGGTAAAAACAAAATCAGAGTTGTTGCTGAAGACTATCAGTCAAACACTGTATTTAAGGATATCTATGTTACTCGAAATCCTGAAATAGAAGTTCCAAGTGATGTAGCAAGAGAACATCATGAGGGACAAAAAAGGGTGGCATTGATTATTGGAAATGCTGCTTATGAAGGGGCCGGAGCTTTGGTGAATACAGTAAATGATGCCAAGGTAATGGAGGAAACACTTAAGGAATTGGGTTTTGAAGTAACATCTATACTTGATGGATCTTATGAAGACATGAAACGTGCTGTTTATTCCTTCGGTGATGCCATTAGAGATGTAGATGTGTCAGTTTTCTTTTATGCCGGCCATGGTTTGGAGATAGAAGGTGTCAACTACCTGGTGCCTGTAGATGCAGAAATTAATAGTCCCTTAGATGTTAAATTGAAAACTATTCCTCTCACTGGCGTCTTACGTACAATCGAGTATGCCAATGAAGATGGCTTAAATATGATCATTCTCGATGCCTGTAGAAATAATCCATTCCCAACAGGTAAGCGGGGTGGGGCCGGATTAGCCAAGTCTACACCACCCGGAGGTACCTTAATTGCATACTCAACAGCGCCCGGTAGTGTTGCATCTGACGGTGATGGGGACAATGGGTTGTACACCGGTGAACTTATAAAACAAATGAAGCAACCTCAGCGAATTGAAGATGTATTTATGCGCACCAGAAATAGTGTGGAAGAAATAAGCAATGGAGCCCAACAGCCCTGGGAAGAGGCCAGACTTAAAGGAATTTTCTATTTAAAAATAAATTAATCTTCTTCCTTTCTGTTGATATGCCTGAACCAATAGAGAATTGATGCTATTGAAGGTAATGCCAATATAAAGAGCCACCATGTTATTTTATCCAGTAGTTTAAAGCCTGGATTCAAAGACACCTGATAAGCATACACAATAAATGTGGTGATTGATAAAAAAAACAGGTGTTGCAGGTTACTTATTATATCTCCTGTATAACTAACGTAGAATATTAAACAAATGAGGGTGAGCGGAAGCGCAAATAGAAGTTGTTTTTTCATTAACGGTTAGATTCTTCCGCAAATTAAATTAAAAAATATAAGTGGCTAAATGTAGTGTTATTGAATATCAGGGCCTGGAAATAGTGTTTACTGATATATCTAATGCAAAACCATCCGAGGCAATTGCAGCGTTTGAAGAATCTGTGAAAATCATCTCCGAAAGACCTCTTAATACAGTCTATTCTTTGGTAAATGCCAAAGGTGCAAAAATTAACAAGGAAATGATTGATAGGATCAAGGGCGTGGTAAAAAAGAATAATGCTTACAATAAAGCAACTGTTGTTTCAGGCTTAGACTCCATCACAAAATTAATGGCGCAAAGTATTGCAGTACTTACAGGTAGAAATATAAAATTAGTAGATACGATGGACGAAGCTATGGAGTATTTACTGGCCGAGTCAAGACGTTAACCGCCTGGTACATAAACCACTTTTTTGGTTTCGAAAAAATCTTCTTTAAAGTAATTGCTGAGATTGTAAAGGCGGTATTTCTTTTTAGACTCCTTCAGTTCTTCTTCCAAATCACCACCCTTTAGGTATAAAATACCATTCGGTAATTCATGAACAGATTTTAATTTGAACTTGCCTTTTACCCATTGGTAAAAGGGCTTCAATCGAGTGACGGCTCTGCTTACCACAAAATCATATTTATCATCAATCTGTTCAGCCCGTGTGTGAGTGGCTTTTACGTTTTTTAATCCTAATGAATCAGCAACTGCGCTCACAACTTTAATTTTTTTACCGATAGAATCTACTAAATGAAATTGTGTTTCAGGGAAAAGAATAGCCAATGGAATGCCGGGGAAGCCGCCTCCGGTGCCTACATCCAGTACGTTTGTACCAGGCTCAAATTGCATCACCTTGGCAATTCCCAGAGAGTGTAGAACATGTCTCAGATAAAGCTCATCAATATCTTTTCTCGAGATAACATTTATTTGACTGTTCCACTCTTTATATAAAGGCAACAATGCTTCGAATTGAGCTTTTTGTTTAGCAGTAAGATTCGGAAAATATTGTGTTATGATTTCAGCGTGCATGAGGGCTGGTTCTAAGTTACAAAGTTCAAAGATATCATCTTAAAAGAACTTTGAACTTCAAATTTTAAACTATGAACTACTAATATTAGATATGCTCTTTTTTGTTTTTCACCAGATCGTACATAAGCTCTCTGGCTCTGTGGAGTTGGGCTTTTACTGTACCTAATGGTGCATCTAGTTCTGTTGCAATTTCCTCGTAAGAAAGCTCATCAAAATACCGCAGTCGAACAAGACGTTGATATTTAGCAGGTAGCTTGGTAACAAACATTTGTATTAGCTCAATCTTCTGACTTTTAATAGCTACTTCTTGTGGATTAAGGTTTTTATCTTCCACATCAATACCAACTGCCTCACCATTGTCATCAGTAAATGAGGTGTCCAGACTCATGGTATCCAATCGCTTTTTACGAATAAAATCAATAGCATTGTTAGTAGCTATCCTAAACAGCCAGGTACTAAATGTGAAGTCTTTTTTGAATTTATGAAGGTTTTTAAACGATTTGGCAAACGCTTCGATGGTTAAGTCTTCTGCGTCATCAACGTTTCTTACCATTTTAAGAATCATGTGGTAAACAGGACGTTTGTATCTATCCATAAGCATGGCGTAAGCCTGCTCATCGCCTTCTTTAACAGCCTGATCGATCAACTTAAAATCTTCTAAGGCCTTATCAGAAAACTGTTTTTTTAACTCCATCGAACTTTTTTAGTAAAAATTGCCCTTAACCCAGTGGAAAGATAGTAAAAGACAAATATAAAATCTAAAAACAGCAATCCCCACATACCGAAAGTTTTGCCGAATTTATGGCTTCCACTTCTAAACGTAAGGTAGAGCAACAAGGTTCGGATCAGGAAACAACTTAAAACTATGTAATTCAGTGGGTTGAATATCATTGAAGCAATGAATGTCAACCAAAATGCTAAATGAGAAAAACTAAGTATCCCTAGCACCAATTTATGCTTCACTTTATAGTGCTTTCCTACAGATAGATGCCTCAGTTTTTGAGTTAAAAATTCTTTCCAAGTTTGTTTCGGCTGCGACCAAACTAAGCTGTTGCTACCAATAACTAAAGAGGTGTTTACACTTGAAGCATGTTTGTTAACGAATAGGTCGTCATCACCACCTGTGGTTTCCATGTAACCAGAAAATCCTTTCTTAGTCAAGAATAAGTCTTTTTTGTAGGCGAGGTTTCTCCCAACAGCCATATACGGCATACCCAACAAATGTAAGCTCACATATTGAATGGCTGTCCATAAAGAATCGTATTGTATAAATGAATTTAGTATGCCGGACTGTGATTGATACAAACTAACGCCAGTTACAATTTGTGTATTCTCTGAAGCAAAACCCATAGCCATCTCTTTTATCCACTGGTTAGTTGCTGGTATGCAATCATTATCGGTTAGTAATATATTAGTGTGTTTGGCAGCTTTTATTCCTAATGTTAGTGCATACTTTTTGCCATCCATATTATTTGGCTTATGCTCCACAGTTACTACTTTCAGGTTGTTATATTTTTTAGTGGCATCAATTAAATAATCTTTGGTGTCATCTGTAGAGCGATCATTCACCACTACAATTTCGAACTCATTATAATCTTGATCCATCAGATTATCTACTAATTGACTTAAATGCGGCATACCGTTCATGGAGGCGATGACAACTGAAATCCCCTGATGATACTCCTTCTTCTCCTTTTTAAAAGTAGTGAGCTTAATCAAGAAAAGGCCGTAAAAAAGTACCTGTATGGCAGAAAGAACAATAAAAATTAGTATTAGCGTGTCGATCATTAAAAAATAGAAGTGGTCATATTTAGGGTGGCAAATATATACTGATTATTCACATCTGAAAGTAAATTCCATAATCTAAAATTCGTAAGTCTACTTTGCTTTAATCCATTAACTTTGCGCTGTTTTTATAGCCAATGGATTTTCATTTACAGACACAAGATAAAGGCAGCAAAGCCAGAGCAGGAAAGATCACGACAGACCACGGTGAAATTGCTACTCCTATTTTTATGCCTGTCGGCACTGTTGGGTCAGTCAAAGCTGTTCATCAAAGAGAGTTGAAGGAAGATATTTCTGCTCAAATAATTTTAGGAAACACTTATCATCTTTATTTAAGACCAGGGTTAGACATTATTCAGCAAGCTGGAGGCTTACACAAATTTAACGGCTGGGATAGACCTATTTTAACAGATAGTGGAGGATATCAGGTGTATTCTTTGGCCGGAACCAGAAAGATTAAAGAGGAGGGCGTTACGTTTCAGTCGCATATCGATGGTTCAAAGCATGTTTTTACTCCTGAAGGTGTAATGGATATTCAGCGAAGAATTGGCGCAGACATAATTATGGCTTTCGATGAGTGTACGCCATATCCTTGCGAATATAAATATGCGGAAAAGTCGATGCACATGACTCACCGTTGGTTAAAAAGGTGTTGCGATCGATTTGATGCTACTGAAGGATTGTATGGGTATAATCAAACGCTTTTCCCAATTGTACAGGGTAGTACCTACAAAGATTTAAGAGTTCAATCGGCAGAAGCCATTGCATCATTTGAAAGAGAAGGGAATGCCATAGGTGGTTTGTCTGTAGGCGAACCTGCAGAAATGATGTACGAAATGACTGACTTGGTATGTGATATTTTACCAAAAGACAAACCAAGATATCTGATGGGTGTTGGTACACCTGCTAACATTTTGGAATGTATAGCGTTGGGTATCGATATGTTTGATTGTGTTATGCCAACCAGAAATGCAAGACATGGAATTTTGTATACATCTGAAGGCATCATTAATATCAAAAATAAAAAGTGGGAAGATGATTTTTCACCCATCGATCCTAATCTTGGTGGTTATGTAGATACTTTCTATTCAAAAGCCTATTTAAGGCACCTTATTACTAGTAAAGAAATGTTAGGTGGACAGATTGCAAGTATTCACAACCTTACTTTTTACCTTTGGTTGGTTGGCCAGGCAAGAGAGCACATAATAAACGGCACCTTTATTGATTGGAAGAACGACATGGTTAAAAAGGTAAGCAACAGATTGTAATGAAATTACTCGACAGATATATACTTAAGCAATTTTTAGGGGCATTCATATTTACAGTGCTAATCATCTGTTCGGTTATTTTGGTGATCGACATCACTGAGAAGACTGAAAAATTTGTGAAAGCCGAACTGTCAACAGGGCAAATTGTGGGTTATTATATGGATTTCATTCCATGGATAGCCAATTTCATTACACCTTTAACAGTTTTTATTGCCACCGTATTTATCACTTCCAAATTGGCTGGTAGAACGGAGATTGTTGCTATTCTAAGTAGCGGTGTTTCGTTTAGAAGAATGTTAGTGCCCTACCTTATAGGATCTACCATAATAGCTTTGGTAAGCTTCGTGCTTACAGGATGGATTATTCCTGATTCAAACAAAACCAAGCGTGAGTTTGAAATCCAGTATTTAAAAAGTCGGTATTATTTTGATAAAACTAACATCCACATGCAGGTGGCGAAAGGTAAATACTTGTACATACGGAGTTATAATAATCAGGCTGATGTAGGATACAATTTTACTTTGGAGCTGATGGATAGCACCAAACTTTTGGAAAAGCTGAGCTCCAGCAGAATATCCTGGAATCAGGAAAAAGAAAAATGGACACTTACTAATTGGAGTAGACATATTTTTAACGGTTCCGAGGAAGAAATTGAGAAAGGTACCACCATGGATACTACACTCGCCATTCATCCTAGTGAATTTGAGAACTTGGAGAAGAATTATGAAGCGATGACTATTCCTGAGCTGAATGATGAAATTGATAAGCTTACCCTAAGGGGTGCTGGTAATGTTGAGTTCTACCAGGTAGAGAAGTATACGCGTTTTACTTCACCGTTTGCAGTTTTGATTCTCACTTTTATGGGCGTAATAGTTTCAGCAAGAAAGAGTAGGGGTGGAACAGGCTTTCAAATTGCATTGGGCTTTTTACTATCATTCTTATACATACTATTTTTTATAATGAGTAAGAGTATTGCCGAAGCTGGGGGCATGCATCCGGCCATATCAGTATGGATACCAAATATTGTATTCGGAGGCATTTCATTATTAATGTATAAATACGTTCCCCGTTGACACAGACTACAACTGATTACATTAAACTGCACTTTATTGTGTGGATTTGGG
The DNA here is from genome assembly GCF_017068455.1 of Fulvivirga lutea. Classification (NCBI taxonomy): domain Bacteria; kingdom Pseudomonadati; phylum Bacteroidota; class Cytophagia; order Cytophagales; family Fulvivirgaceae; genus Fulvivirga; species Fulvivirga lutea. The sequence continues at coordinate 2,186,379 of NZ_CP070608.1, forward strand.
GCTTTACGGCCATCCTCGGATTGCTCATTTCCATTCCTTCAGTAGAAATTGTTTTTTACAGAACGCTCATTGCAGCTGTTGTGCTTTGGGGCTTATTAGTTTATAGTAAAGTAAGTTTTAGAATTGGTAAAAGAGAAGCCTATAAAATATTAGGAACAGGGTTTATTATCGCTGCTCACTGGATTCTCTTTTTTGCAGCAGCTAGAGTATCAACCGCCTCTGTTTGTCTGGCGGGAATGGCTACATGCTCTTTATGGACCAGCTTTTTAGAACCCTTGATGAATAAAAAGAAAATCAAAGCGTTTGAAGTTGTGCTTGGCTTAATAGTTATTGCCGGGCTGTATGTGATTTTCAGGTTCGAATTCAACCATGCACTGGGTCTATTTATGGCCGTGGCATCAGCATTTTTATCGGCCTTATTTTCCGTAATCAATGGTAAACTGACTGTAAGGCACAACCCCTACATGATTACTTTCTATGAAATGGCCGGTGCGTGTATAGGTACTGCGCTTTTCTTTCCATTTTATACCTACTACTTTGCCCCTGAAGGTTTGCAGTTAATTCCTACTGCTATCGATTGGTTATGGTTATTTATCCTTGCAGTGATTTGCACAGTGTATGCTTTTTCTGTTTCTGTAGAAATTATGAAAAGAGTATCTGCCTTTGTTGTGAACCTTACTGTGAATCTGGAGCCTGTTTACGGTATCATTTTGGCCGTGATTATTTTTGGAGAGAAAGAGCAAATGAAACCCGGCTTCTATGTAGGAACGGTGATAATACTAATCTCTGTTTTGATTTATCCGGTACTGAATAGGTACTATAAAAGAAAAGCCCTACCGCTGGATAATTTGAGATAATACAATTTCTGCTTTCCCTTTTATACCTAACTGTTCCAATTAATCACAGAACTGATAATATATGGGGTATTATCCTGCTTTTGGATCAAATTCGCAATCATTAACAAAATGAGACGATGATAAAGAGAGTAGTAATTAATCTGATGTGCATAAGCTTACCTATTATAATAGCATCCTGCAATTATGCTAAAAATGTGAATTTGTTAGTAAGTGGAAGTGCAAGTAAAAAGATGGACTGTCATGTTCCTTTTACTTATAAAAAAGGGATCATCGTAGTCAATGTTAAATTGAATAGTGATTCTGAAGCACGGGAATTTATATTTGATACAGGAGCCTTCAACTCCAAAGTTGAAAAGTCGCTCTCAGATTTTTTTGGGCTTGAAACGAAAGCCACAAAAGAAAACTCAGATTCTAATGGCAACACAAGGTTAATCGAAGTGGTAAGTGTTGATTCCCTGAGCATTGGAGATGCTACATTTTATAATATTGGTGCAGGGGAGGTTGAATATGGGGAGAAGTCGTTTAGTCCCTGTATTGCTAAAAATGGTATCATTGGTGCTAATCTGATCAAACTGGTTAACTGGCACTTCGATTTTGAATCTCAACAGATAAGAATAACAACTGGTCCGATAAACATTGATCAAAATTGGACATCGATTGAATTTGATCGCCCAATGCTTTCAGGGACACCACTCATAGATATCAAAATAGGCGATGAGATAATTGAGGACATGCTTTTTGATTTAGGATATAATGGCGGATTAATTCTACCATCTAAATTTTCTAACATGTTCGATACGGAAAGTCGTAAACTTATAGATCAGGCAACTACAGGAATTTACGGATCAAGAATTGACACTGTAGAAGTCAAAGAACTGCCAGTGACACTTGGTAAAAACACGTTCAAAGTCCCAATCCATTTTTCAGCCAATGGTAAAATGCTTTTAGGTACTGATGTGTTAGAACATTTTGATATTGTCATCGATAACGATGAAAATATCATCAACCTAAAGTTGAGATCAGAAGTACAATGCAAACCCGATCCTACCTTCATTCCCGGCATATTGAACGATGAATATTGGATAGTGAATAGAGTTGAGGTGAACTCTACACTTCAATTAGGTGATACACTTCAATCGATTAATGGTATGAAACCTAAAGACCTGTTTCAAAATCATTGTGAATACTTTTTTGGCCTTGATAAACTATTGAGCAGCGATTCGGTGGTTGTGCAAACTCTTTCAAATAAGACTATTTCTCTATAATTAATTGATTCAATGATCTTTAGAATAGCAGCTATTAGTGCTTTTGTATTTCTATTAGTATTTCAGTCAAAAGCTCAAAAAGTGAAAGAGTTTTTTCACGTAAAAGTTGAAGGAGATGAATTGCCAGTTTACTTAAGAGGAAATACATCAAGTAAGAAGATTATAATTTTTGTACAGGGCGGTCCTGGAGAAAATGCCATAGACTTTGGAAGATCTAATTACCCCTACTGGAAAGAAAGCTTAGAAAAAGAGGTGTTTATTGCTTATTATGACCAACGCGGACTAAACAAACCTGCACGAAAAATTGATCAAGCTATGATCAGTTATCACCAATATGGGAAGGATATTTTGGCATTAGCGAGATATCTAAAGGAGAAATATAAGTCGAAAATTTATGTGATGGGTCATAGTGCAGGTGGCGATTTTGTGTCCAAAGCCTTAGTTGATTTTCCAGATGAATCGCAAGAACTAATTGAGGCTGTTATTTTGAGTAATACCCCGCTGACCGCTGATTTTAATGCAGAGCGGTATCAATTATACAGACCTACTTACCTAAAGAATTTGGCTAAAGAAAAAATTTTGGCAGGTCAAGATGATCAATATTGGCAAGTGGCTTTGGATTGGATTGAATCAATAGACTCCCTTCAGTCGGTAGAACACATCAGACAATGGAATAAATATGTAAATAGTGCATTTGAGCCTACAAAAAGAAAAATAACCCCTGGAATGGTTTTTAAAGTAATATTCTCAAGACCCTATAATCCAATAAAATACATAAAAAGAAATGATAATGATTTAGTGGACGATCTATTATGGGAAGATCGATTGAATTCCAATTGCTTCGAATTGTACCCAAAAATTCAACACAATGTTTTATTGATATCAGGTAGGTATGATGATATTGCACCGCCTGAGGAAATGGCAGACGCCCAAAAATTAATTCGTAATTCTAAGATAGAAATAATCCCAAATGCCGGTCATGAGTCTTTTCTTGACCAGCCGAATATATTTAACAAATTAGTACTTGAATTCATAAAAAATTAAGATGAAGGTTGTCATTCTGATAGTGCTAAGTAATGTTCTATTTGCTTTAAAAACGTATTCCCAAGAGAATGATACCAATGTTAGTATGCAGTTAGCTAGGCATCTACTCACCGAGCACATGTCCATGACTAATATTCCCGGACTTCAAATTGCTGTGGCTATTGATGGCGAAACTGTGTGGAATGAATCTTTCGGATATCGAGATATTGAGAACAAACTTGTAGTTGACAATATGACTCAGTTTAGAATTGGTAGTGTATCTAAATCTATCACCTCCATTGCGCTTGCAAGGTTGGTGGAGGAACAAAAAATTCAACTTTCAAGTACCATACGTGCCCTTGTACCTGATTACCCTAAAAAAGAATATGATATAACCATAGAACAACTTGCCAGCTCTACCTCAGGAGTAAGGCACTATCGTTCGAGTGAAGAAACGCATAACACAAAACACTATGATTATCCCATCGAAGCACTCGATATATTTAAAAATGATGCGCTCTTATTTGAGCCAGGAACCAACTTTGAATATAGTAGCTACGGGTGGACATTAATTGCTGCGGCAATGCAAAAAGCAACTGGAATGACCTTCGAATCAATAATGCAACAACTATTTCTTGAGGTTGGGATGCCCAATACTACTTTTGATAAATATGATTTGCAATCTGACCATCGAACCATCCAATATATTTACAAGAATGATAAAAAACGTGAAACAGCACCTGATGAAGATCGGAGTTTTATGTACGCTGGTGGAGGTTATCTTTCTACTGCTACAGATTTGGTTCAATTCGGAAATGTCTTACTCGAGAATACCTACATCTCTAAAACAACATTTGAGGAATTCACCAGACCAAGAGCGCTACCCAATGGGGAAAGTACTTTTTATGCACTGGGTTGGGAGTCTGGCGTAAGCAGATTAAATACACCGATTATTTATCATAGCGGTAGCATGCAATCGGCAAGAGCACATGTATTGATTTATCCAGAACACAAACTTGTTATGGCCTATGTGGCCAACACTGGCTCCAATGTATTTTTTAATGATCGAGAGGCTCAATCGTTAGCAGAGTTGTTCTTGCTTCAAGATAACAATATGCTAAAGAATGCTACTCAACTTGATGGAGAATGGAATATTGAAACTACCTCTTTGGCTGGTAAGAAATCGACCGGCTTATTACGTGTATCAACCTTGAACAACGTCTCGACCGTCATGTTAGAATTTACCAGAAGTAGAAAGAAAGAGGAGTATAAAGGCATTGTTTATAGGAATCCGGATGGTCAATTTAGAATAGTAGCTGTAACACCTATGTTCTTAGATATGTATCTTACGTTAGATGGTAACACGTTGACAGGCCATTGGCTGCATGATTTTAATGTAAATGGTAAACCTGAGCAAGATGACTATTGGAAGCCACGCGATATCAAGCTAATAAAACTAAACTAGTCGCGCTTAAATATTCCATAAACGGCTGATCCGGAACCAGTCATACTCGCATATACCGCACCACGAGCATACATGTCTTCTTTCAAGCTATATATTTTCGGATGATTTGGAAAAATGGAGTTCTCAAAATCATTTTTAAGCACGTTTTTCCAGGTTGAGATAGGTTGAGTAAGAATTTCCTTCACGCTTTTACTCGGCTTATTGGGTGTTACCCCAGCATAGGCCTCTGCCGTTCCGATATGTATTTGAGGGTATTCAATCTTTATTTCGTACTCAGCTAAACTGATGTTAATATCTTCAAATTCTGTTCCTGTGCCTTTGGCCAGTACTGGTTTGTTGCGAATAAAGAAAGGGCAGTCGCTACCCAGCAGTGCTGCGTAAGCCTCCAATTGATCATCTGTCAATTGCAAGTCAAATAGTTGATTAAGCACTTTTAAAGTAAACGAGGCATCTGATGAACCACCACCCAAGCCTGCTCCAATGGGAATAATTTTATGTAAATGAATTTGAACATCAGTTATATTAAAATCTGCTTTCAATAGCTCGAAAGCCCTGATGCAAAGGTTGTTTTTGGTATTACCTGGTATGGCAATTCCAGAAGAAGTAAATGATAATTTTTTTGCTGGTAGAATTTCTAAAATATCTGATAAATCAAACGGATAGAAGCAAGATTCTATGTTATGATAGCCATCCTCTCTCTTTGAGAGGATATTTAAACCAAGGTTAATTTTAGCATTCGGAAAAACTACCATAATTAAAATTAAAAATCCCGAATCAATTTTTCATGATTCGGGATTCAATGTATTGTTAATCAGTTTTTATTTCGTCAGTTCGCCAATGATCTCATCCGTAATACCTGAAGATGAGAATCCACCGTCATGCATTAAGTTTTGCATTGTTACCATTCTAGTATAATCAGAGAACATCATGACAATGTATTTGGCACAATCTTCTGCACTTGCATTTCCAAGTGGCGATAATTTATGGGCATAATCTAAGAAGACATCAAAACCACCAACACCACTTCCCGCAGTTGTCATGGTTGGTGATTGTGAAATGGTATTCACTCTCACTTTATTGATTTTGGCGAATCTAGCGCCATAACTTCTTGCAATAGATTCTAAAACAGCTTTTGCTTGTGCCATATCACCGTAATCAGGGAAAGTTCGTTGAGCAGCGATATAAGTCAGGGCTAATATAGAACCCCACTCGTTCATGGCTTCCGTTTTTTCAGCAGTTTGTAAAACCTTGTGGAACGATAAACCAGAAATATCTAATGTTTTTAAGAACCAATCATAGTTAAGATCACCATATTCACGTCCTTTTCTTACGTTGGGACTCATTCCAATGGAATGAAGAACAAAATCTAATTTGCCACCCAAAATTTCCATTGACTTTTCGAAAAGGTTCGTTAAATCTTCAATTGAGGTGGCATCTGCAGGAATAACTTCTGCATTACACATTTTTGCCAATTCATTAATTTCACCCATTCTCATCGCTATAGGTGCATTAGTTAAAACAAACTCAGCACCATCTTCATGCGCTTGTAGCGCAGTTTTCCAGGCGATTGAGTCTTTATTTAACGCCCCGAATATGATTCCTTTTTTTCCTTTTAATAAGTTGTTACCCATTTCTAGAATTTTAATTGATTGGCAATAATACGAAATTATTTTAGCCTGTGGGAAGTATTCAGGCTTTCACCGTTTTCTCTGTAAACCCTTCCATAAAATCACTAAATTTATTAGTGAACGCCTCTATAGATTTGTCCTTTGAGTGAATAGCAAAAAGATCTATTTCTTTACCCTCAGATAATGCTGTAAAAGTGTAGTTGTATGTTACAGGAATTTCTATATCCGGACTTACAAAATCATCCACTTCAACCCTTTTAAATTTAAAACTATCAATATTAGAAAAGTCGATGCGCTTATAAGGCCCGGTGGCATTGCTGATGATATTAATTTGTTTGGTTTGTCTTGAGAAAAGCACTTTAAAATGTTTTTTGGAGTAAAAACTTAGAAATGGAGTTGCAGTGAAAATTAATCCTAACAATGCACCACCAATTACAACCGTACTGCCTTCTTCTGCGCCTAATATGAGGCAATATGAAACGAGTGCTACACCACTAAATGATAACAGCATTCTTGATATAAAATTATTGGTGGGAGCTCCAATAATAGTTATTTCGTTGTCGCCTCGAAACTTAACCATTAGCTCATGTTCCTCGAGCATATCGTTAAACTCCTCTTCAAGAATCCTTCTTTTTTTCATCAAAATATTCTGCCAACCTTTGAACGGAAAGACAATTTAGAAAAAATAAATATTTGGCGCCATTCTTATGGTACTATTTCAATAATTTTGGTTCTATGAGACCTAATGCTCATTACTATTTTAAGAATGAATGTAGATAAAAAAAGTCCGATTGGAATTTTTGATAGTGGAATAGGAGGGTTAACCGTAGCGCATGCCATACGAGCAGTTTTACCACAAGAATCACTTATCTACTTCGGAGATACTGCCCATTTACCTTACGGTGATAAGTCAGAGGCAGCAGTTCAGGCATACAGTATTAAAATTGCCGATGTTCTATTGAACAAGGGCTGCAAAGTAATTGTAATCGCGTGTAACTCTGCAAGTAGTGCTGCTTATGAATTGCTCAAGGAATACACTGGCAAGCGCGCTAAAGTGATTAATGTAATTGATCCTATGGTTAATTATTTGAGTAATCATTACGAGGGAAAAAAGGTTGGCTTAATTGGCACAAAGCGAACAGTCACTTCAAACGTTTATGGAAAGAAGGTAAAGGCCTTAAAAAAGAATATTGCACTTGAATCTCTTGCTACCCCCTTATTAGTGCCGATGATTGAGGAAGGTTTTTTTAATAATAAAATCAGTTATGAGATTATTGAGAAATACTTGCAGCATAAGGATTTGCAAAACATATCAGCGCTGGTATTAGGTTGTACACATTACCCTTTGGTTAAAGATCAAATCAATAAATTCTTTAACAACAAAGTAGATATTTTAGATAGCTCTGAAGTAACAGCTGATTACTTGAAAAAGTATTTATCTGACACCGGTTTGTTAAATGATGAGCATGTTGAGGATGATCATTTTTTGGTTTCGGACTATACAGAATCATTTGAAGCATCCACTAAAATATTCTTTAAAGAGCGAGTAAAGCTTGAAAGACACATACTTTGGGACTAGAATTAGGTTTAATGCTATTTTTTTGTCACTTTAATTCCTAAATGTAAATCGAGTAAATGTCCACTTTTCTATTTGTACTCCCATTTTTACTCATTTTCGTTGTGTTTGCGGTTTATGCAGAGAGAAAAATCTCTGCATTCATTCAGGACAGATATGGTCCCATGGAGGTTGGTCCGTATGGCTTGCTGCAGACTATTGCAGACCTTTTAAAATTATTGCAAAAAGAGGATATTGTTCCGAAGGCTGCGAGTAGATTATTATTCCTTGTAGCACCAATTCTCATATTTATAGTCGTTTTTGTTGCCTTTGCCTTTATACCGCTTGCTCCAAATTGGGCGGGTTCAATGGCTGAAACCGGTGTGTTTTTCTTAATGGCCATTGTATCATTAGATGTGATTGGAATAATCATGGCTGGTTGGTCCTCTAACAATAAGTATTCATTACTGGGGTCTATCAGATCAGCGGCACAAATTATTGCTTATGAGGTTCCACTAACACTAAGTGTGCTTTGTGTATTGGTAATAGCCCAAACTTTAAATCTGCAGGAAATTAACATGCAACAAAGCATTTGGTCAGAGTCAACTATTTATTTGTTTGGTATCAAATCTTTAGGAATTGAAGTAACGGGTATTGGTGGAGTTCTATCATGGAATGTTATTCAAATGCCACTTCTGTTTGGTGTCTGGGTGATCTACTTCATCGCATCATTAGCTGAGTCAAACAGAGCGCCTTTCGACTTACCCGAGGCAGAATCAGAATTAGTAGCAGGTTTTCATACAGAATATTCAGGCTTTAGATGGAGTATAATTATGCTGGCGGAATATGGCATGATGCTGCTTGTAAGTTTGCTTGGAGTTGTACTATTCTTTGGTGGCTGGGCTACACCATTACCAAACATTGGAGCTGTAGAACTAGCAAATTGGACAAGCGGTAATATGGGTTCTCTATCAGCCACATTGTGGGGAATCTTTTGGCTTATTTCTAAAACATTAGTGATGATTTTTTTACAAATGTGGGTGCGCTGGACATTTCCAAGAGTAAGAATCGATCAGCTTATGACAATCGGATGGAAATACCTAACTCCCATTGCATTAATATTTTTGTTAATTTGTAGTGTTTGGCGGCTTATAATGATATAAATTCGATTACTTGATAAGAAGAATAACAACCATATTGTTAATTATTCTGCTACCCTGTTTAGTAGTTGCACAGGACACACTCAAAATGAGTGAGTTGGAGGAAGACTACAGGGACGCAAAAAGTGATTCAGTAAAATTAGAATTACTAATTGAGGTAATTAATTCTACTGAATTGGGTAATGTGGATACAGCCATTCAAATTGCAAAACGCGCAGTAGATCTTGCTTCAAAACTGAAAGATAGTGTGAATTTGGCTTTTGCAACGCAGTCGCTAGGTGTTTTTTATTCTGTACAAAGCAATCATAACGAAGCATTAAGAAATGACCTTGAGGCGCTGAAAATTTATAGGAAGCTAGGGGCAGGAACTCAGGAATCTGACCTTTTAAATGCTGTGGGAGAAGATTATCTGAATCTTGATTTATATAATGAGGCATTTGACTATTACAGGCAAAGTCTGCAGAAAGCACAAAAGCTAGGTGATAAACTTCAGATAGCTATTTCAACTTATAATATGGGTCGGGTGCTTTTTGCTATGGGGCAATTAGATAGAGCTCGGGAATATATCGAAGAATCGATGAAAGTAAGCATCGAGGTGGGCGACTCTGCAGGTATAGCTTATTCTAAAAACGATTTAGCATTAATTGACATAGAAGAATCCAATTATGAAAAAGCGCTAAATGTATTAAAGGAGGCATACGATGTAAGTGTAAAGTTTAGGGAAGATGTGCTCACCCCACAAATTATGGCAAATATGGCCAAGGCATATGAAAAGAAAGGTGAGTATAGAAAGGCGTTAATCCATTATGATGATGCACTTGATATTTACGAAAAACAGAGCAATAAGAACGGTATTGTTGAGGTATTTTATGGCAAAGGCAGGGTGAGTCAACGGATGGGTGATGAAATTGGGGCTAAAGCGTATTTTGAGAAATGCCAGAAGATGGCCGAAGAGATAGGCGATAATGGATCATTAATCAGATGCTATGCTGCCATGTCCGAACTTTATGAATCTGAGAGAAACCTGGCGAAAGCACTAGAATATTATAAGAAGTATAAGGAACTGGAGGATAGTGTATTCAGCGAAAAGAAAAAAGAACAATTTAGTCAGGTTCAAATACAGTATGAAACAGCTAAAAAAGATATTGAGATTCAGCTGCTCAACCAAAAAGAGCAAAAACAAATCTCTGAACTGAAGAATCAGGAGTTCATTCGAAATATTCTTGTTGTAATTCTAGCGTTTACGGCCGTGCTCTTATTCTCGCTGTATAAGAATAACCAAAGAAGAAAAAAGATTAACGATCTGCTGGTTATTCAACAGAGAGAAATAGAGTCTAAAAGCAAAGAGTTAAGCAGTTTGCTTGAAATGAAAGACAAATTCTTCTCTATTGTTTCCCATGATTTAAGATCTCCGATAAATGCATTGGTAGGCATTCTGGATATCCTTGATGAAGGCAATATGACGCAAAAAGAACTTAAAGAGGTGAGCCATGCACTAAAAGTTAGGTTGGATAATACGCGCAAATTATTAGACACACTTCTGGACTGGGCCATGGTTCAAATGAATGAGATAAAAATTAAGCCGGAAAAAATCAATCTAAAGGGTATTGTGGAAGAAAATTTTACCTTTTTCAGGGAGATAGGTGAAAAAGACATTGTTTTCGTAAATAGTGTAGAGAAAGAACGGATTGTAAAGGCAGATAAAAACATGCTAGACCTGATAATCAGAAATTTGATATCAAACTCAATTAAGTTTACTGAAGACGGTGGTCGTGTAGAAATTTTAACGGAAGATGGTCCGAAGAATTCATTAATAGTTATGGTGAAGGATGACGGTGTTGGCATGGCTCCCGATCAAATGGATAAACTTTTTAATGCCACTGAGCTTTATACTACCAGAGGAACAGCTAATGAAAAAGGTACAGGTCTTGGGTTGCGCCTATGTAAAGAATTTGTGGAGCGCATGGGTGGAAATATTTGGGTAGAAAGTGAGCAAGGCAAAGGAAGTACCTTTAAATTTACCATCAGCTTAGCCTGATTGAATTTTTTAATCTAAAGCATTATCATAATGAATAACTCAGGATACTGGGAAAACATAAAGTCTGCTTTAAATACTTCAGTAAAAGGATTAAAAACCACTATCAAACACTTTAAGGATGCCAAGAAAACGGTAAAACCTATGAGTGTGAGCGATCCTAATTACTTTACCAGGCAAGAGGGTATCATGACACTGCAATATCCACACGAAAGCCTTCCTATACCCGATAACGGTAGATACAAATTGCACAATGAAATTGACGATTGTATTGTATGCGACAAGTGTGCAAAAATTTGCCCGGTAGATTGTATTGATATTGAACCAATTAAAGCGAAAGAAACATTTGGCTACACATCAGATGGAACTCCTAAAAGAATTTATGCAGCCAAATTTGATATCGATATGGGCAAGTGCTGTTTCTGTGGTTTATGCACAACGGTGTGTCCTACCGAATGCCTTACCATGACGAAGTCTTTCGACTTTAGTGAATATGATATTGCAGACCACACGTATGAATTTGCAACCATGACTCCACTTGAAATCCTCGAAAAAAAGAAGGAGATCGAAGAATTTGAAAAAGCTAAAAAAACGGACGAAGTAAGTTCTACTAAAAAGAAAATGGCCGTTAAGCCAGTGGTTAAAAAGAAAGAAGAGGAGTCTAATAAGCCTAAACCAAAGTTTAAGCCGAGGCCAATGATTAAAAAGAAAAAGAAAGACGATGAGTGATTGGCTTATTTATTTTTTAGGCTTCATAGCAATACTTTCAGCCTGTTACGTGCTTTTTACCTCCAATCTACTATATGCAGCCTTTTCTCTTGTGGTTACTTTCATATCTATAGCTCTGTTATACCTTGCTTTGGGAGCAGAGTTTATTGCCGTTACCCAAATAATGATATACGTTGGCGGTATCATTGTTTTGATCATATTCGGAGTAATGCTTACCAATAAATTAGGCAATGAACCACCTCAATCTGGGAGCCATAATAAGTTTATTGCTGGGTTGATTTCAGCATCAATATTTGGTCTTCTTTGCTACGCTATTGTACAAATAAACTTTTCTAACGATAAGGTGAGCGGGTCGCTTTATAATATTAAGCAGATAGGGCAGGGACTATTTACAGACTATTTATTAGTGTTTGAGTTGGCCGGCATATTACTCCTTGTTGCTCTAATTGGAGCCTCTGTTATAGCATCGAAAAAAGACACTGTATGATATTAGAGCTATTCATATTGAGCGCATTTTTATTTTCTATAGGATTGGCGATAGTTATTACTCGTAAAAATGCAATCTTCGTGCTAATGGGAATTGAGCTAATGCTTAATGCATCGAACATCAATTTGGTGGCCATCGGTGGAGATGCTGGTCAGGGTATATTTTTTGGACTTTTTGTTATTGTAATAGCAGCTGCTGAAGCAGCCGTGGGGCTGGCCTTGGTACTAAAAATATATCACTATTATAATTCGATTGAGCTCGATAAAATAAATGAACTGAAAGACTGACTTGCAAGCTTCAACAATGATATCTGATTGGGATTTCAACGGCTATTGGCTGCTGATTCTACTCGCATTGCCTTTACTTTCAATTATTGTCAATGTTGGTGTATTCAAGGCTAATCGGTCGCCATTAATAAGCGTAGTTTTACTTTTTACATCTACAGTTATAAGCCTTATTTTACTAAGTGCTTCGTGGGGCAACCCGCTTAAGTATCATCTCGACTGGTTTTCAATTGGCAGTACCAGCTATACTTTGACATTTTTTATCGATCGAATCACTGGATTAATGCTTTTCATTGTTACTTTCATATCAGCATTGGTGCACTGGTTTTCTATTGATTACATGAAAGAGGATGCCGGGCGCAATAGGTATTTTGCATTATTGGGCCTCTTTACGTTCTCCATGCTTGGAATTCTAATATCCAGCAATCTGCTCATAATCTTCATGTTTTGGGAGTTGGTCGGACTCAGTTCCTACTTGCTCATTGGTTTTTGGTTTACCAAAGAGTCGGCAGCCAAGGCCTCCAAAAAAGCCTTTATCGTTAACCGAATTGGTGACATAGGTTTTGTAATAGGATTGGCACTTGCCTGGTTTAACTTCCATTCATTCGATTTATTGATAATTCAAGAGTCTTTGGGTAGTATTTCATTGCTTTCCCCAGGTTTAGTTTCAATTTGTGGGTTCATGTTCTTCTTGGGAGCTATGGGTAAATCAGCCCAATTTCCTCTGCAAGTTTGGTTGCCCGATGCCATGGAAGGGCCTACACCTGTTTCAGCATTGATTCATGCCGCTACAATGGTGGCGGCCGGAGTTTATTTAATGATTAGAGTATCATTTTTATTATCAGCTGATGTTTTAATTATTGTTGCAGTAATTGGCGCAATTACTGCGTTTATGGGTGCTTATGCTTCCCTTTTTCAGAATGATATTAAAAAGGTCCTTGCTTTTTCTACTATTTCGCAATTAGGTTATATGATTATTGGTGTAGGGGTTAGTACGCCAGATGCAGCTTTCTTTCACTTGCTTACACATGCATTTTTCAAAGCAGGGCTGTTCTTAGGTGCTGGTGCAATCATCTACGCCATTCACAAGGCTTATACAAATGAAACATTAGACGCTCAGGATATGAGAAATATGGGCGGACTAAAATCTGCTATGCCGATAACATTTGCTGCCTTCTTGGTTTTTAGTCTGGCGTTAATAGGAATACCTTTTACATCAGGGTTTTTATCGAAGGAAGCCGTTTTATTAGGTGCAATACATTCAGCAACTACACAGGGAGGCATGTATTGGTTGATTGTTATTCTTGGGTTTGTATCCGTAGCATTAACATCTTACTATGTTATTCGGATGTTGGCCCTTGTGTTTTTTGGTTCGCATAGAGCATCTAATCAGAATGCCATTAAGGAATCATCTTTAACGTTTAAAATAGTGCTGATTGTTCTAGCCATTGGGTCTGTTGGTTTTGTCTGGTCGTTTAATCCATTTTCAGTGGAAGGCAGTTGGGTATTAAGCTCCATCAATTTACGGAACTTCAATTCATCTGAGTTACCTCATCTTTTAACAAGCACAGTATCATTGGCATGTATACTTATAGGTGCTTCAATTGCCTGGTATGGCTATAGAAAAGGCAACCTAACTTCAAATAGTCAGTCAATTCCTAGAAACATTTCATTAAATAACTGGTATTTGGATGACATTTATCAGTTACTACTCATAAAGCCATTTACCTCTTTCGCCCAGATTTTAAAAAGACTTGAGCATAAGATTATTGACAGGATAGTCAATCTTATTGGAATTGGCACAGCCGTATTATCACATGTAATAGGCTGGCTAGACAGACATGTTGTAGATGGCTTTGTGTCTGCTTCGGTTTATGTGGTTGGCAGAACTGGCTTAATTACAAAATCTGTGCAAGGGGGTAAAGTTCAGAGTTATATCTTGCTTGCTATTTTAGGTTTGATAATTATTATATTTTTGGCGATTTAAAATGAACGGAGCACTTCTATCCATATTAATATTCCTACCAATTCTAGCAAGTGCTATCGTTGCATTTAGTCCCATCAGTCAAAAGGTAACTAAATACATAACTCTCATAGTTGCTGCGGTGCAATTGTGCATTGCAATAGGACTATATCTGAACTTCAGTCAATCGGCAGGAGAATACGGCCTGGCTTCATTCTCTTATGTGGAGAAAGTAAAATGGTTTGAATTTTCACTGGCCAACTACGGTAAAATTAGTGCCGATTATTTTGTGGGAATAGATGGCTTGGGCTTGTCTATGGTTTTGTTGTCGGTATTAGTGATGGTGATTGCCACTATCAGTTCGTGGAATATTACTGATCGTTATAAAGGGTATTTCGCACTGTTTCTACTATTAAATGGTGCTATTATAGGATGTTTTGTAGCCCTAGATTTTCTCTTATTCTATCTCTTTTTTGAGTTTATGCTTCTACCAATGTATTTCCTCATTGGTTTATGGGGTGGGCCTAGGCGAGAGTATGCATCAATCAAGTTTTTCTTATACACCTTATTTGGCTCTATACTAATATTAATTGTACTCATTGCACTTAATATTTCAACCATTGATCCGGTTAAAACTGCTATTGAAGTTGACTTAATTGAAACAGCCGATCAATATTCTGATAAGGTAGAGACGCAAGTTCATAAGATGCTCAATTTTGGAAAGATTTCTTCCACCAAGCAGGTGCATACTTTTAACCTAATTTATATGACTGATCCTGCCAATCTTATTCCGGGATCGATATTAGACACAGAAGGAACCAGAATGTTATTTGGCCTTCCGCTGAGGTTGGTGGCCTTTTTATTGATTTTTATAGGCTTTGCAATTAAGATACCGGTAGTACCTTTTCATACATGGTTGCCTGATGCACATGTAGAAGCCCCAACGCCAATTTCTGTGATACTGGCGGGTGTCTTACTTAAAGTTGGTGCTTATGGGCTCATACGAGCGGGCATCTTTATTTTTCCGGATGGATTGATTCACTTTAGCTGGTGGCTAGGTGCGCTAGGTGTCATATCAATCATTTATGGAGCCATGAATGCATTAGCAAGTAATGATTTAAAGAAATTAATAGCTTATTCATCCGTTTCTCATATGGGATTCGTGCTGCTAGGTATCACTGCATTGTCATCCGAAGGGTTTGGTGGCGCCATTTATCAGATGGTAAGCCATGGTGTTATTTCAGCAGGCCTATTCCTTATTGCTGGTGTTTTATCCGATCGTACGCATGATAGATTGATAGAAAACTACTCTGGCCTGGCGCAAAAAATGCCGAAATATACTGTAATGGTGGTCATATTCTTTTTTGCATCAATGGGTCTCCCTGGCTTATCAGGTTTTATAGCTGAAATTTTTGTGCTAATCGGAAGCTTTATTTCCCCCATCCTCCCCGGTTGGATGATGATTGTTGCTTCGGTTGGGTTGGTGCTTTCTGCCGCCTATTATTTATGGACAATCCAGCGGATGTTTTACGGTCCGTTTTATTATAGATTAGGGGATAGCAATTCGGTTTTCACAGATTTAACGAAGCGAGAGAATTTAATGCTTTGGCCGCTAGTCTTATTGGCATTAGTATTAGGTATTTTCCCTCATTTTCTATTCGATATTATCAATGAATCTGTGAATCAAGGGGTAGACCTATTGTCGTCTCAGGGCATTTTAAATCTCAAATCAATACTTAAGTAAGTGGAAGAGTTAAGTCAGAAATTAGAATCATTAATTAATGACTTGGGATTGTTAGGTAGTGAATATGCCCTGATTGGTACTATTATTCTCGCCTTAGTTGCTGATCTATTATTCTCAAATAAACGAATAACAGATTCTGTAGTAATTATTGGATTGCTGACATCCATTTATCTGTCAATAGAAGCATTTGTTGGTTTTAGCTCATCCAAGTTTCTATTTCAAAATATGCTGATTTTAAGTCAGGCAGCATTGTTCTGGAAAATTGTACTGGCATTGAGCACCTTCTTCTGCCTGCTTCTTTTTATATCTGGTAAGTCAATTTTTAGAAGGGCAGAGGCCACCATTCTCATTCTTACGCTCTTGCTTGCCTCCAATTTTCTGGTAATGTCATCAAATTTACTGATGGTGTACTTCTGTGTTGAGATCATCTCAATTAGCTCATATATTCTAGCCTATTTTTCATTTGATAAAAAAGGTACAGAAGCGGCATTAAAGTACCTATTATTTGGGGCAACATCCGCAGCAGTCATGTTGTATGGTTTATCCTTGTTGTTTGCAATAACAGGCACGCTCGATTTTACCTCACAGCAATTTGTAGATTCATTACTGGCTGCAGAAGCTTTACCGCTAATCATTACATCAATTTTAGTAATAGCTGGGTTGCTCTTTAAAATAGCAGCTGTTCCATTTCATATCTGGTCGCCTGATGTGTATACCGCTGCGCCAACACCTATTGTTGCTTTATTTTCAGTAGTGCCAAAAGTGGCGGGTGTTGCCATTTTTATTAAAATCGTATTAGCACTTAATCTATTTGGGCAATCACCAATCAATTGGCCCGTAATGATAAGTATTATCGCCATGGCAACCATTACACTGGGTAATTTCTCGGCACTATGGCAAGCCAACTTCAAACGAATGATGGCATATTCCTCCATTGCGCAAACAGGTTTTTTATTAGCAGCAATTGCAGCATTTTCTGAACTAGGATTAAGTAGTCTAAGCTTTTATGTCATCGTTTTTGCCTTAGCTAATATTGCTGTGTTCGCGCTGATTCAATTTTTTGAAAAGAATTATCAGATTACTGAAGTAAGTGAATATGCAGGATTGATTAAAAGACACCCTCTTGTATGCATTCTACTTCTCACTGCACTTTTATCCCTAACTGGTTTACCACCTACTTCAGGCTTCACAGGTAAATTTCTAATTTTTGGAGCACTATGGGATTCGTATTCAACAACAGGAAATAATTGGCTCCTTACATTATTAATTTTTGGTTTACTCAATACAGTAGTATCACTATTCTATTACTTAAAGGTGCCTTATTTTATGATTTTCAAAGAAGGGAAGAGTTCTGAAAAAAAACACCAAATATTATTTGGTTCGGAGAATTATTTAGCAACGCTTTTGGTTGTAGCAATATTATTATTCTTCTTCCGTCCGGACTGGTTGATGGGGTGGATTAATAATATTAACTTTGCATTTTAATCGGAGGCAATGAGCGACCAAATTAAACACGAGTGTGGTATAGCCATGATCAGGCTGAGAAAACCCTTAGCCTACTACATTGAAAAATATGGATCACCCACCTATGCTGTAAACAAAATGTATATTTTGATGGAGAAGCAACGTAACCGGGGCCAGGATGGCGTTGGGGTTGCTAACATCAAATTAAATCAGAAGCCTGGTTTAAGATATATCAGTCGTTACCGATCCGTTGAACACGATCCAATCAAATACATTTTCGAGAAAATTGGTCGTAAGTATCGTAAGGCAAGAAAAGAAGGTGGTGATGAAGGCTACAATGACGAGAACTGGTTAAAAGAGAATTGTGCTTTTACCGGTGAAGTCTGGTTAGGGCATTTGAGATATGGAACCCACGGGAAAAATAGCATTGAGAATTGCCATCCGTTTTTAAGGCAGAACAACTGGAGAAGTAGAAACCTGGTAGTTGCCGGTAATTTTAACATGACCAACGTTGACGAGCTTTTTGACATATTAGTGAAGCTTGGTCAGCACCCTAAGGAAAAGGTGGACACCGTTACGGTAATGGAAAAAATAGGCCATTTCCTTGACGAAGAGAATAACGAAATTTTTAGAAAGTATAAGGACAAGTATTCCAACAAAGAGATTACGGGTTTGATTGAGAGTGAGTTGGATCTTGTGAAGGTGTTAAGAAGAGCTTGTAAAGATTTTGATGGTGGTTATGTGATGGGTGGAATGGTCGGTCATGGAGATTCATTTGTAGCCCGTGACCCTTCAGGTATCAGACCTGCTTACTATTATGCAGATGATGAGGTAATTGTTGTTGCTTCTGAAAAGCCAGCGATTAAAACGGCCTTCGATATAGACTATCAAGACATTCAAGAGATTGAACCTGGGCATGCGTTAGTTATCAAGAAAAACGGAGAGTATGGCCAGCATCAATTCATTGAACCTAAGCCAAAGACATCTTGCAGTTTCGAAAGAATTTATTTTTCAAGAGGAACTGATCCCGATATTTACAACGAGCGAAAGGCACTTGGTAAGTTGCTAGTTCCGCAAGTGTTAAAGTCCATAAATTTTGATTTAAAGAATACAGTTTTCTCCTACATTCCTAACACTGCCGAAACTGCCTTTTTAGGTATGATGCATGGGCTAGAAGATTACCTATCGCAAAAGCAGAAAGAAGTTTTTATCGAAGGCAAACCGCATGTGGGTGAACTGGAAGATTTTCTATCATTCAGACCGAGGGTAGAGAAAATTGTTATTAAGGATGCCAAACTTCGTACGTTCATTACCGATGATACGCACCGTGACGAGATGGTTGCGCACGTGTACGACACCACCTATGAAGTAATTAGAAAAGGTGTTGATACATTGGTGATATTGGATGATTCAATTGTGCGGGGTACTACGCTGGAGAAAAGTATCCTTACCATGCTTAACAGGCTGGAACCGAAAAAAATCGTCATAGTATCATCAGCACCACAAATTCGCTTCCCTGATTGCTACGGTATTGATATGTCTAAAATAAGTGAATTCGTTGCCTTTAGAGCGGTAGTTCAGCTTTTGAAAGAACGCGGAAAGGACTACAAGTTAGACGAGGTGCGCGACAAATGTGCTTCTGCTTTGGTGAATAAGGAAGAAGTGAATTATGTAAATGAGTTATTTGATGAGTTTACATATGAAGAAATATCAGCTAAGATTGCTGAAATTGTGAAACCCGCAAATTCTACAGCAGAGGTGGAAGTAATCTACCAGACTGTAGAGAATCTACATGTGGCTTGTCCGAACCATAAAGGCGATTGGTACTTTACAGGTAACTTCCCAACACCGGGCGGTATGCGTGTGGCGAACCAGGCATTTGTGAATTACATGTCCGGGAAATTGGTGCGGGCTTACTAGGGCAGATAAAAATCGAAGACAATATTATTCATACATTTAAAATGCCCTTTGGGGCATTTTTCATATCCAATCTTTGAACAAGGCCTGCAATCAATTTTATTGTTTTCAAGAATAGTAAACTTAGTTCGGTAAGGGTACATTCCGAAAGAAGGAATAGTGTTCCCCCATATGCTAAATATTTCCTTTTTAAAGGCTGCTGCAATATGCATTAAGCCTGTGTCGTGCGTAAACACGTATTTTGCCTGTTTAATGATTGAAGCCGATTGGTTCAGGTTGTATTTGCCGCAGGCATTGTAGATAATCGATTTTTTATTTAGTTCTGTTAAGCCCTCCTCAAAAGGCTCCGACACTTTGGACTTAGTAAAGAATTTAACAATACTTTCACCGACAGCAGTATCTTCTTTGCCACCCAATAAAATGATTGGCTTGTTAATTTTATCACATAACTCAATCATTCGTTTTAGTGGCAAGCGCTTAGTTCCGTGCTGCGCACCTATGGCATAGGCTACATACTCTTTTCTGTGGGTTTCTGGCAACCAGTCTGTAGGAACTTCATCTTTTTCTGGAATAAAATAATCGAGCCCAAGTGTGTCCATTGAAATGTTGATAGGCGCTAAAGTTTCCATGTAACGCTCAACAATATGCTTATTGGGCAGCTGATTTATTTTGAGATTCACCATCAACCATTTGGCTCGATTCAACTTATCGAACGAATAGCTTTTTACGCCCAGCCTCTTTTTAATAATTAGAGTCCTGAGATTTTTATGCAGGTCTATGATCAAATCATACTTCTCATTCTTTAAACTTTTAATCGTTTCGTTTAAACTGTCATGTAATAGATGATATTTATCTATGTAAGGGTTGTGTTTTATTATCCCTTCGTAGCTTTTCTTAGTCAGATAATGAATCTCTGCGTCTGGCAGTTGGGTTTTTAAATTCCTAATGACAGGGGTGGTTAAAACAATATCTCCAATGGAGGAAAAACGAATGATTAAAATTTTATTCAATTCCATATAAACAATGCTCTCGCAGATGCATTAAAATGATGAATCCCCTTTATTGGGGGAATGATAAGTTGTAAATAAAATCAAATTTAGTGACGACCGACATGATAATTGATTTTATGTAAATTTAAAAAAATCGAATTGTCAAATTAGAAACAGAACAAAAATGAACTATTGGTTAATGAAATCGGAGCCCAACACGTATTCTTGGGATAACTTGGTAAAAGATAAAAGAACACATTGGGATGGAGTAAGAAACTATCAGGCAAGTAATAATATGAAGGAAATGAAAGTGGGGGATTTGGCCTTATTTTATCATAGTGTAAATGATAAGTGCGTAGTTGGTATGGCCAAAATAGTGAAAGAGTTTTATCAAGACCCTACCACTGATGACGACCGCTGGGTAGTAGTAGAAATAGAACCAGTAGAGAAATTTAAGAGGGAAGTAACACTTGCAGATGTAAAGGCAGATTCGCGTTTGTCTGAGATGGTATTAGTAAAGAATTCACGTTTATCAGTACAACCTGTAAGAAAAGAAGAATTTGACATTATAGTAGGCAAAGGCAACGAGTGAGGAATGTATTATTCATATTGACTTTTTTACTGATAACGGATGTATCGGCACAGGTATATCAAACTCACAGATATGAGCTTGAAAAGAAGAATAATGATGACTTCTTTACAGTACTCCCTGTAGGTGAACTAGGTGTAATTATTTATAGAGATACCGATGAATACCGGAAAGGTAATATACTTCAACTGGTTTCTTTAGATACCGCACTGAACGAACGTTGGAACACAGAACTGGCCATCGATACCAAACTAGAGTTCAAAGGCTTTGATATTACTCGTTCAAAATTGTATTTGCTTTTCCGTGATGGTCAGTACGAAAAGAACGACTATCATCTCATGGCAATTTCTGTGTTGGATGGTGAAGTAACGAGATACGATATCAAGAATGAAATAGCGCTGGAGCTTAGCCATATGGCTGTTTTAGAAGATGGGCTGATACTGGCGGGTTATGTTAATCTCAGCCCAACATTGGTTTCCTATAAGTTTGGTGAGCAAAGTTTTGAAGTGGTGCAAGGCTTCTTTAAAGATAGAAGCAATGTGGTTGATTTAAGGGATAATGGAAACTCAACGTTCAACGTAATTACACTTGAAAAGGACTATATAGGCTCTTTAATTCGCTTACGCACATATAGTTATGATGGTGAGATGCTCTTTGAGCGGGAAGTAAAAATTGATGAACGTTACCATATTCTAAGTGCAAAATCCAGCGGATTTATTGATGGGAATATTATTGTAGCCGGTACTTACGGAATAAATAAATCATATTACTCTTCTGGTCTTTATATTTCTGTGGTTAAGCCTGCCGGACAGGATAACATTGTCAAATTCCACAATTTCTTTTCGCTGGAGCACTTTTTCGATTATATGAAACCGAAAAGAGCCGCCCGAATTAAAGCCAAAATGAAACGCAGATCGGAAAAAGGTAAGGATGTACATTATTCATCTCGTTTGCTTTTACATGAAGTCCGAAAAAGTAAAGATGGGTATCTGTTAGCGGCTGAAATTTTTGATCCGGATTATGTTACGCCCACCAGACCAGGTTTTGATAATGGATTTTCTTCGCAGGAAGAACTCGAAAGGAGGAATAGGGCGGCTCAGCGGTATTCAAAACAACCGAGTAAAATTTATAATGTAGATGATGCTACCAGCTTTGAATACCTGGAATCAATTGTAGTTGGTTTGAATAAATCAGGAAATGTTGTTTGGGATAATAGCCTTAAGATCAACGATGTAGAAACTTATGCGTTAGATCAGATAGTTCAGGTTGCGGAGCATGATGATCAATTGAGTATGTTGTATCGAGCTGAAGAAAGTATCAATTTTAAAACTGTTCAGCAATCTGAGACTATAGAAGAAGGCAAGGAACCTCTAAAGCTGTTAAATGACGGTGAAAAAATAATACATACGTATAAAGGTGCAGGCCGAAGTGAGTATTGGTATAACAATAATTTTATTGTGTGGGGTTATCACAAAATAGATAGCGAAGTAGAGACCTTAGATAGGAGAAATGTATTATACATTAATAAAGTGGTATTTAAATAGCCTGTTTGTTGTATTGTTAATGCCATTGTTGGCAATGGAGCTTTCAGCGCAAATTATTCAGCCAGATAGATTCGAAATTGTTGGTGAGTATGACAATATTGACGTGATTCCAGCTGGAGAAAATGGTTTATTTCTGGTTAGCAGTAACCGTGAGCCGGGCGAATCGGAAGTAGAGTGGCAGGTAATAAAATTAGATACGGCCTTTTTTGGCGATTGGGACAGAACGTACAGCGTTCCAAAGAACCAGGTACTACTCAGTAAGTATTTCGACAATGGCAAACTTTACTTTTTGTTTTCCAAGAATGATCCGAAAGATCGTAACCTTGAATTAATATCATTTGACGTGCGCGATGGCTCAGCTAAAAGCTATGTTATTCGCAATTACATCCCATTCTCGTTATTTGATTTTAAAGTAACTGATAATGCTGCAATTATTGGCGGGTACTTTAACTATCGTCCGCTAGTAATACTCTATAATTTTGCCAATCAAATTCCGGTAATACTACCCGGCCTTTTTATAGAAAATGCAGATTTTGCTCAAATAAAAGTGAATAACAGAAGTACATTTGATATTCTACTTACAGGTAAAACCATCGATAAAAAAGCCACTATTTTTATTTACACATACAGTACTAATGGCGAACTGTTAAGGCAAACCAGTTTAGATACTGACAAGAAAAAAGGCCTTCTCTTTGGGCGCTCTGAATCGTTGAACCCGGGTTCGCAGATTGTAGCCGGAGTGTATGGTAGGCGAAATTCTGAATATTCTCGAGGAGTGTTTTTAGCCAATGTGAATGAAGATGGAACCCAAGATATGAATTACTATAACTATGCTGAGTTAGGTAATTTCTTTAATTACATGCGCTCTGGAAGAGAGAGAAGAGTTAGAAACAGGATCGAACGAAGAAAAATCAAGGAGAAAAAAATAAAATTCACATATAGGCTGTTGGTGCATGATATTATTGAAAACGGAGAAAATTATATATTGCTGGGTGAAGCTTTTTATCCTAAATACAAAAACATACAGGGTAACTATACCGGAATATTCACCCCGGTTTATTCTATAAATAGGGGCCTTTATAGCTCAAATAGAGTATTTGATGGTTTCCAATATACGCATGCTGTATTACTTGGCTTTAATAAACAAGGAGACCTGCTTTGGGATAATAGTTTTGAAATTAATGATGTTAAGTCATTTGAATTAGAGCAATTTGTACATGCCAGTGTCGAAAAAGACAAGATAGCCTTACTTTATGTTTTCAATGATAAGATACGCTCAAAAATCATTAAAGAGAGTGAGGTAATTGAGGATAAAGAATTAACACCAATAAGATTAAAATATGATTCAGATAACCTTGTGGATAACAGTACAATTATTCAAGGGCTGAACAGTTGGTACGATAATGTATTCATTACCTATGGAACACAGGAAATTAAAAACCTTACCTCAGGAGAAGTTGATTTAAAAAGAAAGGTGTTTTTTATTAATAAGGTGATTTACAAATGAGATAATTATATATTTGCATTCAGATTGGCAATGCAAAAGAAACTCATACTAGATTCCAACCTCTTAAGCATCACACTTGATCGGCTTTGCCAGCAACTCATTGAAATTCATGACGATTTTGAAGACTCTGTAATACTGGGCATGCAGCCTCGTGGAGTATTCTTAGCAGATATAATTCATGAAAAATTAGAGGCAGCAATTGGTAAGAAAATTCACTATGGCCAGCTGGATACTACTTTTTACAGAGACGATTTTCGAAGGAGGGAAACCCCTGTAGCAGCCAATTCAACGAATGTGCCTTTTATTATCGAAGAGAAAAACGTCATTTTGATAGATGATGTTTTATACACAGGCAGATCAGTACGTGCAGCATTGGATGCAATGATCGCCTTTGGCCGCCCAAAAAAGGTGGAACTACTTACTATGGTAAATAGAAAATATACGCGCGAGTTACCAATAGAAGCGGATTATGTAGGTATTGAGGTAAATACTATGGATAGCCAGAAAGTGTTGGTAGAATTAGAAGCACAGGGCCATAAGAGTAATAAAATTTGGTTAATAAATAAGGAAGAAAAATAATGTCAAGACTGAGTCAAAAACACCTTCTGGGAATTAAGAACATAAACCGAGAGGATATTGAACTCATTTTTGAAACAGCTGCCAGCTTTAAAGAGGTTATTAATCGGCCTATTAAAAAGGTTCCTTCATTAAGAGATATAACTATCGCGAATGTTTTCTTCGAGAACTCTACAAGAACCAAACTTTCATTTGAATTAGCCGAGAAGAGGCTCTCAGCCGATGTGGTAAATTTTTCATCATCTAACTCATCGGTTAAAAAGGGGGAGACCTTATTGGATACAGTTAATAATATATTGGCCATGAAAGTAGATATGGTGGTGATGAGGCACAGTAGCCCCGGTGCACCGCACTTTTTAGCCAAACATATCGATGCAAACATTGTGAATGCGGGTGATGGAACGCATGAACATCCAACTCAGGCTTTACTAGACACCTTTTCGATTTACCAGCGACATGGAAGCCTGGAAGGACTGAAAGTGGCAATTATTGGAGATATTCTGCATTCTAGAGTAGCATTGTCAAATATTTTTGCCCTTAAAAAGTTGGGAGCAGAAGTTATGGTGTGTGGTCCAAATACACTACTACCAAAATATATTAGTTCATTGGATATTAAAGTGGAGCTGGATGTGCGAAAAGCCTTACAGTGGTGCGATGTAGCCAATGTTTTAAGAATCCAGTTAGAGCGTCAGCATATTAAGTACTTTCCTTCTTTGAGAGAATATTCTCTGTATTATGGTATCAATAAAAAGTTGCTGGATAGCCTCGACAAGCAAATCACAATTATGCACCCTGGTCCAATTAACAGGGGTGTTGAATTAAATAGCGATGTTGCCGATTCTGACCATGCCATTATTCTGGAACAGGTAGAAAATGGTGTAGCGGTAAGAATGGCGGTATTGTATTTGCTTGCAGGAGTGCAGTAATATTTGCCAACAATATGCTTAAGAGTTTAGATGTACTATTGTTCATAACACACTGTGTTGTAATACTTTTCAATTTATTTGGCTGGGTGCACCCTAAAACAAGAAAGCTGCATTTGGTTGTGGTTGGCCTAACGCTGTTTTCATGGTTAGTCTTAGGCTTTTGGAAAGGCTTTGGCTATTGCATTTTAACTGATTGGGAATGGGATATAAAACGTGAGTTAGGCGAAAGAAATTTACCTGCCTCGTTCATTCAATATCTTTCGAATAACATATTTGGGTTAGGATGGAGCAGAATATTCGTAGATGGCGTGACATTAGGATCTTTTTTACTAGCGATAGTAATAACCCTGAAAGTAAACTTTTTCAAAGGCAAGAAAGTCTAATTTCAGCCTTAATACTTCTAGCGTTTTGTTAACTGAACTATTGACAAAACATGAATAAAAACCGCTGCTGGCATCAAATAACCTGCTACCAAAACAAAGGGATAAGAGGTAAATTTCAATGAAATATAAGGGCTCTCTGGATAAAGGTGAGGTGCATAAATTGAAGTGAGAAACAAGATAATTATTGACAAAATAATTAACAAACCTGCATAATTCCAGTACAAGATGGCTTTCAATGGTAATTGGTTAAATTGGAAGACCAATAATGCAATGACCGGAGCAGAAGAAGCAAATATCATATCAAAATTATAGCCTTCGATTGTAACCTGAGGTGGTAGTATTGAAGCCGTAACAGAATAAACAAACAATACCTCAATTGCAATGCGATAGGTTTGAACGTAGACTAGCCATTGTGTAGGTATGTTTTGAATCCACTGTTTATTCCTATTCGTGTAAATGAATGCCCCAGTGAATATAAAAGCAGGCAGTATAAGCGTAAGGAAGAATTTTGGAGGGAAACTAAAGTCGGCAATTAAACCTGAATTGGCCATTAACCAGATGTAGATATTCCAACCTAATAAACCGGAAATGAGTATCAGTAGCTTTTTGATATAATTAGCCTCAAAAGTTTTTCTGATCGTATGTTCTCCAATTACAAACAGTAAAATGGTTACCAGTATTGATAGT
The DNA here is from genome assembly GCF_017068455.1 of Fulvivirga lutea. Classification (NCBI taxonomy): domain Bacteria; kingdom Pseudomonadati; phylum Bacteroidota; class Cytophagia; order Cytophagales; family Fulvivirgaceae; genus Fulvivirga; species Fulvivirga lutea. The sequence goes on from NZ_CP070608.1 coordinate 2,213,156, forward strand.
GCTAAATAACCTGCTGCTAGTGTCATATTAGGTGAGTTTTAGATGTTAACTTGTGAAATCAAAGTTAAATTAATTAACTTCTAAATTGCAAGTTAAATTGTTAAAATATATTTTTGATCATGGACTTCAGATCGGCATGCCCTATAAATTTTGGATTAGAACATTTTGGAGATAAATGGTCACTTTTAATTTTACGTGACTTAATGTTCAAAGGAAAGAGGCATTACAATGAATTTCTTAGCGGTCCTGAAAAAGTATCTACCAGTGTGCTTCGCGATAAACTGCGGCTGCTAGAGGAGGGAGGTATTATTTCAAAAGGAGAAGATGAAGTCAAAAAGTCAAGAATTAAATACAGCCTAACGGAAAAAGGGGTTCAGTTGCTGCCACTGATGGTAGAGCTTATCCTATGGAGTGCTCAATATGATCCGGACACCGTAGCCCGTCCTCATTATGTGGAATGGGCCAAACGAGACAGGCAAGATTTAATTGATCAGGAATCCAATAGGTTGAGAGAAGAACACCTTCAAATCAATTCGAATTGATCAATTGCTTAGTGGCTAAGCTAGCAGGAATATTGCCATACGAGTTCATTTTATCGAAAAACTCCTTTAATTCAAAAGGCTCCTTTTTCAACTCTTTTATTTGTGCAAACTCCATCATTGCATTTTCCATGAGATATTTACCAGTGATGTAACTTGTCCCATACCCAGGTTGTCTGAGGTACAAATGCTGTTCAAAAATCAATAGTTCTTTTTCAGTTTTCATCCAACCACGAGGAGTATACTCAGAGTGAATACCACCAGCTTCTTCCATAGTCATGATATTAGCATGTGCATATAAGGAGCCCAAGCCTCTTGCTGCCCGTTGCGCGATTAGTATGTACACGATTTCTCTAACTCTTGGATTATCATCATACAATCCTGCATCCATAAACATCTCCTCTACGGCTGTCGCCATTCCTTCATTTCTTGAATCGAAAATATTGTACAATAGTGGCATCTTTCTTATTGGGCTAGAGTGTGGTTCCGTATCCATTCTGGCCAATTCAAACCAATGATAAAAGTGAGAATATAAAGGCCGCGGATCATGATGAGCCGTAATCCAGAAAAAATGCCTCGTTTCTTCAGGGACAAAAGCTCCTAAATGAGCATTTAAAGCAGGTTTGAAATAGTCCTTCACCGTTACAATGTCTTGCTCATCCAAAAATTTAAGTAAGCTGGCAGCCGACTTTTCAGCGAGAGCGTCATAAGCTTCAGGTGAATCTACCGGCTTAATTTCCGGTAAATTTCTGTTCCGGTGTTCTTCTAATTTCAATGCCGACCATGCTCTGGCTAGCTCTCTTTTAAGCAGCATTACTTCATCATCCCAGGTTAAAGGTACCAAATGCACATTTTGCTGATACCAGGTGTAATCTTCTTTCCCTATTCCTGATGGACCGGTTTTATATTCAGATTGTGATTCTAACCAACTTGCAAAATCGTCTGTAGATTTGATAGCTTCATTAATGGCCGTAACCAACTTCTTGTTTTTACTTACTCCTTCGTATGCCAATAGATTTTTTAATTCAAAACTTTGAGCTTTAATGTCTCTAATTCCGGTCACCCACAGGTCTTTTGCATTACCAGTTAAATTGGTTTGGGCCTGTTCATTTAAAGGAGGAATTACATTTAAATCTTCAATTAATCTGGTTGATTGATCCTTGGTAAGTGGAAAGGTGTATTGCCATAACTCTGTAGTCATGTGATGGGTTGGCCCCTCATGTGCGGGCACATCGCTTCTGTATGTCCATACCGATTTGTAAAAGGCTGGATCACGTACCCATGGCTTTAATATATTATGATTGAAATCATAGCCATTCATTTCAGCCCATACAATTTGCCAATCAACCTTATTGTTTACTGACCATCCGGTTGTGTCTATGGCATTTAATCTAGTCCTCAGCTTTTCAAACTCAGGCCAGCGCTTTTCAAAAGTTTCTTTGGTGTAATCAGGTGCACCCTCTAAAAGTGGAGGTTTTTCAAACTCCCTCCATTCCGCGAAAAGGTTAGCTAGTTGAGAATAGTTATTTTCTTGTGCGAATGCACTAATAGATATGATACAAATTAGAAGAGTAAATAGCATTTTCATGGCATGAATATACACATGAAAATGCTATTTATTGAATGTTAAGCATCAAGCGCAGCCACGCCAGGTAGTACTTTGCCTTCCATGTACTCCAAAAGTGCGCCACCACCGGTAGATACGTAACTCACTTTATCGCCATAGCCTAAATTATTAACGGCTGAAGCTGAATCTCCACCACCAATCAGTGAGAACCCACCGTTTTCAGTTGCTTCAACCACTGCCTTAGCAATATTGTTCGTGCCATTAGAAAACTTCTCCATTTCAAATACACCCATTGGGCCATTCCACAACACAGTCTTAGATTTTTTGATAATATTAGCAAATACTTCGCTAGCCTGCGGCCCGATATCCAGCCCCATCCAGCCGTCAGGAATCCTTGTGTTCGCTACAGTTTGGGTATTTGCATCTGGCGCAAACTTATCGGCAATTACAGAATCGAAAGGTAATTCTAAGTTTACACCTTTTTCTTTGGCCTTTGTTATTAATTCCTTTGCAAGTTCAAGCTTCTCCTCTTCTACCAATGATGATCCTATTTGGCCTCCCATAGCTTTAAAGAAAGTATAAGACATTCCACCACCTATTATTAGATTGTCGACCTTATCTAATAGTCTTTCTATGATTAAAATTTTATCGGAAATTTTAGCTCCACCCATAATGGCAGTGTATGGCTTCTCAGCTTTATCAAGTACTTTCTGAGCATTCTCAATTTCAGCTGCCATCACATAACCACATACCTTTTCAGTGAAGAACTTTGCTACAATACTGGTTGAAGCGTGAGCTCTGTGAGCTGTACCAAATGCATCATTCACATACACATCTCCTAGTTCCGATAGTTTTTTCGCGAACCCTTCATCACCTTTTGTCTCCTCAGTATAGAATCTGAGATTTTCTAAAAGTAAAATCTCACCAGCCTGTAAGCTGCCGGCCAATTGTTTTGCTTCAGCCCCTATACAATCGTTGGCAAATTTTACCTGGGTATTGAACCTTGAGCTCAAGTCATCGACTAAATGCTTTAATGAAAACTTCTCTTCAGGGCCACTTTTTGGTCTACCCAAATGAGACATTAAAATAACAGAGCCACCATCATTGAGAATCTTTTTAATGGTTGGAACGGCCGCTCTTATTCTTGTGTCGTCAGTAATTTCAAATTTGTCATTCAATGGAACATTGAAGTCTACTCTTATAAGTGCTTTTTTGTTCGAAAAGTTAATATTGTCAATTGTATTCATATCAAATTGTTTTAATTCTTTTTAGCTGCGGCTCTCTTTAACCTATCATTTATGGCCATTCCTAATCCATTATTAGGAACCGTTTCTGTGATAATTATATCCAATGGCTGCCGATCTAACCACCTCAAATGAGCAAATAAGTTTTTAGCAGCAGTTTTTATTTCTCCATCGGGAGCTAATGTTTTTGAAAATGGATTTTCATACTCCTTTGTGTATGATAAAATGCCAACAGCCTTACCCGAATGTTCTTTTAGTAATTGATCGATATTTCCAATAACTATAGCAGTTGTTGGACTGTAATGATTAGCCAGCATTCCGGGTGCTTTTGGGTTGCTGCTTGAATTTAATTCAATCGTAACGTTGCCTGCTACTTTTTCTATTTCTTCTACACTTATTCCACCAAGTCTATGTACCGATACTTTACCATTTTCAAAGCCCACGATGGTTGATTCTATTCCTACATGACATTCTCCACCATCTAAAATATAATCGATTTTATCTCCTAGCTGATCGTTCACGTGCTGTGGAGATGTAGGGCTGATATACCCAAATGGATTGGCACTTGGTGCAACCAATGGAAAATCCAATGATGATATAAGTTTTCTTGTAAGAGACTGGTTAGGCAATCTGATGCCAACAGTTTCTAAGCCAGATGTAACCAAATCAGGTATAATAGGTTTACGCTTTAATAAAAGCGTAAGGGGACCGGGCCAAAACTTTGCGGCTAAGCTCTCAGCTACTTCAGGTACATTTTTGGTTAAAGAAAGCGCTTGACCATAACCAGCTACATGTACGATAAGCGGATCGAAACTCGGCCTCTTTTTTACGGAAAAAATTGATGCCACGGCATCGGGATTAAAAGCATTACCGGCCAGACCATAAACTGTTTCTGTGGGTATGGCTACAAGCTTACCCTCGCTTAACAGTTGCTTTGCTTTTAATAAGTCTGTACCTATTTCCGCCATAGATCAAATTAGAACTGCAAACTTATTTAATTTGATGTTAAAAGATCAATTTACAAGAGTTCAAATAGACTTTCGCTTGTAATTATCACTCTTAAACTGAATTTGATATATTTACCAATGTATTAAAAGATTAACTATGAGCAATAAAACGAGATCAGTCTTAAAGTTGGTGGCCATCATTATTGTAGTACTATGTGTGCTAATGAATCTGTCCATTGTTATTATACCGGTATTAGCACCACATGCTTTTTGGATGGTTGTAATCGCTTTTGGTTTATTATTTATTGCTGGTAAATAGCCGTCTTCTCTACCATTCTCATTATCGATCGATTACCTTCAATTAATTGATTGAGCTCTTTCAAAGGAACCCATTTTAACGCTTTCGACTCATGGTTGATAAGTAACGGAACATGATCGACTGCTTGAAAAAGAAAGCGAACATCATAATGCAAATGTTCCGGTATGCCCTTTCGCTCTGGGATGGTATGTATATCAATATCGAAAATATCTTCTGATAAAAGTCTTAGATTACTGAGTCCTGACTCTTCCTTAGCCTCTTTCTTGGCTACTTTAATAATATCAGTTTCACCATCGGCATGGCCGCCTAGCTGCAACCATTTATCTAATTTTCTATGATGGGTGAGAAGAGCTTTATCATAGGTTTGATTAACTATCCATGCAGAACCTGTAATATGACCTTTCAGCAGGGATCGTTCAAAGCAATTCTTGTTATTAGAAATGAACTCCAAAAAATTAGCCCTGAAGAGCTGTTCGTCATTGTCTTCAGGGCTGTAATTATTGATTTTATCTAGCAGGTCCTTTCGGTGCATGCTTATTCTATGATAATAGTCACTTTATTGAGTTTTCCAGCTTCAAGCATATCTGTTTGTACGCCTGCACCTACGTTATTTTTATCACCTTTTTTGGCGTTTACAAAATAAACCTTGGCTTCAAGGTCTTTAAATTTTACATTTCCTTTTTTGTCCGTTATAGCTACTTCCGTCACTGGGTTTTGTTCTTTACGGTAATCTTCTTCAGATCCGAATAGTTGAACAGAAACTCCTTCTTCAATATTACCAAGTTCGTTTCTTACATTAATTTTAATGGATGTATCAAATACTTGGACTTCATTAAACGCAAAGCAAAGACCTATAAAAGCAATGCTGAATAGTTGATATATTTTTTTCATATTTTATTTGTTTAAAGTTTTAAATTCAAAGTTCAATGATTTAAACTAACTTTTAAGATAGAACTTTGAACTTCCAATCATCTAATTAATGTTACTCCACCCCGTTGCTCTTTCACTCCTTCTTCAGGCTTAGCAGCACTTTTGAAATTTACTCTGTAAGCATAAGTGCCACCTGGCAACGGTCTGGATTCTTCGTTATTATAACCACCGTTCCATTCAAAGTCAAGCTGATCTGATTGAAATATCATTTCACCCCAACGGTTGAAAATGAATATCTCAAAATCTTCTTCAGATACAAGAACCGGGAAAACCAGGAAGTTATCGTTTATCCCATCGCCATTAGGACTAAAGGCATTGGGTGCGTTGATTCTTGCCTTACAGTCTTCTATTATTGCAATCTCGGCCACAGTAACACAACCAAAGAAATTCGTAAGTTCTGCTGTGAGAATACCTGTACCCAATACGATAAGTTCGGTTCCATCATCGCTAAATTGATAATCCGCTGTATTTGCTGTTATCTCGTCACCATCTGGTTCAAACCATCGTACAGACTCGAACCCAGAAGGAGGGTTAGGGAATGCAACAGTCTGGTTTTCCACTACAGGGTCATCCGGGCAGATAACGTAGCGAGAATCAAATGGGTTAGGGCTGGGGGAGTTGAATATGACCTGAACCAAAGCAATGTTATCACATATAGTGGCATTATCCCCTTGAGCAGTGACTGTGTAAGCTCCCGCACTATTTACTCTTATTGTATCTGGATCAGTAGGGTCATCACCAATAAATGTTGGTGCCCCAGGGCCACTGACCTGAATGGAAATAGCATTGGTTGAAGAGAAAACAATATCTGCTGGCTGATCATCACAAACGATTACTTCTTCCGGGATAACTAGGTTAGCCAGTGGTGGTGTAGCAATTACTAAATCTGATTCAGAAAGTGTACAATTATCGCCATCAGTTATTTCCAATAAATAAGTTCCTACTGGAACGTCTGCTATAATAAAGTTTCTTGTTGGCTCAGAACCCGATAAAACTACGGAGGAAGTATTCTGATTTCGAACTAAATACCTTGTATCTAACACAGCAGGATTAGTGACGCTAACATCAATTCCACCACCCAGACCTGCACAGTCTGCCCCAATAGCAGAAGCTGTGAGTGTATAAGGGGCAGGATCATTTAAAGTTGTAACCGCTGTTTCTATACAGCCAGTAAGAGCATTAGTGATGGTTACTGTGTAACCTCCGGCTGTAAGACCTGTAACAGGAACAACTATTGGAGCAGTAACTGTATCTGGGCTCACACCCACAGGGCCATTTACCGCATAAACAAAGGTGCCAGCATCTGTTAAATCCAAATCGAACCTACCATCATTACCACCACAGCTCGTTGGGTCAACCACATTTGTAATACTGAAATTAGGCAGTGGGTTTATTACGAAGTTTAACTGGACGGAGTTTACCGGAACATCAAAAGTTGAGCACTCTGGAATAACATCCACAATGGCTGTATATGTACCTGGAGTAGTTATACTGAAGCTAAATTGTCCTTGATCAGTGACTGAGCTTCTTAGTACTTCATTTCCGTTACTATCATTAATACGCCACCTGTATTGCTCCAAAGAACTTGGATTAGCTACTGCAAAATCCAATGGCTCACCTGAACAACCATTAAACACACTTAATAATAGGTTCCCAGGAGAAGTATTAAATTGATTTAAAAAGTTTGGTAAACCTAAGGTAGAAGTTGTTCCACCTGCAAGGGTAAATCCGGATAAGTTATAACCTGCATTTTGTGGCGGGTCTTGGTTCACTGCTTCATCCGGAGTAGTCAATGTTGCTAAGCTTCCAGCGCCATCATTGGCTATATAGATTAAGCCATCTGGTCCTTGTTGCATCGCACCTAAGTCTACACCTGTTTCATCTACAAGCTCTTCTCTCGAGTTTATTATATGGGAAGGGTCTGTAACCTCATTCACAACTGTCGTTGTATCTATTTCCCATCTAAAAATCTTAGTACCAGTGCCCCCTGCATTTCTTAAAGTAGCAAAAAGTTTGTTCTCATCTGGTGAAAACTCTATTCCATATAACTGACCTGTTTCAGGCGCTAAATCTAATGTAACGGGACGTGTAACCGCACCTGTAGAATCAACAAACTGGAAGAGTTCTACATAATTTTCATTATTGGAAATGGAAAGAGCAACGGCCAATCTGCTTGATGTAGAGAGCTTCATGTAACCTTGCCCAGCAGTAGCACTGGTTGAAGGATGCACACTACCGACATTCGAGACTACAGCATTTCCAATTCCAACTCCTGTGATAGGGTAGGCTCTGAAGTTGTTGTTGCCAAATTCATGCACAATCACCCAGTTTTGATTTCCAGTAATACGCTCAGTATTCCCGTTGTACAATTTTGTCATGGCAATGTCGCCATTTGTGTTTCTAACTAAATCGCCCAACCCTGATCTTTCTTTAAGATCAAAAACAGTATAAACCAATTCATATTCAAACTCACCGGACTCACTATAAATTTGTCGAGTTAGAAATACGTAGTAAAGAGTTGCGTCTCCCGGTGCAGGTACGATGAGTGAAGATTGTGTTGAACCTTCAGAGCCACCAATATCCGTTGCGAATTCATTACCTTCTCTGTCGTACATGGACTCACCATCTGTATAGAAAATCGGGTTACCATTGTCATCGCAATAGATAGCACAGCCTTCGGGCGTTTGCATTTGGTTACCACCATTGTAAACATTAGGGTCTCCAAACGGAATAGGAACAATAGGCCCTGGTGGATTTTCAGATATAGGATTAAAATCTATTCCAGCGTTATTCCCAAAATACCAGATAAACGCTCTTTGTTCAATTGCTCGGTATTCCACTACCTGCAATGGTGCGTATGCCTCACATCCATTGGGGTCAGTACCAACTACATAGTAGTTTCCTGGTTCTGAAATTGTTGTTGTCGCACCATCTGTATCCTGGTTTGACCATCTAAAAGTTACAGAGGCAGCATTTGATCCGGAAGCCTGTGCTGTATAAGTTGCAGGAAAGTCTTCGGCACATAAAGTATCTATCTGAGGGAACCCTGCTATTTGAATATCAAAATCGGTCATGTTAATAGTCTTCGTTACGCTGCTTGCCACTCCATTGCTAAAAGCAACAAGCGTAACATCAAACGGGCCACCTGCGGCATATGTATTTACCGGGGTTAATAGCCTGGAAAAATTCCCATCACCAAAATCCCAAGCTACACTATCGGCAGGGGGATCAATAACTGGAAAGAACAGTGTTGGAACATTCGCACAGATTCCTGCAAAATCAAAATCAAGAATGGTCATGGGGTCATATTGAGGTAGAAATGCAGGAAACTGTCGTGCAGCGTAATTTGCATTTCCAATAGGCGTTGGGTCATATAATGTCTGAGCTACGGTTGTGTCTGGGTCATTTATTCTTCCTACCCTAAACTGACCGCTTGCTGCTTGATATAAGTGGTATATTGTACTGTCTGGCCCCATTTGCAAGCCAAAGCTTCTTGAAAGGTTTTGCCCGGATACAGGCCTTAATCTTGGCGGAGTATCAGTGAAATTAATTTGCATTAAAGAATCTGTAGGGTCTCCAAAATTACCCGATAGATAAAGGATGTCTCCATTATTATTCCACTCTGTATCGTAAATATTATATAATTCACCACTAACATTTGTGTTGGCAATGGTAGAAGCTAACGCAAGATTTCCATTAGTTCGATCAATAGTTAAAATGGCTACTTCTTCAGCAGGGTTTGCTGGAGCCACGGCTATCTGGTTTGTAGCACTATTAAAGGAAAAGTTAGCTACCGATGTAGGTGCACCTACTACAGCTTGTGTGTTTGTTGAAATTGCTCCGGTATTGTCGATGGCCGTTATATTGTAAGTATCAGCAGTTTCATCATATGTTAATAGCCAAAAGCCATCTAGTACATCATTTGGAATAACTATCATTCCCTCAGACAAAGAACCGGAAGGTAAATTAGCTATGTCATTTATCGGAGTTACTAGGTTTCCCTGGCCGGGAGCCGGAAATCCAGGGGTGAGGCCACTATTCTGACTTCGATCAAAAACAGACCTTCTAATCTGTGATCCATCATTCGTAAATATATAGTACTGCAAGGAATCTGCCGGGTTAGCACATATTACAACTCCTTGATTAAGTGTGTTGTTTCCAATTAAATTTGGAGAAAGGGCATTAGCAAAAGGATCAAAAACGGTGATTCCATCTGTATAAAAGAGAAGGGCACCTGAAACAGGATCTGTCGCCACTGCACTACCACCTGTACCTAAAGGGTTTGGCAGATTTACATTCTCAGTGGTTAAGTTGGGTCTAACAAATCGGAAATTTCTATTATTACTGCCAAAAAACCAGTTGAGGCCGGAGTAACCCTGCGCTAAAACTTGTCCTAAACTACCAACTACAAACACTAAGAGCAGAATACCTCTGCGTAATTTTTGATTGAGCATGCCCACAAATGATTTTTCTATATTTAACTGATTTAGTTGGTTCCGATTGTTTAGTTGTACATTAATTTTTTAACAACTCCAATTACTAAATTATACAATAAACGGTAAAATGCCGTTATAGCGTTCGAGTAACTTAGTTTATCCAGTGAGACAATTCCATTGTTCCATGGCCTTTGGCTGACAAAAGCGCAGCTTTGCCAGGATAAATTCTTACTAATTTTCATCTTAATGATGAGTTTTCCTTCATTAACTAACCCAATTAGGGTGAGTTAGTAAGGGATTATTTTAAATGTTACTCATGTTTTTAATAATTAAGACTTATTTTGCTATTTAGAGCAAAAAAACAGACCAATACCTATGGTTAAAAGCGTAGCTGTTTTCTTAGTATGTATGCTGTCCTTATCGTTAAAGGTAACTGGACAAGACCCCCAATTTTCGCAATTTTACTCTGCACCCCTTTACTTAAACCCTGCATTTGCAGGTGCTACCCAGCAATCACGTGTTGGAATAAATTACCGTAATCAATGGCCTTCAATCGAGGCAAATTTCGTAACATTTTCGGCCTACTATGATACCTATTTGGAGGATATGAACAGTGGCGTAGGGTTTTTAATTATGCGAGATACAGAGGGGCAGGCAGGATTAAAATCTACAATGGTAGGAATTCAATATGCATATCAACTTTATTTAACGGAGTGGCTAACCTTCAGGCCTGGAGTGCAAGTAGGGTTTTACAATAGAAACGTAAACTTCGCTGATCTCACTTTTGGTGATCAGTTTAACCCTGATACTGGAGAGATTGAAAACCCATCAGCAGAAACCTTTGGTAACCTTTCTAAGAATTTCTTCGATTTATCTTTTGGTGGAGTTCTTTATACAAAAAACGCATGGTTTGGTACAACCGTCAATCACATAAATACCCCGAATCAGGCTTTTGAAGATAGTGCTGATCCTAAAGAGTTACCAATAAAAACGTCATTTCATGGGGGCTATAAAATCTTATTTAAGCCCGGGGTGATGGGTACAGGGATGTTTGCCAGGCCGCAGGAAAGAAGTTTGACTCCAACATTTCAATACAAATCTCAGGGCGAGTTTGATCAATTAGACCTAGGCCTTTACCTCACCATAGAGCCATTGATTTTTGGAACATGGTATAGAGGCTTGCCTACTAAGTCGTTAGAAGGATTTAATAATAACGAATCGATAGTTTTTCTGGTAGGCTTTACGAAACAGGGTAAAGACGATGCACTGAACATCGGCTACAGTTACGATTATACAATTTCGCAGTTAGGAGCAGGCAGTGGAGGAGCACATGAAGTATCCATATCTTATTCATGGTCTAACCGGGATCCGCGTAAGCCACCTAAGCATGTAATGCAAATTCCTTGTCCGGATTTTTAATAAAGCAGAAGTATGGGAAGAAAAAACGATTGGAAACGAAGAGATGGAGTAGTTTATTCAACCAGCGATAACTACGATTATAACTACGAAGGTGATGAACAACAAGAAACACTATCTCCCAACGAACAAAACCTTAAAGTACTTTTAGATAAAAAAGCGCGAGGAGGTAAACAGGTAACGTTAATTGAAGGGTTTGTTGGCTCTGAAGATGACCTGAAAGATCTTGGTAAATTATTAAAATCGAAGTGTGGCGTTGGGGGTTCCGCCAAGAATGGTGAAATACTTATTCAAGGAGACCACAGACAAAAAGTAGTGGAGATTCTACAAAAAGAAGGGTACAGAGCGAAAAAATCAGGCGGTTGAGTTGTCAGGTTCAGTCGTTTAATATCTCATTTCAGTCAGCCAAAAGTCAGGTGCATCTAATATATATGTCCGCTAAGCTCTCTTTTTCAGTTATTAGCAGTATGGAAATGATTGACAGCATAATTGAATTTGTAGAAAGAAAGAGGAAAAACATTCTTCTATTCATAGGTTTGGTAGTTGCACTTCTTATAGCTACCACCAATTTGATCGCTCAAAATACTGAAGGCTACATGTATGGTAAGGTCTATACGAGAGATAATCAGTATGAAGGGCAAATTAGATGGGGAGATGAAGAGGCCTACTGGCATGATCATTTCAACGCAGCTAAAATAGAAAACCCTTACGGCAGGGATCTAGATCGATACAGAGAGAAAAATAAAGACTCGTGGAGAGACATCGACTGGAGAATATCTTCTATTTGGGAAGACAAAGCTCAAACAGTACATCAAATAAGCTTACAGTTCGGTGATATTCAGGAGATTAGAAACTATGGTGGAGATCGTGTAACTGTTAAGCTCAAAAATGGTGAGGAGTATAAGGTGAGTGGCCGTGGTTATAATGATGTGGGTACAGAAATACAAGTTATTGATGCTGAGTTAGGTAAAATAGGCATTAATTGGGACAGGATGGAAAAAGTGGAATTTCTGCCAACCCCTAAAAACTTAAAAGATGGATTTGGAAAGCCATTATATGGCAAAGTAGAAACGTATAGAAAAGGTACTTTTGAAGGTTTCATAGAATGGGATCATGACGAGCGTTTTTCATCGGAAAAGTTAGATGGGGATACACGGGATGGAGATGTTTCCATCGCTTTTGGCAACATTAAATCTATAGAAAGAAGAGGCAGTGGTAGTGTTGTAAATATTAAATCAGGACGTGAGTTATACATGACTGGTTCGAATGATGTGAATGACGGAAACCGAGGTATTCTTATTGCAGTTGATGGAATTGGTAAAATCGATGTTTCCTGGAGGGATTTTGTAAGGGTTGATTTTGAAGAAGCTAAAAGTACAGGACAACCTTACTCAAATTATACTACACCTAGAGGATTAAAAGGTAAAGTATTGAAATACAGGGGTGGTGAGGTCTCCGGTAAAATAGTGTTCGACTTGGATGAAACGTTAGAAGTTGAATTGTTAGAAGGAAAGGATGATGAAATTGAATATAAAATACCATTCAGAAACATCAAGAGTATCACTCCCAAAAACTATAATTTCTCAACAGTGGTATTAAGAAATGGCAAAGAACTTCTATTAGGAGATCAGCGCGATGTTTCAGCTGATAATTCCGGCTTGCTTATATATACTGATGGGAGCAGCACGCCTGAGTACGTAGAATGGAAGAATGTTACTGAAATTGTCTTTGAATAGCCTATTTTAGTAATTGAGGAAACACAGTCCATTGAAAAAATTTTACTATATCTTAATAATCGTTACCTGCTTAGTAGCAATAATAGGCGGGTATCTTTATTACACGGATGCTCCGCTAGATGTGTATTATACGATAGGCTGGATGTTAGCCGTTCTGGCACTTTTAATTGGAGGTAATGGGCTTATTTCTTACCTATTCGACAAGAAGCTGCCCTGGCTGAGGTTTGGAGCGAGAAGATTGATAGCTCATCTTTTTTTAGGTGTAATCTATTCATTGATTATTATTAATGTTGCTTATCTGGCTTTTAAACTGTTGTTAACCAATGAGCCACCTACTGATGTTCAGCTGGCAGTAACCAACGCATATGGAATTGTAATTTTCATACCGCTATTCTCTATTTACTTCAGTTTCCATTTTTTAAAATCGTGGCAAAAGTCAGAATTACAAACTGAACAGTTCAAAAAAGAAACACTCAAGTTTCAACTGGATAATCTGAAGAGTCATTTAGACCCACATTTTTTATTCAATAATCTCAATATCCTTTCATCACTTATCGATTATAGCCCAAAAGAGTCGAAGGTATTTTTGGATAAATTCGTAGATGTCTACCGGTCTATCCTTAAAACTAAAGATGAAGACCTCATTGAATTACGAGATGAGATGGAAGTAATTGATTCATACATCTATTTGCTAAAAACAAGATTTGAAGAAAATGTACAGTTTGAGTTGAACGTACAGAAAACAGCATTATCCAAAATGCTCCCTCCGTTAACTATTCAAATGCTTCTGGAAAATGCGATAAAGCATAACGTCATTAGCGAAAAGCGACCGCTCAGGATATCTATTAAATCAGAAGATGATTATCTCATTGTAAATAATACACTTCACCTGAAGCCTAAAGAGCTGGTGGATGAAAATGGTAGTGGAATTGAAAATATTAAAAAGAGATATAGCCATTTCACCAATTCAGAAGTTATTGCTGACAAAACGGAAACTGAATTTACGGTGAAGGTACCTTTGCTGGAATTAGAAACTATATAGAATCATGAGAGTAGTAATCATCGAAGACGAATCATTAGCAGGTAAGAAAATTGAAAGCTTACTTTCAGAAATTGATTCTACCATTGAGGTACTTACTACCCTGAAATCTGTTGAAGGTGCTTTGGAATGGTTTAATGAGAACCCTAATCCTGATTTGGTGATTAGCGATATCCGATTACTTGATGGTATCAGCTTCGAAATCTTTGATCAGATCGATTATTCTAATCCAGTGATTTTTACAACGGCCTATGATCAATATGCAATTAAGGCATTTGATGTAAACAGTGTGGATTATTTGTTGAAGCCGGTGCAAAAAGAAAAGTTGGAAAAGGCGCTAGGCAAGATCAAAAATAATCAACCAGCCAATGTCCCGTTTGATGAGTTGATCGCTGCCATCCAAAACCAACAGAAGGAGTATAAATCGAGGTTTATGATTAAAACAGGACAAAAAATATTAGCTGTACCTGTTGATAAGATTGCTTATTTTTTCAGTCAGAATAAACTCACCTATATTGTTGCGCAGGATGGCAAAAAATATCCGTATGATCAAACATTGGAAGAAGTAGATCAACAGGTTGATCCCAAATTATTTTTTAGAGCCAATAGAAAATACATTACCAGATTCTCAGCCATCAGCGAGATACACCCTTATTTTAAAGGAAGGATCAAGATAAATCTAACACCGGAAGCTGATGATGAAATTGTAATAAGCTCCGAACGTACACCAGAGTTTAAGAAGTGGTTGGATCAGTGATTTTTCTTCTAAATTACTGAATATTTTAAAGGAATAAGGACTTTAATGGGTACTGCAACACCCCTTTGGAAAGCAGGGTACCATCTAGGCATAATTGACAGGAGGCGCTCAACTTCATTTTTGATCTCATTCTTATCCCCATCCCCATTAACTATTATTTGATCTTGTTTTACAAGACCATTTTCATCAATTTTAATCACTATGTAAATCACACCAGCTGCGGATTGAGTAATAATTGATTTAGGATATCTAAAATTGATACCAAAGAATGCTTTTAGGTTTTCCAAACCCTCTGGAAACTCTGCGAAATCCTCAATTATATTAATTTCTTTACTAGTGTAGCTATCAATTTTGTCGTTGAGATTTTTGTTGAAGGTATCTTCCTTTTGGGTTTTGAATTCACTAGGGCCAGAATAACTAGATAATCCTATGTCTATTACTTCCATCTGGTACGTGGCTTTATTTAATTCAATATTTTGTACTTTCTTTTTTGAATTAAGTACAATATTTAACTTTTGGTAGGTAAGATGAGAAAGAACTAATTGTGCTTTATTCTCTTTTAAATCCAAGTGGAATTCTCCATTAGAGTTTGTGATTGTTCCGTTTGTCGTTCCAGCTATAACGATATTCACGTTTTTAATTGCTTCACCTGTTTCTTTGTCTAAAACTCTCCCATGAATTTTATTTTGTGTGAAAGCACTTGTTGAAAGTGTAAAGGCAAAAAATATAAATAGAATTATCCTCATTATTAATGATTTATAATTTGGCTAAAATAAATGACTTAATGGAATGATTAACCAAGATGAGTTAATTATTCAGTTCTCCTTATTCCCGATTCAGTAGTATCATAGTCCGACTCATCAGGTTTCTATATTAATGTGTGGTTAAGCTTCTCATATTTGAGTCATCAATGGCACTTTCAATGTCATAAACTCAAAACAACAAAAGGTCAAAAAACAACAAATGATTATGAAAACGACTAACAACATTCTCGCTCTGGTTCTTGTGTTTTTAGCTTCTGTAGCTACGGCACAAGACCAGGGGTTTATTTATGGAAAGGTTACTACCATAGATGGTAAAACTTTTGAAGGCCCAATCAGATGGGGAAAAGAAGAAGCATACTGGACGGACATGTTCAATGCAGCCAAAGAAGAAAACAACAATCTAAAATATCTATCCAGAGATGAGATGGATCAATTGGAGGAGCGCTACTATCGTTCTCACACAAGTTGGGGCGAAAGATGGGGCGACCGTTGGGAACATAAATTTGGAAACTGGTTCAACGTAAATTGGGATGACAACAATAATAAGCATCAGCATCAGTTTGTTTGCCAGTTTGGCGATTTAAAATCGGTGAGACCCACTGGTAGAGAAAGAGCTGAAGTGGTACTTCAAAACGGTCAAAAATTTGAAGTAGATGGTCAAGGTTATAATGATGTAGCTACTGATGTTAAAATCAGAGATAAAGAAATAGGTGAAATTAAACTAGACTGGTCAAGAATCGATATAGTGGAGTTTATGAGTACACCATCAAAACTTAACGACAAATTTGGTGAACCACTATACGGCACGGTAGAAACTTATGGAGGAACATTTACAGGTTTCGTGCAGTGGGATCATGACGAAAGAGTGAGCACTGACAAGCTGGACGGAGACACTGAAGATGGAGATGTTTCAATTGAGTTCGGCAATTTAAAGTCGATTGAAAGAGAAGGATTTAGAAGCGTTGTAGTGCTTAAGTCAGGTCGTGAAATGGAGTTAAGGGGCAGCAACGATGTAAATTCTGATAATAGAGGTATTGTTGTAACCAGCGAAAAACTAGGTAGGGTGGATATTCCTTGGAGAGAATTCAAGAAAGTAACTTTTATTTCAGTGAATGAAAAACCTAAGTCTTACGATAGCTTCAAAGATCAGAATGAGATTACAGGTACTGTCAAAACTACAGATGGTCAAACCTTAAAAGGAAAATTAATATTTGATCTTGATGAGGAGTACAACTATGAAGTAGTTCAGGGCATGAATGATGATATAGAGTATGTAATACCATTTAGAAGCATTAGTAAAATTGCTCCTAAAAATTATGATAACAGTAGTATCACACTAAAAAATGGTGAGACTTTTAATCTTGGTGAATCACAAGATGTAACGGATAAGAATACAGGAATCTTAGTGTTCCAAGATAAGAACAACCCCACTTACATTGTTTGGGAAAAAGTGGAGGAAGTTTCATTCAACTAGTAAACTAAGCAGTAAAAACTTAAAAGGTATCCGCCAGCTGGCGGATACCTTTTTTGATTTAAAAAAATAAAGCCTTTTGTAATAAATGATAGAAAAGTTGAGTTAACTTGGATGGCATTAAATTATACACTAGCTAATGGCCACTACTTTTCTTATTTATATTGTCATTGCGGCCGTTGGATTATGGCTTTTCTTCTATATTTTCCCTATCAATCTGTGGATAACAGCCCTTTTCTCCGGAGTAAGCGTAAATCTCTTTGATCTGGTATTTATGAGGTTCAGAAAAGTGCCTCCAGGGTTGATTGTTAACTCTATGATTACAGCTACAAAAGCTGGTTTAACCGGGGTCACTACTAATTTATTGGAAACCCATTTTCTTGCTCATGGTAATTTAACTGCAGTAATAAAAGCTCTCATAGTGGCGGATAAAGCCCAATTGAATCTTTCCTTTAAACAAGCTACTGCTATTGATTTGGCAGGTAGAGATGTGCTTAATGCAGTGCAGGTTTCTGTAACGCCATATGTGGTTATTGTGCCTTCAATTACAGGTGTATCAATTGATGGAATTCAATTAATTGCTGAAGCAAGAGTAACTGTGAGAACGAATTTACAGAGGTTAGTAGGAGGTGCAGGCGAAGAAACGATTAAAGCCAGAGTAGGGCAAGGTATTATTTCTTGTATAGGTACTACCAAAAGCTATTTAGAAGTATTGGAAAATCCTGAAAGTATTTCAAAAGCAGTTTTAGCGAATGGTTTGGATGCTGGTACAGCTTATGAAATATTGTCAATTGATATAGCTGATATTAATATTGGTCATAACATTGGTGCGGGCTTACAAATAGATCAGGCAATAGCCGACTTGAAAATTGCCAAGGCTAAAGCAGAAGAAAAAAGAGCAATGGCTGTGGCACTTGAGCAAGAGTGGATTGCCAAAGTACAGGAAGCAAAAGCACTCGTAATTGAAGCAGAGGCGTTGGTGCCTCAAGCAATGTCTCAAGCATTTAGAAATGGGACTCTATTTGCTCCACCAAAGCCTCTTACTCCGAGTAAGAAGAAGTAAGGCTAAAGGTATTAGCGTCAAATAACCCTTTATCACTTAATTTAAGCTCAGGAATAACTAACAGAGCGCAGAATGACAATGTCATAAAAGGTGAGGTTAGACTCGTGCCTAGCCCTTTAGCAGCTTTGTCAATTTCCTCATAGTGTTTGGTTACTTCGTAACCATCTTTTGCGGACATAATGCCGGCCATGGGGAGTTCAAGAATTTTGCTATTCTCTCCATCGGCTAAAGAAATTCCACCTTTAGCTTCAATTATCAAATTAACTGCTTTGCAAATGTCTGTGTCATTGGTTCCTACGGCTACAATGTTATGACTGTCATGTGCGACACAGGAAGCTATGGCACCTTTTTTTAATCCGACATTTTTAATAAAACTTACTGCTGGTGGAGCGCCATTATATCTATTTACCACCACAATTTTAAGTATGTCATTGGTGATGTCAGGTTGAAGATTTCGATTTATCGATTTCAATTCTGAAGTGGCGGCCTTTGTAATGAGTTGTCCGTCATCTACCACAATTACCTTTACACAATTTGATTCGTCTTTTAATTGAATTTGAACTTCTGAAATAGGCGAACAATGAAAATTATTTAGGTTTTCCTCCTTTATAGAAGAAAACTCGGACGTGCCATTTTTGGCAACTTCAACTCCATCAATGTATGTCGACAAAACATTGAAGTCTTTGAGATTATCAACTATACAAAAGTCAGCTTTGTTACCAGTTTGGAGCAGGCCAATATCCATTTTATAATGGTTAACTGGATTGTAGGATGCTGCCCTTAAGACATTAAACAAATCACAACCCTTGGCAATAGCCCTAGCTGCTAGTTTATTAATGTGACCAACTACCAAATCGTTTGGGTGCTTGTCGTCAGAGCAAAGCATGACCATTTCAGGGTATTCATCAATCAATTCCCATAAAGCTTCAAAATTTTTAGCCGCACTTCCTTCACGAATGATAATTTTCATCCCATGTTGGAGTTTGTCCAGAGCTTCTTCTTTTGTAAAACACTCATGATCGGTTGAAATACCTGCCGAGATATACTTTTTAGCATCTTCACCTCTAAGCCCTGGGGCATGCCCATCAATCAGTTTATTGTGCTTTTTAGCGATGGCTATTTTATCCATTACCGTAGAATCGGTATGTAGAACGCCTGGATAATTCATCATTTCTGCCAAATAGTTCACGTTTGGCCATGAGAAAATCTCCTCAATATCACTCGCAGTAATTTCAGCTCCGGCTGTTTCAAAGGTTGTTGCCGGAACACAAGAGGGTGCACCGAAGTAAAATTTAAATGGTGTTTTAGCTCCATTATCAATCATGAATCTAACACCATCCTTACCGAGGACATTGCCAATTTCATGTGGGTCGGAGATGGTGCCAACTGTTCCATGGCAAACGGCCAACCTAGCAAATTCTGAAGGGATGAGCATGGAACTTTCAACGTGTACATGAGCGTCTACAAAGCCTGGAATGATAAACTGAGAAAATTCTTCGTCAACTTTTTGGATGTGAGTGATAAAACCATCTTCTACGGCCAACTCGCCATTGAAAATGGTTTTATTAATAATGTCTACAACCTTTCCTTTGATTATCTTCATTCAGTGAAAGTAAGCCTTATCTATTGATCATTAAACCATTCTTTGAAGCTATTTACTTTCTCACGACTGACAATAACTTCTCTATCTAAATCTATTTTAGTAAATACTTTTAGCCTGCTGTTGGAGAAAACAACAACATCGGTGATGGCCTCAATATTTAAAATGAAAGAGCGATTGGCCCGATAAAAATCTTTCGGGTCTAACATATCATCCAGTTCTTCTAGTTTATAGTCTATGATAAACTTCCTGTTCTCGTTAGTAACCAAATAAACATCTCTACCTTCAGCATAGAACAGAGCTACATCTTTGGTGGCCACAGACCGAATATGTTCACCCAGCTTAACCATAAACCTTGTCTTGAATGTTTTCTGTTGGAGTTGAGCAAGAACTTCATTCAAATTAACATGAGATTGGCTGCCTGGTAAATTTGCCTTTAAGTTTTTTAGTTTATTAATGGAACTCTCCAGGTCCTGATAGGTAATTGGTTTTAAGAGATAATCAATACTATTTACTTTAAAAGCCTCTAATGCGTATTCATCAAAAGCAGTGGTGAATATTACGGGTTTGTATACTTTTAGTTGATTAAATATTTCGAAGCTTTTTCCATCTAAAAGCTGAATATCCATGAATATTATGTCAATACTATCCTGATTGCCTTTTAACCACTCTACACTATCCGATACTTTTTGAAGAATATTAATGACCGAAACAGGTTCAGGTAACCTTTGAAGGTAGCGCTCAAGCTTTTCAGCTGCTGGTTTTTCGTCTTCTATAATTACTGCCTGCATTATTCCTCAATGGTCTCTTTTTCTGAAGAGACGTTAATTTCTACTTCTAACAAAGGTATTTTAAAATAATTTATGCCATAAGCGATAATCTCTATCACGGGCTTATCGCTGTATATGGTATAAGATTCTTCCAGGCTTCGCTTAAAATTTGATTGAGATTGATTCAGCCGCTCATTGGTTTTATGTTCAACAACAAGGTATTTTTCTTCTCTGTCAAATAAAATTTTGATTGCCAGAGGTGAATCGCTGGAAATAATGGTGCTTCGGATAATATTTTCGATTAGGTTGGGCAAAGTACCCGGAATAATCAACGTCTCTTTGATATTTTCGTCTAATTCCTCAGTAATTGAAATGGCATTTTGATGTTTGCTTTGAAGCAGATAAACGATAGAATTTGCCGCTTTCAGGTCTGCTTCAATGGTTACAAATTCCACTTTTCTATGGCTCAAAATATAGCGGTAAACAAGAGATAATTGATCGATATAGTCCTCCGTTTCTTCAACATTTTTGTGAGCAAGTGTTATCAATGTTTCTAGGCTATCATATAAAAGATCCGGATTTACTTCATTCTTAAATTGATTGAATTCACTTTCCAATGTTTCTGTCAATAACCTCTCTTCTAACAGTCGGTTTTTATTCTGCTTATGCAAATAAATTTGACTCACAAAAAGTAGATTATAAAGCAGACTGAAGAAACCAAACGTAGTGTTGAATATGAGAAGCTGATTATCCGCAATGCTAAATTCCAGCACATAATTGAAATAAGCAGAAACGCTAATAGTAGTTATAGCCACTCCTATGAGTGTGCTGGTAATAATGAAAAGAAGAATATTATTAATAAATTTTTCAAAAGTGAAAGAGAATAGTCTCAATGCTTCAAGAACCAGGTAGGCCATGCCGATACATACGTACACTTCTTGTCCAATGAATATGTCACTGAGGTTGCTAACCTCATTATTCAACAATAGAATTAATAAGTAAATAACTATACCAGTTAATGGCGGTATTAGCAGCCGGAAGAAACCGTTATAGATTATCAACTTCTTCATCAGGTTATTTTTTCATGGTTTTTAACTACTGGCAATGCAACAGAATACTTTGCATCGTCAATGATTCTGATTTTATCCTTGGTAAGGTATTCATATCTCTTTTTAATATTACTCAGCCCCACTTGGAATGATTTAATAGCTGATGGGACTGTAGTTTTCGTATTAATGACATTCAGGTATGTGTTGTCAGTAGCACCTATATAGATATATAATGGCTCAGATTCGGTAATTACATTGTGTTTTACAGCATTTTCAACTAACAGTTGAAGCGTGATGGGTGGAATTTTAGAATCCATTATATTGTCCGGAATATTAATTTCAAGTTTTAGGTTACTTTGAAACCGAACCTGAAGTAGGTAATTATAGGATTTTACAAAATCCACTTCTTCCTTTAACAAAACATACTTTTTCGTATTGTTTTTAAGGATGTATTGATATGTATTTGCCAATCTCCTAATAAAGTCTTCTGCTAGGTTAGCATCTTTAAATACAAGGGAAGATATCGTATTCAGACTGTTAAATAAATAATGTGGACTCAATTGGCTTTTGAGCGTGTCAAATTGTAATTCTAGATAATTGCGCTGTGCTTTTGCACTTTCCACTTGAGAATAGGTGTAATGGAAATATGAGTAAAAGGCAAAATTGAATATGGTAAATATTACCACTGAAATAAGGAGTATGATTGAAAGTTTACTCAGAAAGTCGGTATTTACTTTCATCGCATTCATCAACTCACTTTCAAATAGCCCGAATTGTTTTGACAATACCCCAACTACTAATACAACCAAATAGGTAACAGCAATATTCAAAAACAAACCAGCTGTGAGCCTCGAAGATAAATTACTCACCCAGCTAATTCGCTTATCTAATAGTTTGTTGCCGTATACGAGAGCTACCCCTATCAGATTAGCATTTACAATAAAATACACAAGCCACAGGTAAGTATGCCTGAGATCGGGAATGTTGGCTGTTTCACTATAATGTAAAAAGTAGAATACAGCAGTACCACTAATTGTGCTTGCAAGCAAGCTAATTTTTAGCTTATTAACGAGTGTCACGAGTGAGTTGAGTGGTAATTGCATGCCTGGTTTAAATTAGTCATAATTCTTATGACTGTGAAGCCTGGCATGCTGGGTTGTTATTAAGAGTTAGTCGATAGCCTTTACAGTTCTACCATAGTAAGTGTCTGAACTAATTGATTTTGCAGCACTACGGTAAGCAGATTTCACATCTTCGTCAGAATTTCTTACCTGACTTGCTAAAGATTGCAAAGCTTCAGAAGCGTAATAATCACTATCTATACTTTCACAGGCTCTTATCAATTCAATGAGTGCTGCTTTATCATAGCGAGTGTTTTTTGCACCGTCTTTTATCACCTCGCAGGCATAATTGGAAGAACCCATATTGCTAATTGTGTTGGCCACTTCTTTTATCGCTTCGAGAGTAAGCTCTTGTTTCTTAAGCATGTTAGAGAGTACGGCTGCCTTGTAATAATCTGAACTCATGTGTTCGTCTAGTAACTCGGCTACAGTTTTGGCAGTTATACCTTTTATTTTGTTATTCAACATTTCTTCAAATACTTCAGCCATGTAGTAATCCGAATTAATGTTGCCAATTGCATTTACAATGGAGTTGAAAGATTTGTCAGATAAACCTCTTGTTTTCATTGCTTTACTCAACACCTGGGCCTGATAATAGTCAGAACCGATGTCATCAGTAGAAGCTATGATTAAGCTGATTCGGTAGTCGTTAAGATCACGCATATCAAGTGCTTCTTCTAATACCGTAGCATGATAATAGTCTGAGCCTATATTTTTAGAAGCCTCTACAATCTTGGCCAGAATTTCATCTGTTAGTTCTACCTCTTTTATAGCTCCTGTGTAAATAGTAGAGGCATAATAGTCGCTATCTATTCTTGAAGCAGCTTCAAAATAGGCAAAACTCAATTCTTTGTCTTTGATAAACCTATCGGCAACATCCTTCAATAAAGAAGACTTATAATAATCGGAGGAAATTTCTTTGCAGAGCTCAACAAGGCTGTTCTTCAGCTGGTCTTTGGTGAGATCCTTTTTACTTAGGAGGATTTTTCCATATACGTTTTGAACGTGATTGCCATCAAGCCTAGAAATTTCATTCATTACGGCTCTTACGCCACCTTGATTGAAATAGCGATTTATCCTATCCTCAGCGGCAATTGGGCTTGATCTAACAATATCAGGTAGAATTTCAGCTAACCAGTTTTTACCATCTGGTTCGAACGCTACGCGTTGTCTACCTTCGTAATATTCCTTAACCAGCTTTCCTTCCTTTTTTTCGATAACAATGGCGCGCTTACTTCCAAAGGTTGTTTTGCTGATTTCCAAATAGCCACCTGCCGAGATGTCTGTCACATCGGTGTCATTACTATTTACTTTAATTTCGCCCCTATATTCGAGTTCGAAACTTTTTAAGCCGCTAAATGACACAGACTTAGAGTGGTACTTTCCACTCTTAGCATCTGCATCATATTTTTCGGACTCATGAATTGTTAATTGCCCATAACTCTGGTTGACCGCCAGAATTAAAACAAGACCTATTAATTTGAGTTTTTGACCTATTGTATTCATGTTGTTATTGTTGTTTTCTCTTATTACGAAACAATTATCTCACTATGTTTCTACACTTTATAATTAGATGTATTGAATTGTAGAATTAATGTAGTGAATTGTAGCTGACTTACCGATAAAATAAAAAACCTAACCCATTGCACGCATTTGCGTCATAAATCAACATGAAAATTCTAATGTATTACTGTGCAATTCTGCCATTATTAATAGTAAGTGGATGTGAAAGTCCGGCACAAAAATTAAGTCCAGAAGAATATGCAGAAGATGTCGAATATTTGAAATTGAATTTGGAGAAATATCATGCTGGTTTATACCTGCATCAATCCAAAGAAGAATTTAATACTATTTGTAATCGAATAGTTTCAAATTATAGTGATGGAAGTTATGTAGAACTAGTACAGAATATTACAGCTCTTACAGCAGCTGTTAAGTGTGGGCATACAAGAATGAGAATGCCGCCAGCCATTTCTGATTCGATTTTTTCTACGTTTCGATACTTACCGTTTAATGTAAAATACTTGGGTGATCGGTTATTTATTTCCAAAAGTTTAATGGATGGCATAAACAGAGGTGATGAAATAATCTCAATTAATGGAAAGTCAATTTCAGAAATAAACAACCTAATTTTTCCTCATGTCGCAACAGATGGTAATAACCTAACAGGCAAGTTCAGGTCTACAGAAGCTCTTTTCCGATATCGATACCCTTTGTATGTGGAGCCAACAGTGACACATTACGAAGTTTTATTAATTGATGGCAATGGAAATGAAATAAAGAAGGAGTTTCCAGGGTTCTCTATGGAAGAAGTGGCCACGCTATTTGAAAGCAATAGCAATGAGCCTGAACTGTCATTAAATAATCATGAAGCATATAGCATATTAAGAATTTCAACCTTTGGTAGCAGTGAGCTGAATTCTGCCGGTTATGACTATTACGATTTCTTGGATGAAACATTTAAGAAGATTCAATCGCATAATGTTGAGAATTTGATATTAGACCTTCGCGATAATGGAGGTGGAGATGATAACTATGGCGCTACGTTAGTTTCTTATTTAATGGATAAAGATTTCAAATACTTTGAATCGATTACAGTCACAAAAGATTATAGCAGTTATGGAAGAATAGTTAACCGTGACGGTAAACGTTACATGACTTCACATAAAGGACTTTCAATTTGGCAGCCCAATAAAAATGCTTTCAATGGAAAATTATATGTGCTCATAAATGGCAATAGTTTTTCAACCTGCGCAGATGTTGTCTCTGTTTTACACTACAATGGTCGAGGAGTATTAATAGGAGAGGAAACAGGTGGCGGTTATAATGGCAATACAAGTGGTAGTACGGACAGAATAACATTACCCAATTCCAAGATAGAAGTAGCCATACCTATGTGGTGTTATAAAACAGCTAATGGCTATGATACTTCTCAACATCGTGGAGCTATACCACATAAAAAAGTTATCCCTTCCAGAGAACAGTTCATGGAAGGGATTGATGCTGAGTTGAGTGTAGCTCAAGAATTAATCAACAATAATTAAGGTAAGCTAGCTTGAAAATCTGCATATCCTGAATTTGCCAGTAAATCTGTATCACACGAAAGAGCTTGTGCCTTGGCAACAATATCCGCTATACGAGTATCAGGGCTTGGATGTGTACTTAAGAATTCAGGTGTACCACCAGTTTGTCCTGAATCTTCCAGCTTTTGGAAGAAGTTCTTCACACCATCACAAGCATAAATGGTATTAGCATTGTATTCTACGGCTCTTGCATCTGATTCAGATTCGAATTCTCTGCTGAAACTTAGCCCAGCCACAGAACCTGCTATTTGACCAGCAATTGTCGCCAACTGACTTGCATTTTCTCCTAAAATGATGCTTAGTAAAATTTGCACCCCATATTGCTTTTGTAAATTTCTACTGGTATGTCTTAGGTCTGCATGTGCAATTTCGTGACCAATAACGCCTGCAAGATCATCGGCATTATCAAGGTATTTTATTAGGCCTGTATATACGTAAATGTAGCCTCCAGGTGTAGCAAAGGCATTTAATACATCACCTTCCAGTAGAGTTACATCCCAAACAAATTCTTCTCTATAAGCAACATCGCCCTTATCCAAAATCTCATTAACCATGGCGTCCAGATAGCTATAAGCTTCAGGATAATCAGCCCGAGCCATCTTAACGTATTGCGGGTCATTATTAATTTGTTCCGCTACCTGTGCTCCTAAATCAATATCATTTTGCACTGAAAACAAGACCAGATTATTATTTTCATCGCAGGCACTGAAAAGTATCATGCCGAACAGAACTATAGCACTAAGTGAGTATCGTAATATCTTCATCATAACATCAAATTTAATTCATTTTCAAAGGTATTGAAAGCACTAAACAAATATTGATCCAACATGAGGGTTTTTATTGTTAGTAATTAATAGTATTTCTTAATGAGCATACTATTTTTGCAGCATGGCAGAGCAAATACTTATCCTTGATTTTGGCTCACAATATACCCAACTGATCGCTCGTAGGGTTAGAGAGCTTAATGTTTACTGCGAAATTCATCCATATAATAATATTCCTGAATTAACAGATGATGTTAAGGGAGTCATTCTATCTGGTAGTCCGTGTTCTGTTAGACAGGACGATGCACCTGATGTAGACCTTACATTATTCAAAAATAAAGTTCCTCTGTTAGGTGTTTGCTACGGAGCGCAACTAATGGCTCAAAAGGGTGGCGGAAAGGTTTTGCCTTCCAAAATCAGAGAGTACGGTCGTGCTAAATTAGCCAAGCTGGACCAGCACAATGAGCTAATGAAGGAAATTGCCATTGATTCTGTTGTGTGGATGTCGCACAGCGATACCATTGCAGAGCTTCCTGAAAACTTTAAAGTTATTGCCAGCACACCTTCTGTAGAAGTAGCTGCTTTTAAGGTTGAAGGAGAAGAAACTTATGGTATTCAGTTTCACCCGGAAGTAACACACTCAGCACAAGGGAAAGAGCTATTACGAAATTTTGTTGTTCATATTGCTGGTTGTGCACAAGATTGGACTCCGGACATTTTTGTGGAATCTACAGTGGAAGAATTAAAGGCCAAACTAGGTAATGATAAGGTAGTGATGGGCTTGTCTGGGGGTGTGGATTCTTCTGTTGCCGCTACACTTATTCATCAGGCTATTGGTAAAAATCTGTACTGTATTTTCGTAGATAATGGCCTTTTAAGAAAGAATGAGTTTGAAGATGTGCTAGACTCTTACAAACACATGGGCTTAAATGTAAAAGGCGTAGATGCAAAACAGAAGTTTTATGACGCTTTGAAAGATATCACTGATCCGGAAGCAAAGAGAAAGGCCATAGGCCGTGTATTTATAGAAGTATTTGATGATGAGTCACATAAAATTGATGGCGTTAAATGGCTTGGTCAGGGTACTATTTATCCTGATGTTATTGAGTCTGTTTCTGTAAAAGGGCCTTCAGCAACTATCAAATCGCACCACAATGTAGGCGGGCTGCCCGATTTTATGAAATTAAAGGTAGTGGAGCCACTAAATACTTTGTTTAAAGATGAAGTAAGGCTTGTGGGTAAAACGCTTGAAATTGATGATACGATATTAGGTAGGCACCCATTTCCAGGACCTGGCTTAGGAATTAGAATTTTAGGTGACATTACAGCTGAGAAAGTTAGAATCTTGCAAGAGGTAGATCACCTATTCATCAATGGCCTTAAAAAAGCTGGATTATACGATGATGTTTGGCAGGCAGGAGCCATTCTTCTTCCAATTAACTCTGTGGGTGTAATGGGAGATGAAAGAACCTATGAACAGGTGGTAAGCCTAAGGGCTGTAACAAGTGTAGATGGAATGACGGCTGATTGGTGTCACCTGCCTTATGAGTTTCTTGCAGATATTTCAAATGATATTATTAATGGAGTAAAAGGTGTAAATCGTGTGGTATATGATATTAGTTCAAAACCACCAGCCACTATAGAATGGGAGTAATCAATCAGATTAAATGAAGTTTATCTACACACTACTTGTCGGGCTTATATTTTCACAATTTGTTGCAGCACAAAGTACGAGTTGGCAGCAACAATATCTTAATGCCAAAGATTTCTATAATAATGGAAAGTACGCTTTGGCGATGGAGGCATTCAAACCTTTAATTGAAGGAGAAGAAAACGCTTTTAGCTCATATTCTTCGTTCTATTATGCACTGTCTGCTTATAACAACGGTTACAAGCCGCTCAGCAAGGATATGTTGCTCCAGATTAAATCGAAGTATCCGAAATGGAGCAGAAATGATGAAGTCAATTATTGGTTGGGTTTAATCTACTTTGAAGAAGAATCATATAATCAAGGTCTAAATGTTCTTTCAGAGATTGAAGACCCTCAGGTGAAAGAAGATGTGAAAGGTTTAAAATATAACTTCTTTTCAAAAATAGAGACCATTGATGAACTCAAGTCCCTTTTTAAAGCTAATAAAGAAGACAGGCAGCTCGGCTACTTATTAGCTAAGAGAATTTCTCAGGAAACCCTTGTTAACCAGGATCAGAAGTTATTACGAGAGATAATAGAACAATTTGATTTTGACCCTTCTGAATTCAATGCTATTGAAGTAGAAAAAACGGTTTATAAAGATTCATACAAAGTGGCGGTATTACTGCCTTTCATGACTTCAGATTTAGAGCCGAATCTTAAAAGAAAGGTTAATCAGTTTGTACTGGACTTATATCAGGGCATTAAGCTTGCGGCAGATACTCTCAAAACAGAAAAAATCAATATTGAATTACATGCTTATGATACAAAAAGAAGCAAGCGTGTAACAAAGGAAATTGTGTCTAAGCCAGAACTAAAGGGTATGGACTTGATTATCGGCCCGTTGTTTTCTGAGCCAATAGCCGTAGTTAATGAGTTTGCTTATAAAAATAAGATCAATGTCATCAACCCACTTTCATCTAACTCGGATGTCATTGGTCAGAACCCTTTTGCGTTTTTATACTTTCCAAGTAACGAAACAGTGGGCCGTTTAAGTGCAGAATTTGTGAGTAAAAATGTAAAACATAAACCAGGCATAATTCTCTATGAAGACAACCCTAATGACTCTGCCATGGCATTTGCCTACAAACAGCGCATACTTGCGGATAGCATACAAATCATTAGAACGAAAAAAATAAAAAAAGATAATTCCAGATTGATTTTAGATATGCTCTTAATTCCTGATGCCAAGTTGAGAGATGCATCCAGTGAAGAAGCTAAAGAAGAATATGAAATTAAACTCGATAGCATAGGTCATATCTTTGTTGCATCTAGTAATGATTTGATCTCCTCTAAAGTGTTGAGTGCTGTAGAAACCAGAGGCGATTCCATAGTAGTTATCGGTTCTTCAGAATGGTTGAATCTTCCTGTAATAAAATATGACACTTATTTTAAGTTAGGTTGTATGTTGTACGCCCCAAATTATAATCAAGAAGACAGTCCGGAATATCAGGCCTTTCGAACACAATACATTAAGAGACATAAAGAAATTCCTGGTAAGTATGCGGAAATAGGTTATGAGCTAATGCAGCTTATGGGTAGGGGATTAGATAAACATGGTAAATATTTTCAGTTAGGCTGGAGAGATGAAGGTTTTGTAAAAGGTCACCTAACGGCTGGTTTTAACTACACCAACTCTAACGATAATTTGGTGCTGCCTTTACTTCAGTTTGATGAGGGACAGATAAAAATGATTTTAGCGGATGATGAAAATAGAAAAAAGTAAGTCACTTTTTGAGCGAGCAAATAATTCAATACCAGGTGGAGTAAATTCTCCCGTAAGAGCTTTTAAGGCAGTTGGAGGAGATCCACTTTTTATTAAATCGGCAAAGGGAGCACACCTTTATGATGAAGATGGGAATAAGTACATTGAGCTGATCAACTCATGGGGACCGATGATTTTGGGTCATGCTAATGAGTTGATTGAAGAGGCTGTTCAAAAATCATTATCCAATTCATTTTCTTTTGGCGCACCTACAAAGGCAGAGGTAGAAATGGCTGAGTTGATTACTCAAATGGTGCCTTCTATTGAAAAAGTGAGAATGGTAAACAGTGGTACCGAGGCTACCATGTCTGCTGTTCGATTGGCCCGTGGATATACAGGAAGAAACAAAATCATCAAATTCGAAGGTTGTTATCACGGTCATGGAGATTCATTTCTGATTGCAGCTGGTAGTGGAGTTGCTACCATGGGCTCTCCTGATAGCCCTGGAGTTACACAGGGAACGGCCAATGATACATTAACAGCGCCATATAATAATCTTGAGTCGGTTGTAAAACTACTGGAGCAAAATAAAGATCAAGTGGCAGCGATTATTTTGGAGCCAGTGGCCGGTAATATGGGCTGTGTGCTTCCTAAAGAAGGATTTTTAGAGGGTTTAAGAAAACTTTGTGATGAAAACGGCATTGTACTCATTTTCGATGAAGTAATGACCGGCTTTAGATTAGCAAAAGGAGGAGCACAAGAAGTATTTAATGTAAAGCCTGATATGACTACTTTAGGTAAGATTATAGGTGGCGGCATGCCCGTAGGTGCATACGGTGGTAAGAAAGAGATCATGGATTTTGTTTCACCATCAGGCCCAGTGTATCAGGCAGGCACTCTTTCCGGGAACCCGATTGCTATGGCTGCAGGATTAGCCATGCTTAATTACCTAAATGATCACCCAGAGGTATACTCTCAAATTGCCAAGGCGACTGAAGATATTGAAAAAGGGTATCAGGATACATTAAAAAAGTTAGGAAAGCCTTATACTATTAATAGAATTGGCTCAATGATTAGCTTATTCTTTACTAATAAAAAGGTGACCAACTTTGAAGAGGCTAAGTCTTGCGATACTCAATTATTTGGAAAGTATTTTAGACAGATGCTTAATAACGGAATATACCTGGCACCATCCCAGTTCGAAACATTGTTTATATCAACTTCAATTACGGCTGATATTGTAGGTCAAATTGTATCGGCAAACGAACGTTCTCTTAAAGTAGTCTAATAGATCAAAAGAGAAATAACCATTTCGGCAACGAAGAAGAAGATGATAAAAACAAAGTAAATAACCCCGGTCATCCAAAACTTAAATATAGTTTTGGGCCATTTCTGCATATACACTCGTTTAAAGGAAATTAGGGCATAGAGTGTTACCACTATAAAGCTTAGTGCAAATGGTAAAACCCTGTAGTCTTCGTTTTCAATAATCATAAAAATAAGAATAAGACTTAGGCCATAGAAAAAATACGCAAAGGTATGTAGGTGCAAAGCGTGAATGATATGCTTTATGTATAACTGACCTTTTTGCCTGATATAAAGTATTTTTAAAATCAGGGCGAACAATGGAATTAAAATCAACATCATTAAAGGCAAGTTTTTTAAGATAAAGCCAGCCACTACTTCCTGATCCGACCTTACTACCCGAATTGACTGCCTTGCAATAAGTTCTTCCCAAAATGTTAATTCTTGGAGCTTTAATGAATCAAATAGCTGGTTATTACTTACATCTTTATTGTACTTATACTTGTCAATGAGGTCGAAATCCATTCGATCCAGAATAAACTCATCATTGCCACTTTCAATTTTTATTAAACTTTTTCCAGAACTCTTCTTTTTACCTTTTGATGTAGCATCTTCCTTTTGGTTCTTGATTGTGTCAGCAGAACCAGTATTTTTTTTGTAATTCTCTGTATTTCTGAGCCTCTCGAGTGAATCAGGTGTTAAGCCCAGTTTTGCCAGCTCCAAGCTGTCAGATGAGGATATCTCTTTCTTTGTGTTGGTCTCAATTACGGCCTTATCTTCATCCATTATAATATTCTGACCTACTTGAGAAACAATGAAAAAATAAAAAATACTGATAATCAGGTATAATCTTACCGGGTGAGCATAGCTCACCCTTTTGCCCTCAATATATTTATTGGTAAGCCAGCCCGGTTTAATTAAAAAGGGTTTAATAGATTTAGCAAAGCGCGAATCAATTGCCAGATAGGTATTAAAGAAATCGCCTAGCAATGTTCTGAAGGACACATTGCTATCGTTGTTTTCTTGCCCACATTTTGGACAATAGTTGTAGATGCTGTCAAGGCTAGCTCCACAATTCAGGCAGTTATTCGTTTTTCTCCTAATCTTCATTTGATGTGGTGAACCAAAAGAATGAATGTTTTCGGTGACCTAATCTGTGAATTAAGCATTAATCCTTGAATTATACACTTATAAATGATCTAAATGATGAAATTATGGCATCTTTAGTACATGAAATATTGTTGTAATGCAATTTTTATTATTTTTATACTTTAGAACGTTACAATCTAAGTTTCTTGGATTGCATTTTTTAAATTTGAGGCCGTGAAGTATCAACACTATTTTTTAATCATTTGCCTGTTTTGTTTCAGCAATGCGCTTGCTCAGAGTAGGGCTGACAAAAATCCAGTTACATACGAGGAGTTATATGATGAGCCTTATGCTATAAATAAACTATTCGTACAGTTTCAACCACTTTATGGTGAGTTATTTGTAACCAACGTAAATGCCGGGTTTGGGCTTGAGGTTTCTTATTATATGGCAGATAAGATGGACTTTAGAGTTCATGCTCGTAAAACGTATACTCAGAAATTTGATCTTACCAGAGATATTGCTGACAAAAACAGTAATGTAGATAACCAACCCAATGTATTTAATTACTTTGAATTAGGGGCTACTTACCATGTTAAGGACTTTGACGAGAGCTCAAGCACCAAAATGTTTTTATACAGAAAAAGCTACAAGGGAGATAAGTGGGCTGCACGTGTTCCTCTAAATGTTGAAATACCATGTAAAGTGAGGAAAATCTATGGTGCACGCTTAGGTGGATTATACTTTGATACCGCAGTAGATATTGGACGTGCACTGGAGGCACAAGATCTTACAACAGATGTTTTAGTAGCAGAAGATGGTGCAGTTTTACCAAGTACTATAACAGATGAAAACGGACTCGAGCAGGATATTTCGGTTTTTAGTAACATGGCTGTAGGCGGAGTGTATGTTGGTGGGTCCATGACCTGGATTAAAAACGTAGCTGTAGATTTTGACAACAAGTATCAGGAGGGAGTTGACGATTTAATTTTCACAGCTTTCCTTGACATTATTGTTGCTCCCGCTTTAAGTGTAGATGATATCATTTACAATGGAGTTACATATTCTTCAGAAGAATTAGAAACCAGTATTATTGGTTTCAGATTAGGAATGGATGGGAAATTTAACAGAACACTTTCCTGGGGTTATGGTGGTGAGGTTGGTATGAGACCAGGTTTGAAAGGAAGAGGTTTCTATGCGTTGGTAAAAATAAGTTTCCCGATATACAGTACTAACCTTGATTACAAGGTGGAAGCGTTTGGTAAGTAATCAATTTAGTTAAAGAAATTAATAAGAGGCTAACATAGATGTTAGCCTTTTTTATTTTTGTTCTATGGATATGCTCATAAAGAATATAAAAGGACTGGTTCAGGTAAGAGAAGATAAGCCAAAATGGATAGCAGGGGCAGATATGGCTCAATTACCAGTAATCGAAAATTCCTTCTTGCTGGTTAAAGATGGACTTATTGCCGATTACGGTTCTATGGACAATCTTCCTGATTATTCTGCGGATAATGTAATTGATGCAAGTGGTAAGTTTGTCTTTCCTTCTTTTGTAGATTCCCACACGCATCTTGTTTTTGCTGCTACCAGAGAGGAGGAGTTTGTTTATAAAATAAAAGGTATGTCCTATGAAGAAATAGCAGCCAAAGGTGGCGGCATACTTAACTCAGCACGCAAGCTTCAAAATACATCTGAAGATGAATTATTTGAGAGAACTTTGGTGAGGGCTAATGAAATTATATCCTACGGTACAGGTGCTGTTGAAATAAAGAGCGGTTATGGTCTTACTACTAAAGATGAACTTAAGATGCTGCGTGTAGCGAAGAGGATTGGTGAAGAAACTCCTTTGACTGTTAAAACCACTTTTCTTGGAGCTCATGCCGTACCAAAGGAAACTACGAAAGAAAAATATCTCGATTCAGTTATCAATGAGATGATACCTGCCGTGGCAGAGGAGAAATTAGCCGATTACATTGATGCCTTTTGCGAGAAAGGATTTTTCTCGCCAGAAGAAACAGAAAAAGTAATGGAGGCTGGCAAGAAATACGGACTCAAACCAAAAATACATGCCAACCAATTGAGTATTAGTGGAGGTGTTCAGGTGGGCGTAAAAACCAAGGCCATAAGTGTTGATCATTTGGAGGCAATGGATCAGCAAGCTATTGATGTATTAAAAGGCACTGATGTTATGCCTACTTTATTACCAGGGGCGGCATTTTATTTGGGCACTACTTATCCGCCTGCAAGAGATATGTTAAATGCTGGTTTGCCATTGGCACTAGCTACAGATTACAATCCTGGCAGTGCACCATGCGGTAAAATGCAGTTCATGTTGTCTTTAGCATGTATAAGAATGAAGATGACCCCAGAGGAAGCTATTAATGCAGCCACTATAAATACAGCCTATGCTATGGAAGTAGGAGATACTCACGGAACCATAACGAAGGGCAAGCCAGCTAATCTCTTTATAACTAAAGAAATTCCATCCTATGCTTTCATTCCATACTCATTTGGGAGTGATGTTGTGGAAACAGTAATCTTAAATGGTAAGCTTGTTTAATTAAAGTATACAATAATGGTTTAAGTCTTTAAACCAATTAATATTTGCTAGCTTTAGTAGTATGACTTATGACATTATCATAACCATATTAGTTATCTCGCTCACCATCTTCCTCTTTGTTAAAGAGTACTTTTCAATAGATCTGGTAGCGTTAAGTGCCATAGTTATTCTGGTTTCTACAGGGGTAATTACTGTGGAGGACGGACTAAATGGCTTTTCAAATGAAGCCACGTTAACCGTAATGGCAATGTTTATTTTAAGCCATGCGTTGGTTAAAACTAAGGTTATAGAATACCTGGCACCTATGGTTGTTGGGCTTTTAAAGAAAGGTTATATCGCATCGGTTTCTAGTTTAGCCTTTTTTATTGGGGGTACTTCTGCCTTTGTAAACAATACACCTATAGTTGCCACATTTATTCCTGTAGTTACTAATGCCTCAAGAAAAATCAGTGAGTCACCATCAAGGTATTTAATGGTATTATCTTATGTATCAATTTTTGGTGGTTGTTGCACACTTATTGGAACTAGTACTAATCTATTAGTGAGTGGAATGGCCGTACAGGAAGGCCATGAAGCATTTACTTTATTTCAAATGGCTCCACTAGGCATAATATTATTAGTAGCGGGGTCTATTTATTTAATACTTGTAGGTAAAAAAATTCTGCCTGATAGAATTTCAAGAGATTATCTGCATGAACAAGAAGGCGCGAAGGCATTCTTAGCTGAAGTAAAGATGACAGCAAAATCAGAAGAAGAAAAAAAATCCGTGGAGAGTCTTTTTAATTCTGATGGCATTGAAGTGAGAGCATTGAAGCAAGCCGGTGGATCAAAAAGCAAAGTAAAACCAGATCATCAAATTGCCAGTGATGATGTGTTTATTATAGAAGGAGACTTTAAAAAAATACATCAGCTTGTAAAAAACGATTTTTTAAAAATATCTGACTCTTTCGAGGATAGTGAATTCCCTGACGAACAGACAAGGCTGATGGAAATTGTATTGCTGCCCAATTCGGAATTGATCGGTAAAAGGTTGTCTAAAGTAAACTTTTTAAAACGCTACAACTCTTCCATAATCGCAATTCGTCATAGGGGTAAACGGAAGTTTGAGGACCTGAAAAATATTAAACTAAAATCAGGTGATGTACTAGTATTGCTCACCAATGATAAAGGCCATGAATTGATCCAAGCCGATCAGGAGTTTGAAAATGCTCCTTTCATATCATTGAGAGAGCAGATAGTAGAAAAAATAAATAAAGGGAAATTGCTGTTAGTGTCGGCAGTTATCGCATCTGTCATCATACTGGCATCCTTCGGTATTCTGCCAATTGTTATTGCAGCACTCGGTGGTGTAGTTGTACTTAACTTGTTAGGTGTAATTACCATGACAGACGCCTACCGATCAATCGATTGGAAAGTAATTTTTATGCTGGCTGGTTCGCTATGTCTTGGTAAGGCTATGATAAGCAGCGGGTTAGCAGACTTGTTAGGGGATGGATTAATTACTTTACTAAGTGTTTATAGTGGGCCGGTAATTATGGTTTCTATGTTTTATCTCTTAACATCTTTATTAACTGAAACAATGAGCAATCATGCTTCTGCTGCTTTAATGGTGCCGATAGCAATATCAGTGGCGAGTACTTTGGATGTTAGCCCAACTCCATTGTTACTTACAATAGCTTTTGCTGGTAGCGCTAGTTTTATGACTCCAATTGGTTATCAAACTAATACCATGATTTACAGTGCTGGTAATTATAAATTCTCAGATTTTATTAGAGTAGGAGGTGGGCTAAACTTATTATTCTGGATACTTTCTAGTCTTCTGATTCCTTTAATTTATTCTTTTTAAGTTCCTTCAGCATTTTTTCTTCATCCAGCAAATCATAGAACTTGTTCAATTTTTTTTGTAATAGCTGATATCTTACAATGCCAAAAACAAAAAAGAAGGCACTAATTCCAAATAGTACAGTTCCAAGCCAGGTAATTGATTCAAAATTCTTCAGCTTAAGGATGGCTATACCTGCTAGTGATAAGTAAATCCCAGCTCTTATGTAGGCGAAAAATGTTCTTTCGTTGGCCAAAGTAGTGCGCTCCAGAGCTAGAAAATCTCTTAAAATAATCTTCTCCTTGATACTGTAGTTGCTTGTAAATCTTTTGAATTTCCTCATAACTATAACTTTCTTTTAAGTTACGGTCTTTCAATAGCGCAGTCAAATGTTACATTAGCCTTTAGTGAATTGCCCACAGAGCAATAGTTTTCTAAACCGAGTTTAGTTACTTTTTCCAATTCCTCCACAGTAGCATCGGGTGATACCAGAATGAATTTCAAATGAATATCTGTAAAGCCTTTTGGTGTTTCGTTTCTTCGGGTACCCTCGGCCTCAATTCGTAAATCGACTAATTTCTTACGCCTCTTCTGAATCATTAAAGCAACTTCTACAGCCACACAGCCTGATAAAGCGCTAAGCACTAATTGCATTGGCGACATGTCAGTTTTCCCTTTGTCCTTCATGTCAATTTTAACTTTTTGGCCTTCTTCTGTACTAGAGGTATATTCGTAATCGCTGTTATATGTAGTTGTAATTTTCATTTTACTTATTCGGTTTTGAACTCACTATCTGAAAAACTTAAAGCTAAAATACGGGATGTAGAGAACTTCCCTAAGCCCGGTATTACTTTTAAAGACATTACTCCCGTATTAAGTGATTCCAAATTGTGCCGAGATATAACAGAAGAACTACTGAGCAGATACAAGGATGAAAACCTTGACGCAATTGTAGGTGTTGAATCCCGGGGGTTTTTGTTTGGGATGTTACTGGCATACGAATTAAATATTCCTTTTGTGCCTGTTAGAAAATCGGGTAAACTGCCTTTTAGAACTCTGAAACATTCCTATGATCTGGAATATGGGAGTGCATCAATGGAGATACATGTAGATGCCCTACAAAACAATTGGAATGTACTAATTCATGATGACTTGCTCGCTACAGGTGGTACCGCGGCTGCGGCTGGCGCTTTAGTGGAGCAATTAGGGGCGAAAGTTCAGAGTTTTTCTTTCTTAATTGACCTGACTTTCTTGAATGGTAAAGATGTTCTAAAGAATTATACTACTAAAATTAATTCGTTGGTTCAATATTAATCTCCGAAATGCTTCGCTAATAATTTTTCTAATGTGTTGGTTGTTAGTGGTTTAGAAACATAATCGTTTACGTGTGTAAAGCTGTAAGCTCTTTTAATATCTTCCTGATAAACACTTGAGGAGAGCATACACAGTACTACTCTTTTTTCCAGATTAGGCCATATTTTTTCGCCATATGCTTCTAAGAATCCCCAACCATCCATAACGGGCATGTTAATGTCTAATAAAATAAGATCAGGAAATTCTTCAGTGTCAGATAATATGTTGGATAAATAGTTTAATCCATCTTCACCTTTGAGAAAGGTCTTAACGTGATCACTTCTCACACCCGATTTCTCAATGATTTTTCTGTAGATGAAACTTGAGATATCGTCATCATCTATCAACACCACTTTTAACGATTTTTTATCGATTACATCCAGAGTCAAACTGATTTTATTTAATAAATAATCACGAAAAAATTAAAGTAAATAAAATATTCGGAAAGAGCAATATAAATTAATCGCAACATTAATCAGATCAAATATGTTTATACGTATATGAGTGAAGAAAGGATAATACCGATATTTCCATTGAATATATTGCCTTTACCAACTGAACTAATCCCTCTACATATTTTTGAACCTAGATACCGCCAGCTTTTGCAGGATATGGAGTCCGAAGATATTGAGTTTGGGATACTCTATGCCGCACCAATTAATGCAGATAGAGTAGGGGCGTTGGTAAAACTGGAAAGTATCTTAAAAAGATATTCAACTGGCGAGTCGGATATAGTGGTTAAATGCAATGGCACTTTTATTCTGGATAAATATTATAAACACTTTAAGGATAAGCAGTATGCGGGCGGTAGAATCATTACCATTGATGCACCTTCAAGTGATTACGCGAGTGATGAATTAAAAAATGCATACCGTGAATATCAGGAAGTGGCTGAAAGTAGTTACGATTCTGCAGTGACGATACACGACATTGCTAATTCATTAAATCTTGAGAATTCTGATAGGCTCAAGTATTTAAGGCTAATAGCGAAAGAGAAGAAGGAAAGATTCCTGAAGGAAAGGCTTCGGTTTGATAAATACATTCTGGAACAGGAGCGAAAGTACAAAAACAGCTTTACGCTGAACTAATAAAAACATTTATGATCTAAGGAGCACCAACAAGCATGAAAGTGCACTTAACCTTACTAAGGTTTAAAACCTTAGTAAGGTTGATTATACAGTGTAAGCTATTTTAGAGCCTTGAATTAGTTACATATTCCTTCGATACTGTCCACCAACATGAAA
Organism: Fulvivirga lutea; assembly: GCF_017068455.1. NCBI lineage: Bacteria > Pseudomonadati > Bacteroidota > Cytophagia > Cytophagales > Fulvivirgaceae > Fulvivirga > Fulvivirga lutea. The sequence goes on from NZ_CP070608.1 coordinate 2,252,542, forward strand.
CAAGGTTTCAGTAATTTGGCCTAGCGAGCAGTATTTACAAGCTTCCATCAATTCCTCAAAGATATTCTTGTTTTGAATAGCTGTATGTTGAATCTCCTTCAAATGCTTCTCAGACTTCTCAGAATTGCCTTTTTGTAAATGATTAAGCATAGTAATCTGATATTCTTTCTCCTCTTTGGTTGCTCTAATTACCTCTTTAGGCGTTATCGTAGGTGAGCCTTTAGAGCTTAAGAAAGTATTTACGCCAATAATAGGGAATTCACCCGTATGCTTTAAGGTTTCATAGTGCAGACTCTCATCTTGTATTTTACCTCTTTGATACATTGTTTCCATAGCTCCTAAAACACCACCTCTTTCAGTAATTCTATCAAATTCTGTGAGTACTGCCTCTTCAACTAAATCCGTTAACTCTTCAATAATAAAAGAGCCTTGTAGCGGGTTCTCGTTTTTAGCAAGCCCCAGTTCTTTGTTAATGATTAACTGAATAGCCATAGCACGTCTCACTGATTCCTCTGTAGGTGTTGTAATGGCCTCATCATATGCATTGGTGTGTAGAGAGTTACAGTTATCATAAATGGCGTAAAGAGCCTGTAAAGTCGTTCTTATATCATTAAAATCGATTTCCTGAGCATGCAACGACCTTCCCGATGTCTGAATGTGGTATTTCAACATTTGCGAACGAGCATCAGCGCCATATTTATCACGCATGGCTTTTGCCCAAATTCTTCTAGCCACTCTTCCTATTACTGCATATTCAGGGTCAATACCATTAGAAAAGAAGAATGATAGGTTAGGGGCAAACTTGTTAATGTCCATCCCTCTGCTCAAGTAGTATTCTACATAAGTAAAGCCATTGGCTAAGGTAAAAGCCAATTGGGTAATAGGATTAGCGCCAGCTTCAGCAATGTGATACCCCGAGATTGAAACTGAGTAGAAGTTTCTGACATTATTTTGAATAAAGTATTCCTGCACATCCCCCATTAAGCGCAAAGCAAATTCTGTGGAGAAAATGCAAGTGTTCTGAGCTTGGTCTTCTTTCAGAATATCAGCCTGCACGGTACCTCTTACCTGAGAAAGGGTTCTTTTTTTAATGTCTTCATACACATCTTTTGGTAGCACCTGATCGCCAGTAACTCCCAAAAGCATCAGTCCAAGTCCGTCATTACCTTCTGGTAGTTTACCCTGGTAAGCTGGCCTTTCAACTCCCTTTTCTTTATAGATAGCAGCTATTTTCTTCTCGATCTCTTTCTCAAGACCATTTTCTTTGATGTATAACTCACATTGTTGATCAATGGCAGCGTTCATGAAAAATCCTAGCAGCATTGGTGCTGGTCCATTAATGGTCATGGACACAGAAGTCATAGGATCCGCTAGATTGAATCCGCTATACAGCTTTTTTGCATCATCTAAACAGCAAATAGAAACACCTGAGTTGCCAATTTTACCATAGATATCAGGTCGGTGATCCGGATCATTACCATAAAGCGTCACAGAATCGAAAGCCGTTGAAAGCCTGTTGGCATCTGTGTCTAAACTTAAATAATGGAACCTTCTATTAGTTCTTTCAGGGCCGCCTTCACCAGCAAACATTCTTGTTGGATCTTCGCCTTCGCGTTTGAAAGGATAAATACCTGCTGTGTACGGAAATTCACCCGGTACATTTTCCTGTAAGCTCCATTGTAGTAAATCACCCCAGGCTTCAAACTTAGGAAGGGCTACTTTTGGTATTTGCGAATGGGATAATGATTCAGTGTGAGTTTTAATTTTGATCTCTTTATCACGCACTTTAAACGTGTATACAGGATCAGTATATTTTTTCTTTTTCGACTCCCAATCTTCTAGTAACTTTTGATTTCTTGGATCAAAGTCAAGTTTTATTTTCTCGTAAGCCTCTTCTAAGCCTTTGATGAGCCTGTCTTTATCTTCAATGGCTGACTCCTTTAGCGTATCAATTGATTTTTTGATTCCAAATAGCTTTTGCGCCACTTCGCTCTGACTCTTTGCCCAAGAATCGTAAGCTCTATTGCTCTCGGAAATTTCCGATAAATAACGTGTTCTATTGGGTGGAATCACAAATACCTTTTCAGACATTTCATCAGTGATTTCAAAAGTTGAGTTTAAGTCAGCCTTAGTTACTTCTACAACTTTGCGCATAATCTCAACATAAAGTCGGTTCATTCCCGGGTCATTAAATTGAGAAGCGATGGTTCCAAAAACAGGAATATCTTCCTCTTTTACATCCCAAAGGTTATGGTTACGCTTGTATTGTTTCTTCACATCTCGCAATGCATCCAGGGCGCCTCTTTTGTCAAACTTATTGATGGCAATAACATCCGCGAAGTCGAGCATGTCAATTTTCTCGAGCTGGGTAGCTGCCCCGTATTCTGGTGTCATCACATACAAGCTCACATCAGAGTGATCTGTAATTTCCGTATCCGATTGCCCGATACCCGAAGTCTCTAAAATAATTAAATCGTAGTGAGCTGCTTTTAGTATTTGCAAAGCCTCATTTACATGCTTTGATAACGCAAGGTTAGACTGCCTTGTAGCCAATGAACGCATATAAACGCGGTCATTCTTGATGGCATTCATCCTAATTCTATCGCCTAATAAGGCACCACCTGTTTTACGTTTGGATGGATCCACTGAAACAATAGCAATATTTTTATCAGGGAAGTCAAGCAAGAACCTGCGAACTAATTCATCTACTAATGATGATTTACCTGCACCACCTGTACCCGTGATACCAAGAATCGGGGTTTCAATGGCATCGGCTATTTTATGAACTTCTTCAAAATCTTTTTTAGCTTCCTCTGGGAAGTTTTCAGCGGCAGAAATTAATCTGGCAATAGACCTAACGTCTTTCTTAGAAAGGTGAGATACTTCTCCATTCAAGTTTTTGCCAGTTGGGAAGTCGCATTGCTCGATCATGTCGTTGATCATACCTTGCAATCCCATTGAGCGGCCATCATCCGGAGAGTAAATTCTTGTTATTCCATAGGCATGTAATTCTTCAATTTCTTCCGGAAGAATTACACCACCTCCGCCACCAAATATTTTAATATGATCAGCACCTTTTTCTTTCAAAAGATCTTTCATGTATTTAAAGTACTCTGTATGGCCTCCCTGGTAAGAAGTCATGGCAATAGCCTGTGCATCTTCCTGAATTGCCGTGTTTACGACCTCTTCAACGCTTCTGTCATGTCCCAGGTGAATAACCTCACAACCCGTAGCCTGAATGATTCTGCGCATGATGTTGATGGCTGCATCATGGCCATCAAATAGACTGGCTGCTGTTACAATTCGTACTTTATTTTGTGGTTTATAAGGTGCTTTATCCTGCATTTGAATCTATTTTTATGAATCAAAATTTAGGATGCAAAGGTACTTATATTCAAAGTATTTTACTAACAATCATTAGTTAGTTAAAGTGCTGTCAATGGCTAGAAGTTGAGCCATTTTACTTATAGCGGCCTGATTTTTTCTGGTATTAATATTTTGTATCAAACTTTGCTTTTCCCTACTTGTTAATCGCCAGCTTAGTGATGCCCGCCTTACATTGTCAAGCTTTAAACTGTCTTTCTTAGAAAGGTTTTCAGCAATATATTCTCGCGGCACATACTGTATGTCAACCCGATCTATTGTTCCATCAAACCACGATCTGGCAAATTCAATTTTATTGTCGTTGGTGATATCCTGCAAGCTTTCAAAATTCTGATAGATGCTACTTATTGGTAAGGTTGATTTATCAACTAACGATAAGTTAGTTCTACGCTCTATCGGTCCATCTTTCTCTGAATCTCTGATGGAAAGAATGATCACACCTGAAGTATTTTCCGCTATCCAATCTTTGAAGGCAAATAAAAACTGAACTGCATCTGAGATACCAAAATTATCAGTTACACCTGCATCCATAATGTCGAGTGGCGGGTCACTTGGGAGCGAAATGTTAGGTGTAATATAGGGAAATGCAGCACTCATCCTCAATCCGCTTAAAAAGCGCAGGTTTTCACCTCCTTGTTTCTCAAAAAATCTCAGGAATTCAACTCCGTTTATTTTGTCACGCATGTAGCTGGAGTCGAGTGAATTCATCATGTACGACATTTTCTGTGGCGAGATATACAGTTTTCTTCCATCGTTTATGATAGTAGGCGCCAGAACCATCATAGGAATGGTGCTATTAAACTCAGGTTTATAATAGGCTTTAAGGGGCTTATCTAAAAAATAATTAGTGTTTTTACTCAGCTGATTTTCAAATGAATAGCCTCTATCTTGCGGGTATTCAATCCCATTGTATTCAAAACTTTGGAAACTTGAAAAAAGATCGTTCATCAGAAGGCTAAAGATGATGGCATTCAGGTTATCGCTCCCCATTCGTTCAATATAATCTTGGGAGTAAGGGTTACTAAGTTCGTTTTGCTTATAGCGAAGATAAATTTCCCTGAAATAGCTAGCACCAATTAAACCACCAGATGCCCCTGTAATAAGCATGGTATGATCCATCAGTTTGCCGTTGGTAACGCTATCCATAGTTTGGAGGCTGTTCAGAGCCCAAATTGCAGCACGCTGGCCACCCCCGCTCACACACGCAAGTACCATTTTTGGTTTAGCTTCATTTGGAAACTTATTTTTCCAATTTTCTAAAATAAGAGTCGTTTCCTTTTTATCTCTTTCTCTGGTTGTTGGGTTATTCGAATCAATGATCGTTTTGATATTGTAGGGAGCTTTTTCTACTGAATAGTTAAGTCCGAATGCTCTGTAAGTTTTATGAAACAGGTCTTGCTTAACGAGCATATTCAGCACTATTAAAAGGCCTATACCAGCTGTGGCTGACCAATTGCCAAACCAATAGCTAAACGCTCCGGAAAACATGACAAATACAGTGAAAAATAACACTGCGCTGGCTGCTGCGGGTAATTGAAAGACTTCATAGTCTTTAAATATTCCCATTGCCAGAATCACTACAAAAATGAGAACTTGAATGATGACAAGATTGAAGTGGTTTTGATCAAAAACCTGCAATACTGTAGCCTTATCATAAAAACCTTTGTAATCTTCCACACGCTCTGAGGCAAAGTTCATATTGAGAAAACTCTCAACACGTAATTGCTTTTTCTTAGCGATATCAAGCTTCTTCATTGCATTGGCACGAGTAGCTTTAATATTCTGCTTCAGCTTTTCATCCAACTTACATACCACATATTTGAAAATATCTTTATTGGTAAACCAGAAATATCCAAAAAGTAGAATAGTCATAGATATGTAGCCTACAAGTAAACCACCAATCAGCAAGGTTAGCCTGTCAAAATCCTGATACTCATTATTTACCTGATACTGAATAATGAAACTCACATAGCAAACCAGAAACCCAAATGGGATAATGCTATTGTTTAAGCTGAATATTGTGAATGGTTTTGGCAGCGTACCAATGAAAGAGAATCGGTGACCATCAATAATATAAGTAGCGATGTGAAAGGCGATACTAAATCCCGCGATAGTTACTCCAACGAGAAAAAAGGAAAGAAAACTTACTTTATTCAGATAAACAGGATCGAGAAAGAGGTACGGAATACCCAAATACTGACCCAAATTGCCAGAAACCATAGCAAATAGCACCAACCAACAGATTAAAAGAATGTGGTTTCTTCTTAAATGATTAATGAATAACTGAATAGGGAAGGAGTAATAAAAACCTTGCAATAAACTCAGAAGCTTATTTCTCATGAAGGTAATTTACCACTTTTTTTGCTTCCTGCATATAGTTCATATTCCAAAAGACGTGCATCTAGCTTGGCGTTAAATAGTTCTATGCGTCTATTCGTTTTTAAACCTATTTTCTTTGCTAAATCTAAATTTCCAGTAAACACATAGCCGGTATAACCCTGACCCTTACTTTTAAAGAAATCGCCAATTTCAGAATAAGTTTTTTCCAATTCTTTTACTTCACCAAGTCTAAGACCATACTCAGGGTTCATAAATATTACACCTGATTCTTCGGGTAAATTAAGTTCTTTGAAATCAGATAATTCAAATTTAATTAAGTGCTCAACGCCTGCATCTGCGGCATTAGCTCTTGCAGCTTTTAATGCCAAGGAGCTTAAATCACTGGCATATATTTTCAACGGCCTTTCTTTTACCTGGCTTTCAGCGTCTTTCACCATTTTTTTCCACTCGAACTCATTATATAAGTTGATGTGCATGAATCCGAAATTGGATCTCATAAGGCCGGGAGCTTTATTAATTGCTAAAAGGGCTGCCTCTATTGCCAGTGTTCCACTACCGCACATTGGGTTTATAAAAGGAGATTTCCTATCCCAATTAGATTCTAAAATACATGCAGCAGCCAAAGACTCGAGCATAGGTGCCTTAAATGGAGTTTTTCTATAACCGTGTTTTGATATAGTTTCACCTGAGGTGTCTAAATACACGCTTGCTTCATTGCCTTTCCAATGAAGATAAACCATCGATTGTTTTTGATCTGGACCTGAATCTGGTCTGCGTCCTTTTAATTTCTGGATTCTGTCAACAATGGCATCTTTTGCTTTGAGATTGGCAAATCGGGTATCTTTTATAAAATCATTTTTCACAAAACCGTTAATGCATACATACCCGTTGGAGCGGATATATCTTTCCCAAGGTATGTCTGACATCTGGTTGTATAGATCTTCGGGTTTCTTTGCTTCGAATGATTTGAGATGATATAGTACTTTATTGGCTGTGCGTAAATGGAGGTTCAAATACATGCAATCATTAAAGCTGCCAAACAAAGTAATGCTCAGCCTGTCTTTTTCAACAATTGTATACTTGAGGCTAGTGAGTTCCTTAGCCAGTATTGGAACAATTCTGGGTGCGCATGTGATAACTATTTTATTTTCAATTGCCATGTACAGATGTTACTTATGAGAAATTATTCAAAACAATCTACCAAAGTTATTACGATTATCTTTAGTTGACTGTGCTGTTTTCCAATTTCTTTATAACGTATGGGTATTTGGCATATTCATCAGATTTAGAAAATGCGTCCTCAGATAAGTCGTTGTTGCCAAGTCTTTTTTCAATCGCACTTAGGTAATAATATGCCAGGCTGAGATGATGATCTTGCTCCAATTCTAAACTTTGAAATTCTTTGATGCTTCGGATGATGCCTTTTTTGGCTTCATTTAAATCATTATGCATTTCTAATTTAAGGATAGACTCGTATAATCTTTTTCTGGGTATCAGATATTCATTGCCTGAGACATCCAATTTGTTTAATGATAACTCTGCATGAGCAAATTGTTTTAATTCTAGTAGAAGCTCCACATGCAAATCTCGAAAAATAGAGTTTTTAGGATAAAGAGTGACGAGTTTTTCAATATAACCTAGTGCTGCTTGTGGGTTGACTTCCGTTTTAAAGTTTAAATGTGCCAGATATTGTATGGCTTCTACCTTAGTGAAAACAGCAGACTTGCTAGCTTTTTTTAGATATTCCAATCCCGCCATCTTATCGCCCTTGGAAAAAGGCCATAGTAGTGACTGATAAAAGAAACTTTTTTCGCGATAATACTCAATATAGTAGTTGTATAAACCTGTAGTAGTCAAAAACTCTGGGTATGTCTCGCACCACTCAAAGCCCTTTTTAATATAAGAAAAAGCACTTTTACCTTCGAAAGATGCTTTTACCATGTGGCCATTGGTGGCATAAAGCTCAGCTTGCATGATATGTGCTGCCATATAGTAATAAGATTGCTCAGGGTCATTCTTATTTGCAGAAAGCTTTTCTTTCGCCTCACTTTTCGCGGAATCAAGAATTGAGGTATAGTGATTATAAAGTTGTGTATCACTTTCTACAATAGGATAGTTCTTCCATCGCGTATAATAGGCTTTGAGTAATAATCTGGCTGTGTTATCCGGATAGTACGAATAAAATCTATCTATAGCCTCTGAAGCCTTATCAAAGTCCATTTGATAGATTAAATCGAGGCTGGATAGCAATTGCGATTCAAACTTTGATTGTCCGAAAGTTTGAAAACTCAATGAAACGAAGAGGATTATTATGTATTTCAATTATTTATAATCTAAACAAATTGTGAATGATTATTGGAATTAACCTACTTATTCTTTTATTTAGGTTAGAATTAAAACTTAAAATTAATCAATTATGAAAAAAGTACTTTTACTTACAATGTTGATGGCCTTTATCGCATCAGCAAATTCATTTGCTTCAGCAAATAAATACAAAGTTGACGAAGCTGCAATTGACCAGGTGTTTGAAAGCTCAATCAATGTAGTTTCTGCGGAGTCTGACATTAACATGATGGACATTACTTCTGTAAAAGCTGCGAATGATGACAAGAACGTTTGGGTTGCCCTATTATTAGACTGGGTACTTGGTGGTCTTGCAATTCACAGAGTTTATTTAGGTGGTAGACCTGTACTAATTGTTGGTTACTTACTAACATGTGGTGGTATTTTCGGTCTCTTGCCTTTAGGTGACTTTATCGCATTATTGATTAACATGAAAGATATCAGCAAGTATGTTGATAACGATGCATTTATCATGTGGTAATTGATTATCTGAACCATATAAAAAAACCTCGCTCTTTGAGCGAGGTTTTTTTATTTACTCATTTCAAACTCCAATAATGAATCTTTTATTGGATCGTTATAACTCCTCGTTAACTCTTCGTTCTTCTTTTTAGCGAGGTAGCTTGCATGTCTTACTCCACCTGAATAGAAAGAATAAAACAAGCCAATGCCGGTTAAAGCACCAGTAAAAAAATAGCCTTCATATAAACTATAAGCTCCAAATGCTATTAAAGAAGCTTGAATTGTAGAGGATACCAACCCCTTGAAAAAATAGCCGGCATACATCTGACCCACTCCAGGTAAAATGTATGAGAGTGTCTCAGCCTTTTTAGGGTCTTTCAATTTAGTATCTTCAAGAAAGTGATACGCCTTGACAATCTCTAATTCAAATTCAGGGTTGTGTTGTTTATATTCTACCAATTTTTCACTCGCCTCTTCCCATCTACGCATTTCATTCAATACCAAGACGTGCATAAACAAGATATCATGATAGCCATTATCTTTAAAAAAATACTCTGTCTGTTTGAGTTGAGAAAGGGCGTTAGGGTAATCCCCAATCAGGTAAGCATTAATAATTATCTGTTTCCTTATTTCCAGATTAGTTTCATTTTGCTCAACAAATAAATTAGCTCTATTCAGAGTATTTAATGCAGCAGCATGGTCGCCCTCCTCATTTAATACATTGGCTTTTTTCAGTAGTGCCTGGTTCGTTGTTTCAACACTTAGGTTTCTGAATACAATTCTTTCATACTCCAGTAGGGCCAACTTGTTATTACCTAAGTTAGCAATACTATCAGCCTGCCTGAACTGCGCTTTAATCGATGATGTTGCGCAAAGGAATATGCAGATCAATAAGTATCCTATTGTTAACTGCCTTGTTAAAGTCATTATTAGAAATTTTAACTGTAAACACACTGCCCCAAATATTGCCAACATAGGCTAATGAAAATAATGAGCCAAATATGATAAATCTTGGGCTGTCAATTCCGTCTTTATCATATCCTTCCCAGGTTTGTAGTCCGAGTATAGCGGTTGTAAGTAAAGTGGCGATTCCCATACCTGTTTTTCCTGCATACATTCTACCAGACCCTGGGATTATGGCAGACATCAATCCAGCTACGAATGGTGACTTTTCTTTTCTTTGGCTTAAGTCTTCACCAATTAGCATTAAAGACTTTTCTTGTGATGATGTTTGATAATAATTACCTTGATAAGAAGTTGAAATGTCGTTGAAGGATTTTAAATCCCGTTGTAATAAGTATATTCCGCCAAGTTCTAATTTCCTTAGATTGATAAGCAGGCTATCGTTTAAGCTAAGTGAATTCAAATCAGTCAGTCCACTTTCATATTTTCCTTGATAAGCTTTGCAAAGTGCATTGTAAAACTTGCTGTATGAATGTATAGGCTTGGTTAAACTGTTGTTGAGCTTATTAAATTCATTGACTGCCAAATCTAGATTTTGATTTAAGTAGTGGATTTTACCTGTTAAGTAATAGACACTATCCATTTCACTTTGAGTATCAGGTTTGATATTATTTAACAATACTTCAGCATCATTATAGTTTCTCGTATTCATTAAATAGTTCAGAAACTCTAGTTCATTATGAAGTTGCTGACCTATGCCGGAGTGTGCTATTGAAAATAGAAATACGCAAAGAAATAATAATCGCATCAATGCTTATTGGAATAATCTTCAATGGATTCAATGATCTTACCTTGATCGTTCATTGACGTTGGAAGAGCTTGCGAGTGAGTAAGCCTGTTGCATCTACCAATTCTATCAACAGACAAAAAAACACCTTTTATCGGTCCGTACTCATCAAATAATTTTTTTCCAAACCTTGAGCAGCTGGTTTCATAAATACAAGTGCTAGATAACTGAGCTGAAATATGTTTTTGATAAAAGGCAAGGCCACCTTTGTAAGTCCAGTATAACGGATTAATCGCATTAATTACACTTAACTTCTTTTTCTCATGCTTTTCGTAAGAATGATCTGGCAAGGCGCTAGCAGGAATATGCGTTGCTATTTTCAATAAATCAGATGTTGATTGAGCTTGCGCACTAAATGAGGCGAGAAGCAGGCAAAATACCAGACTAGTTAATATTCTTAGCATCGTTTGGGATTTTGTAATTCAACGACTCCACGTTCTCTGCTTTGTCCAGTTTAATATTGGTGTACTTTGTACGAGTGATGGTAGAATCACTAGGTGTTGTGTAGTTGATTTGTGTGATAGATGATGGAAAATTTAACTGAGGTGCCAAATCAACATAATTGTAGTAGTAAGATTTCGTGGATACATTATTTTCATGATCATAATAAGCAATATAAATGGGATCTCCGTTTTCATGTACCAATTCCACTTTACTAACTTGTGTTGCCATTTGAGCAGGGGGCAGCCACTCAGTAATCATCAACCCTTCTTCAAACTTTACATTTGACTGGGTGAAACCCATTTGGTTCAAACCTAAATCAGACTTTTTATTATTCAGGAAAAAGTAAAACTGTGATGTCTCCGTACTATAGAAGTAATTCTGTTGCTGTAGCACCGTATTTTTTTCAGGATCATAGATTTTAATTTCACCCTTTGCGTTGTTAAACACAACATATTCTTTCGGAGATTTATAGTACGATACCATACTACCGTCATTGCCATATACAATTTTGGCTAATACGTTGCTCACGTAACCACTTTTGGCTGTCTCTGTTTCCATTTCTAGCGAGACATTTTTAAAGTTGTTGTACTGACAAAAAGAAGCTGCTGTTGAGAGTATCAACAGCAGCCCGCTTAACAAATATTTCATAAGTTTAGATGTTATCCGAACTAGCTTTAGCGCTTAAATATTCACGATTCATTCGTGCAATATTCTCTAAGCTAATACCTTTTGGACACTCTGCCGAACATGCACCTGTATTTGTGCAAGCACCAAAGCCTTCTGCATCCATTTGAGCTACCATTTTCTCAGCTCTTGTTTTTCTCTCCACCTGACCTTGTGGCAATAGAGCTAATTGAGAAATTTTAGCACTGGTAAATAGCATAGCCGATGCATTTTTACAAGCTGCAACACAAGCCCCACAACCAATACAAGTAGCCGCGTCAAACGCTTCATCTGCAACTTTCTTCGGTATAGGAATTTCATTGGCATCAGGTACCCCTCCGGTATTTACAGAAACATAGCCACCAGCCTGCATAACTCTGTCAAATGACGATCTGTCCACTACTAAGTCTTTAACAACAGGGAAAGCTTTGGCTCTCCATGGTTCAACCGTAATTGTATCTCCATCTTTAAAACTTCTCATGTGAAGTTGGCAAGTAGTAGTTTGTTTTGGTCCGTGTGGATGCCCGTTAATATACATACTGCACATTCCACAAATACCTTCGCGGCAATCATGATCGAAATGAACTGGGTCTTTACCCTCACGTACAAGATTTTCATTTAGCACATCGAACATTTCCAAGAAAGACATGTCGGGTGATACATCATCCAAATTGTAAGTTTGGAATCCACCTTTATCTTGAGTGTTTTTCTGTCTCCAGACTTTTAATTTTATCTTCATGTTATTTATAGCTTCGTTGTGTCAATTTAACATTTTCGAAGACGAGATCTTCTTTATTTAATTTTTCAGGTTGCTCAGGGCCAGTATATTCCCAAGCTGCAACATAGCTGAACTCATCATCTTTACGTTTCGCTTCACCTTCTTCCGTTTGAGATTCCTCTCTAAAGTGACCCCCGCAAGATTCTGATCTGTTTTGAGCATCATCAATCATTAGTTCTCCTAACTCAAGGAAATCAGCCACTCTATTGGCTTTTTCTAATGACATGTTCAGCTCTTCGTTAGCTCCAACGACTTTTACGTTGCTCCAAAACTCTTCTCTAAGTTTCTTGATATCTTCTTTTGCTTTTTTGAGTCCTGCTTCGCTACGAGACATTCCACAATACTCCCACATAATGTGGCCTAAGTCTTTATGGAACTCGTCAACAGTTTTGTTTCCGTTGATTGAAAGTAGCTTATTTATTCTGTCAGAAACTTCTTTCTCCGCAGTTTTAAATGCTTCATGATCTGTTGAAACTTTATCATAAGGAACACCTGACAAATAATCGCCTATAGTGTAAGGAATTACAAAGTAACCATCTGCCAAACCTTGCATTAAGGCACTGGCGCCAAGTCTGTTTGCACCATGGTCGGAGAAGTTAGCCTCACCGATGGCATATAAGCCAGGTACAGTAGTCATTAAATTATAGTCTACCCAAAGACCACCCATTGTATAATGAACCGCAGGATAAATCTTCATTGGTGTTTTATATGGATTCTCGCCAGTAATTTGCTGATACATATCAAACAAGTTACCATACTTAGCACTGATTACATCTTCGCCATCACGTTTGATAGCATCTGCAAAGTCGAGATAAACGGCCAAGCCTGTTGAGTTCACACCTCTGCCATCATCACACGCTTCTTTTGCATTTCTTGAGGCAACATCTCGTGGAACTAGGTTACCGAATGAAGGATATTTCCTCTCTAAGTAGTAATCTCTTTTATCTTCAGGGAGATCGGTTGGTTTCAATTGCCCCTTTCTGATTTTTTCTGCGTCTTCTTTCGATTTTGGTACCCAAACTCTACCATCATTTCTCAATGACTCAGACATCAAGGTTAATTTTGATTGATGATCACCTGAAACGGGAATACAAGTTGGGTGAATTTGTGTGTAGCAAGGGTTGGCAAAGAATGCGCCTTTTTTATGTGCTCTCCATGCGGCCGTTACGTTTGAGCCCATGGCGTTAGTAGATAAGTAAAATACATTACCATAGCCACCTGTAGCCAGTACCACTGCATGAGCACTGTGGGATTCTATTTTACCTGTAATCAAGTTTCTCGTTACAATGCCTCTAGCTTTTCCATCTACCATTACCAAGTCGAGCATTTCTTCACGAGTATGCATTTTGACTTTTCCATTAGCTACCTGACGGCTCAATGCACTGTAAGCACCCAATAATAATTGCTGACCGGTTTGGCCACGAGCATAAAATGTACGTGATACCTGAGCCCCACCAAACGAACGGTTAGCTAACAATCCTCCATATTCTCTGGCGAACGGCACACCTTGTGCCACGCATTGGTCAATAATGTTGACACTTACTTCTGCAAGACGATGAACATTACCTTCACGAGATCTGTAATCTCCACCTTTTATGGTATCATAAAATAATCTAAAAACACTATCACCATCATTTTGGTAGTTCTTGGCAGCATTTATTCCTCCCTGAGCCGCGATACTGTGTGCTCTTCTTGGGCTATCCTGGAAACAGAATGCTTTTACGTTATAACCTAATTCTCCAAATGAGGCCGCAGCAGATGCTCCGGCTAATCCAGTACCTACAACAATAATGTCATACTTTCTCTTATTGGCTGGATTAACCAGTTTTACATTGAATTTGTGCTTCGACCATTTTTCGGCCAGCGGTCCTTCAGGTATTTTAGAATCTAACTTCATTTATATAAGTTTTTAGATTGTATTTATTTTAAGAACATAATGATTGGAATGGCAGCAAATAATGCCGGAATTATGATTGCTAAGCCATAACCTACTCCTTTAATTAACCCATTATATTTAGGATGGTTCAAGCCAAGTGTTTGAAATGCACTTTTAAACCCATGGTATAGGTGAAACATAAGGCCCACCATAGCTACAGTATATAGAACAACATACCATAATTCAGAAAAGGATGCATTTACAACGGAGTATAAATCTTTGTACACTTCACCATCATATGTTTTTGTACCTATTCCACCCCAATGCATTTCGTACCAGAAGCTTCTTAAGTGGATCACAAGAAAAATAAAAATAATGGTACCTAAAATGCCCATGTTTCTTGAACTCCACGTGCTGGCATTATCTTCACTTGCATAACCAACTGGTCTAGCAGCCTTATTTTGCACAGTTAAAATAATAGCCCAAACTATGTGGACTATAAAGGTGGTGTACAATAAATAGGAGGTTGTTTTAATAATAGGGTTTGTTGTCATAAACTTAGCGTATATGTTAAACGCCTTACCACCATCATCCAGCAGAAGCTGGAAATTTCCAGATAAATGGACAATTAAAAAGGTAATTAGGAAGAGCCCCGTAAGAGCCATAATAACTTTTCTTCCTAGAGTACTTGACATTGCGTTTGAGAACCAACTCATATGATTTATTTCTATTAAATGTATAACAATGAGACGTGGTCAAAGTTACATTTGAAAGCAATATCAAACAATCTGAATTATTATTTCGAAAGATTCTAAATAGGAATCTTGCTAAGAGGTGGGTATGCGTAATGTGTGATTATAAAATCTCGAATAATAAGGTTATTAAACCTATTAAAAAGATAACAATCACAAAAAATAAATCACTTTTGATGATTTTGTAAGCTTCGGTCTTTATGGTGTTCATAATCTTCATTACTTTGCATTCAATAATGCCAAACCAATGCCAATAATATTAACTAGCTGAAAATCAGTTAATTATGATTTTTAGTAACTTATATTAGTATCAAAATGGGAATAAAGTTCAAAATGAGACTAAATCCTAGAAAGAAAAACATAAAATGAATTCAGAATCCATCCTCTACATTATCATAGGAATAGTAACATTTGACTTCTTCTTTAATCAAGCGCTAGATTTAATTAATCTCAAAGCAAGAAAAAGGAACCTCACAGAGGAAGCCAAGGAGTTTTATGATGAAGAAACTTATGCCAGGTCCCAAGAATACCAGTCAGTCAGAAGTAAATTCTCGTTCTTAAGTTCATCTATTAGTTTTATTGCCTCTATTCTTATTTTAGCATTAGGTGGATTTGGTTATTTGGATTCGCTATTAAGGCCAATGATTGAATCAGAACTTGTATTATCGCTGGCTTATTTTGGCGTACTCTACATTTTGGCTGATTTATTTTCTTTGCCATTTTCATTGTATTCAACTTTTGTAATTGAAGAGCGTTTCGGGTTTAATAAGACAACTTTAAAAACGTTTGTTCTCGATAAGGTTAAAGGATATGTGCTGGCAGCAATTATTGGAGGTCTTTTGTTATCTGCGCTTATTTTTCTCATTCAAACCCTGGGCAACAGTTTCTGGATTTACTTTTGGGTTATAGCAGCTGTTTTTATCCTTTTCACCAATCTTTTTTACACTTCTTTAATTTTACCATTGTTCAATAAATTAACTCCATTAGAGGATGGCGAGCTGAAAGATCGAATAATTCAATATGCTAACTCTGTGAATTTTCCACTCGACAATATTTATGTGATTGATGGCTCCAAGCGTTCAAGCAAGGCCAATGCATTTTTCTCAGGGTTAGGTAAGACTAAGAAAATTGTGTTGTATGACACACTTATAAATAATCATACTATTGATGAATTAGTGGCTGTATTGGCTCATGAGGTAGGTCATTTTAAAAAGAAGCATATAGTATTTGGTCTGTTTATCTCAATAGGCCAAATAGGGCTCATGCTTTTTATCATGTCTTTATTAATTTTTGATAAGGAGACCTCATTGGCGCTCGGTGGAAGTCAGTGGGCTATTCATCTGAATCTCCTGGCCTTTGGAATTTTGTACTCGCCAATTTCTACTGTATTAGGAATACTTGGCAATATGCTAAGTAGGAAAAATGAATTTGAAGCAGATGATTATGCTAAATCAACATTTGATTCATTGTCACTACAAAAAGCACTGAAGAAGCTGTCGGTAGATAATCTGAGTAACTTATACCCACATCCGGCCTATGTTTTTGTTCATTACTCACATCCGCCTTTACTCACCAGACTCGCTAACCTTCGAAAGTGATGATTTTGCGGAATAACCAATAGAACCTAATACTAGCAGCAATAATAGGATACTTGATATAAGTATTAGTGTATCGCCTATAGCATAAGCCTTTGGTTTAAACACAAAAACAATCTTGTGTTTCCCTGCTGGTATTTCCAATGCTCTCAGTATGAAATTTGCTCTGATGATTTCAGCTTCATTCCCATCAATTGTGGCGACCCAACCATGAGGGTAGTAGATCTCAGAAAATACGGCAAAACCATCGGCTGAAAGTTCAGCAGTGTACTCCAATTTATTCGGACTATAGCTATCAAGCTTTACTGTGCCAGATTGTCTAAATGTTGTTTTGCTTACTTCAAATTTAGACACATCAACCACTGCAATGCTATCAGTCGGTACAGTACAAACAACTTCCAATTCTTCATCTGGTGAATTAACAGTTTTAACTTGATCCACTAACCATGCATTTCCAAGGGCACTTTCGTTTACAATAAAATCTCCTTTACCCGGCCCAAATGTGAGGTACTTCGCATTGAGCATATTAATGGCGCCATAAGTAGAAAAGTCCATATTTCCATTTTGAACACCACTTATCAAATTTGATCGTTGCCCTTCAATACAGTTAGTATAAAAATCCTGATATCTTCTCATTTTGGCACCATGGTAGCCACCAATGGAATGATGGTGGTATGAAGTTCTTGCCTCACTCATAGCATCAGCCTGAAGGTTATAGACTCTGAATTGAGATTTATCCTTTAATATTTGTTTGTCTGCTTCAGTAGGAGTGATGAATGATCGGTCTGACGAACGTCTATAATTGTCTTCACCAAAATGCCTCTTATCTATTAACGTAACATCTAGGAGAACTAATGCTCCAAGTACTATCGCCAGCACTCCGAATTTTGTCTTTTTCAGATATGTGAGGTATATAGCTACGCCAGCCAAAAGAATAAATAGCATCGATCTCAATGCATCGGCTCTCATAAGTGCTTCTCTATCTGCCTTTAAAGCACTTGTAAACCATACAGGCAGTTGTTCTTCACCACCTTTTGTAAATGAGGCTATTCCTGCAAGAATTACAATCAATAGACAAAGTCCGCCTGATATACCTAATGCCAGGAATAGTTTTTTTCTAACTTCTTTATGTTGATCGGACTTTAAGATATTCTCTAAGCCAATAAAGCCTAACAATGGAAATGCTATAAATGGCATAATCATGGTAAAGGTTACGGATCGGAATTTATTGTAGCCCGGAAAGTAATCGAACATGAAGTAGTTGAAGGATGAGAAACTATCACCCAGACTAAGTATAATTCCAAATAGAGAGACAATACTTAACCAAATCACATATTTCTTTTCAGCAAAGAACAAACCCAGCACGAAAAGGAAGCAAAAGATAGCTCCTACATAATAAGGCGCAGGTGGTTTTTCGCCCCAATAGCTTGAACTGTACCTGGCTAATTGGTTCGCCATTTGTTGGTCACCAGCTCTCTGAAGAGCCTTTAAAGTTTCGCTGTCTTCTTCCTGAACAAAGAACTGTCCGTATCCACCTCCCAAAAAGTTTGGCACCAACAAAGTCATTGGTCCCCATGGGTCGTTGCTATATTGAAAAGCATAATCTTTACTTAAGCCAGATTTTTCTCCTGAAGATTGCGCTTGTGTTAATTCGGATTTTCCTCTGATCGAATATTTACTGTATTCATAAGTTGTCCATAATTTGCCTATGAATGTACCAAGTGCAATGGTTGCTGCTAAAATCAGTACTGCCAGCTTTTTAGCAAAGTCAGCCAGAGTTTTTTCTTTAATAGCTTGAATTAACTCTATAGCACCATAAATCAATACAATCAATAATAAGTAATAGGTAATTTGTAAGTGATTTTCTCTTAGGTGCAATGCCAAACCAAGGGCAGTTACCCCGCAACCAAGAAAAAGTCGTTTTCTAAAAGCCAGATGGATACCAGCCAAAACCATTGGCATTAAAGCAACAGCACCGATTCTTGAATTATGACCTGCTCCTAAACCAATTATCATATAAGTTGAGAGTCCGAATCCCAATGCTCCTACTATTGCCAAGTACGGCCTTACTTTGAATGGGAGCAATAAAATATAAAAACTGACAAACGCTAGAAATATATTTTTAATCGGGTGCGGTAAAAAAATAGATAGCACTTGCTTGAACTTGCCAACAATACTGTCACTCCAGTCTACATCAATTAAATAGGCTGGCATTCCACCAAACATGGAGTTAGTCCAAAGACCTTCTTCACCGGTTTGCTCACGAAATTCAATGAGTTCCTGAGCACCGCCTTTCCATTGATTGATATCGTGTTGTTCGAGTGATTTGTTATCAAAAAAGATTGGGTTAAAGAAAATTACAGTGACTATTAAGAATGTTAGCACCGCAATTAAATGAGGCAGTATATGTTTAGTGAAATTTATTGAATTCATAAATAGTATTTAAGGCTGTGCAAATTAGTTAATAATGCCCTTGAATTAAAAATGGAATATTCTAAAACCCAAACAAATGATCATTAAGGATTTTTAGGCTGGCAATAAATACAAGCACTGCTGTTGTTCTTTTTACTGTTCCATGAGAAAATTTTTGAACAGCTAGTCTGGAACCTATTTGCCCGCCTAACAGTACTGCCACAAGTAAAGGCCATGACCATTCCAAATCAAGGTAAGGTGGGTGCTGCATCCATTGGCCAATTAATCCTGCAAGTGAGTTTACCAGAATGAAAAAGCTAGCCATAGCTGCTACTCTTTTCGGTTTACTCCAATTAATTAAGTTGAGTACTGGCGACAGAAATATACCACCACCAATACCTACCATTCCGGATATAAACCCAATTACACCACCAATTCCCACACCTGTTGACTGCTTTCGGGTGAAATCATCTTCGTTTTTTTCAGAGTGGTTGTATGGCTTTATCCAAAGTAAAATGGAGGCTATTAATAATGTAAATCCTAATAGTATGAAAATAAATTCTGCTGATAACGGAAGGTAGCCACCCAAAAATGCCATGGGCACACTGGCAATAATTATGGGGAGTGTACGCTTAACATTCAAATACCCTTCCTGATAGAATATAAATGTGCCGCTGGATACAACTATAATATTGCACATTAATGCAGTTGATCTTAAGACAAAAAGGTCAATTCCAGCTAAAACCAGAAGTGCCAAGTAAGAAGACCCTCCTCCAAAGCCAACGGACGAGTAAAATATGGCGATTAAAAAAAAGAAGACAACTAGTAAAAGTGTATTATCCATCAGCCTCCAATTATTGACATTGATTCGTAAGAAACTTCCGATCGATTATTCTCTGCTTCAAAACCATTAGCCATTTTCTTATTCAAATGCGCCTGTATTTCTTCGATCAATTTTGCGTCAGAGATGTTTTCGCGCAATAAATCTCTTAAACTTATCCCCGAATGATCATAAAGACAATTTCGAAGCTCGCCTTTAGATGTTATTCTAATTCTATTACAATCATTGCAAAAGGTTCTGGAGTAAGCAGCGATAATGCCAATATCGCCTTTAGAACCTGGTATTTTGAATTTCATGGAAGTACTTCCTGGTTTTTCAGTTAGCCTTTCAATATTTGGATATACAGAATTAAGTCGTTCTTGTATTTCTGAATAAGTGATCACTTCATGTTTAACTTCAGAACCATTAAAAGGCATTTCTTCAATATATCTAATGGAAATTGGTAGTGTTTTTGAAAGGTTGGCCATCGGAATAATATCACCCTCATTAATTCCTTTCATCACAACTATGTTTACTTTAGTAGGAATTCCACAATCAATTAATGCATGTAGGTTGTTCCAAACTGCTTCAAACTCATCTCTTCGCGTAATTTCATAAAATCTAGCACTGTCTGTTGTGTCAAGGCTTACATTGATGGAGTCGATGCCAATCGAAGCTAAATCATGTATAAAAGGAGCTATCAAAACTGCATTAGTGGTAACATGCACTTCTTCAATCCCTACAATTTGCTTAAGCGATCGCAGGCAATCAATTAAATCCTTTCTGGCAAATGGTTCGCCACCTGTAATTCGGATTTTTGAAACTCCATTTTTACCTAAAATTTTACCTAGCCGAATGATTTCCTCGTAAGAGAGTAAATCTTTTCTTGGTGAATAATTGATGCCTTCGGCTGGCATACAATAGAAACACCTCAGATTACATCGATCGGTGACACTAATGCGTGCGTACGTAATTTTCCTACCGAATTTATCAATTAGCATATAACTAAGTTAGTTAAATGATTCCTTAAAAAATGTTACTGTGCTTGCTAAAACCTATATTTAACTCATGAAATTGAATGTGCTACTGTTTGGTGTTACCAAAGAAATAATAGGCGAGAGTCCTCAACAAATTGAGATTCAGGGAGAAACGGTTAAGGACTTGAGAGATCATTTACTAAATAACTATTCAAAACTGAGCGGTCTGAATTCTTTGATGATTGCAGTAAATAATGAGTACGCAGAGAATGATCTTCAATTAAAAGAGTCGGACGAAATTGCTCTTATACCACCTGTGAGTGGAGGCTGATGATACGAATTACAGAAGATACACTTGATATTAATGCAATAACTAATGAAGTTATTGATCCTGCATGTGGTGGAATTGACGTGTTTGTTGGTACAGTAAGAAACCAGACAAAAGGCAAAGAAGTGACCCATCTATTCTTTGAAACTTACGAGTCGATGGCTATTTCTGAAATGAATAAAATTGCTTCGTTAATTAAGGAAAAGTGGCCTGTTCAGAAGATTTCAATTCATCATAGAGTTGGTAGGGTAGAGATTGGCGAAGTTGTGGTTGTTATTGCAGTTTCGTCTCCACATAGAAAAGAGGCATTCGAGGCATGTCAGTTTGCTATTGATACTTTAAAGAATACAGTACCTATTTGGAAAAAAGAGTTTTTGAAAGATGGTGAAGTGTGGGTATCAGCGTATCCGTGAGTTTATTTATGAAAAAATCTACCTCGTCATTCTGAGCCCTCTTCCAATTAAAAATAGACAATAAGAGGGCGTGAGAACCTTTAAATTAGGGGATTCTTTCAGCCTCCAACGCACAAGCCGATCACATAGAGCTTCAGAATGACGATTTTTTCAATGAATAATTAATCCTATCCCAATCCTCCGGTCGATTCAAATTCACCAATTCTTTAGCACTAAAAGGTATTGCCCCAAAACTAACCAGCTTCACAAACTCCTTTGGACTATTGCCTGAATATTTCTTGAGCTTCTCACTACAAGTACTTTTATAAAGACCTACAAGTGGATTGATTTGCCCTGAAGCATCAGAAGCACAAACAACATCATTTTTGTTCGTATCCATTAGAAGCTTTTCAATAGAATTCTTTGTCAGAAAGGGCATATCACAAGGTAAAATCAACCAATTAGTAATCTCTTTTGCAAACGCTTGCCTGATACCGCTTATCGGGCCGTTGAACGATTCGCTATCTACAATTAAGTTGAAATTTTTAGGAATCATTTTACCCTGATCTTCATGACAAGAAATATAAACTTGATCACAAAATTCGGTTAGCAGGTCATGAGCAATTTCAAAAAGAGGCTTGTTATAAATTTTCAAGAATGCTTTGTCTTCCCCCATTCGAGAGCTTTGGCCTCCCATCAAAACAAGTCCGTTAACGCGATCTTTTGAAATCACTTTTTCCTCCGGTTTTTTCAATTAATCGGGTTTCTTTGATGACAATATCATGCGATAATGCTTTGCACATATCATACACGGTTAAAGCAGCAATGCTGGCACCTGTCAGCGCTTCCATTTCCACTCCAGTTTGCCCCAGACATGATGCTGTGCATGTAATAACCAGTTCATTTTTATCCCTCCTGATATCAATTTTACAATTGGTAAGGTTTAACTGATGGCAAAATGGAATGAGCTCAGACGTTTTTTTTGCACCCATTACACCAGCGATAATGCTTGTCTGTGTAACGGATCCTTTTTTTGTGACTATCTCATTATTTTGATCAAATGCTGCTACAACTTCATCTGGCAGATATAAGATAGCTTGAGCAACTGCAATACGCTTAGTTTCAACTTTATCAGAAACATCCACCATCTTTGGGTTCCCATCTTCATCCAGATGTGTTAATTTTCCATTACTCATATAATCAAATTTACTAAATGATATCGGTACAAGAAGCAGTTAACATTATTCAATCCAATTTGGCAAAGCCTGAAATTATTGAAGTTTCATTTAAGGAGGCTGTTGGTAAGGTTTTAGCAGAGCCAATTTCTGCTGATAGAGACTTTCCTCCCTTCGATAGAGTAATGATGGATGGAATAGCCATAAACTATGATCGATATAATTCAGGTCAGAGCATGTTTAATGTTGAAGCTACACAATTGGCAGGTGCACCGCGTTTGACATTAAGGCAAGCCGATAATTGTTTGGAGGTAATGACGGGTGCCATGTTGCCAAAAGGAGTTGATACCGTTATTCGATATGAAGATGTAACCATTGTAGGCAACAAAGCAGTAGTCAATGATATTGAAATTTTCAAAGGACAGAATATTCATAACCAAGGTCAGGATATTGAAAAGGATCATATAATAATAAAGCCGAGCACACTTATTACACCTGCAGAAATTGGCGTAATTACAACAGTAGGGAAGGAAAAAGTGAAAGTTTACAAGCCTTTAAAGTTTGCAATTATTTCTACTGGTGATGAATTGGTGCCTGTTGAAGATGAGCCTAAAGAATATCAAATAAGGCAATCAAATTCGCATGTTTTTAAATCCAGTCTCGACCAAATTGGCATGGACGCTCAGGTGTTTCATATAGTTGATGATAAAGAGACATTAAAAGGCAGAATAAAAGATATCCTAGAGGAATTTGATGCATTAATTCTGAGTGGTGGAGTATCCAAAGGGAAAAGTGATTTTGTACCTGAAGTATTGGAGGAGTTGGGTGTAACAAAACATTTTCATCGGGTCGCTCAACGGCCAGGTAAGCCATTCTGGTTTGGTACCGTAAAAAATAAGTCAGTATTTGCTCTTCCCGGCAATCCTGTTTCTACCTTTTTGTGTTTTAATAAATACATTTTACCCTGGTTAAGGAAGAGTTATCGATTGGAAGAAAAAATTCAATTAGCTCAATTGGAGGAAGATTTCAGCTTTAAGCCTGATCTTACATATTTCCTTCAGGTAAAAGTGAATAACGAAAAAGGCATGCTAAAAGCTACGCCAGTTAAAGGGCAAGGCTCGGGAGATCTTGCCAATCTTGTGTTGGCAGATGGGTTTATAGAACTTCCTCCAGACAAGTATGATTTTAAAGCTGGGGAGTTGTTTCCACTTATACCTTACCGAAGGTTAGATTAAAGTTTATTCTTTACCTCAAAATCCATAATTTTGCAGTCGCAAATAGAACACTGAAAATATGTTTGATAATTTAAGTTTAAAGTTAGATAAAGCGTTTAAAACGCTAAAAGGGCAGGGTAGTATTACAGAGGTGAACGTGGCCACTACGATGAAAGAAATTCGTAGAGCGCTTATTGATGCCGATGTGAACTATAAAGTGGCTAAAGATGTCACTGATGAGATAAAAGAAAAAGCGTTAGGTCAAGATGTACTTACGGCAGTTTCTCCTGGTCAGCTTTTAACGAAGATTACAAACGATGAGCTAACCCAACTGATGGGTGGTAGCCATGAGGATATCAATATTAAAGGCAGCCCTGCCGTTATTTTGATATCAGGTTTACAGGGTTCTGGTAAAACTACATTTTCCGGTAAGTTGGCTAACATGCTTAAAAAGCAGGGCAATACAGTGATGCTTGCGGCATGTGATATTTACCGTCCTGCAGCCATTGACCAGTTAAAGGTGTTGGGTGAGCAGATAGGAGTAGAGGTGTATGCTGAGCCTGAAAACAAGAATGCTGTACAAATTGCAAACAATGCCATAAAAGCAGCCAAAGATGGTGGTAAGAAAGTTCTGATTGTCGATACGGCTGGTCGTTTGGCAGTAGATGAGGAGATGATGAACGAAATCTCCGATCTAAAAAAAGCGCTTGATCCTTCTGAAACACTTTTTGTAGTGGATTCAATGACTGGTCAGGATGCGGTAAACACTGCTAAAACTTTTAATGAGCGCCTAAATTTTGATGGAGTTGTATTAACCAAATTAGATGGTGATACTCGTGGTGGTGCTGCAATTTCTATTAGAAGGGTTGTAGAGAAGCCTATCAAGTTTATCTCACACGGTGAGAAAATGGAGGCCATTGATAAGTTCCACCCGGACAGGATGGCCAATAGAATCCTTGGTATGGGTGATGTGGTTTCATTAGTAGAGAAAGCACAGCAGAACTTTGACGAAGAAGAGGCTAGAAGGCTGAACAAGAAGATTAGAAAGAATCAGTTTGATTTTGACGATTTCTTATCTCAGTTAGAGCAGATAAAGAAAATGGGTAACATCAAAGATTTGATGGGTATGATCCCTGGTATGGGTAAGGCCTTGAAAGACATTGATGTGGATGATGACTCATTTAAGCCGATAGAAGCAATTATTAGATCTATGACTACTGAAGAACGGGCTACTCCGGATATTATCAACGGAAGCCGAAGAGCTCGTATAGCAAAAGGTAGTGGCACTTCTGTTCAGCAAGTGAATAACCTTATCAAACAGTTTGGTGATATGCGCAAAATGATGAAAACCATGAACAAAATGGGTGGTGGTAAAAGAGGGCTTGCTGCGTTGAATCCGTTTGGGAGGTAAGAGGTGACACTTTAATAAATAAAAAAGGCAACTTATATGAGTTGCCTTTATTTTTACTTGAATTTCTTTACATTATTTATACGAACAGAAATTATTGTATCTATCGAGCACTTCACATTAAGAAAGATAGCATGAAAATGGGAAGCAACTCTCACATAACACAACTTTAGAGCAGCATTATTTGCGTTAGTTAAGCAAAAGCTAGAAGTTTATAAATCAATTTTTATTGATCAGTATTAAGCTATATACCTTTTCGTGTGTGTTTAATACAAAATATAACTGTTTGAAGAACGTTGACATTGCATCGTGATATCCCAACTAAGAAATAGCTTACACACCAAAATCCTTTGGGGATTAATGGGATTTTACCTACTGAATATCAGTGTTGATACCACAGACCCTAAACCTGACCATATTCCGGAAGACCTGACTATTAACGATCAAGAAAGTATTGTTGAAATTATTGTGGAGCAACTTTTGGGATATGAAGATGCTATTAAAGAATATGATGACAACGATGCTGAAGACCACAATAAAAAATCAAACATCAAAATAGACTTAATAAATCGGCATAGAGCTGATTGCCTGTGTAATCAATTATTCGCTGTAGTAAAAACCAAAACATTTTTCGACTTTACTAGTGATCTGCCAAACGGCTTTCAGCAGCTGGATACCCCGCCACCCAAAATGTGATTTGTTTTTGAACTTATCCAAATCTTATCCCAAAGATGCGGATACGAAATATCAAAATGTTTAAAAATCAAATCATAAATAAAAATGAAAAAATTATTAGCGCTAATAATCGTATTAGCTGCATCAATAAATTCAATTGCTCAGGTATCTAATTTTGAAAAGGATAGTATATACATACAACAAGTGGAAGATCATACAGAACCTGATAAGGTTTTACATGCTGAACCACTTTACATTGACTTAATACGTGATTTAGGTGCACGAAAAGGTGAGAAAGAATGGAACCTAGGTTTAGGTTTAACTGATAATTTAAAGTTTGACTCATACGAAGCCTTGATAGAATACGAATGGGCACCTATTGATAGATTGGGACTGGAAGTGGAGCTGCCATTTACATTTTATTCGCCAGTAAATGGAACGGAAAAAGACTCTGTTCCATCTAATCAATTGAATAGTATTAAAATAGCAGCTCAATGGTCATTCTTTGTGAATGAACCTATGGCCACCTCAATGGCAATTGGTTATATCAATGAGTTTGAGTTGTCAGACTTTAGAACTTTTGGAAACCCCTTTTTTAAGGGTAATGTTTATAATCCATTCTTAGTAGTTGCCAAACGTTGGGGGAATAATTTTCATTCGTTGATTTACACAGGACCAATGATTGAGCAAAATTTCAAAACAAATAAATTCCATACGACTTATGACATAAATACTAGTTTTCATTACATGATAACAGGAACACGAAATTTTATTGGAATTGAGTTCAATAAAACTTTTGATCATTCCGATTTTGATATGACAATAAGGCCTCAAATGCGTTTAGGAATTGCAGACAACCTGTTGATTGGAATTGTGGCTGGAATTCCGGTAAGCCGTGAAAATCAAAGACTTAGTTCTTTTGTAAGATTAATATGGGAACCGAACCACTAGCATAAATAATTAAAGGCAACTCAATTGAGTTGCCTTTGCTTTTTAATGTCTCTATATAATATTGCTATCTATACAACACCGAGTTAATAGCCTCCATCGTGCGCTTCACATTTGGAAGGATAGCATCAATAAGGGTAGGAGCATAAGGCAATGGAACATCCATACTGTTTACTCTGTGTACAGGTGCATCTAAATAATCAAATGCATATTTCTGTATGTGGTATGTAATCTCAGAGCTAATAGCAGCTAATGGCCAGGCCTCTTCTACTACCACTATTCTATTTGTTTTCTTTACAGATTCAACCACTGTTTCGTAGTCTATAGGCCTTACAGATCTAAGGTCTATAACTTCTACTGATATATCTTCTTTAGCAGCTTCTTCAGCCGCTTCCATAGCTACCTTCATCATTTTACCGAATGAAACGAGCGTAACATCCGAACCTTCTCGTTTTACATCGGCTACTCCAATTGGAATTAAGTATTCATCTTCTGGCACTTCACCTTTATCTCCATACATCAATTCAGATTCCATGAAAATAACAGGATCATCATCTCTAATAGATGATTTTAACAGGCCTTTAGCATCGTATGGGTTAGAAGGCACAACCACCTTTAAACCTGGAGTATTGGCATACCAGTTTTCAAAGTTTTGAGAGTGCTGAGAGCTTAACATCCCGGCATTACCAGTTGGACCTCTGAAAACCATCGGTATATTAAACTGTCCGCCAGACATCGACATCATTTTGGCAGCTGAGTTTATTACTTGATCAATAGCAACAAGAGAAAAGTTAAAAGTCATAAACTCTATGATAGGTCTTAAGCCATTCATAGCAGCACCAACACCAATTCCAGCAAAACCTAATTCTGCAATAGGTGTGTCAATCACTCTTTCAGGACCAAACTCATCCAGCATTCCCTGACTCACCTTATACGCTCCATTGTATTCAGCAACTTCTTCACCCATTAAAAAGACTTTTTCGTCTCTTCTCATTTCTTCGCTCATGGCTTCACCAAGTGCTTCTCTAAACTGGATTTCTCTCATTATTTTCTATTTAATAATTGGAGCGTAAAAATAGCATTAGGGAGTTTAACTACCAAAATTAGATTCACCTAAAATATACTTGCATTACATTCATGGTACAAGTGATTTTAATTGTTATGAATCATTGATTATTCAATTGTTGAAAAAGCTCACTAATGACTATGGGTTAGTCATGTCGTAAGTAGTGAAGACATCTTTACCACAAATAAGGTTGCTATTTGACTTTCTAGGAGGTACGGATTTCTGCGTTTCACTCCGTAATAACCTTATTTTTTAATCGACTAGGTTTATTAGGTGGCTGGTAACAAAAAAGCCTCTCCATTGGAGAGGCTTTCTATATATATTAATTGAATTTTATTTCAACGCATTTCTGAATGCTTCGTTTGTAGCGTACTTAGCAAACTCTAAGTCTTTTAAAGCATCTTCTTTTAAAGAAGGAGTAGCTTTTACAGCCTTAGTTAAGTTTTCGATAACACCAGCATCTTGTCCTAATCTAGCGCTTGCGATAGCAGCACCGTAATAAGCAAGACCCATGTTAGCATCTTTCTCACCAGCTTCTTTGAAAGAAGTTAGCGCATTCTGATAGTCTTTGTTCAATACCTGAGCAAGTCCTTTATTGAAAAGGTTAGTAGCAGTGTTTTCAGCTTTAGATGCCGCACTTACAGCTCCAGGGTATTTAGCGATCATGATGTGAACAGATGCACTTACACCTGCAACACCTTCAGCTTTTTCTCCAGAAAGACCATTAGCTTTTGCTAAATGATCAGCTGCTTTGTAAGCGTTACCTTTCATTAAAGCAACAGAAGCTAAGTTAGCATGCACTTCAGCAGATGCGTTTTTGTTAGCAGCAATCTCTAATTGAGCCTGAGCTTTGTCAGCATTACCAGCCATGTCACCTTCAAGTGCCATTGCAATATAAGTTGCACCTAAGTTGTTGTGAGCATTCCAGCTACCAGACTTTTTAGTTGCAGCCTTGTAAATAGCTTCTTTTTCTTTTAATGAAGGAGTTAAAGTAGCAGAGTACATCAATTCTTCTTCAGAAAGAGTGTCTGCTGGAGCAGAACCATCAGCTACCATTTTAGCAAGTACTGATATTTCAGCATCTGTTTTCTTTTCTTTTACAGTTAAGATTTCAGTTTTAGCTGTTCTTAACTTAGGGTAAAGTTCTCTAAGAACTTTGTTGTATGTAGGAAGTTTGTGTAACTGATCTTCTTTTTCTTCGAAAGAGCCCGCTCCATTAACGATATCTAGATAAGCTGATTTTTCTTCTGAAGAAATACCATCATAAAGCGCTAATGAATCTTTGAAAGCTTTCCAGTCCATTACTATATCTTTAGCAATGAAGTTGATAGAATCAGCCATTCCTTTGTAATCATACTTTCTCATCTGCTTTTTGTAGTAGCTCTCAATAGCAGCAGCTCTGTCTTTTGCTAAAGCGCTGTTAATTCTTTCTGCACCTTCTGGTGAGTGAGTACCTGTAATAGTTACAGTTCTTGTAACGTTTTTAGCAGCAATGAAAGCATCTAATTTCTTACCTCTGTCACTTCTTTGCTCAGAGTATTTCAAAACTGATCTTCCTTGGTCGAAATAGAAGTTAACTTTAGTAGGGATTAATTCCTCTTTATTGTTATATCCGTGATCTGCATAAGTAGGGTAGTATACAGACTGAACAAGCTTAGATGTAGTAATAACACCAGGAGCTACTGTCAATCTTGAAGATTCTTTTGATTTACCATTCTTAGGATCTGAAGCTACACCTTGCACTTCTAAGTTACCACTCTTCATAGCTGGAGAATAAGCCATTGTGTAGTTTTTAGTAGTCTTAGGCTGCTGTGAATCAGCATTAGGATAATCTTCTGCTTTAAACTGAATTGGCTCTAAAGTTTCTTCTTTATCACCGTACTTGTAGAATGTGTTTAACGTGTAAACTTTGCCTTTTTTAAGCATTTTAACTGGCAGGTTAGCCGACATTTCAAATGAAACTGAGTCAGCGTGTACCTCAAGCGGATTTGGAGTTACCGTAAGATTTTGATCCTCGGCTAACTTCACCATCTGATTCAGGGCACAACCCGACATGGTTAGTACACCAAAAAATGCTACTGCGTAGAATAAATTTCTCATTGGATTCTGTTTTTAGTCTTGGTTGAAATTTGGACGTAAAATTATTAATTATATATCAATAGCTGCAATTATAGCTAAAAAAAATAAGAATTAACCCCGTGAAATTTGATAATATGACTTATATATTTGTGAAGCCACATATTTATCGATGAGTCACATTATTAGTCCGTTCAGTTACTATATGGGTTACTTTTCGTATTTTAGATTAATAAATCATCACCATGAAAAAAATACAGGATTTTTTTGAGAAATACGCGTTTGGAGTTTGCACTCGATTAGGTGAAAAATTAGGTTTGGCTACATCCAGTATTCGAATGTTTTTTATTTACGCCTCTTTTCTAACTTTTGGATCTCCTGTACTTATTTATTTGGCATTAGCCTATATCATGAATATCAGAAAACACCTCAGAAGAAGAAACAACTCTATCTGGTATTACTAGAATCAGGCGTTAGGTTGTTATAGGTTTTTCTGCCTTTTACAAAATACTCCAGAACTACTGATTTTCTGTAAATAGGTGAATATTCGCCTCCCACTGCTCGTTGGTTTATTTTTCTTCGTTTTTGGAAATTCCCAGGCAGATCCAACAAAAAGTGAAAATGTGCTTTTAGTACCGCCAACCCGTCTTTAAATGAATCGAAAAGCATAAATTTAATGCAGGCAACAATATCTAGCGCTATTCTAATCGGCAACTTAACCCAGAGCTCCCAGCGCAGATAGTTTTTATAAAGTAGTGCAAGGCCATTTCTAAAATTCAGATATGTCTTCTTAGGGTTCGATTTATGTAATGTGCCGCCACCGACATGATACACGGTGCTATGGCCATTGTACATTACCTTTAAACCGGCATTGTTTAATCGCCAACACAAATCAATTTCTTCCATGTGGGCGAAAAAATCCTCATCTAACGGACCATGTTCTTTAAAGTGCTTGGCTCGGACAAACATACAAGCACCTGTAGCCCAAAATATTCTGGTGATGTCGTTATATTGACCATGATCTTTTTCCAACGATAAAAACAAACGGCCTCTGCAGAACGGATAACCGAGTGTGTCAATAAATCCTCCGGCTGCACCCGCATATTCGAATGAATCCTTTTGGTTGTAGTTTAAAACCTTGGGTTGTGCAGCTGCTATCGTGTCATCTGCCTCCATCATTGTTAAAATGGGGTCTAACCAGTTTGGCGTAACCTCAACGTCCGAGTTCAGTAGAACGTAATATTCTGCATTAATTTGCTTTAATCCTTCGTTATAACCCTGGCTATAACCTCCATTAATAGATAATAAAATAAGAGTTACTTCCGGAAATTGCTCTTTTAGAACCTGGGCCGAGTCGTCAGTGGAATTATTATCGATCACGTAAATACTTGCCTGTGGCGAGTGTTCGATAACAGAAGGAAGAAATTTCTTTAAAAAGCCACTTCCATTATAATTAAGTATTGCAATGGCTATTTTATCCATTGAACATGCCACCCAGATCGAGGCCGGGAATATTTGGGATCATCCCTTCGGTGCTTTTCCTCATTTCTTCTTTTGCCAGAATTTCAACTTCAGCATTCGCTTTGTTTACCGCAGCAACAACAAGATCCTGAAGCATTTCTTTGTCTTCTGGTTTAAGCAAAGTATCATCAAAAGATAGTTCGATCACTTCTTTTTTACCATTAACGGTAGCTTTTACCATTCCGCCACCTGCCTCGCCTGAAGCTTTGATATTTACCAGATTGTCTTGGGCTTCTTTTATTTTGGCTTGCACCTCTTTCATTTTGCCCATCATCTTCATCATATCAAACATATCTCTTCTGTTTTGTTGGGCTGCAAATTTACCCGACTTTGCGGGAAATAATATTTACCAGTGAAAAAATTTACCTTCTAAGAAGTAAGAATGAGCCACTGCGTTCTATTTCTTGACCTGCCAGGTCCACAGCCCTAAGGTTAAAGACATATGTTCCTTCATGCTGGGGAGAAGAGTTATATGTGCCATCCCAACCTTCATCCGGATTGTTGGTAGTAAAAATCATTTCACCCCAACGGTTGAAGATTTGTAGTTGATAATCGACAATAAATTGGCCTTTTACTGAAAATGTCTCATTGTTGCCGTTACCATCTGGCGTAAATGCTGTTGGATAATATATGTTGTTAAGTTTTATAATGGTAATGATATTAGAAACGGCAGGTGGAAGATTAGAATTTCTAGGTATAGCTGTCACCTGATAGTTAATTATCTGCTCATTAGGATTGGTGTCTGTCTCTGTAAAATCGGAAGTATTGCTATTGAATGTGCCAGCAGGAGCTAGGTTGTAGAATTTCTCTACCCGATAAAAATCTACACTATCAGCAAATCCGTTATAATCATTCCAATCTAATGAAATGGTGTTATCAGGTGCAATAGACCCGGATAAGTAAATAGAACAAAATTCTTTCGACTCGTTGCTATTACCACATTCATCTTCAGACACAATAATATAGCACACTGCTGCTTCGGTGCCCACATTACGGACATCTAAATAATTAGTTTCTTCAACATTAGCAATCAAAGAACCGAATGACCTTATCTGGTAATTGCTGATGGCCTGAGTCTGAGGTTCCCATTCTAGTTGGATTCCAGCATCTGTTACTGAAATCGACATATCTGAGACGGAATCAGGAGCTAAAGAGCTTGTGGCAATACCACATACTTCATTGGAAATTGAAATACCACCATTGAAATCAGCTTCAAGAAAATAGCAATATTCAATATTGCAATCAAGGTTAGAGTCATCCGCAAGCCTTGCCTGAGGTGTGAATTGCAAATACGGGTTGGTCGTACTACTGCCATTTTCAGTGGTTACTTTTCTGGCAAGATCAAACATTCCGGTGGGGTCAGAGGTTTCCCAAAGTAATGAGTTGAAACCATCATTGACTGCTAACGAAAGGTTGATGCTACAAATAGCATTTGAATACGTAATGGCACTGGAACACAGATCTACTGCACCTACCCGAAAGCAGTAATAGTTGTTTTCAAGATCGAGATTATCGATAATCTCCTCTGTTGAAGTGGATTCAATGGTTTTTATAAAGTTAAAGTTGCCAGTACCATTTACCTGTACTTCTAATCGATAAAAAATATTATCGGCAAGCGAAAGGTTAAGTTCAACTTGAGAATTATCTATCACAGAAAGTTGAGTAATTAAAGGCGTTGGCAGACTGGTGAAAGGTGTAAAACTCGTAGAGGCTGTAGCGCAGTTATCTAAAGCATTGTTGTCAATACCTTGTACTGTAATTGTTCTTGTATTTGTATTGGCATACGTATGTTCCTGATCTGCCGTATTTATAGGAATAGTTACATCTGTTCCATCACCCCATGAGATCATGTAATTATCATACTGGTTATCTGTTATATCCGCTCGAACTGTGTTTCCGCCACACGCATAAACTTCAAATTCAGGGGCCGTTTTATCGGTAACTACTATATCAATGAAATCTGATGGCGCGGGATTAGGATAGATTATTTCGAGTCTGTAGTTACCAGGTTCTGTATAGGTATTTTCAAATTGATCAGCACCTTCATCACTACCATCTCCATAAATAAAATCACACGACTCCCCACCTGTACAAGTACTTGGCGCAGAGCTGTTTATACAGATATTTACTTGTAACGGAGCGCAACCTTTTATTTGACTTACGGTAAATGTGCCACTGTTACTTGTATAAGGAAATGTACATTGAGCTATTAGGCCTTTGCTGAAAAAGGTGAATAGAAAGAATAAAATATAATGAGAATGTACTCTCAATATTTTAAGGGTTCGTTTCAAATAAAAACTTTTTGGCCGCTTCAATATCGGTATGCATTAATCGGTCTTCCTCTATAAACGTCACCTTTTTACGGAAATTGCTAACCAATTTCTCCAATGGTTCCGAGCTTTTTAATGGCCTCCTAAATGCAAGTGCCTGGCTGGCCGTGATTAATTCAATGGCCAATATCGCATATAAGTTTTGAATAACCTTGTATGATTTTGTGGCAGCATTGGCGCCCATACTCACATGATCTTCCTGTCCGTTTGAAGAAACAATAGAATCAGCCGAAGCCGGTGTGCAGTATTGTTTGTTTTGGCTCACCAATGATGCGGCAGTGTATTGCGGAATCATCAGGCCAGAATTAATGCCTGGGTTAGCAACGAGATAGTTTGGTAAATCTCTGCTACCTGAAATTAACTGGTAGGTTCGCCTCTCAGAAATATTTCCAAGTTCGGCAACAGCCAAAGCCAGAAAATCTAATGCCAGCGCCAAAGGCTGACCATGAAAGTTACCAGCTGAAATAATTTCATCCTCCTCAGGAAAAATATTCGGGTTATCCGTTACACCATTCAATTCATTGGTGAATACATTGCACGCATATTCAATGGCATCCATACTTGCACCATGTACTTGAGGTATGCACCTGAATGAGTAGGGGTCTTGCACATGTGTTTTTGGCTGATTAATAATTGCACTATCAGCAAGATAGTTACGAATAATTTCAGCCACTTTATTTTGTCCAACTTGCGGTCTGATAGCATGCACTTTTTGATCAAATGCTTCAATTCTACCATCAAAAGCATCAATAGAAAGCGCGCCTATTTTATTTGCCCAGCTTAAAATTCTTTTAGAATGAATGCAGGCGTATAATCCATAAGCCCCCATTAACTGCGTGCCGTTAAGTAGAGCTAGACCTTCTTTGGCTTTAAAAGTGATGGGTTCCCAACCGAACTTTTTATTTATTTCTTTCCCACTGAATCTTTCACCTTTATAATGGACTTCGCCTAAATCGATAAGTGGTAAACACAAATGGGCTAATGGCGCTAAATCTCCCGATGCTCCTAAAGACCCCATCTCGTAAACAACAGGATAAACACCTTCATTATAAAAATCAATCAGTCTTTGGATGGTGCTTAACTGCACACCCGAGTTCCCATAAGAAAGGGATTGTACTTTGAGCAGGAGCATTATTTTTACAAGCTCACTTGGTAATTCTGCTCCAGTACCACATGCATGTGACTTTACAAGGTTCTCCTGGAGCTTTGTCAAGTCTTCTTTTGAAATATTTCTATTATATAGACTCCCAAAACCTGTATTTACTCCATAAACTGGGCTCGAAGAAGTCTCTATTTTATTGTCGAGATACTTGCGACAATTAACGACAGCTTCAACTGCCGACTCACTTAACTGAATTTTTTTATTATTCGAACAGATGTCAAAGGCATCTTCTAATGAAAGGTGGTTTTTTGAAATTTCGTGAATGGTACTCATTACTTGCCTTTGAGTTTATTGATAATTTCATCGACACTGAGGCTTTCCTGCTCACCCGAATGTAAATCTTTTAAAGCTAATTTACCGGATTTCATTTCCTCTGAACCAATAGTAATCGTGTATGGGATATTCTTTTTATCAGCATAGCCAAATTGTTTTTTCAATTTAGCCTGATCCGGGTAAATCTCACTTTTTATTCCGTTAGACCTTAATTTACTTAAAATAGTCAACCCATATTTCATAGAATCCTCATCGAAATGTACTATTAAGGCCTGACTGAATGTTTGTGTATTTTCTTTAAATAAATTCAGTTCTTCAAGGCAATCATAAAGTCTGTCAATACCAAAAGAAAAACCAACTCCCGAGGTGCCTGAAAGACCGAATACACCAGTCAAATCATCATATCTACCGCCACCACTAACACTACCAATTGATACATTATTGATTTTTACTTCAAAAATAGCCCCGGTATAATAGGAGAGACCTCTGGCCAATGTTACATCCAATGCGGCATTTGAATTTTCCAGACCGAATGATTTCAAATTATCAAACATCTCAGTTAAATCACTGATGCCTTTTTGGCCTGCAGCTGTTTTACCAATGAGGTTGGTCAAGCTGTCAAGTACTTGCTGGATATTGCCCGATAATTTTAAAATTGGTTTCAGTTTCTCGACTGCTTCTTGTGAGATTCCCCTATCGATTAATTCATCACAAACTTTCTCGAGCCCTATTTTATCAAGCTTATCGATAGCCACGAATAAGTCAGATTCTTTACCCTGAGCACCTATTACCTCGGCAATACCGGAGAGAATACCTCTGTGATTTATTTTTATGGTGTAGTCATCAAAACCTAGCTGATCAAACACTTCGTTGATCATTAGTATTATTTCGGCTTCACAGACTAATGAATCAGTGCCTACCACATCGGCATCGCACTGATAAAATTCTCTGTAGCGACCTTTCTGAGGACGATCAGCGCGCCAAACGGGCTGTATTTGAAATCGTTTAAATGGAAAAGTGATGTCATGCTGGTTCATTACTACATACCTGGCAAAAGGCACGGTTAGGTCGTATTTTAGACCTTTTTCAGCCAACAAGGGTAACGTTTTTTTAGATTCTAATTCTTCATCTACTAACGAAAGTATTTGATTGGTAACTATATCATTGTTTTGAAAAAATTTTAAGAAGTATTTCTCCAGTTTATCAAATTCTTCCTTTTTTGAGTTGAGTTCTCCAATAAGACTAGTAATCTTTTTTTGAAGCTTTTGTAAGTAGTGAGAATTAAAAATTTCTTGATTGGAAGGATTAGTCTTCTTTGCTAATGATTCAATAACAGAATTAAAGTAATTATCAGGGTCCTTTTGTTGCTGTAATTCTGGTATAAATTGTTCTCTTAAAAATTTACCAAATTCATGGCGAATTTTTACCAGTTCCACCAGATAATCACCACTATTGAGTACTTTAAAGAGCAGTTGATCACCTTCGTCACCATACTTACCGGTGAGCGTGGAAAGGTTTTCCATAGCGGGTGTTTCAAGTGGCATAAAACCGAACTTTTCAAACACACTTTTAATGGTATTAATGATATAATTTCTTCTGGCCATTTGCATGGGGCCAAAATCGCGCATTCCTTTTGGTAAACTAGGCTTTTGACTCATGGCGGCAAATCTACAAAAATCAAGTTTAATGTGGCGGTTAGCTTTGAGTTGAACTAATATAATTTATGATTTATGTTTTCTTATTTTCAATTAATCTTTTAGCTTTGCAGCCTGTTTTGATAAAAATAATACTGAAATGGCAGTTACTAGATTAAAGAGAAAAGCAAAAAGAAATAAAGTAAGAGCTAAAGTTAGAAACGCAAATATTCAACGATTGAATGCAAAGCCTACATTGAAAAATGTGGACGTGGAGAAGATAAAAGAAGAATTTGCGAAAGGTGGTAAGAAAACAGCTGCCAAAAAAGAGGAGGCAAAAGAAGAAGTAGCTGAAGAAAAAGCTCCTAAGGCTAAGAAAGAAGCTGCACCAAAAGCTGACAAAAAGAAAGAAGAGCCTAAAGCTGAAAAGAAAGAGGCTACTCCTAAGAAAAAAGCTGCACCTAAGAAAAAGAAAGAAGACTAAGTTTTAAGTTTATATACTATTTGTGAACCTCAGGATATCCTGAGGTTTTTTTATGCTCTTTTTCCGAGTTCAATAACCTGCAAATTTTTAATTTCTTTTTGTTCGATATCAAACCTCATGAGGGTTTTTACTTTATGAAAGCCCTGAATGCCTGCTGCACCCGGGTTCATGTGTAAGAGATTATGATTAGGGTCTTTGATTACTTTTAAAATGTGGGAATGGCCACAAATAAATAGGTCAGGAGATTTAGTCTTTAATATTTCTTTGGTTCTGCGATTGTATTTTGGAGGATAGCCGCCAATGTGGGTTATCCAAACAGTTAGTCCATCACAGTTGAACCATAAATCTTCAGAGGTAGCACTTCGTATCTTTTGACCATCAATATTGCCAAATACGGCTCTAGTAGGCTTAAACGCTTCCAATTTTTCAAGTACCTCTATTGTGCCAATATCTCCGGCATGCCAAATCTCATCGCACTCCTTAAAATGGTGAAAAACCCGATCATCCAGGTGTCCATGTGTATCTGATAAAAGGCCTATTTTCATATTACTACCAAGGTAACTTTTTTGCAGGATTGCTATTGCTTAATTTTGATTTGATTAACTAGAAACTATGGCACTTACTGCTTCCACAATGCTGCCCTTGGGCACCAAGGCACCCAACTTCACATTGTTTGACGTTGTATCTGAGAAAGAACTCACCCTCGATGAGTTAAAGTCAGATACTGCAACGGTAATCATGTTTATATGCAACCATTGTCCCTATGTAAAACACATTCAGGAAGAGTTAGTAAGGCTTGCTGAGGATTATATTCCTGAGGGAATAAAGTTTATCGCTATTTCATCCAATGATGTGGAGAACTATCCGGAAGATAGTCCTGAATTAATGCGTGAAGAAGCAAAAAAGTGGGGTTATCCATTTCCATACCTTTATGATGAGACACAGGCGGTTGCCAGAGCGTACGATGCAGCCTGCACCCCCGATTTCTACGTTTTCAATAAGGCAATGGAGCTCATATACAGAGGCCAGTTGGATGATAGTCGCCCAGGTAATGGAAAGCCTTTGACAGGTGCTGATTTACGTGGGGCATTGGATGATTATTTAAAAGGAAATCCTATAAGTGATCATCAGATACCAAGTCAGGGGTGTAATATTAAATGGCGATAGCCTATTTTAAGTATTCGGCAATTTCTTCAACCGTTCTTCTGGCAGTTCTACCCACGCCAATGAGCGTAGCGGATGCAAAACCTGTCCAGCTGCCATAACCCACCAGCCATAAGCCCGGATATTCAACGGCCTTTGTTTGATTGGTTTTTATACGGGTTTCTGTATCTATTCCCAATCCTGCTAAATGATCTAATGAAGCTTTGAAACCAGTGCACCAGATAACAGCATCAAATTCTTCTTTAGTACCATCTTTCCATTGAACGCCAAACTCAAAAAAAGAGGTAAATGGTCTTACAGCATTTAAAACATTTCTTTCTCGCGCTTCTTTCACTGTATCTACCATCACTACATCGCCTAAAGAACCAGCCGGTTGAATTTCTTTTCCCTCTAGTTTGGCTTTGTACTGTTTAGTAGCGAATTCAAATAAATACCTGCCATCCACTTCATCGGGTAAGAATTTTGGTTCTTTGAGAGTCACCCATTTGGTTGTGGTTACTTTTGATACTTCTGCAAGAATTTGAGCTGCTGAGTTTCCTCCTCCAACAATCAACACCCTTTTATCTTTAAATAGCTCTGGCGATTTGTAATTAGCTGAATGAATTTGAATACCCTTAAACTTCTCTATATCAGGATAATTTGGAATAAAGGGCTTTTTCCATGTTCCAGTAGCACTTACAAGTGCTTTGCAGGTATAATTACCTTTGTTTGATGACACATGAAATAAGTTGTTACTTCTCGTAACGCCTTGTACTTCAACTCCCCGATGGACATGTAGCTTATAACGCTTCTCATACTGTGTAAGGTAATTGATCACATGATTTTTATGAGGATATTCCGTTGAGTCTTTAGGCATTAGCCAGCCAGGCAACGAGCTATGTTCAGCAGGGGAGAAGAGTTTCAATGAATCCCAAGTATTAAGCCAGGCTCCTCCCGGACTAGATTGCTCATCTAGAATGACATAATTGAAATTAGTTCTTCTTAAATAGTAGGCAACGGCTAATCCGCTCTGTCCTCCGCCTATAACAATTACGTCAAACTCGTTTTGCATCGAACAATAATACAAAGCCCAGCCTGTTCATCAAACATAGCCGGGCTTAGATTGTATTTGAAATATGTTAAAGAATCACACCAAAGCTAAACGCATTTAATTCTGGACCTTTGTTTTCTACAAAAACTTCATTTAAGTCATAATTAGCAAAAAAGTCTACACCTCTAAAGCCAAGCTGAACTCGTACACCATAGCGTAGATTGTTAAGATAAAAGCCGTCATGGTCTTTATCGCGATTTCTATCGTCAACCACAGTTTTTGTATAGCTTGCCAGTTTATAACCTGCATAGCCACCAGCACCTATTCTAAATCCACCTTTGTTTTCGAACGGTTCGAAGTTACCCCATCTGTGATTCCTTGTTCTTTTTCCACCACCTAACTTTAGCACGGGTACTAAGCTCGCATTTAAATAAGCGGCAGTGAGTTTACTTTTTTTAGCATCCACTTCTTCAGGTGCTTCGCTGAAGATGACGAAATCATCACCTTCTTCTAACCTGGTAGCCTCATTTTCAAATTTCCAGTTGTACCAACTTACACCTACACCCCATTCCAGATGCAGCGGTCCTGAAATATGTGTATCATTCAACGCATTTAGCCCAACATACCAAGAGCCCCATGGTCTAACAGCATAAAGTGCATTGTCATCATTTGGAAATTCCCCATCTTCCAGCCAGTTGTTTATACCCAGGTCAATAGAAAAATCGTGATGTGTGCCTAAGTTTTTCTTACGCCATTTGTCGTTGTCATTATCATCTTGTGCCATAACAGGCGTTATGAATAGCACTGATAAAAAAGCAAGTGTTAAAAGTTTAATAGTTTTCATTTCATTTTGAGTTTTGAATTTGACATAATTTTCCTGTTTAGCTCTTCAGCTATGAGTTGTTATTTATAGTTTGTTGTTATTGATTTATAAGATTATACCAAAACTGAAGGCATTTAGTTTGGGCCCTTTATCTTCAGTAAATAGTTCGTTCATATCATAGTTAAAAAACAAGTCTGTTCCGCGAAATCCCATCTGTACCCTAACACCGTACCTAAAGTTGTTCAGGTTAAAGTTGTCTCTTTCTTTATCCTTGTCACCTCCCTCTAACTTTACTTTTGAATGACTTCCTAATCTA
The DNA here is from genome assembly GCF_017068455.1 of Fulvivirga lutea. Taxonomy (NCBI): domain Bacteria; kingdom Pseudomonadati; phylum Bacteroidota; class Cytophagia; order Cytophagales; family Fulvivirgaceae; genus Fulvivirga; species Fulvivirga lutea. The sequence continues at coordinate 2,293,157 of NZ_CP070608.1, forward strand.
AATCCAGCATATCCTCCAACACCCATTCTAAAGCCTCCGTACGATCTGCCGATGTTAATCTTATTCCAATTACTTAAGCTGGAGAAATTGGATGATCTACGTTCTCTTTTCTGTCCAAATTGGAACATAGGAACAGCTGTAAAGTTGATGAATGAAGCGGTTAGCTTACTTTTCTTATAATCTCGTGTCAGATCTGGGTCCTGAATAAAAGTTGTAACGCCATCAACTTCGGTAATTCTGGTTCTGTCATCCTGAAATTTGAAATTATACCAGCTAATACCAGGTCCCCATTCAATATAAAACCTTCCCTTAACATTGGTTTGATATATTGAATTGATGCCTACATACCATGAGCCCCAAGGCCTGACAGCATATTGCGCATCAGATTCTTCAGGGAATTTTCCATCACTCAGGTAATTATTAGTTCCAAGATCGAAGTTGATTAAGTGCCTTGTTGAACCTGCCCCACGTTTTTTTACTTTGCTGGTACTGCTGTAATCACCTCGCCAGCTGTCATCTTCTTTGTTTCTCCACCTATCATCATCATTATCCTGTTCGCGCCATTCATTATCAGCCACCACAACAGTAGTATCTTTTTTAATAGCCTCGTTTGTATTTTCCGAAACCAATACGGAGTCTGAAGTCAGCTTCAGCTTCAAATTTTTCAATACTGCGTTCAGGTCGTATTTTTCAAACTCTTTCAAATCTTCAGGCGAGTTGATGATAAAGATGAGCTTGCTCTGACCGGCATTGATAATTAAAGTGTCGGGCTTGTTTTGACCAAAGGCAGTTTGCCCTATCAACACAAAAAATATAATTAGTATGCTGGTGAACCTGAACATGCTATCTTCCCTTTTCATTTTTCCTCGAGTTCAGCGCAAAAAGATCATTCTTAGCTTCACGTAGATCGCTTAGTCCACTTTCGCCTTCTTTAATGTCCTTTGCTATATTAAATAGTTGTTTCAATTTACTTTCTTTCTTTTCTTCATTTGCCGAAGCTAACACTGCCGTATTCTCCTTAGTAAACTCTTTTATATCAAAAACGATTGTGTTGCTTACGTCCTGCTTTTCAGATGCTTTATTAGCCACAGTGGTTGCATTGGATACATCTAATTGTTCAATATTTTTTTCAGAGGTTACTTCCAAAGGCAGAGGTTTTATTTCATCAACTTTCTCTTCAGTAATTGGTTTCTCATCATTTTTTTCAACGCGTACTGTTTTCTTTGATGAGTTAGTGACAACCTTTTTTTGCTTTGTTTGGATAGTCTTTTCTGCTGTCTTTTCGTCAGACTCATTCAATGCAAGCACGTCATTATCTGAAGTTATTAATGGGACCTCTTTTTTTGGCTGCTCTATTATTTCTGTTTTGTTAGTACTCTCAGTTTTATTAGTCAGCTGGTGTTCATTTTGCTCGATTTCAGTGTGGCTAATGTAAAAACCAATACCCACCCCAAATAGTAATAATAAACTGGCCGCAATACCCAGTAGCCAATAGCTAGGCTTCTTGTTTTTCTCAGGTAATTGTGCGTCAATAGCAGACCACAAATGCTTTGAAGGTTGCTTTTCGTAATCTTCAAGTTTATTTTTAAATAAGCTATCTAAATCTTTGTTGCTCATAGCTAGTTAATTTTGTTTTTAAGAACCGCTTCTGTTTCAAGCAGTTTTTTCTGTAATAAAGCTCGCGCTCTGCTCAATTGTGATTTGGAAGTGTTTTCGGATATACCTAATTCCTCTGCAATTTCCTGATGGCTATAGCCCTCAATGGCGTACAGGTTAAATACCGTTCTATAACCCACAGGTAGCTGCTGCACTAACTTTAATAAATCTTCCGCCTCCAGGGTTGAGTCTAATGAATTGTAATCCGGCTCTTTATCGGCAGCTTCAATATCTACTTCCAGATACATGCTCTTGTTCTTTCTTAAAAAGCCAAGCGATTCATTTACAACAATTCTCCTTATCCAACCTTCAAAGCTTCCTTCCCCTTTAAACTGATCGATTTTTTTAAAAATCTTAACAAAAGACTGAATAGTCACATCTTCTGCTTCGCTGTGATCCTTCACATAGCGCAAGCAGATGGCATGCATCTTTGGTGCATACTTCTGATATAATTCATGCTGCGCCTGTCTTTCAAACTTGCGGCAGCCCTGAATTAATAACTCTTCTTCTGTACGGTGAATTTTCAGCTTCATTTAAGTTTCTATACGGAAGATGCATACTAACCGGACAAGGTTGCATCGACTTTAAAATAAAATATAAAAATGATAATGAAGTGGATTTAACCTTTTGTCTCTTCTTTTAAAAGGTCTTTAACTATGTTTCTAACTGTAAGCCTAAATGCCAAGTGGGTCTGATGATCATCCATAAGTTCCCTCAATTTGGCTAATTTCAACCTTCTGGATGTTTCTTTCAAGTGATCATGAATTTCAGGATATTCTTCTGTGGCTTGTAAGGCTTCGGCTTCAAGATTCTCCAGATGTTTTTTAGCAAGATCTTCAAGAGTCTTTGCGAGTGCTGTTCTATCTAAAATACCCTTATCCATAGTAACTGCGAATATAATGATATTCTTGCATCTGGTTCAAATGAAAAAGGTTGCAAAATGTAATTTGACCATTATTACATTCTGCAACCCTTAGAAATTGTTGTTATTGAATTTTTTAGAACCGATCTATATCTCCGTTCACCTTTGCTCCACCTCTCACTTTTATCCTACTAATGAATGACTCCTCCATGGTCACATTATCAGTGACATACGCTTTGATACTACTTACACCTTCAGCCTCAAGTTTAGCGTCTTTAACCTTGAAACCGAATGCATCAATATTAGATGCACCCATAGCATCGGCCTTCATGTAATTGCCTCTACCAGTGATATCTAGCTCTGAGGCGCCTGTAAGTTCAATTTCTAAATCATCCACCAGTATGTCTGCTTTAAGTGATGAAGCTCCCAACAAGTCGATTTTTAGTCTCTTAAGATTGAAATTGCTCATATAGGCTTGTGTAGCGCCTGTTACTTCCAAATTGGTTAAACCAGGAGTTTTTACAATTATTTTCACAGCATCACGATCCAGCGTGATGTTGAAATCCTCATTGTAATCAAGTATTGTGATGAGTACATCTTCACCATCCTGATCTACCCGAATTCTTTCCACTAAATCGTCCGGTCCTACAAGGTAAACACCATAGTCGCTACTTTTTTCAATGTACATGGTATAAGCGCCCTCTACTTCCAGTCTATCAAATGGATCTAGCCTGAACGATTTGTCGTAATCCCTATCGGAGTAATTAGGTGAAGTGGATACAACAGTTTCCTCTTCCTCTTCAGAATCTGAATAATCTTCTTCTTTTTCTCTATTTGAATAGTTTGAACAAGTGAGGCATTCTAACCCAGATGGACTAAATGTCCATATGTTATTTTCCATATCTGAAATCCTATAGCCATGTCTGTAAATTGTGTTTTCAAGGATGTATCTTAAATCTTCATCCATCATAAATTTGGCCCCATATGGAACATATAATGTCATGTTTAATCTTTGAGCTCTGAAAGATGCATGTCTTTCAAACCTAAAGTTTGAATCGAAATACAACAGAGAATCGCGCTGCTCTACATTATACTTCACCATTCTCGCGTTTTCCTCAGCATCAGATCTAGATCTGCCTTGAGACTCAAATACCTGCTCTAATCTGTATTCCGGTCCGGCATGGCCTCGGATTTTCAGATTTGTCATGTGGTATTTGTCATAACCATCTCGGTTTAACTTCAATACAGCGGTTTTAGAAGCCAGATCGTAAGTTTCAATCTTTTTATATTCACCCTCTTCACTAAAATTGAAAGCGATCATCGGTACATTAATAGCTAGCACAATTAAACTCACAACAAATGCTGCAAATAGTGTCCAGCCTGTGTTAGAACTGAACGTTATTCTTCGAGCAATTATTGACGAACCCAGTAATATCATGAAGAAGAATGGTATAACTGAAGCAGCCACGGCAGCTGCAATTGTCCAGCCGGGTATGCCATTTGTCATAGCCTCTAGCGGTACACCTAAATCACCCATATGGAAGAATGAAATATCCGCCAGATCAGAACTAAAGACGCCAATTATGGCTCCAAGTGCAATTACCAATGAAATTATTGAAACGATACCCGTGAAGACTAGTACTGCTCCAATGATGATCCTTACCATGTCTACAAAAAGTCTGGCAAATGGACCAAGAATCTTTCCGATTGCTTCAATAATTAGCGCCACCAAACGGAAAGGGAATAGAAGAAGTTTTACAAAAATACTTTCGTCTTCATCTTCCTTTACATTCAAGTTTTGCTTGATATTGCTTTCAATGTTTGAAAGTGTTACCGGATCGCCCTTCATTTGAACTTTATCACTTACGCTCTTAGCTTCTGGTAAAACTATCCAGAGTAGGATGTAGGTAAGAAATCCAAAGCCACCAACAAGAAGTGATATCACAAAAATCACACGGACTATGACCACATCCACACCAAAATAATTAGCTACACCAGATGCAACACCGGCAATCACTTTTGACTCACCATCGCGAAACATCTTTTTAAGCGTTTTATTACCAGGTAATTCTTTATTTCCTGGTACTACAGCCCACATTACTAAATAGACAGGAATTAAAATACCGCCTGTTCCAATTAGAATGATAAAGAAGAGTAACCTTACCCATAGTGGGTCTACATTAAAATAGTGGGCGATTCCAGCACATAAACCTGCAAGTAGTTTTCTCTTTTCATCGCGATACAATTTCTTTGAGGTGTTATCTTCAAAGCTTCTGCCACCTGAATGTTGATCTTCTGCTGTTTCCTCTGCGAAATCTTCTTCTATGGATTGAAAATCTTTGATGCTACCCATAGTAGATTTCAGACTTTCAACATCTTCCAGAGTAATAACCTGCTTATCATCATTCAGCTTCGAAAGGAAGATTTCGGCAATCCTACCTTCAATATCTGAGATAATCTCCTGGCTATCATTAAAGGAAGAAAAGTATCTGTTGATGCTATCCAAATAATCCTTTAGCTGATCAAAGGCATCTTCTTCAATGTGAAAAATGATTCCGCTTATATTTATACTTATATTCTTTTTCATGTCTGATATAATTTTTGAGTGGTGGCCTTATTTACTTTTTTTAGAAGCTTTAATCTTCTTCGTTGACTCCACCAGGTCTTTCCATGTATTATCTAAGTTTTTTAAGAAATCATTACCCTCATTCGTTAAGGTGTAGTATTTACGAGGCGGCCCTCCGGTTGATTCTACCCATTTATATTCTACCAATCCTGCTTTGCGCAATCTGGTGAGTAATGGGTACAAAGTGCCTTCAACCACCATAATTTTAACAGATGTTAATTCTTCCAACATATCTGAAGCATATACTTCACCTCTCGAAATGATGTTTAGTATGCAATACTCCAGAATACCTTTCCGCATTTGTACTTGTGTATTTTCCAGGTTCATATAGTTATTTTTTTGTAAGCCCGAAGGCTGAGTTTTTGACCTTTGGTTAGTGTATACGGAAAAGTACTATGTATGGCCAAGTACTAAGCAAAAAATATTAGCTTGTATGGAATATTCATATTTTAGTATAATAAAAAATAAAAATAAATCAATTAAATACTCTAATTGGATGGTTTACCTTATTCCTTCCGCCCGAATAAATTGAAAGAATTACCCTAAACGGGTATTTAATTCGGGCAGGCATTCAATATATTTACAGGATACTTAGACCAGTAATTTGAGGCAATTTATAATCATAATAGCATTCCTTTTAATTGGTGCTGTAGCAGAGGCTCAGCGCACACCGAAATACAGTAACGAATTTTTGTCTATAGGGGTAGGAGCGCGGGCATTGGGAATGTTTGGTTCACAAACCGCCATTGCAGACGATGTTACGGCAGGCTATTGGAACCCTGCAGGCCTGGTTGATTTATCTTCAACTTATCAGGGTTCTCTAATGCACGCAGAATATTTTGCAGGAATTGCCAAGTATGATTACGCAGGTTTTGCGACTAAAATTGATACTTCGAGTTCTTTGGCCGTATCAATAATACGATTTGCCGTAGATGATATTCCAGATACCCGTTTCTTATATGATGCTAACGGAGCGATTAATTATGATAACATTCGATTTTTCTCAGCGGCTGATTACGCTTTCTTAATTTCTTACGCCAGGAGGCTTAACTTTTTAGATGGACTTAAAGTGGGCGGAAATTTTAAGGTGATTCATCGTGTGGCGGGTGATTTTGCTACAGCCTGGGGCTTTGGGTTAGATGTAGGTGCTCAACTGAAAGTTAAAAGCTGGCAATTTGGTTTAATGTTTAGAGACGTAACAGGTACGTTCAATGCCTGGAATCATAATACAACTTTGGTCGAAGATGTTTATTTGCAAACTGGCAATGAAATACCTGAAAACTCAATTGAAGTAACTTTACCTAAAATGATAATCGGGATAGCCAGGTATCAGAAAATAAAAACCAAGTTCGGCCTGCTGGCTTCTCTAGATTTAGCCAATACGTTTGATGGCAAGCGAAATGTGTTACTTAAGTCAGAGGTTGTTTCTTTAGATCCAAGTTTAGGGCTTGAATTTGATTACTTAAAAACATTTTTCATACGTTTTGGTGCGGGCAATATTCAAGAGATTAAAAGTTTTGATGGGTCAACGTACACAACAGTTCAGCCAAATTTTGGCTTAGGAGTAAAAATAAAACAAGTTCAACTGGATTATGCTTTAACCGATATTGGAGATCAGTCAGCCTCGTTATATAGTCATGTTTTCTCACTAAAAGCCTCATTTGATAAATGATTGAAAGGATGTGGTGGCGAGGAGTACTATTAGTTTTTTGTCTGGTTAGCTGGGTAAATGTTTTTGGTCAATCGTATGGCTTTGAGTGGATAGATTTTAATAAATCGTACTATCGAGTATCGCTGGCTGAAGATGGGATTTATAGGCTGTCATTCGCTGACTTGCAAAATGCCGGCTTTCCAGTATCTACGGTAGACCCAAGGCGCTTACAACTCTTTTACAAAGGTGAAGAGCAAGCCATTTTTGTAAATGGTCAGGGCGATGCCGTATTTAATACGACTGATTATATAGAGTTTTTCGGTGTGGCCAATGATGGTGAAAATGACTCTCGGCTTTATCAACCTGAGAGCTCACAGCCGCATACGTATTACAGCATCTATACAGATACATCTTCCTACTTTCTAACTTATAACCTCACACCAGTAAATGGTAAGAGAATGACCTCTTATTCAGAGAATAATACAGGCGGTCTACCTGCTCTTACATCGGAGAATGAGGAAATATTGCAGATTAATGCTACTGCCTATTCACCGGGCCAGGGATATTCAGCGGAAGAGTTTACCAGATACACTTATTTCGATATTGGTGAGGGCTGGACCAGTACAGCAATTCAGGAAAATCAAAATGCTGATTTCGTGCTTTCTGGTATTGTTGATCAGGTGCTTAGTGATGGAGTGCCAAGGTTGGAGGTTTTACTTGTGGGCAGGGATAATTTATCGCATAATGTGAGTATTAGTGTAGGGCCTAACGCATCTTCTTTACGTAATGTGGGTACTATTCAATTTGAAAATTATAATAACCAATTATTCACTTCTAATTTACTTTGGACGGATATTTCTGCCAGTGGAACGCTAACTGTTAGGGTTTCAGCCTTAGGTGTTTCAGGTGGTAATGATTTAATAAGTACTTCTTATTTAAAGCTGGATTACCCACGACAGTTCGATATGAATTCGGCTCCAAATGAGCTATTTATTCTTCCAGCTCAGGTGTCTAACAAAACATATATTGAGATTTCTAATACTCCTGCCCAAACACAGTTATATGATGTGACTGATGTTAATAATGTCGTTAGAATTGGTAGTAATAGTATAAGTGGCGGAGTCAGTGCAATTGTTAATGGAACACTGTCTGAAAGAAGAATTTGGGCCAATGGTGCAACTTTTAACACTCCAATAATAAGTAGATCTAATTTCAGGGATATTAATGCCGCTAATCATGATTATTTGATTATTAGCCACAAAAGATTGATGCAGCCTGCATCAGGTTCTTCTAATCCTGTTAAATCATTTGCAGGATATCGCGCTTCCACAGCTGGCGGTGATTATGATACATTGGTAGTTGAAATTCAAATGCTTTATAATCAGTTTAATTATGGTATAAGCAGTCCGTTAGCCATTTACGATTTTATGCGCTTTATGGTGGATAATGGTAATCCTGAATTCCTTTTTATCATTGGCAAAGGATTAGGGCCGTCACTTAATTTTTACCGTAATCCTGCAGGTGTCATCAATATCACACAATCTGGTATAAACTATCAAATTAGAGATTTGGTACCAGCAGCTGGTAACCCTGGCTCTGACATTGCCTTTACTGCGGGGTTGGGAGGCACACAGTATGAACCCGCAGTACCAGTAGGAAGGTTGCCCGCCAGAAGCTCTGATCAGGTGATGAATTATTTGAATAAAATGGTGGAAATGGAGTCTACGCCATTCGACAATCTATGGCGCAAAAACATATTGCATTTAAGTGGTGGCATCTCAGAATTCGAATTGGTGAATTTTAGAACTTTTATGGATGGCTTTAAAGATGTTGCGGAAGCTGAATTTCTTGGAGGTGAAGTACAAACTATCGCCAAAACTTCAGGGAGTACTGTGGAGCTTATCAACGTGGCTGATGAAGTGAATAAAGGGTTGAATTTGATCACCTTTTACGGCCATAGTGCCCCTGGTATTATTGATATTGATATAGGCTTTGTTACAGATCCTGTGCTTGGGTATAATAACGCAGGCAGATATCCTTTTTTTTTAATTAATGGCTGTAATGCAGGTCAGTTTTTTAACTCTACAATAACTTTTGGTGAGGATTGGGTATTGGCAGAGAATAAAGGCGCATTGGGATTCATTGCACACAGTTCTTTTGGGTTTACAGGTAGCCTTAGAAGGTATTCCGACTTTTTTTATGAAGTAGGTTATGGAGATTCAGTGTTTGTGAGTAAGCCCATTGCTGAAGTACAACAAGAAGTTGCTCGTACATATATGGAAACCAGTGCAATTACTGACAATAACATAACCCAGGTACAGCAAATGGTGCTCTTGGGCGACCCTGCAGTTAAACTTTTCGGCCCTGAAGTACCTGATTACGCAATTACAGAAAATGACATTAGTGTAGAAGCCTTCAATAATGAAGTACTTACTTCAAGTTTGGATTCATTTGCAGTTAAACTAACCGTAAGGAATTACGGAAGAACCCGAAATGATTCCCTTAGAGTTACTATCAACCGCACATTATCAAATAACAGTATTATCAATTACGATTCGATTTTTCCAAGGGTAAAGTACTTGGATACACTTGTGTTTTGTATCAAAAATAACGGGGAAAATGGATTTGGGAATAATACATTTTCAGTCCAATTAGATAGCGATTTTTCTATTCCCGAATTAGATGAAACAAATAACTCAACTTCTATCGATGCTTTTATTCCTTTGTTTGGAACAAGTAATCTTTATCCAATTAATTATTCTATCGTAAATGAACAGCCTGTTGAATTAATTGCTCAATCGTCTGATTTAATTGAAGGTACACGAGACTTTCTTTTTCAGCTCGACACCTCTGCAAATTTTGACAGTCCGTTTTTAAAAACTACCACCATTAATACAAAACTATTGGCACGCTGGGTAACAGAGTTACTACCCAACACACCAGCAAATGATAGTCTAGTATATTATTGGCGGACAAAATTCTCCAATACCCAAAGTGGAGAGAGCGATGAATGGGTACAGAGTTCGTTCATTTTCATAGATCAGGGGCAGGAAGGGTGGTCTCAAACTGAATTCCCACAGATTAAAGATAATATATTCAACGGCTTAGAGGTAGATGAAACAGAGGGAATTATAGAATACCTAAAATCGGTGAGAGACTTAAGTATTTTGACTTTTGGGGCTGATACAGCCACAATTGCCGATGTTTCGGTTCGCATCAATAATCTGGAGTACAATATTGATAACCAAAAGAGGTGTCGCGATAATACTGTAAATCTCATAGCCTTTAATAAAAACGATGCGATACCTTATGCTGCTTTACCGCTCATTTTTCAGGATAATCGTACTTGCGGACGTACACCTCAGGTCATAAACAGTTTTACTTTTGCAGAATTAGAATCTGGTAGTGATGATATTGTTGATTATATCGATAATGTAAATGAAGGTGATAGTGTAGTGTTATATACTATTGGGGATCCTATGCCGCAGTCATGGTCGGCTAATGTACTTGCCAAATTAGAAGAAATTGGTGCTTCATCTTCAGAAATTTCATCGCTTCAGGTAGGTGAACCCTACATCCTCTATGGCAAGAAAGGAAGTGTCGCTGGCAGTGCCGTTGAGTTTAAAACGACTGAAACTCCAGTCTCTGAACAGCAGTTGTTAGTTAACCTCACCGTTACAGGTGTACAATCGTCAGGCAATATTTTATCTGGATTGATTGGACCTGCAAATAGCTGGAATTCAGTACAGTTTGAAGCTACAAACGAGCCATCAGATGCATTTAATTTAGATATCATAGGAGTTGACCTTGATCGCAACGAGACTGTATTGTTTTCATCATTAACAAGCTTCCCGGTAGATATTTCTACAATCAATTCTTCCACTTATCCTTTTCTAAGATTACGATTTAATAATTCTGATGAACAAGGTCTTACGCCACCATTAATAGATAAATGGCAAGTATTATATACACCGGTGGCGGAAGGTGTTCTGGTGGCTGAATCTCCAAACTTCGATGTGCTTAATGTTCAAGAAGGCCAACCTGTAGAGCGAGAATTTAAATTTGTAAATATTTCTAAACACTCATTTCTGGATTCATTGCAAGTAAGGCAAGAGGTATTTACCAGGTCATCTAGTCAGAATACAATGAATACTTTTAACATCTTTTCTCCTGAGCCCGGAGACACAACAACATTTAGTACTTCAGTGGTTACGCGTGGTAAGGTGGGTACGAATGATTATAAAATAAGTGTTAACCCGAGAGTTGAGCCTGAGCAGTATTACGACAATAATATACTTGATTTAAGAAGCAATATCATAGTAGCAGAAGATGAGATCGATCCTTTGTTAGACGTTCTTTTTGATGGCAGGTACATACTCAATGGTGACATTGTTTCTCCAACTCCACAAATAACTATTAGGTTGAAAGATGAAAACCCATACATTCAGGTTTCTGATACAACAGCTATGCAGATTTTTCTTAAGAAGGAATGCGAAACCTGCAATTTTACCAGAGTCCCTTTTTCATCAAACAAGATCAGCTGGACTGCAGCAACAGATGAGGAAGATTTTAAGGTGGAATATAGACCTGATCGACTCGAAGATGGAACTTATACGTTAAGAGTGGAGGCAACGGATGAAGCCGGTAATTCAAGTGGTGATGAGCCCTATTTAATTTCTTTCGAAGTGATCAATGAGTCAACAGTTACCAACTTTTATCCGTATCCCAACCCATTTTCTACAAGCACACGATTTGTTTTTACGCTAACAGGATCAGACATACCCAATGAGATCATCATACAAATTATGACAGTGACAGGTAAAGTAGTAAGAGAAATTACGCAAGACGAAATCGGGCCAATTTTTATCGGTAATAACTTAACTGATTATGCCTGGGATGGTCGAGATGAGTTTGGCGATCAATTGGCTAATGGAGTTTATCTCTATCGCGTTTTTATAAAAAAAGGCGGTGAGGCAGTAAAACAAAGAAGTACATCAGCCGACAAGGCATTTAAAAATGGATTTGGTAAATTGTATATTTTACGATAATAAACTCAAATCCCCCTAAATAGGTGAGAATGCTCTTTTGAAATCTTCCGATGTTGGCACCAAGTTAATGGTTAAGAAAATCGCTTTCATATTGATTCTAAGTGTTGTAGGAAAATTGGAAGGGCTAACACAGTCCTACAATTTCATTAACTACGATATTAGTGATGGGCTGGCCCATGATAGAGTTACTGATATTTGTGAAGATCAGTTTGGGAATTTATGGTTGGCAACCGCAGGAGGTGGCCTTTCAAAGTTTAATGGAATTACCTTTGAAAATTATACCATAAAAAATGGCCTGGAAAGCAATTATGTTCGCGATATTCTCAATGATAAGAGGGGCAATATTTGGGCAGCCACTGCGGAAGGAATATCGAAGCTGGATGGTTTTCAGATTAAAAATTTTAGACTAGATAGTGCCAGATCTAATGATAATAGCGTTAATGTAATCTTTGAATCTTCAAATGGGGAAATATATTTTTCAGCTCCTGGCGGAGGCTTGGGAAAAATTGATTTGAATGATTCCTTGTCAATTTTAGATATTCAGGGCCTAATTCCTACAGACAGAATAATTGACATTGATGAGGATAGTAATGGCAATATTTGGTTTGTTTCTGCCATTAGAGGCTTGTACATGCTGGAAAATACAAAGGCATCGTTGCAATTAGATAACTCTATATTTAAAGGGTATCTACTTTCTATCGAGCGAGATTCAATTAATGAACTCTGGGTTGGGTCTAACAAAGGATTGCTGAAATATGAACCTCAAAATGGTAGATCGCACGAGCTTTCACTTAATAATGTTTTTGTTAAATCTGTCGAATTAATTGATTCAACCACATATTGGTTGGTTACAGCTACTGGAGCTATAAAGGTAGAAAGAGGACAGGTGCGCACTTTTGGGCTGAGGGAAGGTTTAACAGACAAAGGTATTTCATCGATACTCGAGGATAGAGAAGGAACAATTTGGTTTGGTTCTGATGGCGATGGCTTATATAAGCTAGCGTCTGAATCTTTTTTGTTCTATGGGAAAGAACATGGTTTAACTAATCTTCCAATAATAACTATAACCGAAGATTCTGAAGATAATATTTGGTTTGGATCATTTGGAAATGGCTTATCATATTTTGATGGTCAAAATTTTGTAGATGTCAGCCAAAACGAATCATTGAATTATATTACCAGTAGCGTAACTGCCGCTGATGGAACTATTTGGTTTGGTTCCCGAAGTTCTGGTATCTATGAATCCCAAAATGATACTTTTATTAATTACAATACTCAGGATGGTTTGGTTTATGATGCCACACGTTTACTGTATGTTGATAAAAATGCCAATTTATGGATAGGTACGGTAAATGGACTAAGTAAATATGACGGTAAGAACTTTATCAATTTTAATGAAAACAACGGGCTGTCCGACAATGTGATATGGGGTGTTTCTGATTATGGGAATGACGGGGTATTAATTGTAACGCGTTCCGGATTTCATGTTTTTAAAAATAATAGCTTAACAAATCTCGATTTGCCACAGTCATTATTCAGCAATAGGATAAATACTGCCATTCAATCAACCAATGGAGCGCTATGGATTGGTTATTCAGGTCATGGCATAGCCAGGGTTGCTGACGATTCAGTAAACTATTTTACTACGTCTGATGGGCTCAGCTCAGATCTCATTTACAGTATTATTGAACAGGATGGAGACTTGTTAATTGGGAATGAACGGGGTGTTGATCGTATTGTATTGAATGAGGATGGAGATGTTGAAAAAATAAAACGATACGGACGAATAGAAGGATTTAGTAATCTTCAAACAACATACGGAGCAATTTTTAAGCAGGATGCGAATAAGGTATGGTTTGGGAACGATAAAGGAGTATTTCTATATAATGCTGAGAATGAAAAAGTAAATAGGGCTGAACCTTTAGTATATATTAGAGACTTTAAATTAGTGTACGAGGATAATAGTATTGAAGATTATGATGTAAAGTTGAATGCATGGTTTAATATCCCGGAAACTATTCAACTGAACTATTCAGATAACAATATTGTCATCGAATATTTTGGATCAAGTCTTCGAAACCCCGAAGAAGTGCTTTATAAATATAGACTTGTAGGTTTAGAAGGAGGTAAATGGTCAGAAAGCACTACCAGGCGTGAGGTTGTATATACCAACTTAAAACCTAATGAATATCAGTTTGAAGTGATTGCCTCTAACAGCGATGGAATCTGGTCTTCAAATCCGGCAGTATTTAAATTTACCGTGACACCTCCATTTTGGCAGAGGTGGTGGTTTTATGTTGTAGTAATTACTGCGTTTGCTGCACTGTTTAAATCTTTTTATGATTATCGTGTTAGAATTAAGCTTAATAAGTTTCTAACAGTTGAAAAGATTCGGAATGAGGAGCAGCAGAAAGTGCGTAAGAGAATGGCAAGAGATTTTCACGATAACCTTGGAAATCAATTGGCTAGTATTTCGGTGTATGTAAATCTTATCAACCTAAAATTGAAGAGTAAGTCTGAGGAGATTGATGGGTTACTCTCCAATATTCAGAAACACACGAATAGTTTGTTTTCAGGTACAAAAGATTTCATCTGGACCATGGATCCTGATAGTGACGAACTCAACGAGATTTATACATACATCAAAGATTTTGGTGAAGACCTTTTTGAAAAGGCACCAATGGATTTTTATGCCAGCGCCAATGGATTAGGTGATGCAAAAATACCACTACCCAGCGGGTGGAGTCGGCAACTCGTTTTAATTTTTAAAGAAGCCATGACCAACGTGTTGAAACACTCTGGCGCAAGTAAAGTTGAGTTGATTTTAAATCATTATGGAGAAGAGTTCGAAATCACTTTACAGGACAATGGTTCTGGTATTGATGAAGGTGCTAAAAAGGGCATGGGAATGAAAAGCATGAAAAATAGAGCTAAAGAAATTAATTCTTCGTTAGAAGTAGAAAGTAATAAAAAAGGAACAAAAATCAGATTCAGAACTCAGGTTAATGTTGTTAATTAAAATTATGTACAAATGAGTTATTATAAGTCAAGAATTGTAATTGTTGAAGATAATGATGCTGTTAGAGATGGCTTTTCGCTGATTATTAATAGTGTTAGCAATTACTATGTTGTAAATACCTACACAAATGCTGAAGACGCGATTAAAAAGATAAAATCTGACAACCCAGATGTGGTGTTAATGGATTTAGAATTGCCAGGCATGAATGGTATAGAGGCTATTTCAATTATGAAAAAGAATCACCCTAATGTTGAGTTTATAGTTAATACTATCTATGAAAATAGTGATTTGGTTTTTCAGGCATTGGTCTCTGGTGCTTCTGGATATATTACAAAAAACACGAATCATTCTGAGTTGCTAGATGCCATTGATGAGGTTTTAAATGGGGGAGCACCAATGAGTTCTAAGATTGCTAAAATGGTTGTTGCATCCTTTCAAAAGAACCCAAACTCACCATTGTCACCTCGTGAAACTGAAGTGCTAGAATTACTTGCTAAAGGCAAAAGTTACAGCATGATTGCTGATGAACTTTTTGTAACGAAAGAAACAGCAAAGTCGCACATTAAGAATATCTATTCAAAGCTTCAGGTAAATAGTAAATCTGAGGCCATAGCAAAAGCTACTAAAGAAAAGCTGATATAAAAAAAGCTGCCAATTGGCAGCTTTTTACTTATTACTTGGGTAGCATTTAGATAAGACTGTTGTAATATTCGAAGACCTTTATTATTTCAGCATCATCTTTAAGTTTTAAATTATTTTTCTTAGCAAAGGCTTCTACTTCAGAAGTTTTTTGTCCAAATACTTCATCGTTTTTCTTTACCTTATTTTTTAACTCAAAAACTTGATCCCTAACTATAACATAATGCTTATCCTTCTTTAAAACCTTGTCATTTCTTTCACCGGCACTTAAGGCTACATTATAGGTTGCTTCTTTTATTTCCATATATTGATACTTGATAACCTTAACTTTGTCATTCACTAAAATCTCACAAATCCCTTTAGGCACATCAAAGGTAATATTGTTTACGACTGATGTATTGTAATAATGAATGGAATCTTTTAACGGTTGTTTAATAACGAATTTTTCAATTAGTGGTAACTGACATACTTTAATGCCGTATTCTGTTTTTATCTCCAGCAATTGATTTTTTAAATCATACTTTAAAGGGAACCCTCTTAAAACCTTCTGGTTCTTCAGCCATAAATCTCCTTCAACCCAATCTTCATTTAAGTAAAATGTACCTTCTAATTTAGGTGGTGGCAGTGGAAGTTGATCAATCACTTCACCTGGGTTGGCACTTTTTGTATCTGTAACGGCACTAACACTTTGACTAAAACTCAATGTAGGGATACAAATTATTAAAAAGAGTAATTTTTTCATAGTTAGATAATTTAAGCTTTAAGATAGCCTCAAAACAGCTTTATAATAATCACCCAAAATGGGTGAATTCAAAATTTATCAGGAGTTTGAATGATTTTTATGACCATTTCATGAGGATCACCATCTTTATCAAGCAAATAGAACTTCACAAGTGGATTATCCTCTGAAATTCGGTTTTCTATACTTATAATGTCATTATCAGGTAAATGCTTTTCAATTTGTTCTTGTAAATCTTCAATTGCTCTGGCAAACTGAACCTCTAAATTACTGGGGTTATAATTGGTAGTTTTCATTAATGAAATTTGGTTTCCATAATATAGGAATTTCAAACTTCATATCCACTTTACCACCTTATTAATGCAGATGCCCATGTAAAACCACTTCCAAAGGCAGCTAAACAAATTAAGTCTCCTTTGTTTATTTTACCTTCTTCAAATGCCTCACTCATAGCTATTGGAATTGAAGCAGCAGTAGTATTACCGTATCTCATTATGTTATTATAAACTTTAGAATCTGGCAGTTCCATCTTTTGCTGGATGTAATTGCTTATTCTCAAGTTGGCCTGATGTGGCACTAGTAGATCAATTTCTTCTTTGTTTAATTTATTGGCTTCCAAGGCTTCATTAATAACCTCCATAAATCGAACTACGGCATGTTTGAAAACCAAGTTGCCATTCATATAAACTTTGAATCCCGAAGTATCCAAAATTTGTTCAGGCTGCCTTTCTTCGTGAGGCCTGCTACTTCCAGGGTCTTTTACATATAGTTCCTCAGCAAATCTACCATCGGAATGAAGGTGTGTAGACAGAATACCTTGCTCTTCAGAAGGCTCCAGAATTGCCGCACCAGCACCGTCACCAAAAATTACTGCTGTACCTCTACCTCTTGTTGTTAAGTCTAGGGCTGTGGACTGAATTTCAGCTCCTATTACTAGCACTTTTTTATACATTCCACTTTTTATGAACTGGTCAGCGGTGGATAAGGCATATATAAAACCAGAACAGGCATTTTTAATATCCATTGCCGGAATGCTTTCCAATCCGAGTTCTCGCTGTAGCAAAACACCCGATCCTGGGAAATAATAATCAGAAGTGATGGTAGCAAAAACAATAAAATCAATTTCTTCAGCTTTAACACCGGCACGATCCAATGCCATTCTACTAGCCTTAGCTGCCATGTTAGCAACAGTATCAGTTTCAGGATTAATCCACCTACGTTCTTCAATACCTGTTCTCTCAATGATCCACTCATTGTTGGTGTCCATCATTTGAGAAAGTTCGTCATTGGTTACAACTCTTTCAGGAACATAATGTCCTAACCCTGTAATTTTAGAATACTTCATCTATGATAATTTTAAAAGAACCAAATATAGCTAATTAAACGAATGTTTGTTAGGCTCCCATTGCCGGATTTCGCTAATCTTATTTTCCTATTAAGCAACCAATTAGTAATTTCAGTAGTCTATACATTGTCTAACACCATATTATTATGATTAAGAACTACCTCAAAATTGCCTTTCGTAATTTATTTAAGTACTTAGGATTTAGCATAACAAATATTTTTGGTCTAGCCATTGGTCTGGCATGTTGCTTTCTAATAGCACTATTTATTCAATTTGAACTAAGCTATGAGAACATGCACGACAAAAATGTGTATAGATACATTCCGAGGAGTGTGAATGATAGCGGCATTTTGCAAATGCAAACCTGGACACCTCCCGGTTTTACACCAGCCATGGATGATTATTTCGAAGAGATAACCCATTCTTCAAGGTATACTACGCTAGATGATGAGCCTCTTATTAAAAAAGGTGACGAAAATTTACCGCCTTTAAACTTATCACTGGGGGACCAGGACTTTTTTGAAATTTTTAATTTTAAATTGTTAAGAGGTGAGGCTGATAAGGTTCTTTCACAGCCATACTCAATCGTAATTTCATCATCTATTGCCGAAAAGTTTTTTCCTAATTCCGACCCTATAGGCCAAATAATTAATTATGACAATCAATTTGATTTAAATATTACGGGTGTTTTTGAAGATTTGCCAGCCAATACACACCTGCAATTTTCATACATCATACCATTCGAAACACTGGGCGATGTATATCAGACTCAATATGGTTTTCCTAAGGATAAATTTCTGACTGATCTGGAGAGTTGGAACTATACTGCATATTTCAAGCTTGAGAAAGGAGTAAACCCTGAGCAGTTTCAGGCTAAAATCGATAAACATTTCACTGAGCTTCGAAATAGAACGTTCAACCCAGATGCGATTACTGATTGGTTACAACCTATAGATGAAATTCATTTTACCCAAGGTATAAAGGGGGATGTAGCAAATGGTGATAAAAACACTGTTTACATTTTCAGCGCGATTGCACTGTTCATTTTAATTATTGCATGTTTCAATTTTATGAACCTTTCAACGGCAAGGGCCCTTCGAAGAGCGAAAGAAGTAGGTGTTAGAAAAGTGATGGGTGCTCAGAAACATCAACTTGTTTATCAGTTTCTTGGAGAGACTTTCATTCTTACTTCAATAGCCTTAGTTGCCAGCCTTATTTTTCTTGAGATATTAATTCCCTGGTTTAATTCTACCATGGGTTTCTCATTATCAAGTAGCTATTTAGATAACTATAAGTTTTTAGCTGTGTTGCTCGTGGCCGGAGTTATTACTGCTATTGTAGCAGGTGGCTATCCTGCCTTCTATTTGTCATCATTTGAAGCTGCTAAAGTTTTAAAAGACACTGATGGAAGAGCAGGTAAGTCTACTTTGCGTAAAGTTCTTACCGTTTTTCAATTTATGATAGCCGGATTCTTAATTATTGGAACATTCACGGTGATTCAACAAATGAATTATCTGAACAATAAGGATTTAGGCTTCGATAAAGATCAGATTATCTATGTTCATCCAAACTCAGTAGTAGCTAAGAATATGGATGTGCTGATGGATAATTTTAGAAAATTATCTCCGGTTGTTTCTGTAACTAGATCTAATGGTGTTCCTGGTTTTGCTCACTCACACTGGTCTTATGCTATGCCTGAATATAAAGACAAAAGCTTCAATATTAACACACTGATTGTTGATTATGATTTTGTTGATACGTATGACCTGGAGATAGTAGAGGGAAGAAATATTTCGAGAGAATATGCAACGGACTCGGCAGAAGCCTATCTTATTAATGAAACAGCTGCTAAACAATTGATGATTGCCAATCCTATTGGTACTAACATTAAAGCGCTAGATGGGCATCCGATGGGCAAGATTGTGGGTGTAGTAAAAGATTTTCATTACCGGTCTTTGCACCAGCCAATACAACCATTGGTTATGAGACATGACCCAAGAAATGCCTATACCATTTCCGTAAAACTAGCAGGTGGAAAAATAAATGAAAGCATCGCCCTATTAGAGCAAGAGTGGAAAAAGATAGCTCCAGATTATCCATTTGATTATGCCTTTTTGGATGATAATCTGGAAAGTTTATATCAAGCTGAAAATAACACAGGAACAATGTTATCGGCATTTTCAGGTTTGGCCATTTTAATTGCCTGCATGGGACTTTTAGGCTTAACTTCTTTTATGACTGAACAGCGCAAGAAGGAAATAGGGGTGAGGAAAGTATTAGGTGCTTCAGTTACGGGAATAATATCTTTATTGACCAAGGATTTTGCCAAGTTGGTATTGGTATCATTTCTTATTTCAATACCCTTAGCATGGTACGCATTAGGCTATTGGTTGAATAATTTTGCGTATAAGGTAGAAATGAATCCGCTGATTTATATTTCAGCGGGTGTAGTACTTTTGCTTATTGCAATGCTTACTGTGTCTTATCAGTCGTACAAAGCGGCATCTAGCAATCCGGTGGATACTTTGAGGAGCGAATAGTTAGTGAATCAGTGCTTTGTGCCTTATGTTATTTACTTGATTGATGATTTTGGACTCTGCGGGTGACTTATCCTTATCTTGATAGTAGTATTTGAATCATTGCCTTGGAGAAAGGACCTTTTTCAAAGCTGCTAATAATTTTCAATTCTTCCAGTAAGGTGGAATCCTGATCGAGAAACTTCAATATTTTTTCTATATCATTCTTGAAGTACATATCATGAAATATTTTTTCTCCCAGATAGTTATGATCTTCTAAAACCTTTAGAAAAATAGAATCATAGAAGGCAAAGCGCTTTTTAAAAATGCCTTGAGAAGGCAACTTATTGTTCTTAATATTTTCGAGAATTAGCTGGCAGGCCTTTTCAGCATTTTTAAATGAATACCCTGACGAAGGTCTAACCCAACCTCCTGCTGTTCCTATTTTCGTTATTTGCTCTGTATTGTGTTTATGAAACGGGTAGTTACTCATCGGAATAACACCGGTTTCAATATTTCTTACATCATAATTTCCTACACCTAATATATCTTCAATATAATGCCGAATCATTTTATCATAATCCTCATCGTTAGCCAGTGTGGATGAAAAGAAGGTGTATTCAATGAGGGCTTCATTTTTAGAGATTGGCAAAACATACATGAAGCTTGTAGTTTCCGGCCATCTAACACTAAAATCCATCATGGTGAACGCATGGTCATTAAAAACCTCATTTTCGGTTTTAATTAACCAGCCTCTGAAGTGCTGAAGAATTCTAATGCTCCCGTCATTTTCATTAAAAAAAGCATCATTAATTCTACTATCAAAAATATGCTTTGCTAGAAATGTTTGGTCATCAGTTATTATCTCAACCGTATCGTGACAACTTATTCTTTCAACAGATGCATTAACAAATGCTATATTAGAAACACCTTCTAGTTCTTTTTTAGCAAAATTATAGAAGTTGATGGCCTCGATCATTTTGTAAGAATACTCGCCAAGGCTAACTTCAGTTTTTTGGTCCGATGCAATTACCTGACAATTATTCCAACTTTTGGTTATAATATCTTGCCATTTGCCTTCGCCTTTCTCCCAAAAACACCAGGTTTTGTCATTGGTTCTATGGTCTTCCTTTTCAATAACAAGTATTTTATGATCTTTAAAATAGGCATCCTTGCTGAGAGATAAAGCTAGCTGAAAACCTGCTGCGCCTGCACCTATTATAGCATAATCATAAATGGTAGAACCCATAGAAGTAAACAAAGAAAATTAGTTGTGCGGCATAAAGATGTAAAGAAAATGTGGAATCACCTTTAATTCTCAATTTCAGATAGATGACTTGTAGAATTAATGCCACTGCAAACCACCCAATGTAATTTTGTAATGGTGGATATCCCAAATGCCAGTACCAGAAGTCAAATATAGGGGCAGAATTTTCCAGAAATACGTCCAATACAAGCATTAAAAGTGTTGCAGTAATCACTCTCAGCAATTTATTGGTGAATATCTTTTGGGCTAATGCACCAGTTATAATCGTTAGTAAAGCCCAATTCATTCCAATAAGCAGCGGAACGCCTCCAACTTTTATCCCTAAATTATTACCATAATGATAGTCCCCAAAAATAAGTCCGTAATTTACCCCCAACCACTCTGAGA
This sequence comes from Fulvivirga lutea, assembly GCF_017068455.1. Classification (NCBI taxonomy): domain Bacteria; kingdom Pseudomonadati; phylum Bacteroidota; class Cytophagia; order Cytophagales; family Fulvivirgaceae; genus Fulvivirga; species Fulvivirga lutea. The sequence goes on from NZ_CP070608.1 coordinate 2,314,912, forward strand.
AGAATCCGATGGTAAACATTAAAAATAGACCCAATAGTACTTTTAAGTTGTCAACAGGAAAATAGACTACACTTAAAATGCATAGCAGAATGAGGTTGAAGTTAGTTTTACTGATGAACCATTCTTGATAACCTAAGGTAATGCCTATTATTCCGGCCAAATGCACTATCCATACAAAAGCCAATACCAGTGCTTTTGGCGTAACATATTTTGACCGATGGAGAATGTAATCAATCATGAGCAGTAATATTTTCTGTAGCTATTTTGGCAGATAACAGGCATAAAGGAATGCCGCCACCAGGATGAACTGAGCCCCCGCAGAAGTACAGGTTTTTATAATCTTTCGAGAAATTAGAGTGCCTTAAGAATGCCGAAAATTTGGAATTACTAGATGTGCCATATAATGACCCTAAGTGCGAGGCTGTCTTTGTCTCAATTTTTCTTGGGTCCAAAATTTCTTCTACAACAATATGATCTTCTATGCTGCATTTAAGTATCCTGTTAATTTTGTTAATTAGGTTTTTTCTGAGCTCTGCTATTAATGTATCCCAATTTTGACCAAAATTTCCCGGGGCATTAACCATAACAAACCAGTTTTCACAACCTTCAGGGGCATCTTTTTTCTCTTGCTTGGAAGTGATATTTATGTAAACCGTTGGGTCGTTATATAAGGTCTTATCGTTAAAAAGAGCGTTGAACTCTTCTTTATAATTATCGCTAAATAGAATATTATGCAGATCTAGATCTTGGAATGTTTTTCTAATGCCCCAATAGAAAATTACGGCAGAGCTGGATCGCTCCTGGTTTAATATTCTGGCAGGCTTTTTATTGGACTTAAGTAGTTTGCTGTAGGCAGTAAATACATCGGTATTGCTAACAACAATGTCGGCAAAGTAATCTCCCTTTTTAGTTTTAATGCCTTTGGCTTTAGAGGCTTCTGTAATGATTTCATTGACAGGCTCATTGAAATGAAATTCAATATTTTGCTCCACGGCAAGTTGATACAAGCTCTGTGAAATCTGATGCATTCCTCCTTTGGGCAGAAACGTGCCATAAAACATTTCCAGATGCGGAATCATTGACATGATACCGGGAGTTTTAAAAGGGGATGAACCGTTGTAAGTAGCGTACCTGTTAAAAAGCTGAACGAGATAGCGGTTATCAAAATACTTCTTGTTAACTCCATTGAGAGTATCATTCAAATGGAGTTTATAGGCTTGGGATAATGATTTTAGCGTTGTAAACGATAAATATGTACTCCATTTGTGTAATGATTTGTTCAGAAAGATATCAGCCGTTAAGTCATATTTTTCCTTATTGCGAGCTAAGTACTTTTTAATTCTGTTCTCTTCAACGTTAAATTGATCTGATGCCTTTTGAACAAACTCATCTTCGCTGGCTGGAACTGAGAATCGGGTGCCATCTTCCCAGAAGTAATTGCAAACCGTTTCTTTTTTTATGTAGTTAAAATAGTCTTTTGGATTCTTATCAAAGAGTAGAAACAACTCATCAACTAAATGAGGCATCGTGAATAATGATGGCCCCATATCGAAACGAAAATCACCTAACTGAAAAGCATGTAATTTGCCTCCGGCATGATTGGCTGCTTCAAAGACTTTAACAGAAAAGCCTGCTTTTTTCAGTCGTAAAGCCGATGCAAGTCCTGCAATGCCTGAGCCTATAATTAGTGCTGATTTCATCTAAGATTTTGTTCATAGATAAAACCACCAGATGAGTTAAATGTTTGTGTAAGTCGAGATTAGTGAGTTTCCCCTTCGAGTGCTGAAGGTTTTATTTCCCTCTTTTCGAATTTCTTCGGAGCATATAAAAACCCAAAAGCCTCAGCATCTTCTTTCGTCCGTACGATGTGGTGTATGTAGTGGGCTTTTATCATTCGGTTCAGATAACTGCTTCTGTTTTTTGGACGCCATTTTATTCTTTGATGCACAATAACATCATGAAATATAAAGTAGAATAACCCATAAAGAAAGATGCCTATTCCGGCAGCAGTAAGGTATGGATTAATGCCTAGTGAGAAGTATAATAAAAGAATACTTGGTATACTGAATACAAGAGCAAAAAGGTCGTTTCTTTCTAACGTATGGTTATGCTTTTTGTGGTGTGAACGATGCCAGCTCCACAAGAATCCATGCATAATATACTTGTGAGTAAACCATGCTACTCCTTCCATGAATAAGAAAGTGCCTATTGTTATTACCGCACAAATGATAATCGTAATCCAGTCCATTTTAATTAAATCTTTCTTCTAGCACCTTAAAACGATAGTCAAAGATAGCCTTTACCTTTTTGCCCACAAAGAGCCAGTTGGCTAACTGGCCTAACCAACCTAATGGTATGGCATAATTTACTTCATCTTCCATTTCCACACCGCCATCTACCTCTTTAAACCGATGCTGATGATGCCAAAGGGAATAAGGGCCAAAGCGCTGCTCATCTACAAAAAAGTGAGGTTCATTGACATGTGTTATTTCTGTTGTCCATGAAACTGGAACGCCAGGCACAGGTTGTAATTTATATCTTATAATCTGACCTGCATACATTTTTTCACTTCCTGAAATGTACTTTATGTCAAACCTCATGTGCGAAGGTGTAATGTCCTTCAGATTTCTCGGTGATGAGAAAAAGTCCCACGCCTCAGATATTGAGATGGGTAAAAACTGCTTTGTCTTTAAAGTGTAAACTTTCATTGTTGAAATAACAATGTAATCTCGAGTTGGTTTATTATTCCGCTTTTACACCTAAATAAAAATTCACCTCTAACTTTTCGTTTGGCTTCAATTCAATATCAATTATCTCTTCAGTAAAATCACTATTTGCATATCTGTTTTTGCATTTTATATCATACTTGCCAGACGGAAGTTTTAATTCAAAAAGGCCATTTAAATCTGAATCGGTTTCGAAAACATCTTTTTCAGTCCAGATTCTTGCATTAAATTCTGGGGTTGAATTGTCAACTGCTGAAATTACCTTACCGAAAACTACTGAAGAGTCTTGAAGAGTCTCGTCATAAGTTATTTCAATAATTTCTGTTCGACCATTGTAAATTACAGTTTGATTAATTTCATCTAATACGCACGAAGTGAAATTGATGCACGAACAAATGGCAATTAGCGCAAAGAGGTATTTTCGCATAGGTGAAAATAACTATACATTTTAATTAATGTCAATTATTACCCTTATACCTTATAATATTCCTCGCCATCATAGGAAAAATAAGGAAGTGGAAGGGAAGAACGAGGTACCAATACAGTCTGCCCCACAAGCCTAAAGGACGAAATGTGGCTTTTTGGAATAATATATTTTGTCCGTTCTCATTTCTTATTCTAAACTCTAACCATGCTTCACCCGGCAATCGCATTTCAGCATATAAAAGTAGCCTTTTTTGATTTTCATCAGCGAGGAGTACACGCCAGAAGTCTAGTGAATCACCCGGTTTTAAATCATTAGGACTTCTTCTTCCTCTACGAAGACCAACACCACCAACCAATAAGTCCATATATCCTCTGATTTTCCACATCCAGTTGCCAAAATACCAGCCTCTGTCACCACCAATTTCCCAGATGTTCTTTCTCACTTTATCTGGGTCTTCAGTGAATATTACCCTTCGAATATCGTGGAAGCAACCGTGGGAAGGCACGTCAATAAAATCAAGGAAATTCTTGTCCATTTTATCATTCTGGATGGCATCTTTCCAACTGGAAACCACATTTTTCTGGTTGATTTTGCTGAACGCCAGTTTTAGAGCCTCTTGATAATTGATTAGGTCAATTTTTATAACATCATTGATATTCCCATTCTTAACTACCACATCATGTCGCATGCTATCTACAAGGTTTCTGCCAAGGGTATAAGAAGTGGAAGTCACAAAATAGAGCCACAGCGAGGAGAGCCTCGGTGATAACACTGGAACAGAGATAATATACCTTCTGAGTTTACGCACTGCAGCAAACTGTAGTAGCATCTCTTTGTAGGTTAATATATCAGGCCCACCTATGTCATAGGTCTGGTCGTAAGTTTTTTCATTAAACAATACGCCCATTAAGTACTCTATTACATTTCGAATAGCCAAAGGCTGACATTTACTTTTTAGCCATTTAGGGGCAATCATCACGGGTAGTTTTTCAACTAAATCCCGAATGATTTCAAAAGATGCACTGCCTGAACCAATAATAATTGCAGCCCTAAGTACCGTTACAGGTACTCCCGAGCTTTTAAGCACTTCTTCTACATCTTTTCGTGATTGCAGGTGTTCGGATAGTTCCGCATCATTAGAAATCCCGCTTAGGTAAATGATCTGTTTGGCGTTAGTATTCTTTAATAGATCGGCAAAGTTTTGTGCAGTTTCCTGTTCCAATGCTGAAAAGCTGGCATAAGAATTACTAAGTGAATGCACCATATAATAGGCCGCATCAATTGGCATGGTAATTTTCTGTAGCGACTTTTTGTCCTGTAAATCTGCCTCTACAACAGTAACACTTTTGAGAAAATGTTCATCAAAATCTTCCCAGTCGAAACGCCTTTTATCTCTGACCAAACAGATTACATGATGACCATCGTTCACAAGTACAGGCAACAATCGCCTGCCAATGTAACCAGTTGAGCCTGTGAGTAAAATATTCATTTTCCGAGTGCTTCTTTAAATGTATCGAGGCAGCGTTCTCTGGCAAATTTATGATCTACAATAGGTTTTGGATAAGACAGCTCCTGAAATTCAGGAACCCATTTTTTAATATATTTTAACTCAGGATCAAACTTTTTAGTCTGCGATTCCGGGTTAAAGATTCTAAAATAGGGTTGTGCATCGGTGCCGGTTCCGGCAGCCCACTGCCAGCCGCCATTATTGGAAGCTAACTCGTAGTCCAGCAGTTTTCTGGCAAAGTAAGCTTCGCCCCATTTCCAATCGATTAACAGATGCTTGGTTAAGAAACTGGCTACTATCATACGCACTCTGTTATGCATATGGCCTGTTTGGTTTAATTCTCTCATACCCGCATCTACAATGGGATAACCTGTTTTACCTTCACACCATGCTTCAAATTCTTTTTCATCGTTACGCCAGTGCACACGATCGTACTTTGATTTGAAATTGTTATCGACCACTTTGGGAAAATGCCACAAAATCATTTGGTAAAACTCGCGCCAGATGAGTTCATTCAAATAAGTGCTGCTTTTCTCACGGGCCTTTTGAGCCAGCTTCCTGATGCTTATGGTTCCAAACCGTAAATGAATTCCTAGTCGTGAGGTTCCATTTTTATCAGGATAATCCCTGTCTTGTCCATAATTAGCGAGAATAGATTCTTTAACTGTTTTATCAGGTATGGGAATGTTACTTTCTTGAAAACCTATATCATTAAGAGAAGGGATAGAAGGAATATCACCTTCATAAAAATTTTCGAACTGTAAAGCCGATGTTACTGATTCTAAATGTGCTGAAGTGAGAGTTTTTAACCACAATTTGGAGTAGGGGGTAAACACCACATAGGGATCACCATCCTCCTTAACCACTTCATTTTTTTCAAATATCACATGATCTTTAAAAGAATGAAATTTAATGCCCTTGCTATCCAGCAAAGTAAAGAGTTCTTTGTCTCTTGATCGGGCATAGGGTTCGTAATCCCTGTTGGCGTAAATGGCCTGAATATCATACTGATCAATTAGTGATTTCCAGATGGATAAAGGGTTGCCATGTTTTACCAAAAGGCCACTGTTTTTTGACCTTAATTGGTCATTAATATCGGAAATTTCAGAATGGATGAAGTGCACGCGCGCATCATCTTTGTCTTCCAGTTTGTCTAGAATTTCCGAATCAAAAATAAAAAGGGGTAGTACAGGATGATCTCCTTTTAAAGCGTTGTATAATCCGATGTTATCATCCAGCCGTAGATCGCGCCTGAACCAGAAAATAGAAAGCTTTGGCTTACTCATGCACTTTTTTTCAATTCAGCTATTTTGGCTTCCAGCTCTTCTACTTCGCTCATTTTTTTAGCATAAAGCTTCAAATCTCCTGAACGTTGAATTTCCATGGCTTCCTTATAAAGCTTATTTGCTTGCTTTCTCAATTTCTTTGCCGGATCGGTCTTAAATAAATTAAACATAAGTTAGTTAGTATTTAAAACAATAACACCAGCGAAGTGGGAAGGTTTTAATTTGCAGGTATTTCGGAGCGGTTTTTTAAGTTCTCTGCAATCATCCTGAACCAAAACGTGTATTCGTCAGGGTTGGCATCAATATTTTCAAAAAGCTCTTTCATATCTACATACTTGTAGTCTTCAGCTTCCGCTTTGTTTAAATGTGGTTGCTGATCGGTAATGCAGGTAAATACATGATCATACTCATGCTCTGTAAGGTTGTTATCCAGTTTTGCTTTGTAGATAAATTTGTAAAGGTATTCCGGATCGGCATTTATGCCCAATTCTTCGATGAGCCTTCTTTTAGCAGCGGCCGCATTATCTTCTCCAGGTTTTGGGTGGGAGCAACATGCGTTGGTCCATAAACCACCAGAATGGTATTTGGACTGCGCTCTTTTTTGAAGCAGCATCTGGCCTTCGCTATTGTACACCAATACAGAAAATGCTCTATGAAGAACACCATTTAGGTGGGCTTCCATTTTTTCCATAGTGCCAACTTCATCGTCTTTCGGATTTACCAATACTACCTCTTCCATAGTGCTAGATGATGTTTAACCTGTGTCTCAAATATGTGTAAAATAATAACGAAAACTTTCTGGGGTTGGGTATTCTAATACGTTTGTGTAATACTCTTGATGCATGCGTGTTTTTAATTTTCTTAAACAGCGCATAGTAATAGACATAGGCAAGGTACACTCCAAAGCGGGATGACTTAGGGAGTTTTTTAATTCCTTCGAGACCCTGTTGGAAATCCTGTTCAATATCTTTCTCTATTTCTTTTTTCTCTACTTCATCAAAATGCACCAAAGAAACACCTGGGAAGTAGGTTCTTCCCATCTCAAGAAAATCATCATTCAAATCTCTTAGAAAGTTAATTTTTTGGAAAGCAGAGCCTAATTTCATGGCATACGGTCTTAATTTATCGTACTCAGCCTGATCGCCATAGCAAAATACTTTGAGGCACATGAGGCCTACCACTTCTGCAGAACCCAGAATGTATTCTTCATAAGAGCTTTGTGAATGCTCAACTTTAGTGAGATCCATTTCCATGCTATACAAAAACTGATCGATCAACTCTAGGTTGATGTTGTAATCATTAACAGCATGCTGAAAGCTATTAAGAATAGGGTTGAGGCTGATACCTTCTTTGATTGCCAAGTGAGTTTCCCCTTTAAAACGCTCAAGCAATTCTGCCTTATTAAAATCGTGGAACGTATCTACAATTTCATCAGCAAACCGAACAAAGCCATAAATAGCGCAAATAGGGTCTCTGAGCTCTTTATCCAGACAGCTTATTCCTAGTGAAAAGGAAGTGCTGTAAGCTCTGGTAACCATTCGGCTGCTTCGGATAGACACGTTGTCGAATAATTCTTTCATTCTATCGATTTTAATATTTCTTTAGCAGTCACCTGACCTGAAATGAGCGAAGGCGGAACCCCCGGACCCGGAACAGTGAGCTGACCTGTATAATACAATCTTTTTACCTTTTTGTTTACAATAGAAGGCTTTAATATGGCAGTTTGTTTAAGAGTATTAGCCAAACCGTATGCATTTCCTTTAAAACTATTGTAGTCATTAATAAAATCTTTATGAGCGTAACTACGCTGATATACAACATGTTCCCTGATCGATTGGCCCGTGAGGCGCTCCATCCGATCCATCACCATGCTGTAATATTTTTTTCTTTCTTCTTCTGTATCTTTTAGATCAGGAGCTACTGGAATGAGAATGAAAATATTCTCTTTACCCTTGGGTGCTACAGTTTCATCTGTCTTTGAAGGGCAGCACACATAAAATAGTGGCTTAGAAGGCCATTGCGGTTCATCGTAAATTTCTTCTGCATGGGTGTCGAATGACTCATCGAAAAATAAATTATGATGTCTGAGCTTCTCCAGCTCTTTGTCAATACCTAAATAAAAGATCAAACTTGAAGGTGCCATAGCTCTTGAGTCCCAATACTTTTCATCATACTTACGATATTTGGGCTCAAGCAGATTTTGCTCCACATGATGATAGTCAGCGCCACCTACCACATAATCATATTCTTCTAACCTGCCGTTTACGACAATCCCTTTAACTGCACCATTCTCAACTTCAATTTTTCCAACGGTTGTTGAAGTTTTAATTGTTACACCTTGTTCTATTGCCACCTTCTCCATGCCTTCCACAATTTTATTCATTCCGCCTTGAGGGTACCAGGTACCCAAGCTTATGTCGGCATAATTCATTAGGCTATAAAGTGCGGGAGTATCCTGAGGCTTGGCACCAAGAAACAGCACAGGGAATTCCAATAGCTGTATCAGTTTAGGGTGCGAAAAGTATTTTCTAATGTATTTGGAGATGGACTGAAATACGTGAAGTTTAAACACTCCTATGGCTAATCGTACATCCAGAAACTCAGTAATAGACCTACCTGGTTTGTAAACAAGATCATTAATGCCTACTTCATATTTGTAGGCTGCCTCTTCTAAAAATTGTTTGAGTCTGGCACTGCTACCAGATTCAATAGAATCGAAAAGGCGATACATTTCGTCCATAGAAGCGGGAATGTCTACACCTATTTTATCTTCGAAAAAAACCTGATAGGAGGGGTCTAGGCGTTCAAGCCTGTAAAAGTCTTCTACTTTGTGACCGAACTCTTGAAAAAACGATTCAAAAACATCGGGCATCCAATACCAACTTGGGCCCATATCAAAAGTAAAACCATCGGCAGAAAACTTTCTGGCTCTTCCACCGATGGTCTCATTTTTTTCATATATGGTGACTTCACAGCCACCTTTGGCCAGGAAACTTGCGGCTGATAATCCAGCGAAACCTGAACCAATAACTGCTATTTTTTTCTTCATAGTGCTTATCGCGAATAAGCTACTAATTTTTTCTGTATTTCTTTTCTTGCATGAAAGATTCTATTCTTCACAGTACCGATCGGAATATCTAACTCCTCGGCTATCTCGTGGTATTTGAAACCTTCTGTGTGCATTTGAAATGGCACGAGTAAATCTTCCTTCACTTCATTTACACATCTTTGAATGTCCTTGTATTCGTATGTGCCGTCAGGTGTGTTAAATGTGTAATTGTCAGCTACATTCAGATAATACAACTCAGGAGTATCATCAGTAGTAGTTTTAGCTCGTTGTGCCTTTCTATACTTATTAATGAATGTATTACGCATGATAGTAAAAAGCCATCCTTTCAAATTTGTATTGGCTTTAAACTTATCGCGATAGGTTAATGCCTTTAATACAGTATCCTGCACTAAATCCTCAGATTCCATTTTGTCAGTAGTGAATCGTCTGGTAAATAACTCAAGGGTGCTTTTGAGTGAGGCAATTTGGTGATTGAATTCTACAGCAGTCATAATGTTTAATGTTTTTGTTAAAACGTTAAACAAATATACTAAGATGATTGACTTATGCAATATTTTGTTTAATAATATTCGTCTATCATTAAACAGAAAATATCTATTATGTAAGATTTACAGCAAAGAATTTAATTCTTCGGGGTTTCGGAAGGTTTGAATAGATTCTGGAAGAATATTTTTACGATCTATTAAAGGTTTGCCGGCAATAAGTATTTTCTTATCGCTAAATGTTTCGTGAAGTACTGCCAGGTATTTTTCTAATTCTTTTTCATCGCCAACATACGAAATGGCACTTATCAAAATATCAGCTTTTACTTTCTCAACAGATTTCTTTAAATCGGGTAAGGGTACATTTTGGCCCAGATAATACGTTTTGTATCCTTTTTTCTTTACCAGGTAATGGAAGAATAGTAAGCCGATTTCGTGCATTTCATTTTCAGGTAGAAATAATAATGCAGTCTGGTTTTTTTCTGTATGATCATGATCTAACCCGTCTATGGCCACAATAATTTTTTGCCTGATAAGGTTGGAGATAAAGTGTTCTTGCGCTGGATTAATATTATTGGATAGCCACAATATGCCTATTTTTCTCAAAAATGGGTATATGATGTCATTCATCGTGTTTTCAAAGCCAAACTTAATAATTGCCTGAGAGAGCATTCGGTGAAACTTAGATTCATCCATTTCCACCATACTAATGGTGAATTGATCGATAAACAATTCATGCTCAGGCTGCTGTTCGTTGGTGAGCTCTGTTACCTTGTCTAATAATTCCGGCTGAGAGAGGTTAGCGATTTTTGAAATTTTGTACCCCTGATTGTACAAAATGGATACATTCAATATCTGCTTTAAATCCTCATCGCTGTAGAGGCGAATGTTTGTAGAAGTACGTTGAGGCTGAATTAAATTATGGCGCTTCTCCCATATTCTTATGGTATGAGCCTTAATGCCTGTAAGAGCCTCAAGCTCTTTAATTGAATACTTTCCCATGCGCTTCTTTGCTAACTTATTCAGTATAACAAATAGATACTCACAATGTTATGAAAATTTAAGAACCTCTCATAAACCATTTATTCTTCGGCCTTATTTGGTAATTTTAACTATGCGAAATCTGGCTGTTACAAACGCAACAATTTCTAAAGTAAAGAATGGTCTTTCTATTGAAAAGCCTGATTTATTGGCCGTTGAAGAACCTCTGGAAATTAGAGTTGGTTTTGGCGACACACTGCGAAAGGAGAAGAAAGTAGCAGTAACAATGCGCACGCCCGGTCACGATTTTGAGCTGGCATTGGGATTTTTATTTACCGAAGGTTTAATTCAGCCTAAAGATGTAGTGAGCATTAAACATTGCCAACAGGTAAAGCCGGAGGAAGAAGGTAATGTGGTTCGTGTAGAACTCAAACCAGATGCGAATATTGAGCTGGAAGGGTTGGAGAGAAATTTTTATACCACCTCGAGCTGTGGAGTTTGCGGCAAAGCTTCTATTGAATCGATACATCAAAAATGTGCGCCTTTGGTCTCAGATTTAATTATTGATGAACATATCATTCACGCATCACCGAATGTATTGAGAGAAGCACAAAATGTTTTTGAGCACACGGGCGGCTTGCATGCCGTAGGTTTATTCGACTCTTCTGGTAAGTTAATTTTATTACGAGAAGATATAGGCAGGCACAATGCCTTTGATAAGTTGGTAGGTGCGGCACTCAATGCAGGAATAGATTCGTCAGAACATTTTGTTTTAGTGAGCGGCCGGGCAAGTTTTGAATTAGTTCAAAAATCAGTAATGGCCGGTATTCCAATCATGGCAGCTGTGGGCGCTCCATCTAGCCTTGCTGTTGATTTAGCTGAAAAATCGAATCTCACATTGCTGGGGTTTGTAAGAAATAATAGTTTTAATGTTTACACTGGGGCGCAAAGAGTTCAAAGCTCTAAGTTGAAAGTTAAAAGTTGATGTACTATCAACATTGTAATTGAACCTAAGAACTTAGAACTTAGAACTTTAAACTGACAGGAAATGAAATTAAGAATTCAGGGAAATACATTGCGATTGCGTTTGAGTAAGACCGAAGTGGATACGTTTGCGCAGAACGGGTTGGTAAAAGAACATACCGAATTTGGTGATACTTCGCTTACCTATTTGCTGGAGTCTACCGATAAAAAAAATGTAACAGCCACGTTTGAAATGAATGTGATTCGAATAGGTGTACCTGAATCCATAAAAACTCAATGGACAACAACTGTGCAGGTTGGTTTCGATGCCATTGTAAAATTTGGTAAGCAGAAACTAGAGGTATTGGTAGAAAAGGATTTTCAGTGCCTGGTGCCGAGGAAGGAGGATGAATCTGACCTTTACGTTAATCCGAGGGCTTGATAGTTGATAGTTCTAAGTTTAAAGTTCTAAGTTGTTAGTTGACTAAAGAACTTTGAACCTAGAACTTAGAACAAGACCAACACCAACACAATACCAGATTGGTGAATGACGAATATCGAACTTACAATTTTGAACTTTGAATTAATACCATGAGCAAAGCACAACCACCGGAAGAGCATACAGGAATTAAATTGAAAGAGCCAAAGAAAGAGGCAGGCGGTTTATCTGCCGTAGTTTCTTCTATGAAGCATGTATATGGTGAGGTGGGTGTAGTGGAAGGCACCAAAGTAATGCTGCGTGTGAATCAGATGGATGGATTTGATTGCCCAGGTTGTGCGTGGCCCGATCCTGACCAAAAGCGAGCGGTTGTTGAGTTTTGTGAGAATGGCGCCAAGGCTGTGGCTGAAGAAGCAACTACTGAGCGAGTGGATGCTAAATTCTTTAAAAAGTATTCTGTGGAGGAAATGGCCAGCTGGTCAGATTATGAGCTAGGGAAGAGTGGGCGCATAACGGATCCTATGATTTTAAAACCGGGTGCTACACATTATGAACCCATTTCATGGAATGATGCCTTTGCAACTATTGGCAATCAGCTGAATCAATTAAGCTCACCGGATGAAGCCATCTTTTACACATCAGGACGAACGAGCAATGAAGCGGCCTTTTTATATCAATTGTTTGTGCGCCAGTTTGGTACGAATAACCTGCCCGATTGCTCCAATATGTGCCATGAGAGCAGCGGCTCAGCACTCACTGAGACGGTAGGCATTGGCAAAGGCTCCGTAACGCTGGACGATTTTTATAATACAGAAGTGATTATGATTTTGGGGCAAAACCCCGGCACCAATCATCCAAGAATGCTGACTGCTTTGCAAGAAGCCAAACGCAATGGTGCGAAAATCATCACAGTGAATCCACTTTCTGAAGCTGGACTGAACGGTTTCAGACATCCGCAAAACCCGGGAGATTTAATAGGCGAGGCCACGCAGCTCACCGATATATTTTTACAAGTAAGAGTAAATGGCGATGTGCCCTTGCTAAAGGCCATTATGAAAATGCTGTTGGATAAGGAGAATGAAAATCCGGGAACCGTATTCGATCAAGCGTTTATTAAAGACAAAACTGCTGGTTTCGAGGATTTTCTTACCGATCTGCAGCAATATGATGTGGATGAACTGATTGCAGAAACTAGTGTAGACAAAAAAGATATTGAGGAGGCCGTGGCATTGCTGGCTTCCAAAAAGAAAATTATCGCTTGTTGGGCCATGGGTTTGACTCAGCATAAAAATGCTGTCGATAACATCCGTGAGGTTGTTAACCTCCTGCTGCTGAAAGGCAGCATCGGCAAGCCCGGGGCAGGAACGTGCCCGGTTAGAGGACACAGCAACGTGCAGGGAGATAGAACCGTAGGCATTTGGGAGAAGTTAAAACCTGAGTTTGGGCAAAAGCTGAAAGAGGTTTTTGATTTTGAGCCACCCACCAAAACAGGTTACGATGTGGTGGAGGCAATTGGAGCGATGAAAGAGGGCAAAGCCAAATTCTTTTTTGCCATGGGCGGCAATTTTATTTCTGCCACACCGGATACCGAACTCACCGCCAAAGCCCTGCAGCAATGCGACATGACAGTGCACGTATCTACCAAATTAAACCGCAGCCACTTGATACATGGCAAAACTGCTTTGATCTTACCTTGTTTAGGCCGTACTGAACGCGATGTGCAAAACGGCAAAAAACAGTTTGTAACGGTAGAAAACTCCACAGGGGTAGTGCACCAATCCAATGGTAATAAAACACCTGCTTCTGATACCCTATTAAGTGAGCCTAAGATTGTGGCTGAGCTGGCCAAAGCCACGTTGAAGAACTCTAAAACCAATTGGGATGAGTTGGTAAATGATTACGATAACATCCGTGAGGTAATAGAAAAGACCATTCCTGGATTTGATGATTACAATGCCCGTGTACGAAAGCCCGGTGGCTTTTACCTGCCCAATGGTGCCAGAGTGGGGGACTTTAAAACCAACACCGAAAAGGCCAATTTTACCATTAACAATTTGCCTGACCACAAACTACAAGAGGGCGAGTACATTATGATGACCATTCGCAGCCACGACCAGTACAATACCACTATTTACGGCCTGCACGACCGTTACCGTGGCATTTACAATGAGCGCAGGGTAGTACTCATGAACCCCGATGATATGGAAGTGGCCGGACTGAAGAAGCTACAGGAAGTAAACCTGACCAGTAATTATGATGGTGTAGAGCGAGTGGCTAAAAAGTTTTTAGTAGTGCCGTATAACATCCCCAGAAAGTGCCTGGGCACCTATTTTCCCGAAGCCAATGTGCTAATACCTTACAATAAGTTTGCTCATACTAGCCAAACGCCTATAAGTAAGAGTGTGGTGGTGAGGGTGATGTAGCGGTTAATGTTCAAAGAAATCAGACTTTTAGCTCTGCTTTCCTATCCGCTAAGACCTAGGTTTGTTGTGCAAAATCAATTTCAAATTAGAATTTATCCCATGATTGTGCTTAGTTAATGCTGTTAAAGTATACTTATTTCCTTTTTCCAAATTTATATCCCACAGCCAGCATATATGCTTGGAAATCCCCATTGGAGTTAATGTCATAATTTGTTATTGTATTATCAGAATTAATATTATCGTATTGTATATTGATGTTTTGATTTAACCCATAGAATGATCGTATATAGAATCCTAGCGAAAAGTTATTGAAAATTTCATAATCTATTCCTAAACCTAATTCAACCAATCCAAAAGATTTTTTCGGCTCATCTCCGATTGTTTTAAACTCATTAGTTGATGAAAATATGAATCCACTTTGAGAATGATTAATTAAAATGGAGCTCCCTACTACTAGTGTAAAATATAATCTGTCTGATAAAATATTATTCCTATAAATTATTCGTAAAGGGATTTGAATTTTATTAATTCCAATAATTAAGTTAGTCGTGTCTGGAGAATTTGAATAGAAATCAGCCCCGTAATACTTACTGTACAAACCTGTTTCAAGATGGAAGTTATGTTTCACTTCGTATGATGCACTTATACCGTGGAATGCATGGTTATTGTCTGAAATTCTAACATTATTTTGAGGGTTTACTAATTCGTAATTCGTGTGAGCTACACCTATTTCATATTTTACTAGCATTCTTTTTTGGGCCATTAGCTCATCCAATGTTCCCAATGTTATGACTACTGAAATTATAATTAATCGGTTCATAATCTTCACA
The DNA here is from genome assembly GCF_017068455.1 of Fulvivirga lutea. Lineage (NCBI taxonomy): Bacteria > Pseudomonadati > Bacteroidota > Cytophagia > Cytophagales > Fulvivirgaceae > Fulvivirga > Fulvivirga lutea. The sequence continues at coordinate 2,330,046 of NZ_CP070608.1, forward strand.
ATGTTTACTACAACTAGCATTATAAATATGAATTAGAAAACACTAGCCTTCCTTCTCGCTCATGGGAATATAGTTGTTTGAAATCTTTATTTGTGTTGGAATTTCTATCCCAAATGAAAATACCTCGATAGATAAAATCAATTTCAGTCATAGCACGTTTTCAACTCATTTATTTCCACATTATATTTGATATTCGACCTTCAATTACTGTTTGGTTATCTCGAATAATTTCAATTCGAAAGCTATATTTACGCTTATTGTCAACGGGTCTGTTATTGGTCCTTATTTTTATACCACTATCAATTCTTGGGTAGTTAAATGTTCTATAGATACTCATTTGATCCAAAGGGAAATATTCCTGTCCGGTGCTTGAAGCATATTCATATGTTGATATTTCGAATAGACTCGTTATTGAGCTATTCATAGGAATTGATTCACTAAAAATAGAATCAGGAATTATTTTGATTTCAGTTATTTTAAACTTTTCAATTTCTCCGTTGTTATCGCAACTACACGCAAATGCAGAATTCATAAGTAAAGATTGCCCTATTTTCGAACAATTATCCGAAAGCCAAAAAGTTGAATCTGGCCTTATTATGATATTAAATGCTTCATCTGATTCTATTACTTCTTCAAATATTAATTTAACAGACTTATAATCAAAAAATGGCTCAACAGGTTCAGAACAATCACAACAAGCTTGAATTGTAACTATTAAGCTATAGATAATGAAAATTGTAAGTATCTTATTTACCATATAATGTCTCTTTGCAATTAATGAAGGGGACATTCAACTAACACGCTAATATGCGTTACAACCTAAGACCTTTCAATAATTGGACAATAAGTGCTGTTATATTTAATATCGAGGACTAATGTATTAAATTTTGTCTTGGTATTATTATAAAATAGAGTTGAAGTGAAGTAACAAATATTTAACCAGTTGACAACTAATGGTTTAGCTAACAAATGAAATTGGAGGCTTTTGGGCTAGAGGAGGAGTGAGTTGGGAGATTGTGGATTAAGCCTGCAGAGACATTCTATTTTAGTTGTCATGCCGGACCTGATCCGGCATCTCATTGTCAGGTGGGTGAACTGCTAGTTGGCGGTGTGGGAGTCTCCAAATTAAAGATTGCTTCAGTCGCTAAACTCCTTCGCAATGACGAAATAAAAATAGCACGTCATTCCGCAATGAAATGGAGGAATCTTTGCCATAAAGAAAGATGAACTACTTGTTTCACTGGATAAGATTTCTCCTCCGCCATTAGGCAGATACGGAATGAAGATTATTATTGAGTTACTCTAATTAATCTGGCATAGTTACCTGCATGATGAACGAATGTTTGTATTCATCTTTAATTTTAAAGCCCAGGTTATTATAAAGGCGTTGGGCCGGGTTATTCTTAAGCACACTCAATTGCACGTTTTTACCCAACGAGAATGCTTTTGAAATAACAGTTTGTACCACCTGTTTTCCAATACCTTTACCTTGCAATTCAGGAGTAATTTGAATCTGGATGATTTCAAAATAATCTACATACTCTCGGCTCTTCAGCATGCCGATTTGTTTGCCATCAAGCAGAATGATTTGAGCATTTTCGAATTCATACTCTAACCCTTTACGGTGATTTTCTGCACTTAATTCAAAACCAGCTTTTGCCAGGTGAGTATTCATGGTATCCTCCCTCAATTTAAGGAGATAACCCATGTCTGATGTAAGTGCTTTTCTGAAGGTTAGGTTCAAATCTTTTTTGGCTAAAGTAGTTAAAAAAGGGATTGCGGAGCAAGCCGGCAATGACATTCTATTTTAGTTGTCATGCCTGACCTGATCCGGCATCTCATTGTCAGGTGGGTGAACTGCTAGTTAGCGGTGTGGGAGTCTTCAAATCAAAGATTGCTTCAGTCGCTAGACTCCTTCGCAATGACGAAATAAAAATAGTAGGTCATTCCGTAATGAAATGGAGGAATCTTTGCCTAAGTCTTATCGATATGGATTTCAATCGCTATCACCCAACCCCACCTTTTTATAGGTTTCAGTAACAGAGTCCTCAATTTTAGTATTGTGTGTCGACCAAAAATCAGGGTCTTCCTTAATTGATCTAATCTTTATGCTTGAAATCGGCAAATTAAGCTCAACAGTGGGTTGAGTATCAATATTTGTGGACACCAGTTCACGTACTTCCAACGTGCGATAGGAGGTATCTGTTTTTGTGTTGTTCCATCTCGAATAGCTCAGCTCACTCGAGTAATTCAGAAAATATTTTCCCTGATACTCTGTATAAGTCTGTGTGATTGAATAACCGTAGGGGTCCAATTCATAGTTCGGGAATCTTTTTAACTTGTACTTATCGCGCACAATTAAAATTTCGAATTTTAGAACTGCATAGTTTTTTGTGTGAATATAAATTGTTCCTGTCGCAGCAAGTGGCGAAGGGTAGCCGTATCCAGTTGTGTATGAGCCGGGTTTTTTACATTTAAAATTTATTTTGTACACCCGCTCACCGTTATAGGCGGTTATTCCTTCCAAATCTAAATCATAATAGGCTGGCCTATGTAAAACATTGTTTTTATGCAGGATTAAATCATGAGAATAAACTAACCATAACGACCCAACACCGTCCCAGGCATTTTTCAATTCTTCCTGATTGAGAATGTTTTTATACTGAAGTATTTTTCCTGTCAGTTTTTTTGAAGGCCTGATACTTGATTGATAACCTGTTCGATTACCAACTAATACCGAAGCGGTTTCATCGAAAGTAATAGAATCTTCCCGATACTTTTTCACTCGATAGAAGACTTCCTGCTGGCTGTGTCCTTGAAAATAGTTATCCTCAATTTTCTTCTCTGCCAGCTTTACTATCTTTTTAGCACTTAGTGGCTTTGAGCGAATAACAACTTCTTCTAGCTGAAAAGGCTCAGGCTTTAATCTAAATTCGGCAGTTGTATTTAACTCATGAACTGATATGGTGTCGTTCTTAAAACCGATGCACGATAGTACAATTCTGTCCTGCGGTTTTAGTCCTTCTGTAGAAAAGGAAAATGCTCCTTCGGCATTTGTTGCAATACCTTTCGAGGTATTTAAAACATAAATGTTAGCATATCCAATACCTGTGTTATCAGCTTCATTAATTACATACTTTAATTTCTGTGATTTTACAGGATCAGAGGCTTTTCTAGCAATTGTTTGAGCTGATTCATTTTTGTAGATAAATGATGGTGTATAGGAAGTCTTTATAAAAAATAAACCATCAAAAACTTTCGACCAAGGAGCGTAAACGGGTAAGTTGCCTAATGCTGATGAGTAGAAATACTGGTTATTAGCTAGTTGTTTATAATCGACAAAAGCATATTCAAACCCTTGTTCGTTTAACTCATATTCTATACTTCCTTGTGGTGGTTCCAAAGCATCTAACGAGATGGTATTAAACCCTAACATCCCGAATTCTCCTTCAAAAGATGAGAAGGCTATGCTATATAGTTTATCACCGAAATGATCTTTCAATAGTTGGCCCATAGGAACTGCACCTTCCATAGACTTATCAAGATCAAACGGTTCTTCACTTTTTTGCAGGGAATCAAATTTCAATATGTAATCTTTTGTGAGAGCTGTATTCTTGTAGCTTTTCACCTCATTGGCAAAATGATAGGAAGCTCCCCATCCAATTATCTTTTTATCCGGGTATAACTCCGATAAGAAGATTAGATTTTTTGCCATTTGAAGGTCTCTCGGGTTTTGAACTTTCACTTCATTTTCATTGAGAATATCCATTTCCCATTGTAGTAAAGCAACTCTGCCAATCAATGATTGTTTCATTACTTTAGCTTCAATCGTTTCTTTTTTGTCGATCAATTGATCAACTTCTTTAATTAGCTTATGGCAAGTGCTGAAGAAGAAAGTGGAATCAACTTCGTTCGAAAGCAGGAACTCCGGTCCACCATAGAAAACCTCATCTAATATTTGATTTTCCTTGTCATTCAGTTTGAGGTTATCGCCTAGTAACGCTTTGAAGTCAATTAAAAACTCCTCTTCAAAAATGAGATCACTTTGTGAGTCAAAACCAGTAACCATTAATGGCGTACCATTCTCTTTTTGTTGATGGATATACTGAAGAAGGGGCTTAAACTCTTTGCTGTCAGACCAAATTTTGAAAACACTATCTTCTATAGGGCTGGGATCAGAATTTGATCCGTTTACTTGCTGATAGGTTTTGTAATTATCGTAAAGGCCACTCTCGAAGCTCAAAATATCATAACCTAATTCATCATGTAGGTACTTGATGATCCGCACTTTTGCTGCGAAGGTAGCACCTTCTCCATGCGATTGTTCTCCGAGCAGTACGATTCGATTGTTTTTTAAGGTTTCCTTTAGGAATTCTAAATCACTAAAGTCAGTTGATTGTGGGGCAATCGAATTGATAGGATGAATTTCTAATTCATTGAAATGTTGGTTGGGTTGTGTGTAAGAAAAATTAAAAGCCAGTAGAAAACAGACAATGAAAAGAGTTTTTGATAAGCGCATGAATTGGTTTTAATGAAAAATATCAAACGCAGTAAATATATAATTATTTTAATATAAAATAGATTAAATAAATAAGTGTTTCACTACCACTTCACCCGCTGCTGATTTTCACTGGCTTTAATCAATTTATCTAACCTGGAGAGTCTTGTTTTCTCTTGCTTGGCACTCATTACCCAATGAACACACTGTTTTTTATAGAATGGAGGCTGGTTGTTATGGAATTTCCAAGCGTTCTTATTCTCTTTAAAGATTTTCTCATAATTCTTGGCCAGTGCTTCAGGTCTATTTTCGTAAGAGTAAATCTTAGATTTAGTTTTTAAGGAATAGGCTTTAAGTCCCGCCTCTTCCATCAATCCGGCTTCTTTTAGTTCTTCAACCTTTTTAATATTTACAGCACTCCAAATACTATCAGTCCTTCTGGGTGTAAATCGAACACAATAACTTTCTTCATCAATTGATCTTCTAATCCCATCGATCCAACCAAAACAAAGTGCCTGATCAACAGATTCAGGCCATGTAATGGAAGGCTTGCCGGTAGCTACTTTATAATAGCCAACAATGAGTTCAGTTTCCTTATCATGGTTCTCGGCAAGCCAATTTCTAAATTCCTGGGGTGTCGCAAAGAATGTGGGAGTCATTCTGTAAAGTTATACACTGGGGATTTTCTCTACTAATGCCTCTTTCCTGTTTTGGTCATAATAGGTACAGGTCATTTGCCTTATATCCACTACCCATTTTGTTATACCTGATTTGGCACAGTCAGCACAAAAAGTAGGATAATCCGTTTTGCCATTTTGATGAGCCTTGAGGTCATTTTTAAATTGTTCGAAATCACTTTGTTTCGCAATGGTTAATGGTTGATATTTAGCAGGGGAAGTAACAACATCATTGTTACTTCCAAAATAATCAGTATGCCCATCCGTTACATACGTTTCATAATTTGAAACACCTAGTTGCTTCAGGTCATTGATATAGTTTGGAAAATCTGCTCCCGATTTTACCTTTGAATGAGCTGCTTTTATTTGATCTAAGGTGAACATTGTATTTTCTTATTTAGATAATTTAATACAATATAATAGGTTATATCTGATTTGTAATAGAGAATATGAATGTGGTATGTTCATTCTATTCGTTCGGGAGCATCAAAGACTTAATCTAAACCCAAACACCTCTAAATCACCTTGATTAAAGTCAAGTTCCCTCGCTCTGATAAAGCCTATTTTTTCGTACATGCTCCACGCAGTTTCCATCGCTTTGGTGGTATGAATCACAACTTGCTTCACACCAAGTTCTTTAGCTCTGTCGATACACTTTTGTGTTAACTCTCTACCTAATCCAAGTCCGCGAGCCTCAGGACTCACTGCCAGTAGTCTGAAGCCTGCAGAGTTTTTTTCTTTCATTGCTCGCCCACCTGATGAATAATATTGCATGTCGCCAAAGAATACTACGGCACCCAGCACCTTATTGTCCCTAGAGTATGTGGCAAACAATTCTGTTTGAGGTTTTTGAGTTAACTCGCCTACATTTTGTAAGAATTCGTAATAGCGAGGCATTTCATCAGGCTTAGGAAATCCATCCAATTGCGAATATACTTCCACCATAAGCTGACCAATGGCCTTATAGTCTTTAGGATGTGCATTGATAATGCTTGCCTTATTGTGTGATTCTTTAAAGCGAGAGGCGAGGGGCTTGGCCTCCAGTAGTTGGTCAATTTCTGTTAGAGCATTTATAAATGTATTGTCAACTTGGAATAAGTCTTTTAGTGTTCGGCCGAAAGACTCCCAGACAGGAAGAAGTTTTATTTTTAGTTGTTCCCCTTTTGGCGTAAGCGAGACTACTTTGGATCGCTTGTCGGTCTTATTAGCCGTGATTTTAACCAGTTTAGAAGCCTCCAATTCGCGTACGATATTTTTAACGGTTATGTGCGTAAAAGCAATTTGATTGGCTAACTGGGTAATGCTTTGATTGTCTTGTTTGGACAAAGCATAAAACACGGCAAACCAGCTTGACTTAAAGTTTAGGCCAAGTTCAGAATATATTTTATCACCATCAATTTGTAGCTTTTCATAGATTCTGCGCAATCGCGAACCAATTGATAAGTAACCAATGTCATTGAGTATATTCATTTATAAAAGTATTTTCATAAAAATATGAAAGTACTTTTATATAATTATTAAAATGTTAGAATTATTTTAAGAACCCAGGGTCTTTAAACTTTGGATTGGGGTATTTATAAAAGCCTTCGCCCGTTTTAATGCCCAGTTTACCTTTATCGAGATAATGCTCTTTTACATAGGCTGCATTGGCTAATTTCTGTTTGTCGTTAAGTAATGTGCCCCAATGATGCTCTATGTTGTAGGCCGTTTCTAGTCCTACCACATCTAAAATCTGAAACGGACCAGACGCAAAACCGGAAACCAGCATGGTTTTATCCACATCTTCATGAGTTGCAACACCATTGGCTACTAATGCCATGGCGGATGAAACAAACGGCACTAAAATAGAATTGAGGATGTAGCCGTTCTGCTCTTTATTCAGCTGAACAGGCACCATACCAATGTCCTTAGCAAATTGAATGGTCTTCTCGGTAGCAGATGCATCAGTACTTTTATGACCCATAATTTCGGCAATATTATTTTGCCAGATATAGTTGGCAAAGTGCATGGCCAAAAACCGCTCAGGCTTAGATACAAACTCCACAAAATCACTAGGCAATAGGGTAGAGGAGTTGGTGGTGATAATGGCTGAGTCATCAATATGTTTAGAAAGCTCCTGGTAAAAAGCGGCTTTAATTTTCGGATTTTCGGGTACTGATTCACTCACCAGGTATACATATTCACTCGCTTGTTGTATGTCTGTAGTAAATGACAAGTTTTCTATTGCCCTTTTAATTTGAGATTCATCCGATCCCTTATCCATATAGATTCTAGCATAGCGTTGGTGAAATTTTTTACAGTCCTCCAGTCCGCTTTCGTTTTTATCATAGACTATCACTTTAAACCCACTGATGGCAGTTTGCCATGCTATTTGTGAGCCCAAGGTGCCACCTCCGGCAATCATAATTTTCGTCATGCAGCTGCTTTTTTGTTCAAATATTTTAGCCCCAGTGCTGCTTTAAGTTCTGATAAAATATTTTGAACCTGAGCTAGCTCTGTGTCTTCGAATCGCAATAATGTGTAGGTTTTGCTTGTCGTTTCTAAATCAATAAAATAGTGGGTATGAGAAACACCATCATTAAACGCATTGGAATCCTGAAACTCCTCAAAAGTGGAAATACTCATATCTTTCACCTCATTCAGTTTAAAGGTTTTGGTAAATGATCCATAAATCTTGTAGAAGCTAATAACATTATCGTGGTTATTGATGGTTATGGAGTTGGGTATCTCTGTTTGTTTCAAGAGTTTGTAACCTGGGTACAATGATAGAAATGCAGCTAGTAAAGCGAACGCTCCATTTAGCGTAATAAGTGTTAGGGGTATGGCAATGAGCAAAGCAATAAATGCAACCAGTGAAATACCTGTTGCCACTTTCTTGGAAGTGATATACACCGATGAACCCTTAACAAGGATGGAATACCCTTCGGATTCAAATATTCTTTGTGAATTTTCGCTTATCACCTACGTAAGTTAGTAAATTGTACTCAAATTATCAGCTAATGACATTAATCAGACTTTTCGTGCTCACATTATTATCTATTGCCATGAATGCTAACGCACAGGAACTTCCATTTCGGGAAGTATCAGATTATCCCAAAAAATATACTGCCGGAACTACAGCTGCCCGTACGATTGAAGGGTTGGGGTTTCGATATTACTGGGCTACGGATTCATTAAGAGACGAGGATCTAAGCTATAAACCAAGTGAAGATGGTCGGACCATTCTGGAAACGCTACATCATATTTACGAGATGTCATTCATGATAAAGAATGCAACATTAAAAGAGGTGAATGTACTGCCCGATACTGTTGACTTTGATATGATGAGGAAAATAACCCTGGCCAACCTGGAAGTGGCGCATGCCAAGCTAATGTCAGTCGATGATATGTCCGACATGAACGTAATTTTTGAAGGTAAAAACAGAAGAGTGGAGTATCCTTTCTGGCATCTATTAAATGGCCCGATTGCCGATTGTACCTGGCACGTGGGTCAAATTGTTGCCTTTAGAAGGGCTAATGGGAATCCTATTGCAACTGGGATAAGTTTTTTTAATGGTACAGCAAAGCCCTAATCAGGGTACTTTTCCTGCATTCTCTGGAATGAAAGGGTGATCATTTTTTTCAGCACGTCCATATCCACCTGATCCAGTGATTTAATGTACAAGCAGCTTTTACCAATCTTATGCTTTCCTAGTTTTTGAAGTAGCTCATCATATTCCTTAAAACCTGCCATCAGATAAATGGTGAGGGCTTGCTTACGTGGTGAGAAGCCAGCTCGAAAGAAATCGCCTTCACGGCCACTATCATATTTGTAATGATAGTCGCCAAAACCAATGATACTTCCGCCCCACATTTTTGGTTCTAGCTGAGTTATATCTTTGATAATCTCAAGAATACGGAAGCTATCCTTTCTTCTGGTTTCATCTTCCACACTTTCTAAAAACTTGACAACAGATTGGTTGTTAGCGGTGGTTTTGTTTTGGGACATAGTGTTAAGCATTGATTATCAACCATTAAATTAACAAATACTCTAATGCCATAGTAAGCTCAATCTCGAAATATTGATTATATTAATCTTTGATTTAGCCATGAGAATAGTTGGTATCATCTTTTTAACACTAGTATACACTACTGCATTTGCACAGGATTCAGTGATAGATAGCCTTGAAGCTGTTTTAAAAACATTGCCTGAAGAAACAAGTAAAGTAGATACCCAATGTGCGCTGGCCTTAGCTTATTACAACTCCAACGCCAATAAAACCCTCGAATACGGCCAGAAGGCTAAAGAGCTTTCACAAAAATTAGATTACAAAAAAGGCATCTTAGAGAGCTTGAAAATGATTGGTATCGGCCATTGGATTAAAGGGAATATAGAGGAGTCACTTGCCAATTATCAGGAAGCCTTGGATTTGGCTATTACGTTAAAAGAATACCGTCATGAAGCTACGCTGTATAATAATATGGCCGTGGTGCATAACGATCAAGGCGAATATTATATCGCGCTCAATTTATTTTTCGAAGGGTTAAAGGTGCTCGAGGAATCAGAAATCAAGGAACTCATCCCTTCCTTTATTCAGAATATCGGAGATACCTATAAGGACTTAGAAGATTATGAAAATGCCATTCGCTACACGGAAAAAGCTATCAGTTTATTTCGTGAATTAAATAATGAAACGGGGCTGGCTGTTTGCATCAATAATCTTGGTGAAATATATACTATCCAAGGCAAGTATGAGCGGGCACTGTCGAATTTGATGGAATCTCGAAATTTATTCATCAAATATGATAATACGAGAGGTGAGTCTATCACCACTCGCAATATTGGTGACATTTACCTTAAAACAGGAAGATTAGAAGCCGCCAAAAGTGAACTATTAAAAGCCATGCGACTATTTATGCAACTAGATAATCAGCATGGACTAGCACATACTTTGAATCAACTAGGTCAGTTGGAGTTTGAAAATGGAAATAAGACAAAGGCTCTTGACTATTTTAATGAAGCTTATGACATTGTTAATGACATTGGTCTAAAAGACATACAACGCGATGTGCTAGCCTCATTGGCTCGATATTATAAAAATGAAGGTGATTATAAAAAGGCACTTAAATATTATGAAAGTCACCTTCAGCTACGTGATAGTCTTTTTAATATTGACAGAAACCGACAAGTAGTTGAACTTCAAACGCTTTATGAAAGTGAAAAAAAAGAGCGTGAAAACATTCAGTTGAAAGAAGAGCAGTTAAAAAAAGATGAGTTGCTGATGCAGCAGCTTTCCAGGCAGCGCATGCTCATTGCCTTTTTGATAGTGACTACTGTATTTGTGGTCGTTCTGATTTATTTTATTATTCAATCGCGTAAAGCCAATAATAAATTAAAAATGTTGAACAAAGTGGTTGTGGAACGCAACGAAGAAATTCAGGCGCAATCAGAAGAGTTGAATGAGGCTTATGAAGAGATTAAGACTATTAATGCCAACTTGGAGCAGACTGTACTGAGTAGAACGGAAAAATTAAATAAGTCGAATGCTGAATTGTCAGAGTTTCTTTACCGTGCCTCGCATGATTTAAAAGGGCCCATTATGACGCTACAGGGGCTAGCATACCTTGGTAGCAGGGATGGAGAAAAGACCTATGAAGATATAATTGAGCGAGTGAATAAAACAGCGGACGAAATGAATTCAACGTTGAATAATTTGCTGCACGTAAATGTAGTGCGTAAGAGCGATCTTGCTAATCAGAAAATAGATTTTGATGAGATTGTAAAAAAGGTGGTAAAGCCTAAAGCAAGACTTATTAGCGATAGGGGGATTTCCATTAAAACTACCATACAAGTAGATAATACATTTGACTCAGACCCTGATTTGTTGGGAATAATCTTCGAGAATTTGATCAGTAACGGTATTCAATATTGTGACCCAAACAAAGATGAAAAGAGGGTTGAAGTAACTATTACAGGCAGACAAGATTCAGTTCTAGTACATGTATGTGATAATGGGGTGGGTATTGAAGGTGATCAGTTGGAGAAAATTTTTGAAATGTTCTATCGAGGTAATATTCGTTCTCATGGCAATGGGTTGGGCCTGTACATCACTAAGGTGGCGGTAGAGAGCCTGAAGGGTAAAATAGAAATTAACAGCGAAGTAGGTGAGGGTACCGATGTGAAGATGGTTTTTCCAAGAATTCCCTCCGTTTAAACCTGCATCCACGACCATAAAATATATGCCAGTAAGAAACCACCAATAAGTGCAATAATTAGTCTTTTTATAAACCGAATTCTTTCTTCTTTTTGTCTTTTTATAAGCAACTCATTTACATAAGATTTTTGCTCACTGGAAAGGGGTTGTACATGCTCTTGCTTTATATCACCTTTCGGACTAATTGATTTATCTTGGTTATTGAATAAACTATTTCTCTTTAAAAGATTTCTGTTTTGCTGAAGCCTTTTATTGGCATCATGCATAAAACCACCTGCTCCGCCTCCCATAATTAAATCAAGTTAGTATTTTATAAATATAGAAAGATAAAATACTTCCGATTAAAAATGTGATTGTGGCTGCAACCATTGTTTTTGATCGTTGTATAATAAATTCTTTACGTACTTGCTCTCTTATTAATCTTAGATCATCTTGAGTAGCACGTTTATAAACGAATTTCTTTTTGATCAGAACTTTTTGGTACGTTTTCTTAACTTTTAATCGATGTGATTTTTTTCTTATGGCACTATTATTTCTAATAGAACCAATCATATCATAAATAAAACCTGCTCCCCCAGCCATTACTTAAATATCTCCACTTTTCTGGCGCATACTCTCATAAGTATAAAGGACAGTATAGCCGTACATAAATACATGGCCGCATAAATATAATTCTGTAGAATTAAGCTGCCTGTTGAAAATAAAATACAATAGGCCATTACGATAGCACTTAACCAACATACAGCCAAGATGGCCAATCGCTGAATCTTCCAGTCTTTACGGAAATGCCTCCAATCACCTTCCGGTTGTATTCTATCGTAAAAGGCTTTTAATACTTCGCCATCGGTTCTGGAAGTGTAGGTGGCTATAATCCAGGAGATGGTTGTAAAACCTACAGTAAAGAAAAAGCCCTTTGGATTTTCGCCAATTCCCAGGGCCCAAGAAGGGTCATATATCACGAAAACATATTTGGTGAGTGCGTAACCAATAAAAGGTGCAATGGTAGCTACTATTTCACTCCATGCATTAATTCGCCACCAATACCAACGTAAGATCATTACCAGACCTAAACCAGCACCACACTCAATGATAAATGCCCACACGCCAGATATGGTTTTAATTTGTGTAGTAACGAAAATGGCAATGATCATTATTAACACGGTCACTATTCTCGAAGCCTTAATTTGTTGCTTATTGTCGGCCTTTTTGTTGATAAAGCGATTGTATAAATCATTAATTAAATAGCTTGTTCCCCAGTTTAATTGTGTTGAGATGGTACTCATATAAGCTGCAAAAAAAGCTACTAGCAACAGACCTTTCAGCCCGGTGGGAAGGTAGTCTTTCATGGCCATCACATACCCCAACTTACTATCTTCTGCACTTAATTCTGGGTATAGTATCACAGCACAAAGTGCTACGATTATCCATGGCCATGGGCGAATACAATAATGTGCTATTTGAAAGAAAAGGGTAGAGTAGATGGCATCTTTCTCCGATTTTGTACTCATCATTCGTTGTGCAATGTATCCGCCACCACCGGGCTCGGCACCCGGATACCAACTTGCCCACCACTGAATACCGATGAATGCAAAGAAACTACTAAAACCCAGCACGAGAACGGTACCTGAATTTTCAGAACCGATAGTCGGAAAGAAAGAAAGCGACCCATCCGGGAGATTGGCTTTTAGGTTTTGTATGCCACCAATTTCATCGGAGTTAAGTACTATGATGGCAAGAACAATACTGCCAACCATGGCAATTACAAATTGAATAACATCAGTAAAGGCAACTCCTAACAAACCAGACATAGCTGAATATAACGCTACTACCACCATGGCGGCTGCAACATAAAAAATTTGTTCATTGGCCGGAATGTCAAAAAATACTTCCAGTAAAGACATTAAAGCTACATTTACCCAACCTATGATCAGTACGTTCATAAACAACCCAAAGTAGATTGCTCTAAAACCTCTTAAAAATTGCGCTGGTTTACCGCTATACCTTATTTCGATAAGTTCTAAGTCAGTAAGTACGTTGGCTCTGCGCCAATAGCGTGCAAAGAAGAATGTGGTAAGCATGCCACCGGCCAGCATATTCCACCACAGCCAGTTTCCTGCAATTCCATTTTGAGCCACCAGCTCAGTAACAGCCAAGGGTGTATCAGCGGCAAAAGTTGTGGCCACCATCGATATTCCGGCTATGTACCAGGGCAGGTTTCTGCCACCTAAGAAGAATTCACTAATATCCTTACCTGCCTGATTTTTATACTTTAGGCCGATGTATAATGTAATAACAATAAAAACGGCAATGATCAGGTAATCCAGAAATTCTAACTGCATGTATTGGTATTTTGGTCTCAAATTAGATTAAAATATTTGTGCTACAAAAACTTATCTTTGACCAATGCCATTCTCGCACAGAATAACCGTTAAAGCTGATGATATTGACCAAATGGGTCATGTAAATAATGTGGTGTATTTGCGTTATGTACAAGAAGTAGCTGAAGCTCATTGGAAATCATTTGCATCCACCGAATTACAAAAAGAAGTATTATGGGTGGTACTACGTCATGAGATCGACTATAAAAAACCAGCATTTGAAAGTGATGTACTAACAGGTGAGACTTGGGTTGAGGAGGCTTCGGGACCTAAAATGCCAAGAAATGTAGTGCTAAAGAATACCAAAGGAGAGATAGTAATTCAGGCTAGAACTACATGGTGCGCACTTAATTCATCCACCATGCGGCCACAAAGAATAGAAGAGTCATTGTATCATCAATTCAAGTAGCATGAAGGGGTATTGTTCAACGGGCAAGAATTATTACCACAATAAGGATGCAGCCGAAGAGGCACTTATTGAGCACTTAGGTAGAAATAGCTATGCTAAAGGAACCGGGCCCATCAATGTTTATCTATGTGAGTTTTGCGATGGCTACCATTTCACATCCAAAGGCGAGGAAAGTGAATTATTACATGACCCTGAAGTTTTAAGAAGAATCAAGAAACTCAGAATTCAATCCGAATGGGACGATAATTATTAACTACTCTTGAAAAGCAATCATCATTGAAAGGGCAGGTACATTTAATGTGTCTTGCAAGTTTGTAATTCCTGCTTCATCTATTTCACTACCTTGCACCGCAATAGTCCATTTGCCTGTAAGAGGCAGCGTTACTGCCGATTTGTTTGCGTTGTAGATTACCAAAATATTCTTCCAGGAATCGCTATTGGCATTGTCATGTATCTGATAAGCAACAATACCAGGATTTGAGGAAACAAAACTTAGTTTATCTCTTACCATTTGGGCATTCGGCATATAAAAAGCTGGATGATTTTTTCGTAGTCCTATGATTTGCCTATAATACTCAACAATATGATTATATTCTGCTTTCCTTGTCCAATCGATCTGATTTACTGAATCTGGCTTATTATACGAATTGTGTTCACCACCTTTTGTTCTAAGCATTTCAACTCCGGCATGTAGAAAAGGAACTCCTTGAGAGGTTAAAACAATGGCATTTGCCAACTTATGCATGGCTTCAATTTCAGCTGGAGTTGCATCCTGTTGAGAGATTGTGAGCTTATCAAATAATGTATGATTATCATGGCAAGAAACATACGAAACTGCCTGCCAAGGCTCATTGGCCCATGAAGTATCAGAATAATTAACTTTTTTATATTCAATTTGAGGATGATCAATGGAGCCAACAACGCCAAATTTTATAGTCTCCTCCAGGTTTTCGTCACCACTCACAAACCCTGTGCTTTTCTCATCGAAAACAGAACCTTTAATGCCATCTCGAATATCGTCACTAAAGGCACTAACGTTGGGCATTTGTTTGGTGCTGGCCTTTAAAGCCCTATTGGCTTGGGGTAGAGGAGAATCTCCGGCAGTCCAGCCCTCACCATATACGAATGCATTAGGATTAATTTTCTTCACTGCCAAAGCAACCTCATTCATCGTTTCTATGTCGTGAATACCCATTAAATCGAATCTAAAACCATCTAAATGATACTCTTTGGCCCAATATTTTACTGATTCAACTATAAATTTTCGAGTCATTGGCCTATCTGAAGAAGTTTCATTGCCGCAGGCTGAAGCATCGGACCATTTTCCATCAGCCCACTGGCGGTAGTAATAACCAGGAACTTCCTGATTAAAATTAGATTCGGCTGTTTTTCCTGTATGGTTATACACAACATCTAAAATTACACCTATGCCAGCCTCATGGAAGGTTTTAACCATTTGTTTAAACTCTTTAATTCTTACTTCGGCATTATAAGGATCAGATGAAAATGAACCTTCAGGTACATTGTAATTTTGCGGATCATAGCCCCAGTTAAATTGGGCACTATCTAAATTTGTTTCATCAATTGAATAATGATCAAAAGTTGGTAGTAGATGCACATGAGTGATACCCATTTCTTTTATATGATCTATACCTGTGGCTATTCCTTTTGGAGTACGTGTTCCTGATTCAACTAAGCCGAGATACTTACCCTTAGCAGAAGCTCCACTCGAAGGGCTAATTGTCATATCTCGAATATGCAGCTCATAAATAATAGCTTCATTAGGAGTTTTAATTTGAGGTCCTTTATCTACATTCCAACCTTCTGGGTTGGTCTTTTCCAAATCGATGACCATTGCTCTATGACCGTTTACACCAACAGCCTGAGCGTAAATTCCTGGTGTTTCATTGAGCCATTTTCCATTGATTTTTACCTGAAATGTGTAGTAAGTTCCGGCATGATCCCCAGGGATGTTTTTACTCCAAACCCCCTCAGAACTTTTAGTTAATGTGTGTGATTCATGGCTAATGCTGTTATCTCCATCTTTGTAAAATAACAACTTCACCTCCTCGGCTGTTGGCGACCAAAGCTTGAAGGTTGTAGCGGTAGGGGTGTAATCAACCCAAAGATTTTCTTCTGTTGGTGAGGGGTATTTGGTAAAGTCTGAATATTCGACTCCATTTTTGCAGCCAAATAATATTGCTGAAAAAGCAGCAATTAATTTTACCCTTCTCATGAATTTGAAAAATTAGAAGCTCACTTCAACAGGCGAGACTTTATAGCCTTTGGTTTCAAGTAAGTTCAAAAGACTTACATCACCAACTAAGTAAGGAGCACCAAGAGCTATAAAAGTGGGCTTGTCTTTCATCATTTCCTCTATTTTAGGTAACCAGCCCAAAGCTCTTGAATCGTAATACACTTTTTTGAATTGCTGACTTTCATTTGTAGCCTTAAAAGTTTCATTTTTCACTTTTACAAGATCCTGATTTTTTAGGTAATCAGCTACCATCTCATCGTACTCAGCAATATGTTGATCAAAGTTATTAACAGTATGCTTTAAGGCTTCCACCTGATCTTCTATTGGAAATTTTTCAAAAGCTGCAATTTCCTCTTGTATAGTTCCTAGGCTCTCTGTCTTTAGCTTGTGCTTTTTTGCCACCTCGTGCAATTTGAGTTCAGTATAAACAATGTTATCACCCAGCTTCAGTGCCGTGGTTGTAGGTACCAGAATAATTGGCTGTAATCTGCTGTAAAAATCATGATATGCATGTTCTTTAACCTCCATATCAAGCAATAGTAATAATCTCAGTTGGTTCAGTTCGTCATCTGTCAAATAATCGTTAATCCAACCGTTATTAGGTATTTTAACAGCTTCGTTGAATTTCTTTTGAGTCTTTCTGTTCTGCTCAAACTTTGCAGCATACACTTCACACTCTTCCATTGCTTTATCTACAGCTGCAGGTATTTTAAACTGATCTGCAGGTAAGAAATTGATAATACCCATCAAATAAGAGGGTTTCTCCAAACCATTTCCGGTTACCTTATACAATACTGACTTTTCCTGTGCTTGCAGCGATGCCGCAATAAAAAGAAGCGCAACAATAAATCTACCAACCATGAGCTTATTCGATTAATTAAGGATGTGCAATATAATGAGCCGAATGCTTAGGTAGAAGAAAGATGTTAAGAAATTACTGTCGATGTAATTTTTTTTAAAAGATTGTAGAATTAGTACATAAATTCATAGGCACTTTTATATAACCCATTACTTTGGGCATACTCAATAAAGGCATTGTAGAATTTGTTCTGGCTCAAAGTGGCGCTATCGCCTACTACCACTAATTTCTTTTTTGCTCGTGTCATGGCAACGTTCATTCTTCGCTCATTGGCAAGAAAACCTATTTCACCTTTTTCATTAGATCGCACCATGCTTATGTAAATAATATCACGTTCCTGCCCTTGAAAGCCATCGATGGTGTTAATTGACAACTTGCCTTCAAAGCCTTCCGGGGCTTCAATTCTTTCTTTTAACCGTGTAATTTGCGCACTGTAAGGAGCAATAATACCAACGCTTAGTTCTTTGGTGCCTCCAATGCTAATAAGTTGGTTTAAATAGTTTGTTAAATGTGTTTGTAAGATTCCGGCCTCTTCTTCATTAAAAGAGCTTTTTGTTTCGGGGTCAATAGATTCGTAAAATCCGGTGCCTGCAGTGTCAATGAATTCCAAGGGGTCATCTTCAGGGAAAATAGTGTGGTTTGCCACTGAAGTATGTGCTTTTAGTTGACCATCGTAGAAGTAATTATTGGAAAAGCCCATAATGACCTCATTCATTCTATACTGCACCTGAAGTAAGGTTTGAGCTTCATTTTTTCGCATAGCTTTCTCAAACAAACTTACATCTAAACCGCCCTTGGCTGCTTCCATCGATTTGATTGTTGGCGGAAGTTGGTGATGATCGCCAGCGAAAATAACACGCTCGGCTTTCAGAATGGGTATCCAGGTAGCAGGCTCTAAGGCCTGAGCAGCTTCGTCAATAAATACCGTTTTAAATTTGATACCCTTTACTGCATAATTATTGGCAGCCACGAGTGTACCTGCAATTACCTGAGCCTTAGAGATGATGTCATTCGTAATATAGAAATTCAGTTGCTCGGCTGCATCTTTGTATTGATGGGCCTCATCATATAAAAGTTTACGCTGTTCACGCTCAGCATAGCCAAAAGAGCGTTTGTACTTTTTGGCCATCCCAAAAAACTCATCGGCCTTCTTACGCATGGCCTTGTAATCTTTAAAATCTTTATGATTGGCTATTTTGGCATCAAGGGTTAAACTCAGCATTTCCTCTGTTACTCTGGCAGGGTGGCCAATTCTCAACACATTCACCTGATGCTCGGTAAGCTTTTCTACAAGTAAGTCCACCGCATTATTACTTGGTGCACAAACCAAAACCTGATTCTCAGATTTTAGTGTTTCAACGATTGATTCAATGAGTGTTGTTGTTTTTCCGGTACCGGGAGGCCCATGAATCACACTTACAGTTTCAGCATTTAATACTTTATTTAAAGCGGTATTCTGGCTATCATTTAAGCCTTGTGATTGATAAGGTTTGCTTTCTTTGAATAAGGGTGTTTCATTACCCAGTAGTATATTTTTGAGTTTTAGTGTATGTGCTTCTTCGGTTTTGATGAGCTTCTTGAGCGCCTTGTTCATTTCCCTGTAGGAGCTTTCATCAAATAACAACTGCACGCCCAGTTGTCCTTTTTTCATCCAATAGGGCTCGTCATCGCTATTTAAGGTGATCAGCATCTGATCTTTCGAAACATTGTTAACTACTCCGTTGATACTTTCTTTATTCTCGCCTTCCGCACTGAAAAAACTCACCAACTTACCCGATGAAAATAGATGAGGCTCCTGATACTTGTCAGGTCTTCTAACACTAATTACGAGCCGCTCACCTGCATTGAATCTCGTGTTTTCTATGATGAGTGGGAACCAACACACGCCTTGCTTTCTGCGCTCTGCAATAGAAGTATCGCTCATTTTAAGTTTATATTGGAGAAGGTCTTCTTCTTTTTCGATTTTAAGAAGTTCTATAAGTCGCTTAATTCCCTGATCTATATCCGGCATAAAAAAATATTGAATTGCAAATATAGAAAAGGAACCACCAGCCTATATTGTTTTGTTACTATTGAAATAATTAATCAGAATACGAATGTCTAAATTCAATGAATTGATCAATGGCGACCAACCCGTGTTGGTCGATTTTTTTGCTACCTGGTGTGGGCCATGTAAAATGATGGCACCTATGCTGGACCAATTAAAAAATGAGATAGGCGATAAGGCCAGAATTGTAAAAGTGGATGTAGATAAAAATCAGGCTGCTGCACAAAAGTATCAGGTGAGGGGAGTGCCTACCCTAATTCTATTTAAGAATGGTCAGATTAAATGGCAACAGTCCGGAGTGGTTCAACCAGCCCAATTGAAGCTGGTGATAGAGCAGTTTAGTTAATCGTTATTTTTATTTGAAATAGAATAGCTAATTCCTGCTGAGATCAAAATACTGCGTAGCTTAATATCATCACTTGCAAAGTATTCATCGGTAGATAAGCTGGTGAAACTCATCAGATAGGACGCTATTAAACCTAATGTTAGTTTATCTGATAAATTATAGTTGCCACCTAACTCAACTATTCCACCAATGTCTAAACTTCTCACTTGATCTGTTACATCTAAATTTTCTTCTGGCCTGCCTAAAAAAGCTGGGGTTTCATGTGTAGCTTTTATCAAAATAGAGGGGACGATTCCCACATTAACGTATCCTGATAAAGTACTTCCAAAATGACGCCCAACTTTTATTGGGATTGAAACATATCGATAATTGAATTGTGCTTCTTCCACACCAATTTGATTGCCCTCTGCATCACGTAAAAATATTTCAAAGTTAAATCCACGAGTTAAGTAAAGGAGGTCTGCATCAAGATGATATTTTTCATTTAAGAAATAGTTGTAGTTCAGACCTGCTAAAACCGAAGTGAGGTTGTTCGTGTCATCAAAAACTTCGTTTTGATACGAATTGCTTAATGACGCACCGAATTTAAGACCAACTTTATGTTGCGAAATACCTTTTATCGAAATAATAAAAAAAAGGCAGATAAGTAGTGATTTTAAGCGCATGACAATTTTAAAGTGTTCGGTTAAAACAAGATACAATTATTAGTTATTGACAAGTTGAATCTACTGATTCTATAGGTGAAAGAGCCTCTTTCCTTTTATTTCGACTTCCTAAATCGGTAAAATCTCCTTCTTCTATGACAAGAACTAATCTATCGATGGCAAAGCTGCTTGATCTTCCTGAAATAAGTATGGTATACGTGCCAGGACTATCAAATCTGGCATAAACTGCATGAGCATCACTATCACTGGTACTTCCTTCATACCACCATTCATCTAATTGGTTCATATATACTTTTAAGTACCCTATGTTTCTTGGGTTTGAACCATTTGGAACTTTATAAGTTGCTCCAGGATAAGTTTCAGCTAAGATCGGATCATTACGATCCGGATTTGACGAATCTATACCTTCATCATTAGGAATAGCTATGGTGTTTGAGTTGGAACGGTAGCCATAAAAAGCATCAGCATCTGGAAAATTAACAAAGGCATCATTGTGTTCTGTATTATTATCACCAGTCCCTATGGTACTTGCATATAAAAAACGATAAATACCGGGCGTATTGATCTTCACATTATATGTAATAATCGAATTACCTGCATCTCTAAATGAATCTTCACCTTTGAAAACAATGAAGCCTTCTCCGCTATGGCCACTTACATTATTTATAGATCCACTTTGAAACTCCCATTCACCGATGTTTGATCTATTTGGTACATCTTCGGCTTCAATAATTACTAAACCATTACTTTCTTCAAAATAAAGGGCGGGTGCATTTGGGCAATCACTGGTGAGACCTGGACTTTCGTCATCATCATCGCAGGAAATGAAAATAGTTGGAAAAATAAACAGACTTAATAGACAAGTAAGTAGTTGGTTTTTAACATTCATTGAATGAAATTACTCACAGAATACGTATTTGCAACATATTCTAGATTAATGATTTGTTATCATAGTTAAATGGTAGTTTTTGTCGCTCCCATCACTTCCAAACTCTTTTCAACCTGTAGGTAGAGAATCAGTAATTTTTCATCAGAGGTAAATTCTGGTAATTCGAGAGATAATGAGCCGCTATCATCAGCATTAATTGTTTTCAGGTTTCTTACCACATTATCATGATTTAATGTTTTGCCATGATTCTCACCTCTAGGCACATAATTCTCTACATGGCGTTCAACAATTGCAGCATTGAGAAGAAGATTTGTTGGTTGTTTGTCCAGAGAATAAGAAAAGGTAAGCTTACCACTATGCATTTTTAAATCAGAAATTGAGATAGAGATTGGATCAAGCTCAATTTTATTAAGTGCATTATTCAATTTGGATTCGTAAGAACCAACAAACTCATACTTACCATTCACTACCATTTGAGGCGTGTAAATGGTATTTAATTTAAAATGGTTGCCATATTTCCGCTGCCTCTTAGTAAACTCTTCACTACTGTATGGGTCTTTCCAGCCCAAGTAATTCCAATAGCTCACATGATAGGAGAGGGCAAATACGTTATCATTACCGGCAATTTTACTCAGTACTTCATCTGCAGCCGGACAGCTGGAGCAGCCCTGTGAAGTAAATAGCTCGACTACGGCAATGGATTCACTTTTAACAGCTTTGGTTTCTTCGAAATGAGTGAATGAGATAATAAAAATGGAACTACTTATAATGAGGAGTAAGGCTAATCGTTTCATACAATAGTATACTCTAATTGCATCTTGCGGTTATGTAAGTTGAAAGACAATCTGAGTTATTTGTTAATTTAAAGTGCTTATGGTTCTTTTTTGTCTATTTTTCAGAACCAATGTTATTGCTGGCTTTTGATGTTGTAAACTAATCAGAATGTTATGATAAAATATCTTATTGCTTACCTACTTATAATTTTTTGTGTTGATATTCTTCAGGCTCAAACAATAAGCTGGCAAGATTCTTCAAGTAATGCTGTAGTTTACTTACATATTGACGAGGCCGATTTTAAAGAACATAAACACCGAACATCAGGCAAGTTTGATGTGATAGAAACCCATCCTAAGTATCATCAAACAGTTTTGGCAACGATTAACAAGGCACTCAGAAAATATCCTGCATCGGTTATCAATGAACACTTTACCACGATTTATGTGTATGACGAGTTTGATAAGAAACGCATTATGATGGGCACCTATTTGGGTAGGCATGGGTTCTTCTTTGCTGTAAAATATATGGAAGATGGTTCAGTTAATACAGAAATGTTGGAACGTTTGATACATCATGAGTTTTCTCACCGATTATTTCTGTTTGAAAGTAAAGGGTTTGATGATAAAGCCTGGACAGCTAACAATACATTAAAGTATGGCGATATAAAAAGTTATAGGCAAAACTTAGAAACTGAGTTATTTGACAAAGGCTTTATTTACAAATACAGTGTTATGAACAAACTGGAAGACTTTTCCACTTTTGCGGAAAACCTGTTCGTAAGTAAACCAGGGTTTTGGGAAGCGATTAAAAGCCATGAAACATTAAGGAACAAATTCAAAGTTGCTAGTGAGTTTTACGAATCAATTGACCCACAATTCAACGAAGCCTATTTTTTAGATATGCATGGTGTAAGCCTAGATTGACATCTTGGGTTGTCTTGTCATTTGTCTCATTAGATCTTCTCTAATAATTTCACACCATGCAGGAATATGTACTTCATGGTGTATTACTTAATCTGTTGAAAGAAAAGGCTATTTTCATTCCTGAAAACCGAACTCTTTTAATCTCAGATTTGCATTTAGGTAAAGTCAATCACTTCAGAAGGTCTGGCATTCCTGTACCTCAAAAGGCGAATGATCGAAATATTGAATTATTAATTGGCCTGCTCCAACAACAAAAGCCTGAGCGAGTTATTTTTTTAGGAGATCTTTTTCATAGTCACTACAATTCTGAGTGGGAAGTATTTGGTCAGGTGCTTAAGGCATTTCCAGAAATGCAATTTGAGTTGGTTCAAGGCAATCATGACATTATGAGTCCTTATCAATATGATAAATTGAAGATTCTGGTACATAAAGATCAATTGCAATTGAGTTCGCTGCTACTGTCCCACGAGCCGTTACAAGAATTTGAGGGCTATAATTTAGCTGGCCATATTCATCCAGCAGTAAAACTTCGAGGTTCTGCCCGACAAAGTTTGCGTTTACCTTGCTTTCATTTTGGTGAAAAACAGGGGCTCATGCCTGCCTTTGGTGAGTTTACAGGAGCCTATACTATCACACCTAAAAAAGGAGATGATGTATTCGTTATAATGGAAGAGACTGTAGTAAAAGTGGGCTAGACAAAACCCAAAATATTCTTTTAAGGTCATCCTGACGAAGGAAGGATCTTCCTAAGTTCGAACAACAATTGTAAAAAGTAACGTAAACTCACTTAGTAAGATGCCTCCTTTTGTCGGCATGACACATTCTATTGGATTTTTGCACTGAGTTACAGAGAGTCAACTTTTGATTTGTTTTAGTCACATCACTAAAAAATCAAATTACTCTATACAATAAAGTCATCCTGACGAAGGAAGGATCTTCCTAAGTTCGTACAACAATTGTAAAAAGTATCGTAAACCCACTTAGTAAGGCCGATAGCTATCGGACTCCTTTTGTCGGCATGACAGCATTTGATAGTATGAAATCACAATTTGAAAAAAAAATCAAATTATTTTTTCACTACCTTGTAACATACTCCCATCACGGTCGTCTTGCCTATGAATATGAGTTTGGAAGCTTTTAAAACAAGAGTATTACCTACTAAGGATAAGCTATTTCGATTTGCTCTTAAGTTAGTAGGTGATGCCGATGAAGCTCGGGATATCGTTCAGGAAGTTTTCATAAAAGTATGGAACAAGCGTAATGAAATGGATGAACTTGAAAATATGGAAGCCTGGTGCATGCGAGTGACCAGAAACCTTTCATTAGACAAGTTAAAATCCAAAAAACGTAAGCTGACCGATAGCCTGGATCAAACACATGATATTAGTATGGGTGAGAATATTACACCGTACAGATCAACAGAGTTAAGTGATACAATGATTAAAATAGGAACATTTATTTCATCTCTACCAGACAAACAGAAGCAGGTAATTCAGCTTCGGGATGTGGAAGGGTATTCCTATCAGGAGATATGTGACATCCTGGAAATAGATATGAATCAGGTAAAAGTAAACCTGTTCAGAGCAAGAAAATCGGTCCGTGAGAATTTATTAAATGCAAATGCATATGGACTCTAAAAGAATTGAACAGTTAATAGCGAAATACTGGGAGTGTGAAACCACGCTGGAAGAGGAGAAAGAATTAAAAAACTACTTCTCAGCTGGTGACTATGATGCAAAGTTTAAAGATGTAGCTCCACTATTTCAATATTATACAAATGAAAAGGAATCGGCTTCATTAGATGGCTTGTTTGATGAACAGGTTCTGGCAGAAATTGAGCAGGGCGTACCATCAAGCCCTAAAAAGGGTAAGGTGATGAGCATGTTCACCAATATCTCTAAAGTAGCCGCTGTAATATTAGTAGTTGTGGTGGCAGGGTATTTTATCCAGCAGGAGATAAAAGAAAAGGAGCAGCCTTATTTAACCGATACATTCGAAGATCCTGAAAAGGCATTTGAAGAAACAAAAAAGGCACTTCAATTAATAAGTAAAAACTTCAATAAAGGTAGAAAACAGGCTAAAAAGCTTTCCACATTTAACGAAGCACAAGAAAGAGTAAAAGACAATAATTTATAAAGAATAAAGACATGAAGAAGGTATTAACAGTATTGGCAGTTCTGGTAGCTTTTGCAGCAAACGGACAAGATGCAATATCAAGATTTTTCGATAAGTATGCTGATGATGAGACATTTACGAATGTAACCATCACAAGCAGAATGTTCAGCTTGTTTACTGATCTTGAAATGGAATCTAAAGAAGATCAGGAAATTCTGGATGCAATTAGCAAGTTGAAAGGTCTTAAAATACTCGCCAAGGAAGAAGTGAATGGTAAAGCCATGTACAAAGAAGCTTTAGGGCTTCTACCAAAAGGTGAGTTTGATGAGCTGATGTCTATCAAAGATGAAGACAAAGACATGAAGTTCATGATCAAAGAAAATGATAAGAAAATCAGTGAACTGGTAATGATTATGGGTGGTGATAAGGAATTTTTTATCCTCACACTCTTCGGTGAAATAGATCTGAAGCAAGTGGCCAAAATTTCTAAAGCCATGGATATCGATGGCCTCGATAATCTTAACAAACTAGATAAAGGAAACTAATAATAATTAATAACTCAAAATAAACAACAACATGAAAAAGTTAAGTCTAATAGTAGCAGCATTGGTAATTTGTGGGAGTGCATTTAGCCAAAGCAAATCGGTAGAAGCATTTCACAGCAAGTACCAGGATGACCGTGATGCCTCAGTAGTAACACTTAATGGAAACATCTTTGAGCTTATATCAAGCATCACAGGTTTCTCGGAAGAAGAAGATGCACAAACAGTTTCCAGAATTGCCAAAGGAATCAACTCCATGAATGTTTTGGCATTACCAATGGACAAAATCGGTATCAGTGTAAAGGAAATTGATAACCTTAGAGATGATATCAAAAAAGAAGGTTATGAAGAAATGATGACCGTTAGAGATGGCAGAGAGCGAGTTTATTTCCTTGCTAAAACCAACAAAAGTCAGATAAACAATATGCTGATTCTAACTAACAAAGATGATGACGAATTTGTGCTGATCAACCTGGATGGTATCCTTGAAATGAAAGACCTGGCGTATTTAGCAGATCATCATAAAGAGTGGAGTAAGTAACATCATAATCGAATAAGTGTCATCCCGAAGGTATGAGGGATCTTACTGAATAATTAAGTAAGATCCTTCCTTCGTCAGGATGACATATCTTTTATATATTTAACTTCTCAATTAATAATTGTCTATGATGAAGACACTCACATTGTTGCTTTTGGCACTACCCGTCATTTGCTTCTCACAAAGCAAAACCACCAAAGCGTTTCATGATGATCATGAAGATGCCTTTGTTTTATTCTTTTACAGTAATACACTTAAAATGCTCAATCAGGATGATAACCCTGAGTTTGAAGAGCTGATAAAGGACATTGATAAAATGAAATTCATCAGAGTGGATAAAGCCGCTGAAAATGTAGACAAGGATGATTACAAGGAGCTTGTAGCAAGTTATTACGATGAGGATTTTGAAGATCTTATGACCATGCGCCACGAGGGCATGAATGTAAATGCCTACATACAGGAAGAAGATGGCGTAACCACCGGCATCGTATTGTTGATGCAGGATAATGAAAGCCTGTCAATTCTCGATATTAAAGGATCAGTTGCCATTAGCAAATTGGCTACACTTATTTCAAAAGTTCAAAATTTCAACTAACCATCTATGGAGTCAGTTCTGACGATTAATAATCTTACAAAAAGGTATGGGAGACTTGTTGCCGTTAACGACCTGACATTGGAAATCAAGAAAGGGGAGGTGTTCGGTATTCTTGGGCCTAACGGTAGTGGTAAAACTACCACATTGGGGATGCTGCTGGATGTTATCAGAAAAACCAGTGGCGATTTCAAATGGTTTGGTCAGCCTGCTACGAAAGAAATGCGCAAGAAGATTGGTGCAATTCTGGAAACGCCCATTTTTTATCCTTACCTATCTGCAGTTAAGAATTTGGAAATTGTGGCTGAGATAAAAAATGCCCCAAAGGAGAACATTGAACCTGCCCTTAAAAAAGTAGAACTGTTTGAGCGTAAGCATGATAAATTCAAGACTTACTCTTTGGGTATGAAACAGCGTTTGTCTATTGCATCTGCTTTGGTGTGCGACCCCGAGGTGATGATTTTAGATGAACCTACCAATGGGTTAGACCCCCAGGGTATAGCCGAAATACGCGAATTGATTAAAAGCATTGCTAAAGATGGTAAGACAATTATTCTCGCAAGCCATTTGCTTGATGAAGTGCAGAAGGTATGTACCAACTTTGCCGTATTGAAGAAGGGTGACCTACTTTATTCCGGTTTAGTGGATGATATCGATAAGGGTGAAGTGAATGTGGAAGTTGCATCTGATGACCCGAGTTTGTTGGAGAAATTAGAGACTTGCCCATTTGTAGCTCGTGTATCAGAAGATATGGGCAAATACACCGCATTATTGAAAGATGATAAACTAGCAGCAGACCTCAATAAATACCTTTTTGATGCAGGGATAATGGTTTCTCATTTGGTAACCATGAAAAAGAGCCTCGAAAAACAATTCCTTGAACTTTTAGCAGAGTCAGATAACGCTTAAACCTAGCCGAACAACACTTTTATGAATATTATCAAACTAGTTAAAATAGATTTAATAAAGCTTACCAACTACAGGGCATTCAACGTGCTGGTAGGCTTGTATGCTTTACTAATTATAAGTGTGCCTGTCTCTGTAACTGAGTTTTTAAAATGGTTGAAAGTAAAAGGAGCAGAGTTCGATCAATTTGACCCAATGAAGATTCCTATTCTTCATTTCCCGGATATCTGGCAAAATGTTACTTACGTATATACTTTCTTAAAGATTTTCTTAGCTATTGTGGTAATTATCTCCGTTTCCAATGAGTTTTCTTACAAAACGGTAAGGCAGAATATTATTGATGGACTCTCCAGAACAGATTTCCTTATATCAAAAGTGGCTACCATCTTATTATTATCCATTTCTTCGGCAGTGCTTGTTTTTATTACTACTTACGTTACCGGATGGATTTACACACCTGATGTAAGTATTGGTGAGAGTTTAGAAACAAGCAGTTTCGTTTTTGCTTATTTTCTGGATTTATTCGGCTATTTGATATTTGCTTTTCTCCTAACGGTAATACTAAAGAGATCGGCATTAACCATTTTTATATTAATGCTTTACCGACCAATAGAATTAACTATTGCAGGGTTGCTACCGGAGAAGTTAGAATTTCTAGGTGAATACTTTCCTTTAAATGTTTTAAGCAGGTTGATAGAAATTCCTTTCCCGCGTTACTGGTTTCAGGAAATTCAGGACTATGTAGCCTGGGATGCCGTGGCGATGGTGATTGTGTATATAGCACTCTTTGTTTATGCAGTGCATGCGAAGTTGAAGAGTAGTGATTTGTAGGATTTAAAAGGGGCCAAATGCACTATTGCGGAATGTTACCTACTTTATTTATTTCTTAAGTATTAAACTTCAACTTCCAAATCAAGCAGAGCCTTTTCTAAAGGCGTTAGTGTAAACATTATAGCTTTTAGCGTTAGTTTCTTTCTAGTCTTTAAAGTGATTGAATTATAAACCTTTACTAATCTTATTAAAAAATAATTTACGCCTTTCTATATTGATAGTATGATAAAAGAATGGAGATAATTAAAGAAATGCTTATTAAAAGGAAGTATTCTCTTAGATACCAAACTTTTTCGCTAGACATATTATCATTTTCAAATAATACCTTCCCTTGATCATCGTAAATTTTGTAAATATCATTTAAATGAACATTGTTTCGCGGTGCAAGAGAGTCTACAATTAAAATTATTTCTCCATCAATGAGCTCATTAATTCTATCTGAAACATCTGTAAATTTTTCAAATGAATTTGAAGCGCCACCTCTAAATTTATTGTTTATATCAGAAAATGAATTGAGAGAAAATGAATAATATCTATCATGATTTGAATCTTTTAAAAAAATGTAATAGAGCGCCCAGGGCTCATTGAAAATATCGTATTTCGTATTATTAATGATTGTGTCAGCTGGAAATTTGTCATTCATTTCTAAGAATTTCTTCTCAATTATATTTTTGTCAATATACTTTAAAGTGTCCGTGTGTTGGGCTTGTTGAAGAAAAGGCTTGTAGTAGTTTAATAGGGATTTTTGAATTTCAACGTTTCTGTCTGACAGAGTAAATGAGGTTTTATCTAATTCTGTTGCCCCCACTTCCTTAAAATGAATACCGTTTGCCATTAACTTTGGATTGTAGTCAATGATATAATATACATTCTCTTTTGAACTATTTACTTTAATAAAATTCTCATCTATTGATTTCTGAGTAGGCCCTATGATCCATGAAAAACAAATCCAAGTGATTAATAAAGCAATTGCTAATAAAAAGTTTGTTTTTTTTCTTCCTTTTGACATTCTTTTTCTTCTCTAATAGATCACTGTGTAATAATCACACCCAAAGAAATTTCCAGCCCGGTGAAATCAAGGGTAGCATCTTTGTAATCCACTTCTCTAGTCACTAAAGGGCCAGCCATGTTACCCCCTGTATAACTTCCTTTAATTGGAAAATCTGCACCACCAATGTAGTAGTTCACTTCAAAGCTTAAACCCCACTGACTGGTAACATACACCACATATTCGGCACCAAACATAACTCCAAAACCAAGTCCGCTATCAAAATCAACATCAGAATTGGCTGCATCCCAACCTTCAAAAGTACGTATCGCCTTGTCTAAGTTTCCATTCATAATTTTATTATCGAATGTGCCAAAGCCAAAACCGCCTCCTTTAATTTTAAACTCCTGGTTTTGAGTAACATATTGTAATACCAGCTCTGCGGGTATTAGCAATGTAAAGTTTGGTCCAACAATAGGATCTTTCGTTTTTAGGTCGCCCATGTCAGTGACATTCATGCCCGACATCCTGTAAAGTGAAAAACCGCTTTGTACCACTATAAAATCACCAAACTGAATGCCCAATCCGCGCAGTGAGAACGGGCTTATTGGTGTAGAAAAGTAGCCATTCTTCGGAAGAAAGTATGAAAATGAAATTCCAACTTCCTGAGCTTGTGCTGGTTTGCTAAATGCAAACAAAGAAGTGAATAATAAAACGGCAATCAGTTTTTTCATAGCATGAATATTCTTCAACTAATTAGTAATTTTCTGAATTGATAATATAGCTGACTATCTCAAAATCGGACTTGTCATTCTGAATTAATTTCAGAATCTCAAATTTAGAACTGCTCCTGAACAAAAGATCCTGAAATTAATTCAGAATGACAGTATTATTTGATTTTGAGATAATAAAAAACAATAAGTTAAAACTAAGAATATATTTATGAATCTAAGACACGCCTTTTCTCTTTCTCTCCTCATTATTGGTTTATACAGCTGTACAACTTCAGATGAAAAACAATACGCGGATACCATCTATACCAACGGAAATATCTACACGGCTGATTCTTCCAATAGCATGGTTGAAGCGGTGGCAGTTAAAAATGGAAGGATAATAGCCACAGGTCAACTAGCAGAGGTCAATAAACTAAAGGATAATTCAACTCAATCAGTAGATTTAAATGGTGCAACCATGACCCCGGGCTTTATTGAAGGTCACGGGCATTTAATGGGCTTAGGTTTTAATCAATTAGATGTTGACTTGTTGGCGGTGAGATCCTATGATGAGCTAATAGAAAAGATAAAAGAAGCGGTAGCTAAATCACAGCCTGGTGATTGGATTCAAGGCAGGGGCTGGCATCAGGATAAATGGAATAATGAGGGACTAGAATTGATTAAAGGCTTTCCAGTTCATGATAGGCTAAGTGAAATATCACCTGATAACCCGGTTTTTTTAAAGCATGCAAGTGGTCATGCGGCACTGGCTAATTATAAGGCTATGCAGTTAGCTGGGGTATTACCTATGTCTACAGAATCTATGAAAAACTTGAATGTAGAGGGAGCAGAGATTGTGAGGGATGAGCAGGGTAATCCTACCGGTGTATTTATCGAACCAGCTGCTTACGAGTTGATTAGCGACCAAATCACAAAGAATTCAACGGCTAGATATGAAAAGGCGCTGGAGTTGGCTATTGAAGCTAGTCATAAAAACGGTATTACTGGGTTTCATACAGCCGGCATTCATCCTGATACGGTAGATCTATTTTACAAGTTTAAGAATGATGGTAGACTAAAGCTTAGGCTTTACGCCATGCTTAGTGGTTGGAATAGAAACCTATTGAATGAATGGTATGAAAAAGGTCCTGATATTGATACCACAGATTACCTGCTCACCATTCGCTCCGTTAAGCTGAATTGTGATGGAGCACTTGGTTCTAGAGGAGCCTGGTTGTTAGAGGAATATACGGATAGACCCGGGCATTATGGCCATGAAACATTGCCTATGGAGTTTGTTTATGAAACAGCAAAGAATGGTTTAGCAAATGGCTTTCAGGTTTGTGCCCATGCCATTGGCGATAGAGCCAATAAAGAAATCCTGGATCGCTATGAAAAAGCTTTTGCTGAATTTCCCGATGTAAAAGATCACCGTTTTAGAATAGAACATGCACAGCACCTTCATCCGGAGGATATACCGAGGTTTGGAGAATTAAATGTTATTCCCGCCATGCAGGCCATTCATATGTCGTCTGACAGGCCCTGGGCTATTGACAGGCTAGGCCAAAAGCGTATAGATGAAGGCGCTTATATGTGGAGGGCATTAATTGATTCAGGCGCCATTATAGTAAATGGTACGGATGTGCCTGTAGAACCCGTTGACCCTTTGGCCAGTTTCTATGCTAGTGTTACAAGAAAAACATTGGCTGGCACACCCGAGGGCGGTTATGAACCCACTCAAAAAATGACAAGAGAAGAAGCTTTGAAATCCTATACGATTAATGCTGCTTACGGTGCATTTCAGGAAGATGCTCTTGGTTCAATCGAAGTAGGTAAGTTGGCAGATTTCACGGTTTTTGATAAAGATATTATGACAATACCTGAGGATGAGATATTGAAAACAAAAGTTATAAAAACCATTTTTGGCGGTGAAGTAGTCTATGAAAATAACTAAACCAACACTTATTCTTAATGCGGCTGTTTGCAGAGCAAACATTGCCCGGATGGTCAATAAAGCTCAAAGCCAAGGCTTAGAGCTTCAGCCTCATTTCAAAACACATCAGTCGAAACAAATAGGGCAGTGGTTTCAAGAGCTGGGTGTATATAAAATAACAGTCAGCTCATTGGGTATGGCGCAATATTTTGCTGCTAGTGGCTGGAATGATATTACAGTCGCTTTTCCTTGCAACATATTGGAAATTGATGCTATCAATGAATTAGCCAAAGATATTGCCTTGACAGTGCTGGTTGATAATTCAGATATTGCTGAGCTACTGAATAGTCAAGTTCGAAATTCGATATCTGTTTACATAGAAATTGATTCGGGTGGTAACAGGTCAGGAATTAAACCTCATCAACTCGAAAAAGTAAGGGATTTAGCTAATCAGATAAGTGCTTCTGATAAACTAAAGTTTAAAGGTCTTTATAGCCATGCCGGACATACGTATGGAGCAAAAGGTGAGTCGGAGATTCAAAACTTAGCAAATAAGTCTATTGAGCAGCTATCTTCATTAAAACAATTGCTGCTTTCTGAGTACCCTCACCTTATCGCATGTTTTGGTGATACGCCCTCATGCAGTGTTTTGGATTCTTTTGCGAACATAGATCGTATCAGTCCTGGAAATTTTGTGTTTTACGATGTAATGCAGTCTGAAATAGGCTCATGTCAGTTGCAAGATATAGCTGTCACCGTTGCGTGCCCCGTTGTCTCTATTAAGCAAGAAGAAAATCAATTAATTATTTATGGCGGAGCCGTTCATTTTTCCAAAGACCATAGTGGTAAATATGGTTATGGACAGGTAGTTGAGTTCATTAATAACGGCTGGGAAATAATAGAAGGAGCGACCTTAATAAAGGTATCTCAGGAACATGGCATCATACAATTAGAGGATGGCTTAACCTCAGAATTTAAGATTGGAGATGTGATTGGAGTACTTCCAATACATTCGTGCTTAACGGCTGAATGTTTGAGAAGCTATCAAACACTCAATGGAGAACTAATGGATCATTATTAAAAAAGCTCCGAGATTCTCGGAGCTTTTTCTGTTATGCTAAATACTTTTGTGCTTTTTTCTTGAGTGCATCACGATCTGAAGTGATAGATGGGTCGCTATAAATTTTAGAGGATAATTCTGCAATCACTCCTTTTTTATAGCCTAAGCGAGAAGCAATGTCTTCGCAGAATACAATCTCACTTTTAAATACCTGGCCATCAATTTTCATCATCTGCACAACATGATAAAGGTGCTCGAATTTCTGATCATCCGTTAATGTACTTAAATCACCAATAGGTTTTCTTGGGTTTTTAAGCATTTCATCGATATCTTCTGCAGGGACACCATTAGAAACACCTATCATTTTTATCAGTTTAGCTTCTTTATCAGCAACATTATTGTCGCTGGCAGCCAACTGTATTAATACGTTTAATTGTTCCTTTATCATTTTATCCTAATTATTTTGTGCCTTTATAATTAATTAATGTCAAGACCAATATAATCAAATTTTTCGTTTGTCGAATCTAAAAACATAAAAAAGACGAGGCAGCAAGCTTGGAATCTGAATCAAATAATTACTAGTGTAAGATTGTAAGAAATTTAATTATCATTGTTTATTGTGAGATGCAACCATTAGATTATTAACTGGTCTTTGGATCAAATGAAAATATTTAAACTATGAAGAAGTACATATTAAGTCTTGTGATATTCAGCTTCGCAATTGGGTCTTTCGCACAGGAAGTAGAGGAGAGAAAATTATCATCTTTTGATGAAGTGCAAGTGTCTCAGGGTATTGATGCTTACCTGCAAAAAGGAACAAAAGAATCGATAAAAGTGGAAGTAAAAGGCATACCATTGGAGGATGTACTTACTGAGGTTTTTGGAGATCGTTTAAAAGTACATTTGGTGAGAAATAGATGGCGAGATTATTCGGTAGTTGTTCATATAACTTACGTAAAGCTGGAAGAAATTTCAGCAAGTAGTGCAGCAAATGTAGTAGGCAGAAATAAGATCCAGTCAGACAGGTTAATTTTGGATGTATCGAGTGCGGCAGATATTGAGGTTGACGTGGAGGTGAACGAATTAACTGCGGATGCTTCCAGCTCGGGTGATATTGAAGTATCAGGTAAGGCTAAATACTTTGAAGTTGACGCCAGTAGTGCAGGGGGAGTAGATGCCTATGATTTGGAAGCAGAAATTGTTAGAGTGGATGTAAGCAGTGGAGCGGATGCAAGAGTTTACGCAACAAAAGAAATTGATGCTGAGGCGAGCAGTGGTGGCAGTGTTCGGTATAGAGGTAATCCAGGTAAATCGAGATCGGATACCAGTAGTGGCGGCTCTGTTAGAAAGTCTAATTAATTACAACCCTGACGGTTCCGTCAGGGTTTTTTTATTTCTATCTTGGTGGCGTATGGCCAATAAGTTTCGCAAAAAGATAGAAGAAAAGATTCTGAAGCCAATCATTGGCTTCTTAAAACAGGGGATGACCCCAACAAAGCTCGCTTTGTCCATCAGCCTTGGGTTTTGTTTTGGCTTATTTCCAATAGTTGGTATTACTACTTTACTCTGCCTCATTATCGCCTTTGTCTTTAAATTGAATCTTGCGGCAATCCAGTTGATCAATTATTTGGTTTATCCTTTTCAATTGGTTGTACTAATTCCATTAATACACCTTGGTTCTAATATGTTAGGTGTTAACCCAATACCTTACTCCATACAGGAAGTTATGGATTTAATAAGTGAAGATTGGTTGAAGGCAGTTGAAATGCTATGGATGGCCACACTTATGGGAATGTTTGCCTGGTTAGTAACCATTGTGCCAGCTAGTTTTATTGGATACTTTATTTTAAGAAGTATCTTTCTAAAAATGGCAGGTAAGCCTAGCGATGATTAAAATCTAAATATAACTTTTGTAAATAAGCACGACCTTTTTGTTTGCCGGTGTCGTTGGCTCCTTCATTAGTAATAAATTGCTTTCCTGTATTGTCGTAAATTACTTTCTCATTTTTAGACAAGTAACCTACTCCATTGTTGTAAATAAATATAGCAAACGGGTCTAAATTATCGGAAAGCATGTTGTTGCTAAAAATGTAAGATGAATCCTGAAAGCCTAATTGCGCAAACAGAGTGTTGGCAATGTCTGTTTGTGTTCCGTAATTATGAATTACGGTATCTTGTTTGTTAATAGCACCACCTAACCAAAGCATTGGAATTTTAAATCGGTCAGGATTTGAAATACCTTCATTGCCAGGCATAAAATGTCCATGATCTGCAGTGATAATAATTAATGTACTGTCCCACCAATTGGTTTGCTTGGCCTTTGCAATAAATTCCCCGAGACTCTTATCTGTATAATATGCGGAGTTTTTGAACATACTTTCATTATCATCACCTTCAATGACTGTTTCCATTGGCACTTCAAATGGCTCATGACTACTTTGTGTCATCATGATTTTAAAGAATGGTTCTTTTACCGCCTTGGCTTCTTCCAAAAACTTATCGAATACGAAATGGTCATGAACGCCCCATTTGGAGGTATTATGTTCTGGCGGAAAATTCTTGCTGTGTGTTACCTTATCAAATTGCCCGTTAGTGAGGTACGATTTGAAATTAGCATAGTCGATATTATAGCCATAAGTAAATTGAGTTGCATACCCTCTGGCCTTTAAATTTTTGTTGATATATGGTAGCGTACTGGTTTTTTTAGGGAATTTGATGATTGAACCAAGTGGTTGTCTTGGGTAGCCGTTAAGAACGGAAATGATGCCCATGTCGGTTCTATCTCCTGAAGAATAGAAATTATCAAAAAGTATTCCCTCATGAACGAGATTATTAATGTTTGGTGTAATTCCCGGCAATCCGCCTAGTGGCTCAATAAACCTGAAAGAATAACTTTCTAGCATTATAATCATCACATTGGGCTTTTTAACATTCAAAAGTTTTAAGCCAGTGGTGTCCTGCACAATAAGATTTTCAAAAATGCTATCTGATAAATCCTTTTCAAGATAGTTTTCAGGGTACTTTAATCGATTAATTTTTCTTACGGCATAGCCAAAATTGTATACAACATTAATTGCCGAATGATTGGCAAACATATTGGAGTCATGGAAATAAACGGTTCCTGTGTTTATTGGGGCCACTCCGGTGGTGCCGCGAATTGGTGCAATTAGAAGCCCTGTCAATAATAAAATAACCAAGCTAGACTTATATTCAGATTTTTCAAGATTGGATATAGCCGATCCGATAAATCTATGGTAACAGTACACTGACGCAGAAAAGAACAATAGCCAGAAAGTAACCATGATGATGGTTGTTAACGGATCACCTGATCCTGCCGCTTCCTTGCCTATATATAGTAATGGAGTTGCATCCATTCTAAAGCTCCAGTGGCTGTAAAGTTCCATGTCTAATACCACGATAAAAGAGCTAATAAAAAGCATTAAAGTGGTATAAGCCAACAGACTAATTTTTAGAACTTTTGAATTAAAGTAGGTGGTGAGTGTTATTAACAGTCCTGGTATTAATGTGAAATATCCGGCTACTGTTAAGTCTAACCTCGCCCCATTGAGCATGGATAGTATAATATCACCAAAGCCCATAGCAGCTGTATTTTCATATTGATACACCATGAAAAACACTCTGGAGATTTGAAAAAACACAAACCAGAATAAAAAATAGCTGAGAAATAGCTTTATGCGCTGAGCCATACTTAAAATTTTCCGCAAAGAAAATGTTATTAAATGGGTCTTACAAATATTGATTAATTATTAGCAGTAAGTAGAGCAGATAGTTCCTGAGGAGTGTCCACCAAATAATCAGGATGAAAAGAACTTAACACCTTTTTGGTATGGAATCCCCAAGTTACACTCACTATCGGTAACCCGCATTGCTGTGCTGCTTCAATATCTCTGGTTTCATCACCAATTAAAAGAATTTGTCGAGGATCTAATTCATACTCTTTTATAAGAGCATTAATGGTTCTGTACTTTTTGAATAAGCGGATGCCGGTAGAATAATATGAAAACGATTCTGTCAGTCCGTGATTATCGAGAAACGTTTTAGTGTTTTGTAACGAATTGCTGGTAACAATACCAAGCTTATAATTTTCAGCAAGGTCTTTTATTACCTCTACCATTCCCTCGAAAGGATGTAATTGATCTATGCTTTTTGATAAACTCTTACGAAAGGCGGAGGCCACAAACGGAAGCTTAACCAACGATATACCAATAGCTTTAATAGCATTTTGAGTGGATAGATTTCTGTAAAAATCTAAATCCTGTTTATCAGCAATTTGTTTGTATCGGAATTTATGAGATAATTGATTTGATATTTTTATGCCTAATTCGAGCGTATCGGCAATGGTTCCATCAAAGTCGAATATGATGGTTTCTATATTTTTAAGCTTATCAGGCAAGAATTATTGATCTCGTTGCTGTATCAATGGATAAACCATTTCCAGTGCTCTGTTCAAATGATTTTCATCATCAATTTCGCACCATGCGAGGCCTTCCACTTTTTTTATAAAGATATCTTTTGTCTTAGAAATACCAACGAAATCATCCTCATAATGAAAGCTACGATCACCCTTATCGTATAATTTCATAGCATAATCACACATGAGGTTGAAGGTGCTTAATGATATTTTGCTAATGCCTACCAATTCGCCTGATATGTGATTTAACTCTGAAGGTTTCTTGCTCATGTTGGTTAAATGAGACTGCTCATTAGCCTCAATGTACACTTCATCATTCGAGTTTGTTTTACCACTCGCTAAAACAATATCTTGGTGTGTGTCTGTAATTAAATGTGTAAGAGCTGCTTTTTCATAGAGCAAATCACCTTCGAGTAGTAAAAAATCTTCATTGATTAAAGATTTTAAATTGTACAGAGTGTACATGCTGCCTGTAGCCGCGTAATCGTCATTGCGATGTGTTTCTATTTGAGGAAACTCATTTTTAAGATTATCAAAGAACTCATTTAAATAGCCAGTACCAATGATGATTCGGGTAATTCCCTGGTTTAGTAAGTTTTCAATAGAGCGATGAATTAATGTTTTTCCATCAATTTCTAAAAAGGCCTTGGGCTTTTCTTTTGTTCGATCTTTTAATCTGCTGCCTAGTCCGGCAGCCAAAATAACAGCCGTTTTAATAGCGCCACTCATTAGTTTTTAAGAAAATTCATGAGCCGTTCTTTCACCTCGTGAGGTTTAATAGTTGGCCTGCCAAGTTCTTTTGGAGAACCTTTGGCTATTTTTAAATGAATAAAAGTGGCCTTTGGGTTTGATGACCAATTGGCAAGTTCATCTTTCAACTCATCTAAGGTGTTTACTTTAATAGCCACGGGGTAGCCGGTAGCATGAGCCACAGTGGCAAAATCGATATTAGGTGAAATGGTAGCCTGACCACCGGTAGAATCGTGTGTGCTATTATCGAGTAGGATGTGTAACAGATTATTCGGGTGGTAGTAACCATTGGTTCCAAAATTACCCATCCTCATTAGTGCCGCACCATCACCATCTATAGCTACTGATTTTATGGATTTGTCGGCAAGTGCCAAACCCAAAGCCATGGAGCTAATGCAACCCATGGATCCTACCATATACAAATTATTAGGCTTGTCTTCAATTTCGAATAACTCTCTGCCGGTTTTACCTGTTGTGGCTAATAATGCTGTTTTATTATCAGCCCAATTAGAAATAGCTGTTAAAGCTTCGGTTCTGGTAGGTGATACTTCTTCTTTATCCGAATGTTTTAATTCTTTGGCGAAAGTTGTTGAGATATTTTGTGTTTTAAGTGTCACCTCATCAAATGTGCCCTTCTTTACTACAAAGAAAAATGTCTTGTTATTTTCTATTGCTTGATTGGCTCTTTTAAGTTGCTCTTTAGCTTCATTCAAATCATTAGCCAGATATTCCCACTCAACCTCCATAGAGCTTAGCATATTTCCTGTGATTCGCCCCATTAATTCGTGCTGTGGTTCATCGTTCAGTCCTTCTTCGCCACGCAAGCTTACAAAGCCTAGTACAGGTAATTTAAATGAGTAATTCAATGAGGTAAGGGGAGAAGTAGCATTGGTTAATCCAGAGTTTTGCATCAACACCACAGATTTTTTACCTGCAAGATATGCACCGGCTGAGGTAGCTACTGCATCACCCTCATTCGCAGCCATTACATAGTCACACTCATTAATAGCATAATTGATGAGGTATTTAAGAAAGGAGCAAGGCACCCCACTGTAAAAATCAAAACCTAAATCTTTTAAAGCTGAGCCAAATTGTTGTGTATTCATTGCTTAAATTCTGAGTTTACCTGCTTCTTGATAATCAACCATAGTATCTACATCTAACCAGGCACCGCTAATGTATTTTACCGCAATTGTATGTTCTTTGGCGATTTCATTAAATAGATCAGTGCAAGTCATTTGTTTGAAATTCTTGTCTTTACTCAACGTATCTAATGCCTTTCTTACAATCTCAGATCCATTTGAATTAACCTTCCATAAACCAATAAATTCACCATGCGCTTTCTTTTCTAATTCAATACCCATGGACTTGAATTTGGCAGTGCCTCTGAAGTTCTTTTTACTATACTTCTTACTTGCTCTTACCAGATCTTTGTCACCCGTTGGTTTTTTGCTATCTGCATCAACAATCAAAGTAATGTCATTGGTATCATTCAATAATTCGTGAAGAACATATTTCTTAAAAATGATGTCTCCATAGCTGATAACGGTGTTTTCTTTTATTTCATCTTTGGCCAGATAGAGTGAATACAACTCTTTAGTAGAGGCAAAATCATCGTTATCAACTGCCTTGATGTTACCGAGGCTTATTTTGTCTTTTGCAAAACCTCTCACCACCGTAATATCCTTAATACCAACCTGATTAAATTCATCAATTTGAGTACTTAATAATGATTTACCATTAACCTCTAATAAGGTTTTAGGTTTGTCTTTTACTAACTCTCCCAGTGAACCCTGGCTAGCGGCAAGGATTATATTATTCACTTTTTTACCTGTTGTTGGTAAATACAGTTTTTCAGCTTCCTTCAACTCATCTGCACCTTGTATTCTAAACACCTCAGAAACGGTCACTACGTTGCCCTCTACATTTATCAATGATTGATCATCGTAAATCCGCTTCGTGGTGTCTTGCATTACCTTTATAGAAGCACGCATATTATGGTTCGCCCAAATAGCCATGCTTACACCTAAGTCTCTAAAATGATCTGTTGGCGTAGAATAATATTTTGTAGGAACAATAATGACAGGGCAACGGTCACCCCATTCTTTCATAAATGCATCAACATCTGAAGAATCAGCCTTTTTGCTGTGGCAAAGGATCGCATCAGCTCCGGCATTATGATAGGCATCTGCTCTTCTCAATGCTTCATCTAATCCCCAGCCTGCAATAAATGCCTCAAGTCTGGCCACCACAGAAAAATCAGGGTCTTGTTGAGTATCCTTTGCCGCTTTTATTTTGCCGGAAAATTCGTCAATATCTGCTAATGGCTGATTTTCACCGCCTATAAATGAATTAGTTTTAGGAAACAGCTTGTCTTCTATACAAACGGCTGCAACATCTCTTTGCTCCAGTTTTTTCACCAGCCTTCTCATGTTGTTGAAGTTTCCATAACCAGTATCGCCATCTAAAAGTATTGGAATAGTGGTGGCATCACTCATAAACTCCAGCACATCAAGTACCTGAGTCCAGGAGGCTTCGTTGTTATCTCTTACACCTAATGCCGCTGATATTGACAGACCACTGCCCCATATGCCTTTAAAACCTGCTTCTTCAACTATTTTTGCTGAAAGCCCATTAT
This sequence comes from Fulvivirga lutea, assembly GCF_017068455.1. Lineage (NCBI taxonomy): Bacteria > Pseudomonadati > Bacteroidota > Cytophagia > Cytophagales > Fulvivirgaceae > Fulvivirga > Fulvivirga lutea. The sequence goes on from NZ_CP070608.1 coordinate 2,371,003, forward strand.
GAGCTTCCATTATAAATTCTAACTCCTTGCTAAGGAGCATTTTTCTAAACTGGGTAGTTTTTTTCATAGGGCACAAATATAGAAGGATTTTAGTCTTTGGGCGTAATTAAATAGCGATTGGAAGCTTAATAATTATGCAATCGTTTGTTCTAATTTCGCATAAGCTTGCTAATTGGAATCTCATTCGGATGTAAGGGCATTTTTGATTTTATTTGCAGTCCATGAAGCCGTATGCATATCAGTGTAAAGATTATTCTTTGCTTACCCCCTTGTTTAAAAAGATATTTATTGAGCCTTTAATAGGCTTTATTCCATGGGCGATACCGGCCAACATTATTACTATAATCTCAAATGCCTTCTTCTATATAGCGCTTTACTTTTCGTTTGATATTTCACTATTAGGAAACGCCACGTTCTTTGTTATTCCTTTATTGCTGCTACTATATTTAATAGGTGATCACCTAGACGGTGCACAAGCTAAAAGGACTAAAACTGGTTCGGCTTTAGGTGAGTTTTGTGATCATTATTTAGATGCATTTAATAATGGGATATTGATGCTCATTTTGTTTAACTTATTTTCGGTTACAAACCCATATTTGGTAGCCGTTGTACTTGTTACATCATATTGCGCTCATGTAATTGTTTTCTATGAACAATTTAAAACAGGTTGGCTTATTTTTGAAAAGGTAGGATCGTTAGAAGGAGTCATCCTGGCTATTTTTATCATTATGGCTGCCAGCATTGAACCTGTTTATCAATTTTATGTTAACCCATTAATTTTTGGTTATTCTGCCATTGAATTACTGCTTATTGGTATAAGCATTGGAGCTGTAGGCACATTTGTAAAAACAGTATTAAGAACACCCAATGTGCGTTATAGTATTTGGATGTACGTGGTAATCGTATCATTAATTGCTTATCTGGGCAATTATGTGTTCAGTGTTGCAGAGTTAACAGCTGTAGTTACATTATACTCTTCGTTATATCTGGGTAAGATCATGCAAGGTCATCTTATTGATGGTATAGAAAGAAGCCCCGGTCTATTTACACCATTGTTTCTTATTATCATTATGGGAGTTCCATCGCTATATGAGGGGAATACACTTACAGTTTTAATCATCTATTTAGTAGCTAGTATTTTATTATTGATTTATAGAACATTCCAGTCCTTAGGTAAATTTTGGGTTTGGGTTAATCCTCGTTTAGAAAATGAAATTAGTTGATAGAAAAATATTGTTGAATCCTGGTCCAGCAACTACTACGGATACAGTTAAAAATGCGATGGTGGTAGAAGACATTTGCCCACGCGAAGAGGAGTTTGGCAGTCTGATTGAAGGTATTAAGACCGATCTCGTAAAGGTTGTACATGGCGAAGGTGCATATAAATGCGCATTATTTGCAGCTAGTGGCACCGGTGGATTAGAAGCAGCAATTACATCGGCTGTGCCTGAAGGTAAAAAACTATTGGTTATTGAAAATGGTGCCTATGGCGCTAGAATGGTAAAAATTGCGCAGACTTTTGGCATCGAAGTGGTACATTACCAACTGGAATATGGTGATTATATTGATGTTGCCACAGTTGAAAAATTGTTAGCAGAGGATCAAACAATTAGTCATTTGGCAGTTGTTCATCATGAAACAACTACAGGAATGCTCAATCCTGTGCAAAAAATTTGTGATATTGCCCATAACCATAAGGTAGAAGTTATTGTCGATTGCATGAGCTCTTATGCCGGCATTCCTATCGACTTGCGTGAATGGAATGCAGAATATATTATTTCTTCCTCAAACAAATGTATACAGGGAATGGCAGGCCTTGTATTTGTGATTTTCAAGGAATCTCTTTTGCCATCATTAGCGAATCAAAAAAGGTCTTTTTATTTCAATATTTACAATCAGTATGTAGGCTTTGAAAAAACGGGACAGATGCAATTTACACCACCAGTGCAGGTGTGCTATGCCTTAAGACAGGCTATTAACGAATACTTTGAAGAAACAGAGCAGGGCAGGTGGAATAGGTATCAAAACAACTGGGATGTTTTAGTGGAAGGGTTACAAGACTTAGGCTTCTCATTTTTACTACCTTACGACCAGCAATCTAAAATTCTTTTGGCCATTATAGAGCCTAAAAGTGAAAAGTATGATTTCGATGAGATGCATAACTTCTTGTACGAAAAAGGTTATACAATTTACCCCGGTAAAGGAGCTAAGAAATCCACATTCAGATTGTCAGTTTTAGGAGACTTGCACGAAGAGGATATCAATGGATTTTTGAGCGAGTTGAAAAGATATATGGGCTCTTTATGATTTTTATTTTAAGGGGTATTTGATTAACTTATATAACTCTAAAAATCATCCCAACATGAAAAAGTTAATCATAAGCCTGTTTAGTATCTTAATTTTATTTACTTACTCATCGTGTGACGATGAAGAAGAAAACACCGTAGCCACTGAAATTGTTGTGCCTGAAAACTTTACAGTTGATATACCATCTTCTATCAGTACGGACGCCAATGGAGGCTTAACAGGTAGAACTGAAGGTGATGGTGATGGGATAATTGAGGGCAATGAAATTTATCAGGCCGTGCCATTTTTTATATTTATTGGGGAAGAAAGTGCACGAATTATTGAATTGATATTTCCTATTGCTGCCGCTCTCGAACAGCAAAATGTGCAAACTTTAATTTATACAAGCGATGATGACGGGCGAGATAAAGAAGTAACGATAAATAGAAATGTTACCAGAGGAGGAAAAGAATACGCATACGAATTGACTACTTTTGATGTATTGGACAATGCTCAGGCACTGCAAATGCTTTGGAACACCGAGCCTATAGAAGGGATAGCCATTATTAGTCCTTATCAAATTGATCATACAGATGACTCTGAACCAGATGCTCTTTTACGCATAGACTATTCAGAAGATGACCCTGATTACGAAGCAACAATGACTGTATATATATCAGGTATAGATCCAGAAGTGGATGGACTTGATAACTTAAAATTATGGGCTGGTAGAAATGGTAACGTTGTTGATGTGGTTGGAAACTCTAACCATCCTGGATTCGTATTATTTGATGCTAATTTTACTGGTGGTCGTAATTATGCGTTTGTTGGTCGCGGAGATGAAACAACAGATATTGGGGTAATAAATTTGGCGTTGCCGCCATCAAATGTGACGACTAATAATATTTTAACAGAATATTCCGTCTACAATGTTCTTTTTGGAGAAATAGATGCTGTAGCTGGAGGTTTCTTTACTCCTGAAGAGATTGATGATATTTTGGCAGAAGCTAATTCTCCTGCTTATTTTAACGATGTTCAGGGATTTATTACTTCAGGTTTGGATAATCAGCCAGCTGGATTTTCTAATGAATTCATAGACTTAAGTAATCTAACGCCTTTTGTTCCCAATGATATAAGAACCTTAGAAGTTCAATTTATTATCAATTAACTACTTTGGAATTATTATAGTGAACTTCGTATAAACATTATATTCACTTTCAACTTTAATACTTCCACCTAATTTTTCGATAGCCATTTGCGATAAGTATAATCCTAGTCCACTTCCTTTGGACTGGTCTGACCCACGATGGAACATATTAAATACCTTATCTATATGTTCTGGGGGTATACCAGCACCATTATCAGTAAAAGTGATGGTGTATTCAGTCTCACTTTGAGCCGTAGTGATATTTATTTCACACGGCTTTCCGCTATGTCTAAAAATGAGTGAGTTTTCCATCAGGTTGGTAAGTACTATGGCGAGCAGAAAAGGATCAGTTTTTACCTGCAATGTGGTTTCGAGGTTGAAGGAATATTTGGCTGTATCCTCAGGATCTAGAAATTTGATGGTATTTCTAACATCTGAAATCATTACAGGTAGGTCAATAACACTCTTTTCCACTTCGCAGTTAATTACCTCATGCACCTGGGTAAGCTTGGCTAGCAACTTATTCATGTCCTTAGCCACCAACTCAATTAAGTTATAATACTTAATGTCATTAGGGTTGCTGGCTTCTAATTTAGCTAAAGAAGTTAGTCCGTTAATTCTACTGATGGGGCCTTTCAAGTCATGCGATGCCCTATAAATGAAAGTATCTAACTCAGCGATAGTAGATTGCAACTTTTTAACCGTGACTCTAATTTCAGAAGTACGCTCATCCACTTTTTTCTCTAAAGAAGAATTGAGCTCTTGTAGCCGTTCATTAATACTTAGAATTTCTTCCTGCGATAATTCCAACTCCTGATTTTTTTCATTGATATCATCTCGCTGCTGCTGGATTTCCTCAAACTGTTCTTTAAGTTTTTCGTTCTGCTTTTCTATTTCTTTTTTCTGAGATAGCACTTCGAAAGTTCTATCTGCTACAATGAGCTTCAGTTTTCTGCGCTGCAACCTTACGCGGTAAGAATAAGCCAAAACAATAAACCAGATACTTAAAACACCACCTATAGCAAACAAGGCATAGGCCCAGGTTGTCATATACCAAGGAGGAAGAATCGTAAAAGTGTAGGTGGCTGTAGTTCCTTCTTCTTTAAATACATTTAGAGATTTCACTTTAAATGTATATTGGCCCGGAGAAAGGTTGGTATACTCTTTTGTGGTTTCCTTAGTCCATTCCGACCATGTTTTATCATAGCCCTCCAAGGAGTAGGAATACTTAGTTTTCTCAGGTAGCTCTAAAAATGTAGCAGCGTATTCAAATCTGATTGAGTTATAATCATACGTTAGGCTAGGTATTGCCTCTTTGGTTTGATTGGTGCTAATTCTTGGAATCGTGTCTGATGACGTATAGACAGTGTAGTATCCTCGTGATAAAGTTGAATCTATGCTGCTTACATTTCTTATCAGCGTGTTGAACTTGGTGTTGAGGTAGTTAGTGTTTTGAGTATCGAATTTGTAAATATTGTCAGCAGTGGTGAAATAAACGTATCGTTTGCCATCGTAATCGATATCCTCAAGTTCTCGAAATGGGAAGTTGTTGAATTTGTATGACTCAATGTGGTAAGAATTTGCAGAAAAATTTACTTCATATAAAAACTTCTCATTTAGATTATTTTCTCCAAATACTATATAATTATCGCCTATTTCTTGAATTGCCTTTATTATGCCCTCTTTAAACGTGTAAGCATATTCGAAAGAATTCTTTTTAGTAGAAAATTTATACAATTTATTTCCTACTGTGGTGAATATCTGGTCATCAATAATGAGTAAAGAACACTCTCTTTTGAAGTCTAAACCATCAATGTTTGAAAATTTCTCAAATGTTCCATTATCCACATTGACAATAAATACCTCTCCAAATTTAGTAGTAAACCATGCTTTTCCATTATGAATTTTTGAATCATAAAAAACAGGATGTGGTAAGTTCAATCGTTTGATTTGTTTCAGCTCATTATTACTAATTTTAAAAAGATAGGTGTCACTTGATTGACTGACAAGTAAATGGTTTTGGTCTATAAATTTTACAAATGCTGTGATTGGAAGGTTTATGCTATCAACTATTTCTAAATTTAGATTGAGCAATTGTATACCCTGCCTTGTGCCTAAAATAATTCGATTATCTAGAACATCCATACTTTGAAATAGATCAATAGCTAAGTTCGTTTGTTTATCTTCTTCTATTTTTATGATATGCTTCGAAGTGGCTGTTAAAAACATATTATTATGCAGAAAAGTGACTTGGAAGGATTCTTGTGATTGACTAAAGTCTTGGATTTGCCATGGAGACCCAATTTTGACATGTGAAAGTCCGTTTGTGGATGTGGCCCATATGTTACCAAGACGATCTTCTTCGGCATGTCTAGTAAAGCCATCTGCAAGGCCATTTTCTTTATTTAATGAAGTTATTTCTAATAAGTTTTTGTCAAACAGTTGAATGCCATTTTCAGCATTAGTAAATAAGAGTGATGAGTCCTTTAAAAAGAATGGGTATAGAATTTTATCATTTACTTTAGATTTGAAAATGTTTGGTCCGATTACATTCCCATCATCATATAAAAAGATAAAGCTGTTATTTTGTTGAAAAACGGATGCAAGTCGCATATCTTCTTGAGGTATTGAAGTTTTTAATACTCTTTTATTTCCATCAAACAGATATAATATAGAGTCACCTTGGGAGTAATATAGATTAGTTCGATCATAGAACATTCGTGTTCCATTTCCCAAGTAATCAATGCTATCTTTTTCTTTAATTTCCCAAAGAAAAATACCTTTGTTAGTACTAAATAAAACTAATTCATCTGTGCTGAAAATTCTCCATGTAATAAATGAGGATGGTATTTCAGGAACCAGTTTTGATAAGTCATTAAGCACAAATAACCCTTTACTATTAATTGAGATATAACCAAAGTGGTTTTTTCCACCATAAAGTAATAAATTATGTATTGAATCATAATAGATACAAGGTACGATCTCTCCTCCAAATTCTAGTCTCCATTTATTGCCATCATAGCTTATTAATCCTTCATAATTAGCCAGAACCAATAAGCCACTTTTGTGCTCTGTAATAGTTATGTTGGACCTAGAAGCATTAATATCAGTATTCTTATAGATTTTAATTTCAAGGCCTTCGTGAACTTGACCAATTGAGTTCAGCGATAGAGTTAGAAATAATATTGTTGATAGGTATCTGAGCACATTATCTGATTAGTCGTGCTAAAATATGATTTTGAGATAAATAAAAAAGGCTGTTTAAACAGCCTTTTTTATTTTACCAATATATTCGGGGGTATATTTAGTTGGCCATGTTTCATACCACTTTAATAAAGTGTCAGCACCAAACTTATCGTAAATCCTTGAATATTGATCCTTTAACTTCTCTTCTTGTTCTTGCAAAACCAGTGAAGGATTAGTAGATAATCGTTCATTCAATGCCATTTTTTCCTTATTGCTTGTAGGAACATGATGTATGAAACGATTGAATTTTCCCAAACAAAACTGCATGTATTGTTTGGTATGAAGTATAAAAGTATGCCACATCTCATCAATGATAAGTAGTGGTTTGTCAACAAAAAGACTTTGTCCTTCCTGACTCATATCGGAAGCTAATTCTAAAAACTTCTTTGTCTCTTCAAAGATTTCTTTAGCTTCTTCGTAATCAACGTCATATCTGTCCATGAAGCCTTGAATAACTACCTCCTCATTTTCTGCAAGAGAAAGTTCGTTATCTAGCTCCTTTTCAAGTATTTGCATCTTAATAAAATGATATCAGAGCGATGTGAAACTAATATTAAATTGCTCCGCAACCCGATGTGATACAAGCAGATAAATTAGCTTTATCTTTAGACAAGTTTTTATTAACCAAATTATTGATTAATTCTTCTTTAGTTGTAACTTTAGTAGATGTAGTTGATTTTAAAGTAGTCATTTTTTTGTATGATTTTGGTTGATTTTGTATTCGGCTGCAATGTTATGTTATGCTTGCATAATAATCAAATAACACTTTCTTAACTTCTCTATTCTTGAATAAGTGCAATGAATAGATTGCATTTGTATAGTTACATCATCCTGTAGAATTATTTATTTTGTATCAATCAGCATCTGATTAATTCTATAATCGAATGTGGATAACTTTTTTTAATTTTTTTTGTTACAACTCATCTCTTTAACGCACTCTTCAATTTCAATATCACCCTAATTTCTAATGATGTTTTCCTCTTTTAAGCCAAATGGGCGGATTTATGACCCCTATGAATCGAATTTTGCTACTTTTTTAACAAAATAGGGTTAAAAAATATATCTGATATCCAAAATCATTATATTTGCTACCGTTTTTAAACGAAAATTTAAACTAATAATCACTACATGGCACATTTAAGATTCAAAGCACTTGATTTGGCTAATAACAGGTCTAAAATTAAAGTGGAATCTCAGGGGAAAATTTCTGACTATTTTGCTTCCGATGTTTTTGGACTCAAGCAGATGCAGGAACTTCTTTCGCCTGATGTATTTAAAAAAGTTAAAAAAGCGATAGACGAAGGTCTTAAGATTGATGATGACACTGCAGATGCAGTTGCTTCAGCAGCCAAATCTTGGGCAATAAGTAAAGGAGCTACTCACTTTACACACTGGTTTCAACCACTAACAGGCTCTACCGCTGAGAAACACGATACATTTTTTGATGCGCATGCGGGAATAGAAAAATTTAAAGGAACTGCTCTTGTGCAGCAAGAACCTGATGCCTCTTCATTTCCAAATGGTGGTATTCGTAGCACATTTGAAGCAAGAGGCTATACTGCATGGGACCCTAGTTCTCCAATGTTCATATATGGCGTTACTCTTTGTATTCCAACAGTTTTTGTAGCGTATACAGGTGAAGCGCTTGACAATAAAGCTCCACTTTTAAAAGCTGTAGAAGCTGTGGATAAAGCCGCAACGCAGGTTTGCCAGCTTTTTGATAAAAAGGTTACACGCGTTAAAGCTTCTTTAGGTTGTGAGCAAGAATACTTTGTAATTGACAAAGCCTTATTCGCAAGCAGACCTGACTTGGTAATGGCGGGCAGAACGGTTTTCGGTCATAATCCTGCAAGAGGTCAGCAATTAGATGATCACTATTTTGGGTCAATACCACCAAGGATTTATGATTTTATGAAAGACTTTGAAACGTCTGCCTTAAAATTGGGAATTCCTGTAAGTACCAGACACAATGAAGTGGCACCAAGTCAATTTGAGGTAGCACCAGTATTTGAAGACATTAACGTGGCTACCGATCATAACCAACTTTTAATGGATGTGATGTCTAAAGTGGCTGAGCGTCATAGATTAAAAGTATTGTTCCATGAAAAACCGTTTGCAGGTTTAAATGGATCAGGAAAGCACAATAACTGGTCGCTGATTACCAATACAGGTGTGAATTTATTCCAACCTAGTTCAAGTGCCAGAGAAAACCTATTGTTCTTAACCTTCCTGGTAACTACAATCAAAGCGGTGCACGACAATGCAGAACTTCTAAGAGCAAGTATCGCTTCTGCAGGTAACGATCATAGGCTTGGAGCCAACGAGGCGCCACCAGCTATTATGTCTGTTTTCTTAGGGTCACAGTTGAATAGTGTACTTGACGAACTTGAGAAAAACGGAAATATAAAAGTTGAGAAAGGGGATAACATGTATATGAAGCTGGGTATCGATAAGATTCCACCGATTATACTTGATAATACAGATAGAAACAGAACTTCTCCATTTGCATTTACAGGTAATAAATTCGAGTTCAGAGCAGTAGGTAGCACAGATAACCCTGCAACACCAATGACTATTTTGAATGCGATTGTAGCTGATCAACTGAATGATTTTTATTCAGCAGTTCAAAAGGAAATGAAGAAGGGTACAGATAAGCGTTTAGCCATTGTTGGAGTGCTTAGAAAATACATTAAAGACTCTAAAAATGTTCGCTTTGAAGGTGACGGTTATTCTGAAGAGTGGGTGAAAGAAGCTAAAAAAAGAGGCTTAGCGAACGTAAAAGACACTCCAAGAGCACTTGATGCTTATTTAAGCGAGAAGTCAAGAAAGTTATTTGCCAAGTTGAATATTTTGAATGAGATTGAGCTTGAGGCACGTAATGAGATTCAGTGGGAAAATTATATCATGAAGGTTCAAATTGAATCGAGAGTGATGGGTGACCTTGTACAGAATCATATTATCCCTACTGCAGTAGCTTATCAGAATAAGTTGATTCAAAATGCGAAAGGATTGAAAGAAGTTGGTGTTAATAATAAGCAAGTGGTATCCACGATTGAGTCAATTTCGAAACATATTGAAATTTTGCACACCGAAATTGAAAATATGACCGAAGAAAGAAAGCGAATCAATAAAATAGAAGATACAAGAAAGAAGGCAATTGCCTATTGCGATGATGTGAAAGGTAAATACTTCGAAAAAATCAGATATTCAGTAGATAAGCTGGAGTTAGTGGTTGACGATGAGGATTGGCCATTAGTTAAATATCGTGAGATGTTATTCTTAAGATAACCAATTGATTTAGTGATTAGGAAAGGCGGGTGAAAACCCGCTTTTTTTTGTATCATTCTATTTCGTGTATTTACAGTTTCTCGCTAAACGAGATTATTTCTTAGCTAGAATACTGTCGTATTTGCTGCGTTCATTCAAAACTTCTATGGCTTTGGAAATGTCCTGATCTACATCAAAGGAAGACTCAATAGAACCTCTTTCAAGATAGTAACGGGAAGTGATTTCTTCTTCCAAGAGAGTTTTAATTTGAGATTTGAAATCATTTAAATCATTCGCCTTACTCTCTTCTAATGTCTTTTCAAGGTTTTGAATGGTATGTTCTATGTCCTGATAGTATTTTTCTTCCAGCGCATATTCTTTCAGTTTCTTTAGATTCTTTTCAACTTGGGTAGTGTAAGAGTAATCCTTGCCATTTAACCATTTTTTATAATCTTCATACTGAGCATCTGTTAAAGAAAACTCTTTTGCAGAGGCAATATTTGGGTTAGAATAATAGAATTCAGTAGCATAATCAAAAATGTGGCCTTTGGTGTACAATGCATAGGCAACAGGAGACATTGGAGATTTTTCTACTACAATATCAGGATCAATGCCACCGCCATCATAAACTGATCGATTATTTATCGTTCTAAACTCAGATTTAAGTGAGTCAGGTACTTTACCTACACTACCGTCTTCATTTCTGTGACTGTAGTCTAACGCCTGAATACATCTTCCACTTGGAGTATAATATTTGGCCGTTGTTACTTTTAACTGAGCATTATAAGTTAAAGGTCGAGTGATCTGAACGAGTCCTTTTCCAAAAGATTTCTGACCAATAATCACCGCTCTATCGTAATCCTGCAGAGTGCCTGCAACAATTTCGGAGGCTGAAGCACTGCCACTATTAATTAATACTACCAGCGGTATTTCAGTATCTACAGGTTGATTAAGGGTTTTGTAATCTTGATTATGATCTTCGATTTTACCTTTTGTAGAAACAACTTCTTTACCCTTTGGAATAAACACGTTGGTGATATTCACTGCTTCCATTAGCAGACCACCCGGGTTGCCTCTTACATCTAAAATGATCTTATTGGCACCTTGTGATTTTAACTTTATTACAGCTTCTTTTACTTCTTTTCCGGCATCTAATGTAAAGTCAGATAATTTTATATAACCGATATTATCGGATACCATGCCCATAAAAGGCACATTATTAATTTTTACTTTCTCTCTGGTGAAATTAAGTGTGATAGGTTCGGTTTTGCCATATCTTTTTACTGTTAAACTAACTGGAGTGTTGGCCTGGCCTTTCATTAAGTCTGCTGCCTCTTCTCTTTCCAGTTTAGTAATATCTATATTGTCTATTTTTATTACTTCATCACCTATTTTAAGGCCATTCTTCTGAGCAGAATAGCCCTCAACGATCATTGTAACTTTAATTTTCCCATCAATTTTGCTTGTAAGAGCACCTATTCCACCATACTGCCCAGTACTCTGCGTTCTGAAATCTTCTATATCATCTTCAGGTATGTAGTTGGTGTAAGGATCTAGTGAAGATAGCATGGCATCAATACCGGTTCTTATAACCTTATTAGGGTTTACTTCATCTACATATAAAGCATTGACCTCCTTAAAAAGTGTGGCGAAAATGTCTAGGTTCTTTGCTATTTCAAAATACCTTTCACCAGGGCTGGTGAATGCAAAGGCGGTAATTATAAGAACGATTGCGGCAATTAAAGCCTTAATTTTAATAGTTAATTTATTCATGCAGTACGCGTTTCTTTCGTATACGATATAACACTTGAAAAGGTATGTTTTTTACACAATGTAAAATTCAGGTGCCGAGTGTAAAACAAAAATTGGCTATGAAAAATTCTTAAAAACATCGCGTAGTTTTTTTAATAGAACTACGCGATGTTCATTTTATAGCTTTAAACTTAAAATCTTATGAGTTAAAAACAGTGGTCCAATAAGATTTTTTCTTATTGTTTCCATTATTCACCTTGCTCCTAAAATGAGCAACAGGATTGACCTTGTTCTCATCAAACTTGCCTTTAATGGTTAATTCGATACCAGTATTTTTAGCATGAATCTCAAAATCACTGATAATTTCAATTACATCAGGATGAACATATTTTGATTTCGTTATATCTATAACCACTTTACTGTTATCAGGTATCATATTCAAGGTCTGCAATATGCTTGCCTTGTTCAAAAAGGTAACATTTTCTGATAATTCTATGATAAATGGACCACCTTCTTCATGCTTTTCTACATAGCTAAAAGGAGTATTCAGGTTTTTTCTTAAGATTAAGAATACCGCAACCGCCATGCCTATACCAATACCAATTAACAGGTCAGTAAAAATTATACCCAGTATTGTAATCATAAACGGAACAAACTGACCACGTCCTTTGGCTTTCATTTCTCTGAATAATGATGGTTTTGCAAGCTTGTAGCCTACAAGGAATAGAATTGCTGCTAAACTTGATAGCGGGATCATATTCATGACACCTGGAATAAGCATCACACTGAATAAGATTAGTATACCATGAAAAAAGGCTGACATCTTTGTTTTACCACCTGATTGTATGTTGGCAGAACTTCTTACAATTACCTGAGTAATTGGAAGACCACCTATAAGTCCGGAAATAACATTACCAGTACCCTGTGCGAGCAATTCCCGATTGGTTGGGGTAACATTCTTTTCTGGGTCTAGTTTGTCGGTTGCTTCTACACACAATAGCGTTTCTAGACTCGCAACAATAGCTATGGTAATACCTATCAAAATAATTTCAAATGAAAAAATACGGCTCCAATCAGGTGTAGTAAAGAGGTTTGTAAAGCCCCCTTGTTCAGAGGCAATAGGAATAGTTACCATCTCATCTTGTGCTAGATTAAACCCTTCCATACCAATAAGCAACCTGCTTAAGATAATACCAGTAACAACTACCACTAAAGGCCCTTGAATAAGCTGAAAAAGCTTAATCCTTTTCATGAAATTTTGTTCCCAGAGGATCAAAATAATCATTGAGATTAGTGTAATGATTACTGCGGCAGGATTAATATCACCTAAAGAAATCCATATTTCAGTGAAGGTATTCTCACCATCCGACTGGAAAAATGATTCAACACCATCCGGAATAACATCGTGGCCTAAAGCATGTGGTATTTGCTTTAAAATAATAATAATACCAATGGCCGATAACATGCCCTTGATAACCGAATTGGGGAAATAATATCCAATAATACCTGCTTTACAAAAGGCTAGAATAATTTGAAATATACCACCCAGTACAACCGCAGAAAGAAATAGAGCAAACCCCCTTTCAAAATCATAAACGCCATCTGAATTGGTGCCAAGTTGTGTGATAGAATCGGCCACTATAACGGCCAAACCTGCAGCGGGGCCACTAACACCGATATTGGAACCACTTATAAGTGCAACAACAGTACCGCCAACAATACCTGCAATAATTCCAGAAAATAAGGGAGCTCCGGAGGCGAGTGCGATACCCAGACACAGTGGAACGGCTACTAAGAATACGACAATACCAGCAGGCAAGTCATTTTTTAAATTAGAGAATATGTCTTTCATTAGAAATAATGGAATTAAAAATTAATACAGTGGTCTCCTTTATTGGAGGGAAATTAGGCTACTATGGAATTTAAGCCTTAGGTGGTGGTAATGATGTCTCAAGTGTATGTTCACGAATATCCTTTAGGTGAAAACCAAAAGTAATTACTGATAACAATCTATTAGAAGAATCAGAAATCAAAGACCAATTTCTACTATGAGTAATTATCTCTTCCTCTTCTTCTAACTCGGGTAATACTGGTAATGGGTTTTTCTTGTTTTTAGCTTTTTGTTGAATGCAGGCATCTTTCCCCACCTCCTTATTTTCTAATGCGGTAAACACATTGGTACTAATTGCAGTGATTTGAAATGCCAGCAGGAGCGTTACGATATGGACTAATAGGTTATGTTTCATTACCTATCTCAAAGAAACGATTATTATTAAGATAAGTTAATGTAAATAATTAATAATATTTATGAGTAAGGTATTTTAATCAAAATGGATGATCAGATTAAAGAGTTAAAACCCAAATCTGATATTGCCGTAAGAATCGATTTATGAGAGAGTTGTTATTAATTGGAGGTGCTCAGGGGTTTATACTTTCTATTGGCCTATTGTTGATAAAAAAACCGGTCAATCAGAAAAGTAATCAGGTGTTTGCATTGTTTATTGCTTTAGTATCACTTTTTCTGGTAATCACATCTCAGCAACAGTTTTTTGGAGAATATCCTAAATTTTTTCTCACCAGCTATTTACTTATTTACCTCTATTGCCCCATTTATTACTTTTATCTTCAGTCACTTGTAAACCCTCATTGGAAAATTAAAAGGAGCCATCTGGCATATTTTTTACCAGCGTTAGTATTTCAAATACTGTTGTTTAAGTATTATGCTATGTCCAATGAAGAGCTTGTAATTGGCTTGCAAGAGTATGATTATGCTGATCTAATGCTAGTTGATATTATAGCAATAGCTTTTAACTTTTACATGATTTTTCGGTGCGAGAAGGTTTTAAAGCTCAATAAGAGGGAATTACCCATTGAGTCATCAGGTGTTGCTTTCAGAATTATTAACCTGATTCTTTTTTTGAGCAATATGGTGTGGGCTATATCATTGTCAAATCAATTTAGTTGGAGCTTCTTTGGTTTGTGTATACCGTTTTCCATTGATATCACCTATATAATGATGTCACTTTTTGTGATTCAGTTTTCCTACATGGTCATTGTAAAGAATTATTATTTCGCAAAACCTGAAATTCATAAACCAGAGAGTTATAAGCAAAATAATTATGACAAACAGGGTTTGGATGAGTTATCAGAAAAGATTTGTGATATTTTAAAAAGCCAAAGGCCTTATTTAAATCAAGAGTTTTCTTTGAAAGATCTTGCCGATTTATGCCAGACAGATAAGTTTAAAATATCTTACACAATTAATAATGTATTAAATACCACCTTCACTAATCTAATAAACAGAAATAGGGTAGAAGCATTTATTGAGCTTACTAATGATGATAAGCTCAAGCATTACAATTTTGTTGGTATTGCCCAGGAAGCAGGCTTTAAAACTAAATCGACCTTTTATAAATCTTTTAAGGAAATTAAAGGGTGTACACCTAAGGAGTATTTTTCCGCCTATGATAAACAGGGCGAAATACAACCCGCAATAGCCTAAAATCATCGGTTTTTAGTCCAAACAATTTATTCGGACTTCTTCAAACATAATTTTTAAGATCTTTCTAGCTTATCTCCGTACCCTTGAACACAGGTTATCACAAACCCTTTGCCTTTACTATTAATCAAGGGTGAATATTCAGTTATGGTTAAGGTGTTTAGACAACCCTATAGATACATCAAAACTTAATAGAATGAAAAGAACACAATTGTTAACAATAGTATTGTTGATACTCCTTACATCATGTCAAAAAGAGGCAGCTGTAGAAACAAAATATTATACACAACTGGCCGGAATTATATCACCATTTTTGGATTATAAACCTTGTGGTGAACTTGATAAGAGCGAGTTGCAAAAAAACAATTACTATGCTGTAAGCTATGATGAAAAAGACAGAATTAAGGAAATCAAATACTTTCGGCAAAATGAACCAAGCAATGATTCTTACTTCTATGCCCACAAAGTAGTTTATGATTATGATGATGATCAATTAAGCAGGACATACTTTGGAATAGATGGTAAGAAGACGAATATGTGGAGACATTATTATCAAGGAAATGGTGTGCACAAAGAGTTATTTCGCCTTAATGATAAAGGGCAGAGAATTTCATTACAAATGTTTGATACCCTTGGTTATCGAATTTCAAATGGTCTAAATATTTATCATTATCGTGCTCGACACCTTAACGATAGTCAATTTATTCAACAGCAGTTTGATAGCCTTGATAATGCGGTAACACTCACTAACTACTTCCCTTTTGTTAATGCAAAAATTGGAACAGATTCACAGGGTTATCTGCAAACAATAGATAATGTTGATGAATCTGGCAATCTGGCAATGCAAGACTCTGCAGGTTTTGGGCGCGTATGGTTTGATTTCGATCAATATGGAAATGAGCTGGGGTGGGCATTCTATGATATTGAAGGTAACCTGGCCAACAGGCAGCCCTATGGTAAATTAGACCATGGATATGCTATATGGATCTATGAAACGGATTGGTTAGATAGATCTTTAGGGCTTTCTTCAGGTTTTAATCAGAAATTATTTGATGAGGATAGCTTGCCCACTAATGACAATAGTGGAATACACCAAACACGATATAGAATGAATGATTATGGACAGTTAAAATCTGTAGAATATTTGAATTCGAGGAGTGAATTGGTACTAAATCCTGAAACAGGTTATGCAAGAGCTGAGATTCGATATGACAAATCAGGTAACCGAAGTAGTGTGATTAAATACGATAATGAAGGAAATGAAATCAATAAATAATAGAATGAAAAGAATAATAATGATCAGTGCCCTGGCATTTATAGGGGTGGCAAGTTACAGCCAAAGCAATGTTGAAATTGCGAACAAGTTTTTCGAAGCTTATGAAGCTCAGGATTTTGATAAAATGGCTTCCTATTGGCATGATTCAGTTAGAGGTCAGGATGTGGTTTATGGAGATTTGTTTAAAACACAAGATACATACTTTGGTAGAGAAACAATTCTGAGCTTATGGAAAGAAGCATTTCGTATTAAACCCAATTACATAAATATTGATATCCGTGAGCAGTTTACCAGTGGTAATTTTGTGGTTACAGATCAGCTTTTTGAAACATCCACAACGCGGGATGGAAAAGTAAATGTAATTCATGGTGAGATGATTACTGTATTCAAATTTGAGAATGGTAAGATTAGGGAACAGTACGATTTTGGCGATTACTATGCTTGGGATAGACAAACAAAGTCAGCTATGAATGGAATTCATAACCCAGAAAGAAAAGAAGAAAAGAATTTAAAAATAGCCAGGGATTATATTGAGGCTTATTCCAATAAAAACGCTGAGGGCATGGCAGCTTATTATGCTGATAATGTGGAGTTTAAAGACCTTACTGCAAAAGACGCCTTTGGTTCTACTAATTTTGAGCATACTGGTAAAGAAGAAGTGAAAAGTTTTTGGAAAAGTATTCTTGTAGACTCCAATCCTCCATATTTGAATGTGCAGGTAGATGGGGCATATTATTCAGGTAGTTATGTGATGCTCAATACCACATTTTCAATGGTGCTACCTGTTTCCTGGACCAATGGTAAAGACGATGTGTTTGTTAGAATACCTATTAAAACAATACTACAGATTAAAGAAGATAAAATTCTAAGACATTGGGATTTTGCCGATTATAATTCATATAATGAGCAAATAAGAGTTCAGAAGGGCAGGTAAACTAGGGTAAAATCCTACAGTTTTTATCCTCAATTAATTAATTCGAACAGGTTTGAATAATTGACGCTGTATCATTGATTAAAAACGATGAAGCAGCTTGCTATACTATTAATTTTAACACTGAATAAAACTGGAGCTTTTAGTCAGGGTACTTCTGATTTAAACTTTTTATTAGGCGAATGGAAAGTGAAAAGAATCTATTCACCTAATACAGATAAGGTACGTGAATATGCTGGTAAAATGAGTTCAGTCTATTCTCTAGATTCAGCTTTTATAGAATGCAGATTTGAGTTTGAGCGACCCGATAAAAAGAAAGCCATTGACTTGGTGTTCTTCAATTACAACTCACTTTTCAATCAATATGAAAGTATGTGGTTAAGCTCCACCTGGCCGGTGAAAGTTTTGATGGAAGGTAAAATTGAACAAAATGTACTTTCTACAGCTGCACAATTTCCATTAGGAAATGGACAAACGGAATATGTGCGAGATACACTTGAGTTTACGAATAACAAGCTATTGAGAAGAACTTATATTACTACAGACTCAACTCTTAGGAATTGGACTTATCATTTGTTAGAAGTGAGTGAGAAATAAAAAAGCCATTAATGAAATTTTATGAAGCAAAATAAAAATTTACCATTATTGGGTAATGATAGAGGGAAAGACCATTAGTAAGCCATATGACATTAGAATTCATGAAATCCTTGATGAGTCATGGAAGATATTTAAAAGCCAATTTATTCATGGGAGGCATGAAATAAATAAAGAAGCTCCCTTTCAGCATCACTTCGCCCAAATAATAAGGTCAGTTGGTAATTTATATTCTATTGGTGAATCAGACCTATTTAAGGTTGATTTAGAAACAAAATGTGACAATATACGAGGCAAAAGTAAGTATGTAGATATTACATGTGAATTTTACAATCATATAAACTGTGCAATTGAACTGAAGTTTAAGACTGCTCGCCAGAGTGCTCAAGACCATGGTAGAGTTGATGCTTACCTAGATATTGAAGCTGTTGAACAGTTAGTTGAACAGCAATTTGACTTAGGAAAATTCTATATGATTACCGATAGTACTGCATATATAAATCCATCCAAAAAAGGTGTAGGAACTGTATTTACCTTACATAACAAACATGTTACTTCTAGTGACAGATTGGTAGCTAATACCGTAGGGAGGATGGGTATAGAAGTTACTTTGAATGGAGAGTATGTCATGAATTGGGAGCAAATAGATCATTGGTATTTCTTGGATTTGACAATTAATAAGTAATCTCAATTTTTTTGCTACCCATAAAAAGATAAAAGCCTGATAATCAATTGATTATTAGGCTTTTTAGTACCCAGGGCCGGAGTCGAACCGGCACGTCCGAAGACATTGGTGTTTGAGACCAACGCGTCTACCAATTCCGCCACCTGGGCTTGAGCGCCACCTGCCTGCCAGCCGAAGCTTGCGAAGGATGGGGCATTTGAAATTGGGATGCAAATATGACTAATCATCCCATATAATACAATATCAAACTTCAATATATTTCTTAGAGGAAAAGGCCATTGGTTTATCCGAAAATAACGCTTTTGTCTTCGCCCAAACACCTTCGAATAACTCTGAATGACGGTATGCGTCTAAGGCGGTTTCATCATCCCAAATACTATAGGTGCTAAAAATGTTTGGTTGATTGTAATCCTTTAATAATTCAAGATGCTGGCATCCTGGAAAATTTCGAATTCTATCTTTGCTTTCATTAAATACGGCAAGAAAGTCATCCACATTCTTCTGTTCGAAAGTCATTCGTACTACTCTTATTAACATATAATTCCTTTAAAGTTCAAAGTTTAAAGAATACGCTATTATTAACTTTGAACATAGAACATTTAACTTAAAACATTCTTACTCGTCAAAATTAACCATTACCGGGCTATCATAATTTAAACCAAGTAGCTCCGATGCATTCCCTTGATTGATTCCCACCTCTAATAAACCTGAATCATTAAATACAACATATATATCACCGGCATCTACACTGAAGATGTTTTCGTGTATTCTGCGGCTATTTTCCCTGCCGAACTTAATATTAAACGTTTTTTGTTTGCTGAGAATGTCAAAGGTTTGTTTGTCGATGTTGGTAATTAAATTACCATAATGATCTACCCGTATTACATGCCCTGAAATTAAACTCTTATTTGCCTTTAAGTGCCGGCCTAGCATCTTCTTGAAATGCTCGATAGGCTTGCCCAATGATTCCAGCTTTTCTCCGCCCGCTAGTTTTGCTGCAGCTTCGGCAAAATAGGTTTTGGAAGGAAATGTTGTTGCATGGTTTTCAGAACTGATTTCTACCTGAGCCGTAGCTTCCTGGTCGCTGATTAGTCCGAGAAGACCGTTATCAGTACAAACAAAAAAGTGGCCTTCTAATTCTACAGCAATGTATTTGTCGCCTTGCTGGCCTACTGAATTGATTGCCACCAAATGAACGGTACCTTTTGGGAAATCGCGAAAAACAGATTTTAATACATGGGCACCGTGTGCAATATCGCAGGGTGTAATTTGATGACTGATATCTACAATTCCCTGATTAGGATTCTTAGTCAGTATTTTGGCTTTAACTGCTGCTACATAATGGTCACTTTCACCGAAGTCAGATAAAAATGTGATGATGGCCATATAAATTTTTGGAGATTTGGGCTTTGTACTTAATTTATTCCCGTTTGTTCAGCAGTGGTTATTCCACTATTTTTGTTGAACAAAATTAGATAAATTTTGACCATTAAAAATTCCATATAAAATAATTTAGTCTTTGGTAGAAAAAGTCATCACATTAGAGAATGTATCGCTGCTGGATTTTCTGGGAGTAGAAAATAAAAACATTAAAGAAGTAGCCTCTGCATTTCCAAAAAGCAAGATCGTTTCACGAGGGAATGAGATTCGCATAAAAGGCACATCCACTGAAATTATTAAAATCAATGAGATTCTTCACTCTCTTATTGAGCATTACCATAAGTATGGGAAAGTTACAGAAGAGAATGTACAAAACTATCTGGCGCAGGAAGTAGAAGAACGCCTCACTGACGAGGAAGAAGTATTAATTTATGGAACCAGAGGCTCTGCTATTAAGCCAAAGACCATCAATCAGCAAAAGCTGGTTTATGCTGTAAAAGAAAATGATCTTGTTTTTGCACTAGGGCCTGCCGGTACAGGTAAAACCTATATTTCTGTAGCCTTGGCCGTTAAAGCGCTCAAGAATAAAGAAGTGAAGAAAATTATTATTACCCGACCTGCTGTGGAGGCAGGGGAGACTTTAGGTTTTCTTCCTGGTGATTTAAAAGAAAAGCTTGACCCGTATTTACGCCCTATTTATGATGCATTGCATGACATGGTGCCGTCTGAGAAGTTACGCTACTATATGGAAAACAATGTGATTGAGATAGCACCATTAGCCTATATGCGTGGTAGAACATTGAATAATGCCTTTATCCTTCTGGATGAGGCTCAGAACACAACGCCTATGCAGATAAAGATGTTCTTAACGCGTATGGGGCCTGATTCTAAAGTGATAGTTACGGGTGACTCCTCGCAAATCGACTTGCCAAAGAAACAGAAGTCAGGTTTAATAGAGTCGATACGAATTCTGAGAGACATAAAAGGAATTGGATTTATTGAGTTGTCGGGCAAAGATGTGGTAAGACATAAGCTGGTAAAAGAGATTATCTCAGCCTATGACGATCATGAAAAAATTGAGAATCAATGACCCTTATCATCAAGGAAATATCCTCCGATGAGGAATTAAAGAAGGCATTTGAAATTAGAAAAATTGTATTTGTAGAAGGCCAAAATGTTCCTTTTGAAGAGGAGCTTGACAAATACGAAAATGAATCCCATCACTTATTAGCAGTTTATAATAATGAACCTGCTGGTACTTGCCGATGGAGGTTTACCAACGAAGGAATAAAGCTGGAGCGTTTTGCTGTTCTTGAGAAATTCAGAGGCAACAAAATTGGCAGCGCCTTGGTTGAAACCACTTTACAAAATATCAAAACACACCCCAAATTCTCTGGTCAAATGCTGTATCTGAATTCACAGATTGATGCCGTGCCACTCTATAAGAAATTTGGTTTTAAAACAATAGGCGAGGAGTTTCTGGAGTGCGATATCCGTCATCTTAAAATGATTAAATACTTGTAAAATGTATAAATGGCTGCCTTTTGCACTTGTGAGGGTAACCTTCTTCTACATTATTGGAATTCTGCTAGGGGTATATGTGGGTGAATTTATATCAATAGACCAAGCCTTTTATCTAACACTTTTTCTCTCCTTTTTATCATTTATAAGTTTCATTGTATTAAGAAAAGAAAGGTTTGTTCGCTATAACCTCATTTTCTCCGTTCTCACATTCATTACAATAACTTCCTTTGGTTTCTACAATCTGAAGCTCAATGACGATTCACTAAAGACCAATCACCTCTCCAAGTTTAATAACATTTCGGCTTTTACTGCCATGGTTGATGACATCGGGTATGAAACAGACAAAACGTACCGATACCTTTTAAAAGCATATTCAGTGAATGACGACCACTGGCAAGATGCAACAGGAAATCTGTATCTCTATTTAAGCAAGGATTCTGAGACTCAATTAAGCTATGGTGATGTTATTTTAATAAAAGGAAAACCCAATGATCTTTCCGGACCGATGAACCCGGGCGAGTTTGATTACAAGCAATTTCTCTCATTTAAAAACATCGATTTTCAGTATTATTCTACAGGCGACAATTTGGAAATTGTTGGTTCGGGTTATGGTAATCAAATGCTCTCAAAGGTGTATGAAATGAGAAATTATGTGGTGGAGGTACTTACCAACGCCATTGATACTGAACGTGAACTTAACATAGCCAAGGCATTGATCATTGGTGTAAAGGATGGCCTGACCGATGACATTAAGCAAGCATATTCTGCATCTGGCGCCATGCATGTACTAGCCGTTTCCGGCCTCCATGTAGGAATTATTTATGCCATTGTACTACTTGTTTTTGGTAGACTGCAATCCTCAAATTATGGTAGGTGGCACCTTGCTTTTATTACCGTTTTTCTGCTTTGGATTTATGCAGCGGTCACGGGCTTTTCGCCATCTGTTTTGAGAGCAGTGACTATGTTTACCTTCGTGGCTATTTCCAAAGCATCGCTTAGGACCACAAACATCTATAATACACTTGCGGCCTCCGCATTTGTCCTGTTGTTGTTTAATCCATACCTGATTATGTCGGTTGGGTTTCAGTTATCATACCTGGCTGTAGTTGGTATCGTATACATACAACCTAAAATCTATCATTTATGGATTCCAAAAGCTTATATTGCTGACAAAGTATGGCAGATAACGAGCGTTTCAATTGCTGCACAGCTAGCCACATTTTCATTGGGGTTATTGTATTTCCATCAGTTTCCAACATTTTTTCTGCTTTCAAATTTAGTGGTAATACCGGGAGCGTTTCTGGTTCTGTTGGGTGGTATTTTCACCATTGTTACCAGTTTTTACGCACCATTATCAGCGTTTATCGGGGGCTTACTCAAGTGGTTAATTTTTGGAATAAATGAAGTTGTTTTCTGGATTGAGAAATTGCCCCACAGTATAGTAGAAGATATTTATATTAACACCTTAGAAACTTGGCTGATAATAGGTGTCATGTTTTGTCTTCTGATGGCTGCTCAGAGAAGATCAGCACAACTTGTATATGTATCGCTTGCACTCGCATTTTGTTTTTCGGTATCCAAATGGTCGCATATTTATACCAATGCCCAACAAGATAGTCTTACAATATACAGAGTGAATAATCATCTCTCAATCGAGTTTATCTCAAAGGGTAAATCAGAAGTATATACGGATTCATTGCTTTTTAATGATCAGGATAAAATGCGTTTTCATATTGAACCTAACCAATTACGATCTGGAGTTTTTAGGTCAGTACTCAATACCAGAAAATCGGATACACCATTTGAATGGCTGGTTTGGAAAGATAAAAAGGTGTTAATACTCAATGATCGTATTGATCTTGAGTCGATGGAAGTTTTTGGGTATTGTAATTTATTGATATTGTCGGATAACTTTTCTGGTGATTTGGCACTATTGGAAGGAATTATAAACTTTGACTTATTGATTTTAGATGGCTCTCTTAAATATTACCGAGCCGATGCGCTGCTTGAAAAAGCGAAAGAATTGAACTATCCCGTATACTCTGTTTTTCATGATGGAGCGTACCAACAAATAATTTAGCTTATGGAATTTGTACAATACGAAGTAGAAAATAGAATTGCATATATCACACTCAATCGCCCTGATAAGCGTAATGCCCTCAACTATCAGGTTGTTGCTGAACTAAAAGAGGCATTTAGTCAGGCTTCAATGGATGAAGAAGCAAAGGTGGTGGTTTTAAAAGCAAATGGAGCTGCATTTTGTGCCGGGGCTGATTTGGCTTACTTGCAGCAACTTCAGAAAAATACATATGAGGAGAACTTAGAAGACAGCTCTCATTTAAAAGAGTTGTTCTATCAAATCTACACCTTGAATAAGGTTGTAATTGCACAGATAGAAGGCCATGCCATTGCAGGTGGTTGTGGTTTAGCCACAGTCTGCGACTTCTCCTTTACTTTACCAGAGGCCAAGTTTGGATATACAGAAGTTCGTATAGGTTTTATTCCGGCCATTGTTAAAGTATTCTTACTACGTAAAATTGGCGAAATCAGATCAAAACAACTGTTGCTTACTGGTGAATTGATAGACGCTCAAAAAGCTGTAGAACTTGGCCTAATTAACGAAATTTCAGATGCCGAAAATATTAAGAGTAGAGTTAATGAATTCGCTCAAATGCTAATTGAGAATAATAGTGGTCAATCAATGGCATTTACTAAACAGATGATTGCCGAGGTACAAAGCAAGACCTTGGAAGAAGGCCTACAATATGCCGCTGAAATGAATGCCAAAGCCAGAGCCAGTGAGGACTGTCAAAAAGGGATTGCAGCATTTCTTAACAAAGAGCAAGTGAGCTGGTGATCAGACTAGCATTTTCTGATAAGTATATTTATGAACTTCCTGAGGGACACCGATTTCCTATTGATAAGTATGAAACGGTTAAAGAACAGTTGGTGTATGAAGGAACTATCAAAGAGAGTCAGGTTGTAGACCCAGGGTTAGTTGATGAGAAATGGATACTTCAGGTTCACACTGAAAAATATTGGAAAAGTCTGGCTACACTTACTATCTCAGAAAAGGAGCGAAAGAAGATAGGACTGCCTGTTACTGAGTTATCTGTAAAACGAGCTAGAAACAGTGTAGCAGGCACTCTTTTTGCCATTAATGAAGCCCTAGAACATGGGCTTGGCATAAACTTATCTGGCGGAACCCATCATGCATATGAAAGTCATGGAGAAGGCTTTTGTGTTTTGAATGACCTGGCCATTGGCAGTAAATATCTTTTAAATCAAAATCTGGCAACTAAAGTTTTAATTGTTGATTTAGATGTACACCAGGGAAATGGTACTGCTCATATTTTTAGAAATGATGAAAGCGTTTTTACTTTTTCCATGCATGGAAAAGGCAATTACCCTTTAAAAAAGGAGCAATCTGATCTGGATATTGAAATGCCGCACAATGTGACAGATGATGAGTACTTAGCTAAACTTCAAACAGTGCTTCCATATTTAATAGAGAAAGTAAGCCCTGACTTTATTTTATATCAGTCCGGAGTGGATGTAATGGAAGGTGATAGACTTGGCAAAATGGCGCTTACCAAAGAAGGGGTAAAACTGAGGGATTCATTTGTTTTAAATTGTGCCAAACGAAACGGTATACCAGTAGCAGTTACTATGGGAGGTGGTTATTCTGCCAAATTCACCAATTTGGTAGAGGCGCATTGCAATACTGTGCGAATAGGCCTCAATTTGTATCAGTAACTATTTCTTTCTCAATTCCCCTTTCCAATTGAACTTGATCAACGTTATAATTTCGATCGATAAAACCATCAGCAAAAAGAGTATCGCATAGTATTTCACAGTTAGCTTATAGGCAGTACAAAAGTTATTATAAACTATGAAAAGGATATTATTTGCAATGAATGCTGAAATATTAAGATAAAGCCAGCTTGCAAAGAAATGGCGATTTGCAAATTGCCATGTTTTCTCACTTCTAAAAGCCATGATTGAACGAAAGCCAACTAGAGCATTTCGTTCATCTGCCCAGCCTTTTTTTTGTATTAAAATGATTAACATGGTAAAAAATAAAGCCGTTAGGCTAATTGTAATCCAAATGAATATATGTGTTTCCTCTGTTGTTTCTGGATGCATTGAATATTAGTTGAAGAATAAAATCAATAAACAAAACAAATTTAATTTTATCAATTCTTTTGAACATCCAACTTGAAACATATCACTATATTTTAAGTATTCTTAATTTAGATTAAGTGTCAGAAATACACTCCATATTAAAAAAGTATTGGGGCTACGATACCTTCCGTCCTCTACAGGAGGATATTATCCAAGCTGCACTGGATGGTAATGATGTGCTGGCTTTATTACCTACCGGTGGAGGTAAATCAATATGTTTTCAAGTGCCTGCGTTGGTGAAAGAGGGTATATGTATTGTAGTTACGCCCCTTATTGCGCTAATGCAGGATCAGGTAGATCAATTGAAAAAGCGTGGCATTAAAGCCATTGCTATTAACTCGTCATTAAGCAAACGAGAGATTGATTTAAATCTTGATAATTGCATTTATGGTGATGTTAAATTTTTATATGTTTCACCGGAGCGGTTGAGCACCGATTTATTTATCGAACGTGCTCAAAAAATGAATATTAATCTTTTGGCTATAGATGAAGCGCATTGTATTTCACAATGGGGCTATGATTTCAGGCCATCCTATTTGCAGATAGCGGAGTTTAGAAAATTGTTACCAGAAGTTTCCATACTGGCATTAACGGCCACTGCTACACCAGAAGTAAGAGCAGACATTGCCGAGAAACTTGAATTTAAAAATAAAGGGAATGTATTTGAAAAGAGCTTTGCAAGGGCGAACCTGAGTTACTCCGTAAGAGTTGTAGATGACAAAGAAAGAAAGCTTATTTCAGCATTGAAAAGTGTGAAAGGCTCAGCAATAGTATATGTAAATACCAGAAAAGCAGCAAAAGAAACGGCCACTTTACTTTACAAAAACGGCATCTCGGCAGACTTCTATCATGCAGGATTAAGGCATGATGAACGAGCACTGAAGCAGAAAAACTGGGTGCAAAATAAAGCACGAGTAATGGTAGCTACCAATGCATTTGGTATGGGTATAGACAAGCCCGATGTGCGATTTGTGATCCACATGAATCTTCCAATGGATTTGGAATCATACTATCAGGAAGCTGGTAGAGCGGGTCGTGATGAGAAAAAGGCTTTTGCACTTATCATACTCAATAAGGCAGATGTACTGGAAATTAAAGAAAGGGTACGACTTCAACATCCTGATGTTGATCTGTTAAAACGTGTTTATCAATCACTGGCCAATTATTACAAGTTAGCCGTTGGCAGTGGTGGTGATATAAATTATAATTTTGATTTGCATCAATTTTCTGAGAGTTATAAACTAAATCATCTTGAAGTATATAACGCCTTAAAAAAGCTGGAGGATGAAGAACTTTTGCAATTTAATGAGGGCTTTTATGCCCCATCGCGGTTAAGTTTTGTAGTTGATAACAAAGCACTTTATGAGTTTCAAATTGCCAATGCTAAATACGATCCGCTTATAAAGGCCATTCTTAGAATATATGGTGGTGAGTTATTTTCCAACTATTTGAAAATTTCTGAATTACAGATTGCTAAATTCCTCCAAACGGATGAGCCAACAATTTCTTCGTCATTGCTAAAGTTGAATGAGCTGGGCATTGTTTCCTATGAAAAGCAGAAGGACAGTCCGCAAGTTGTGTTTGTGTGTCAGCGCTATTCTGTAGAAAATCTGCCTATTAATAAAAGCAGGTTAAAGCAGCGTTCTGAATTAGCGCATTCAAAAATGGATGCAATGATTAATTATGCTCTGGATGATAAAAGATGCCGAACAGCCCAGCTACTAGATTATTTTGGCGAGAAAAATTATGACGAGTGTGGCGTATGTGATATATGTATTTCAAAGAAAAAGAAAGATCATGATGAAGAAATGCATCATTACCATCATCAAATAGTATCAGTTATGGAAGATAAGTCCTGGGCAATAGATGAATTAGTTGAACAACTCAACCCGAAAGATAAAGAAGAGTTTTTAGAGACAGTGCGGCAGATGGTTGATACAGGGGAGTTGGAGTATGATGAGCATTGGTTGTTGAGGAAAGTTTAACCTCAATACTAGCGCAAGTCTGTGACTTGTGCTTAAAAAATGAAAACGAGAGTCTGTCACTTGGCAAAATGAAAAAGAAACGAAAAAATGAGCGCAAACAAAAAATGCGGGTTGCAAACCCCTGATCATAAGATGACTCAAGTTGTAAACTTGTGTCAGTTAAGGGATTTATTTAATGCGAATAGTTTGGATGAAATACAATGGAGAACGGAAGGGACTGAGTTTACTAAGGAAAAATTAGTACAATGGATGACGGAGAATAAATCTAGTATTGAAAATTTGGGATATGATAAAATAAAGAGCTTTTACCCAAATGATGAATTTATGAATTCTACGAATTATGTAGATAGATTCAATAATAAATTTAATTCTGAAGCTAATTATAATTCAGTATTTAAATGATGCAAAAAACCAATGAAATATCTGGTGTTTGGAGGTTTATTAGTCAATTATCAGGGTCTAGTTTTAGCTTTCTGAATTCACATAAATTATTAAGTATTTATGAAGGAGGGATAAAAGAAGAATTGTTGAAAAACAGGGTAGAAATTGCAGAAGCGTGGAGGGATGGTTATTTAATCAATGAAACTCAATTTTACTCAGAAGGCAAAATAGAGCCAGTTTTTGAAGAAAATACCTTAATGGTACTTATAATAGATTATGAGGAATTATTGGTGAAATCCATTGATTATGAGAAAGAAGAAATCAAGTATGGTGTATTTAATTTTTCTTTAAAAGATATTAAATGGCTTGCTGATTTTGGGGGCGCTCAGCCACGGGTGCTATCAAAGCAAAGAAATCTAATTTCGACAAATGATAACGAAATAAAGTCTTATTCTTTAGATAAAGGTAATCTTTGGCAACAAACATTTACAGATCTTACGAGTGCTGAAAAAGCGAACTTGCATAGTCGGGTTTTAAGTAGTGATGACAAATTATTTTTTGGAATTGATGGCAATGAGAACAGGGGGATTTTTGTATTGGATATTCTGACAGGAACCGTCTTAAAAAAGTTTGATACAGAGAGCTATGAGATTTTTAAAAATGGTGATTATATCTATACAACAAAATTTCAGAATGTACTTTGTAGGATCAATACCAAAACTCTAGAGCTTGAGCAATGGGATTGTCATAAAATAGTTTCAGAAAATGGATTTCATAGTATTCATGACCATCGCTGTGATGTGATAAATGGTAGGTTCTACTTTACCCAATCAATTGGTGATATCAAAGCAAAATTGGGTGTGTTAGATTGGGATAAAAAGGAACTGGTTTATAAGTATGATTTTGAACCGAAAAATGGAGCAATAGGAAGTATTCAAGTGAGTGAAACGAGAATGTTCGTACACACTCAAGATAATATTTTACATATTTTCTCTTCCATCTAAATTAGATATGACCAAATCAATAAATATTATATTACGACTATCTATAGGTATAATGGCCATATTTCTTACTTATAAGATGGGTACTATTTTATTTAATGCGAGCACCGAAAATTTCAAGAAAATAAATGTATCAGGGATCGAAATTACCAGCATTAATCAAGGGCATGTTTATCTATTAGATATTTATGCAAATAATAAACATTATGTGAAGAGTTTTACCAGTATAAATACGTTAGCAGACATTCTAAATGAAATTTTAATCAATCCACTTCCTGCTGACTGGACTTCGTCACTACCACTTTCACTAAGTCAGTCAAGTGTTACCAATCAAATTGAGATAGAGGCCCCTAAGAATACAATTGAAAAGTTAAGAGTGAATGGAAAGCTTATCATGGGTTCGCAGGAAGATTCGGCAAACTTTAGCAAGATTTTGGGCTTGTTCTTTCTTGCAGGAAGTTTATTCCTCTTTATCACATGGTTACTATGGGTTATTAGTTTGATCAAACACCTAAATAAACATCATACCATCCAAAATTATCCTTTGAATAACACTGTAGCCGATGCTATAAATGGATGGAAATATATTTTAAGTGGATTTAAGAAGCCTGGTAAAAACCTGTAGTTCTAAAATATCACAACACTTTGAAAAAGTCTTAGCAAGCTTAACCAACTAAAAACAAAAAAACCTCACTGAATTAGTGAGGTTTTAGAGGCGCTGAGCGGATTCGAACCGCTGTAGAAGGTTTTGCAGACCTCTGCCTAGCCACTCGGCCACAGCGCCATTATTTAAATGAAGTCGCAAACTTATGCATTCTTTGCATTTACATCAATACTTTATTCTCTTTTATAATTAAAGAATTGGCCTTATCGCATTCAAAACGGTCTCTGCTACAATTTTATGACCATCAACATTCGGGTGAATTCCATCAGCCAGGTTCAGGTGTTCATTACCGGCAACACCATCTAGCAAAAAGGGTATTAATATTGCATCGTTTTTCTGTGCAAGTTGAGGGAAGATGCTTCTAAACTCATTGGAATACTCTTCACCCAGGTTGGGCGGCACCATCATACCTGCAATTACAAGCTGAACATCTGGGTTTTTGGCCTTTACTTTATCAATAATTGCCTGTAGATTCTTCTTCGTTTGATCTAATGGCAGACCACGCAGTCCATCATTCGCACCAAGTTCCAGAACAAAAATGTCTACAGGCTTTTTTAAAATCCAATCCAACCGATTAAGTCCACCAGCAGTTGTTTCTCCACTTAATCCTGCATTTATAATTTCATATTCTTTTGAGCCATCATTTAATTTTTCCTCGATTAATGCGGGGAAGGCTTGCTCTTTAGACAAACCATAACCTGCAGTTAAGCTATCTCCATAAAAAAGAATTGTTTTTTTCTCATTTAATGGATTTGCAAAAGCACAAAGTAAAGTGCTTAGGAGAATGAAATAATATTTTGCCATGCCTCTAACGGTACAATTAAGATGCCTAAAATTAAAAAATCTGTTAATACGTAAACAAAATTAGCTAACCACGTAAAAAGATAGATATTAGTAAACTAAACGCATTCGATTAATTCGTGTTATACAAATATGGCAGATATTCTATCAGTTGAAAATTTAACTAAAACGTTCAAGTCAGGAAACAGGGAGCTCACTGTGCTGGATAATGTATCATTTGATATTGAGGAAGGTTCTACAGCCACCATTGTGGGTCCATCGGGGAGTGGTAAAACTACCTTGCTAGGGTTATGTGCCGGACTGGATGTGGCAACGAGCGGAACAGTTTCATTAAATGGTATTAAACTAAATGCACTGGATGAGGATGACAGAGCCTTTACAAGGAATCAGTATATAGGATTTGTATTTCAGAATTTTCAGTTGCTGCCAACACTTACAGCCTTAGAGAATGTAACGGTTCCATTGGAATTGAGAGGAGAAAAAGGGTATAGAGAAAAGGCCATAGATTTACTAACACGTGTGGGTTTGGGAGATAGGACCGATCATTATCCTTCTCAACTATCTGGCGGTGAGCAACAGCGTGTAGCCATTGCGAGAGCATTTATTACAGATCCAAAAATTCTGTTTGCTGATGAACCTACGGGCAATTTAGATGAAGAAACTGCGGCACAAGTAGAAGCATTACTATTTGATTTGAATAAGCAGCAAGGCACCACTTTGGTGATGGTAACTCACAACCTTGAATTGGCATCAAAAACTGAGCGAATACTCAAAATAAAAGGCGGAAAACTCGTTGATGATCAAAAATCTGTTGTTGCCTGATGGAATATAAAATCAAGATTAACAGAGATAAGAAAAACTTATTTAACGACCCATGGGTGTGGCGCATGGCTTATCGCGATGCTCGAAATAACCCCATGAGACTATTACTCTTTATTAGTTCGGTGATTATTGGTATTGCTGCATTAGTTTCTATCAACTCCTTCAACATCAACCTTCAAAGAAGTATCGATAGCCAGGCCAGAGAGCTAGTAGGTGCTGATTTTGTATTAAATGGAAATAAGCTCTTTGAAGAAGAGATACTTAATACCTTCGATACTTTGCCGGTACAGGTTGCGGGTGAGTCTAGCCTTGCTTCTATGGTTCAGTTCATGACCAGTACCTCCGGTGTTCGGCTTGTACGGGTAGTAGCGCTAGATGGTGATTTTCCTTTTTATGGTGAACTGGAAACACTGCCCAATAATGCTTACGAGTTGATGAAATCTGGCCAATATGCTATGATGGATGCTAACCTCATGGCTCAATACGATGTATCTGGTGATGACTCGATAAAAGTTGGTAAGCTCACTTTTAAAGTGGCAGGTGAGGTGTCTAAAATACCTGGAGGAGGCGGCATTTCTTCTACATTCACACCTTCGGTATATATAAATTCAAAGTATTTAGATTCTACCGGTTTAGTGCAATATGGCAGCCGGGTTAATTACAAAATATATTTCAAAGTTAATGACCCTGCCCAGATAGAAAGTGCCGTAGCGAGCTTGGAGCCGTTGGCAAAAAAGTATGGGCATTGGGTGGAGACGGTCGAGGGAAGAAAAGATAATTTAGGAGATGGATTTAAAAACCTTTACAGATTCTTTAACCTACTAGCATTTGTTGCCCTAATTCTAGGCTGTATAGGTGTTGCTAGCTCTGTTCATATTTATGTGAAGGAAAAGAAAGAGTCAGTGGCTGTTTTAAGGTGCATTGGTGCTTCTGGCTGGCAGTCATTTAATATATTCTTTGTTCAGGCAGTAGTAACAGGCTTTATCGGCAGTTTTCTTGGGGTGGTGTTAGGGGTTGCCATTCAGTATGTGTTGCCATCGTTATTGCAAGAGTTTATTCCGCTCGATTTAGATATGCAATTGGCTTGGCCGGCTATTGGCGAGGGTCTTTTGTTAGGTCTAATAATAGGAATTCTGTTTTCGGCCTTGCCGTTATTGGCCATTCGATTCATTCCACCTCTCGCAGTATTGAGGTCTGGCTTTGAGCCCTTAAAAAACTTTTCAAAATCACGTGTATTTGTAACGGTTCTAATTATACTCTTCCCATTGCTATTTGCAGCTTACCAGTCGGATAGCCTTGAAGTAGGCCTGTTTTTCTTTCTGGGTATTTTAGTGGCATTTGCAGCATTGTCTGGTGTTGGCTGGTCGATTATGTATTTGGTAAAACGATTTTTCCCGTCCAATTGGGGGTTTGTCTGGAAGCAGAGCTTGGCCAATTTATACAGACCGAATAATCAGACTTTGGTGCTAGTAGTGGTCATTGGGTTAGGAGCTTTTTTAATATCTACTTTAAATATTGCGCAAAGCAGTTTACTCAATCAGGTAGAGTTTGTGGGTGATAAAAACCAATCGAACACCATACTTTTTGATATTCAACCTTCTCAGAAAGAGGGAGTTATCAAACTCACAAAAGAAAACAACTTAGAGCCTAAACAAGTGGTTCCTATTGTCACGTGTCGCATCAGTACAATTAATGGGAAAACCATTTCCGATATTCAGAATGATACGACAGATGCCATACCAAACTGGGCGATTACACGTGAGTATAGAGTTACGTATCGAGATTCAATACATACCTCAGAAGAATTGGTTGAAGGAAAGCTACAGCATATTTCCAATGATTCCATTTATGTCACCATCTCCAAAGGTATGCATGAAAATCTGGAGGTTGGAGTAGGAGATACCATCGTTTTTGATGTTCAGGGAATTCCGATTACGACTTATATCAGTGGTATTAGAGATGTGGATTGGCCAGTAGACCCTCCAAACTTCATTTTTGTTTTTCCGAATGGAGTACTGGAAGAAGCACCGCAGATTTTTGTTCTTACTACCAGAATAGATGCGCAGAGTGTAGCCAGCCAATATCAGCGGCAGCTAGTAGCGTTATTTCCAAATGTATCATTGATTGATTTAAGTTTAATACTTTCAACCATCAACGAGTTTTTTGATAAGGTTTCATTTGTTATTCGTTTTATGGCATTGTTTAGTGTGCTTACCGGACTGGTAGTATTGGCCGGAGCCGTAACTAACAGCAGGTATTTAAGACTACGTGAGAACGTGTTACTTAGAACCATTGGTGCTGTCAGCAAACAAATTGTGCGAATGACCATCTTAGAATATATATACCTGGGCTTTTTCGCAGGACTTACAGGCCTAACACTCTCTTTGCTATCCGGATTTTTGCTGGCAACATTTTTCTTTGAAGTAATCTTCCTGCCTGACTATCTGAGTCTTATCTATATTTGGTTAGCAATTATTGGCCTTACAGTTATTGTAGGCTGGTTAAATACCCGAAGTATAATCAACAGATCGCCTTTGGAAGTACTGAGAAAAGAGGTCTGACTTATGTATCTTTAATATTTCTATGGTTGAATTAGTCGGAATAAAACCATGTAAATGCTAATTCTATGCTATCTTTTAAAGGTTGCACACTTATTTTTTTATTATCGATCTCAGTTTTAGCACATGCTCAAATTAAGCTGATTGAGAACAAAGGCCAGTACCCTGAACAGTTTGAGTTTGTTGGAAATATACCTGGTGGTCGGGTTTTCTTCTCAAAATCTGGATTAATGTATGAGTTTACAGATTTTGACTATCACAAACATCACACTAATGATGCGATTGAACAGTCATTGGATGAATCAGGGTCCAACATGGTCAATGGACATGCTTATAATTGGAGCTTCATCAATGCGAATCCTTATACAACGGTAACTGGTTATCAACCCGAACCTACACTTCATTCATATTTTTTTGGAGATAAATCGAACTGGGTGAGTGGAGCAAGAGAGTTCAATGAAATAGTCTTTCAAGATATTTATGCAGAAATTGATTATCGATATGCAAAAACCGAGGGTACCATTCGCTATGATTTTATTGTGCATCCTAATGGAACACCAGAAGATATTCGAATAGCGTTGGGTGGCTTGAGTGAATCGTTTATTGATGGATCGGGTAATTTGAACCTAATCACTTCAGTTAGTAAGGTAGTTGAAACAAAGCCGTACACCTATCAAATAATAGATGGGCAAAAAGTAGAAGTACGCAGCCTTTTTCATTTGGAGAATAATATTCTCTCTTTTGATTTAATTGATAAATATGATCCATGCTATGATTTAATTATTGATCCAACACTTATTTTCTCTACTTATTCAGGATCGACTGCAGATAACTGGGGAAATACAGCCACTTTTGATAGTAATAGTAATTTGTATTCTGGAGGTATCACAAATCATTATAGCGGAGGAAATTTTCCAGCTTCTTCAGGTGCTTATCAAATTAGTAGCGCTGGTTTTTGGGACGTAGCAATCATTAAATATGATTCATTAGGTCAAAATGCGTTGTATGCCACCTATTTAGGAGGCGAACATTCAGAAGTGCCTCAAAGTATGGTAGTAAACGGTAATAATGAATTGTTGATCATGGGTGTTACAAGTTCAACATCATTCCCTACGAATAACGCCTTTAGCTCTACTTTTAATGGAGGTGAAAAATCACTTGCGTTTGGGTCAGAAGGTGATAACCTATTTTTTGAAAACGGCACTGATATTTTTATTTCAAAATTAAGTGCAGACGGCCAAAATCTACTGTCTTCCACCTTTATTGGGGGAAGTGATAATGATGGATTAATGTCAGTTGGTGATCCGCTTACTGCAAATTATGGAGATCAATCAAGAGGTGATATCTTCATACGTTCAAATGGTAATGTATTAGTTGCTTCAAAGACCTTATCTTCAGATTTTCCAGTCCTGAACGCTCTGCAACCATTTAACGCAAGTGACACTACAGATGCTGTATTGTTTGAATTATCCCCAGATCTCAACACACTCAACTTTTCATCGTATTTCGGAGGTACGGATATGGATGCTGCTTATACAGTTAAGGAAAGCAGTACAGGTAAAATAATATTTGGAGGCGGCACTCAATCATCAAACATTGCGAATAACCATACTAATTTCTCATCCACCAGTTTTGGTAATATCGATGGTTGGCTGGCCATTATTGATGGGACTACTTATGCCTTGGACACTGGTTTTTACATAGGTACCGGACAGTACGATCAACTCTATTTTGTTGATTTAGATATTGATGATAATATTTACACATATGGGCAATCTGCCGGCTCGTTTCCAGTGGTGGGAGGCGTATTTACTTCCGGAGGTGGCCAGTTTATTCAGAAATGGAATAGCGATTTAACGACTTTAATAGCTTCGACCAAATTTGGAGCCCCAGGGGATGCGCCTGACATTTCGCCTACAGCATTTTTAGTTAATGATTGCGACAATATCTATATCAGCGGTTGGGGTGGTGGTACAAATGGGACACCATACATCGGTGGAGGCACTACAAATATGCCCATCACCAATGATGCATTTCAGTCAGTAACAAGTGGCTCCGACTTTTATTTAATGACCATTTCTTCTGATCTCAGCAGCTTATTATATGCCACTTATCTGGGAGGTAATCAATCTAATACACATGTTGATGGTGGAACGAGTCGTTTTGATAAAAGAGGATTTGTATACCATGCCGTTTGTGCTGGGTGTGGTGGCGTTTCTGATTTTCCAACTACCGAAGGCGCTTGGTCTAACACTAACAACAGTCCAAATTGCAATAACGCTGCCTTTAAGTTTGATTTAGCCACGCTAAGGGCTCGTATTCGAACTAACAGTATTACATTAGATAAACCGGGTATTGAAAATATCTGCTTTCCTGATGAAATAGCTTTTCAGAATTTAAGTATAGGAGGTGTAGATTACGAATGGGATTTAGGTGATGGCACTTTTATTAATACTTCTGATACAGCCACATTTTTTCACCAATATAAGCGTGCAGGTTTCTATCGCGTAACGTTAAAGGCGATCGACCCTACAACCTGCATTGGCGAGGATATTACTTCTGTTAATGTTAGAGTAAATACACCAGCTTTTACTGTAATTGATAACCAGGCCATTTGTGAAGGAAGCTCTATAGAACTCAACGCTAATGGCGGTGTCAACTATTTCTGGATAAGTAGAGATGCTACTTTTCAATCTGAAGAAAAAAGTCCAGAGGTAAGCCCGGAAGCAACTACAGTATACAATGTAACCATCACGGATGATCTAGGCTGTAATGCCACCGATACAGTTCGGGTAGAAGTTGTGCCAAGCGTTGACGTAGACTTTGACTATCAAAAGGAAACAGATTGCTTTAGCAGGTCAGTACTTGGTTTAAAGAATACAAGTGAGATGAATGAAGGAGATGTATATCAATGGTCTTTAGGCGATGGTAACACCTCTGATTTGGAAGAGTTTCTTTATAACTATCAAGAGGATGGAACTTATGAAGTGAAGCTTATTGGAAGAAAAGAGTTCTGTGTATATGAAAAAAGTGAGCTCATCGACATCAGTACGATAAAAGTGCCAAATGTATTTACTCCTAATGATGATGGAGATAATGATGTGTTTGAAATTGTTTCTGGCACTCAGGTAGATCTCAAAGTTTATAACCGATGGGGCAGGTTAGTGTATGAGAATGAAGATTATCAGGATACTTGGGATGGAGCTACTGAACCTGCCGGCCTATACTATTTCGAAGCCATAATTACAGATGAAACTACTTGCAAAGGTTGGGTGCATTTATTAAAATGATACTATGAGCGTCAAATCAATCAATCCCGCAACAGATCAAGTCATAAAGGAATATAAGGAACATACTTCCAAAGAGGTAAAGGAATATATTTCCAAGAGCCATTTGGCTTATGAAAGCTGGCGCAAGGTTTCGTATTCTGAGCGTGCCCTATGCTTAGTAAAAGCTGCAGAAATTTTAAGAAAGCGTAAGTCAGATTATGCCCAATTAATGGCATCTGAAATGGGAAAGGTGCTCAAGGATGGCGAAAGTGAAATTGAAAAGTGTGCCTGGGTTTGTGAATATTATGCAGAACAAGGGGAGGAAATGCTTTCGGATCTTCATGTTGAATCAGACGCTACCGAGAGCCTAGTATCATATCAACCATTGGGGGTTGTTTTGGCAGTAATGCCTTGGAATTTTCCGTTTTGGCAGGTATTTAGATTTCTGGCTCCGGCTTTAATGGCGGGCAACGGAGCGGTATTAAAACATGCTTCAAATGTAACTGGCTGTGCCTTGGCTATAGAAGATGTAATAACTGATGCTGGTTTCCCTAAAGACTTATTTAAAACTCTCATCATCAATTCAGATCAGGTTGAATCCATCATAAGCAATGAACATGTTCAGGCAGTTACTTTAACAGGTAGCACACCTGCGGGTAAATCGGTAGCATCTATAGCAGGTAAGCATATTAAGAAATCGGTGTTAGAATTAGGTGGCAGCGATCCTTATATAGTGCTCGAAGATGCGGACATTGAACTAGCGGCTAAGACATGCGTAACCAGTAGATTGATAAATAATGGCCAAAGCTGCATTGCAGCCAAGCGGTTCATAGTAGTGAGTAGCATCAAAGAGGAGTTCGAAAAACAGGTAGTTTCTAATATGAAACAATACACTTTTGGCGATCCATTTAATGATGTAGATCTGGGAACAATGGCGAGAAAAGATTTGCGGGATGAACTACATGACCAGGTAGTTAAAAGTATTGAAATGGGAGCCACTTTATTAATGGGTGGGGAGCTAAAAGATGGTAAAGGAGCATATTATGCACCAACAGTATTAACAGATGTGAAATGGGGTTCACCTGCATATCACGAAGAGCTTTTCGGGCCAGTGGCCAGTATTATTGAAGCCAGTAGCGAAAAAGAGGCCATTAGTATTGCCAATGATAGTTTCTTTGGACTTGGCGCAGCTGTTTTTACAAAAAATGTTGAGAGAGGGAAAAAAATTGCCAGAGAAGAAATTCAATCGGGCAGTTGCTTTGTCAACGATTTTGTAAAATCTGACCCTCGACTACCATTTGGAGGTATAAAAGGCAGTGGGTTTGGCAGGGAGTTAGGCCCTTTCGGAATTAAGGAATTCGTAAATATTAAAACGGTTTACATTAAGTAGTTAGGCGTTATCTAACATCACCTTGACCGTGCGTAATTTTTCAATGACCTCATCAGGGTAATCGCTCCTGTATTTTTTTGTGTAATTAATGGCCTTTTCCACTTCTCCTGCGCTGTAAGGTATGGAGTTTACTTTACCTTCGTAATAGTCTTCTATCCAATTAATAACCTTCACATTTTTATTTACAAAGAACATGTCTTTTTTAAGATGAAACTTATCTCAAAAATTAGATCAGTACAATACCCATTATTAGGTATTTTACATCATATCAATGTGTTTTTTGAATAAAATGGCGGCTGAATCCAGCAAGTGCAATCGGTATTGCAGAACTTCGGTGTGTTCTTCTCCAATTAATTCATAGACTTCT
Organism: Fulvivirga lutea; assembly: GCF_017068455.1. Classification (NCBI taxonomy): domain Bacteria; kingdom Pseudomonadati; phylum Bacteroidota; class Cytophagia; order Cytophagales; family Fulvivirgaceae; genus Fulvivirga; species Fulvivirga lutea. Next base: position 2,410,013 of record NZ_CP070608.1, read on the forward strand.
GCAGGATACCTTTGCGTGAAAGTTGAATGAACTAATGAATCACTCAATGTCTCTTTGATCAACTGTGATGAAGTTAAAAAGTAGTCTTGCGGCAAATTCTTTAAGAATACAGAATCCAAGTCATTCGTTTTCTTAGCTATGCTAAAAATGCTTTCTCCTTTTCTAAATGATTTAAACTTGTTGGTAACTGAAACTACCAATTTATTCACCAATCCATCATCAAATCGGCAGAAAGCCATGTCTCTGTCAATGGGAAAAGGCTTAATAGATTGAGTTATGGAATCGTGCTCTAAAACCCATTTCCATTGCCCACCATGTCTGTCCCAATCGCTAATTAATAGGTCGAATAATCTGCACTTTAAAAAAGCCAGAGTATCAAATGCATAGTTATTTTCTCTGCTGCTGAGCAACTCAAAGAGCTCTTCCGTGTTTAATATATCCTTTGGGTTATTAAACCTGGGTTTGTTTTTCCATTTTGATCCTGGTTCTTCTTCAAAAACAACAGCTTTTCCGGCAAGAAAATGATTGATGCTATCATGAAATTGAATGTTGTAAGGAACATACGCCACTTTTGGTGATGTATGATAAATTCCTAAAGCTTCAGAAAACCCTGCTACTACCTCTGAACCAAAAGGATTTAACGCTGAAGTTTGATCACGTAATAATAGTCTTAATGCAGAAGGGTAGAGCCATTGGGGCAATACTTTAGCCTGATCTTTATCCAATGTGCGCAGGGTGAAACTTCGTTTGTCACTATCGCGAACCTCAATGCTGGTTGTTTGCATGCCGCCACCCACTTTATGAAATTGAAAGGTATCTAATTCATGAAGAACTGGCAGTAACACTTGGGTGCTCCATACTTCCCTATAATGACTTCCAAACAAAGTATTGACTAACCAACCTCTATCATAAAAATCACTCGCATTGATTTTAGTATATGACGTAGTGTCCTGTAAGTTTAATTCTTGTGCCTCTTCTAAATGGTGTGTGGAGGAGAAATGCTGCCTTTCTCTAAAATTGATAATATTGGGCAATCCATAAAACAAAAACAGCATCACACCCACTATCCACAATATTTTCTTTTTTGTGCCGATGCTCTAAAAAGTTAAAATGTGATTTTGTTTTCTTATTTCAGGATCAACGAATATCAACCCAAACTGGAATAAATCAATGCTAAGCGTTACCTCGAAATCGTCTTTTATATCCTTCCAGGCCTTTTCCATTTCAGCATTTCTGTGAATGTCATCAAATACCAAACACGCCTTATCCTTACATTTCTTTCGAATTAGCTTAAAATAGTTCATCGTAGCCTCATAGGTGTGGTTGGCATCAAAATAAACCATATCAATACCTGAGGCCTGCTGTAAATATTTGGGAAGGGTATCATTAATATCTCCTTCAATAGTAGATACATTATTTCGCTTATTACCTTCAAATACAGCCTGAGCAATAGCTACCAGAGACGGATTACCTTCAAAGGTTGTTACTTTTCTAGATGCTTCGCAGCTTAGGTAGAGTGTGTTAATGCCTAAAGAAGTGCCTAGCTCCACAATGTTTTTTGCTTCCAAATAATCTGCTAGCCGATCTAAAAAATGGCAGTATTTTCTTTTAGTGATTCCCTGCGAAGCTATGGTTGATATTTTATTCGAACCTTTAAGTGTTGACTTAGAACCTAGATCTGTCAGTTCAATTTCTTTGTCACTATTCAAAAATTGGGTTCGCACTTGTTCGATTTTTTCATAGCAGCTTTTCGCTAATGGCTTTTTCTTAATTACCTTTTGATATAAATCATAGACAAATGGGCTATGCAATGAGTGCTCATTTTCCTCGTTAAGCCAATAGGAGATTAGACTTTTGAATTGGTGTAGGAAAGACAATTTCAGAAATTAATTCAGTTTAAAAGGAGCCACCATAGTAAATTGAGGTATTGCAACACTAAAGCGGTTGCCATCAACAAGTTTTTCCATAAGAAATTCCCCTTTCATTTTACCGATGCCCGATTTAAGGTTACAACCCGAAACATATTGATGATATTGACCGGGCTCTAAAATAGGCTGCTGACCAACTACTCCTTCACCTTCCACTTCGCGCATAGTGAGGGCTGCATCGTAGATTTCCCATTTTCTTCGAAGCAATTGTAGTGTGCTATCACTTTGGTTTTCAATTGTTACACGATAGGTGAAAACATAATGGTACTGGCTCGGGCTTGAGTAAGCCGGCTGATATTCAGTTTCTACACTGACTTTTACGCCTGCAGTAATTTCAGTAACCATTTTCTTTATTAACAATTGTAAAACACCTCAATTTATCGATTAGTTTTAAATTTAATTCTAAAATATTGGAATAGTAAAGAATATGGAAGTAAAAATTGAGAGCTCTTGGAAAGAAAAGTTGAATAATGAATTTGAAAAAGAGTATTTCAAAAGTCTTGCACAGTTCGTTAAATCCGAATATCAGAACCATACAGTGTATCCACCCGGTAAGCTTATTTTCAACGCTTTTGATCATTGCAGCTTTGATAATACCCGAGTAGTAATAATTGGACAAGACCCTTACCATGGCCCGGGACAGGCCAATGGCTTATGTTTTTCAGTGGCCGATGGTATACGGAAACCACCTTCTTTGCTTAATATTTTTAAAGAGCTAAAATCAGACTTGGGCATTGATATCAGGGAATCAGGGAATCTGGAACGATGGGCCGAGCAAGGAGTGCTGTTACTCAATGCAACACTGACCGTGCGTGCAAATACAGCTGGTTCTCATCAAAAGAAGGGCTGGGAAGAGTTTACTGATGCAGTTATAAGAACTGTTTCGGAGGAAAAAGAAAATGTTGTTTTCATTCTATGGGGTGCTTATGCCCAAAAGAAAGGAGAAATCATCGATGCCAGTAAGCACTTTGTTATCAAATCGGCTCATCCATCACCATTTGCAGCGGACAGAGGCTTTTTTGGAAGCAGACCATTTAGCCGAGCGAATGAGTATTTGAAGGATAATGGGAAGGAACTGGTGAGGTGGTAGATTATTGTTCAAAGTTCTATGTTCGATGTTTATTGCTTAAAAATAGGCACATTAAACTTCGAACATAAAACGTAGAACTTTAAACATTGAACTAATGCTACTCAATCAAATTAAAAAATCTCGTCCATCTTACTTTGTTGAAGAAACTCTTATTAGCATCTAATGAAAGCCATATAAAGAAGCCTTTTCCTACAATGTGGTCTTCAGGCACAAAGCCCCAGTAACGGGAATCAAGAGAATTATGGCGGTTATCACCCATCATAAAGTAGTAATTCTGGTTAAAGGTGTATTCAGTTACTTCCTGGCCATCAATAAATAATTTCCCATCTCTAATCACAGCATTTTCAGTGTGATCATAGAGAGTAATGGCATCGCCATAAGTAGCGAGTGTAATTTTGTTGATAGGAATAGTCATTCCTTCTGCAGGCATTACGATAGGTCCATACCAATCAGCATTCCATGGGAATAGCTCAGGGTCATTTGGAAATATTCCATTATCCAACTCACCTTCATTGTATGGTTCAAATCGCTTAAATGGATTGTTAGATGCCGCTCTTATTTCTTTCACATATGATTCCTTACTTAGTCCTTCAACCTGCTCACTTGTTAAATACAATAGTTGTACTGGTGGGTCATTTGATAGCAGCTGAATTTCAGGGATATCAAACTTATCCAATACACGCTGGCTCAATACATTCGTTGAAAACACAAGATAGGAGTACTGCATTTGGTCAGGGTTTTCAATTGCACTGCCATTAATAAATATCTGCTTGTCTTCAATTTTCAAAGTATCACCGGGTAAACCCACGCATCTTTTAATGTAGTTGGTTTTGAGGTCAATTGGATAGTCAATACCCTCATTCAAGTGAATTGGAGGGATATTAAAAACCACCACGTCATTTTGTTTCACGTCTGTAAATCCTGGTAGTCGGTATTGTGGCAATTGGATCCAATCCACATACGAAGGAATATCCGTTAACCAGATTTTCTGATGCGTTAAAGGTACTTGTAATGGTGTTTTAGGTGTTCTAGTACCGTAGTGGAATTTACTTACGAATAGAAAATCACCAACCAATAGCGATTTCTCCATAGATGGAGTAGGGATGGTGAAAGCCTCCATAACTAGCCACCTGATAAGTGTAGCTGCAACCACTGCAAAAGTTATTGCTTCTACCCATTCTCTAGATTTAGATTTTTTTTGTTCTGGCAACGTATCAAGTTGTCCTATATATTTAACATTCTTATCGAAAGCCATATATGGCATATAGATAAAGCCAGCAACAATCATTAAGAAATGAGATTTGAGACTTGTTTTTCCAAAACAGTTGGCTAAATCAATATGTATTCCTGCAGCTACAAATACGTTAACAATTGGTATGAAAATATAAAAAATCCACCACCAAGGTCTGCCTATTATTTGTAAATGCACATAATAGTTGTAGAATGGTATTAATGATTTCCAGCCTTCTACTCCTGCTTTTTCGAATAATTTATAATATCCAACTGCTGCGCTTATAATTATTGGAGCAAAAATTACTGAGAGTATAATTGTGTTCATATATTGTCAATTTTACCACTAGTATGACTAAAAGTGATTTTATTACATCAATTGTTAATTTTTAAATCTTTTAGAAAATCAGCCATGCTCAGCACACCTTTTTTATCCTGTAGCCATTCAGCAACTAATACTGCTCCCATGGCAAATCCTTTTCTGGAGTGTGCTGTATGAGTAATTTCAATATCATCGATCTCAGAAGCGTATTTGATGGTATGCGTGCCTGGAGCCGGATCTTCTCGAACAGCCTCAATAGGTATTATTTCATTCGATTTCTCTTCTAGCGACCAATTTTTGTAGTCACTTTTCTCTATAATACCTTCAGCAAGAGTAATAGCCGTACCACTAGGTGCATCTTTCTTCTGAGTATGATGAATTTCTTTGATAGATGCTTTGTATTGTTTTTGAGTGCTCATCAACTCTGCCAGTTGCTTATTCAGTTGGAAGAATAAATTCACTCCAATACTGTAATTAGAAGCATAAAAAAATGTACTTCCCTTTTCTTTCGTTAAGGTTTCAATTTCTTTCTTTTTATCTAACCATCCGGTAGTTCCACTCAATACGGGAATGTTGTTATTTACGCAATATTGCAGGTTTTTAAAGGCCGAATCAGGTTCGGAAAATTCTATGGCTACATCAGTATTAGTAGAGTTGTAGTTCGATAAATCAGATGCGTTTGTCTTTGATATTTTACCAACGATTGTATGGTTTCTTTCTACAGCTAGGGCTTCAATTTCTTTGCCCATCTTTCCATAGCCAATAAGGAGAATGTCCATTAGAATTTGAATTTAAGGCTCAGTCCCGTATTAAAACTATTTCGGGAGAATTGATTTCTTTCGAGCATTGGGTCAACCGAAACTCGCAATTCCGGGTTAAGCTCAAACTCCTTTAAGTGCGCATCTATATGAGCATCCAGAATTTGAAGCAAATAGAAAATGCCAGTTAGTATCATGTAATAATCTCTTTCTCTTCTCGCTTTGTCAATAGCTGATCTCAACTGAGCCTCATTGGCACCTGATGGGGGAGTGAAATTATCATCCTGTAAAAGTTGAAATAACTGACCTCTGAAATCAGTGTACTCATTGTGATAAAAATTGGCAGTTGCTCCAAAGAAAATCAGACCACCATATACAATCGGTAGCTTCCAGTATTTCTTGTTATAGATTTGTCCGCCACCAGGGAAAATAGCTGAATATAATGAAGCTTTACGCGGAACAAACTTATCTGCATAGGTCTCTATTTCTTCAATGTTTATTTCCTTATCACTCTCAACAATAATCTCATCATCATTTCGGGAAGAATCAGGATTAACCGATGGGGGAGTGAGCTGACCAAACGAGTCAATGATGGAAAATAGTATGAAAGTAAATAGAGCTAGAAACTTCATCAGACATCTAAAATCTCAAGAATTCGGTTTAAGTCATCAACGGAAACAAAAGGTATTTTGATTTCCCCTTTTTTACCATCCGATTTCACCTGAATTTTCGTGCCAAAGTGAGAGGTAAGTTTATGCTGAAGATTAATAATCTCTTTGCTGGTTTCCTGTGGCTCTTTTTGAGCTACTTTTTTTGTACTACCTTCTTGCCTTACTAGTTCTTCAACCTTACGAACCGATAAATCCTGGCTTATGATCTTTTTGAAGATATCTAGCTGAATGCTCACATCTTCCACACCGATGAGTGCCCTGGCATGTCCCATTGAAATTCGCTTGTCTCTAATAGCAGCTTGAATGTCCGGTGGGAGTTTAAGTAGTCTTAGGTAGTTGTTAACTGTAGTTCTGTTTTTACCAACTCTATCTCCTAATTCTTCTTGTTTTAAATCACACTCTGTCAACAATCTTTGATAACTCAGTGCAATTTCAATGGCATTAAGGTTCTCTCTTTGTATGTTTTCGATGAGCGCCATTTCCAGCATCTGCTGGTCGTCAGCTGTACGTATATACGCAGGAACAGCTTCTAGTCCTGCAAGCTTTGATGCCTGAAATCTACGTTCACCAGAGATCAGCTGGTATTTGCCTTTACTTAATCTTCTGACAGTAATCGGCTGGATGATACCTTGCACTTTTATACTTTCGCTGAGCTCTTGTAAAGCTTCCTGATCGAAGTCCGTTCTCGGCTGAAATGGATTTACCTCAATTTCATCGAGCCTGATTTCATTAATAGAACCAATTTCATTGGGATCACCTGTTTTAATGGTTTTATCCATTGAGGGTGAATCATCAAGCAATGCTCCTAATCCTCTTCCTAACGCATTTTTTCTTTTTGCTGACATCTTTTAACTCTTATGATATGCCGTTCTTGATTAGAATCTCTTTAGCCAGATTCAAATAACTTACGGCACCTTTACTTTCTGCATCATGCGCTATAGCAGGTACACCAAAACTTGGCGACTCACTTAGCTTTATGTTTCTAGGGATGATTGTGTCAAATACAATCTTTTTGAAGTGTGTTTGCACTTCTTCTACCACCTGGTTAGACAATCTCAGTCTAACATCGTACATGGTTAGTAATATCCCTTCAATTTCTAATTGTTTATTTAACCTCGTTTGAATGATTTTTATTGTGTTCAATAATTTACCTAAACCTTCCAAAGCGAAATATTCACACTGCACTGGAATAATTACTGAATCAGCCGCAGTTAGTGCGTTAATGGTTATCAAACCTAAAGAAGGCGAACAGTCAATGATTACAAAGTCATATTCCCCTGCAATTTCTTTAAGGCTGTCTTTCATTCGTTCCTCACGTCTCTCAATACTCACCATCTCTACTTCTGCACCTACCAGGTCGATATGTGAAGGTAAAATATCGAGATATTCAATATCTGTTTTGCTGATTGCTTTTTTAACACTCACGCCATCAACCATGCATTCGTAGATGCTAATTTCTACTTCTCGTGGATTAAGACCTACTCCTGATGTAGAGTTTGCCTGTGGGTCGGCATCTACAATGAGTGTCTTATATTCCAAAGCTGCTAAACTGGCAGCGAGGTTAATGGCAGTGGTTGTTTTGCCAACTCCACCTTTTTGATTTGCAATGGCTAGTATTTTAGTCATTAACGAAGTAGTTTTTAGGTTTTAGTTTCATCGATTCCTTAGAAGTTTTATTATCGCATTAATAGGCTGTTAATGAGCTTTTTACCATCTGAATGCCGCAATTTCAGGCATTTTTCGGAATCTATCCTTTATTAAATAAGGGCTACAAAGATATAAGTTTAATTGAATTATGTAAGAGCAAAGTGATTGCAAATAAAGAAAATGAAAAGCCCTCAATTAGAGGGCTTAATCCATTCGTATAATATGGTTAAAGAATGCTATTTTTTGCCCTTTTTCTGAGCTTGAGCTTTCATAGCATCTTCTAATCTTTGCTGAAATTTAGACTTCTTCCGGCTGCCAGCATTCTTCTTATTCTCTTCCAGAATAGTTCTGATTTTGTCTTCGTCAACAAACCTTCTGATTAACACCTGCTGACCAAAAGTTACAAGGTTAGAGACAAAGTAATAGAAGCTTAAGGCAGCAGGGTATGAGTTCAATACAAACATGAAGATAATTGGCATCATGTAGGATAAAGACTTCATTGGCCCTTGTACTGTGCTCACTTGTTGTTGAGAGTAGGTGATAAGGATAGTGGATGCCGTCATCAGAAGAACAAATAAACTTACATGGTCTCCATAAAAAGGTATTTCAAAGGGTAGGCTTAAAATTGAATCGTAGTTAGATAAATCGTCTGCCCATAAGAAACTTTCACCTCTCAACTCAATAGACTGAGGGAAGAAATAGAACATGGCCAGGAGAATTGGCATCTGAAGTAGCATTGGTAAGCAACCACTTATTGGATTTACACCTACTTGCTGGTAAAGCTTCATTTGCTCCTGCTGAGCCTTTGACATGTCATCACCATGCTTTTCTTTAATTTCGTCTAGCTCAGGTTTTAAGACTTTCATTTTTGCCATAGATAGATATGACTTGTAGGAAAGCGGAGATAAAACCAGTTTGATTATCAATACAATCAGTATGATGATTAGACCGTAATTGTTCAGAACGTTGTTTAGAAGATCGAATAATGGAATGAGCACATATTTGTTCACCCAAAGCATTGGAGGATATCCTAACCAAAGGTTTTTAGAAAAGCCTTCTGCGAATTCACTCGTAATGTGGTAATCATTTGGTCCAAAATAAAAGCGGAAATTAGCTCCTTCAGAGGCAGTAACATCTTCTTTTGGTATGGTTAATGATACCTTCGCGTTTTTAACCATTTCCGGGTTAGCCATATCTACATCAGTAGAAAACTTACCTTTTGAAAAGCTTTTTTCAGCTAGTATTGCCGAAAGGAAAAAACGCTGCTTGATCGTAGACCACTTTATAGGTTCGTTAATAATTTCCTCTTCGTATTCCATAGATCTTTCAGCGATCTCGTCAAAACCATCTGAAAGAGTATAATAATTTACGGTAGAGTTGATTCTACTCATTTCTACGTCCTTCTCCTGAGTGATCATCTGCTCGTTCCAATTGAACAGTACTTCATCTTTGGTTATATCGTTGTTCAGACCTCTTAGACGTAGGTTGTAGCCAACTTCATAGCTATCAGCTGCAAGAAAGTATTCATGACTAACTGTTTTGCCACCACCAAGATTCAGTGTGAAAGTAATTTTCTGACCTTCAGATATGGTTGATGTATTGGCTGAATAGTATAACTCGGTCAAATCAATAGATTTACCCATTGAAGTGACTTGAGTTACAAACTCATTGGTTTTATCAGTTATTAAACGAACAGGATTCTCATCTTTAGAGTTAAAGTTTTTGAGAATAACTTCTCTTATCTCAGCACCTTTGGTGTCAATTGAAATTTTAACCAACTCATTTTCAAGAGTCACTAATTGACTTTCGCCTTTTGCACCAGCTGCAAAAACACCAAATTTGGTTTGGTTTTCAACGTTTATTAGAGAGTCAGGCAAGGTAGGGGCAGCACCTACAGATGTAGAATCAGGTAATTCCAGATTTGGAGTAACTTCTTCAGTTGTTTCGACTAACTCCTCTTGTTGTGGTACTTCAGGTTTAAAAAACGTGAAATATGTAATGAGCATTAAGGCTATAAGAATTAAGCCTGTTGCTTGATTTTTATCCATTTTAAAGAATTATTTTATGATTTTTTCTTAACGATTGCCGCTTCTATAAATTTTACAAATAAAGGGTGAGGGTTAAGTACCGTACTTTTTAACTCAGGATGATATTGCGTTCCAACAAACCACGGATGATTTTCCAGTTCTACAATTTCCACCAATCCAGTTTCAGGGTTAATACCCGTTGCCTTCATGCCAGCCTTTTCAATAGCCTCTAAGTACTTGTTATTAAACTCATAACGGTGTCTATGGCGTTCACTAATATTTTGTTTGCCGTACACTCCGTAAACCTTACTTCCTTTTTTCAGTTTGCAAGGATAAGCACCTAATCTCATCGTTCCACCCATATTTGTAACTATTTTCTGATCCTCCATCAAATCAATCACTGGATTTTTAGTTTTTGGATCAATTTCAGTAGATGAGGCATCCTTAATATTTAGTACATTTCTGGAGAATTCTATTACAGAACATTGCATACCAAGGCAAATACCAAAGAATGGAATGTTATTTTCTCTTACGTATTTAATGGCTTCAATTTTCCCCTGAACACCTCTTTCACCAAATCCTGGTGCCACTAAAACGCCATCCATTTGGCCAAGTATTTCTTTTGTATTTTCAGGAGTTACCGATTCAGAAGAAATCCAATGCAGGTTTACTTTACACTCATTATATGCACCAGCATGTATAAATGATTCTACAATTGACTTGTAGGCATCAGGTAACTCAACGTATTTACCAACTAAACCAATTTCAACTTCATCTGTTGGGTTTTTCAACTTGCCGAGGAAATTTTTCCATTGGTCGAGATTAGGCTCTTCTTTATTGCTGATTTTAAGTTTGGATAATACCCTCTCTGCCAGCTTTTCCTTTCGCATTAAAATCGGCACATCATAAATAGTCTCGGCATCAAGTGCTTCTATCACCGAGTTAATGTGCACGTTGCAGAAAAGAGCGAGCTTCTTTCTTATATCTTGAGGTAAATGCCTTTCCGATCGGCAAACAAGTATGTCTGGCTGAATACCAGCTTCTAAGAGCTGTTTAACAGAATGTTGCGTTGGCTTAGTTTTAAGCTCTTTAGCCGCACTTAAATAGGGGATGAGCGTTAGATGAATCACTAAAAAATTATTGATACCAACATCCCACTTTACCTGTCGTACTGCTTCAATAAAAGGAAGTGATTCAATATCACCTACACAGCCACCTATCTCGGTAATAACAAAATCAAACTCTCCACTTTCACCAAGCTGGTAGATGTTGCGCTTAATCTCATCCGTTATGTGAGGGACAACCTGAACAGTTTTGCCAAGATATTCACCCTTTCTTTCTTTGGTGATTACATTGTTATAAATCCTTCCTGTAGTAACGTTATTGGCTTGGGATGTGGGGGAGTTAAGAAACCTCTCATAATGCCCAAGATCTAAATCTGTTTCAGCACCATCGTCCGTTACAAAGCATTCGCCATGCTCATAAGGGTTGAGTGTTCCCGGATCGATATTAATATAAGGGTCAAATTTTTGGATGGTTACATTATAGCCTCTGGCTTGTAGCAGCTTTCCGAGAGAAGCAGAGATGATACCTTTTCCTAGAGATGAAGTTACCCCACCGGTAACAAAAATATATTTTGCAGAGGCCATAAGTTGTAATAGCTGTGATTTTGTTGTTTAACTTATGGGATGCAAAGGTATCAGAATAACTTGATTTTATTTAAACTAACAGCACTAATTATTCTCAAAAAATAAAAAGCTTTAAAAAAGTGCGAAAGTCTGCGCATGTAAGGTTACAACTCTATTCAAATTCATATTAACGCTAAGATTTCATTAATTAGATTAATTATTTAAACTAATTATTAATTACTAAGATTATTGTTAGTTTTAGCCTTTTGAAAAATGTCAACCACCTTAAAATCATGATGAAGTACTTTCGCTTCGTTGTCTTTATATTTTTTTATCTAACAGTTAACACTGAATTATTTGGTCAGAATTTAGTTTCTGCTACCCACGAAACGGATAATCAGTTGCAAGTTACTGCTGTTTTTGACTCACCTCCGACCAATATTGTAGCAAATTATTCGTTAGCTGGAGGCACAATTCCAGTTTCATCTGTTTTCGTCTCTGGTAATACCGCATTTATAGCACTCAGTTCTCCCGTACCTATCGGTACTAGTTCTTTCAGTGTTTTATATATACCTACAGGAAGCACCGTAAACTCTGTGAATAATAGAATAGTTGACTGTGATGATTTTGAATGGGAATTAGTTGGAATTCCAACGCCACCTTGTGCTCCTGTCAACCCTCAAACACGAATGACATTTAGTATTGTGCCCGGAGTTCGTAATTCATCAAATTTTAATTTGGGCAATATAGTGGTTAGAGCTAGGTGGAATGACCCTGCAAATAACCGGTCTGATTTAGTTCCATTCGAATCTGATGAAAACGGACTGGCATCCTCACCCAATAATTTTTTTACGGTAAGTGCCGCTGCAGATGGATTTAACTATCCTGATAATGAAAATGACTGTTCTTATGAATCGATATGGTTAGTTCGAATAGGTACAACGTCTTGTATTGCTAGTAACCCAGGACAGTTCGTTACATATGCCTCTCATAATGAAGATAATGAAGGTGGCGGTGTGATTAATTTACAACCAACGATTGCTAACACCGAGCTTGTTTGTTTAAATGATGAGGCGAACATGTCTTTTTCCGATGTATCAACATTAAACTGTATTAATGATCCGGATCAACCTAACGATGATGACAGGTGGGTGCGAGTAATATACGGGGATGCTGGAAGAGCTGATGCCGATAGAATCCCTAACGTTTTTGTTGGGGGTGTCCAAGTAACTGATGAAACTGGCGCGCTAATAGCGGGTGAATATATTCCTACATTCGGAGGTGGTACTGGTGCAATTGGCACTGGTGACATTATTGGGGTGGTTGAATTCAATGACCCTGTAAATCAGTTGCCTTTTGGGGCTTTAGATCAGATTACAACTGTTTCAACTGCAACGGCATTAGCCAACCGTGATATTGGAGACCGTTTTTATGTTACTATAGAATATTGGAATGTGTGTAATCCCTATTCTCTAGGTAATGCTGCGGGTAACCAAGTTAGCGCAAGTGATTTTTTAGAAATAATAGATATCCCGCCCGCTCCAACAGCCGTAGACGATATAATCTGTGAAGGTGATGGGCTAGGTGGAGTTAACTTCACGGTTGCTGGAACAGGAGGTAGTACACGCATAAACTGGTATGATGATGACCCTAATACCGGTGGCGTTTTGTCGGCTAATCCAAACGGCAATAATTCTGTAAACTTCCCTGCTACAAGCTTTCCTGGTGGTTTGAATACTAACAATCCAGGGATATACTCCATGTGGGCTACTTATGTGATCGGGACAACAAATAGTTGTGAGAGTGATCCTGTAGAAATAACAGTTACGGTGAGAGAAGATTTAACTCAACCAGGAGCTATAACAGGCACATCACCAATTTGTAACAATACCAACAATGTTACATTTTCAATAGCTGGAGCTCCCGGTAATAATCCTTTCGGTGGAGCTATAGAGTATGAGTGGAGTAGTACCGGAGGAGGAGGGGTAAATTTGGATGCCACTTCAGGTAATAGTATTACTGCCGATTTTAATATTGGAGGCTCTTTTACTTCGGTTACGAGGACTATAAGAGTAAGACGAATTTATTCATCAGCTCCAACATGTCCTTCTAATTATAGAACTTTCACAGTTACTATTTTTGGTACAACTCAAGGAGGAACGACAGGCTCTGATAATGATATATGTGAAGGAGAGAGTACTGGAGTCATTTCACTTACTGGTGAAAGAGGATCAATTCTAAATTGGGAAAGACAATTCAATGGTGGTGGTTTTATTGATATAGGTAACAATGGAAATACTTCTTTTAGTGAGATATTAGCGACTGAAGGAACGTATGAATATAGAGCAGTTGTAGATAACGGTCCTTGCCTTACACAAACTAGTTCAGTTACTACAATTACTGTAAATCCTATACCCGCTACGCCAACAATTACAGCCTCAGGAGGGGTGACAAACATTTGTGCCAATGGTGTAGATCAAATAATACTGCAATCAAGTAATACTGATGGTAATGCAGATGAATATGCTTGGTACAGAGATCCTGATTTGATTACACCCGTTCAGCAATCAAATAGCAATCAATTAATCCGTTCGACAGTTGCTCAATCAGGGAGATACTATGTCCAAGTAATTGGTGTTAATCCAACCAATTGTGAGAGTCCACTTTCTGCACCAATTGATATTACTATTGATCCATTACCAACTGCCTCAGGGCCAACAGGTGGTGGTTCAGTTTGTTCTGGTAACCCGGCTCCCGATATTGTTTGGAACTTAACAGGAACGGCTCCATATCAAGTAACATACACAGATGGTACAAGTACCTTTGGTCCTATTGCTGAACCTACCAACACTTTTACTCTTTCAGGGTTAGTTACTGCTGGTACCTATGAGATTACTGCATTATCAGACAATAATGGGTGTAACGCAACGAGTTTAGGCGGAACCGCATCTATTACAGTTGGCGGTACAGCACCTTCACTGGATACTCCATTTTCTTTGGATAATAATGTAGCGTGTGATGATGGAGCGTCTTCATTTAACCCAGAGTTGCTTTTTAGTCTAGATGATGCAAATTCCGCATCTCAATCTGGCTTTGTTCTCATATACAGAATTGATGGTAGTACGAACAGAACTATAAACTTTGATACAGATGCAGTAGGTGATCCAACAGCAGCTATTGTATTTAATGATATTGAATTAAATAGTACAGTACCTTCTCCACATGACATTGAAATTGTTTCCATTGAAAGCCCAGCTGGTTGTTTAACAGTTTTAAATACTATTATTAATTTCACACTTAATCCAAGGCCAGCAGACCCAACAGGCCCTGTTAATGCTATTGCATGTTCAGACCCAGGTACAGGTCAGACAATAAGTGTTGATGTTCCAGCCGGTGGATTTACAGTTAGATGGTATACTTCATACACGGATCCCACTACGAATTCACCTGTAACGGGGGCAGATGGAACAATTGGAGGAACAAATGGTAATGAGTTTACGCCTGTAACCAGTTCCACTGCCACTTTTTTTGCAGCCATTGAAACTGACGCTACTGGTTGTTTGAGTAATGGAGCTGTGGCTGTAACACAAACTGAGGATACTGCACCAAGTGTGGCAAATGCTGATACCGATGGTGTTGGCAACAACGCAACTTGTAATGATTTTTACACTCTTAGTGGGAATATTCCAGGATCAGGAATTGGTACTTGGTCAACTGGCAATGTAATTTATCAAGCTTCATTCAACAGTCTTGTTGATGATGGAGCAGGTGTTGAAGGACCAGGCCCAGTAAATACTGATCCTGTGGTGGAGTCCTGGACAGTGGATGCTAGCGCTGGAAGTTTCACTGCGAGTACAGATTATTTCAGAGTTGATGGGTCTCAATTCGTGGCTCGTGATGTGGATGGAGAAGTTATCTGGAGAACCCCTATAATTGATATCAGTGGTTTTCCCTTAGGAGTTGATCTGACGGTTGACCTTAGCAATAATGGGAATCTTGAAGCAGGTGATGACATTAATGTTTTTTACCGAATTAATGGAGGTGTTGAAACTTTATTTACTGCCGGTAGTCAATCGGGAAATTTTGCTACTGTAACTGCTTCTGCTTCTGGATTAACAGGTACAACATTGCAAATTGTTATTCGGGTTGAAAACAATGCTGATAATGATGAAATTTATTTTGATAATGTAGCGATCACAGAAGCAGGAACAAGTGCCCCGGTATTTGCTGACCCTAATCTACCAAATACATTGGTCACTAATCTTCCGGTAGGCAGCACAGATTTTACATGGACCATTAGTAGTGCCTTGGGTGTGTGCTCTGACGAGACGAGTACGGTAACCATTACCAGAAACCCTTTACCTGATGTGATTGATCCAACACCAGAGGTCTGTGAAGACCAACCAAGAAATAGTGACAATGCCATAATTGATCTAACAACTTATGAAAATTCGATTACTTCATTACCTGCAGGTAATAGAACAGTAACTTGGTTTACGAACCCTGGGTTAACAATTAACCCTGGTGATGTTAACAATCACCCGGTAGGTAATAATGACATTCTATATTATATAATTGAAAACAATACCACCAATTGCACGAATGATGGTCAAATTACTTTTACAGTAAATACATTGCCAGCAACGGCCATACCACCTCTTGGTGATAGAACATTTTGCGAGGACGCTTTAGGCACTTCTACTCATGGTGGTGTTAACCTAGAAACAGCTTACAACCTTGCTGTAGCTAACGGAGACTTAACAAATAGAGATGTTACTTGGTTTTTAGCCTATGATATACCAACGGCTGTTTTCTCTTCTCCAATTGTTGTTGGTGCAGGGGTTGGAGAAACACAGAATTTCGAGGTTTCAGATGGACTTACAATTTATGCCCGAGTAGAAAATACAATTACAAGCTGTGTGAATTTTGCTGAAGTAGACTTTACAGTTAATTCGCTACCAGCACCAAATCCGATTAGAATTGGTGGGTCACCAGCCGCTAGCCCAGCAAACTTCTGTTTGAGTTCTACCCCAATTTTACTTTCAATTGATAATGCTACGAATACAAACTCAACATATCAATGGTCATCTACCACGCCTGATATTGAAATATTAGGAAGTACGACAAGCGAGTTTGTTATTGTGCGATTGGATGATGAAATTACCTTAGCAGATAATGAGTTTTTACAAATTGTTGAAACCACTCAAGAAGGATGTCCAGGACCTGTTACCCAACTTCAAATAGTGGTTGAAACAGCTCCTTCTGCTCCTTCAATTATTGGACCTAATGATGTCTGCTCGAACGAAGCCGGAGTTATATATTCCGTTTCACCGGCTAATCCTACTTCTTCTTATGCTTGGACCATTCCTGCTGGAGCTTCAATTTCTGGACCAACAGATGATCCTACAGTTACGATAAATTTTGGCACTACGGGTGGAAGTATTTCAGTGACTGAAACTAATACATTGGGATGTACCTCTCCAGCTGCAGCTCCTGAGACTGTTACCATTCGAAATAGACCTACAATTACACCCGGTCTGAGCAGGACAGTTTGTAGTGATGATCTTTCAGGGATTACATTTTCAACAACTGGGGTGCCTGTTGCCACATCTTACCAGATTACAAGCGTTTTTGTTACCCCCGGATTACTCGAAGATGCGGGTAATGCAGCATTAAATGGAACAAGTCATGCTAATGTACCAGCTGGGTTTATTGCAAATGACCGATTTAGAAACTTGACTGCTACCAATCTTTCTGTAGTTTACACTGTAGTACCTACAACAGAAAATCCAGTTGGTAAATTCTGCGATGGAAATCCTGTGAATATTACACTTACTGTTCGACCTGAGCCTTATCTGTCAACAAGTTTGGATAGGGAAGTGTGCAGTCAAGAGATTTCGGGATTAGAAATGGATGAACAGCCTGGAAGTGTTAATGCTACTGCTTTTCATTATACCTTATTAAACACTAATGGATTAACACCTGAGGCAGGTAATGCTGTTATTCCTTCCACTGGAGCTTTTCCTGCGGGTGCGCCCTTTGATTACGTTATTAATGATTCTTATATCAATACCACAGGTGGTCCCGTAGTAGTTTCTTACACTGTTATTCCCATAAGTGCAGCTGGTTGTGAAAGCACGAGTGCTGTACCAATTGTGGTAAGGCTGACGGTAGATCCTGAGCCGGTAGGCGCAGCGATCACGAGAGCAGACCAGTGTAGCGATGTAGCGTTTAGTTTGAGTCCGGCAAACATTTTGAATGGATTGGGCGGCACGAGCACGTATACCTGGGTTAGAAACCCATTACCAGCAGGCTTGACAGAAGTAGCGGCAGGTACTGGTACAGGCAATATCGCAGAGACCTTACAGAACTTAACAGGCGGCACGCTGAATGCGACCTATGTGGTTACCCCAACGTCAGCGGATGGTTGTGCTGGTGATCCCTATACGATTACCGTTCCTGTAGACCCAGAACCAGTAGGCGCAGCAATCACGCGAGCAGATCAGTGTAGCGATGTAGCGTTTAGTTTGAGTCCGGATAACATTACGAATGGATTAGGCGGTACGAGCAGCTATACGTGGGTGAGAAACCCATTACCAGCAGGCTTGACCGAAGTAGCGGCAGGTACCGGTACAGGCAATATCGCAGAAACCTTACAGAACTTAACAGGCGGCACGCTGAATGCGACCTATGTAGTTACGCCAACGTCAGCGGATGGTTGTGCTGGTGATTCCTATACCATTACCGTTCCTGTAGACCCGGAACCAGTGGGTGCAGCAATCACGCGAGCAGATCAGTGTAGCGATGTAGCGTTTAGTTTGAGTCCGGATAACATTACGAATGGATTAGGCGGTACGAGCAGCTATACGTGGGTGAGAAACCCATTACCAGCAGGCTTGACCGAAGTAGCGGCAGGTACCGGTACAGGCAATATCGCAGAGACCTTACAAAACTTAACAGGCAGCACGCTGAATGCGACCTATGTGGTCACCCCAACGTCAGCGGATGGTTGTGCTGGTGATCCTTATACGATTACCGTTCCTGTAGACCCGGAACCAGTGGGTGCAGCAATCACGCGAGCAGATCAGTGTAGCGATGTAGCGTTTAGTTTGAGTCCGGCAAACATTTTGAATGGATTGGGCGGCACGAGCACGTATACCTGGGTAAGAAACCCATTACCAGCAGGCTTAACAGAAGTAGCGGCAGGTACTGGTACAGGCAATATCGCAGAGACCTTACAGAACTTAACAGGCGGCACGCTGAATGCGACCTATGTGGTCACCCCAACGTCAGCGGATGGTTGTGCTGGTGATCCCTATACGATTACCGTTCCTGTAGACCCGGAACCCGTGGGTGCAGCGATCACGCGAGCAGATCAGTGTAGCGATGTAGCGTTTAGTTTGAGTCCGGATAACATAACGAATGGATTAGGTGGCACGAGCACGTACACGTGGGTAAGAAACCCATTACCAGCAGGCTTAACCGAAGTAGCGGCAGGCACCGGTACAGGCAATATCGCAGAGACCTTACAGAACTTAACAGGCGGCACGCTGAATGCGACCTATGTGGTTACCCCAACGTCAGCGGATGGTTGTGCTGGTGATCCTTATACGATTACCGTTCCTGTAGACCCAGAACCAGTAGGCGCAGCAATCACGCGAGCAGATCAGTGTAGCGATGTAGCGTTTAGTTTGAGTCCGGATAACATTACGAATGGATTAGGCGGTACGAGCACGTATACCTGGGTAAGAAACCCATTACCAGCAGGCTTAACAGAAGTAGCGGCAGGCACCGGTACAGGCAATATCGCAGAGACCTTACAGAACTTAACAGGCGGCACGCTGAATGCGACCTATGTGGTTACGCCAACATCAGCGGATGGTTGTGCAGGTGATCCTTATACGATTACCGTACCTGTAGACCCGGAACCAGTAGGTGCAGCAATCACGCGAGCAGACCAGTGTAGCGATGTAGCGTTTAGTTTGAGTCCGGATAACATAACGAATGGATTAGGCGGTACAAGCACGTACACGTGGGTAAGAAACCCATTACCAGCAGGCTTAACGCAAGTAGTAGGCGGCAGTGGCACAGGCAATATCGCAGAGACCTTACAGAACTTAACAGGCGGCACGCTGAATGCGACCTATGTGGTTACCCCAACGTCAGCGGATGGTTGTGCTGGTGATCCTTATACGATTACCGTTCCTGTAGACCCAGAACCAGTAGGCGCAGCAATCACGCGAGCAGATCAGTGTAGCGATGTAGCGTTTAGTTTGAGTCCGGATAACATTACGAATGGATTAGGCGGTACGAGCACGTATACCTGGGTAAGAAACCCATTACCAGCAGGCTTAACACAAGTAGTAGGCGGCAGTGGCACTGGCAATATCGCAGAGACCTTACAGAACTTAACAGGCGGTACGTTGAATGCGACCTATGTGGTTACGCCAACATCAGCGGATGGTTGTGCAGGTGATCCTTATACGATTACCGTACCTGTAGACCCGGAACCAGTAGGTGCAGCAATCACGCGAGCAGACCAGTGTAGCGATGTAGCGTTCAGTTTGAGTCCGGATAACATAACGAATGGATTAGGCGGTACAAGCACGTACACGTGGGTAAGAAACCCATTACCAGCAGGCTTAACGCAAGTAGTAGGCGGCAGTGGCACAGGCAATATCGCAGAGACCTTACAGAACTTAACAGGCGGCACGCTGAATGCGACCTATGTGGTTACCCCAACGTCAGCGGATGGTTGTGCTGGTGATCCATATACGATTACCGTACCTGTAGACCCAGAACCAGT
This sequence comes from Fulvivirga lutea, assembly GCF_017068455.1. Classification (NCBI taxonomy): domain Bacteria; kingdom Pseudomonadati; phylum Bacteroidota; class Cytophagia; order Cytophagales; family Fulvivirgaceae; genus Fulvivirga; species Fulvivirga lutea. The sequence goes on from NZ_CP070608.1 coordinate 2,430,120, forward strand.
AGGCGCAGCAATCACGCGAGCAGACCAGTGTAGCGATGTAGCGTTCAGTTTGAGTCCGGATAACATAACGAATGGATTAGGCGGTACAAGCACGTACACGTGGGTAAGAAACCCATTACCAGCAGGCTTAACGCAAGTAGTAGGCGGCAGTGGCACTGGCAATATCGCAGAGACCTTACAGAACTTAACAGGCGGCACGCTGAATGCGACCTATGTGGTCACCCCAACGTCAGCGGATGGTTGTGCTGGTGATCCATATACGATTACCGTTCCTGTAGACCCGGAACCCGTGGGTTCTTTGGCTACACCTGCAGCTTTATGTAGTGATGCTACTTTAGCATATAATATTCAGACGCAAAATATAAATGCAAACAATGGATTATTAAGTCAATTCACTTATACTGTGTCCAGTGACAATCCTGATGTTGCTGCAGCTGCTAATAGGGTGGTGCCATCGGTAGATCCAATCACAGATGGTTATATTAATGATTCAGGTTCACCTGCTAATATAACCTACTCAATTACGCCATTTAACTTGGTAGATGGATGCCAGGGTGATGATTTCGATGTGATTTTCACATTTAACTCTAAACCTAAAGGGTTTGATGATACAGATGAAACCTGTAGCGATGTTGCTCTGAATTATGATATTCAAGCTCAAAACATCAATGATGCGATTAATGGTAATTCCGTAGTAAGTGATTTCACATATTCCGTTGTTTCATCAAGTGGATCAGTACCACCTGCACCTAACCGAACTGTTAAGAGTCCTTTACCAATCACAGACACTTATACGAACAACACAGGTTCTCCGGTGGATATTACTTACACCATTGTACCAATAAGTCAGGGAACTAATTGTACAGGCGATCCTTTCACCGTTACATTCACTATACAATCAGAACCGCTAGGTTCAAATACAACAGTTGATGTATGTGGTGGTGGTGCTATTAATTTTAATTTACAAGGGCAGATTACAAATGGTATTACTAGTAGATTTTACTATACAGTTACATCATCAAGTCCGGCTGATGTTGCTCCAGATCCTGACAGACCGATAGGAAGTGCAAGTACAACAGGAATAAATACTTCGTATACAAATACATCTGGAGCTCCTGTATTAATAACTTATGAGGTTACACCAATTGCTAATGACGCAACTAACTGTGAAGGAAATCCATTCCAGGTAAGGTTTAACATTATACCTGGTCCTGAGGGAGCTGCTGATACACCAGCACCTACTTGTTCAGGTGAGCAGCTTAACTATGATATTCAAGCTGATAACGTGGATGCATTAGGTAATGGAATACCCGGAAGGTTCACATATGTTGTTTCATCAAGTAATGAGGGTGTTATTCCAACACCAGTATCTCTTGATAGAACGGCAGCTTCAGACCTTCCAATCACGGATACCTTTACAAATACATCAACTGTTCCAGTAACAGTTACTTACACAATTACGCCAATTAGTGATACCGGTGGGTGTATTGGTACTCCGTTTAATGTATTTTTTGAAATAACTCCTGTTCCAAGAGGAGGGGATGATCTCAATAATATTGTATGTAGTGATGATCCTGTTGTATACGATATTCAGGTGGACAATATAGATACCTTTAATGGATTAGCTTCAGAGTTCATTTATACTGTAACTTCAAGTGACCCTGCCAACGTGCCTGCAGACGCTGATAGGGTAGTATATGATGCTGCACCTATTAATACGTCCTATTTAAATACTACTTCTTCTCCCGTATTCATAACGTATTCAATAACTCCAAGAGAAACACTCAGTGGAGATTTATGTGAAGGAGAAGAGTTTGATGTTCGATTCCAGATCAACCCTGAGCCGGTTGTAAATCCGGCATTAGACAATACGGTTTGTAGTGATGAAAATATCAATGTGACTCTGGCTACGAATGGTGTATCGGTAAACGCTGCTAATTACAATTTAACGAATGTAACCATTCCTTTAGGCTTAACACCAAGAGCTGGTAATGTTGTATTCCCACAGAATGGTGTGAGTGCAACTTACATACGTTTTGATAGATATGAGAACTTGACAAATGCACCTTTAACAGTTGATTACGATGTGATTCCGATTAGTGCATCAGGGTGCCAGGGAGACTTGGTTACAATTCAAGTTGAAATTCTTCCAGAGCCTGTCCTCGATCCTTTATTGAGCCCAACACCAGTTTGTTCAGGGCTTCCTTCCGGGGTTATTCTGTCAGAAGATGCAGGTTCAGTGGCAGCAGTATCTTATAATATCAATGGTATTTCTGTACCAGCAGGCTTAACTGCAAGTGCAGGAAATGCAAATATTGGAGATGGACAAGGAGCAAATGCAATACAGAACGACACATTTATAAATACAACAAGTGTTCCATTACAAGTGATTTATACCATTGTGCCTGTGAGTGCAGCAGGATGCGAAGGAGATGCACAAACTGTAACATTCACTATCAATCCGTCACCGGCTTTAGCCAATCTAAATGATGTTGTGTGCAGTGATGCTGCTGTTGGAATAATATTGGCAACGTTACCATCAAGTACTTCAGCTACGGATTATGATATAACTGATATTAGACCTGCTGCCGGATTAGTACCAGGCGGTTCGAATGCAGGAATTGGTCTAACAAATAATACAGCATATCTTAGCACGGATGTTTTTACTAATAATACTAATGGGATTCTTACAGTAGAATATGATGTTGTTCCAGTGAGTGGACCAGGATGTAGAGGACCTCAAGTTACAATTGTAATAACAATTGAGCCTGAAATTACTATTAATGATCCGGCAGATCAAAATATCTGTAGTGGTGATATTGTAAGTATTTTATTAGATTCACCTACTGTCCCATCTTCGGGCAATGTTACATTCGATTTTACTACTACAGTTTCGAGTCCTTTATTGACAGGGTATACAGTTGCTGCACAAAATAAATCTAACGGTAGTTTTATTTCCGATGCGATTATAAATAACACTGATGACCCTCAAACTGTAACTTACCACATTACGCCTGAAGCAGTTGGTGCGAATAACGGTGCAGGTTGTACGAATCCATTATTTACAGATGTTGTGGTTACCGTGCTACCAGTTCCAAAAGTGACAGCTTCAAGTAGTTTTGTAACCATATGTGAAGGTCAAAATTTATCAATTGATTTAACAAGCACTACTAATCCGTCTATTGGTACAATACAATTTGAAATAACCAATGTAGTTGCTACCGGAGGCGTAACAGGGTTTAGCCCGATAGGCACATTTTATGCTAGCTCCGATCAGATTATGGATGCATTTGATAATCCTACAACGAGCAATCAAACGGTAACTTATACAATTACTCCAAGAGCATTTGGTACAGTTGCTGGTACATGTAGTGGAAACCCTATAACGGTAGTGGTTACTGTAAGACCAAGAAGTGTGGTAACACCGACACTAACCAACATTGAATTATGTAGCGGTGAATCATTTACTAATACCCTGTCATTTGATGTGGACATAAATTCGGTTATTGCAGAATGGACGGTTGCAGATAATGCTAATGTGGATGGGGATAATGGTAGTATAGGAAGAACAATGTTCTTTAGTTTAGTTAATAATTCTAATGTACCACAGACCTTAGAATACATTGTAACACCACAGTCTTTGTTTGACGCAAGTTGTAGTGGTGACCCTGTTTCAGTGTTTGTTACGGTGAATCCAATTCCTGATGTGGTGATTATTGATACCGAGGTAGTAAGATGTGATGGTGATTTGTCAAATATACCACTTCAAGGTATTGGTACACGTTTTGAGTGGAGTGCAGATGTAATTTCAGGTAGTGTAGCAGGAGTGGATGGATCTAGTGGTTCAGAGGTTAATGATGGTAATGCTAGAATAAATCAGGTTCTAACTAATACTGGAACAACCCCAGCCATTATTAGATACACCATAGAATCATACTATGATAAAACATTATTAACAGGTAATGATCCTTGTGAAGGATTTGTGCCAGGCTTTGTGACTCTTACGCTGAGCCCTCCTGTAAGTGCTTCTATAGTTCCTCATCCACAAGATGGTACCAATACGCGTGTTAGATGTACAGGTAATGTAGAAGCTGTTCAGTTTGCCTTTACAGGTTCTGCACCTTTCACTCTTACCTTAGATGTAACTGACGCAAATGGTATTACAACAAGAGAGGTTATAGACAACCTGCCGTCTCAATACGCAGAATTAACTTCTGAATCTGTTACTTATGAATTAGTACAAATTGAAGATGCGAATGGCTGTATTGCAACTTCCACGGAATCACTGCAAGTTATTTTTGAAGAGGCCATTGCTGACTTTGAAGTTCGAGGTGCAGATGCTCTGAATACATTTGGTTTTACCAACGCAAATGCTACAGTTAATTTGGATTTTAATTCAGGCACTGGTACAGTTGAATTTAGGTTTAACAATTTCAACCCAGCTAATACGTACACATTACAAATTGGTGATGAAGTAATTAATGTTACTTCGCCTACATTGACCTACACATTTACTGAGCCATCAACATTTGGAACTCTTGGTTATGTTGCAGAATTGCAAGTGTCTACTCCAACCATTGGCGATGTTTGTAACGATGTAAGTAGCTTCTTTATAGAAGTATTACCTCCGGAGCCAACAGTTATTGCTGCTGCTGATATTTTAGAGGCCTGTCCGCCTTTTAACGTGAATTTTGAAAGTTACAGGGAAGATCTTTCTTTATCCAGAAATGTAGTTGTCGAGAATTTAGTATGGACAATTAATGGACAGACAATTCAGACACCTAACCCAACATTTACATTTACTCAGCCGGGTGTTTATAATGTTGAAGTGAAAGGTGATAATGGTCACGGACAAGAGGCTTTTGATAACCTAGTGATAACGGCTTATCCAGTGCCAACAGCAGAGTTTATTATAACTCAAACTACCGTATACATACCAGATGATGGATTCAGACCAACTAACAGGTCACAGGGTGCTACTAGCTTTGAATGGGATTTTGGAGACTTTAATACCTCGGTATCTAGAAACCCTGAACATTTTTATGAATTAGAAGGAGAGTATGAAGTAACTCTTACTGCGATCAATGATTTTGGTTGTGTGAGTACAAAATTAGATACCGTAACTGTAGAAGAAGGTGGATTTACTAAAACACCGAATGCATTTACACCTAACTTAAATGGTCCTTCTGGCGGTGCAGAGTTTGATCCAAATGTGCCAGGTTCCGGTGACTTGGCCAATGATATTTTCCTTCCTATTACCGTAGGAGTGCAGGAATTTAAAATGTGGGTTTATGATCGTTGGGGCAACCTGATTTTCTTTAGTGATAATAAGAGAATAGGATGGGATGGTTATGATAGTAAAGGAAACCTACTACCTGCTGGAGTGTATGTGTATAAGCTTGACCTGATATTATCTAATGGTCAGCGTACCACACGTGTTGGAGATGTAACTTTGATTAGATAACTTGAGCTTGATTTGAAATGAAAAAGATATTACTTCTTACTTTCGGACTCTTACTTGCTGGTAAGTTATCAGCTCAGGATCCACAGTTTTCCCAGTTTTATAATGCGCCATTATATTTAAATCCTGGATTTACGGGTATTACTCCGCAGCAAAGATTGATAGCGAACCACAGATTGCAATGGCCAAACCTACCCCAAGTGTTTTCTACTTATGCCATTTCGTATGAAATGTTCATTGGTGAATTAAAAAGTGGCTTTGGTTTAATGGCTACAACCGATAAAATGGGTACTGGGGGGTGGAGAACAACTACGGCAGGTCTTTTGTATAGCTACAAAATACGAGTAAGTGAAGATTGGGTATTTTCACCAGGAATCTATTTTGGCTATGGACAGCAGGGATTGGATCAAAGTAAGCTACAATTAGGTGATGAGCTGGCATCTGATCAATCCGGATCAAATGATCCCGGAGTAGGTAGAATTGATAATGCCACTTATCTTGATATTGGTTCTGGCCTAATTATGTACAACAGAAATCTTTGGTTAGGTATTTCAGCATATCATATGAATCAACCCAATATTTCATTGATTGGAAATGAAAGCCGACTACCTATCAAATACAATTTGCATGGTGGAATGCGTATTCCTTTGTATAATGGACCCAAAACCATCAGTAAGGTGTCTTACCTTACTCCAGGTTTTGTATACAGAAGACAAGGAGATACTTTCTCTCAGCTAGATCTAGGTGTGAATTATCATATTGACCCAGTTTCAATTGGAGTTTGGTATCGTGGCGTTCCATTACAAAGGTCATTTCAATACATAGGATTAGAAGATAGTCAGGTACAACAAGATGCTCTGGTATTTTCGCTGTCATTACTATTTAATACTTTTCAGGTGGGCTATAGCTACGATTTTACCATTTCAGAATTAGCTTCTTCGGCAGGTGGTGCTCATGAAGTATCCATCATTTATGAGTTTGTAACTAAGCCATTTAGAAGAGGGGTTAGAAAGAAATACAGGCAGCTACCATGCCCTACATTTAACAGTAAAGAGGGATTCTGGAATTAATCCACATCCCTTAAACTGTATAATCTGCATCTTATCTTCAATTACAGCATTACAGCGATTATTCATCCAATTAGCTGATTTTCAGCGGTTTCATTATCGTACTTTGTAGTATTTAATCTTGTCTATGTGGCTTTATAACTCTACAGGTGTAAAGCAATGTCTAAACAGGCGATAATTTTCATTATCTTTTTTCTTATAGCATCAGTGAATGATGCTATGTCTCAATGTAATTTATTGAGGTCGCAGATTGACGTATCATTTAATACAGATCAGGACTGCGCGCCCGTAACGGTTACCGACTTTACTGTTACCTACTATTTTAATGCACCTCAAAACCCAGCTGACATAGAGATAAGGTTTGAGTGGAATGATCCGGGTAACCAGGTTTCATTCATAAATATTGGTAATGGGCTGATTGCAGGTGGCGGTAACACGGAATTTACAGCGTCTGCACCAGCATTTTCCTACTTTATTAATAATGATTGTGCAATAAGGCCTACTTCATTTTTATACATTAATGGTGTTCTTTGTCCAACTTCAGAAGAATTACAGCTGAGTCCCTTTTGGGGTACAGACGAAGATGGTAATGGAGACGTTACTATCGACCCCATCAACTATGATGTTTGTTACAATAACCCAATAGTGAATGCCGTATTTACTGATAACTCAGAGTTTAATTGTAGAATACAAGTTGAGCCGGATAGACCTAACCAGATCACAAGACATACACAGTTTGTGTATGGTACTAATCATAATCCTGCAGCAACAATATTAAACCTCACACTTGAAGATGGGGGCACACAAGGCTTAACCGATGGTACGGGAAATATTGTAACGCCAGTCACCAGAAGTGGAGTAACAGCCGCTTATTTTGGCCCTATCGTTACTGTACCAACACCAGCACTTGGCCCTGCAGCCGTCACCTTTCCAATGAATGCACCTGCTGATGCTGCCAACTTAATTGGCAACACATTTGAAATAACACTTTACAACTGGAACTTCTGTAATCCTTATAATGGCAATCCACTTGCCCCAAATTATGCAGATGCCATTGCAACGACTGCTTACCTTATAATTGTAGACGCACCTGCGCCTGATTTTTTAACGCGTAGAAATGATGCATCGGGAGCTATAACCACAACATTCTGCCTGGATGAAAATATTTATTTCGATAACGAAACCCCTGGTTTAGGCGGATTGGGATTCACATGGGAATTTTTCGATGATAATACAGGAGCAACCTTACTTTCTACTAGTACAGATATAAACCCTACTTTTTCTTACACCACACCTGGGCAAAAATTGGTGAGATTAACTGCCTCTGATCCAACAGCGCAGGGAAGCTGTGATGAGGTATATGAATTGCTTCTGGATATATCACCTTCTTTGGTGGCAGATATTCAACTAACCGATTTATCCAACAATCCAATAACACCGGAATTCTGCCAGGATGCTACCAATAGCCTGAATTTCGATGTTCGCTTTTCAGACAATTCTACGGGTACTGCTACAGCCAATACCCGATGGCGCTGGGAGTTTTATGATGAAAATAACACTCTGATGTTAGAAGTTCCTGCCGCAGGAGCATTTTCATCCACACAACTGGGGCCTTTCGATCGCAATTTTATTAATCCCGGTGTTTATAGAGCAGTTCTTACTATTCGAGACAATGCCACATCATGTGAAAGTACAGATGAGGAGTTTGTCTATGTATATCCTGCTCCTGAGCCTGATTTTACCGCTACACGTGTCTGTGAAGGTGAGCTTACCAATTTTACAGACAACTCCACTATCGCTGCTATAAATGGGGAGGCTATTGTTTCGTGGGAGTGGGATCTGGATTATGATGGTGTGACCTTCAACAAAGAGGCGACATTTGATAATCAATTGAATTTTGATTATTTGTACCCTGCTGCAGGTACCTATAACGTAGCCTTATTAGTTACATCAGATCAAAATTCATGTGCAGAAATGCTTGTTCAAACAGTAAATGTTGACCCATTACCTGTTGCCAATTTCACTCCAGATGTAACAGAAGGTTGCAGTATATTAACAGTAAACTTTACCAATAATTCTGTGGGCTCACAGCCCGATGTAATTTCACAATATGTATGGGAAATTGATGATGGCAGTGGGTTTGTTACAGATGCAACTCAAGATCCGTCTGACCCTTCATTTAATGCTGTATTTACCAGGAGCTTTACGAATAATACAAATTCCAATATCACTTTTGATGTAAGACTTAGAGCTATTACCGTTAACAATTGCGAAACTGTTAGTGGAGTTCAACAGATTACAGTATTTCCGGCTCCCTTATCAGGTTTTAATTCTATCAATTATTCACCATTTAATGATAACTGCTCTCCACTGGATGTAGACTTTCAAGTGGATGCTTTAACCCAGAGTCAAATGCCGAGTAATTACACCTGGACGATTTCGGATAATAATGGTCAGGTAGATCAGCAAAGTACCGGAATCACACCTTCATTTAATTATGAGTTTGAAAATAATACACAGACTATAAAAGATTACTTTGTTACTCTTGAGTCTTCAATAGGAGGTAGCTGTTCTGGTGATAGTACGATTACAATAAGAGTTAACCCAGTGCCGGTTTCAACTTTTGAGGTTGATACATTAGAAGTAACCTGCGAAATCATGCGCCTCTATGCTGAAGCCAATCAGAAAGGCTTGGCCGATTATGCATGGCAAGTGAGTATAGAGGGGACAATAGTTTTTGCTTCATCTGGTGCGCAGGACAACATTGAATATACTGTTAATAAAACAGGTATGCCATTAGACGTGGAAATTCAATTGGTGGCTACCAATTTTGCAGGTTGTTCAGGTCCGGCCGAAGTTCAGTTGATAACTGTTGAGGAAGAGCAAAATATAGCTGTTGGGTTTGATGTTTCTCCTCTGGTTCAAACGTTGCCCGATGCAACAATATTTTTAACTAATACAACTAACGTTGGTCCATGGGAGTACCTATGGAGCTTTGGTGATGGAAACACAAGCACAGATCCTAATTTATCAGAATATACTTATACTCAGGCAGGCACTTATTCTGTATCTCTCACAGCCAGTTTTGGTGAATGTACTGTTACAGAAATAAAATCAATTACCATTAATCCTATTCCACCGATAGTGGATTTTGATTATAACCCAGCATCCGGATGTGCACCGCTCCAAGTAACATTTACAAACCTCAGTCAATTCGCATTGAATGATTCATACGAATGGGATTTTGGTGATGGCACTACCTCAAACGCAGTGAATCCGGTACATACCTATTTTGAACCTGGCTTATATAGTGTGTCATTAACAGCATCAAATGCATTTAATCAGTCATCAACCGAAGTGAAGCAGGACATAATAGAAGTTTTTGAGACACCTATAGCTCAATTCAATGCCCGTCCTACCATTGTTTTCGTTCCCGATAATCCGGTGTATACAAATAATCAAAGTGTAGGAGCTAACAATTTCTTTTGGGATTTTGGGGACGGTGCCACGTCCACTGAAGCTGAACCGATACATTACTATCAGGAAGAGGGTTTTTATGATATAACACTCATAGCTTCCAACTCTTTTGGTTGCGCAGATACGCTCACCAGAGAAGGTATTATTGAAGGGCAGATGAACGGAAGGCTTCTGGTGCCTAACGCATTCACACCCAACTTAAATGGGCCAAATGGGGGAGATATAGGTACATCCGGAGTGAATGATGTATTCCTACCGATTACACAAGGTGTGGCAGAATTTGAAATGTTAGTGTTCAATAGGTGGGGCGAGCTACTGTTCAAAACGAGAGATAAAACTATTGGTTGGGATGGCTATTACAATGGCAGGCTTTGCCCACAAGATGTGTATGTCTATAAACTGAACCTAGTCTTTGAAAATGGACAGAAATCAACGAGAACAGGCGATATTAACTTGATAAGGTAATGAGAAAGGTATTAGCAATCATATTAACATTAGTTGCCTTTCAGTCGAAAGGTCAAGACCCACAATTCTCACAATACTATGCGGCACCTTTGTATTTAAATCCTGCCTTTGCGGGAACATCTGTCGGGCATCGTTTCATTTTAAACTATAGAAATCAATGGCCTAATCTGAATAATGGCTTTGTCACGTATGCCTTTTCTTATGACTACAACCTGGATCACCTTAAAAGTGGAATAGGGGCTTTAGTGACAGTTGATAAAGCAGGTTCCGCTAACCTAACTTCCACCAATTTTAATTTTGTGTATAGTTATAAAGTCCAATTAGCTAATAAATGGGTGTTTACGCCAGGTTTATCGTTTGGCTATGCTAATAGGAGCATCGATTTTGATAAACTTGTATTTGGCGATCAATTAGATTTTGACAGTGACGGACAAGTGCCAACTACAGACCAAAGTGTTAATTCACTGGGCAACGCTAATTATTTTGATTTTGGGGCAGGTTTTCTTCTTTACAGTAAGAATTTCTGGGCGGGTGTTTCCACAGCACATATTAATCAACCGAATCGATCATTATTAGATGAAGAAAGCGAGGTACCTATGAAAACCTCTGTCCATGCAGGATTTAGAATTCCATTGTATCATGGATTAATGAAACGCGCCAGGGTATCCAGCATAGCACCTTCATTTATCTACAAAACACAAGGTGAATTTGACCAATTAGATGTAGGTCTGCACTTTCTATACGAACCTGTAATGATAGGTCTATGGTACAGAGGCATACCGGTGCAGCAAAATGTAAGCGATAATATTAGTCAGGATGCCGTAGTGATTATACTAGGTATGCAGTTGAAAGATTTTGAAATAGGCTATAGTTACGATTTTACTGTTTCAGAATTAGGCACAATATCAGGTGGTGCACATGAAGTATCCTTACAATACCGTTTTGAAGCTATGAGTGGAGGTAAAGCTAAGAAGCCTGATAAGTATATTCCATGCCCCACCTTTACTAAATAATGACTTCCTATACAGCCTGAATAGTGCTACCTTTGCGCCAAATTGTGTGCAGAGCTAATGAATCTAAAGTCGAATCTCGATAACCCCATTTTTAAAGTTGTTTCTGAAGCTGGTGAGGAGCTGGGTATCGATGTATATGTAGTTGGAGGATTTGTACGCGATATTCTGTTGAAAAGACCAAGTAAGGATATCGACTTTGTAACTGTAGGAAGCGGGATTGAGTTAGCTCAAAAAGTGGCCGAAAAGATAAACGAAAAACAGGTTTCAATTTTTAAAAATTTTGGAACAGCTAATATTAAATCCAAAGGTTTTGATCTGGAATTTGTAGGCGCACGAAAAGAGTCGTACAACAGAAATTCTAGAAAGCCTGTAGTTGAAAATGGTACGCTTCAGGATGATCAGAACAGGAGGGATTTCACCATTAATGCAATGGCTATTAGCCTTAATAAAGCTAATTATGGTGAATTAATTGATCCTTTTGAAGGTCAGAAAGACCTGAAAAGAAAGGTGATGCGCACACCATTGCAACCTGAAATTACATTTTCAGATGATCCCTTGAGAATGATGCGGGCCATTCGCTTTGCTACACAGCTTCAGTTTGATATTGAACCTGATACTTATGAAGGTATTGTTCAGAATATAGACAGAATAGAAATCGTTTCTATGGAGCGAGTTTCAGATGAATTAAATAAAATCATTCTTTCCAATAAACCCTCTTACGGGTTCAAATTATTGTTTCATTCAGGCTTATTAAAAAAAATATTCCCAGAAATGGTTGATCTACATGGCGTAGAAACCATCGATGGTAAATCACATAAAGATAATTTCTACCATACGCTTCAGGTATTGGATAATGTTTGCGAGAAATCCAATTACTTATGGTTGCGTTGGGCTGCAATTCTTCATGATATTGCCAAACCACCAACCAAACGTTTTGATCCAAAAGTAGGCTGGACTTTTCATGGTCATGAAGATAAGGGGGCCAGAATGGTGCCCGGTATATTCAAAAAATTGAAGCTCCCATTGAATGAGAAGATGCACTATGTGAAAAAGTTGGTGCGCTTACATTTGAGGCCAATCGCCTTGGTAAAGGATGATATAACTGATACTGCCATAAGAAGATTACTTTTTGAAGCTGGCAATGATATTGACGATCTGATGAAATTGTGCCGTGCTGATATCACCTCTAAGAATGATATTAAAGTTCAAAAATACCTCAGCAACTTTAAGAAGGTTGAGCGAAAGATGAAGGAAGTAGAGGAGAAGGATCAGGTGAGAAATTTCCAGCCACCGGTGTCAGGCGAAGAAATTATGAACGCTTTTAACATTGCCCCGGGTAGAATTATTGGAGAAATTAAGGAGGCCATCAAAGAGGCTATTTTAGAAGGAGAAATTCAAAATAACAGAGCAGAGGCGTTAGAATTAATGTACAAGTTAGCCAAAACAAAAGGGTTAGATAAAGTCTCTGGAAATAACTAGTTTTGGCGTTTTAAAAAATTGAACCAATGAAATATATAGCTATTCTATCATTCGTATTATTAAGTCTAAATGTAACTGCACAAGATGAAGCTACTCAGCCCAAACAAGCCTCAGCAGGCCAGGTGCTAACGAACCATTACATTAGAACTTATCAGGCTGGCATGCGATACAACGATTTTAGCGTAGCAAAGCACGCGCTGTATAACATATTGGTGGAGAACCCACAGAATGACTCAATCTTATACTCATTATCATTACTTTATTTTCAATCTCAAAATTATGCTTCCGCAGCACTTACTGCTCAGGATATTATTGCTGTAAATCCTGATAACCTTGGAGCCTTAGAAATTGCTGCAGTTTCTTACGAAAATTTAGGAGTTAATGATAAGGCTCTAGAAACATACGAAACGCTCTATTTAAAAACGGATGATCTCCAAACGCTTTATAAAATGGCTTTCTTGCAGTTTGATTTAGAAAAATATGCTGAAAGTAAAACCAATGCAGACATCTTACTTAACAAGAAGGGGGTTGAAGAAATGAATGCTGTTTTTAATGACACTGAGGGAAAACAAAAAGAATACCCGGCTAAAGTAGCATTACTTAACCTGAAAGGTCTTATAGCTCAAAAACAAGGAGATAACAAAGTGGCTGAAAACTATTATCAGCAAGCTTTAACTATTGCTCCTGATTTTAAAATGGCTAAGGATAATCTCGCTACTCTAAAAAAATAATTCTCTTCCATGCAACCTCTGTAACGTATATTTGTCTATAATACAGAGGTTAAAAGCTTGGCACAACACGAATATAATATACATCAGAATATTATAGATGAATGCTTGCGTGGCAGTCGTGCTGCGCAGTATGAGTTATATAAACTCTATTCTAAAGCCATGTATAATGCATGTTTTAGGATAGTGAGAAATTCTGGTGATGCAGAAGACGTTTTGCAAGATGCATTCGTTAGTGCTTTTAAGAACTTAAAAAGTTTTAAAGGAGATTCTTCATTCGGAGCATGGTTGAAGAGGATTGTAATTAATAAGTCTCTGAATTTTCTTAAGAAAAGGAGTATTGATGTAACACCAATGGACGAACTCCCCGAAGTAAAGGAAGAGAATGAAGAAACTTTTTATGGTGATCTTTCAGTTGAAAGAATTAAGGATGCAGTGGAAAAATTACCTGAAGGTTACAGGTTAGTATTCTCACTGTATTTATTAGAGGGTTACGATCATGGTGAAATAGGTGAGATACTTGGGATTTCAGAATCAACCAGTAAATCTCAATTTAACAGATCGAAAAAGAAGATTAGAGAATTATTGCAAGTCAATGGATAAGCTTGATAAATATATAAAAGATCACAGAAGTGAGTTTGATGATCAGGAGCCTGCCATAGATTTATGGAGTAGGATAGAAGCTGATTTGCCAAGCCCGAAGGATTTTACATGGATTTGGAAGGTAGCGGCTGTCATATTCTTTTGTACTTCTCTTTATTTAAGCTTAGACAAGTTCTCACAATCCAGTGAAGAAAATCTAGTCGCGCAAAAGGAGACTATATCCGATGATTTTGGTGATGTAGAGTCCTACTACTTTCAAATTATTTCAGAAAAACGAGACCTTATCTATGAGTATGATACTGGTGAAGCGCCTATTCAAGTAGATTTTGAGCAGGATTTACAAAAGCTCGATGCGATGTATCAGGTTTTGAAAGAAGAGTTAAAGGCTAATCCAAGTAAAAAGGTGGTGGATGCACTTATTCTCAATCTGCTCGTTAGAATTGATGTTCTTAATGAAAAAATAGAGGAGCTTGAAGGGGATGATGATGCTCCAAACCGTGATGAGGCAAATAAAGAAGAAGTAGAGATTTAATAAACAGTAGTTTTTAAATCGAATTGCTCAACTTTTGAATCCAATAACTTACCTTTTTCGCACTTCAGGATTCTCGCAGTATTATCCCTCACCAAGGTATGGTCATGAGTGGCCATTAAAATAGCAGTACCTTTTTTATTGATGTCCAAAAATAGTCTGAATATCCCTTGAGATACTTCCGGATCAAGGTTTCCTGTTGGCTCATCGGCAATTAAAATGACAGGTTCATTAATCATTGCCCTGGCAATAACTACTCTTTGCTGCTCACCACCAGAAAGCTGGTGCGGCATTTTAGATCCCACTGAACCTAGTCCTACCTGCATGAGCACCTCTGCTTGTCTGGCTTTCATTTTCGAGTTATCTCTCCAGCCTGTGGCTTTCATAACAAATGTTAGATTTTCCGCTACAGTTCTATCCGGAAACAATTGAAAGTCCTGAAATATGATGCCTAGTTTTCTACGTAATAGAGGAACTTGTGATTTTTTTATGTTACCAATGTTGTAACCGGCAACATCTATCTGACCCAGCCGCAAGGGTAAATCAGCATAAAGAGTTTTAAGTAAAGAAGATTTCCCACCCCCGGTTCTACCAATAAGAAAAGCAAACTCTCCTTTTTCAAGTTCAAAGTTTACCTCACTCAAAACAGTATTACTGTCCTGGAAAATGGTAGCGTCCTTTACTCTTACAACTGGGTCAGTAGAAAATGACATAGCTTATTTATTACCTTTTTTATGGTCTGCTAAGAATTGAGCCAGTCCTTTATCAGTTAACGGGTGGTTGAGCAAGCTTGTAATAACATTCAATGGACAAGTAGCAACATCGGCTCCTATTTCTGCACACTGAATTAAATGCATGGTGTGTCTAACACTTGCTGCAAGAATTTCGGTATCAAAACCATAGTTATCATAAATCTGCACAATTTGCTCGATGAGTGTTAAACCATCATGAGAGATATCATCTAGTCTACCAATAAACGGAGAAACGTAGCTGGCCCCAGCCTTTGCTGCCAATAGTGCCTGACCCGCTGAAAATATAAGTGTACAATTAGTTCTTATACCTTTATCACTGAAATATTTAATAGCCTTAACGCCTTCTTTGATCATCGGAACCTTAACAACAATTTTATCGTCAATTTTAGCAAGTTCCTCACCTTCCTTTATGATACCTTCATAATCAGTAGCAATTACTTCTGCACTAACATTATTATCGACAATATCACATATTGCTTTATAATGGTTCTTAATGTTTTTATCACCAGTAATGCCTTCTTTGGCCATTAACGATGGATTTGTGGTTACGCCATCTAGTACGCCCAGGTCGTAGGCTTGTCTAATTTCGTCAAGGTTTGCGGTATCAATAAAGAATTTCATAAGGATATTTAGTGGTTAAATTTTAGATGTGCTAAGTTAATTATGAAATGGCAAGGTTCCTAAAAATTAATCAGAGTCAACCAAGAAAGGGGGAGGAAATAAAAAAGGCAAATCAAGTATCGCACCGCTACAACCGCTTACCCTTGCTACCTTCCGGTCCTGGGGGAGTTCAGCAGGAGCTGGTCGTACTGATTTGCCACTGCAAAGGTAGGCCGAATAACTGAATTGTTAAAATATAATTACCTTCTTTCAGCTATCTTTTTTAAATTGATAAAAAATTGCTGTTATGGCTGAAATTACCTACCAATTGCGTTTGCTTAAGCTGCATTGCTACAGACAAGAAGAAAGCGATGGAGATGAGGTTTTTATTAAATATAAGAAGGAGAAAATCTGGCCGCTTAAATCAAAATACGAAAGTATGAAAGAGGGCAGCTTAGATGTTAATGTAGATATAGCTGGCCTTGAATCCGGTACTGAGGTAGAAATTGAACTCTGGGATTACGATTTACTCACTCCCAATGACAAGTTGGGAACTTTTAAGATGTTAGTAAATGAAAAAGGAGGCCCATTTAAAACGGACTTACTTGTTGAGTTGGGTGAAGATGCTAAATATAGCCTCGAATGGGAGGCTTATTAACTGATACCTTTTAAATACAGATTGAACTCTATGGGGCTGGAAGGCTTGAATCCATCTTCATTAAAATCTTCATAAATATCAGAGTCAAACTGCATTTTTCTTTTTTCTACAGTTTTGTCTTTATAAATGGTGAGTTCTACACCTTCAAAAGTTTTCGGGTTTAACTGAACTATAATGGTGAAGTCTTCAAACTCCCGCTTAAAATATTCATGTATCATGCTATAGTAGCAGCAATACTAACTTTTTTCAACGGTTTTTTAATTGTTTCTTTTTCGATATTAATATTCTCTATCAATTGCTCTTCTAACATAGATGCCCATGTTTTTAAGTATTTAACTACATCGGCTTTTCTGTTGTGGCTTAAATAGCGTTCCTCAACAGGCAATTTTTGAAGCACATTTTTATCACTTAGTTTTTCCAGATGTTTCAGGTCATCGGAATCAAATCCAAAATCGAGCATGGTGGTGATCAGGTCATCCATAAGCAAACCACTTGTTGGGCAGTAGTCATTGAGTTGTTCATTCCAGTCACCATATTTTTGCATAGCCCTGCTATGAATATCTGAACTTGAATAGTGAGTAATTTCTTGAGCCAGAAAACCACAATTACAGCTACCCATATGGCCCCATTGGTAATTGTTACTTGAAGCTAATTTAGTTGCTGTTTTTCTTAAGACGTCTACAATTTCTAAAGTTGCTCTAGCCATATTTTCATCAGTTTATATTATAACAAAACCTTTGCATTATGGTTCTGTATTTAAAGTTTCACAATGCTTTATTCATTTCTATCCTTTGTAAAAACCGTTGATCAAAGATTGTCCGAGTCTCTTAACCGATTTTCATAGATTTGCAATGCCAAATCTAACAACTAAAAATGATTATGAAATTAACAAAAAACAACCTCGCTTGGCTTGCTTCCGGCATGATTTTACTATCGGCCTGCTCTGAGCCCAAGGAGGAAAAGACAGCCGAAGATGTTCAGGCGCTAAATATGGCTAATTTGGATTCTACAGTGAATCCTGGCGATGACTTTTTCCAATTCGCCAATGGCGGCTGGTTAAAAACTACTGAAATACCTGGTGACAGAGGCAGTTGGAGTTCTTTTGGCGAACTACGTGAAAACACAAACGAAGTGGTATTGGAGGTACTTAATAGTGCTGCTGAAAGCGATAAGTATGCCAAAGGAACAGACCAGCGTAAAGCAGCAGATTTTTACTCTATTGGTATGGACTCACTACTTGCTGAGAAAGCTGGTATACAACCTTTGAAGCCTCATCTGGAAATGATAGCCGCAATTAATGATGTGCAAAGTCTTCAAAAGTACTTGTCGGAACAAGAAACTTATGGTGGCGGAGCATTCTTCGGTTTTGGTGTATTTGCTGATTTGAAGAATAGCACAATGAATGCTGCATATCTTGGTCAGGGTGGTCTTGGTCTTCCGGACAGAGATTATTACACCAAAACAGATTCTCGATCCAAAGAAATCAGAGAAAAATATGTAAAACATGTTTCAAGAATGCTTCAATTAATGGGCGATACCCCCGAGTCGGCAGATGCGCAGGCTAAAAGAATTATGGCATTAGAAACCAGGTTAGCAGAAGCTTCTATGACGAATGTTGAGCAGAGAAATATACCTGCGCTTTACAACAAAATGTCGTTAAACCAGCTAGGGGAAATTGTGCCATCGGTAGATTGGAAAATGTATTTCGCAGATATGGGTGTTAACAAGATCGATACAATTATTGTAACTCAACCGGAGTTCATGAAAGAATTTGAAGCCATAGTAAAAGATGGTAAAGTGGATGTATGGAAAGAATACTTAAAATGGAAACTCATTGATGGTGCTTCTGCATATTTAAGCAATGATTATGTACAAGCTAATTTCGAATTTTTCAGTAAAGAATTGAGAGGTGTAGAAGAAATGAGGCCTCGCTGGAAGAGAGTTTTGAGCACAACCAATAACTCTTTAGGAGAAGCAATTGGTAAACTTTATGTAGATGAGGTATTTCCTCCTGAAGCAAAACAAAAGGCTCAGGAAATGGTGGAAAACATTAAGCTGGCATACGCAGAGAGAATCAAAAATTTGGATTGGATGACTGATTCTACCAAAACTAAAGCATTAGAAAAGCTTAAAAAGATGGTGGTTAAAATTGGTTATCCTGATGAGTGGAGAAGTTATGCTGAATTGGAAGTAAATGGTGATCCTGAAACTTCATCTTACGTTCAGAATTTAATGAATGCTGCTAAGTTTGGATTTGAATACAATACTTCAAAACTAGGTGAGCCTGTAGATAAAAAAGAGTGGGGAATGAGTCCTCAGACTGTGAATGCTTATTTCAACCCGTTAAATAATGAAATTGTATTCCCGGCAGCTATTTTACAACCGCCATTCTATAATTATAAAGCAGATGCTGCTGTAAATTATGGTGGTATTGGTGCTGTCATTGGCCATGAAATTTCTCATTGTTTTGATGATCAGGGGAGTAGGTTTGATGCTGATGGTAACTTGAAAAACTGGTGGACAGATGTAGATTTGAAGAATTTTCAGGCAAGAACTGGTCAGTTGGTTGCACAGTACGATGCCTATGAGCCATTGGATAGTGTGAATGTAAATGGAGAATTTACATTGGGTGAAAATATTGGTGACTTAGGGGGTATAAGTGCTGCCTATGACGGATTGCAGAGACACCTTGCCGCCAATGGTGATCCAGGTAAAATAGATGGTTTTACTCCTGAGCAAAGATTCTTTTTATCATGGGCGACTGTTTGGAGAGTGAAATACAAAGATGAGTCTTTAAGAACACAGATTCTTACTGATCCACATTCACCGGGAATGTATAGAGCCAATGGCCCAATCTCGAACATGGAGGAGTTTTTTACTGCTTTTAATGTGAAGGAAGGCGATGCCATGTATAAACCAGACAGCACAAGGGTGAAGATTTGGTAATTAGTAATTCAACTAATTGTGAAACCTCTGGATATTTATTCAGAGGTTTTTTAATTTAAGTGGTTCAATAGAAAAAATAAATATTATGGGAAAAGGAGATAAAAAGACGAAAAAGGGTAAAATATCGATGGGGTCTTATGGTGTTACTCGACAGAGATCGAAAAACAAGAAGTCTGTAAATCGCCCAGCAGAGGCAAAGCCTAAAGCAGAGAAAAAGGCCGAACCTAAAAAAGCAGCTGCAACTAAAAAACCTGCAGCTAAAAAAGCCGCGACTAAAAAGAAGGAATAGTCTAAAAAAGTAGAATGAAAAAGAAATTGTAAAATTTTCTAGGAATCATTTTTTTATTTGAAAACCAAATCTATATTTGAGAATCAATGAAGAAAAATTTTACATATAACGCTTGGTGGTACTTTTCTAAATAGAAAGGGAACAGCGTTATTGTATAAAAACATAAAACAAAACTTAAAGCTCGCTGTTCCAACAGTGAGCTTTTTTTATGACTAAAAATATGAACAAGACATTTAACAACTGGTGGTGGTATTTTAAAATCAATGGGGATTGAACGCAAGAAGTATGTCTAAAAGATAAAGGCCTTGTGTTCACTCACAAGGCCTTTTTTTATTCCTATGAACTGAAAAATGAAAATAAAATTAAATACCATACATAAAAAACTACTTGCTGATACACTAACACCGGTTAGTATCTATCTGCGACTTAGAGATAAATATGCCGACAGCATTCTACTTGAAAGCTCAGACTATCACGGCAATGAAAATAGCTTCTCTTACATCTGTTGTGAGCCACTTGCTGAGATAAAAGCAAAAGGAAAAATGCTCCACCAGCAACTTCCAGGCAATACAGAACAGATAAAATCTATTGAGGAGGGTCAACTGGTAACCGAACTTGAGTCATTTAAGAATTCATTTCAGGTAGCCGACAATAATTTCAAATTCAGCACGAATGGCCTTTTCGGTTATATGGCTTACAATGTCATTCAGCACTTCGAAGACCTGGATTTAAAAAATGAGAATAGCGAAATACCTGATTTACTCTACAGGGTCTATCGATTTGTCATTGTTGTAGATCACTTCAAAAATGAGATGTATGTGTTCGAACATACTACTGAAGGTCAGGAGAATAAGATAGAAGAATTGGTTTCATTGATCAACAGACATGCTGATCCGCAATTCGAATTCAAGATTCAGGGAGAAGAGTCGTCAGTTTATAATGACGAGCAGTTTTTAGAAATACTTCAAAAAGGAGTTGACCACTGCCATAGAGGCGATGTGTTTCAAATAGTCTTATCAAGGAGATTTATGTCCACCTTCCAAGGCGATGAGTTTAATGTGTATCGTGCCCTAAGATCCATTAATCCATCGCCTTATTTATTCTATTTCGATTATGGAAGCTTCAAGTTATTTGGCTCTAGCCCTGAATCACAAATTCTGATCAAAGGCGACAGAGCATCGATATTTCCAATAGCAGGTACATTCAGAAGAACAGGAGATGATGCTGCTGATGCAGAATTAGCGAAGAAATTATCAGAAGATGAAAAGGAAAATGCTGAGCACATCATGCTTGTTGACCTAGCTAGAAATGATTTGAGTAGAAGCTCGAAGAATGTAAATGTTGAGGTTTACAAGGAGGTGCAATACTACTCGCATGTAATACACCTGGTATCAAAAGTAACAGGACAGTTAAACGGACATGGTTCTTCGTTGCAATTAGTAGCCGACACCTTTCCGGCAGGCACGCTTTCAGGAGCACCAAAGTACAAAGCCATGGAGCTGATTGATCAATATGAGCAGACTAGTAGAAACTACTATGCTGGTGCCATTGGCTTTATGGGTTTCAATGGAGATTATAATCATGCTATTATGATTAGGTCATTTTTAAGTAAAAATAACCAATTGCACTATCAGGCAGGAGCCGGGGTTGTGGCCAAATCCAGCCCTGAGAGTGAGTTGAAAGAAGTTGATAACAAACTGGCAGCATTGCGCAATGCCATTAAACTAGCGGAGGAGATAAACAGATGAAGATTTTAGTACTCGATAATTACGATTCATTTGTCTACAATCTTGTGCATGGTGTCCGAGAGCTAGGTTATGGTGAGGCTCTGACAGTTGTAAGAAATGATAAAATCTCATTAGAGGAGGTTGATCAATTTGATAAAATACTGCTTTCACCAGGCCCTGGAATTCCTGACGAGGCAGGTATTATGAAGGCGTTAATTGAAAAGTATGGTGCAACAAAATCAATCTTAGGTATTTGTTTAGGGCATCAGGCTATTGCAGAAGTATATGGTGCCGAACTATATAACATGAAAGAAGTACTGCATGGCATTGAAGGAGAGCTTGTTGAGCATTTTGATGAAATTTTCGATGGAATGCCTGCGTCATTTAAGATTGGTCATTATCACTCATGGGCAGTAAAAGAGGATTCAATATCTAGTCCACTTAAGATCACGGCTAAAGATAAAAGTGGATTAGTTATGGGCCTCTCTCATGAACAATTTGATGTAAAAGGACTTCAGTTTCATCCAGAATCAATACTAACAGAAGGAGGGATGAAGATTATTGAGAATTGGCTTGCAAAAGAGAATCCCCTCCTTGGAGGGGCAAGGGGTGGGTATGAAGTGATTAAGACCCACCCCTAACCCCTCCCGAGAGGGGAATTAGAATCGGCTAAATATAAAGACATGAAAGAAATACTATATAAACTATTCAATCACGAAACACTGGATAAGGAAACAGCCCGGCAAGTGCTTGTAGATCTTGCAGGAGGTAAATTCAACCAAAGTCAGGTAGCAGCTTTTCTCACTGTGTATATGATGCGAAGCATCACTGTAGAAGAACTTACAGGCTTCAGAGATGCGATGCTGGAATTATGCTTGCCTGTTGAGATTCAGGAGTATGATGCTATTGATCTTTGCGGGACCGGAGGTGATGGACGAAACACCTTCAATATCTCTACACTGAGTTCATTTGTAGTAGCAGGTGCCGGACAGGCGGTTGCCAAACATGGTAATAATGGTGTTTCGTCTGTATGTGGCTCGAGTAACTTGATGAATTATTTCGGATATGAATTCACCAATGACGAGGGGAAGTTGAAAAGGAGTCTTGAAGAAGCCAACATTTGCTTTTTGCATGCGCCATTATTTCACCCAGCCATGAAGAATGTAGCACCGATTAGAAAGAATTTAGGAGTAAAAACCTTCTTTAATATGCTTGGGCCAATGGTGAATCCTTCTTTTCCAAAGAAGCAGTTAGTAGGTGTTTTTAGCCTCGAACTTGCTAGGCTGTATGGCTATTTATATCAGAAAACAGACAAGCGTTTTCTAATCCTTCATGCACTGGATGGGTATGATGAAATATCTCTCACTGGAGGATTCAAGATGATTTCCAATGCTGGCGAGCAACTACTAACTCCAGCAGATTTAGGATTAAATCAATTAAATCCTTCTGATATCTATGGAGGAGAAACTATTGAATCATCAGCCAAAATATTTGAACAAGTATTGAAGTGTGAGGCTACAGAAGCTCAGCATAATGTTGTAGTAGCCAATGCCGGTTTGGCCCTGCATTGTGCTGATGAAAACCTTTCTATTGCTGATGCCATAGCAAAAGCAGACGAATCACTAAGGTCAGGGAAAGCACTAAACGCATTTAAAAATTTAATAAATAAAAATATCACAGTACCAACGAACTAAGAGATGAATATACTAGAAGAAATTATCGCACATAAGCATAAAGAAGTAGCTGAAAAGCGATCGCTATTTCCAGAGAAGTTGTTAGAGCAGAGCATTTACTATGGCTCTAAATCAGTTTCACTAAGGAAGTACATCCAGAGAGAGGATAAGTCTGGGATAATTGCTGAAATCAAGCGCAAGTCACCCTCTAAAGGAATGATTAATGCCCATGTATCTGTAGAAAGAACTTCTATAGGCTACATGCAAGCAGGAGCTTCGGCATTATCAGTATTGACAGATCAGAATTATTTTGGAGGCAAGAATGAAGATTTAACGACAGCACGTAAGTTTAATTTCTGCCCAATTTTAAGAAAGGATTTCGTGGTTGACGAATATCAAATCCTTGAAACGAAATCTATTGGTGCAGATGCTATATTGCTTATCGCTGCTGCATTAGAAAGCAAGCAAATCAAACAGTTCGCAGAGTTTGCTAAGTCTTTAGGGTTAGAGACTTTACTTGAAGTGCATAACCAACAGGAGCTTGATGCATCACTAAATGAATTCATTGATTTGGTGGGAGTGAATAATCGCGATCTTAAGTCATTTGAAGTATCTATTGAAGCTTCAAAGTCATTAGCTCATGCTATTCCGAATGAGTTTGTAAAGGTTTCCGAAAGTGGAATAAGTGATCCGGAGATTATTCTGGAGTTAAAACAGGAAGGATTTGAAGGTTTTTTGATTGGGGAAAGGTTTATGACAAGCAGCCGTCCTGAGAAGTCTTGTGCACGATTTATAGAACAATTAAGTCAATTAGAAAAGAAGCAATATGCTTGATCAATCTATCAAATTGAAGGTGTGTGGTCTACGTGATAATGTAGATGAGGTTGAAGGTGTAGATCCTGATTTTATGGGTTTCATATTTTACCCTAAATCACCCCGATTTGTAGGAGAAGATTATTTAATGCCTAAAGGGATTAGAGCTAAAAAGGTGGGTGTGTTCGTGAACCAATCGATAGAAGAAGTAATGAGTTTGAAACAGAAATATCAGCTGGATTATCTGCAATTGCATGGCGATGAGTCGGTGGACTATTGCGTGGAGTTAAAAGCTGTGGATTCAAAGATCATAAAAGTGTTTGCAGGTAATAAACCATTGAATCAGGAAGTGTTGGATAGCTATGCCGAATTCATTGATTTCTATCTATTCGATACAAAATTGGATAAGCATGGTGGTAATGGTGTAGCCTTTGACTGGACTACTATCGATCAGCTGAGATTGAAAAAACCCTACATTTTAAGCGGTGGAATAGGCCTGGAGAATGTTGGTGAAGTATCAAGATCGGTAAACAAGCCATTTGCAATTGATGTGAATAGCAAGTTTGAGATATCACCAGGGCTGAAGGATTTAGAAAAATTAAAAGAATTAAAAACAGCAATTCAATGAATACATTGAAATATCAAGTAGACGAGAATGGATACTATGGGAATTTTGGCGGTGCCTTCATTCCGGAAATGTTGTATCCAAACGTAGAGGAGCTAAGAACTAAATATTTGGATATTATTGGCGATGCTGATTTTCAAGATGAGTTTCAGGATCTATTGAAGCAATATGTGGGAAGGCCTACGCCATTATATTTTGCTTCAAGGTTATCAGAGAAGTATGGCGCTAAAATCTATTTAAAGCGTGAGGACTTATGCCATACCGGTGCGCATAAGATTAACAATACTATTGGGCAGATTATCCTGGCTAAGAAATTAAGAAAGCATAAGATTATAGCTGAAACAGGAGCGGGGCAGCACGGAGTGGCTACAGCTACTGTCTGCGCACTGATGGGCTTAGAATGCATTGTCTATATGGGTGAAGTGGATATGACACGTCAGAAACCTAATGTAGAGCGCATGAAACTTTTAGGTGCGCAAGTTGTACCAGCAACTTCAGGTAGTAGAACGCTGAAAGATGCTACCAATGAGGCAATGAGGCACTGGATTGGCCACCCTGAGGATACACACTATATTATCGGATCTGTAGTAGGTCCACATCCATACCCTGATATGGTCACTCGCTTTCAGTCTGTGATTAGTGAGGAGATAAGAAAACAATTAAAAGAACAAGAAGGGAAAGAGCTGCCCGATTATGTGATGGCCTGTGTAGGTGGAGGAAGCAATGCAGCAGGAGCTTTTTACCATTTTCTGGAAGATGAAGCAGTAAATCTAGTAGCAGTGGAGGCAGCTGGCAAGGGTAATGATACCGGAGAGTCGGCTGCTACTACTGTACTGGGAAAACCTGGCGTATTGCACGGAAGTAAAACACTTCTTATGCAAACAGCTGATGGACAAGTGGTTGAACCATATTCTATTTCGGCAGGGTTAGATTATCCTGGAATAGGACCAATTCACGCACACTTGTTTGAAACTGGTCGAGTACAGTTTGAAAGTGTAACAGATCAGGAAGCCATGGAAGCAGGAGTGCGACTGAGTAGATTGGAAGGAATTATTCCTGCAATAGAAACTGCTCACGCGTTGGCTTCATTAGAAAAGATAAAATTAAATAAGGACGATGTGGTTGTAATAAACCTCTCAGGCCGTGGAGATAAAGATTTGGAGACTTACATTAATTGGGGGATGTATTAGTGTCAGGTTGAGCCTGTCGAAACCTAGACACATTTCGACAAGCTCAATGTGACAGGTTTGAACATTCAACTTTAAACATTGAACTAACTAATGAACAGAATAAATAAACTATTTAAGGATAAAGGAAAGGACATCTTATCAGTGTATTACACTGCCGGATTTCCTAATCTCAACGATACGATAACTGTGGCACAAAGCCTCCAACAATCAGGTGCTGATATGTTGGAAATAGGCATCCCATTTTCCGACCCTATTGCTGATGGGCCTACCATCCAAGCGAGTAATAATCAGGCTTTGAAGAATGGTATGACTCTATCAAAGTTGTTTGAGCAGCTACAAGATTTGAGAAAGTCAGTTACTATTCCAGTGATCTTGATGGGGTATATTAATCCTATCCTTCAATACGGTATAGAAGATTTCTGTAAGGCTTGTGAGCAGGTAGGAGTTGATGGCTTAATCTTACCTGATTTACCGATGATCGAATACCAAACCAAGTATAAAGCACTCTTCGAGCAACATGGATTACGAAATGTATTTCTGATATCTCCTCAGACTTCAGAAAGCAGAATCAAAGAAATTGACCAGCAAACTGATGCCTTTATTTACATGGTATCCACTTCTGGCACCACAGGTGCAAGAGATAAATTCAGCGATGAAGCGGTAAACTATTTCGAAAGAATTGGAAATATGAACTTGACAAATCCTAGACTTATTGGCTTTGGAATATCAAATCATATCACATTCGAACAAGCCTGTAAATCAGCAAGTGGAGCGATAATCGGAAGTGCTTTTATTAAGACCTTAGAGAAATCTCATGACTTGAAAACAGATATTAATGAGTTTTTGAAAACAATTAAAAAGGAAGGAATTCCAGCGTCTAACTACTAATTACTAACTACAAAATACTACTAGCATGATCATACAACTAGAACCAAACATAAAACAAGATTTAAGAGATCGAATTATAACCAAGATTAATGGCCTCAAATACAAGACTACTGAAGTGGCTACCCAAAAAGGGGAGTATATTGTAGGCATAGGTAAAAAGGATTTTGATATACGTGATATTGGCCATATGCCAGGTATATCGGATGTTCATATAGTTTCAGACGACTACAAGCTTGTTTCTAAGAAGTGGAAGGTAAAACCTACTGTTATTGATTTAGGAGATGGAGTAGTTATTGAAGAAGGAGGGATGGCAATCATGGCAGGCCCTTGTTCCATAGAAGGAGAGGAGCAAATTGAGAAGACTATTCAGCATTTGTTGGATAACAATGTGAAGATCATGCGTGGTGGTGTTTATAAGCCAAGAAGCTCTCCGTACTCATTCCGTGGTTTGGGGATTGATGGTTTAAAGGTTTGGTATGATGCTGCTAGAAAAGCAGGCATTAAAATCATTACGGAGGTTATGCAGGTAAGTCAGATAGAGGAGATGCATGATTATATAGATATCTTCCAGGTGGGTGCGAGAAACACGCAAAACTTCAATTTGTTGGATGAACTGGGAAAGGTTCATAAACCTGTTTTGATAAAAAGAGGTATTTCTGGAACAATCGATGAATTACTTTCATCAGCTGAATATGTCTTTTCGGCAGGTAATGAGAATTTAATGCTATGCGAACGTGGAATAAGAACCTATGAGAAAGCAAGTAGAAATACCATGGACATTAATGCCATAACCATACTTAAAGAAAAGTCTCATTTACCAGTAATAGCCGATCCTTCACATGGCATTGGCATCAGAGATCATGTAGAGCCTGTTGCATTGGCTTGCATTATGGCCGGTGCTGATGGAGTAATTTACGAAACTCATGAAAAACCAGAGGAAGCTTATTCGGATGGTCAGCAAACCTTGAATTTCAGAGAATCGGAAAAGCTAATTAATAAGATGAGAAAGGTGTTTGAGTTGAGGGAGGAGATGTAAAAGAGAAGGCCACAATAGTGGCCTTCTTTGCTTAGTATAGTTTGATTAACTAGTCGACAAATTCATACCAGTCATTAACTGCAAAAATGTTGTTAGGATCTCTGTCATTTAGGCCATAACCCCAGTATGCATTTGACCCATCAGAAATTGCTAATGACCAAAATCTATCTGCGGGGATGTCCCTTTTTCTAAACCATTCATTGTCTTTGAAATAATAAAGAGCTTCACTTAAGCCCAAATATACATTTCCATTCAAAGTATATATGATTTCGGCTCGTTTCGTTGCTGTATAATCCAGGGGATTTTCTAACTGTACCCAAGTGTCAGAATCAGAAGAGTATTTCCAGATATCTCCACTATTTAAAATAATATAGCCATTCTTGTCATCTGAAGAAGCTAGGTTTCTGTTATTGGCAGACACTTCATTAAGGGGGAAATCTGTTTCAGTTCCCCATGATCTTGTAGTTGGATTATAGGATCGGATACTTCCATCAGGATAGATAAAGAAAGCTTTATCCAAAGACGATATATAAAATGAAAATTCAGGAAGTAACGGTGAGTCAAATATGACAGCACCCTCAACATTCCATTCATTGGTAATAGGATCATACTCTAAAAGGTGATTTTTTGAGTCACTTTCTATGAAATAGATATATCCTTTATCTTTTGTTCCCCAAGTATATGAATAGTGGCTTCTTAGTTGTGTATCATAAGGGGGTAGTTCTGACCACGTGTCCTGATCGGAATTATATTTCCAAAAAGTTGCATTATCAACACCATTATACGTTGTGTGTATATAGACATTACCATCAATCATAAACGACATGTCGTAAATATCAATTGGGATGTTTAAAGCACTTTTTTCAGTCCATTCTCCTGCGGTAACTTCGAACTCTTGGCCAGTCTCAATAGTTAAATCACTACCGAATACTTTGACAGAGATTAAGCCAGTTTCTACGGGTTGTATTATTTGGAATTCAATTTTGTTTACCGATACAGATTCGGTAAGCATTTGGTCTTCACCGACAAATACAGCCACATTAGATTTATTAGTAGGAAAGTTGGTTCCGTTGATTGTTACCACAGTCCCTAACTCTCCAGTTAATGGTGTTATTGATGTAACAGTAGGGTTGCTTACTTCATCATCGTCTGAGCAACCATTTAAAATAATGATTGAGGTTAATAATAACAAAAACTTGAGTTTTGGATAAAATTTCATAATTAGGTTTAATAAAGTTCGATGAGCTTGCGAAGCTAAGGAATTCAATTGGAATTGGACAATGAGTTAGTGTAATCTATGAAACACACGAAAAACCTGAGGAGGCATATTCCGATGGACAGCAGACCTTGAATTTCAGAGAATCTAAGAAGTTGATAAATAAGATGCGAAAAGTGTTTGAATTGAGGGAGGAGATGTAGTTTATGCAAACATTTTAATTGTACCCTATTTGTACTGCTACAAGTATAGCAACAGCGGCAATACAGAGCATAAGCAGTGTTGGTTTAATAATAAAGGATATCCATTGATTGTATTTAATGCCACCTAGTGCAATAATGGCCATTAAAGCTCCATTAGTTGGAATAACTGCATCCATCATAATGGCGCCATATTGATATGCCAGCACTGTTACTTGCCGGGATAGACCAATTAAATCTGATAGTGGAGTAAGAATTGGCATCGTGAGAATTGCCTGTCCCGAATAACTTGGAATTGGAAAATGAAGAATAGAATGAGAAATCATCATCAATACTGCGGAAATATTTGAAGGCACATTCTTCAATGGTGCGAAAAGTGCATGTATAATACTGTCAACAATTAATCCTTCTTTTAATACCAGTGAGATACAGTTAGCAAGACCAATAATGATACATGCAAAAATCATCTCTTTAAAACCGTCAATATAAACTTCGGTGGTCTTGTTAAAACTGAAACCAGCAATTGATCCAGAAACTAATGCCAGCGCAAAAAAGCAAGCTGACATTTCATTAAAGCCCCAGGATAGTTGAATAAGTCCATAGGTAACTATGCCAAAGGTAATGGCTAATAATGTCAATATTGATTTACTCCTAATTGACAGTTTCTCAGCTTCAATATTGGCTACCGACTTATCTGCACGATTCTTAGAAACATATTTTACAATATAGATGATCCAAACAATTGATGCGATTAGAAAAACAATCAATCTGAATTCTGAGCCGGAAAGTAATTCAATTTCTGCTTCTTTCTGAGCGATTATTACACCAAATGGATTGAATGGACTGAATGCTGATCCAACGACAGCTGATCCAAAACTTGAATAGATCATAGCCGATGGATTATATCCCAATGTTCGTCCAAATAAGAGAAGTACCGGAGTCATCGCAATAATTTCTTCCTGTATAGCAATTGCAAACCCACCAAAAAGAAACAAGATGCAAATTATAATCAAAGCCAAAAGTTCCTTCCCTTTTAAAACGGTTATCAGTTGGTTTAAACCCTGGTTAAGTGCTCCTGTTTTTTCTATTAAATAAAAGCATCCTCCCAGTATTAAAATGAGAACTATTAAATCAGCACGATCGGCAATTCCTTTTGGTATTGCCAACAGCACTTGAAAAACAGAAAGATGCGGAGCATCCATTTGTTCATAAGAATTGGCAATTACTGTAGTTCTGTTTGTTTCGGTATTTAACTCTCTTTGGTAATTCCCTTTGGGAATGATAAACGTCAGTATCCAGGCAAAAAGGATAAAGTATAATATTATCACAAAGGCATTAGGGAAATTTTTCATAAGAAAGTGTTTGTAAGTACCTGACTAACATCTTTTTAGTAGGCACATGCCTTTGGATATAGTTCATTCCAAGCTAGTGAATTGGATGATATGAGCCAAACTAATTTCGTTATTATTGTGACTTCAATCTTGATTTTTATACTTAAGACGATTTTTGAGAATAGATTTAAAATCTATCGAATAAGAAAAATTGGTTAAGATGATGAGGAAGGTATTTGAGTTGCGTTAAAATAAGTATTAATTAAAAAGAATGTTGGGGAATTTTCCGACATCCCTTTTATAATGCTTTCTACATGTTTATTTATCTAAAAGAATTTTTTAAGCATGTTAAGAACTCGCTCACCATTTTCTTCTTTACCTCCGAGAATATTATTGAAGATCGTTTCATCTTCTTTTGTAATGTCAGTATTGAAATTTACCTTCTCTTTTGGTAATTCTTTAGACCCCATATGCCAACTCGGAAATGACTTTTGTTTAATTGGGCTTAATGAAATCATTCGAACTTCAGAGTGCCTGGGATCAGTTTTAATTTTATCGTATAATCCGGTTATAACTTTAGACTCACCTTCTACTAACTGAATAAATTTTTTCTTAGAATAGAGTAGTATGCCCGTAATATCTAACGGTGGGTTATTCTTTTTGCACGATTCCAGAATTTTACTTATTTCTTCCTGTGTACAATTTGGCTTTCTGTTACTAACGTAAACAAGTTGTGAGAGCATAATATTAGATTTAGTTTACAGATCAACATCACAACCTTTACATTGTTTTAACTATTTGAAAATAAGTAAGTTAAAAGATGTTTGATTTACCGATTGCTTTAACCAAAAGACTAGAGGTTTGACTGGTTTGTGCGAAACATCAAACAGTTAATTGAATTATCGTAAGAGCCTATTAAATACTTTAGCTTGATTACATCAATTCTTTTTTAATTCAGCTATACTTTTTAGTAAATCAGCAATAGTTTCTGAAAAAGTAATTTTATCATCATAATAGGCATTTAGTGTAAAAAAGAAATCATCAAAATGATATTGATTAAAAATGTTTCTTTCAATCATGGTAATTGTGTAATTGTCGAAACCCCTTTTTATAAATTCTTCCTGACAAATTTTACCGCATAAATAAAACAGACTTGCATGCCATAAATGAATAGGATAATCTATTTGCGGTTTTTCTGATTCAAAAACTTCAGTAATTCCACCGCGCCAAGGCCCACCATAATTAAATAATAAATGGGACCCTTCATGAAAAATGGTTTCAACAAAACCTAAGCTCAAAGAACGTGGGTCAATGGTAGAAATAAATATGTTCATCTTAGGCCGTGATGGAGTATAAGCGCCTGCATAGTTGGCATAAACTGTTAAGTCCACACGTACCTTTTCATTCATAGGCCATTTGTTTAGTGATATCTTTTCCATTTTTGGAATAACTGGTGATTCCATTGACCTAATGACCTCTAAATGTTTTTGAAGAACTCTTTGATTATGTTCTTTGTGTATGGGCCAGTAGGTTTTGGAATACACTTCTGAAGCACTATTTAATATACTTGTGTATTCTTCAGAGAAAAGTGTGTCGCGTATTAAAATAGTATTTTTTTGGTTCTGTAGCCAAACTCGAATATCGCCTAAATCTCTTAAAAGATCTTTTTCAATTAGGTGTTCAGTATAGTACTTAATTGCCAAATCCAGTTTATGCTGATCTTTTTTGTTTAATGACTTATAAATTCGAGACTCCCCAATATCAAGGAACTCTAACCCATCTTCTTGAAGTTTGTTTAACTGACTACCTCGTGCTTTTTGATAAAGGAAGTGATGAAGATTGATCCAGTAATCATTATGAAACGAGTAATAGGATGTTGAATCAGCATATGAAGTTTTTATTTCTTGAGCTGATATCTTAAAAGAAGAAAGTAATAAGAAAAGGATTAAAATATTATATCTCCAATTTCTGTAAGTTAAGAGCCACATGATTTTAATATTGTAAAACTTTAAAATAGGGAAATCGGTCCTTTATGCCAAGATTGATTGAAATAGGGCATGTTACTGATTAATGTCTTATCGTTCTTACAGAACTGTAAACGATAATAGTGTGATTCAATTAATAAGATGTTTTCACTTTTCTTCCTTCAACTCAACATCAAACCTTTCAACAGCCTGAATAATTAGTTTAACAGCTTCTATGTAAAAGTCATGATTGATATTATCAAATGTATCTGATGGCTGGTGATAATTTGGGTGATCTTCCACGGCAAAATAGATAAAAGGAATGCCTTGATCATGAAATGGGGTATGATCAGAGGCGTCAGTCCAATCAGTTAACTCATTATTCGATGGGTCATCGTGGCCAAACTTTAAATTAATTGGTGATTTTAATTGATTCAGTATCAACTTCAGGTGAGGATAGTGGAATGTACCAGCAGCATACAACTCCATAGAATCATTCTTTGAGATCATATCCATATTAATGTTCAAAACAACATTGTTGATGTCAATTGGAAAATTTAGAGACAAGTAATAACTACCTTCTAATTCAATTTCTTCAGCATCTATAGCAGCTAAAATAAGTGTGTGATTCAGTGATTTATCTCGGAAATACTCTGCGATGGTGAGTAAGGCGGCTACACCTGATGCATTATCATCTGCACCATTATAAATTTCACCATTACGCATTCCTAAATGATCGTAATGTGCTGTTATTAATAGTGCTTTTTCAGTCAGTCCTTCTTTTATAGCCACAATGTTAGCACCAGTAATGGTTGTATCAGGTATTTGGACAGAGCTATCTTCGTAATCGGAAACAGGAAATAGCCAATTTCTTTTTTCTCCTTTAAGGGTAATTGAAAATGGTTGATAGTAGCTCGAATCAAATGCAGGTGTAAGGCCTAGAGAATCAAAGTATTCTGCGATATAATGTTGTGTTTTTTTATGTCCTACTGTTCCAAACAGTCTACCTTCAAGCGAGTCATTCGAGAGGATTTCTACATGGCGAAGCAGTAAATTCTCATCTATACTTATGCTCTTGTGTTCCTCATCGGGTACACAACTAATTGTAAATACAACTAAAAATAAAAGTGCGAACAGCTGTTTATTCATTATATATTATAAAAGCTGAAATTATTAGAAATGTTATCAATGGGTAATTATAATTACTTGGAAAATAAAGATTTTAGCTTTTCGAATGATCTGGAGATGAATTTCGCATCAGCATCTTTGGTCTTGTAATTATTCTCGCCAATTAGTAGCGCAAAAGGTTTAAGCTCAGTGTACTCCTCACAAACTGCTTTTAACATTGCTGCAAAAGGTAGAAATAATATCATTCCTGCTATGCCCCAAACCGATGCCCCAATAATGATGCTCAAAATGGAGGTTAACGCATTGATTTTCAGATTTTCACCAACAATTTTTGGCGTGAGTATATTGCCTTCTATGAGTTGAACCAACCAAAAAAAGATAATAATGGTTACAGGCATCCAAATAGAATCATGTGAGATAAATGAATACATCACTGGTATGGCAGCACCTATGAATGTGCCTGCATAAGGTATAAGTGCCAATGTTGCCGCTAAAAACCCAAACAGAAATGGATTGTCGATACCAATAATCCAAAGACCGATACTATCAATAATGCCGAGAATAACCACAATTACCAGCATGCCGAAAAGGTATTGTTGCCCAACTTTTTGCACTGATTGAAACATGTTAAGGGCTTTTTTTCTATGCTTTTCCGGATAAAACTGAACCATTGCACGTATTATACCTCTCCTGTAAATAAGTATCAAAAATGTAAAAATGATGGAAGTAAGAAAGCCGAATATTATGTTGGCCGTGTTACTAAAAGTTTGGCTGATTAAAGTACCTGCAGATTCATTTAACCAAGTTTTTATTTTATCGAGTAACTCTTCTTTATCCAGTTGAGGAAGAAATTCTATGTTTTGATTGATAAATAAGGTCGTGTCAGCAAATACATTCAGAATTTTAACCCTAAAGCCAGTTAGGTTTTCTGATAAGTTGATGATTTGATTCGAAAACAAAAAAATGGCAGCTGCAATTATGAGGAACGAAACAAGAATCGATAGAAAGGCTGAGATAAGTTCATTAGTACCCCAGGTCTCGAATTTGCGTGCGACTGGATATAATATAAAAGAAAATAGGAATGCAAATGCAATAGGTATTAACACCGACTTCGCTAAAATTAAAATAGCAAATAGGCCGATGATACTGGCAATCACATAAAATACTTTTTGAAAAGATAGTTGCATGAATAAATGGTTAAATTTAATTCAGATAATAAGGATGAGATTAAGGAGTTATTAAATTTAGCCTTTTAAATATCAATAACAGTATAGAAGCTATGTTATCGGTTATTTTAAAAAAAAATGCTAGCCATGAATGGTAATTTGCACTGAATTTCTTAAGCAGTAATTTACTCAAAGTCCCACCAAGTTCGTTGAGGCGGATGCTGTAAATCGAAGACTTCACCAATCAATGGAGTAACCACTGTTACATTCTGGTTGGAGGCAGCTGTAGTAGCACGCTTTATGGGCTCCTTCCATGGGTGCACAGAAAGGTCAAATTTCGCCCAGTGGATAGGGAACATCAGCCGCGCATTAAGGTCTTTGCTAGCCTGCACTGATTGCTCCGGCATAAAATGAATTTCTCGCCAGTTGGTATTATAAGCTCCATTCTCCATAAAGGCAATATCAAACGGACCAAATTGTTCTCCTATCTTTTTAAACTCATCAAAATAACCACTGTCGCCACTAAAGAACACATTCAAACTATCGGATTGTATCACCCAGCTTCCCCACAAGGTAGTAAAGCGGTTATTCAAACCTCTGCCACTAAAATGTCTGGAAGGAGTGAAAGTAAAATTGATGGAATCATATGATAGGCTTTCATACCAGTCCTTCTCTTCAATCTTAGCTTCATCAATTCCCCAAAAGGTTAAATGAGCACCAACTCCCAATGGCACAAAAAGCTTTGATACTCTTTTGTCGAGTTCCTGAATAGCCTCATAATCTAGGTGGTCGTAATGGTCGTGTGAAATAAGTACTACATCTATTTTTTCCGGCAAATCGGAAATTATAGGTCTGTTTACCATTTCAAATTGTGGAACAGAACCTGGTACCGGTGAAGCATTATTAAAAACCGGATCAGTAAGAATGAACTTATCATTCGTTTTAAAAAGTATCGTTGAATGTCCTAACCACACAAATTGACCATTCTCCAATTGGTTGCCATCAAACTTATTTGAGGGTAGAGGCTTCGAAGGGTTTTTATTATCCGGTGGAAAAAATATTCGATAGATAAAACCTGCCATTGTTTGTTCATTCTGTGGGTCAGGAGTTTGAACTTCAGTTTTAACAAGGTTTTCAAAAACTTTACCGTTGTAATTTTTAGAAGCTTTTATTCTTTCAAGACTTGCACCGGAAGGCTCATTACCAAAAGCAGGGGAAAAGGTAATGAAAGACCAAATTCCTATGACTAAAAGCAGGAATATGCCAATGATCCATGCAACTACTCTAAAAATTCTTTTTACTATTATCGACATAGATCAACCGCTATTTTTAATATGGATTTTACCTTTTTTAATGGAATATCTTTTTCTGGATTAACTCTAAGTATTTTCATTCTAGCCCTGTCACCCGACTCCAAATCAGGATGATTCATTTGCCTTCCTTCAACAAACAGAATGTAAGGCTCATGTGTTTTTTTATCTGTCCATAAGTAAACAAAAGCCTTTTTCTTGTAACAAAAGCAGGGCATACCATACTTTTTGGTCTCTGTGATTTGTTCATCCAAATCGAGGATAATACTTCTCAGTGCTAGGAGGCAACTTTTATTAGGCTCAGGTTGGTTATCATAAAACTGGTCTGTTTCATTAAGCATGATTAAATATATCCACTTCTTAATTTATTAATCATTTGGTAACCAGATAAAATTGACTGCTCACTAAATATACTTCTAAATTGGAGGCCTAGAAAACGTGACCTCTCAAGAATCATATAGATTATTTCAACAAATGAAGGCTGATGATAAGAAGGCCTTTGAAACGCTTTTTTATACGTATTACGAAGAAATGTGTCAGTTTTCTTATCGTATTATTCGATGTAAACAAACTGTAGAAGAGCTAGTTTCTGATGTGTTTTACACCATTTGGAAAAACAGGAATTCACTTAATATAGAGGATGTGGGTGCCTATTTATATGTTTCTGTTAAAAATGAATCAATCCGTTTTTTGAAAAAGGAAATAAGATTTTCAGGTAATTTTTCCCAAGCTAATGAGCTCATAGCTGATTCATCAACTCCAGAAACTAATTTACTGTTTAGCGAATTGCAGGAGTCCTATGACAATGCCTACAATAATCTATCAGGTCAGCCAAAAAAAGTGTATTACTTGCATAAGTCATGCAACAAGAGTTACAAAGAAATTAGTGCTGAACTCAACCTATCTGTAAAGACTGTTGAGAATCATATGGCTTCTGCACTTCGACAGATCAGAGAGAGCCTAGCAAGCTATAGGCTTGATAATGTTAAGTAACTATTAACATCCGTCAATTCAATTAACGATTACTTAAACAATTTTCATTAGGGGTGGCTCAGGCTTTTTTACTCTTAGTAGTAGATGGGCTTAAAACAAAATATACCCGAATTAGAAATAGCCAGACTGCTGGCTGAGGAAGCATCCGAGCAAGACATTGCTATAGTAGAAGAATGGGTTTCGAGTAATTCTGAAAATCAGGAAATTCTGGCCGAATATATAGATGCTTATAATTATCAACCACAGAAGGTTGAGTTCAATAGCGTTGAGGCTTTCAAAAAGTTAAGTTATCAATTAGATAAGGAAACGCCTGTAAGAAAGATGCCATTGTCAATTAGCATGTTTTACAGAGTAGCAGCCTCTCTCTTGCTATTTGCAATCTGTGGTATTCTTCTATTTGGCTTGTCTAAATGGATGATTAGTGACGAACTTGTTGTGAAATCAAACCCTTTTGGACAAAAATCTACCATTCAATTAAGTGATGGAACGATTGTTAAACTGAACTCAGGAAGCAAACTAAGTTATCCTGCTGAGTTCCATGGAAATGAGCGAAAAGTATATTTAGAAGGCGAAGCCTTTTTTGATGTTACTAGAGATACTGAACATCCATTTCTGGTGATTACCAAGAATTTAACTACGCAGGTTTTAGGAACATCCTTCAACATCAATGCATTTGATAGTACAATTAAGGTGACGGTAGCTACTGGTAAAGTGAAGGTATCTGAAATTGGCGGTCAGCAAGTTATCCTCAATCCAAATGATCAGGCAGTTTACCATAAAGCAGGGAGATTAACCAAGAAAGAAGTGCTCTTAGCTACAGAATTGGCCTGGACAGAAAATACGCTGCGATTTGAAGAAGCAAGTATTCAATTAATAGCAAAACAATTAGAGATGTGGTACGGCATACCAATCAATATCGAAGATGTGGTTGGCGCAAATTGTAGTGTCACTGGAAATTATAAAGATGAAAATTTAATAAACGTCCTAGAGGCAATTAGTTGGAGTACGGGATTATCCTGGAAACGCACGCAAGATGAAATTCAACTAAAAGGAAAATGTAATTAATAAATAACCGGGCCAATTAGCCGGCAAGCACCTTGACCCGGGCTTAAAGTAAACACGATTAAATGAACCTTAAACAATTAAAACTATGAAAAAAAACTTACTCAGCACATTTAAAAACCAACTGCGGGGTATAACTGCCTTAATTTTATTGGCATGCGTCTCTGTGCAGACACTCTTAGCAGAGAAAGTAGATGCACAGAGTGTATTTAACGTTAGCATTAGTATTGACGAAAATGAAGTAGAACTGAAGGAATTATTTAACAAGGTTGAAAGTCAAACTAAGTACCGTTTTACCTACAACTCTAAGTCAATAAATCTTACTGAGGTAGTAGCTGTATCTGAAAAGTATAAGTCATTAGGTGCTTTGCTTGAGGACGTGGCGGATCAAACAAAATTGAAATTTCGTCAAATCAATTATTCACTGGTAGTAAGCAGAGTGGGGAATGAAGGTTCAGGCAAAGAGGAGCAGTCAGGCAAATTAATCGGTAAAATTCTGGATGAAAACGGTTTGCCACTACCTGGTGCTACAGTAATGATTGCCGATTTGGAAAATGTAGGAGCTGTAACTAATTCAGAAGGTGAATTTGTGTTGTCTAATGTGCCTGCGGGAGATCATCAAATAGCCGTTTCGTATATCGGTTATCAACCATCTGAGCAGACAGTAAGAGCGGAAGCCGGTAAAACTGTGGCCATGAATGTTTCAATAAAGCCAGGTGTATTAATGGGAGATGAAGTGATGATTATAGGAGATCGTTTGAAAGGTCAGGCCAAGGCTTTGAACAAGCAAAGAACCAATCAAAATATAACCAATGTAGTTGCTGCCGATCAAATTGGTAGGTTTCCAGATGCTAATATAGGGGATGCCGTAAAGCGTATTCCTGGCATCACTGTTCAGAATGATCAAGGTGAAGCTAGAAATATCATCATAAGAGGATTAGCCCCTGAGCTGAACTCAGTTACCTTGAATGGCGAACGTATTCCATCTGCAGAAGGTGATAATAGAAGGGTTCAAATGGACTTAATTCCTGCCGATATGATTCAAACCATTGAAGTAAGCAAAGCTGTAACACCTGATATGGATGCCGATGCTATTGGTGGTTCTGTTAACCTCGTTACAAGATCAGCTCCCGAAGCGCTAAGAATTTCGGGTACTGCAGCAAGTGGTTATAATTTTTTATCAGAAAAACCCATCTGGACTGGAGGATTAGTTGTTGGTGACAGAATCCTAAATAACAAATTAGGAGTTATCGTGAGTGGATCATACAATGTGCACGATTTTGGTTCTGATAACGTGGAGGCAGCTTGGGCAGAAGGTGATAATGGTGCTTATATCGAAGAGTTTGAAATTCGCGAATATCTCGTTAAAAGAGTAAGGAGAAGTCTTTCTGCTGCATTGGATTATGAGATCAACCCTAATCATAAGCTCTTTTTAAGAGGTATGTATAACCACCGCGATGACTGGGAAAATAGATATAGATTAAGCTACAGAGATATTGCCGAGCCAGATGAAAATGGAGTGGTATTCGTTGAATCGATTCGCAGACAAACCAAAGGTGGTATAGGAGGTGGCAGAACTGATAATGCTCGTTTAGAAGATCAACGCGTAAGAAACGTTTCATTAGGTGGTGATCACTTTTTAGGGAATGTAAAACTATCTTGGGCTACCACGTATGCTAGGGCATCAGAAGAGAGGCCAAACGAGCGATATGCACAATATGAAGCACAACCGGAAGTTGAGATTGATGGTGAAGATGAACCTCAAGGAATGCTTTTTATTCAAAACCTATCTGACCCAAGAAAACCATTTATGCAACCAACAAATGGCAATGGCTTTTCTTTAGGTGGTAACGACCCTTCTTTAGTTAATGGATCGATATTCGAGTTAGATGAACTTACAGAAGAAAACCAGTTAACTGAAGAAACTGACTGGAATACACGGTTGGATTTGCAATTACCTATTAGCGATAGGGCATTCATCAAATTTGGTGGAAAACTTAGAATGAAGGAAAAGATTAGAGATAATGACTATACAGAGTATAGTTTTCTTAATGATGAGTTTGAGACACTTGATGTTACTCCTAATGCTGATTATTCAGACCCCGATTATTTAGCAGGAGAAAATTATCAAGTCGGCATTTTTGCAACTGAAGGATGGCTGGGTTCTTTGAATTTTAATGATACTCAGCGTTTTGAAGGAGAAGATTTACCTGATGAATACCTGCCTTCTAACTACACTGCAACTGAAGATATTATTGCTGCTTATGCTATGATTGATCAGCAAATTGGTGATAAACTTTCTGTCTTAGCAGGAATGCGTATGGAAAGAACAGATATTGAATATACGGGTAATGAGCTAGTTCTAGATGTTGAAGGTGATATCGCAGGCACTCGCTCAGTTTCTGATCAGGACAGCTAC
Organism: Fulvivirga lutea; assembly: GCF_017068455.1. Classification (NCBI taxonomy): domain Bacteria; kingdom Pseudomonadati; phylum Bacteroidota; class Cytophagia; order Cytophagales; family Fulvivirgaceae; genus Fulvivirga; species Fulvivirga lutea. The sequence goes on from NZ_CP070608.1 coordinate 2,470,928, forward strand.
ACTAATCTATTACCTGGAGTGCATGTGAAGTACGATATCAATGATTATTCTGTATTAAGATTTGCATGGACTAATACAATTGCAAGACCAAACTACTTTCAGCTTGTTCCTTTCAGAGAGGTGAATTTTGAGGATAATGAACTACTAGTGGGTAATCCTGAATTGTCGCCAACAGTGTCTATGAACTTTGACATCATGGCAGAGCATTACTTTAAAAGTATCGGTTTATTATCAGCAGGTGTGTTTTATAAAGACATTGATGATTTCATCTATACAAACCAGACGCAGGATTTTGTTGATCCAATCAGTGGCAACACTTTTGAAACCTTATTTAGACCAGAAAACGGAGGTAATGCCGAGTTATACGGTTTTGAATTAGCTGCTCAACGTCAGTTAGATTTTCTTCCAGGAGTATGGAGAGGTTTGGGCATCTATGCTAACTATACTTACAACCACTCATCTACTGAAGGTGTAACAAACGAAGATGGCGATTTGAGAAACGGCTTGGACCTTCCTGGAACCGCAGATCACTTGTTCAATGCTTCCTTATCCTTTGAGAATGAAAAGTTGGTTATTCGAGTATCACTTAATTACTCTAGTGATTACATAGATGAAGTTGGCGGTGATGCCTTTTCAGACAGGTACTATGATGAGCAACTGTTTGTGGATTTGAATGGTTCCTATGCCTTCACACCCCAGCTTAGATTTTTCTTCGAAGCGAATAACTTGACAAATCAGCCTTTAAGATATTATCAGGGAACACAAGATAGAACCATGCAAATGGAATACTATAATGCGAGGTTCAATGCTGGCTTGAAATTCGACTTAATCAAAAATTAATCAATCAATTAAAAAAAAATGAAGGTGGGCGATCAGAGCCCACCTAATCCTACAACTTTATGAAATATTTTAACATACTTAAATCAATACTATTTTTATTCATTATTACGATTGCCTGTACACCAAAAGAAGAAGACAACCAAGAGGCTAAAAACGAATCGGAGGTTACTAAAATTAAACCTAAGCTAGTTACTCAAAAAGTTAAGAATGATTCTGATGATCCGGCAATTTGGATTAATAAAAATACCCCTGAAGCCAGTTTGGTAATAGGAACTGATAAAGGTGATGACAATGGAGTAGGAGGAATATTCGCTTTTAATCTTAAAGGTGAGATTGTAAAAAGTGTAGACAGTATTATGAGACCTAATAATATTGATATCGCCTATGGTCTGAAGCTGAATGACTCTACTCAAATTGATATAGCCGTATTTACAGAGCGTTATAGAAATGCTATTCGTGTATTTCAATTACCTGAATTAACTCCTATCGACAATGGAGGTATTGATGTATTCTCGGGTGAAGAAATGCGTGAACCCATGGGAGTTGCACTTTATACAGCTGAATCTGGTGATATTTATGCCATAGTTGGACGTAAAAATGGTCCCGAAAATGGGTATTTATGGCAATATAAATTAACTGCAAATAAAGATGTAGTATCAGGGCAGTTGGTGAGAAAATTCGGCAAGTTCAGTGGTAAAGCTGAAATTGAGGCGATTGCCGTGGATGATGAGTTGGGTTACGTATACTGTTCAGATGAGATGTTTGGGGTAAGAAAATACTATGCTGATCCTGCCAAAGGAAATGACGAGCTAGCAGTTTTCGGTAACAATGGAGAATTTACGCAAGATCATGAAGGTATTTCAATTTATGATGCAGGGAATGGAAAAGGTTATATTATCGTTTCAGATCAACAGGCCAATAAGTTTCATCTATATTCCAGAGAAGGTGTAGATGGTGATCCTCACAATCATAAATTGGTAAAAACTATTAATGTTTCTACTAATGAGAGTGATGGAAGTGAAGTGACGAATATAGCTTTAGGCAGCTCTTTTCCTAACGGTTTATTTGTGGCTATGTCAGACGATGGTACGTTTCAATATTATGATTGGAACGACATTCAAAATAGTGGTACAACTGAACTGCAATCTGCAGTTATTAACTAAACTTTCTAAGACTCATTGGCCAATCAGTCAATGAGTCTTTATTTTCATACTCATTGCCATTCTTCTGTTTTGTCATTATATAAGAAATCAACATGTGTTAAGTCAAGAGATTATCCGTGTCTTCTTACCTTTGGTTTATGGATTTGAATAAATTCAGAGAAGAAAGTAAGAATCGGTCAAAGCAGAATAAAAAGTTTCTCAGTTCGCTTAAGAATAAAAACCCACGACTTTTGGATGATGGATTTCATCAATTGCATGATGAGGTATTTGAGGAAATAGATTGTTTGGAATGTGCTAATTGCTGTAAAACGACCAGTCCAATTTTCAGGGATAAGGATATTGAGCGTTTAGCTTCGCACTTTCGAATAAAGCCGGGGGAGTTTATAGAAAAGTATCTTCACCTTGACAGTGATAATGATTATGTACTTAATAGCGCCCCTTGTCCTTTCTTAGGAGTTGATAATTATTGTACTGTTTACGAAGCCAGACCAAAGGCTTGCAGAGAATACCCACATACTGACAGAAAGAAAATGACAGGTATTTTAAGTCTCACCTATAAAAACACGCTGGTTTGTCCGGCAGTGCTGGAAATTGTAGAGCGTATAAAAAAAATACTTTAAGGCTATATAATTATAATTTTTAGCAAAATTGATTTGCTAATAGCTATCGTATATTCCTATTAGCCCAGATGTTTGAACGATACGTTTAAATTCACGATATTCATAGGCTAGACCTTATCTATAGATGCATAAGACCAACTACATCAAACTAATCATCTGTCTTTGCTGTGCGTTTTTAGTTCAGCAATCAAGTTTCGGTCAAGCCCCAAAAATCAATAAAAGTCTTAACCAGTATAATTTAGAACATTGGACAACCGAAGATGGTCTTCCTGATAATGCCATCATTCATACTCTCTTTTCTGAGACAGGCTATTTGTGGCTCGTTTCTTATGGAGGTATTAGCAGGTTTAACGGACGGGATTTTAAGAATTTCAATTCTTATAATACACCCAAGATTACTAACAACTCATTTACCCACATCTATGAAGATAATGAAGGAGTAATATGGGCTTCGTCAAGTGGTGGTGGTTTGGCTACTGTAAAAGATGATGTTGTTCACATATATACCACCAATGATGGCTTGCCAAGTAATTTTATTGAGGAGGTAGTGCAGGATCATTCGGGCAGGTTATGGGTAGCCACTAGTGATGGCCTTTGTTATTTTAAGAACGGAAGGTTTGAGAATACAGATACACCTGAAAAGTTGAAGACAGAACGGTTAAAAAGTATTGATGTTGATGATGAGGGAACAATATGGATAGCCACCACTAGTGAAGGTTTATACACGTATGACAAGTCAAAGAATTTGAATGAAGTCAACGTGTCCCACGGCCTTGTGAGTAATACCATTAACTATATAAAATATGATCATGGAAAAATTTGGGTTGGAACTGAAGATGGTATGTCAATCATCAGTCCTGATTTAAGCATTGAAAACCTTACTATTAATGATGGTTTGCCTCATAAAGTAGTCTCATCCTCATTGGTCGATCAAACCACAGGTGCCGTGTTTATCGGAACATTTAAAGGCTTTGTAAGATATCACAATGGCAAGGTAGATTATCCATCATTAGGAAGCCAATTACATAATAATGACTTCACTAATATAATTAATGACTATGAAGGTAATATTTGGATTTCTACCTATAGAAAAGGGTTGTTTAAGTTATGGAATGGGAAATTCACTAATTATTCGTTCGATCGGTCGCAAATAGCTTACCCTTATATCGCCCATGCTGTGTTTCAAAATAATCAGGATGAGATATTCGTAATTCATGAGCTAGGAGTCAGTAAGCTGGATTTGGAAGCGAATAAGATATATCCTTTCAATATTGGGTACCAATTCACGGAAACAAAACTAAAATACGGGCTTTGGGATTCTAAAGGCAAATTATGGATAGCTGCTGGAGATTTTCTGATGAAATACAAATCAGGTAAGGTTCAGAAGCTTGATGTAACTAATGGGTTGGTACATGATAATGTAAGAACCATTTTCGAAGATAAAGTAGGTAATATTTGGGTTGGAACGAATAACGGCATAAGTGTAATTGATGCAACTGGTTCAATAAAAAACTACACTCCAGAAAACGGTCTCAGCCACGAGTACATTATGCATTTCAATGAAATTTCTGACGGTAGAATGGTCATCTCCACCAGAAATGGTCTAAACTTCTTCGATGGTAAGAACTTTGAAGCATATCATACCAATGATGGTATGGCAGGAGATTTTGTCTTTAAAACTTATGAAGATAAGGATGGCATATTATGGCTGTGTGGAAATGCCGGATTAACTCGCTACAAGGATGGTGAGTTTAAGTATATCACAACCCAAAATGGATTGGGAAGCAATACTATTTTTCAAATGCTTGAAGATGACCTGGGAAACTTCTGGATGACTACCAATCAGAAAAGCATCACAGTTTTTAGAGTTTCTAAAAAAGAATTAAATGACTATTTAGATGGTAAAATAAATGAAATTAATTCCACTGTATTTACAGAAGTAGATGGATTGAAATCCAGCTCAGCAACCTCTTCAGGTACTAGTTTAAAAACTAAAGATGGCTTGTTATTATTCGCTACTAATGAAGGCGTGGAACTTATAGATCCAGATAATATCAATAAAAATCAACTTGAACCACCAGTTGTCATAGAAGAGTTTAAAGTGGAAAATGAAGTTATGTCACTTGATTCAACGTTGGTAGTTCCACCAGGCAAGCAGCGTATAACAATTAAATATGCAGCCCTAAGCTATATTGCATCTGATAAACTGCAATACAAATACAAATTAGAAGGCTTTGATGAAACCTGGCAAGATGCCGAAGGAATACCTGAAACTAGTTATACCAATCTGCCTCCCGGGGATTATGTGTTTAAAGTGAAGGGAGCCAATAGCGATGGTGTTTGGAATGATGAAGGCGCTTCCTTAGCATTCACAAAAGCCCCTTATTTTTCTCAGACTAAAAATTTCATATTTCTGATTTCAGCAATAGTTATCGCCTTTGCACTGATTGTTTATAACCTACGTGTTAGGTCATTGAAAAAATCGAAACAACTTTTAGAACAATTAATTGATGAGCGTACGTCAGAAATTTTATTGAGAAAGGAGGAAATCGAGACACAAAAAGAAGAGATAGAGGCTCAACAGAAAGAAATAGAGTCAAAGAATGATGAATTGCAACGGATTAATACAAGGTTAGAAGATATAGTTGAGGATCGTACAAATCAATTGAAGACTACCTATCAGGATTTGCTTGAGGTAAATAAAGAGTTAGATACCTTTATATACAGATCTGTACATGATGTACGAGGGCCTATCGCCAGACTTCAGGGCCTGAGTTATTTAATATCATTGGAGACTAAAGATGATAAAATACTTGAGTTAGTTCAACGACTCAATCTAACAGCCTATGAAATGAATGAGCTTTTCTATAGGCTTATTAATATTATCCGGCTTAAGTCTTCTGAATTAAATGTTACGAAGATTGATTTGGAGACAATCGCTCAGGAACTAATCGATAAAGTTTGTGAAGAGCGAAACTGTAAAGTAAAATCCAAGATAGAGATATCTGATGATTTTGAGCTGTTAACAGATCAGAACAATGTGAAATTAATATTGAGTCAGTTGATTGATAATGCTGTTAAGTTTAGAAATTCCAAAAATCCTAAATTAACCATAGAAGCGACCATGGCTGCGGATGGAATGGCCAGTATTAAAGTAAGTGATAACGGGCTGGGAATTGATGATGATATAGCTGATAATATCTTTGATATGTTCTTCGTTGGGCAGGATTATATACAAGGAGCAGGTCTTGGGCTCTACGCAGTTAAAACCGCGGTAAAAGTGCTAAAAGGTGACATTAAGCTGATAAATAACAAACCTGGACAAACCACATTTGAAGTTACGTTACCGAGCAACGTCTAAAGCTTTAACTCCATATAAATATTAGAACGTTGGTAGTCCGACTCCCATGGAGTAATTCCTTCAATAAAACCTAAATTCCTGTAAAGGGCAATGGCAGGGGTTAAAATTCTATTAGATTCCAGGAATACTAATTTGGCCTTTTTTGTTTTGGCAATTGATATAATTTCCAAACCTAATTTCTTACCAATTTGTAGTCCTTGAGCAGATTCAGTAACAGCCATTTTTGTTAACTCATAGCCATAACCCTCCTTTTTCTTTAATGCACAAGTACCAACAATTTTACCTTCAACCCTGGCAAATACAATCGCACCTCCCGGCTTAATGATATTTTCTTCTGGTTCACTTAATACCTTAACATCTATTGGCTCAACAGTAAAGTATTTTTCAAGCCACTCAATATTTAATGTTTTAAAATGCTCTTTGAGTGAAGGGTTGTAAGGCAATATTTCCACTTCTTCTAATAAACGCTGCTTTCTGGTAGTGAAAACCCTATTAAGAAAACTTTCTTCTGTAAATGAATTTTCAAGCGCTATCAGGTTTGAATAAAGTGAGTTGTTGGAATCTCTTAGCAAATCTTCTATGGTGCTGTGTATATCATTCCATATAGGGGTTATTGAATTAAGAAGCTTCCTGCCGTCTGTGGAAAGTTCTATAGATCTTTTTCTGGCGTCATTCGAGTTAGTGGTATTAGTAACCAACCCTGCTCTCTGAAGCTCTTTTACTAATTTTATCACATATGGGTGTGAGATACCTATTTTTTCAGAAATCTCCATAACACCGAGAGGAGAGTGGGTGGAAAGCAAATGAAATACAGGAAACCATTTAGGATCGAATTTTATTCCAGCGGCTTTGTACATTTCAATGCCGTCATTCATTATCATATCAGATACTTTTTTAAGCCGAGTTCCTAAGGCCAGCACACCAAGTTGATCGAGGTAATTCATAATATGTAATAAGTTACGTAATAATAAACTTAAAAATAATTTTTGAATTTTATATGAATTACTCCAAAATCCTTCTATCATTGAACTAATGAAAAGATCATTTAACACTTATTATTACTATTACTACCGAGAAATAATCTCTTGGAGTAAGTGTTATATGTTCTAACAACAAAGAAAAAATAAAACGAATATATAAGCCCCGCTCCAAGAGCGGGGCTTTTTTTATACCAAATTTTAACTGTTAACAACTATGAAAGCAACTGAAAAAAGAAGTATTCCAACACTGAAAAACATGCAGCAGGTTTATGATAACTACACGGTAGAAGATCATAAGGTATGGAAGATACTTTTTGACAGACAGATTAAAAACCTTCCAACCGCAGCAACGGCAGAATATCTGGCAGGTCTCGATAGGATTAATTTTACAAATGATGAAATTCCAAACTTTGAGAAGACCAATAAAATACTGCGTGAAGCCACTGGTTGGGAGTTGGTGGCTGTAGAGGGTATTGTAGATGATCAGCTGTTTTTTGAATTAATGGCCAATAAGAAGTTTCCTGCAACAACATGGCTAAGAAAAATGAGTGAGTTGGATTACTTGGAAGAGCCAGATATGTTTCATGATGTTTTTGCCCACGTGCCTCTACTTGTCAATCAGCCTTTTGTAGACTTTCTTCAAGCACTAAGTCAAATAGCTGTTGAACATGCCGGTGATGTAAAAGCTATTGATCTGCTTTCTCGTGTATATTGGTTTACTGTTGAATTTGGTTTGATACGTGAGTCTTCTGGTTTGAGAATTTACGGAGCCGGAATTCTATCTTCAGCTGGTGAGACTAAATTCAGTTTAAGCAATGAACCGAAGCATTTTGAATATAATGTAGATCAAATTCTTAATACGCCTTACCGCAAAGATATTTTTCAGGATAGGTATTTCATCATTGATTCATTTGAAGAGTTATTCGAATCAATACATGAAGTGCGTATGCTTTTAAATGATCGAATAACTAAAAAGCTGATGTTTGCTTAGTCGACTGCCTGATGTTGTGGAAGTTTAATATAGAAAGCAGTTCCATTGGAGTTGCTTTCTAACCATATTTCACCACCCAACTGATCTATAATTTTTTTGGACAAATGAAGACCAATTCCTGTTCCCTTTTCTTTATTTGTGCCTAACTCGCTCGATACAACTTCATCTTTTAGGAGTTTTTCGGCTTGCTCATTGTCAATACCTATACCTGTGTCTTTTATTTCAAAAATAATATCATTTGAATCTTGAGAAACAGTGATCTCAACTTTACCTCCCTCATGTGAGTATTTTATAGAATTAGAAACCAGGTTACGCAGGACTATCTTACACATTTCAGCATCGCATTGCATTTCTTCCTCTTCAGGCAACTGAGCTACTAGTTGTATTGATTTATTCTTCGCGATTGGTCTGTATAAGTCAATAGTTTCGTTTATTATGTCTTTAATTTTAAAATATTTATGCTGAGGTTTAAAATCTATTTTTTGAATTTTAATCCAGTTAATTAGGTTGTTCGTGAGTACAAGCGTGCTATCTACATCGCTGTGTAATTGTGATGTTACTTTTTGCAGCTCTTCTTTGGTTATATGATCTGAATTAGCCAATTCCAGCAACTTCTTCACATTGTTCAATGGCCCCTTTATGTCGTGACCGAGTATACTTATTAGCTGATTTTTGATTTCGTTATTCTTTCTAATTTCTTTATTCTGAAACCTGATTTCATTACCATAAATAGTTACCAATCTTCCCATGGGGTACCCAACAATGAGAGCAATTATAATAGCTATCACAAAGCCTGATTCATAGTTTGCGTAGGGGTAGAGTTGATAAATTAGCGTGTAAAGTAAAACAGCACTTACAATCGCAGATATCGCAATGGCTCTGGCACTTTGCAACATCTTAGAGATTTTAAACAACCAGTTTGGTTTGGGAGAGATCATTGTTGCAACAATGTAACGAAAAAATGGATATTTTTAATCATTAATGATTTGATAGATAATTGGTTATATTTAGAAAATAATCTGTCTGTAGTTATTATGACTAAATACGATCTAGTAGTAATAGGTGCCGGCCCCTCAGGCTATGCTGCTGCAATGCGGGCACTGGACTTCAAAAAAAAGGTATTATTAATTGAGAAAAATAATGTGGGAGGTGCCGGAGTAACGAATGGTGCGCTCTCATCCAAAACATGGTGGGAGATTTCTCGAGAAACGCACCTTATTAATAAAAATTTAAAGCGGTTCAACCTCAAAGCACCAGACGTAAGTTTTAAAGAAGTACAACAAGAGGTGAGAGGTGCAGTTGCTGAAAGAAAGCAGCTACTCACTGATCATATGGATTTGTTAAAAAACTCTCAATTCTCTGATTTATTAGACTTTAAAAAAGGTTCTGCAAAGCTTCTTAATGAGCACGAAATAGAAATAACATCAGACGGTGGTAAAGAGGTGATTTATGCGGAATATGTGGTATTAGCGACAGGCAGCAGGCCAAGAAAGTTACCGGAAATTCCTATTGATGAAAAGGTAATACTCACCAGCGATGGTATTGAGCAGATGGACGATTTTCCGGAAAGTATGGTGATTTTAGGTGCGGGTGTTATTGGTTGTGAATTCGCCACCATTTTCTCTGGTTTTGGTAAAACCAAAGTTCATTTAATTGACAAAGGTGACCGTATTCTTCCATTTGAAGATGAGGATATTGTAAAAGTGATTGAGCGTAACATGGAGAATAATGGCGTACTTATTCACCGTAATTCTCAGCTCATCAGAATGGATATTGTGAATGGGCGAGTGGAGTATGAGCTAGAGTATGACGATGGCTCCAAAGAGGTTTTTAATGTTGAGAGGGCTTTAGTTTCTGTAGGTAGAATACCTAATTATGAAAACCTATGGGCTGATGCAGTGCCTATTACATTAAATAAGCGGGGTATTGAAGATAATGAGACACAAACCAGCGTTTCCAACATTTATGCAGTTGGAGATATTACAGCTGATATAGCATTAGTTAATGTGGGTGAATTGGAAGGACGACATGCGGTAGAAAAGATTTTCGGGAAGCCTCAGAGAAAATTGGTGTATGAAAATATTTCCACCATAATGTTCCTAAACCCTGAAGTGGCGGGCGTAGGTCTCAATGAAACTCAGGCAAAAGCAAAAGGCATTGCCTATAAAGTAGTAACACTTGATTACGCCTGCATACCTCGGGCAATAGCCAAACGTAACACACAAGGATTCATAAAAATGCTTGTTACCAATGATGATGCTATGAAAATACTCGGTATGCGTGTGGTAGGCAACCACGCATCAAGTGCTATACAAGCGGTAGCGTTGCTTATTAGTATGGATAAGGGTATTGAAGAACTTGCTGAATGCGTACATCCACACCCTTCAATAACAGAAGGTATTCAGGAATGTGTGCGTATGGTGATGGGTAAATCACTGTTTAAGCCAAGTGCCTTAACAGGTAAGCTGTCTTGCAGAACGTGTAATGAAGGTGTTTACGAAAATATTATCTTCTAAGCTTTTAGTATTTCCATTTCATTTCTAGTCGCTTTCAGATCATTTTCTATTGTTAGATAGGTAGGTCTGTTCAGGTAGAATTGAATTACAATTAGTATGATCAGCAGGAGAATAAGGTTATTTCCGGTGAGAAATCCAACAACAGCAGCCGCTATTCCTGCTACTTCAAAAAAGGCATCTCTTATGATCATGGCACTCATAAACGCTTGCATTCGTTCATAGAAGGATTTTCCTTTTGCCTTAGATAGTGTATTAGCATAAAGAAATCGACCTAGCGTCAAAGCAACTACAATCAATAGCATAGGTATGTAGATCAACTGGTCTAATCCGGAATTTTTCATTTGGCTACCGGATACATTATTGATAAATGTAAAAATCGAAAAGAACAGCATGGGTATGAGTAATGCCCAGTGTATAAGACCTGCTGTTTTATATAAGACTTTAGGGTTTCGATTCACTTAGGCAATATTTGTAAAAACTGCCTGTACATCATCATCGTCCTCAATCTTATCCAGCATTTTTTCTATTTCCTCCATCTGTTCTTCAGTAAACTCTACAGGAGTTGTAGGATATCTTTTTAGAGATGATTTTTCCACTTCAATGTTAAGGTTCTCAAGAGCTGTAGAAATATTGCCAAAGTTGGTATAATCTCCATACACAAACACTTTGTCATCCTTTTCTTCAATTTCTTCCATTCCTGCATCAATCAATTCTAATTGAAGCTCTTCCAGATCCATACCTTCAGTTTTAACAAATTCGAAAACAGCCGTTCTGTCAAACATAAACTCCAACGAGCCGGTAGGAACTAAACTGCCACCTGCCTTACTGAAATAGCTTTTCACATTGGCTACAGTTCTATTTGCATTATCAGTAGCACATTCCACAAAAACTAAAACGCCATGAGGTCCTTTTCCTTCATAATTAATTTCAGTGTATTCTGCAGCATCCTTGCCCTCAGCACGCTTAATGGCATTTTCAATATTATCTTTAGGCATATTTTCAGCCTTAGCATTCTGAATAGCCGTACGTAGCTTTGCGTTCATTTCGGGGTCTGCTCCACCTTCTTTAACAGCTACCGTAATGGCTTTAGCTAGTTTTGGAAATACCTTGGACATTTTGTCCCAACGTTTCTCTTTCGCTGCTCTTCTATATTCAAATGCTCTTCCCATTTCTAAAATTTTAAATTCAGCGGCAAAAATATAGAAAAGTTAGATTTTAAGAAGCGATATCTACATACGTAAAGTAGTTTACTTAACAATTTCTTAACATGGTCTGGTTTATCTATATTCGCTTCATAATTTACAATACTGATGAAAGTAATTAAGAGCCTTTATTTAATAATAAATTATAAAACTTTTATTGTAACGGCACTAGCTGTGGTGAGCACCTGGCTTTGTGAAAAGTATCAGGTGGTAGCAGATTTCCCGCTCACTTTGGTAGCTATTGCTATCGTATTTCCGGTGGTATTTTCAATTGACAGTGCCTATAAGCGCAGAGAAAGAGCACTTGGTCTACTAGGTGATTTTAAAGCACATATAATAGCCCTTTATCATGCTTCAAGAGATTGGGTTGATGATGATAAGGATTTTCAAAAGGAGATTAAATCTGAGCTTTTGCAGATATATTCTCGTATCAGAGACTTTTTCGTGAGCGACCCTAAAACAGAACATGAATCAGAAAGGCTTATTTATGAACAGATTTCGAAATTCTCTGCCATTGCTAAGAAATTCCGAGACCATGGTTTGCAGGTGGGAGAGATGTCAAGAGTAAGCCAGTACATTAGCAAAATTATGGTGGCCATGGAAAATCTAAAAGTCATATTGCACTATAGAACTCCTGTTACCTTAAGAGCATATAGCAAGGTATTTATTTATTCTTTTCCAGTGCTATACGGCCCGTACTTCGTGTCAGTTTCTGAACATTATTCAGAGGGTTTAATGTATGCAATGCCTATTGTATTCAGTTTTATTCTTGTAAGCTTAGATAACATCCAAGGCCACCTTGAAAATCCATTTGATCAGATAGGTGAAGACGATATCAAGTTTGATGTGGAGGATTTCTCTGAGATGATGGATCAGTAATTATTCGTAGAAAGTAGCTATTTCTTCTATAGGCTTCCTTCCGAGATTAGGCACCCAGGTTTCCGCTACAGGATAACCTACAGGTATTAACAGCATTGGCCGTTCATTTTCAGGTCGTTCCAACAATTTTGTAAGAAAATTCATTGGACTTGGAGTATGTGTTAGTGCTACCAATCCGGCATTATGAATGGCTGTGAGTAAAAATCCAGCCGCTAAACCAACGGATTCATTCACATAATAATTATTCTTTTTCTTGCCTTCAGGGCAAAGGTCGTAGGCCTTTTTAAAGACTATAATTAGATATGGAGCTATCTCAAGAAATGGCTTATGCCAGTCAGTGCCTAGTGGCTCTAAATCTTTCAACCAATCCTCAGTCATTCTACCATTGTAGCTTTCATATTCCTCCTTTTCAGCGGCTTCTCTTATTTGTTTCTTTAAATCAGGGTTGCTCACCACACAGAATGACCAAGGTTGTTTATGAGCACCTGAAGGGGCTGTGGAGGCTGACAGTATGATATTTTCGATAACTTCTTTGGGTATGGGCTTATCTGAAAACTCCCTTACCGTTCTTCGTTTATCCAGCCATTGATAGTATTCTAAGCTTCTTTTTACAACTTCTTCTTCGGAGTATGTTTCTTTAGAATATGCCTCGTAAGGATGCCCCTTTATCAATTTGGTCTTGCTCATAATGCAAGTATAATCATTGTAATTGATTACCAGATGTAAGGCAGTTGACAACAAGGTTAGCTATGACGTTTTTTTAGTACCTGAATAACGTCATCTAGTTTGTAATCTTTAGCGGTTAATAAAACGAGATAGTGATACATCAAATCAGCTGCTTCGTTCAGAAAAAGTTCTTCGTTATTGTCTTTGGCTTCAATCACAAGTTCAACGGCCTCTTCACCTACTTTTTGAGCGGCTTTATTTAAATTATTTAATAACTCATTCGTGTAAGAACCTTCCTTTGGGTTTTCTTTGCGATTACTGATCGTATTTTGCAGAAAGCTAAGATCATTCGATTCGTTTTTCTGCTCACCAAAACATGTATCGTTACCCTTGTGGCAGGTTGGTCCTTGTGGGGCTGCTTTAATCAATAGTGTGTCTTTGTCGCAGTCTACTTCAATAGACTTTACCAGTAGGTAGTTGCCAGAGGTTTCTCCCTTTGTCCATAATCTATTTTTTGAACGACTGAAGAAGGTGACTTTTTTCTCATCTGCTGTTTTACTCAGCGCCTCCTCGTTCATGTAACCCAGCATTAAGACATTATTAGTGAAATAGTCTTGAATAATTGCTGGCACTAACCCTTTCGAAAAATCTGGTTGTATCATCTTACGTCTATGTTTTCTGTTTTTAAGTAATTTTTTAAATCTGGAATTGATATTTCGCCAAAGTGAAAAATGCTCGCAGCTAATGCAGCACCCACATTCGTTTTTTGAAATACATCTAAAAAATGAATTTTAGTACCGGCACCTCCCGAGGCGATTATTGGAATGTTCACTACTTTGCTTAATTCATTTAATGCATTGATAGAGAATCCGTTTTTTGTCCCATCGTTATCCATACTTGTAAAAAGTATTTCACCGGCACCTCTTTGCTCTACTTCTTTTGACCAATCAAATAGAAGTTTTGTTGTTGGCTTGCTACCACCGTGGGTATGCACCAACCATTTGCCATCTACGTTTTTAGCATCTATTGCTACGGTAATGCATTGGGTGCCATAAGCTGCTACTAATTCATTGATCAATTCCGGTCTTTTAACAGCCGAAGAGTTAACTGAAACTTTATCAGCACCATTTTGAAGTAATGGTTCAACATCCTCAACAGAAGAAATACCGCCTCCTACAGTAAATGGGATGTCTATATTTTGTGCAATACGTTTTACGAGTTGAACGAAAGTTTTACGACCTTCATTCGTAGCTGTGATGTCTAGAAAAACCAATTCATCGGCACCTGTTTCAGCGTATCTTTTAGCGAGTTCTACAGGGTCACCTGCATCTCTAATATTTACGAAATTTACACCTTTAACCGTTCTGCCATCCTTAATGTCCAGACATGGAATTATTCTCTTCTTAAGCATAATCACTCAAATCTTTTAATGAGATTTTATTTTCATAAATGGCCTTGCCAATAATTACTCCATACAAGCCTTTCTTTTTAAGCTGCTGTACATCTTCAATACAACTCACACCGCCACTGGCGATTAACCGTATTGATGGGTGGTTATGTAATAATTCATTGTATAAATCAATATTTGGCCCTTGTAGCATACCATCCGTACTGATATCAGTGCAGATTACCGTTCTAAGGTTTTTAGGTAAGAAATTGAGCAGAAGATTGTCAATAGTAACTGAGCTTGTTTCTGTCCATCCACTAGTGGCTACCATTTTGTTTTTCACATCTGCACCCAGAATGAGTTTTTCACTTCCATAGTTTTCAATCCATTCAAAAACCTTCTCTGGCTGTTTAACGGCAATACTTCCGCAAGTAACCTGGCTAGCTCCTGAGTTAAATGCTAGTTCAATATCATTGTCAGACTTAACGCCACCACCAAAGTCTATGGTTAGGGAAGTGGCCTGCGCTATAGATTCTAAGACTTTGTAATTAACAATTTTGCCCGATTTTGCGCCATCTAAATCAACCAGATGCAAGAATTTGATACCATTGTCTTCAAATATTTTCGCTACTTCTACCGGGTTTGAATTATAAATGGTTTTAGCATTATAATCTCCTTGTTTCAGGCGTACGCATTTGCCGTCTATAATATCGATAGCAGGTATAATTCTCATAATTCAATAAAGTTTTTAATCATTTGTAGCCCTTGTTTGCTCGATTTCTCAGGGTGAAATTGTACAGCATAGTAATTATCCTTCTGTAAAGAGGCTGAGAACTCTTGTCCATAAGTTGTTGAAGCAATTGTCTCATTGGTTATGGGCACATAATAGCTGTGGACAAAATACATATGCTTATCAATGAGCTGTTTATTTAGTGCATGATCCTTCGCTTTCAACTCATTCCAACCCATATGTGGCACATTTAAGGTTTCGGACTGAAGCTTTTTTACCTCCGTATTGAATACTCCAATACATTTTGTGTTACCCTCTTCTGAGTATTTGCATAACAGTTGCATGCCCAGGCAAATACCTAACACAGGCTGCTTGAGGTTGTAGATTATGGTATCAAGACCTTTGGCTCTTAAGTGCTGCATAGTACTGCCTGCTTCACCAACTCCCGGAAATATAACCTTGTCGGCAGATTGCAATTCTTCGGCATTGTCTGTTAAGGTAGGGTTGATGCCCAGCCTGTTTAATGCGAAAATCACGGATTGCGTATTTCCTGCGTTGTATTTGATTATAGCTATTTTCATTTATAATATTCCTTTTGTTGAAGGAAGTTCATTATTTCCAACTTCACGTTTTACCGCCATTCGAATGGCTCTGGCAAATGCTTTAAAAATAGCTTCAATCTTGTGATGCTCATTAGTGCCCTCTGCTTTAATATTTAGGTTGCACTTGGCAGCATCTGAAAATGATTTAAAGAAATGAAAGAACATTTCTGTGGGCATCTTGCCAATCATTTCACGGTTGAATTCTGCATCCCATTCAATCCAATTTCTTCCGCCAAAGTCAATGGCAACTTGCGCAAGACAATCATCCATTGGTAATAGAAAACCGTATCTGTTAATACCTCTTTTGTCACTTAAAGCCTTTTGAAAAGCTTCACCTAAGGCTATAGCTGTATCTTCGATCGTATGGTGCTCATCCACTTCTAAATCGCCTTTTACTTTTATAACTATATCAAGATTTCCATGTTTAGAAATCTGTTCCAGCATATGATCAAAAAAAGCAAGACCTGTACTAATATTACTCTGCCCTGAGCCGTCTAAGTTTAAAGAAATTTCAATGTCGGTCTCCCTGGTTTTACGACTAATACTGGATCTTCTTTCAGTAAGTAAGTCATAAATATCTTTCCAGTTCTCGGTGCTTAAAACACAGCTTGATTGAAGCTTTCCGAGAGGCTTATTTGAACCTCCGATGAGTATACCTTTTGCACCCAAATTCTTGGCAAGTTCAATGTCAGTTACCCTATCTCCAATAACATAAGAATTAGCTAGGTCGTAGTCACCATTCATGTACTTTTTGAGTAAACCTGTTTTGGGTTTGCGAGTAGGAGAGTTGTCTGAAGGGAATGATTTATCAATAAGAATTTCATCAAACTTGACACCTTCATTTTCAAATGCCTTAATCATTTTATTGTGTGCAGGCCAGAATGTTTCTTCCGGAAATGATGAGGTTCCTAGTCCATCTTGGTTGGTAACTATTACCAGTTCATAGTCCAGATTATTGGCTACCATTCCTAGCCACTTAAATACACCAGGATAAAATTCCAGCTTATCTAAACTATCAATTTGTTCGTCTTCAGGCTCTAAAATAAGCGTTCCGTCACGATCTATGAATAATACTTTTTTCATAATGTTTCTAAGGTTTTGAGTACTTTTTCATTCTCTTCTTGTGTTCCGATAGTAATGCGCAAACAGCCATTACAGTTTAAAGCTGTAGATCGGTCACGAACAATTAAACCATTGATTTTTAATTGGTTATATGCTTCTTGATGATTTTTAAATTTCACCAGTAAAAAATTGGTTTCCGACTGATAGATTTTGTCTATCACTGCCAATTTCTGAAGTTTTTGAATCATTGATTTTCTATTTTCTATGAGTTCTTTTACTTCTTTGTTAAGTATGTCTTTTTTCCTGTCGATGAGTTTACAGGCTTGTTTTTGAGTAGTGGATGAAAGGTTGTATGGCGCCTTAACTTTGTTGAAGAGTTGTATGATTTCTGGGTTTGAGAATGCAACTCCTAAACGTAAACCTGCAAGCCCCCAAGCCTTTGAAAATGTCTGTAGTACAATTAAATTGTTATCATCTTTAATTCGATTTATAAGAGATTTCGATTCAGAAAAATCGATATAGGCTTCATCGATCACTACTACTCCATTAAAGTTTTCAAGAAGTTGAAAGATGTCATATTCATCAAAAGCATTGCCGGTTGGATTGTTAGGATTGCATATAAAAATAACTTTCGTTCTACTGTCTGTTGCTTCTAATATTTCCTTAGTTGAAAGAGTAAAATTTGTACCTAATGGAATTCTTTTGACCTCTATATTTTGTATTGCAGCTGCTACTTCATACATGCCATATGTGGGATCAGGAATTACAACATTATCAATGGTGGGTTCGCAAAATATTCTAAAGATTAAATCAATTGCCTCATCACTTCCATTACCTAAAAAAATGTTCTCTTTGTCTATATTTTTGACCTCACTAATCTTGTACTTTAACAAGTTTTGATACGGATCAGGGTATCTGTTATATTCGGTATTATAGGGGTTTTCATTTGCATCTAATAGTGTTACTTTATCAGTACTTTGATATTCATCACGTGCTGAAGAATATGGCCTCATTGCTCGAATGTTGGGTCGGACCAATTGATTTATATTCATCTTTTTAATTCATTTAGTCTGATTGATACTGCATTCTTGTGAGCCATTAAGCCTTCAGCTTCAGCCATTGTTTCTACTACTGGTCCTAGGTTTTTAATGCCTTCTTTTGTGATTTGTTGGAAAGTAATTTCCTTCATAAACGAATCGAGCGACACTCCACTATAAGCTTCTGCGGCTCCATTGGTGGGTAAGGTGTGATTGGTTCCAGACGCATAATCACCTGCCGATTCAGGAGTATATGCCCCAATAAAAACGGAACCAGCTTGCGTTATTTTTTCTGCAATTTTTTCAGCATCCTCACAATTAATAATTAAATGTTCTGGTGCATAGTTGTTTGATATTTCAATACATTTATCAAGAGACTTAGTACAAATGGCCTTACTTAGTGATAAGCACCTTTTAGCTACTTCTACTCTTGGTAATTCTTTTAATTGCTCTTCTATTTCTTTTAAGACTGAATCAATCAATTGATCAGAATCACTTAGAAGAAGCACCTGGCTGTCTTCACCGTGTTCAGCCTGTGAAAGGAGGTCTGCTGCTACGAAAGCTGGATCGGCATTTTTATCTGCAATTACCGCAACTTCTGAGGGTCCGGCAGGCATATCAATAGAAGTTCCTTCCATATTAACCAGTTGTTTGGCTTTAGTCACATATTGGTTACCCGGCCCGAATATCTTATTTACCTTGAGTATTGATTCAGTTCCATAGGCTAAAGCTGCTATAGCCTGCGAACCTCCAACTTTATATATTTGGCTAATACCCACAATTGAAGCAGAGTACAGAATTGCTGGGTTAATCTTACCATTCTTATCTGGCGGTGTGCATAACACTACTTTCTTGCAACCAGCAAGCTGAGCTGGTATTCCAAGCATTAATACGGTTGAAAAGAGTGGTGCAGTACCTCCTGGAATGTATAATCCAACTTTTTCAATGGGTACTGATTTCCTCATGCATTTAACCCCAGGCATTGTTTCAACGGTTAATGGCTCTCTTTTTTGAGCGGCATGAAATTTTTCTATATTCAACTTAGCCTGAAGAATTGCTGATTTTAATTCTTGTGAAACCTCATTAGCAGCTACTTCAATTTCTTTTGCATCAACTTGTAGTTGATCCAGTTTAGTTTTGTCAAACTGTTCTGTTAGTTCAAATAATGCTGCATCACCAGAGGTTTTCACACGTTGCAAAATATTTTTGACAGTACCAGTCAAATATTCCGTATTCAGTTCCGGTCTTTTTAAAGCAGATTCTAAATCTTCGATTGATGTATATTTAATTACTTCCATTTTAAACAATCATTTTTTCGATAGGTATTACTAATATTCCTTGAGCGCCTAACTCTTTTAACTGACTAATCTGACTCCAAAAATCATTTTCGTTCACCACGCTATGCAATGAGCTCCAGCCTTTTTCTTTCAAAGGCATTACTGTAGGACTTTTCATACCTGGTAGTACCTGTGTTATGGCTTCAATTGAGTCGTTTGGGGCGTTAAGTAGGAGATACTTGTTAGATTTAGCAGCATTTACAGCATTTACTCTAAAAACTAACTCATTGAGTAAAGCGGATTTTTCAGGGTTTAGACTTTTGCTGGCTATTAGTATCGCTTCTGATTTCATTACAGTATCAACTTCTTTTAGGCCATTGGTAAGTAAAGTGCTTCCTGTGCTTACAATGTCACAAACAGCATCTGCTAAGCCTATACCAGGGGCTATTTCCACCGAACCACTGATTTCGTGGATCTCTGCTGCTATATTATTCTTTGAGAGATAATTCTCAACAATAACTGGGTAGGAGGTAGCAATTTTTTTACCATTCAGCCAGTTTGACGATTGATATTCTTCAGACTTTGGAACAGCTATTGAAAGTCTGCATTTGGCGAAACCAAGTCTTAGCACCAACTCACTTTCCTTCTGCTTTTCTAGAAAAACATTCTCGCCAATAATCCCGATATCAGCAACATTATCTTCAATGTATTCTGGGATATCATCGTCTCTTAGAAATAATATTTCAGCTGGAAAATTGTCGGCTTCGGCTTTTAATTTGCTTGAACCATTTCCAAAAGAAATACCGCATTCTTTGAGCAACTTAACGGACTGCTCCTGAAGTCTCCCTGATTTTTGGACTGCAATTCTGATTTTTTGTGACATATTGAATTTGAAATTTTAGAAATAAAAAAAGGCTTGTCGCATGACAAGCCTTTCGTTTATAATTAGGTATTTGATTCTAGTTAAAACATACAACTTCCATGCATCTGATGATGTAACAGATGATGGTGATGATGGTTATATGTTGCGCTGAATAATTGCATTTGAATTACAAATATGAATTAATCTATCTGATAATTAAAGATTAATTCTTTTATTTTTTCAGTATCCTCTAAATTTTTTAGTGATTTTTCAAAATCTCTTGTGTCATCGGCTGCTAAAATAGTTTCCATTTTCACCAACAGATTTTTGTTTTCTGTTAGGTATTCTATTCTTTGAGCATAGTCGCAATGATTAGTGTGTTTTACCTCTTTCAGGTTTTCTTCGTATGCCAACATTCCAGCTTCGTACAACCTTTTCTTTTGAATTACACTGTTAGTATGATTTTCCATACCTCCATAAAATGAGCCTGAACCACGTTCAACTATGAATAAGTTATCAACCCTTCTTTTATATTGAAAAACTTCTGCAGATAAATCGAAATAGCGGTTACTAATTGCCTCATCATGCCATTTTTCTTCTTCCTTCAGTTTATGGAAAAACTTAATCTTATCAGCTAAGTGCTCAACTTCAATAAAATTAGACTCACTACTATCTTCATTATATATTTCGATAGCTTCAACAAAGTCTTTATACGTTTCGTCTAAAGTTGGAAAATGAAAAGATTTGTAATTAGAATAAATATTCTTTATTTCTTTCTTGTAGGAAGTTACCTTCTCATCTTTTTCGCCATGACCGTTGGCCAGGCTTAAACTGAATGTACTTAAAACGAATACTCCGCTGAGTATCAAAGATCTAATTTTCATGATTCTGATTTTAAAAAGCGACAAATAAAATGATTCATTGAGTTTAATGCAATGAAAGAGCAGTAAAGTTCGGTAATGTTATGATGAAAGGCTATCCCTTAATTTGGGGGATATAAAAATCAGTTGAATGGTTTACATACCTAATGATTGGTTCTCTATAGATGCCAATTCAACAATTTTTTCGTACTCGTCAGGATTAAGATCATTAAAGAAATAATGTACAGGATTGATCTTTCGACCCTTCCTTATTACTTCATAGTGCAAATGCGGTGCAGTTGAAGTGCCCGTATTGCCTACATATCCAATGACCTGACCTCGCTTTACTTTATCTCCTGATTTTACAGCAAACTCATGCATGTGTGCGTATCTAGTCTTGTAGCCATATCCATGATCAATTCTGATTGTTTTACCATATCCACTGAATGAGACATTGGTCTTTTCAACTACTCCGTCAGCAGTAGCATAAATGGGAGTACCAATTGGGGCTGAAAAATCAATTCCAGTATGTAATTTTTTAACCTTATACACTGGATGTATTCGATACCCGAAACCAGATGCAAGCCTAATTAATTCTTTGTTTGCCACCGGTTGTATGGCAGGAATGGCCGCATATAATTTCTCCTTATTCTCAGCGAGCTCAACAATCTCATCATGCGATTTACTCTGTATATACATTTTTCGCTTAAGCTTATCTACATTTTCAGAAAGCTTGATGATTTCATCTTTAAATTCTGAAGATGAAGATCTGATATTTTCATAGCGATCTGCACCGCCTATACCTGCATTTCTAATTTCTTCATCAATAGGGTCTGCTCCGAGAACAATCCGGTAAATGTCATCATCTCGTTTTTCTAAAGCTGCAAGAATTTCGTTCATCTTAGAAACATCATTCTCAAGATTATAATAATAATCTTTGAGCTCTTCCAACTCATTTTTGAGACGTAGTTCTTTTGGAGATTCGAAATAGGTGTTGTACAACAAAAGTAGTCCTACAGCACACCCAATAATTAGTGATGCTAAGCCCAAAAAATTAAAAACAACGTCCTGTGTTTTGACTTTAACCCGCTCGTATTTACAGGTTTCTGTATCGTAGTAATACTTAATTCTAGCCATTGCTCACTAATTACTCTTAGGCCTGAACGCTTTTATGATGTCAGGGTTGCACTCCAAATACGGACCGCCTATCAAGTCTATACAATATGGTATAGCGGGGAATACAGCATCTAAACACTCTCTAATTGCTTTTGGTTTGCCTGGTAGATTCAAGATAAGCGTTTTATTCCTGATTCCAGCTGTTTGCCTGGATAATATGGCTGTAGGAACAAACTTTAAGCTTTCTTGCCGCATAAGTTCACCAAAACCAGGCATCATTTTCTGACATACCGCTTCGGTGGCTTCAGGAGTCACATCTCTTGGTGCTGGTCCCGTTCCTCCAGAGGTAATAATCAGGCAGCATTCTTGTTCATCTGCCATAAACCTTAGCGCATCTTCCAAAAGGTGCTGCTCATCAGGTAAAACCTGATATTCACTTTCCCATTCGGATATTAGGTATTCTTTGAGGGTTTCTACAATAGCCTTTCCGGGTATATCTTCATATACTCCCTGACTGGCTCTGTCAGAAACATTGATAATCCCAATTTTTGCCTTCATTATTTTTTGAAAGCTAATTTTTCAGAGCGACCTTTTTTGAAAACCTGGCGGCCTTTGTTTATTCCTTTCCTGATTTTTGCCTGCTCTTCTTCTGGAAGATGAATAACGTCCTGGCATTCTTTTGAACAACAGCCTTCAAATTCCTCGGCACACTTTTCACATTGGATAAATAACAGGTGGCAGCCGTCATTTTTGCAGTTAGTGTGTGTGTCATCACTTTGCCCACATTGATGGCAAACAGCTATCACATCTTCAGAAATTCTCTCACCTAGCCGCTCATCGAATACAAAATTTTTGCCTTTGAATTTATTTTCAAGTCCCTGAGATTTTACCTGACGAGCATATTCGATAATTCCACCCTCTAATTGAAATACGTTTTTAAAACCTCTGTGTTTATAATAGGCACTGGCTTTCTCACATCGTATACCACCGGTGCAATACATCAGGAGATTCTTGTCCTTTTTATCCTTCAGCATGTCCTCAATGATAGGTAAGGACTGTTTAAAGGTGTCTACATCTGGAGTAATTGCATTTTCGAAATGACCAACTTCACTTTCGTAGTGGTTTCGCATATCTACAATTACAGTGTTAGGGTCACTTGCTAACTTATTAAATTCTTCTGCTTTTAAATGAACACCTCTATTTGTAACATCAAAGGTCTCGTCATTAAGGCCATCTGCTACTATTTTATGTCTTACTTGAATCTTAAGCTTAAAGAATGACTTTCCATTATCGTCAACAGCAATGTTTAATCTTTCTCCACTTAGCTCAGGGCTATTATCTATATATTTTTCAAAGGCATCGAAGTTGGCATCAGGAACACTTATTTGTGCATTTATACCCTCGTGAGCCACATATATTCTACCATAAACACCTAACTTAAAGAAGTCGGCATATAATTGGTCTCTATATTCTTGCGGGTTTTCTAGTTTTACGTATTTGTAAAACGAAATAGTGATTCTTTTTTCTGTACTATTCTGGAGCTGCTCCTTTAGTACATCTTTGTTTACTCTGTTGTGTAAGATCATTTTGCATGAATGATTTTAATATCATGCAAAGGTAGCTAAAATTTGGGTTTCAGTTCACCTCTCATGAGCAGGTTGTACTCATCGCAAGTCAGGTAACCATGCTCATCGCTATACGGACAGGTCTTATAAATATCGCCAAATGCGCCTCTTTGAATGATTACACCATTTCCGGAACATACAGGGCAAACTACTTTACCACTGGGCCCGCAATCGATTTGATAGTTAGACGCCAGTATTTGTTTGGCTTCCTTTCTTTCTTGTTCCTTCACAATAAGAAAGGCTTTGTTTGATTGGTCTAGGAGGTTAACACATTCCTGATAATATTGCCCGGTAGTTCCTTTAAGTTCAATATACTTATTGAGCCAATCGATACTTTGCTCATATTTTCCCAGATGAAATGAATTCTTTCCAAAGAAAAAGGTTAAATCGGTGGGGATAACTCTTGCAGTAGCCAGCACTTCTTTAAATTTATCATTCGCCTCTTCATACTGCTCATTCTCCATAAAGTCTATCCCTTCATCCATTAATTTGGTGATTTTCACCTTGCGCATTTGCTCTGCCTGAAGTTCAGCATCTCGTATTTTCTCTTCTTGTGTTTGAGAAAAGCATAATGAAGGGAGTAGGATAGAAGCTATAAAAATGTAATGCCTAATTATAGGTAATCTTCTTTGTTCAGCTTGAGCCATTCTAATGTTGAGTTACAAAAAATATCTTCTACAGTTGATTCCGGTAAGTTCATTTCTTCAATAAACTTGCCAATTTCTAAATCTCCTAATGGAAATGGGTAATCTGAGCCTAAAGTCACTCTTTTTGAGCCTTGTAAATCCAATACGTATTGTAACATCTTCGGATCGTGAGTAATACAATCAACCCAAAACTTAGATAAATATTCTCGTGGGTTAACTTGATTGTCTACTGCAACAAGGTCGGGTCTACAGTTGAATCCATGCTCAACGCGACCAATAGTGGGTAAAAAGGCACCACCTGCATGCACAAAATTAACTCTCAAATTGGGCAGGCGTTCAAAGATTCCTGAGAAAATCATGGAGCAAACAGCTCTTGACGTTTCAGCAGGCATACCTACCAACCAAGGCAGCCAATATTTGGTCATATTTTTGAAACCCATCATATTCCATGGATGCACCATAACGGCTAAATCTAGTTCCTGACATGCTTCAAATATTGGGAAGAACCTATCCTCACTAAGGTTTTCATCATTAATATTAGAACCTATCTGAATACCCTTGATGCCGATTTTTTTACAGCGCTCTAATTCCTGAATGGCCAGATCAGTATCTTGCATAGGTATTGTTCCAAGCCCGATGTAATTCTTAGGGTATTTCTCTACTAATTGGGCAATGTCATCATTTAAGAACTCGCTAAGCGCCAAGCAATCATCTGGCTGGGCCCAATAGGAAAACATAACAGGTATAGTACATACTACTTGTACCTGAGTGTTGAACTGAGCATATTCATTAATTCGAAGCTCAGGATCCCAGCAATTGGCTTCTATTTCCCTGAAAAACTGGTTTCCCTTCATCATTTTGGCGAATCCGGGCTTGTGATGTTGTAAATAGATAAAATCTCCATACCCAAACTTATCAGTCCAGTTAGGCATATTCTCTGGAATGATGTGGGTGTGCATGTCTATCTTCAGCATAGGATCGATTTAGAATTAACCATCGACAAAAAAATCAATTGATTTTTTGTCAGGTTAAACCCTGATAAAGTTTTGTTTTCGTCAGAGCTAACCAATCCCACAAACATACTAATATGAACCCGAAGTTGGAAAGGGAATGTAATCAGATAAAATAATTGAGTATAGAAATGATTTGGCTTCTATAACTACTTCCAAATAGATTCAGATGAATTAATAATGGGTATAGATTGTAAATATCCAGTCTTTCATTTAAACCTTTTTCCGTGGGATACTCCGCTTCATAACCTGAATAAAATTCCTGAGAAAAACCACCAAATAGTTTGGTCATTGCCAGATCAACTTCACGATTTGCAAATGTCACAGCCGGATCAATTAATACAGCATTACCATCTGAATTAATCATATAATTACCACTCCATAAGTCTCCATGTACCAAAGAAGGCTGCTCAATTACTAGTAGTTTTGGCAACAGTTTATATAATTTTTCGAACTTCATTTGAAGCTGTAAATCAGCCAAACCCTTCTTAACAGCTATTTCTAACTGTGGCTCAAGTCTCTGAGCAATATAGAATTCTATCCAATTTTCATGTGGCTTATTGTATTGTTTTAGTGACCCCATGTAATTATCATGATCGAGACCATACTTTTTTTGTGTAATCCGATGCATCTGTGCTAGTTGACCGCCAAACTTTTCCATAGTGTTCTTGTTTTGTCCTCCTGATCTTATATTCTCTAAAATCAATGCTTCATAGGTTTGTCCATTTATAACTTCTAAGACTTCTGGCACTATGAGTTCAGACTTGCGCAATAAATTCAAACCTTTAGCTTCGGCAGCAAACATTCCTGGGTAAAGGGATGCGCTATTCCATTTTAAGAAGAGCTCTTGAGATTTGCATTTGGCTGTTCCGCCATTATTAATGCAACCACCTGAGGCAGGAGTAAAAGATTGTAGCTCACCATAATTATCAATTAAGCAGGTCTTGATTTCTTCCGGTATCATATGCCCTAAATTAATGGATTTGTCATTCTTGTGTTTTATCGATTAGTTTGTCGGTTTAAAAATTAAACTATGGAGCACGGAAACGCACTAATCACTAACGATGCCATCATTTTTGGAATTTTAATGATGATGTTGGCTTTAATATTCAAGACTTCATCATTGAAAACGCCATTTTGGACTAAGTTCTATAAAGTAATTCCCGTTATCTTATTATGTTATTTTCTGCCTTCCTTGTTAAACACTTTCGGAATTGTAGATGCCGAAGAATCGAAGTTGTATTTTGTTGCGTCACGTTACTTATTGCCTGCCTGTTTAGTACTGCTTACTTTAAGTATAGACTTAAAAGAAATATTCAAGCTTGGACCAAAAGCTTTGATTATGTTTTTTGCTGCAACAGTTGGTGTTGTTATTGGTGGGCCTTTAGCTATTCTTATCGTATCTGGTATCAACCCTGATTGGGTAGGAGGTGCCGGCCCCGATGCCGTTTGGCGAGGAATGAGCACCATAGCTGGTAGTTGGATTGGTGGTGGAGCCAACCAGGCAGCCATGTATGAATTATTCCAACCGTCTGACGAGCTATATTCTATTAGTATTACGGTAGATGTAATTGTCGCAGAAATTTGGATGGCAGTGCTATTGTTGGGTATTGGCAGAAGAGATGCTATTAATGATTTTTTTAAAGCGGATAATACTTCAATTCATACGCTACAAAATAAGATGGAAGAATACAGTTTAAGTATTGCCAGAATCCCTTCAACTACAGACTTAATGGTGATTTTGGGTGTTGGTTTTGGAGTAGCTGGTTTATCACATTTATTCGCAGATTGGATAGCCCCATTAATTGCCACTCATGCACCTGAACTAAAGAAATTCAGCTTAGATAGCAGCTTCTTTTGGTTGATTGTAACAGCAACTACCATTGGTATTGGACTTTCTTTTACAAAAATGAGAACGTATGAAGGAGCGGGTGCTTCTAAAATTGGAGTAGTATTTATTTTCATATTAGTGGCAGCCATTGGAATGAAAATGGATGTGCTGGCCATTTTTGATAACCCGGGCTTCTTTTTAGTGGGTTTAATTTGGATGGCAATTCATGTATTGATTATGGTTGTAGCTGCCAGGCTTTCTCATTCTCCTTATTTCTTTTTGGCCATTGGTAGTAAAGCAAATATTGGTGGCGCGGCCAGTGCACCTGTTTTGGCTGCAGCATTTCACCCATCGTTAGCACCTGTAGGAGTGTTACTGGCAGTATTAGGTTATGCATTGGGTACTTATGGAGCGTGGTTATGTGGAATATTGATGCAGTTGGCTTCGAAGTAATCTAGTGATATAATGTAAACCTTCTAAACATATTAATGATGAATTTGAAAGTCACTTTCATTGAAATGAATATGAGTAGTGAGTAAAATATTACTGATACAATTAAAGTTGGCACTCCAATTCCCCAGATCAAACTCATTATCATAGTTATTAAACAAAAGGCAAGTAACCCAAACGTATACTTCCAAAGTACAGGTCCCAACTCCTGAAATGATGGTTTGACCGCTCGTTGTTTTTTTGTCCGTTCCAAATAAATAATAAAGCCACTAAGTGATAGAAATCCTGTGGTTAGGCCAAATAATCCATAAATCAGTTTGAGAGTAAAACCGCCAAAATCGCCAAAATGGAGAGCTTCCTGAATAAAGAATAATTTATGACTTGCCGTTGCTTCGCTGATGTTGTATTTAAAAAGTGTTGAATAGTCAGCAGTTGATAATACCAACTTATTACTATTTCGTTCATATACCTTTCCCGCTACATCACCAATAACTTCAACAGTTCCATTTTTTGTAGGTCGAATAATGGTTGGTATAAGCTCTGGGAATTCAGATTTAGCTTTGATCAATGCTAAATCAAAATCTATAGAAGATTGGTTTTTAATTCTTACAGAGTTTGATGAAATATAGGTATTTGGTCTATCAATATGCATCCATTTTTGGAGGTAAACTTGCAAACCTAACCAGGCTCCTGTGATAGCGATCATCAGATTAAAAACAAGCGCTGTAATTCCTATGTATTTATGATAATCAGCTTGCTGCGTTCTGATATTCTTATTCCTTATCTTACCAAAATTTTGCCTTTTCGTAAATCGCCCATAAATTAAAAGTCCAGTAATTGATGAGATTACAAGTGCTATTCCTGCAAGACCTACTATTTGCCTGCCAAAATATCCTTCGTAAAAGCGAACATGAATATTTCTTAGATAGTAGCTGAATGTTTTGTAATAGTTCCTGTCACCAAGGGTTTTGCCGGAATATGGATCAACAAATACTTCCCAAAACACAGGAAACAACTTACTGTCTGATTCGGATTGAAAACGAATATTCCAAGAACCATCTTGTGTTTTAGGCAGCTCTACTTCAAATAGCTCAAGATTTTCATATTGTTTCTTTACTGATTCTACAGCAGTATTTAATGATACCTGTTGATTGCCAACATCAACCTTTCTCAAGTCGGGATTTAGAATATGATCGGCTTCAATTCTAAACAAAGCAGCAGTACCTGTTAAACTCAAAAAAGCAATCGCCAGACCGGCATATAGGCCGGTCCAGCTATGCAATTTCCAAATGAAATTCTTTTTCATTTTAGAAGGTATAAGATACAGTGGTCATTATATTTCTGGGTGCACCTGGGAATGCTCTGATATAATCATAACCGCCTACCCAATGCGTTTTGTTGAAAATGTTGTTCACATTCACCTGTAGTTGAAACTTTTCAACTTTGTAATACACGGCTGCATCCACTAACTGATATTCTGGAAATATTGGTGGTGTATCATTGCTCACTATCGAACCATATCTCTCAGAAACGAAATTGGCTCCAAGTCCAAACCCAATACCTTTTAAAGCACCATCATTGATTAAATACTTGGTCCAGATGTTTCCGGTATGTCTGGGTGAATTGGGCTTTTGTCTACCAATTTCTTCAGTATTATCACTTTCTGTAATCACAGCATCGTTATAAGAATAGCTGGCTACAATGCTCCAGTTTTGATTAATACTACCAGCTAAATCGAGTTCAATACCTTTAGATTCCTCTTCGCCAATTTGGACAAGCAAACCTGGGTTATTTGCATCATTCGCATCATAAAGTGCCCCTTGTTGTTGTAGTTGATATACTGCCAGTGTAGTATTTAACTTACCATTGAACCATTTGGCTTTGGCTCCAATCTCCAACAATGAACTCGTTAAAGGATCAAAAGGACCACCAACATTTGGATCATTGGCTACATCTGCACTTTGTGGTTCATAACCTTCAACATAGGTAGCATATACGTTAATATTTGGCTGTATTGAGTAGACCATACCAAACCTTGGTAGCAATGCTCTTTGTTCCTCAAATTGCTCTTCATCAGTGTCATAATTAAGTTCATCAAAGAAGAATTCCTGTCTTAACCCAATGAGTATTTTAAGCTTATTAATGCTCAACTGATCCTGAATATATAATCCGTGATTTCGTTGTCTGAACTGGGTGTAATATCTCGTAGCGTAGATGTAGTTACTCATATCCCTGAGCGCATTGGCATTAGGATCAGTCAAGTCGAAATGTGCAACATTGGGCATTGGATTACCATTTTGATCTAACATATAAGCACTGGCGTTTGTAGGATCAAATGAATTGATTGCTGAGTTTCCATCGGCACTTAAATACCCTCTGGCCTCGAGCTGAGAGCCTCCCGGTTGTAATAGTTGTTGGAAGTAATCATAGCCAATTAATAGTTGATGCTCAATAGGCCCGGTAGTTAAATTAAAATTGAAGAAATTATTGAAGCCATCGTTATCCCAATTTCTTTTTCGAATAAACACGCGCATTTCAACTTGCTCAGGGTCTTTATTTCCCTCCGCTAAAGTGGCGAAAGTGTTAGCTGTTCTATGTTCAAGCAAATCTTCACCATAGCTAGATCGCATGTAAATACTATTGAATGATATTCTATCTGTCAACTCATGCCTTAAAGAGATTGTTGCATTAACACTCTCCTCATGAAGAAAATCATTAGCAGCACTTAGTGATGTACTTATTGGTACAGAGTACAAATCTCCATTACCAAACACAGCTTGACCACGATCTAATCTACCTTGTGAGTTTTGATAAACGATATCAAAGTTCAGTCTTGTCCTATCATTAGGTAAGTAAGAAAAGGAAGGAGCTATCACAAGATTTTTATCGAATTGTAAGTCACGAAAGCTACCTGAATTTTCATAGCCTAAATTCAATCTATAAAGCAGTGAATTATCTTGGCTAATCGAGCCTGTAAAATCTCCTAAGGTTCTAAATGTATTAAAACTACCTACTGTTGAACTGATTGATTGTCTGCTCTCAGCCAAAGGTTTTTTAGTAACTCTATTGATACTTCCACCGGGGGATGCATTCCCGAATAGGGCAGAAGAAGGACCTTTAATGACTTCAACTCGTTCTATGTGTGGAATTAGTTGCTGTTTCCAGAAACTCGTCATCGCTCGCATTCCATTCACCAACATTCCTGAGTTTCGCTGGCCTTGTACTCGAAAGCCCCTAATGGTTATATCATTATAGAAGCTGTATTGGTTTACACCACTGATGTTTTTAACCACATCATTCAGTCTAAAGGCAGCCTGATCTAATGCAAGCTCCTTCGTCACATAGTTGATGGATTGTGGAACGTCTAGTAATGGCGTGGCAGTTTTAGTACCTAAAAAGGATACATCATTCGAGTAACTACGCTCCTTAATTCCCAGAATCTCTACCGTTTGAAGACTTGTGATACTTTCTTGTAAAACGATATCAATTTCTAGTGTTTTATTTGCTAGAATTTGGATTGATTGATTTTTTGTTTCGAACCCTATGGCACTAATTTCTAGTGTATAGTCACCTTCAGGCACTTTTGTGATTTCAAATTTTCCATTACCATCTGCGGCTGTACCAGTAATTAATTCTTGTATTGAAATATTGGCAAATTCAATCGGATTACCATCAATAGATGACACTTGCCCTTTAATTGTACCATGCTGTGCAGCTATGCATAAAGGCAATAGTTTGACTAATAATGTTACTATAAATCTTTGCATATGTTTATTATTTGGATTAATTCTAAATAGCAAAACTATATGCACTGGCGTAGTCAATCAATCGCCACTAATAGTGAAAATGAATCACTATAAATAGTGATTTTAATCATGAGGGAGTTAAATGAGTAGCAGTTTCTTTGGAACGAAAAAATTTATTATTTAAAATCATTTAGAATTAATCTAAATAAAAATTTAGTTCTTATTTTTGTCTTTAGAAACATTCTAAATTAGAAAAACTGAATGAACAATATCCCCCTTCAATTACCTGTATCTAAATTGTTTCAAGAGTATGAGGCAAAGAAGAAAAAGGGTAAGAAGTTGAAAAAGAAGTGCTGTGAAAAGTACCTAAAAAAGAAGGGGAAGTATTGTGGTTCTTGTCCAACATTATATGCAATATTAAACAATGCAGGAAGAGATATTTAGAACGAGAAATGCTGCAATTACGCAGTGTAATCTATCCAACTCATTTTTGCTGAGATATGAAAATGATGAGATTACCTTTTCATTATGTGATTTATATTCTTTTAAAAAGAAAATAATGAGTTTAGATCTTATGGAGTTGTTTGACACCAATTCTCCTGATATTGAGATTATACACCTACCTCATTGTGATAGGTTCTTAATGTTAAATTTGCATCATATATTACAATTTAGAGAGCTTCTAAACGGAACGTTTGATACATTAGCATTGAATTCCTCCATACAAAAGATTTTAAGAAGAAACGTCTTTAACTTTTAATTGGAGAGTATGTTAATAGTTATAAATAGTTAAAAACATGAAAGACATTTTGCGAAAACATCATATACTTAAAGAAGAAATTGTAAAAATTATTAACCGTCAAATTAAGATGGAAGCGCATTCCTCAGCAGCATATTTGGCTATGGCGGCTTGGTGCGATGTAAGAGGTTACGATAACAGTGCGGATTTCTTTTTTAAACAGTCTGAAGAAGAGCGTAAACACCAATTGAAGCTTTTCCATTATTTGTGTGACATGGAATGCGATGCGGTTTCACCTTCAGTTGGTGATAGCCAGCACGATTTTGGAACGTTAAGAGAAGTGTTTGAAAAAGCGTTGGAGATGGAAGTAGCTGTTTCTGATGCCATCCATGAAATAGTGGGTGAGTGCAGAAAATATAATGACATTGCTACTGAAGAGTTTATGCGATGGTTTGTTTCAGAACAAATTGAAGAAGAATATATTGCAAGAAGAGCAGTTGAATTATTCGATGTGCTAGGAGAAGATAAAATTGCCTTGGGCATGTTTGAAGAACGTATTCTTGATATAGAATATGATGGCGGCAATTAGCATATAAATCATGAAAATGAAAGGCTATCTGATTCAGGTAGCCTTTTTTATTTATAGACTTAATAGGGTTCTATCTTAGCTAAGGCAGAGAAATGTTATTTACTATCTAATTTAAAGCCTAAGGAGAAATAAAAGCTTCTCGGTGTGGCCGGTATGATGCCCGGGCCTGGGTAGCTCTCCGCTCTTCGCGTAAAGTACTTTTCATCGAGTATGTTATTTACTCCTGCTGTGCACTTAAATTGGTTAAAATTATACTCTACGGAAGCGTCCATTACCTGATAGGAAGGTATGATACCAGTTAGAGCATTGGGGTTAAAAGTGGAGTTGGTGGCATCCGAAAATTGCTGTCCTAAGTATGAAAACTGATAGGTAGCTTTTAAACCTTTATAGCGATAGTTCAATCCTGTTCTTAACATTACTTCTGGTACATATTCTACGCGTCTGTTTCTTATAGATGTTATGTCAGAGTTAATGTAATAAGCCTCAGTAATAGACATATTTAAAAAGAGGCCTAAGCCAGACTTCCTTGAATTTTTTCCTGCTAACCTCCAAATATCAACTTCAGAAAAAGTTTCAAGTCCGATATGGCGAGAATCGCCTATATTGGTTCGAAACAGGGTTGTGCTTCCCGGTAGTTCATAAAGGCCAATTCTATCGTTATATCGCATTAAAAATGCGCTGATGTCAACGTTTAACCAGGTTGCTAATCGTCCGCGTATGCCTAAGTCTACATTATAACCACGCTCATCTGTAATTAGACTATCCAATTGGAAATTAGGGTTGACAACCCGTAAGTCGCTAAATGTAATAGATCTGAAGTTTTGCGAAATGTTGCTGTAGAAACTTAAGTTATCATTAATATAATAACTCAATCCCACTCCAAACAATGGAAATGTGCGCACTTCTGATGAGGCATCTTCATTTTCTGTTGATGAAATTAGGTTACCAGCGAAGTCATAACGATTCAGGTTCCAGGTACCTTCAGCATCTGTTCGTATATGTTCTAGTCTGAACCCCGATGTTAAACTTAGTCTTGATGTTAAATCAATAAGGTTTTCAGCAAAAAACGCATAATTCTGGCTAGGGAACTCATAATCAAATTCTTCAGGATCTTCAGGAGTTAAAAATTCAAAATCAGAGCCATCGTTTGTAATTGCATCACCTTGTTTTCTGTCTGTAAGGCCATTGTAATACCTTGCGCCTACTACAATTGCTGAGTTTTTGTTCCCAACCGCGTAACGATGGACTAAACGCATTTCAGAACCTTGGTTATTAAACTTATCACTGATTAGTGTGCGACTTTCGTTAGGGTTATCTGGCACACCTATTTGCTCCAAATTACCAAGCGCATCTCTTTGTGAGAAAAGGCCAAAGGTCTTTAGGTTGAATTGAGTTCTTTCATTGAATCGGTATTCCAATGTAGCAGCTAATAGATTCCATGATACTCTGAACCAATTTCTGCTTCTGAGTGATTCTTCTAGATTTCCATTATTAAAGTGTTCATCTGTTAAACCACCGGGTTGTTGTGCTTTGTATGAAAGGAAGGAATGTTCAATTCCAAACTTTAGTCGGTCATTTGCCTGCCAACCTAATTTGGCAAAAGCCGTATGTGCCTCAAATTCTGAATTTTCTCGCCAACCATCTCCTTCGCGATATTGGTAATAACCATAGTAGTCAAGTTTGTTTAATTTACCGCCCACACTTGCGAAGGAACTAACCATTCCAAAGGAACCTATCGCTTGTTCCACATTCATTTCAAAAGGTACATTAGGAGCTTCTTTTAACCTGAAATTAAGCATGCCTCCGAATTGAGTTCCATATTGTAAGGAAGCCGCTCCTCTTACTATTTCAATCCTCTCTACGGCTTGCATGGCGGGTAGATAATAGCTTTCTGGATAACCGAGCGCATCGGCACTCATATCATAACCATTTTGTCGAGTATTAAAATTGGCAGTTCTTCCCGGGCCTAACCCACGAGCTGCAATGTCAAGTTGTAATCCTGCAAAATCACTTTCCCAGATATTTAAACCGGGAACTTTAGCAAAAATTTGACGAGCATTATTATTAACCTTATTGGCTGCGAAATCATTAAGAATAATCAATTCATTTTTTTTGGCTTCGTAAATTCCGAAGTTTTCTACTGCTTGTAGCCGAGATATTCCTGCTAAACTCTGGCGGCTATCTCTTACCTCAACTTCCTGAAGGTTTCCAGCTAATTCTGACAAATAAAAGTTTACTACCATGTTTTGATTGGCAGTAACTGATTTGGAGGCTATGGCCATTCCCAGACTGAAAGCTTCAAGAACGTATGTTCCTTCTGGAAGCTTTAAAGAATAATTACCCTGACTGTCTGTTTCGGTATTAATATTTAATGAACGCACAAAAACTGTTGCTCCTTCAAAAGGCTCTGAAGTAAGTTCATTGGCTACTTTTCCTGTTATAAGATAGTGCTCGCTATACGATAATAGCGTCTGGAATAATATCAATATGGTGATAAGGCACTTTTTCATTATTCCGCTCTATAGGTTGTTAACCATTTTTTATGGCCCCAGGTGTCTTTTATTGTTGTTAAATCAATTGATGGATCTATAAGCAATTTTGCTGGCCGTGCATTTAGTGTTACCAATACCTCAGCTCTAACTATTGGATTTTTCATACCCTCTGACTTAAAATGCTCTTCCAAATTGTGAGCGAATTGCAGAATTAAGTCAGGCTGCATGGCCATCTGTTTTTCCTGGTGCGAATTTAAAAATTGATGGTTAATAACTGAACCTTCTCGTCCATTTTCACCGTCTTTTACGAAGAAAGTTGCAGTACCAGCTTTTTCCATCAGCATCACTCGCCAGGAAAACCTGTAGCCTTCTTCCGTCCAAAATATATTGCCCGGGTAAAGTATGTATCTCCATGGAAAAATGATTTGAAATAAGAAAAATAGAACTAAAAAGTAAGTGAGTGAGTAGTGGACTCTTAAAGATTGTTTTTTGAATTGATGATCGGCATTAAATGAAATAGTTGTATCAGAAAATAAACCACCTATAGTCTTGATAAGTCGCTCATGAAATGAAGGTGAAAAGAATATTGTGACAGCAAAAATCATAACAATAGGGAACACACCAATTTGAAACAACAGCCCTGTTAGTGTATGGAAAATTATAACGGCTACATATGCTAACCACCTTGTCTTTTTATAAAGAAGACCGAATACAATAAAAGTGTCAAAAAACATACCTATCCAACTAAATAGGTATGCAGTAAATTTATATTGAAAGATTGGACCAATAATGGGAATTCCTGTTTTTGCTGGTAGCCAGATGGAAAGAGGCAAAGCTTTAATGAGCCAATCATAATTTATTTTTGCTAAGCCTGCATAGATGTAAACAATGGCAATTTGAAGTTTAAAAATTAGAATCATCCATCTAGGAACCTGGCTCAGAGATAACTCAGGTTTTCTCTTAACATCCAGCGAGAAAAATCGATTGGCTGGGACAAGAATGAAAAGAAAGGCCACTATGCTGACGAAGTAATAGTGATTTAAGTAATAGGTGATGTCAATAAGTTCTACATATGTGAAGCACAGAAAAAAAATGATTGCAGATATTCTGTAGAATAACCCCAGCGTAATACCCAGGCAGGCAAATGCCATGATTGCAAAAACTGTGTACATTCCCAATCGCCCAAGGGGTTGTACCCAATCAAAACCGTAGTAACTAAAATGGAGTAGGGGATCCACCAACTGAGTATCTACCCATCCCATCCAAACATAGCGGATAGTACTAAAAAGCATCAGTAAGCCAAACACAATTCTAAAAACAACCAATGGGGCAATCGAAGTCGGTTGCCCCATATAATTGATGATATTGCGATATGTTAGCATACCTGCCATTTACTATTTAATCTCCGTCTCCTGAATTAAATGTGATACTTATCCCTAGTAGTGAACTCATTGAGCTTTTAAAATTGGCGGTATTTGCTTGTAATAAATTGGCCAATGTCACTAGCTCTTGGGCCTCTATATTATTCGACAATCTACCTTGTGGTAAATTTGTTATCGCATTATCGATAGCATCAATTGCTGATTGGGTAGAAATGACAAGTGCTTCACCACCTTCAACTGATTTCAAGTACTCATCAAAACCTGTTAATTCTGTGCCGCTTCTAGACTTTCCTAAATAAATATTTTTGGAATTATTGAAGTGTTCTACGATTAAATCTCTGCTGATACCACTGTATAACGCTTCTACCAACGACCCGTCAGCACTATTTTGACCAGCTGATAATCCGGCAGGTAGTTCAACTTTGAAGTTTTTTAGATTCTCATAATCTTTCACAAATTCATTGTATAGCTGAGACACTGCACTACCGGCTGAAGTGCTGTTGTCAGTAGTAAATTCTTCAAAATAACCACCGTTCCATTCGTTAACTATGTTATCAAACGTGATCTTTAATTCATCTACGAGAAGAAGTAAATAATCAATTCGATTTTGATCGAATGCCGCAACTAGCTCTTCATCGCTTTGGCCGTTGCCATAAATAAGGTATTCAATGGCAAAGAAACCTCTAACATCGCGGTCGAAGCTTGCCTCAAGGTTGAAGTCTGGGTTCAGCATATTAGCTTCCACTTGAGCTTCATCCACTGGAAATACGCCTAGCACGGTTGCATAAGGGCCTAGTGGCAGACTCGCGGGGCCAAAGCCAAAGGCAGAGCAATGTTGATGATCAGTAACTGCCTGTACCCACGCCAGCCTCAAGCTCTGCAAATTTGCTACCGTTGCATTAGCACTAAATTCATCAGCTTCAGCGGATAATTGATT
The DNA here is from genome assembly GCF_017068455.1 of Fulvivirga lutea. Lineage (NCBI taxonomy): Bacteria > Pseudomonadati > Bacteroidota > Cytophagia > Cytophagales > Fulvivirgaceae > Fulvivirga > Fulvivirga lutea. The sequence continues at coordinate 2,508,527 of NZ_CP070608.1, forward strand.
TACGCTGGTTTGTAATGCTTGAAAATTGGGTACGATTAAATTAGTAGCTAAACTAGAAAGCATAGCTGTTCTATCGAAGTTATTGGATGTAGATGACACCTCATCATCACCACATGCAGACAATTGAATTAAACCTATGAGTGCCAAACCAACTGCTGCTAATTTCAAATATTTTCTATTTCTATTCATATGTCTTTTTATGCTGAAAACCTTACCCTTAAGAAAGGCAAGGTTTTCATATTAGTTTAACTCTATAATTTTCCTACTCAGGGTTATTCACAAAGAAGGTATTTACCTCCGCATCAGTGAATCCATAAATAGTTTGAATGTCATCTATAATCTGATCCAGATTTGCAATTAAGTTAGCTTCATTCAAGAAACGGTAACTTTCAGGAGTCTCACCATCCGGAGCTAATAATAATTCAAGTATTGAATCGATTTGACTATCAGTAATGAGTTTGTTGCTAACGCCTTTAAAACCATGGGCAAATGCTACACCTTCAGCATAAGCATGTAGCGCGTCTCCTAAAGCTGCTTCATCTGAACCTGCATTTTGTAATTGAGTTTTAGTTGAATTACAATAGAAAATTACTGTTGCAAAGTTTGATTTCTCCCAAGCCATTAAATAATCGGCTATAGCCTGATCTCTTTCTGCGTTAAATGCAGAACCACCTTCTATAGCTGCTTTTGCCGTGATTAATGCAGTTTTTATGTCATAGAAGAATCCTGTTTCTGTTAATTGATTTGATCTTCTTACAGAATAAGTAGCCGCAGCAGTAGCTGTTTCCGGGTTAAAAGAAGCGTCTGTTCCATGGATAGCAACAAGTTTATCTATGGCGGAGCTATTTGATAAGTCACCTTCGATAACTGACAGTGCATGATTATAAAGAGCTGCACCGAATGATCCTTTTTGAACCATTTGCTCTAATTCCAATCCGTTTTCATCTAATAACCTTGTTCCCAATAGTCCACCTTCTTCATCAATTGCAGGTGTCCCGCTGCCTGGATTTTGAAATGCATCATCATCATTGGCTGACTTTACAAGTTCAACCAACCAGTCTTGAACTTTAGTTCTATAACCAGGCAGTGTTACTGCAGAAAGATTGCTCGGATATGAAATATCAGCAACTGGTGTTGCACCTTGAGCGTTGGCCTCTGCATCGTTTGCCGCACTAGTCATTACTCCTAATTCTGTAACAACTGTGTTTTCAGCAGTAGTGTTAGCAGCAAAAGAAGTTGACGAATACGAAGTAGGTATAGTCAATTGTACAGCTGGATCATCATCATCTTCGCAGCCGAATGTAAAAATAGAAATAGCTAGTAAAGCATTCAGTAACTTTTTCTTCATTGGTGTATATTTTATGTTTTGTTTTAAACTATGTGTGCAAATAAAATACACTTCAATCAGTATTGTTTAGAAAAAGTCTAAATAAAAATAAAAATCACTAGAAGTAGTGAGGCCTACGTATCGATTAGGCCAATTTCGTGTGCATAAGCAACCAGCTGCGTAGGTGATTTTAGACGTAATTTCTTGAGAATATTTTTCCTATGCGAGTTCACTGTATGCACGCTTATAAAGAGTTCATCGGCTATATCAGCGGTTCTATAACCCTTCGCAATTAACTGAATTACTTCTAATTCCCGATTACTTAAATCTGCAGGTTCACAGTCATCAGGGTTATTACCTTCAATGTGCGATAGCATTTCCAATACTCTGTTGCAATAGAATCTGTTGCCATCTGATATTACATTAATAGCTGAAAGAATTTCGTCAGAATCGCAATCTTTAGTTAAATACCCTTTTACCCCTTGAGATATCATACTCTTAATTCTACTCTTTTCTCTATCAGCAGAAATTATTAATAACCTGTCGGCATAATCTTTAAGTAGTAAATCTCTGAAATCTGCCTTTTCTTGTACCGTATAAGGTTCTAAATAATCGGTTATTATTATTTTGTATTTATCTAATTGCTCCACTGTTGAAATGCTTTCGTGCATATCCAAATCCAGTATGTCTACATTGTCAAGTAGGTGGAATAATCCGTTTCTGGTCAGAAATTGAGGATCGAGAATTAGAATAGGTACTTTCAATCTATATTAATTTAGATTAATTCTAAACAAATATAATTATTGGCGCTACTATCATGAAATTTTTGCTTCTAAAATTTAGATTATTCCATTTTTGACCAAGAATATGGACTATAACTTTACTTTCTAACCGTGTGTTAGTAACTATGATAAAAGTCTTTAACTAAAAAATCATGTCCAAAACCATAATTGTCTCAAACAGATTACCAGTAAAAGTTCTCAAGAAAAATGATGGTGAATTAGTCTATAAACCCAGCGAAGGTGGACTAGCCACAGGATTGGGGTCAATTTATAAAAAGGGTAATAATCTATGGGTTGGTTGGCCAGGACGTTTTTTTAAGAAAAAGGACAAAAAACTTGAGGCAAAGAAGAAGCTAGAATCTCAAAATATGAAACCTGTGTTTCTTGCTCAGGAAGAAATTACACTTTATTACGAGGGATTTAGTAATGAAACGCTATGGCCTAATTTTCATTATTTCAATCAATATGCGCTATATAGAAAATCTTATTGGGATGCCTATGAAAAGGTAAACCAGAAATTTTGCGATGAAATTTTAAGCGAATTGGAACCCGGTGATAAAGTTTGGGTTCATGACTATCAGCTCATGCTTGTGCCCCAAATGATAAGGGAAAGGAAACCAGATGTAAGTGTTGGCTTTTTCTTGCACATACCATTTCCATCATTTGAGGTGTTTAGATTATTGCCCTGGAGAAGGCAATTGTTGGATGGCGTTCTTGGTAGTGATTTGATCGGTTTTCATACGTATGATGACATGCGCCACTTTTTGAGTGCCGTAAGTAGAATATGCTATATCAGTAACCACCATGGTCAGATACAAAAAGATAGACGCACTGTTGTTACCGATTCTTTTCCAATAGGAATTGATTATGACAAATATGCGAGCCAGGCAGCCCACCCGGAAACTCTCAAGAGAGAAGTTGAATACAGAACATCTCTGGGAGATCAAAAGCTGATACTCTCTATTGATAGGTTGGATTACTCAAAAGGTATTCCCGCAAGACTTCAAATATTTGATATTTTCTTGAAGAAATATCCGCAGTATCAAGGTAAGGTTTCATTAATGATGGTAGTAGTACCTTCACGAGATAGTGTTGAAAAGTATAAGGATTTAAAAGAAGAAGTGGATTTGCTTGTAGGGCGAATCAATGGAAAATATGGAACTGTTAATTGGACTCCGATTCATTATTTCTATAGATCTTTTCCTTTAGAGGATTTATCGGCATTTTACAGAATGGCAGATGTAGCTATGGTTACGCCTATGCGCGATGGAATGAATCTCGTGTGTAAGGAATATGTAGCCAGTAAGTTGGACCAAACGGGAGTATTGATTTTAAGTGAAATGGCCGGAGCAAGTAAGGAGTTATCTGACGCCTTAATTGTTAACCCAAATGATAAACATCAGGTTGTTGATGCTATATATAGGGCATTAACAATGACCGAGGAAGAACAGAAGAAGCACATTTCTATTATGCAGAAAACCCTGAAGAAGTTTAATATTCATCATTGGGTGAGCTTGTTTTTGGGTAAACTGGATGATGTAACCCGTAAGCGAGATGAATTAGCTACTAAGGTGGTGGATAAAAAAACTCAAAACTCAATTGTTAAGGCCTATGAATCCAATAATAAACGAATGTTGTTTCTCGACTATGATGGAACACTCGTGGCCTTTGATAGCGATCCACAAGCTGTAAAACCGGGTAAAGCATTACTCAATATTTTGGATAAGCTTTCTTCTAATCCAAAAAACCAAGTGGTGATTATAAGTGGGAGAGATAGAACTACTCTTGAAAGCTGGCTAGGGCATTTGCCTGTAGATTTTATTGCTGAGCATGGCGTTTGGTTGAAGGATAAAGAAGGCGAGTGGCACATGGCTGAAGGTCTCGATAATAGTTGGAAAGATGAGATCAGAGATATCCTTGATATTTATGTAAATAAAACTCCCGGGTCTTTTATCGAAGAGAAAGATTATTCATTGGTTTGGCATTACCGAAAAGTGGAAACTGGTCTTGGAGAGCTCAGAGCGCGTGAAATTATCAGTCATTTAAAATATTTGGCTGTAAATATGAATCTTCAGGTGCTGGAAGGTAATAAAGTGGTGGAGATTAAGAACATAGAAGTGAATAAGGGTAAAGCAGCTTCTAAATGGGTAAACCATTACAAACCAGAATTTATTATGGCGCTTGGAGATGACTGGACCGATGAAGATACTTTTAAAGCACTACCTGACGATGCCTATACAATTAAGGTAGGCGATATCCATTCAGCTGCCAAGTATAGTGTCGAGAGCCCGGAAGTGGTAAGCAAGCTGCTTAACGAGCTTACAAAAAATTAGGCTTGTCAAGCTTTCTACTTATTCTGTAGGCTGCATTCACCAAACCAACGTGACTGTAGGCCTGCGGGAAATTACCCCATTGGCTACCATTGGCTGCGTCTACATCTTCGCTTAATAGACCAACATGGTTGCTATAAGAAACAAGCTGTTCAAAAGTCTTGATGGCTTCATCAACTCTACCTACACAGGTAAGAGCTTCTACATACCAAAATGCACAAATCAAAAAAGTAGTCTCCGGTTCACCAAAATCATCTTTATGCTTATATCGGAAGAATAATCCCTCTTTAGTTTTAAGATCTTTTTCTAACGCTTTCAAGTGCTTTTTAGCAATATCAGAATTATGATCCAGGTAGTTCATCATAATTAGCTGTAAATCACTTGCATCCAGGTTTTTGGTACCAATAGCCTGAGTATAAACTCCTCTGTCTTTATCTAAGCAGGCTTCAATTTTATCTGAAGAAGCCTTGATCAGTTTATCGGCCAGTTTTTCAATGGATTTATCATTAAATGATTTGCCAATTTTCTTCGCTGCCGATGCACCAGCCCAATGGAATAAATAAGTATAACTATGGTATTGAGCAAAGTTTCTAAATTCCCACAACCCTGCATCTGGTTCATCCATTAAATCCTCTATCTTCTTAAGAAGTGTTTTTATCAATTTTAAAGAGTCTGAGCGCTCAACATTGATAAATCGTTTGTCAGTGTATAAGGGAAGTAAGGAAACCAGAACTTGTCCGTACACATCATTTTGAACATGTGTGTAAGCCTGATTACCAACGCGTACCGGAGAATTTCCCTTGTAACCAGGCAGGTCTAGAATAAGCTCATCAAGTGCCGTTTCGCCCGTAATACCATATAACGGTTGAAACCTGTCTTCAACTTTAACTGAAATATTTACGATATAGTTGAAATACCGCTCCAATTCTTCAAAGTGACCTATATTATTAAATGCAGTGAGTGTATAATAGGCATCCCGCATCCAACAATAGCGGTAATCCCAATTGCGGCCACTTCCATCAGCTTCCGGCAAGCTGGTTGTACCTGCAGCGATTATCGCACCAGTATCTTCATACTGGTGTATTTTTAAGGCTAATGCTGAGCGATTGATGTCGGCCTGATGGAAATTGCTTACGCTAAGGTTCTTTACCCAGCCTCGCCAATAAAGCTTAGTTTTTTCCAGAAAAAGCTCACAAGTGCTCTTCAAAGGGGCTTCTAAAGGAGCTCCATAAGTAAGTACAAGATATTTAGTTTCATTAAGCACAATGGACTCACCGTTAATGATGTAGGCTAATGGAAAGTCTGTTGTGAGTCTTAGTTCTTTTTCGAGCCCTAAATATTCTATATGATTACTCGCCTCATATTGTTCAGGGTGAATTTTTCCGTAATCACCTACAGGCTTGCAACGTACTCTCACCCTCGGTGAACCTTCTAAAGGCTCTACCTTTCTGATAAGCATTAACGGCTTAAAATATCTATCAAACTGGTAAAACCTTGGGGCGAAATCTGTGATCCTATATTTGCCTTCCTCCGAAGTTATTTCTGTGCAAAGAATGTTGGTATTTTCTAAATAGCGCTGATCCGATTTTAAAATCTTATCATGAGGAAATAATGTAAACTCACCGCCATTCTTATCATCTAATAGCTTTCCAAAAATAAAGCTGCTATCAAAGCGTGGCCAGCACATCCAATCGATACTTGAATTTTTATGTATGTGAGCCTGAAATGAACAGTTGCCAATGAGGCCATAATCGTAAGTATGTTTCTTTGCCATAAGATTTAAAATTACGCCAATGGAGTAGGGGATGCAAGCCTAATTTTATCGATTAAGGCAGATACATCACTCCAAGTTCATTTGAGTTAATTTAAATCGTTTGAATGACTAAGGCAATAATTAACTTTTTACTGTTTAAGTAAATAATCTCTAATTACTAATGAAAATGGTTTGGCTTGAACTAACAAGTACACCTCCAGATTGAATAAGTATTTTGTAATCCCCTGATTCTAAAACTGGCGGAATAAATAAAATAACTTCTTTGTCAGAAATTGTATGTGAGTTGGCCAATATGAGATTCTCATCATTTTTATCAGGGTAAACCCATGTCTTATTAAAATTAGAGCTGAACTTTTCTCCCGATATCAAAACTTCATCATCAGCTTTACCTTGCATAGGACTAACTTCTAATATCTTCGGGGGAAAACTACCCTTAGCTGTATAACTCATAACATCACCCCCATAGATAGTAAACTTATTGGTTTTAGCGTAGGCTACAACATAATATGTTCTATCTGCAATCATAACTCTGTCTAATACACCATGAAAGTTTTGAAGGTTGTTTAAATCTGTCATTTTGATGATTTCAGAGTTATCATAACGTATCTTATCATCTAATCTAATTAGAAAGCCATATTCTTGAATATTACTATTCTCAATATTATTAATTACTCCGCCAAAAGTTGCACTATTATCTTCAATGCTTACAATCTCGGTTAACACAGGAATTGGATATTCTCTTACTAGTCTTTCATCATTTTTACAAGAAATTAATATAGCCGAAACGGTGATAATTTTTATATAAGACTTCATTTGGAAACAATTAAAGAGATATAAATTTTATTGAAGTTAGAGTTAAATCTACCAGAGCTATTGAACTTGGTTGACATAGAGTAAAAAGACCTCAATTCATAATTAAGCTTGTTATAACTTAATTTATAGCCTATTCCTGCTAATAATCCCGCTTGATAGGCTGTACTATTTATAGCTTCAGCTTCAGATTTTACGAAAATGTCATTGGACGCTACTGTTTCACTTCTGAAATATGATCTGGATGAAAGCTGTATATCATTTATGAGACCTAAGTTGAAATAGAAATTGTTTTTATCATTTAGATAATACCTGTAGGTAATAGGAAAACTTAAGGTTGTAAACTCAAGATAAGTTTCATTATTCTCAAAATTAATTGGATGAGTTGAGATCACATTATGATTATAGAAATCAGATTTTGAAACAATCATTTCAATTTGATATGTACTTCTTTGTTGATTTTGAGTGGAAAACTCAAACATAATTCCAATTGTAGGATCTATCGAACTATACTTGTCGGGAAGATGGTTAGAATTAGCATCCTTCCTCCCAACTTTTATTATCGAATTTACCATACCAAGAGAAAGGCCGTAGTTAATTTTCATCCATTTATTATCAGATAAATAGGATATATAGTTAGATTTATCACAAATGTTATATGCCTTAGATATCTCATATAATTTTTGGGAGGTTAATCTTAGGTTTAATTTTGAGAATTGATCGGAACTTAGGCAGTCTCTTGTCATATAAGATAAATAACCTTTCCATTTATTATCTTTTGTTTCTTTATTCAGAATATACGGATCTTTTTGTCCTTCTTTTATGAGAATATAGCTTTCTTTTGAACTATATAAACTAAGTTTTCCTTCAATCAGAACATTTACGAATTGTTCGCTGATGATCTCTGTACTAAACACGGTTCCATCTTTTAGCCCAAATCTTTTTATTTGATCGGGGCCGTATGTGTTATAGGTTTTATTTGTTTCGAATTGAATTAGCTTATTTGGTTTGATAATTTCAATTAGACCAAAAATACTATCATACTCATTAGTTATGATAAAATCACTTTTGAAAACGTTTTGAGCCGTATTTAAATGAGCTATAATGCAAAAAAGAGCAGTGTAAAAGACTTTTTTTATCATTGAAATTATTTATAAGTTATAAACTTTTTGAAAAAAAAGAAGAACCTATTTATTATGATTAAATAGGTTCCTTTAAGTTAAATCCACTTAGAAGTGCATTAATTCTTCTCCTTAGCTGCAATCAAGTTAAGCGCAGAACCTGCTCTGTACCAGCCTATTTGAGCTTCATTATAAGTATGATTTAGTTTAATTTCTTCAGACGAACCATCAGCATGATTGATTCTCATTGTTAGTGGTTTGTCTTCAGCAAACTTGTCAAGGTCTAAGAAATCAAACGTATCATCCTCCTGAATTTTGTCATAATCACTTTCATTAGCGAAAGTTAAACCTAACATACCTTGCTTCTTCAGGTTGGTTTCGTGGATTCTGGCAAATGATTTAACCAATATCACTTTTACACCTAAATGTCTTGGCTGCATTGCTGCATGCTCTCTTGACGATCCTTCACCGTAGTTATGATCTCCTACAACAATGGTAGGGATACCCTTGGCTTTGTAATCTCTTTGAGTAGAAGGAACTGGTCCGTATTCGCCAGTTAACTGGTTCTTAACCTTATCGGTAGCATCGTTGAAGTAATTAACTGCTCCTGTTAAAGTATTATCTGCAATATTATCTAGGTGCCCTCTGAACCTTAACCATGGACCAGCCATTGAAATATGATCAGTAGTACACTTACCTTTTGCTTTGATTAAAAGTTTCATGCCTGTGATGTTCTTACCATCCCATGGCTCGAAAGGAGTAAGTAATTGTAATCTTTTCGAGTCAGGTGCTACTTTTACTTCAACACTGCTTCCATCTTTGGCAGGTTCTTGATAGCCATTGTCTTCCACATCAAATCCTTTTTCCGGAAGTTCAAAGCCAGACGGTGGATCTAACTTCACTTGTTCACCATCTTCATTTGTTAGTGTATCAGTTAAAGGGTTGAAACCAAGATCCCCACTTATAGCAACTGCTGCCACCATTTCAGGTGATGTTACAAATGCATGTGTATTTGGATTACCATCCGCTCTTTTTGAGAAGTTTCTGTTAAAAGAGTGAATAATGGTATTTTTCTCTTTTTTATCTGCTCCGGCACGATCCCACTGACCAATGCATGGGCCGCAGGCGTTTGTGAATACTCTTGCTCCTAATTTGTCGAATACATCGAGTATACCGTCACGCTCAACAGTAAATCTTATTTGCTCAGAACCTGGGTTGATACCAAAATCTGATTTAGGTTTTAATTTCTTATCTACAGCTTGTTTTGCTATTGAAACGGCTCTTGTTAAATCTTCATACGAAGAGTTGGTGCATGATCCTATTAAACCCCATTCAACATGCATTGGCCAACCATTGGCTTCAGCTTCTTTTCTCATTTGTGAAACTGGAGTAGCTCTGTCCGGAGTAAATGGCCCGTTAATGTGTGGCTCTAATTCAGAAAGGTTAATTTCAATTACCTGATCAAAGTATTTTTCAGGATTAGCGTACACTTCATCATCACCAGTTAGGTGCTCTTTTATTTCATTAGCTAAATCAGCAACTTCTGCTCTTGCTGTGGCACGAAGGTATCTGTCCATAGATTCGTCATAACCGAAAGTAGAGGTAGTAGCGCCAATTTCAGCTCCCATATTACAGATGGTTCCTTTACCGGTACAAGACATTGATTTAGCACCTTCGCCAAAGTATTCTACTATCGCGCCAGTACCACCTTTTACCGTAAGAATACCTGCTACTTTAAGAATAACGTCCTTAGGAGCAGTCCAGCCACTAAGTTTACCTGTAAGTTTTACGCCAATAAGTTTCGGGAATTTCAGTTCCCATGGCATGCCGGCCATAACATCTACAGCATCTGCACCACCCACACCAATGGCAACCATACCTAATCCACCTGCATTTACAGTGTGTGAATCAGTTCCTATCATCATTCCACCAGGGAAGGCGTAGTTCTCTAAAACAACCTGGTGAATGATACCAGCACCCGGTTTCCAAAATCCAATGCCATATTTGTTAGAAACAGATTCAAGGAAGTTGAACACTTCACCACTTGCAGAAAGTGAATTTCTCAAATCTTCTACCGCACCTTTCTTAGCCATGATTAAGTGATCGCAGTGTACTGTAGAAGGTACTGCCACTTTCTTCTTACCAGCTTGCATAAACTGCAATAGTGCCATTTGTGCAGTTGCATCCTGCATGGCCACTCTGTCAGGAGCGAAGTCTACATACGATTTCCCCCTTTTAAAAGCCTCCAACTTCTGGTCGGAATGCAGGTGAGAATAAAGTATTTTTTCTGAAAGTGTAAGTGGCTTATTTACCACTTTACGGGCAGCCTCTATTTTTTCAGCCATATCAGCGTAAACTGCCTTAATCATGTCTAAATCAAATGCCATATTTTGTTAGTTACGGTTTCTAAAATTGATGGTTAAAGTTACGAATTATAGTTTACGCAAGAAAGTATGCATACCTACTAATTATATAATAAAAAAGTCACTTTAATTGATTTAAAGTGACTTTCATTAAATTCAATGAGCTTTGGGTCATTTGCTGTTGATATAATTTAAGAACTCATTCTTAATTTGAGCATCCTTAAATTTACCACCAAAAAAGGCTGTTCCGGTTTTACTGTTGGTGTCGCCAACTCCTCTGGAGGCCACGCACATATGGTTTGCATCCACAACTACACCTACATGTTCTGTTTTGAGCACTTTTTGTAATTCTTTAGCAATCTGAACTGTTAAACGCTCTTGCACTTGTGGCCTTTTGGCAAAGTATTGTACAATTCTATTGATTTTCGACAAACCGATCACTTCACCGCTTGAAATGTAGGCAACGTGTGCTTTACCATAGATAGGCACAAAATGATGCTCGCAGTGTGAATAGAAAGTGATATCCTTTTCAACAAGCATTTGATCATACTTGTATTTATTTTCAAATAATTTTGCCTTTGGCTTATTTTCAGGATTTAATCCACTAAAAACCTCTTTCACATACATTTTAGCCACCCTATGTGGCGTGCCACTCAATGAATCATCCGTTAAATCGAGCCCCAGAATATTCATTATCTCTGTAAAATGGCTCTCTATTTTTTTTATCTTTTCATCGTCTGAAAGGTCGAAAGCATCCTTGCGCATGGGCGTTTCTATAGAAGTGCCTACATGTGCATCGGCTATCTCGTCATCTTCGTTGTAATTACGCTGGATATTCAACAAAATTTCTTTCTGTTTCATAAAGTTTGATTTTTAAATCCAGGGCTTTGTCAATTTCCTTTCTAAGGATGTTGTAGATAACTACGGCAATATTCTCAGCAGTAGGATTTAGGTTTTTGAATTCTTCAGTATCTAGATTGAGATTTTTATGATCGAATTTTTTTAATACTTTCTCCTTTATCAGGTCGCTAAGTACTTTCATATCGTACACGTAGCCAGTCTTAGGATCTATTTCTCCAGTTAATTTAACTATTAGATCATAATTATGCCCATGATAATTAGGGTTATTGCATTTGCCAAAAACGCGGTTATTGGTTTTTTCATCCCATTCCGCATTATGAAGGCGATGTGCTGCATTAAAATGTTCTTTTCTAAAAACGCTTATTCTCATCTGTCCAAATTCAAACAGCACAAATATGATTAATGTTCAAACAAGAATCATATTAATATTGAATTTTAAGGAAGAGGGTTGAAATGGATTAAAAGTATCGTTCTTTAATAAAGTGGCCGTCTAATAATTCAAGGTCTATGGAAAGACCAATTTCGTGGGTATTAAACTGGGTTCCAACTGATTGATTCGTTGGCACTTCGAAGGTATAATTAAACCTAATGTTCTCCTTTAACAAGGCGCCTAAAATAATTCCGTACGTTTCAAAGTTTCTGGTGAGTATACCTGCTGAGTACCGATCAAGAAATAATAAGCTACTACTTAAATCCACAGAAGCCGGAACATCAGAAACTGCTTTAACGAGTGCACCAGTTTTAAGTGACAAGCTTGTGTTTAATAAAAATACATACCCAAGGCCTAGGTAGTAGTGCCTGGAAAAAATTTCTGATTCTACGTTACCAAACTCTTCTTTGCTATTTACCAACCTGGGCACCGATAAGCCAACAAAATAGTTAGAACCTTTTAAGATCGCGCCCGCTCCAAAGTTGGTTTTTGTAAAACTCTGGCTTCCTTCAAAAAGTGCATCTCCGGCATCTCGCACGGCCAATTCCCCATTATCGTCTCTATAACTATTTACTCCAAACTGCATACCGAATGAGAAGATGTTGTCGCCAAACTCAATTTTATAAGAGCCGGTCATATTAATTTGTGTATTGGTAGTTATACCCAATTCATCTCTAATGATTACCAAACCACCTCCCACTTTATTGTCCAAAAAAGAGGAATGTGCCGTTGCTGATAGTGTCGTAGGTGCTCCTTCCAATCCGTTCCATTGGCCTCTGTAACCTACGGAGGCTGTAAATACATCATTGATACCTGCATATGCTGGATTGAGCACAATTGGGTTGTTCAAGTATTGAGAATACAAAGGATCTTGCTGCGCTTGAGCTGAGCAGTAGATAATGGCGAATAATAGTGGTAGTAGCTTTTTCATATTATTTCTTTATCACTAAAAATCCTTCATAACTGCCTTGCGGGCTCTCTATTTTATAGAAATAGGTTCCTGCAGGGATATCGTTCAATTGTGTATTATCCGGAATACTTTCATAATTAGTTAATGTTTTAACTAAATCTCCCCAACGATTAAAAAGCTTAATCTCATTTGGAGTAGTAAGATTTACAATTTCCCACCAATCATTTAATCCGTCATTGTTTGGAGATACAGCATTATAAATAATTAGCTCACCACCAGGTTCGGCAGATTCAACATTGATGGTTAATGAATTTTCATCGGTATTACCATCAGGGTCTGTGGCTCTAAGTACTATGATATCTTCTCCCGAGAAATTCAGTCCAGAATAATCTACTCGTAAGTCGCAACCATCGATAGTTGTACTTGCCCCTGAAAGTATACTCACAACCGTAATCGTTAATTCCTCGAAGGAATTATCCGGGTCGGATATAATATTGCACAGATCAATGGTTATAACACTTCCTACCTGTGTGGTAGCCGGAGTGGTGTTTACAACAGGTGGCTGCGATGCTGCATTTGAAATGTTTATCGTTCGAGTGTAAGGAGAACTTGAATCTGTTCCGTCATTCACAACAAAGTTTACTGTACGGCTACCCGCTCCATTAGAAGTTTGAAATAATACACTTCTTAATGCTGTTTGATATTGGGCCAGTGTGGCAGAGCCTGATAAGTTGAGTGTGCCGGCATTTACGCTGCCAGTAATTCCACTTAGATCATTGAATTGCAGCACATCTCCAGCTATAAACCCATTTAGTGTAACTGAGGCACTGGCTATAGTTGTATTGTCTGAATCAAAAACTTCGATAAGTGGATCAATTGCTATTGCAGCAGCGTTTTGAGTATAACCTAACGGATTCAGACCATTTTCAGAAGCTAATGTTGGTGCGTCATTTACGGGAACCACAATAATGTTTCGCGTACCAATATTGCTTGGGTCCGTTCCATCATTTACTTCAAAAGAAATTGTTCTTGTGAGGTTGGATGGATTGTTCGAGACGTTTGAATAAAATACAGATCTTAAGGCCGTTTGGTAGTTGGCTACACTGCTCGTACCTGATAATGTTAAAACTCCTGTTGCATTGTTATAATTTCCACTAATTCCATTTTGATCCGAGAATTCTAAGAAATCTTCGGCAGGGGCGAAGTTGTTTGATATGCTTACTGTAGCACTTGTGAAATTAGTGTTATCTGAGTCTGAAACGGTAAGTCCACCATCAATGGCTACAATACCATCTCCCTCCGTATAAGTCAAATCTCCCGAAGTAGTTGAAAGTACAGGAGGATCATTTGGAGTAGGGATGACATTCACTGTGATTGAAACAACATCACCGCTTCCCGGGTTGGTGTTATCGAAATCAATTACTTCAAACCGTATTGTTCTAGGGGTTGCCGTTACTGTAGACCCAATATTTTCATAGGTAACACCAGATAGAACCATGGCAAGCTCACTATTTGTCGTAGTGGGGGGAACATTCACTGTGAGAATACCTGCGTTAGGACCTGAAGTCTCAAAAGCACCTGAAGTGCCAAATCCGGGATCGAAATCAAGCAAATCCTCACCTGAAATATAATTTTCAATTACAACTCTAGCTTTTCTAATAGGATCATTCGTGGCATCTGAAATAGACAAGCCACTCGCTAATTGCAAAGGAGAGTCGCCCTCATTATGAGTAATAGTTGTAGAAGCTGTTGTGCTTATTTGTGCCGGGATGTTTTGGTTTTCCAAAAATTCTATACGGCCATATCTTTCACCAATGAAAACATCCAAATCGCCATCGTTATCAAAATCCATAAATAATGGATCTGAATGGTTACCTAAGTCTATTCCACTAAAAGGATTACCTGTACTAACTCTTGTTAATCCGCCTAAACCATTGTTTTCGAATAATTCTAATGTGCCAGATAGACTAGCCGTAGAAAAATAGGTTGATCCTGAGACTACATCTAAATCCCCGTCATGATCAATGTCTACAAATTCAGGTTTAGGGGCAACGCTATAACCGGGATCTAACGGATTCGGTAAAAGTGTAAGGTCTGCTGTACCAAAACTAGGCGAGGTTGCTGTGCCATTATTATTAAAAAATCTAAAATTGGATGAAAAGTTATCTGTGCCTAATAAAATATCATAATCGCTATCGCCATCAAAATCGCCTATGGTGTGCCCAAACCTTATGTAGTTTTCAGTGATTGACAGTGGGCTGGTTTCGAGTGCGAAAGATGGGTCATCTCCAACAGTTACATCTCCAGGATCACCAGATAAATCAATATCAGAATTTCTATAAAATAGCACTCTACCAAAGCCTGGTCCGCCAGAATTATCGTAAGCGGATACAAACAAATCCATATCTCCATCACCGTCAATATCTGCAAATTCAGGAACTAAACGATTAACAAAATCTGTAATAATTGGTAAAGGATTGCTCGTTCCGGTCAATTCATCAATCGTTCCATCGCCATTATTTCTAAATAATGAAAGTTCACTTGGAGATGAATTATATTTATTTCCTATGATAATATCCAAATCCCCGTTATTATCAATATCACAGGCTGTGGGTGAAGGATCATAATCAAAATCTACCTGTCCGAAAGGGTTAGTAAAGTCGGTTACTTCTGTGAAATTTCCGGCACCATCGTTTTCAAAGTAGCTAAATCCAAATTGCGATCCTATAAGTGCTTCATCAACCCCATCATCATCCAAATCCATAAAAGTGATAGCACCGTCACCTGATGGAACAATGAAGCTATTAAATGGATTTGCAGCGCCAGTTACCTCAGTGAAGGCAATGTCATCACCTATATCTGTATCACCAGGGTCTGAAGAATCGATATCTGTATTTCTAAAGAAGCGAATTTGACTTGTAGTTGAACCTGTAAACAAGTCCATGTCACCATCTCCGTCTACGTCAAAAAACGTTGGTGTTATGTTTTGGTAACCAGAGGCTGTTTCGAAATAAGAAGGCAGTGAAGAGGGTAAAGTTTGACTACTGAAACCACCATCATTTTCAAAAAATAACAAGGAAGCGTAACCGCCATTAGGTCCACTATCTTGGCCCAAAAATACGTCTAAATCACCATCATCGTCAATATCTACAAAATTGGATTTAACGTCCTGATCTGTACCAGAAACTCCATTTATGGGGTTTGATGCACCAGTAATATTAGTGAATGAGGGGTTATTTCCAATGATTCCATCATTTTCAAAATCGTTGTTCAGATGGAAATAAACGCCTCCTGAGTACGCAGAGTTTTTGTCTGTAACGACTAGGTCTAAATCACCATCACTATCTATATCAATTAATTCAGGTGCAGCATAACCATTAGGTCCATCTATAGACTCAAGAGGGTGGGTGTTATCCCTAACAAATTTAGCACGAGTGGGAGTCCCTATATTACGGTAAAAGTAAAGGTCTCCTGAACTAATGCCATAGAGCAAATCCAGATCACCGTCATTATCAATGTCACCAAAAGTTGGTCTGAGAAAATTACCATTAAAATCGGGTCTAAAAAAAGGATTTTTTACATCATTTTGAACAAATGGACCCAGTTCCTGAGCTTTGACACCACCTGCTGCTATAATGAGTGAAAGAGAACCTGCTGCCGCTGCAAATTTTAGCTGAAACTTTAGTTGTATCAACCGATTATAAAGGCGTTTTAGCCGACTAATAATCTGATGCTTCTTTTTTGATGAGAACTTAAAAAACCTTCCATTTTGAACGTTTTTTAAATAGCGTTCTCTGAATTTTCGGTATTTAGCCAGCGAGGCGCTATATAATTGTTGGTTTTGGCGCTTCATTGTTTTTAGTTGGTTGGTTTGAAGTTACTAATATTTCACAGCAATTTAAAAATCATTACTATTAAATCTTCGTTAAGCTATATTCTCAAAGTATGCCTGAAGTAACCTAGATATTCTATAAACTTCGATGTATTTTAGGCATGTTAAGGAATGTTCACCAGCTACAATAAGTGAAAGATTTTAATAAAATAACTATTAACTGCAATTGGAAAACCACCAAATACAATGAACAAATTATTGATTTTTGGCAAAGGTTAAATGCGCTACCAGATGGTGTGAATCCATTTCACAGAGTTGAAGAAACTGTTTTTGTGGCCACTAATAGCGATGGTGAAGTAATAGGAGTGACTACTGCAGTTCCAAAACAAATTGCCCATTTAAACCAATTATGGTTTTTTAATTTCAGAACAATGATGCATCCTGAGTTTAGAATACCTGGACTTGTAGACTATCTTGCTTCTGAAACTATAAATTTATTAGAACAGGATTATTTACAAGGTAAATCTGAATGCGTAGGTGTAATCACACTAATTGAAGATCAAAGGGTTCAAAAAATTAAGAGAAAGGCGGTATACACGGCTACGGGGTTAACATTTGTTGGCTATACTAAAAATAAGGCTGAAATTAGATTAAAATACTTCAAGGGAGCTACTATTTAATAAGTACCGGTAGTAATTCTAACCTTCGAATAGCTAATTGTTTTCGCCAGGTAAATTTGTTGTTGCTCAAATGCAGTGTTGGGAAATTCTTAATAAGCATAGATAGAGCAATACCTGCTTGCTTTCTTGCGAGCCAATCTCCTAAACAAAAGTGATTACCGGTGCCAAAGGCCAGATGGCGAGGTTTGCGGGTAAGATCTAAAACTGTTGGATTCTTAAATTGATCAGGATCTCGATTTGCTGCCGCCAGGCATAAGGTAACTGTACTTCCCTTTGAAATTGTTGTTCCATTCAACTCAACATCACTTGAGGCAATTCTACCCAATAACTGCACAGGGCCATCAAATCTCAGAAGTTCATCAATGACATTTTCTACATCTTCGCCTTTCAATGTTTTCCATTGATTAGTTCTAATAAGGTTATAGACTGAGGTAGAGATAAAGCTTACAGTGGTTTCTTCACCAGCTACAAATAGAAAAATGCAAATGGATATCAACTGCTTTTCTGATAATGGTTTGTTTCTAGCTGAGTTTGCACTTGTTAACTTAGAAATAAGACCGCTTGCAGGAGGTTTATTAATTACTTTCTTGAAGTAATTAATAAACGCTCTTGCAGATTCCTCTATTTTCAAGAGGTCTTCAAATTTCAAGTAGAAATCTAATGCCTTAATCATTTTTTCGCCATGACCCTGTAGCTCTTTGTAGCTATCGCTTTCTATTCCCATTATTCTGGAAATCGTCATGGCTGGTAAGTGAGAAGCAAAGTCTTCAATTAAATCAAACTCACTTTTGTCTTTTATACTATCAATTAGCTCATTACAATTAGCTAGAATGATATTTTCAACCTCTCGTTCATTCCATACTTCAGAAATAAATTTCCTTATCTCCTGATGTTCGGGTGGGTTTATTAAGAGAATAAACTTATCGATGGCATCGGTGATTGAAGTTAGGTCTGTGTCTTTGGTTTTAAAATATTCAACACCACGTTCTATCCACTCTTTACCATTACCAACTTTGAAATTCTCTTTATCTTTTAATATGGCCTCTACCGATTTGTAATTTGTTACAATAATTTCTCCTGTTTGCGCTTTGTAGATTCCACCTGCATTTCGGATCTCTTCATACATTGGGTATGGATTATTAATATTGTCAGTATCCAGCGGCCTCCAGAGGTTCATTTTATTCTCAATTCTTGTTCTACTTTATCAGCAAACTTTTCAATAGTTGGGTAATCCCAAAAGTAGAGGGGAGTAAGTTCAATTTCATATTTCTTTTCAACAAGTTCCAGCAAATAGACAGCTGTAATTGAATCGATGCCGAGTTCAAAAAATGATTGAGTATCCTTAATCGCAGAACTCTTGATGCCGGTTTCATTTGCAATTACTTCTTTGATAAAGTCTTTTAAAGGAGTAGAAGTCATGAATGAGTAAATTAATTTTTACAATCCAGTAATTAACCAAATTATTTTCATCACCGAAGTGTTTAGATATCTTTGGCAACTTCAATCGAAGATATGACTTTCGAAGAAATAAAATCAAAAATTACCGAATACCAAGCAGATGGCAAGAAGTTGTTTACCACTTCTTCATTCCAATCGCACAGTATAGTATTGCTTCATATTTTAAGCAGAATCAATAAATCGATACCCGTTGTTTTTATTAACACTGGCTACCATTTCCCGGAAACGGTGGAGTTTAGGGATCAGGTGAAAGACGCTTTCGGGTTAACCAATGTGATAGATTTGAGGCCGGACGTTCCCAAATTTATGCAGCGTGACTCTGAAGGTAGGCTGTTGTTTACTTCGGATCCTGATCATTGCTGCTACTTAAATAAAACGCAACCCGTTGATGCTTTACTTCTTAGACATGATGTTTGGATTAATGGTGTCAGGGGCGATCAAAGTGCTGTGAGAAAAGCTATGAAGGTAGAGCAACCAGCTCCACATGATACCATCCGTTTTCATCCGATGTTGGATTGGAACGCCAAAATGATTTATCAATATCAGAAGGAATACGATCTGCCTAAGCATCCGTTAGAATCAAATGGCTTTTTAAGTATTGGTTGCGAACCATGTACTCGAAAGGTTGATCCTGAAATGATGGAGCGCGAAGCACGCTGGTATGGTATGAATAAAACAGAGTGTGGGTTACACACAGATTTAGTTAGCAAATGAAAATAGTAGTTACCGGTGGAGCCGGATATATTGGAACGGAGCTGGTGTATGCGCTGGCGCAGAATGCTGAAGTAAAAGAAGTCATTGTATACGATAACTTAAGCAGAGCTAATCACAACCTTTTTATTAATGGCAAAATGCCTAATTATGAGAAGGTAAAATTTGTGAAAGGTGAGTTGCTAGACTCCAGACAATTGAAGAAGGTTTTGGAAGGTGTGGAGATTGTATATCACTTAGCAGCAAAAGTTACTACTCCATTTGCCAATACCGACCCTCACTTTTATGAGCAGGTGAACCATTGGGGAACTGCGGAGCTAGTATATGCCTTAGAGTCCAGTGACGTTCAAAAACTTATTTATACAAGTAGTACAAGCGTATATGGTTCATCTAAAAAGGCTGTGGATGAATCAGTTTCACCGAACCCAAAAACATTCTACGGCATTTCTAAGATGAGAGGTGAGGAGCATGTAAGCAGGTTGGGCGATAAAATGAATACCATTATCCTACGATGTGGGAATGTGTATGGCTACAGTAAAAGTATGCGCTTCGATGCGGTAATTAATAAATTCGCTTTTGAGGCCAACTTCAATAAAAAGATTACGATACATGGCGATGGTAGGCAATACCGTTCATTCGTACATATTGATCAAATAAAAGCTGCACTTTCAAGACTTGTAACTACGGAGGTAAATACGGGTGTCTATAACCTTGTAACTCGAGATTTGTTGGTATTAGATATTGTAGATGAATTGAAGCAACAAATACCTGAACTTGAGTTCATTTTTGTTAATCAACACCTTAAATTGCGTGAATTGAAGGTGAAGGTGAATAATGAGTTTAATGATAAATTGGGAATAACAACGGACAAATCATTCGCTCAGGAGCTGGTAGAATTCAGAAATCATTTTAGTTTTTAATACCTTAAATTTACACTGTACGATTCTAACTAAACTTAGCTGACTCATGAGTATTCCTCTTCTGCCTGATATTGTAATTATACTTGGGTTGTCGGTTATTGTTATATTAATCTTTCAAAAGTTTAAGCTGCCCACCATTTTAGGGTTCCTAATTACAGGTATCATGGCTGGACCACATGGTTTAAGCTTGGTGAAGGCTTCTCACGAAGTGGAGGTATTATCTGAAATAGGCATTATCCTTCTGCTATTTATTATCGGATTAGAATTTTCATTGAAGAGTTTAGCGGCCATTAAGAAAGCTGTTTTTCTTGGAGGTGCGTTTCAGGTATTGCTTACTATTGTTGTTGCTGGTCTGATTGCCACTTATTTTGGCTATGGAATTAGTCAGGCGGTATTTATAGGCTTTCTATTTTCATTAAGTAGCACAGCCATTGTTTTAAATATTTTACAGAGCAGGGGTGTGATCAACAGTCCGAATGGTAAAATAACGCTGGCCATACTTATTTTTCAGGATATTATCGTAGTGCCAATGATGTTGCTTGCCCCTATAATGGCAGGTAAATCAGATGATGTTTGGTTAACGCTTTTGACACTTGTTCTTAAAACACTACTTGTTGTAGGGTTGGTGATTTTAGCCGCCAGATACATCTTTCCACGTTTACTTTTTGAAGTTGCCAAAACAAGAAGTAGAGAATTGTTTATTCTCACAATAGTAGTGTCCTGTTTTGCCGTGGCCTGGCTTACATCGAGCATTGGGCTCTCTCTGCCTTTAGGTGCTTTTATCGCAGGCCTCATTATTTCCGAATCAGATTATAGCCATCAGGCAACGAGTCAGATAATGCCTTTTAGAGAGATATTTACCAGCTTCTTTTTTGTATCCATAGGAATGCTATTGGATATTTCATTTTTCTTGCAGAATGCCGGGGTAATTATTGGCTTTACAGTAGCAGTATTCTTTATTAAAGGTACAATTGGTACAATGGCCGCATCTATATTAAAGTATCCACCAAGGGTAACTATTCTGGTAGGGCTAGCACTTTTTCAGGTAGGGGAGTTTGCCTTTATCTTATCAAAAGTAGGCATTGAAAATGGACTGATTGATGCTGTAACTAATCAGTATTTTCTTAGTATTTCAGTGCTTTCCATGGCATTAACACCTTTTGCATTCATGTTTTCTGATAGAATTGTGAAATCTTTTAGCAATACACAACTTTCAAAAGGTCTGGCAAAATTCAACTACTGGAATGAAAAGGTAGATGATCAGGAGAATATTAAATCATTAAAAGATCACCTGATAATTATTGGGTTTGGTGTTAATGGTAAAAATGTAGCCAAAGCAGCTAAGGCAACAGGTATACCTTACGTTATCATTGAAATGAATGCCGAAACTGTGCACAAAGAAAAGGCCAATGGCGAGCCTATATTATTTGGTGATGCCTCGAACCCTTTTATTTTGGAGCAAGTTAAAGTTTGGAGTGCCAGGGTTGCTGTTGTGGCTATATCTGATGGACCTATCACAAAGAAGGTGGTGAGCTCAATCAGAGATATCTGTCGTACTGTATTTATCATTGTTAGAACCAGGTATATTAACGAGATATCCAGTAATCTGAACTTAGGTGCCGATGAAGTGATTTCAGAGGAATTTGAAACGAGTATAGAGATTTTTACACGAGTCTTATATAAATATCTTATTCCTGATGATCAAATTACCAATCTTGTTCACCTTGTTAGGGGGGATAATTACAAAATGATTCGTCCTGAAGTTGAAATGGAAGCAGGCAGATTGAATATTCCTAACTTAAGAATTACAAGTGCAACAGTTTCTAAAGATGATAACAGCATTGTAGGGAAATCATTAAAGGAATCGGCTATCAGACAAAATTGGGGGGTTAACATCGTTGCCATCCAGCGCAATGGCAGTTTTATTGCTGAACTCGATGGCGATACAGTGATTAATCAGAATGACATTGTTTATATTGTAGGTACGCCCGAAGCAGTTACTGAGCTTAATAAGTTGCTAAAGGTTTAGCAAGTTGCTATTCATTAATTAAGTTCTAGTTTATCATACTCATCCATTTTATCGAAATCGAGCATGAAATCACCACTTTCTATGGTATCGTAAGCAGGAACAAACTTAGCACCCATTATAAGCTCATCACATTTGTATGAATAACGAGAGTGAACGGTTTGACTAAAGGTATCATCAAAGCCTTTAATTAGTGTGAGTACTTCCATATCTAACTTCCTTAAATCTTCTATTGATTTATTATAGAGCGGACTTTTTTCATCAATTGGATGCACGATAGTCCAGTTGAGAGGGAAGAATAGTATTTTGTCTCGTTCCAATTCCAGAGGTAAGAATTGTCTGGTAGTTTGGCCTTTCTTTTTATCAACCAAGACAATCATTACGGTTGCTTCCATATTAATCAACATACTTTTGCGCATGTTGGCAATCCTGAATTGCAAGCAATTGATGTTGTCTTTGTACGGTGCGATAAGAATATTCTTACTGTATTTTAATCGGGCAGAAGGCTTTGAGAACCGACCATATAGGATACCCGTTACTAAAGCGAAGCAAAGCCAGCCAGACACCGTTTCGAGAAGAACAATAATATGGGTATCGGTGCTGATTGGAGCCATGGCGCCATAACCAACCGTGGTAAAACTTTGGAAGCTAAAGAAGAAGGCGTTTAGGAAATCGGAACCAAAAGAACCGGGAACAATACTGCTAATACCATCAACGCCAGTAATTACATAGAGAAGAGCAAATAGTGCATTTACAGCAATTAAGAAGGCAAATATTACCACAAAAAATTGCGGCCAACTCATCTTTATTAGTTCCTGATAGGTATTTCGATAACTGGGTTTTAGTCCACTTTTTAATACATTAAATGAGCCATCTTTATTGATTACTCGCTTGGAATATTGTTTGTAATCAGTTCCCGTTCCCGGATCTTGTGTATTTTTCCGTTTGGCCATTTTATAAAGCTAATAAAAGGTGGTAAAATAATGGTGACTCTGGTGTTATTATAAAGGAAGTTATTCCCCTCCTTAGAGGGGCAAGGGGAGGGTAAAATGTGTTTGGAAAGATAGATCCATCCTTGTAAAAATAAGCCCACCCCCAACCCCTCCCGAGAGGGGAGTTTAAAGCATACCAATAAAAAAGCCTCTTAGATTCTAAGAGGCTCATAGTTTTAACTCAAATTCTTGTTAGCAGTACTCGTTGAATACTTCTAATAAGTGATTACCGATCATTTCAGCGTTTCTTCCTTCAATGTGGTGTCTTTCTACAAAGTGTACCAATTCGCCATCTTTAAACAAAGCGATGGACGGTGAAGAAGGAGGGTAAGGTAGTGTATACTCTCTTGCTTTGGCTACCGCATCCTGATCTACACCAGCAAATACTGTAGTTAAATGATCAGGCTTTTTGTTCGTCATCTCAACAGCCCATTTTACACCAGGTCTTGCTGCACCGGCTGCACAGCCACACACTGAGTTGATAACCATTAGTGTAGTTCCTTTATGATCAGTTAGATGATTATCTACATCTTGTGCTGTTTTTAATTCTTTAAACCCTACAGATGTCAAATCTGTTCTCATGGGTGCTACTAGTTCTTCTGGATACATATTTATTTAGTAGTTAGTATTAAGTAGTTAGTAATTAGTTAAGTTCTTACAAAAATCCGAGCTCTAGCT
The DNA here is from genome assembly GCF_017068455.1 of Fulvivirga lutea. Classification (NCBI taxonomy): domain Bacteria; kingdom Pseudomonadati; phylum Bacteroidota; class Cytophagia; order Cytophagales; family Fulvivirgaceae; genus Fulvivirga; species Fulvivirga lutea. The sequence goes on from NZ_CP070608.1 coordinate 2,532,532, forward strand.
TGGCTGCTTCACTCATCATATCTTGAGAGTAGGGTGGATCAAATGTAATCTCCACATTCACATCATTTACTCCCTCAATTTTTTTAATATTTTCCTCTACTTCAGCAGGTATTGTTTCTGCTGCCGGACAGTTTGGAGAGGTAAGCGTCATTAAAATATAAACACTATTTACAGGGTGAATATTGATTTCATATATCAAGCCTAATTCATAGATGTCTACAGGTATTTCCGGGTCATAAACATTCTTTATGGCCTCTAAAACCTTGTCTCTCAATGTTGTTTCTGATTGTTGTACTTCGCTCATGCCTCTATTTTGCTTTTGAAAGCCAATGCGTATAATTTCATTTGTTTGATCATGGCACCAAAGCCATTAGAACGTTGCGTGCCAATAAAGCGTTCCATACCAATTCGTTGTGGGAAGAAGATTTCTGCATCCACAATTTCAGAAGCTTTTTGCCCTGAAAGTATTCTCACCAACAAGCTAACAAGCCCTTTTGTAATGGCCGTGTTACTGTCGGCTTTAAAAATTACTTTATCACCATCTAACTCAGCAGTTAGCCATACTTTGGATTGACAGCCTTTTACAATATTATCTTCAGTTCTATCAGTATCGTTAAATTCAGGTAACTTTTGGCCTAATTCCATCACATAGAAATTAGTCATTTCCATGTCTCCATCCAGAATGGCGAATTCGTCTATTATTTCTTCCTGTATCTCTTTAATCGATTGACTCATGGCTTTAAAAATTTAACGACTCTTTGAAGAGCTTCTGTCATTCGATCTATTTCTTCTTTCGTATTATAAACGGAGAAGGAAGCCCTCACAGTTCCTTCAATTCCAAAGTGATCCATTAAAGGCTGAGTACAATGATGGCCTGTTCTAACTGCAATTCCGCCCGCATCCAGCATTTGGCCAATATCGAATGGGTGTATTCCTTCTATCAGGAAAGAAAGAACACTTACTTTGTGATCTGAATCACCAACGATACGAAGCCCGGGGATTGTTAAAAATTTTTGTCTGGCATATTGCAATAACTCTTCTTCATGAACTGCAATACTCTCTTTGCCTGTTTCATCTATGAATTCAAGCGCTTTTTTGAAGGCTATAACATCAGCAATATTAGGCGTACCAGCTTCAAATTTGTACGGGACATCATTGTAAGTTGTCTTCTCAAAAGATACTTCTTTTATCATTTCTCCACCGCCCTGGTAAGGAGGCATTGCCTCTAAAAGTTCTCTTTTGCCATAAAGAGCTCCCGTGCCGGTTGGTCCATAACATTTGTGTGCTGAAATAGCATAAAAGTCACAATCCAAATCCTGAACATCAATGTTTAGATGAGCAGTTGCCTGAGCGCCATCAATTAATACTTTTGCTCCAACATTATGAGCCTCTTGTATAATCTCCTTAACTGGGTTGATTGTTCCCAAGCTATTAGACGCATGATTTACCGCAACAATCTTAGTCTTGTTAGATAGGAGCGATTTGTAATGGTCCATATCCAGCGTGCCATTATCTAAAACGTTGATAGCTTTAATTATAGCACCTCTTTCTTCAGCAATCAGCTGCCACGGCACAATGTTGGAATGATGTTCTAACCCACTGATCACAATTTCATCACCCTCGTTCAGAAACTTTCTACCAAAAGAAGAAGCAACCAGATTGATTCCTTCAGATGTTCCTTTCGTAAAGATTATTTCTTCAACTTCTTTGGCATTCAAAAAGCCTTTTAGATAGTGTCGTGTTTCCTCAAATGCCTTAGTTGCCTTTTCGGCCAAAGTATGAATGCCTCTATGTATATTGGCATTATATCCTTTGTAATAATCAGCCAAAGCATTAATTACCACTTTAGGTTTCTGATTAGTTGCAGCATTATCAAAGTAAATCAAAGGTTTACCATTCACTTCCTGATGAAGCACCGGAAATTCCTCTCTTATTTTACTGATATCTAAGGTCTTTATGCTGCTTGTTGAAGGCATATTAAAAGTCTTTATGTAATCTTTCTGAAATCAGATTTTCAAGGAAATTTTTAAGCGGATCAAGCTTTACTGTTTCTAATACCTCAATAGCAAATGCATAAAGTAGTAGAGCCCGTGAGCTATCTTTACTTAATCCACGTGAGCGCAAATAAAATAGTGCATCTTCGTCAAGCTGGCCTGTTGTACAGCCATGCGAACATTTAACATCGTCTGCCCAAATTTCCAGCTGAGGCTTTGTGTTCACCACAGCAGTATCAGATAACAATATATTTTTATTAGATTGAAAAGCATTGGTTTTCTGTGCTTCCTTACGCACAAACACTTTTCCATTAAATACTCCCTTAGCAGTATCTTCTAAAATGCCTTTATACAGCTCATTACTCTCACAATGCGGCTGAACGTGATCAACTGCTGTATGATTATCTACATGTGTTTTACCGTTAATAAGATAAAGCCCATACATATTTGTTTCGCAGCCTTCGCCATCAACAGTTACATTCAGATTATTTCTTATGATAGCCCCATTCAGCGTAAATGTATAGGCTGAAAATACGCTTGAACGAGATTGATGCACCTGCGTAGTGCCTACCTGATAAGCAGTTTCTTTATTATTTTGTACTCTATAATAGCCAATATGAGCGTTTTCATCTATCACAACTTCAGAAGCGATATTAGAAAAACTAGATTCATTACCTTCAGTTAGAAAAAACTCAAGAAAATTAGCTTGTGAACTTTTTCCGGCTATCACAAGATTTCTGGAGTTAGAATATACTGTAGACTCAGAAGAATCATTAATAAAATATAATGCTATTGGCTTTTCAACAACTATGTTATCAGAAACGTGAATTAAAGCACCATCTTCGGTAAGGGCAGTATTGAGAGCCAAAAATGCATCTCTGTTACTTTTAGCTGCTTTACCAAAGTACTTGTTCAATGATTCATCGTTCTCTTCAATGGCCTGTTGAATATTCTTTACCGTAACACCTTTAATATCTATTTTATCAGATAATTCCGATGAATAAACACCATTAATAAATACCAATTTGTGAACATCTAACCCCTCAATATCCAGTTTCTGAATTGCTTCTTTCTGAATTTTTGAATTGAACTGATGTGGAATTGAGTTAAACTCCTTTTCCAGTATTTTTGTAATGTTGGTGAATTTGTATTCCTCATTTTTTGGGGATGGTAAACCAATAGTATTCAGCAAATCCATCGCCTCTTTTCTGTTCTTATGAAAATCAGAAGAAGTGTTTAATGAATTAAAACGATTTACTATACCTTCCATTACTTTGCTTTTTTCTGCTAATTCTGCCATAAATAGATTAAGCTGTTGCGTTAGCTTCTTCCTTTATCCAATCGTAACCTTTCTCTTCTAATTCAAGTGCTAAATCTTTGTTGCCTGATTTAACGATTCTGCCATTGTACAATACATGTACAAAATCAGGAACGATGTAATCCAATAATCTTTGATAGTGAGTTACCACTATTGTAGCGTTATCTTTTGACTTTAATTTATTAACACCATTGGCAACTATTTTCAAGGCGTCAATATCAAGACCTGAATCAGTTTCATCAAGTATTGATAATTTTGGCTCTAACATCGCCATTTGGAAGATTTCATTTCTTTTCTTCTCACCACCGGAGAAACCTTCATTCAATGATCTGCTAAGAAGTGACTGATCAATCTCAACTAATTGCATTTTCTCCTTCATTATTTTAAGGAAGGAAACAGCATCTAAAGGCTCCAGACCTCTATACTCTCTCACTTGATTGAGCGCTGTTTTCATGAAGTTGGTTGTGCTTACACCTGGAATTTCTATTGGGTATTGAAATGCAAGAAATACGCCTTCTCTGGCTCTTTCTTCTGCAGCTAAATCCAAAAGATCTTTGCCATCGAAATCAATTTCACCTTTATCTACTTCATAATCTTCCCTTCCTGCAAGTACTGAAGCTAAAGTACTTTTACCCGAACCATTAGGTCCCATGATGGCGTGTACTTCACCTGCTTTTACTTCCAGATTAATTCCTTTTAAAATTTCTTTACCCTCAATTGAGGCGTGTAAGTTTTTTATTTTAAGCATACTAGTAATTAGTAGTTAGTATTTGATAATTAAAATATGTCTGAATTTGAGTTTGATTAACCAACAGAACCCTCAAGAGTAAGAGCCAACAGCTTTTGAGCTTCAACGGCAAACTCCATTGGTAATTGATTAAGAACCTCCTTACAATATCCATTAACAATGAGTGCTACGGCACTTTCTTCATCGATACCTCTTTGTGTACAATAGAATATCTGGTCTTCACCAATTTTTGAGGTTGTAGCCTCGTGCTCTACCTGAGCAGTGCTATTCTCAATATCTATGTATGGGAATGTATGTGCACCGCACTGGTTACCCATAAGCAAGGAATCGCATTGTGAGAAGTTTCGAGCACCTTCAGCACGTTTCATTACATGCACCTGACCTCTGTAACTGTTTTGTGAATGCCCTGCAGATACACCTTTAGAAACAATTCTTGACTTGGTATTTTTACCAATGTGAATCATTTTAGTGCCAGTATCTGCTTGTTGGTAATTGTTAGTTACTGCTACTGAATAAAATTCACCTTGAGAATTATCACCTTTTAGTATACAAGAAGGATATTTCCAGGTTACGGCAGAACCAGTTTCAACTTGTGTCCAGGAGATTTTTGAATTATCGCCAGCGCACAAACCTCTTTTTGTAACGAAGTTGTAAATACCACCTTTACCATTCTTATCACCTGGGAACCAGTTTTGAACGGTAGAATATTTTACTTCAGCATCTTTAGCAGCATATATTTCTACAACAGCTGCATGTAACTGATTTTCATCTCTTTGTGGAGCAGTACAACCTTCTAAATATGATACGTAAGAAGAATCTTCTGCGATAATGAGCGTTCTTTCAAACTGACCAGTATTTGCCGCATTAATTCTAAAGTACGTTGATAACTCCATTGGGCATCTTACTCCTTTTGGTATATAGCAAAATGATCCATCAGAAAATACAGCGGAATTCAGTGCTGCAAAGAAATTATCTCCCGCAGGCACTACAGATCCTAAATACTTTCTTACTAATTCAGGATGCTCTTTTACAGCTTCACTAAATGAACAGAAAATAACTCCCAATTCGGCAAGCTTATCTTTAAAGGTAGTTGCCACAGAAACGCTATCAATAACAGCATCCACAGCTACACCTGTTAATCTTTTTTGTTCCTCTAAAGAAATCCCCAATTTCTTGAAAGTTTCTCTCAATTCAGGATCAACTTCATCAAGGCTATTTAATTGCTTTTTCTTTTTAGGAGCCGAATAGTAAATGATATCCTGATAATCTACAGCAGGGTAGGTTACGTTAGGCCATTTCGGCTCTTTCATTTTTTGCCATTTGCTAAAGGCATTTAGTCGCCATTCAAGTAGCCACTCGGGCTCTTCTTTTTTGGCTGATATAAAACGTATAGTATCTTCTGTCAAACCTTTTGGGGCCTGATCAGATTCAATATCAATACTCCAACCGTGTTCGTACTCTTTGGAGGTAAATTCCTCTAAAATTTGATCGTCTTTACTCATCAGTTATTATTTAGACTAATTTCAAATTACATCGCAAATGTACAACAAAAACTATGGAAGGATGTTCCCCAATTTGGATTTTTTAGATAGAAATGTCTTATGGAAGCATATGTTTTACTTATGAGCCTGAGTAATAGGAATAGGCCTGTTAATGCTTTCTTCTAGTGAAATCATTGTTTCTGTCCTTGTTATTCCATCTACACGCTGAATTTTATCATGTAATAAGTCTTTTAGATGCTGAGTGTCTCTGCAATTGATTTTAGCAAACATGCTATAGTTGCCAGTAGTATAATGCACATTGGTTATCTCTGGTATGGCTTTTAGTTGATTGATAACATCATCATAAAGCGCACTTTTAGCCAGAAAAATACCGATGAAGGCAGTGATATCGTATCCTAACTTGGTATTGTCAATTTCAAGTGTGGTGCCTGTTACAATACCTGCTTCCTCCATTTTGCGCATTCTAACATGCACAGTACCACCTGAAACAAATACCTGCTTAGCTACTTCGGTATAAGGTTTTTTAGCATTCTTCATGAGAATATCTAAAATCTGAAGATCCACATTGTCAATTTCTAAATTTTGAGGCATATCTGATATGTAATTTTATAATTATTGAAATAAAAATAGCTATATATTAAATAGTATGTAAATATTCTATTCAAAATGTATTAAAATTTTAATAAAAGACTCGTATGGCTATATTTGAAGTGTCAGAAGGACATACACTGTAGGGTGTTGAAACAGGCAGACAAGCCCTCCGGTCTCGAGGGTGAAGAGTTCAGGATAAATCCGCCACCCGGCTGGACTAACTGCTTCGTGGAGGTTCGAATCCTTCTCCTACAGCTCTCATTATTGTAAGTTTAATTGTTGCTCAAAAAGCGGTTCTAATAGAACCGCTTTTTTTATTTGTTGAGATGGGTGATTAGTAATATCTTTAACCATTTGAATTAAAACGTTTGAACTGATGAGTGATAAAGTTTGGTTAAAGAGCTATCCCAAGGGACTTCCTTCCGAAATAGATGCCTTAAAGCATAATTCTTTAGTAGAGATGTTTGAAGAGGCATTTGATAACTATAGATCCCAAGTGGCTTTTGAAAATATGGGAAAATCCCTGACCTATGATGAGGTGGATAAGTTGTCAATGCAATTTGCCGCATATCTTCAAAAAGAATGTGGGCTGAAGAAAGGGGATACGTTAGCCATACAAATGCCAAACTGTCTTCAATATCCTGTGGTATTAATGGGTGGACTGAGAGCAGGCTTGAAAATCGTAAATACAAATCCATTGTATACGGCCAGAGAAATGGAGCATCAATTCAAAGATGCGGAGGCTAAAGCCATTGTTATAGTTGAGAACTTCGCATATAACTTGGAGAAAATCATTTCCAACACCCAAATTGAGCATGTAATTACAACTGGTCTTGGTGATTTGCTTGGCGGACTTAAAGGTGGAATTGTAAATTTTGTTGTCAAGTATATCAAAGGAATGGTTCCTAAGTTTAACTTACCTAAAGCCGTTTCTATTAAGACTGCGCTGGCTAAGGGCGCTAAACTTTCGTTAGATAAACCAGCAATTTCACAGGAAGACTGTGCTTTTTTACAGTATACCGGAGGTACTACCGGTGTTTCGAAAGGGGCAATGCTTTCGCATAGAAATGTGCTTTCGCACACAGAACAGATCATTTGGTGGTTTAACCCGCTTTTAGAAGAAGGTAAAACGGAAGTAATGGTTACAGCCATTCCTCTTTATCATATTTTCGCGCTGACTGTGAACGGTATTTTTATGTTCAAAATAGGGGCTAAAAATATCTTAATTACAAACCCACGAGACATGAAAGCCTTCCTGGGTGAGTTGAAGAAACAGAAATTCACTCTGATGACCGGTGTGAATACACTTTTCAATGGGATGCTTAATCAGCCTGACTTTGAAAAAATTGACTTCTCTGCTTTGAAAGCTACTATTGGTGGAGGTATGGCTGTGCAGGATTTTGTTGCCGAGAAATGGCAGAAAGTTACAGGCACACCATTATGCGAAGGGTACGGGCTAAGTGAAACGTCTCCTGTATTATCATGTAATCCATTAGATGGTACACATAAGAGAGGCACTATTGGTTTACCTACGCCAAGTACAGATATGGCCATTTTTGACGAAAATGGTAATCAATTGCCTCAAGGGGAAATTGGTGAAATTTGCGCCAGAGGGCCACAAGTAATGAGTGGCTATTTAAATAAAGATAACTCTCAGGTATTCTTTGAAGGTGGCTGGTTTAGAACTGGTGATATGGGTATGATGGATGAGCAGGGCTTCTTTAAGATTGTGGATCGCAAGAAAGACATGATTAACGTATCTGGCTTTAATGTTTATCCGAATGAAGTGGAAAATGTTATTGCTAATCATGAAAAAGTATTGGAAGTAGCTGCTATAGGTGTACCAGATGATAAATCAACAGAAGCGGTGAAAGTATTTATTGTGAAGAGTGATCAGTCATTAACGAAAGAAGAGGTAGATGCCTATTGTGACGAAAATCTTACTGGCTATAAAAGACCAAAGTATATTGAATTTCGTGATGAACTGCCGAAATCTAATGTGGGTAAAATTATAAGGCGAGAGTTAAGAGACGCAGAAGAAGCCAAGTAATAGAATAAACAACTTTATTAGTGACCATCAACCAAAGAGTTCAGGAGTATTACGCTCAGTACCCTTTTAAAACTATTTTAATAGTAGCTGTAATTGCGAGGCTGCTTGCAGCTCTTTTTTCTGAGGGTTATGCCTTTCATGATGATCATTTTGATGTAACTCGTGTTGCCCAGAGTTGGGCTAATGGCATTCCGCATTGGTTGGAAACTGGTATTCCGCCAAAACACAGCATGTTTTATGCAGGTATTAATGCAGGATTTATTTGGGTGGTAGAGCTTTTTGGAGCTTCCGATCCTTATGTAAAAACCACCTTCTTAAGAATTATTCATGCGCTTTACTCTGTACTGATTGTCGTTTTCGGTTACAGACTTGCTCTCTTACTATCCGATGAAAAGAAGGCTAAACTAGTGGGGTGGATCCTTGCTCTACTATGGTTTTTCCCATTTATGGGCGTACGATTTTTAGTAGAAATGGTGTGTATTCCGCCAATAATGATAGGATTTTATTATTTGATTAAGAATTTGAGGCAGGAAATCAGAAGTACGGTACCATGGGTTTTAGCCGGGCTATTATTTGGGCTGGCATTTGCGTTTAGGTATCACACTATATTATTTGCCGGTGGTCTTGGGCTTGTGTTGCTGTACCGTAAAGAGTGGACAGGCAGCGTTTTATTTACTTTAGGCTATTTAATAGCAGCATTCCTCACCGTTGGGATGATAGATATTATATTTTTTGATTACCCATTTCATTCCATCGTTGAGTACTTCGCATACAACAGTTCTAATGCTAATAATTTCATTTCTGGGTCCCCATTCAAGTTTACCCTTACCACATTTGGGTTTTTAATACCGCCTATCAGTGTTTTTCTAATGATAGGGTTCATTAGATCATATAAAGTTGAACCACTCATATTTGTTGCAGTGCTGGTTTTCTTTGTGTTTCATTCTGCCTTTCCCAATCAGCAAGAGCGATTTATTCTTCCAATGTTCCCATTACTTGTTGTTATGGGTACAATCGGTTGGAAAAGCTGGGCCGACAGCTCTGATTTTTGGAGTAAGTATAAGATTATTCCATCCATATCATGGAAGTTTTTCTGGACTGTGAATATCATTGGCGGTCTATTTATGTCCTTTACATTCTCAAAAAAAGATAGGGTAGCTCCATTGCACTACTTGTCACAAAAACAGGATGTTGAAGCTGTGTTGATTGAAAATGAAAAGAGTGTTAAACAGCCACCAGTTTATTATTTGGGCGAGAATTCTTCTGATTACAATGAATGGGACAAGGGCATTCTAGGTTTAACCAAAGAAGAAAAACTGGCCGATGACCACAAAGTGGTGTTCAGTTTTGATCCAAGAAAGACTAAAGGTGAACTTCTTGATGAGTTTTCTGATGCTCAAAAAAGGCCTAATTATGTTATTTTTCAGGGTGTGAAAGAACTGGAAGCCAGAAAAGACATGGTGAAAAGCATATTTTCAGGTAAACAGCTAACTTTTGAAAAGGAGATTAAGCCATCAGCTTTAGATCGGCTATTACACTTTTTTAACCCAAGAATTCACAGGGATCAGACAGCCAACATTTACAAGATTAACTAGTTGATTTTGTAGCCGAAGCCAAATCCAAAAATGGTCGAATCTGCATTGTCATCTATGTTAAAGCCATAGATAGCATCTATCTGTAATTTGTTGCTAACCAAATAAGTAAACCCAAAATCCAGATTCTGTGCAGCATCGCTAGTGTCAGATTCACCAAAACCATACAGTTCAACAAATGAACCTAATTTATCTGTAATAGGGTAGCCTAAAACAGTGGTATAGGCCAGAGCTGAATTATCATTATCCAAGAAATCATAACCTATTGAATTTGTCCAGGTTAGTTTATTGAATTGATACTCAAAAAGAAGCCTGAAGTTATAATTCAAGTCTTCCACCTGAAAGGCTTCTTCACCGGTATCAGAGAAGGTAAAAGCAGTTGTAACTGATGCTTTTGGGATGATACCATCTTGTTCAATAAGAAAGAATTTTGGACTAAATGTGATGGGGGTTAGGCCACTGATGTTGTCCTGTCCGGGAGAATCGAGAACACCATAGTTGGTTAATAGTCTTAACTCAACCCTATCTGTCAAACCATACTTAAACGAGAAATTTGGTATCGTGCTAAATGTCACTTCAGAAGTTCCAAAATCTGTGGTTGAATTGAGATAGCCCACTTCCACTTGCATGGTTCCTTTGTTTAGAACATTTACCGCATCAGTTACATTAGGGCGGTCAGTGAAAATGGTTTCTTGCGCTTGAACAGAAATGAAAAGAACGCATAATAGCAGAGTTAATAGAATTCGCATAGTTTGAACTAACTAAAAAAAACAATTAACTCAAAGAACTTTGTTAATTACTGAGGAGATAGATTAATTGATCGTCAAGAGTGTTTCTCCAGCTTCCCCAGCTGTGTCCTTCATTTACTTCGATGTACTGTAAGGAATCTAAATGAGTCAGATAAATCTCTTTCATCTTAAGAGCAGCCGCCTGAGTGTCATTAAATACACCTGTTGAAATACTCACTTTTAGTGGCCATACTTTACTATTATTTACCGATTTATAAATTGCTGGCCGATACCGGTACGCAGGAGATTGAATAAGTAAATTGGCAAAAAGTTCCGGGGCTTTAGCGGCAATAAAGGAAGCATTTAGGCCGCCCATTGAAGTGCCCATAATAGTTCTATGGGCTCTGTCTTTAGCGGTTTTGTATGTAGAATCAATTTGTGGTACTAATTCCTGTGTAACAAAACTTAAAAACTTTTCATTGAGATTATATTCATCCATACGCCTGTTATGTTGCGGATTTGACGGATCACGCGGATCAATGAAAACGACTATGACTGGTTCAATCTTCTTTTGTTCAATCAAATTATCAAGGATTTCTACCATGGCTCCCAGTTGTGGGTGGGTATATTCATTACCATCAGTACAATAGATAGTGGGCAAAGCGTTGATCTTGCTGTAGTTGTCAGGAAAGTAAACTTTGTAATTAACATCATAACCCAAAGACTCACTTGGAAGAGTTGTCCAGTTGGTTAGTTGGCCTTTTGACCTGGCAGTATCTTCTGTCCACTGCGAAGGCTTGCTTTCAGGCATTCTTAGTTCAGAATTTGGAGATAAACCTCCAATACCTGCCATTTGAATTGCCTCATTGGCCGGATCTAAAATCCAATGACCATCAACTACAATTTTATAATCAAATCTGGCGTCAGCAGGAAAACTGGTTTTCAATTCCCAAAAATTAGAATTTCCTATGCGAGAACCTTTATTGTCAAATCTAGTATCACTTCCCCAGCCATTAAAATCACCATTCCAGCTTACTGAGTTTGCTTTTCCGTGATAAATAAATGCTACTGAATCTCCCCATATATAAGGCTGTTTACCTTGTGCAATAGAATCCCAAACCTGAGCAGCAACTGACTCATTGTTATTCTTGATGGCTGACTCCAGTTGGTATAGCAGGTTGTTTTCTTTTTGTTGAGCATCAACACCTTTAGAAAACAAGGTTAAGATTAAACAGAATACTATTCTAAGCTGCATTTTGTTCTATATGAACCTCATCTTTATCATCCACTAGCAAGCTTAAAAATCCTGCGAATATCATTGAAGAACCACCAATAATTAGTGCAAAGATGGACTGGTTTTCAAAGAATGTAGTTAATAAGAAGCCAAGAATACTGGCAGCTACAATTTGTGGAATAACGATAAAGAAGTTGAATATGCCCATGTAATAACCCATTTTCTCAGATGGAATAGATGATGATAGCATGGCATAAGGCACTGACAAGATACTTGCCCAGGCAATACCTACACCCAACATGGAAATTATTAATAGGGTAGGATCCTGAATAAAATAGAACGATAATAATCCTGATCCACCTACAACCAATGAAATCATATGTGTAACTCTTCTACTGGTGTACCTAGCTAATATTGGAAGAAGCAGAGCGGCCAGGGCAGATGTTCCATTATAAATTCCAAATAATATTCCCACATAGTCAGCACCGTCATTATACAAGGTAGATACAGTATCCGTGGCTTTATAAATATGACTTGTTACTGCAGAAGTTGTATATATCCACATAGCAAATAGAGCAAACCAGGAAAAGAATTGCACAAATGCCAATTGTATCATTGTTTTTGGCATGTTTTGAAAGTCTCTTACAATCTGTACAAAGCCATTTCTATATTTATCCTTATACATGAAAAGCGCAGAAACAGTATAGGCAAGACCAAAAATTCCAAGAATACCACACAAAACGAATAACTTCTTATCTAACTGCGCAAAATAAAACCAGTAGCCTATGGCTGCAGTTAGAATCAGAATTCCGATACCAATTGAAAGGTACGTACTGGGTGGGTATTTAATGATAATTGGTTGATTGAACAGGTCATCTTCCTCTTCCTCGGGTGGATATTCCTTTGTTGAAAAAACTGTCCACATAACCGCTAAAAAGAAGGCAGCAGCACCCACATAGAATGACCACTTAACGGAAGGAGGAATTTCGCCATGAGGAGCTGTGTTACTCAAACCTATGAGGTTGGTAAAAATCCATGGTAAGAAAGATGCTACAACGGCACCAATTCCAATAAAGAAGCTTTGCATGGCAAAACCTTTGGTACGCTGATCAGGTGGCAACATATCGCCCACAAAAGCTCTAAAAGGTTCCATTGAAATATTGATGGAAGCATCCATTAACCAGAGTGTGCCTGCCGCCATCCAGAGGACAGATGAGTTGGGCATGATGATTAAAGCAATAGAGGCAAGAACGGCACCAACAGCAAAGAATGGCCTTCTTCGTCCCCATTTTGGGTGCCATGTTCTATCACTGTAATAACCAATAAGCGGCTGGACTAATAAGCCTGTAACCGGAGCTGCTAACCAAAGAATGGCTAAATTGCCTTCATCAGCGCCTAGCGTTTCGAAAATACGGCTTACATTGGCATTTTGTAAGGCAAATCCGAATTGGATACCTAGAAACCCAAAGCTCATATTCCATATCTGCCAAAAGTTTAGTCTGGGCTTTTCTGAATTTATTGATATTTCACTCATCGTATTTTAAATAGCTTTCGCACTTATTATTTCAACACTAGTACCAGGTATTCATAGGCATTGAGTTCTGTGCTTTTGTCTTCATTTAAGATCACACTTTTACCCGTCATCCAATCGTTAAGCTCACTATTATTGGCTATTGATTGTAGATGAATGGATTGTTTCTCACCTGATAAATTTACTATCACTGCAACTTTGTTACCTTGATATTCACGAATAAAACTCGAGACATTATTATTGCCGTCATCAATAAATTCAGGGTTGCCTCCCCATTGTCCATTATGCAATGCAGCATTGGTATGTTTTAGCTCGAGCAGTTTCGTGTAGAATTTTTCGTAAGGAATGCTGTCAAATGAAATAGTGTCTTTATCAAAGAATCTCAGACGTTTACTCAAGCCGGCTTCTTGCCCACTATAAATCAAAGGCATACCACGCACTGTGAAGGCCCACACTGCCCATGCTAAGTGTCCTTCTCCAAAACGCTCGAATACTGTTCCATTCCATGAATTTTCATCATGATTAGTTGTAAACATCATTCTAAAATCGTTATTGCCATATCTTTCAATATCGCCTTTTATTAATGATTCTAATGAATCTACATCTATATGACCTTTGGCTGTTTCATTCATCCAGTGGTGCGGCCCCCAGGCGTAAGTCATGTGGAATCCCGCCTCATGCAGCCAGGGCTCATCCCACTCGGCAAGCATAAAAATATCCTTAGTTTGTTCGAGAGAATCGATAGCTGCTGTCCAAAAATCTTGTGGTACCTCACCAGCAACATCGCATCTAAAACCATCAATATCCATTTCAGTCAGCCACCAATCCATTTCGGTAATCATTTCTTGCCTCATTTCCTGATTATCGTAATTCAAGTCAGCCACATCCGTCCAGTCGGTGCCTGCAGGCCAGGTAACATTACCCAGCGAATCGGTATTATGATAACCTTCTTTTTCAACCCAGGCATGATCGAAGCCTGTGTGATTAGCTACCCAATCTAATATTACATACATGCCCATTTTGTGGGCTTCATCTACCATATCCTTAAAATCAGCCTCTGTACCAAAGTTTGGGTTAACGGCAGTGTAATCCTGAATGGAATAGTAACTACCAAGAGGACCTTTTCGATTTTTCTCGCTAATAGGCTGGACAGGCATAATCCAAAGAATATCAACCCCCATTTCTTTAAGCCTCGGTAAGTGAGATTGAAATGCTTTGATTGTACCTTCTTTAGTATACTGTCGTACATTCACCTCATAGATGTTCATCCCCTTGGCCTTTTCTGGAAATTTTAGGGTACTTTCTTCGGTAGTAACTTCTTCAGTTGACTTTTTTGGCTCACACCCGAAGACTATAGCAGTTAGTAACGCTGCTACAAGGATTTTGTGTTTCATTGTTAATGTTTTGAAAGTAAAAAAATAGCTGATATCTCTACCAGCTAATAACTATTTCCGAACCTAAATTTTTTGTTTTAATTGTAGCGATTTGTTCAATTTTTAACCCATCGCAAACTTCACTATCAATAGGGTCAAAGTTTGAAATAGGGTTTGTAAATCGGTAGGAGTGATGTTCAGCATTTACTCCTGACTTATTAATGGTGCATTCGTTGATGCCTTTAAAACCATGGAAGCAGATGTGTAGATTTTTAATTTTTGAATCGTAAGCACCATCTACTTCACTAATAATCACTTGATTTTTATCTGCTACGTATTTTATAACTCTTTTGTAGTAGCTTCCTGCTTCATGCGCAAAGCTTTCACCATCATCTTCGTAATAAACGAAAGAGTTGTTCTCTGAACCCTTGTAAATATGAAGTTCTAATACATTGCCTAAATTCTGAGTATTTGTTTTGGCTTGAGGCGTAACAGGAATAATAGCCGAAGCCCTGACATATACAGGTAAATTCTCAATGCCACATTCCGCTATAATTTCGCTATTTCCCTGGTGTTTTTTGTCAGTTAGAAAATCGTACCATTCGCCTTCAGGTAAATAAACTTTTGTCAAATGTTTATTACTTTCTACAGGGGCAACCAATATACTTTGACCAAACAAATACTGATTTTGATATTCGTGGTCATAAACTTTGTTATCAAAAGTGTAGTCAATAGCCAAACTTCTAGATACTGGTAAACCGGTTTGTGTAGCCTCATAAAATGAAGAGTACAGATAAGGCATTAACTTGTATCTGAGTGTGATGTAATTCTTAGAAATTTCTTCCACTTGTTCTCCGTAAGACCACGGCTCTGAATCCCTGCTGTTGATCATGGAATGACCTCTAAAGAAAGGGGAGAAGGCACCAATTTGAACCCATCTCGCAAATAATGCTTCATTTGCATTACCCACAAACCCACCTACATCGTACCCGGCAAAGGCAATTCCAGCAAGTCCCATGCTATTCACCAATCGTACACCAACCAACATATGTTCATCGTTGGCTACGTTATCGCCTGTCCAAACGGCAGCATATCTTTGTATACCTGAAAAGCCTGCCCTTGTCAGGTTAAAAGGTCTTAATCCATTAAGGTTGTTTTTCGTGCCTTCATAAGTAGCTCTACTCATTTGAAAGCCATAGATATTTCTCCCTTTTCGAGCAGTGGCTTTATCACCTTGAAAATCAAACTCAATAAGTTCGGGTAACATCTGACCCCAGGTGGCTATTTCATTCATGTCGTTCCAGAAACCATCCACTCCAATTTCTGTGTAAGACTTCAGTTGCTCACCCCACCAGTGCCTTGTTTTATCTTTTGTAAAATCCGGGAAATGGCACAATCCAGGCCAAACGGAACCTGAATAGTTAGAACCATCAGGATATTTTATGAAAACATCGTTTTCGATACCACTTTGATATGCCTCATAACCCTCTTCAATTTTAATTCCGGGATCGCACATTACCACCACATGGAAGCCTAAAGACTTTAAATGGCCAACCAGCGCCTTTGGATTTGGGAATTTTTCACCATCCCAGGTAAATATTTTGTACTTCTCCATGTAATGGATGTCCAAAACAATAACATCAGCTGGAATTTCTTTGTCGCGAAACGTCTCGGCCAATCTGGATACTTGCTTATCAGGATAATAGCTGTACCGGCACTGCTGATAACCTATACTCCAGATAGGAGGAAGTGGCATAAACCCGGTTAATTCTGAATAAGATTTTAATATTCCTTGTACGTTATCATTATAAATGAAGTAGTAGCACATGTCACCAGAATCAACTGAAAAGCTGCTGAAACGGTCATTAGATGCCCCGAAATTGAAATGAGACTTGTGCGAGTTATCCAGATATACCCCATACGAAAGACCGTTATGAAGGCCTATGTAAAATGGAGTGGAGCAATACAATGGATCACTTTCAGGGCCGTAGCCAAAATGATCTGTATTCCAGTGCTGATAACCTGACCCTCTTCTATCTAAAGGACCGGTTTTTTCTCCTAATCCTATGAAGCGTTCACCATTTTGTAATTTTTTATAGGTAGTTATTTGCTCACCTATTGAAGCTGTCCCAAAAGCTTGATCATCCTCATTAATTACTTTTCCATCAGAAGTTTTAAATGTTAACCTGAAAGGAGATTTGTTAATAGTTAGAACGATTTTAGATGTGTGTAATTCAATGCAACCGTTTTCATCACTAATTGTGAGTTCACGGTTCAATGGACTTTGAATAACACTGTACGGATTATGATCCCAATGACCATCAAAGCTTATATGCGTTTTAATTACGCTATCACTATATACAGATATGTTGACAAAGGCATTGTCAAGCACACATTCTAACAAGCCTTCAGAGGTCTTATATTCTTTTAAATTCCCGAGAGAATTATTGGTTTTATTTCGAGTGGAAATAGGTGTATCTATCATCACAATTTAATCTGAATTTCGCCAATTCTGCACGAATTTTTCATGCAAACGATTATCAAATTAGTGATAATATTGTTTAAAAATGTAGCTTAAATGAATAAAAAATGCCGCAAACGATTGCGTTTTCGATTGAAATTGAAAGTCAGTTATTGGACTGACTATAGACTTTTGTAAAATTTTCTATTTTGGTACTGAAGAACCTCTTATCACAAGATTAGTTTTCAACTCCACTGTTTCAGGTTCAATTACTTCATCGTTTTTGGCTTCAATTTGTTTGATCAAAAGTCGGGCAGCCTCTTGACCCATTTCAAACCCTGGTTGGTTCACAGTGGTCATTGGTGGTTCTGTCAAAGAAGTGAATCGCCAGTTACTAAATCCAACAATACCAAAGTCTTTAGGTATCTTCAATCCTTTTTCCTTTGCCGCCATCATAGCACCTAAAGCAGCAATATCATTGATAGCAAACAAACTATCAGGGGGATTGGGCCCTGAAAGAAGTTGTTCTGTTAATTTCTTGGCTGATTGCTCATCTTCAGAAGCTTTATCTCTCATTACCAGTTTTTCGTCATAGGGGATATTATGTTTTGCTAAAGCTGCTTTATAACCTTCCAAGCGTACTTCACTTATAGTTAAGCTTTTAGGACCTGAAAGGTGTGCGATGCGTTTGTACCCTTGGTTAATAAGATGTTCTGTTGCTTCAAAACTTCCTCCAAAATCATCCACCACTACTTTACTGCAATTAATGGCATCGGTTACGCGATCGAAGAACACCATAGGTACTCCTCTATCGAATAAGCTTTTTAAGTGGTCGAACTGTGTAGTTTCTCTTGATAAAGAAATAAGCATGCCATCAACCCGATTATTAAAGAGTGCCTTTGAATCCATCACTTCACGGTCGTACGACTCATTCGATTGTGAGACGATAACGCTATATCCGGCATCATAGGCAATGTCTTCAATGCCACTGATTACGGTTGAAAAGAAGAAGTGAATAATCTCAGGAATAATAACACCAATAGTATTGGTTTTCTGCTGTCTTAAGCTAAGCGCTATTGAATTGGGAGTGTAGTTGAGTTTTTCCGCCAGTTCGGTTACTGCTTTCTTTGTCTCGATACTTATGTCAGGATGATCTTTAAGTGCTCTTGATACTGTGGAGGGTGAAATACCTAGTTCTCTTGCAATATCTTTAATCGTAACCTGAACGCTTCTCATTTCTAATCTTTAAAACTGTTTATTGACTTGCCAATATAAGCAAACAGGAGGTGTATTGTTTAATAGGATTAGCAAAATTTTGGATCGATGCAATTTGTTTCAAATTCTTCTAAATATTAAAAAAGTGCAATTATTCATTTGTTAACAAAATATTACCTGATTTTTGAATCACTCTTAATCTTTTGTTTAATACAATTTTATCGCAAACGATTGCGGTCTCGATTTCGATAAACAATCTGAATAAAAAGCCCCTAAAACTTGTTTAAATCCGCTTTTTTGTGAATATTAGATAGTATGCAAACAGTAAAAAACAGACAAAAACTCTTCATATTTACCTCTGATGATCAATGCAATCGTTTGTGTAGATATTACGGGTTGAGCTTTTGTTTTTTATCTGCAGCGTACCTAAATCTTAAAATATTAATATATTAACCTACATCTTATGAAGTATAGTTTACTTTTTATTGTGCTTTTCTGTCTCTCAACAGTCACAGTTAGGGCACAAGAAATCAAAGTTTCCGGTCAGGTGACGGAAACGGGAAGTGGAGGATTACCAGGCGTTAACGTTTTGGTAAAAGGATCCACTCAGGGAACAGTAACAGATATCGATGGAAATTACACAATCAGTGTTAGCCCAGATGCTACACTGGTTTTTTCATTTATAGGGTATGTTACTGAGGAAATTCAAGTAGGCAATCAGACAAACATTAACGTGGAGCTGGTGCCTGATGTTCAGCAGTTGAGTGAAGTAATTGTCGTTGGGTATGGTACTCAAAGAAAAGTAGACGTAACAGGCTCTATTTCTTCGCTTGGTGCGAGTGAAATAGAAAGTAAACCGTTACCAAGTTTTGAGTCTGCACTAACAGGTAAAGCTGCTGGTGTTCAGGTTATTCAAGGTAGTGGTATTGCCGGTTCTGCTATATCTGTCCGTGTAAGAGGTTCAACTTCCATTTCGGGTAGCCCTGAGCCACTTTATGTATTGGACGGTGTTCCAATTACTTCTGGAGATTTAAGTAGAAGTGGTGGTAAGCAGATAGCTTCCAACACAAATGCGTTGGCCAGTTTAAACCCAAATGATATTGAGTCAATCCAAGTGTTAAAGGATGCAGCAGCAGCTGCGATATATGGATCGCGAGCTTCTAATGGTGTTGTTTTAATAACAACCAAAAGAGGTACGTCAGGTAAAGGAAAAGTTGATATAGGTTACTATGCTGGTTTCAACGAGGAGACTGTTCGTCAGGACCTGTTGAATTCTGCAGAATATGTCCAACTGTATCAGGAGGCTTGGGAAAATGATGGAAATGTAGGACCTGCACCGTTACCAGGTGGAATATCTCGAGAAGAAGCTCTTGCTACTGACACTGATTGGCAAGATGAAGTTCTAAGAAAAGGATTCATCCAAAACTTTAATGCCAGTTATAGCAAAGGAACCGATAAATATGGATTGTATGCTAATGGTACTTACAAAGAAGATAACAGTTTCTTAGAAGGAAACACCTTTAAACTACTGAGTGGAAGGGTAAATTTTGATTATAATATAACTAAGGATTTGAAAGTATCTATTGGATTAAATCAGGTTTACAGTACGAATGATCGTGTACCTGTTGGTTTTGCCGGTGGTTTGGGCCGCGCACAAGGATCAGCCTTACCTATTTATCCAATAAGAGAGGCAGATGGTACATTGTGGGATGAAGTTCCTTTTACGAACCCATTACTAGATCTTAGAAACGATTACAGAACTACTGAGCACAGAACTTTTGCTAATGCATCAGTTTCTTATGATTTAGGACAGTTTGTTCCAGGGTTAAGTTTTAAAACTGATTTTGGTATAGACTATTTAGATCAAAATGAAGACCAATTTAGACCGGGCCAAGGTGCGGCATTAGGCAACGGTGATAGTAGAGATGTATTTGTGAAAAACTATACAACCAATAATACTCTTACTTACAACAGAATTTTAAATACCGATCACAATTTTACATTCCTATTAGGTCAGAGTTACAATTACTCAAGAACTGACACGAAAGGTTTTAATGTAAATAACCTCGAAGGCAAGATAGACGGTAGGACTAAAGATGAATTTGACCCTGCATCAGTTACTGATTTTGGAAGAGATCTTCAGGAATTTAGCTTCTTGTCATATTTCGCAAGAGTTAACTACAAATTCAGAGATAAATATTTATTCGCGGCAACCATGAGAGCTGATGCTTCATCAAGGTTTGGAGAGAACAACTTATGGGGATATTTCCCATCAGTTTCAGCTGGTTGGATTATCTCAGAAGAAGATTTTCTTGCTAATAATGAAATCTTAAGTTTCTTAAAGTTGAGAACTGCTTATGGTGTTACGGGTAACGCAGAAATTGGGAATTATGAAGAATATGGTTTGTTCATCACTAATGCCAACTACAACAATAATCAGAACTTAATAAGAGGAATTGCGCCACAAAGACTTGATAACCCTGACTTGCAGTGGGAAGAGACAACCACGTTTGATGTAGGGTTAGAATATGGTTTATTTGGAGATAGAATTTATGGTACACTTGGTTACTACATTAAAAATGCTGATAACCTTGTCTTTAATGCCAATGTTCCTTCTTCTTCAGGATTCACCAATGTTCTACAAAATGCATTGGAAGTTGAGGTGAAAGGATTTGAGTTAAGTTTAACGTCAAGAAACTTAGTTGGAGACTTTAAATGGACAACTGATCTTAATTTCACGACAATAGATAACACTGTAAAAGACCTTTCTGGGCTACCACCGCAGGCTTTTGATTCAGGTGATGGTGGTGAAATTAGACTATTTGAAGGGGAGGATTTTGCGACATTTTATTTGCAAAGGTATGTCGGTCCAGACCCTAACAATGGTAGAGCAATATATTTAGATATAAACGGTAATCAGACTTATACGCCAGATCAGGTAAATGATGCTGTTAGAGCAGGTTCTCCTTTCCCTGATTTCTTTGGTGGGTTTACAAACACTTTCTCATATAAAAACTTCGATCTAAGCGTGCTATTTAACTTCTCTGTTGGATTCCAAATCTATAATGGCGAGGGACCACAGCAATTAGCGCAAATAGCTGGCTTTAATCAAAGAAGAGAAATACTTGATAGATGGACACCTGATAACAGAGATGCTAAATATCCGGCATTATCACTCAATACACCGTTTATCAACTCTGATTTGTATTTGCAAGATGGAGACTTCTTAAGATTGAAGAATCTACAACTTGGGTACAACTTGCCTAGCGATTTCTTGCAGAAATATAAACTTTCAAGAGCAAGGGTATTTGTTCAGGCTACCAACTTGCTATTGTTCACTGAATATGACCAAGGAGATCCTGAAGTTGTTAGAGATAACCAAAATCCATTGGATAGAAGTTTAAGAGCGAGTGCTACATATTTTACTCCTCCACAAGCTAGAACAATAACTGCAGGTATAAATGTGTCATTCTAAATTGATTATGAAAATGAAGAAAATATTTAACATACTAATACTTGCATTTTTTATTACAAGTATTACTTCATGTGAGCTGGATTTTCAACCAGAAGGCGAAAATACCATACTTACTGATGAAGCTTTTAATAGTATAGAAGATGTAGAACTTGCCCTCATAGGTACATACTCGGTGTTTAGATCGGGCGGTGCTTTAGGTGGCGTAAGTAACTGGATAGGAAGTTTGATGGCAGAAGAAATTGAAACAACGCCAGCAAACTCAACAGGTTTTGATATTTCTCAAATATTAACGCTGAATTTTAATTTTCAGAATACAACAGTTCGAGGAATGTGGAATGAGCTTTATTTAACTATTAATAGAGCTAATAATGTGATTTTGGAGGCCGATAATTTTGCATCTGGTGCTGAAAGAGATCAATTTGTTGGAGAAGCTTTATTTATCAGAGCGTTCTGTCATTTTGAATTGATTAAATATTTTGCCTTTCCTTATGAATTTGGACAGGTAAATGAACAATTAGGTGTTCCTTTAAGAATCACTGCCAGTAGATCAATTTCATCGCAGCCAAGAGCGACAGTTCAAGCTGTATATGATCAAATCATTGAAGATTTAATTAATGCGCAGGGATTAATGACTGCTGATCTAGATGGCCGCGCGACTGCCATGGCAGCGAGGGCATTACTTGCTAAAGTATATTTTCAACAAGGTGATTATGACAATGCATTAATTGAAGCGAATGCTGTTGTTACTCAAGGAGGCTATACATTAAATGCAAGTGTAAATGACTTATGGCAAATTGATCATAGTGATGAGTCTATATTTGAATTTAATAGTATTGTTGCTGATGATGCCGGAGCTGCTATCGTGGGTACTTATTCTCAGGATAATCAAGATCCAAACTTCTATGCGAGTTTTGAATTTGGTGAATTAGCTACATCAAATCCTAATGATACACGTTCTAGCTGGTATAATTTAAGATCAGCAAGTTCTGGTGGAGAGGAAAGATATTATGTGGCTAAATATGATAGAAATGGCCAACCTGTTATCAATTTACCTGTTATTAAATTAGCCGATATTCTTTTAATCAGAGCAGAGTCTTATGCACAAGATAACCAGTTGAACCTTGCAGCAGCTGATTTACAAACTGTGAGAAGGAGAGCTTTTAACGATCCTGCCTTAACGGTGACATTTAGCGGCCAAGCTGATTTAATAGAACAAATAAGAGAGGAGAGAAGGTTGGAAATGGCTTTTGAGTATAGTGATAGATTCCATGAGTTAAAAAGAACTAAGCAAAATATTCAGGGCATACCTTACAATTCGTGTGAGTTGTTATTCAAAATACCTAACTCGGAAGTAAATGGTAATCCTTCCATTCAACAAAACGATTGCTAATTAAATGAATCAAGCGATTATGAAAAATATTATAAAAAATAAATGGACTTATATGCTGGCAATTACTTTGCTTGTTGTAACAGCATGTAGCGATGATATAGAGGATCTTAAGTTGGAGCCTGCTGAAAGTAAAACCGCATTACTTTCTGGTACGTGGGCTTTAACAAGTGTTATACAAACAGATGAAGATGCCGTTAGAAAGGGCTTTCCAGAGTTTGTTTTAAGAGAGGATATAACCTCATTATTTGATTTTACTGATTTGGTTCTAACACTAAATGCAGATGGAACTTATTCGGTAACTGCTGGTAACTCACCAAATATAGTGGGTTCAACTTCAGGTACTTATTCACTTGATAATCAAGAATTCCCCTCTCAAATATTATTTGAAGGTGGCAGAACTATTGATATTGGAACTTATGAAGGCTTATCAGAAGGTGTTCTGACGTTAAAGTTTGTCAGGTATCAAAGAAATAGTGAAGGTGAAATAACAAACGCCTTCCTTAGTTATGAATATAAATTTGAAAGACAGTAACATGAAAAATATAGCAATATTCATATTATTTATAGTGGTGGCATTTAATGCCAGTGCACAGCTTGTTAGGACAAACCCTGCTGTTTTTACGGCTGAGGATGAAGTAACTTTTACAATAGATGCATCTCTTAGTTCGAATGAGAGCTTAGTTGGTTTCAATGGCGATGTATGGGCTTGGGTATTTATTTCGAGTGGTTGTACAGCAAATTGCGATGCTCCATCAAACATAAACCCTGCTGGAGGTCCGGAAACAGATCCTGCGAAAATGACAAGAGACCCTGACAACCCGGATGTTTATTCAATTACATTTGTGCCGACTGAATTTTTCGGAAAATCTCCTGGTGAAATACAACAAATTGGATTTGTACTAAAGAGTGTTGACTGGGGTGACGGTATTCAAACACAGGATTTTACTGTTGATGTAACACCTATTGAATTCGTGCCTAATGAAAATAGATCATTCCCCTCAAAGTTT
Organism: Fulvivirga lutea; assembly: GCF_017068455.1. Lineage (NCBI taxonomy): Bacteria > Pseudomonadati > Bacteroidota > Cytophagia > Cytophagales > Fulvivirgaceae > Fulvivirga > Fulvivirga lutea. Next base: position 2,556,741 of record NZ_CP070608.1, read on the forward strand.
ACTCAGGAAGACATTGTTACAATTTATTTTGATCAGAGTTTGTCTGACGATAATGCTGTAAATGATCTTAATGAAGTATTTGTATTTCCTGTTGCGGACATTAGAAGAGCCAATGGTACATTAGAATCAGATTTCGAAATTGTATCAGAAGATGAGGTAATCAACACACCTAGTCTTCAAATGACTAAAAGAGGGTATAAATTATTTTCGCTAACCATCATACCTGAAAACCTTTTTCAATTAGGCACAGGAGATGAAATTATTTCAATTAAATACAATTATGTAAGTTCTGATGGTTTGAGAAAATCTGCCACCAGACACGAACTGTTTTTGTTATCACTGGATTAAATTATTGAATTATGAAAATTAATATATGTTTATTCTTAATAGCAGGTTTTTTCTTTATTGCTTCTTGTAGTGAAGAGGAAATAGATGCTCCAGTAACGGGAAAAGAATCACTAGACAACTTTTCGCTTATCCCTGTAGAAGGAACAATTGACGTAAGTTTAGTTGAGCCTGATAAAGAAGTTATTGTATCATGGACTGAAGCTGTCTCTGGCTTAAACTCAGATGTAACTTATACATGGGTAGCTTTTGATGAATCAGGTTCCATAACTAATCCAGCACTGAGCATACCTTCAGATAATGAAGGTCTTTCTACTCAGTTAACTTTTACAAATTCGCAATTAGATGATGCTTTATCAAGTTTAGGTGTAGCAAAAGGTCAGTCTGTAACTTTCAACTGGAATGTTATTGCCAATAATGGTGATTATACTTTAACAGCTGAAACTAGTACAGTTACTTTAGAAAGAGGTGAAGATGGAATGTCAAATTTCTTCTTAATATCTCCTTCTGATGGGGCTGGTGTAAGTTTAATATCTGCTACTCCTGATGAAATAGTTGAAATCATATGGCAAGAATCATTTGTTTCGACAGGCGGAGATATTACTTACGAATGGCAGGCAGATGCTGATGGGGGCGATTTTGACACACCATTATTAACTTTACCATCGAATAACAGTGGAGTGGAAAATTATCTGACTTTAACATTTCAACAGTTAGAGGATGCGTTGGCTGATGTTGGAATTGATCCAGGAGCAACAGCTATGTTAGACTGGCGCGTTGTTGCTACAAGTGGTAATTTTTCATCAATATCAAATGTATATAGTGTATCAATCACAAGATATTTAGTTGAAATCCCTCAATTATTCTTAGTAGGTGATGCAACCGCAGCTGGATGGGATAATAATAATAACAACCCAGCCTTGTTCAGAGATCCGGTTAATACGGGTAAGTTTTATTATAAAGGATACTTTAATGCCGGAGCTTTCAAAATATTGGAAGTAAAAGGTCAATGGCAACCACAGTGGGGAAGTGTAGGAGACGGCATTTTGGGGGTTAATGATGGTACAGGTAGCGACCCTGGAACAATAAATGTGAGTTCTGCTGGTTATTATGAGTTTGTGTTTAATGGGGCTACAAGAACTTATACCTTTGAACCTGTTGATATTACAGGTTCTGCTTCATATACTACAGTTGCAATTATTGGTAGCGCTACTCCAAATGGTTGGAATGATCCTGATACCGATATGGTTCAGTCTACCGTTGATTCTCACATCTGGTTTATTACGTCTGAATCTTTAGTTAATGGAGAAATGAAATTTAGAGCAAATGATGGCTGGGATGTAAATTGGGGCTCAGACACTGCTCCCTATGGTCAAGGTTCTTTTGGAGGACCAAATATTCCAGTTACTGAAGCAACTTATACAATTTGGTTCAATGATTTGGATGGTCGATATGCTTTGATTGAAGAATAAATCAATATTATTTATCAGAAATAGCGTGGCTCGCCACGCTATTTCTTTTTAAAAGCATTCTTATGAAATATATCTTTTCTTTTTTACTGCTTTTTGTTGGCTCTCAGTTCATTTATGCGCAATCATTTTCAACCGATCCCACATTTCCTACAGCAGATGCACCGCTAACTATTACTATTGATTTAACAGGTGATTCAGACATGGAAGATGAGACAGATGTCTGGATTTGGGCTTTTCTACCTGAAAACTGCACTTCTAATTGCGATGCACCAACAAACATAAATCCTGTTCCCAATGATGGCTCTTTGGATGATGCTAAGTTCACACCTACAGGTAACCCAAATGAGTTTGAAATTACGTTTGTGCCTACTGATTTCTTCAATAAACCCGCAGAAGAAATTACTAAAATCGGCTTTTTGGCAAAAGCATCTGATTGGCCATTAGGTCAAACACAAGATTTTGAAATAGATATATCAACTGGAGAATTAGCTGTTTCTATCAATTCACCATCAGAACCATTTCTATTTATCGATTTAAATGAATCAGTTAGCATCACTGCCAATTCATCAGTTTCAAGTAGCCTAACTTTATTTCAAAATGGAAGCCCTGTAGCTTCCAATAATGGAACAAGTATTAGCTTTAATACCACCATAACTCAATTGGGTACTACTACCTTTAGGGTAAGTGCTACTGCTGGTGGATCTACAGTTTCAGATGAAATTTTGGTTATTGTACGTTCAGAAAATCTTGCCTCACGGCCAACAGGAATAATTCCCGGTATTAATTATTCTGCAGATGCTACGGAAGCTACTTTTTGTTTATATGCACCATTAAAGCGCTCTGTTTACCTGCTCGGTGATTTCAATGATTGGATCCCCTCTACCAACTATCAGATGGCCAAGGATGGTGATTATTTTTGGCTTAATGTGACTGGATTAAATGCTGGAACTGAATATGCTTTTCAATATCTGGTGGATGAAGACATTTTCGTGGGAGATCCATATTCAGATAAAATATTGGATCCCAATAATGACAGTTTCATTCCCAATTCAACCTATCCGGATTTATTAAGTTATCCAGATTCCGATATTCCAGAGGGTTGGGTGAGTGTGATGCAAACCGGGCAGCAGGAATATAATTGGTCAACTAACGACTTTACTGCACCTGCAAAAGAAGACCTTGTAATTTATGAATTACTTGTACGTGACTTTGAGGATGACCAGAATTATGATGCAGTAATTAATAGGTTAGATTATTTGGAGAGTTTAGGAATTAATGCCATTCAACTAATGCCAATTATGGAATTTGATGGTAACAATAGTTGGGGATACAATCCGGCATACTTCTTTGCGCCTGATAAATATTACGGCACAAAGAATGATCTCAAGGCATTTATCGATGTGTGCCATTCAAGAGGCATTGCGGTTATTCTGGACATGGTATTAAACCACACACATGAAAGAAATCCTATAGCGGCTATGTACTGGGATCAGACCAATTTCAGGCCCGCAGCTAATAGTCCCTATTTAAACCCTGTGGCAAGACATCCTTTTAATGTATTTTTTGACTTTAATCATGAGTCGACAGCAACACAAAATTTTGTAGATACAGTAAATTATTATTGGCTAGAAGAATATCGTTTTGATGGGTTCCGTTTTGATTTATCGAAAGGGTTCACTCAAAGAAACACTTGCACAACTGGCAATTGTGACACAGGCTCTGAAGTTTCTGCCTGGAGTAATTATGATCAATCAAGAATCGATTTACTTACTCGAATGGCCGATGATATTTGGTCTCATCACCCTGATGCCTACGTTATACTTGAACATTTATCAGTTAATAGCGAAGAAAAGGTATTAGCTGATTATGGCATGATGCTTTGGGGTAATATGAATTATAATTTTAACCAAAACACAATGGGCTATTCCGATGGTTCAAATGTCGATTGGGCGTATTTTGGTAATCGAAATTGGAATGATCCTCATCTCATACCCTACATGGAGAGTCATGATGAGGAGCGATTGGTGTATCGGAATTTGCAGAATGGTAATTCTACCGGTGGCCATAATACCAAGAATCTTGATATAGCGCTGGAAAGAATAAAGTCAGCGTCTGCCATTTATTATGCTATTCCCGGGCCTAAAATGTTATGGCAATTCGGAGAGTTAGGATATGATATTTCCATCAACCAAAATGGGAGAGTGGGTGAAAAACCAATTCCCTGGGCATCTTCATCCGATGGTTTAGATTATGATCAGGAGACAAACCGTTTAAAACTGTATGAAGTTACTTCCGAATTAATCAAGCTAAAGACTGACTTTAATGCATTTAAAAGTGGATCATTCACACTTGACGAGTCTCAAAGTTTAGTAAAGAAGATCATTTTAGATAATGGTACAGCGAATCCTGTCAATGTTGTTGATGCCAACTTCGTGATTGTGGCTAATTTTAACTTATCGGCACAAGCTGTTAGTACCACTTTTCCATACAATGGCACTTGGTATCGTTATTTTGCGAATGGCGACCCTATTGAAATTTCTTCAAATAACGCATCACTCATGTTGCAGGCAGGTGAGTTCAGAATTTATACTGATATTCAATTACCATCAACTTCATTAGAACTTACTCAACATGTTCAGCCAATTGTGCCTACAAATGTTTCTGCGTCAGAGGTTGCTGGGGAAGGAGTGTTGTTAAATTGGACGGATAACAGCTCTATTGAATCATCTTACAAGATTTTTAGAAGTAGCGGAAGTGAGTTTGAAGAGATAGGATCTTCAGGGATGAACACATCAGAATATTTAGATGAAACAGCAGAGGCTAATGTTGGGTACACGTACAAAGTAGTTGCTTCTAATGCGAATTACTCATCTGAATCATCAGAAGTGCAAATTACCACTACCAATATTATTACTTCTGTTGAAAATCATGATTCGGGTTCCATAAACGTCTACCCAAACCCTGTAACGGATCAGGTAATTATTTCGCACAAATTGAATGGCGGTTATTATAACTTAATGGATTTATCCGGGCGAATTATTCAAACAAATTCATTTCAATCTAATTCTGATATTGAACTTGATATGACTAACTTGAAGAAGGGATTATACCTTCTGAAAATGAATAGTGACAGAGGAATAGAGTGTGTAAAATTGTTAAAAAAATAATCTCAACTATTTCCAGTATTCAATCGTTTGCAAAAGCAGCGGTTTAAAATTCATATTAAATCACTGTTAAAGAGAGGTTAATCTTCCTTATTTTAGGAAATTAATAACGACAAAAATGCCATCAGAAATTAATAATATAGCTGTATTTACTTCGGGAGGCGATGCCCCTGGAATGAATGCTGCCATCCGTGCCGTTGTACGAGCAAGCATATTTTATAAGAAAAACATATTTGGTATATATCGTGGCTACGAAGGCATGATTGACAATGATATTGTAGAGCTGGATGCGCGTTCGGTAGGTAATATCATACAAAGAGGCGGTACCATACTTAAGTCTGCAAGGAGTGAAGAGTTTAGAACAGCCGAAGGAAGAAAACAAGCCTATGAAAATATAAAATCCAGAGGCATTGATGCATTAGTAGCCATTGGTGGTGATGGTACTTTCACAGGGCTTCATGCATTTTATAAAGAATTCGGCTTGCCTGTAATATGCGTTCCGGGCACCATTGATAATGATTTACCAGGAACCGATTATACGATAGGCTACGATACCGCCACGAATACCGTGGTGGATGCTGTGGATAAAATACGTGATACAGCCCTTTCGCATAATAGATTATTCTTCATAGAAGTGATGGGTCGGGATTCTGGCGCCATAGCCATTAACTCCGGTATTGCAGGAGGAGCGGCAGCCATTATTATTCCTGAAGAAGAAATGACCATCGATGAATTGGTTGCCAAACTAGATAAAGGTGGTGAAAGCAAGAAGAGCTCAAGTTTAGTAATTGTGGCCGAAGGCGGTAAAAGTGGTAGCGCTATGGATATCGCTGCCGAAGTCACCAAACGGTTTCCTTACTACGACACTAAAGTGACGATTCTAGGTCATTTGCAACGAGGTGGTGCACCTACCTATTTCGATCGTGTTTTGGCGAGTAAAATGGGTGTGTATGCCGTAGAAGGTCTGCTCGATGGTAAAACTGATGTAATGGTCGGCATTAAAGATAATCTCACTGTTTTTAACGACTTTGAAACGATTATGAGCAACGGGCATGAGATAGATACTGATGCATTAAGAATATCTAAAATACTCTCTATATAATGATTTTAATAGGCGTAAGCGGTTCATCAAAATGCGACTGGCAACTGGTCGAAGATGAAACTACAATTAGTCAATTCAGTACGGGTGGGCTAAATCCTATCTTTCATAGTGAGGATGAAATATATGAGATAGTCTCCAACTTGAAAGAGACAAAAGATAAAGCCATTGAAGTTATTTATATCTACAGTGCTGGCTGCGGAAGTAAGTCTTTTCAGAATAGCGTGCTCAGAGCTTGTTCCAAGGCTTTTCCAAAGAGTCATCATTATGTAAATCATGATATTGTGGCATCTGCACTTGCCACTTACGAAGGAGTACCATCCATAGCATGTATTTTAGGCACAGGTTCAAATGCATGTTATTTCGATGGTGACATTGTTAGACAGGAAACACCCGCATTAGACTATGTACTAGGTGATGAAGGCGGAGGCTCTAATTATGGTAAGCAATTATTAAAAGCTTATTTATATAAACAACTTCCAAAAGATATTGATAAGGCATTTACAGATGAATATGGCCTTACAAAAGAGGTAATACTCGAAAATGTTTACATGAAGCCCTATCCAAACGTTTACCTTGCCTCATTCATGAAGTTTATTCAAAATAATAAAGATCATGAGTACTTCCAGGCAATGATTAAACAAGGCATGACTGATTTTATGGACTACTTTATTCTTCCTTTAGATAAGTATAAATCAGTTAAAACTCATTTTACCGGCTCCATTGCTCAGATATTTGAAGCTGAACTTCGTGCTGTAGCAAAAGATAAAGGAGTAGAAGTTGGTAAAATAATTAAAGAGCCTATTAACGATCTGGTGCGTTATCACATTAATAAAAGGTATAAAAAGTCATGAGTGATATTATTGTTGGAATTGATATTGGTGGTACCTCTACTAAATTCGGATTAGTAGATCAGTCGGGAGAAGTATTGTTCCAATCTAAAATTACAACCCAAACACATAGTGATTTTAGAGACTTTATTAAAGAATTAGACGATGCCATTAAGAAAGGGATGAGTGAAGTGGGTAGTTCCACTAAACTTATTGGTATTGGTATTGGGGCACCTAATGCCAATTACCTGCGCGGTACAATTGAGCATGCAGCTAATTTGAGGTGGAAAGGTATTATTCCTATCGTTGATATCATGAAAAATGATTTCAATGTACCTGTAATGATTACAAATGATGCTAACGCAGCGGCTATGGGTGAAATGATCTATGGTCATGCTCAGGTGATGAAAGATTTTATTGTCATTACTTTAGGTACAGGCCTTGGGTCTGGAATTGTATGCAATGGTAAATTAGTTCATGGGCATGATGGATTTGCAGCTGAACTGGGCCATGTTATTATCAACCCAAGAGGAAGGCAATGTGGTTGTGGCAGAAGAGGCTGTTTAGAAACGTATGTTTCTGCAACTGGCATAAAAAGAACTGTTTATAAAATGCTTGCAGACCATTTAGAAGAAAGCGAATTGAGAGGTATTAGCTTTCATGACCTTACCACTAAGATGATTGCTGAATCTGCTCAAAGAGGTGATTTAGTGGCAAAGGATGCATTTGAATATACCGGTCAGGTATTAGGTGCGAAATTGGCTGATACCGTTGCGCATACCGATCCGGAGGCAATATTTCTTTTTGGAGGTTTAAGTTTAGCCAAAGATTTAATTTTTGAACCAACTAGGAGGCATCTTGAAGAAACATTAATGCCTATTTATAGAGGAAAAGTGCAGGTGCTCCCTTCTGGGTTGCAAAACCAGAGCGCACCTATTCTCGGTGCTAGTAGCCTGGTAATCGACTTTTTGAATAACAACGAAAGAGAAGTGGTTGGATAAAACACCTGGCAAGGTCTTGACAATCATAAGATTATTGATGTAATTTATTTACTTTTGGTACTTTACACAGTACTATAAATCAAATCACGTTGAGGAATATAAAGCTAGAACACTTTCAAAACCTCGTTTCCGTGGCTTTTGCTGACGGGCATGTTGAAGACTCCGAAAGAGAATTTCTTGAGGATAGAGCAGAAGAACTGGGCTTGCCGGCAGAAGAAATATCAAAGATAATGGAAAGAGCCAGCGAGCTTAAATTTATTGTTCCAGATGACTTGGATGATAGAGAAGAGCAACTGGCAGATGTAGTTTTCATGTCGATGATTGACGGAGAAATTGAGCAGAAAGAATACGATTTGTGTTTAAATATTGCGGAGAGGTTGGAACTGAAAAAAAGTGATTTAGATGAAGTGATTGCACTTACAAAACGACTTTGGAAAACATAAATAAAGAACTATGATCGGCTTTTTTGAACATCAATTTCTTTCTTTTAAAAAGAACCACCTAAGAAATCTCATTGCTTTGGCGAAGGCTGATGGTCACCTACACCCAGATGAGGAGAAAATGATTTATAAGGTAGGAGAGAAGTATGGGTTAAAAGATAGACAGATTGCTTCATTACTCAGAAGCGATAAAAAGCTTGAACTGCACGTTCCTGATACTCATGATGAAAAAATGGATCAGTTATATGATATCGTTATGATGGTTTATGCGGATGGTGTTGTCGAGGAATCTGAAATCGAATTTTGCGAGGATATAGTTGATAAGTTTGGGTATAAGAAAGAAATCGTTAATTGGCTCATTGAATTCTTTGACGAGGGCAAAGAACCTAATAAGGCAGAGTGGGCCGAATTGAAAGAAACAGCCGGTAAAAAGTTTGCCTAAAAAAAGCCTTCTGAATTTCAGAAGGCTTTTTCATTTCAGCATTTTGTCATTTCTTAAAATAGCTCGTCAATTAAGCTTACACCAAAGAACTTCTGGCTTACTGTCAGAATAAATATTATACCTAAAATAATTGGGCATAAGTAGCTAATAGTTACGTCTAAGAATTTTCTTATTAATGAGGTTTTGAATCCATCAAATCCTGAACTTATTTCTTCGTGTAGGTTTTCTTTCTTCCAAACATACGCAGCGAACACAGAAATTAAGAAACCGCCTAAGGGTAAGAATGTGTCACTCGAGATGTTCTCCACCAAATCCATGAAGGTTTTAGTTTCGCCACTCGGGTATGTAACAAATGAAGTAAAAAACTCCACTGCACCATTGCCTAATAAGGATGGAAGCCCTACAAGAAATACTGTTAATGCAACGGCCCATACCGCTCTGCTTCTTTTTACCTGATGCTCGTCAACAACGTAAGTTACCGGTACTTCAAGCAGACTTACCGTTGAAGTAAGTGCAGCAAAAGATAGTAATAGGAAGAACGTTGATCCAACGATAACTCCTAAAATTGGCCCTAGACTTTGAAAAACACCTGGCAGTACTGCAAATATTAATCCCGGGCCTTGAGCCGCTCCTTCCATAGTGCCTTCAGTAAGGTATGCAACGAACGGGAACATCATTAATCCTGCAAGAAATGCAATGCCAACATCTGCAAGCGTAATAAATGCCGCTGATGTGATGATATTATCTTTCTTTCCAACATAGCTACCATACGTTATCAATGCGCCCATACCTAATGAAAGTGAGAAGAATGCCTGACCTAAGGCATTGAAAACTACCTCAAGGTTTATTTCTGAGAAATCAGGAACTAAATAAAACTGAACGCCTTTAAAAGCATTAGGCAGTGTAAATGAATATAGCACTAGGCCAATGATGATAAAGAATAACGTAGGCATTAATATTTTCGAAGCTCGCTCAATACCAGCCGAAATACCTTTAGAAACGATATACGCAGTGGTTGCCATGAACACTACTGCATAACCTCCAATTTTAAACACATTCGTAATGTATTCACCAAAATTGCCGCCTACTTCAAAGTTACCCATTACCATTTCAATGAAGTATCCGAATGCCCAACCAGCTACAACATTGTAGAAAGAAAGAATGAGTACTCCGCTTAGAATTCCCATTTTACCTATGATGGACCATCTTTTATAGCCTAAGGCTTTGAATGCACCTACAGGGTTTAGTTGTGTTTTTCTTCCAATAGCAATTTCTGTAACCATTACAGGGAAGCATAGGATAAAGCAAAATGCTAAATACATTAAAAGAAAAGCTGCACCACCACCGGCACCCACCTCAAATGGAAATTTCCATATATTTCCTAAACCAACGGCAGATCCTGCTGCTGCCATAATAAATCCGAGCTTACTTGAAAAGCCTCCTCTGTTAGCCATAATTTAATAAAAATTTAACGGGCTGTAAATATGTGTAAATTTTTCAGCTTAAGAAAAGATTTCTACACGAGGAGTATTAATGTGGCTTCCTGGACTTAGGAGCCTTCATATTTGCTTCATTAAATTTTGCAAATAATTTATTAATGGTAAGTCCCTGTACAACAATTGAGAATAGTACCACGCAATAAGTCATAGTAATAATTACGTCAACTATTCGTGTGTCGAAGTTAGTATTTTCATAGAGTGATAAGGCAAGTGCGACCGAAATACCCCCGCGTAATCCACTCCAGGTTAGTATTCTGATTGTGTATTTTGGAAAATGTCTAGTAATTCTCATTAAAGAGATCGGCACCGATACACCTATAAGTCTTGCCAGTAGTACCACACCAATAGCACAACCTGCTGCGTAAAAATAATCTACCTCGTAATTGATCACGATAATTTGTAAACCTATCAGAATGAAAAGTATGGCGTTCATGGCCTCATCCATAAGGTGCCAAAACTTGTATACATATTCACCAGCAGCATCTTCCTGGTTTTCGTTTCTTCCTTTTCTACCAACAAAGAGTCCCATTACTACCATAGCCAGCGGCCCTGATACATGTAGTGTCTCTGCAATGCTGGCACCACCCAAAACCATAGAGAGCGTTACCAGAACTTCTATTTCAGTATGTTCATTATCAATAACTTTCAATAAATGTAGTCCGGCATAACCCAATAAAGCACCTAACAATAATCCACCAAATACTTCTACAGCAAAGAGTTCTACAACTGTTAGTATTTCAACATTCTCAACACCTTTAGTAGCTATTGCTAATATGGTTAAGAAAACAACTACGCCTACACCGTCATTAAATAGAGATTCACCAGCTATTTGGGATTCCAAGTTCTTAGATACCTTAGTTTTCTTAATCATTGCTAACACGGCAATCGGGTCAGTAGGAGAGATAAGAGCGCCAAAAAGTAGACAGTATATATAGTCTAGATTGATTCCAATGAGAGGTATAATATAGTAGATGGCTGTACCTGCCACAACCGTTGACAATAAAACACCAACAGTTGCTAATATTAAAATTGGCCATTTTTCTTCTCCAAGTTTTCTCAAATCAAGTTCAAGAGCACCAGCAAAAAGGAGGAAACTCAGCATTACCTGAAAGAGTACTTCTGAAAAGTCATACTCTGTCATCAGGTTAGAAGCTAAATCGTTTAAAGTTCTAAATACATATTCACCTGTAATGATAAAAAGGGATAAGCCTAAAGCTAAAAGCATCAACCCGATTGTTGATGGCAACTTCAAATATTTCACATTGATAAGAGTGAAAAAAGCCGCCATTATAATGAGTAATGTAATGAAATCTAGTACTTCCATTTTATCGTATATTATTTAAATGTGAACTATAAACAAGCTCATAAGTTAGAAAACTTAGCCTATAATTAAAAGAATATCAGTTAATTAAATATTTATAGAATGATTCTGAATTTATGATTAGAGGACAGTCTAAAAAATGATACATTTGATTAGTCAACTTTTGCATTCATAAGGTGTTATAAAATTGAGATGAACGAGCTCAGAAAACTTACAATCAAAGAAAAAGCACTTCAAATTAACCTGCGAAGAGATATTTATGGGTCATTTGCTGAAATAGGTGCTGGGCAGGAAGTAGCAGCTAATTTTTTCAAAGCTGGTGGAGCATCTGGTACCATTGCCAAAACCATGTCTGCTTATGATATGAGCTTTAGCGATGCTATCTATGGCCATAGTCCGAGGTATGTGTGTCAGCCAAGGCTCTTGCGCATGCTGGATCATGAATATGGGTTGCTTTTAGAGCGATTGCCGCATGAAGCAGATAAAACTACCTTCTTTGCTTTTGCCAATACTATGGAAGCATTGAACTATGAGCGCACTAATAAGCCTCATGGTTGGATGGGTTTACGATTTCAGACAAAACCTAATGGGCCGTATAATGAATGTATCGTTCACATTAAAATGCTGGATAACGATGCGCTGCTTCAGCAGCAGGCTGTGGGTATTGTTGGAGTTAATTTAATATTTGGATGCTTCTTCATCCAAGACCCTGAAGAATTGTTGGTTTCTCTTGTTGATGGTTTGGTACATGGAAGAATTGGTATCGATATGTTTCAATTAAGTGGCCCTGACTTTAAGCATGTTGATAACCGACTCATGAGCTTAAAGCTGGTGAAGAATGGCCTAACCAGAGCTGCCATGTTTGGGCCGGATGGTCATGTATTACAGCCTTCCGAAGCACTTTATAAAAAGAATGTTTTAGTACTAAGAGGAAGATTCAGACCTGTAACTCATGTGAATGTTGATATGCTTCTAACGGCCAGACGGCATTTCAAGAAGGAAGAAGATGTTGACAAATCGAAAATATTGGTATTAACGGAAATTACACTAAACGATTTACGAACAGAAGGGGAGATAGACGATGAAGATTTCTTAGCTAGAGTGGATATTATTTGTGCACTAGGCCAACACGTGATGATTTCTAACTACCAGGAGTATTATAAGCTGGTAGAGTATTTATCGCAGATGACTCGTGGAAAGAAGATAGGTATTATACTTGGTGTACATAATTTGCAGCGTGTTTTCGATGAGAAATACTACCACGATTTAAGAGGTGGTGTGCTTGAGGCATTTGGGGCACTATTTGGCAATAATGTCACACTATTCGTTTACCCGGCACTTAAAGCAGGAGGAGAAAGTGTTTATACATTGGACAATTTTGAACTCCCAGAAAAACAAAGAAGCTTATTTGATTTCTTAATCAAGAATAACAAATTGGTGAACATTCAGGGAGCTAATATGGATAACCTGCATATAATTTCTGATGAAGTGCTGGAAAGCATTAAAAGGGGTGAAGATGGTTGGGAAGATAAAATACCACGTCAGGTAGTGGCAGCAATTAAAGACAATTGCCTATTTGGTTACCCTTGTCCACCTGATAAGATGACTAAAAAAGAAAAATCAGAAAAATGATGAGCTGGATTCAGCAGCATCTTCCATAAGCTGTTCTGATTTGTCTTTTCCTAAGTAGTTGTCAATTAAATAGTGGGCTATATAGAGCAATGGTGTTAGTGCGAGTGCTATTACAAACTTATAGATGTAATTAATTACACCGACAGAACCTACCTGAGCAACACTCCATTGAGCAGATTCCGGAGCCAAAAGATAGAACGCAATAAAAAGCACAACGAAGCTATCAACTAATTGAGATACGAGAGTTGAGCCAGTTGCTCTTAACCATAAATATTTACTGCCAGTAACTTTTCTAAGCTTGTGAAAGACAAAAACATCCAGCAATTGGCCAACCAAGAATGCTACTAATGAACCAACAATAATTGCAGCCCCTTGTAAAAAGACTTTGTTAAAGGCAAAGTTCATATCAAAATCAGCGCCTGTGTTGGTTTTACCATTAATATCTAACCAAAATTGTGCTGGTTCTAGCCAGGTAACAATGTTTATTACAATAAAAGCGAATGATATAAAAATGACCGTCAGGTAGCTGATTTTCTTAACGCCTTCTTTACCAAAATATTCGTTAATGATGTCTGTGGTAACAAAAACAACAGGCCATAGAACCACCCCCGCAGTAAGGTTGAAGTCCAGCACCCAATCGCCAAAGAGTTGAAGCTGTGCAGGGTTAAATCCAAATGTTTTTTCAAGTGAAAATATTTTTGTGCCTACCAACTCAGCAATTAGGGCATTGGTGAGGAATATGCCTGAAAGAACAATAAATAGGTTGGTTTTCTTATCAAGTGTATGCTTCATACTTAGTCTTCAACTTCTATTAATTGGCCCTCTTCTGACAAAATGGTGTTCGCAAATATTTCTCTAGCCTCTTCTACAAATGGTGTAACATCTTTATACCTGGCTGAATAATGGCCAATTAATAGCTGCCCTACATTGGCAGCTTTGGCGATTTTACCTGCCTCGTGAGTAGTGCTGTGAAAAGTAAGATGCGCCCACTTGGCTTTGTCCGCTAAAAATGTAGCTTCATGATAAAGCAAATCAGCATCTTTAATGATTGGTATTATGTCTTCATCATATTTGGTATCAGAACAATAGGCATAAGACCTGGATTTTCTTGGAGGAAGTGTATACTCCTCCACTTTATAGCTCTTTTTGGTTCGTTCGTCAATAAAGTCCTTACCTTGCTTTAATGAAGCAATAGCCTGCAGCGAAATGTCATCCGTGAGCTTTTCTTTATTTATTCTGTAAGGCTTAGGCTTTTCTTTGAATAAGAAGCCACAACATGGTATTCTGTGTTTTAACGGGAAGCTATATACTTCAACTTGGTCATCTTCGAAGATGTTTTCTTTAATTTTTGGGTCTAACTCATGGAAGACAATTTTATAGTTGAGCTTACTGTCAGAATACCTCAATTGTGTAAGGATAATCTCATCCAAGCCTCTTTGACCATATAAATGAATATCATGGGATCTTTTTAGTAGATGCATAGTAAAAAGTAGACCCATCAACCCTAAATAATGGTCTCCATGCAAATGGCTAATAAAAATATGATTTATTTTCCCTGTATGTGCTTTATATTGGGTGAGTCGTTCCTGAGTGCCTTCCCCACAATCAATAAGAAAATAATTCTTACCAGTGTGTAGTAACTGAGAGGTGTGGTGCCTGCCATAGGCAGGCGTTGCAGAATTACAACCTAATATTTTTAATTCAAATGGCAATTAGTTTGCGTCAAACTTCATCATCATCACCACCCAACTCGTTTTCAATTTCATTCATGAAAACAGCATCAATACCTTCTTCAACAGTAGGTAGAATATTTAACACACTATCCAGTTGAGAAATTTTAATAAGCTTTGTGGTATGATCTGATAGACTCGCTAAAACAAAAATACCACCATTTTCCTGAACTACTCTATTGCCAACAAGTAGTGCACTTAATCCGGAAGAATCTGTGTACTTCACTTCAGATAAATCAAGAATAATATTTTTAACTCCTTCAGCGTGAATGGTAATTAATTGTGACTTTAAGCCGGGTGCGATGCTTGAATCAAGTTTCTCTTCGTGCAGTTTTACTAGGCTATATTTTTCTTGTTTGTCTATCGTATATTTCATTGTCTGATCGTTGTCTATACAGCTAAATTGCGCTGATTATATTGTTTTTAATTCTTTCTTCAACGTTGTAGTAATCTTGCTTAATGAATTTTTCGCCAGTTACTTTCTCGTAAAGTTCAAGATACCTATCTGAGATTGAATTTACAACAGATTCTGTCATTTCAGGAACCTGTTGTCCATCTTTTCCTTGAAATCCATTTGATATTAACCATTGACGAACAAATTCCTTGGAAAGTTGCTTTTGAGGCTCATTTCTTTTTTGCCTGTCCTCATAGCCATCCATATAGAAATATCTCGAAGAGTCTGGTGTATGAATTTCATCAATTAAGTAGATGGTGTTTCCTTTTCTACCGAATTCATATTTTGTATCAACCAAAATCAAACCTTTATCTTTGGCCAATTGCGTGCCTCGCTCAAATAATGCGAAGGTATATTTCTCTAGTTGTTCGTATTCTTCTTTTGAAACTAATCCTTTACTTATTATCTCTTCTTTAGAGATATCTTCATCATGGCCTTCATGAGCTTTGGTAGTAGGAGTGATGATTGGTTCTGGTAGTTTATCATTTTCCTTCAAGCCCTCAGGAAGTGAAACACCACACAACGTTCTTTTACCGACATGGTACTCTCGCCAGGCATGTCCAGCCAAATAACCTCTTATCACCATTTCAACAGGGTAGGTTTCACATTGTATGCCGATAGCCACGTTAGGGTCTGGAGTGCTTTCTAACCAGTTAGGACAAATATCTTTCGTAGCGTTGAGGTTAGTAGCGGCAATTTGATTTAAAACCTGGCCTTTATAAGGTATTGCTTCAGGCAGAATTACGTCAAATGCCGAAATTCTATCTGTTGCTACCATGGCTAGCTTGTCACCAAAAAAGTAGATGTCTCTTACTTTTCCGCTATAAAAATTTGTCTGATTTGGAAATTGGAAGTTAGTATTCTTGAGTGCTTTCATAAGATGCTAGCAAATTTAACCTACATTTTAATAATTGAAATGTTAGTTGAATTTTTAATTACTTTCTTCCTCTTCGGGTTCTATAGTTCTAAGAAGTTTTCCAGCTTGATAGACTTCGGTTTTA
The DNA here is from genome assembly GCF_017068455.1 of Fulvivirga lutea. Taxonomy (NCBI): domain Bacteria; kingdom Pseudomonadati; phylum Bacteroidota; class Cytophagia; order Cytophagales; family Fulvivirgaceae; genus Fulvivirga; species Fulvivirga lutea. The sequence continues at coordinate 2,573,171 of NZ_CP070608.1, forward strand.
ACCCAATTTCCGTCATCATCATAATATTTCCATTCATTTACCACTCTATTGCCTGCGAACTCACCTGATGTAATAATGCTGCCGTTTTTAGCGTACTTTTTGAAAATACCATGTTTAATATCATTTCTAAATGGTGTAATGCTTTCTAGCTCACCAGTTTCATAGTATGTTTTATAGTCTCCGTACTTAACGTCATACTTAAAGGAGCTTTCTGATTTTAGTTTGCCCGATGAATAATATTCTTTTATAATACCATTGACTTTGCCAGTAGTATAAGGAACTTCTTTTTTGATTTGACCCAAACTATCATAGTGCACCCATGTTTTTTCAGGTTGATCGTTCAGGTATATCTCTTTCTTCAAAAGCACCTCTGATGGGCTATAATACTTGGTAATTTGGTAGCCATCCTTATTTAACTCAATTAGCTTTTCTAACTTACCTGATGGATAATAATAGGAGTTTGTTCCAGTTAATTTTCCATTTGCGTAGGTAATGTTGTGCTTTGGTTTGCCATCGGAATAGAACGCTTTATTTGGGCCATGTAAAACTCCTTCCAAATAATTACCTTCAAGAAGTAGCTGCCCTAGTGAATCGTAATTTTTAAATACCCCAGACTTTGAACCTTCAATTAGAGAACTTTCAGTTTCTATCTGTCCGTTTGGAAAATAGGTGATATAATACCCATTGAGTATGCCATTTAAATAGTTACCGTCAGTTTGTAACTGACCGCTGGCGTAGTAAGTTTTTGTTATTCCGGTTTGTTGTCCGCTTTTATAGGTAATTTCTCTTCGAAGCTTTCCATTTTCATAGTATTCCTCTAACAGCCCATCGGGTTTGTCATTAACAAAGTACCCTCGACTTCTTATAGAACCATCTGGAAAGTAAATGTAGAGGCTGTCAGTTAACTTGTTAGAGGTAAAATTTGCTGTTTGAATCAATTGCCCTGACTCATTGTAAACTTCAACTGCACCCTCTTTTATACCATCTTTAAAGTGTATGATACGATTCAGTTTACCATTCTCATAGTACTCCTTAAACTCTCCATTTTTATAACCATTTAAGAAATTTCCTTCAGTAGCTAGCTTGCCATTTGAATGGTATTTTTTATACTCACCTTCCAGAAAATCAGGTTGATTCTGTTTAGTATAGTACACCTCTTTTATTATACTTTCTTCAGGATCGTAATAGGTCACAACTTTTTGTTGTGCCATTAGATCTATCATGGTAATGAATATAAGAAGGAGAGTAGTAAGATGAAGTTTAACCATAGTCCAAAATTAAAATAGCCCTACGATAACGCAGGGCTATTTATAATATTATTTTAAGTGGATAATTACAGATTCTCTATCACAATGGCCGAAGCACCTCCGCCACCGTTGCAAATGCCTGCAACACCTATTTTTGCATTGTTTTGTTTTAATACACTTGTTAAAGTAGTCATAATTCTAGCACCAGATGCACCAAGTGGGTGACCTAAAGATACTGAACCACCGTTTACGTTTACTTTACTAGCATCCAGTTCGAGCTGTTTGTTGTTAGCCAGAGCAACAACAGAAAATGCTTCATTAATTTCGTAGAAATCAACATCATTTTTGCTGATACCTGCATTTTTAATAGCTTTTGGTATCGCTAAAGCAGGAGCTGTTGTAAACCAAATTGGCTCTTGTGCCGCATCAGCAAACCCTCTTATTTTAGCAATAGGAGTAAGGTTTAACTCTTTCAATTTTTCTTCGCTCACTAGAATAATTGAAGAAGCACCATCATTAATGGTTGACGCGTTAGCTGCTGTTACTGTTCCTTCCTTCGAGAAAACAGGTCTTAAGCCAGGGATTTTCTCAAAGTTTACATTCTTATATTCTTCATCCTCAGAGAACATTATAGGATCACCTTTTCTTTGAGGAATTTCTACAGGAACAATTTCATCTTTGAACCGCCCTGCTTCCCAGCTAGCCGCACTTCTTTTGTATGAATTGATAGCATATTCATCCTGCTCTTCTCTGGAAATGTTCATTTCTTTAGCAGTATTATCAGCGCAGTTACCCATTGGGAAACCGTTATAAACCTCCCAAAGGCCATCGTGCATCAAGCCATCAACCAACTGTCCATTTCCATACTTATAACCAAACCTTGCATTTGGCAGGTAGTAAGGCACACTCGACATGTTTTCAAAACCTCCGGTTACTACTACATCATTAATACCTAGCATGATTGACTGTGCACCGAGCATTACCGTTTTCATACCTGAAGAACATACTTTGTTTACAGTTGTGCATGGTACATTATAGCCAATACCAGCACCTATTGCCGCTTGACGTGCAGGAGCCTGTCCAAGACCTGAACTGACCACATTACCCAAGTACACCTCATTAACCTCTTTAGCATCTATGCCCGCTTTTTCTAAAGCGCCTTTTACAGCTATTGAGCCTAATTTTGTAGCTGGAATATTAGCTAAACTACCTCCAAAGCTTCCTATTGGAGTTCGCACTGCTGAAACGATATATACTTCTTTCATGGAATTTAAGTTAAATTAGAAATTGCCTAACTAGCGTTAGGTTCGCAAATCTATGAAATAACATATGAGATAAAAAGGTGGTTCACTACAATTCTACCAGTCAGGTTTATCCGGGTCTTTTTTCTTCTTTGCCTTCCTCTTATTCTGCTGATAATATTGAATCTCGTTGTTTTTCATAGCTTCCAAAATCATCTTAGCTTTTTCTTCCGAAATATTCATTTCTTTTAGTTTTTCAGAGAATGAAGGGTCTTGGTTAGCTGGTTTTTCCTCTTCGGGTTTTCCTTCCTGTTCTTCAGGTTTCTGCTCTTTTTTCTGCTCATCTTCTTCACCTTGCTCTTTCTTCTTTTCTTGTTCCCCTTTTTCTTTCTCGTCTTTTTGTTCTCCTTCTTTATTTTTTTGATCCTCTTGTTGCTGATCTTCGTTTTGCTTGTCTTTGTTTTGTTCCTGATCCTTATTTTGCTCCTGGTCCTTATTTTTCTGCTGATCTTTGTTTTGATCTTTGTTTTGTTGGTCTTTATTCTGATCCTGCTGCTTCTTTTGCTCTTCCAATATTTTTTTCAGGAGTTCATAGTTGTATCTTGATTCCTCATTAGTAGGGTCTGCTTTCAAAGATTCTTTGAAGTGGCTAAGTGCTTCTTCAAACTTCTTATTCTTATTATTAATAATTCCAAGCTGTTGGTGGGCAACCGTCTTTATCGATCGATCTTTACTGCTTAAAACATTAGAGTAATTATTGATGGCCGCAGTGGTGTCATTCAATTTGTAATAGGTGTTTGCCAAATTGAGTGTTATGTTTTCATCTTTTACACCAAGTGAGTCTGTGAGCATTATATAATGGCCAAGAGCTTTCTCATAGTCTCCCGAATTATAGGCCTTTTTTGCCCGGTTTTTAAGCTCGTTAACTGTGGCGATGTCATTAAAACCACCAAAAAGTGCAATAGATAATATGGTTGCTAGAATTGACTTCATATTCTAATCACTTTCACGTTAGTGATGATATCGATAAAAAGTAACAGTAGTGCTGCCATCAAAAAGTAATAATATCTGTTGGCAGATACATCAACTTGTTTAGTATCTCTAAGTTCACCTTCAATGGTGTTTATTTTATTGATTAATCGATTTATGTCGTTATTAGTTTCATTGATCTCAAAATACTGTCCATCTGTATTATTAGCCAGATTTTTTAAAGACCTGGAATCTAGTTTGGTGACTACATCGTTTCCATTTCTGTCTTTCTTGTAGCCATTTCTGGTGAGAATTTTACTTCCTCTTTCTGTTCCAATGCCTAAGGTAAACAACTTAATGTCCTGATCTGCTATATCGTTGGCAATATCCTCCGTGCTTTCTCCAAAGTCTTCACCATCGCTTATAAGCAATATAATTTTAGATTTTTGAGAAGTAAGAGGCGATTCGTCCTCATTGAGCTTTTCTAAAGCCATTCTAAGTGGTGGGCCAAAATCAGTACCTGCATTTGGAACCAAATTGGTATGTAATGTTTCTACAAAAAGGTTAAGCGCATTTTGATCATAGGTAAGGGGAGATTGCATAAAGGCTTCCGAAGAGAATATGATAATTCCCAACCGATCAGAACTAAACGATTCTATGATATTCTTAAGTTCAAATTTTAGTTTCTCTAATCGTGTTGGTTGTATGTCTGACGCATTCATCGATTGAGATAAATCAACTAATAGAAATATATCTTTACCAACAGATTTAACTTCTCTTTTCGATTCGCCAAAGGAAGGGCCTAATAATGCTACAATGAGTAAAGCAAAGACTATAAACCTTAGTATTGCTTTGATAAATACTTTTTCGAAGCCCACACCTAGTTTAAATGAAGTGTTCATTACTCTGAGGATATAGGCGATATATAGAATGCAGAATATGGCAATAATTGCTAATTCAGTTGTTGAAATTGTATATAACCAATTCATACGTTCTATTTTTTTGGAACTGCGCAAATATATAAAAGGCCTTTTTTTAGCCAAATACCGCTAGTCATAAATAACGTTAAATGCTATCAAAAATTCCCTGACATTTAATTTTAATTGTACTTGCAATACTTAACTATGTTCGTTTATATTTGCACTCTCAATTTTGAGACGGTCAGAAAAAAGATTCTGATTATCCGTTTCGGAGAGGTGGGTGAGTGGCTGAAACCAACAGTTTGCTAAACTGTCGTACCTTTTATCGGGTACCGGGGGTTCGAATCCCCCTCTCTCCGCAGAAGACTTTTCGGTTCCGTAGCTCAACTGGATAGAGCAACTGCCTTCTAAGCAGTAGGTTCGGGGTTCGAGTCCCTGCGGGATCACCACATAAAGTTCGGGGCGTAGCGCAGTCCGGTTAGCGTACCTGGTTTGGGACCAGGGGGTCGCAGGTTCGAATCCTGCCGCCCCGACATAACAAGAAGCCTGAGTAGAAATACTCGGGCTTTGTTGTTTACAGAGGTTAGGATGATTCATGAATCATCCTAACGATAAAGTGTGTTTATGAAACAGAGAAAATCTATAAGGCTTCCTTTCTACGATTACTCCTGGCCTGGACAGTATTTTATCACAATAGTCACAAAATTTAGAGAGGAACATTTTGGATTACCTCATCGATCAACTACTCAGGAAGAAGCTTTGAGAGATATTGTTGAAAATACGTGGCAAGAGATTTTTGATGCCAATTGCCAAAGTTTATCACATGTACTTATGCCCAACCATTTTCATGGGGTAATTGAAATCACCAACCAAGAAAATGATCAGCCTATTGATCATTTAGATATTAAGCAGCGCAGAAGAATGAAGCTATCTAAGCTTATAGGAAAGTTTAAAATGACTTCTTCTAAAACAATAAATGATTATTTTGAACAACAAGAAGGAACACGGCCATTTAAATGGCAGCCGAATTATTTTGAGAGAGTGGTGAGAAATGACCGTGAGCTAGATAATATCATTCGATACATTGAAGACAATCCCTTGAAGTGGGAAGCGGATTTATTGCATAACAAGTATCCTATAAAAGAAAATGATGCTATGAAACACTTCATGAACAGTTTCAGCATCAGTAAGGATGATTCATGAATCATCCTTACTGATCATCCTACTAAAACTTATCTATCATTATGACTAATGATAACTCTTTCTCTGAAAATTTGTGTATCGTTTATGATTTGGATATGATACATACCTGATGCATAATCACGCGTATCTAGACTTATCTCTGTTGCACTTATTTCTCTATCTAATATCAATTTTCCAAAATTGTCATATACTCTAAGCGTTTTGCCTACCAAGTCACTACTTACCAGTAAATTCAATTGAGTATTTGCAGGGTTAGGGTAGAGGGTAAAATTAGTTGAACTAATGCCATCTTTAAGTCCTGTAATAGCTCCCGGATCAGGAACGTCTAACCAAATCTCTGACTGGTAAACTTCTTTGGTATTTTCGTTTTGCACGATTACCACAACGGCCAAGTCAGTAGGATCAATTACATTGATTGGTGACCAGCTAAATGTTTGCGTTGCCATAGGTGTACCACTAGTGGCTCCTTCTGTATTTAATACTCTACCGGCTGCATTTGGTAGCAACTTTCTGAGGACGAATTCAAAATCATTTTCTCCACTTGGCACGCTGCTTACACCTAATTCATTTAATGTAACTTCTTTCTCAAGTACCATAGCCATCAAAATCAGGTCTTCGTTAAGTACACCATTAGTTTGCGGAATAGGAGTGGCTTCAATAAGTAACTCTCCGTTAGCGGCTGTCACATTTAAGCCAATCTCAAACTCAGCCAATATGAGTGAACGTAAATTGAAACTATCTTCACCCCATTGTGAGAATGGTCTACCTTCCGGATCAGTAATGGTACCATCAATGATCGCTTTAGGTGTTTGTGTTACATCATAAAACAACGCCCTTGCACTTGGATCTACCTTGTTTGCTTCATTAATTGGATCATCACCAGGGAAGTCGGTATGATAATTTACTTTTACAAGGATTGTTCCCACTTCATCTTCAATATCAAAGCCTTTTAAGAAATTACTTTGATTAAGTGTAATGGTTGTTTCCGAGGAGTTTGTAAAATTCTCTAGAAGTACTGTACGTGTTCTCTCGCCAATTACAAAGTTGTCAAATGCGAAACCAGGTCTTGATGGATCCGAGTCTTGTGATAGAAAGGCGAATCTAAAGTTTACATTATTTCTATTAGCTGCTGTAATAAAATCTAACACATGACGTGGCTCTTGTAATCCAACACTATCCGACCAAGCAATTCCAGTATTTACCGTAGGTAATGATAGTTCCGTTCTGTTATACCAATCTTCACCAGAATTTAACTCTCCTTCTCCTAATATTTCCCAGTTCTTTTGTGGGTCTGCTATATTTAAATTGTCAGTTGAATATTGAAGTAAAACACCACCATTTACCAGGTCCCAGAAAGCATCAAAAGAAACCAAAGGCCTGTCAATGGAGGAGAAATCATATGTAGGGCTGTAGACGTATGATGTTTCATTTTCTAAATACGGCTGGTTAGGATTGGTTACCCACAGGTTATTACCGTCTTGCTGAATATCAGCATTGTTTGAAGATAATGTCCATGAATTACCTACAGAAGTAAGAGTAACCCAACCTTCGGCATCTGTTTCAAAACCATTACTTGGTGCAGTAATAGGATCAAACTTATCAAGAACAGCCAATGGCTTAGCCAATGTTTCAGAACAACCTAAGGTTGAAGTAACGGTTAGTCTGACAGTATCTAAAAGAGTGGCATTATAAGTATGTCTTGCTTCTGTATTAGTCGGGTTGGTTACGATCGATGAATTTCCATCACCAAAATCCCATAAGTACTCATTAATATTATCCGTAGGTGATGCACTAGGGTCTGGTGTGGTACTGGTGAATACAAATTCATCTGAAATATTAACTCCAGTAAAGTTAAATGATGTTTGAGGGATTGCACCTACTGCAACAGAAACTACAGCTTCATTAAAGCACCCTTTGTCGGTAGTAACTGTAAGGGATACATCATTATTACCATCCGAATCAAAAATGTGTGTAGGGTTTTCTTCATTACTGACAGCAGATAGATCATCAAAGTCCCATTCGTATAATGCGCCTGTTAGATCACTGAATGAGCTACTTACGCTTGAAACAAAATTGGTTTCTTGATCTTCACAACTGTTATTAAAAGTGAAATCTACAGTTGGCTTGTCGTAGATGAAAAGTAGTATTTCCGCTATGCCATTACAAGTTGAAATGTTGTTTTGATAGGAATATCTAAGCGTATACAAACCTGGGCCTAGATTTGCATTATTTGCCACAGCTTGTGAATTAATGGTTATGCTTCCATCTGAATTAAGAATAATCTCACTGGTTCCATCTTGCAATGTATTATTATTAAATAATTCATATTCACCATTCGCCTGATTGCTTTCTTCTGGCTGGCCAACAAAAATAATATTTCCAAAGTCTTCGCATACTTCAATTGTGCCGTCTACATCATCAGGAAATGTACTACTAGTTAATGATATAGTTGGAATAGGATAAACTCTAACAGTTTGTGACAATGAAATTACATCGTTATTATCTTGATTATTTGTATATTCTCCTTCAAAAAGCAACTCAACAAATTCTTCGTTATTATCGTCAGGGATCGCCATTTCGGGGATAAATGAATAGGTTGAACCATCTGTAACAAAACTATTCAAATCAGCTTGCCTTTCAACTGGTATTCCATCAAGACTAACCGAAAGGTCGGTAAGTCGATAACCAAGCAAACTGCCTTCCCCGTCAATTGTTATGGGAACCACTGGCTGGTTAGAACAATAGTTAAAGTCTAAGCCTGTAAACTGATTGTTTACGATATTGATTTCTGTGCTTCCAACTGATTGACACCCAAATTGACTCGTTTGTGTTAGCGTTATTGTTTTGAAGCCTAGTCCTGCTAAGTCAACATAAAGTATATCATCTACAACACCTGGGCCACTAAATTCATAAGTAGCTCCAACAAATTCATCTACCGGAATATCTTGAGTAAGTTGAATTTCTTGATCTGGTATACTGGTATTAATAACTGTACTAGGTGGATTGAGGCTAAATGTAGCAACTGAAGGTGGTGTTAAATTTAAATTAATTGCTGGTAAATCGAACAAACCTGTGATGTTTGAATTAACAGAAATAACACCGCTTGAAGCTGTCACATCAGCCTTAATTTCTAGATTGGTAATTCTTACTTCATCCCTATCATTTTGGTTATCAGCAATAAAAGATAGCCTTAAGGTAGAATTGTTTATATAATTTAAATTGATATCTGATAAATCTCCAGATCCTTCGAAAGGTAAGGCCGTTGCCTGTCCGGCAGCAGTATTAAATTGATAGCCATTTGGCAAAATTATATCAATAATGTTGTTGGTTGTTTCAAATATATCATCAGCCGATTCGATAATTGATATTGGAGCATTTATCAATTGAAATTCTCCAACACATAATTCAACGTCAATTTCATCGAGAATTACAGGGTCGGAACCACTATCAGAATTTGTAGGTACAGTTATTCGCTGTATACTTTGTAAATCTATATTAGTTGGAAACGTATTGGGGTTACCTCCAACGTCCTCTGCACCAACATAAATATCGTAAGTTGTGCCAGAGGATAGCCCTCTGAGTGGAACAAAGTAAAAACTATCCTCAGAAGGCGCTGAAACAGTGGCATCAGGATTAGTAAACAAATCTGCAACATCACCATCAGTTGAACCTGCTGGAAGCACTCTAACAAAGATAGTTGCTGGTTCATTTAATTTTACTTTTAAATCGAACCCTAAATCATAAGTATTTTGTAAGAGTTCACTATTATCTACATCAAATTTAAATTGTGGAGGAATATCATCTATTGTAGTAAAGTTCCAAAAACCTTTGTTAGTGATATCATTCTCTGGGTCTGTTGCACCTGTGTTGGCAGTTTTATTTGTATTTCCTGCCTGATCAATAAATCCGTTTTGTTGTAAAGTAATATAGTAACGGAAACCTCCTGTTAATACTACGGGTGCGATTAACAAGTCTGTTTGATAAAACTGTACATTGTATGTTTTATCAGGTTCAATCCCGCCAGCTGGTTCAAAAGTAAAATGTTCTGAAACCAGATTATTGGTTGCAAAATCAAACAAGCGGAAAGTCGGATTGTTTGAGAATACGTCCTCATCAAATGTTATAGTGAAATAATTCGCATTTCCTTCAGGAGCCGTAATACTCTTATTTACTGGGAAAGTAGCAGAAATCTCAGGGTCTCGACTATCTACAAAACTAAATGTATTGCCTAACGCTGTAGCTCCTAACATGTTACCGTTATCAGAATTTAAGTAAGATGTATTTGGTGTCACAGAGGCAGAAATAGAACCACTGCTAGGACCTGCTGCTACTGATACATCAGCTACTATTAGGTATCTATTATCAGTATTTAAGTCAAGGATTTCGTCAAACCCATTGATTAAGATTGTTGAATTGGTTGATAATCCTAAATCTACCGATGAGCCAGGAACAAGTGTAAAACCAACATTTATTTGTGTACTTGCTCCAACTATTTTGTAGATTCTAAAATTCTCGTAAATATCAAGGTGCTCTTGTGAGAAATCAATTTCTACATTTGTAAAATGAACTTCAAATGCAGGATCATTTGATTGAGCATCTAGATTAAAACCAACTAACACCCTATTGGTAATCCCGGAAGGAAGTACGGTTTCGTCTTGTGGAGGATAAGCTGAAATATCAATTTGAGAGAATGCTGTAGTGACCACTTCTACTGAAGATGACACATTGAATCCTTGACCATTTGTAACAGTATTTAAGGGATTTTCAACTAAAGTTAATGTACCATCACCTACGGTGTTATACTGCAGTCCGGTAAGTGTAACTAAGCCATTAGTAAAGTTTCCTGAATTAAAATTAATCAGTGCACCACCAGTATTAATGCTAAATGCCCCGTTGTAATTGGTATCAATAATACCATTGATATCAACTGCTTCTAAACTAGGTGTTGATAGTAAAGCTACTCCAACACCTTCTACTGTATTTGGGGTAGGGCTATTGACAAAGTTATACTCTGTAGCCACAACATCAATGACATTTGTTCCGGCTGGAGTACCAGCACCGGTTCCGTTAACTAAACCTCCTTGATCAAATTCGAAAAGAGAACCACCTAATTCCACCACATCTGTAATTGTAATTTGTTGTAGCTCTCCATCGGTAACATTTGCTTCATTAAACGTTACATAAACAATGAATTCTTTTGCTGTATTATCAGTTGCCTCTAAACCTAAGCCAGTAAAGTTAATTACGGCTGGACCACCTGCCATTTCATCAATCTCCGTTATGCCATCGTATATGGCTATGCTTCTGATATTATCTTCATTAGTAAGAAAAAATGTTATTTCGTCAAGAGTAGTAGAAGCTCCATCGTCATCTGTCAAATCAATACCACCATCATTAATGCTAAATCTGGCTAACTCATATGCGTTACCAGCCCCAGTAATATCTGCATCAGTGAAATTAACATACTGGAAAGTAGCTGGAGGAGTGGCCGCAAGTATAATATTTGATTCATCCGAAGAGCTAACATTAAATGAATTTGATAGACCAGCGACCAAGGGAGTACCGTCAAATGTTGCAGTTTCAACTTCTAATGTTATTCCATCTGCAGCTTGAGTAAATTCAAAAATTGGCGATAATATACCTAGATTAAAATTGCCAGTTATAGAGGCTGGATTTGTTGTTAGACCCGCTGAGTTTGAAAAATCGGTTACTGTTTCATTGAAGTCTAAATCCAAATTATTATTGTTATCCAAAGCTCGAATTGTCGTGTTAAACGGAGTATTTAAACTAGCAGCTGTTATGATATCAAAAACTAGTTGTGTCCTGGTAACTTCAATTCTATTGTCATCACCAGATATTGAAGACGTAGCTGCACTTTCAGAAGTGCGTGCTCCATTTATGGACTCAAAACTAGAACCTTGATCATTAGCAACTACCGAACTAACAGTAAAAGAAAACTGGGTATTATCAACTACACTTGTATTGTAAGATGCTCTTAAATGTAGTTTGACACTACCATCATCTGGCACAACAAGAGCAGGTGCAAAATTGAATGTAACCAAACCCGCGGCTGGTACCGCAGAGCCTATTTGGTTATTTCCATTGTCAAATATGGCAATTTGATTCAGTGGCTGAAAATTGTTAACAGCAAATGATATGGAAGTAACATTGGTGGGGAGTGCATCTGTGTCTGTTGGTGAGCCTCCACTGGTTCCATCATTTATATCAATTTCAAATAACTTAGGAAATGAATTATTTAATGCTCCTGTATATAATTCATACATAATATTTTCTTCGTAACTGAATGAAGATGCAATAACGTCAGATTCTTCGTTACCAGGAATGATATTGAAGGCTGTGCTGGCAGGCGTACTGGTTAATAAAGCCCCAACATCAACTGCACTGAGTGTTAAACTGTTTCCTAATGCGTTGTGCACAATGGCTGGTGATGTACCTAATCCGGAAGTCAATGAAACAGCAATGGGGCTTGATACTAATGAACCTGTACTAGTAAGATGGGCTGTTCCGGCATAGTCTAAATCTCGAATTCCCATAAAACCATTTGCTTCAACAGAAACACTCGGAGACATTGTTTCATTAATAAATGTTGTCGAAGGTTGGTCTACAAATTGTAAATTATCCGCAGTGATATCGAAGTAGTTATGCAAGTTGTTTGTATCTACTGATTGAGCAGCGGCTATAGTACTACTTGCAGCAGTTGTACTAACATTTGCACTGCTTAGGTTGAATACAAAGTTTCTATTATCAATAATGTCAGCTACGTTAGGCCCAGCATTTGGGGCTAACAAAATAAATAATTGATAAATTTTAAAATTACTATCTGGTATAGTATTCAATCCTGCTGGAATAGAAGCAAAGGTAAGCGTGTTTGAACCAATAGCAGGTGGCGTAATAATCTGCGCTGATCCTCCGTCAAACAAAACAGCCTCTTGAATAATTTCGTCCCAATTCGTTTCAATTCGATTAGTACCCGTGCCCAATGTAAACACAGCACTGCTCAATACTGTTGGTACTACATCATTAATTGTTGTTCCAGTATCATCGTCAGTAATACGGAACTCAGCTATTTTAATATATGGCTCGAAGCCTGGTTCTGGAGTAAGGTTTACAGTTGAAACATATGGGCCTGCCGTTATGGTTGTATTATTGGAATAACTCACTGTTATAGGATTTGAGGTTGGACTAACTAAAGTGAGAGGGCCTGTTGCAGTTGGTGTTAACGTACCGTCACCTGCTCCAGTGAAATTAAAGTTGGATGGAAAAGTTAACGAGCCTAGTGTGAACAGGCTTCCAACAGGTGTATTGGCCATTCCAATTCCCCCAGAATTTGATAGTGAGGCTAATGAGTTTACAAAGTTTAAATCCCTGTTATTGTTTTCATCAGTAGCCCAAAGTTCTAAGGCACTTGCAAAACTTGCACCTACACCAATATTTGCAGATGGAGGTACATTCCAAATCAATTGTGTTGCATCTATGTCTATAGCATTTCTACCGTCAAATGAATTAACATTGTCAAATGCAGGGTCAAAGCCGCTTGAACCAACTACAGGAGTAATACTTGCAGCATCTAATTCAAAAACGATATCTTGATTGTCAATACCGTCAGGCAAATTGGAGCTAAGCCATATACGAAGTGTATACGTTTTTTCTTCATCATCATCGACTTCACCAAGATTATCATTGCCATGGGTAATGCCACTGAAGATTATTCGATCACTTTGAATAGTAACCTGTCCGCCATCATCCTCACTATTTAAATCATTCCCTTCATCGCCCTCTAATCTTGCACCGGCAATTACTGTTGTCCAATCTGCTATAGCGTTTCCTGCCCCTTGAGTAAATATTATTTGTGTAAATTCAGTTTTAGCATTATCCGCTATATTATCGTCAGTTATACCTCCGTCATCATGAATGTTAAATCTAAAGGAAGGTGATGCTGCTATGGCTTCTCCTTGAGTGTCTGTAAGAGATGATAGGCTTACGGCTGAAGTAACATTTACAAGACGTGAGAACGAGGCTACAGGCGTAGACTGTGTTAAAGTTGCTGGTGTATTTGAACGGTAATTTACATTAGTGCCGCTGTTTGTGTAAGGATAAATTTCAAAGTCATAGGAGGTACCTGAATTTAAACCTGTAACAATGTAGGAATTTTGTCCATGTGGAACGTTAATTGCCAATTGCCCTGTTGTACCTGTCGTTAAATCAAGATCATTGACAATGAAGTTGCCGTCCGCAGGGTTGGGAAAAGAACCACTTTCCTTTACCAATAACAAGTGTTGATAGGCAATCTGTGCAGTTGCTGAGTTGGTCCAACTTAACGTTATCGTATTACTAGTTTGTCCGGTTGAAATAAAAGATACTTGATTAATATCTTCTGCAGGCTCTGGGTTAATTATTGTGTAAGTTTCATCAACTCCAATTACTGTAGCTATAGTATTATCATTACCTGTAGCATCTAATATGGTGCCTGTTGAATTTAAATCCAGATTTAATGTACCTGATGCAAAAGAATCATTTAGGTCGAAACCACTAACAGTGGCAGTGTAATTCTGACCAGAACCACTAACACCACTAATTGAAGGAGCACCAATGAGCCCCGAGGAGTTGAATGAAAAATCAGTGATATCTACTCCCGTAACTGTTTCGTTAAAAACAACATCAAAATCTACAGAACCTGAATTTATACCTGCGTTATGTGGGTTTGAATCTGCTCGCATGATGGAAGATATTCTTGCTCCAGTATTATCCACAGCAAAAGTATTGCTGGAAGGATTAGTATTGACAGGATTCCCTAACGCATCTGTAGCAGTTCCTAAAGTGATTGTAATAGTCTCATCGCCTGTCCAGACTGAGCCAGCGTTAAACGACCATGTATCACCTGCACCAGACATAACTTGATTTGAAAAAATAGAACCGGAGGAAGTGCCAACAAGGGAAATTGTAGGTGTTCCAGTTACTGCTTCACTAAAGGTGATCATTACATTTTGAAGGTCTCCATTATTAACAATATTAAATGTGTAAGTAGCTGTTGAGGTCGGACCTGTATTATCAACGTTAAAAGTTAAACCAGGCCCATCACCAACATCGGTATTTCCAATATTATCAGAAGAAGTAGCCGGGTCAATAGAAATGGTCAGGGTTCCGTTTCCAGTTATTGACGTTAACCTAACGGTAGGATTAGAAGTAGTGCCGTTCAAGATGGCAATACTTGCAGAGGTTCCTGAACCACCATCAATCAGGTTGACATCTGAAGCCTGAAGGTTGACGTTATCAGCCCCTGTATAGGTAATAGAAAAGTCAACCGTAGAACTGTTGTTGGCATCAGTTAAACTAGGTGCTCCAATAGAAACGGTTGGAGGGTCATTGTCTACGTTAAACGTAGTGGCAGGACCATTTCCGGCATCTGTATTTCCGGCATTATCAGAGGAAGTAGCCGGGTCAATAGAAATGGTCAGGGTTCCGTTTCCAGTTATTGACGTTAACCTAACGGTAGGATTAGAAGTAGTCCCATTCAAGATGGCAATACTTGCAGAAGTTCCTGAACCACCATCAATCAGGTTGACATCTGAAGCCTGAAGGTTGACGTTATCAGCCCCTGTATAGGTAATAGAAAAGTCAACCGTAGAACTGTTGTTGGCATCAGTTAAACTAGGTGCTCCAATAGAAACAGTAGGAGGGTCATTGTCTACATTAAATGTAGTAGCTGGCCCGTCACCGGCATCGGTATTTCCGGCATTGTCCGAAGAAGTAGCCGGGTCAATAGAAATGGTCAGGGTTCCGTTACCGGTAATTGAAGTTAACCGAACAGTTGGGTTGGAAGTAGTACCATTCAGGATGGCGATGCTTGCAGAAGTTCCTGAACCACCATCAATCAGGTTGACATCTGAAGCCTGAAGGTTGACGTTATCAGCCCCTGTATAGGTAATAGAAAAGTCAACCATAGAACTGTTATTGGCATCAGTTAAACTAGGTGCTCCAATAGAAACGGTTGGAGGGTCATTGTCTACGTTAAACGTAGTGGCAGGACCATCTCCGGCATCTGTATTTCCGGCATTATCAGAGGAAGTAGCCGGGTCAATAGAAATGGTCAGGGTGCCGTTACCGGTAATTGAAGTTAACCGAACAGTTGGGTTGGAAGTAGTGCCGTTCAAGATGGCAATACTTGCAGAAGTTCCTGAACCACCATCAATCAGGTTGACATCTGAAACCTGCAGGTTGACATTATCAGCCCCTGAATAGTTAATAGAAAAGTCTACTGTAGAGCTGTTATTGGCATCAGTTAAACTAGGTGTGCCGATAGAAACTGTGGGAGCAACGCCATCAACCAATACACCGGTAGTATTTGGTGGCGTAAATGTTAATGTAGTCGGATTACCACCTGCATCATTGATTGTTCCTGAATTTAATTGCAAAGGTGAAACTAGTGCAAGACCATCTGAATCAAGGTCATTATTGTCTACAGTATATCTGAACACATGGGCTGTACCAGGTGATGTGCCGGATTGAAAAGTAGCAAATTCTGGCCCTCCGTTGGCGAGTGTAACGGCTATTCTGGGTGTACCTGTGATGGTAACTGGTTCGTCAAAATTAACTGTAAAGTCAACGTTTTCACCCAATGCATAGGTGTCATTAGCCGGAGCTACAATAGAGGCAATAGAAGGAGATACATCAATAGAAGCGGAAGTTCCTGTAGTTAATGACCCTGTAGCATCAATATCAAAAATTTCATTGGTATCAAATCGTAGATCAGTCCATGAGAACTCACCTGAAGATAAGTTGCTTGTTAAATCGGCATCAATCACTGAAGATAATGAACCAGTTCCTGTTCCACGTGCCAGGGTTACTGCACTGGTATTGTCAACATCCAGGTTGCCGTTTGGATCCTGAGCTTGAACGGTGAGACCAAAATTTGTATTCAGAGCAACTACAGTAGGTTGAGCTGTTACGGCATATCGCGTGGCAGTAACAACAATTGGTACATTGCCACTGGTTACTGTATTACTGCCATACATAGTTCCACTTGTTACATTAAAATCAGCGCTGGATAGTGAAATATTGATATTCGCACCGTCAATTGCTTCTCTTTCGGGCAAAGGAATGCTTGATGATAGTCTCAATCTTAGTTGATACAATTTTGCTTCACCTTGGTTGACATCACCAATTTGGTTGTTGCCATCATTAATTCCGGTAAATTCTAACACTGAGTTATTAGTGCCACTAAATCCAGTGCTTGTAATGGTAAATTGCTGTGCATTATCACTAATACGTTCACTATACAATTGAGCATCAGCTATTACATTAGCCCAATTTATACCAATATCTGCAAGGTGAAAATCAATGGCATCAAACTGTACTCTTGTTTCGCCTGATGCAACTGTAATGTTAAAGTCAAAAATAATCTGAGAGGCAACTTGAGGTGCACTAGGTGAACTGTAAGCTGTTTCCATTGAAGATATACTGGCAGGGGTAGCTAAAGCTCCGGCAGATAAAACTTGCTGCCCAAAAACACGAATATTATCTACTGTTGTTTGTTCTCTACCTGTACCGGAATTATTAGTTCCTTGAATTTTGATTACCAAAGAGCTACCCGTGCCTGATACAGGAAATGTAAAAGACTGAAATGTTGCAGTTAACTCAGGAGCACCGCCATCGTCATTACCGTTAAGGTCAGTATCTTGTCTTAATCGACTATTTCCACCATTTTGCTCAAAATTTCCAATTAATACATCTCCACCACCGTCAATATTGGCATAAATCTCTAAATTATCACCATCTTCATATTGGTCCGGCTGAGTTGAACCAAGTAACATTCTCACTTCAATGTCTCCATAGTCCGAGATATCAATTGGATCAAGTTCAATAATACCTATCGGATCGTTCGGGTTTGCAGGAACATCTTGCTTACCAAATACATAATACCATGTACCATTTTCACCAGCCATATTGGCGTACAGCTTTGAATTCCCATCTTGTAACCTTAATAGAAAATGCTCATCTTCTGCATCTACATCATCAAACTCGTTTGCAGTTACATAGCCAATATCTCCACCAGCTGTTTCAAAACTCTCAGAACCACCTATTTGGACTAATTGCCCAAATGATAATGACTGGGCGAATAATACTATGAATACAAGTATTGTAGGTTTGATTATTAGTTGATTAAAGCCTTTCATTTCTGATTAAGATAATTTTCTTTGTCCTATAGAGCGTTTATGTGTGGATGATAGTTATATCACGTTGCCATCCCTGTCAGTTTTTATTAATATAAGTGTATTAATACCTCCAAATTCTGTATTGCCAAGTATCAAGTATCCGCCATCGGGAGACTGCATTAAAATATTGGCCTCCTCATCATTCTGATCACCGTAAAATTGATGCCACTGTACTACTCCTTGAGGATTAGTTTTTATCAAAATGATATCGCTACCGCCATCGGAATTTGATTCCGATGATCCACCAATAAGATAACCACCATCATTGGTTTGTTCTATGGAAAATCCCTCTTCATCACCAACTAAAACCAGACCTCCTGGTAATTCATTAAAAACAATTGGTTCGTTTGTAAAGGGCACACCGTCACTATTAACTAATGAAATAAAGATGTCGCCACCGTCATCGGGGTTTCTTGTACCCACCATTGCAAATCCACTGGATGTTTTAGTGATGAAACTTGTAGCGTATGATATTGAATTTGATTCATTCACAATAAATGGACTAGACAATGGAATTGGTTGACATGATGGTACCTTTACCAGTTTACCATTCTGACGGCTCGATGTGGTTTGAAAACCAGTTAAACCAAACACAACTTCATCGTTTGAGTTTGTAAAAGTTGATTTCAGTAATTGTGGATCAGATACTGCAGAAGCATAGCGGAAAGAGCATTCCGGCAGTAACTCCAAGTTGCTGCTAAATGTGCCTACCCATAAATTGTTATTTGGAGAACTAATTAGGCCAGTAGCCTTGATTTCACCTTGAGAGTTTAGTGCCAGACCTACTCCTGCAATCGGAGTATTTCCGTTATCAATCATAAATTCAGTGGAATTTACCTGCGTACCGGTTTGATCTATTTCCAAGATGAGTACACTGTTTTGGTTGTCAGCATTTATACTTTCACCAATTATTAAGTAACCATTGCCATTAGCATTGGCAATGATAGAACCACCTTTATAGCTTAGTACAGATTCAGTACTTTCATTTTGTGGATAGCTATTTTCCCAGATTAAATTACCAAGTTGATCTAACGCCAATACCTTAATTTTAAAGGAAGTCTCATCTAGCACAATCTCCTGAGTAGCCAGTATAATGATACTGCCATCTGCGTTTAACAGCATATCATTTGGCACTTCATTATTTTGACTACCGTAAAGTTTAATATAAGTCTCTGATTCACCTGGTCCTGCATCCATTTCATCATTACAAGCCGTGAACAGGAGTGAGGAGGTAACAAATAAGGTGTAAGCCAGCTTTAAACTATTTTTCATTTAGTCAACTTTTTAGGAACATATTGCGGAATAAGTACACCAATAAATGCGGTAAGGGAATGAGTATTTATGTCATTGGCGCCCCAACCAAAAAATGTTGTGAGCCGCCCATTATCGTAATGCCTGTCTGTTATATCCAAGAAACCATAACTGTATCTTACACCGGCTGTGAGGTATGTAAGGCCAATGGCTTTCTTAATACCGAATTCTACATCAGCTGTAGGGTTGAAAGACTTACGTATTTCTGCATCTATTAAATCTTCACTGGCACCATCTGGTGAGGCACCAGCGCTATTGCTTACATCAAAAGTAAGGGCACTACTTAAAATGTAACGCCCTGTTACTCCTAAGCCTACATAAGGATTGAGCTTTTCAAATTTGTTCTTTTTGATCGCTTCTTTTTCAGGAAATAAGCGGAATTGCCCCATTAATGACATTCCCGCAGAATTTTGAGTTTCTGAAACAGTTGAGTTAACTATGTCTACCCCGGTGTCAGTCCTGCTAAACATGGAATAGGAATGGTCAAAAGTGTTAATGATGTATTGAAGGTCAGATCGTAACGTTATTCTTTTTCCGAATCGTTTTTCTATGAGTAAACCCACAACAAATCCTAGTTGATTAGAATAGGTTGCATTGGAATTATTAAGGTTATGTACTCCATGTGCTTCAATTACATTGACAAATGAAGTATTAAAACCACCTCTGAAACCCCAGAAGAAGATGGGATCGTGCCTGAATGTGTTATATAGATTGATTAATTCTGCCGGGTCTGCTTGCTGGTTTATCTCAAAGCCATGATTATCACGAAGTAATTCCAACATAGCATCATCTGCCTTTTCAGTTTCATCAAGATAAATATGAGCAAGAATTAGAAGCCTGTATGCCTCTGTTCGTTCATCATCCGTGAATCCATTATCAATACAATCAGAAAGCAGTTGTTCAAGTTCATGAATTCTTCCTTCGTCAAAAACAGTACGTGCTTGTCTTAGCGTTTGCGTACAAGCAGTTTGCGCCTTAGTTTCTAAGGCGCAAAATAATACCGTACTTACTAGCAATAGGGAATAAAGCCTAATTACCTTTTGCATATTGGTTACATGTTTTTTCATATTCTATGTCATCAGCAACGTAGGTATCCCATTCGTCTTGAGACATATTTGAATCTATTTTCTTGCAAATTTTATCGGCCATTACTTCAATATCTGTTGGCCATGCACGAACTACTTCTTCTTTAGTGCCTGCCAAGACTTGAGAATTATCCGGACTAAATGCCACTGTAAATACCCAGTCTGGGTGATCGTCTAATTTTATTGGTTGTGCAGTGTAATTACTTCTATTCCAAAGTCTTACAGTTTTATCTCTGGATGCTGAAGCCAAAAATCTTCCATCGGAACTAAACTTCAAGTCTTCGATAGGTGAACTATGGCCTACCAAGCGGGTAGGAGAGGTAGAGCCGAATAGTTTAAATACTTTAATCAATCCGCGCTCATCACCCAATCCAATAACATTATCATTGCTAATGGCAATATTCAAGACTTTTGTTCCATTATCGTGAATGACTGATTCAGCATAATTCTTGTTTCCGTCATATAAGTATATTTTGCCGTTGTTACCGGCACCTACAATGTACTTACCATCATGCGAAAGTGCTATATCATTTAACCTAACCGTTGTGGCTGCCACTTCAGAAACACTATTAAAATCTGACCTCTTAATCGACTTACCATCATTGTCAAGCGCAAAGAATCCTTTATCGTCAGGGGTGATTATAATATTCCAAACTTCTTTTTCGAAGCCACTAATGGTGCGTTTTTGATTGTTATTTACATCAAAAACCTCAACATAAGTTTTACCCGCAACATTAGGGAATTCACCACCTGCAACAAGCCTTGAATTATCTGAAGAAACATCTATTGATCTAATGAGGTGATATGGTCTTGAATTTATAATTGTATCTGCCACTCTATGCTCTCCTTTCAAGGACCACTTCAAAATTTTTCCTTGTGTATCAGCAGAAAAAATATTGTTACCAGTTGTGGACGAAGCTACAGCACGAATTCCTTTTTCATGTCCGCCTAAACTTTCAACCAAAGGATCGCCAAGTTCCTTTATGGCATAATATAAGCCGTTGAAGATATCATTATCATATTGGTCACCTCCATTTTCTGAGTTAAAAATATAGGCCTGTTGTGCTAATAGACCCTTTAGAGTAGACTGTTCACTACGTAATTGTGTAGACTTAATGGCCATTGATTTACCTATAGCGAGCATTCGTAATTTATCGGCTGCTTCTTTGGCAGCTTGGGCGGCAGCCCTTTGTTCTTTAGCCACTTTCTCACTTTCTTCTGCTGCTAATTGTGCTTGGCGAGCTCTTTCTGCACTTTGTTTAGCTGCTTCCTCACCTTCCTCTGCTCTTAAACGCTGAGTTTCAGCCTCTTTTAATGCATTGTTTGCAATATCTCGTTGTTCAAGTGCAATGGCTTCAGCCTCTTTAGCAGCTGCCTCACTTTTAATTGCTATTTCTCTTTGCTTTTCGGCAGCTGCTTTTTGCTTATTTGCCTCCGCTTCATTTTTCTTGGCGAGTTCTGCGTTGGCAACCGCTTTTGCCTTTTCTTTTTCAGCAATAGTTTGTTGATAAAAAGCAAATACTAAGAAACCAAGTGATATTACTGTAGCGGCAGCAAGAACAAGCGCAACAATACGCGCATTTCTCAGCCTTCTCTTAGCCTGAAGTTCTTTAATTCGTTGTTCGGTCTCAAATTCTTTCTTAGAATACTCTAAGAAGATCATCGTTCGCTCGAAAGCAGGATGATAACGCTGACCCCAAACAAGGGTAGGGCGGTGCTTCGCCTGCCAGTTCAGTGCCAATTGTAAATCGGGCGGTCTCCAAAGGCCGGCTTTACCTACCTGGTACATGGCAGCTGCTTCTGAGAGTCGTAGATACATTTGAACGGCATCCGCTTCATCATCTACCCAGTTTTTCAACCGCACCCATATTCTCATCAAACTTTCATGAGAGATATCTATCATCGATTTACCATTCAGCGGCACACTATACGCAGGAGTCAATAAAGATCTGCTAGGGTGTCTGAATTTATCGATTACTTCTATTACTTCCTCTTCAGATACATCGGCAATTGCGGCTATTTCACCAAGGCGAGTCGGACGCCTAATACCAAAATTCTCACCTCTTTTTTCAGTAATGGCCTTAAATATAGATTCACATATCAGCTTTTGGTCATCGGTAAGCTCATCATAGGCCTCATTTGCGTGCATTGACAAGGCTTCAGACATGGTGCCAATCGCCTCATAATGCTTTATATCCAAAGGTTCATCTTCTCTATCACGATATTTTGACCAATAGCCCCATGTACGCATTAATGCGTGTTGTAGAATTGGCAACTGATCGGTGCTATCACCCAAGTCATTCAGTAGTTGTTGTACTAACCGTTGAGCTATTTGAGCATCGCCCACAGCGACAGGTCCTTCAACGGCCCTTCTTTTCTGATCCCTTGTCATTTGAGGTATCAGATAGTGGCTGTCGTTAATTTTCTTTGTTAAATCTGGGAATTGAGCACAATCTCCGATAAAATCTGACCGCATGGTGATGGCCACGTAAATGGGCACATCGGAATAATTAATTGCTTCAATAAGTAGATTAACAAACGCTAAAGTTTCATTAACTGCAGTAGAGTCATCACTATCTTTAAACCTGAAAAGTTCTTCAAACTGATCGACAAGGATCAGGTAATTCTTATCTGTTGCCCTCCTTGATTGTAATACAGCTTCTACTAAGCCAAGAGAACTACTTCTTAATAGAGTGGTTATGATGGTTTTCTTGATCTTTTTCTCCTCATCATCAGCAGCAATATAGGCTGGATCCTTTGATACTATCGATTCTGCAAGATTATCGATGGGGCCTGCACCTGGTCTGGTAACCACTACTTCCCAATCAGGGCTTGTGTCTGTTAAGAATCCACCATAAAGAATAGGAAGCACGCCACAATAGATAAATGATGATTTACCACTCCCTGATGGACCGATTACCCCAACAAACCGATGCTTTGAGAGCTTTAAAAGAACTTCATCACTTTGCCCTTCCCGACCAAAGAAAAGATGGCTTTCTTCAATTTTAAATGGACGCAACCCAGGGAAAGGGTTGTCAACTACTTTTTTCTCATTCGATGATGAAGATGATGTTATGTCTTCTAGTATTTCACTCATGGCCTTACTAGTTTAGTTCTTCCAAAAAGCCTTTTAGTCCTTCAATAGAATTGTTTCCATTGCCGTCAATAAGGGTCACGTTATAATTTTTATATGCGCTAATATCCAGTTTGTCTTCACGACTGCTCACAATAGCCTTACCTTTAATAGGTTTCCTTCTTCCGAATCCTGGAGCTTTTAATAGGTCGAGTAGCTTCATTCTTACCCACTGATTGTTTACTTTACCCTGATAAATAACAGCGGCATCGAAACTTCTCAAATTATTAATATGATCTTGTCTAAGTTCAAGTAATTCACCTTTAAAGCTTGGTGCTAGAACAGTATATCCAGCTTTTTCTATTTCTTTCTTTAAAGGCTCAACTTCTTTTTCATCAATTTTATCGTGCAAAACGTAAACTGAAGGCTTGCCATTTTTCTCTGGTGAGACTGCTTTGCCCATTCGCTTATCTATTCCAACTTCAATTAGTTCTTCCCTAATAATATTTTTGAAATCTTCTAATGCTGTCTGTAGTATCTCTGTTCCTTCAGATGATGAAAGATCGCGTTTTACATTTTCTATAAAAGCGAGTTGCTTTTCACTAGCGTGATTTAGCTGATTTGAAATCCAAATTAGTCTTGAAAACTTGCTTTTGTCTTTTAAGCTGGCACTTCTTTCGGCAGCAATTTGATTCTGAATATCAACAACTGATTTATCAGAACCAGAAGGAATATCGCCATATGAGCTGCCGATTAAATGAATAGAAAGAGAACACTCTTCCAATTCTTTGCTTACTACCTTCTTCAATTCTTCAACCTCTTGAGGTAACGTGTGGTCAGGCATTACTTTATAGCCGTGTCTTTGAAGTTCTCTTTTGATAATATTTCTCTGAATGGATAGGTCATAACCAGTTTCAGCCAAATAAATTGATCTTCGTTCGAAAAGGTGTTTCACCTCTGAAGCTCTGTCCAATTCATTTAAAACAATTAAACTTTCATGGATATCATAGGCTAAATCCACCATTTTCATCCAAAAGCTTCTTTCAGCTTCAGGACTAAAGAAATCGACAAAATCATCAATTTCTCCGGTTTCAGAATCTATGTCAAAAAGGTCATAGCCTAATAGGCCTTTCAATTTTGCTGGTTGTTCTTCTAAAGAAACAGGCTTCTTAGTTACTTTAAATACTCTATCTACTTCGGCTTTTCCTACAGCTTTAAAAAAGGATTCCAATGTGTCGAGAGACTCACCTGATTCAATAAAAGCAGGGGATAGGATAGGTACAAGGGTTGCAACCTTTTTTAAGTTTGCACCAGTAATACTGTCATGCTCAGATTTTAACATGATATTAGGTTTTTTACCTAAAACCTGAACCAGCATTAACTCTAAAAATTTTTTAAAGTTATTTACCCAACCTAAATCTGAATCAGATTGCTGGTTATCATCATTCGCATAAATGATTAGTACGTCAATATCAAAAGCCATATAAACTATTTTAATCTGCTACTTCCGAGCCTTTTGTTTTTGCAATATTTTTAATAAATCCTTGAGCAAGTTCATGATGGTCAGCCATCACATTATAAAAATCATATACAGAGCAATGGAAAACGACTGAGTTACCAAAAGCCTCAATTTCATTTATTTCTAAGCTATTTTCCAAATTGAAAAGTTTGCCATATACATGGCCTTTCTTTAATCTTTTAACTTCCTTACCATCTTTCTTTAAGAAAACTTCGCCATCCGCTACCACATAAATTCTTTCTTCCTCTTCAACCTGCGGAACAATCAATCGCTCACCAGCTTTCAGGTTCACATTTTCCATTTTATCTACTACATCACATAATAGTAGACCTTTAATATTTTTGAAATAGTCCACCGATTTTAGATACATGACCATCTCAACAGCCATAAAATAACCGTCATTCAAACCTTCCTGAAGTTTGTTTTTTTCAACGGTATCATATAAAAATTTCTTAGCTTCTGGCTTTAATCTTTCGGTAATCCTATCCAGAGCTTCAGGGTCTTTATAATACATAACCCATGCAGCTACTTCCTGCAATAATTTATCGTTGTTAAAAAGCTGTGCTATTAAACCTCTACTTGCTCTGAACTCATCTACAAAAGCAAGGCAATGTATTGTACAGGCCTTAGTCCACCTATTTACCTGATTATAATTTTTATTTAAAAGGTAATTTAACACTTGTATGAGGTTGTAATTCTCTCTTGGAAAATAACCCTGTAGCTGCACAATTTTTTCGCTGATAGGGATGTCATCCATTAATGGAAATAATTTCGGCTTTAACTCTTGAGAAACGAATAAATCACAAAGCTCAATGGCGAAAGCTATACCTTCAGATGTATTCGACTCAATATTTTCCCTAACAAGCTGCACAGATTGCGGGTCATACAAAATAGACATGTACATATACAATGTGTCATAATTTGTATCTATTTCTTCTTTAATGGCATCTCTTAAAAACTTGAATTGCTCTTGTTTGGGTATTTCCGTTAGGGCGGCCAAATTCCATAAAACTTTCCCCATTTCGTTTTCAAGCAGATTGGTTAGTACCGTAACTTGTCTTTCCGAAGCTTGATAATTGAAATATCTGAATGAATTAAGGATTTGATGTACAATTCTTCTATCAGGATGTTCTATCTTGTTCCAAAGCAGTTCTACTGCACGATCTCCACCTATTCGTCCAATTATCTGAACAATTTTAAGTTTACCGTGGTCGGACTGTCCGCTTTTATGAAAAGCTGACTCTAGAGTAAATAATGCCGCTTCACCTGCTTCAACTAAAGCAGATGTGGCTGCATTGCTAAAAGTAGGAGAGTTTAAGAGTTCCACAAGAATACCCCATGTTTCAGGCCTTTTGACCTTTCTGGCAGTGATAATAGCTTCCATTTTAACTCTGGGATCAATATCACGCAGTAATTCTAGCAGGATAAAGATGTTCTGAGGTGTAATTAATCTACGAAGTAACTTAGCCGCGAGAATACGGTCGTCACTTTTTATTGACTTACTCAATTTACCTAGCTTCTCTGCAGGTACGGATATTAAGTCACTCGATTCACTTTCTTGTGCTGCTTTTTTCGCTAGTTTACTTAGTTCAGTATTTTTATCGAATTCAATATCCAGCTTTTTAATGCGCTCTTTTGCATAGTTTTTAACCTTTGGAGAATCACTATCCAGCATTTTAATTATAGAAGACTCAAATATTGCAGGTTCTATTTTTTCCATTAGTCGTAAGCCATATATAATTTTATCATCGGCTTTACTTTCAATTTCATTTTCGAGCACGGTATTCACTGCATATTGCTGCTCCATACCACTATCTGCCTTCTCCTTGTTTTTTATAAGTGTTGATTGCAGCGTACTACGATAGTTATTATGCATTTTCTTCGTTACGAAGTACCATAGAAGTAATATAGGAAGTGTAAATACAGAGATATTAATCAATGAAAATACTTCTACCTTGTTAATTAATATGATTAACGCACCAGCAATTAAACCTGCAAAAGCTGTAACTACACCCTCTATTTTGGTTTGTACATCAAATCGGATGGAACTATCTACGGGAAGGAAGTACAATTTGAAAGCGGGGCCATCCAGGGCATCTTTCAAAGATGAAATGAACAGCTTGCTCATTGATATAGCAATAAAGAAGAAGATGATTGCGTCCCCTGCTTCTTTCGAAAAACCAAATGAGTAACCAATAGGTATTGCAATTGAAGTGAAAATTGCCAGTAGTATTGGATTAATTAAGAGAGATACTTTTAGTCCGTATAAGGCAATTATTTTATCAGTAACAAAAGTTTGGAATAAGAAGCTAAAAATTACAACAGTTCCCTCGAACAAACTTAAAAACTTGGCTAATTCATTAGGTTCAAACCTGGCCTTGGTTACGTTATAAAATGAGTAATCAACGAAGTTGATGGCCACCATGGAAATTACCACAAATAGGGCCATTAAAGCGATATAAGGGTTTTGTATTAACTTGCTATACGATATGCTATATGTTGGTGTGCCTTCTCTTTTTTGAAATAAATTACTCCTTGTTATATATAAAAACATCAGAAAGTTGCCACCAATAGCAATTAAGCTCATAAATAACAGATCCTGCTCAGCAATGTAATTGACTATAATAGGAATAGAGAAAAGCGCTAAAATAGAAGCTATTAGTTGTCCTGTATCAATACCCCCGATTATCCTTTTTGCCTGTCTTAAATTAAACATACGCCCAAACGAGCCCCAAAAAACAAGAAGCACGATAAAGTTTGCAGGTACGATGAATGAAAATGCAAAGAAGTAGATTGGCAGAGGGTCTGACATATTTCTAAATGCAAACTCAATACCCATTAGAACCATGGTGATGGCTAATAGGGAACCTAAACCAAGCATTTTGAAGCTTACCCTATTTTGAAAGAAGTTATATAAAGCAGTAAATATTACACCTAGAATACCACCAAAAAGTATGGCTAAAGGAAGTTGTTCTTCAATTTGACCTTCTTCAAGATTATTAAGAAAAAGTGCTGAGGCTCCTACATCTAAAGTGGCAAGAAAGACACCTATGAAAAAACCCATACCAAGCAATGAGAAAACTCGTGTTGACTCATCCTCATTAACGTTAAGAACGCTGAGTAAGGTTTGTTTGATTTTCATGTAGCTGCAATAATCAGGTCAAGTTATGTAATATTTGAGGATTTTCTAATATTTTTAATAAAAGAATATTCCTTAAAAACACCTTATATTTTCAATTTAGTTAATTTTTAAGATTTTCAAAACCTGATTTTAGATGTAAGTCTTGTTGAGGAAAAGGTATTTCTACACCGTTTTCATGAAACTTTTCAAAGATAGAATAATATAATTGGCTCTTTAGTATGTTGGGGCGGCTAGTATAATCTGTTGTCCATACCCTTAAAAAGAAATTTAGCGAGGAGTCTCCAAACTCATCGAAAAGTACATCAGGTTCGGGAGTGTTTAATACACCGGGGTTTTCTTTTGCTACTTCTAGCAGTAGTTGTTTTATTTTCTTTGGATCCTCTTTATAGGATACGCCAACTGGGAATCTGAAACTAACATTTCTGTCGTTATGGCTCCAATTTATTACTGTTGAACTAATAAACTCAGAGTTTGGTACAATTACGGAGATATTATCATTGGTAAGTACGGTTGTTGCTCGGGCAGATATTTTAGTAACATCCCCTTTAATATTGGCAACTTCAATTCTATCACCAACTTTGATGGGTTGCTCAAATAAAATGATTACACCAGAAATGAAATTGTTAGTAATGTTTTGCAAACCAAAACCAATACCAACACCTAAAGCACCAGCCAAGATGCTTAAAGTACTTAGGTCGATTCCAGCGGATTGAACAATCACCATCAAGCCAATAACCAAAATCACGTATTTGATAATGGTGGAAATGGTATGAACAGTAGACTCACTGGCAGAATAGCGCCTAAGAACAGAGCGACCGATAAACTTGCTTAGTTTGTTAGAAACATACACTAAGCCAATTACAGAAACTAGCAGATAACCAATGGTAACTAGTGTAATGTCAGATTGGCCCAATGAGAAAAGTTTTGTGGTAAAGAAGTACCCGAATTCCTCGAAGAATTCAATAATACTTTTTATCACCTCTTTAAATGTTTCCATAGCTCAAATCTTAGCAATTCAATTAAGATATTAAAATTTCAAGCATTCATAATTTAGAAATGCTTAATTTAGCGGTTAAAATGATAGTTTTGACCAATTTTTACTATTAATTTAATTGGTTGATTGTTAAATCATAATTATAAAAATTGAAACAATGAGAACGTTAGACTACTTCAGGGCGATTACATTATTGCTCGGAATTTTTTTGGTAGCCCAGGTTAATGCTCAAAATACGAGTAAAATAATCTACAGTGCTGATAAGTATTTCAATATCAGAAATTATGATGAGGCACTAAAATTATATCTCAAAGCCATTGAAGATGGTGTAAAAGATGACCCTTTAGTTTATTATAATACAGGGGTTTGTTACAGTGAATCAATTAATATCAATGAACAAGTAAAGGCTATCCCTTATTTAGAAAAGGCGATTAGTCTTGGTGTGGATCGCCTGCCTCCAATGGCTTATGAAAAATTGGCCACTGCATATCATAGAGATGAACAAATAGAAAAAGCAATAGAATACTACCAAAAGTACAAAAGCACGCTGGATAAGAACCAAACTGCAGAAATTAGGCGTGTAGAGCGATCTCTTGAAATAGCCAACAATGCTTTATTACTTATTAGTAGCCCTCGAGATATTAAAATAAATAATTTCGGTGCAGTCATAAATTCTCAATACACAGAATATAATCCTGTTGTGTCTGCAGATGAAAGTGTAATGGCTTACACAGCCTTAAGACCTAATACTGGTAAAACGAGATCTAATGAAGATTTTATTGAAGAAATTTATATTTCCTACAATACTTCTGGCGTATGGTCTGAGCCCAAGAAAATAGAAATTACATCTGATTATAATGTAGGTACCGCAGGTCTTTCAGCAGATGGTCAGCGAATGCTTATCTTCATTGGAGGTCCAAATGGTTCAGGGAATCTATATTCTATCGACAAGTCAGGTTCAGATTGGTCGGTACCCGTAACGCTTGGTAATCAAATTAACTCCAGATTTTTAGAAAGTACGGCAAGTATTACTCCTGATGGTAAAAGAATGTACTTCGCTAGTAATCGTTCAGGAGGTTATGGGGGTATGGATATTTATGTTGTTGATAAATTGGAATCGGGTGCCTGGGGCGAACCAAAAAACTTGGGACCAAAGGTCAATACAAAATATAATGAAGATGCACCATTTATCCATCCAGATCAATGGACATTGTTTTTCACATCTGATGGTCATAACACAATAGGCGGTAGAGATATATTTGTTACCAGACTTTTTAATGAGGAATGGACGAACCCTGAAAATATGGGTTACCCAATTAATACTACTTCTGATGACAACTATTTCACCCTTACTGCAGATGGTAGAAAAGGGTATTTTTCTTCAAATAGGAAGGGCGGAATTGGTGGCCAGGACATCTATACTATCGACATGCCTGAAGAGGAGGCTAATGTGCCATTAACAATGATCAAAGGAAGAATATTGGACGGTGAGACTGGTAAAGCCCTGCCAACACATATATATATGGTTGACGTTGAATCCGGGAAGAAGTTAGACTTCGTGTATCAGCCAGATCCTGTTACGGGTAATTATCTGATTATTTTACCTCCGGCCAAAAACTATGACATGATTATTGAGTCTGATGGGTTTCTGCCATATACATTGAATATCAATATACCGGGACAAACGTATTTCTACGAATTGTATCAGGAAATTTATTTAAAAACCATCAAGCAGTTTGATGTTGTGGTTGGACAATCAGTTGAAGTGAAAAATGCCTTTTACGATACACACGAAGATGCCGTTAACAGCATACGAAGAGCACATGAGTCAAAGCTGATTAAGAATGACAGTATTGATGTTTATGACTTGATGACGGATTTAATGGCTGCTAACGATGAAGAGGCTATTAGCTACCTAACTGACTTGATTTATGAGACCAACTCAATTGATGACATTGTCTTTAAAAATAATGATGCACTGGAAGAGGCTACCAGGGTTTATTATTACGATGAAAGTGACGAAAGCAAATTCGAACGCAAGGTAATTGATGGAAATGAAATTTTCTCTTTGCCGACAATGTATGTGACCGAGGAGGCTGAACGTCAGAAGAATATGCCTAAAGAAGTGGCTAAGAGTTACGATCAAGCCTTGTTAGACAAAGTTGTTAAATGCTACTTCAATGTGGGGCAAAGCGACCTAAAAAGCGAATATTTTGATGAACTAAATAATGTAATCGCCAAGTTGAAGTCGAACCCTGAGTTGGGAGTGCAAATATCTGGCTATGCTTCTGCTGAAGGCGATGAGGAGCTAAATAAGAAATTATCAAACGAGAGAGCGATTGCTGTTTTAGATTTCATCAATCAAAAAGGAGAAATTGTTAGAAGAAGAATAATTGCTAAAGCTTATGGCGCCACTGAAGGTAAAGGAAACCCGCAGGAGGCCAGAAGAGTAGAGGTGCAATTGGTAGATTTAAGAACTACCGGTAGAAGCCTGCCTTAAGGTAACAGCAAAGAGGAATCTCCATAACTTAAAAAGCGGTAGTCATTGGCTAGCGCTTTTTTATATACTTCTCGCCAGTTATCGCCAATAAACGCAGCCACCAACAGTATAAGAGTGGAGCCAGGTAAGTGATAATTGGTAATCAACCCGTCACACATTTTAAATTGATAACCCGGCACAATAAAGATTTCTGTGTTTCCTGTTATTTTTTCTAAACTGTTTCTTTCCATGTAGCTTAAAACAATCTCCAAACACTCTTTTCTGGTAGGAAGAGTAGCACTGTTATGTTGATATGGATATAATTTTTCGATCATAAAGTCATTTTTACCTGACATGAGTTTAACGCCATACCAATAGAGGCTTTCCAGTGTACGCATGGATGTTGTGCCTACTGAAATAATGTTTTCCTTTTCAATTAATGTTTGAACAAATTCCTTGGTAATAACAATTTGTTCTGAGTGCATATTGTGATCTAAGGCATTTTCAGTTTTTACAGGTTGAAAAGTGCCGGCACTAACATGAAGCGTTACATAATCATTCGTAATGCCTTTTTGCTTCATTTTACTCATTACAAGTTCGTCAAAATGGAGGCCTGCTGTAGGTGCGGCTACAGCCCCTTCAAACTTTGAGTAAATGGTTTGGTAGCGTTCTTGATCTTCATAAGTAACCTCTCTATTAATATAAGGAGGTAGTGGGATTTGACCGGCTGCAGTTACCACATGAACAAACTCCAGATCGTTGTTCCAGGATAGTTCTACAATCTGGTTTTGTCGGTCAACCAGGTTGGCAGTGATGCTCGTTTTATCTGTTAATGTCTTGGTTAATTGCTGTCCATCTTTCCATTTCTTCTGATTACCAATCAGACACTTCCATGTAGCCCGTTTTTTAACCAACATGGCAGATGCAATTTCATTGGTGGGTGCTACTGGCTCCAATAGGAAGATTTCAATTAGTGCCCCTGTTTCCTTTGTGAAAAATAAACGTGCCGGAATTACTCTGGTGTCGTTGAAAACCAAATGAGAATTAGGCGGTAATTGATCTGTAATTGAATTGAATAGTGAATGCGAAATTTCACCATTTTTATATACCAATAGCTTAGAATCTGATCGGTTTGCCAATGGTTCTTTAGCTATTCTATCTTCAGGTAAATCGTAGGTGTAATCCTGTAGATTAATACTTGCTGGTAGATTTTTCATGGTCGGCAAATATAGGTTCGTATATTTGATTAACTCTAATTTTAAATTCAATTTGTCGGTTAATATGGCATTAAAAGCGAAACTCATACCTCACACTTTAAAATTCAAATTTGATGCTGGCACATCGCGGGGTGTACTTAGAGAGAAAAAAACGTATTTACTTAAAATTTGGGAGGAGTCTAATCCTGCTGTAGTTGGCATAGGAGAATGTGGGCCATTGGCGAAATTGAGTATAGATGATTTTGAAAATTTAGATGAGAGCATAACACTTCTTGCAGAGAAGATCAATGGAGCTGATTTGCCACCAAATGCTGATGCAATTTATGATTTTGCTTTTCAAATAGCAGGGTACGATTACCCCAGTTTACGATTTGCCATAGAAGTGGCTTTACTTGATTTGAAGGGCGGTGGTCAAAGAATGATATTCAATAATGCATTCTTCTCATCTCAAGATCAAATTCCAATAAACGGACTTATTTGGATGGGGCATATGGAGAATATGCTACTTCAAATTTCTGATAAGATTGTTGAAGAATTTGATTGTTTAAAAGTGAAAGTTGGTTCTCTTGATTTCGAGAAAGAGGTGGATATTCTCAATTACGTGAGACGCAAATATTACAATCAACAGATTATGTTGCGTGTAGATGCCAATGGAGCTTTTAAGCCTCACGAAGCACTCTACAAAATGAAAACATTGGCCTTTCAGAACATTCACTCCATTGAACAACCTATAGCTGCAGGGCAGCATGATTTAATGGCTGAACTGTGTGTTAATCCACCAATTGATATTGCCTTGGATGAAGAATTAATTGGTGTTCATAAAAAAGAAGACAAAGAACAGCTACTCAAAAAAATAAAGCCTCAGTATATAATTATTAAACCAACACTTCTTGGTGGATTTCAGTCATCGTTGGAGTGGATTAAAATTGCCGATTCAATGAAAATAGGTTGGTGGATTACGTCAGCTCTTGAATCTAACATTGGACTGAATGCCATTTGCCAGTTTACGTATCAATTAAAAGCTAAAGGTCATCAGGGTTTAGGAACGGGCAAGTTGTACGAGAATAATTTCGAATCGCCATTAACAATAAAAAAAGGCCATATTTTTTATGATCAAACTAAGGAGTGGGATTTAACAGAATTAGATGATGAGTAAACTTTCAGAAGCATCTCTTCATTCTACAGGCAAATTATGGTTCTTTAACAGGGATTATATTTCTGAGTTTGTATACGGAGGCATTGATGGAGTAATTACCACATTTGCAGTTGTGGCAGGTGCAGCAGGGGCTAATGCAGAACTTTATTGGGTAATCATCTTTGGTTTCGCAAATCTTATTGCGGACGGCTTTAGTATGTCCGTAGGTAATTATTTTTCGGTTAAAGCGGATAGAGACAATTATGAAAAGCACAAGGCTGTAGAATATTGGGAAATTGAGAATTTGCGAGATAGGGAAGTGCAGGAGATACGTGATATCTATGAGGCTAAAGGATTTGAAGGAGAGTTACTGGATAAGGTGGTTGAGGTGATAACGAAGGACAAGGAAGTATGGGTCGATACGATGATGAAAGAAGAACTGGAATTGGCCAAAGATGACAAAACACCTTTTAAGACAGCCTTTGCCACATTTTTATCATTCAATGTTATTGGCATTATTCCTCTGATTTCCTATTTACTAGCTGCCACAGTTAATCTAAATACAGATCATTTATTTCTAATATCCTGCATATCAACAGGCTTAGCGTTAATGTTTGTAGGCTATTTAAAAAGTATAGTTACTGAAACAAATTGGGCTAAAGGAATAATTGAAACACTCCTTTTAGGTGGTTTGGCGGCCTTTCTGGCCTATTATGTGGGTGAGGTATTGGCGTATTACTTTTTGTAATTATTTACCAATAAGTATGAAAGGTGCCCAAAAATAGGGCTCCGCATACTTTTTGGTTTTAATCAATTCAGTTTTGGCCAGTTTAAGAGGGAGGCCATAGTTTGATGAGTTCATGTTTTCATAGAATGACTTCATTAAATCTGCTGTAGAGTCGTCTGAAACGCTCCACAAGGATACCACTAAATTATTAGCTCCTGCATACAGCAATGCTCTGGATAGCCCAATTACCCCTTCACCCTTTGATAGCTTGCCTAATCCTGTTTGACAAGCCGAGAGAGTCACCAAATCGGTATCAAATTGAAGATTATAAATTTCACCAGTAAATAGATTGCCATCTTCTATCAAACTCGAGTTAAAATAGATTCTTGACAAAGCGGGGTTAGATTCATTTACCAAGCCATGAGTTGCCAGGTGTACATATTTATACTGCCTAAAATCCTGCACTTTAATTTCACTTTCATTTGCATTTGCTTCTAACAGGCTCTCAGTGCCGTACCCCTTATTTGTTAGAATCGTATTTAAATCTTCAAGCTCTTTTTTGCTTCCGGGTAAATTAGGTAATTCGGTAAAGTTTACGGGTGCACATAAGAAAGCCTTTTCTTCCATCATAGAATGCTTCGGCTTTTCCGCTACAAACAAAGCACTCGCATAAGAGTAGCTAATACTATATTCATTTATTAAATACGGCATCTCTGCAAAACTCATATCATCTTTTACTTTATCCGTAAGAAGTGCTTCAAAAGGAATTGTGCCTAATCTACCTGCAGGTACAATAATCAAATTGGTAGTGTTTTTGTCTAGCCTTTTTGGTATTACGATATCATACAATTCTGAGGCAGTATAGGTATAAGTAGGCTTAACACGAAAGTAAATTCCATTTCTAAACCCACTTATGTATTTATCAAACTCTTCCGTTTGTGGGTTATTATGCAGTTTAAATTTGTCGGCCGTTATTTCAAAAATGTAGACTCTTTTGGAGTTTTCTGTCCAAAAGTAGCTTAACATGGTTTGTGATTCCGATAGCTTACTTTGAACTTCTTCAATAGTAGGTAAAGATGTATTATACTTTAGTGCAAAATATTTCGGGTATTTTTCTTCTATCTCTTCAATAAATTGGTTGTAGTTAGTTTTGGCCTCCAATAGTTGAGATTGGAGCTTTCCTTTTTGAACGTCATCTTCTTCTTGTAATGCTGAGTTTTCCAGAAAAGCGATCTCCGACTTTAAAAATAACTCCTTCTCAAGTTCGGCATTACTCATACCAGCAAATGATTTGGCTTTGGCATCGGCAATAGCTTCTAGTAATACTGCGGACTTACTTTTTTCCGCGAAATAGAATGACAGGGCATAGTATTCGTCTTTTTTTATGACAACATCACCCATGGCTTTGCAGAGTTCAACACCTGTTTCATACACCGAGGAAGCGAGCTGACCTAAAGCTATTTTGTCTGCTTCATTGGTTCTCACTTGCCTAATTTTATCTACCAATGTGTCACACGATTGGAGGGTGCTTAAACTGAGTTTTAGATCACTGAACTTTAAAGTTTTATTAAAATGTAAATCAGCAAATGCCTTAGACTTATAGAATAAAGAATTGAGCAATGTGTTGCTGCTTAGGTAGTCGCTTACATTGGGGTTCTTTTCAATGTCAGTAGAATTAAAACCCTTTGTATTGGCTATCAAAGCTTGCTGATAGAGATTAATGGCCTCTTCAAACTCTCCTTTAATGTTATTAATGTTGCCTATCAGGTTAAGAGTAGAGGCAACTTCAGGGTGCTGTTCGCCATAGAATCGCTTATACAAGTTGAGTGCTTCCTGATATGATTTTAGTGCCCCATCGAGGTCTTGCATTTGTTGTTTTGTCTGCCCGATGTTTATATGAATAAATCCTTCATTTGGGTGTCCATCAGGGTACAAAGCTTTCCACGTTTTTAATGCTTCGTTGAAGTTTATTGAAGCATCACCATAAAGTTCTAAATTCCTGTAGGCAATACCAGTATTAATTAAGCCCTGAGCAGTTTTTTCATGAGAATTTCCAAAGATGTTTCTATAAATCTTGAGGGCACTTTCATAATAATCTAGTGCTAAGTCGGTATTGGTTGAATTTAAAATTAGTCCCAGATCATTGTAAGAAGCAGCAACCTTTTCGTGGTTGTCTCCAAAAAGTTTTTGGCGAATTTTTAGAGCTTGTTCCACATGTTCAACACCTTTACTAGCACTACCGGTATTCCAATATATTATACCTAAATTGTTCAGTGCATCGGCATAATCTGCAGTTTCCGGCTGGGCTTTTTTTAGTGTCTGATTGAATAATTTTTCGGCTAGTTCGTTATTCCCTTTTCTCAAATAAATCTGTCCCACTATATCAGGGCACTGAATTTGAGCCTTATCCAATAAATGGTCGACTTCTAGTAGGTTTCCTGAGTTTAATCTTTCTTGAAGAGTTACACACACTTCCTGCCCATGTATACTTGCACTTAGTAAGATGTAGAGGCTTATGGTTGATATAGAAATTTTAGAACCTAACAACATATCCTATAGAAAATACATTGTCCCTTGTCAATCCATCAGGATTCACATCTCTATCCGTAATTTTTTGTCCGTAAATTCCGCTAATGCTATTGTTTGTATTAAAGTGGTAAGCCACATTTAACAAAGCAGTCATTGCCAATCCAGTAGTTTTATCAACCTTTATGCGCTGACCTTCAGTGGGTGAACCAGCTCTTGTGTCCAGAATTTCATCTTTAGTAATTCTGAAAATGGGGAGTAGGCCTGCTCGTATATCCCACTTCGAAAAATGGAATGCACGCTCTACACGTAACATTACATCCGTACCTCTTTTAAGGTCATTGGCTAGAAAATTATCACGCAAATAATTATCGTCAGGATATTCAGCCCATTGCTCATACCTAAAGTCGTTTTCATTTTCTGTTAAAGCAATTTGAATACCTGTGGCAAACATCCATTTTTGACTTATGTAAGATGCTCCTGCCACTAAATCCCAACTACCCAAACTAGTTTGATAATACATAGGCAAATCTGTAGACGTACCTTCCGGCAATCCGTCAGTAATAAACTGCGATTTCACATCGCTATCCAGATCAGAAGCATTGGTTGGGATTTTCCCGCCTAACGTGGCATTAATATGAAATTGTTCGGTAGAGTATACGTTCCTTGTAACACTGTAAGAGATATCAGAGAGCCCGGATGTTTCACCCAAGTTGCCGGTAACCCAATAATAAGGCACTTTTAACTGAAAAGAGGTTACCTCGTTGATGCCAAAAGTTAAATCTACTGTGGCAGCTGTTATTTTAGGACTTATTGTTGTATTTCCTTGACCGTAGCTAAACTCAGCTGAACGTAATTTGAAATTAATTTTCTTCGTGTAGATCTGGCTTGGTTTCATAGCACCCATTGTACAAAAACCAGCATCGCTGCAGCCCTGACCGTAAGAATTTGCTGTAATTAATACACCAACAAAAAATGCCAGCACATTAAATTTTTTCTGTAATAAATACATATCACCAAAGATTAATTTCAATCCAATTTTAACGATTATTCATTACAATTAGTCTATACCTTTAATTTTATCAAAGTAAATTTTGGCCTCCTTCTTCACTTTTGGGGCTAGCAGTATGGCAGATATCATAGTGGGTATGGCCATAACGGCAAAGGCACCATCGATTAGACTAAAAATTGTACTGAGTGATGCTATTGAGCCAAATATGATGGTGGCAACATAAATGTAATTGTAATAAACCTTGTTTTTCTCCCCCACAATAAAGGCCAGGCATCGTGAACCGTACCAGCTAAAACTGAATAAAGACGATGATGCAAAGAATAAAATGCAAACGAGCAATATGTAATGACCAAACCCCGGAAAGGCTGATTCAAACGCTGTGGCAGTTAATGTAACGCCATCCTGATCAGTTGTAACCCACACATTAGTAATTAAAATGGCCAATGCAGTAAGCGTACACACAATTAAAGTATCTATTGCCGGACCTAGCATGGCAACCAAACCTTCTCTTACTGGTTCATCAGTTTTAGCAGCTCCATGAGCAATTGGGGCTGTTCCTATACCTGCTTCATTAGAGAAAGCTGCCCTTCTCGCTCCGGTAATAATAACCGCACCTAAAACACCACCGGCAACAGCGTTTCCCGTAAATGCATCTGTAATTATTAAACTAAACATTTCAGGCACCTCAGAAATATTCGATAGTATAATGGTAAGCACTGAAAAGAAATAAACAACAATCATTAAAGGAACCATTTTACTTGCCACATTAGCGATTCGCTTTAGTCCGCCAAAGATTACTATGCCCACAAATACTGTGAGAACAATACCCGTGTATAGGTCCGTCCATCTAAAATTTTGATTGAACAATTTGAAAGTATCTTCACCAAAACCAGAGGGAATTATTAGTACGTCACGAATAACCTGAGTTAATTGGTTTGCCTGAAATATGGGTAAGCAGCCTATCATTCCTGCAATACAAAACAGGTAGGCGAGGGGTAACCAGGCTTTACCTAATCCTTCTCTAATTACATACATGGGCCCGCCATGTACCTGTCCGTTTTCATCTTTTCCTCGGTACATGATGGACAACGTACAAGTGAAGAATTTGGTAGCTATACCCACAAAAGCACTCACCCACATCCAAAATATAGCTCCCGGGCCGCCTGTAACAATGGCAATGGCAACTCCGGAAATATTACCCATTCCAACCGTAGAAGCTAAATGTGTTGATAATGCCTGATAATGATTGATTTCACCTTTTTCTTTAGGATCATCATACTTACCTGTTAAAACCTTAATGGCATGTACGAAATATTTAAAAGGCAGAAGTTGGGAGTAAATCAGAAAAAAAGAGCCGCCACCCAACAGCAATATGAGTAGGGGAATTCCCCAAATCCAATTTGCAAAATCTACAATCAATTGTCCCATTTCCTACATATTTGCTTAGAAAAGCTGCTAATATATAAATTACTTATTGGCTTAAACTGATAATTTCAATTTTATGCCTATCTTATATTTTTTATAAAAGAATCACGAATATAAAATGAATATAAATCTCTTTTTGTTCTCTCTAATTTTATTCCAATCTCCTGTCACTAACCCGACAGTCGATAGCCTCAATCAAGCTCTTCAATCATCTTCTGGTACGGAGAAGGTCATTATTCTTAATGATCTGTATAAGCAGTACGCTAATAATGACCCTGTAAAGGCAATGGATTATACACAGCAGGCATTGGATCTGGCAACAGAAATAAATGACCCAAGTGGTATGGCCTCAAGTTATAATAACATTGGTGTATTGAATAAAAATAGAGGCAAGCTGGA
This sequence comes from Fulvivirga lutea, assembly GCF_017068455.1. Taxonomy (NCBI): domain Bacteria; kingdom Pseudomonadati; phylum Bacteroidota; class Cytophagia; order Cytophagales; family Fulvivirgaceae; genus Fulvivirga; species Fulvivirga lutea. The sequence goes on from NZ_CP070608.1 coordinate 2,613,028, forward strand.
TGAAGCCCTGGATAGCTATTTAAATGCTGTAAGAATTGAAGAGGAATATAAGTTTGTTGATGCCTTGCCCTACACATACAACAATATCGGTACAATTTATTCACTAAAGGGCGAATTTGAAAAGGCTCTGGTTTACTTTAATAAAGCCTTGGAGCAGTTTCAATCGATAAATCATAAACTTAGAATAATTGGAACACTTAATAACATTGGCAATGTTTATTCAGATTTGCAGGAGTATGATTATGCACTTAAAAACTACCTTCAGTCATTAGAAATTTATGAGTCATTAGAAGATAATTCTGAAGCTTTTGTGCCATTTAATAACATTGGGAATATCTATTTTCAACGAGGTGAATGGGCCAATGCAATGGCGTTTTACGAAAGTGCGTTTGACCTTGAAAGGTTGAACAACGATAAAAACGGACAGGCAAATGCGCTTCATAATATCGGAACAGTTCATAAGGCCACGAAGAATTACGAAAAAGCCATTGAGGTATTCAATGAAGCCCTTTCTACAGCTCAGGAAACTGATAACAAAAGGCTTATTGAAATTATTTATGGCTCACTGGCTGAAACATATTTTGCTTCAGGCGATATGTTTATGGCTTATAGCTTTTTGCAACTTCATAATAATACCAAAGAACAAGTGTTCAATGAGCTTAGCAACAGAAGAATAGCAGAGTTAGAAAGTGCTTTTGAATTTGAGAAGAAGGAGGCTGAAATTGAGGCACTGAAAATACAGAGTGAGTTGCAGCAATTGCAGATTCAAAATGATAAGATAGTCATTACTTCAGTTGTAATTGTATCGTTTTTGGTAGTAGGGCTTAGCTTGGTTATTTGGCAAGAGCTTAGAACCATCCGTAAAAACAAGAAACAGCTGGAAGCTCAGAATATAGAGCTCGAGAATCAAAAATTAATCATTCAGGAGAAAAACGATAGTATTACTGAGAGTATCGATTATGCGAAAAGCGTTCAGGGATCAATGCTCAAATTTACAGTACCTGACAAATATCAGGATGATTTCTTTGTGTTATTCAGGCCTAAGGATATTGTTTCAGGTGATTTTTTCTGGTTTTCGCACAACGGTAATAATCAAATAGTGGCAGCAGCCGATTGCACGGGCCACGGTGTAGCTGGCGCTTTTATGACAGTGATTGGACATTCATCGCTCGATCAGATAATCAACAAAGAAAATATTAGTGAGCCAGATGCCATTTTAGAAAAACTTGATCTGCAGGTTCAAAAATCAATTAATCAGAGTGATCGGCTTATATCTGACCATGGGATGGATGTGGCGCTTTGCTCTATTGATAGAGGGAATAAAAAGCTGGTATTTGCAGGGGCTAACAGACCGTTATATTTCGTTCGCAGCGGGGAGTTGCATACTATTAAAGGCACTAAGCATACCATTGGTGATAATTCTGATGGTAAGGTAAGCTTCGAAAAGCATGAAGTAACCTATGAAGCTGGTGATGTGTTTTACCTCTTCTCAGATGGTTATCCTGATCAGTTTGGCGGTAAAGAGAATAAGAAGTTTATGGTTAGCAATTTCAAACAAATGTTAATCGATATACACACTTTGCCACTGGTTGACCAAAAGAAAAAACTGGATCAAACACTTTCAGAATGGAAAGGAAAAACAGAACAAACTGATGATATACTGGTAATGGGCTTTAAGGTTTAAAAGTTAATTTTCCCTGCGAAACACCCATTAAAGTTGATAAATGATATAATAGTCTCGCGCCTACGTTAGCATCCCATTCGGTTTCACCAGGAGCCACTTCATTTAAATCAAATGAAACTATGGTGCGGCCCGATTCAACTACTTTCTTTACTAGATAAACTACTTCATTGAACTCAAAACCTCCGGGTACCGGTGTGCCGGTGTTCGGACAAAGCTTGGGGTCCAGACCATCAATATCAAAACTGATATAAACGTGCTTTGGTAGTTCGTTGATGATTAAATCGCATATTTTTGCCCATGGTGTTCCTTCAAACTGTTGCGCTTTAATATCGGAATCGAAAAAGGTTTTAACTCTTCCTTTCGAATTGGTAATGTACTGCATTTCCTCATCGCAATAATCCCTTATGCCCACCTGCACCAGTTTAGAAATTTTCTTGTTCTTTAAAGCATTAAACATGATCGATGCGTGTGAGTATGTGAAGTTCTCGTAGGCCTCGCGTAAATCTGCATGGGCATCTATTTGCAATATTCCCATGTCAGGATATTCATCAGCCATCGCATTAATAATACCCAAAGGAGTACTATGATCACCACCTAAAAGCGCAACCATCTTACCTTGATTGTGGATCTTAGATGCCTGAGAACGAACGTAGATGTTCAGTTTCTCAGCCATTTCATTCACCGCATTTGGAATTATTTTTAATTCATCAGTAATCCATTCTTCTTCATTGTTTTCTAACCAGGAGATGTACTTATAGGCAAGATCACGATACTTTTTATTCTCTTTAATTAATTCTTTATCAATGGGCAGCATATGTATACCCATCTTCCAGGCATCGGGAACATCTTTCAGAAACAAATCTACCTGAGTAGAGGCATCAAGAATGGCTTGAGGCCCATCTGCAGTACCTGCAGTGTAAGATACTGTTACTTCCCATGGTACAGGAATGATAATTAAATCCGCACTTTCATAATCAAATGGTAGTCCAAATAATTGGCCCGAAACCCCTGGTCCATTGGGATCAAAAGATGCGATAATATCTTCCTTTTTACTCATAGATTTGTTTCTTGTAATTTAGTAATCATCAAAATAAGTATAAAATGAGCACATAATTGAAAAATATTTATGTGCAGTAGAAATTTTTCTTTTATCTTCCTGCCGAAAAGTAAACCAAGATCATGCTTAACGTCAATATAGAACACTTTCGTAACCTTATTTCTCTGGCTGCGGCCGATGGTAAAATAGCCGATGTAGAAATGGTGGCTCTATCAAAAATCGCCTATGAAAATGGAATTCCCTTGGACAGACTTAATGTGATGATTGACCGGGCTGATGAATATGTTTATCTCATCCCTCAAAATCAGCAAGATAGAGATCAGCAGATGGAAGACATGATTAAGCTGGCTATGCTAGATGGCGAATTTGCAAACGCAGAAAGAGAACTTATCAACTTGGTAGGAGGTAGACTAGGGTTTAGTCCAAAAGAAATCAGGGCTAAAATTGATGGATATCTTAAGGATGCCCCTTCTGTAGATAGGGATTAAAAGTTTAGCAAGTCAGGATATTCGTAACTTTTTAGTTCACCAGTACCTTCCGATACTTCATTCCATTGTAGGTTTTTAAACTTAATATGTGCCAACCCACAGGTGGTAATGTCTCCAATTTCTGATTTACTCAAGTATTCTGCCAGGTAAGTAACTGATGGATTGTGGCCGACCAGTAACACAGTGTCCCATTCGTTCTTTAATTGATTAACTACCTGAAGTAAACTTCTTGTGGAGGCTTCGTAAATGTCTTCGTTCTGATGAATTCTATTAGTATCGTACTTGATTTGCTCTGCTACCAACGATGCTGTGCTTAGAGCTCTTACTGCAGGGCTAGCTATTATTATATCGAACTGTACCTTTTTATTTAACAGGTTTATGCCCATGCGGGTGGCATTTTGCAAACCTTGAGAATCTAGTGTTCTGTCAAAATCCTTCTGATCAGCAAGTTTTTCACTTGCCTTGGCATGTCTGAGTAAGTATAAATTTTTGCTCATAAAAATTGTTGATCAAAAACAAATGATAGCTTTGACGGTTGAATCTACTAAATGTAGAATGATTATTTAAATCGACTCGTATTATTTTATTTTTAAAATTATTGTTCATCTTTGAAATTTTGAGCCAAAAGCAAAACATCTGATATGCCGAAGAATTTAGTGATAGTGGAGTCACCAGCGAAAGCCAAGACGATTGAAGGATACTTAGGGAAAGATTATAAAGTGACTTCCAGTTATGGGCATGTCAGAGACTTACCCAAGGGCGATAAAGCCATTGATAAAGAGAATGGGTTTTTACCCACCTATGAAATAAGCCCCGATAAGAAAGCAGTTATTAAAGAATTGAAAAAGCTTGCCAAGGATTCTGACATCATCTATCTGGCGAGTGATGATGACCGCGAAGGAGAAGCTATCTCATGGCATTTAAAGGAGGCTTTGGGTTTAGATGATGCTAAAACAAGGCGAATCGTATTTAGAGAGATTACTAAGAATGCCATTCAAAACGCTATTCAATCACCGCGAGGAATAGATTTGGACTTGGTAAATGCGCAGCAGGCTCGTAGGGTGTTGGATAGATTGGTAGGTTTTGAGCTGTCTCCTATACTATGGAAGAAGATTAAAACAGGTCTTTCGGCAGGTAGGGTGCAATCAGTGGCCGTGAGGTTAGTTGTTGAAAGAGAGCGTGAAATCGAGAAATTCAAGCCAGAAATTTTCTATAAAATCACTGCTTCATTCGATGTAGGGAACAAAAAAATACTTCAAGCAGAACTTTCTAAACGCTTTAAAACAGAGGATGAGGCTCAGAAATTCCTTGAAGCATGTGCGGAGGCAACGTTTACAATAAAGGATCTTCAAAAGAAGCCAACTAAAAAAACTCCTGCACCACCATTTACAACATCTACATTGCAACAGGAGGCCAGTAGAAAATTAGGCTTTTCCGTATCGCAAACAATGACTGTTGCTCAGCGATTATATGAAGCGGGTATAATATCCTATATGCGAACGGACTCTGTGAATCTATCTCAGGAAGCTGTTGATAGTGCTGTTAATGAAATTAAAAAAGAATATGGCGATGACTTCGTAAAAGTAAGGCAATATAAAACCAAATCGAGCTCTGCACAGGAGGCACACGAAGCCATCAGACCTACAAACTTTGCTGTGACCAATCCTTCTGCAGATAGGAACGGCACTCGTTTATATGAATTAATTTGGAAACGTGCCATCGCTTCTCAAATGGCGGATGCTCAAATAGAAAAAACAACAGCCACAATAGATATTTCTACGTTGGAAGACACACTTACTGCAAGTGGTGAAGTGGTAAAATTTGAAGGATTCTTAAAGGTCTATTTGGAATCTACGGATGATGAAGATGAAAATGAAGAGCAAAAAGGAATGTTGCCACCATTGTCTGCTGGGCAGGAATTAGATTTAACCGAAATGAATGCTCGACAGGGCTTTACAAGGCCTCCGGCAAGATACACAGAAGCCAGTTTGGTTAAGAAGTTAGAAGAAATGGGCATCGGTCGACCATCTACTTATGCGCCAACCATTTCTACGATTCAAAAGCGAAATTATGTAGAGAAGGAATACCGTGAGGGAAAAGAACGTGAATATCAGATACTAACACTCAAAGGCGGTAAAATAAATTCTAAAACACAAACAGAAATTACAGGCACAGAAAAGAACAAAATGTTTCCTACCAATATTGCAATGGTGGTGACTGACTTTCTGGTAGATCATTTCCCGAATGTGACCAACTATAGCTTTACAGCCGAAGTCGAACAAAAATTTGACGAAATAGCCTCCGGGATGAAAGAGTGGGATAAAATGATAGGCGAGTTTTATTCTGAATTTCATGCAAAAGTAGAAACCACAGAGAACATTGAGCGGGCTGACGTTCCGAGTTCAAGAGAGTTGGGTATGGATCCAAAATCAGGTAGAAAGGTAATTGCAAGACTGGGCAAGTTTGGACCATTAGTACAGATTGGAGATGAGGAGGAAGATGGTAAAAAGCCGCAGTTTGCCAGCTTAAGGCAAGGCCAGTTTATTGAGAGCATCACGTTAGAAGATGCATTGGAGCTATTTAAACTTCCTAGAGAACTAGGCGAGTACGAAGGTAAACCAATGTTGGTTGGCTTAGGCAGGTTCGGCCCATATGTGAAATACGATGGCAAATTTGTGTCTATTCCTAAAACTGATGACCCTTACACTATAGAAGATGAACGCGCCATTGAGTTGATCAAGGCGAAAGAAGAAGCTGATAAAAATAAGTTCATCAAAACCTTTGATGAGAATCCGGACGTTCAGGTATTAAACGGACGCTACGGGCCTTACATCAAAGTGGGAAGGAAAAACGTAAAAATTCCTAAAGACAAAGAACCTAAAGACCTTACATTGGAGGAATGCCTGGAGTTAGCAGAAAAGACGCCTGAGAAAAAGGGGAGGTATGCGAAGAAGAAATGAGTGGTAAAATAAACAAAGTTAAATTAGCTAAGTATGCATTAACTGCAGTTATTCCATTTATAATTCTTGTCTTAATTCATGAGTTTAAAGGTGGGAATTACTCTTTAAACAAGACGATCTTTATTTTACTACTATTCGTATTATCTTATTTATTCACATTTGTCTTCGTTTACATATTTTCACTTGTAATTAAAAGATATAAATAATCTAATTGATTGATTCACTTGATCTGCTGGTCATAGGTTAAGCGTTAGCGATCATACAACCTAAAATGAGATAGTATGTTAGAGATCTGTCGGCACAATATTTTGTCATATGCCTTGATTGATAATTGGTCGTAGTGGAAGCTACGACCAGTGGTGAGAAGAAATAAACTAATTTTGGAAAAATGATTCTTAAGAAAATCTTACTTTCAATTTTTCTGACACTTTGTCTGGTTTTTATGATTGATACGTTCTTATTCTCTCCAAGTCCGTATAATATTTATGTTGTTTCATGGTTTTTTTGTCTTTTTTTATTGCCAATTCAGTTTATCTTTTTAATCAGGCATGTACTTAGAAATGAAGTACAAAAAGATGTTAAAATAGGAAGAATTCTATGGATAGTCTGTTTTTTCCCATATCAATTATATTACGTTTGGAATAAGATGTAATGATGTTAAAATTGTATAGTTGGTTAAATGATAGCGATCCTACTACCTGTGTGACTTAATCGATGGGCTAAATAAGCCTTCAAATCCCAGTCAGGATAAATGCCCCCCAATAATAAGGACTAGGATATTTTTTTCTCAATTCCTGTTGTGCTAACCTCAGTGATTCCCTCATAGGAGTACCGTTAGTCCAATAGGTGTAGAAATGTGTCATCAACTTTTGAGTGGCTTCATCGTCTACTTGCCAGAGGCTCATTACCAGGTGTTTTGCTCCAGAAACCCTCAATGCGCGCTGAAGTCCATAAACGCCTTCTCCATGAGACTCAGTACCCTTTGCTGTTTCACATGCACTCAACACCACTAGCTCTGTCGAGTCGAGGTTTAGGTTAAGCATTTCGTAGGAAGTCAGCAAGCCGTCCTCATGGAGTTGATCGTCTTCCACACCTGACATAACCAACCCCGAACTCATCATGGCTTCTATAAATGAAGAATGGCCTTCTGTTGGTTTAAAATATCCATGCGTAGCGATATGAATCAAATATGGGTTTTCAATTGACTTTAAGTTGCCTTCACTTGCATGTTCCTCAAGGAAGGTGTCCGGTTGCCAATCTGCATTTCGCAATAGTTGTTCAATTTTCTTTACTTCAACACCGGTAGCTGGTAATTCGTCATAATATGTAGGTTTTTCAGCTTTACTAAACTTGGGCTCGCCAAATAATACAGCCTTTTTAGAAGCTGATTTTGGGCTGTCTGCTTCTAACAGTTCTTTGGTGTTGGTCAGGATTATGATGTCAGTCTCATCAAGCACAAACTGGTTTTCTTCTGTATTATAAAGCGTGTTAAGATTGATTTGGTTGTAAATACCATCATTTGAAAAATATATGCGTTTGGGCATTTGATTTTGAGGCATATACTGTTGAATAGAATCTATGATGGGCTGCCAATAGGTCTTATATGAAATAGTATCCTGCATTTGATAAGTAATAGCATTACGATATTGCTGAAAATATTGCTTGTCAAGGTGTTTAGATTGGGTGCTCATAACGAGCGACATCACAGGGCGATCTTTTGTTTCTGAAGTAAGAATGAGCGCACCGTATATCAGTCCATCAAAAAAGTTAATCATTTCAACGGCAGCCTCATTAGGCTTTAGTTTCTGCTGTATTTTTTGCCATGAAACATTGTCAACCACAAAACCACTTCTAAAGCTTCTTGAATGGTTAGTTAGCCACCGCTCATATTGCTCAATTTTAAATTTTAGATTTTCAATTTCTATGGGATCATTATTTTCTTTATTCAGTAACCGAGCGAGTTTATTTTTAGATTGTTCCCAGAACTCATAACTGGCCACTAGTTCGGCATCTTTGGCATTAAGTATAGCCTGCCTCATTCGTTTACTGGCGTTAAGAATGATGGCCTTAGTACTTATCTGTAAATCGTAAAGTCTACCGGTAATATCAGGATTAACATAAGGTTCTTCACTTTCCTGTATGGTAAGGAAATTACCTGCCTCAAAAGCAAATGATTTGTAATTGTCGATGAAGTCTAATTGTTGCTTATAAAAAGATAGTTTTTCTTCATCACTGAGATAAGTGAAATTATGCCTTATCTCGTCTAGGAGGTTATCAATGAGAATGTTAAAAGTTGAGTCAGCCTGGGCATATTTGCCCGACCAATGCTGCGCCACCGCCAGGTTAGAAATCGTAGTCTGATAGAGTGGGGGATTAATAGCCTGTCGGCTTCGTTGTATATTAAGTGATTTATTAAAACTTTCAATCGCTTGTTCATAGTCTTCTATTTCTATGTACAACTCACCAAGATTATTTAAAATAACCATGTGGATATAGTTGTTATCCATGTTAGATGTTTCGATTAGCGATAATGCATCTGCCCAATATCTACTGGCATTATTCAGATTTCCAGCATTACGTTCTATGCTACCCAGATTTTGGATGGCATGAATTTTATCTAACGGATTCCTTGAATTTGCAATAAGATCATAATAATGCAAGGCATACTTTCGTGCGCTATCCAACTCACCAATTTCATTGTAATAAGTGGCTACGTTATTAATGGTTAGTTGATAGTTGCTCATAGAAGAATAGGTCTCTGGATAAGAATGCATATACCAGGGCAGGGTAATTTTTAAGGTGTTAATAGCTTCCTCAGTTTTGCCTTTATCGGAAAGTACAGTGGCTTGTAAACCGTTCGTTTGAAAAAGCAAGTTATTAAGATGGTGAATCCATTGCTGGTAGTGCTGTTCGTTTTGGTCTTTGATAGATTGAAATCCGCTCATGGCTAGTTGCAAATAGTAATCAGCACTATCGTACTTGGCGAGGGTGATAAAAAGCTTAGCGAATTCATTGTATTGTTCAATGTGCGAGTAGTGTGGTAGTTGATATACCTTTTTACTCCACTTAGTGGCAGCCCTTAAATTTTCTAATGCATCCTCATGCAGACCCAATGCCGATTGTGCCATGGCCTTGGTTTTGAGGCAGCTAATCAACAGCTCAGATTGTTCACCGTTATTGCTGGTAAGCTTCTTCAGAGCTTTATCGCATTGCTCTAATGCGTCTTCAAATCTTCCTTCTTTGTATGCTTCAACTGCCTTGTTGCTAAGTTTAGTTAGGTTTTGTGCAAACGAATAACTACACAGATGTACAGCTAAAAAGAGTAGTAAGGTTCTTATTAAAGCAAAGGCCATTGTCAGTTATAAACCTTAAAAATACTCGAGTTATAGCTGTAATTCAAGAGGGTTTTAAATTGTACTCAATTATTTATAAAGTTCTTAGAGGTCGTTAGCTAGGGTTAATCCTGACCTTTGGTTTTGTACTCACATAGTTTAATACATTGTATTCATTATGTATATAATGTATATTTGTAAAATGAGAAAAAATATCGATATCGATGACTCACTTTTAACCAAGTTGAAAGTAATTGCTGCTCTAGAAGACATGAGCGTAAAGTCGTTAATGGAAAAAGCTGTTTCATTCTTTATTGAGTATAAAGAAAAGGAACGGCTAAATGCAATGTCAACAGAAGAAAAAGAAGATTTAGGCCTTTTGTTATTGATGCAGCAAGCTGACACTGATGATGCCGTTAGCAGAGATAAAATCATGAAATCGTTAGAAGGCTAATGCTGGTAATATTCTTAAAATCTTTCTTGAATGACATCAAAAAGATAAATGATGCTAAACTTAAACAACGCTTGAAAACTATTATTGAGAAGCTCGAAAGCGAAGAATCATTGGAGGAAATTGCTAATCTAAAAAAGTTAAGGGGCCATCCAACAGCATACAGAATTAGGTTAGGCGATTATAGGATAGGTTTGTTTTATGATCAAGAAGAAGTTAAACTTGTTCGTTTTTTAAAGCGAAGTGATATTTATAAACTCTTTCCTTAAACATGCTCAACCTAGTAGTTCTTTCTGGAGCCGGTATTAGTGCTGAAAGTGGTCTCAAGACTTTCAGAGATGCTGGTGGACTTTGGGAAGGGCATGATGTAATGCAGGTGGCTTCGCCAGAAGGCTGGGCTGCCAATCCGCAACTGGTTCTGGAGTTTTATAACCAACGAAGAAGAGCGGCTTTAGAAGCTATGCCTAACCTCGGGCATACTGTTCTGGCGCAATTAGAAGAAGATTTTGAGGTCACGGTCATCACACAAAATGTAGATGAATTGCATGAAAGGGCAGGCTCATCTAAGGTGGTGCATCTTCATGGAAAACTAAGCGAAGCAAGAAGTAGTGTGGACGAGTCACTCATTTATCCTTTGGAAGGCAAAGACATTCAATGGGGAGATTTGTGCGATAAAGGTTCACAATTACGTCCTAATATAGTATGGTTCGGGGAAATGGTACCTATGATTGAGGTAGCAGCTAGAATCACAGAAAAGGCAGATATTTTTATTGTAGTGGGTACTTCTATGGCAGTTTACCCCGCGGCTAGTTTAATAGATTTCGTTAGGCATGATGTGCCTGTGTATGTGGTGGACCCAAGCACACCCATGATTCGCCACAATCCTAACATTACGTTTATTAGAGATAAAGCTACTACAGGACTTAAGACTGTCGCTAAAGAGTTAAGAGAGAAGTTTCATTAACGAGAAGCTGTCATTTCGCAGGCGAGGGTGTTAACCAAAAAAATCTTAGCCATCTTGCAAGTCAATTGGTTTCCTTCTGCATGGTAAAGATGTCTCCACTACGTTGCGACATGACTTTTACTTTGGATTCTTTTAAATTTTTGCGTTTGATATCCTGAGCTTGTCGTTTATGTCATCCTGAGCTTTTTGAAGTATAGACAATTGGAATCACTTTTCAGCTAACTCCTCCAAAAACTCTCTGAATTTCTTCTTATCATAATTAGCCATGCCAACATTTTTTGAGGCTACTTTACCATCTTTAGAAATCACAAACGTGGTGGGGATAGAGGGCACTCTAAACAGATCAGGTACATCGCTGGCCGCAATAAATGTTGGGAAAGTGAAGCCTTTCTTATCAATAAATTTTTTAGCCTTGGCTTCTGAATTGTCCATCGAAAGCATGACAAAAGCTATCTTATCTTTATCTACCTTATCGTATAAACTTTGGATATTAGGCATTTCTGCAATGCAAGGGGCACACCATGTAGCCCATATGTTAAGAAAAATCACTTTGCCTTTATAGTCCTCTAAACTAACGGTTTCACCATTCAGATTTTTCAGCTTAAAGTTATAATCTACCTTTTGTTCGGTATCTGAATCGGTATTAGTGTCAGCTGAAATAAGTCCAGTAGTTAATATTGCTCTTTGCGCTAAGGCTGCCACTTCCGTATGCAATCCAGTTAAATATAGTCCTAGAAATATGACTAATATGACGCCCCAGCTTTTCATCTCTTTTATAATTTTCTCTTTCACAATCAGGTAAACATTAAACATGCCAAAGTAATTCAATTTAACAATAACATGTATGTCCACTCATTGACAATTAATTAATTCTAATAAAATTTATTCAACAAAATCAAGAGTTGAACGACACTCATTTTTTGATACATTTGCCATCCTATTACGTATAATTTTGAATGATGATTGATAATATTTCTAAAGTAGCAGAAGAGCTATCTATAAGCTCTAAACAGGTAAAATCTGTAGTTGATTTGTTGGATGAGGGAGCTACTGTCCCCTTTATTTCAAGATATAGAAAGGAAGTAACGGGTAGCTTAGATGAGGTGCAGATTACTTCTATTCGTGACAGAGTAGAGCAATTAAGAGAGCTGGATAAAAGGCGCGAAGCAATATTAAAATCAATTGAAAAGCAGGAGAAATTAACGCCAGAACTTGAAGCTCAAATTAATAAAGCAGAAACACTATCTGAGCTGGAAGATATTTATTTGCCCTATAAACCAAAACGTAAAACAAGAGCTAGCGTAGCAAAAGAAAAGGGGCTAGAACCTTTAGCTAAGCTTATTTTCGAGCAAAATAGCATTGATGTAGACTCCAAGGCACTGGAATTTATCAATGATGAGTTGGGTGTAACGTCATCTGAAGAAGCTTTGCAAGGCGCCAGGGATATTATCGCTGAGTGGGTGAATGAAGATCAGGAGGTGCGAAAAACGATGCGTCAGTTATTTGAAAAAGAGGCGCTGATTGTTTCTAAAGTAATTAAAGGAAAAGAGGAAGAAGGTCAGAAGTATAAGGATTATTTCGATTGGAGCGAGTCAATCGCTAAAGTGCCATCACATAGACTATTGGCTATGCGCAGGGGCGAAAAGGAAATGATTTTGTCATTGGATGTGGCACCTGATGCAGATCTAGCGATATCCAAGATGGAAAAAATAGTTTTAAAAGGTTCTAATAAAGCATCTAAGCAAGTAGAAGAAGCCGTGAAAGATTGCTATTCAAGATTGCTGAAGCCTTCCATGGAAACGGAGATGCGCGTGGCAACCAAACAGTCTGCTGATGAAGAGGCTATTAAAGTATTTGCCGATAACTTAAGAGAGTTGTTGTTGGCCTCACCTTTAGGGCAGAAGAATGTACTTGCTTTAGACCCGGGCTTTAGAACAGGCTGTAAGTTAGTGGTGCTTGATAAGCAAGGAAAGTTGTTGTACAATAATGCCATTTATCCTAATGAACCACAGAAACGAATTGCTGAGTCAGGCGCTTTAATTAAGAGTCTTTGCGAGAAATATAACATTGAGGCAATTGCCATAGGAAATGGTACTGCAAGCCGGGAAACAGAGAAATTTGTAAAGGAGATTGGTTTACCAACTTCGATACTAATTCTAATGGTTAATGAAAGTGGTGCGTCCATCTATTCTGCATCTGATGTGGCAAGGGAAGAGTTTCCTGATCAGGATGTAACGGTGAGAGGCGCTGTTTCCATTGGTCGAAGATTGATGGACCCATTGGCTGAGTTAGTGAAAATTGATGCCAAGTCAATAGGAGTAGGTCAATATCAGCACGATGTGGATCAAACTTCATTAAAAAAGGGTTTGGATGATGTGGTTGTGAGTTGTGTAAACTCTGTTGGAGTGGAGCTAAATACTGCTAGTAAAGAACTGCTTTCGTATGTTTCAGGGTTAGGGCCTCAATTAGCGAAGGGTATTGTTGATTTTAGAAATGAAAACGGACCATTCACAGATAGAAAGTCCTTAACCAAAGTGCCAAGGTTAGGGGATAAGGCTTTTGAGCAGTCAGCAGGTTTCTTAAGAATCAGAGGTGCTAAAAACCCGTTAGATGAAAGTGCGGTACACCCCGAGCGGTATGAGTTAGTTGCGCAAATGGCTAAAGACCTTAATTGCTCCGTTTCTGACTTGATGAAAGATGCAGACTTGCGTAAGAAACTTGATTTGAAAAAATACATTTCAGATGATGTTGGATTACCTACATTAAATGATATCATGGATGAGTTAGCAAAGCCTGGCCGTGACCCTCGTGATAAATTCGAAGTATTTAGTTTCCAGGAAGGTGTAAATCACATGGAGGACCTTAAAATGGGAATGACTTTGCCCGGTATCGTTACTAACGTAACCAATTTTGGGGCATTTGTAGATATTGGTGTCCATCAGGATGGCTTAGTGCATGTGAGTCATTTGGCTGATAAGTTTGTGAGTAACCCGGCAGAAATAGTATCTGTGCAGCAAAAAGTGAATGTAACAGTTTTAGAAGTTGATATTCCAAGAAAACGCATTAGCCTTTCAATGAAAAGCGATCCGTTTGGTAAAAAGCCAGAACGAAAGCCGTCAAACAAAAAATCGCATTCAAATCAACAAAGCAATAACGAAGGTGATTTACAGCATAAGCTAAGTCAGCTCAAAGGAATGTTTAATGGATAATTCTGTTATTTTTTTTACCTTGGCTCTACCAACTGAAGCATAGATAAAATATGAGACTAGTCTTAATAGCAACGTTTCTGTTTTTTAGCGTACTGTCAGGTTATGCGCAAAAAATAAAGTACAAGGATTTATTTTTTCTGCTAGATACAGAAAATTATAAAGATGGCGAGCCATTATTAAAGCAGTATTTGAGCGATCCAAAGAATGCAGATGAGGGTAACCCGAATTTACAAATGGCTTTCATTTATCATAAGAAGGCTGATCAAACAGACATACTTTTAGATACGGACGATTATATTGCTTACGCTGATTCTGCGCTAAGTTTTTACGCCAAAGCCAAGCAGTTTATTGACGAGAAAGAGGTGAAAAAAAATGATGAGTACTATCAGGCTTATCAAAGAAGGGATATCCGTACTGGTAAATTCGGTATTAAGTTGGCCGATGTGCAATTCGATATTGAGAATAAAGTGAATGCCCTTAATGAGCGCAAAGCACAGGTGCAGGAACTTCAGATTTACTATACAAAAACAAAGGACAATTATCAGGATGCGCAATCTGCATTTAAGAAGATTAAAGATGATTATCCTACTGAAAAAATTCTTTTTCTAAGGGCTGATGAAGACCTGCTGGAAAGAGTTGAGAATACTAGTAACTCAGCAAAGCTGGCACTTCAAAATTTTGCCTCCTTTGAGTCTACAATTAAAAAGATAGATAAACCTGGCTACAGGCCGGCATTGCATTTAACGGACATTCTTGAATACGAAAAAGATGGGGAATCCCTCCTTATGCTAACCGATGATAACGTTCTGTTTTGGGATTATCCAAAGTGGGCTGAATCAGTTCAGAAAGGGTATAAGGAAGTAGTAATTCCAATGAGAATGGAATTAATTGAATATGATCAGCACTTGAATGATTTAAAAGCTAAGGTACTGACAGATTCAATGTCTTTGGCAGATCAAGTGAAACCGTTAGTAGGTGTTCTGGCCAAAATAAGAGAATATGATTCGGATCCGTTACCTGAACATATTTTTAAATATAAAATAGCTGAAATCAACAACGAGTCTTTTAAAATGTCCAATCTCTATTATAGAGATAGTAGTAATATCGACTATCAATTAAAAGTGGCTAAGACCAAATTTGGGTATGTAAAGGAAATGGACAGCCTTGTTAATTTATTGATTAGTAGGGATTTGAAAGAAGATAAACTTAATTATTCGAGCTATATAGAAAAGAAATATAACGACATAGTAGGGCTCGAAACTTATATTAAAGAGCAACTAGATCATGTGATTATAGCTAAAAAGATCGCCCAAGATGAAATTGATAATCTAGCTGAAAGATCACGTTGGTTAATAGGGGAGAATGACTCTATTCCCTTGTTTATGGAAGTTAATAGGGGCTTATCTAAGTATGTGCCACTGGTTGTAGATAAGAAGTTCACTTCAGGCTTCTACTTTTCCGGTAAAACAGCAGCTGAAGGTTATTTTGCTTTGATTGATCCGTCCAAAACACAGAAGCTTAAAGCAGTTTTTAAGATTGATAATGATCATTTCAGTAAACAAAATTTAGAAGTAACTAAAGCATATTTTACGGCAGAAGAGGCGGGACATTATTACTATGTTCTGTTTACAGTTCAACTGCCTGAGCAGGAAGAGTACGCAGCTACAGTTGCAAAAATATATACATCAGACGGACTTGCCTGGGTAAAAAATATTACGCTGGCCACAGCACCATTGGATCTAATTATCAATCCTAATACTGACGATCTGATTATTAACTATGATAAGGCCAATTATTATGGTGGAAAAGAGATAGCCGATCGATTGGTGCTTACCAAAAAAGGAGAGGTAAAGCAATAACATTCATTATTTAGTCGTGATCAGTATGGATGATTCATGAATCATCCATACTAAAACTATTCATGAAGTGCTTCAGAAAGTCATCTCCTTTAATTGAATTCTTTTTATTTAAAAGTTTTTCATAAAAAAAGCCCGATATATCGGGCCAACTATAGTTCTTCAGGTTTTTGTTTGATTATTTTCCAACCAATTTCTTCCAGTCGTTATATCTCACGGTAATTCTGCTCTGAATTTCATTGTAATTCTCCCATGAGTCTTTCACGTGATAAATTGAGGGTAGTTTCTTAACTAACACTTCGTCATAATCATTTCTGTATAGCCCACCACCATAATAATAGTAAGTAAACATATTACCATTTTTATTGAACAGCTCAAACCCTAAATAACCATCCCATATCTCACTTAAAATAGTGCAGGATATTTCTCTTCGTTTAAATCTAAAGATTTGCATATCAGCTTCTTCTTCGAAATATTCAGAGTATAAGTCATTATCTATAACCCAACCCAAATACATACCTATGTGTACATAGGCTTGCTCAATGGGTAAAGAATCAGGAAAATTTCCTAGAAAATGGCTTTTCGCATTATCGTAGATGGTCTTTTGGATGTCTTTTTTTTCTACCGTCATGATGTCACAATTTATCTGAAACGAAATATAGTCATTTGCACTTTAATGGAAAAACATATAACCAAAAACTATTGCAGCAATTATGCCTGCTATGTCCGCAATTAACCCAGCGGTTATTGCATACCTAATATTTTTGATATTCACAGATCCAAAGTAAACAGCCACAATATAAAATGTTGTTTCTGTCGCTCCACGAAACACACTCGCCATTTGTCCCACAAATGAATCCGCTCCATGGGTTTTAATTGTCTCAATCATCATACCTCTGGCAGCTCCGCCACTCAATGGTTTCATTACAGCAACCGGGAGGGCGTCCACAAAGTCAGTATTCAATCCACTGGCACTCACTATTATTCGCAAGCCTTCAATTAAATAATCCATGGCGCCTGAGGCTCTGAAAACTCCAATGCCAACGAGTATGGCAATTAAGTAAGGAATAATTTTAACAGCTATTTGGAAGCCTTCTTTGGCTCCTTCAATGAACGTACCATATAAGTCCACTTTATTTTTAAAGCCTAATACTAAGAAGCTGATCATTATTGAAAAGATAATAAAGTTACTGGCAAAGCCGGAAAACCTGTCTAATTCTGCAGGATTAAGTGTTGTTAGGTAATAAACAAGTAAGCCTATAAACAAAGTTAAACCACCCAGATAGGAGAGAATTACCCTATCCCAAAGATTAATTTTTTGATAAATTGAAACGGTGATCAGTCCCACTATCGTTGAGCAAAAAGTAGCCAACAGGATAGGTAAAAATACGTCTGTAGGATTGCTTGCATTAAGTACTGACCTATCCACTAAAATGGTTAGGGGAATGATGGATAAGCCTGAAGTATTTAACACCAAAAACATTATTTGAGAGTTGGAAGCCTTTTCTTTGTCGGTATTCAACTCCTGCATTTCATTCATGGCTTTCAAGCCAAGTGGAGTGGCAGCATTATCGAGTCCTAAGATATTTGCCGAAAAATTCATGATAATAGCTCCCTGAGCGGGATGATCTTTAGGTATGTCAGGAAACAATTTTGAGAAAAAAGGACCTACAAGTCGCGATAGAATTCTAACCATGCCACCCTCTTCTCCAATTTTCATTAAGCCCAGCCATAAGGCCATGACACCAGTCAGGTAAATGGATATCTCAAAACCGGTTTTTGACATCTCAAAAGTTGAGTTCACAATGTCAGTAAATACCTGCGTATCTCCAAAGAAGATAACTTTTACAAGAGCTGTTAGAAACGCAACGATAAAGAAAGCAAACCAGATGTAGTTTAGGGTCATAAGCCTCTTGATGTACAATATGAAGCTCGAAAATAACAATAAAAAGTAGAGACAAAGAAGGAAGGCCGGCTAAACCTGTTACTTTTAGTCCAAATATGGGATAAATAGTACCAGATTGGAATTAAATAAAAATTAAAATCTTGGTAAACTGCTGGCATACAGCTATTTTAGCGGTTAATACTATTGGTATAATTATTATTGAATACAGTTGGCTAACGCGTTCAAATAACTATGAAAAAATTTTTACTGTCCACACTCTTATTTTTATTTTTTACGAGTACATTTTCACAAACCGGCCCTGCAGGTATTGGAACTGGAGATGGCTCATCAGGCCCCAGAAATGTTCTGTGGCTTAGATCAGACGCAGGAGTTACTCAATCTGGAACTGTCTCAGCTTGGGCTGACCAGTCTGGTAATGGATTAAATGCCGTTCAGGCAACGAGTGGCTTACGACCTACATATACAGCTTCTAATGCTAGTCTCAATGGATTGCCTTCAATGAATTTTGGCCCAAGCGGGACAACCAATTTTCATTTAGCAATACCAGATAATGATCTTTTAGATGGATCTCCTGGCATGTCTTTCTTTATTGTATTAAACCCTTCTTCTAATGGTACTTATGGGATTCTAAACAAAAGAACGACTGCTGGCTCCAACCAGGCGTATAGAATTTATAGAAATGGAGGTAATTTAACTTCTGATATTAGTAATGGTGGAGCTGCTAATATTACATTAAGTAACGCACCAAATATCTTTTCTAGTGTTTATGACCAGACTTTGGCTGGCAATAAATATAATCTATATGTCAACTCAACAAACAATAGTAGCGCAAATGTTACTACAACTTTGCCTAATGAAGCTTCACCATTGTACATTGGTAACTTTAACTTAAGTGATAATAGAAGTTTTGATGGTGATATTGCTGAAGTAATTGTTTATCAAGATGCATTAAATGCACCAGAACGAATCATTGTAGAGAATTATTTGAGCCAAAAGTATGCTATTACAATTGGTGCTAATGATTACTTTTCTTCTGGAGATGCTGCCTATGCTAATGATTTAGTAGGAATAGGAACGGTTGATGGAACAACTAAGAGTGCACAATCCGGATTTTCCGATGCACTACAAATTGAAGAATTAAATGGCAGTTTAAATAGTGCTAACGAGTTTGTTTTCATTGCTCATGATAATACAGCACATGCACAGAACAATACATCCAATCTTGGAGAAGTAGAAATTACAGACCGTTGGGCAAGAAGTTGGTACCTGCAAGCCTCTTCCAGTACAAGTTTAGAGCTAAGGTTTGATTTTGGAACAGCTGGTTTGGCTCCAGTAGGTAGTGCAACGGATTATGTTCTATTATATCGTCCTGATTTAAGCTCAAATTTCACAAGAGTTTCAGTAAATGGTTATTCAATTGAGAACACAGATCAGCTTGTAGTTGATGCTAGCAATATCAGTTTACCTTCAGGTTATTACACCATAGGAAGAGGCGCACAACTAATTCCTGTAAATATATATTCTTTTACTTCGGGTAATTGGAATAATCCTTTGACCTGGACCACAGACCCTTCTGGATTGTTAAGAGTGCCAGTAACAGGTTTAGTACCAACATCATCGGATAATGTGACAATTCTTACAGGTGACAATGTTACAATGGACTCAGACGATAATGACGGTCTGAACTTAGAAGTGGCCGGTAGTTTAATAATTGGTACAACTACAGGTCATGACTTTTTTAATATTAAAGGATCTGGTACTATAAGAATTTCAGGAAATGGCGGTTTGGATAATTTTCCAACAGGAGGCACAGCTCTTTTTGCCGATTCAATTGTAGGTGGAACCGTTGAAATTAGAGGTTCAGGACTTTCTCTTAATCAAAATAGGCAATTTAATAATGTCATTCTCAATCTCGATGCTGCATCGAATGTTGCAACACTTCTAGCCGATTATACTGTAAATGGAGATTTGACATTGACTAGAGGTATTCTGCAAATAAATGATAATAGCGCCAACTCAAGAACTATTAATACCTATGGAGACGTAAGTGTAGGCTCAAACGCAGAGCTCAATGTAGGTACAGGTAATGCTAGGCATGAGTTTAATTTTTATGGTGACTTCGTAAATCAAGGAAGGGCAGAGTTTACGAATAGAGTTGCTACCAATTATGGTGCAGAAGCAACGGACGGTATAGTTGATGCCAACTTCCTAAGTGACGTTAAAGACCAATCTATTGATTGTTTTGGCGTTACTAATTTTTATCGAATAGAAATTGATAAAGGTGAAGATCAAACCTATATTCTTGATATTAACTCATCATCTGCGGCTAATTTTAACTTATTTGGTCCGGCAGATTATGGCCACGGTTCTATAGCACAACTTACAACAAATGACAATGCACTAGGACTTTTACGAGGTACAGTTAGATTAAACACTAATGTCGATGTACCAGTTTTAAATAATACTGGAAATTATAACATATCAGAAGCTGCCAGATTGTGGGTAAATGGTGGTTCAGCCGCAAAGCCTTCTGGAACAGCTATAGTTCCATATGGTACGATACAACTATCTGGAGGTACTATTGATGCACCAATAAACAGCGGTATAACAACAAGAGCTAATGGAAATATTGTGGTTTCTGATGGTGTTTTAACTACTAGACAAATTAGAACATCCGTAAATGGTCCAACTAATATCGGTGGATATACACAATCAGGTGGTGTAGTGAATGTCACGGGAGGCTCAGTGAATCAGGATTATTATACGTTTAGCTTGTCTTACCCTGGGAATACATTCAATATGTCTGGAGGAACTTTAAATGTTGAAGGGGCCTCTGATCGAGGATTAATTTTTATTAATAGTGATCCAGGCAATATCAGTGTTACTGGCGGAACGGTGAATGCAATTTCTACGAATACGAAAATATCTAAAATAACATCAAAGGCACCTTTTTGGGATCTAACAATAAGTAACAGTTTAAATAGTACAAATTCCAATGCACGTATTGCGGTTACAACCGGTTCAACCGGAACAGGAGCTAACGAAAGCACTATATTTGATCCAGATTTAGTAGTACTTCACGATTTATCAATTCTTACAGGAACTATAAGAAATGATGGTACAAGTACGTATGGCGGGTATCTGGATTTATGCTATGATTACGATTTAGACGGCACTGACGATTGTGTAGATATATTTGTTGGAAGTGATTTAACGATTAATGATAACGCGGTTATTGACGTATTCTCAAATGAAGCTGATAATGCCAACAGTTCTACGTTAACTTTTGACAGTAATGTGTATGGAATATTCTATGTGGGCGATATTACAACTCTTGACTATACTCTGACTGGCTATGAAGACCCTGATAACGCAACTAGCAATATTTATGATGATTATAGACTTCCGCTTTACAATTTAGTAATTGATAAAGATGGTGCAACACTTCAATTGGCAGCTAAAGATCCTGGATTAGAGGATAACCCGCCTACAGATCCACTGACAAGCACAGGGGGTAAAAATCTTGATTCTAATGACGCAAGGTTACTTTACATTCGTAACGGACTTACAGTTGCCTCTAGTTCAACCCTAAATCAAATTGATCCGACAGGCAGTGGTATTTATGGGTATATAGTTAGAGTATATGCTTCAGAGATAAATGTTGATGGTAATTTGTTAGTTTACGAACAAGGTGTAAATCCTACTAATTCATTTTTGGAGATAAGAGAACAAAATCCCGATGGTAACCCTGCTACAGATGTAGGGGACATAATTACGATAAATTCTACAGACGGCTCAACTATAGGCAACCTTGTAGTGGATTTGGGAAATGATGAACTTCACTTAGGTAGTGATTTAGAGGTTACTCGATTTGTTTATCGACATGGTGGAGTCAATCTTGGAACTCATAATCTTAAAGTAGACATTCTGGATTTAAACACTGAATCTAATGGAGATAATGAGAGACTTCGTACCGGTAATTCAGAGTATTTGTTTGGACTTAATACCTCTGGAGCGCGTCAATATTTTTATACTGCAGGTAATGCGTCTGATGGAGGATTAAGTATTAAAGTGCCAAGAGTAACAAACCTTGGGGGTGCTGATGATACCCAAAATATAGGATTCGATCCTTCGTATGATAATTTCAATGATGAATATCAGAACCCTGATCTATTATGGTTCCCAATAGGTATTGCCGATAGATACACACCTGCTCTCATGTGGGTTGTAGATGATGCGGCTGTAACGTATTCCGGTGACGAATATGTGACTGTTCGACCTGTTGATGGTGAATTGAAAACAACAGACCTTTCTGGTGGTGATCTTCTTTCTTATTATTGGCGAGTAGGACACGAGGGATTTGATGGGGGTATACCTACAGTATCTTGGTTATTTCAATATGATCAGGATGACGTTGTAGGTACCGAGTCAAATTATGTTCCTGGTAAGGTACTAGATGGTGACACATATCAAAGGTCCTACGATGGAACCACTCAGGCTGTTAAAGAGGCCGGAAATAGTGGGAATGGAAGTGCAAATGATGGTACCGAAAACAATAATCTACAAGGTAATGCACCTGGTAATGTTATTGTGTTTAACGGATTAAACACGGGAACAACGCTACCATTACCCGGTAATGTTGCAGATGACAATATTGATACTGGAACTGGGGATGAAATATTTCAAGGTTTTAATGTTGATGATAACTGGGATCCACAATTTCCAAATGTTGGTTTTTCGCTAGAAAATGCAAATTACACAGCAGGTGCCGCAGCAAGATTTATAGGTGCACCTCAAATATTTTACTCTAGAAATACATCTCAAGCGAACTGGACTAGTACGAGTGCATGGTCTTTAACAAGAGACGGTGGTGCAGCTGGGGACTATCCTCGAGATGGTGATATAGCAATATTAACTAGAGATAATGGTGGAGCAGGAGATCCTACAACCTATGGAGCGGGAGTTTTCTCAATCAATAATGGAACAGGTCCTGTAAATATAGCACAGTTAGTTTTCGATGATTATGATCCGGTTAATAACAATTTTATTAGTGGTTGTCCAAGAGTCATTTTTGACACCAACGGAAGTTATGCGGCATATAATTCTAATTTTGGAACTGTAGTTGTAACTGATAGGCATATAGATGGAGGTAATCCTCAAACCACGCATGGCTCTGTAATTCAATACAATATTAATTCTAGTTACACTGGTATATTTCCAGGGGGTGACTTTGGAGATTTTAATGATGATGAAAATGCGCTTGTAATTTATGCTTGGGATGGTGGTACAGGAACTGCTACGCTTTCGGCAAGTGCCACAGAATATCCTTTACTTTGGTTTGCTGGAGGAAATTCAACGAATAGAATTGTTCAATTCCCAGATGTGGATGTTACTGTTAATGGCAGGGCTAATTTAAATGGTGACATGTTAATTAGGGTAAATAATGATGCCTCAAGAACTCTGACATTCAAAAATAACGTTGAAATTGGTTCAGGCTGTTGTGGTTCAGGTTTCTTTGAATTCGAAGGAAGCTCTACAGGTGATCAGACAGTTGTGATCGAAGGTGACCTGAGCTTTAATAGCACCAATGGTGGGCAACTAAGATTGGTAAATAATAGCTTGTCCAATGACCATAGACTAATTGTAGAAGGTAACATAACCGTTCCATCGACTGGAACAATGAACTTGGGCAATGGTACTAATTCTGTCATCGATCTTGAACTTCGAGGAGAAGGTAACAATACTTTTACAAATAGTGGTTCGGTGACTTTGCATCGAATGATTGTGAATAAAGGAACTGATAAGTCTAATAGTTTTTCTTTTAATGATTCATTTACTATTAA
The DNA here is from genome assembly GCF_017068455.1 of Fulvivirga lutea. Lineage (NCBI taxonomy): Bacteria > Pseudomonadati > Bacteroidota > Cytophagia > Cytophagales > Fulvivirgaceae > Fulvivirga > Fulvivirga lutea. The sequence goes on from NZ_CP070608.1 coordinate 2,636,778, forward strand.
CGGTTCAACTAATGGAGCAACCAAAGCCATTGAGATTCAAAATGGAACACTTGTATTTAATGATGCTGTTATTAATGTTAATTTGACAACAGGAGGTGATGATTTTAATATACCTTCAACAGGAGGCTTACAAATAACACAAGGTACAGCAAATGTTAGTGGTGACGATTCAGGTATTTATTTGGATGGTTGTTTGATTGTTGATGGCGGTACTCTGGATATGGACGATGCTGTTGGTAATGGGAATAATTACATAGAATATTCAGCGTCAGGGAATGCTATTTTAGAAATATCTTCAGGTTCTTTAAATGTAGGTTCACAAATTAGACCAATTACTACTGCAAATACAGGAGTTTTAAAATACCGTCAAACTGGTGGTGATGTAAGAATAGGTACACAAGCTGGCCCAACCAATAATAGAGGTATGTTACAGATTTATAATGCAGGAAGTGAATTTACATACACAGGGGGAACGTTGGCTATTGAAAGGCATCAGGATTCACCTTCTATAGCAGCTTTATATCTTGATCCGGATGAATCTGATGTCACAGGTACGATCAACATTTTTAACGCAAATACACCTGCAGGACAGACCAATTTTGGAATTAATTCTACCATCACACTAGCCGATTTAAATATTAATGGCAATAGTGGTAACAGTCCAACTGCTAGATTAAGAGTTAATCCGTTAACTGTTGGAGGAAGTTTTACAATAAATAGCGGATCTACATTCAATGCCGCGGGAATAGATTTAAATTTAGAAGATAACTTTATAAATGATGGTACATTTACAGCGTCAGCGAATACTACTTCTTTTACTAGTACTACGACTCAATCTATAAGTGGTAGCAGTAATACAACCTTCTTCAACTTTACAAAAGTAAATGCTGGTTCATTGGATGTTGATGCATCAATTATTGTGGATGGATTTTTCATTCATAGCGAGGGAACAATTAATAGTGGGACAAATACTATAGATCTCAATGGAAACGCAGTGTTGGAAGGAGGTCATACAAGTGCTGGCGGTGAAGGTATCAAGTTCTCCGGCTCTGCTTTACAACAATTATTTAGGTCAACAGCAGGCACAAGTGAAGTAGGTATTATTACCGTTGAAAATTCAAATGGAGTTGAAATTCCACCAGGTAACGGTTATAACTTTAATATAAATGGTGGTCTAAGACTAAATGGTGGTGTTTTTGATATTGGTGGAAGTAATATTCTTTTTGGGGCTTCAGCTGATATTACACCAGTACAGCCATTTTCTGTTTCAAACATGATTAGAACAAATAGTTCATTTGCTGATAAAGGAGTAGGAAAGGTGTTTGCCGCTAGTTCTTCTAGTGATTTCACTTATCCACTTGGTCAGACTTTTTATACACCAACATTCATTGATTTTGGCACATCTGGTGCATCAGGGGGGACAATATTTGTGAGTCCGGCAAATGAGTATCATCCAACTATTGATGATGGCAATGATTTGACAGCTAGTGGAGATATTAACAATGTACTTCAATATTATTGGACGTTAACCGCCACAGGTTTTGGCTCAGGTGATTTTGCCGCTGATGTAGATTTTACTTACAATGATGCATTAGTTTTAGCTGCAGATGGAGCAGAATCAGATTACATTGCGGCTAGAATATTGGCTTTCAATAACCCAACGAATGAAATAAATAAGTTTACAACTGCTGAGGTAGACGAAGCATTGAATACCATTTCTTTTACGTTTAGTGGTGATAATGCCAATGGTATTTCAGGTGATTACTTTGCTGGTATCGATTTAGCTATTCCAAATAACGTTGCGACATACACTGTAGATACAAATGGTAACTATAATGCCGATGTATATGATGTTGCCGTGCCAGGAGGTGGAGCACCTACAGGTTCTGTGGTTATTATACCAAGTGGTTTTACCCTTACTGTCAATCAAGACAATACTAGTTTTTACAGAACTGAAATTCAGGCAGGTGGAGTTTTAGAGATAGCTGATGGTACTTCTAATCATAGGCTTGGTATTCTAGACGGTACCGGTGATTTAAGGATAATTAGCAATGGTATTAGTGCTGATTTGCCAGCCTTTTCAGGAAACTTCTTAAGCTGTTCGGGTGGTGGATTAGAATATGCAGGAACGGGTAGTTATCCTATTTTAGGAGGAGTAACAGAAATTAGAAATCTGACGCTAAGTGGTTCTGGAGATAGAGATTTTCCTAATAATAATATGGATATTTGTGAAAGTCTTCTTATAAATGGTCCAACCGTTAATCTTTCTGATGGCAGGACACTTTCAGTAAATCAGGATATTGTAATTAATGGCGGAATACTAAATACTGGTACGTCAATAATAAATGTTGCAGGAGATGTAACGATATTAGGAGGTGCTTTTGATGAGGAAAATGGTGGGTCAATTACTATTGAAGGAGACTTGACAATACAAGGAGGAACTTATATATCGGGAACTTCGGGAAATCTTTTCCTAGAAGGTGACTTTATTTACATTTCAGGAATCTACAACTCTGGGTCAGGTACTAACAGAGTACGTATGGCAGGAAGTACAGCCCAAAATATTAGTGGAGATTTTACTGGAGCTAGTTCGATATATAGACTTCAAGTAAATAATTCTGCAGGGATAAATATTCAAAGTGGATCAGTTGAAATTAGTAATCTTTTGATTTTATCCAATGGAATAATAGTAACCAATGGCAACTCACTCTTAATTAATTCCACTGGTGGCATTGCTCCTAGTATTGGTAGGTTAAATTCTTATATTAATGGAAGGTTGTCTATTGTAGTTAATGGCTCAGAAGATTTTCCAATAGGAAGCTCTACACAGTGGCGTCCAATTTCAGTTAACTCGGCTTCGGTCGGAGGGCTAACTTGGGAAGCAGAATACTTTCAAAGAAATCCAACGGCTGACCCGTTAGTGGATAATCTTACTCCTACAAATTCTAGTATTCAAACGATAAGCTCTGGTGAATATTGGAAAATATCTGATGGTAATGTGGCTGCATCTGGTGTGACTGCTAGAGTTGGATTAAGCTGGGGGGCTGCAAGTGATGTGTCAACAGTGTTAGCAGAAAGAGAAGAGTTAGAAGTGATGATCTGGAATGATGCATTAAGCTCTTGGGATAATCTAGATGGCACAAGTTTCTCATCAGGTCATACACAATCTGAAGGTAGGTTTGTAGCTGTAAGCAACAATAGTTTCAGCGAGCAAATTTTTACCCTTGGTTCTACAACAGCGAATAATCCACTTCCAGTTACGCTAGTTTCTTTTGACGGAATGTTAACTGATGAATCTGTGCTATTGAAATGGAAGACTTCAACTGAAATAAATAATGACTATTTTGAACTTCAAAGATCAGCTAATGGCTTAGATTATGAAACTTTAGCTGTTATTCAAGGGAATGGTAATTCTACTAGACTAATAGAATATACTTATAGTGATGTGAAGCCGATGGCAGGCAATAATTATTACAGACTAAAACAGGTAGATTTTGATGGTAAGGTAACTATTGACCATAGAGTAGTATTGGTAGAATATATTCCGCAAAATTTCACGTTGTTATTTAATGTTTACCCTAATCCTACTTCGGAGAATAATATCAATGTTCGAGTAACTGCAAATCAAGATGTCCCTGTAAGGTTAGAATTGTTTGATTTATTTGGTAAGAAAGTATTTAGTAATGAGTATAGTTCTTCTGAGCTTTATGATGATATAAAGGTTCAACCTACAGAACAGCTTAATCAGGGAATTTATATCATTAGATTAGAACAACTAGATAAATCAATTACTAAGAGATTGATTATTACAAAATAGTCCGTTGTAGTTTTATACGTTATTAAGAATAGTTATAGCAACAATACCAGCCGTCTCCGTTCGGAGGCGGCATTTTCCTAAGCTTACTTTTTGATATCCTGAAGTTAGCGCCAATTCTAGTTCTTCCGAAGTAAAATCACCTTCTGGTCCAATGAGCACCAGTACTTTTTCACTATTAGTTATTGCGTTTTGTATTAGTAACGGATTAGCATCATCTACGTAGGCGATTAAATGTGTAGCTGTAGAATCTACCTTCTGTTCATTAATGAATGTTGAAATAGGCACTAGGTCATTAATAACAGGTAAAGTTGCCTTTAATGATTGCTTCATTGCGCTTACTGCTTTTTTCAAAAGCCGGTCAAGTTTAATGTGCCTTCGCTCAGAGTTTTGAGTAACAATAAAACTTATTTCAGAAACGCCAATTTCAATGGCTTTTTCAACAAACCACTCTGTTCTATCTAAATTTTTGGTAGGGCTGATAGCAATATGTATATGTCTATCTGGGAGGGTGGAGGTTTCTACATTTAGTACTTCTAACTGACAATTTTTAATGTTGTCGTCAGTTATCACACATAAATAATATTTGCCTTTGCCATCAATAATGGTGACTTGATCACCTTTTTTTTTGCGCAGTACTTTCAGGCAGTGCTGCGCCTCCTCTTTATTTAATATGAATGAGGTATCGGTAGCAAGGGGCTCGTAAAAGAGCTGCACTTTAAGAGTATTTACTTATTAGGTTTTCAACCAACGCTACATACTCAGTTTTCGACTCATTATTTGACTTTCCTTTTAACTCCGCCCATGCGTCATGCTTGGCTATAGCCTTAAAGTCGAAACCCCCAGGTCGTTCTTCATTATTATCGCCTTCAGTAGCTTGTTTATACAATGCGTATAATTTTAAAAGCTCATCGTTTGACGGCCTTTGAGGTAATTCTTTGGATTTACTAACTGCTTCTTCGAAATTCATATTGGTATAAATTAAAAAAGCCAGAAGCTTCCTCCTGGCTTAGTATTGATTTATTCTAATTATCTGTTTTTCATGTCAACGTAAGACCTAAGGTTTTCACCTACATAAATCTGTCTTGGTCTTCCAATCGGTTCATGATTTTCACGCATCTCTTTCCACTGTGCTATCCAGCCTGGTAATCTACCTAATGCAAACATTACAGTAAACATATCTACTGGAATTCCAAGAGCTCTGTAGATGATTCCAGAATAGAAATCTACGTTAGGATAAAGCTTTCTTTCCACGAAGTAATCATCATTCAATGCAACCTCTTCAAGTCCCTTAGCAATATCCAGGATTGGGTCATTAACACCTAATTTGTCAAGAACATCATCAGCTGCTTTCTTTATAATTCTAGCACGAGGATCGAAGTTCTTATACACCCTATGCCCGAAGCCCATTAAACGGAATGGATCATCTTTATCTTTCGCTTTCGCCATCCATTTTTTGGTATCACCACCATCTTTTTTGATGTTCTCCAGCATGTTGATAACTGCAGAGTTGGCGCCACCGTGAAGTGGTCCCCATAGCGCGTTTATTCCGGCTGAAATAGAAGCATACAAACTTGCCTGAGAAGAACCAACGACTCTTACAGTTGAAGTAGAACAGTTCTGCTCGTGATCAGCATGAAGAATCAATAACTTATCCAATGCATTGGCAATAACAGGGTCAACCTCGTATGGTGCTGCTGGTAAAGCAAACATCATTTTCAAAAAGTTACTGCAATAATTTAAGCTATTGTCGGGATAATTCACAGGATGTCCAACTTCGTTTTTATAAGCCCAAGCAGCAAACGTTGGCATCTTAGCTAAAATTCTAATAATGCTCAAGTTTACTTTATCAGCAGATCTGTTTGGATCTAACGACTCAGGATAAAATGCAGTAAGTGAAGTTACTAATGAAGATAAAACGCCCATAGGGTGGGAGTTTGAAGGGAAACCTTCTAGTATCTTCTTAATATCTTCATGAACAAGTGTGTGTACTTTAATTTGATTCTGAAAATCAGTTAACTGAGCCAATGTAGGTAGTTGTCCATAAATTAGGAGATACGAAACCTCTAAAAATGTAGACTTCTCAGCTAACTCTTCAATTGAATAACCTCTATAACGTAATATGCCTTTTTCTCCATCCAAATAAGTTATTGCACTTGTAGTGGATCCCGTGTTTTTGAATCCCGGATCAAGTGTTATCAACCCTGATTCTCCACGCAACTTGCCAATATCAATACCTATTTCTTGTTCTGTGCCTTCTACTACCGGAAGCTCATATGACTTTCCTTCGTATTTAATCTCAGCCGTTTTAGACATATTTATTATTCGTTTTAGGTTAAATCAAAATGTTCGTGAAATTAATCAAAAATCAACTTAAATAAAAGCTCGGTATGCATACTAATTGTTGCCTAATATTAAAGGCATACCGTCTTTTCCACTACCTACTACCACTACTTTACTGTTTGGTGATTTGGCTAACTCTAAAGTAGCTTCAATACCTCTCATCTTTAATAACTCAGGAGTTAAGCTACTGTTAATAATTTTGTTGGCAATTGCTTCACCATCAGCAGCAATTCTTTTTCTTTCTGCCTCGCTTTTTTCCTTATCTAATCTAAATTGATACGCCAAAGCCTCTTGCTCTTGTTTCAACTTGTTTTCAATAGCTGCTCTAATTTGATCCGGTAAATTAATAGATCTTATTAATAACGCTTTCATCTGGCAGTTGTTCTGCATTAAGCTTCTTTCAGTTTCAGTTTTTATCATCGTTTCAACTTCACTTCTTTTGGTTGAATAGATTTCTTCAGCGGTGAACCGTCCCATTACCTGTCGTACGGCTGATCTTACTTCTGGTATTACTAATGTATTTACATAACCAGTTCCAAAGTTTTCGTGCAGATATCCTACTTCATCATAAATAGGGTGGAAACGAAGCGTCACATCTACATTAATGCTCAATCCATTCTTATCAAGTACGTCCATCTTTTCTTCGACAGAGCTTTCTTTTACATCATAAACATAAATATCATTCCATGGTGCTTTCATTCCAAAACCCTGTGGAATTACATTGTCTTTATCCAATCCGCCTTGAAACTTCTTAAATATTACTGCTCGTTCACCAGCTTCAATGGTATAAAATATACTAGACGATAAGCCAAACAATATGAATAGCCCTATTACACCTATGACTATAAACGGTAAAAATTTTCTATTATCCATGATTTTTAATTTTTCTGTTAGATCGCAAATCTCCCTAAGTTAACACTAGAAAGCAAAGGCTAGTTACAAACACTCTTTACTTTATCAAAGTCTTCATAATAACCAAGAGACCCGGCAACATTCCAGTCTTCACATGCTTCTTCCTTTTTGCCCATCAAATACTTACAATTACCACGTTTTGAATAAAATGAGCCGTCAGTGTTGTTCAGTGTTATAGCCGTATTGTAGTCCTCCAGCGCCTTGCTAAACTTCTCTAGTTTTTCATAAGATTGGGCTCTGTAAAAATAGCTATCAGGATTTTGGTAGTTTTTAATGATTGCAATATTATACATATACACGGCAGAGTCGTAGTAGTTAAGGTTTTGAAAAACATTGCCTTTGTAGAAATAGTAGCCGTAGAAATCTGGATTTACTTCAATCAGGTTATTGACGCACTTAAGAGCCTCACTATAATATCCTGCTTCATTAAAGGCCACAAATTTGTAGTAGTTATACTTCTCTTCAAATGGTTTAAGCTTTGTAGCCATGTTATAATCACTTACTGCACCATTAAAATCGCCAAGTTCATACTTCATCTTTCCACGAAGAATGTAAGAATAGGCCGATGTGTCTTTTGGGTTTAGCGAAATATAATTGGAGAAAGATTCGACTGCTTTATTAATATCACCCATATTTCTGTGCGCAAAACCTTTGTACATGAATAGGATAGACAAGTCAGGATTTAATTCATAGGTTTTGTTAAAGTCTGAAAGCGCCATATCAAATTTACCTAACTTGAAATAGGTGATACCTCGATGATAATATGCATTGGTAAGGGTAGAATCTTTTTCAATACTTTGAGAAAGTAATTCAATTGCCTTTTCCTTGTCAGCTGATAAATAGCGGTAGCCTCTGTTATAAAGATCTTCAGCAGTATCGATTTCACTATTTTGGCTGGAAGCAACTTTGAAAAATCCAAAAATGAAAATAACTGATAAAAAAAATGACGAAACTAAAACTTTACTGGATTTTTTAACGTTCACTTGATGTCTAGACGGATTATAACAAATAAAACAAAATAATTCTTACCCATATCAGATATTTTTTGTATCATGCGAAATTTCCCAATTATCAGCAATTAACGGCTGGCCTGTGGAAATGTCAGGGGAAGAATTTGAACAAATCTTTCCAAAAATATTTATAAAGAATAACAATAGGGAACATTTTAGCGTATTATTTGTTCGTATAGATTGGGAAACAGGAAATAATTATCAGTAAATAACAAGAATGAGACAACTTAAGATTACGCAGTCTATCACTAACCGTGATAGTAGAACGCTCGAAAAGTACTTTAATGAAATTTCAAAAGATGAGTTGTTAACTCCTGAAGAGGAAGTTGATTTAGCTCAGAGAATCAGAGAAGGCGATGATGCCGCTTTGGAGAAATTAGTAAAGGCTAATTTGAGATTCGTGGTTTCTGTTGCCAAACAGTACCATTATTCAAACAAAATTCCTTTGAACGATTTAATTAACGAAGGAAACTTAGGTCTTGTTAAAGCAGCTAAAAGATTTGATGAGAAAAGAGGATTTAAGTTCATTTCTTATGCTGTATGGTGGATTAGACAGTCTATCATTCAAGCATTAGCAGAACACTCCAGAATAGTAAGAATACCATCAAACAAAATTGGTGCATTATCTAAAATTGACCAGGCATCTTCTTTACTAGAGCAGAAATTTGAAAGAGAGCCTACCGATGAGGAACTAGCTGAGTTGTTAGAAATGACAATTGATGAAGTTAGAACAACTGTAAGGTCACAAACTAAGCAGGTTTCTATTGATAAGCCTTTTTCAGAAGATGAAGGAAGTTCATTACTTGATGTAATGGAAGACGAAGACAGCAACGAAGTGGACAACATTGTTTACAAAGATTCTTTAAAGAGAGAGGTAGGAAGATTATTATCTACTCTAACTGAAAGAGAAAGAGTTGTAATCAACCAGTACTTCGGGTTGAGTGAAGAGCCAAGCTTATCTTTAGAAGATATTGGTGAAAACTTAGGTTTAACCAGAGAGAGAGTTAGACAGATTAAGGAAAAAGCACTTAGAAAACTTTCTAAGAACCCTAAGAACGAGCTTCTTATTCCTTACCTAGCTAGCTAATAAGATTAAGTTTATGAAAATGTAAAAGGAGCTTTTAAGCTCCTTTTTTTATGCCCTGAGTCTTACTAATTATATCGATCTTATTTCTTCGAGTTTATTTCTTTCAGTTTGCAACTCCCTTCTGAGTTTCATTTGATTTTCGAGTGACTTTCTTCTATACTCCTCGAATTTGCTTTCTAAATTATTGTAATCTTTAATTTTAGCATTAGCTACCTGTACTCTTTCCTTTAACCTGAAAAAGATTAGTCCAATAATAAGTATTAAAGTACTTAATAGGGTAAAATTAACTACTTTATAGACTGTTTTATCAATTGCTATTCCGAATATACTGATAGTAGAGATTTGGCCCTGAAGAGATTCTATTTGAGCCTGTGCTTCTTTTATTTCTACTTCTAAGGAAGTTACTTGATTATTTAAATCCTGATTCTTTGCTTGAAGATCCACTATTATTTCATGTTTGTTATTAATACTATCTGTAACACCTTTCCAAAAGGAGTTAAGTTCTTGAATTTTGATAACCTTATATTCTTTAAACGTTTCTGTTTCATCCATTAAAACAGAAAATTGATCGTTTAATTTTTGAGAAATAGCGGAAGAAGCAAATAAAATGAAGATTGTAAATAATAAAGATTTCATCAAAATATTTTTATAGTTAAATAAGATATGCGTTAAATCTAGTAAGTTGTAATTAATCAATGCTATTAAAATTCCTCTGATTCGATAAGCTGGCAAATATTTCGTTAAAAATCCCTTAAAATAGGTTCAATGTTGAAAAATACTTCTATATTTATTTCGAACATCAGAACTTAACAATTTGTACTATGCATAGAATAGGTTTAAAATTTGATAAATATAGTATTTTAACTTTTCCGATGGCTTTTGCTATTATTCCTATTCTATTAATAGCTTCAATTGTAGTAGGTGTTTGCACTATTATCTTAAAGGTAGTAGTGGATGTAATGACTTAATAGTTTAACTTAAAGCATGAGTAAAATTCATGTTAAGTCATATTTGCCGCATCCCTGGCATGGTATAAATATCGGTGCAGAAAGCCCTTCCATCGTAAACGCCTTCATAGAAATGACACCTTTCGATTCTGTTAAATACGAAATCGATAAAACGACTGGTTTTATTAAGGTAGATCGTCCCCAGAAATTTTCGAATATTGTTCCAGCTTTATATGGGTTTATTCCACAAACATACAGTGCGGAAAACGTAGCTGAGCTTTGTCAACAAAAGACGGGAAACAATTCTATTGTAGGTGATAAAGACCCTGTAGATATTTGTGTTCTTACTGAGCGCAATATTAATCATGGTAATATTATAGTTCCGGCATTGCCAATTGGCGGCTTTCGAATGATTGATGGTGGTGAAGCTGATGACAAAATTATTGCTATTTTGAAAGGCGATGAGGTTTTTGGCGATTGGACTACCATTGAAGATTGTCCAGACTGTTTAATTAACAGACTTAAACATTACTTTTTAACATATAAACAAATGCCAGGTGAAGCACCGATTAAAAAAACGGAGATTACTCACCTTTATGGTAAAGAAGAAGCATATGATGTAATTAGAAGGAGTGTTAAGGACTATGAAGATCACTTTAGTGTTTCATAGTTGATATTCAAAAACAAAATCATTAAAATAGAAGAGAACCAACTAACAAATAGAAATATGAAATTTTTAAACAAGTTTTTAGCAATAGCAGCGGTCTTTACCTTAGTATCATGTGGTGGTGCTAAGCAAGAGGAATCTACTGAAGAAGATACAGCTGCTTCAGAAGAAATGGAGATGGAAAAAGAAGAGTCTGCCAAACCAATGGCCATGGCAGCTATTTCTAGTGCTAGCGGAAGTACATTAAGTGGCGAAGCTAATTTTACAGATAATGGTGATGGAACGGTAGCGTTTGAATTATCAGTTTCAGGAGCTGCACCAGGAACCCATGCTATTCATTTACATGCAAATGGAGACTGCAGTGCACCGGATGCTACATCAGCAGGTGGTCATTGGAATCCAGCCGATGTTGATCATGGTAAAAGAGGCGAAAGCCAAATGTTTCATGCCGGTGATATTGATAACCTAGTAGTAGGTGAAGATAGTACAGGAAGCTTATCAATGTCAGTTAAAGGCTGGAGTGTTGGAGGTGCAGATAGCACTAATGTTGTTGGCAAGGCCATAATTATTCATGCCAGTGCTGATGATTTCACCTCTCAACCGTCTGGTGCCGCTGGCCCAAGAGTAGGTTGTGGAGTAGTAAAAGAAAAAATGTAAGTATATCTCATTCGTAAATTACAGAACCCTGACATTCATTGTCAGGGTTTTTTATACGCCCCGTTTGTCGCCATACAGATGTATATGCAGACGATCAGTAAAATTGAAACCTGACTCTTTGCAGATATCAATAAGCCAGTCTCTTTTAGAACGCAGCTGCTCTGCATTTGTGCCTTGGGGCATCAGGTATATTTTATCCTTAGTAAGGCTGTTCCTTTCAATAATTTGAAACAACTCAGCTAAATCTTTTTCAGTATCAATTACAAATTTGAAAAACGACTTCGGGGTAGAATTAAAAAAGCTTAAAGCATTCTCTTTAATCCTTAACTTAAGTTCATTATTTGAGTTTGAGAGTTTTGGAGATACATTGTACTGATCTACGTGGGTATCAATAGATTCATTTGGAAGCAGTGTGCCATTAGTTTCAACCTCAATAGTATAGCCGTTCTCTTTGAGTAATCTCATAAATGAAACCAATTGTTTCTGTTGCATCAGTGGCTCGCCACCAGTAATGATCACCCTTTTGCATGGAAACACTTTTACCTTTTCAAATAACTCATCATCTTCTAATTCTGTAATCCATCGTTCTTTCTCAAACTTTGTATATTCAGGCTTGTTGTCGTTATTGTGTTTGAACTTCGTTCCTTTCCAATTCCATGTATAATCCGTGTCGCACCACACACAGTGCAGGTTACATAATGATAAACGAACAAAAATTGCAGGTTTACCGAGGCTTGCACCTTCGCCTTGTATCGAATAAAATACTTCTGGTTCGTTATTTAGTACAGCTAATTTCACAGTGTAAAACTACATAGCAAAATAGTTAACTAAGTTCTTTTTTGAGAAGAATCACGGTAGTGTATGACAGGAGTCAGGATTATGACATGCGGTTATTATCATCTTTGACATGTGATTGAATTGAAAGAATCTGTTAGGGAGAAAACAAAGTGCTTTCATTGTGGTGATGAATGCATTAATGAACTTATTCAATATGATGACCATGATTTTTGCTGTCATGGTTGTAAGGCTATTTACCAACTTTTTGAAGGAGGCGAGCTAGAAGAGTTTTATCATTCCAGAACAAAGGTTGAAAAGGGTAAGTACAACTATCTTGATTTAGATGAAGTTCAAGAGAAGTATTTAAGTTTTAAAACACATGATTTTCAACAGGTTAAATTAAAATTACCAAGCATTCATTGCAGTTCGTGTTTGTACGTACTTGAAAATCTGTATCAGATAAATGAGGGTATTAAAAAGGTGCGTGTAGATTTTGGTAGAAAGCAAGCCGAAATATTATTTGACCCTACACTGCTCAAACTATCAGAGTTATGTGAGTTGTTAGACTCAATAGGCTACAAGCCAGACCTTTCCATTGACGATAGACCGAAGAAGAGGGTTATTAGCGACATCGCCTTAAAAATTGGGGTGGCTGGCTTCTGCTTTGGGAATGTAATGCTAATATCGTTTCCCGAGTATTTGGGAATAGATTCTACCACAGACTCTGAGTTCACTTCATTTTTTGGTTACATTAATTTGCTTCTCTCAATACCTGTTCTCATATATTCGGGCAGAGATTATTTGATTTCAGCATACAAAGGATTAAAGCATAAGATGATCAATATTGACGTTCCTATTGCATTGGGAATGTTAGTGCTTTTTATTAGAAGTGCTGTTGAGATTTTGGGACAAACTGGCATTGGCTATTTGGATTCGTTTACAGGACTTATTTTCTTCCTGCTCATAGGTAAATGGTTCCAGGGGAAGACTTTTGAGAGTTTAACATTTGATAGAGATTATAAATCCTATTTTCCATTATCCGTAATTAGAAAAAACAATGGCCAAGAAGAGAATGTAACCATTCATAATCTTGAGCCAGGCGATGAAATAATCATTAGAAATGAAGAGATTATTCCATGCGACTCTGAATTGCTAAGTGATTCGGCCAGAATTGATTACAGTTTTGTTACTGGAGAAAAAGACGCCATCAGATTAAATTGTGGTGATCTTGTTTATGCCGGTGGTAAGCTAATAGGAGGTAGGGCAGCGTTTAGAGTGAAAGCCAAGTCATCGCAAAGTTATCTGACAAGTTTATGGAATGATAAAGCCTTTAAGAATGAGAAGCACACTACTTCTGAAGAATTAACTAATAAGATCAGCAAGTATTTCACAGTGGCTGTATTGGCTATAGCCTTGGCAGGGAGCTTATACTGGCTAGTTTATGATCCTACTAAAATATGGCCGGTAGTAACTGCGGTACTTATAGTGGCTTGCCCTTGTGCACTGGCGTTGGCTGCTCCTTTTACAAATGGCAATGCAATTAGAATAATGGGTCAGAAGGGATTTTTCCTTAAAAAAGCTGCTATCACTGAAAAACTGTCAGATAGTGATATCTTAATTTTTGATAAGACAGGTACACTTACTGAGCAGTCAAACCATGCAATCAATTATGTTGGGGACACATTAAGTGAGTTTGATTTGGTGGCAATTAAAAGCCTAAGCGCTAATTCAACGCATCCGCTGAGCCAACTGATATACAATAAGCTGGATGCACCTCAAATTGATATCAAAGAGTTTAAAGAACTAAACGGGAAAGGTATTAAAGGCATTATTGATGGTATTAACTACCAATTAGGTTCAGCAAAATGGCTGGGTGTAAAAGATATTATAAACCATGATCAAGCCAGGGTTTATGTAAGTATAAATGGTAATGTTAAAGGTTACTTTGAAATTAAGTTGAGTTATAGAGAAGGGTTGAAAGAACTTATGCATGCGCTATCTGCCAAATATCAACTTCTTGTTGTATCGGGTGATAATGATAGTGAGCTTAAAAACCTTGAGGCTATTTTCCCGGTTGGAATTCAGTTTCATTTTAACCAAAAGCCTGAAGATAAACTGAGGATAGTGGAAGAGTTACAACGAACCGGCAAGAAAGTGATGATGCTAGGTGATGGGCTCAATGATGCTGGTGCGCTTCAAAAAAGTGATATTGGCGTAGCGGTGACTGATGATATTGCTGCTTTTTCACCTGCTTGTGATGGTATATTGCAGGGAAGTTCATTGACTAAACTTAATGTCTATCTGCAGTTTGCCACAGTAAATAAGCGTATATTGTTTCAAAGCTTTGGTATTTCGTTTTTATATAATGTTGTAGGTTTGAGTTTTGCTTTAGCAGGATTATTAACACCAATAGTAGCTGCTATACTTATGCCTTTAAGCAGCGTTTCGATCATTTTATATACAACCTTATCCAGTAATTATTACGCTAAAAAATTAACCTTATAAGCTATGTCAGTAATCTTTGTTTTAATTATGGTGAGTTTGGTAGTGGCCAGTTGCTTTCTTGGTTTGTTCATTTGGGCTAATAAATCAGGGCAATATGATGATACTGTAAGCCCGGCAATACGTATGTTATTTGATGATAAGAAAGCGAGGAAAGATAAGAAGTAGCATTATAAAGGCTTTTCTTCAGTTTTAGTACGTTTGGGCAAATCCTCCAACGCTCTTTTAATTCCCTCTTTAACTTCAGCATAATTCATTTTAGGATGTGCAGGTAGGTATTTTTCAGTAATGGATCGAAACACTATTTGACCCAACTCACGATCTGCCACATCTATAATGAGTGTTCCTTTTAAGAAATGATAGTATCGTTCACTCTCATCGTAATGCTCCCAAAGAGGTAAAGCTTCTTCATGTACGATAGAGTTAAGTGCAGAATCTTCTTTAATTACCACATGATAATTAAGCATCAAATCTGAATTTTCATCACCTTGTTCATAACCTTTGTTATACATTTCTTCGGCAATGGCATTGGTAATGTCTTCCAACACTGCTTTAGAATAAATATAATCTGGCCCTTCAAAAGATGGTGTACAATTGTTTAACCAACACCAGGTTTTATATTGACTAAAATCTGCTTTGGGGTCTTGTTGAGATTCAATGGTATACTCACCACACGCGGCAAGTATTAGAAGTAGGGGTATTGCTATCTTTTTCATGATAATACAAATCTAAGAGATGACATGGCTCAGCATTGTGAGGACAATCAAAATGCTTCTTGATGTTTGTCAGTATTTTAGACCTATTTCCTGTGGAGATTTGTTAAATGAAAATTCCGGAAAAATTAATCGAAAAATATAACGTTCCAGCTCCCAGGTACACCAGCTATCCTACAGTACCCTACTGGGAAGAAGAACAGGTAAGTCCCACTGACTGGCTATCAGTAGTTAAACGCACGTTTAAAGAATCTAATTATACTCAGGGAATTAGCTTATACATACATTTACCTTATTGCGAAAGCCTTTGTACATATTGTGCCTGTAATACCCGCATAACAAAAAACCATGCGGTTGAAGAAAGTTATATCGATGCGCTTTTAGCAGAATGGGATATCTATCTGAAAACATTTGATGAAACTCCTATATTAAGAGAAATACATCTGGGAGGTGGGACTCCCACATTCTTTAGTCCGGAAAATTTAAGTAGGCTACTGTCCGAGATATATTCAAAAAGTGTGTTGCACCCTTTGTTTGAATGTTCTTTTGAGGGTCATCCAAACAATACCAGCCTGGAACACCTGGAGGCGTTATACAATTTAGGATCAAGACGAGTGAGTTATGGAGTACAAGATCTTGACTTCAAAGTGCAAAAGACGATTAATCGGGTTCAGCCTTTTGAAAATGTGCTGGGAGCAACAGAAGATGCACGTAAAATAGGGTTCAAATCAGTAAATTTTGATTTGATCTATGGCTTACCATTTCAGACAGTTACCAGCGTAAAAGATACCATTGAATCCGTTCTTAAGTTAAAACCTGAACGCATAGCATTTTACAGTTATGCGCATGTGCCATGGAAGAAACCAGGACAGCGAGCATATACTGAAGCAGATTTACCAGATAATTCTTATAAGCGCGAGTTGTATGAAGAAGGTAAAAAACTACTCATAGATAATGGCTACATTGATGTTGGGATGGATCATTTTGCCCTTCCTGCTGATCCGCTTTATAAAGCATATCAAACAAAGAGTATGCATAGGAATTTCATGGGCTACACTCATGCCACTACCGACTTACTAATAGGCTTAGGTGCTTCTGCCGTAAGCGATGCTAAATATGCCTATGCTCAGAACGCTAAGCATGTTGAAGATTATAAGGAAAAGATAGGTAGAGGAAAATTGGCTCTAGAGAAAGGCCACTTCTTAACGGAAGAAGATTTACTAATGCGTAAAATCCTTTTAGATATCACCTGCAAAGGTGAATTATGCTGGTCTTCTACTCCAGATTGGCTTACACTCAATATGCTTATCCAGTTGAATACAATGCATGAAGAAGGGTTGCTAAAACTCTATCCAACAGGGTTTAGAATTACCGATTTAGGGATGGCCTTTTTACGAAATATCTGTATGGTATTCGATAAGCGCTTGACAGAATACAAGACTGAAAAGCAGATGTTTAGTAAGGCGATCTAAGCCACAAGCAACTAGATTCAAGCTGCAAGTTAGACTATCTTTTTAGTTTAGCTTGCAGCTTATTGCTTTCTACTAGAAGCTTCCTGATATTAATCAGTTTTCACTCTAATCACCATCATTAATAGCCCCTAAAACCATATCTATCTTCGGGTATATTTTAAATAACCAAAGGTAAACTATGGAACTAGAGAAATTCAGCTATGATAATAAGGTAGTTAAGTACTTTATGGTAGCTACCGTTATTTTCGGTGTTGTTGGAATGCTAGTGGGTTTAACAGCTGCCATACAGTTGTTTTATCCTATTTTTAATTTCGACCTCGAATACACCACTTTTGGCCGAATAAGGCCACTTCATACCAACGCCATCATTTTTGCATTTGTGGGTAATGCCATGTTTGCAGGCGTGTATTATTCATTGCAGCGCCTGCTCAAAACCAGGATGTTTAGTGATGCACTAAGCTGGATTAACTTCTGGGGCTGGCAGTTGATAATTTTGGCTGCTGCAATTACGTTGCCCTTAGGGCTTACAACCTCTAAGGAATACGCAGAATTAGAATGGCCAATTGATATTGCCATTGCACTTATTTGGGTTGTGTTTGGTGTCAATATGATTGGTACCATACTCAAAAGAAGAGAACGGCATATGTACGTGGCTATCTGGTTCTATATTGCCACGTTTGTTACAGTAGCAGTTCTGCATATTGTAAACTCATTTGAGATGCCGGTAAGCCTTTTTAAAAGCTATAGCTGGTATGCAGGCGTACAAGATGCATTAGTACAATGGTGGTACGGCCACAATGCTGTTGCATTTTTCTTAACCACACCGTTTTTGGGTTTGATGTATTACTTCCTACCTAAGGCGGCTAACAGACCTGTTTATTCCTATAAATTATCAATTATTCACTTCTGGTCTTTGATATTCATTTATATCTGGGCTGGCCCTCACCACTTATTATACACTTCACTGCCTGATTGGGCACAATCATTAGGCGTTGTGTTCTCCATCATGCTTATCGCGCCAAGCTGGGGTGGTATGTTAAATGGATTGTTAACTCTTAGAGGAGCCTGGGACAGAGTACGTGAAGATCCTGTTCTAAAATTTATGGTAGTGGCTGTTACTGCCTATGGTATGGCCACATTTGAAGGGCCTATGCTTTCATTAAAAAATGTGAATGCCATAGCGCACTATACCGACTGGATTGTTGCTCACGTACACATTGGTGGATTAGGCTGGAATGGCTTCCTCATTTTCGGTATGATGTACTGGCTGGTGCCTAGAATGTGGGGTACCAAACTTTACTCGGTGTCACTAGCTAACACACACTTTTGGATAGGTACACTTGGTATCATATTCTATGCATTGCCATTGTATGTTGCTGGTATTACTCAAAGTTTAATGTGGAAAGAGTTTAATGCTGAAGGTTTCCTTGAGTATAAAAACTTCCTCGAAACTGTGGTTCAGATTTTACCAATGTACATGCTTAGAGCTGTTGGTGGCGGACTATACCTGATAGGAGTATTTGTAATGATCTACAACATAGTGAAGACTGCAGGTACCGGAAGCTTTATAGCTAATGAAGAGGCAGAAGCACCGGCACTTTTAAAGGAACAAAAAATACACTCAGGTGGATGGCACACTGTGTTGGAGCGTAAGCCAGTATTATTTACTGTACTAACGGTAGTGGCCATATTAATTGGTGGTGTTATAGAGATGGTTCCAACATTCCTGATTAAGAGTAATGTTCCAACCATAAGCAGCGTAAAACCATACACACCTTTAGAGCTTCATGGACGTGATCTATATATCCGTGAAGGATGTGTGAGTTGTCACTCTCAGATGGTGAGGCCATTTAGATCTGAAACAGAACGCTATGGAGAATACTCTAAAGCTGGAGAGTTTGTGTACGATCATCCATTCTTATGGGGCTCGAAACGTACTGGGCCAGACTTACACAGAGTAGGAGCTAAGTATCCTGATAGCTGGCACTATTATCATATGCTTGATCCTAGCTCGGTATCTGCTGGTTCTATAATGCCGCCTTACCCTTGGTTGTACGAAAAAAGTATTGATAAATCGATGACAGCTGATATGATCAATGCATTGAGAACTATAGGCGTGCCCTATGAAGAAGGCTATGAAAATGTAGCTAATGATGAACTCGATAAACAGGCCGCTGAAATAGTAGCCCGTTTGAAAGCAGAAGACAATATTGAGATTGTACCTGAAGCTGAAATTGTAGCCTTGATTGCTTATTTGCAGCGATTAGGAACAGATATAAAAGTTAAACCAGAGCAAGTCTCTGAAAACCAGTAAGCCATGTTTAAATACTATTTCGAACAAATACATAATGTGGAGATTTGGCCAATTATTTCATTGACAATCTTCATGATATTCTTCCTGTGTCTTTTGCTGTGGGTGTTTACCACAGATAAAGGATACATCACAAGAATGAAAAACCTGCCCTTTGAAGGCGGTGATCTTCCAGAATCTAAATTGAACAATCATGAATAAGAAATTAGGTTTAATCATATTAATGGCAGTTCTCTCAATAGCGAATGTCAATGCACAATCTACTGCCGATATGGTGAGTACGAATACTGCTCTTTACATTGTGGCCGGGTTTGTATTTATTGTTGCGCTTCTTGTGTTAGGTGTTTCGGTGGTTGTGTTACGATTGTTACGAGTAATGGTGCGACAAGAGTTGGAGAAAAAAGCCACTGAAAAGGGAGTAGAGTTTGTTGAGGAAGAAAGTTGGTGGTCTAAATTTATGCAGAAGGCGAATGATGCTGTTCCTGTTGAAGAGGAAGAAACAGTATTGTTGGATCATAACTATGATGGCATCAGAGAGTTGGATAATCACTTACCACCGTGGTGGAAATGGATGTTCTACTTATCGATTGTTTTTGCTGTTGTTTACATGTTAGGCTACCACGTGATCGGAAATATGCCGCTACAGTTGGAAGAGTATAAGGCAGAAGTTTATGCCGCCAATGAAGCAGCAAAAGCCAGGTTAGCCAATGCGCCAGTAGAAAATGTTGATGCTAATAGTGTAGTGGCAATTACAGATGCCGCATCATTACAAAAAGGAAAGCAGATATACCTTAATAACTGTTCACAATGCCATAAAGATTTAGGCGAGGGTGGTATTGGTCCAAATCTTACTGATGATTATTGGCTTCACGGAGGTGATATTTCAAGTGTATTTACCACGATACAAAAGGGTGTTCCTGAAAAAGGTATGATCTCTTGGGAACCACTTTTATCACCGACACAAATGCAGAATGTAGCTTCTTATATTCTCACTCTTAGAGGTACAAACCCTCCTAATGCTAAAGAACCTCAAGGAGAGCTCTTTGTGCCTGAAGTAATTGAAGATGCATTGGATAGTGTGGATACGGAAGAAGTAAAAGAAGCTGTAGATAGTCTACAAATGGCTTCGAACAATTAACATGAATCAAAAGGACTTATACCAATTTGACGAAGAATTTAGGGATACCATAGCCACTGTTGACGAAACAGGTAAAAGGCTATGGATATACCCTAAAAAACCAAAAGGTTATTATCATAACCTTCGAATAGGGGTAACTATTTTTTTATTGGGAATACTGTTTGCCGGTCCGTTTATAACTATTGGTGGCAGACCACTTCTATTACTCAATATTTTCGAACGTAAATTCGTGATCTTCGGTCAGGCATTTTGGCCTCAGGATTTTTTCCTATTAGCACTTTTATTGATCACATTCTTCGTTTTTGTGATTCTCTTTACTGTGGTATTCGGAAGATTATGGTGCGGGTGGGCTTGCCCTCAAACGCTCTTTATGGAGATGGTATTCCGAAAAATAGAATATTGGATAGAAGGGGATGCGAACCAACAGAGAAAGCTAGATCAAAAGCCATGGGATTTTGAGAAGGTTAGAAAGAAAGGCCTGAAGCATATTATCTATGCGCTTATTGCCATTTTAATAGCCCACACGGCCATGTCTTACTTAATTGGAATCGACAAGGTAATGGAAATCGTTAGTCAGCCACCATCCGAAAACATTGCAGGCTTTACTGGAATGGTAGTGTTTACAGGAATTTTCTACTGGGTTTTTGCTTATTTAAGGGAGCAAGCTTGTGTAGCTATTTGTCCGTATGGCAGGCTACAAGGTGTTCTGCTGGATAATAAATCCATTGCCGTAATGTACGATTGGCTGCGAGGTGAGCCAAGAGGGAAGTTGAAAAAAAATGAGCCGGTTGAAGAGAAAGGCGATTGTATTGATTGTAAGTTATGCGTTCATGCCTGTCCAACAGGAATCGACATCAGAAATGGTACACAACTGGAATGCGTAAATTGCACCGCCTGTATAGATGCCTGTGACGAAGTGATGGTGAAAGTAAATAAGCCTAAAGGACTTATTCGTTATGCCTCGCACGAATCTATAAGTACAGGATCCAAATCGTTATTCAATACGCGTGTAAAAGCATATTCTGTGGTTCTTTTAATACTCGTTAGCATTTTACTCTCTGCTTTAATGATGCGTTCAGATATTGAAACCACTATATTGAAAGTGCCTGGTCAGTTATACCAAAAGACAGAAAAAGGAACCATCACTAACCTTTACAACATTCAATTTGTGAATAAGACTTTCGAGGACATGAAAATTGATTTGAAAGTGATAGATCAGGAGGAAGCGAGTATTATTAAAGTAGGTGAGGCAGATCAGTTACTTGAGGCCAACAGCTTAAGTGAAGGCGTTTATTTTATAGAAATTCCAGCGGATAAAATTACATCGGCTCGAATGAAACTGACCGTTGGTGTCTATGTTAATGGGGAGCTTGAAGAAACAGTAAAGACAAAATTTTTAGGGCCAATAAACAATTAAAGCCATGAATTGGGGAACAAAAATAGTTATTGCATTTATCTCATTTGCGGGAGTTATTATCACCATGGTGGTGATAAGTATGAAACAAGATATTAGCCTTGTTGCTACTGATTATTACAAGCAGGAGCTTGCTTATCAGGATCAGATAGATAAACAAACCCATGCCTTAGAGCTTGGTGATCATATTACATTTGAATTTGATGCTAGAGATCATAAGTTCTTCATTAACAGTGACTTAAATACTAAAGGTGAAGTTCATTTCTATCGTCCATCAGACGCAAAAAAAGATAGGGTAGTGCCGTTTGAAATAGCAGCAGGAACCAAACAATTTATTAGTACAAAAGGTATGGACTTAGGTCTATGGAAAGTAAAGCTCTCCTGGTCAGAAGGTGAAAAAGAAGCTTACATCGAAAAGACCATTATCATCTAATAATGATTGGTTATCTCATTATCGGACTAACCATTGGCCTGTTTGGTGGATTCCACTGTATCGCGATGTGTGGACCCGTGGCTGCTTTCCTCCATTCCAAAAGTGGTACTAAATTATCCATGCTACTCTACAATGCAGGTAGGTTAATTACCTATGTGTTTTTGGGAGTTGTTGTGGGATTTGTTGGAGTAGGAATTCAATTTGCAGATTGGCAAAGTGCAGTGTCTGTCATTTCTGGAGTTGCCTTACTTTTAATGATCATCGTACCAAAGCTTGCTAACAGACTTTCGGGTTGGTCATCAGCCAATTTTGTGGTTTCTAAATTTAGGACTAAACTTTTGTCAATCAATCGAACAAAAAACTCTTTCACTTACTTAATTCTTGGTGTAATCAATGGACTTCTGCCATGCGGACTGGTTTATATGGCGCTCATAGCCTCGCTGAATGGTGGAGGCATGCTGGAGTCAATTTTGGTGATGACTGGTTTTGGTTTAGGTACATGGCCATTAATGTCGGTAGTGATGCTGGGAAGTGGATTTTTAAACAAACAAATTTTATTTAAGAGATTAGTGCCGTCACTTTCAATAATTGTGGGTATACTATTAATAGTAAGAGGGTTGTCGTTAGATATTCCTTACGTGAGCCCGGTTTTAGCACAATTAGGTTGGGATGCCGGTATCACAACATGTACTACACCATAATTAGAATCTTATAAAATCATTTTAAAATGAGTTCATTAATAATTGTTAGTAGCAAAGAAGCTATAGATCATATACAGTCAAATCAAAACGTTTACATACAAGGAGCAGCTATGACTCCTAATCGTTTGATTGATGAACTATGCAATAACTATGAGTCGCTGGAAAATGTGAATCTGGTTCATATGCATACGGAAGGTGATGCATTGTATACCCAAGAGCCGTATAGAGGCTCTTTTAAAACAGTAAGTTGTTTTGTGGGTGCCAATGTTCGTAAAGCCATAAACACAGGCTTTGGTGATTATATTCCCATTTTTTTAAGTGAAATCCATCAATTATTTAGGCGTAATATCATCCCCTTAGATGTTGCGCTTATTCAGGTATCACCACCCGATCAGCATGGATTTTGTTCGTTAGGAACGTCAATTGATGTTACTATTCCCGCCATTGAAACTGCCGGAATTGTTATCGCCCAGATTAACAAGCACGTTCCTCGTACCCATGGAGATGGTATAATTCATATCAGCAAAATTGATTACGCAGTAGAAGTTGATGAGCCGCTTCATTGCTCAACATTGCATCCGCCATCTGAAATTGAAAATAAGATTGGGCATCATGTATCTACATTGGTAGAAGATGGAGCAACCTTGCAAATGGGTATAGGAGGTATACCCAATGTGGTTTTGGCCAATTTAGTTAACCATAAAGATCTGGGCATCCACACAGAAATGTTTTCCGATGGTATTTTAAAACTCGTAGAAGCTGGAGTATTAACTGGCGCTAAAAAAGCAGTGAAGCCGGGTAAAATAGTAAGTTGCTTTGCTGTGGGGTCTCAGAAGTTGTATGACTTTATGGATAACAACCCTATGGTACACTTAAAAGAGGCTGCTTATACAAACGATACAGCCGTGATTCGTAGAAATCCAAAGGTTACCGCTATTAATAGTGCCATTGAAATTGACATAACAGGTCAGGTTTGTGCTGATACTATTGGGATGTATCAATACTCAGGGGTAGGCGGGCAAATGGATTTTATTCGCGGTGCGTCACTTTCAGAGGGTGGCAAGGCTATTATAGCAATGCCTTCAATAACAAGTAAAGGGCTTAGTAAAATAGTTCCTGCTCTCAAAGAGGGAGCCGGTGTTACAACCACGAGAGCGCACGTTCACTACATTGCTACAGAGCATGGAGTGGTAGACCTTTATGGCAAGAGTTTGAAGCAGCGTGCAAGGGCTTTAATATCTATAGCCCATCCGGATCATCGAGAATATTTAGAAGAAAAAGCTTTTGAAAGATTCCAAATACCCGTGTAAATTATTTATTAGCTAGGATAAACTAAAAAACGCCCATTTTAATTCAAAATGGGCGTTTTTTATTACTTTTTATTGGAGCCTGCTTCAAGGTTTTAGTATATCGAAAGTCATATTTAATCCTGACTTCTGTCATTAATAGCCTGCTCATTGACTCATAATATTGTATCGACAAAAAAGATAAAAAGTCATGAAAACGAAGGCAATGTTACTCTTGATATTTATTGGAACCCTGTCATCCGCAGGAGCCCAAAGTTATAAGTTAGACAACACATCCAGTTCTCTGGAAGTGCTTGGTACTTCAACTTTACACGATTGGGAAATCACTGCAGAAGAGCTCAATGGCACGGCACAATTATCAAGCAAAGATGATGTCTACTCCATCAACTCACTAAACTTTCAGGTAAAAGTTGAAAGCTTGAAAAGTGGCAAGAGTTCGATGGATAATAACACTTATGAGGCGCTTAATAGTGACGATTACCCCACTATTGATTACAAGCTGAATGAAGTGGTGTCGGTCTCTAACAACGGAAACAAGTATGATCTTAAAACAAAAGGCGCTTTAACAATTGCCGGAACAACCAAGGTGATAACAATTCCTGTAAAGGCTGAAATTAATGAGAATAATATGGTATGCACAGGAGAAGTCACATTTAAAATGACAGACTTCAACGTTGATCCACCAACAGCTTTACTGGGTACAGTAAAAACAGGCGATCAGATTACCATAAAATTTAAAACCGAGTTTAAAAATTAATCAATCTTAAAATACCAAAACAATGAAAAATTCAATAAAAGCAACACTATTAGTCGGACTATTGGGCATTGCCACAATAGGTACTGCGCAGGTTAACAGAGCCCTGCAATACGATCGACTTCCCGGACAAGCCGGAGTAAATGTTTACGAAACTTCTAAAGAAGATACAATTGGCTATGATGGCTTCAAAGTAAGAGTAGGAGGTGACTTTGCCATGCAATTTCAATCAATCACTCAAGGTAATGATGCAGGTAACTTGGCCAAATTAGGTCAGGACTTTAATCTACCAACTGCTAACTTAAACATAGATGTTCAGTTAGAAGATGGTGTTAAAATGCACTTGAGAACTTACCTGTCTTCTAGACACCACGAAGAAGCCTGGGTAAAAGGTGGACACATCCAAATTGATAAAATGGACTTTGTTAAACCTGGTTTTATGTCAGGGTTCATGGAAATAGCAACCATTAGAATTGGATTGGATGAATTCAACTATGGTGATGCTCATTTTAGAAGAACAGATAACGCAAGGGCAATTTACAACCCTTTTGTAGCAAACTACATAATGGATGCATTCTCTACAGAGGCATTTGGTGAGTTAACATTGCAAAAAAACGGAATGTTAGCAGTATTAGGTGTAACCAACGGTAAGCTAAATCAGAACGTGGTCGTAAACGACAACAGTGATAATAAGCCATCTTTCTTCGGTAAGTTGGGTATTGATAAGCAGCTAGATGATGATAAAAGAGTTAGATTAACAGGTTCTTGGTACTTGAATAAAGGTACTACCACAGGTACTTGGTTATACGGTGGTGATAGAGCAGGAGCTAGATACTACGGTGTATTACATACACAACAAGAAGTTGCTGACAGAGCTGTAAGCGATTTTGAGCCAAGATTAAACGCCCGATTTACAGAGGTTACAGCCATTCAAATTAACCCATTCGTTCAACTTGGAGGCTTAGAGTTCTTCGGAATCTATGAAGTAGCTTCTGGAAGTGCTGATGGTAATGACGGTTCTTTCACACAAATTGCTGCTGAAGCACTGTATAGATTTGGAGGTAACGACCAATTCTATGCAGGTGGTAGATACAACACTGTGAAGGGAGCTAGAGTTGACGGTGCACCGGATCAGGAAATAAGCAGAATAAACTTAGGCGGAGGCTGGTTTATGACAAACAACGTAATTGTTAAGCTAGAGTATGTGAGTCAAAAGTATGACGGTGACGGGTTCACTGGTACTAAATACCAAGGAGCTAGCTTCGAAGGTGTAAACATTGAAGCAGCCATTAGCTTCTAAAACCGATTAATTTTAAACTAGAAAAGGGGGCATTGCCCCTTTTTTTTATGGCCAGTTATATTTATTGACAATAATCAGAACAGAGCCTAATAGGAGTCATCTAACTTTTAAGGTAAAAAAGGGAAATTCATAGTAAAACAAGGAGGTTATTATGGGACTTCATAGAGATTACTTCGATAGACAAGCAGATTTCAGGATTCTGCATAAAAAAGAGCCAAAGCAAAAACTAGTTAGGCTTTATGATCAGGCTAAAATATTTAATGACCTGTTTGAAATAAAGCAGGCAAAAAAGAAACAATACGAAAGCTTAAGAGGCTTACTCTTTAATATCGGCCTCTTTTTAAGTTTAACTATTGTTACCCTAATCATTAACTGGAAATTCTATGATACAGGCAAACTGGTTGACCTAACAGCCAATGCGATTTATGAAGATGAGTTATTTGAAGTGCCGCCTACAGAACAAACACCTCCAGAGCCAATTAAAGTGTTGAAACAACCCAATATTATTGAGGTGCCAGATGAAGAAACCATTAAGGAAGAGATAAAAATTGATTTGGATATAAGCATAGATGAAGACACTGAATTTGAAGCAATAGATATTATAGCAAGCGAAGAACCTATGGAAGAAGTAGCAGATGAAGTATTTACTATTGTTGAAAATCAACCAGTACCTAATGGAGGCCTCGCAAGTTTTTACAGCTATATCAATAACAATATAAAATACCCTGCAGCAGCCAGAAGATCTAATGTACAAGGTAAGGTCTTCGTGCAGTTTGTTGTTAACAAAGACGGCCGTTTAACTGACCTTGAAGTAATAAAAGGTATAGGCATGGGTTGTGATGAAGAAGCTCTTAGGGTAATTGCAAATGCTGATCCCTGGATCCCAGGTAAACAGAGAGGTAAACCTGTACGAGTTAAAATGGTTATCCCTATACAATTTGTTTTAAATCAGCAATAAAGCCTATCTTGTTGAGGCGAATGCAAAACTTATCAGATAAAGTACGAGAATTCAATAAGGTAAAGGGATTTTTCACAAGAGATGAAAAGGTTCTAAGTTATTTTAAAGAACACTTTAATTCCAATTCAATATCAGATGTTTTAATAAAACTGAATGAATGTGGAAATCACTTTCATCACCAATTAAACCTTTCAGCATTAAGCGATTTTATTTTAAAACTTAACCTAGACAAACTCTTAAAAAGCGGAGACCCTACTGCAGTTCAAAAAATCTGTGAGTTTGATAACTCCAGCCTAATTATTTGTGACGTAGCGTCCAGATATTGCAATTGGCACAACCCTGATGCATATGCCATCTGCGATAGTATTACTTTGGAACTGTTATATAAAAAAAGAGCCACCGAGCTCAAAGAATTCGATTATCAAACATTTCTGATTGATGTAAATAAATGGAGAAAAGAGATGAAGCTCGATGAGTTTAATTACAGAGAGTTGTATAAATTTCTATGGCTGTTCAATTCTGGTTTGTAAGCTAAGGCTAACATCTATAGTCTTATCTACTTTTATTAAACCCATTAAAGCAGAGGGAGGGTTGAGGTTAAAATCGTTTATGTCAAATGTTGAATTCAACTTGATTTTGAATGTATCTTCATCAAGTTGACTTATGTCGTAATTTAATAGGTATCGGTTTGTTACACCGGCAATAGTTACCAATGTCTCAGCTTTTGAGTTATTGCAATTCAGATTATCAAAATTAATAATACTTAGTAGTTCAAACTGCATAAAAGGATACTCCTCAGCTTTAAGGGTCTTTTTCATATCCCTCGTTATAAAATTACTACCACAATCAAACTGATTAACAGGTATTGAGAACTTCGTATTGTCAAATTTTACAGTGGTTGCCTGTAAATTGTAGCACACATCCACACTTTCTCCGCAAAAACCTTGTACTATCTGGCAATCAAACGAGTTAACACTAGACTTCCCGCTTATCCTAAATGTGCTTTCATCTTCAATGATCATTGTTTGTCTAACAGTCTGGCTTTGCGCCACCAATGGTATTGATAGTAAGAAAAACGAAATAAGTCTTGTCATAATTTAAATTTAATGATGGCAAATAACGGTGAATGATGTTTAAGGATTAATGACATAGATCAGGTCTAGACATGAGAGAAATGGCATTTGTGTTCAGTTTGTATAACGATGACAAGGCTTTAATAATTTAGTGTAAAATATAATTTTCGGAAAGACCAATTATTAGTAGTACCTTTGTAGCACAATTAGCAGGAGTATCACTTCTTTATTCTATCCAACCGATTCAATAATTAATTTTTTACCCCTTCTAACATTTTTTATTAACACTAGAAACGGGGATTAATATCTTTTAAAGTTTATCAATTTATACACTTATCCAGTCGGCACTAAAATTTAAATCTGTCGATCTGGACTAGTGAAATAATGCCTATTTCTAAGGTTAGAACATAACCATATGAATACAACAAAAACAAAGAGATCCAGAAATGCTGGATTCAAAAATCGTTCTGCAAGCAGACCTTCAGGACAAGGTAGAAGAAGTAACTCAAAGAAAAAAGCTACCACTTCAATTGATATTAACCAGTTGGTAAAAAAGGTACAACCTTCCATCCAACAAAAATATATATCAGAAAGGACATTTGATGAAATGCCTTTAGATGTTAATCTTAAAGCAAATCTTCATAAGAAAGGATATCAAACGCCTAGTCAAATACAAGACGAAACGTTAGAGCCATTATTAGATGGCAGAGATTTAATGGGCGTAGCCAACACCGGAACGGGTAAAACAGCTGCATTCTTAATACCTATCGTTCAACGCTTGATGAAGGACAAAGCTCCTATGAACGCACTAATTATAGTGCCAACACGAGAGCTGGCTTTACAGGTAGAAACTGAATTTAAAAGTTTGGTCCATGGCTTAGGCTTATTTGCCTCAAGTTTTATTGGTGGAACAAGCGTTGGAAAAGATTTAGCGCAACTGAGAAGAAAGAATCATATTATAATAGGTACACCAGGTAGATTAAAAGACCTGATGGACAGAAAGGCATTGAGATTAGACAAAATACCAGTATTAGTCCTGGACGAGTTCGATAGAATGCTGGACATGGGATTTGTAAACGATATTAAGCGTATTGTAGGCGATATGACGAGCAGATCTCAGACTATGTTATTTTCTGCCACAGTAGATAAATCTCAGAAAAGCCTGATAAGCACCATTCTTACGAACCCTGTAGAGGTTAAGGTGAATGCCGGTGATAGTTCAAGCGATCAGGTAGATCAGGATATCATTAAAGTAGGCGAGGGTGAAGATAAATTCAAAGTACTCTCTGACATGCTTTCTGAAAGCGATTACCAAAAAGTATTAGTATTTGCTGAAACCAGAAGATGGGTTTCAAAGATTACGAAAAAGCTAACTGAATCTGGTATTAAAGCCGATCAAATTCACGGTGATAAGTCACAAAATTACCGTGTAAATGCACTTAATAGATTTAAGTCAGGAAAGCTTCAAGTTTTAGTAGCTACAGATGTGGCAGCTAGAGGTATTGATGTGAATGACATTACCCATGTTATCAACTATTCAATACCGTTAACTTATGACAGTTATGTACACCGTATTGGAAGAACAGGTAGAGCAGGAAAAACGGGTAAAGCACTGACATTTATTAACTAACAAACACGAATTATTAAACAATAATATAATGAAAGAAGGAACAGTAAAATTTTTCAATAACACCAAGGGATTTGGTTTTATTACACCTGAAGGTGAATCTGAAGATGTTTTTGTCCATGAAAGTGGATTGATAGACAGAATCAACGAAAACGATAAAGTTGAATTCTCTGTTGAGAGAGGTAAGAAAGGCATGAATGCCGTTCAAGTGAAAGTAATTGGATAATTAATAAATAATGAAGGCTTTCGAAATTTTGAAAGCCTTCTGTTTTTGACTAAATATACTATATGGGAAGATCACAAAACACATTTTTAAAGAAAGAAAGAGAAAAGAAGAAACTTCAAAAGCGTAAAGAAAAGCAAGAGAAGAAAGAAGAAAGAAAAGCTAACTCAACCAGCGGAGATTTAGATGAAATGATGGCCTATTTGGATGAGAATGGAAACATTGTAGATTCGCCACCAGATGAGACTAAAAAGAAAAAAGAGATAAAGGCCAAAGACATAGAAATTGGTGTGCCTAAGTCTGCCCCACAAGATTTAACGTCAGAGCGAAGAGGTAAAGTAGCCTTTTTTAATGATGCTAAAGGGTACGGTTTTATAGACCAGAATGAAACAAATGAGCGCTTTTTCGTTCATGTAAATAGCTTAAAATCTCAAATAAGAGAAGGAGATAAAGTAGGCTTTAAGCTTGAAAAAGGGCCTAAAGGTTTAGTGGCAATTGAAGTGAAGGTAGTTAGATAATACTACCTGGCCACGTGCCATTTTTGTATTTGCTCCAGCTTTTCAA
The DNA here is from genome assembly GCF_017068455.1 of Fulvivirga lutea. Taxonomy (NCBI): domain Bacteria; kingdom Pseudomonadati; phylum Bacteroidota; class Cytophagia; order Cytophagales; family Fulvivirgaceae; genus Fulvivirga; species Fulvivirga lutea. Next base: position 2,667,482 of record NZ_CP070608.1, read on the forward strand.
TTTCTTTAATGAGTATTTTTCCTGATTGAATTTCAATAATTTTCTCGTCTTTTAAGTCAGACAATACTCGTATCACAGATTCGGTGGCAGTTCCCACCATGTTAGATAAGTCGTCACGAGATACTTTTATTGGCTCATTGGCTTCAGAGCCAAACTTTTCGAATATCTTGAGTAATGCACCTGCAGTTCGCTGCCTAACAGAGTTGTAGGCTAAGTCAATAAGCTGCTGCTCTCTATCAACTACATTCTTCGAAAGCATTTGAATGAACCTTTGAGCCACATCTCGGTTGGTGTATAGCAAGTCAAAGAACTCAGTTTTTGGTATTTGTATGATAGATGAATCTTCAATGGTTTCTGCTGAGTCTTCGTGCTTAATTTCTTCCAGCATTGCCTCGTACCCAAAGAAATCTCCAGCGGCATAAATACCTGTAATCAGCTCTTTTCCATCTTCATTAGATTTGATTGTTTTTACCTTTCCGCTAACAACCAAATACAAATGATTTGGGTAATCACCATTTCTAAAGATTTCATTTTTCTTTTTGAACAATCGAGGTTCGTAACTAGAGGTAAGGCTTTCAAGGTTATGATGCTTTTTTACATCCTTAATAAATTTATTAACACCTTCAGGACTATTGCTATAATCCTTCTTTAGAGCATCTACTTTTCTCAACCTCGATTCTATTGAATCTAGAAGCTCAGTATCATCAAACGGTTTGGTTAAATAATCATCTGCACCCAAACCCATGCCTTTACGTAGGTCCGCCTTCTCAGCTTTAGCAGTAAGGAAAATAAATGGAATAGAGGCTGTAGCTTCCTTTTTTGACAGAATATGAAGTACGCCATAGCCATCTAATTCGGGCATCATAATGTCACAAATAATCAGATCAGGTTTTTCTTTTACTGCCAAATCAACACCCACTTTGCCATTTTCGGCTAATATCGTTTTGTAATCTGCCAGTTCTAAAATTTCACTGATATTCTCACGAATCTCATTGTTATCCTCTATGATCAAAATCTTTTTCATAATGGTAAAGTTACTGTAAATGTGGTGCCTTCATTTTCCTTACTCTCAAAAGTAATTGTGCCATTCAGCATTTCAACATATTTTTTTACAATATTCAGTCCTAAGCCTGTACCCTGAATGTTTATGGCGTTTTTAGCTCTAAAAAACCGATCGAACAAATGACTCTGTTCATTGGCTGGAATACCAATTCCGTAGTCTTTAATAGTTAATTGAACACTTTGAGGTTTAAATTCAGTGATGATATCAATATTACTACTGCTGTACTTAATGGCATTGGAGGTTAAGTTAATGACTATATTCTTTACAATTTTCTCATCACTTACTATGTTCTTCTCCTCGCCAATAATTTCTAAATTAATTTTTTGATCTGGCTTTTTCAAAGCTTCCATTTCCTCAATAACCTCTTTCACTGTGCATATCACAGACAGTTGATTCTGATCAATGTCAATTTTCCCTTCTTCCAGCTTGGCCAACGAAAGAAAGTCGTTAAGTATATTATTTAAATTACTGATAGCCGATTTAATCTTTTCTATATGTTTCGATCTGTTTTCCTGCTGATCAGTTTTTTCATATTTGCCAATAAGAGAGGCAGATGATAGTATGGTACTTAGTGGTGTTCTAAATTCATGTGATGCCATTGAAACAAACCTCGATTTGAGTTCATTTAACTCTCGTTCTTTTTCCAGAGCCTTAATTACCTCTTCCTGTGCTTTTTTTCGTTCAGAAATTTCCTTCTCCAGCTCTTCGGTTCTTTTGCTAACTCTATCTTCCAGTTGTGTGGCGTATAAAATCAATTGTTCTTCACTTCGTTGTAGAGCATCTTCAACTCTTTTACGTTCAGAAATATCTATCACAAAAGCCACAATGTGAGGCTCATCATCTAAATGAACTTTATTTAAGCTTATTTCAACAGGAAATTGTGTGCCGTCTTTTTTTAATCCCAGCAAGTCTCTACCTACACCCATTTTTCTGGGTTTAGGGTTTTCAATATAAACTTCTCTCTCTTTAACATGCTTATGTCTGATTTTATCTGGTATGAGTGTTTCTATAGTTTTACCTAGTAGCTCTTCAATTTCATACCCAAATAGTTTTAGTAGTGAGCTATTGGCCAAGGCAATTTTTCCCTCAATATCTACAGCAATAATGCCTTCTTCGCATGCTTCAAATATGGCTTTATAGGCTGTTTCGTTTGACTCTCTCATAATGCTAAAAATATGACAAAAATCATTAAATGCATTGACCATTTTAACAGGATATGGACGGAGGATCAATTTATATTGCATTGGAGAGCAGATAGAATGTTAAAAAAGAAGGCGCTATACCCAATTAACTTAAAGGAAGACACTACCTATTGTTTGAATAAAGCTGTTGAGCTTTGTGAAAAAAACAATTGGGAGTTAATCATATTATACGCTTACCGGCTCATTAAACCCTACAACGAAGGAGATGGCACTTCTCAAAGTTTTAAAAAAGAAATAGAGAATAAGGCGAAATTCATTTTTGATAAAATAGAGGTGGACCTATTAAAGTCGAAAGGAATTGACTATCGTTTTCTATCTGAAGTAGGGTTTATGGCCGATAGAATAAAAATCAACATTAAAACGCAAGATATTGATTATCTTATTTTGTGTCCCTCCATGCAGGAATCTTTAAAAAATGAAATTCATGAGGAATTTCTTGGAAAGGCTTCCGTTCAGCTTGTAGCCTAAAAACTGCTATCTATATATTATTAATGCGTATTAATCGGGATTAGAATAATTAAATTTTTAATTTTAATATTCGATTAATGTAATACTGAGTGCGTTTACCAATTTTAAAATCAATTCTCTTAATCACTGTCGTGCTATTTAGCCGTGCTGTGCTCTATAGCCAGGGTAGCATCAATTCGAAGATTGATTATTATAATGATTTGGCTGAAGAATATTGGCACTCTAATACCAAATTAGCCATTCAATATAGCGATTCCGCCTATCAATTAGCACAAGGCTCCAAATACAAAGAAGGCCTGTTAAGGTCTTTGGCCAATAAAGGAATATCAGCCTATACAAACGGAGACTACATGGCTGCAGAAGACTATTATAAGCGGGCCATTGAAATTGGGAAGTCAGAAAAAATTGAAAATGATGCATTTCAATTTTATTTGAACTTGCTACTAAAAAAAGGGGAAGCATCAAAGGTTGTTCGTTTAGTAGATTCTGCAGTAGTTGTCGAAAATAAGGCAGAGGTCAAAATCGATTATTTGCTTTCAAGAGGCTTTGCTTTGGTGGATCTGGGTGATGTGAATGGAGTTTTAAATACGTTGGTGTCAATAAGTAATGTGCAGGCGGCAGATTACAGGTCTAATTCTATTCTCTTATTAAAGGCCGAATACGAAAGATTAACAGGAAACTATGCCAATGCCAAAGAATACCTAGAAGCAAATATATCAACTCACAAAGCCTCAGGTGATTCCCTCAACATGGCTGCTACTTTGGTAAAATTGGCAAAGGTGAAAAGTGTAAATGGTAATTATGATAATGCGCTGCTAGACTTGACTGAGGCTGAAAGGTTATATAAAGCAAGTGGCTATGATTATGGGCGTGGGTTGTGCTATTATCAATTGGGCGGCTTGTATTCTGAATTGGGTCAGATAGATCTTTCTGTTGAGTATTACTTCAAGGCACTTGAAATATTTCAGGACCAGAATAATAAAAAGGAATTAGCAGAAACGTATTATGAACTTGCCTGGATGTATTTTAATCAGGATGAAGCAAAATCAAGGTCGTTGCTTAGGCGTGCGGAGATTATAAGTGATGACATTGGCAACAAGTCGATTAAAGCGGTAGTGTATAATTATTTAGGTACGTTACTTACCCGACAATTAAAGTATGATAGTGCAATATATGCGTATCAGAAGAGCGCTCAACTTAAACGAGAGCTTAATCACAAAAGAGGTGAGGCGGTAGCCATTTTTAACCTGGGGTATGTTTATGAAAAACTAGGTGAAGATAAGAAGGCACTAGAAAATTACTTGCTTACATATCCTGTCGATCTGGATATGGGTAATCAATATGGTGCTGCCGTAAGCGAATATACTATAGCCAATGTTTACATAAAGCTGGAACAATATAAGCAAGCTCGAGAGTATATAGAAAAGGCAATTGAAAGGGCTGAGAAACTAGGAGCAAAGTCTATAATAGTTGAGTGCTTGCTGATTAAATCTAAACTCTATGAGAAACTTGGTCAGGTAAATGTTGCTCTGGACTATTATAAGAGATATTCTGCAATGAAAGATAGTGTGTTTAGCACTGAAAAAGAGGTGCGCTTGGCTGAATTGGAGGCCAGGTATACACTGAAACAAAAAGATCAGGAAATCAGGGTGCTGAATTTGGAAAATCTGAATAGGCAACAGGATTTAGAAATTCAGAGTAAGACCATAAAGAATCAGCGTTTTTTATTAGGGTTAGTCACTTTAGGTATAGTGAGCATTTGTATAGTACTTTTTATCACATTCAGGCTGTTGAAAATTAGGAGCAGGACCAATAAACAACTTCAAGAACTCAATAGAGAAATTAGTGAGAAGTCCGAAGAGATAACAGCGCAATCTGAGGAGCTTCGGGAAGCGAATGAGGAAATATTATCTTTAAATGAAGGGCTCGAAACAGAAGTAGAAAGAAGGACTAAACAGCTAAATGAAGCGCATAAAGATTTGGATACCTTCTTTTACCATGCTGCACATGATTTTAGAAGGCCATTAACTACCTTTCTTGGTTTGGCTGAAATAGCGCGTACAGTTGTAAAAGACGAAAGCGCACTTGAGTTATTTGAAAAGGTAGAAGACACTGCCGGGAGCTTAAACAGAATGGTTAATAAGTTAAAAGCAGTGAGTATTGTAGGCTTTGATAAATTGGAATTTAAAAAGCTCGATATTACGAAAATTATAGATACCAGAATAGACAAGCAGGAATACTTATTCAAAGAATATAACGTTCAAATTGACACCGAATTACAAATATCTGAATTCAAGTCCTCTAAAGATATTCTTGAAATTATCGTTGATAACCTGTTAGAAAATGCCATTTTGTTTAGTAAGAAGGAGTCAATCAACCATATTAAAATCTCTACCAGACAAAAAGATAAAAATATTATGCTCACCGTTACAGATAATGGACAGGGGATCGATCCTGCGTTACGTGATAAGGTCTTCGAGCTATATTTTAGAGGCAATGAAACTTCACAAGGCAATGGTCTGGGTTTATATATCACCAAAAAGGCCGTTGAACGGCTAAAAGGTTCGATTGATTTTACTTCTGAACTGGGAGTAGGAAGTAGGTTCGTAGTTACACTGCCATTATAAAAAGACTCATTTTGTAGCTTTTTAGTGACTTTAATTGGAAATAATATTCCGTATTACACTCATATTAATGCTTTGTTAAGAATAATATTCTGTAAAATATAAAATATCGAAATATTAATACCATTCTATTGAGCTGGATATCCTTTAAATTTTTCCGGTCAATTTATTTCTGGTTTATTTTCATAATAACCTTACATGAAACTTACATAACGATTATTCAATCGTTTAGATGGTAAACAGCCAATTACCTTTGCAGCGCAAAATAACCCAGAAATATCAAATTAAAATGAAAAACTTATTAGTAGCCCTAGCATTAATTGCAAACATCACAGCTTTCGGATCAGAGCGTTCAAAAGTGAAAGTAACGAACGATTCAACTGCAATTTTTAAAGTGTATTACACTAGCCCTGTTTCTAACAAAGTTAGAGTAAACATCTACAATGAAGATGGAAAGAAGGTTTTCTCTGAAATCATTAAAAATGAAAATGGTTTTGTGAGACCTTACAACATGAGCAACCTACCAGCAGGTAACTACAAATTCGAGATTGTAGACAATGAAGATGTAAGAGCTTACGAGTTCGCTTTTAATAACGCACCTGCTAATGCAGAAGGATTAACAGTATTTGTTAACAAGTTTTCTGATAACAAGTTCTTTTTAGGATTAGGTAACGCGTCTAACCAGGAAGTTACTATTAAAATAATGGATGAGAATAGAAATGAGGTGTATTCAGCTACTGAAAATGTTGTAAGCCAGTTCTCTCAGCTATTCAATTTAGAAGCAGTAAAATCAGGCGTTACTTTCAAAGTAATGAGCAACGGTATAACTGTAAAAGAAATTTCTTTCTAGTAAAGAAAGAGTTTAGGTTGATTGAACCCGGTTTCAGAAATGGAGCCGGGTTTTTTTGTATAAAAATTATCATCAAATTGTTGCCTAAATCATAGAAATTGGCAATATTCGAGGATGCAAAAATTCTACTTCTGCATTCATTATTCAGTACGACTACTTCGGTGTTCTTTTGTAGGATTACTTGCTAACCCACTTAACCTTACCAATTTACAGCCCATATTTAATTGCTAGATAAAACCTTTGCTTAGTTTAATCTAGTTCTCAACAAAATTTTATTTAAATGAATAATAAATATGCGCTTGCCATACATGGTGGGGCAGGTACAATACTTAAATCAAAAATGAGTCCGGAGCAAGAAGTAACTTATAAAAAGGTACTAGAGGAGTCATTAATACAAGGCCAGAAGATTTTGAATTCAGGTGGTAGTTCACTCGATGCAGTGGAAGAGTCAGTAAAGGTTTTAGAAGATAGCCACTTATTTAATGCAGGTAAAGGAGCAGTATTTACAGCCGATGGAAAGCATGAAATGGAAGCTTCTATCATGTGTGGAAAATCTTTAGAAGCGGGTGCGGTTGCTGGAATTACTACACTAAAAAACCCCGTAACATTGTCGCGCAAAATATTAGCCGACAAAAATTATGTTTTTCTCTCAGGGCATGGTGCTGAAGAATACGGTGCTTTGCATAACTTGGAGATGGTTACAAATGACTATTTCTATTCCGATATGCGCTATGAACAGTGGCAGGCTTTAAAAGGATCTGATAAAACAGCGCTTGATCATACGGACGATAGAAAATTTGGAACCGTAGGTGCCGTAGCGCTGGATGTTCATGGTAATATTGCGGCAGCAACCTCTACCGGTGGCTTAACGAATAAAAAGTATGGAAGAATAGGAGATAGCTCTGTCATTGGAAGTGGTGTTTATGCTAATAATGATACTTGCGCTATTTCATGTACGGGTTACGGTGAATTTTTTCTTAGAGGAGTGGTTGCTTATGATATATCATGTTTGATGGAATACGCCAATCTTTCTTTACAGGATGCAGCAGAGAAGGTGATTATGGAAAAGCAAACCAAATTAGGTGGAGAAGGTGGTATTGTTGGCGTAGATGCCAATGGTAATATGGCTTTGGTGTTTAATTCAGAAGGAATGTACAGGGGAATGGTGAACGAATCTACTCCACCAAAAGCCTTTATTTTCAGAGATTAATTCCAGCTAAAAAATAATACAGGAGGTATTAATAATAACATAGCCAATATCGATAAAATGATGAAGAGTGGAAGCATCCATTTGAACCATTTTTCATAAGGGATATTGGCTATGGTTAGTACCCCCATAGTTACTCCACTGGTAGGTATAATTAAATTCGATAACCCATCACCTAGTTGAAATGCCAGTACCGCTGTCTGCCTTGAAACATTAATTAAATCACTAAGTGGGGCCATAATAGGCATGGTCAATGCTGCCTGCCCACTGCCTGACGGTAAGAAGAAGTTTAAGAATGTCTGTAATCCGAACATCAATTGAACAGACACTGCATTTGGAAAGCCATCCACACTGCTAGCCATAGCATTAAGAATCGTGTCAATAATTTTACCATCAGAAGCTATTATGAGTATACCCTTGGCAATGGCAATCACAAAAGTAACTTTAATCATTTCAGAAGCACCTTTAACAAAACTGTCAATAGCAGTACCACTATTCATTCTAAATACTATGGCAGAAACAACTGCCATGCAAACGAACAATGCCGATATCTCGTTGATGTACCAATCCCAGGCATTAACGCCATAAATAAGTGCAACAAGCCCTAGTAGAAAAATGATTATTACCGCCCTGTGTCTATTGGTAAATGTTATATGCTCCTGAGCCTGATTTTTATATTTTGAATTTTTATCGATATCGTACATCGGGCTTTTTTCTGGGTTCTTTTCTATTTTGCTGGCATAGATCATTACGAAAATGATAGCAGCTGACGTAAGAATAACCCATACAACAAGCCTGTATTCCCAACCGCTAAAAGGAGCTAATTCAGCAATTCCCTGAGCAATACCAACTGTGAATGGGTTTAAGAATGCTCCTGCAAAACCAGCACCTGCTCCAACAAACGGAATGCTAACACCAACAACAGAATCATACCCCAGAGCAAAGGAGAGGGGTAGAGTAATTAAAATAAACACTAAAACCTCTTCGCTCATACCGAAGGTGGCACCAGCAATGGAGAATAAAATCATCAATAAAGGAATAACCAGGCTTTTATATGCCTTATTTTTTTGGCTGGCTACTACAACACTTTGCAATCCAGCCTCAATAGCCCCTGTCTGATTAATTACACCGAAAGACCCCGCTACGAGAAATATAAATGTAATAATCTGAGCGGAAGATATAAATCCTTTGATTGGGGCCAGAATGAAATCGAAAAGACCAGCAGGATTTGATGCTACTTCTTTATAACTATCTGCTACCACCAACTCTTTACCATTTACTACCTCTCTATCAAATTCACCCGATGGAACGATCCAGGTGAGTAGTGTGAAAACCAAAAGAATTGCAATAAGAAGAAGGAGGGTGTCAGGTAATTTAAATTTCATTTTACTAATGCGAATTTATCTCCCGGCAATAATACACTAACTTCAAGGTTTTCAGCGCCTAAAAGATGTTTGTTTTTTCTTAGCTGTTTATCATTATTGATAACCCTGATGACTTGAGACAGCCCAATAACTTCAGCACTATCGCCACTTACAATCAGGGCTGTAGACTCATCTATGCCTAAGCCTATTAAATCAGGATTTTCAATACAAACACTAAATAATCTGTTATATCTACCGCGTTTAATAAAATGCTGATCTACCACAGCTGTGGTTAGCAATCCTAATCCCTGAGCGGTGATTATATTATTACTCTCAATAGATCGGAGTGTATTGTCATAATCAGGATAATTACGCTCATTGCCCGTAATCATTAATTCACTCATAACAGCGGCACCTGCACTGGTTCCTGCTATGACACTTCCTTTCTTGTAAGCAGTTTTGATAGCTTCTTTTATTTCCGTGCCAGCTATAATATCCATGAATTTATTTTGATCGCCCCCTGAGATATAGATAAGTGAAGCATTAGCAATAGAATCGATTTGTGATGGAGTAGGAGAGTCGCCTTTTTCAAAGTTCATTCCTACTACATTTGAAATACCTGCGTTGAGAAATTGTAGGTTGGCGTAATAAATAGCGGAATCGGGTTCTGAGCTAGACATAGGTAGAATGATGCCATAAGCACCACTTTTAAGGTTAGCCAGTTCTATAATTTTATTCACCAAAATGGGCGGGCGACTACCACCTCCAATGATAAATAATTGCCCTTGGGCAGTGTTGGTAACTTCATTTACAGATTGCTCTTCGACTGGTTGCTCGTTACAAGCCAGTAACAAAGTACTGATACTAAAAAGTAAAAAATATAGTTGTTTCATTGAATTCAAAGTTATAAAAAAGAGGCCTCAACCGTTGTTGCAGGCCTCTTTCAATAAAAAGTATTTCACCTAAACCAAATGAATACTTTTATGGGATGAAGAATAAACCTCTAGGATCATTGAAGTCAGAGCTTAGCGTAACTTTATCACTACCGTCAAGGTTGATCATAAATACACTACCACTATTTCTTTCTGAATAGTATAATTTGCCATTGGTGTTGTCAACAACCAAACCATAAACTCTGTTTCCAGTAGCTATTACGGTCTGAATTCCAGAACCATCGAGATTTGCCATCAAAATATTACCGGTGTCTGTATCATCAAAGTAGATTTTCTCATTCACTTTGTCTACTGCAATTCCATATCCATACCCGCCTGCATTATAATCAATGATTCTTGTAACACCGCTTCCATCAGTATTACCTACCCAAACAGACTCTGCATCTATTTCAACACAAGTTATATATAGATTATTGTCGTAAAAATCTATCCCAACAGGTAATTCTCCTAAGCCATCATTTGCATTGTCATATAATACAGTAGAGTTCCCACTTGACAAGTCGATTTCGTGTACAGCATGGACGCCAGCACCTCTATCGGTGATGTAAGCCTTATTATTATCCAAGTCTAAAGCAACATCTCTTGGGTCTTCAAATCCTTCCGCTACAATTTCAGCGTCAGAACCGTCTAAATTAACCCTCCACAACTTACCTTCTCCCAGTACTTCGGCATCAGTGTAGTAAATCAATTCATTATCTGAGTCATACTCTATTCCTGTACCAAAACCATCTATTCCAAAAGATCCACCATTCACTTCACCGATCAATAAATCTGCTGCGTCAATTACAAAAAGCCTTGTTAGAAGTGCATCCGGATCTTTTATTACAACGGTTTTTTCGACAAAATCAAGATCGTCTTCTGTGACGGCAGTTAATGTCACGGTATAGCTGCCCGGGCTTTCATAAAAATGGGTAGGATTTTCTTCGGAAGAAGAAGTTCCATCGCCAAAAGACCAATTAAAAGTTGCTGTCTTACCTTCAGCCACTCTGGTCTCATTAGTAAAAGTGACAGTAGCCGGAGCAAATGCCTCATTATCAATGCTGAATGAATATTCTACATCAACAGTTGATGCCTGTGGCACAGGAAAGTCATCATCATTGCTACATGCAGCAACGACAAAGATTGATGCTGCAATAAATAATCTATTTAATAAATATTTCATGATTTCTTTAGTTAGATTTTCTAATAATCAGGCCACGAATATCAACAGTTGTATCGATAAGTACTTTTTCTTCAGAACCATCTAGGTTAGCCTCTTTAATTACTCCATCGCGGCTTGCAAAGTAGAATTTACCCGTCTCGTTATTAATAGCAATTCCATATACGCGGTCAGATGGGGCGCCAACAGTTTCAATATTTGACCCATCTAAATCAGCTCTTAGAATATTACTTCCGTCATTGTCATCAAAGTAAATTTTCTCGTTTACTTTATCTACTTCAATTCCATAGCCAAAGCCACCGGAACTGTAGTCAATGATTTTGGAAATACCTGAACCATCAACATTTCCTGTCCAAACAGTTTCAGCATCGAAATCAACTGCAGTTGCATAAAGGTTGCCATTGTATAGATCTAGCCCCACTGGCAGTAAGAATAAACCATCATCAGCTACACTATATACTACCGATTTAGTACCAGTAGATAAATCAACTTCAGTGATTTGATCGGATGATCTTTCTGTTACAAATAATCGATTATTGGCAACATCCAATGCAATATCCCGAGGTCCATTTAGTCCATCAGTGATTTCAACTTCATTACCACCATTAACTGAATTTCTGAAAATTTTGAACGCATCATCATCGGAAAAATATAGCTCATCAAATTCAGGATCATAGGCTAAGCCAAAACTAAACCCTGGTAAATCAAAGACATCCACTATTGTTTCAGGATCATTCAAATTGATTTTTTGAACTTTTAAGTCGGTATTGTTAATGAAGTATAGTTCAAAGTCATTTGGATTAATAGTTATTGTAACCGTTGATGAACTTTCTCCGCCCGTTCCTGTGGCTGTTAGCTTAACATCAAAATCTCCTGCTGTGGTATAAACAAAGGTTGGATTTTCTTCGGTACTAGTAGAGTTATTCGCATCGCCAAAATCCCACACATAGCTAATTCCATTAACAGTTTCATTTACAAACTGAACGGTTGTGGAAACACGTAAATCATCTGAATTTTCTACTGAAAATGCCGTTTCAGGAATTAAACCTTCAATTATTACTTCTTGTGATGCCAAATCTCTTTGGCCATTGCCAGAAGCTTCTAGTGTAACAGTAAATGTACCTGGCTCACTGTATACATGTGTCACAGACTTTCCAACAGCTACATTTCCATCTCCAAAAGACCACTTGTAAGAGAACGCATTAACTGCGGATGCTGTAAAAGTAACTTCCTCACCTTGTTTTAAAATACTGGACTCAGCAATGGTGAAATCAGCTGTAGGAGCGGGCCCAAGCTCATTATCGTCATCATCGGAGCAGCCTCCAAAAATGGCTAATGACAGAAATAAAGCCATTAACCAATGATTATTTTTTATATATGTTTTCATATTAATTGTATTCTGGGTTTTGTACTAATGTTCCATCAGAGATATTAATCTCTCTTCTTGGTATAGGAAAAATCCTTCTAAAGCTTTCTAAGCCACGAATCGATTCCATTCTTCCATAGCGCACCATGTCAAACCAGTAGTGGCCTTCAAAGGCAAACTCTGCTCTTCGCTCATTAAGTAGCACAGTCAGTAGTTCTGCATCACTGGCAATATTTGTAAATGAAGTTAAACCTGCTCTATTTCTTACCGCATTGATATCCGGTAAGGCATCATTAGGAACTCCATCTCTTCCTAAGGCTTCAGCACGGATTAAATACATCTCAGATAGACGAATTATAATCGTATTTTCACCATCTTCTTGAGGGGTTGTGCCATATTTAATACATCTGTTTAATCCACTACTTGTTGTTTCAAATAGCATTCCTCGCTCATTTTCATTTCTATTGTTGAAAAAGTCGATGAGATTATTGGTTACTGAAACTTCAGGAGGGTTGTTATACATTTCTATTGACCATACATTAGGATCATCTTGTTGTATAAACTCCAACTCAAAAATAGCTTCGGATGATTCTTCAGTTGTGTAGATTTCGTTATAGTCATCAGGTAAATTACCTAGCTCATTGATCACTTCAGTTGCTAAAGTTTCTGCTTGATCGAACTCATTTTGATAAAGATGCACTCGTGCTTTAAGTGCTTTTGCTGCAACTTTTGAAGCAAAGAATGGGCTTGCACTTTCTAGTCGATCTATAGCCTCCTGTAAGTCAGACTCAATTTGAGTATACGAGTTTGCAACAGTAGCACGAGCTGTTTCCGAAGGTGCCAGTGAGGGCTGTAGTTTTAATGGAATTCCAAATTCAGAACTAACATTAAAAAATTCACCATATTGTCTCAATGCATCGAAAAATGCCAAACCTCTTATAAAATAGGCCTGGCCGAGCATATCACTTTTTTCTGATTCTGTAAGTTCAGATATTTGCGGAATATATTCAATCACAATATTTGCTGCATTGACTGTAGCATATAGTGCTATCCAGCTATCCTCAACATGAAAGTTTGATGCTGGTACTCGACCACTTGCTAACTCTTGCCAAAATGCCTGAAATGCTGATGCAGTACCATTTCCAGCTACCATTTCTGTCGCCATTATGTATCTTCCACCGTAATAATCACCATCTTGCAATGTATGATATAAACCGTTTACGGCAGCCGTAGCTGATTGTCTATCAACTAGAGCATTTTGGGTTTGAACAAACGTCTCTGGTTCTTGATCTAAAACATTACATCCAGTCAAGAATAGTCCATATATAATTATGTATTTCAATTTCATATTAATTGATATTATAGTCCAATATTAATTCCAATACTATAGCTTCTTGCCTGACCCAATGTTCCGAAGTCTTCTCCTTGCGATGTGTTCAATGCTTCATCAGAATCTGTATTTGTGGATACTTCAGGGTCAAAGCCTAAGTAATCAGTCCAGGTAATTAAATTCCTCCCTTGTACGTAAATTTCAACATTTGATAATTTAGCTTTTTCAATAATTGACTTTGGTAAACTATAAGATAGCTTCACGTTCTTTAATCTCATGAAATCTCCATCTTCCAAATATTGAGTGCTAAATCTTTGCCATTGAGCATCAGGATCGCTAGGACCGGCTAAAGATGGTCTTGGAATATTTGTTATATCACCGGGTTGTCTCCAATAATTTAATGATTCTATACTTTGGTTTCCATAAGGCAAACCACTTTGCAATGACCCATAGTTTTGATAGGCATGCCTACTCTGATTAAAGATTTTATTACCTCCACTGAACTGAAAAAAGACATCTAATGATAAGCCTTTGTAAGTAAACGTGTTGTTAAATCCACCAAAGTAAGTCGGAATACCTGACCCAACAGCTTGACGATCATCTAAATTAATGATGCCGTCACCGTTAAAATCTTCAAATACAGCATCTCCCGTAAATGGGTCTACACCTTGAAATTTTATTAAGTACAATTGACTTATTGGTTTCCCTTCAAGAAGGACAAAGTTTCTTGATAATACCTGTCCATTATTAATTACATCCACAACTTCATTCTCAATGTGAGTAAAGTTTGCATTTGCCGACCACGTAAAATCACCTCTTCTTAGGATATTCGCATTTATACTGAATTCAAAACCTTTATTGTTGATTTCTCCTTCATTTGAGATAATATCTCTGAATCCTGTTGTGCCTGGAATATCTTGATCAAAAAGAAGATCAGTTGTTTCTTTTTCGAAATAATCGGCAGTTAAACTTATTTTTCCATCAAATAATGAAAAATCCAGGCCTAAATTCAGTTGAGTTGTAGACTCCCAACTCACAGTGGGGTTACCTAGTTGAGAAGCACTTGCTCCACCTGAACCATTATAGGAATCATCAAAACTATATATATTCTGTGATCTAAAGTTGCCTATTTCAGCATTTCCAATTGTTCCATAGCTGGCTCTCAATTTAAAATCACTAAATACATTGGCCAGAGGAGTAAAAAAATTCTCATTTGATAATCTCCACCCTAAAGAAACAGAAGGAAAGTTTCCTATTCTGTTGTCTTTACCAAACCTTGAAGAACCATCACTTCGGTATGTTAAATTAATTAAATACTTGTCTCTGTAATTGTAATTTATTCGACCTATCACAGACTCAAAACCAAAAGAAGTAACTGATGAACTTCCAGTTCTATTTGCAGCAGTGGAAATTGTTTGTACCCTATTATCAGAAAAACCAGTACCAGATACGTCTGAAAATTTGGCCCTTGATTCTTGCAGGGTATAGCCAGCTAATAAATTGAATCTGTGATCATTATTTAAAGTAAAATCATAGGTTAATGTGTTCTCATTTAACCACGAAGATTCACTATAAGTTGCATAAATACCTGAACCAACAGATGCCTGTTGACTTCCTATAGGTACGAATCCTTCGTCAATTAAAGAATTAATATCTACCGACCAGGATGATTTGAAATTTAAGTTTTCAATGATTTCATAAGTTCCTGATATGGTGGCAAACAATCTTGTTGTTTCAGATTCATTTTTATACTCATTCGCAATATAAACTGGGTTTTCTAATGCCCACCAGCCATTATAATCGAATGGATTGGAGTAAGAACCGTCTTCTTCAAATAAAGGAGCGGTAGGGTCCCAAGCTTGTGCATTAACAACTACACCATATTCATCATTTTCACCAATGGTGCGTTGATGATTCGTTCTGGAAACATAGAGGTTTGAACTTATTCCCAACTTTTCCGAAGCAGAGTGGTCTAAATTTAATCGACCTGAGATACGTTCAAAATTTTGTCCTAATTGAATGCCTTCTTGATCGAAATAATTCCCTGAAAAGAAAAACTTTGTTTTTTCATCACCACCTTGCGCGCTTAAATCCACATTATGCGCTATGGCTGTTCTCAATATTTCGTCATATGCATTGTACGTTGGTAAATTAGGGTCATTTGGATCTCCTAAAGTTGAATTCCAGTAGTTAGGGCCTAAACCATCAAACTCCGCAGCTGCATTCATAAATTCAATCCATTGTTTTGAACTCATCAATTCTGGAATGTTGTTGACCTTTGAGATACTAGTATTATAACCAATATTAAATTTGGTTTTTCCAGCTTTACCGCGTTTTGTAGTTATTATAATAACGCCATTAGCACCTCTTGATCCGTAAATGGCAGCGGCAGACGCATCCTTTAATACTGATATAGTTTCGATATCATTAGGGTTAATATCTGCTAATGGATTTAATGGTTGAATATTTGAGCTTAAAGCTGAGTTGTTTGATGCTACAAGTGGTATACCATCAACAACATATAGTGGTTGACTACTTGCTCCGAATGAGGTTACACCTCTGATATTGACAGATGCACGGGCACCAGGAGTAGCACTTGAAGTAGCAATATTTAATCCAGCTGTTCTACCTTGCAAAGCACCATCAAAACTCGAATTAGCAGGTACATTAGCAATTAATTCATTATCAACAGTCGATATAGAACTCGTAATATCTTTTCGTTTTTGAGTTCCGTAACCTACAACTACAACTTCTGAAAGTTGTGTGATATCAGGTACAAGTTGAACATCAATAACCGATTGATTACCAACAGTGATTTCTTCGGTTACCATTCCTATAAAGGAGAAAATTAGAGTGCTTTCAGGGTTAGGGGCTTCGATAGTATATGCACCATCAATATCAGTTACCGTACCTGAGGTAGTTCCTTTAATAACTACACTTACGCCAGGTAAAGGTTCACCATCTTCAAATGAGGTGACTTTACCACTCACTTTGGTTTGTGCAATTGCAGAAATGCTAATACACAAACACATAGAAAAGAGCATTGCTATGCGCTTCATATACATTAAGTTTAATTAGTTAATAAAAAGTAATAAATAGAGGATGACGTAATCGCTTAAGAGTCAAGCGAACATCAATAAGGAAATAGCAAAAATCTAGCAGTTGAAGATAGGCTGCAAATTCAGTAAACTGATTGGCTTGGCGCCTTTTGCACCTATTGGACGTAAAGATGTTTTTGGTAAACGATTCATCAACACTTTTTCGATGTTATTCCAATGATAAGTTAATTTTAACTTTAAGTCAAGAATATCAATCGTTTAAAATAATCACTTTTTTTCTTTCAATAATTTTCTCATTTCTTCCAATAACTAAATAAGTTCCTGATTTTAAGGTAGATACATCCATTACTTGCTCTTTAATATCTGTATTGGAATAAATTAAATTACCTAGCAAATCATAAATAGAATATGTCCAATGGGAATTGGATTCTAATTTGAGTCGTCCGGTTGTGCACGGATTAGGATAGACTACTAGATTATTTTGTATTGCGTTGTCAGTTGAAGTTATTACGCGATACTGAACTATTTCTGAATAGCATGACTCTATGGAGCCATCAACCGCTTTTATTCTATAAGAAATTAATTGATTGTTTATAAGATCTGTATCTATTGCACTTCGCATTTCACCCGATATTTCTGCTAGTATTTCAAACTCACCTTCATCTATCTTTTTCTCAAGAATAAATTTTTCAGGGTTTTGATAATCATAGTCAAATGTGATCACATTATCAGTAATAGTTAAATTGGTTGGTCTGGCCAATTCATTTGTGAATTGTATGTCTGATGATAATGAATTACCCAGCTTCAATATTGAATTGTGGACGAAAGAAACCTTCATCTGATCAAACCCGGCAACATTTCTTACATTACCTCCAGCGTTTACTTGTTGATTGGCAAAATCTCCACTTGTAGAAGTGTTTGTTACGACAATGCTTGAATAATTACCACCACCTGTTAGTAATGTCTCGTCATTTTCGTTAAAAATATCAACGATTGAGTTTCTATTAATTAATATTCCATGCTGAAGATTGTATTTGGCTAATCCGTAAAATATAGAACTCGTATTATTTTCGTAAAAATCTGTGGTTGAACTGCTGTAAGCATCAGTTATTACTAAACCATTGATTAGACCTATACCATCCTTAAATTCCAAATCACCAAAATATGAGTTAAAAGGGTCAGATAGATTGTTGGTTACCCACTTTTGCCCAGCGACCTTGGCATTATCACCTAAAAAGAAAGAAACCGTTTCATCAGCCAATAACTTGTCGGCAATAACCTGACCATTAGGGTTGTCTAGCAGAAACTGGCTAAGTACTTCCAAATCATTACCTACAAATAGAAATACATCAGTTTCTCTAATTTTATTTCTTAATGAGGCATAGCCACATTCTTCATCTGCTACGGTGCTTGGAATTAGAGTTACTTCAAAATTTAATGATTCTAAAGCATTTTTATATTCTTCTTCTATACTGCTTTCCATTTCTGAAACTACAATGGCATCGGCCTTTTCAAGAGTAGAAAGGATATCAAGCACACTATTATTTTCATTAGCGTTGCTGGATCCGCTAATAATTACTCTTGATCTTTTATAACTATCGACATTTGGAGAGGTGTTTTCTGTATAAGTATCAAGCTGTGTTTTTGCTGTTAGATCGTAAGAAGACTCATGCAGTAGTTGGGTAACTGTAATGTCTTTCTCATTTAATTTCCCATCTGTTTGATTGAGTGATGAAGCGCTAAATATATTTACTGCACCGGTTCCGTATACAGTACCTACATTATTTTCATCGATACAAAAAGCAGTTCTGTCGTCTACGCCAATACCACCTACCAACTCATTAGTAGCTTCGTACCAGTTGGCCATGAAAGCTATAAGTCTGGGAAACCTGCCTCGCTCAACGAAATGGGTATCAACGATGTAATCATCCAATAAATTAATGAAATCGTTTTTTAGTGTAATCTTAGAATCAAGAACATTGGCTAATGCCTGGTCAGGGTAGAGGGTACCGTTTTCTGCGGAGTAAAATGGATTAGAAATCATGGCCATTCCGGCAGAAGTTCCGGCAATGACTCCACCAGCGTTAAACTTATCTAAAATGGCATTTTGCACTTCACTGCCCTGGTAAGTGAGATAGTAGTTTGACTGATCTCCACCTTTAAAGAAGAATACGTCATATTCCATAAGGGTATTGTAAGTGTCAATGCTATTAGCCAGATCAGTGGTGTTAATAATAAAATTAACAGCATCAACAGCCCCTAGACTCTTAAAGTAGTCTGGCAGCCATTCCGGATCACTGCTTTCTGAAAATGATATGATGCCTACCTTTTTATTGGTTGACTGATCGACTGCCCATGAGTAAGGTTGGTTACTCCAACTCCAGGATTCGTCTCGTTCGCCACCACCACCCACAAGCATGAGTTTACCCTGAGCGTTTAATTTATTGATTGTGAGTATAAGAACTATGTATATTAGTAACTTCTTCATTGCATTTGAATTGATTGAAAGAATAAGAAATAAAAAGAGGATGCAATGATCTACTAACAGTCAAAAACTGGCTGTAGATTACGAAGTTGAATTGGTTTGGAGAAGAAATCAATTCTCATGATTTCAATTATAATCAAAAAAAATTTTAGAGCTAAACTAATTTGTTCATTTCTTTAAGTTTACTAATGAGCAAATTCAATGATGACTCTTTACCATCTAATTCAATAATTAGTTTTAAATTTTCTTGGGTAGTGCTGGAATCTGTAAATTTTTCATTTTTGGTTATACTGCAAAGTTCATCGAGTGTGATACCATATAAACCAGCAATTTTAACAGCCTGATCTAATTTAATAGGGGTTTTTCCACTTTCATATTTACCATAAGTGGTATAATCTACACCTATTTCTGATGCTAAATACTCTTGTGTAAAGTTCGCTTTAAACCGTAAAAACTTAAGTTTTTTATAAACTGTCATAAATATCAAAGATATCTATCAGGTTAACGTTATTATAGGAGAATTAATCTTGTAATATGAGTTTATATAGGAGTATAGAAGAAGGTTTATACTTAATAAGATTAAAAGATCATTAATGAACTTATTGTTAAACAATAATTGCTCTTTTCTGATTTAAATAGCTTTATTATTAAATTATATCATGTTTATATAATACAAAAAAATAATATTGTTTAATAAAGGGAGAAATAAAATTATATTTAGAGCAGAAAGGTTACATTCATCCATAATTTGTCCACCACCAAATTATTTTATAATGTAATATCCAGCTATGGCCAGTTTTGATAATGATGAATTGTTAAAAGTATTTTTCAATGAGTCTCCTGATGCCCTTTTTCTAATTAACACTACAGATTACGCTATCGAAATGTGTAATGACGCTGCTGTGCAGTTATTTGAAATGGATTCTGCTGAAAGCTTCCTATCGAAATTTGGTCATGATTATCATGTAGATGAATTTACGCCAGAAGACATTGCGCTTATACAACAAGCCCTGGATCGAAATCAGGTCTATCGCAATGAATATCACTATAAAACCGAAAAGGGAAAGTATTTCTGGGCGATATTTGAAACAAAAAGGGTCACAATTAATAACAAGGTATTTCAGTATGTCAGGTTAATAGATATTACAGAGGAGAGGTCAAAGAGAGATTCTAAAGAACTGGAATTGAGAAACCTTATTAAGGAGGCAAATCATCGAATAAAGAATAACTTATCATCCATATTATCTTTAATTCACTTATCTATAGGTAATTCTGATAATGAGAATGATACCAGGCTTCAAGAGTTGCATTCAAGAATATCTGCTGTTGCACTGTTGCATGAAAAGTTGAGTAAAACAGCTGATTCTAATATCAAAATAAAAAAATATTTGGTTGAAATTATTGAAAAGGCTTTAATGTTGCATCCAAGCATTAATATCTTAAAGCTTAATTTCGAAATTGAAGACCTTGATTTAGCCAATGAAGTAGCACTAAATTTAGGTTTAATTACAAGTGAATTAATTAGTAATACCATTAAGCATGCCTACGACCCTGAGAATCATAATTTTATTAAATTAAATCTCCAATCCAGCCAAGCAATGCGCAAGTACACATACACGGATAACGGACTGGCCAATATTAAACAGGTTAATAGGGGTTTAGGAGATGAAATACTCGAGGTATTAGCCTCCCAAATTAATGGTGAGATTGTTTCACGTGTGCCTGTGTTTAAACTTAAATTTTAGTTCTTGAGATGTAACCATCAACTTGCTCTTCAAGAACAGCCAACGGGATTGAACCATTCTTTAATATTACGTGATGAAATTCACGAATATTAAAGTCTTCTCCTAAAGCATCTTCTGCCTTTTTACGAAGTGCTTTAATCTTAATTTCACCGATTTTATAACTAATTGCTTGCCCTGGCCAACCAATGTATCGATCAATTTCAGTAGTTACTTCGTGAATTGAAAGGGCAGTGTTGTTGGCCATATAATCTAAAGCCTGTTGGCGAGTCCAACCTTTGTAGTGAATACCTGTATCTACTACTAATCGGCACGCACGCCACATTTCATAGGTATATCTTCCAAATAAGTCGTAAGGCGTTTCATACATCCCCATTTCTTCCCCTAAATATTCACTGTATAAGCCCCAACCCTCACCAAACGCACTGATATAGTAGTTGTTTCTGAATTCAGGAATGTTATCTAACTCACCTGCAATAGCCCCTTGCAAATGGTGGCCTGGTACAGCCTCATGTAATGTTAATGCCGGTAAAGTATATAATGTTCTGCTTGGTAAATTGTAGGTATTCACCCAATAAATACCCGCTTTATGTGCTTCCCAAGATCCTCCAACGTATCTACCGGTAGTATACGTAGGGGCAATGCTCATTGGCACTGGCTCAACAGTAAAAGGGAGAGAGTATAAATGATCAAATAATTTTGGCAATTGGCCTTCTGCCTTTTTGCTTAACCATGCTGCATAATTTAAAAGCTCTTGCGGAGTTTTAGGATAAAACTGCTCGTCAGTACGCAAGAATTTTAGAAAGTCTTCAAAGGAACCTTCAAATTTTAGTTCCTCAATAATTTTATCCATCTGACTTCTGATACGCGCCACCTCGCTTAGTCCAAGATTATGTACCGAATCTGGCGTTAATGGCAAAGTGGAGTAGTGCTTCACACGATTCTCGTAGTAAGATTTACCTTCTGGTACGAACATAATCCCCGGTTGTTCTTTTGCCGCAGCCATATATTCATTTCGCATTAATTGATCGAACTCTTTTAAGGTGGTATTGATAGCTATGAGTTCATTTTCAATGCTTTTCATCAATTCTGCATTCTCTGTGTCAACAACATTTTCCATTTTTTTTAGAGGCTGATATAACACATTATTTTTTAGGTCTAGCCAAGGCTGAAGTAGTTGAATGTTATTCTGTACAACGATCTTGGGTGCAACCACACCTAGCTCCAGGCCTTTTTTTACTAACGCAATGTTTTCTTTAAGTCTGTTATGATAATTAGGCAGCCAACCTAGATAATCGATATAGTGTTCAGTTTTATCGAAAGGTAAGTTGGGTATTACAAATGCCATTTGATTGTAAAAACCACCCTCTGCATTGAACGGGATGAGGTTCATCTTATAATTGACAGCATCAACCATATCCTTCAAACGAATAAGCATCACTTTTTTACTTATCAAGTCCTGTTCACCAAGAGACTCATTAGAAATGGCTTCCAATTGCGTGATAAATTGTTGAATATTCTCAGCATCTTTTATTTGGCTTGATTCAGACACAGAAGCCCACTCAGAATGCACATGATGTCCATAATATAGGCTGTCCTCAGGTGAAGAAAGGAAATCACTAATCTCTTCAAATAAAGAATGTAATTCTTCGTTTTTTGAAGTCGCAGGCTCTTCTTGGTTCGTTGTATTTTCTTTATTACATGAGAAAAGACCTAATAGTAGAAGCAGAGGGATTAATTTTTTCATTTTCAAGTTTAAATAATTAAGATGAGTACTTGCAGAGATTGTTTTATTTATTTTTATCTTACGAGATCATTTTTTGATGAGTGGTTGGCTTTGTTTATAAATTAAGAACTACTCACATTACTAACATGATTTTTAGAAGAAAAAGCAGTAAAGAAGAAGCCAAAAAGCTCGAGGAAAGTCACTTGAAAAACTTAATGGTATTGGCTAAAGCAGATGGCCATTTATCAGAAATTGAGTTACATCTACTAGAAGCTATAGCACATAGAATAGGGCTGACCAAAGAAGATATAAGTACAATTGAGCAACAGTTAGATAAAATAGAATTTGTACTACCGGAAAAGTATGACGATCGGTTAGAGCAGTTTGAAGATTTACTCACTCTAATGGCTATTGATGGTAATATTGACCCAGAGGAAGAAGAGATTTGCAGAAAATTTGGTAAGCACTATGAGCTGATGGAAGCTACAATCGAAAAAATGATTGATAAACATCGCTAATATATTAATGGCTATTATTTAATTGATGCGTAACTAACCACTCTTCAGCATCATCAAATGTTGTAAAAGCTTTGTTGTCAAATCCTCTTTTACGACTAATTTTTTCCCAAAAATCAGCTAGTTCAAAGTATCTATCAGCTACTAACCCGGCAATTCTTAACTCCTTAAATTCTTTGAGTTGGTTCTCATAAATTCTAACCAGATTGAAGGCTTCAGAAAGATTAAGATCAAATTGTACTTCTCGGTAATCACAAAGAATATTATTGCATTCAAATTTAATAGCAAGTTCGAGAACGTTTCGAGATCCCTCCAAAAGTTGATGAGTACTATTTTTTATACCACTAGCTTTAATTAGCAGATAGTTATCTCTTTGCTCAAATGAATAAGCCCCATTAGTCATCATAAGGATTAATGTAGTTAATTAATCAATTCAATACAATCTAAAAACCTACGCAATTACCACTTACTAGCTATTTTTTGCGCTCATGGAAATATATGAACTATTAAACGTTGCACAAGTATAAAGGCATAACCCAAACTCAACTACTTATGATACGCTTTTTCATTACCGCTAAAAGAAACATAGCGAGAAACAAAGTTTATGCTTTCATCAATTTCACAGGACTTTCGATTGGAATAGCACTTACACTGCTAATTTTCATTTATGTAAGAGAAGAAGTTAGTTACGATCAATTTCATTCCAAATCAGAGCGTATATACCGTTTAAATTATGCACTTCCTGCTCAGGGAATGGAATTAGCAAGCAGTCCTCCACCTATTGCTCCAAAACTTCCAGATTATTTTAATGATGTAGAGACTACTGCACGTGTTTTTGGTAGAAACGTGAGTATTAAAAGAGATGATAACCCGGAGGAAGTGTTTGAAGAAACGAATGTATTTTTTGTGGATACAACCTTTACAGACATTTTCGATTTGCAGTTTGTAGCGGGTAACCCGGAGTCGGCATTATCAGAAAATCAGGTGATTATAACGGAAGAGATGGCTGAAAAGTACTTCGGTAAAGATGATCCGATTGGGCAAACATTAAATTTTGCTAATAGAGTAAGCTTTTCAGTATCTGGGGTGGTTAAGCGTTTTCCATCCAATAGCCATATTTCATTCAACATGCTGCTGCCCTATGATAACATGTATGATCTGGAAAATGCTCAGGCAGCACAGATCATGCGCAATAACCTATCCACGAATTTTGTAATTAGCCATTCTTACACGTATGCATTATTAAAAGAAGGAGGGAACCCACAGACCGTAAATGACGGTATGGAGCAGTTTTTAAAAGATAATGCGAATCCAAACATGCATTTAGGTCAAGTTTTTACGCTGATGCCATTAGAGGATATTCATTTAAGTTCTACTTCATTAGCTGAGCCTTCAGCCACCAACTCCTGGTCGAATATCAACTTATTTATTGCCGTGAGTGTGCTTACTCTGTTAATAGCTTCAATTAACTATGTAAACCTGGCTACAGCTCAATCCTTTTCGAGGATTAAAGAAATAGGGATAAGAAAGGCGTTAGGGTCAGGTAAAGCTCAGTTGATTAGACAGTTTCTGAGTGAAGCATTATTATTTGTGATTATCTCCATATTGGTGTCCTACTTACTTGTGTATTTCGGATTGCCGATACTCAATGATCTTACAGGAAAGGATTTTGTTTATACTGAAGTTGTTGATTCACAACTTATAACCATTACAGTTATTATAACTGCTCTTATCACACTATTAGCCGGAACATATCCTGCGTTTTTTGTTACCGGATTTAATACCATTAATGCACTAAAAGGTAAAAAAATACAAGCTACAGGCGGAGGAAGCTTACTAAGAAAGTCGTTAGTTACATTTCAATTAACTGTAGCCAGCTTTCTTTTGGTTGGATCAATTTTAATCTATAAGCAACTCAATTTTATTAACAATAAATCTTTAGGTTTTGATAAAGATCAGGTGGTTATGATTCAGCTCTTCAGCCAAAACTTAAATAGCCTTTTTTCAGGTGCTGATTCCACTTTTCAAATGCGCTTGAAAACCTTTTCTGATAAGTTGGAATCACAGTCAAGCATCAAAGCAACAACTCGGGTATCCGCACCGATCGGTCAAGGAACGGTATATAGGGGGGTAATTCCGGAAGGATTTTCTCGTGAGGATAATATGATTATGGCCAATATAGGTGGTGATTATGACTTTTTAAGCACATTTGACATAGAGGTGATTGCCGGAAGAGCCTTAAGTGAAGAGTTCCCCTCGGATGTAGCAGGTGCTTATCTGGTGAATGAAACTGCGGTAAAAGATTACGGTTGGGGCACACCTGAGGAAGCGATAGGCAAAGAACTCAACATAGAAGGGCAGCAGGGTAAAGTAATTGGAGTGGTAAAGGATTTTCATTTTATTGGTTTAACACAGCCGTTAACTCCATTGTCTATTGGAATTAACTTACAAAATAGTCCGCTGCTGGCTGTAAAGGTAGTAGGTGATGATATTCAGAGTGTAGTTAAAAATATGGAGAATTCTTGGAATGAGCTGTTTCCAGAAAAATCATTTGAATACACTTTTCTAGAAGATGGCATTGCCAGGCAGTATGCTGGGTTCAATAATTTTGGGGATATGATCAAATACTTTAGCCTTATTGCCATTATCATATCGTGCTTGGGCTTATACGGAATGATCTTGTATACTACTCAAAGCAAGATGAAGGAAATCGGGATTAGAAAAGTATTGGGCGCAGGAGTAGGCACTATTCTTAAATCAATATTTAAAGAGTTTTCTATACTAATAATCCTGGCCTTTACAATTGCTATTCCTGTTTCATATTATGCAGCCGTTGATTGGTTGAATGCCTTCCAATATAAAATTGAAATTGATGTATTTACCTATCTGATTGGGCTGATTGTAATACTTATTGTAGTAGGGTTGACTATAGGGTATAATGCCACTAAAGCCGCACTAATTAACCCCGTAGAAACATTAAGAAACGAATAGATTAATTTTCAGCAAACAGGTCGGAACTTAGGTATCGATCGCCTCTATCGCAGGTAATACAAACAATTACTCCCTGACTGAGGCCTTTGGCTACTTCCAATGCTGCGAATAAGGCTCCACCGCTACTCATCCCGGCAAGAATTGCCTCTTCTGAGGCCATTCTTCTGGTCATGTTAGTAGCTTGTTCGGTGCTTACTTCTACAATGCTGTCAACACGATCGGGCTCATAAATTTTAGGTAAAAATTCAGGAGACCACCTTCTTATACCAGGTATGCTGGAGCCTTCAGTGGGTTGTGTGCCCACTATTTGTACGTTCTTATTTTGCTCTTTTAAATACCGGGAAACACCCATGATTGTACCAGTTGTCCCCATCGCTGAAACGAAGTGAGTTATATGACCTTTGGTATCTTTCCATATTTCTGGCCCAGTAGTGCGGTAGTGCATTTTATAATTATCGTCATTCGCAAACTGATTGAGCATGTGATATTCGCCTGAATCAGCCATTTCTTCGGCCAGAGTTCTTGAATACTCAATTGTTTTTTCTGCAGGAGTTAAAATAACCTTTGCCCCATAAGCAGTCATGCTTTGAACACGCTCTTTGGTAGAGTTGTCAGGCATAATTAGAGTCATATGCACACCCTTAAGGTTGGCAATCATAGCCAAAGCAATTCCTGTATTTCCGCTTGTTGCTTCAACCAATTTGTCTCCAGGCTTAATTTCGCCTCTTTCCAGTGCCCCTGAAATCATGCCATAGGCCGCTCTGTCTTTTACACTTCCACCAGGGTTCTGGCCTTCCAGCTTACAGTAAATCTTAACCATATCATTTTTATGGATATTAGTGATCTCCACCAAAGGAGTGTTGCCAATGAGCTGCTCAATATTCATAACTAATGGTTTTCGATACGTTGATTTATTTTTTGATTTTCCACATAAGTGAGTCGTGATTTTTGGGGAACGCTCTCAGTTATCCAAACATTACCTCCAATAATGGAATCTCTTCCAATGACTGTTTTTCCACCTAAGATAGTAGCACCTGAATAAATGACTACATTATCTTCAATAGTAGGGTGCCTTTTTGTTTTGGCATCTTCTTTTTTAACACTCAAGGCCCCGAGCGTAACACCCTGATAAATTTTCACATGATTGCCAATCAGCGTAGTTTCACCAATTACAACACCTGTACCATGATCAATACAAAATGATTTGCCAATTGTAGCTGAAGGGTGGATGTCGATGCCAGTTTTGCTGTGGGCATATTCAGATATTATTCTAGGGATAAGTTCAAGATTGAATAAAGAAAACTGGTGTGCAATGCGGTGAGCAGCAATGGCAAAAAAGCCCGGGTATGTTCTAATGACTTCTGTTTTTGATTTAGCTGCTGGATCGCCCGCAAACAAAGCCTCAATATCCTCATCCAGCATTAATTTAATGGACGGAAGGCTGTTCATAAAGCTTGAGGTAACATCTTTAATAGTAGGCTGGTCGCATGTATCTTTTTGAATAATTTCATGAAGTTCTGACTTCACATCCTGAATATGCCCTTTAAATTGATCTATATCATGAAAAGTTAAACGGGATAATTCAGGGTAGAGGATGTGCAATATAGATTCAAATAAATGAACTACTGCCGCAGGTTGTGGGCAATCCGAAGCCTTTTGATAATCAGAAAATAATTGATTGATGAATTTCTCTTCCACGAACGCTAATTGTTTTCTCAAACTTAACGTTAGTGAGCCTGAAATGATTAAAGAAATTAAAAGTTATTTATAACATCCAGGCTATTCTTTTGTATGTGTCATCAGAGGAGTTACCGTTCTCAATATTTCCCTGGATTGTTTTAATCAGTTCGTCCATTCTTTTTTTATCGTAACCGAATTTTGCACCAAATAAATTGCACAGCTTCATTTCTTCGTGGTGTATTTCTTTGTCAACAATCATCATATGAACAAGATCATAGAACTGACCAAATTTGTCTTCTGCTTTCTCAGGCACCTCAAACTCTACGGATTCAGGATTATTTTGAATCTCCTTTAATTTTGATTCAGATATTCCATGCTTTTTAGCAATAGATTGAAGCAGCTTGTATTCTACATCATCAAAGTTGCCATCTGCTGCAGCTATTTCAATCAAGTTTTTTATATGGCTATGAGCCTGACTTTTTCCTTGTTTGAAAAGGTTGAGTATTTCAGTGAACTTCATAGTGGTTAGGTGAGGTGAAAGATATCTGAAATATAAAATAATTAAATCATAAATAGAAGCTGTTCAGGCCATAAGTAATTGAAAATGTTCTAGATTAGAAGCATTTATGATCATTTCATTATTCAATCTGATTTTTAAATGGAAAGGGTGGAAGTTATTCACTCCTTGTCCTGCTGAGGCACATAACTGTGTAATGCTGGCAGCGCCACATACCAGTAATTGGGACTTTGTATATGCTATGGTGGCACTCAAGAAGCTAGGTCTCAAGCCACGATTTACAATAAAAAAAGAGTTTAATAAGCCGCTCATAGGGGCTTGGATTCAAAGTTTAGGCGCATTATGGATTGATCGATCTCCTAAAGTACCCGGCCAAAAAAGGAGAAGCATGATTGAAGTGATGGTAGAGCTCATTAAAGAATCGAAGGAACCACTAACCGTGTTGGTTACACCGGAAGGCACCCGATCTAAAACTGAAGAATGGAAAACCGGCTTCTACTACACAGCGTTGGAGGCAAAAGTGCCTATCTGTCTCGCTTTTATGGATTATAAAAAACGCATCACTGGAGTGGGCCAATGTTTTATGCCGTCAGGCGATATTAATGCAGACATGAAAATCATCATGGATTTTTATAAAAATAAGGCAGCCAAATTCCCTGAAAATTTTAGTGTTGATAAGCGATACTCTTAACATGATCAATATCATTTATTGCACTGATTAACGTTGTCAAGAATAATATCCAATGCTATTTTCTTTGTATAAAGAAAGTACGGTTATGGAAGTGGAGTCAATTCAAGATAAAATAAGCATAGTTCAGAACAGCTATGGAAGATGTCTGGCTTCTGGTGATGTGTTGGATACATTTTACCAGGAATTTTTAGGCAGCAGCCCAGAAATTAAGGAAAGATTTAAAAATACCGATTTCGAAAAGCAGAAGAAGTTATTAAAACATGGCATTAATCTGATGATTATGTTTGCTGCTGAGAATTTGGCTGGAAAAAGCGGATTAAAGCGAATTAGGGAATCACATGATAGCAAGCATTTAAATATCAACCCTAAATTATATGACTTGTGGAAATTCTGCTTGCTTCAAGCTATCAAGAGCCACGATTATAAATATAATAACCTGGTTGAAAGTTCCTGGAATAACGTGTTGGATAAAGGAATAAGGTATATCAAAGAGGGTTATTAAACGGTAGAGTGTTCTGGACAATCTACTCTCAGATTTTTTGTTTCCAATTGTTTTTTAAGTAAGCTGCATTTGTGGGTATCATCTTTGTTACCCACATAATGAAAGCAAGTGAAGCAGTTTCGTTCAGGAATTACTTTTTCAGTACTCACCAATTGATTTAAAAGAAGTAGGTTCGATTTTAATAAATTTTCCTGATCGTCATTTTTCAATTGCTGTATAGCATTGACCAAAACATTCGGGTACTTATTTAACTCTTTATTTAATTTCTCTCCCTCTTTGGTGAGTCGAATAAAACTGCTTCTCGTATCTATCTTATCTTTTTCCTTTACAACTAACTTTTTCTTGATAAGTGTATGAAGAGTTTCCGTTATTGTTGGTTTAGAAACCATAAACTCTTTGGCTAACTGAGCCGGTTTGCATAAGCTTTTATCATGATGTTCAATAAACAGCAAGATGTTTAATTGAAGGGGGCTAAGTTTATAATTTTTAGCAGTTTCCCACTGATAACCTTTGATAAGGTCGTGAATCTTCTCCAAACTGGCATAAACCTTAGCACTTACATTGTTCGATTGATGGTCAAGGTCAAAAATATTTTTCATGATGAAGTATGTTCATTTTCAAGTAACAGCTTCAGCTTATTCCTAATATCTTGTACGGAAGCATAGCCGAACCATTCACCAAATATATTTAATTCATCATCAACAATAAGAAACGTTGGAGTACCTCTAAAATGATTCAATGTAAATGTATGGTAAATATGTTGTAGGCTACTCAGGTAATTTGTCACCTTTTCGCGTAACAAATTTTGATCAAACTCAGACCAAAATTCAAAGTTTGGATTGGTTTTGCAAATGGAGATAATAATGTCTGGTGTGATTGCTTCATCCTTACTGATGACTTTATCCATCACTACATTAAAATTAATTGGATTTTCAAGAGTACTTTGATTCAAATATTTGGCGGTTTCACCTACTAAGGCACCATTATGCACCAGAGATTTTGTGTTCTCAAAATTATTTTTGTCAAAATCCTCGAAGGCGGTAGATATTCCCACAAACCCCACTTTGTTTTTAAACTCATCTTGCATGCGATGCATCAATGGAATCCCGTAGAGGAAGCATCCGGGGCAGTTAACCTGAAACAAAAGTATCAGGTTAACTTTTTCCAACCGAATGTCGTGGTCTATTACGTCATAAGATAGTGATAGCTTTCTCATGTTATTAGCAACCTTGCATTTCTATTATGAAATACCCCTGCTCACTGAATGATCGGATCATTTCAGGACTTGCCTCTTCAATGTGGCAAAACTGGCACTCTTTTGTGGTTATTGATTGTCCCTGCTGGTTTTTACTTTCAAGGTAATTTTGACCATAGATTAATACCTTCTTGGGTAATTCATTAGCGGGCACAACAATATCAAAGTGCATAAGATTACCATCCTTTTTCGTCACGTAAGTGTCATAAACTGCTGCTTGCATAATATTCTTAGTTTGATGATACAGTGTAAGGGAGTGATAAATTACCTGAAGCAACACTGTGTACCTTATATACGCCAAGCATTGGAAGATTTGTGTTACTTGTGTTTACTTTCATGAAAGCGGCAACCCCATCAAATTTAAAGTCTTGCTTAGCATGAATTCTATAACCGGGAACAATCACCTTAATGCTATTGCCTTTGGTAATCACAGGATATCCTGGAGAGTCCATGTACATGGGCATTCCCGGGTTAGTAGGCGGTAACACCACGCTTTTGTCCTCTTTGTTAAATTGCTTTACTGCTAAACCACCTTCAACGCGATCATCTTTGGTAAGCACTACCCAATGCGGATGCCATACAATACCGTCATTATCGCATTTTGTATCTTTATTTTCGTCCCATAGAGGCGTGTCGTCAAAATCGGGATGCGAAGTTAATGCTAGTGCTACTATGCCATCAGTATCGCTAAAACCTACTTGGGAAGATTTGAGCGTGGTTGGAAACACATAGCCTTCAACAGGAGCGCCATCCATTTGTCCTGCAGGTGTAGGAGTAGTTTTTCCTGCTGTGCCTTCTACTACAATACTAAATACAAACTGATCAAGTTCCTGATGATAATCAACAGTGGCTGATTGAATCATAAAGTCTTTGTTCTGGGCATGACATCCAACAGAAAAAGTAAGTGCTAATAATAAAATAATTGTTCTCATAAGTTTATTTGATTTGTTTAAGACAAATATAAAGTTAGAAATACTAACTAAAAATTAAATCAAAATAAAATTAGTATTACTAACTATAATTTTACTAAAATGTCAGATTAACGACTATTTCTTTTCCAAATCAGATTGGCTGTGGAAGAATCTTTAGGAATAAGTTGAGCCTCTTTTAATGCGAAAACAACATTTACAAGGGTTTTATCTGTTACCCAACTATCAGCTGCCCATTCTGTGCTGTGGTACCAGTATTCTGAATCTTTATAATCTAACTCATAACGTTTACTCACCATTTCAGGAGCGGAGCTGTTATTCATAAACTGTTCGCAAGAATTGTGTAGTACTTTCAGGAAAGTGTCGAGCACGTTAGGTTCTCTTTCGATAATTTCATTAGTAGCAGCGATCATAAAGCATGGCCAGGGTGAGTTAAATTCACCTATGCGTTTGAGATTGCCATTTTTTACAAATGGTTTAGTTGTGTATTTCTCCCAATAAAAAACACCGGTTTCTCTTTTATCGAGCGACTTAAGAGCTCCATGTATATCTTTAATTATAATAAACTGCTCTTCGCTCAGAGATTTGCCCTGCATCAGAGCATCAACAATTGGCATTAGATGTGAGCCTGAACCTTTACGGCTAATGGCAATTTTTTCAGTAAACAGTGCTTCACCAACTTCACTTTCATTATCAATAAAAGTATGAATGCCCCATGTTAACGGAGTCTTAACATAGCCGCTTATGATTTTTGAAGGGTTCCCTTTAATAATATCTGCAACAATGCCTTCAGTAAGTAATATACAGATATCCACTTCATTGTTTCTTAAGGCTTGGGTCATTGCTCCTGTTCCACCAGGATAATCTTCCCAAATAACTTCTATACCGTTCCGGGAAAAATCTCCATTTTCAATAGCCAGGTGTACCGGCAAATTAAAATGTTCTGGCACTCCGCCTACACGTAATCTTGTTTTGTTCATGAGTTTGTAAAACTAGATAAAAAAGAAACATGTATATCTTTCAAATTTTCGAACTGTCAGGCATTTGTCGTGGCTAATACATGCTCCTTACCCCATTCTGCCATTGAATGTAAAATTTGACCTAAACTTTTACCTAATCCAGTAAGCTCATATTCAACTCTGGGCGGAATCTCATTAAATTGTTTACGATTAATCAAATTGTCTTTTTCAAGTTGCTTCAACTGTTCTGTTAATACTTTACGAGAAAGACCAGGAATACGAGCTGAGATTTCACCAAACCTCCTTTTTTTATCACCTATGGCATAAATAATTATTGGCTTCCATTTGCCTCCAATTAGACTCATTGTGGCAGTTACAGGGCATTTAGATAAGTCGTTACAATCTTGTTTCATAGTTACATAAAGGTTCCTACTATTTAAAAGTTACCTATTGGTAACATGTTACAAAAGTAAACTAATATAAGTTACTTTGTGTAACTAATAACAATATAAATTTAAAAATATGATATTAATAACAGGAGCAACAGGAACCTTTGGAAGTCATGTGGCAAATCAGTTGATAAGCAATGGTGAAAAAATAGTGGTAGCCTCTTCAACAAAAGAAAAGCTAGAGTCGAAATTTGGAGGCAAAGCAGTCATTCGTTCTTTTAATTGGGGGGACAATGAATCTTACGATGCAGTTCTTAAGGACATTACAACGGTATATTTAATCGCGCCACCGTTTTCAGTTGGCTTCGATAAAAATGTAGAACGTTTTGTAACTGCAGCATCAAAAAATGGCGTTCAGCATATTGTGCTTACAACGGCCTTTGGTGTAGATCAGGCAAAAGGCACATCCGGCTATAACTCTGAACAGATATTGAAGAATTCGGGAATTAATTTTACCATTTTAAGGCCAAACTTCATATTTCAGAATTTCATTAATTATGATCTCGATTTCATTAAAAATGGTAAAATCTTTTATTCTGCAGGCAATGGAGCTACGTCATACATTGATGTAAGAGATGTGGCTGCTGTTTCAGCTATTATTTTAATGCATCCTGAAAAATTTACATCGCAAGAGCTTACACTTACGGGAACAGAAGCTTTGACTCACTATGAAATGGCTGACATATTTTCAGAGGTATTGGGAAGAAAGGTTGAATATGTTAATCCAACTGAGGAAGAATATAAAGCAACATTAAATTCATATAATGTGCCTGCAAATGTTTATGATTTTATGGCTACTTTATATCAAGGTATAAAAGCTGGCTATATGGCATCTGTTACTTCAGTTGTTGAAGATGTTCTGAATAAAAAGCCAAACAGCTTTAGGTCATTTGTAAAAGAAAATAAGAATATATTCAATAGTTGAAAATTCTTCGTTTTTAAAATTCATATGAATTTCAATATACAGCACTTATTAAAGAGTGCTGTTTTTTTATCCAATTAATTCTAAAAAATATAGGTGTCTCAAAGATATTACGGCTTACTATCTTAAAATTTCTTTTGTATATTCAGCTTTTATCTATGGTTACTTATCTGGTTTCGGTTTTCATATTTGGCTACATCCTCATTTCACTCGAGGAAGTCATTAAAATTAACAAGACTGCAGTTGCATTATATACAGGAGTAGTTTCCTGGGTAGTTTATGTAGTTAATAGTGGTCATGTAGATGATTTCGCTGGTGAGCTTACATTGCAGCTTGGTCATATTTCAGAAATTCTGTTCTTTTTGATGGGAGCGATGACCATCATCGAATTAATCGATATACATCGAGGTTTTGATGTTATCACCAATAGAATAAAAACAACCAATAAGCGAAAATTGCTTTGGCTTATTGGGGGTATTTCATTTTTCCTATCAGCATTATTAGATAACCTTACAGCCTCCATAGTAATGATCTCACTTCTGAGAAAACTGATGGATGATAAGGAAGACATTAAGCTTTATGCCGGAGTGTTAATTATTGCTGCAAATTCTGGCGGTGCATGGTCACCAATAGGTGACATAACTACGACAATGCTTTGGATAGGAGGGCAGATAACAGCTGAGAATATTATGGCTTCTTTATTTATACCCAGTATTATTAGCCTTTTAGTACCGCTCATAATACTTTCTTTTACTTTGAAAGGGGATCTACACAGAGTCGAAAATGAAGATGAACATCCTAAGAAAAAGGAAAAGATTCGAGGTAGTAAGCAAATGCTTGTTGGCGGTCTTGGGGCGCTAATATTTGTTCCAATTTTTAAATCTATAACTCACTTGCCACCCTACATGGGTATGTTGCTAGGTCTATCTGTAGTATGGATACTGTCTGAACTTATCCATTTCAGAAAAGATGAGCAGGAGAAAAAGCCATACTCAGCAGTATATGCGTTAAGCAAAATTGATGCGCCTAGCGTGTTGTTCTTTTTAGGAATTTTATTGGCTGTAGGGGCTTTGGAACATGCTAATATATTATACGGACTGGCTATTTGGATGAGCAGCACCATAGGAAATCTTGATCTGATAGTATTTTGCATGGGTATCCTTTCTTCTATAGTTGATAACGTGCCATTGGTAGCAGCTACGATGGGAATGTATTCCTTGGCTGAATTTCCAGCAGACAGCCAATTGTGGGAGTTTACTGCTTTCTGTGCAGGTACAGGTGGTAGCATATTAATAATTGGCTCAGCAGCTGGTGTAGCTGTAATGGGCATGGCAAAAGTAAGTTTTGGCTGGTACCTCAAAAAAATATCTCTACTCGCCCTTGCCGGATATTTAGCCGGAGCAGCCTATTATTTGCTTGTTAATAGTTGGTTGTAACTTTGAATTATGAAAAGAGCAATTAAAATAATCATCGGCCTCCTTTTAATAATAAGCTTCACTATTGGGCTCAGCATATTCTTTCTAAGTGAAGATTTACCTAAAGGCACTCAAGGTCCAAAAGCTGAAGAGTTGGCTGACAAAATGTTGAAGGCTCTAAATAAACCTGCTTGGGATTCTATAAAGGTAGTAAGCTGGTCATACCCGCGAGGACACGATTACGTTTGGGACAAAGAAAATAAATCTGTTAAAGTAAAATGGGATGATTATGTGGTGGTAATTAATACCGACACAGAAACAGGCGAAGTTTATGAAGCTGGAAACAAAGTAAATGATGATGATCTATTTACTACAGGCCTGAAATATTTTTATAATGATTCATTCTGGCTGATCGCACCTTTTAAAGTAAAAGACCCGGGCACAATCAGAAGTATTGTTAATTATGAAGGATCTGACGCTTTGCTAGTACAATATACTTCAGGCGGAGTAACTCCTGGAGACAGCTATTTGTGGATTTTAGATGAAGAGCATAAACCAAAAGCATGGAAATTTTGGACGAGTCTTGTTCCTATTGGCGGAATGGAGTTTACCTGGGAGAGATGGGTAAACCTGCATGGCGCTCAAATAAGCACATTCCATGACGGTATCATCGATATTGAGATTAGCAATTTAAAATAGCCTGGTTATTCTAACCTGCGATTAATCGTTCTAATCTGCAAATCAAGACTTTCACATGTTTGTTTGATATTGTTTATGATTCGAGCTTTCTCTGCTGTATCTAATGATTTGATTTCCAATAAGTGAATAAGCCCAAGCATCGTAGCTACAGGTCCTCTTATTTCATGTGAGTTTTGAAAAATATAATCAGATATAACACTTTTCTTTTCTTGTAATTCGCTGCTAACATCTTCTATTTTACTTAATAATGCCTCGTTAAGTCTTTTTATCTCATTATTTCTAATCTCAATTAATTGACGCTGATTTTCAACACTTTCTAGTGTTAACTCAAGCTCATATTTAGATTCCAAAAGTTGTCTGTTCGTTTCTATTAAACGAAGCTCAAATTGGCTGTTTTGTTTTTTAAGAAATAATAAAGCACCATTAATAAATAAGTAAATAACAATAGGTAAGAGCTTATAAAAAAACTTATTCTCGATAACAATGGGAACGACATCTGCATTATCCGATGCGAACTTTATCATCAAATCATCGATAAACAATAGAATGGTAAAGTAATAGAAAATTCCAGCCATATACATCCATTTATTTTCTTTGAAAGAAAATAAAACTGAGGGCGCCAGTGATCCGGCTACAACGGCATATGGAAACCAAAAAAAGTATTCATTAATAATTTTCCCGAACAAAAATTGAAACAATAGGATAATTGAAATCGGAAAAAAAGACACCAGAAATTTAGATGCTTTATAATATTTATAGTGATAGCAAAGTAAGGAAACTAAACTAACCAGAATTAAAAGAATAGGGCTGGCTGAGATATAGTTCGGGAATGAACTTAAATTTTGGAGTGCATCAAAGATTAAAACCACTACACCAACCACGAAAATTAACCAGGTGATGATCAATGTTAATTGGCGTATTTTCGTTTCAGAAGAATAGTGCGATTCTATATTCACTTCAATAATCTAGTTGCTTAAGTGTTGTAAAGATAATTTACTATCAGTAAAATTAAGCTAAACAAACAAATGTCTATGAAAGATAAAATAGCCTATATAACTGGCGGAAGTAAAGGTATTGGATTTGGAATAGCAGAAGCCATTCTGAAAGAAGGAGGGAAGGTTGCCATAACATCCCGATCAATGACTTCTGCCGAAAAGGCAGCACAGGATTTAAAAGACAAAACAGGTAACGAAGCTGTCTTGGCCATCGAAGCTGATGTGAGAGATTTAAATTCACAAATGGAAGCAGTTAAAAAAATAACAGATAGCTGGGGAAGAATTGATGTAGTTGTGGCAAATGCTGGGTTAGGGCATTTTGGTTCTATTGAAGATTTGAGTTTAGAACAATGGAATGAGACAATTGATACAAATTTAACGGGCGTCTTCACTACAATAAAATCGACAGTAGAAGCTTTAAAAAAATCTAAAGGCTTTTTTATTACTATAAGCAGCTTGGCTGGTACTAATTTTTTTGCAGGTGGTGCCGCATATAATGCCAGTAAATTTGGGTTAACAGGTTTTACGCAGGCTGTCATGTTAGATTTAAGAAAATACGGTATAAGAGTAAGCACGATTATGCCCGGTTCAGTAGCCACATATTTTAATGGACATACACCTGGTTCTAATGATGACTGGAAAATACAAATTGAAGACATTGGTGAAATGGTGGTGAGCTTAGTCAAACTAAATCCACGAACCTTACCAAGTAAAATTGAAGTTAGGCCTAGTATGCCGCCTTCAGCTTAACGTGAGCAATAATCTGGAGGGTTAAAAATTAGTTTAAACGTTATGACAACGTTCATTCATAATTTAATAATACTCACTGATATCAATGAGTAAAGAAATAGCTAAGTTTGCAGTTTCAAAAACTTGTAAACTTTATGTTTCGATCGAAGGCCTTTCTTTCATTAGTATTTCTATTTTTTTCCTTTTTATTATCTGCACAACCAACTCCTCCATCTGATTTAGAAGGTAGTGCGCTGAGGTCTTGGCTCAAAACGAATTGGTATGACGGATTTCACACTGAATTAAGCTACAGCCAGGCCAGGATTGCAATGTATGGTACAATAGATGTTGAGACTGACGGCCAGGTTTACTGCGTATATTCGGGTTTCAATCAATCTTCTGATGCAGTTTCCTTCTTAGATCCTATTAATGCAGAGCATACTATACCTCAAAGTTTTTTTGGCTCAAGTTTACCTATGCGTTCGGACATACACCACCTTTTTCCAACCCACATGAATGTGAATTCAGCACGTGGTAGTGACCCATTTGGAGAAATAAATGATGCTTCTACTGATACTTGGTATATTGGTAATAGTTCTGGAATTCAAACATTATCATCAATTCCTTCTTCCAATATTGATAACTACAGCGAGGATACAGGTTTTCTATTTGAACCTCGTGAAGACCATAAAGGCGATTTGGCAAGGGCGGTCTTTTATTTTTATACTGTTTACCCTTCGCAAGCAGGACCAATTGAAGATATTGTTGATGGTGGGGATTTAAATATATTATATGAATGGCACCAGAACGACCCTGTTGATGCTTGGGAAACCCAAAGAAATAATAGAATAGAGGCTGCACAAGGAAACAGAAACCCTTATGTAGATTATCCAGATATTGTATGTAAAGCTTGGGGCTTTTCTTGTTCTACTACACCCACTCCCATAATAACTCTCAACGAATCCATTACTGATTTTGGAACCGTAGCTTTTGGTAATGTTTCTACAACTCAATCTTATACCGTTTCTGGATCAGACTTAACGGCTAATCTTGAAATTAATGTGTCTAGTAATTTTCAAATAGCTGAAATAGATAATGATGCAGACTATACCAATGCAATATCAATAACACCTACTAGTGGTTCTGTGACTAACAAAACAATCTTTGTTCGGTTTAATCCAACTTCGGATATAAATGGGACGGTTAATGGTCAAATAACACATTCCTCTTCTGGAGCTTCTAATGTAAATGTAAGCTTATCCGGAGTAGAACAGTCGGATGTTCCACCACCATCGTTAAATTTATCAGAAAGTAGTTTAGACTTCGGGACCATAGCATTTGAAAGTGCATCGACAGGCCAATCTTATATTATCAATGCAACTAATCTAACGGCAGACCTTATTATTACAAGCTCTAGCAGCTTTGAGGTTAGTTTAGATGATGTAGATCAGAGCTATGGCAACTCGTTGAGTATAACACCTGAATCAGGTTCAATTACCGATCAGCAAATCTTTGTGCGATTCACACCAGCATCAAATGTTAACGGTTTAATTGAAGGAACAATTTCTCATACCAGTTCAGGACTTAGTGAGCAGATAGTCACTGTTTCAGGAACTGAAGAGATCGATACTCCAGCTACACCTGAGATCAATTTTAACTTC
Organism: Fulvivirga lutea; assembly: GCF_017068455.1. Classification (NCBI taxonomy): domain Bacteria; kingdom Pseudomonadati; phylum Bacteroidota; class Cytophagia; order Cytophagales; family Fulvivirgaceae; genus Fulvivirga; species Fulvivirga lutea. The sequence goes on from NZ_CP070608.1 coordinate 2,706,989, forward strand.
AGTCAGTTGACGGTTCGTGATGGTGATTCTTATGAAGTGAAACTCTTTGCGGATGTGGCACCTGCACAGGAAATGATTGTTACTATTAGCCAAAATAGTTTGGTTAATATGGACTTATCTGATTTTACCACGACACCGGCCAGTACCAATAGTGAGTTAGAGCTGACCTGGGAATCAGGTACTACAACTGCATCTTTCCGTTTTCAGGTAACTAATGCAGAATTGTTTTCTGAACCTTCCTCAAAATCAGTTGGGTTTGTTATTAATTCATCATCAAACAGTAGTTATTCTGTAGGTACGAATAATAGTATCACACTATTTATTGAAGGTGATGTTGTGAACTCGCTGAATGACAAACAAAAAAATACATTTCTTACATACCCAAATCCGGCCAGTGAAGTTGTATTTGTACAAACAAAAAGTGCTCAATTTCAGTATTCTATTATCAATTTAACGGGTAAAATTGTGTTAAATGGATATAATAAAAATGACTCTTTAATTGATGTAAGTAGTTTATTTTCAGGTACTTACATACTTCAAGTTATCACCGATAATTCTATAAGTTCACAACTTATACTAGTGGAGTAATATCCTCACACTCTCTTAACATTTTAGTAACGTTTCGTGGTTTCTTTATTACATGAGAATCGTGTAAATTGCAACCCGTTTTTAGACTATGTAAAAACTTTTGTTTCGCAACTAACTAAACCACTATGATAAAATTTTACGATTCAATTAAACTTATTATATGCATTCTTCTGCTGTTTTTTGTAGGAGGGAATGTTTTCAGTCAGACCACAAGCCAGTTGGGCGGAGGTATAATAATTAATGAGGTATTGGCTGACCCTAATGGCGCGAATAATTTTGACACTGATGGCAGTGGAACTTTTGACACTAATGATGAATTTATAGAATTACACAATTTATCTGGTAGTCCTATTGATATAACAGGATGGGAAATTTGGACTGGTAATACATTTGCAGAGCACGTTTTTGCTAGTGCGACTATACCAGCAGGAGGTTATGCAGTTGTTATTTCTGGTATTTCTGCTGGAGGAGATATCGCCAATATCCCTGGAGATGTTGTAGTTGTAGCTTCTGGATCAATGTCTCTAAGTAATACTTCCGATGTTATTATTTTATATGATCCAGTAAATGATGAACATATAAAGTTCGTTTATAATGGAAATACTGATACTGATTTTGAAACGACTAATTCTACTTCTATATTAATTGGTTCAGCAGAATCTACAAGTGATTCTGACGGGCTCTCCATGTCAAGAGAATTTGATGGTAGTACAACATTTGTAAATCAGACTCCAACACCAGGGGAATTAAATGGTACACCTCCGTGTACTGCACCAACATCTCAAGCTTCAACGTTAATGTTCGCTTCGGTTACAAATAATAGTATGGACTTAAGTTGGACAGGAGGTGACGGAGATGCGGGTGTAATTGTATTGGCTAAAGAAGGTAGTGCAGTAGATGCAGATCCAGTAAGTGGAACAACTTATATAGCCAATTCAGTATTTAGTACTGGTGAGGAGATTGGTACAGGAAATTTTGTGGTTTATGTAGGTGATGCAGATGCTGTTTCCCTCACAGGATTAACTCAGGGAACAGATTATCATTTCGCAGTTTATGAATATAATACAACAGACGTTTGTTATTTAATACCAGCCCTTATTGGAAACCAGTCAACAACTACTTCTTTAGATACGGATTCTGATATTACTGCACCCGTTACTCAAGTGGCTGCAGGTACCATATCTTCTGTAGCTAATGCATCGGGTGATGCAGTAAGCGTGTTTACTTTTACAATTACTGACTCCAATTCCGGTGACGGACAGCCTACCTTAGTTAATTCTGTCGTTATTGAACGTGGAGCCAATACAACAGCTGCAGACTGGTCTGGTATTATTGAAGGAGCTAAATTAAGTGACGGTACTGATATTACAGTAACAGGTGTAACCATCAATGCAACAGACATTACTTTTGATTTAGTGGGTAATGAATATTCAGTTGCCAATAACTCCTCTCAGGAAATTACACTTCAAATTTGGTTAGCTACTTCTGTTACAGATCAAGATGTGTTGGAATTTGAAATACCAACAAATCACAGCTTTGGTGCTAATGCAAGTGGTTCAACCTTTGTAACTAATTTATCTTCATCGATTACTTCAAATTTACAAACTGTTGAGGTTGAAGCTACTGATTTTAGCTTTGACGTTAATAGTAGTGTGCAAGTAAGTTCTGATTTTGAGTTAACTGTAACAGCTGTAGATGCTAACGGAAATACGGATTTAGTTGCAAGAAATGTGACAATTAGTAGAAATGCTGGTACGGGTAATTTAACGTCAGGTAGCGTTGGACTGGGAGCGTTGGCGATGACAGATGGCGTATATACTTGGTCTGACTTACAATACGATGTAGCAGAAAGTATTACAATTGACGCAACTGATGATGCGACAGTCACAACAACATCTGCTGCTATTGAAGTTTTTGAACCAGTTTCCGGTGTATTTATTTCTGAATATATTGAGGGTGGTGGTAATAATAAAGCTGTAGAAATTTATAATGGATCTGGAGGAACAATAGATCTTTCAGAATTTGTAGTTGGTCTTTATGCGAATGGATCACCTACTATTGGAAATAATTTGACCTTATCTGATATTCAGCCAACATTGGCTGATGGAGAAGTATTAGTTATATCTAATGCAAGTTCATCACTTGCTGAAATAATCTCAGAAAGTGATATTACAAGTGACATAACCTTCTACAATGGTGATGATGCCTTGGGTTTGTTGCAAAATGGAGTATTAATTGACGTGTTTGGTGAAATAGGGAATGATCCTGGTTCTTCATGGACTGTGGGTGGTGTTTCTGGAGCTACAGCAAACAAAACATTGGTTAGAAAACCAGGAGTGAGCACGGGAAATAATGTAAACTTATCTTCTTTTGGAACTTCTGCATTAGATACTGAATGGATAATATTAGATCAAGATAATGCTTCAGACATTGGTTCACATACTGTATGTTCTGCACCATCAGTTCAGACTTCAGCAGTTAATTTCGGGGCTACAGATGAGTCTTCAATGAATATTAATTGGACTCGCGGTAATGGAGATAAGGCTTTAGTAGTAATGAAGGAGGGAAGCGCTGTAGATTTAGCACCAGTTTCTGGTAGTGATTATTCAACTGCAACCTCAATATTTTCGGATGCAATAGTTGATTTAGGATCAGGAAACATAGTTGTATTTGATGGCGCCTCTACTGATGAAAATGTAACTGTTACTGGATTAACACAAGGCACAACCTACCATGTTGCTGTTTTTGAATATAACTCATCAGGGAACTGTTTTAACTTTACTGCTCCGGCAAATGGTAACAATGCAACTTCTACAAATGCTGTTTTGACTGTTGTTGAGTCAATTACGGATTTTGGTAGTATTGATAATGGAAATACAAGTGCTTCACAGTCATTTACAGTGGAGGGATCAGGTTTAACTACTGATATTGAAGTGACTGCACCTACCTATTTTGAGGTTTCAACTGATGATGCTACTTACTCTAACTCTGTTACTTTAACTCAATCTGGAGGTATTGTAACAACAACTACAGTTTTTGTGAGATTCGTTCCTTCATCTGGTTCTAATTCGGCACAAGGAGGAGATTTGGTTATTTCTACTGCTGGGGCAACAGATGAGATTATTGCTTTAACAGGTACTGAGACAGGTAATGGTGCTCCATATACGGAAGATTTTAGCAGTTGTGTTGATCTTAATGGCTGGAATGCACAAAGTGTAATTGGGGCACAAGTTTGGAGTTGTACAACTTTCGGAAATACAGGTGATGGAGCTCAAATGAGTGGTTTTCAAAGTGGCGTTGGTGCTCAGGATAATGAAGATTGGTTGATTTCTCCTTCTCTGGAATTAACCTCAATATCAGCTCTATCTTTTTGGTCAAGAGCTGCTTTTCCAGGTTTGTCAATAGAGGTTAAAATATCCAGTGATTACACAGGTACAGGTGATCCAACATTAGCAACATGGACTGATTTAGCTCCAACTTTACCAGCAATTGATTCTGATGTATGGACAGAAACAGCAGGAGTTGACTTATCATCGTTTGCAGGTAGCGAGAGATACATTGCTTTTGTGTATTATTCAAACCCCTCTGATGGTGCGGCCAGATGGACTATTGATGATGTAACAGTAACAAATGCTGAACTTTCAATAACTCCACCAAGTTTAACAATCGTAGAGTCTCTAACTGACTTCGGTTCTGTGGATAATGGAAACTCTTCAGCTTCACAGTCATTTACTGTGGCAGGTGCTAATTTAACAGATGATATTACGGTTACTGCTCCAACAAATTTTGAAGTTTCTACTGATGATGTTGCTTTCTCAGGTTCTGTAATTCTAACTGAATCAGGAGGTACTGTTTCTACCACTACGGTATTTGTAAGATTTACTCCGGTCTCGGGTTTTAACAGTGTCAAGTCAGGTGATCTAACCATATCTACTACAGGTACAGCAATTGAAACTGTGGCGGTTTCAGGAACAGAATCAGGAAATGCAGCTCCAGTGAGCGACCTGTTTATCTCTGAATATATTGAAGGATCTAGTAATAATAAAGCGCTGGAAGTTTACAATAATTCAGGTGCAGTTGCAGATTTATCCCTGTACAGAATAGTTAGATATAATAATGGCTCAACCACGGCTTCTGATACATTAGAATTAGCAGATATAGGAGCCACCCTTGCGGCAGGGGATCTTATAGTTATTGCCAATCCAAGTGCAAGCACTGATATTTTGAATGTAGCAGATATCACTTCAGAAATCACCTTTTACAATGGTGACGATGCACTAAGGTTATACAAAGAAGACCAACTAATTGATGAATTTGGAGAAGTAGGTGTAGATCCAGGTTCTGCCTGGGATGTGGCCGGTGGTTCTGGTGTAACAGATGGCGGAGCTACAGCAGAATTCACATTAGTACGTAAATCGAGCATAATGGCCGGTAATCCAGTGCCGTTGGGTTCCTTTGGAACAAATCCAACTGATTCAGAATGGACTGTGTTTGCACAAGATGATTTCAGTAATTTAGGATTCCATGTAATTGATGGAGTTACCTCACCTTCTTTAACTGTTACTGAATCTTTAATTGATTTTGGCTCTGTTGATAATGGTAGTTCGTCTACGTCACAATCATTTACAGTTGAAGGGGCAGATCTAACAGCAGACATTACAATTACTGCAACTACTAATTTTGAGGTATCAACAGATGACGCTTCATTTTCAAATACAGTTACTTTAACGCAGGCTGGAGGTATTGTATCAACTACTACCATTTTTACGAGGTTTACTCCTACATCAGGCTTTAATAGTGTTAAATCAGGAAGTATTACCATATCCACTTCAGGCACATCTAGTGAGGTGATTGCTGTATCTGGGACTGAAACTGGTAATGCGGCTTTAGCAAGCGATTTATTCATTTCTGAGTATATTGAAGGATCAAGCAGCAATAAGGCTTTAGAAATTTACAATAATTCTGGTGCTACTGCCGATTTAAGTCTTTACAAGATTGTGAGATGGAATAATGGTTCAACTACAGCATCAGATACCTTAGAGTTAGCTGATATAAGCCCTACATTAGCGGCAGGTGGTATTTTAGTTATTGCCAATCCGGATGCAATGCAATCTATTTTGGATATAGCTGATATAACATCAGAGATCACTTTTTATAATGGTGATGACGCATTGAGACTTTATAAGGAGGATGCTGTAATTGATGAATTTGGAGAAGTAGGAGTTGATCCTGGATCAGCTTGGGATGTTGCTGGCGGAAGTGGAGTAACAAATGGTGGTGCAACAGCTAACTTTACCTTGATTAGAAAGTCTAGCATAACAGCAGGGAATCCCGCTCCACTCGGTTCTTTTGGTACGACACCTGAGAATTCAGAATGGACAGTTTTGGCTGAAGATGATATAAGTAACTTAGGTTTCCACGCAATTGATGGAGTTGTTTCTCCAGTGATCGCTGTTTCTGGTACAGTGAATGATTTCGGTGAAGTAACAAATGGTGAAGTATCTACTTCCCAGAGTTTTAGTGTATCTGGAACGGACTTGAATGAAAATATTCTTGTTACAGCTCCTTCTTCATTTGAAGTATCATTAGATGATAATACATTTAGCCAGTCTTTGGAATTAAATGAAGTCGGAGGTACTGTATCAGCGGTTACTGTCTTTGTAAGATTCAATGCTTCTTCTGGATTTAATGGATTAAAGAGTGGAAACGTGTCGTTAACATCTTCTGGTGCGTTGACACAGAATGTAGCTGTTTCAGGAACTGAAATAGGGAATGCTGATATTACACCTATTTCTGCTTTAAGACCTGTTGATGCAAATGGCAATCCAACAGCACTTGGTAATGTTGTTACTATTCAAGGAACTTTACTAGGGTTTAATAGTAGAACGACTGGTTTTCAAATTGCTATAAATGATGGAACAGGAGGACTTGTACTTAGAGAAACTTCTGGTACTATTACAACAGAAACTTTAACTGAAGGCGATGAAGTTGAAATAACTGGTACTGTAGGTTTCTTTAATGGTACAACGCAATTAGATAATATTACTGCAGTTGAAGTGTTATCAACCGGTAATAGTAGAGTTTCCCCAACATCAGTCACTAGTCTAGATGAAACAACTGAGCAAGAGCTAATTCAATTAGATGATGTGACTATAGATGATAGTGAACAATGGGCAGGTGCTGCCAATTATACTGGTTCAGGGTTTAATATGAATATTACCTTCAATGGTGGAAGTTCAACTGGAATCATGAGAATAGAAGATGATGGCGATTTACACCTTAAGACATTTGAGGAGGTATTTGGAACTCAGACTACAGGAATAACTTTAGTAGGTATTGGTGGTCAGTTTGATGATAGTTCACCGTACACAGAAGGATATCAAATTCTTGTTTATCAAGAATCAGATATTAATCCAGAAGAAGTTGTTCCAGGCTTAACTATCAGCGAAACTTCATTAGACTTTGGCGATGTATTCGTTGGGGAAGAATCAGAAGTATCTACGTATACATTAATTGCTTCTGATTTAACAGATGACATGAATGTATCAGTACCTGAAGGATTTATTATTTCACTTGATGAGAATTTCCAGGGAGCATTTATTGGAGATGCAACAACCCCATTAAATATTCCTGCTGCTGCAATAAATGGTGTTACAGCTACTGTTTATGTGAAGTTTGTACCAACTACTGTTGGTTCAGCAAATGGTTTTTTAGTACACTCTTCAACCGGGTTTGAGTCTCAAGACCTAGCTGTGAGTGGTAATGGAACTGATCCTACAACTGGTCTTGACGAATTAGGTAAGTACGGAATTTCTGTATATCCAAACCCCGCAGAGCAAATGATCAGAATTGCTATACCTGAGTCGTTTGGTTCTGGTGATATCAACTTGATCAACTTAACAGGAAAAGTAGTAAGAAAAGGAACAATAGGTTCAATGACAGAAATGAATGTTTCTGATTTGAATAATGGTATCTATATCTTGCAAATTGCAAACGAGCAGACTGTAATAAACCATAGAGTGGTTGTGAAATAAGTCAGTAGTAACTGAAATCGAAACCCTGACCAATTCGGTCAGGGTTTTTTTGTATCTTCATTTTCTTAACTCCTAAAACATGTTTGGATTATTTAAAAGCAAACCGGAATTACCAAAGGTCAACTTTAAAGTTTATAAAACTGAAGTGGCTAAATACAAGGCTTTGGCGGAAAACTTAAGGGAAAAGGCTAGTGACAAAGTATTATTAGGCTGTTTTTTTAAGGACACAGAGGAAGAGCTTAACAAGCTATTGAGAGCAGCCAATGTAGCTGTGCGTTTTACCAACTTCACTACACTTGAATACATATCCAACGAGAACAGTTTTGATGAAGTAATTATAGGTGAGCTTCATCCATTAAAATCAAGGTTTTATGATGTGGTATCCTACTATGAAAAGAGTCCTTCCATTATCTGTTACACTTCATTAGACAATCCTTTCTTTGAGCAATTAGGAGGAGGGAGGTTGCCTGCTTTAATGGATAGTCTTGGAATGGATGAATTTGAAGAAATTAACCATTCTATGGTTGATAAAGCTATTTCAAGAGCTCAAGAAAAGGCAGATAGTAAAATAGAAGTTGAACAATTGGCAGACTCTTTAAGTGAATGGATGAAGCTTAATTTGCCTGAAACAAACTCTTAATTATTGCTAAATGTAGCACTTACAGGTCTATGGTCAGAAATATTTTCAAAATAGTTGGAAACAGTCTGATCAAGCAATAATGTTTCTGAGTTCACTAAATTGTCAAACAGCTCATTTGTTATTAAGATATGATCAAGGTGGCTAGGCCAGCTAGGATAACTCCAGTTGGAATTACTACCCTCACCAATTTCAAAATCTGCAAATAAATAATTCTCACTGTTAGATAGGAAGTTATCAAAGGGTCCATCACTAATGTCATCATTCCAATCCCCCAGAACTATTACATTCTGTGTAGGGAGGTTGTTGTTAATATATTCTTCAAGATTAATTGATGCCGCTTCTCTACGATTGGCGTCCTCCGAACCTGTAGTGCCACAGCATTTTAAATGTATATTTATGAGTGTTACTTCAAGGCCAGAAACGTGCGTAACAGTTGTTAAAACAGGCTGTCTAGGAAATGTGTCACTATCATCATTATATATAACTGACAAGTTACTCGCAGAAGTTATTTCCGATGTTTTGTATAAATATGACAACTCTATAGCACCTCTTACATTGTACAAAGCACCTTCCCATTCAGTAAGCAGAACATCCAATTGTTCAAAAGATGCGATATCATCAATTTCCTGAAATGCAATAACATCTGCATCCATATTGTTAATAATATCTGCAACTGAATTAACTGTGGTAGATCCTACTAATGGGAACTTCTTAACATTCCAAGTAACTACTGTGAGCGTTTCTTCTGTATCAGTATCTGTAGGCGGATCAGAAATATTAATTCTTAACTCGTTATTCCTATCCAGTTGGATAAAATCAGATGCGTCTGTAAAGTTGAACTTCACTTGCTCTTCATCTGAATCATTGTCAATGATTGCTGTTACGGAAAAGTTTAGTACAGAATCACCCTCCACAACAGGCATTGAAAATCTGCTATTTTCATCTATTGTCAAGTTAATAGAGTAATCCTCATTTAATACAGCATCACCCGATAGCTCCAATTCAATAAATCCGTTATCCTCAACTTTGCAATTAAAAACTACAAAAACCTCAACGGATTGTGATTCTTCAATGGTTAATAACGTTTTTTCGAACCTTGGGGTATATACTGTTCCCCCGAGCACAATTGTCTCATTTACATCTTCAGATGAACATCCTACAATAAGCCCGGAAGCAATTAATAAAATTAGTCTTATCATTTCTTACCAATAAAAATTATAGAAGGGTAGTGGTCGCTATACCCATTCTGGTAAACGCCATAGGAGAAAGTTCTGAATGGAGCTCCTTGGTTTTGTCCTTTAGCCTCACGCATATATTCTCCAGCAAATACCTTAAACGAATTCGGAATGTAATAGTAATTGGTAGCCTGATCTTTTAACAATGATTGAGAGATGATAATTTGATCAAACAAATTCCAGGCACCTCGATAAAACAAAGTACCTAAACCATCTTTAAAGGTATCTCCAGAGGCATTATATAACATTCCGTTTTCTAGTTTCTTTTCCTTGTTGTCGGCCATCAGTACTTTCTTCACACTCTTGTTGGAAGGGTCATCATTAAAGTCGCCCATTAAAACAATTTTGGCATTTGGATTTATACTTTGAACAGAGTCTACTGCTTTTCTCAGAATTTCAGCTGCTATTAAACGCTTGTCTTCCTTACCACCTCTACGTGAAGGCCAATGATTAACAGCTACATGTAGCGTGTCGCCATTATACAATCCCTTTACCCATAGAATATCCCTTGTTTTAAAATCAATATCTGACGGGTCTTTAAAACGCAAAGTTCTTACGTCAAATGGGGTAAATCGACCTTGTTTATATATTAACGCCACATCTATTCCTCTTGCATCTGGCGAGTTAAAATGTACAATTTGATACCTTTTAAGTTTTAAATTATCAGTTTGAATTAAATCTTCTACTACTTTCCTGTTCTCCACCTCGCATAAACCAACTATATCCGGTCCATAGGCCATGTCAGCTATTACCCTTGACATATTCTCTAATTTGGCCTGATACCTTTCTTCAGTCCATTCTCTTTCTCCTGAAGGTAAGTATTCTTCATCCTCAATGGCAGGATCATCTTCCGTATCGAATAGGTTTTCAAGATTATAGAATGCAATAGTCCCGATCGGAGTATCTTGAGCGGAAATGCTGAAAGAAAGGATAATAAATAACAAGCAACCAAGAGTAAATCTCATATTAATAACAGCCATTTTAAATTTTCGCACTGCAATTCTAAGACAAAAAAGCTGCCAATTAAAATCACAGGACTAAGTTAACGATTTGGTAATAAGTAATTTTTGAAAGACAATAAAGAAAAGATAGTTTTGCAGGTTGAAATTTTTACCTAAACCACAATAAATGTTAAAACGCGTACTCTTTTTATTATTTATAGGCTTAAGCGGAATATCCCTAGCACAAACGGGGAATATTTCAGGTAGTGTCATTGATACTGACACCAATGAGCCTCTTATTGGTGCAACCATTTTAATTAAAGGCACCAATAAAGGAAGTATCTCAGATTTAAATGGTCAATATCTTGTAAAGGCTGTACCTGCTGGCAAGCAAACGGTATTAATAACTTACATAGGTTATGAAGAAGTTGAACAGGAAATTGAGGTGCTAGCAGACCAAACAACCGAAGTGCCACAAGTTTCAATGACCTCTACGGTAGTAGGCTTAAAAGAAGTTGAGATTTTTGCCTCAGTAGTGGAAGACAGAAAAACACCTGTTGCCGTTTCGGCCATTAATGCCCTAGAGATTGACGAACGATTTGTAGGAACAGACGTAGCTGATATTGTTCAGAATACCCCAGGCGTTTATACAATTCAAGGTGCCGGAGGTTATGGTGATCAAGAGGTTTATATTAGGGGCTTTGACCAATCGAATATTGCATTTCTTGTGAATGGAATCCCTGTTAACGATATGGAAAACGGCCGAATGTTTTGGTCGAACTTCGCAGGTTTAAGTGAAGTTACTAGACAACTTCAGGTGCAAAGAGGATTGGGTGCTTCTAAATTGGCCATTAGTTCAATTGGTGGTACAGTAAATATGATAACCAAACCTGCTGAAAGAAGTGAAGGTGGTAGGATTGAATATCAGACAGGTACTGGTTCATGGAATCAACGTTTACGATTTACTTATAACACTGGTTTGTTAGATGGTGGTTGGGCCGTTAGTTTTCAAGGCTCAAGAACAACAACAGATGGTGGATTAGCTGGCTTATCATCGCAAGAGCAAGGCAGTGTTATTCCTGGCGCATTTACAGATGCTTGGTCATATTACCTATCAGTGTCTAAAAAGATAAATGATCAACATTCATTAATGTTTTGGGGCTTTGGTGCCCCAGTGAACAGAGGTACTGCATGGGTAGTTGATGAAGCTACAAGAGAAAAGTTTAACATAGATGAACCTAATGCAAGTAATTCAATTGGAATCTATCAAGGTGAGTTGTTTAACCATCGCCAAAATAAAATACATAAGCCATTAATGGCATTGACACATTTCTGGGATAAGGATAGAAACACATCTTTAACCACATCTTTTTATGCATCATTTGCCGATGTATATTCTACTCAACCTGTTGATCAGCAAGAAAGCTTGTTTCTAAATGATCGAACACCAGGCAACCCTGAGCTTACAGGTGTTAACTTGATAAATTGGGATTATCTGGCTCAACAAAATAGAGCAGATGATAGATTTAGAGAAATTCAGTTTCCTAATGGAGATTTTAATACACCATTGTTAGAGGGTTACGAATCACGGTATTTTATAGAATCACGACATAATAATCATAAATGGTATGGGCTTATTTCAAACTTTAAGAAAAGTTTGGGCAATTTAAATCTTCTGGGTGGGGTTGACTTAAGATATTATCGCGGTCAGCACTTTGGAAGAGCCAATAATTTAATTGGAGGTGACTTTGTTTTGAATAGAAGTGAGCGTTTTGATGATGATTATAACAAACTTATTACAAGCACTGTGATCAACGCACCTGATAATGCAGAAAACATATATGGAGCAGTTGTTCGTGAAGGGGATAAATACAGATATGATTATGAAGGAGTTGTAACATGGGGAGCATTATTTGCACAAGCAGAATATACAATAAATAAAACTACCGTTTTCGCGACTATCTCAGGTACTCAAACTAGTTATAAAAGAATAGGTTATATGTGGAATGCAAGACCTGCCTTCAATGATAACTCATTGGGCGAATCGTCTACAAAATCTTTTTTAACTTATACAGCAAAGATTGGAGCATCATATAGGCCAACTAATAGACATCAATTCTTTGCAAATGCAGGAAGGTTTACAAGACCTCCATTTTTTGATAATGCATTTATAGATTCGAGATATAGTAATAATTACAACCCAGCGTTGAAGTTAGAAGATGTTAATTCTGTAGAGGGTGGTTATACTTACAATACAAGTAAAATTAGAGCAAGTGTTAATTATTATTTGACGTATTGGAATAATAGAACGACAACTTCTGCTTTTAATAGTGGTGATAATGACGCTGGTGGAAACCCTATTGATCTAATACCTGGTGATTTAACACCTACCATTTTCAATGGTTTGATTTCAAGGCATGAAGGAGTAGAGCTAGATTTTAAATACAATGTGACATCTAGCCTCGAACTAAACGGCTTCGTTTCTTATGGAGATTGGAAATGGGATAATAATACAACTACAACTACAACATTTGTAACAGAAAGTGGAAATGAGCAGACTGCAACATCACAAATTAATCTAAAAGGTTTATCAGTAGGTGCATCAGCACAAACTGCAGTTGGTATAGGAGCGCACTACAAAGGAATTAGAGATACATACATTGGTGCTCGTTGGAATTATTTCGATCGTATATCAGTAAGGTATTCCCCGGAAGATGCTGAAACTAATCCGAATAACGATGAAATTCCTTTTGTTACTGCGGATCAAATTAATGATGCATTTCCTGCTTACAGTACATTGCAAATATATGCTGGTAGATATTTTGACGTATCAGATAAAATAAGAGGTAGATTATCTGCAAGTGTGCAAAATGTATTAAATGAAAAGTATGTTAGATGGTCGAGCTATTTCAGTCAGCAATATCAAAATGCATACGGCTACCCTAGGACATACACTATAAGTTTAAGTTTTGATTTTTAATAATATGAAGAAGTATATACTATTAGCTATAATTTCGACTGTCGTATTTTTTATAGGGTGCGATGAAGAAGATATACTAGATCAATCAACAGTATCTTATTATCCAAGAGTTGGAACTGTAGTAGATGAACCGGAAGTTGGCGACACATTAGACATAACAGTTACCCTTGAACTTAGTACGAGGTTGCAAAATGCATCTTCCGCATTTATTAGCAGTCAATCTTTGAATGTTGCTTATGGTCAGGGTTTTATAACCGAACCAGAACCAGTTAATGGAAAAATTGCTGTTGTATTTAATGAAGACGAGACCGAAAGTAGTTTTAAGATTAGAGTATTTAATAATGAGCAACTGACAGCAGCAACTACAATTAACTTTATCATTGACTCTTTTAATGGAGGTATTAATTCTGCTGGTCAGAAAAAATATACCCTAAAGTTATCTGATATTGACGAAGGAGGATGCAATCAATTTGATCAAGGAACTGTTTTGAGAAATTATACATTTGGCGATTGTAACAGATTTGCTACTCCTGATGGTTTTGTTGAACTATTTGCAGAAGGTGCTAAAACGGATAGAGGCTGGGGCTGCGATGATGGTGGAGTCAACGCAAGTGCATTTGGAGGATCTGCAGGTTCTGATGATGCATATTTAATAATTGAAGAACCATTTAATCTGGATGAAATAGGAAATGTACTTATTAGCTTTTCACTTTTGTCAGAATTTGATGGTGAAGGAACTGTAGACTTAGTTTATAGCCCTAATTATAACGGTTCTGAAGATCCCAATGAGGATGGAACAGTATGGATTAGTTTGAAAGATGTGAGGGAGCAACTCCCAGGAGATGGTTCAAACACGTTAGTGCAAGTATTTTCGGCACCATGCATTGATAAAGGTAGTAGTGTATATTTTGGTTTTAGATACTATGATGCACCTGCTAGTGATCCCGCTTCATGGTTGATTGATGATTTGGTTTTCATGAAAGATGATGGAGAAGAGCCCATTTTATTTACAGAATTCTCTGTTCCGTTCGAAGACAATTTGGATGCATGTAATGATTTTGCCATACCAGGTAACTTTATTCAGTTGAGAGTTCCTGGATCTAAAAGTGATAGAGGATGGTATTGTGATGGAAATGGAGACGGTGGCTCTCAAGCGCTAAAGGCATTTGCTAGTGGCGGGGCAGCTGGTGCTATAGATGCTTGGTTAATTTCTAGAATTCCATTTGATTTCAGTGATTTGACAAAGGCTTTTACCAATTTCGATATAAAAGTTAATTCAGAGGGCGATGGCCAATTGAATGTTCTTTGGTCTGAAAATTATTCAGGCACAGGTGACCCTAGCTCATTTTTTACTGCAGAAAATGCAATTGCCGTAACTTTGCCATCAGCGTCATCAACATTTACCAATATTGAAGTGGATTTAACCGAGGCAGCAGGAAAAGTAGTGTATTTAGCATGGCAGTTTAAAGGGGCTACAAGTGCAAATTCAGTAGACTTCAATTTGGATAATATTGCTGTAACTCCACAAACTACAATTCTAACGGGGTTATTAACAGAGGATTTTAATGTGTGTAATGAATTAAATTCATTTTCTGAGTTTAGTGTTTCTGGAGCACAATCTTGGGATTGTACTAATTTCGGTCGAGATGACTCAACAGGAGCTCAAATGAGTGGGTTTAGTGGTGGCGCTCAAGATAATGAAGATTGGTTAATATCTCCATCATTTGTGCCTGCAGGAACTTCAACATTGATTTTCGATGCGCGTACAGCATTTAACGGACCCGCTATGGAAGTTAAAATATCAACAAACTACGGGGGTAGTGGTGACCCCAGTACAGCGACATGGACCGACCTATCGGTGACTTTGCCAGCGGAATCATCTGATACATGGACAACAGTTGATGGTATAAGCTTAAATGCTTTTAATGGACAAACTGTTCATGTAGCATTTGTATATTATTCTTCGACCGCTGATGGAGCTGCAAGGTGGACTTTGGATAATGTTGTGGTTACAGAATAAATTGAATTTAATTTATAAACAAAAAAGCAGGCAAATTACCTGCTTTTTTTATTTAACTCCAAAACCATTCATACAATCGTTTATTAAACCTCTTCAATCTCTACAAATTTATCTTTTTTATTGGGTGATTTAGTTTCATCAACATCATCTAGTTTAAACGTAATAGGAAGAATGATACGTTGTTTTACTGCTTTACCATCCTTCATGGGAGCACTCCATTTTCCTGCAACTTTTACCGCGTTAGCTGCTGCCATATCACATGCTTCGCCAATACCTTTTACCACTTGAACTTCTTCAACGCTTCCTGTCTCGTTCACAACAAATTGCACGTACACCTTTCCTTGTATGCCTGCTTTTTTGGCTTCTTCAGGATATCTAAGTGCTTGGGCTATTTCCTTATAATACGCATCAAAACCACCTTCTGGCATAGCTGGTTGGTCAACTATGGTGTAAATATCACCTTCTTGTAATTGGGCTTCTAAAGTTTCAAATGTGCCATTTTTGTTAAAGATTACACCGATCTTTTCCTCTTTTTTAAAGACCTCGATATGCACAATGCTATTTGGATCAAGGTCTTTTAAATTAGATAAAGAATGATGAGTAGTGCCTGGTGTTTCGATATAAGCTAATTCAGCTCCAGTGTATTTTTGTTTTAATTCGTTAAATGTAGGCTGAAGTGATAGAGGAACTTCCGTCTGAGAGGCTGTTTGCATTACATTATCTACATCCTTATAAATTTCATCATTGCAGCTAATAACGACTGCCATTATTACGATTAAAGGCATTATTGCCACTGCTTTCCATTTATTTACTTTTTGTTTAATTGTATTAATCATTTCAATTCTTTTTAGGGTTTTTGATTTACTAAAGTGATGGCCAATAGAAAGGTGAGCTTGCGCTAAAGCCATTTTTGCCAATAATTGTTTGTATTTATCCGTGTCTTCTTCGGATGTAACGGCATCGTCCGCCAGATATTCATGTACATCCTGTATTTCATTCCTAAAAAGCCAAGAAATTGGGTTGATCCACAAGACTATTTTAGCGAGCTCAATTAGTATAATATCCAACGAATGGTTCTGTTTAATATGTACTAATTCATGTGCTGTAATTCTATTTTTTTCATTGCTATTCAGCGATACACTATTATCAAAAAAGAGAATTTTGAAGAAGGTGAAAGTGGGTAATGTACCATTAGTGTAAACCAATGTGAAACCATCTTTTTTTGTCTTATCTGTACTAGTTGAAAAATAGAACCAGCATACCTGCGCTAATTGAAAAGCAAAGATTTGAAGTAAAATAACGCTGACAATCAAATACCCATACTTTAAATAAGTAATCCAAGTTCCTGCGTATGATGAATCTGATGATACTTCAGAGCCTATAACGATTTCTGGTAAAACGGTTGTCTGAATTGTCTGAACAAAAGTGTACTGCTCATTTAATGCGCCAAATTTAAAGAGCGGAACTATAAGAGTACTCATTGTTGCAACTAGTAGATAGTTTCTTCTAAACTTAAAGTCAGTTTCGTTTTTAAAGAATAAAAAGTACAGTATTCCAAAAATCAAAAGGCAGATATTGGCCTCAATAAAATAGTTAATTAGATTATTCATCATTTTGGGTTTTTATATCAGATTTCACTTCGTTGAGAAGTTTTTCTACTTCTGTTACATCTAAATCATTTTCTTTTGCGAAGAAGGAAACAAGGTTTTGAAATGAACCACCGAAATATCCGCCTAAAAAGTTATTCAAATAGAATTTACTGTACTTGTCTTTTTGAATTAGAGGATAATATTCATGGGTTTTACCATAAGCCTGATGACCAATAAAACCTTTCTGTTCTAAAATTCTCACAATAGTAGAAACGGTATTGTACGCTGGTTTAGGTTCCGGAAGCTTCTCAATGATGTCTTTTACAAATGCTTTTTTGAGTTTCCAAAGCACCTGCATTATCTGTTCTTCAGCTCTTGTAAGTTCTCTCATACTAATAAAATAGTTTATCAACTATAATATTAGTTAAAAGATTATTCAAAGCAAAATATAAGAATCTAAAAATCTCTAATTAGTATATTCTGTAAAGGCATAAGAGACAAGATTAGAACCCATCTTTAACGCTTGCTGACGCTTTTCTTCGGGATCGTTATGTATCGACTGATCTTCCCAGCCATTGCCTAAATCTGATTCATAGCTGTAGAAACAAACAACTCTACCTTCAAAAATTAAGGCAAGTCCCTGAGCAGGTTTGCCATCATGCTCATGAATTTTTGGAAGTCCATCTGTAAAGTCAAACTTCTGATGATAAATAGGATGGTCGAATGGCAGCTCTACAAACTCCAACTCAGGAAAAACCTTTTTCATTTCCAGGCGAATAAATTGGTCTAGTCCATAATTGTCATCAATATGCAAAAAGCCACCTGCTTCTAAATAGGTTCTTAGGTTTTCAGCATCAGTACTACTGAAAACAACATTACCATGGCCCGTCATATAAATGTAAGGATAGAGGAAGAGCTCAGGGCTGCTAACATCAACACTTTCATCGTCTTCATCGAGATTCATGTTTAACTGTTGGTTACAAAACTCTGCTAGATTAGGGAGTGCTGTTTTATTAGCATACCAATCGCCACCACCATCATACTTAAGTTTGGCTAGTTTTAACCTGTCCTGCGCTTGTATATTGTAGACAGAAATTAGAAGAGTAATGATTAAAAGCTTTTTCATAAAGTATAAATCAAAAATAGGAATCACACAGACAAGTTTTCGATTAAACTACATTTTTCATTAAAATTGAACTATGGATGCCGACAGTATCATTATCAGCATACGAAAAATACTACGATCAGTTAACTTGGAATCCAAACGTATTCAAAAGGAGCACGGCATTAGTATACCCCAATTACTTTTACTTACTTTTTTAAGTAAGCAACCAGGTTTTAAGGCCACTCACAAAGAAGTTTCTCAGTACCTCAACTTAAACTCATCAACAATTACAGGCATTACCTCCAGATTAGAAAAGAAAGGTGTGATTGCACGAGTAACCAAACCGGAAGATAGGAGGGTGAGTTTTATTACCCTTACAGCTTTAGGGCAACAATTATTAAAATCTACACCCAAATTAATGCATGAGCGACTTGCACAAAAGCTACAATCTACAGATCCCAAAAAAGTAAAGGAGCTAGAGAAGGCTTTCAGTTTAGTGATTGAATTCATGGGTATTCAGGATATAGAAGCAGCACCCGTGATTACGGTTGATGAATTTAACTCCTAAATAGTTCAGCACAAACTATTTATTAAATCTCCATTAAAACATTCTAAAATGGATTATTAGTATTGCTTTGGTTAGTTTTGCCAAAATTAATTTCTACAGAAACTAATTTATGCACATAATAGACCTGACGATCTTTATCGTCTACATGATAATAATGCTGGGGGTAGGGTTTTTCTTTTTAAAGAAGAACAAAAGCACGGACGATTATTACGTTGGAGGTAGGAACATGGGATCGTGGCACATTGGTCTTTCAGTGGTAGCCACTGATGTTGGTGGCGGCTTTTCCATTGGACTTGGTGGTTTGGGTTTTGCCATGGGCTTATCTGGTTCCTGGATGCTTTTTACTGGTCTTATCGGTGCTTGGTTAGCAGCAGTATTTCTAATCCCTAAAGTTCATAAGCTATCTGGTGACGTGCAGCTACTTACCTTCCCGCAAATTTTTGCTCACTTTTATAATGCAAAAGTTGCACTCCTCGCAGGTATAATATCTGCCATTGGTTATATAGGATTCACAAGTTCACAAATTTTAGCAGGCGCAAAGTTAGCCTCAGCTTCTTTCGTAAATCTTGATCTAAATACAGCTCTATTAATCATGGGGGTTATTGCTATTGTGTATACTGTTATGGGCGGTATTAAAGCCGTAATTTATACCGATACAATCCAATGGATTATTCTAATGGGAGGTTTAATCTTCATTGGTATTCCAATCGGTTACATGGAAATAGGTGGCTATGAGGCCATAAAAGCAACAGTAGCACCGGAATTTCTTCGGTTCAACAATGTAGAATGGCAAACTTTGGTAAACTGGGCGATAACTATAATCCCAATCTGGTTTGTGGGTATGACACTTTATCAACGAATTTACTCTTGCCGTGATGAAAAGACCGCTAAAAAAGCGTGGTTTATAGCTGGCCTGTTTGAATGGCCCATTATGGCATTAATGGGTGTAATGCTCGGCCTATTTGGAAGAGTAGCTGCCGACCAGGGAATGTTTGAAGTGCTTGGCTATGCGGATGTTAGCAATTTAGACCCTGAGCTTGGTCTGCCCTTACTCTTACGTAGTATTTTACCTGTTGGCCTTTTAGGTTTAATGATGTCAGCTTATTTTTCTGCAATCATGTCAACAGCAGATAGCTGTTTAATGGCTGCTTCAGGTAACTTACTCACTGATGTATTAGGCCGATGGTTGTACACTGGAAAAGAAACCAAAGTAATTATGAAGTATGGCCAATGGCTAACACTGGCTATTGGTATTTTAGCTCTGATCCTGGCACTTTATATGACAGATGTGCTCGAATTAATGCTATATTCCTATGCATTTATGGTTTCAGGACTGTTTGTGCCAATACTCGCAGCACTTTACTATCCGAAAGGGAGTTCGCAGGCTGCTTTTCTTGCGATGCTCATTGGTGGTACCACAACGCTAACACTGATTTTATTAGGTGTGAATCTTCCGCTGGGGCTCGATGCGAACATCTATGGAATTATGGCATCGCTGTTCACGTTTATAATAACAGATAAAATTGTAAAACTTAATAAAACATAATATGAACGATACTCAGATTTCAATAGACTACAATATATTACGACCTGCAGAAACAGTAGGTATGATCGAAAGAGACGCAGTAGCTTCATTCCTTCATACTCATTTAGATGAATTTGGTGATGAAAAAGCTGATATTGCAAAGGCAATAGATTATGCGCTCAATGCTGGTGTAACACCGGGAGGTTTTGTGGTTACTGCCAAAGACAATGGAAAAATTGTTGGTGCAGTAGTAATGAATAAAACCGGTATGAAAGGCTATATTCCAGAGTACATTTTAGTATACATTGCCATGCATAGAGATTATCGAGGTCATGGAATTGGTAAAAAGCTTATGCAACAGGCTATTAAAAATGCTGATGGTGATATCGCATTACATGTTGAGCCTAACAACCCTGCCAAGTTTCTTTACGAGAAGCTAGGGTTTACTAACAAATACCTTGAAATGAGATTAAAAAAATAATCTGACTGATCTTGGAAGAACTTATAGCTCTGCGAAAAGAGCTTCATCGTTATCCGGAAGTATCGCACAAAGAGTCTAATACAGCTCTTGTCATTCGTGATTTTATTAAGAAGTATAACCCCGATCAGGTGATAGAAAATATCGGGGGTAGCGGTATTGTGTTCGTTTTTAAAGGGCAAGAACAGGGTTTGAATATTGCATTCAGAGCTGAATTAGACGCATTACCTATCCAGGAAATCAATGAGTTTAAGTATAAATCAGTTAACGAAGGGGTAGGTCACAAGTGTGGCCATGATGGGCATATGACCATGGTAGCAGGACTGGCAGAATACCTGAAAAACAACAGACCCAAAAAAGGTGCTGTTTTACTTCTATTTCAACCGGCCGAGGAAACTGGTGAAGGTGCAGAACTAATGTTCAACGATTCAAAATTTAGTACATTAAACATAGATTACATCTTTGCGCTGCATAATTTACCCGGAATACCCAAAGGAACGATAGTTTCTAAAAATGGAGTTTTTGCCTCTGCATCTAAAGGCTTGGTGGTTAATCTCCATGGTAAAACTTCTCATGCTGCTGAACCTGAAAATGGCGTGAGTCCTGCAATGGCCATATCAGAAATTATTGAAGCATGGAATAAACTGAATGATAAAGAATTGGGACTCGATGATTTTGCGATTACAACAGTCGTTCATGCAAAACTAGGTAGTCCATCTTTTGGAATTACTCCTGGTGAAGGAGTGGTAATGGCTACTCTTAGAGCATATAAAGACGAGCATTTGAGTATCTTGGAGGATAAAGCCAAACTGATGGCCGTTCAAATTTCGGAAAAGTATAGATTGAAGTATTCATTTGAAGAAAAAGAAGAATTTAAATCCACAATCAATGCTGATGATTGCCATGAGCATATTGCCGAAGCGGCTAATGCTTTGGGATTCAATTATATGGAGGCAGATAATCCATTCAGGTGGAGTGAAGATTTTGGTGTGTTTACTCAGAATATGAAAGGTGCTATGTTTGGTTTAGGGGCAGGAGAGAGCACACCTGATTTGCACAATCCTGATTATGATTTTCCAGATGATCTTATTCCAATTGGAGTAAATATGTATAAACAAATAATTAATCAATTATTGAATAAATGATTGAAGGACCATCATCATTATTTCTTAGTTTCTCAGCACTGCAGAATAATATCAATTTTGTTCGTTCGCGAGTTGGTAAAAAAGTAATCATCTCTTCCGTAGTGAAAGGCAATGCCTATGGGCATGGTATTAAAGAGTTTGTTCAGTTGGCACTTAAATGTGGTATAAAGCATTTCTCAGTCTTTAGCTCTGATGAGGCCTATGAAGTTGTTGATGCAACCAATGGCGAAGCACAGATAATGATTATGGGAGAAATACCTCATGAGCATTTGGAGTGGGCAATTTCAAACAATGTTGAGTTTTTCGTTTTCGAATGCACAAGGGTTACGGAAGCCATTAATGAAGCTAAGAGGCTAAAATCAGTGGCGAAGATTCATATTGAAGTAGAAACAGGCTTGAATAGAACTGGTTTTAATGAATCAGAAATTGCTAAACTGATACCGATACTTCACGATAACCAGGAACATATACATGTTAAAGGTATTTGTACACATTTTGCCGGTGCCGAAAGTGTGGCTAACCATGTTCGAATACAGAAACAAATAAAAAGATTTAACAAACACTATAAATACCTGTTATCTAAAGGTATAGAACCAGAATTAAAACATACAGCCTGTTCTGCTGCTGCTATGGTTTACCCAAAAACTTGTATGGATATGGTAAGGATCGGAATCCTTCAATACGGTTTTTGGCCTAGTAAAGAGACTTTTATCGATTACGTCAGTAAAGTAAAAACACCCGACCGTAATGATCCTCTAAAGAGAGTTATCTCATGGAAGAGCTCTGTGATGAGCGTAAAATATGTGACTACTGGTGAGTTTATTGGATACGGAACTAGTTTTTTAGCACAACAGGACATGAAAATTGCTGCTGTACCTGTGGGATACTCGCACGGGTACAGTCGAGTTTTAAGTAATTTGGGAAGAGCACTTGTAAACGGTATTCGTGTAGGCGTCATCGGCTTGGTTAATATGAATATGATGATGCTTGATATTACCGAAGTGGAAGAAGTAGAAGTTGGAGATGAAGTAATTTTGATTGGAGGCTACAATGGGTTAGAGATTTCAGTGGCTTCTTTCGGTGAATTAAGTAATCAGCTTAACTACGAGCTACTAACAAGACTACCTCAAAGAATACCTAGAAAAATAATAGAATAAAATGGCATTTTTAGAACTACATAAGTCTAGATTAAAACATAATCATAAGTTTCTAACGAAGCTTTTTAGTGAAAGAAATATTGAGTGGGGAGTTGTAACTAAGCTTTTATGTGGAAATAGAGCCTATATAAAAGAAATTCTGAACTTAGGAATAACGGAAATTCACGATTCGAGAATTAGTAATCTTCAGATTGTGAAATCCATGAATCCAGATGTACAGACTGTTTATATAAAACCACCTGCCAAAAGGAGTATTCAGCGAATTATTCAATTCGCAGATGTGAGCTTTAATAGCGAGTATTCAACAATTAAAATGCTTTCAGAAGAAGCTGTTAAGCAAGGTAAGCTTCATAAGATTATCATAATGATTGAAATGGGAGATCTTAGGGAAGGGGTTTTAGGCGAAAATGTCATCGACTTTTATTCGAGGATATTCGAATTGCCAGGTATTAAAATTGTTGGACTAGGTACTAACCTAAATTGCTTGCATGGTGTAATGCCATCACAGGATAAACTTATTCAGTTGAGTCTTTACAAGCAATTGATTGAAGCTAAGTTTGAAAGAGAAATTCCGTGGGTTTCAGGCGGTACTTCCGTAACTATTCCGCTTTTGCTGAAGAATATGCGCCCAATGGGTATTAACCATTTTAGAGTAGGAGAGATTCTCTACTTTGGTTTGAACCTATTTACCATGAAAACAGTGAAGGGTATGAAGGATGATATCTTCAAGCTTCATGCAGAGATCATAGAGCTTCACGAGAAACCAAAGGTGCCTATTGGCGAGTTGGCAGAAAATCCATCAGGAGAAGTACTGGAAATTAACGAGGCAGATTATGGTAAAACATCTTACCGTGCTATTATTGATATAGGATTACTGGATATTTCGCCTGAGTTTTTAATTCCTGATGACAAGAAAATAGAAATCACAGGTGCGAGTAGCGATATGTTGGTGATAGACCTTGGTAAAACGAGAAGAAACTACAAAGTGGGTGATTTAATTTCCTTTAAACTTCGATATATGGGAGCATTGAGCATTCTCAATTCTAATTACATCGAGAAAAAGATTGTTGACTAAATACCCGGAATATTCAGAATTAAGTTGGGGTTAGGACAGTTTTTTAGCCACATTGCCTTTTCACTCGGCTTGCAAACGCCAGGAAAGTCACCAAATTTATCGCCCATATCTTCAATTACCTGAAAATGAAGATGGGGAGGCCAATGTACATTCTCCTCATAGTCTCCGAACCACGCAAATTCAGTCCCTTTTTTAATTTCAGCTCCTATTGTTAAATCTTCTATAGACGATCTGCTCAGATGACCATAGAGCGTATGAAATTTCACCCCTTCCAGTTCATGTTCTAGAATTATAGTAGGCCCATAATCACCGTGTTGATGGTTATCTTTAAAACTGTGCACTATTGCATCAGCAGGTGCGTATACCGGAGTGCCGGCAGGTGCCCATATATCAATTCCTAAATGCAACGATCTGTTTTCTGTATCTGAAAACACATCACTACGGCTGTAAATGGTTCGATTTTCACCATAGCCGCCAACACCTACTTTGCAGTTTTCTTTGGCAAGTGATCCAAAAATGTAATCATTAAAACTTCTTTCATCATTTAAGTTCACATCCGCTAAAGCAGTATTATCCTTTGTAAAATCAAATACAAAGAATGGGTCTTTAGTAAAATTAAATGGTGTTGTTGGGTGAAATAAATCTTTATTTCTGGACAGTATGGCTTCAATTCGAGTCATTAGCAATTGGATAATTTAGGTGTGCAAAGGAAGGCAATAAAAAAAAGTTTAGAAAGCGAGTAAGGGTACAAGTTAGGTACGGTGTTATTAAAGTGAAAGCCATTCAAATGATTGGTTGAAGATTAAAAAGAAAATAACATATCATGAAACTAACTAAATTAAATTCTAGAAGAGTAACTCTAAGCTTGAGCGCTGGTATTTTATCATTACTAATGTTCTCTTGTGCCGATGATGAAGTAGGACAGAACCAATCTGTATCTACCAATGTGGTAGAAGCAGATGCCGAAATGGATGCCGTTTTTGAAGATATTGATGACCTATCAAGTATATCCCTTGAAGCAACTGAAGCAAATAGTGGTGGAAGAATGGAAGAGTTTGAAGATGATAGGTTGTGTGAAGGTGTATTTTCTTATGAAGGAACTAAAGAGTCAGGTACAATTACATTAGACTTTGGAGATGGTTGTGTGGATAGAAAAGGGAACGTAAGAAAGGGAATTATCACAATTTCGCATACAGGGCGCTTCTTTGCACCGGGTGGAATTTCGGTGGTGTCATTTGATAATTATTCTATTAATGACATTCAGGTTGAAGGAACAAGGACAATTGAGAATATTACTGAATCATTATCGGATACATTAATGTTTAGTGTTACACTTAAAGGAGGTAAATTAACATGGCCAGACGAAAGTTTTGCAACTCGCGAAGTAAATAGAGTACGTGTTTGGGAAAGAGCCCTTAACCCTCTAAATGATAAGGTTTTAGTTTCAGGTACTGCTTCAGGTGTATCAAGAGGAGGAGTGGCATATTCAGGACTAATAACAGAAGATTTAGTGTTTGTTAGAAACTGTAGAATAAGCAAAAGAGGAAAGTTACCTGTTGAAGGTATCAATGTTGTTACCACAGAAAACAACATAATAACAATGTACTTTGGAGATGGCGAATGTGATAGAAGGGTGAGAATTGTTGTCGATGGAGTAAGCGATGATATAGTTGTTGAATAGTCCTAAAGTAAAAGTAATTACTAAACCACCGAGCTAAATTAGTTCGGTGGTTTTTTTATATTAAACATACATCCCAATATTGGAAATACATTATAACAATTCCCGATATGAGACTCTTCATTTTTCTAAATATCTGTTTAATAGGCATTTAATGTAATATTTTCTTTGGCATCGTTTTTATTCTTTAATAAATATATTACATTCAACATTGAATCATGAAGTCAATATCTGTAAACACCAAGCTCTATTATTTACTCACTTATGCTGATGGCGAGTTGCATGAGAAGGAGAAGGAAATGGGTGAGAAAATGTTATGGCATGAAGCCATGAGCAAGGAGAAATTTAACGATCAGATTAGTATACTTGAAAAGGAGAGTAAAGAAGCCATTTTTGCAGATTGCATGAAGGAGTTAAAGTCCTTTACTCAGAATGATCAAATTAATTGTCTTGCCTGGATGTGTTTAATTGCCAATGCAGACGGATTCATGGACAAGAACGAGTGGGATTTGATTTATAGAATCTATCATAAGCAGTTAGGTTTAACTTTATCTGATATTACAGCGCGCCAGAAAGAATTGCACCGTTTCATTATGCAATATCGTGACATCCCGGAAGCTTCTGCAACACCCGCCAAAAAACCAGAAACCGAAGTTAAAAAGTCAGATTACAAGCCTTCTAAGTCTGACAAGCCAAAGCTTTCGTTTCCAATGTAGTTTAATTCTTCGAGTAGAATTTACGAATTACTTCTTCAGCTTTTTTATTTTGTGGCGTAAACTCTTTGCAATCAGGACCACCTACAGATTCATGGTTTGTATGCCATTTCCATAAAAACCCGCCACCAAACCAGTTTTGTTTCCATAACCCAAATGCAGATTCATATGCATTAGCCTGTGCTAATTGATTGGTACCCAATTCCTTCCCATCATATTTCCAATGGCCATCGGCAGTATAATCTGTACTTTTGTACCCAAATTCGGTAAATAGTATCTGCTTATTCCACTTTTTTGAGAATGATTCAAGTTCATTAATAATGGGAGCCCAAGACGATTCTAACTGTTCTATTGTTGGAGTTTTGGCATCATTAAGTGGGAAATAAGCATCTACACCTATATAGTCCAAATCTTGCCAAAAACTCACATTTTGATAGTTATCCCAATTCGCAGCGTAGGTTAACTTACCTGAATACACATCTCTTACTTCTCTAATAAGTTCTTTCCAAAATGCAGGCCTTTTTACAACGGCCTTTCTGTATTCAGTACCTATACAAAAAAGTGGTACGTTAAGTGAGTCAGCTACTTTAGCAAATGTAAGAATGTAGTCTCTATAACTACTTTCCCAAACTTTCCATTCATCTTCTGAGTTGAGATCAAAATCGCCAGCCCAACCTTCACCTAACACCCAGGTATGCGGTTTGAGCATTACATTTAAGTTCATTTCATTAGCGTGCGTAATAGTTTGAATCGTACCCGTCACACTTTCGCCCCACCACTGTCCATTATATTGAAATTGAACTTTTGGGTCAGTTCTTTTTGTAAAAGAATAGGGGATAACTGCTACCCAATTGGCTGCAATACGATTGATTGGCTCATAGACTTCTTTACCTACTTTGTTGCGTGGAGCAACAAGACTAACTCCATTAATTTTTTCTGGAGTATTACTCTTAAAACTAATAGCTAGTGTAATAATAAGTATACACGATAAAAATAGCAGAGGCCATTTGAGTTTCATTACTTGCTTAAACGATGTTTTTCTAAAAATAGCAATATAAACGCGGGTAAAACTGTCAAGTCAATAATCATGGCGAAGATTAACGTAAGACTGATCAGCAAACCTGTATAAAATGTACCTCCAAAGGAGCTGAGAATTAAGATTAGAAACCCTCCTGAAAGAATTAGACTTGTTACAATAATGGCTTTCCCAGTGCTCAGATAGGTTCGTTTTAGCGCATAGATCAGGCTTTTATTTTTGAGTAATTCCAGCTTCAATTTGCTGGTAAAGTGTATGGTGTCATCCACAGCAATACCAAAGGCAATGGTAAAGACAATTGAAGTAGATAATTTAAGAGTTATACCAAAGAAACCCATAATGGCTGCCACCATCATCAAAGGAATCACATTTGGTATCAACGTAATAAGCACCATTCGAAAAGACCTGAATAGAAACCCTGCAATAATTGCCACCACCCCAAAAGCTATTGCTAAACCTTGCATCATATTATCAGCCAGATATTTGTTGTTTTTGTCTATCAGAAGTGATGTACCTGTTACCTGAGCATCAATAATTGATGTGTCGAGAACCCTATCTTTATACTTATGAAAATCTTCTACTCTTTGTAGACTGATAGCACTACCTATGTCATTAACCCAGCCACTTATTCTACCTGTTTTCAGACTATCGGCATACAGTTTCCCATCAAAATTACCTCTTTTTACTACTCTTCGCAGATTTCGTTTAAGATCGCTATCATACTTATTGCCTTCAGGTATTTTGAAATATTCACTATTGCCGCCATGAGTGGCCTGATTCAGAGATTTGATGATGGTATTTGAGCTCACCAAGCCACCAACTTTTACCGAGTCTTTTAAATAGGTTTCTATTTGATTAATAGATTTTGCTACCTCTGGAGATAATAGTGTATGACTTTCACCAACTTCCAGCTTTACTTCGAAAGGGCGTGAACCGCCAAATTGCTCATCAAAAAATGTAAAGCTTTCCTTTAACGGATCATCTTGAGGTAAATCTTCGATTAAATAAGTATTTACAACTATTTTGGAGATTCCATAACCTGATATAGCAATGATTAAAAGGCAAATGACAGAAATAAGCTTTCTGTTTCTTATCACCCAAATGAATTTGCTAGAAAGAAAACCGATCCATTCTTCTTTATTTTCTGACTTTAAGGAGATTTTAGGTTTCTTAATAAGAACCCATACAGCAGGCAGCAACATAAACGCTACTGCAAAAGCAATAAGTACACCTAAGGCGGTATAAAGTCCGAACTCCTTAATTGGCCCAATACTGGCTGTCAATAATGTTAAAAAGCCAATGGCTGTAGTGAGAGAAGTAAGGAATGTGGCAAGACCAACTTCTTTAATTGCCACTTTTATAGCCTCTTTTTTTGAACTCCCGCGTCTTAGATTTTCAATATATTTGGTCATAAGGTGAACAACATCAGACATGCCCACCACAAACATGATAGTAGGGAGTAACACCATCAGTAAGTCCAATTGCTTGCCCATAAAGGCCATAAAACCCAGAATCCAAATCGTTGAAAAGAGTACAATAGCCAACGGAATTAGTACACCCCAAAAACTTCTGTAAGCAAGAACCAAAAAGACTATTACAAGTAAAATAGAAGCACTTAAAAACTTAAGTAGCTCTTGCTGTATTTTATCAATAAAAATACCCTGGGCATAAAGTTTTCCGGCCAAAGTATAATTATCAAAATTGTATGACTTAATCGCCTTGATGGTTTCGTTTACAAACTCATCTGCCTCTTGTTTTGACCTGAACTTGTCATGTTTCAGTAATACCAATGTGGCTTTACCAGATTTCGATATGAAAGTTTCCGCTAACTCTGTTTGTTTAAACAAGCGTATACTGTCCTGTTCTAGTCGATTTAGCTCATTAACATGGATTAAAGGCACTTCATAATAGCCAGCCATGGAAATAATGGGTTGTTGGATATTTGCGATTGACCTAACTTCACTTGTGGCGGGGTGTTTTTCGAAATGCGTAGTGAGGCCATCTAGCTTTTTAATAAACTCCTCGTTAAATATGCCATTGGCTGACTGAAGACCGATGAGAAGATAGTCGTTATCATTTTCAAATTTATCGGCAAACTCAAGGTAAGTAATAAGGTCAGGGTCATCTACAGGAAAAAACTCTTCGAATACATAGTTGAATTGAAGCTTCGGTAGTTGGCTTGCAGCAATAATTGTAATTATCACTACCAAAAAAATGGAGAGGAGTGCTGCCTTTTTTGTCATGATATGATTTTCATCATGGATAACATGATTGAATGGAGAGTGTTTCTATAAATCTTTAACATTTGATCAAATTTCGAAATTTTAAGCAGTGAAACCGGACAATAATTTTTTATTTTTGAAGACCACTACAAATTTTTCCATTTATGAAGCAGTACCTTGATTTGATGCGTGATATTTTGGACAATGGAGTTCAAAAAGGAGATAGAACAGGAACAGGAACCAAAAGTGTTTTTGGTCGTCAATTGAGGTTTGATTTAAGTGAAGGCTTCCCATTAGTTACTACTAAAAAATTACACATTCGTTCCATAGTTTATGAATTACTGTGGTTTTTAAATGGTGATACAAACATCAAATATTTAAAAGATAATGGTGTTTCTATTTGGGATGAGTGGGCCGATGAAAATGGAGATTTAGGTCCTGTATATGGTCACCAATGGCGTAGCTGGCCAACACCTCAGAATGGCACGGTTGATCAGATTACGAATGTTTTAAACTCAATTAAGAATAACCCTAACTCGAGAAGGCATATAGTTTCTGCGTGGAATCCTGCAGAAGTTGATAATATGGCTTTGCCTCCTTGCCATGCACTATTCCAATTTTATGTGGCAGATGGTAAACTTTCTTGTCAGCTTTATCAGCGTAGTGCCGATTATTTTTTAGGCGTACCATTTAATATTGCTTCTTATGCATTAATGGTTCACATGTTTGCTCAGCAGTGCGATTTGGAGCCGGGAGAATTTGTATGGACCGGAGGTGATGTTCACTTATACTCTAACCATATTGAGCAGGCTGAACTACAATTGACCAGAGAGCCTTATCCATTACCGAAGTTAAATATTAAAAGAAAGCCTGAGTCTTTATTTGACTACCAATATGAGGATTTCGAGATCGTTAACTATCAGGCTCATCCTACCATTAAGGCGCCCATAGCTGTTTAATTTCATCAATTAGTTTGTGGGAGGTTTCAAGAGCTTTTTTGTCGATACTTTTGAAAATTTGAAGTCTTGCAACATTGGTAGAGAATATCGCCTCTGCGCCTTTTAGTGCGTCATAAGATGTATTCTCTTCAAAAACATTATATTGATCAAGAATTGCTGACCTCATGATGCCAGCGATACATCCCGAATCTAAAGGTGATGTAAACAGATTATTTTCTTTTATCCAAAACAGGTTGCTAGAGCTACACTCTGAAACATTGCCTTTTACATTCATTAATACTAAATCGTCAATTTCACGTTCCGATCTTTCAATACTTGCCAAAACATAAGGAAGCGAATTCATTGTTTTGTAGGCTGAGAATGGGGATGGTGATAATTGAACTTTATGTGATAGCCCTAAATTACTTGACTCAATTATTACAGGATTAACGTTGTTTTTAATGCTCACCAAAAAATCAAAATCGCTTGTGTAAGTTCTATAACCAACTTGATCAGGGGTTTCCTTTCGCCAGAGCATAAATTTTACTCGGGCTGTTGCTGATGAGTTAATTTCTAAAGCAGAACTGATACTCTTTGTAAATAATTCTCGTGTGAGCTTGCTTGAATTCAAACCAATGGCTTTCATTGCAGCCGTAAAGCGAGTGTGATGTTGTTCAAGAAACCTTATTTCATTCTGAAGAACCAAAATAGTTTCAAAAACACCATCGCCAAATAAGAATGATCGGTTGTTGGGAGTTAAGAATTCAATCTTATCTACTGGCTCACTGTTATAGATGTATTTCAAAATTTAGAGGCTTTTATAAAATTCTGTCCTAAGTTATTCGGAGTTTAAAATGAATATAAACCATTTATAATCAAAGCATCATCACGAAAGTAAAAATATAGTTAATATTGACACAGATAATTTACCACAGGTATGGCAGAAAAAAGTAGTGTATTTGATATGATAGGCCCGGTGATGATCGGACCGTCAAGCTCGCATACTGCTGGCGTGGTTAGAATAGCTCGTGCGGCAATCAGAGTGTTGGGTGGTAGGCCAGATGAAGCGATTATTACTTTTTACAATTCATTTGCAAGAACATATGAGGGCCATGGTAGCGATAAAGCAATAATTGCCGGTCTCTTAGACTTTAAGACAGATGATGCCCGAATTAAAACCTCCTTTGATCTGGCCAAAAAAGAGGGTTTGAAATACACTTTTAAATCTGTTGGCAATGCATCCACAATGCACCCGAATTCAATTAAACTGAATTTGCAGAAAGGGGATAAGAAAGTGGAAATTATAGGCCAAAGTAAAGGTGGCGGTGTAATTAACATCGCTGAGGTAGATGGTTTTGATGCTGATTTCTCAGCTAGCTTGCATACACTAATTATTAAGGCAAAGGATACAAAAGGCTCAATAGCGCATATATCCAGCATTCTATCTAATGATGATTGCAACATAGCTACAATGAGCGTTTCCAGAAAAGGTAAGAATGATGAGGCGTGTCTTGTCATTGAAATGGACTCCGGCCTTAAACCTGTAACATTAGATTATCTCAAAAGTCTTAATTGGGTCAACCAAATAATTTACATTCCAGACATCGATTTATAATCAACTAAAAATGCATCGATTTAAACTACTTATATTATTAGTATTCACTTCTTTATGTGCCTTTGGGCAGGAGAATAACGTTTGGACGCTCCAAGAGTGTATTGATTATGCATTGGCAAACAATATAACTATACAAAGAAGTCGACTTGACTTAACCAATGCTGAGATCAATTATAAGCAGGCACAATACAACCGATTACCAAATCTAAATGCCAATGGATCTTACGGTTTTAGCTGGGGTAGATCTATCGATCCAACCACCAACTTATTCGTTGAAAATCAGCGAATTGTATCTTCTAATGCTAATGTGAGCAGTTCAGTAACTCTTTTTAATGGTTTTAATATTAATAATAACATTAAACAGAATGAGTACAGCTATAAGGCAACAGAAAAGACTGTTGAAGACACAGAGAATAACACAATTTTAAATGTCGTCTCATTTTACACAAATGTGTTGTTTACCAAAGAGCTTTTTGAAAACTCGAAGAAACAATTGGAATCAACAACTCAGCAAGTGGAGATAACGAGAAAAAGGGTAGATGCAGGAGCGTTACCAATATCTAATTTACTTGATTTATTAGCTCAAAAGGCAACCAATGAGCTCAATCAAGTGAACCGGGAAAATGATTATAATAATGCGAGAATACAATTAAAGCAGGCTCTTCAACTTCCTCCGGAACAAAATATTGACATAGCATTACCTGATGCGGAGATAAATGTTAATCCTGTAATGGACTTGACAGCTATAGAGATATATAATATTGCATTAAGCTCTCAGCCAAATGTACAGGCAGCAGCTTATAATGTTAAAAGTGCTGAATATGGTGTTAAGACGCAGCAGGGCACATTATATCCTACTTTGAGCTTGAATGCAGGCTTGAGTACGCAATATTCCGATGTGGCAGATGGCCCCAGGTTTGTGCCGGATGGGGGAGCGCCAAGAATCATAGAAGAACAAATAGGTTTTGTACAGGGTTCAGGTACACCTGTTTTAGCCGAACAGGAGATACCCTCAGGTCAGCTTCTGCCTGATTACCCATTTACTGAACAGTATGAAGATCAATTGAGAAAGTTTATTAGCCTAAACCTGAGCATACCCATCTTTAATCGTTTTGCTGCAAGAAATAGTGTTCAGAGGTCACAAATCACTCAAAGTCGTGCTGATCTTACTGAGAAAGAAACAAAGTATCAGTTATGGCAAACCATTGAACAGGCATATAACAATGTAATTGCTGCAGCTAAGTCGTACGAATCATCTCAAAAGCAAGTGGAAGCAAGAGAGGAATCATTTAGGGTAATTAAGCAGCGGTATGAAGTTGGTGCAGCCAACTATGTAGATTATCAGGTTGCGGAGAACGATTTATTTCAGGCAAAATCTGATTTATTAAGAGCAAAATTTGATTTTATTTTTAGACAAAAAATACTCGATTTCTATCAAGGAAAACCTTTAGAATTTTAATCATGGCAAAAACAAAAAAAACTAATAAATGGCTTTATTATTCAATAGGAGGCCTTATTGTATTGATCATCTTATTGGTAGTTGCAAAACAGGCTGGTTGGATTGGTAAAGCAAAAGAAACTGAAGTTGAATTAGCGAAGGCTAAAAAAGTATCAATTACCGAAAAGGTAAGTGCTTCTGGTCAGGTGCAGCCGGTAGTAGAAGTTAAATTGAGTCCTGAAGTTTCTGGTGAGCTAATTGTTCTGAATATAGAGGAAGGTGATTCTGTTCAAAAAGGAGATGTACTGGCTAAAATAAGACCTGATAATTTTATAGCAGCCGCTGAACAAGCCAGGGCTTCTTTAAATCAGCAAAAGGCTAATTTAGCATCTTCCAGAGCTTCTTTGGCAAGAGCAGAGGCAACATTCATTAGAGCAAAACAAGACTACGAGCGCCAAAAGAAGTTGTTTGATGATAAGGTAATCTCTGAAGCAGATTGGCAATTGGCACAGCAGAATTATGCCGTGTCTGAAAATGATTTAAAGTCTGCAAAAGAATCTGTTGAAGCCTCAAGGTTTATTGTAAAAAGTAGTGAGGCCCAGTTAGATCAGGCTCAAGAAAACCTGAGAAGAGCTACGGTAAATTCTCCAATGACAGGAACTGTTTCGAAACTAAATGTCGAAAAAGGGGAGACAGTTCTAGGTACGCAGCAGTTTCAAGGTACTGAAATGATGCGTATTGCAGACCTAAACCAAATGGAAGTTCGCGTAAATGTGAATGAGAATGACATTATCAGAGTGGCATTAGGTGACACTGCCTTAATAGATGTTGATTCTTATAGTCATTTAGAAAAGGAGTTTAAAGGTTTGGTTACGGCAATAGCTAATACTGCTAACGACAAGGCCTCACCAGATGCAGTAACAGAATTTGAAGTACGAATTAAGATTCTAAATTCATCCTATAAAGATTTGATCAAAAAAGGTAACAAATATCCATTCAGACCGGGTATGACTGCAAGTGTAGAAATTATTACCGAAAGAAAAGAAAATGTTTTAACCGTGCCTTTAGCCGCTGTTACTACCAGAAAACCTGGTGAAAGAGTAGGGTTTATGAATAGAAAGTCTGACGATGATTCTGAAACTCCACCTCAGGAAGACAAGAAGAATACAGAAGATGAGGAAGTTAAAGAAGTGGTGTTCTTAAACAAAGAAGGTAAAGCTAAGATGGTTGAAGTGAAGACCGGAATAAGCGATTACGAGAATATTGAAATAGTAAGTGGCGTAGCTGAAGGTGACGAAGTAGTTTCAGGTCCGTTTTTGGTGGTATCTAAACGCTTAAATGATGGTGATGCTATTAAGAAAAAGGAAGAGAAGAAAGAACAGAAGAAGGAGGAATAACTTCAGCCTAATTAAATGAATTGTGGAAACACCCTCAAAATGAGGGTGTTTTTATTTTATATAACCCAATCCATCAGGTTCACTTCGAGTGCTTATTCTTCCACAAATCTCAAGTTTGGTTAAATCAAGTACGGTTACAATATCGGCATTTGTATTTGCGATATAGGCAAACTTATCTGATGGATGAATTAAAATTCCGATTGGAATTGGCCCTTCACCAAACGAAGCAGACAAACGCTCGCCATTGTCCTCCACTTCTTGTTCATTAATAACAATGGACTTGATCTTAGTTTTGGACTTAGAATCAAACACCATTACGGTACCTGCCTTAGCACATGATACCAGTGCCATGTTTCCGTTGTAAGTGAATTTAATACGAATTGGAAAGTTTTCTGTAGCTAAAGTTTGAGTCACCTTTAAGGACTGGATATCAATGATACTTATAGAGTTATCTTCTCTATTTGTTACCCAGACTTCTGTTTGTTCTAGGTTTATAGCTATGCCCTCTGCACCGTCACCTGTCATGATGTCTTTCACCTTAACACGTTTGGCAACATCAATAACGGTTACCGAACCTGATCCAATATTTGCTACAAACGCTAATTTACTTTTAGAATCATAAGCCAGCATATGACTTATTTTTTGAGAAGTTTTGATGACATCAAGAACTTCTCCTTCTAGATTAATCAGATAAAAACTTTCGGTACCCTCTGCAGTGAATAACAATGTTTCATTATCGGCAAATTCAATACCATGTGGTTTAATGCCTTGCACAAATTCATGAGTGTTCACTACTTTTCTTTTAACTAAATTGATTATTGAAATTGTATTTCCCGGGTTTTCACCATTCCCATAATTTGTAACCGCTGCATACTTTTCATTGGGTGAAACTGCTACCTCATGAGGATTTTTTCCAACTTCGAGTACAGTAGTTTCTTTGCCTGTCGCCAGCGATATGAATGACACATTATGATCTGATTTGTTCAATACCAATAATTCACCTTGTCCATAAGGTTGAGAGTGAACAAACACGTTGACCATGAGCAGCGTAATAATCAAAAAATATTTCATGTCGATTGTTTAATTTGTTCTGTAATTGTTTAGCAACTCCAATTTGGTCGCTCTTGTGAATAAAATTATCTTCACACGGCAATTAAGTAAAAAGTGAATAAAATACTTGTCATACAAACTGCATTTCTTGGAGACGTGGTTTTAGCCACTGCTTTAGTGGAAAAAATCAAGGCGCAATTACCTAATGTTGAGCTCCACTTTTTGTTGAGAAAGGGTAATGAGGCAGTTCTAAAAAATCATCCCAAAATTGATAGGCTTTGGATATTAGATAAAGGTCAAAAATGGGCAAGTACACGCAGCCTTATTTCTAGTTTTAGAAAAGAAAAGTTTGATCTGGCAATCAATTTGCAACGTTTTTTATCCTCGGGAGTCATCACTGTGTTATCTGGGGCAAAGCGCACCATCGGATTTAAGAAGAATCCCATGTCATTTCTTTTCAGCGAATCATTTGATCATATCATTGAATCGAGTGGGAGCGATCATGAAGTCATGAGAAATCAGCGTATGATTGAATCATTTACGGATAGCAAACCTGTGCGACCAAGATTATACCCTTCGGCTGATGATTATAAATCAGTTGAAGTATATCAAACCAAAGAATACATAACTGTTGCTCCTGCTTCAGTGTGGTTTACAAAGCAATTTCCTGCACATAAGTGGATTGAGCTACTAAACAGTTTAAAGGAAGGTTTGCAGGTATATTTAATTGGCGCACCTTCCGACAAAGAACTGTGCAATCAGATTTTAGAAGCCACAACAAATACTTCGGTTATCAATTTGGCGGGTCAGCTTAAGCCTTTAGCATCTGTTGCTCTCATTGAGAAGGCCAAAATGAATTACGTAAATGACTCAGCGCCTCTGCATTTTGCTTCTGCAGTAAATGCACCTGTAACAGCCGTTTTTTGTTCAACCGTACCCGGTTTTGGTTTTGGGCCATTATCAGATGACACTAGAATTGTAGAGGTTAAAGAGGACTTATCTTGTCGACCTTGTGGCCTGCATGGTTACAGAAAATGTCCAAAAGGTCATTTTAAATGCGCTGAGAATATTAGTATTGATCAACTTGCTATGAAATGAAGATATCAGGAGTTGTAATTACATTTAATGAGGAGATGAACATCAGGCGATGTTTGGAGTCATTAGGCAAGGTAGCTGATGAACTAGTAGTTGTTGATTCATTTTCAACTGACAGAACAAAAGAGATTGCACAAGAAATGGGAGCTACGTTCATCGAAAATAAATTTGAAGGCCATATTGAACAAAAGAACTTTGCCATGGCATCAGCGAGTTATGACTGGGTTCTTTCTTTAGATGCCGATGAAGAGCTTTCTGAAAAATTAATTGAGTCAATTCAACAATTAAAAAATTCAGGAGAGAGTGGCGTAGCTTATAAAATGAATAGGCTTACATCTTATTGTGGGCAGTGGATTCATCATTGTGGTTGGTACCCTGATACTAAAATTAGGTTTTGGAATAGAAATGAAGGTAAGTGGGGTGGTGAAAACCCTCACGATTCTGTAAAAGTGAATGAAAGCATTAAAGTTCAACACTTAAAAGGCGACATACTTCATTATTCATTTCATACGATTAGTCAGCACATACAACAAATTGATAAGTTCACTACTATTGCGGCTCAGGAAAGCTTTAAGCGCGGTAAAAAGGCCTATTTTTTAACACATTTGATGATATACCCATTTTGGCTTTTTTTTAAGAACTATTTTCTAAAGCTTGGTATCTTAGACGGTTATTATGGGTTTATCGTGTGTATTAACGGAGCTTTTTATAAGTTTCAGAAATACGCTAAACTATTTGTATTAAGCAGAAATAAATGAAGTTCACCTTTGATCAAGAACTTGAAGAGTGCATTGTATGTGGTTCGTCTGATATAAACTATTTTACTCAAGACCATAAAGGAATCAGGATTTTTAAATGCAATAACTGCAACATGAAGTTCATGAATCCTCAATACACTGATCAGTATCTAAGTGACTTCTATGCTGAATATCAAAGTAAGGATTTCAAACATCATAGATATGGTGATGAAGAAAACCCACGATTTGCAAAGCATCAGGACAACATTCAGTTAATTGAAGAATACATCAATCCAGGTAAATTCTTTTCTATAGGTTCTGGAAATGGGTTTGACATGAAAGTGGCACGAGACAGGGGCTGGGAGGTTGAAGGCTATGAGGTTGATCCGGATTTTACAAAGGAGTTAGCGGATAAGTTCTCAATTAAAATGTACTCCGGAAAGTTTGAAGATATTGATTTACCTGCTGAAACATATGATTGTGTGTATATGAACCATGTGATTGAGCACCCTAAAAATCCAGGCGAGTATTTAAGCAAGATCAGAGAAATTTTAAAGCCTGGCGGTATTCTTTACATCGCAACACCAAATATAGATTCTCTTTCTATTAAAATTAAGAAGACCTTAGACTCACTAGGTTTAAGAAAAAAGAAAGGCAGTTACTACGATACATGGCAGCACTTAACCTACTATAACCCACATCATTTTTCAAACATTTTAAGTTCGAAATTTGGTTTTGAAACGCTACATATGAGCAATGATGTGAAGAAAATTGAAAATGGGAAGGTTAAGAATTCTTGGATTGATAAGTATTTGTTTAAATCAGGGTTTAGAATTGTGTTGAGAAAGAAGTGAGCCTAAAGGTATTACACATATCAAGCGAACGAAGTTGGCGGGGCGGTGAGCAGCAGATAGCTTACCTGATTACTGAATTGCAGTCTCATGGCGTACATAACGAGGTTTTATGTCAGCAAGGATCAGAGTTTGAGAAATATTGTGAATCCAATTCTATTAATTATCATACTACACAATTCTCAGGCTTAAAGGGTTTTAGCAAAGGGGCTAAAGTCTTAAAAAAGATATCTAAAGAGTTTGATCTAATTCATTTACATACCTCGAAAGGGCATACAGTGGCGTTCTATTCATACTTGAGAGGGTGTAGAGCCAAGTTTGTATTATCAAGAAGGGTCGATTTTGTTCCTGGATCAAGTCTATTCACCAGATGGAAATACACCTTTAAAGGCATTAAAAAGATACTATGTGTTTCTGAAGCCATACGAAATATCATGATCAACTATTTGGGTGAAAAATATGAGGATGCATGCGTTACTGTTCATAGCGGAGTGGATCTGGATAAGTTTAAATCAACTGATGAACTGGATTTAAAAAAGCAGTATAAAATTGATCCAGCTACATTTATTATTGGTAATACTTCGGCATTGGCAGATCATAAAGATTATTACACGTTTATAGATACTGCTTATTTGATTATTCAAAGTGGCTTTAAATGCAAATTCTTTATTCTTGGAGATGGGCCGCTAGAAGATGAGATTAAGAAATATTGCTATAGCCAGGGAATTGGAGACCATGTTATTTTTACAGGATTTGTTAGCAACCCTATCGAATATCTGAGAAACTTTGATTTATTTCTTATTACCTCTAAAACAGAAGGTCTGGGCACCTCAATTATTGATGCCTTTGCAAATGACATTCCTGTTGTTGCAACAAATGCGGGTGGTATCCCTGAGTTGGTCATCAATGAGCAAACAGGCCTTCTATGCGATGTGAAGGACTCCAATCACTTAACTGAGGCGGTTTTAAGACTGGCTTCGGATAACGAATTAAAGCAACGATTAATTACCAATGCTAAAGCACACATTAAGAACTTCACAAAAGAAGAGACAGCAAAAAAGACGCTGAAAATATATCAGGAAATAGTTTAGTTGAAGTCCTTCAAAGCTTCTGCAATAGCATGAACAGGTAGGCCTACCACATTGAAATAGGACCCCTCAATTTTATCAATTCCTACCATACCAATCCATTCTTGTATACCATAGGCACCAGCTTTATCAAAGGGCTTGTAGGTTTTAATATAATGCCAAAGTTCATCATCAGTTAAATTCCTGAAATGAACAATTGTGGTACAAGATTTTGTGACTTGCCTTGATTTGTCTTTAATCGTAAAACCGGTAATTACCTCATGACTCCTATTATTTAACAGCGATAGCATTTCAAATGCTTCATTTTCATCAGCAGGTTTATTGAGAATTGTTTTGCCAACCTTAACTACCGTATCCGCTGTAATTAAGACTGAATCGTTGATTTCATCACTAAATGCATCTGCTTTTTTTCTTGACAAATACGCAGCTACATCTTTAGGGTCCAGATCATCAGGAAATGATTCATCAACCTCTTTCGTAAGCACTTCAAATTGATAGCCGGCTTCTTTCAGTAATTGCTGCCTTCTCGGTGATTTAGAAGCAAGTATAAGGTGGCGATTGAAACTCATCTTCTTTAATTGAACTGAAAAGATATCCGCATATTACTTTAGGATAGAAATAAGTCGATTTTTGAGGCATTGTATAACCACTATAACACACCTTTTTCACATCCTCCATAGAAATGTCATTAGTGATAATGGCCATTTGAACTTCTTCGGTAATTACTTTAGCCAAACAATCCCCGAAACTGCGATCAAATATTAACTTATCCGATGCCCGTTGGTCTTTACCTTCAATTCCAAGTGCCTTTTCTATGATAAAATAATGCATGACAGTAAGGTCAAGCTCTTTTATTTCTTGTGGGAAGTTCCACTTGATTTCATTAATCATTTCAGGCTTCAATCGCACTTTAATTGCAAAATCTTTAAAGAGTAGACCAAAAGCCCATTGTTTACCTAATATGATTTCGTTGATATTGTAAGGATCATCAACTGGTTTGAAAATGAAATAGGGTTCAAGCTTTTTAAGTAATTCTTGTGGATCAAAATTTTCAATGTTTCTAATCAGACGATGTGTGGGAAGTATTCTTAAATCATCAGCTTCAGTGTTGGTTAAAAACATCAAATGATAATTGTATCCTTCCTTACCAGTATGATTTTTATTCTCAGCCATCATTTTATGACGATACATCAAAGAACCTTCATAACGGTGATGGCCGTCAGCCAAAATGATTTGCTTGTCGTCAATCAGAGTTATAAACCTTTTTATTACTTCGGCATCATGTATTACACTTAATACATCTCTAACACCTTGATAATCTTCTGTTTCATAGATGGGAAACTTCATGCTCTCATCCATGTATTTCTCTAACTCAAAAGTTTCATCAGTATAGAGGCCATGAGTAGGGCTCACGTTAAGCTGGGTTTTTTCAAGGATATCAATACGATCATTTACTGACCCGGGCATGGTATTTTCATGCCTTAGAAGTACTTTATCCTCCCAATCATAAGCTCTTAAATTGCAAATGAATCCTTTTCGGCAATACTCTTTATGGCTACCTGGCAACGTAAAGTACTGGTAATAAACATAAATGCCATAAAGATCATCCTGCTTTACAGCTCCTGAAGTCTTCCATTCCTCTAACAGTTTTTTCGCATTGTCAGCGGCATTCGGACCTTTCGGAACAGATAGATGAATGCTGTTATACTGATTCTGATATAAACTTTCACGCTGTTTATCAGAAACAACATCGAAAAGTGGAGAGGTTAAATTATCTATATTCTTAGATAGATCGTCATTAAATCTCCAGGGACGAATAGGTTTAATTTCAGCCATGCTTTAAATTATTTCCGGGCGCGCTGTTTCCATTTACTTACACTTCTTTCAATCTCTTGTTTCTCCTTTTTCTCAGACTGATTGTTTAGAACGTGAGCAGCTAATACGGCAGCAATTTTATTTTCCTCTTCTGTAGATTCTTGCTTAAGCTTATCAGGTGAGAAGAAATGGTCTACAAATTTTGTATCAAACTTACCAGAGGTAAATGACTCATGCTGAAGTACATACCTGCAGAAGTCTAAAGTAGTTTCAATACCGCTTATCTCATATTCTTCAATGGCCCTGAGTGCCCTTGTAATTGCCTTTTGCCTTGTATCGGCATATACAGTTAGCTTCGCAATCATAGGATCATAATAGATTGGAATATCCATACCTTCTTCAAATCCATCGTCAACTCTTACACCCGGACCTTCCGGTCTTCTGTAAGTTATCAGCTTGCCAATATCCGGTAGAAAATTGTTGGCCGGGTCTTCGGCATAAACTCTTAGCTCAATTGCATGTCCATTAAAGGATAAATCTTCCTGATTAAATGGTAATTTTTCACCTTCAGCAATTTTAATTTGTTCTTTGACAAGATCAATTCCAGTAATTTCTTCAGTAACAGGATGTTCTACTTGCAGCCTCGTATTCATTTCTAGAAAATAAAAATTGAGTTTATCATCCACAATAAACTCTACCGTTCCTGCACCATAATAATCACAAGCTTTTGCCACACCAACAGCCGCTTTTCCCATAGCTTCACGCACTTCAGGAGTAAGGCAGGAAGATGGTGCTTCTTCAATTACTTTTTGATGTCTTCTTTGTATGGAACATTCTCTTTCAAATAAGTGAACAATATTGCCATGCTGATCTCCAAGTATTTGAAACTCAATGTGTTTTGGTGAGGTTACAAATTTTTCGATAAAAACTGACCCATCACCAAAAGCAGATTTTGCTTCACTGATTGCACGGTTCATTTGTTCTTCAAAATCCTTCTCTCCTTCAACAATTCTCATTCCTTTACCACCACCACCGGCACTAGCTTTAATAAGAATAGGGTAGCCAATTTCCTTTGCAATTTCTTTTGCCTCATTTACATCATCAATTGCTTTTTCAATACCCGGAACTAAAGGAACGTCATATTTAGCTACTGCAGCTTTTGCGGCTAGCTTAGACCCCATGGTTTCTATAGCTTCAGGCGATGGCCCTATGAAAATAATATTATTGTCAGTAACTGTTTTTGCGAATGCAGCATTTTCAGATAAGAATCCGTAGCCCGGGTGAATGGCATCAACTTTCAATCTTTTACAGGTCTCAATTATCTTATTCACATCTAAATAAGATTGTGAAGAGGGCGGAGGACCTATACATACCGCTTCATCAGCATATCTAACATGGAGTGCATTTCGATCTGCTTCACTGTATACGGCAACTGTTTTTATGCCCATTTCATGCGCTGTACGCATGATTCGCAGTGCTATTTCACCTCTGTTCGCTATTAATATCTTCTTTATTTTAGCCATAGGACTC
Source organism: Fulvivirga lutea (assembly GCF_017068455.1). Classification (NCBI taxonomy): domain Bacteria; kingdom Pseudomonadati; phylum Bacteroidota; class Cytophagia; order Cytophagales; family Fulvivirgaceae; genus Fulvivirga; species Fulvivirga lutea. The sequence goes on from NZ_CP070608.1 coordinate 2,750,272, forward strand.
GCTTCTTTTTATCACTCACAATGCTAAATAATTAATTGTTAAAATCTAAATTCCATTTTTTCATTTCAAATGCCTTCTCCTTTGATAAAACCCATTATTAATGTTAGCTTTGTGTGTTTTTTAGTGAAAGCACAATAAATAATTAAAACGAATATACGAGTGGATTTATTTGAAAAATTGAACGTTGCAGAAGGGGCTTTAGGTAAGTTTTCACATTTACCAAAAGACTATTTTATGTTCCCTAAATTGGAAGGGGATATTGCTCCAAGAATGAAGTTTAATGGCAAAGAGGTGTTGACATGGAGTTTGAACAACTACCTTGGTTTGGCTAATCATCCTGAAGTACGAAAGGCTGATGCTGATGCTGCTGCACAATGGGGTCTTGCTTATCCAATGGGTGCAAGAATGATGTCAGGGAACTCAGTAAATCACATAAAACTAGAAGAGCAACTTGCAGATTTTATCAAAAAAGAATCTGTAATGCTTTTGAATTACGGATATCAGGGGGTTGTTTCTATTATTGATGCAATTGTAGATAGAAAAGACGTAATCGTTTATGATGCCGAATCTCACGCTTGTATCATAGATGGTTTAAGATTGCATATTGGTAAAAGATTCGTTTACCCACACAATAACATTGAGAATCTTGAAACTCAACTAAAGAGAGCAAAAAGAATTACTGACGAAACTGGAGGTGGTATTTTAGTGATCACAGAAGGTGTATTCGGTATGTCAGGTAACCAAGGTGACTTGAAGAGCATTGTTGAGTTAAAGAAAAAGTACGCTTTCAGACTATTTGTTGATGATGCTCACGGCTTTGGTACGTTAGGTGAAACTGGTGCCGGTGCTGGTGAAGCTCAAGGAGTTCAGGATGAAATTGATTTGTACTTCTCTACTTTTGCTAAATCAATGGCTAGTATTGGTGCTTTTGTAGGTGGTGATGAGCGTATTATTACTTATTTAAGGTATACGATGCGTTCTCAGATCTACGCTAAATCATTACCTATGCCTTTAGTAGTAGGTGCAATGAAGCGTTTAGAATTGCTAAGAACAAAGCCAGAATTAAGAGAGCAGCTTTGGACGGTTGTAAATGCTTTACAATCAGGTTTGAAAGAACAAGGATTTGATATTGGAACAACTAAATCTTGTGTTACTCCTGTATTGTTTAAAGGTGGAGTAGGAGAAGGCGGTAACATGACAGTTGACTTAAGAGAGAATTATAACATTTTCTGTTCAATGGTGGTGTACCCTGTAGTGCCTAAAGACATAATAATGCTACGATTAATACCAACAGCTGCACATACTTTAGCAGATGTAGAGGAAACAATTAAAGCTTTTGCCTCTGTAAAGACCAAGTTAGATGAAGGTGTTTACAAGAGAGAGGAGATAATGTCAATAACTCGATAAAAAAAATCAAAAAAAAGCGGTTAATTAGTTGAATTAACAACATTTTGAGTATATTGGCACCTCGAAATAATAACAGAAAAATTTTCAATAACCTTAAAAATTATCAAGCATGAAGAAATTTGAAGAACTTAAAAACTTAGTAATGGGTCTTGAGTCTGACTTTGAAAAGTTCTATGACAAGAAGAATAACGCAGCTGGAACAAGAGTAAGAAAAGGCATGCAAGAGTTGAAGAACATGGCTCAAGATATCAGAGTTGAAGTTCAGGATATCAAAAACAAAGGTTAATTAATATCCAATTAATAAATAAAAAAAGGCAATCATTCGATTGCCTTTTTTTATGTCCTACATTTTAAGACTCTTACATAGAATCTAAGGTTGATTTTATTTGCGATTGAAGATTACTACTCGCACTTAATAAGGGCAATCTCACATAATTATCACAAATGCCCTGAAGTTTAAGCACTTCTTTAATGCCTACAGGATTGCTTTCTTGATACATTAACGGATTAATACCTTGTAATTTGAATGCTGCTTTTGATGCTGCTTCATAATTTCCCGAAAAGGCATTGTCTTTCATTTCTTTGAAAATATCTCCAAAGGCATTAGCCAACACTGAAATAACCCCTTTCGAACCTATTGAATACAAAGGAACAGTGAGCATGTCGTCACCGGAGATTAAAAGAAAATCAGATGGTTTATTTGCGCTGATCGCCATCGATTGCTCTACACTGCCCGATGCTTCTTTAACCCCTATGATATTTGGATGCTTTGCCAGTGTTAATGTTGTTTCTGCAGTGAGATTAGAAGATGTTCTACCCGGCACATTATAAAGAATAACGGGTATTGGTGATTCGTCTGCCACAAGCTCAAAATGCTTAATAATTCCTGCTTGAGAAGGTTTGTTGTAATATGGACTAACTGAGAGTATAGCATCGACACCACTTAAATCGGCTGATTTTATATTTTCGATGATTTGCCTGGTGTTATTACCACCAATACCAAATACAATTGGCAGTTTTGCTGAGTTGTTTTTCTTAACAAAATCAAGAATTTGTTGCTTTTCTGCAGGGGTGGTTGTAACAGATTCGCCAGTTGTACCCTGAACTACATAATAATCAACGCCCTGCTTTGCTGTACTTTCAAGTAGTCTTTTGAGCCCATCAAAGTCTATGCTTTCATCTTTATTAAATGGTGTAACTAAGGCTACACCGGTTCCATATAATTTAGTAGTATCCATTAAGAAAGTAATTTTGTATATCGGTACATCTCTTCAACGAGTTTTTTAATACCCCCATCTTTGGGTACTTGTACCATCATCTCTGAGTATAGCGCATTTTCCTCGTCATATTTAGCCACTCGGCATTTAGCCTTACTTTGTGCCAGAATATTTCTTAGAATGAGGTTGCTCTCTTCATCTATATAAAAAAGATAGTCAAAGCTTTTGTTTATAAAGCTCTTTACTTTATCCGATTCAATATTTCCCCAAAAAGTAATCTCTTTGGCTGTAAAGAAGTCAAACAGAAACTCATGGTTTTCCTGGTTTTTAGGCAAGAATGCGAGCACCTCTACTTTCTTACCATCATTCTCCAGTGTTTTTATTAGGTGCTTGATTTGCTCATGTTTCTGCACACTATTGATGCTAAAGAGTATGCCAATATCATTCACCTGATTGTAATTCATGCTAGATCTGGGCGCTTGATTTTTCTTAACAAAACCTTTGGCCTTATGTGTAAGTAATTTTTTAGATAGCATGGATTAATTGTTAATCATCTTTGTAAAATCTTCCTCACTTATAATTGTGATATTCAATTTTTCTGCTTTTTCTCGTTTTGCAGGTCCCATTTTATCACCTGCCAATAAATAATCTAATTTACCGGAAATGGCCGATATTACCTTACCACCATGATTTTTAATGGTTTCTTTCAATTCTTCACGCCCGTAGTTTTCGAATACACCCGATACAACAAAGCTTTTACCATCCAAAACATTGGAAATACTAGTGTCCTCTTTTTCAACTATTTCAAATTGCACCCCAGCATCTTTCAACCTCTGTATTTCACGAATGTACTTATCATTCTGGAAATAAGATATTAGGCTGTTAGCAATTCGATCTCCTATTTCAGGGACATCAATAAGTTGTTCATAACTTGCTTGACTTAAAGACTCAATATTTTTGAAGTAGCGTGCAAGCTTTTCAGCCACAGTTCTACCTACAAAACGAATTCCCAGTGCAAATAGCACACTTTCAAAAGGAGTGGTTTTAGATTCTTCAATTCCTTTTAAGAGATTCTTTGTACTTAAATCTTTGAAACCCTCTAAACTAAAAACGTCATCATAACTTAAATCATATAAATCAGCTGGACTGTTAACTAACCCTTTTTGGTAGAGTAAGTCAATGGTTCGTTCTCCAAGGCTATCAATATTCATTGCTTTTCGCTGTATGAAATGTTCTATTCTACCTTTAATTTGAGGGGGACAACCATCTATATTAGGACAGTAATGTTGAGCTTCGCCCTCCACTCGAACCAGTTCTGTGCCACATTCAGGACATTCAGTAATATATTCGACAGGTTTAGAATCAACTTTTCTTTTAGAGAAATCAACTTTAATTACCTTTGGAATGATTTCACCTCCTTTTTCAACAAAGACTGTATCGCCAATTCTTACATCCAAACGCTCAATTTCATTGGCGTTATGTAGTGATGCCCGTTTGACAGTAGTACCAGCTAGCAATACAGGTTTTAATTCAGCTACAGGCGTTACAGCTCCCGTTCTGCCTACCTGGTAGGTGATACCTTCCAGAATAGTAGTGGTATCTTCAGCCTTGTACTTATATGCAATGGCCCATCTTGGGCTTTTAGCTGTAAAACCTAAATCCCTTTGCTGTTTTAAGCTGTTTACTTTAATTACGATGCCATCAGTTTCTAGTGGTAATTCATGACGTTTAGTTTCCCACTTTTCAATGTATTTTATCACTTCATCAATAGTAGAGCATTTTTGAAAAGTAGGGGAAACGTTAAATCCAAATTCAATTAATGTATTAATAGCTTCTTCATGGGTTTCTACATTGAGGTTATCACCCACCATTGAGTAGAGGTAACAATCTAATTTTCTTTTTGCCACCAGCGAGGAGTTCTGCATTTTAAGCGAACCGGAAGCTGTATTACGGGCATTGGCGTATAATTCCTCCCCATTTTCTTCTCGCTCTTTATTCAACCTGGCAAAAGCTTCTTTGGAAAGAAATGCTTCGCCCCGAGCTTCAAATTCGGTCTGATAGTTACCCTTTAATTTTAACGGGATTGTTCTTATGGTTTTAACATTATTAGTAATGTCGTCACCTCTTGTTCCATCACCTCTAGTTACAGCTCTAGTGAGTTTTCCATTTTCATAAGTGAGACTCAGAGCAACACCATCAAATTTTAATTCACAGAAATACTCATATTCTGTTGTTTCTAACCCTTTTTCAACTCTTTTGTCAAAATCCCTTAAATCATCTGTGGAATAGGTATTGCCCAACGAGAGCATGGCATGTTTGTGATATACCGTCTCAAAGCTTTTAGTTACAGTTCCGCCAACACGCTGAGTAGGAGAGTCATCTTCTTTCAACTCTGGGTGCTCTTTTTCTAAATTGATTAATCTTTCTAAAAGCTGATCAAACTCGTAATCTGAAATCTCAGAAGTGTCTTTTTGATAATACAGATCGTTGTAATAATTGATCTTTTCTGAAAGCTCAGCTATTTCCTTTTTAGCTTGTTCCTTAGTCATGCTTAAACTGCAAAATGATGATAAGTTAATTTAATTCATCTAATGATTTATTAATATCTTCCTCAACTGACCTGAGTTTTTTTCGACAGATATTTACAAGTTCAGTGGCTTCTTTTACCTTATCCGTTAGTTCATCAACGGTAAGTTCTCCGCTTTCTATTTCAGCTACTGTTTTCTCTAGTTTTGTCAGGGCTTCGGTATAGGTCTTAATCTTCTTCATTCAAATCATCAATTTTTTGCACCTTACTTTCGAGCAACGAATATAATGTTCTTGTCTCAATAATATCACCAACATTTAACTTTTCATTGCCAAGCATTTTACCGTTTTTGCTGGTGATGGAATAACCTCTTTTTAACGTATTTATAGGATTCAGATAATTGACCTTGGTTCCATAATCATCTAGCCCGCTATGAGCTTGTTTCATAAAAAGCTTTACGTCAGATTTTAATTGAGAGGACATTCTATCCAGTCGATAGTCATTGTTCGATAGCTGTATTTTAAATGAGTTGCTTAACCTATTCGTAAGAGAGGATATATCAGTTCTTTTTTGGTTTAAAATCAGTTGAACGTACTTACCCGTCCGATGCATCAGATCAATCATGGTTGATTCAATATCCATAGACTTTCCAATAATCCATTCTGCTACTGCTGTAGGTGTTTTAAGCGCCTTAAAAGCAATCAAATCCAATATTGATTGATCTCTTTCATGGCCTATACCAGTAATTATGGGAATGGGAAATTGACAAGCATTGAATGCCAACTCATAGTCATCAAAACAATCTAAATCTACCCTAGAACCACCACCGCGAATGATAATTACAGCATCATAATCTGTATTTGAGTTATGGATCGTATGTAACGCATTAATAATTGATTCAGATGCTGCCGAACCCTGCATTGTGGCTTTAAATAAATCAATATCGTACTTATATCCATATTCATTGGCTTCAATTTGATTCATGAAATCTTCATAGCCGGCTGCTGCAGGAGAACTAATAATGGCAATTCTGTTTAGTGCCAAATCAACGGGTAGTTCTTTGTTCATATCAAAGACCCCATCTTCCATTAGCTTATTGATAACTTCTTGCCTTAGTCGCTCTCTTTCTCCCAGAGTGAAGTTTGCATCTATATCTTTAATATTGAAACTAAGACCATACAGTTCGTGGAATTGAATGCTTCCAAAGCATAGGATTTTCATTCCCGGTTTCAACTCTTGACTTGTCATGCGTTCAAACCATATAGATAGGTTGTTGTAAACATTGGCCCAGATGGTTGCCCTTGTCTTGGCAATTACACGCTGTTTGTCTTTTTCGACTAACTCGATATAGCAATGGCCATTTTGATTAACCTTTAACTCACTAATTTCTGCAATTACCCAATATCCAGGTTCAAGGTTTCCCGATAGTGTGGATTGGATTAGCTTATTAAGTTCAAGAAGGCTTAAGTGCGCAGACATTCATCAAATTTACCAATTGATGGTCAGTCTTAACAACTAATTATAAAAAAGGAAATTGTTGATTTAGAATTCTCTTAAAGTTTCTATTAAACCTGCATTTTTACCTTTAAATCTAACTACTAACAAAGGGTGATTCATTTTTTCATTCACCATCTTTTCTGCTAAACTTCCAAGGAATAATGCTGCTGTTGCGGTTCTACCTTTAGCGCCTATAATAATGAAATCGGGATTAATTTCATCAGCCAGGTCGTAGATGTCACTCGCCAGGTTGTCGTTGGTATCAAGTGAATAAATGTCACTGATTTTAATATTACGCTTGTCAATTTTCTTCATGAATTTTGCAAAATCATTCTGCGCATTTTTCTTCATGATTTCGGCAAACTCCTCGAAGGATTTACCTGTGTAATGATATCCTGCAGGTACTGTATAAACGTTTTGGCAAATTATTTCGGGTATACTATCATTTTTCACAGCAAAATCTATGGTTTGCTCAAGTGCTAGTTTAGCGTAATTAGAGAAGTCGATAGGTACCAAAAGTTTTTCTGCCTTAGGCTCTACATTTTCAGGTACAATGAGCAAGTTGCAGCTGGCTCTTCTTGCTAGTCTTAAGGTAGTAACACCGGTACCATCCAGCGTTTTCTTTTGGCCTACAATAATTAAATCTGAACCACTTTTATGAGCAATATTTAGTAAATCTCCTGCTTGGCCTTTTTTAACATTTATAGAATATTTAATCTTCTTTTGAGTTTTGAATAAACTCTTAATTGACTCTCTAATCTTAGCTTTTCTATCGTTAATAGCCGTTTCTACTAATTCAGGAAACTCCTTTCTTACTTCGGTAGGAATATTAAGGTTTCGTAAAATATTAACGAATTCAACTTTTTCTGCTGATGTGTGATCAACAATAAAAGCTGCGTATTTTATAAGCGTTTCGTCTAGCGCTGATGTATCTAACCCTACAAGTATTTTCTTAAACGGCTCCATGTTTCAAATTTAGCCGCAAAGGTAACAATCAGTTAACATTACTCTAGTTTTATACTTAAATATTTAGAGATAATATTTGATCTGAAAGCATCTCAATTTGTTCTTTCGAATGCGTTGGAAAATTGGCAATTCTAATCTGTGAAGCTTTAAAATTGCCGTAGCCACTTCCTATAACTAACCCCTTTTTGTTAAGCGCATCTATTAGCAATTTAGAATCAATAGTAGTAATAGCCACAGCAGTAGTTTTAGACCTGTTAATTTCTTTTTCTACGAAGTGAGAAAGATACTTGCTCTCATTAATTGTATGTTGTAACAGAGCGTGCTTGTAGTTAGTCTCTTGTCTTATTTGTTGAACACCTTTTTTATTCATGTCTTCAGCAACTTTACCTAGTAGGTAAATATTTAGCATGTTAGGTGTGTCAGGGGTCTGATTAACTACCGATTTCTTAACCAATTCAGGAATGCAGTGATAAGAGCCAATACTAATTCCTTTATTTAATAAAGATTCTGCTTTTTGAATACACTTCTCATTAAAAACCCATACACCTAACCCTGCAGGCAAACCAAAGCACTTTTGAACTGAAAAGTAAAAGGTATCTACCACAGAAAAATCGATTTCAACAGAAGGTGTGATGGATACAACATCAAGGGCAATTAATTGGTCTTCAAAGCTCTCTCTAATGAGGCTTAAGTCATTTTGAGTGTGAGAAGCACCAGTGCTTGTTTCGTTATAGGTGATTGAGATCAACTCAGAGCTTTCAGGGATTAATACGGTTTCCACATCTACAACTGATCCTTCATCGGCTTGTTTCTTTAGGGCCGATTTACCAAGATTTTCAATGACATTTTGAAATTTCTCAGAAAAGGCACCATTGACAAAATGAAATGATTCACGTTCGATCAAATTCTGCCCAATTCTTTCCCATACTTCTGTAGCAGAAGAAGTAAACACGATATGGTAGCCTTCCGGAATATTAAGTAGTTCCTTTAATTGCTCTGCTGTATTAGAATAAATAGCTTGGAAATCCTTACTTCTATGTGAAATAGAAGGTACTCCTTCTTTTAGCGCATTTTTAAGATGTTCTTCTACAGTGAAGTACAGTTGAGACGGACCCGGAGTAAAGTATAATTTTTTCATGCCCATTCGTCAATTTCAATAGCTTCTAAAACATCAGCAAGTTCGTCATAGTCTTTAAAACCTGGTCTTATCTCATCACCGGCAGTTATAGCTATACCGGCAATGGGAGTTGCATCCAGAATATCATTAATGTCAGAATCATCGAAACCAGAGCCGAGTAAAACCTTAAACTGTTGAGCTAATTCCTTAACCTGGTTCAATTGAGTTTCATCTTTTAAGTTCGCCCCATTGATTATGATGTAATCTATGTCAGAGCTTATTTCTTTGTCAATAGATGTTAGTTCGGTTGAATAGATAAGTTTTGCTTCACCAATATGCTTCAATAATTCTGATTGATTACCACTTTGAATATATTGCGCATCATAATTTTTGAAAGCATCATCAATTTCACTTTCAAATTCAAGACAGTAGTCTACGCCAGAAACCCACGAAGTTATTTCTTTGAATTGTTCAGGGCTCACTGAGTTTTCATCTATGCCTGCCTTAAAGCCAATTATATTTACATTCATACCCGCACAGTAACGAGCGTCAGATAAGTTATTTACAGAGTTTATCTTCACAAATGTTTTTAATGCCATAATGTTTTATAGATTCTGATAATCAATAAATAAGAATAATCGATAGGTTTTGTTCACAAAGCTAAATGAAAATAGCTTGCTTTGCGGCAGAAAATTAAAATGATATAGATATGGCTGTTACAGTTTTAGATGATTCAAATTTCAAGGAAGCGTTAGCGGAAAATAAAACAATTGTAAAGTATTTTGCTGGCTGGTGCGGCAATTGCAGGTTGTTTACCCCAAAGTTTAAAAGACTCTCTGAGGACGAAAGATTTCAAGGAATCAATTTTGTAGATGTGGATGCAGAGAAAAATCCGGAAGCAAGAAAATTAGCCAATGTTACTAACTTGCCATTTTTCGCTGTATTTGATGGAGATAAATTAATAGATGCTAAAGCAACCAGCAAAGAAGATGCAGTAGTTGAGCTTCTTGGCAAATTGAATAATAATTAAAAGAGTAATTATCTTATTTTTGGGAGGTGTTTGTTAAAATAAATAACGCCTCCCTTTTTTTATTTTTGTCGTTTCTGGCAATAGTTGCCTGTAACAATGACGAGAACATTCCATTGGCCACCGGTGATCAATTTGTGCCATGGGAAGTTGGCCTGTTTCACGAATATGAAATAGGTGAGCTGCGTTATACTAATGACATTCTTGTTCTTGATACAACATTTTATCTTAGAGAAGAGGTGGTTGAAAGCCTCATCAATGCGCAAGATTCTGTTTACGTAATCTATCAATACACTAGGGCAAATTTAGCAGATGATTGGTCTTATTTTGATACCTGGCAGGCCAGAATTAACAACCAGCAATTAATAGTTACTGAGGGTAACACACCATTTGTGAAGTTGACTTTCCCCATTTTTGCTGGTAAAATATGGGATGGAAACAGTCAGAATCAGTTGGAAGAAGACAACTATCAACTCGATAGCCTTTATTTCCCTTACACAATTAATGATCAACAATTTGAAAGTACTATCACCGTTGTTCAAAACGATAATGAGGATTTTATTGTTCAACAGGATAGGAGGTTTGAAGTGTACGCTCTAAATGTTGGATTAATTTACAGTGAAGAGCTTTTATACTCATACTGCACTGATGATAATTGTCTTGGTCAGCAGCAAATTGAAAACGGTACCTTCAGAACCCAGTCTATAATTGATTATGGTAAGGATTAGTCTAGTTATATACTTTCTTTTAACTGCTTTAATTCTGAAGGCGCAGAATAGGTATGTGGTGTTCTTTACTGATAAGGACAATTCGCCCTATTCTATTTCACAACCTCAAGAGTTTTTATCTGCAAAAGCAATAGACCGTAGAGTAAAACAAAATATAGCCATTACCGAACAGGATTTACCTGTTAATCAGACATACGTTGATCAAGTAAAAAATCTCGGGGCAGAAGTTTACTTTAAAAGTAAATGGTTTAATGCAGTACTTGTTCAGACTACTTCTGATGTTATTTTAGATATAGAGAATTTAAGCTTTGTATCTAACGCTGAGTTGGTAGCCAATAATTCCAGGTTAAAAGAAGGATCAAGAATTTCGTTTACAGAAGATGGTGAAGGGGTGGAAGCAGTTGCTAACGGATTTCAAAACAGTCTTTTGGGAGTTGATATCTTGCATGAAGATGGTTTGTATGGCGAGGGAATAACCATAGCTTTTATGGACAGTGGATTTACCGGAGTAAATACGCAATCTGCTTTTAACGGCATGCTAATAGATATGGAATTAAATCTCGTAGAGAATGACAATAACATCTATCAATATCAAGATCATGGCACGCGAGTATTAAGTACAGTTGCTGCTCAAATTGCTGATGAGTATCAAGGTGTGGCTCCAAATGCTAATTTTTTACTTTTTGTTACTGAAGATTTACCTACTGAATATAGAATTGAAGAGTATAATTTCCTCTTTGCTGCAGAGATGGCTGATAGTGCAGGAGTAGATATTATTAATACCTCTCTTGGCTACAATAATTTTTTCACGGTATCAAGCATGGATTATACTTATGAAGAAATGGATGGTGCAACTACTGTTATTACCAGAGCTTCAGAATTAGCCTTTGAAAGAGGAATTTTGGTAGTTACCAGTGTAGGTAATGAGGGGAGAAATGGTGATTGGCCTTATCTTACTGCTCCTGCAGATGGCCCTAATGTTTTAAGTGTAGGATCCATTAGAGAAGATGGAAGTAAGTCTGATTTTAGCTCAATAGGCCCCAATGCTAATGGCCAGACCAAGCCAGAAGTAATGGCTTTAGGTTCCGGAGCAACTGTCGTCAACTCTTCGGGTAATGTGGTAGGTGCTTCGGGTACCTCGTTCAGCTCACCTCAAATTGCAGGGTATGCAGCACTGTTATGGCAGCAATATCCAGACCTAACGAATAAGGAATTGTTTGACCTTATTTTATCTTCAGCAAATAGATTTCAGTCACCTGATAATGAGTATGGTTACGGTGTGCCAAGCTATAAAAAGTTAATTACCTCAGTCGATGAAGGTTTAGAAAGGTTATCAATCTTCCCAAACCCATTTAATGAGAATGTTACAATATCAACGAATGAGCATATACAGATGATCTTTGTTTATGATCAAATGGGAAGACTAATAATGTCTAATAAATTTAATAGTTTAGACACTGAAGCATCTATAGATACTTCAGAATGGCATTCCGGACTTTACATTTTCAATATAGTCCTTTCAAATAATCAACAAGAGAAACTCAAACTTCTAAAAGTCCGCTAGGTTAATTTTTTTATATTTGCGGCTATGACAACACCTATCATAGCACCGTCCATTTTAGCAGCTGATTTTGCTAATATCCAAAGAGAAGTAGAGATGTTAAATAACAGTGAAGCTGACTGGATTCACGTGGATATAATGGATGGCATATTTGTTCCGAATATTTCTTTTGGAATTCCTGTTACGCAGGCTATTCATGAACATGCTAACAAACCTTTAGATGTTCATTTGATGATAGAAAAGCCCGAAAATTATGTTCAGGCGTTCAAAAAAGCCGGAGCAGAGATCATAACTGTACATTACGAAGCTTGTCCACACTTACATAGAAACATTCAGCAAATAAAGGATTTAGGCTGTAAAGCTGGTGTAGCACTGAATCCGCATACCAATGTTCAATTATTAGAAGATGTCATTCAGGATATTGACATGGTGTGCATTATGTCAGTAAATCCAGGTTTTGGTGGTCAGAAATTTATTGAAAACACCTATAAAAAAGTGCGCCAGCTGAAGGAGATCATTAGTGATGCCGGGGCTACTACTTTAATTGAAATTGATGGTGGCGTGAATCAGGATAATGCCAAAGATCTTCTTGATGCAGGAGCAGATGTACTTGTTGCAGGTAGCTTTGTTTTTAGTTCTGAAGACCCAATCAATACAATATCTAAGCTAAAGACCGTTTAAGAGATTAATTCTATTAGTTAATGCGGCTTTATTTTCTATTACTTTCTTTATTACCGTTGGTTGTTGATGCTCAAATAAGTGTAGTTGATGAAAAGAACAAGCCCATAGAAGGTGTTTCTGTCCAGGTTGAAAACAGTAACAAAGGTGTTATTACTGATGAATCAGGTCATTTCAATTTGAATGAATTAGAGCCAACCTCTGACTCTACTTTTATTATATTTTCACATGTGGCTCATGAATCTTTCACGGTAAGATATAGTGAATTGGTCAATAGACAGTCTATTCAGCTAAAAAGTAAAACTTCTTATTTAGAGGAAATTAGTATCAGTGGAGAGCGTGAAAAAGAAGCTATTGTAACAAAAATTCAGCCTAAAAGTGTTGAAGCCCTTACCACGCCATTTCAAGAGTTTAATAAGATTTTGGCAACACTGCCTGGAGTTTCAAGTAATAATGAATTATCATCTACATATTCTGTGAGGGGTGGTAATTATGATGAGAACCTAATCTATGTCAATGATATACCCATCTACAGACCGTTTTTAGTTAGCAATGGTCAGCAAGAAGGACTAAGCTTCATTAATAACAATTTGGTTTCGTCAGTCCAATTTTCAGCAGGTGGATGGCAACCCAAATACGGAGATAAACTTTCATCAGTATTAAATGTCACGTACAAAGAGCCAGAGGAATTTCATGCTTCTGCCAGTATTGGTCTTTTGGGTGGGTCAGTACATGCCGAAGGAGTAGGAGTTAAAAACCGAATGAGTTATGCGCTAGGAGTTCGCCATAAGTCTTCTCAGTACCTTTTAAACACCTTGGAGACTCAAGGTCAATACTTACCCAGATTTACTGATTATCAGTCAATTATAAATTTTAAGTTGGGCAAAACTGGCAATGAGGATAAGACCAAACTAAGCGTTCTTTCTTCATACGCCAGAAATAGATATTTAGTAAGGCCTGAAAGCCGAGAAACAGAGTTTGGAAATTTTAATCAGTCATTGCGATTGTTTGTGGCATTTGCAGGAGAGGAGACGTTGGAATATGATACTTATCAGATAGGCACTAAACTAACACACAGTTTTAATTCTATTTGGTCATCTCAGTTGGTAGGATCTGCTGTTTACGCTATTGAAAGGGAATATACTGATGTTGAAGGTGGCTATCGCTTATGTGATGTTGATAAAAATGTTTCTTCTTCAACTTTTAACGATTGTGTTTTCATAAGAGGCATTGGCACTAATTACGACTATGGCAGAAATAATTTAACGGCCGAATTGGTGAATCTTGAAAATAGAAATACGGTTGAATTGGATAACCACAAAATTGAATTCGGGTTTGGCTACAGCAGGCAGTTAATAGATGATCAGCTACAGGAATATAGTTTCACTGATTCGGCAGATTATGTAATTGACGTAGACGCAGTGCAATCTAAGGCAGATTTAGCATCCAATCAATACTTTGGATTTATTCAAAATACAATCACCTTAAGTAAGAAAGTATTCTCAACAATTGGCGTTAGAGCCAATTACTGGGATTTGAATGGCGAGTTATTAATAAGCCCAAGGGCACAAATAACCTTTCTTCCAAATCAAAGGCTAAAAGTTACAACGGCTATTGGGGCCTATTCTCAACCACCTTTCTATAGAGAGTTAAGAGCATTTGATGGATCAATAAATAAAGAATTGAAGGCACAAAAATCAATTCATTTCATTACTGGTTTAGAATACAATGTTGAGTGGTGGGGAAGACCATTTGTAATTCAAACTGATGCCTATTTTAAAAGAATTACAGATGTAGTTCCTTACGAAGTTGAGAATGTGAAAATCAGATACTATGCGAATAATAATGCGAAAGCTTTTGCTACAGGCTTAGATATGCGAGTAAGTGGAGAATTTGTTGAAGGCGTTGAGTCTTGGTTTAGCTTAGGTATTTTAAATACGCAAGAACAAGTAGAAGGCGATGGGAACGGTTACATTAGACGTCCGACCGATCAACGAATAAATGCTGCTATTTTCTTTCAGGATCACTTCCCTAACAATCCTGATATGCGGGTGAGTGTAAATTTGTTTTATGGTAGTGGCCTGCCATTTGGTCCTCCACGTGAATTTCAAAACAGAAATAGTTATGATGGTGGTAATTATACGAGGCTCGATATTGGCTTTTCAAGATTATTCTACTTTAATAAAGAGAAATATGAAGGAGCTAGAAGATTGACTATCTCTGCAGAAATTTTAAACCTTTTTGGCACTGCTAATCCAATTTCATATACCTGGATATCTGATGTTAATAATGATCAGTTTGCCGTTCCTAATTCATTATCTGCCCGGTTTTTTAATATAAGAGCTACAATTAACATCTAAATGTCACGTAAAATACGGGACACAACATTAATTTTTAGCCAATAAATTTGTTTAAAAAGGGTGATTGGCCTTTCTTCGAGATTTTTAATTTTTATTTATAACAAACTATTGATACAATGAGGAAGATGAGACTTTTAATTGCTGCATTTGTAATGGGTTTTTGCGCAACAGTAGCTAATGCACAAAGCGAAGAAATCACTGACGAAAACTTAAGACGTTACGCTTTGATGATGGAAACTGTTGATGCTATGAAATCTGAAATTAGCGTTTTAACAAATGAAATGATTAAGAACCAGGAAGGAATGACTGGTAAAAGGTATTTGGAGTTATCTAAAGGTGAAGGTGAACCAGCTTCTGAATTCGAGCAAAAATTCATGGAGAACATCACAAAAATGCAGGATGAGAGAAAAGAAGCAATTGGAGATGTAGTACAAATCTTAGCCACAAAAATGCTTCCTGATGGTGGTAAAGCTTACAAGGCTATAAAATCTGCATTAGGTTCTGATGAAAGTGTAAAAAGTCGTTACAATGCTATTCTGGCAGAAATTCAGTCTCCAGCTGAAGGTGCATAACGAGTTTTGATATTAAAAATTTAAAAGGCGCTTTTTTTAAGCGCCTTTTTTTGTTGCTATATCCTTGATCAATATTAGTGGGATTTTGTATCTTTTGACTTTAATTAAGAAAATATGTTCACAGAGAATGAAGTTGCTATAATGATTGAGATTCCTGAAGTGTTGGATGCTGTGGTTGCCGCACGTAAGGAGTTCATTGGTAATGAGGCCAATTTTTTGGAAATATCAGAGCATGATTTTCTTTCTCTGGTAATGATGACACCAACAGTAGGTATAGCATTGGCCAATGGTACTATAAGCCTATTTGAAGAGCTCGCCTTAAATAAAATGGCTAGAAAAATGTCTAAAGGAGGTTTTTTTCTAAAAATAGATCCTGTAGCTCATGCAATGAAATTTTTGATAAAAGCGTTCGATAAATGGGAATTACCTTTTTATAAGATAATAAAAATATGCATGGCTAAAACGTTTGATAACTCTAAACTGAGGAAAGTAGGTTCTGATCAGGACGATTATAATCTTACAACATTTGCTCAGGAATTAATGCAAGTTCCATATGCGTATGTTAGGTTTCTTAGCTCATTTTTTCTGCATGACGAAGCTGAGATTGTAGATGAGCGCAGCATATCCAAAGTAGAATTTGAAAAGATTCAGGATATAGGAAATAAATTGGAGTTAAGTGAACATTTGGTATTTGCTTCATTTTGTAAAACCTTCAATGTGAAATAGTTTAGCAGGCTTCTGAGAATAATCTCTATTTTTGCCTGTTATAATTTCATGATCAACTTAGAAATCAATCGGCTAATTAAAGTAGCAACATTCGTGATGCTATTTTGCTGTGCATTTCAAGTTGAAGGTCAGGATCAGGAAAAACCAGCCATTCCTTTGGATCATTTCTATGCTAAACCCGATAATGTCAGCTCTTTAAGACTATTGCTATCCAAGCTGCATTTTGGCTTATCTACTGGATATGGCAGAACCTTCTACAGACAAGATTTATCTGGTTACAGTATTCTACAACAGCAGGATAGCACACCGCTATTGTTTTCCAACGATGTTGACCCTACAACCGGTAATATCCCAAGAGGTTACAGATATTGGTTTAACACAGTCAATCAGTCAGATAATGTAGCTGTAGACGTTAATAATGATTTTCTTGTAGGTTCAGATACCTCAGAGCTAATTTTTAGAGCCCCGGGCACAAGTATTCCATTGCAACTTACCTTACATGTTGAAATCCAAAATAAATATAAAATAGGTGGTGGGTTTATGTTTGAATATCATAGGGTTGGTGAGTTTACCTCTAAGAATTTTGACGGTTCAATTGCTGCAATATCGCCAAACTTTGGAAGCACATTCTATAAAAAATACTTTCTAATTCTAGGTGGTAAAGTATACCGATATTACGATTACGTGTTGTCTGTTGATGCTAATATTGGCGCATTTAACCTATCTAATAAATTCGACAAAGGACTAATTCAGAAAGGCGTGTTTTTCAATATAGGAGCTACCATAGAAAGAGAACTATCCGAATACTTCTCAGCATTTGTTAGGCCTTCATTCGATTTCAAGAATTTCACTTTAAATGTGCCTGAATCTAGTACGTCTATCACAACAAACATGAATGCATTTTATTTAGGTGTTGGGGTGTTTTATAGAATTCCAGAGTTGAAGAAGTGCCTTATAAAAAGTTGTACCACACAAATAAATCATCAACACGGAAATAAACAGTACAGGAGTAGAATGCACCCTATATGGAAAAAGCAAAATCCTCACCACGGAGAGAATTTTCCAAAGCTATTTAAATACAAGAAAAAGAATAGAAAAAAACTCCATCCTTATTAGTATAAATAACTGATAATCTGATAGTTACTACATCATTTTTGACCTATTGAAGATTGTCAATACTAATCATGTGTAGCTTGATATTTTTTGTGTAATTTCGCCATTATTTTAAACTGATAAGTGTATAGATAAAATGGCGGAAGGAGCAAACGAGAATATCATTCCTATCAATATTGAAGATGAAATGAGAGGTGCTTACATAGATTATTCTATGTCAGTAATCATTTCTAGAGCATTACCAGATGTTCGTGACGGATTAAAGCCCGTACATAGAAGAATTTTATACGGTATGCTTGATCTGGGCGTAAACTACAACAGACCCTATAAAAAGTCGGCTAGAATTGTTGGAGAGGTTTTAGGTAAGTATCACCCGCATGGTGATACTGCAGTTTACGATTCCATGGTTCGTATGGCCCAGGTATGGTCACTAAGGTATACACTAGTAGATGGGCAAGGTAACTTTGGATCAATTGACGGTGATTCACCCGCTGCCATGCGTTATACTGAGGCAAGGTTGAAGCGTATTTCAGAAGAAATGCTCGGAGATATCAATAAGAATACGGTTGATTTCCAATCTAACTTTGATGACTCCTTAAAGGAACCTACAGTACTTCCGGCTAAGCTTCCTAATTTATTGGTGAATGGTGCCTCTGGTATTGCAGTAGGTATGGCTACCAACATGGCACCACATAACTTAACTGAAGTTATAGATGGTATATCTGCATATATCGACAATAGGGATATAGATATTCCTGAGTTGATGAAACATATCACTGCTCCGGATTTTCCAACAGGGGGGCTTATATATGGCTATCAGGGAGTAAAAGAGGCGTTTGAAACAGGACGTGGCAGAGTTTTAATGCGTGCAAAAGCAGAAATTGAAACCACTAAAACTGGAAAGGAACAAATTATTGTTACTGAGATACCTTTTCAGGTTAACAAGGCTAATATGATTGAGAAAACAGCAGCCCTTGTTAACGAGAAAAAGATTGAAGGAATTTCAGATATCAGGGACGAGTCGGATAGAGATGGACTTAGAATAGTATATGATATTAAAAAGGATGCTATTCCTAATATTGTTTTAAATCACTTATTCAAATACACTCAGTTACAAACTTCATTTAGTGTCAACAACATTGCCTTGGTTAAGGGCAGACCTATGACGCTGAACTTGAAGGATATGATTGCTCATTTTGTGGAACATCGTCATGATGTTGTTGTGAGAAGAACACAATATGAGTTGGATGAAGCTGAAAAGCGTGCTCATATATTAGAGGGTTATATTATAGCCCTTGATAATCTGGATGAGATCATTGATTTGATCAGAAAATCGAAAGATCCGGATACGGCAAAAGAAGAATTAATAAAAAGATTTGAGTTATCTGAAATTCAAGCCAAAGCTATTTTGGAGATGCGTCTTCAGAGATTGACAGGACTTGAAAGAGATAAGATTCAGAAGGAATATGAAGAAGTTGTTGAATTGATCAAAGATCTAAAAGACATTCTTTCTAATGAGCCTCGAAGAATGGAAATCATCAAAACAGAGTTGCTTGAGTTAAAGGAGCGCTATGGTGATGAGCGAAGAACGGAAATTGTTCATAGCGCAGATGATATTACTTTTGAAGATATGATACCTAATGATGAAATGGTTCTTACCATTTCTCATGAAGGCTATATTAAAAGAACACCGCTTGTAGAATATAGAACCCAAAGTAGAGGTGGAGTTGGCTCAAGAGGTGCCAAATCGAAGGATGATGACTTCACTGAGCATTTATTCATAGCAAAGGCTCACAATTACTTATTGATATTCACAGAGTACGGCAAAGTCTTCTGGAAAAAGGTGTATGCTATTCCTGAAGGATCCAAAACTTCTAAAGGGCGTGCTATACAAAACCTTATTAACATTGAGCAAGGAGATGTTGTAAGAGCAGTTATTAACGTTCAGAATTTAGATGACGAAGACTATATCAACAACAACTTTGTGATGATGTGTACTGAAAATGGTACCATCAAGAAAACACCTTTAGAAGCTTATTCAAGACCTCGCCAAAATGGTATTAATGCCATCACTGTGAAAGAAGGTGATAGGTTACTCAATGTAAGCTTAACAAATGGAGATAATCACATAGTTATTGCTAAAACAGGAGGTAAAGCAATACACTTCCATGAGTCAGATGTAAGATCTATGGGAAGAACTGCTTCTGGTGTTAGGGGAGTAACTCTGGAAGGTGAGGATAAAGTTGTGGGTATGGTTTGTATTAATAGAGAAGACTCAAACCTTTTAGTAGTTTCAGAAAAGGGCTACGGTAAGCGATCATTAATTGAAGACTATAGAATTACAAAACGAGGTGGTAAAGGAGTTAAAACAATTAATATCACAGAGAAGACTGGCAAGCTTGTTGCTATCAAAGAAGTAATTGATACTGATGACTTGATGATTATCAACAAGTCAGGTATTACCATTCGAATGGCAGTTGAAGATTTGAGAGTAATGGGAAGAGCCACTCAAGGTGTAAAGCTTATTCGTTTGAATGAAAATGATGAAATCTCTTCTGTGGAGAAAATTGAAAGGATTGAAGGAGTAGAGGATGACTCATCGGAAGATGCAGACGAAAATAATGAAGGTGCTGAACCTAATAATGAAGAAAAAGAATAAATTTAAAGATCAAACTAATACACAAACTATGAAACGATTAATCGTATTTATGCTTGCAATAATGGTTGTAGGTTATTCTTACGGACAGAAGAAGCCGAAAATCAATCAAGCAGAAAAAGCAAGAACTGAAGGTAATTTGGGAGAAGCAAAGAATATTATTGATGAAGCTATCGTGCATGAAAAAACCAAGGACGATGAAAAAACATGGTACTACAGAGGACTTATATATGCTTCCTTAGATACTACTCAGAATCCAACATATCAAAACTTAGCGAATGATCCATTAAAAACAGCAATGGAATCATTTAAAAAGGCAGACGAGATGAATGCCGGTAATAACGAGTTTTATATTACTGGTCCGAATGGGTTTCCAGTAACCAAAGGAGAGCAAATAAGTACACTTTGGGGGCACTATTTAAATAAAGGTGTTGAGTATTATAATGTGCAAGATTACAAAGGAGCATATAAGTACTTTATGAAAACAACCATGGTGCAGCCTGAAGATACTACAGGTTATATTTATTCTGCTTCTGTTGCTCAAGCTGATAAAGAATATGATAAGGCACTTAAGAACTATTATGTACTTACAAATGATTTAGATTACCATAGTAAGGATATTTATTCAGCAATTATTTACATTGAAGGTGTTATAAATGAAGATAATGAAAAGGCTTTAGAAATGATAAGAGCCGCAAAAGCACAGTTTCCTTCTGACATGGATTTTGCTAAATCTGAAATTAACGCTTTAATTAAATTAGAAAGAATAGATGAGGCTCAAAAGGAATTAGAGGCTGCAATAGCTAGTGAACCTGATAATGCTAATTTGAGGTTTACTTTAGGAGTAATGTACGAGGAGATTGGAGATCCAGCAAAAGCAAAAGAAGCATACAGAGGAGCTATTGAAGTTGACCCTGAATATTATAATGCACGTTTCAATTTGGCTGTTCTTTCTTACAACCAAGCTGTAGATTTAATAAAAGAGAAGAATAATTTAGGTATTTCTCAAGCAGATCAGAAAAAGGCTAAAGCAATGCAGTTGGAAATTGAAAAGCGATTGAAAGAATCATTACCACACTGGGAGAAATTAAATGCACTTCAGGCCAACGACAGAACTACTTTGGAAACGCTTCAATATATTTATACCCAATTAAAAATGTATGACAAAGCTGAAAAGGTTTCAAATCAACTCGAAGCTTTGGGCGATGAATAAGCAAGTATTAGAATAATATGAGAAGCCATCTGTTATTTACAGATGGCTTTTTTTATAATAACCCTCAACAATTAATCATAAAAAAAGCCCCTAGATTACTCTAGAGGCTACTTAAGCGGTCTGGACGGGACTCGAACCCGCGACCTCCTGCGTGACAGGCAGGCATTCTAACCAGCTGAACTACCAGACCCTTTCGTTTAAGGTGGTGCAAATGTATATCGGTCATTTATTATTTGCAACACTAAGGTTGAATTTATTTCATTATTTTTTAAGCCTAGAATTAGAGTAGATTAATCTGTCATAAGTGCGGATTAGTTTTAATTTTGTACCTTTAATAAAACAGATATGCTATTGGATTTTGAAAAGCCTATTGCAGATTTAGAGGCAAAATTAGAAGACATGAAAAAAATCGCTTCTGAGAGCGATGTTGACGTGGAGGAAGCTGTAAAATCGCTGGAGTCTAAAATAAAAAGTCTGAAAAAAGATACTTTCAACAACCTTACCAGATGGCAAAGAGTGCAGCTTTCCCGGCACCCTGAAAGGCCATATACACTAGACTATATTTATGAGATTTTAGATGACTTTGTTGAGTTACATGGCGATAGAAATGTAGCAGATGACAAAGCCATGGTAGGAGGTTTTGGAACGATTGACAAGCAAACTTATATGGTCATTGGTCAGCAGAAAGGTAGAAATACCAAACAGCGACAAATGAGAAACTTTGGTATGGCCAATCCTGAAGGTTACAGAAAGGCTCTTAGGTTAATGAAGTTAGCTGAGAAGTTTAATAAGCCAATCATCACATTTATTGATACTCCCGGTGCATTCCCAGGTCTTGAAGCTGAGGAGAGAGGGCAAGGTGAAGCTATTGCTCGAAACCTGAAAGAAATGTTTATGCTCAAGGTGCCTGTTATATGTATAATAATCGGTGAAGGAGCTTCTGGCGGAGCCTTGGGTATTGCAATTGGTGATAGAGTAGTGATGCTTGAAAATACATGGTACTCTGTAATATCCCCTGAATCATGTTCATCAATATTGTGGAGAAGTTGGGATTACAAGGAACAGGCAGCTGAAGCTTTAAAGCTTACAGGTAAAGATATGTTGGACCTCAAATTAATTGACGGTATTATAAAAGAGCCTTTAGGAGGTGCACATACAGACCTTAAATGGATGTCTAAAGAAGTTAAGAAGTATATAAAAAGTACTTATGAGGAGTTATCAAAGCAATCCGCAGAGGAACGAATCAGTGCTCGAATAGACAAATTCTGTTCTATGGGTAAATTCAAGGAATAAAAACTAAAGATTCATAAATTAGAGCCACGGAATATTCCGTGGCTTTTTAATTATATCACTATGAGAAAAATAAGCTGGCTTGATCATTTTGTAAATTTAATTGTAGTTATCACAGGTATTTCAGTTGCCTTTGCTTTAAATAATTGGAATGAGGAGAAAAAGACCAATGAATTGCATGATACATACATTCAGGCAATGATTGACGATTTAGACTTTGATATTGCTGAATTAGATTCATTGGTGAAGTATGAAAGTGAAAGCCTTAAAATATTTAGAAGGTTATTAAGTAGAAGTGAACCGCCTTTATCAGATGATTCATTAAACATAGCCTTCGCCAGAATTGCCTCATTAAACTCATTTACAAGTAAAAACATTACCTATGAATCAATAAAATCTTCAGGCAAATTTGAACTTCTTGATCTTAAGCTAAGGATAGATATTATTGAATTTTATCATTCAGGCTATGATCAAATTGATGAAATCGAGTCCTATTATAGGATGAATTTTGACAACCAAATAATACCCATTCTATTAAATGACGCCTATGGAACAGGAACTGGCCTTAACACTGATGTGATCAAATCTGATAAGTTCAGAACGGTTTTAGGGTTACACTCAAGTTTCCTGGCACAAAAGATTCAAGCCTACCAGAGGGGGCATAATTTGGCTTTAAAATTAGAAAGAGAATTAAAAGCTAATCTTAAATGAATCTACACATTATTAATACAGGTTTATTTAAACTAGATGGTGGTGCTATGTTTGGTGTTGTTCCAAAAACACTGTGGTCGAGAACTAACCCGGCAGATGAAAATAACATGTGCACTTGGGCCATGCGCTGTTTGTTAATTGAAGATGGAGATCGCCTTATTTTAATAGATAATGGCATTGGCAATAAACAAAGCGATAAATTTTTTAGTCATTATTACTTACATGGCGATTATAGTTTAAAGAAGTCATTAAATGAAGCAGGATTTTCCGAAGATGATATAACAGATATGTTCTTAACTCATTTGCATTTCGATCATTGTGGTGGCGGAGTTAAGCAAGATGGTGAGAAACTGAAGTTAACCTTTAAAAACGCAAAATACTGGTCGCATAGTGAACATTGGGATTGGGCAACACAGCCTAACGCAAGGGAAAAGGCCTCATTTCTAAAGGAGAATATTCTACCAATGAAAGAAAGTGGTCATTTGAATTTTTTGAACCATACTAAAGGTGCCTTCGGCCAATTTGATGTAGAAACGTTTGACGGGCATACAGACAAGCAGATGATACCAAAAATCAAGCACAAAGACAAAACCATTGTTTTTATGGCTGATCTGTTACCTTCTGTTGGTCATATTCCTTTGCCCTATGTTATGGGTTACGACACAAGGCCATTACTCACTTTAGATGAGAAAGAACGGTTTCTGAATGAAGCTGCTGACAATAATTATATCCTTTTCTTAGAGCACGACTCTGTAAATGAATGCTGCACAGTTAAACACACAGAAAAAGGAGTAAGGTTAGATGAAACATTTAAGTTATCTGAAATTCTTTGATGACTGAATACAACATTGGCCTGGTTCTTTCTGGAGGCGGAGCAAGGGGGATAGCCCATTTGGGTGTGTTAAAAGCACTTGAGGAGCATAATATAAAGATTGATGTTATCTCAGGAACTAGTGCAGGAGCAATAATTGGAGCCCTTTATGCAGGTGGTTTAAGTATCAATGAGATTTTAAAATTGTTGATAGAACTTAAACCTATGCGATTTATTCAGCCGGCACTGAATACTAAAGGGTTGCTTAAAATGGAGGTAATTGAAAAGTTTCTCATTAGCTACCTTCCTGAAAATAGCTTTGATACACTAACAATTCCTCTTTACATAGCCGCTACGAATCTAAAATCAGGTAAAACAGAATATTTTAATCAAGGTCATCTAGTGCCGGCCATTTGTGCTTCTTCATGTATTCCCGTGCTGTTCAATCCGGTTCAATACAATGATGAATTATATATCGATGGCGGAATCTTAAATAATTTACCTGTTGAGGCAATAAGAGATAAAACAAAAATAGTTATTGGTGTTCACTCCAATCCGATTGATAGAAATTTTGAGCTTAAAAATTTCTCAAGTGGACTAGAAAGGGCACTAATGCTAGCAATTACAAGCAATGTCTATCAAAGTTCCAAAAATTGCAATTTTCTTATTGAACCTAACGGCTTAGAGCCTTTTAAAGTACTAGACATTAGCAAAGCTGAAGAAATATTCAGCATTGGCTACAAAGAAGCTATACGCCAAATTAATGAATCAAAAATGTTAGAAACCATATGACATTTAAAGAACAAATATTACAGGGTATTCCACAGCAATTGCCGGAACATAAGCCTTTTGATCCAACTATAAATCATGCACCGAAGAGGAAAGAAATCCTCAGTAATGAAGAAAAGATCCTCGCCTTAAGAAATGCGTTAAGATATTTTGAGCCAAGACACCACGAGGTGCTACTACCTGAATTTAAGAAGGAACTTGAGGAATTTGGGAGAATTTATATGTATCGATTTCGCCCGG
Source organism: Fulvivirga lutea (assembly GCF_017068455.1). Lineage (NCBI taxonomy): Bacteria > Pseudomonadati > Bacteroidota > Cytophagia > Cytophagales > Fulvivirgaceae > Fulvivirga > Fulvivirga lutea. The sequence continues at coordinate 2,775,478 of NZ_CP070608.1, forward strand.
ATTATGAAATGCATGCTCGACCTTTGAGTGATTATCCTTTTAAATCGCAACAAGCTGGGGCAATTATGCTTATGATTCAGAATAACCTCGACCCGGCAGTAGCGCAGCACCCTCATGAATTAATAACCTATGGGGGAAATGGTGCTGTGTTTCAGAATTGGGCGCAATATCTGTTAACAATGAAGTATCTCGCCACAATGGAAGATGATCAAACACTTCATATGTATTCTGGTCATCCTATGGGATTATTTCCTTCATCTAAAGAAGCACCAAGAGTAGTGGTAACTAATGGCATGATGATCCCTAACTACTCTTCGCAAGATGATTGGAATAAATTCAATGCACTAGGCGTCACACAATATGGACAAATGACGGCTGGTTCATATATGTACATTGGCCCACAAGGGATAGTACATGGAACAACCATTACCGTTTTAAATGCTGGTAGAAAAATTTCTAAAGCAGGAGAGGGCTTAGCAGGTAAACTATTTGTTTCTTCAGGTCTCGGTGGAATGAGTGGTGCGCAACCAAAGGCAGGAAATATTGCTGGTTGTGTTTCAGTAGTTGCCGAAATAAATCCTAAAGCTACAAATACCAGACATAGCCAAGGTTGGGTTGATGAAGTGATTGCGGATTTGGATCAATTGGTCAATCGCGTTAATAGGGCTAAGGCAAACAAAGAGGTAGTTTCAATCGCATATCAAGGTAATATTGTTGATGTGTGGGAGAAGTTTGAAGCGGAGGGTGTCTATGTTGACCTAGGTTCAGATCAGACCTCTTTGCACAACCCTTGGGCGGGAGGTTACTATCCAGCTGGTATTTCATTTGAAGAGTCTAACAGAATGATGGCTGAAAATCCTGCTAAATTCAAGGAAGAGGTACAGAAAACGCTGGTTAGGCATTCTGCATCAATCAATAAGCATACAGCAAGAGGCACTTATTTTTTCGATTATGGTAATGCCTTTTTACTAGAGGCATCAAGAGCGGGAGCTGATGTGATGGCTCAGGATGGAATCAACTTCAAATACCCTTCGTATGTTCAAGATATAATGGGGCCAATGTGTTTTGATTATGGTTTTGGTCCATTTAGATGGGTTTGCACATCAGGTAAGGAAGAAGATCTGATTAAATCGGATGAGATTGCCGCTGATGTACTAAAGAAGCTTAAAGAAAATTCTCCTGCAGAGATTCAACAACAAATGGCTGATAATATTCAATGGATTGAAGCTGCTATGGAGAATAAACTGGTTGTAGGGAGTCAGGCTAGAATACTTTATGCCGATGCACAAGGTAGAATAGAAATAGCAAAAGCCTTCAATAATGCGATCAGCAAAGGGGAATTAGGTACAATTGTTTTAGGTAGGGATCACCACGATGTTTCTGGTACAGATAGTCCATACAGAGAAACGTCTAATATTTACGATGGCTCCAGGTTTACAGCCGATATGGCCATTCATAATGTCATTGGAGATTCTTTCAGAGGTGCCACATGGGTATCGATACATAATGGAGGTGGAGTAGGTTGGGGAGAGGTTATCAATGGTGGTTTCGGAATGCTTCTGGATGGTAGTAACGAGGCGGAGAAACGGATTGAAAATATGCTCTTTTATGATGTGAATAACGGCATTGCCAGACGAAGCTGGGCGAGGAATGAAGAAGCTGTGTTCGCAATAAAAAGAGCCATGGAAATGAATGACAAATTAATTGTTACATTACCCAATAAAGTATCTAAAGATTTACTTAATTAGAGTACAAAAACATTTAAACTATGAAAAAGACATTTTTACTCGCATTATTTTTAACAATTGCTATTTCATCTATGTCTCAAAGAAGAATAGGTGGAAACTTGGTCTATGGTACTGAAATTGAAGAAATAGGAATTGGTGCTGTAGGGGAATTTTTCTTTAATGATAACTTGGCTATTGCTCCTAGCTTCAACTATTATTTTGCTGAAGATCCGGTTAGCTTTTGGGAGTTAAACGCTAACATTAATTATTATTTTTCAGAGTCAGGTGCTGTTAGTGCTTATGCACTGGGTGGCTTGAACTTGGCCAGAGTGTCAGTAGATTTAGGACCTTTTGGTGAAAGTTCTGATACAGAATTGGGGTTAAATCTTGGTGCTGGTGCGAACTTTGATGTGGGAGACTCCATCATTCCTTTTGCAGAATTGAGATTTGTTCTAAGTGATTTTGACCAAGCAGTTTTTGCCTTTGGTGTAAAATTCCCATTAAACTAACACCTGTTAGTTTTAAGGTATGATATTTTTTATATATTTGACATACACTAAATTGAAATAAACATGAAAAAAATTACTATTCTGTCATTATTTATTTTTGGAGCGATTTTTTCAACTAATGCTCAGGTGACTGTTGGAGCAAAAGCTGGTTTGAATTTTGCTAATGTAGATACTGAAGGTTCAACAGATGCTAGAACTTCACTACACTTAGGCGGTTTTGGCGTGATTATGTTTTCAGATAACTTAGGGTTTCAACCTGAACTTTTGTATAGTGCACAGGGTTTCGAACGTGATTTTGGTGCGGGAACTTTTGAGGCAAATATCAATTATTTAAATCTTCCTTTACTTGTGCGTTATAATATTAATGAAATGATCAGCTTACACGCTGGCCCTCAATTGGGTTTCTTGCTATCAGCAGAAGATGAAGATGGAAATGACTTTAAAGATGATGTCAAAGGAACAGATTTAACTTTCGCAATTGGTGGACAAGTTGATCTTCCAGTTGGACTTGTTGCAGGTGCAAGATATGGTTTGGGTCTTTCAGATATTAATGATAATGATTTAGGTTCTGAAACTAAAAACAGAGTATTTCAACTTTACGTAGGTTGGAAACTGTTTGGCAATTAATCCCTACAACTAATTGAATTTAACAAAGACCGGTTGCAAAACCGGTCTTTTTATGTTAATATCGACCTAGTTTAGAGTAATTTTTTAACAACTTAAATTTTTTAAAATGAAAAAGGTATTACTTGTATTTTGTCTTATAGCTATTTCTACTTTAGGCTATTCTCAAATTTCCGGTGGAATAAAGGGAGGAGTGAATTTTGCAAACGTTGATGCTGACGGTGACCCAGATGGAAAAACTGGATATCATGTAGGTGCATTTTTAACAGTTGGTGCTGCTGGCATATTTATTCAGCCAGAATTATTGTATTCTTTTAAAGGGGCTGAAGATTTTGACCTTACCTACATTGAAGTTCCAATTCTATTAAAAAAGAATTTTGCTAAAGTTTTAAATGTTCACCTTGGTCCGCAATTTGGTTTCTTAACTAAAGCTGAAGCAGACTTTGGAGGAGGTAGCCAGGACATAAAGGATGAACTTAAAGGAATGGACTTAAGTGCTGTAGTAGGAGCCGGTTTAAACCTTCCGGGAGGCCTATCTGCTGGTTTGCGTTATGTACTTGGTTTAAGTGATATTGCAGATAATGACGCGCTACCAGAAACTAAAAACAGAACGTTTCAGATTTATGTAGGCTACAAGTTGTTTGGCAACTAATTGATGAAATTATATAACAATAAAAAGGCCTCATTTGAGGCCTTTTTTAGTTTATATGGATGATGTAATAATTCTTTTTACCTTTTTGTGCTAAAAGGTATTTACCTTGTAATAATTCAAAATCGACAGCATCGTTCGGTGTGGCAATTTTTGTTTTATTAATGCTTACACCACCACCTTGTATCATTTTTCTTGCCTCGCCTTTCGATTTAAAAATGATTCCACCTGTGCTTTCTGATAGGAGTGTGGTTACATCACCACTATTATCCAGATCAGCCTTAGAGATATTAGCTTGAGGAACACCTTTGAAAACAGATAAAAACGTTTTTTCATCTAAGTTTACCAAATCTTCAGTAGTGGATTTTCCAAATAGTATTTGAGATGCCTTCACTGCAGATTCATACTCTTTTTCAGAATGCACACGAATTGTAATATCCTTCGCCAATGCTTCTTGCAGCCTTCTTAAATGTGGTGCTTCTGCATGTTCCTTTTCTAACGTTTCAATTTCTTCTTTACTCAATAAAGTAAATATTCGTATGTAATTGGCTGCATCTACATCTGAAGCATTGAGCCAGTATTGGTAAAATTCATACGGAGAAGTTCTATCAGGATCTAACCAAACATTACCACCTTCAGTTTTACCGAATTTGGTCCCATCGGCCTTTTTAATTAAAGGAGTAGTAACTGCAAATGCTTCACCGCTATCTTTTCTTCTAATTAGTTCGGTACCCGTAACAATATTACCCCACTGATCAGACCCACCTAATTGTAGTTTACAGTTTTTATTTTTATATAACCAGTAAAAGTCATAACCCTGTACTAACTGATAAGAAAATTCGGTAAACGACATTCCATTTTCACCTTCCAGTCGTTTCTTTACGGAGTCTTTTGACATCATGTAATTGACAGTAATATGCTTACCAACATCTCTGATGAAATCCAGAAAACTAAATTCCTTAAACCAATCGTAATTGTTCACTAGTTCTGCCGAATTTGTATCAGAATTAAAGTCAAGAAATTTCGATAGCTGATGCTTAATACTTTCAAGATTATGCTCTAAAGTTTCCTGAGAAAGTAAATTACGCTCTTGCGATTTTCCTGATGGGTCGCCCACCATTCCAGTTGCCCCACCTATTAGTGCAAATGGTTTATGACCAGAATTTTGAAAATGAACTAGTGTCATTATTTGCACCAAATGACCAATGTGAAGTGAATCTGCTGTTGGGTCAAAGCCAATATACCCACTAGTCATTTCTTTATTTAATTGCTCCTCCGTACCTGGCATGATATCGTGTACCATACCTCTCCACTTAAGTTCTTCAATAAAATTGGTCATAGTGTAAAATTAAGCTGCAAATATAGAAAACTCGCATAAACCAATGGCATTTGCCAGAGATATCAGATATTCGCAAATAACTAAAAGTAATCCAATCAATATGCAACAGCCAGACTCTTTAAATCAAGTAGCTCAATTTCACAAAACATTTAATCATCCAATATTGGAATCGCCTCAAATACCTGATAAGAAGCGATGCGATTTAAGAGTAGAGTTAATATCTGAGGAGTTAAAAGAGTTAGCCGAAGCGATTAAAGATAACGACATAGTAGAAATTGCTGATGCGTTATGCGATATTCAATATGTGTTGTCTGGTGCAGTATTAGAATTCGGTTTGGCAAATAAGTTTAAAGAGCTTTTTGACGAAGTGCAGAGATCTAATATGAGCAAAGCCTGCGATACTGAAGAAGAAGCACAGGCTACTGTAAAGTTTTATGCAGATGAGAAGGATACTGAATGTTATTATGAACAAAAAGATGGTAAATACTTAGTGTTCAGAAAATCCGACAATAAAACAATTAAATCAATCAACTATTCCCCGGCAGACCTAAAAAGTATTTTAGGCTAGTATTTCTGGGCAACCACAACTTGCGAGTTATTAGGCGTATCCGTTGGTTGAGGTGATGCCATGCACAGGGTAGAGCCCAATAAAAACTTGCCCACCTCGTCACCTATGGTAATGCTATTTCCTTTTCTAACCACTTGAGGAAGCTCAATAGTACCAACAGCCGGACCACCAACAATGGACAAATACCAATATCTGCCAGATATATCTTCAATGGTAACGTTTACTCGTTCATTTCGCATAGCGGGCAAAGATGGATCATGTTTATAAACCCAAGGTCGAAGGATCACTAGATCGCCTGGTATGTGCTCAATGTATTTAACTGTGCCAGATACAGGAGCATGTATTCGATGGTAGTTATTATTATGTAAGAATACATTTGTAAAATAATGCGTATTTGGAATGTTACAACCTTGCTTACCGAATATGGCCTTTATATTCTTTTTGTCACCTTTCACATTAATTGCGGGAAGTTCACCTACTTTCCCTTTATCACATAAAAGGCCTTCGCACGGCCATATATATTCAGAGGATATTTTCGGTCTTGTTTTATACACTCTGGTAAAAAAGTCCTGAAAGCTAGAGTAGTTAACACTGCCGGTTTCAGACCTGAACTGATTTAAATACACTTCATCCAGTCTATTTAGTCTGCAGTAGGGTTTAATAATATACTTTGTAAAGCTCTTGTTATAAACTTGCGAGTAATATTTAGATACTTTTCTTTGTATGTTACTCGGTAATGAACCCCAAACCGAAAGCGATAAAAAGCGATAGACTGATGTCATGAATTAATAATGTTGTTCGCTACAGTATAACGCAAAGCAGGACTCATGGATTTCTGAATACAGTTATTTTAGATTAAAGACGACTTAATTTAGATTAACGGAGTAGTTATTAAGACCTACTACACATAAAACTCCAACTGGAATACGGGTGAGTTCTTTTCCTGGATAGGTTTTAGCGCAAGGATTTCGAGCGTGTTGAACGCTTCGATAAATTCTGTTCTGGTAATTCTGACTTTGGATTTACCCGGAATGATTTTGTGATACTGCATCCTGCCTGAAGGGTTAGCAGTAGCGCTATAGATGAAACTATAGCGCATTTTAATAGGTGAGGGGACATATCTCATTTATCTGGTTGTCCGAACCATTTTTTAGTAAGCATTCTTAAACTCAGCGAATACCATTTTATTCTGAATCTGGTTGTACTGAGTGAGTAGGGTATAGGCCTTAGAAGGCACATAGTTAAACCTGCTTTTAAATTCTTCCACTTTAGCGCTTAACTCCTGCACGTAGAACCTGATCTGATCGAGGTTTTTGCAACGCTTAGGGTTCTCAAAGTTTCTTGCTGTAAAAAGTTGAAACTCTCTGTCGATTCTTTTTTTCTCAAACTCGCTCATAATGTTGTGTGTTATTGCACTATTAAAAAATGAATAATGATGTAATTATATGTATATATAATAATAAATGCAAATATAATAGTGTAAAAATGCACAAATATTTTAAAATTAATTAGCTCAACTATTAGATAATGTATAAATGTATAACTATCTATTAATCAACTAGATATAATTAATTAAGTTATATGCAGGTTGTTAGGGTGATGAGAATCTAATTTGTGTAGCCGTGAATATTCACCTGAAATGGGGTATTGCCTGCTGTTATTATTCTTTATATTAGAGCATATTATATCAAAATCTAAAATATGGAGACTACCGCCCCAAACGAATTCTTAAGTCTTTGGATTAACATTATGATGATAGGTTCAATTGCTTTTTTTGCAATTGCAGTAATCATCTATTTAATCCATCAAATTAAAGTTTCAAGTATAAGCGACTACAAAGCCAAATATGATTACTTGAGCACCAAAGAAATAAAGTACTTCAAGGCATCAATAATTTGTATTGCGATAGGTATTGGAATGATTATCAATACTTATGGCAAAGATGTTAGAACTTTTGACCTCGTATGGTTCTTTGTTTTAATATTCATTTCTATAGCTGGAGCTACACTCATTGGTTACGTGGGAGCACTCATTTTACAATATTATTACCCAACTCGTCTCCATAGCAAACTTAAAAAGTGGCGTTATATGCCAAGAGTTAATCCTAAAACAGGAAATAAAATGAGACTTCTTAGTGAAGATGAAGAAGATGTTCACTTAGATGAAGGTATGCAGGCAGAAGAAGAAGTATTTAGTGTGGATTACGATGTATGGTTGGATGAGGCAACCGGAGATACAAAGATTGAAAAATATCAAGGCCACTTAGAAGCCGTTCAATGTGGTAATTGTGGTTTTTATACTATGAAGGTTGAAAGAGAGGAGATAGTACAGCAACCAACAGCTGAACAAGAGGGAGAATTAATTAAACATTATAAATGTCAATTTTGTAGTTCAGTTAGGGCAACATCATTTAATATAGCTAAGGAGGAAGATTACTCTCATTTTAAGCCAGATCAAATGCATTTTAAAAAGAATGTATCAGTTGATCTTGTAAAAGTAGAAGTTGTAGCCTTAGGTCAGAAAAAGCACTATGAATTTCAAACTGTTGAGCAGGCTGAAAAATTCCTGTCAGAGTTTGATGTGGACACCATGAAATAACCGTCCATCAAAATCATTAAAATGAGACCTACTTCGGTCTCATTTTTGTTTAAATTTAGTTTCAATGTAAAACAAATTAGAAGTTTTTCGTTTAAGCTAGTATTACAAAAGAAGATAGAGGAGAACCGCATGAAAAAGTACTTATCAATAATGAGTTTATGCCTAATAACTTTAGTTGCATATTCTCAATCTACACAAGAAGAAAATCTTAAACCCAAGATATATTTCGGAGATGAAGCACGGTTAGCAGTGCAAATATTGGATACCTATCATTATCGCAAAATCAGTCTGAACGACTCTTTGTCAGCTGTAATTTTAAAGGAATACATCGAGACGTTGGATAACAATAAATCCTATTTTCTTAAGTCTGATATTGCTGAATTTCAGGAATACAGTACACAATTAGACGACTTAACTAAAGAGGGTAATGTATTTCCTGCCTACACGATTTACGATCGTTTTAAGCAGCGGTTTGATGAACGAATGGACTATGTATATGGTACATTATTAGATTATGATTTTGATTTTACCATCGATGAGTATTACGATACTGATCGTTCAGAATTGGAATATGCTGAAAACACAGAGGAGTTAAATGATCTGTGGAGAAAAATACTCAAGAGCCAGGTGCTGAGCTTAAAGCTTAATGGTAAGGCTGATAGTTCTATTAATAAAACAATTGTCACGAGATACGATCGCTTTAAAAAGGCTATTAGTCAGTATAATAGTGAGGACATCTTTGAGCTTTATTTAAATACAATAGCAGAAGCTTATGATCCGCACTCGAATTACTTTTCGCCAAAAACGTCCGATCGGTTTCAGCAAAATATGAGCCTTTCGTTAGAAGGAATAGGTGCCAGACTTCAAACTGATAATGATTTTACCAAGGTAGTTGAGATACTGCCAGGAGGGCCGGCCATGAAGAGTGATCTGATTCATCCGGATGATCGAATTATTGGTGTTGCTCAAGGGGAAGATGGTGAAATGGTAGATGTAATTGGCTGGCGAATTGATGATGTGGTTCAGCTAATTAAAGGGCCAAAAGGAACTACAGTTAGATTAGAGATTATACCTGCCGAATCTGGTGTTTATGGCGCATCAAAAACCATTTCTTTGGTTCGAGATAAGATTAAACTCGAAGACATGCAGGCGAAGGCAGAAGTTGTACCCGTAACAAGAAATGGCCGCCAGTATCAATTTGGAGTGATAACATTACCAAGCTTCTATATGGATTTTGAAGCATATCAAAAGGGTGATGTAGACTATAATAGCACTACCCGCGATGTTAAACGATTGATTGAAGAATTAGAAACCAAGAATATTGATGGTTTAATGATTGATTTGAGAAATAATGGAGGTGGGTCACTTGCCGAAGCTATTGATCTTACTGGTTTGTTTATTAAGGATGGTCCTGTTGTACAGGTAAAGAATTCATCTAATAAAATAGAATTAGGCGAAGATGTAGATGATAAAGTTATTTATGACGGACCGTTAACAGTGATGATTAACAGGTTCAGTGCCAGTGCTTCTGAGATTTTTGCGGGAGCTATTCAGGATTATGGCAGAGGTGTTGTGTTGGGTGAAACTTCCTTTGGTAAAGGTACCGTTCAAAGCGTTATCGATTTAGGAAGGTATCTAAACGTTCCTGAAGGAGAGAAAGTAGGGCAGTTAAAATTAACCTTACAGAAATTTTACAGGGTTACAGGTAGCAGTACACAACATAAAGGTGTTGACCCTGATATTAATTTTCCTTCAGCTTTTTCAGCAGAAGAATTTGGGGAGAGTAGCAGACCAAGTGCATTACCCTGGGATCAGATAAAAGGCACGAAATACAAGCCTACTGATCAGGTAACACAGAAAATGCTTGCTGAGGTAAGCAAGGAATATAGAGATCGCCTACAGAATGACAGGCACTTGAAAGATTTGATTAGCGAAACGGAAGAGCTTAAGAAAAGCATATCTACTACTCGTATTTCATTAAATCAGGAAGAAAGACAAAGAGAAATTGCAGAAGCTGAAAAAAGACGAACTGAGCAAAGTGCTATGGAAGGAGCTAAAATAGGGAAAGAAGGCATTTATGAAGTTAATAATATAGATGTGGATGATAAATACCTGAGAGAAGGATTAGTCGTATTAAGCGACATTGTTTCTGCTATCGGATAACCTTTAGTAAAATAACAGAGAGCCTCACTTTAACGTTGTTGTTAAAATGAGGCTTTTTTTATTCATAAATTTTGCGTTTTGTATAGCTCTAGCAGCTCAAGGTCAGGATAGTCTCATTAGAAAAAGCATCTACTTTGGTGGCGGTAGTTATTATATAGATGAATATCAAGGAGACGAAATTATCGATTTTTTAAATTCCATCGATGACCTTACCAAATATGAAATTGTTCTGTTTAGCCATACTGATAACATAGGAGGCAAGCAATATAATGAGTGGTTGTCTCATATGCGCAGCGAGGCTGTCAAGTATGAATTAATTCAGTTTGGAATTAGAGAAGAGGAAATAGACATACGGGCCTTTGGTCAGGATAACCCACTTTATTCCAATAAGTCATCTGATGGGCGAGTGATGAACAGGAGGGTAGATATTATCCTCGTGCCCATCACTTCTTAATTACTTAGTTGTATTTTTTGAGTAATCGCCAAAGCCTTCATCCACAGGCTCCCATAACTCAATTTTATTGCCTTCAGGATCCATTATATGAACAAACTTACCATAATCATACGAAGCTATTTCATCAACCACATTTACACCTTCATTTTTTAATTGTTTAACAAGTGCCTCTATATTTTCTACCCTGTAGTTAATCATAAAAGGCTGATTTGATGGCTCCATATACTTAGTGTCTATGCTAAATGCACTCCATTGTAAATAGCCTTTTTTCTCGGGGTTGTTAGCATGCCTGAACTCAAACATAGAACCATATTCGTCTGTCACTAATCCAAGATGTTCCTTATACCAGTTGGTTAGTTTCTTTGGTTCATTGGATTTGAAAAATATACCGCCAATACCAGTTACTCTTCCTTTAGCCATTTTTAGATGTTTTGAGTTGAAAATATAATGCCGATAAGGTGCTGATTATTAGACCAATAACAAAAACTGTCAAAAACATAATAATGAATTGTGAACTTACACTATCCCACAAAGCCATTTCCTCCATAAATTGCGATTTCGCCACTTCAAACTCATCCGCAGGCAAGGTAGATTTCAATTTTTCAATCTGGTAATCACCATACTCCTTAAGAAAGTTGGGGTTAATCCATTTATAGTATACCACACTGTAAGCACCAAAAGCCATGGAAGGGAATAGAGAAATAGCCGCACCTATTCCTAAATATTTGAGAAATGAACCCTTACTATATAGTAAGACATACTCCCTAATACCAAAAAACACGAATAGTAGACATGCCACGATGGATATGTACCCAATGATTTCATCCCTATCAAAATTTGAAGAATTGGGCAGGCCATAAACAAGATAGGTAATCAACTGAATACCCATTATTATGGCTACAGAAATTAGTCCGTTTTTAAATACAATGTTTTTCATAGTTCGTTTTTTTAATGACGAAAGTGCCATTCTTAGTGAAAATGGCACTCATACTTTTGGGTGATTTTTAATATTTGGTACTAAAGTATTAGAGCAAACCATACTCTTTGGCCTGTTTAATAGCTTCAGTCCTTCGTTTTACATTGAGCTTAGAAAATATGTTAGACACATGCGTTTTGATAGTATTTTCCGAGACAAATAATAAGTCAGCTATCTCGCTGTTACTTCTTCCCTCAGCAATTTTTACCAATACCTCAAACTCACGTTTACTCATCTGCAGCAAAGCCAGTTTTTCATCATCGGGTTTTAATTCACTTTTGAGTAACAATGATTTACTGATTAGTTGATTTCTTAACAAGAACCCGAAAACCACAAGAGCAATAGCAGAAATGGCAATGAGAAACTCACGGTAATGGTTGGCAGTATATACCGAGTAATTGCTTAGCTCTATCAATACCATTAACAAGATCGCTAACAGTCCAAATTTGATGATAAGTCCTTTCAAATCTCTCGATTTTTAGTAGATGTACTTATTTTTAGCTCAATATAATAAAATGGGTGCAAATAGTTTCCTGAAATTATTAACACTAACTTTGCGGCTCATTAATATTAAGATAGATTGACAAGTTTTTCAGAAATGGGACTTTCAGCACCTTTGCTTAAAGTTCTTCCCGAGTTGAATATCGACCAACCGACAGAAATTCAACAAAAGGCAATTCCAATTTTACTAAAAGAAAAAGAAAGAGATTTTTTAGGTCTGGCTCAGACAGGAACAGGTAAAACAGCCGCTTTTGGTTTACCATTGCTTGATGCAGTGGATCCAGATTTAAAGAGAACACAGGCGCTTGTATTGGCACCAACACGTGAGTTGGGTCAGCAAATTGCGCAGCAGTTCCAGGCATTTTCCAAGTATATGAAAGGTCTGCGTGTTCAAGTGGTTTATGGTGGTGCATCTATAGTGCCCCAAATGAAGGCACTAAAAAATACTCCACATATAATTATAGCTACACCAGGTAGGCTCTTAGACTTAATTAACAGAAAATCGATTGACCTTTCTGGCATAAAGCATGTGGTTTTTGACGAAGCTGATGAGATGCTGAATATGGGCTTTAGAGAAGATATAGATCATATTTTGTCTTATACCGAAGGCCAGAAATCAACATGGCTATTTTCAGCTACTATGGCACCGGAAATTAAATCCATTGTAAAGAAATACATGGATAACCCAAGTGAGGTGAAAATTGATGCGGCAAATGTAGTTAACCAGAATATTGATCATAAATACTTTATTGCTAAAGCCAAGGATAAGGTAGAGATTATGAAACGCATTATTGAGCTTGAGCCTGATATGCGTGGGATCGTTTTCTGTAGAACCAAGCGCGAAACACAACAACTGGCAGAAGAATTACAGAAAAAAGGATTACCTGTAGATGCTATCCATGGTGATTTATCACAGAATCAGCGTGATCAGGTGATGAAGCGATTTAAAAACCATTCCTTAGAGTTTTTGATTGCTACTGACGTAGCTGCCAGAGGAATTGATGTAAATGATTTAACGCATGTGATACATTACTCTATGCCGGATGATCTGGAGTATTATACCCATAGAAGTGGAAGAACAGGTAGGGCAGGTAAAAAGGGTATATCGCTGGCATTAATTACAAGTGCAGAGCAGCGTAAAGTTAGCTTTATACAAAAGAAATTGAATCTGAATTTTAGCCAGTATGTACTGCCTAAAGCTGAACATGTAGAAAACAAACGTTTAATGACATGGGCAGATACAATTATTTCTACCGAGGCCGATCACGACATGATTGCCGAGCATGTGAATGATGTTAGGGAGAAGTTCAATGGGCTTACTAAGGAGGATTTAATCGACAAGCTAATTACCTGGGAATTAAATGAACTAGGGCTGAATAAAAAGTCTGCTTTTGACGAAAATCAAACACTGGAAGATACTCCAACGCACTCAAGGCATAGCGCTACACATGATAAATACTTTATCAATGTAGGGTTAATTGATGGGGTGAATGAGAAAGAATTAGTTGATTTTGTTTCTGAAACCGTAGGCATAAGCAAATCGGCACTAGGTAAAATCAACATTGATGATAAAAAGTCTTATTTCGAGATTGAGAAAGAATCGTCTCACTTGGTAGGACCTGCATTTAGTGATTTATATGTGGATAATAGAAAGCTTAGGGTAAATAAGGAAGTTGGACAAAAATCTCAAGGAAGAGGCGGTAGAAAAGATAGAAGCAAACGAAGGATTTCCAAACACGGCAAACCATCAAAGAGGAGGAGATAATACCCTTGTGTTACTAAATTATGAAGTGGTTATGGAGGTAGTTAATTAAAAAATAAAATTAGCCCCATGCGATAAATGAATATATTTTATCTAGCTTAGTGGCTTTAATTACAATTATTTATAATGAAAGAAGGAACAGTAAAATTCTTTAATGATTCAAAAGGTTACGGATTTGTTAAAGATTCAGAAGACAATCAAGAGTATTTCGTACACGTATCAGGTCTAGTAGACGAAGTTCGTGAAAACGATACAGTAACATTTGATCTTCAAGAAGGTAGAAAAGGTTTGAATGCAGTTAACGTTAAGTTAGCTTAATTTATATCTGATTACAAATGCAAAACCCCTGGCGATTTCGCCAGGGGTTTTTTGTTGTTAAATAGTTATTTTCGTTCGAATGAAAGAGAGGCTAAGTAATATAGTATTAGAGCATAATACCTTTTGGGGTAAGGTTTTTGATCTATCAATACAATTTTTGATATTCATTTCATTATTATCATTCTCTTTCGAAACCTTACCGAATTACCCACCAAAGTTCTATTCCATTCTTAATACTATTGAGGTTTTTACTGTCATATTATTTACGATAGAGTACTTTCTGAGAATATGGCTAGAACCTAATAAACTTCGTTTTATTTTAAGCTTTTATGGTTTAATTGACTTGTTGGCAATATTGCCGTTTTATATATCTACAGGGCTAGATTTAAGATCCATTCGTGCTTTAAGGTTATTAAGACTTTTCAAGTTTTTCAGGTATAGCAAGACAATCCAAAGAATGCATATTGCCTTGAAAATTGCAAAGCAAGAACTGACGCTTTTCTTTACATTGACGTGTATTTTACTTTATTTGGCTGCGGTTGGTATCTATTATTTTGAAAATGCTACACAGCCTTTAAAATTCAGCTCTATTTTAGATTCATTGTGGTGGGGTGTAGCTACATTAACCACTGTGGGTTATGGCGATGCTTACCCAATTACTGCTGGTGGAAAAATATTCACCTTCTTTATATTAATGTTAGGGTTGGGAATTGTGGCAATTCCTGCTGGCATTATCGCTTCGGCAGTTACAAAAGCCAGAGAGTTGGTAAAAGAGGAAGATTCCGATTGAAGACTTGAATGACGACTTTTAAGTATCCAATTCGTCATGTTCCACTATATCTGTGACCTTCAACATACATATCACAGGTTTAAAGATTATCAAAAAGGGCCTTTTGGTACAAATTTGATAATATTATTGGCTCTTGTTCTAGTATCAGACGATCTAGATAATAACAAAAAAGGCCTGATCCTTATATGATCAGGCTACTTCTTGTTTCGCTATTTTCTCGATATTTATTTGAGAATGTATTAGTAGATTATCTTCAGCGATGAGCTTTAATATTTGCTCTCTTGTATTTTCCAATTCAGCGATTCTAGCCACAGAAGCTTTATTTTCAGTACCAAAGCGAATTTTATCGCTAAATATACGGTTCTGGTGAAATTGAATTTTACCATCAATCAGGTAAAGTAATATTTCTTTAGCTTCTTCCGGTTCAAATACACCTTTAATTAAATCAAACTGATCCATAATTTTTTGTTTTTAATTATGTCCCAAAGATCAGCAGATTATTTTATATATTTTTATTAATGTTTTTTATACAAAACATTAATAAAGGTTTATGTTTTAAATTCCAGAGAATCGATAAATAGGCTCTAATTGATTGATATTCGTATATTTTATATCCAAATCAATAATCTTACCATCACTCAATGAATAAACCCAACCATGAATCTCCAATTCACGGGTTTTCCATGCTTTTTGAACAAATGAAGTTTTGGCCAGATTGTGAACTTGTGTCGTAACATTCAGTTCAACCATACGCTTCATTCTTTCTTCATCATTTGCTAAGCTATTCAGTTCCTCTTGGTGATCTTGAAAAATATCTTTGACATAGGCTAGCCAGCGGCCTACTAATCCAACATATTGGTTGTCCATTGCTGCCATTACACCCCCGCAACCATAATGCCCACAGACAATAACATGCTTCACATGCAAATATTCAATAGCGTATTGTAGGACACTCAACATGTTCGTATCTGAATGAATTACCTGATTCGCAATATTTCTATGAACGAAAATTTCTCCTGGCCCAGTTCCGGTAATTTCACTTTCCGGAACTCTACTGTCTGAACATCCTATCCACAGAAATTCTGGTTTTTGACCCTTAGCTAATTCGGTAAAATAAGTTGGGTCAAGCTTTAACTTTTGTTTTATCCACTCCTCATTGCCTTTAAATAGTTTATCGTAAGATGCTTTCATTTTATTATATACTTAGATGATTAGTATATTGAATTAACACGTTTCAATATGAATGTGCAACATATTATCATAATATTCTCTGAATAAACTATTCGTTGTAAGTCCTAAATGAATTGTTGAATTAAATAGAATATTCATTCATCCTGATAGAGATGATCAAATAGAGCCAATTTAGTTGCAATAGTACCTATTCCTGAAAGTATTTTGCCTCAACTGTTACAACGGCAGATGAAAATGTAAAACAAGATTCTGTCGATGGGAAGGAATGATAGGTAATTAATTACGCATACAACTCTTCTCGTTGTTGAATGTACCTTTCATCTTCCACATATTCATCGTATGTACAAAGCTTATCTAAGTGCCCATTAGGAGTTATTTCAATAATTCTATTGGCCACAGTTTGTGTAAAGGCATGGTCATGTGAAGTGAATAGAACAGTACCTGGAAAATCTTTCAATGCATTGTTAAATGCTTGGATTGACTCCAAATCTAAATGGTTGGTTGGCTCATCTAATATCAATAAGTTCCCACCCTTAAGCATCATTTTGGATACCATGCACCGCACTTTTTCACCTCCGGAAAGTACATTGCATTTTTTAAATACCTCTTCACCACTGAAAAGCATCTTACCTAAGAATCCACGTATATAGACCTCATCTTTTTCACCATCACTGTACTGTCTCAGCCAATCGATTAGGTTATCGTTTGACTTAAAGTACTTCTCATTTTCGTTTGGCAAGTAGGCAGTTGTAATAGTCTGACCAAACTTGTACTCACCAGAATCTGCTTTAAGCTCGCCTGCTAATATTTGAAATAATGACGTTGTAGCCAAACTGTCTTTGCTTAAGAAGGCAATCTTGTCACCCTTATTAACAAAGAAATCCAAATTCTTAAATAATGTCTTTCCTTCAGTAGTCTTAGTGAGACCTTTAACTTCTAATATTTGATCACCGGCTTCTCTGTTCTGACTGAATATGATTGCAGGATATTTTCTTGTAGAAGCCTGAATTTCATCAATGTTAATTTTATCCAATAGCTTTCTTCTGCTTGTTGCCTGCTTTGATTTAGAAGCGTTAGCACTAAATCTGGCAATGAACTCCTGAAGTTCCTTTTTCTTTTCTTCAGCCTTCTTATTTGCAGCAGATCGTTGCTGCAATACTAATTGACTTGACTCATACCAGAATGTATAGTTACCTGTATAAAGTCTAATCTGTGAAAAATCAATGTCCACAATATTGGTACAAACCGTATCTAAAAAGTGCCTGTCGTGGGATACAACTATTACAGTATTCTTAAAATCTAAAAGAAAGTCTTCCAACCAGCTGATGGTATGAATATCAAGGTCGTTGGTAGGCTCATCCAGAATTAATATGTCAGGGTTACCAAATAAAGCTTGAGCTAAAAGCACTCTCACTTTTTGGTTACCGCTTAAATCTTTCATTAATGAGTAATGTTCAGATTCATGAATTCCTAATCCGCTTAATAAAGCTGCCGCATCAGATTCTGCATTCCAACCGTCCATTTCTGCAAACTCTGCTTCCAGTTCAGATGCCTTTACACCATCTTCATCAGAGAAGTCTGGCTTCATATAGATAGCATCCTTTTCCTGCATGATCTCCCAAAGCTTAGAATGACCCATCAATACAGTATTAAGCACGGTAAGCTCATCAAATTCAAAGTGATTTTGCTTAAGCACAGCCATTCTTTTACCCGGCTCAATATTCACCTGGCCACTTGTTGGGTCAATATCACCAGACAATATTTTGAGAAAAGTAGATTTACCTGCTCCATTTGCACCAATCACACCGTAGCAATTGCCACCTGTGAAATTGATGTTCACCTCGTCAAATAATACTCTTTTACCGAACTGTAATGAAAGATTTTGTGCTGAAAGCATGCTTTGTAATTTAAATTGGCCGCAAAGGTACTATAATTCCTTGCCATTTGTAAACAAACTGTAGATTTGGAAGATTGAATATGGAAGTAGCAATTATTGGAGGTGGAGCAGCGGGCTTTTTTGCCGCTTTATCAGTGAAACAGCATTACTCTGATGCCAACGTGACCATATTCGAGAAATCATCTAAGCTACTTGCTAAGGTAAAAGTTTCAGGTGGCGGCAGATGCAATGTTACGCATGACTGTAGACAAATCAGTCAGCTGGCCAAGCACTACCCAAGAGGTGAAAAATTTCTGAAAAAGGCCTTTTCTCAATTTGCTGTTAATGATACCATTGATTGGTTTGAAAACAGAGGTGTACGACTAAAGACTGAAGGTGATGGTAGGATGTTTCCTGTTACGGATGATTCTCAGACCATTATAGATTGCTTATTAAATGAGGCCAGAAGACTTCGAGTATCAATTATTAAGAACCGACCAATTCTAAAACTTGTGCCCAATAATTCGAGCATTGAGTTAGTCTTTGAGGATGAAGAATTAAGTTTTAATAAGGTAATTATTTGCTCTGGTGGATCTCCGAAACTATCGGGTATGGATTGGTTAGTTGAGATGGGCATTGAGGTAGAAACTCCAGTACCTTCGCTATTTACTTTCAACATGCCTAATGAAGCTATCAAGTCTTTAATGGGATTGGCAGTGCCTAAAGTCTCTGTAAAGGTTCAGGGAACGAAGTTGAAACAGGAGGGCCCCTTGCTAATCACACATTGGGGAATGAGTGGGCCAGCAATTCTAAAAACATCAGCATGGGGGGCAAGAATATTAGCTGATCTTAACTATGATTTTAAAATTCAGGTAAACTGGCTCAATGAAAATTCTGAGGCTGAGTTAAGGAGTCAAGTTGATGCTATAAAAAATGACTCGCCTAAGAAAAAGATGTTGAATAGAGCCATTGAAGGTATACCTTCTCGTTTATGGGAGTTTTTATTAAAAAAAATAGACTTAAGAGAAGACATTACATGGGGTGAATTAGGCAGTAAAGGACTCAATAGGTTAATAAATATATTGTTGAATGATGTGTACGAGGTGAAAGGGAAAACAACATTTAAGGAGGAGTTTGTGACCTGCGGGGGTGTTGCTCTTTCCGGAATCGATGTTAAAACCATGCAAAGTAAGGAGGTTCCTAATCTCTATTTTGCCGGTGAAGTGATGAATATTGATGGAGTTACCGGTGGTTTTAACTTTCAGGCAGCCTGGACCACCGGTTTTATAGCTGGTAAACTTACCAATTAGTATTTCAATTCCTCATCTTTCGTCCAGATACCCCAATAAGCACCCACATCACCCTCTGAGCCTACCTTCCATGATTCATCAAATGAAGAAAAATAGAACATCTCAATTTTATCTTCTTTAGACCATTTCTGGGCATTAATAAAATACTTCATAAAGTTTTCTGCAGATGGAACGGCTCCATGAAGACTGCTTCCCTGACTTGGCCAACCCGTTTCTGTAATAATCACTTTTTTACCATTACCGGCTCTAAGTGCCTTATTATACATATCCTTCATATAGAGCAAAGAATAATCGCAATGGCAGCCTTCCCAGTACGGATAGCAATTGGCCAGTATTACATCGCAAGCTTCGGTGATTTTTGGTCTGTGTTCGAATTCATAATAAGCATCTACATAGCCTACTGGTGTTCCGGGAATAGCTTCTTTTACCTGATAGATGAAGTCCAAAAGCTCTTGTTCAGAAAGATCCTCACGATACATCACCTCATTACCCACAGCGGCAATATCTACATAACCATCTTTGGTTGCTTTAATCAGGCCTTCAATTTCTCTTTTGTTGATTTCAGGATCATTGCCCAACCATGCACCCACTAGTGTTTTTAGACCATATTCCTTAGCTATTCGTGGTATGTGCTCGTTACCTTCGGTGCATGAAAATGATCGTATCCATTTAGTGAATGGCTTTAAAATTTTGATTCTTCTGTGAATCTGTTCTTCGCTGAGCTGATCACCGGGTTTTTGTCCTTCTACATATGGACTTATGCAAATGCCATGCATTCCATTTGCCAAGTGCTTTCTATATATTTTTAGTATATCATCATCTGATAAACTGTCAAAGTTTATTCCGGTGAGTGCACTTAAACGTTCTTCTTTAAATGACATATTCTTTAATATTATGATAGAACTTTTTTACCGTATTTTAATTGTTCGTTTTTATCCCAAATACCCCAGCTTTGCCCCACATTACCTTCCTGACGAATTTTCCACGATTCATCAAACGATGAGAAGTAAAACAAACCAATATTATGTTTTTGGCTCCAATTATTAATGTCTATAAAGTACTTCATAGCATTTTCTGGCGATGGGTTGGCTTTGCTATTCGTTGTTCCTCTACTAGGCCAGCCTGTTTCTGCTATCATGATAGGTTTACCTTGAGCCGTATCCTTAATTAGACCATACATTTTTTGTAAATATGCAGACGATTCTTCAATGGAACATCCTTCCCAGAAAGGGTAGCAGTTCGCTAAAATGACATCACTGGTTTCTACCAATTCAGGATTTACCAAAAACTGGTAATATGTATCAACACAACCTATGGTAATGTTAGGGATGGCGTCTTTTACTCTTTTGATGTACTGCAGCAGTTCTTCTTTCGAAACATCTTTTCTCAAAAGTACTTCATTACCTACAGCCGCAATATCAACACAACCTGCTTTAGCGAGTTTAATTAAGTTTTCAATCTCTAATTCATTTTTGGCTTTGTCTTTACCTATCCACGCACCTACAAGTGTTTTTAGTCCATTATCTTTAGCCACTTGAGGTATCAATTCATTTCCATCGGTACAAGAGAATGAACGCACCCATTTAGTATGAGGCTTTATTACAGCCATTCTTTTGCGTATTTGATCTTCTGAAAGTACATCACCAATATTTTGGTGTTCCAGGTAGGGGCTAAAACAGATGCCATGCATGCCGGCCTGTAATGATGCTGCAAACAATGAATGAATTTGTTCTTCAGGTAATTTCTCAAAATTGGTAAGAACCGAAGTGTCAATGGCAATATCTTTTTTGAGTAGAGTTCTTAATTTATCCAGTTGCTGGAATGAAGAACTAGACGAAGGCTGCTCATTTCGTCTATCTAATTCTGCACGTATTTCATTGGCGCGATCTTCAGTTACATCATAATCGCGCATAACATACATGGCGATAAGTGTCCCCAAAATAGGTACTCCTGAATAAAATGCCCGTAGGCCAATCAACGTTTCTTCCGTTTGCACATTGGCTGCGGCATCAAAGCCTACTACGCTAAGTATAAGTCCGCTTAAACCTCCGGCAATGGCAAAACCAAATTTCACCATCCACCAATAGATTGCACCAAACACGCCTTCACGTCTTTTGCCAGTATTTAATTCATCTAGATCAATCACATCTGATGTCATAGACATCATTAAAGTGAATAAGCTACCGATACCAAAAGAAAAGAATGGTAAGGCAAATATGAACATGTAAGGCTTACCTGGAATAAATAAAAACCATAATAAAATATAGCCGACTATTGATATACCCTGAGACCATATAAAGGCATTTTTCTTGCCCATAATTTTGGACATACGTGCTACAATAGGAATTACCAGAAAGGTTGTTACCAAAGCACCTAAACTTCCGAAGAGGGTGGGCCAAATGCCTGCTGCTGGCGCGTCACCATTGAATAAATAATAAACAACAATGAAAAACGAAAAGGCAGCAATGGTATTAAAGGCGTTAAATATGAAGAACGTAGCAATACATAATTTTCTAAATGGAGGCGAAGCAAAAGCCTCTTTAAATCCTTTAAGTATTTCCTTAAGGCTCCTGCCAACTGTTCTTAAATTGAGTGGTGCATAGTTCTGATCTAACGTTGATTCGCTTTTAATAAAAATGGCAGGTACAAGCGCAAATAAAGTACATACAATACCAACCCAGATGGCTAGTTGCCTCGTTGCCACCTCTGCTGTTGGAAACCAGTCAGGGTCGTACATAACCACCCAAAACCAAGGTGCAATAACCCATGCCCACTGACCAATCCATTGGGCTACGGCCATAATGTTGGTGCGCTCATGAAAGTCATTACTCATTTCATAGCCCATAGCCACATAGGGAACACTAAATATTGTAAGCCCTAAATAAAATACGAATGACCATAGTAAGAAGTAAGTGAAGTTGTAATTAATGCCATCTTCACGATACAGTTGCCACATGACTATAAATGCCAAGCCCATAAGAATGGCCCCGAAAAATACATATTGCCTTCTACGGCCCCATTTAGATCTTGTATTATCGGATATGAATCCCATAATTGGGTCAGTAATTGAATCAAATACACGAGGGAAAAAATAGATTACTCCCCACATCCAGCCTGGAAAACCAAGGTCTTGAACGAGAACTACCATAAATATGCCCAGTACAGCTGGAAACATTTGATTGGCTAACATTCCAACCCCAAATGCAACTTTTTGCCCAAAAGGCACTTTATTTTGGTATATAGCCATGGTTTATTCGATTTTGGGTGAAATTATAATGGTTTGTAATGCCTTAGCACTAATGGTTAAGTCTCTTTCAAGACCTTTCAATTTAATTTTCATATTTCTTGGTTGGTTTTCCTGATTCAACACCACTAAAGCTATTGTGCCATCGGGGTTATGCACTGCTGTGGCCAGCAATTCATCAGTTGAGAGGTTCAAGCCAATACGTACTGCATCTGGTCTGATAAACCGGCTAAAATGTGACATGGTGTAATAGAGTGGGGTATAATATACCTCATCATTTTCCGGATCTGCTAGAACAGGGGCTACACACCAGTTTTTAAACCAATTTGGGCCTCCTTGCTTGTTCAACACCATATTCCAATCTACCCAACCATCTACCCAATTATTAAGGCAGCCAATAATGTCTCTAGCGTACCTATAAACAGGCACATATTTAGGGTGCATCTTTTTTTCTGACTCAGGTGCCCAATCCCAACCCCAATCTGTGGCTTCTTTCGACCAGTACCATGCATCATCTTTCCACTTAGGAACTTCCGCATCAACACAGGCTTCGGTTTGTATTAAATGTTTATTTGGAGCTTTTTGATGTGCATATTGCAACTCATCCGGAAACACTTCAAATGTGCTGGCGTACCAATGTATAGCTGTACCATCAAAGTAATTTGATTTAATGGAGTCACTGTACATAGCATCAACCCATTCTTTCAAGTGCTCACGATTCTGGTCGTAGCCGAGTATCTTTATGTTTGATTGACTATTTTGTTCAAGTGTTGGGCCTAAATGGTTTTGAACAAAGTCAGTCATCTCATGAGGTGTAAAGTGCATACTCTCCCAATTGTTTCCATTTCCTAAAGGCTCGTTTTCTACGGTTATCCCCCAGATATTGATGCCCTCATTAGCATACGCTGAAATGTATTTAGAAAAGAAGAGTGCCCAGGTGTCGTTATATTTGGGTAATAACTTACCACCAACCCAGCTGTTATTATCCTTCATCCAAGGTGGGGCTGTCCATGGCGAAGAAATTATTTTAAAACCCTCTTTCGATTTCTTCTGTGCTGCTTTTATTATGGGTATTATGTCATCTTTATCCTGTGCAATTGAAAAACTATCTAATTCCATATCGTCAGCGATAGGAGCATAGGAGTAATTAGACAATGAAAAATCACACGAATTGATATGCGTTCTGGTCAAAGAATATTTTGCTCCTGATTCACCAAAATATGCCTCGAGCACTTCGTTGCGCTTTTCTTCGCTGAGTTTATTGAGTAGATATGCCGTTGCTTCAGTAAATGAACCCCCAAATCCGGTTATTTTCTGAAATTGGGCTTCTGGGTTCAGAACAATTTCAACGGTACTTTCAGCCTTTTCAAATTCGCTAAGTAAGGTTAATTTATTTCCAGAAGCACTCGTTTCAAAAACGTCAATATTCATAGGTTCTTTTTCATCATTATTACATGATATGAATGTTGTTAAAAAACAGATAATCAATATGTTATGTATTTCATATCTCATTGGTTAATGACTCATTTCTACATTTTTTAATGGTGGAGTGTGAACATGATTCATCAGTGAATCGATATTACCACCATACGTTTTTTTAATTTTCTTACCGTCTCTGGTAAGACCGTTGAATATCCCCGAATCTACGTGCGGCCATAGAGCATATTTAGCATGCCCCGATTTAGTAAAGAGTCCAAAATGGTTTTCAGAACCTTTAGGATTGTGTGCATCTTTCCATGGCTCATTAAATGCCTCGAAGTAAAAACAAGAAATTCCAGCTTTATTTGTCCACTCGCGTATTTGATTATAATACAGTCCTTGTTTGTATTCGTCAGTGGCCATTGAACCTTTTGAACCATAATGCCCATTTGAGACGGTAGCCCAACCGGTTTCTCCAATATGTACCGGTTTATCGACTCCTATACTCTTCATGTAGGATACTACTGAGTCGTATTGATTTTGGGCAAATTGTAGCGATCTTTTCATGGCTGCATTAATTTTCTCTACTTCACCCAAAGACTGCTCTTCTTCAGGCACTCGCCAGAATTCAGGATTGTAATGCGTGTTATGATAAGGGTAGGTGTGCATGGAAATGTAATCCACTTCTTGTATCAGTGAATTCAAATCTGCTGTATGATATATAGGATCACCACCGCCCCAGGATGAAAAATCATCCGAACTTGTAATCCACAAATCTTCTGGTAGCTGTCCAGTACTTTTCAGGTTTTGAACGTGCCTAACCCATTTTAAAATAACGCCAGGCTGTACGTAATAGCTTTCTGCCCATTTAACCATAGCCTCGTTGCCTATGGCCAACACCTTTACTATATCTGGGTAAGTATTTACTAATTTTACTGCGCGTTCAATTTCACCTTCGTTTTGCTCACTTTCAATGTTATGATCTGGTGGTAACTCTGTCCATGCATTTTTACAATCGATCCAAGCACCGAGCATCACATACATTTCAAATCCTTCCTGCTCTTGTTTAAGCTCAGTAATAGCTTTCAGTACATTGCCTGCATGTGGTAATTGAACATTATAAGTCCTAAGAATTTTAATGCCCATGGCTGAGAGAATCTTTAAATCATCCTTTAGCTGTTGAACCGTTGGCTGATCTTCTCTGGTTTTTGTTCTATAACCTCCGTACGATATGGCCAGATAATCTGGTTTGCCTAATATATCTTTTGCTGTCACTGGTTTGTTTTCTGTTTCTTTATTATTTGACTGATCCTTTTTTGTATTTGTGCATGACAACATACATGCTACCAAAGTAGTAATGAATATTATCTTAACTGCGCAATTCATAACTCTTGTATTAATAATGGTTTCATCATAATGCTTCATTATAGTTTAATCCGTAACCAAATGAGTACAATGGTTCAATGCTTTTATCCCAAAAATTAGGACCATACTTACCGTTAAAATCATCGATAGATTTGGGCCAGGAGTGGGGTAACTTTCCTTTGAAGTCATGTTTTCCAAATAAAACTTCTGCAATACCATCACCTTCAGAACCTGGTAGCCAAGCGGCTACAAATGCATTAGACTTTTCTATTTCATCAGTAACAATCAATGGTCTTCCAGAGATTAATACCACTACCACAGGAATTCCTTTGTTATGATAGGTATCAATATAGCTTTTGTGTTGTTCTGTTAAGGTGAGTTGAAACATATCCATTTCACCGCCAACATCTCCAAAGAATTCCGCATAAGGTTTCTCACCCACTACAATTACAGCCACATCTCCATCGTACTTGCCCAATCCTTGCTTATCATAAATAATATTGTCAGAAGCCATTTCTTTAAACCCATCTAATATAGTAGTAGCTCCCTTATAACTTTCTTCAGTTCCTTGCCAATGAATTGTCCAACCACCAGATTGAAGGCCTGAATTATCGGCAAATTCTCCCACTACAATAATCTTCTGTTCTGGTTTAAGAGGAAGTATATTGTTATGATTCTTTAGAAGGACCAACGATTCTCGTACAGCTTGCTTGGCAACTTCACGATGTTTTTCAGAGCCTATCGACCCTATTAATTGCGAGCTGGGATATGGGTCTTTGAATAAGCCCATCTTAAACTTCATCTTTAGGATTCTTCTTACGGCATCATTTATTCTTGATTCAGCAACTAAACTATCTTGTACTGCCTTTTTTAAGCCTTGCTGAAAGTCATCCAAGTCACCATCAACGGCCATAACCATGTCTATTCCTGCATTTATTATGTTATGCTCACCAAAGCGCGAGTAGCCTTTCCAGTCGGTAACAACGATACCTTCAAAGCCCATAGAATTCTTTAGCGTATCTGTTATTAGAGTCTTGTGGGCATGCATAGATATGTTTTGAATAGTATTGAATGAAGTCATCACAGCACCTACACCAGCTTCAATTGCTGCCCGGTAGGGAGGAAGCAATCGTTCCATTACTTCTTTTAAATCTAATGTGGTTTCAGCGCCTTCAATACCATAATCTGTAGCGCCATCTCCAATAAAATGCTTTGCCGTTGCCATTACGGATGTAGGTTCTGTTAAGCTGCCCTGGTGGCCTTCAACGGAAGCTCTGGCCATCTGTGTTGTTACCTCTGTGCTTTCAGAAAACGCTTCATACACACGACCCCATTTCTCATTATAAGGTATTGCAATACATGGTGAGAACACCCAGTGGAAACCAGTGGCCCTCGATTCTATGGCAGTAATTTCTGCTGCTTTCTTCACTAAATCAATATTTCCAGATGCACCAAATCCAATGTTGTGAGGAAAAATTGTGGCTCCCTCAAACGTATTTTGGCCATGAACGGCATCAACACCAAAAAAAAGAGGGATTGCATGAGTTTGTGATAAAGCCTTTTTTTGAAATTCTTCAAATTTATTTTGCCACTCTAAGGCTGTCTCACCAGGTAGGGGACCTTCGGTATGAATAATAGCACCTAAATGTTTATTCGCAATATTTTCATCAAAATGACGCACCATTGTCATCTGGCCTATCTTTTCTTCTAAAGACATCTTTGCGATTAGAGAATCGGCCTTTTGTTCTATGATTTCGTCTTCTGAGATACCTTGGGTCATATTATTACAAGCATTATAAACAGCTATGAGCATAAATATTATGAGTCCGTAGCTGTTGAGATACTTCATTACTTTAATATTGATTCTTCAATTGCTACTTCGACTTTATTGATTGTGCCACTTCTCTTAAAAATTTCATGACTCATTGCCTTATCCAGTGTCAACCCATTAATTGTTGCGGGGCCATTATCAGCATATATTTTAATTTGATTGGCATCACTAATTTTGTAGACGATTGGAATTTGACAATAGGTAAAAGCAAGTGCATTTTTTGGAATAGGAATAGCGTTGAGATTTGAATTCAAATCATAATACTCAAACATTTTCTCTTGCGTGAGAAACTCATTTTTCCTAAGCATAACAGGTTCAAAACTTATTTTCCCCTGGCTAATTTTTATTCCTAATTCCCCAAATCTGCTTAGGATGTCTTCTTTTACTTGCCCAGTCATACCTGGTTGCTGCGCACCTTTTCCCATCGGGGTGTGCGAATAAGGGTCAGTAGGAAATGCGCCATACAATTCAGGAGATTTATGCACTCCAATACCTTCATTAATTTCATAATAGTGTTCCAGCAACCTACCTATCGTTTCGGCAGTTTCTTCCAATTCTATTGCCTCCAAACAACATTCTTGAGTAGCCAATGAAAGTTTGGAAACCATATGCCAATAAATGGAGCCTAGCCCTTCATAGCCAAAAAATGTACCTGAACGGCCTGTAAATTCTTTATGATTAAATACTTCTTCAAACACCTCTAAAACGAACTCACCATCTTTTTTTACAAGATTTGCAAAATCCGTCTCCTGCATTTGTTCTAAGGCAGTCTTTAAATCATTCGCATTTTTGAAATTGCCATTAAAATGGAACTGCCCTTTAACATCTTGCTCTATAATTCGAGTGTTTCCTTCTGAAATGAGTTTATTTAGTAACTCAGATTTTTCAACCGCAGCTTGTGGAATATTATTTTTTTCTAAAAATCCAGGTAGATTTTTGTTAGGATATAACAAATAGCTGTACTGGTCTGGTCTAAATAACGCACTTGACTTCAGCGCATCGAGCACTTCTAATGCCTGATTTGGATTAAGATATTTACTACTAAGCACTGCCACTTGGCCTTCCAGCATTTCATCTAAATATTCTATGGAAATACCATTGGCCTTGACAGACATGATATTGTAGGCGTGATACATGTTATCATCTCTTTTGTTGGCTTTTATAGTATGTTCTAAGTATTTAAGAGCCGTAGAAACAAAGGTTTTTAATTCTTCTACTGTTAATTCAGATTTGGATCCTGAAAAAGAGCTATTGTAGATATTACCTCTGAAATCACTTGCTGCACGTCCTAAACTATCAGTAACTTTCTTACGGTTTACATCGTCAAAATTTCCTTTTAATAACTTCTCATGGTCCATAAGGCCTTGCTGTATACCTTTGAAACATGTAACTAATTCGCTGGAAATTTTTACTGAATTAGATTCACTAGGCAACAGGTTGTTTAAAAATTTTAAAAAGCGATACAAGTAATAGAGCGTTACCATTGACACCCCATTTCCAACTAGTGCATTGTTTGCATCATTCCATTCCGGGCGCTGAGTGTTCATCCAAATACCGCCTTCAGGAATAAAATTGGATATTTTCGCTAGAACCGATGCCAGAAGTTTTTCAATCAGATTTACTTTATGTATTGCTCCGGATTGATTGAGTAATAATGAACTATCTGCACCAATTTTATCATGACGCTTTTCAATTTCATGATCCGCTTGTTCATCAAAATCAATCGTGTCTTTAGGGTTGGCTAGTATCTGGTCATAGCTTTTTATTCTATAGGGAACATTAGCGTAAACGAATATTTCATCATTGAAATATTTATTGAGATTACCTGGATAGTGATTTTCGCTAATCTCAAGAAACTTTAATAAGTATATGATTTGATGATCGCCCCAATAGCCGATATATGACCATGGATCATCCGGCTCAATTTTCTCCCAGTCAATACCATCCTTCGTGATTCTGTAGGGATTGTACCCGTCAAACGTTGAGGCATTCAGGAATCTGAAGATCATACCATCAATGAACTCCGGATAGGAGTGAGCAAGAGCTTCCCAATTCTGAAATATGTCACGCCAATTGCCTTCATAATCCAAAATTTTAGAACCGTCTTCATTGTGAGTGTTGATTGAGAATTGGTTCCAAGGACGGCTCGGGTCACCATGCCTACGACTAAACTTTAATGGCAAATACTCCAAACTCAGTCGCTTTAAATCAGAATCATCCGTTTGCTTTTCAAGCTTTTTAATAAAATCCAGAGAGATAGTCTCTTCAAGTGACTCAAGGTACTTTTGATTGTTTTTAAATACCTCTTTGTTAGCCTTTTTGATATACTGGCAAAAGTCATCTTTGTCAATTCTGTAGTCATCGTCAAAAATACCACCACGCATAATATTAAAGAGTGTATTGGAGAAATGCCGCGCATCTCTTAATCCATCTTTTGTAATTTGTAGTGCGTCTGATGATGCGTTTAATTGAATTAGTTTATTTGTGCCAGCCTCAATATCTTTTTCTAATTCCGTTAAAAGTTGTTGGCTATTTTTTAATTGTTCGTTTAACGCTACTATAGCACTGATTGTGTTATTAACATTGGCAACTATTAGCCAGTTTTTATCAGCATTAGGCTGTAGTTCAATAGAAGCTGAAATTAAGTATGCACCTTTTTCAGCTTTTACATCCGTTTCCTCAATAAGGTCTGAGCCTTTTCTGAAGTTATTGAGTTGTTTGGAAGATAAGAGATGCGTACAATTTTCGAGACCCACCGACCAAGCAATGTTCGCTTTCAATGCTTCACTTGGTTCAGCTCTATCTACTATAATGGCACTCAACGCAAATATTCCAATTCCTGACTCAGTGTTTAATTCGCTACGTTTATAAGCATCTACCAGGTTACTACGAACATCCTGAATGGCACTACCTACACCAAAAGGAATAATGTTTTGTATTCCATCGATAACTTCTACCTGAACCTTTGAATTACTATTATTCTGAAGCCTGCTTTTCCTAACAAAACCAAATTTTTTACTCGTGTTCCATTCGTATTGAAACGTTAGCCCCAGGGTTTGATTAACTTCTTCGAAGAGTATTTTATTTCCATAGGCGCTTTTATACAGATTTCTTGTCAGTTTGTATTGTGCATAAAATCTGACAGAGAATGGTTCCCATACTTTTAAACCAGATTCTGTATTTATTCTAATAATTGTTTTACTACCTGTATTTTCAGCTGATTCGATGATTTTATCATCGGTGTAGTAGGGGAAAAGGGCGTATTCAGAATTTTTTCTGCCTGCAGTTAATCCACCATTGCTACCAATAAACATCCAGTGGTTGGAGTCACTAACGATGCTCATAAAAAATGGTCTAAGCTGATCTACATCAGATATCTTAAAAAATGTTTCCTTGTTTATTAAAACTTGTGTGATTTGTTGATCCAAAGAAATTGATAGTTTAAATAGTGTTACATGAAATTTATAAATAGGCCGAACTGTAATTGTTCGACCTTATTATCAATACTTATTATGGGTTAAGAACGATGGACACATTATCGATATTTGCAGTTACTCCACAGCCGGCCGGCCCGCATACACCTTGAATAAGCAGTGATAAACCACCATTGGTATTTGAACCACCAGGTATTGTGTATGTTTGAGTATAGGTAGTCCAATCTGCAGATAAGGTTGGGTTTTGGCCCATTGCGCCAAAATCCACAGTTATAGGGTCTCCAGCTTCGCCTTCGCCAAGTTCTACAAAGAGTAGTACACCAAATACACCGCCATCACCTTGTAATGTCCCTTTATGATCAAAACTAATTTGAACAACATCACCAGCTTGAACAGTTCCTATCCCGAACCTTTCTTTTTTAATACCGGGATTACCACCAGGTCCAACGACTTCAATTTTAGCAGAATTAGAACCGCCATTATTTTCAGTATTATCGATACTTACTGTTCCACCATTGTTAAAAAATAGCCAATCGCCAGGTGCATCTGCTATACCATTTTCAGGATCTTCAAAACCAGGGTTGACAATTAAATTGCCGTCAACAGGATCACCGCCACCACCTCCGCCTCCGGAGCCGCCACCCGTACTAGCACTTAACGAAACTTTATCAATTACTACAACACCAACATCAGCACCCATATCAAATAAAAGTCTATTACTTTCATCACCACCGAAAGGTGTTCCAGTATCATCTGCGTTCGTTGTAAGTTCAACCGAATACATAGTTGGTGTATCATTTATTTCTAACCAGGTAGTATCAGCTTCAAAATCACCAAAATTTTGTCCCAAACCAACAACAATAGTTCTGTTTCTATCAGAAGAAGCTTCAAATGATAAAGTGTAAGTTTGTCCCATTACCAAGTTTACCTCTTGACTTAGGTTTACATCAAAAGGTGCTCCAGCAACGGTAGGATTTGCGAAAGTATAGTATTCAGTTCCATCATCAGTCCTTACATCTAACGCATTTCCAAACCATCCGGTACCATCACCAGTTTGAAAATCTCCGTTTACAAGACCAACAACTACCTCTCTTGTTACAGGATCAGCGGCATTACCAGCAGCATCGCTCACATTATAGGTGAGGGTATAGGTTCCTGCAGTATTTGCATCGACATTTCCTGAAACTACAATGTCTCCTGTAATATCACCATCAATATTATCAGCTGCGGTAGCTCCTGGGTCGTTGAATGTATCACCTGTAATAAATTTAAATGGATTGTCACCACTTAAAGTAATAACTGGCTTTACAAGATCTGCATCTGAAACAATCACTGTTCTAATTACCTCATCAGCTGCATTTCCTGCTGCATCTGTTACGTTATATGTAACTTCATAACTCCCTTCAGTATTGATATCTAGAGCTGAATTATCTATTATAATGTTCCCTGAAATGTCACCATCAATATTATCTATCGCAATTGCTCCTAGTTCTACATATTCTTCACCTGTAACAACAGCAACTGTGGCATCACCATTTAGAGTAATAACAGGAGGCGTAGTATCTACAGTGGCACTTTGAATTACATCATCAAAATAAAATGTACCTGCAGTAGTGCCTGGGCCATCTGCAAATAGAGTAAAAATTGAGTAGCTATCAGAAGCACTAAAATCAAACGTTATGACTTCCCAGCCTGTTCCTCCATGACTTTCAGTAGCCTCTACCTCGTCTACATCGTCACCTTCTAATTTGGCTAGGACATCAATTGGAGTATCCGACCAGAAACTCATGGTAACTGAACGTTCAGTTTCTAAGTTCAGGTTATTTCCTAGATCAAATGATACACCTTCAAACTCGGCACCACTATTTATTATGGCACCTACATTCGTGCTCTTGTTATTTGATCCTGATTCATCTGGGTTTGCCACAACTTCAAAAGAGGCGCCACTGAATACATATGCTTCATAATTTACACTTGTGTCATCAAAAGTAATGGGAAGGCTAACAACCTTTTTTACAACAACAGAAATGGTATCTGAAAAAGTGTTTGAAGCCCCTGCTGAATTCAGGGCAGTTAAATTTACAATATATGTGCCATTTCCATACGTTTTGGTAGGCTCTTCATCTGTTGAGGTAGTTTCATCACCAAAATCCCATAGATACGAATCGGCATTTTCCGAAGTATTTTCGAAGGTTACTGTTCCTGAATTTTCGTTTAGTTCAAAATTGAATCCTGCAATTACCTGAGGTAAATTCTCATCTTCGTCACCACAACCTGCGAAGAGAATAATAATGGCAAATGCTGGAATTGTTAATAAATAATTTAGAATATTTCTCATGATTGGAAGCTTTTTCATTTAAATCATTATCTATAGACCCTAACATAGTCTACCTCCAAAGTCTGAGGAAAGACTGTATTATCGCTTGGAGAACCAACAAAAGTTCCACCAACAGCCAGGTTAATTAGTAAATAGAATGGTTTATTAAATACCCATTCTCCTGTCACATCACCGGGAGTAATTTGGTTGTACAATACATCGTCTACATAAAAATTAATGTAATTAGGACCCCATTCAATACCAAAAACATGAAATTTGGTGTCAAACCGATCGTTAGTTAAGGTATAACTTTTGGTTATCGCCTCACCAGCGGAGTATCCAGGTCCATGTACAGACCCTAAAACAGTGGAAGGATCCTGCCCACGAAACTCCATTATGTCAATTTCACCAGCGCCAGGCCATGGATTTATAACTATATCAGCACCTAGCATCCAGAAAGCAGGCCAAATGCCTTGTCCCCAAGGCAGCTTCATTCTTGCTTCAAAACGGCCATATTGCTGTTCAAATAAGTCTTTGGTGAGTATTCTTGAAGAAGTGAAACCAGATCCTTCGAAATTTTCTTTAATGGCCGTTATTTTTAATACACCATCTTCAACTCTAACATTCTCAGATCTGTTTGTATAATATTGAAGCTCTTGATTACCCCATCCATTATCACCCGTTCCAATATCAAAATTCCATAATTCTGGGTTTGGAGCTCCGTTCGTATCAAATTCCTCTGCTAATACAAGTGTGTTTAGGGTAACTACCTCTTGTTCATCACCTTCACAACCAACCATGCATCCTAATAGGAGAATGGGTAAGAAATATTTTAAACTTAATTTATTCATCATGTCAATTTTCAAATTCATCATGTATTAATCTTTGTAGAAATAAATATTATCAACGAAAATATCAGTTATTCCACCTTGCACGAAAACTACTCTTGCCACATTGCTTAGGTTAGGAGACCCTGCACCTCCACCGCCTGTTCCCTGTGTGAATGCATTCAATGGTATATCAATACCTATCCAAGCGCCTTCTTCTAGTTCACTTCCAAGTACATTAAAACCACCGGCAGTATCGTCTGATACACCTAAGCCAGTATCTGTATTATCTGGTCCAAAATCGATGATTTCTACCACTAATACAGCTGAGGGGTCAAATTCTTGTGTTACCTGAATATCAAGGTGTAGAAAAGACATACCCGATACATCTACGGTACCATCCCAACCGAGACCAACAAAATCAATATTACTGTAAGCCAAGGCAGGATTACCTGCAATGTCTATTACAGCAATATCAATAGGGCCACCGGCACCTGGACCATTAAAAACTGCTGGTTGAAAACCACTCACACTTGCATATGCATCGCTGTATATTGAAACAACATTTTCTGGATCACGAGCAGGTGGTGTATCTGGTACAGGAATATTTCCTACTACATTTAGTGCAATAGACCCGAAGGCTTCAATACCGTTAATTTCTGCAGTGATAACAGCATTACCTCTTTTTAGATTTGTAACCTGTCCTAGTTGATTAACTCTTGCCACTTCTGGATCACTTGAGTGAAAATCAAAATAACGCGGAGCTACACTAACAGTTAAATCCTGACCAGTTCCCAAATTAAATGTTTCAGCGAAGGGGCCAAGTTCTAGTGTTACGCCAATAAAAGTTTCTGTTTCTATATCTTGACCTTCCAAAATGGATGGGCGTGGTTGTGCAATTGTACCTAGTTTTTCGAATCTTAATTCGTCAATCCAAAAAGTCCAGCCAACTTCGTTACCGTTAGGTACTCCGTCAGGGTCTATGCCACCGGCCGAAAATTCAAATACATTTCTTTCTTCAATGAGAAAGGAGGGGTCAGGTATAGGTATGATATATTGCTGCCAGTCGGTAGAAAGACGAACGTTTGATGCTGCAACTCTATATTCTAGACCAAATCCAACTTCACCCAAAACTCCTGCTTGTGATCCTTTAGCCCAAAAGGTTAGGGCATCAAATTCGGTAAGGTTTCTACCTGCACCATCAATAACGAAGCTCGCACCTGCGAAATTTCCACTTGGATCAGTGGCATTAGGAACATCGATTCTAATGGAAGCTTGACCCTGATAGGCTTCAGTTTCATCTACGGAAAAAACATCTGGCTTGGCTCCATCTCCAACAAAAGGGAAATAGAAATTTGAACCAAGGCCAACAAACGTGTCTGTGAAAATATCTCCTGTTTTGGCAAACGTAGCAAACCGCACATCTTCTGACGGTTCTCTCTCACAACCAGTAATTGTTAAAGCAAATAATGCCAGAAACAGAATTTTAGAAGTTGTTATCAATTTTATATTTTTCATTTCTCTGATATTATTGTCCGATGTTTATGTGAACATATGTTCTGAATTCCCACTCGTTGCCATCTGGAAAACCCACTGGACTTATAATAGGGGATGTGGCAAATTCATCAGCTGCTAGCGGAGCATATCTTGGGGAATACTGATTCAATGATCTCCAAGTAAAGCGCGCACCAATAGTTGTATTTGGTAAAATAAACCAATCTTGTTTGCCTGCAGAGGTTGAGATGTCAGCCATCAACTGTAATGGGAAGGTTAAGTTAAAATCTCTGTGGTAGTCAAAAGGACCCCAGTCGTTCACTTTAACATGCGACATCAATTTCATTTTCTTGTATATCACTCTTACTTCACCACCATATCTCTCTATACTTCTTGGATCCGGGCCATTTGCCTGTCCGTTTCCACCGTAGAGATTACCTATTATCCCCAGTTCAGGATTTAGTTTGGATACGATGCGTGCATGTACTTCCCATAAGTCAAGTGCAGGTGGTGCGCCATCAGCCGCACTCGGTGTTCGGCCAGTTCCCGGAAAAATAACAGCAGCATCTTGTGAAGTTGGCAAGTGTCTATACACAAAACCGAAACTTGCTGCTAATTTGGCATCTTCTGCTCTATCATTGTCCCATTCATACATCCAGGAGCCTGGAGTAGGGTCATAAGTGAAAAGAATTTCACCTGCTACTGTTTCTCTGTTTGCTCTTACTACAAATGGATCGTCCAGTATATTTCTTAATCTTCCGGGTCCTCCTGTATCTCCAGGCATTGGATCTACAAGTGGCTTTTGATATAAGAAATTAGGTGCTATTTGCCATTTTCCAATACCGTAAGTAAAACCAGTTAAAACATTGGTTTGATTACCACTTCCACTGTCTTTTAACCTCCAGCCAGTAAAGGTTTGTGTGTAATCTCCTCCACCATTGGCTACTAACCCCATGGCAGCTGTGGATGCATACCAGTTTATTCTTCCACCTTGATATGTCAACTTTACTTTTCCACCCCAAGTGTCGTCAGCACTTACTTCATCAACGAATACCTGGTAATTTCCTTCTTCACCTCTGGCAAATTGAAATTCCCGACCAACAAGTGGTTGCCCACCCCAGATTCCACCAACTTCCACTTTCAATTTATCGAATTCAGTTTCGGCATGTAAGGTTACTCTTCTTGTCTTTGGTTGTGGAACAGCAATAGATGTTACTGCTGCTCCAGGGTTTTCAATATCCTCATGGAAGATACCAGTCACTTTAAATCTATCAATATGTTTGGTGTATTTTACGAGTAGTGCCGGGTTAGCTCCCCACCAGAGTTCCCTACCATACGCCAGTTTGAGGCCTTTAAACATTTTTTTACCTTCTACTTCCACGCCTTGTGGTGCCAGGCCACCGTAGATATCAAGGTTAGGTCCGTAGTTAGCTTCTGGATATAATCCGAAAAAGTCACCTTCATACCCCCAATGGTAATGGCCTGTTCTGTAGAATCCCTCCAGATTAAAATATTCATGATTCCAGCTATATTCTGCTTGATAAACGGATAGTCGGTTTAATTGAGTGGGCACTGGATCATTTCCATTTTGGGTGTTAACGAAGTCTGTACGGCCACGCGCTTCATAGAATAACTCGTTAATAGGATTTTCAGCAACATTACCCACAACGTTAAAGGTTACTTCTGCTCTAATATTTGATGCAGGGTTTGCTTCGAAACCGATAAAATAGGATTCCATATGATCGAACCCTAATTCACTAGGAAAGACTGGGTTTGTTGGATCGGGTTCGTCAGGGGTAGTTATTAATTTACCACCAGTATTGAATGTGCTAAATTCTGCTCTAAGTGTGCTTAGTTTTATTTTTCCACCCTGATCGGCTTTTAAGGCAGCTTTATCACCTCTTGCTTGAGATACGGCATTCGTTAATTGTATTCCCAGGAAATGACTTTCTACACTTTCCCCTGTAAGTCCGGGGTAGTAGGGATCAAATGAATGTACTTCTTTCAAAGCATAGTAAGCTGCACGTGGGTACAGTGTATATAAACCTCGAGCATCTGTTTGGCCCTTTGCACAGATACCAAACCACTCTTCATTCATATTATTTGCTCCTTGCTTAAAATCGCTTGTGTAGCCACCGTTTGCCCAAGAAGCTTCGGTATTATGTATATCCAATTCTTTCGTTTGGCCTCTTTTCCACCATCCATCACTAAATTGAAAGGTAAAACCACCTATAGAGTTGCCACTTTTTCCTAGGCCCGCAGCATTCGCGTAAATATCATTCCAGTTATTAACCATGTAAAAGGCCTGAGATTTTTGATCCTCTCGATTTTCTATTGCGTTATATGCATCGGCACCGAATTCAGCAAATAGTATTGGTTTACCTAACTCATTTTTAACTCGTTCAAAAGCATCTCCGAATGAAGCTCCTCGGTACATATTGGTACCATATATATCTATGTCTGGACACTCTTCTTTTACTAAATCCAGATATAATAAATCACCATTACAAATGGCGACCGGGTGAGAGGGGTCTAATGATTTCATTTCTAGAACTGCTTCATTAAATAATTTGTACATTGCCCGAGCTCTCTTACGTATAGTCGAACTTTCACTATCAATAGGAATATCTTCGGTTTCTGCTCCGCCCCAAGAAAGGCCATAGTTATTTTCGTTACCTAACATATATAAAAGAAGACCCGGAGTGTCTTTATATTCGTTAGTTAAATCTCTTACAGTATTTAGAAGTAAATCTCGTACTCTTTCATCTGCATATTCTGTGTTTGCCAGCCAAGTACCATTAATGGTTAAGCCGTATCGTCCGAATGAATCATTAATCATGGTGTAGATACCATAGTTTTCATAGATATACTTCACCCATTTTGGTTGTATACCAACGTATACTCTAATGGCATTCACTCCCATGTTCTTTAATAGAGACATCTCTGCATCTAAAGCTGCCTGAATAACATCATCAGGTTGTTTCCATAGACTATATGAATAGTTTGTTCCTATAGGCACATAGTCCCAGTTCATACCATTAATCATGAAGTCTTTTCCATTAACTTTTAGCTTAAATCCCTCACTGCTTTTTACTACAGTTACTTCATCAGCCTGAGCATTTGCAGTGGTAAGGGATAAAAGAAAAAAAATGACTAAGTAGAATTTTTTCATTTTAAATTATTTGGTTCACTTCTTACCTGTTTTCGTATGCAATCGATTTATTTTTACTTGCAAACGTTTACTGTGATTTTAGATAAACACCTTCTTGAGTTGTTTGTTTTAAGCACAGAACACCCAAACTACTTTTATTCTTACGCTATTTCCTAAAAAAATACTACATCAATTATTTACACTTACTACTACAAAATTGTTTCTACACTGCGTCAGTGATTAAAATTTGAATATATTTACTCTACAACGCCCTGAACATGAACACTTATAAGTTAATTACTTCTTACACTTCATTTATTCTTGTACTTGTATCGTTAATTACTTCTGCACAAAAAAATAGTGGTGTATATCCCATTAAAAATTTTGGTCCCCAAGAATATCAGGCGGGAATTCAAAATATTGATTTTGCTCAAAATAGAAATATGAATTTGTTTGTAGCCAATAATTTGGGAGTGCTCTCTTACAATGGCAGCAAATGGGAAACACATGCTTACAGAAATGGAAAGAAGCAACGTTCATTAGAATTTGACCCTGAGACTAATAGACTATATGTTGGTTCACAAGGTGATTTCGGATTTTTTGAGAAAAATTGGCAGTATACATCCCTTTTAAAATTAATTCCTGATGGTGCACCAGATTTCGATGAAGTTTGGGACGTGTTCATCTTTGATTCCAGGGTATATTTCTGCACTTTCCAATCAATTTTCGTATTTGACGGTGAATCTATCAGTGTTATTACTAACGATTCTGGTTTCAATAGATCATTCAAAACCCAAAACAGATTATTTACACAGGATCAAAATGGAAAATTATACGAGGTTGTTGGTTTAGAGTTGGTTCCAAGTATTAAACAAGGCCAAGAGAATTTAATTGTCTCTGGAATTATTTCTATTGATCAAGGTCATTTAATATTCTATAATTCCGGTAAAGTAGAACTATCAAATTCAGTTGAGGTAAGTACAGTTTATCCAGAACTTATTGAAACACTATCGGGTAATTATATTAATCATGTTACGCAACTATCAGATTCACGGCTATCAATTGCAACACAAAGAGCTGGGATATTTTTGTTTGATATTCAAAATAGAGTCATTGAAAATATCAACACTTCTAATGGATTACAATCTAATGCCTGCCTAAGGTCGTTTCAAGATTATTCAGGCAATTTGTGGGTTGGCATGCAAAATGGCTTGGCCTTGTTGGATATTAATTCACCAATTAGGCTTATTGGGAATGAGATTAATATACAGGGAAGTGGTTATGAAGCCTATCAAAGACCCGAAGGTACATACTATACTACTTCTAATGGAATCTACTTTCTAGCAAATGAGGCACTAGAATGTAAGTTTCTATCTGGCACTGAAGGCCCTGCATATGGCATAGAGATGATAAATGATGCGATTTATGCCGGTCATCATACAGGCCTATTCCGTCTTAAAAATGGCGAAGCTATACGCGTAGCCAGCACCGATGGACTTTGGGAAGTTAAACGTTTAAGGTCTAACCCAAACTATGCGCTTGCAGGCACTTATTCGGGGTTGTACCTATTTGAAATTGATAAAGATGGAACGTTGAAAGCAAAGCAGAAACTTCAGGGATTCCAGGAATCCAGTAGGTTTTTTGAAGAAGATAAAAATGGTGCAATATGGGTTGGGCAGTTTTATAAAGGACTTTATAAACTCGAGTTAAGCAATGATCTTGAAATTAACTCAGTGAAGAGGATTACCAGTGATCAAGTATCGATTGAAGAACATATAGTATTAAGCGAAATTAACGATGAACTTTATTTAGCAGCCAAAACAGGTGTTTATCAAATTGACCAGGATGATAATGTAATTTCAAAAAGTGAAAAATTCAATACTGAGTTAGATGGCCAATGGGTGTATCTTTTAACTCAGGATAAAAATAAAAATGTGTATGTTTTTTCAGAAAATAAGGTAGGATTTTATAAACCGGTTAGTCTGAGTAATTATCAGTTTGTCCCTTCATCGCTTTATCAATTAAGACATTCGTTTAATAATGATTTACTGAATGTATCAGTGAACGTAGAAAATGGAGTTTATTTTAATGCGAATGAAGGGTTTATTCATTATAGTCCACTTGTTGAAAACCAAATAGTCTTAGATAAAAAGCCTGTTGTGAGTAGTATTTTCAGCGTAGATGAAGACACATTATTATTCGCTCGGCTGCCTTTCGAAGATATAATACTTACAAATAGCTCCATTTCATTTAAAGAGGTTAAAGACCTGCAATTCACCGTTGAATCATTCAAATTCAAAAATGTTGACAACCAGCAATTTAGATATTTATTAGAGGGCTTTGACAAAGAGTATTCAGACTGGACCGTTTCCCCAGTTAAAGAATACACGAACCTACCAGCCGGCAAGTATAAATTCTATGTACAGACTCTGGATTATCTAGGTGAACGTTCAACGAGCGAACCATTAACAATAACCGTGAAACCGCCATTCCTTAAAACGAAATGGATGAAAATGATTTACGGTTTAATAGCCATTACATTGATTGTACTGCTTTATCGCTTTCAGCGCTATAGATATAAAGGCAAAGAACGTAAATTAAAAAGAGACAAACAGGCAGAATTAGAGCAGAAACAGAGAGAACTACAGAGCCTGAAAGAAGAGAAAATACAAAGTGAACTAAGACATGTTAACAACCTTTTGGCAGCTTCTACAATGAATTTGGTAGTTAAAAATGAATTCATGGAGAATATCAAAGAAGAGTTAAATGAAGTAAGGCAAAAAGGAACAGCGCCAGAAACTAGTAAATCACTTGAAAGAATAATTAAAGAGATTGATACCACTTTAAAACTCCAAGAGGATTGGAAACAATTCGAGTACCATTTTGATAAAGTACATGGAGACTTTCTAACCAGGTTAACTACAGAGTTTATAGATCTAACTCCAGGCGAACAAAAGCTTTCAGCATTTCTCAGGCTTAAAATGGATACCAAGGAAATAGCCAATTTAATGGGTGTTTCTCTGAGAGGCGTTGAAGTAGCGCGCTACAGGTTAAGAAAAAAACTAGGATTAGATAAACATCAAAATCTTTCGAAGTTCATTTTGGAGTACTAGCCAATGTCAAAAAATGGACTATTAATACTGATAACATCTGTTGCTGCCCTTGGTGGGTTGCTATTTGGTTATGATACCGGTGTTATTAACGGAACCCAATTCTATTTCAGCAAATATTTTGAGCTGGAAGGAGCCATGAAAGGTTGGGTTGTAAGTAGTGTTTTAATAGGCTGCTTTGTTGGGGCTATCTGTGCAGGATTTATGACTAAGAAATACGGCAGAAAGAATAGTCTTATTATCTCAGCTATTTTATTTACTATATCGGCCTGGGGTTCTGGATTACCTTCAATGCTTCCTGAATCTATTTCATTGATGGTAATATTTAGAATTATTGGTGGTTTGGGTATTGGTTTAGCATCTATGGCTGCACCCACATACATTGCTGAAATTGCTCCTGCAGAAAGGAGAGGTGTTTAGTATCATTTTACCAGTTGGCTATTGTAACTGGCTTTTTTGTAGTGTTTTTAGCCACCTATTTTATTGGCGAAAGCTTCGATTTTGAAGGGAATGTAAACGAAGGCTGGCGCTGGATGTTCTGGTCTGAGTTAATTCCTTGCTTCCTTTTTCTTATTCTCACGCTATTTATACCCAAAAGTCCGAGATGGTTGGTTATGTGTGGTAAAGAAAACGAGGCACTAACTGTTTTACTAAAACTACATGAGCATGATTCGGCACAAAAAGAAATTGATGAAATCAAGAAATCAATAGAAAAGGAAGTTCGTACAGAACAGAAGTCCATTTCCGTATGGCAAAGTGCAGTTTTGCCAATTGTTCTTATTGGCTCGTTTCTTTCGATAATGCAGCAGTTCACAGGTATTAATGCAGTGCTGTACTACGGTGGAGATATTTTTGAAAAAGCCCTTGGCTATGGTAAGGATGACATTCTTTCACAACAGATATTACTAGGAGCAGTAAACTTCGCTTTCACGTTTATTGCCATGTTTACCGTAGATAAATGGGGTAGAAAGCCACTGATTCTTTTTGGCAGCTATGGGATGTTATTGGGTTTTATTTTGCTTGGTGGGTCACTTTATTTTGATCAGGTAGGTATTATTTCATTGGTAGGAGTATTAATGTTCATCGGTTCTTTCGCTTTTAGCATGGGTCCTGTTACCTGGGTATTGTTATCAGAAATGTTCCCCAATAAAGTACGAAGTGTGGCCATGTCTATCGCTGTGGCTGTTCAGTGGGCAGGTAATGCATTAGTTACATTTATATTCCCGGTTATGGCAGAAAGTGATGCCAATGTAAATGGACCCTGGAATAAGTCGTTACCTTATGTTGTGTTCTCAATATGCATTATTGTGCTAATCATATTCACCAAGAAATACATCATGGAAACGAAAGGTAAAACACTCGAAGAATTAGAAGGTGTTTGGGCTGAAAAATATGGTGAAATAAAATCCTGACAGGATATAAGTAAACTCAGATTGATGAGAGAAATAGCTTAATAAGGCGTTCCTTTTTCTCTTTGTGCCTTTAGTGCCTCCATGTACCATTCCAATTCATCTAAAAACTTGTTGGTAGCTTTAATGTAATACTCTTCAAGTGGTTTGCCTTCCTCATCAAAAATTTTTTGAACTTTAGGATAGCCCACAATACTTGAAATACTGGGTGTGCCTAGTTCTCCAAGGATAGCCCTAAGGTGTACGGCAGCCCGCATACCACCATATTGTCCGGCAGAATAAGCTGCAATTGCACTGGGCTTAAAGAAATACTCTTTCTGGAAATGGTCTAGCATATTCTTAAGGGCAGGGGGAATGCTATGATTGTATTCACCAGTTACAATAATAAAACCATCTGAATCATTAAGGGCATCAGCAATATGTTGCATGGATGCAGGTGCGCTGCCAGCCTCATACTCTTTATACATCTTATTCAAAAGAGGAAGTTCTATTTCCATTGGATCTAAAATATGCGTAAGGTGGCCTCTTTCTTGTAACAAATTATCAATGAATTTGACCGCTCTTATTCCTAATCTTTTCTCTCTGACTGAACCGTATAAAATGCTTACTTTAAACTTCATAAGTTATTGATTTATAGTTGATTACCACAGTTAAAGCAAAATTTAGCTTCAGGCCTTTTTTGCTTTGTTCCGCATTCGTCACAATAGGGTGTTGTGCTGTCTCTTATTTTTTTACTTTGACTACTTATTTCTGCTGATACAATACCTGTTGGTACAGCTATTATTCCATAGCCTAGTATCATGATGGCCGTGGCAACTATTTGCCCCAAAGTAGTACCGGGTGCAATGTCTCCATATCCTACTGTAGTTAATGTTACCACAGCCCAGTAAATACTTCTCGGTATGCTGGTGAAGCCATTTTCACCGCCTTCTATAAGATACATAATTGTACCCAGAATTACAGTTAATGAAAAAACGGCTCCAATAAATACGATGATTTTTGCCCTGCTGGCATTCAATGCCTTCATTAAGGATGAAGCTTCTCCAAGGTATCTTACCATTTTAAGTACCCTGAATACCCTAAGCAACCTAATGCTTCTAATAATTAGCAGTGAATGTGCTCCTGCCGCAAATAATCCTATAAATGTTGGTAGAATGGAAAGCAGGTCTATGACTCCAAAAAAGCTGAATATGTATTTCTTAGGCTTTGCAGATACGTAAATTCTCGCCAAATACTCTAAGGTGAAAAGTACGGTAAATATCCATTCTATTAAGTATAGCTCATAACCATAATCATCTTTGATGTGGTTTACACTCTCTAGCATCACCGCCAATACACTCAACAGAATTGCAATAAGAAGTATTACATCGAACAACTTGCCCAGAAAAGTATCGGCCTCGAATATGATAATGTATAACCGCTTTTTAAATGATTGAGTCATAGCCTTTAAGATACAAAATGGAATTTACTATCAGACCTTCTTCTCTGGCCTAAAATATAGTTTCATACTCCGCATACAACCAGTCTTAATTATCACTAACTTATGTAAAATATACCACTATGTGCAGATTATTAGCCTATCTGGGTCAGCCTATTGCCATGGATAAATTCCTCTATGAGCCTGAGAATTCCATGATTAAACAAAGTATTAACGCCAAGGAATTAGAAGAACCATTGAATGGCGATGGATTCGGAGTTGGTTGGTACACGCCTACCGTTTCGGAAGAACCAGCCGTATTTGTTTCAGTTTATCCTGCATGGAACAATAGAAATTTAAGGTATCTGGCCCCAAAAATCGTTTCTGGTAGTCTAATCGCCCATGTTCGAGCCGCTAGCGTTGGTGATGTATCGGAGTCAAATTGTCATCCGTTTCATTTTAAAAACATGTTAATGGCACATAATGGAGGGGTAGAACAGTTTGAAAAGATAAAAAGACCTTTGAAATCCATGTTATCAGATGAGCAGTACCTGTGGGTTAAAG
Organism: Fulvivirga lutea; assembly: GCF_017068455.1. Lineage (NCBI taxonomy): Bacteria > Pseudomonadati > Bacteroidota > Cytophagia > Cytophagales > Fulvivirgaceae > Fulvivirga > Fulvivirga lutea. The sequence continues at coordinate 2,820,415 of NZ_CP070608.1, forward strand.
GCCAGACCGATTCGGAGCATTTGTTTGCGCTCTTTTTAGATGCCTTAAAAAAGAAAGGAGAAACATTTACGGCTGACGATGTAGCGGACTGTTTTCAGGAGATGATAAACCATTTAAATCTTCTAATGACAACTTATGGCATTGAAGAAGATGCTTATTTGAATATGGTTTTTGTAGATGGTGAGCGAATGGTTGGTTTAAGGTATGTAACCAACGCTGCAGTTGAGCCACTGTCTCTGTATTATTCTGAAGGTAGTAAATACGTTTGTGAAGATGGAATGTGCCGAATGGTTCCGGCAGAAGGTAAAGACAAATCAGTGATGATTGTTTCTGAAAAGCTAACCAGCATTGCCGAAGATTGGCGGCCAATACCTAAAAACCATATGATCTTAGTTTATAAAGACTTATCTGTGGGTTTTAGAAGAGTTTCATAGTAATACCTGTCTCAATCAACAATAATTCGTTTTTACTTTTTCATTAAGTCAAAGACTTGAATGCCAACCTATTAAGTATACGATACGATTGCACAAACTGAATTAATTTAAGAACCCGATAATTAATGCCAACTTAGTGATACATTAAAAACCGACCCATGAGTACGAAACTATATATAAAATACATGGTGAGTTTGAGGTGCAAGATGATGGTTAAGGAAGAACTACGCAAGCTTGGGCTACATTATGTGAATGTCGATTTAGGAGTGATTGAGGTATTGGAGAATATCAGCGATGCGCAAAGAAGCCAATTGCGTGATAATTTGCTAAGATCAGGGTTAGAGCTGTTGGATGATGGTAAAAGCATCTTGATCGAAAAGATAAAGAATTTAATTACCGAAATGATCCACTATTCTGAGGAGCTGCCCAAAGTAAACTATTCTGACCATATAAGTGAAAAACTAAATTATGACTACACATACCTGGCCAATACTTTTTCTGAGGTTAAAGGAATAACCATTCAGCAATACATTATCATTAACAAGATAGAGCGAGTGAAAGAATTGCTCATTTATGATGAGCTTACACTTACAGAAATAGCCTATAAGATGCATTACAGTAGTGTGGCTCACTTGTCACATCAGTTTAAGAAGATAACAGGGCTAACACCTACCTTTTACAAGCAACTTAAAGATAAACGTAAGCGAAACCTGGAAGATCTTTAATAGGCAATTCATGTACATGTTTAGATAGAAACGTGTGATTTATACAACAAAACAGAAGTCTTATGTAACTATTGATGAATGCGAAAAGGCCACCTTTGGGTTGTTGAGGAAATTCTTTCTCAACTTAAATTAAAGATCATGGAAAATTCTAAAGATCAAAAAGTGACAGAACCTTTCAAAATTACTGGAGATTGGAAAGGTCAATCAACTCAACTTAAAAACAAGTATCCACAACTTACAGATGAGGATTTGAAATTCGAATCAGGTAAAGAAAACGAGCTTGTAAAAAGAGTTGAAACCAGATTGAATAAGAACAGGGAAGAGGTTGTAAATATTATTAAAAAGGCCGAACCTGCAAAAGCAATATAAGCTCTTAGTTGAAGAGGTTAGAAAGGGGAGCGATCCCCTTTTTTTGTTTAATAAAACACTTAAAAGTTAAACACTTGCCGGAGGTAAACACTATAAAAAAGTCTCATGTCATCATAATCCTTGTAATTATTGCCTTTATCGTTGGCATAGTTAGTTTACAAAGCTGAAAAACAGAATACTTTCGGTTAAATATTTAACAGTTTGTAATTAAAATCAAAAGTGGGATTTATGTAAAATTTACGATGGGTTATGTAAAAAGGTAGTGCCTCTTTCTTCTCATTTTAGAGTTGCTTACAATAAGCAAAAGTACATCAAATATTAACTAGTATAATTATGTATGAAGGATATCATTTTATAGGCATGCACTTGGCATGGTGGGTTTTTTGGGCTACTTTAATTTTTTGGGTTTTTGTTACGCCTTATCCAATTCCTGGGCTTCGTTCAAAAGCGAAAACACCTCTCGAATTACTTAAAAAGAAGTACGCCTCAGGTAAAATCAATAAAGAAGAGTATTTAGAAAAAATGCATCTGCTGTAGTTGAGGTGCCGTAAATCACTTATTGCTATCAGTATGCCATATTCAATTTTAATAATTAAAAAGTAAATGGAATCGATTAAAGATTGGGAGAATAATGTTAATAAGATCACATCCAGGATTTATAACGAATTTCCGGAACTTTCGAAATATATTACTGAAATACCGTTTCAAGAAACCGTAAGTGAGGAATCTAACATAGAGGCGATTAAAAGCTACTATTTTTCTTTAGAAGAATTGGTTTCCAAGTATGCCAAAATGCATTAAATCTCATCAACACTAACAATGTGTGAAGTATGTAATCTACTTACAGACTTATGTAATGCATTCACTCCCTATTAAGGCCACCTTTGTTGTGTGAAAAATCACATAACCGATCGTGGATTACGATCATTAAAACCAACGTTATGAATAAGTTAGAAATTAAAGGCAACTGGAACGAGATGAAAGGCATGCTTAAGAAAAAATATGCCAATTTAACTGACAATGACCTCGTATATGCAGAAGGAAAAGAAGATGAATTAGTTGGCAAACTTCAAAAGAAGTTAGGTAAATCAAAAGATGATGTCAATAAAATCATAAGCGATCTTAATTCTTAATAATCACTTTTATTTAGGTGCTCTTTCATAGTGGTATCATACGAAAAGTATACAAAGAAGTAGGTTTTTAAAGCACCTGCCGAACACAATAAACAATTAGAAATAATGAAAATAATATATACATTAATGGCCTTGGTATGCGTTTCAGCTACCGTTGGTTATGCCCAGGATAATTCTACGGGCAACGATAATAAAGTAGATAACAGTTCCGAACCAAGAGCCTATGTAGGTGTAAAAATAGGTACGAACTATTCTAATGTGTATGATTCCGATGGTGAGTCATTTAAAGCCGATCCAAAATTTGGTTTAGCTGTAGGGGCATTTATTACCATACCTATAGGAGAATTCCTAGGTGTGCAGCCAGAAATACTTTTTTCACAAAAAGGCTATAAGGCTGAAGGTGAATTGCTAGGTAGTTCTTACACAATTACACGAACAAGTAATTATTTAGACATACCATTGTTAGTTGCTGTTAAGCCTGTTAAATTCTTAACTATACTGGCCGGCCCACAATATTCTTATTTGTTGAGTCAAAAAAACAAATTTGAAAATGGCCAAACCACTATTGAGCAAGAAGATGAATTTGATAATGAGGATTTACGAAAAAACACCTTATGTTTCACAGGCGGAGTTGATATAAACCTCGATAAACTAGTAGTAAGTGGAAGACTTGGCTGGGATTTATTTAAAAATAATGGCGATGGATCTACAACAACACCACAATACAAAAATGCGTGGTATCAATTAACACTTGGTTATCGTCTTTAGACTGATATAAATTAAGAATCCTGAGTGATACAATCACTCAGGATTTTTTTTGCTTAAGAATATTTAAGGTACAGCTTCCTGAGCTCAACCATCAAAAATATTATTACACGGTAATTCTATAATGCCGACATAATAACACTATTCCTATTCCGCCAATACCTATGATTTATGTAACCATTTGCGTTTACATTGTAACGTATTGCAGTTGATATAAACCCACCTTTACATACATAGAAATATAAATAAATAAGCATGAAAAATTTAAGATTAATGTCATATGGACTCTTTTTAGTAGGTATAACAACCATTGCTAGCTGCGATAGCAGTTCGTCTGGTAAGTTAAAAGAAGCTAAAGTAGAGTTGAATGATGCAAAAGATAACCTGGCCAAAGCTGAAAAGGATTATGCCGCTGAATTAGAAGACTACAGAAAAAACGCAAATGCTACTATAACCAGTAATGAAAGAAGCATAAAAGAATTTAAAGCGAGAATACCCAACGGCAAAATAAATGTAAAAGCCGAATATCAAGAGAAAATCAAAGAGCTGGAGGAGAAAAATACGGCAATGAAACAAAAACTAAATGATTATACCGTAGAAGGTAAAGACCAATGGGAAGTTTTCAAGGCTGAGTTCAGCAATGATATGGATGCATTAGGTAAAGCAATAAAAAATCTTACTGTAAACAATGTTAAATAAGAAAAAATCTGACTAGCTGCATTAATAATATTCAGCTAGCAGATTAATTCAATACACAAAAACCAACTGCAATGAAAAGAATTATAATTAAATCGATGGTGGTTTTATTGGTAGTGTGTGGTACAAACACCTTTGCCAATACAACAGACAAAACAAATGAAAAAGTAACAGAAGAGGTATCTGAAAAGACATCGGTCCTGATTCACCGAATAGAGGAAATCAAAAGCATGGATAAATCAACCATGACACGCGCTGAGAAAAAGACTGTTAAGAATGAGCTTAAGGCAATTAAGAGAGAACTTAAGCAGCAGGATAATGGCGTATATATTTCCGTAGGCGGTGTAATCATAATTGTATTGCTCCTAATACTGCTTTTATAATCAACATACACTTTAAAAAAACTAACATGGGAAATTTACTTTACATCGTTGCTGTAGTACTTGTTATACTTTGGGCCATAGGCTTTCTTGGATATAACGCAGGAGGCATTGTGCATATACTTTTAGTCATTGCATTAATATCTGTCCTATTCAGGGTAATTAAGGGTGGTCGATCTTTTTAATGACATGGAACAAGAGCAATATAAGTTTGCCGAGGGCGACATAGTATATGAGGTAACCAGTCCTCATCTGCTTATGTTAATCACCAGCCAAAAAGGCATCATTTATTATTGTCAGCAAATTGATGGCATGAAGAAAAAGCCATCGGCATATATGGAACGAGATTTAAAGGCGTTTCACAAAGCAGAAGATTCAAAAAATTAAAATAAGAATTGTCAATCAATTTAAAGCCTACCAAATTATTTTAAACCAAGTTTTATGGCCGACATGAATGAATTAAGCTTATCTATTCTGTCGGCTGTTCAGGTTGATCCTATTTTATCTAAGCTAGTTTTTCTTTCGGTAGGTATTATCCTCATCAGCTTTTTGTTTAAGTGGTTAAAGCAACCATATATTGTCGCCTACATTCTAGTAGGCATTTTTATTGGTCCTTATGGCTTTCAATTAGTCACGGATGAATCGCTAATATCAAGTATGGGCTCATTTGGCCTTATTTTATTGCTTTTCTTCATTGGTATGGAGATTTCAATAAATAAATTAATCGCCAATTGGCGAATTCCTGTATTAGGTACGCTCATCCAGGTTATTTTTAGTATTGGAGCTGTTTGGCTAGTATCGAATTTATTTACATGGCAATTCAATCAAATACTCGTTTTAGGTTTTGTTATTAGCCTGAGTAGTTCGGCAATTGTTCTTGGTTACTTACAAGATAGGGGCTTAATTGATTCTAAATTAGGACAAAACATTATTGGTATTTTATTAGTCCAAGATGTTCTGGTAGTACCTATGCTCGTAACACTTAATTACCTATCAGGTGAGGTACTTTCCGTTATGGAAGTTGGAAAGCAAATTTTAGGGGCCTTGCTCATTTTAGGTATAACTATATGGGTTCTAAAGAAGGATATAATCAAATTACCTTTTGGTAAACACATTAGAAAAGATCATGAAATTCAGGTATTTATAGCCTTTGCCTTCTGCTTTGGCTTCTCATTGCTTACTTCATTTTTTGGTCTTTCATCAGCTCTGGGTGCTTTTGTTGCTGGTATAATTGTTTCGAAAGCCAAAGAAACTTCCTGGGTACATAAAAGCCTTCATGCTTTTAGAATTGTATTTGTGGCGCTATTCTTTGTGTCGGTAGGTATGTTAATTAATATGGACTTCCTCATCGATAATATAAAGTTTGTGGCCATATTGGTATTTCTGGCGTTTTTTACCAACAATCTGATTAATGCACTCATTGTGAGGTTTCTAGGCGAGAGCTGGAAAGACAGTTTATACACAGGAGCCATATTAGCACAAATTGGTGAGTTTAGCTTTATACTTGGCGCTACAGCCTATTTTATAGGTTTAATTTCAGAAAACACCTATCAATTGGTTATATCTACCATTTCAGTTACCCTCATATTAAGTCCATTGTGGATCATAATGATGCGCAACATCATTGGGTCCGTAAAAAATCCAAACCTATGATTTATGTAACACTCAAATAGAAGTGTGTAACACAACTACCTGTAGTAACGACTAGTTTTAGACTACTAAAGTTATAACACTAAACTGCATAACTCATGTCTAAGGAAAAAGATGGCAAAGCCAAGTCAGGTAAAACTCCACCTACAAAAACACTAAAGGAGAAGAGGGCTGTTAAAGAAGCCAAGCGAAGAGATAAGAAAAATAATGACTGATAAGATTAATAAAGGAAGTAGTGAAGAGTACGAAAAAGGTAAAACATTCATAATCGTTGAGATTATTGAATACATTCCAAACTCTGTAGTAATTAAAACAATAATCAAGAAAACAACAGGTAATGTAACGGTATCTTCCTTCGATTCAGGGGAGGCACTTACAGAGAAAACCTCACCATTCGATACATTTATACAGGTAATTGATGGAAAAGCGGAGATAGTCATTGACGGACATAAACATCAATTGAATACAGGCGAATCAATTATTATACCTGCACATTCTCCAAATATTGTAAAGGCTAACGTTCGGTTTAAAATGATTTCTACTATTATTAAAAGCGGTTACGAAGAAATGAGTTAGCCCAAGAAAACTAAATCTGAATGAGTGTAGTGTGAAGTATTTAATAGATGGTTTACCTACAATCTTTAGAAAATGGTAGGGGTAAGTGATGAAAAGCTTACCCTTAATACATGAAAATAAAAACAACATGGGACAAGAATTTTTAGAAAATAAATTTGTTGCGGGCGATATCGTTTTCGCCAAAGAGGCACCACAGCTTAAGCTGGTTGTTAGGCGATATATCGATCGGGTTTATTATTGTAAAAGGGTAGAAGACCCTGAAAAGAAGGATTTGGTATACTTCGAGCGTGAATTAGTGGATAACGGAATAAAAAAGATGTGATGGATATATTAAGAAGTTGGAGAGAACAAAAAGCGATGCTTAAAATGCGATTTCCTACACTCAGTGATACCGATTTTGATTTTAAAGAAGGTGAAAAGGAAGGTATGTTAAATAACCTTTCCTCCAAGCTCAATAAAACAAGAAATGAACTTTGCCTGATATTCGCTTAGCTACAAACCTATTAGCCACTAGGAGATCTTAAATATATGGCTACATAAATACAACTAGCATGCAAAACTTAACATTTACTAAACACAAAGGCGCTGAATTTGCTCAGACCTTACGGGCCAGGATAGATACCTACTTTAGAATTCATAATAAAAGCAAAAAAGCAAATACCAATATGGTATTTAAAACTGTATTTATGCTATCTGTCTTTTTTATTCCGATAATAATACTCTGTACAGGTATGGTTACCAGTATTTTATGGCTCTTCATTTTATATATTACCAGTGGCCTTGGCATGGCCGGTGTAGGCATGGGTGTGATGCACGATGCCATCCATGGAGCTTATTCTAATAATAGTAGGATAAATAAATTTGTTGGTTACACGATGAATCTTATAGGCGCAAACGCAAGCGTTTGGAAAGTACAGCACAATGTATTGCACCACACCTATACAAATATTGATCAGGCCGATGATGACATTAATACACCATTCTTCTTACGTTTTTCACCGTATGCCAAACGATATTGGATTCATAAATTCCAATATCTATATGTTTGGCTTTTTTATGGCCTGTCAACCATATCCTGGATTACAATGAAAGACTTTGTGAGAGCTTCTCGTTACAATAAAATGGGCTTTTTTAATAAGAAGAATGAATTTAAAAAGCAGTTAATAAGCATTTTTTCGTGGAAGGTACTTTATTACTCCTATGCGCTAATCATACCGCTTATTGTTATACCGTTACCATTTTGGGTGATAATCTTAGCTTTTTTAAGTATGCATTTTGTAACTGGTCTTAGCATTAGCCTTATTTTTCAAACGGCTCACGTAATGCCAAACACTGAGTTTCAGCAAGCAGATGAAGAGGGTGTTATAGATAATAGTTGGGCCGTACATCAGTTAGTTACAACAAGCAATTACGCGCCTAGCAGTACGTTTTTTTCCTGGTTAATTGGTGGATTAAATTTTCAAGTAGAACATCATTTATTTCCAACAATATGTCATGTTCATTATAAAAGCCTTTCAAAAATCGTAGCTAAAACGGCTAAAGAGTATGATTTACCCTATCTAGTAAAAAACACTTTTGCAGCAGCACTATGGAGTCATGTAAAAATGCTTCGAAAGTTGGGTAAGGCGTAATTCATATCAAATGACTGGCAGGTTTGATTTCCTTAAGTTACCTTGCTCTTGCTCAATCATCTTACTTCTATGAAAAACTATTCTATACTTGGTTTTGAAGAACCAGTAAGCTCCTGGACACATCTGTTAGGAGCATTTGTGGTTTTACTACTTACTATAAAGTTGTTTATGAAGGGGGGTGCAGGAAGAAGATATCCGGCTGCAATTATTATTTATTCAATTTCATGTGTATTCTTACTGTCTATGAGCGGTGTTTATCACCTATTACCTCGCGATACAAGTGCCAGATACGTTTTACGAGTACTTGATCATGCAGGCATATTTTTACTCATAGCAGGTACATTAATTGCCGTGCACGAAATTCTTTTTTCAGGATTGATGAAATGGGGTGTTATTATCCTGGCTTCTGTAATAGCGTCCGTTGGAATAACCTTAGGGTCTATTTATTTCAACGATATTCCTGCCTATTTAACGCATTCTGTTTATTTGGCTTTCGGTTGGTTAGGACTGGCGTCAATCATTGGTATTTACAGGTTGAGAAAAGATGTTTCAATAAAATACTTAGTGTATGGTGGCTTGGCATATACCTTTGGAGCTATTATTGATCTTTTCGAATATCCGGTACTAGTAGAAGGTTATATTGGTACACATGAGATATTCCATTTTGCAGTTTTAATGGGTGTATTCTTTCATTGGCTTTTTCTTTTGCGTGCAACCAAGGCCGCAGATCAGAGTAAATGAGAAAAAGGCTTAAGTTCTTCTCAGCCTAATATTAGCCTTTCATAGTAAGTCTGGTTAATGCCCTTTTCATCATTTAATAAGGTGATTCGAGAAATTACACACCCATTTTACCTAACTATTTTGTCACTTTCTCTTCTGTTTTCTTACTATCCTTCACTGAATTAGAGTCATTTATAGATAAAAGGTCTTTCACCTTTCCTTCAAAATGCGTGAATCGAGTGTTAATAGTTTTCAATAATTTATTTCTCAATTCCGACCCCTTACTTGAAGTTGATAATAAACCTACCGTTAAACCGCTTGCAAAACCTGCAATGGCACTTACTATTATTCCTTTTTTCATGATTTTATATGTTTAATTTATTCGTTGAATGAAAAAGCCTCCTGATTATATCAGAAGGCTCTCATTGTTGATTATTTATTGTGATATAGTTACCGTATTAGCATCTAATATTACTGCTGTTTGAGCAAGAGCACGTCCGTTTAACGAGGCACCTGTTTGCATGGTAATACCTGTCATACTAAGTATGTTACCTTCAAAATGAGAAGTAGCACCCATCACCACTTCACCGGCAACTTGCCAAAAGATGTTCTTGGCTTGTGCACCACCTGTTAAAGTGATTTTCACATCAGTGCTAACCGTTAAATTCTCTGCTATTTGAAATATCCAAACATCATCGGCACTACCAGATATTGTAACATCTGATGGTATCGTTACTGTATTGGTCCATTTATAAAGACCAGCTTCTAAGGTCATGCCACCAATATTTCCGGTTCCTAATTCTGAGAAATCGGGCGTTGGACGTCCTGCTGCATCGTTGTAAGCAGTGATCATATTTTCAACGGCAGTAGTTAAATTGGTACTTGTAGGAGATGCCATATCTGCAGCATATACTTTACCTGTAACCTGTGCTGATGTTGCGTAACCCGTAGCATCAGTTAACGATAAGCCAGTAATAAAAGAGGTAGCCGCTGGGCTTAAACCTAAATCTCCGGTTATGGCCGAGGTAGGAGCATTATTTATTGCCGTTTTAGCTAAAATAACATAATCGCCTGATTTTCTAAGGTTTACGACTGCTTGTCCTGCTTCAGAACCTGTAGTAAATGTCCATGCTTTGGTATTTGCAAGGGCGTTTCCAGCCAAATCTTTAACGCCTGTAGTCACTGTGGCTGTATAACTTAAACTAGCATCTAAAATGCTGTTAGGAATAAAACGTACTGTTTTATTGCCATACTCAATTGAGCCTGTTACTGGGTTTGCGCCCTGTACTAGAATAAAAGAGGTAGCAGTAAATGATGCCGCACTCATACTCTCACTAAATGTGACAGAAATCACTTTATTTCTGGCAACATTAGTGGCATTATCCTCTGGATTGGTAGATAGAATTGTTGGTTTAGTAATGTCAACAATTACACCTGTTGTAAAACTCAAGTTAAATACACCAGCTAAGGAATTGCCACCCAGGTCTTTAACATCCGTTGTCAAACTAACATTAAATACCGAACCTGATTTCAGATTGCTAATAGGCGTAAAAGTAGCTGTCTTGTTATCATAAGTTACCGTTCCAACAATATCATTTGAGCCTTCTTCTAATGTAAAAGATGTTCTATTGATGGTTGTTGGGTCCATATCCTTGTTAAATGTGATTTGTATAGACGTATTAGTCGCTACTTCTAATTCATCTAATGCCGGATTGGAGGATACCACAGCCGGAATTAAAACAGAAGGATCATCATCTTTATCGCAACCTAATACTAGCAAAAGTGGCAGCATGGCCACAATTTGAATTCGTTTCAAAAATTTCATTTCATTATTATTTATGTGAATTGATTATAGTACAATGTTCCGCTTATTGACTGCCGAATGTGCTACATACAAAAAGGCAAGAGTTACATATATCACATGTATTTCTTGCCTTTAGGAATTTATGAACACTATCCTCTGAATTAGAGATTTTGAATGGTGAAGTGTTTGTCGTGCAAATTCAAAAAATTTAAACTACAAAACCTGTTGCGCACTAATTGTTTCACCAAAAAGTGATTCATAAATATCTTTGCTCTAGGAACTATGAAACCAATTTGTCCTTTTATTGAATCTGAATACCAATGGTGGATATGCCACTAGATAAATCGATATAGGCTCCAATTTTCTCATTAAAATGGTAGCTGGCACCAACGTGTATATCCAGAAATACATTATTGTTTCTGTGGTAATAGTTTTTATCACCTAAATACCCTGACTCCCAACTTGAGTTTACAATGGCAAATCCCAACGATGCACCTGCATAAAAATCCCAATCAGATGTCAGGTTTATTAGGTCGTCAAAATAGTAAAAGCCTTTAACGCCTACCGGAATTACTACTTCTCGATAATTGTAATATTTGCCCGGGTTGTTGTTATTGCCCCAATAATATTCATCTCTAAATGTATAAATACTTGCAAATGGCGCAAGGGTAAAGTTCTTAGCTACATCAAATTCATAATTAATATTGAATACAGGTATTGATCTGCCAGCATATTTATAATACCCTGAGTGCCCTGCCACGCCCAAACCAAGGTTGAGAGTTCCGCCATATTTTTCTTGGGAATAGCCATTAAAATGAAGGACCATTAACAGCATGCCTGTAAGTAAGCTTATTTTTTTCATTGTGTGTAAGTTTAGTTCAGACTCTATTAAATGAATCTTTTAGGTTGTAAAGGTGATTCCTTCTGCTACCTAAACCATTACACTTCTATTTAATTAGATTACATATATCCTTGGTATGGTTCATTAAAAAAAACTATTCTCAGCTCATAATTTTTGGTTTACTTTGTTCTTTATGTTCAAAGCTTCGAAATCATTTTATCTGTCATTTTTGCTTCAATTCATATTGGTAAGCTTTACTTACAGCCAAACCAGTATTGACACATATTTATCCAAATTCGAAGCGAAAAGAGTAGCTGCAAGCACCAGAACTTCTTCAGAATATGTACTCATCAAACTGTCAGAATCCTTAGAACAATATTCATTGAACCAGTCTGGTATAACAGTTTATCGAATACTTGATAGCAGGCACATCATAGGAAAAATTAATAATGCTATTGAAATTGAGATTGAGGCTGTTTATCGCATTAATAATCAATGGAAATTGACCGATGAAATAGTATTCGATAATCAGTTTGATGATGATTTAGTATTTAAAGCAACTGACAGTTATTCATGCAGTAACTGTAAGAAAATAGCTCCAAATCTCTATTCCGTTAAGTATGATAAAGACCTACTGGAGGAACTTCTTTCAGATAACGAAATTATTTATGTGGGTTCTGAAAGTCTAGTGCCAACGGTTGAATCACGGGTATTGGATATGAATTTAAATCCCAATAAAATAAATGTTATTCATAACCTTCGGCCTGATTTAAATGGAGAGGGGATAGTGGTCTCCATTCAGGAACAGTTGTTTGATAAAGTGGACATAGATCTGTTAGGAAGATCCATCAACTCAAGTTTGGAGTCTAACGTAGTGGATAATCATGCCACTGAAATGTCTACGATTATTGCTGGTGCGGGTAACTCTTTTATTACAGGAAGGGGAGTAGCCGATGCAGCGCAAATAACGTCTTCAGATTTCACTTCTATTGTCCCGGATGATGCCTCAGATTTCATTAATCTCAATGCTTTTATTCAAAATCATTCTTACGGAACAGAAATCGAAAACTTTTATGGGGCATTAGCCGAAGCATACGATCAGAGCTCCATCGATAATACGCAATTATTACATGTATTTTCATCAGGTAATTTGGGAGAATCAACCCCTGAGTCAGGTACGTATGCTGGATTGGAGGGAACCGCCAACCTTACAGGTAATTTCAAGCAATCCAAAAATTCCCTGGTGGTAGGTTCTGTAGATACAGTAAATAATCAACCAGTATTCGTTTCTGTTGGGCCTGCTTACGATGGACGAATAAAGCCTGAGTTAGTGGCCTACAGTGCCGTGGGAGCATCTAATTCAGCAGCATTAGTGAGTGGCGTTGCAGCATTGCTCCAACAAGAGTATAAGGCTATTAATAATGAATATCCCGAGTCGGCATTATTGAAAGCTGCTTTAATCAATGGTGCTGATGATGTAGGAGCCAAAGGCATTGATTTCCAGACAGGATACGGATCACTGAATGCAAAAAAGAGCTTGCAAATCATTACTAATTCACAATTTTTCAGCGGATCCCTGACTAATGGCGAAGAATCTATTGTTAACCTAACAGTGCCTCCAAATGCAGTAAATCTCAAAGTTACGTTGTGTTGGACTGATGTCCCGGGACTGCCAAATTCATCTAAGTCGTTAATTAATGATCTGGATATTAAACTGGAGAAAGATGACATTACTACCTTACCGTGGGTATTAAATGAGACTCCATCAGGAATTAGCAATGAACCCACAAGAGATGCTGATCATTTGAATAATGTTGAGCTAATAAGTATTGAAGTGCCTGAAGGTGGTGATTATAATGTGGTTGTTCAGGGTTTTGATATTGCCGGCAGTCCTCAGCCATTTTATGTTACTTATTCTTATGACATACTAGATTCATTTGAATGGACTTTCCCAACCTCTACAGACAATATGCCTTACAATGGCGAAACCGCAAGCTACTTTAGGTGGGAAACTACATTAATTGGCTCAGGCAGATTGGAATACAGTATAGATGATGGTAATGAGTGGTTATTGATCGATGACAATGTGAATTTGGAAAAGGGCTATTACAGGTGGCAGCCGCCTTCAATGACTGCACACGGTAGAGCCAGAATAATTGTAAATGGAGATATACATGAGACTGATTTATTTGCTATTTCAAGGCCATTGAATGTGCGTGTATTATTTAATTGTGCAGATTCTTTACTCGTGAGCTGGCCAAAAATTGAGGGTGTCGTTGATTATCAGTTGAGCACCATTACCAACAGCAACTATCTAGAAAATTTCTCCATTACCTCTGACACCTCCATGATTATTAATAGAAATCAGCTTAGTACAAATTTTTTAACCGTTAAACCAAGGTTCGCTAATCCTCCTGAATTAATTGGTTCACCCACTTTTGATGTTGACCTATTAGGAACTAATTGTTTTATATCATCATTTTCAGCCAATGTGGTGGAGAATCAAATTCAGCTTGATTTATCATTAGATCTTACATATGGAGCTAAGGAAGTAATGTTTGAAACGTTGGAATCAGAACAAGTTTTTAATCTTGGTACCATGCCTGTTGTTAATCTTGTCACTACCGGAATCGATACTGACCCTTCCAATGGATTGAACAGGTATCGAGCTACCTTACTATTTGACAATGGAGAGCAATTGGTAAGTGATACGATTGGAGTGTACTATTTAGAAGAATCGAAAGTACTTGTATTTCCAAATCCATTAAGTTCTGAAGACTTTTTAAGTGTATTAACTAAAGATTTCGATGGATCTTCCATTACATTTCAATTAATAAATAGGGAAGGGCAGTTGATATTTGAAGACGTATTATTTTCAACTAGTAATTCCATTGCACTACCTGACGTTACCTCAGGCCTTTACTTCTACAGAATAATAACCAATGAGGGAACAATAACAGAAAGGTTGTTCATCCTAAGGGAATAGTTTGATGATAATTTATTAATCCCAGAAATTGGAACTATTCTCTCTACAATACGTTCTTAGTGTTAGAAAATAATGACAGTAAGTTGTCATTACCAAGTGTAGCGGTACTAGCCAAAAAACAAAGCGGAGTATCGCATAAAGAGAAATGAATTTCTCAGCTAAGCAGCCGGTTAAATCCGGTTTTTTTATGTCTAATTTTCAGAGCGAAGTACTATATCCTCGATTTGGTTCATCAAAGTTTCTCTGCTCGCTTCAGATAAAAGGTACTTTCTTTCAAGAAGTCTGATAGACATCTCGTCCATGATAAAATGACCTCTTAGAAAGGCAATCTTGTCATCGAAATTTGTTAATCCTTTAAATTTATTGCGTTCGGTTGGTGAGTCCATAATTAGTTCAACCTTACTTATAAAACGATCAGAATTTTGAGTCATAAACCATACTAATTATGATCGCAATATATTAATTCTCTGATTAAGTCTCAGGCTTCAATCAAATTATATTCGAAAAAAATTCTGAATATAAAAATAGTACTATTTAGATTACCTTCTGGATGACAATCGATACATTAACAAGGCAGCTCTTTTAGCTTGAACGGAGATCATATTTAAGTTTCCTGTTTCATTTATTGTATGATCATCGGCACCAGAAAGCCCTAAACCATCTACGGCCATATCCACTCTTCCTGATGTAAATGAAATATCAGCAGCCCCTGCATTTCTGGGATTAACTGCGGTTACATGTCCATAGCCCAATTCACGACTTATCATATTATAAAGGTTCAATAAAAATTCATTGCCTTTAGTGTTTGTTAATGGAGGATAACCACCTTCTGAATCGAAGATAAGTTCAGCCGAACTTTCAGGATAATTTTCAGTGACAATTCTGTTCATCACTTCTTTTGCCATAGCGAGCTGTTCTAATGAAACCGCTCTAATGTCACCTTTTACAATCACATCTTTAGCAACTACATTTTGTTTTCCATAAGCTGTGCCTGCACTTTTAGAATCATCATAGGTTACATCAGTTCCTCCAAGAATTAAACCTGGATTAAAAGTAAGGTTTTCTTCTTTTGACAATTCCTGATAAAATGAGTTGAGTATGCGTGAAGCCTCATAAATGGCGCCTGATCCTACTTTATCAGTGAATACCTGCGATGAATGTGCAGCATTACCCTTTACGTTTAGTGTCCAGCTGGTAGAACCTCTCCGAGAAGTGACAATTGTTTTAGGGTTTCCATCAGCATTTTCAAAACCAAGGGCAATATCCGCCCAATCAGCTGCATCAGTCAGTTCTTTTTTTGATAGGGCGAGGGGAGATCCGCTACGCTCTTCATCACCTGTCATTACCACTTTTACTGAAAGGTTTTCCAAAACACCTGCGTCTTTCAGTGCTTTCAGTGCAAGCAGGATAATAATATCGCCACCTTTCATGTCAGCAACGCCCGGTCCCTGCATGATGGAATCATTAACCATGGTATACTTCTGAAAGGGGCTCTCAGGTTCAAATACGGTATCTAAATGACCTATCATTAGTATTTTAATGCCTTTAGTTCCGTTATTGGATGCTACTAGATGACCTGCTCTTCCAAATGCATCACCAGAGGTCATAGAAGCTTCCATCCCTAATTTTTTAAATTCCTCTACCAATCGGTTACCTACTTTTTGAACACCCTTGAAGTTCATGGTGCCACTATTAATGTTTACTATTTCTTTAAGCAATTGGGTATAATAGGTAGTGTTATCTTCAACTGATTTCAAAATAACCGGCTTCACATCACTTTGTGACCAAGAAATGGAAGTAATGGTCAAACTCAATATCAGAAGTGCTGAAAGTTTTTTCATATCAAAAAAAAAGAGATCACTAATGATCTCTAAGTATAAGTTAAAGGTAATAATTATTATTTATCGGATGTTTTGCACTCTTCGAATTGATTAAGTGCTTTTTTGGCTGCTTTTTGATCAGCCTCTTCCATAGTAACACCTTCTTCTTGTGATTCGTTGAATTCAATAAACCATGCCTCCATTGTATTGTCATAACAATCATCAATAGGCTCATCTGCCATTAAACCATTCAATCGGTCAACAGGATTACTATAATTTGTAAACATCATGGCGAGGCCGACAACTACTGCCAAGACAAAAACAAAAAAGAAAATGGGATATCTCATGATTATTTGGTGTTTCTAAATTGAATATTAATGTTACGTAAAATAACAGAAAGCTCTATTAATTGATTCAATTCTCAACTAATTTACGCAAAAGTTTATAATTAGTGAAGGAAAAAAAAGATATTAAAGTCTATAGCTTGCAAGATGAGCAGCATCCATCCAGATTTTTTAGACTGGAAAAAATGGAAGATCATTATGATGATGTGAACGGCACTACTGATGATCCACACCGTCATGATTTTTATGCTATTATTTGGATCAAAAAAGGGAAAGGGTTTCATCTTGTAGATTTTAATAAATATGATCTTGAGGACAATCAAATCTATTTCCTTTCTCCTGGGCAAATTCATCAAATATCAACCACTGAGAAGCCTTATGGCTGGGTACTTTCATTTTCTGCAGATTTCTTACTGATCAACAATATACCTACCTCATTTATCAAGAATATTAATCTTTTTAAACCTTACAATGAATCCCCGCCATTAAAGCTAGAAGATGAACCTGCATTAACTATTGAATCTGTAATCGAACAGATGCTTCCTTTCTTTGAAGGTGATGGAGCCTATAAAAATGAAGCTTTAGGAGCTTTGTTACAGCTCTTGCTGATTCATTGCAACCACGCGTGTGAATTTCCAGAGCCTTTGGAAACACAAGCTTCTTGTGTACTCATCGACTTCAGGAATGAGGTAGAGAGCCATTATATGGAATTACATAAGGTAAATGAGTATGCCAATAGGCTAAATATTACACCTAAGCATTTAAATGAAGTGGTGAAGGAGAATTTGGGCTACACAGCTAAAGAGTATATACTCGACCGTATTATCATGGAAGCCAAACGATTACTCCTGCATTCAGATTTATCATCTAAACAAGTAGCGCTACACCTTGGCTTTAAAGAGCCTGTCCATTTCAGCACGTTTTTTAAAAATATAGTGGGTGTAACTCCTGGTCAGTTTAAACAAGAGTTTTCAAAATAAAGGAGATTTTGCCCTAATTTCTCATATTCCGACATTTCTATAGTCATACCCGACATTTTTGTAATACCCTTCTTCTGATTCATTGCGTTATTTGATGTGTAAACATTGATTAATGCCATGAACAGAAAAAACTTTATCTCAAAAGCACTTTTAGGCACTGCAACAGCAGTGGTTGGAAGTAGCATTTTAAAAGCAGAAGATCAATCATCAAAAAAAGAATTATTAAAACCGGTAGGGTTTAATCACCTACCAAATAAGGAGGAAAGAACAATGAAAACAGTATTGCACAAAGCAGAAACCCGAGGCCATGCAAATCATGGTTGGCTAGATTCTCATCACACATTCAGTTTTGCCAATTACTACAACCCTGAGCGTGTACACTTTGGAGTTTTAAGAGTGTTGAATGATGATATCGTGGCGCCAAGCAGAGGCTTTGGAACGCACCCACATGATAACATGGAAATTGTTTCAATACCACTATCAGGTGACTTAAAGCATAAAGATAGCATGGGTAATGAAGCCATCATTAGAGAAGGAGATGTGCAGGTGATGAGTGCAGGAACAGGAATATTCCACAGTGAATTTAATGCCAATGATGATAAGGAAGTTCGATTCCTTCAGATCTGGGTATTTCCAAATAAAAAGAATGTAGAACCTCGTTACGATCAGATTTCGATTCGTGATGTAGAGAAGAAAAATGAATTCTATCAGGTCTTATCACCAAATAAAGACGATCAAGGCGTATGGGTGCATCAGGATGCATGGTTTAACCTTGGCAAGTTTGACAAAGGTGTTGAGACTGAATATTGTCTCAATAAAGCGGATAATGGGGTTTATGCCTTCATTCTAGAAGGGGAAGTAGAAATCAATGGACAAAAACTAACTAAACGTGATGGCTTGGGTATCAGTGAAACCGACAAGCTATCAGTAAAAGCAACCAGTGACAATGCACGGGTGCTTTTAATGGAAGTGCCTATGACTTTATAAATGGAAAAGAAGTATCGTGTTATCATATTAGCTAAAACCATTTCTGCATTACTGACTAGGTTAGTAAATAATTTAGAACAATTTACAGGTGAAGGCTATTCAATATACAAAGAGCTTGATAATGTGGATTTGAACACGTATGATATACTACTGGTAGGCGGAGGTATTACCAATGAAGAAATTGATATGCTAAGAGATAGAATTAGCGCAGAAAAACTGTCAATAAAATTAATTGAACATTATGGTGGAGGCAGCGGGTTGCTTCCACAAGAATTGTATGCAGCAATAAACAAATAAATAACGAATGAAACCAAAAATAGACAATCAATACCCAATTATTGAACCGATAGCCAACCGATGGAGCCCAAGGGCATTTGCTGATAAAGCAGTGACCAAAGAAGACATCATGCCGCTTTTTGAAGCAGCCAGATGGGCGGCAAGTTGTTTTAATGAGCAGCCATGGCGTTTTAAAGTGGGAATAAAAGGAGAGGAGATGTATGATAAGATTTTCAATACTCTCGGAGAATTCAATCAAAATTGGGTGAAAACAGCCCCTGTTGTGGTGTTAGTTTGCGCTAAGAAAGCTTTTGATCATAACGGCAAGCCAAATGCTCATTCCTGGTATGATTCAGGCCAGGCAGTGGCCAATTTGGCAACACAAGCTACGGCCAATGGATTGTATCTACACCAAATGGCTGGCTTCGATCGTGATAAAGCAGAAAAGGAAGTAGTTAAGGATGATCATTACGATGCTATATGTGTTTTTGCCTTAGGTCATTTAGGTAATCCTGATCAATTACCTGATCAATTAAAAGAAAAAGAAGAAGCAAAGCAGCAGCGTTTAGGACTGGATCAAATTGTTAGCTTCTCCTAAGGCATATATGAATCTAGCATACGCATATCTGTGAGTATGTAAATGACGATGCCTAAAAACGTAATACTTTGGAATGCCAAATGAGCCCAGTGGTTATTGGTTTTAGATACGATAAACACGATGTATGTCAGAAGGTACGCGAACTGTGGTAACTGCATGCTTAACGGCATCTCTGAAATAATTGAATTGTGTAAGATACTTAAAACAACAGTGGAGGAACCTATAATAAATAGGTATCTCCACTGATCTATATAGTATTGTTTGAAATCAGTTTCTGCACTTCTCAAACCTGTGGGAAAAATCATTCTGGCCATAATAAACAAAGCAATCGGGTAGGCTAAAAGAAGCAAAACTACTTTTAATGTCCAAGATTCCACCACATTGGCATACTCGTAATTGATCCACCAATCTTGTATGTGTAGAAGAAATATAAAGATCACGAAGAGGGTGTGGGGTAGATATAGCTTGGTATTTCTGAAATTAGAAATTACATCAGCTATGCCTGTGAGTATTTGGGCTATGCCCAAACCTAATATTAAAGAAGTAAGAACGACAACGTATTCGAATTGATCCATTAATAGTAAAAATATTACATTGAATAGTTAAAAATAAGGTTTTCAATTAAAATTGTGTTTTGCCGTAGAAACATACCTATCTTATGACCAATTTATACTCCAACAATTTATTAAAGTCGATAGTATTTTTGATTTTATTCAAAATGCCTCTTACTGGGAATTCTCAGTTTTATGGGTATGGCAAACCTGATACTGAACTAGGAAATAATTATCAATTGTTTAGTTTCGATGAAGGTGATGAGAAATTAAATATTTTAAGAGGTTTTAATAGCGGCAGTTTCTCAATTCCAAATAACACTTCATTCACAGAAGTCGATGATTATTTATGGACTGCATTCGTTGATGGTCCATACGGAAGAGGAGTGGTTTTAAAATTAGCTAAAGATGGGAGTACGTTAGAAAGAATAGTTGAATTTGATGGAAACAATGGTAAAGAACCACAGAGTTCTCTTGTTCTGAATAATGGGTTCTTATATGGTATTACTAAAGAAGGTGGGGGTAATGATAATGGTGTTTTATATTCAATTGAATTAGCAACAAATAACTTTAAAGTACTTCATCAGTTTGATGAACAGAGTGGATATGAGCCAAATGGTATAAGTATCCATAATGACATAATATATGGTACTTGTAAACTAGGAGGGAATTTTGATTTAGGTACTATATATAGCTTCAGTATAAATGAAGGTTCGTTGACAGTTCTTGAGCATTTTGATGGAGTTAAAACCGGAAAGCATCCATTAGGAAAATTGTTTTACATGAATGGTGAGTTGTGGGGTGCCAGTATTGATTATCATATATATAAGTACAACATAGAATTAGGAGACTACTCAATACTACATGAGGTTTATAATGGCAGTCCAGAAAATACAGTAGAGGAATTTTCAAATTTCAGCTTCATTCAATTTAATAATAGAATTTATTCAATAAATAGTGGCTATACTCAAAATAATGGTATAAGAAGTTTCAATCTAGATGGTCAGGATTTGCAACAACATAATCCAGATGTGTCAGGTAGGTTATATGGTGATTTAGCATATAATAACGGGTATCTATATTTTTCAAGCGATGAGGGAATATTCCAAATGAATGAATTGAATGAGATAATCCGGGTTTTCGAAGAACCAAGTTTAACCACACCAATCTTTAATGGTTCAACTATATATTTATTTTATAACGATAGATTACTTGAGTATGATACAGAACCAAACGAATTGACCACTATTAGAGATTTGAATCCTTGTTATCTTGGTTGCACAACTAGGGGTGCGCCTATTAAAGTTGGAGATAAGTTATGGGGTTTAGTTCGAGCATTTGATTATAATTCTAATTTTTATGTTGCACTTTACCATATAAATCTTGATGGGTCGAACTTTTCAATTATTAGGAGATTTTCAGGGGCGGATATTCAGTTTAACAGTGAATTAAATCTCACCTACCATGAAGGTAAAATATGGCTTAAAGCTAATTCAGATGATGTTGGACTATTTGGAGGTGTCATTTTTAATGTAGATGTCATTACAGGGGATGTAAATGATTTTTTAGAATTTCAATTTGAGGATCGGTTATATGATTTTAAAGGTAAATTTTTAGTATTTGACAATAAACTTTGGGGTATTAGTAATCAGATTGTAAATAGCTTCTTGTTTTCGATTGATCTAAACTCTAAGGAATTTATTTCATACGAAGAGTTATTTTTTGGAGATCTAAGAAGTGAAATACTTCTTTTTGATAATAAACTCTATTTTGCTAATTCTAGAAATATTGTTTCGTTTGATCCATCCTCTGATGATTTTAATCTTTTGCACAATTTCGAACCAAATGAAAAGGCAGTTGATGGTCTAATAGTCGTTGATGGAAGATTGTTTGGCTTACTATCTTCAGGAGGAATGACCATTGATGCAGCTTTACATACAGGAGGTTTGATATTTAGTATTAATACAGACGGTTCTGATTATCAGGAAGAATACATTTTTGATTCAAATTTAAATAATCCAATAGGAAGCTTGGCAAAAAGAGGCTGCAAGCTCTATGGCATGGCAAATCCATATGTCAACTTCGAAACCAATATCTATGGTTCATTATATTCATATGATGTTTTAAGCAAAGAGCTAACGGAGGAATATGTGATAGGTGAAAAAACGGGATATGCATATTCATTTTGGGCGCCTTCTGAATTACTTTATATTGGTAATAATGAAGTATGTGAATTACCAATAAATGAAGAGGAAATAATAAATGAAGAGGAAATAACAAGTGTTTCTTTTGACAGCAATGAGTATTATCTAAAAGTTTATCCTAACCCTACTTCAGATATTTTGAAAATCAACAATTCAGTTAGAATTAATGCATCTAATCAATATCATATAACAAATATTAATGGTCAAGAAATCAAAACGGGGAAGCTTTTGGAAGACAAAGCTATTAATGTATCTGAGTTACCAAATGGTATTTATTTTTTAACAATATCATCAAAAACAATAACAAAGACATTTAAATTTATTAAAAACTAGGTTCAAAACCATTTACTTGGTTATTTCAAATAGTTTTTCAACTTGTTTTGAATCTTACACACTTGGAGTTAAATTCTACATCTTTCTAAACTCAATATTAAACCAAGTACGATCGATAAAAACACTTATGAGTTCCCCATTTTTATAGGTATATACATTCTCTTTGCCATTAGGGAGGTATACCATGTATTTGCCTTCTTCCAAAACTTCTACTGGGCAATAGTCCAGAAAACGCTCTGAAAAGACTTTACTCACACCTTTAGGCTCTTTGTAATACAGCATGGCGGATGGAAAACTAATTGCTCCAAAGTTCTTTTTGTAGCGTTCATCTTTTTCAGTCATAAAACATAGATACTGGTGATTTGAAATATGAACCAATGAAGCAGAATCTTCCTGATTTTTATTCATATAAACAGCGGTATAGCTTTCATCAATGGAACCATCAGAAAATGTTACTTTATGAATGGTTCTTCGATTATACTTTTTGAATAGTACTTTGAAAGTTACATCAGACTCTATTTCATAATATTGAACACCATTTTCTTCTGTTAAAGTGGCGTTAATTCCACCAATTTTACCACCGGCCAAGTGTATACTGTAGTTATATTTTTGCCCGCTACTGCTTATAGAAAAACAGATTAATGCAGTAAGAAATATGATACAAATTATTTTTGGCATAAACTTAAAGTTAAACGTTGGCTTGGAAGGATTAGCATGCTAGCAGTGGAATTTTAAAAATACTTTTTATTAGATGAATCGATTAGCCTATAGAATTAATAAAGCTGGAAATATCAATCGGCTTAAGTTGGTTGAAGAACCTTTAGGAGAACCTGAAAAGAATGAAGTGCAAATAGAAGTGAAGGCCATAGGACTCAACTTCGCAGATATATTTGCAATTCTTGGGCTTTATAGTGCCACACCAAAGGGTAGTTTTGTGCCTGGTTTAGAATTTTGTGGTGTAATATCTAAGCTTGGGTCAGATGTCAGTGAGTGGGAAGTAGGCAATAAAGTGATGGGGGTAACTCGGTTTGGAGGTTATGCAAATTACCTCAACCTGCATTCAGATTATATTACTAAACTACCTGATGGCTGGTCGTATGCAGAAGGTGCTGGTTATTTGGTGCAGGCATTAACTGCCTATTACGGTCTTTTTAATCTGGGTAATATTCAAAAGGGGCATACAGTGTTAATCCATAGTGCAGCCGGTGGTGTTGGAATTCAGGCTAATAGAATGGCTAAGAAAGTAGGGGCCTATACAATTGGTACGATAGGAAGTTCTTCCAAAATTGATGTTCTCAAAAGAGAAGGTTATGATGATTTTATTGTCAGAGATAGTTCATTCAAACGAAAGTTAGAAGAAAAACTAAAAGACAGAGAGTTAAATATTGTGATGGAATGTATTGGAGGTAAAGTGTTTAAAGCTGGGTTTGAATTACTTGCTCCACAAGGCAGATTAATTAATTATGGTTCTGCCAGGTACGGTAGTAATACTAATATTCCTAATTGGCCTGATCTTATCTGGAAATACTTAACCAGACCTAAAATTGATCCTCAAGGGATGATTGAAAGTAACAAGGCCATTTTAGGATTTAACTTGATTTGGTTATACCATAAACGTGAGTTAATGAGACAGATCATCACAGAAATGGAAGCCATGAATTTACCAGCCCCATTCATTGGCCATACCTTTGAATTTGAACAAATGCATGAGGCAATAAAGCTCTTTCAGTCAGGAAAAACGGTGGGGAAGGTCGTAGTTACTTTTCCAGTATAAATGAAAATATATGCGTCTTTTTATCATCAGTAATTAATAGTATATACTTGCCAGGACTATTATTTCTTAAATTGATAACATGAGTACTACTATTGCTCAAGGTGCCATTGACAACTTCTTGGCCTGCTATATTTACAACTCTATATTGAGCAAGATTTTTGAAGTTATATCTTAATTTAATTTCACCATCGATCGTAGGATTCGGGTAAACAATTATTTTATTATCCAAAGCCTTATCTACAGATGTTACTTCATCATCAACTTCTTCATCAAACTCAGTCAATATTGATGCTTCATTAGATCTAAAAGATCTACCTGATACGTTGTATGCATAAACTGTATAGAAGTAGGTTGTTCTGTTGGTTAAATCAGCATCAGAATAAGTTGTAATATTTGAAGTTATTGAATCTATCGGCTCATAGTTTGAATTATTATTGATTGATTTATAAATAATAAAACCTTCCTCATCATCAGAATTATCGATCCAAGTTAATTGTATAGTATTATCCACTTGATCTAAAATCAAATTTGTCGGTTCAATTGGAGGGTTTCCTTCAGGTATATCAGAAACTTCATTAGAATAAGCAGATGAGCCATAATCGTTGTAAGCTCTTACTCTGTAAAAGTATTCATCGCCAATCACAACATTATTATCAAAGTATATAAGTGAGGAATTCGCATAAATTGTATCTAAGTTGTAATAATTAAGATTATCAACTTCAGATCTTTCCAAAACAAATCCAATTTCATTTTCAGAATTATCATTCCAAGTTAAAATTAGCTGTTGCTCATTATAAATATTGACTTCCAAATTACTAGGAGCAAATGGTGGGAAGCCCACGTTAATTG
The DNA here is from genome assembly GCF_017068455.1 of Fulvivirga lutea. Classification (NCBI taxonomy): domain Bacteria; kingdom Pseudomonadati; phylum Bacteroidota; class Cytophagia; order Cytophagales; family Fulvivirgaceae; genus Fulvivirga; species Fulvivirga lutea. Next base: position 2,845,841 of record NZ_CP070608.1, read on the forward strand.
TGTTGCTTGGTAGTGAATAGCCATTGTCCTCATAAGCTAATACTCTAAACTCTAAATTGTTTTCACTAGTAACACTCCTATTGTAAGTAGTAATATTAGAGCTAACGGTATCATAATTATAGTAATGCCCCAAATTATTAATTCTCTTTTGAATAATAAATCCTACTTCATTAATTGAATTATCTTCCCAAGATAATGAGAGAATATCATCATCAATGCCGTTAGACACTAGATTAGTAGGGGCTTCTAAAAGTTGAATTTCTTCTATAGTTATTATTTGATTTGCAGCTACATTTTGTATTGTTTGAATACCATTATTTGGCCAAAATACTCTTAAGTCAACAGTATTATTTTGTGCCAAGCCAAAATGCTGAACCAAACTTGATTGGCTATCATTACCAGAGTTTGTATGGATTTCCTTAGTTAAAATATCTTCCGATCTAATAACTTGAATTTTACTCCCAATTGCATTCTTATTATTTATAATACCTAACAATTTGACTTTTAACCAATTATTGGTGCTGCCATTATTAATAAAAAGTTCATTTTGGGTATTACTGGTTACATAAATATCTTGATGTCCATCATTATTAATATCCCCAACAGATACCGATGTACTATAATATTCATTTGAAAATGCATTCTCGTCTATTAATTCAAAATTCTTATTACCTAAGTTTTTATATAGCACCTTGCCAATATCTGTAACTATAACAACATCCTCGTAACCATCATTATCAAAATCAATCCAGGAACTACTACTACCACCTACATAGTCCTGTGTTATTTGATTAAACGTATAAGTAAATGCACCATACCCATCATTTTCGTAAAATTCATCACCTCCATTTACGTTATTTGTTATTAATACATCTAAATCTCCATCATTATCATAATCAGCCCAAGAAGACCCTACAGTGGCAGAAGAATATTCACTTAGACCGTTATTTGTATCTAATTCTAAGTTTCCTTGCCCATCATTAATGTAAATTGGATTAGACCCGAAGTAGCTGGAACCAAATAAATCTGGCCATAAGTCATTATTAACATCAATAAATGAAGCGTCAATCTCACTAGTATTTGTAAATTGATTACTTTCATCAGATACTCTAGTAAATGTATTATTTTGGTTATTTATAAATAATTCCCCCTTTGCATCCGAACTATTTGCAGTATAGAGATCAATAAACCCATCGTTATTTACGTCACCAAATGTAGAACCATTATTGTCTATTTCTGAAATAAAGTCGCTTTCGCCAATTCTGGTAAAGCTATCATCTCCATTATTAATATATAACCTATCTTGATAGACGGAGGATGATGTAACAAAGACATCTGGAAATCCATCGTTGTTAATATCGCCCCAGTTTGATGAGCGCTTTTGAAAGCTGGAGTTTGTTAAATCATTATTAACCAGTTCAAAATTTTCCCCATCAATATTCTTATATAAATGACTTTCGTTAAAGTCATTTAAAATGAATATATCTAACATACCATCATTATTGTAATCAATAATGTTTGAAGACGTAGAGCCATACAGCAAATCTTCTATTGTGTTGTTTGTGGAAAGACTAAAAAAACCTTTTACTGGTAATGTAATTGATGTGCCGATTGCCCCAGAGTTACCAGAAATGTTAGAAGCTACAAGTTCATAATAATAAGTTTCCTCGTTAACAACATTAATGTCTTTATATTGAGTTGTGTTTGCACTTAACACTTCTAATAATTCAAAGTTGTCATTTGCTCCAACTGACCTTCGAATTTCAAAAGCATCTTCTGAGTTAGATAGATCGTTCCAAGTGAGCTCAACACTTCCATCTACTGCATATAAAGCTGTTAAATTAGAGGGTGTATTTGGTAGATCATCAGCACTCGATATAATAAACGTATTTTCAGTGGAAAACTCAGAGAAATTACCTCCATTGTCAATACTTTGTACTGACCAATAATATGTGCCATCAGGTAGATCATTTAAAATGATACCATTATTAGCGATGAAATTTTCAATCACTGGATTCTGAAGATATCCAGTTGAAAGATTAGCATTAGGAGAAATAAACTCAATTCCTCCTTCTGTTGTTCCTATCCTGATATTATAATACAAACCAGAACTCCCGGAATTATCATCACTTGAGGCGTCCCAAGATAACTCAGCGGATTTATTGTTTACATCACTTACGAGGTTTGTTGGAGCAGATGGAGCGGAATTATTACTTCCTGTCAAGTTTTTGTAAATATTAGTTTCTTGTTGAAATGATAAATCCCATCCCGTAGTTGCTATATCCACTTTAGAATCATTATCAAAATCACCTAGTGCAAACCTTGAATAAGTATAATTTACTATTCCAGTATTAGAATCAATATTAAAATTTCCACTACCATCACCATAGTAAATTCTTGTTCCAGATCCGTCATCAAAAGATGCACTTAAAACAATGTCAGCATTTCCATCATTATTTAAATCGCTAAATTTAAGTTCAAATACTTCATAAATACCAGGTAATCCAGTGTTCTCTTTGAAGTTAAAACCCGCTACAGAACCCAATTGGAGTGTTGAATAATAAGACTGAGTACTTACTGCACCTACTGTTAGGATATCTAAGAAACCGTCATTATTGATATCATGCCAGAATGATCTAGTTCTGAAATCAGGTTCAAAATTATCGCCAAGGTTAATTTGAGCTTCGGAAAACTCCCAATCGCCATTATTAGTATATATGTTAGCGATATAATTTGTTAAACTATTATTAGTTCTCTCTTGACCAGAAAGAAGAAAGTCAATATCTCCGTCTTTATCATAATCACCCACATCTAAATTACCATATTGTAATCCTGGGAATTGTGATGTTGTTATCCTTGAAAATGTTAAATCACCATTATTTTTATATAAGACAGTTCTCAGCTTATAGACTTCATTGTAACCGAATAAAATAATATCTAAAATACCATCATTGTTGAAGTCAGCCATTTTTATGTTACCATTAAAATAGGAATGCTCACTATCAACATCTAATTCTGTAAAAGTGCCATCTCCATTATTAACTCCTATTAAAGTCTCATTTGGCCCCTCAACATCTGCAGTTTCAATACCCATCCTAACTACATCTAAATACCCATCATTATTTAAATCCCCCCATGCGCTATGCGACTTCCTTAAAGGTGTAAGACCAATTCCAGTAAGTTTGGTAAAACTTCCACCATTATTTTGGTATACTTCAAGTGTTTTTGCAGGTCCGAAAGGGTAGTCACTTATAAATAAATCTAAATCATCATCACCATCAATATCTATCCATTGAATATCTTCATCCGCATGTTTAACTAACTCAGGAACACTAAGACTTTCAAATGATTGACCAAAAGAAATGAATGTTAAGTGAGAAATAAAGGCTGTGAATAAGATTAATCTCATAATTCTATTTTGTGAAACAAATGCAAAGTTCCCTAGAATTAATTAATTAACCGAAAATATTTTATTGTAAGAAATTAAGGTCTGAAACAAATTTTAAAACCGAATTATACCTAAATATACTTCTCAATATCTGAAAACTCACTGATCTGCTTTTCAGTTAGCACTTTCAACCAGGAGGCAACATAATCCAACAATTCCGTTTCCCCTTTGTCACGAATGTATTCGGCCATGTATTTTACATGTGCTATTATCCACATTGATTCAGCCATTTTAAAAGTGACATCATATTGTGCTGAGCCTTCGAGATTGATATTCAGACAAAGTCCAACCCGAGCCAGCTCTTTATACACTTCCTGCAATGTAGCCAACTCAATTTCCTGAGATGAATAGGTTTGAGAGTTCATGAAGTCTTTAAATTCCTGGTATTTAAGGTTTTCACCTTTACGTTTTAGAAAAGATTCTATGGCTTCGCATGAATGAGTACATGCAACTTTATCTTCTTCTGATTCTAAAAATATTGGAAATTCCATGGTGGTTCGGGTTTCAGACCAAAAATAGCAATATGGATGATAACTACTTGTTTAGTCAGTAAAAATCCGTACTAAAATTTATTAAGCAAATGATTATTAGGAACATAATTAATTAATAATCAAATTGTTAAAATTTTATTTAGCAACTCAAAATCAATCTGATACTATGAAGAATGTTCTGAACATTACTACGATCTGTCTGATCGCCTTATTAATTAATATAGACGTCACTGCACAGAAGAACACAAGTCAGGAAAATAATTACAAAACAAGAAATAGTATATCATATTCCTATTCCACTAAATATGATAATGGCTATGTGATCTTAACCGATGGTACAGAACTTCAAGGACAAATATCTATCTACGGAGCGTCATTTGATAAGATTTGGGGAGTTAAGATCATCACAACATCAGGCAGAAAATTGATTCTTTTTGATAATAGCGTTAAAGAATTTGGTTTAAGAGATGGCGTAATAAATGAAACTCCATATGATTTTACATGGGTGCAGAAAGATACCAAATTGATAGATGTGAGAAAGGGCTATGCACCTTATGGCTATGTAAATTTAAAAGATGGTAGCCAAATGGAAGGTAGAATTGAACTCCGTGAAGTCAAGAGTAAATTAGTATCCATTGAATTACGCGATAACGATAAAAATAAAAGCAAAATTGATGTTGAGAACATTACCAGTTATGGCGCTAAGCTTTTTAAAGACGAAAAGTTTGTTGGACCCTGGAAGTTAGTGAACTGGAAGCCCCGTGCCAGTGATTTATCAAATGATAAGTCATATTCATTTAAGGGGTATATGATACTAAATAATGGTAGCAGAAAAGAAGGTCTCCTCACAGTTTATAAAAAAGAGAATATCATGAAGGATGTTGAGGTAAATGAGGAGAAAATAGATTATGCTGACATAAAAGAGTATGGGTTTGCCTTCAAAATTGATGATTATTATGCCTATATCAGTGAAGACAATGACCCCAATAATGTTTATTCGAACCCAATAGAGACTTTATTTGCTCCCGGAATTATAAAATTAAGTGATGATAGTACCCTTAAAGGTTTAGTTGCAAAAGCAAACACATCGGAGTCTTCAGATATTCTATTTGCTAAAGATAAATCATCAAATGTGATTTTTTACGAAAGCAATCAGGTAGATGAAATTGAGCAAGAGGTATCTCAAGAGGTGTTAATGGCCAAGTCGAATAAGAATTATGAAGATCAATATTTAAATGGATACAAGAGGTTGGGCGATAAAGAATGGAAAATCGAAAAAGAAAATCAGTTGGTAACTGTTTATGCACCTCATTTTGGTTATGTAGTAGACTTTAAAACCAATGAACTCCTTATAGGAGAATTGGAAGTAAAGGCCTATAATAATGCTGGCGTAACGCTAATAATAACAGATAACAATGGTAATACCAGCAAAATGAATAGGCATAAAGGATATGGACTACTGGATAAGAATAATAAGTTATCTTATGAGGAATTCTTGAAAGTAAATAACGTGGAGGCTACGAAAAAAGAAGAAGTTGTTACTAAAAATGAAACAAACAACGCTAAGACCGAGAATGAACCCGAGCCAATTCAGTTTGATTCAAGTAACGGGGTTGACGGGTATATCGTACTAGATAATGGTGAAAAAATTGAGGGTAAATTGTCACTTTTAAACTATAATAAATTCTTCTATAATGTGGTGCAAATGAAGACTGCAGCAGGAGAGGTGTATAATTATGAAAATGACCAATCCATCAAGCTAATTGTGGTTAATGATGGTGAGGAAAATAAATTTGTTGAATGTGATGGAGCGTATGTGCCTGTTTTTGAGAGTTATGGTAAATTCGTTCATTTTAGAAATCCATACCCCACTACATTATCTTTTGCAGGAGCTTTAGCTGACCAATTTATGGATCAGGCAAACGAAGAAGCAAGTGAGTTCCTGAATAATGAAATGGATAAAGCAGCTATAAAAAATGCTATTGATAAACAGAAAAAAGGTGATTGGGATGAAAAAGACCAACGTAATTTAAATGACTTTTTATCCAAGGAAAAAATTAAATTCGGCAATTCAACGCTGTTCGAAAACATGTATGTAAAAGAACATTTAGTAATGAATATTGAAACGGGTAGTAGGGGTATGTATTTACCTGATGGTTTGACCATTGGAAATACCTACGAGATGAAAGGATTTATGAGAGGCTGTATTGAATTTCATGATCTAGAGAGTGATGAACAAAAGGCGCATATGAAATTGAAAGACCCGATGAAAACATTAAAATTTTTGGAAGAAAGCTTTAGTAACTAAGCACAGATTATAAATGCCAATAGACGAAAAGGAACTTCTCTCAATAATTGAAAAAGGAGATGATGAAAAAGCCTTTGAGGCTTCAGATTCATTAGGAGCAATAGGTGGTGATGAGACATTAAATCACCTTGTCTCTTTGCTTAAAAATAATAATCCTGATGTTCAATTTCTTGCATCCAGAACGCTTGGGTTAATGAAGAATAACGGAGCAGCTCTTGAACCGCTGATAGAAGCCGTCAATAAGAAGGACAATTCTGCAATTGCTGGCGATTTATTAATGTCTCTTGATGGATTTGATGTAAGTGATCATTATGTTGAAATTTTCAAACTGTATCTTTTTGGTTCATTCAAGGTTTCTAAATTGGCTAAAGAACTACTTGATTATAAGGAATTTAACATTACGCCTCGAGTTCTAAAAAAAGCAAAAAAGCATTGGAATCATTATCAAAACAATATCAAACAGGATGACGCTTACCTGCTTAAAAAAGAAGAAGTAGAAGAGATTCTTGACGATTTACAAGACTTTTTGGATAGTACTGACTAATCGAGCTTAATTTCTAGTTTCCATGCAAAAAGGATAAGTACTATTGATAGTATGCAAGCAGATACTAAGGTGATAAATCCGCCATCCCAGCCATAACTATCAACAATAGCACCCATTGCTACATTAGCAAACACAGCGCCTCCTAAATAGCCAAATAAGCCCGTAAACCCAGCTGCAGTACCAGCAGCCTTCTTCGGCACTAAATCAAGTGCATGAACACCAATAAGCATTACTGGGCCATAGATTAAAAATCCAATACCCACTAAGGAAATACTATCAATCAATGGGTTTCCTGCGGGGTTTTGCCAATAAATTAGGATGAACAGTAAAACTAAAACCATGTAAATAACACTCACAGGCCCGCGCATGCCTCTGAACCATTTATCGCTCACATATCCGGCCAAGATGGTGCCTGGTATTCCGGCCCATTCATAAAGAAAATAAGCCCATCCGGTTTGTGTCAATGAAAATTGTTTGGCTTCAGAAAGATAGGTTGGTGCCCAATCTAAAACTCCATATCTAATCAGATAAACAAAGGCATTGGCAATTGCTATGTGCCATAATACTTTATTGTTAAATACATAATCAAAGAATATTTCCCTGGCACTAAAATTTGTATCCTCGTCTGACTTTAGCTTATCTTTTGGATAGTCTTTTTTATAATCTTCAATAGGGGGCAAACCACATACGGTGGGCCTATCTCTAACCAACAAATAAACTATTGATGCTATAGCCAGGGCGATTACGCCAGGTAGGTAAAATTTAGATTCCCATTCGCCAAACCATGAAACACCTAGTATCGCTAATGGGCCTATGAGTCCACCACCAATATTATGAGCTAAATTCCATATTGACATTTTTGTGCCACGCTCTTTAATGGAAAACCAATGTACCATTACTCTTCCGCTTGGAGGCCAACCCATGCCTTGAAACCAACCATTTAAAAGAAGAATGATAAACATGATTGTAACTGATGAGGTCAGAATGGGTATGAGTCCCATAGCAATCATTAATGAGGCAGACAACGCCAAGCCGATCGACATAAACTTGCGTGCATCGCTTCTGTCACTCACATTGCCCATCAAAAATTTGCTTAACCCATAAGCAATGGACACTCCGGAAAGAGCAAAACCAAGCTCTGTTTTGCTAAAACCCTGTTCAATTAAATCAGGCATTACCAAAGTGAAATTTTTTCTTACCAGATAGTAGGCTGCATAACCAATGAAAATTCCAGCAAAGACTTTAACTCTTTGTCTTTTGTACTCAGCATCAATTTTATCTTCTGGCAGCTTTGGGGCAGGAGGTGATGGTTTTAGAGAAAACATTATATGTAGTAATAGTGAAGTTTACTTGTCATGTTTAGCAATCACCCATACAGCATGAATAATACCTGGGAGGTACCCAAGGAGAGTAAGGAGAATATTCAACCAAAATGCACCACCTATTCCTACTGTTAGAAAAACACCAACAGGGGGTAATAATATTGAAAATATCAGTCTTATAACACTCATAGAATTACGGTTTGATTTAATCTAAGATAATGGATTTATTGGATTGTATTTAATGTTGAAATCTGGCAGGTATTTAATCATATTGTGCAGCTTTGCGTGGCATGAGCGATTTAACCTTATCGAGCCTATCGAAGAACTATAATTCAGACCGGAAGGCCTTAATTAAGACTGATTTATTCTTTAAGCACGGGGTTCGTACAGCTCTGGTTGGTGAAACTGGTTCAGGTAAATCGACCTTATTGAAGCTTATGGCCGGTTTAGAGCAGCCGGATGATGGGGAAGTTCTTATTGGTAACGAGAGGGTAGAAGGTGCTCACGAGAGGCTCATCGCAGGGCATAAAGATATTGCATACTTATCGCAGCATTATCAGTTACCAAAATTCATTACTGTTGAAGAATATCTATTCGATGAATATTCGTTTTCTGAGGAAGATCTCAATCAGATCTATGCCGCTTGTCAATTAAAAGATTTAAGACTTAGAATAACTCAAGAACTATCTGGTGGGGAAAAACAGCGAGTAGCTTTGGCCAAACAGCTTTTGAAAAAACCAAAATGGTTGTTGCTTGATGAACCCTTTTCTAATCTGGATTACGCACATAAAAGAATTATTAAGAACGCCTTAGATGCTATTGAAAATTTGCTTGGAACCTCATTAATACTGGTTGCTCATGAACCTACAGACATTCTACCATGGGCAGAGCGAATAATTGTTTTAAAGAACGGACAAGTAATTCAAGATGATGAGACAAAAACTGTATACTATGATCCTATAAATGAATATGTAGCTAGTTTACTAGGTGCCTATAATCTTATTAATCCGAGTTTGCTAAAAACCAATGGCACATCATTTAAAGAAAATCTCATTGTAAGACCTGATAAAATAGCAATTAAAGAAAAGGTAGATGAGGGACTAGCAGGGAAAGTTATAATGAATAAGTTTTTAGGTAATTATGCTGAGGTCGTGGTTCAGGTAGATAAGGAACTAATTATTGTTTCTTCAAAAATGAGCTATCAACTGGGCGATATTGTTAGTTTAAAATTCGAAGACTTTAAAAAATAATAATATGTCAGATAAAAATAGCTGTCCGGAATGTAATTCACCTTATGGATATTCAACAGGAGTTTTGATGATGTGCCCTGAGTGCGGACATGAATGGAATGCTGAATCACAAACAGAAGAACCTGAAGACATAACTATCATTGATTCTAATGGTAATGTGCTACAAGATGGAGATACCGTTGTAGTAATTAAAGATTTGCCAGTGAAAGGCGCACCAAAACCGATTAAGGCTGGGACTAAGGTTAAGAATATCCGACTTACAGATGGTGACCACAATATTGATTGCAAAATTGATGGTTTTGGATCTATGGCCTTGAAGTCAGAGTTTGTAAGGAAAGCTTAATTAAGAGAATTGAGCCATGCTTTAGCTTTATCAGGATCAATAAACACTTTAGTATGAATGCCTTTCTTTTTACAAGCCAGTTCCCAAATATGCTTTAGGTCTAACATCTCTTCGTTTATTATCGAGGCAATTTTCAAGGTATTATCAATTGGCTCAATATGGAGTTCTTTTATTTGTTTTAAGGCCATAGATGGCTCAAAATCAAAAGAAACTTTCATATAATCGGCTAGCATTTTATCGAGCCCATGATGTTGTGCGAGCTTATTGAGTAAATCAATGCTATGAATGAATTGGACTACATCCTTCCTAGAACCATTGCCGGTAATTAGTAAATAATCGTCTTTTATGGTAAGTGTATAAGGTTCCAAATCAGGTAAAAGTTAACTCATTGAAAACTGTAATTCATGCGTATTTAAATTTACCAAAAAGAGTTGATTAAGCCTAAATGGCAGGTTTGTATGACAGTCTGTCGTTAAATATGAATAGGCATTGACTTTGTATATGATGTTGCAACATTAAATTAGTATACTATGAGATACGACAGAGATATTAAAGTAGTTCACGAGATATTAAAATCAGTAGACATAAATAATACATTAAACGGTGGGCGAAGTGAGCCTCAAATAGCAATAAGAAAAGAGGGTGAATCCTATTTATTAACGGCCAGAGTTCCAGGTGTAGATATTCTGGATCTTCAGGTAGAAATATTGAACGGGAAAGTAATTGTGCATCATCCAATGCTTTTCGATTCTGATTCAGGCATATTAACTGTTCCGCAAGTAGTTGCTGCTTTTCCTATCACAAATGGCATTGATTATGAAAACATTGAAGCACGCAAAGTGGATGAAAGGCTAGAAGTGCGATTGCCCTGGAATGATTTGAACAAAGGATATAACCGGCACATTGATATTAATTTTTAATTGCAAGGCACTCAACAGAGTGCCTTGTTTATTAAATATCAGTTTTAATTTAATCTTCTCAACAAACCAACCATGTCGTACGCTCGTCCTAATTGTAGCTGCCAAATAGCAATAAGTGAATGACCTCCAATGAGTGCTTTATTGACTTTTACAGTCTGAGATTTTAATTGCTCAAGTTTATTAACAGCGCGTTCGTAGCCATATGTTTCATATACGCTTAAAATAGCTTCGGCATTCTCTTCACCTGTTATTTCCCGGGCTTTAGGTTCATAACCCATTTGCTTAATCATGCTTTCGGCAATAAGCCATGTAGACCATGGATTTTGACCAGTTACCACACGGCCGTCAACCACTACATTTTCTAAATACTTAGCACCTTCAATGAACTGAGCTCCATTTTGTGATAACTTATCCTGCAATAAAAAAGGAAATATTTCACGAGCATCACTGATTAGTAATAGCTCTTCAGCATTGGTGAAGCCTGAAACTTTCTTATCCTTAATAAGCAAATCACCATTGCTTAATTGAACATTTACCAAGGCTGCAGGGCCATGGCAAACAGCACCAATTACTTTGTCAGATTCGTATAAATCTCTTACAACTGATTGTAATTGAGCGTTGTCTGGAAAATCAAACATGGTCCCTTTGCCACCCACAAAGTAAATGGCTTCATAATCTTTTGAATTGATATTTGAGATAGGAATTGTGTTTTTAATTTTATACTGAGCTACCTTATCATTTAGAAATGCATAGTCATACATACCCATATCATCCATCACCACAGGAGCTTCACCGCCTTTAGGACTAGCTACATCAACTTCAAACCCATTAGCAATAAACACATAATATGCTCTAGACAGCTCAGTAAATTCAAAACCTGTTCCTTTTCCACTAGTACCCATTTTATCGATACTTGTAACAACTGCTAATATTCTGCCTCGGTGTCTGATTGAATCTTCAGACAAGTAAGGAATCTCTTGAGGTGTAATATTTGAGTAATCTACTTTTTCAGAGGCATCGGTTTTTATTAGGCTTATGAACCAAAAACCAAATCCAACCAATAGGATAATAAATGTGGCTATTCCGCCTAACGACCACTTGATAATTTTTTTGACTTTCATTTTTCTTTTTTTGAACAAATGAAGTCTTATAACATGTAATAATCTTATTGAATGATCATTTCGAAAGACTTAATGATCATTTGATGAATTTATTTCTGTAGCTGTTTGGGGTTTCCTTTGTTAGTTTTTTGAATGCAGTATTGAAACTCGATATGCTGTTAAATCCAACATCGAATGCAATAGAGGAGATGGTGCGATTATTAAACGCCTCATTTTCGAAAAGAGACTTAGCCTTTTCAATTCTGAATTGATTGATGAAACTATTGAAGTTTTGATTTGCCTTCTTGTTAATAGCCATTGATAACAATTGCGGACTTACTCTCATGGAGCTGCTTAATGATTGTAACGTTAAATCAGCATTTTCGAATAAGCTCTCTTCTTCGATTAGCTTTTCCACTTTATGATACAATTCATTTATTTGCTCATCAGTCGCAGAAGTTGTTTTATATTTTATAGAATTTACTTTCTCAATTAAACCTTCTTTAATAACAATAAAGCTAATCGTATACGCTGCCATTGAGTATAAAATCGGACCAATGATATATGGAATGTCATCATCGAATAGATTTAGAACATAGGCAAACCAGATTATAATTAAACCAAAAAATAACAATTTGATGAGTTTAAAACCACTTTGGTTGAGGTTGTCACTATTTTTCTTGGCTGTAAGAAAGCCAATTAACAAATAGATCAATAAATGCAGGTAGTACGTAAGAAAAGCGATGGCAAATAGCCAAATAGGATAGATGGATAAATAGACTTCTTCCATCCAAAATCCAAAAATCAAACCAATAAGTGCCGGAATAAAATGTAAATAGTGTTTTGACTTTACAGTGAACGATTGATCCGTTAAAGTCTTTACCATCATTAGAAATAATGGGCCAATCATAAACATTGTGGCTAAACCTATGAAAATGATTTTTGTATGTAAATCTTCAGCAAACTCAAGAAATACTGATTTGCCAATTCTGAATGAGAGGATCAAAAGCAAGTAGGCAAGCAATTTATTGGTCAGTGAGTTGCCTTTCGTATAGGTGAATAGAAACACTGCTAAAAAAAGGCCGTGAATAACCCCTAATCCGCTAATAATTACTAATACGATATCGCTAAAAGGCATGGGTGTAAATTAAATGAATTTGAATGGATATACATTGGTGCGACTCAAAGGTTACATCTGAATGATCAATAATGAAAGATTTTCTTTCCGGAAATAACCCGTATTCAACATTAACCCTTTAAAGTATGCGAGTTTCTTACTTGCTGCATATACCTTTCCCTAAATTTTACTTTCTTTATGAAATGATCTTCATAAAGAAAATCTTATTCACATCCACACTAATAGTACTCTGTGTCTCGATGACTCATGGCCAATTTGCGTTGCAATATAAAGGGCCATACCAAGTGCTTGATTACAAGGGAGTTGCTCAGTTTGATTTTCAAATTTCTGATGGAGATACAATTTTAACAGGTGATTTTGAACATTTTCAATCCAATGTCGAGCAGCTCATAAAAGGGAAGGACAGTTACTTTAATTTCAAAGGAAGGTTTGATAATAATGTGCCTGTTGGCGACTGGCGATTTACATTCGGTGAGTATAAGGCCAGCACCACCAAAAATGTAAATCTTAACGATTTTAAATATCAAGTAGCCTTAAATGGCACGCAGCATGAAGCTTACGGTTCGTTGCAAAATGGAAAGCCAAACGGTAAATGGGAGCATTCTATCAATAAAATTAAAGAAGGAGAGGCCGAATCAACATTATTCAAAAGTCAGGTAGATTTTGCCAATGGCATTCCTCAAAAGAGTTTTGAGATACAAAACGAAACCAATACACTTATTGGTAGATTTTTAAGAGATGGACTCGCTCATGATGTTTGGGAACTGTACTCATCTAGCGATCCAAGTTCTATTGAAACCTGGCAGTTTATTGATGGAATACTCAAGCATGTGAAAGTTAAATCATCAGACACTACCTACACAACAACTATTTTTAATGATGCAATCACTAATCCAGTATCGGTTAATCTAGATGCTAACTATCTGGCTGTTATTAATCTATTTCTAAAACTCAATTCAGATAACCATGCTCAAATAGAAGATGGCGTTAATAGTCTCTTAAGCCAAAATGCGGATCAGTACGATAAGATATTTTCCGTTCTAAGTGCACTAGGAGATACAAAATATCGACCTGAATTTAAGGTTAAATTGAATCTTAACCCATTAACAAACAAGGAGTTAAGGTATATCAATCAAACAAAAGAATTGTATGAGAAATCGAGTGAAATTGCCACTTCATTACTGGCAAGCACACAACTGAGCCTATTAAAACTATCAGATCAGGAAGTAGCGTTTTTAACTAGCGTTATAAAGCTGATTAATAAACAGTATCTAAAAACTGTTAAAGAGATTTTAGAATATCAAAGTGCTGATTTACTAAAATATGTACCAAGAAACAGTATTCTTTCTAAAGTTGCACAAGACTCCCTTCGTGCGTCATTTACCGTGAGTTATGAATTTAACGACTCTTCTTTTACACAAACCCACTTATCTAATAATTACACTCAATTCGAATTGGCCAAAACAGATTTAGAAGGCTTGAGCGAATGGATGAAATACCTGGATACTGTAATAGAAAATATAAATAAGACCTTATCGAATAAACTTACGAGAGAGCTGCAGGAACAGGAGTTAATGGCACTAGAGGAGCAGATAATTAAGGAAAATGATACGCTTAATGCTATGATTGATACACTGATGACAAAGAGTGCACAATCCACTGCCAAGTCTTTTCAAACCATTAAATCATTTGCAAAAGGCAGCCTAAGCCAGTATTCTACATTTGAAAATATGGCAGATAAACCAACGAAAGCTAGAGAGTTGATTAAGTGTTTTAACCAATTGGAGATTTTGATTGAAACACTAGCCCTTCAGCAACAACGAGATGAAGAGATAAAACAGCTCTACTTAGATGAGGTCTGGAATCCGTTTACAGCAACCTTAATGGATGAGGAAGTTAAAAGGCGAATTACTAATGCTTATTTCAATATTCTACAGCCATATCTATATGAAACTATTGAATTAAAACTCAATTGTGCCAATGCCCAAGATTTAGCCGATCTTTTTGATAAGTTATTCATTCAGATGCAACAGCTACGTAATGCTGATACTAAAAAATTAGAGCGCAAGCTCAAAAAAGAAAATGATGCTGTTGAAATTCTAAGTTTATTTTCAATTAAAAATACTTTACAAACTGAAGGGGATGATTAATAAGTCAGTCATATTTTGCACCTTGTGTGTGATGATTTGGGCAGCAACGTCTGGCTGTCTGATGGCACAAGATCGTCCTAAAGAATCGGTTTATAAAGAACCTGTAACTGCCATGTGGATTAACACCTATGGCAATATCCGCATCAGTAATCATTTATTTTGGATAGCGCAAACACATTTTAGAACTGAGGAAAAGGATGGAACTCCTTTTGCAGGTCAGATCGCTCAAATCTACAATCGCCATGCTCTGAGTTATCTTTTTTCAAAGAAGTTTAATGTTAGTCTGGGTGGTGTACTTAGAGTTAATTGGAATACCGCAAAAAACACAGAAGGCCAAAAATCCACTGTTCCTGAATGGCGGATATGGCATGAATATATGTTTGCTATGCCATTTGATAGGCTAATGGTATACCATCGTTTGAGGGTGGAACACAGATGGACTAAAGGGTTTAATCCGGATAGTGAATTTATTTTCAGAAACAGATGGCGCTATATGTTTAAACTAAAAATGCCGGTTGGTAAACCTAAATTAGGATCAAACACATTTTACTTTTCTCCTGAAGCTGAGCTCATTATGCAGAGTGGTGGGCCTGTAATTGACAGTCCTATGGAAGATTTAAGGCTTCATGCCTCGTTTGGTTACATCATCAACCCACGACTCAGCGTGGCTACAGGTGTTATGCATTCGCATGGTCAGGATATTTCCGATGGGACTATTTATAAGCAAAAATGGACGATGCGTTTTCATGTATATTTTTCTCCTGACTTAAGAAAAGTAAAGCATAAGTTGCCATCAATCCATACTGGTGATTAATTAAACAATAAGTATGTTCAACCAACCTAAACGGCTCTTATTTAGTTATTTACTGACAATTGTATTCGCAGCATTGGCATTTTATTTCTTTACTCAAACTGCAGAAGATAAGAGTGATTCTTCAAAGCTCGAAACCCTTCAAAATAGTAATGAATCTTTGCAAAGAGATATAAAAGCACTTCTCTATCTTGATTCACTTATCCAACAAGGTAGATATGCTGATGTAATGAAGGTAAAGGAGAATGCCCATAAAGATTCCATACCTTCCTGGTTAGTAGATGCGATTGATCAGCGAATTGCCATTGTGAATATGCTAAAAGCTAAATCGCAGGAAAGAATAGTTGAAGAGGATACGACACAGGCAGATGAAGGTGCGGATGCAGAGTCAACCCGATATGCCACGCCAGCTGAAGTAAGAAAATACGACTCATTAATTTTTGCCTTGGATAAAGCCAATCATCAAATAAATAACCTTGAAAGGCAATTAAAACAAGACACCAGAGGCGATTACATTACTTTTAAGACTAAAAAAGGCCGCGAGGTACATTATGTAGGTTCAGTGAAAAACAAGATGGCTAATGGAAAAGGAATTGGTTTGTTGAATACAGGAAGTCGTTATGAGGGCTATTGGAAAGATAATATGCGGCATGGTGAGGGTAAATTCTTTTGGCCGGATGGTGAATATTATGAAGGCTCCTATGTAAATGATGAACGCAGCGGAATTGGTACTTATTCATGGCCTAATGGAGATCGTTTCAAAGGCGAGTGGGCAGGAGATATGCGTAACGGTCAGGGTGTTTTTTATAATAAAGAGGGTGAGGTAATCGCTAAAGGAATCTGGAAAAATGATGAGTTAGTGACTGTCGTTAAGAATTAGATTTAACTATTTACACTATGAATTGTTCTACTACAAAACAATGAAATGCCAATACCTAAACTCATATTAAGCTATTTGCTGACGACTATAGTCTTTTTTGCCATTGATTTACTTTGGTTGGGCATTATTGCTAAAGATCTTTATAATCGACTATTAGGTAATTTTTTGGCTCCAAACGTAAATTGGACAGCGGCCATCATTTTTTATCTACTATTCATTATAGGCATATTTATCTTTGCCATTTTCCCAGCTATTGAGAAAGAATCGGCTTGGAAAGCCATTTTATTGGGTGCTTTGTTTGGGTTTTTCACTTATGCGACTTATGATCTCACCAACCTTGCAACCTTGAAGGATTGGCCTCTAAAAATTGTATTCATAGATATTGCCTGGGGTATTATTCTCACTGCAAGTGTGAGTGTTTCTGGTTATTATATTACAAGATGGCTGTCTTGAATTATGTCTGGCAAATAGCCATTATGCTATTTGTTTTCGCTGCACTGAGCTTTGCAGTGTCCCTAATTCTAAAAAGAAATGATGTTGCTGATGTTAGCTGGGGTTTAGGCTTCGTATTGGTATGTGTTTACCTTTTAATTAAGTCAGATATAACAACTCCATTACTTATAAGCTGCTCGTTGGTTATAATTTGGGGTTTAAGGCTCAGTATTTACATTGCTATTCGGAATAGCAAAAATTCAGAGGATTTTAGGTATAAACAATGGCGAGATGAGTGGGGGACTAATTTCTATTGGCGGTCATTCCTCCAGGTGTATCTGCTACAAATGTTAATTTTGCTGATCATATCAGCCCCGCTACTATTGCTTGCCTCTGGTTCAATTAATAAATCACCTGATGCTCTGACATGGTTAATCATATTAGTATGGTTTATAGGCTTTGTTTGGCAGGCTGTTGCCGATTACCAGCTCTTTATCTTTAAGAAGAATAGCTCAGGAAAGGTAATGAAGACAGGGCTATGGAAGTATTCCCGGCATCCGAATTATTTCGGAGAAATTGTAATGTGGTGGTCGCTCTATTTTCTGACATTAAGTTTTGGATCGTCTTTATTAGGTATAATAAGTCCTATTTTAATCACCTATCTCTTATTCAATGTTTCCGGTGTACCGATGCTAGAGGAGAAGTATAAAAAGAATCAGGAGTATCAGGAGTATGTTGATTCAACACCAGCCATTTTCCCCAAACTGTTTTAATACGTAAAACACCTTACCATCTTGCTTGTTATTATAACAAACAGTTAGAATTATGACAGAGACTGAAGTTCAGGAAATTATAAAAGATATTCCCGTAGGCTCAAAACTGGAAATAATTAAAAAAGATGGGACTATTCTCGATGTAGTTTTGTCAAGCCATGATACCAACGCGGTTGAAGAAAAAAACTATGACAGTTTAACTGTGCCACACCTTCCACCTGCATTAATTGTGCAAGGTAGAAGATGGGGAGTTTACAGAATGGAGATTGATGAAATATCTAATATAGCCGTTTTAGAGACAAAAAAATCATGATCGCGATTAAGCCAACTTCTTTGCTTCTTTTGCTAAAAGTTCATTCTTATCTTCCAAACCCTTTTGAATAAATTCATCAATTTGTTCATTACGATCCAAGCCACCTTTTAAAAGTACTCCAAGAGCAAGGGTAACGCCTATTCTCGTACCGACCTTTTTAGCTGCGGTATTAAATAGTGGCTCCAACTCTTCGTAAGTTACGTTTTCCGATAGCTCCAGAATGTTCGCTCTTGCCGCCTCAAGCTTGTCACCTGAAAGGTTCGTATACTTTTTAGCTATCTTCTGAATTTCGTTAATCGCACTTCTCTGTCCCTGACCTTGATTGGGGTTTTTAGCAGTTTTTTGCTGTTGAGGTTTGTTATCAGGTTGTTGCTTAGCCCACGTATCTTTTAATCCAACGGTTTTATTGAATATTAAGTGACTAGGTGAAGAATCTTTATCCAACGTGAAATAGCCTAACCTCTGAAATTGATATTTATCATCCAATTGAGCATTCATTAAATAAGGCTCTAAATAGGCCTCTTTAACAATATTCAAAGAGTTAGGGTTAACAAACTCCATGAAACCCTTCTCTTCATGACTGTCAGGTGCTTCATCTAAAAACAATCGATCATACTCGCGCACTTCTGCTTTAATAGCATGTTTAATAGAAACCCAGTGTAGTGTGCCTTTTACTTTACGCATACTGGCCTCTGTTCCACTGCCTGATTTAGAATCCAGGTCAGCTGTACAATGAATTTCAGTGATATTACCATCAGCATCCTTTACCACAGTCTCACCTTTAATTATGTAGGCATTCTTTAGCCTTACTTCATTACCAATAGTTAGCCTGAAAAACTTGTTGCCGGCATCTTCCTTAAAGTCTTCTCTTTCGATATACAGTTCTCTAGAGAAGGGAACTTCATGAGTCCCTGAGTCTGCATCTTCGGGATTATTTTCTGCGATGAGTAATTCTTCCTTTCCTTCAGGGTAGTTGGTAATAACCAGTTTTACAGGGTCTATTACGCCCATTACCCGTGTAGCAGTCTTATTCAAATCTTCACGTATACAGAACTCAAGTAGTGAAACATCCGTTACGCCATCACGCTTAGAAATACCTGACACCTCACTAAATTTTCTGATTGATGCAGGAGTGTAACCCCTTCTTCTTAATCCGGAAATGGTTGGCATTCTTGGGTCATCCCAACCAGAAACCGTTTTGGTTTGTACTAATTCTAACAACTTACGCTTACTCATTACGGTGTAACTCAAGTTACGCCTTGCAAACTCACGTTGCTTCGGTCTCAACTTACTTTTATCATAAATCTGATCCAAAAACCAATCGTACAGCTCTCTGTGTGATTTAAATTCAAGTGTGCACAATGAATGCGATATCTGTTCTATGTAATCCGATTCACCATGTGCCCAATCGTACATGGGATAAATGCACCATTCATTACCTGTTCTATGATGTGCTTTATTAATAATTCGATAGAGTAGAGGGTCGCGCATGAGCATATTCGGAGAAGCCATATCAATTTTTGCTCTCAAAACATATGTTCCTGCCTCATA
Organism: Fulvivirga lutea; assembly: GCF_017068455.1. Classification (NCBI taxonomy): domain Bacteria; kingdom Pseudomonadati; phylum Bacteroidota; class Cytophagia; order Cytophagales; family Fulvivirgaceae; genus Fulvivirga; species Fulvivirga lutea. Next base: position 2,865,615 of record NZ_CP070608.1, read on the forward strand.
CTCTCCATTTTTCATTTTCTCGAAAATGGCTAAGTTTTCTTCCACGGGTGTATCTCTAAATGGACTAGCCGTGCCTGGCGTGGTGGGTGTTCCTTTTTGTTCGGCTATGGCTTCTGAAGACTGTCCATCTACATAAGCCTTGCCTTGTTTAATAAGCTCAATGGCCCAATCGTATAACTGTTGAAAGTAGTCTGATGAGTAACACTCTGTGGCCCATTGAAATCCAAGCCACTCAATATCATTTTTAATAGCATCAACATATTCCTGCTCTTCCTTAGCGGGGTTGGTGTCGTCAAATCGAAGGTTAACAGGAGCATTGTATCGTTCGCCAAGTCCAAAATTTAAACAAATAGAAGCAGCGTGGCCAATATGTAGATAGCCATTGGGTTCAGGTGGAAAACGAAAACGAAGCTGCTCTTGAGGCAGGCCATTCGCTAGGTCTTCTTCAATAATTTGTTCAATAAAGTTTAATGATTCTGGCGCTTCTTTCATGTTTAAAAAATTGAATGGCAAAATTAGTGCAATTGCATTCAATTGCAATGTTTATATTGATCCATAAAAGTTTAATTCTATAATATTGTAGCTATGTTCGACACACACAATTTTTCTAAATCTCTGGAAGAAGATGTTTTTGATAGCTGGCTGGAAGCTGGCAGAAATAGCAAATTGGGTTACGAGTATATGGTTGTAGTATGGCTTACTATGGAAGAGGAATTTAAACCAATCTATTTAGAAAGAAGGGATCAACTGTCTGAACTAACCGATATTTCTAATTTAACCGAGGTTGTTGTGGCCGCCTATGATCTGTATTCTGAGTCTAAAGTTACTATCTGACCGAACTTAGTATTGATAGAAATTGTGCACAATTCTTTTGTTTTCATATCTAAGAAGCCTATTATAACCATATTCTAAGCAGAAATGATCATGTAATAATGAATCAGAACACAATTAGCTCTTACATTAGTGTTTAAAGAGCGCGCATACTGTCGTTATTAATAATAAAGCAATGAAGAACTGGCTTCAAACGAAAAGTTTAATTTCTAAAAGAAGATTTTCACTCATTAATCTTCTGTTCAGAAAAGAAAGGAAATTCCTGTTTTTCATAGGAGCTTGTTTTTTAATGGCCGGAATCGTATATCCATTCCCACATATAGCTATGTGGTTAGGCTTTATCTTTGCCGCCTATTCAGCCGTTGCCAATGACAGTATTCAAACTATAGGTACATTTATATCTTCCAATTCAGAACGGAAATGGTGGCTCTTGTGGCTTTATATTGGCATTATATTTCTTATTACTGTTAGTGTTAGTTGGATCCTGTTTGATGGAGATGTTTCATTTCAACGTTTGGCTTCCAAAGGATTTGCAGAACCGCCAACTTCTTTTCATTTTCTACAAATTTCTGCCCCAATCTTCCTAATTATCCTAACGAGGTTTAAAATGCCCGTTTCAACAACTTTCCTCTTGCTTAGCTCATTTAGCATGAACAGTGGTGCAATTCAGGGCATTTTAATGAAAAGCTTGATCGGTTATTTCATTGCTTTCATTGGAGCCATGTTAGTCTGGCTCGTGCTGGAACATAAAATGAAAAAGTTGTTCGTAAATAAGGCCAGTAATTACTGGTTCGTTTTACAATGGCTAACCAGTGGGAGTTTATGGGCTCTTTGGATCATTCAAGATGCCGCCAACATTGCTGTCTTTTTACCAAGGAGTTTGAATTTGTTGGAATTCTTAATCTTCAGTCTCGTTATATTCATTGGACTGGGCCTAATTTTTTACTTAAAAGGCGATAAAATACAGTCTATTGTTGAAGAAAAATCTAATGTAAAGGACGTAAGGCCAGCGACAGTCATTGACTTAGTTTATACATTAATTTTAGTGTTTTTTACGTTGTTCAATACTGTTCCAATGAGTACCACCTGGGTATTCATAGGCTTGTTGAGTGGGCGTGAATTGGCCATTAAAATCACAGAAAGAAAAAAGCTTACCAAAACATTTGTTCTCATTGCTAATGACGCGTCCAAAGCCATTGCAGGTTTAATAATATCTATAGCCATAGCTATTGCCTCTAACCCAAAGCTGAGATCTGAAATTCTACAATCTCTAGGTTGGTAAACTATCGCTTTTTTAAAACCTTTTTAAAGCAGTAAATCATTATGCAGGTCACTACCAAGTGAACACTTAACATAAATAATAGGGGTTCTAATTTCATATACTCTTACTTCTACGTTTATGTGCAAAATAAACCAACGCAGTTATGCCAATAAATAATAGCAACAGTACCGTTCTTGCTAAATTTGAATAAAATATTTCCTTTTTAATGAGCTCAATGGCTTGAGGATCAGTTGCTAGACTTAGTGCGTGATATTTTTCAGTATTAGTGATTTGAAGAATTAACGACTGCCCATCAAAAGGCCAGCTTCCATTTGTTGTTAGATAACTAAACGCATCGATCCAATTGTTATTGACTGGCGTAATTAATGCACCTAAAAACACTCCAATTAACAGTACAGGAGTAATGTATTTTATAATAAATTTAAAAATCGTTGGCACAGTCATGTCAGCACCGGTAGTTATTTCCTTCCAGCCTTTGGTGAGCCCAAATATCCAGGCGAAAAGAATAGTTTCGGCCAAAGCGAAAATTACCAACGATACGGTACCTGCCCAATAATCATATTGTTCGAAATAGCCGTATTTATAGAACAGCACGCAAGGTAGGCCCAGCGCCAAGACCATTAAACCGAAGGATATGGCTCCTTTTATCTTGTTCCAACCGAACTCATCGCTCATAAAACCCATCCATGGTGTTCCCATGGCCAACGATGACGTAATTCCGGCAAAAAAGAGTAGTCCGAACCAAAAAACACCTGCTACAGAAGCTAGCACGGCACCCCACTGATTGAAAAGAAAAGGCATGGTTTGAAATGCCATACCAAAGCTCATGTGTTCCTTTATCCAATCGAGACCAAAGTAACCTGCAGCAATGGGTATTACTATTAAGCTACCCAAAACTATCTCAACAAATTCATTGGTAAATCCGGCTGTTGTAGCATTTAGTGCGATGTCATCTTTACTTTTTACATAGGCTGCATAGCAATGAATAGTGCCCATGCCTACCGATAAGGTAAAAAATATTTGCCCCGCAGCTGCAAGCCAAATGCCGGGTCTCAGTAATGAGTCGTATTGTGGTGTCCATAAATAGTTGAGTCCGTCCCATGCATTGGCAAGCGGGAACTGCTCAGACACAGCGGTGGTGCCAATAGTAAGACCCTTAAAGGCCAAAAAAATGCCGAATAAGATAAGCAAAGGCATACCTATTTTTGCTACTTTTTCAATACCTGCTAGGCCTTTGCTAAGTATGTATGTATTGATAACTACACAGATTATAAAGAAAAATACTGCTTCACTTGGTATGCCTAAAAACGAGGTTGATAGGTTAATATAGTCATCAAAGAATAAGGCAATTGAAGACTGAGACAATGATGAAAAGGTACCTTTTATACTATGTATTGCATATGACAGAGTCCATGATTCTATGTAACAGTAGTAGGCAGCCACTGCAATGTTGGTAAATATTCCAAACACCCCTATATACTTCCATATAGGTTTAGAACTCATTGAGTTCAGTATAAATGGAGTGGAATGATGGCCATGTCTACCTCCAAACCTACCCATCGACCATTCAATCCATAGTAGCGGTATACCCATTAAAACAAAGCAAACTAAATAGGGGATAATGAATGTACCCCCACCGTTATTAATGGCCTGTACTGGGAACCTGAGAAAATTTCCCAGACCTACAGAATTACCTGCCATCGCCAGGATCAGACCTAATCTCGAACCCCAGGCTTCTTTTGTTGAACTCATACTTTAGTAAGACGAGATGAACACAAAAAGTAACACAAAATAAATTACTGTTTGCTTAGTTACTTTTAATTCAGCAGCCGTCTCAATAGTTGAAAAATACTGGCATGCTAACTTATTTGTGGATATTCTTTTCGATCCTAATCGTACTACTTCTCATCATTGATTTATTTGTTATCCACCGAAAGGATAAAGAAATTTCACTCAAGCATTCGTTAATAGAAACGGGTATCTGGATTCTGATTTCATTAGCGTTTAATGTAGTAATCTATTTTACTCTCGGAAGCAAAAGTGGCAGCGAATTTTTAACGGCTTATCTTATCGAAAAGTCATTGAGTGTAGATAATTTATTCGTATTTCAAATCATATTCACTTATTACTTAGTACCCGCCAAATTACAGCACAGAGTACTCTTTTGGGGTATTGTAGGTTCTATTATCATGCGTGCCATTTTCATCTATTTTGGAGTTAAGCTGATAGAAAATTTTGATTTTCTACTTTACATTATGGGCCTTTTTCTGGTTATAGCAGGTATCAAATTACTACTTGGCAAAGAGTCTAAAATCAATCCTAAAAATAATTTAATAGGTCGACTGATTGGCAATATCATACCGGTGATGAAAAATTATAATGGAAATCAATTTTTCGTTACTCGAAACTGGAAAGTTTATGCCACTCCTTTGTTCATTGTACTCGTTGCCATAGAAACTACGGATATAATTTTTGCTTTGGATTCTGTTCCTGCCATTCTAGGCATTACTGTCGATCCTTTCATTGTTTACACTTCTAATATTTTTGCCATTCTTGGCTTGAGAGCACTTTACTTTTCCCTGTCGGGTATTATGTCCCTTTTTCACTTACTTAAATATGGGCTGGGTGTGATTCTGGTATTTATTGGAGTGAAAATATTCTGTGAAGACTTTTATCATATCGATACTTTATACTCTCTGGGAGTAGTATTAACGGTACTTGTTGGTTCGATAGTGGGATCTTTAATGATAAAACCAAGACTGGCCAATAACACAGAAATACCTATACAATAACCTTATTACTTAACAATAAACGAATGAAAACAGCAGAAATAATTTTTGGAATATTTTTTACAGCGGCAATTTTTGGACCTTTGTTTTATCTATATCATTGGTCTAACAGAAGAAAGACTAAAATGGTGAATGCACTGCAATCTTTAGCCAAGATTCATAGCTTACAGTTATCTGAAAAAGAAGTTTGGAATGACAAAGGATTGGGTTATGATATATCCAAAAAGTCACTTATCTACATCGCTATTCAAAACCAAATAGTTACAGAAAAGTATATCAGTATCCTGGATGTTCACGAAATAAAGATTATTACCAACCGAGATGTTGTAACAATACAGTTTCTAAAACATAATCGCGAAGCCATCAACCTCGAAATCTTTAACACCTTATTTGATGAGCCACTAAATGGTGGATATCATTTATTACTGGCTAAAAAGTGGGTAGACTTGCTAAATAAAGACATTAAAACTCTTCCAAAGAAGGCGGCTTAACCTAGTAATAAACCACAATATAGGGTTCCTTTGGTAATGCCCTGTAAATAGAAGTCAGTGCAACATTATCGATTGTAATGGTTAACTCAGGTTGATATTCATAGATTTCAAGATGTAATATACCAACCATGATGCGATAAGTAGTAGCAGTTATTGAAGTCAGCCGATCGATTAAATAATTCCAACTTTGGATGAACCAACCTTCTGTATTGCTGCTTTCTAATGTCAGAAGCATACCATTTTCTGTAGCGTAATGGATGATTGCATTTTCAAAAATGGCTGAATCAGGTAGAGTGACCATTTTAGCCGCTTCTTCCGCATTTTTTGGAGCAATTTTTACCTTTATAGGTTCTTTTATAATGGTTGCAGCTACTTCTTTTGAATGTAATGGCCGCTGAAACTGATTATAAACAGTAGATGTGCTAATCGAAGTTAAAAAGTTATCTATATCATATTCACCAATATGAGTGCTGTAAAACTTCACTCCATTAATGGCAATGGAAACCGAACTATCTGGTAGCGAAATAATGAGATAAATTGAATCCTGAGTGCTACCAATGTCTAATGCCCTTAAATAGGCCAAATGCCTGACTAATGAATCCTGCGGATGTTCATAATCATAATTTTCTGAATTAACTCCCTGCCAACGCTTATTGACTTTATATGGCGCTGCAATGAGTTGAACTAATACAAGCACAAATACAATCGCTAAAAGGACTAATGCCAGCTTTTTTAATGAGCCGGGCTTCATTTTAAGTTGAGATAAATCGGGGAGCATTAAAATAGATATACTTTAGAACCAATATTTAATTTTTTATAGATGAGCGCGAGGTTTTCATCATTTAAACGAATGCAGCCATGGGTTACGGGCAAACCGATAAACCGCTGATATATAGTGCCATGTATGAGGTACCCGTCACCAAGACTCAATGCATAATCGCCTAATACACCATATTCAAACCTGGAAGAATGGTTGATAGCAGGCACAGGTAATCCTTCTTCAATAAATGCCCAATCTGGCTTTTTCCAAATCGGGTTTTTCTTCTTGTTTAGAATTTTAAATTCACCTTTGGGTGTCTTAAATATCCATTGTTGCAGATCGCCATTTTTGAGTAACACATAACTGCCGGTTGAACATTTACCTTGCGCCAGAAGTGTATCAGCCTCGTACAAATAAAATTCGTTTGCAGTACTGTTTACAACAAGGTAGTTAGATTTTGGCTTCAATTTGGTCAGCCGTTTATCTATAACTTTTAGCTCTGAATTAATCGCTTGGGTAAGCGAGTCAGCAAGAGCAGTACCCGGAGTGGATGTATTTAATGTAAGTAATGAAATTCCTACTTTAATTGCCAGGTAAATGGCAAGTGGGAGTAAGGCCACAGCTATTAGCTGAGGTTTGGAAAGAATTGCAGGTATGTTCATTTTACCACCATTAAATCTTCCAATGGCCGAGTAGATCCAACAATAACGACTGGTGTGTTCAATGGAATGAGTGCGAACATTTTATCCATATCATTATTTGTTAGCGCAACGCAGCCGTCAGTCCAGTCGATACCTTTACCACCATGCCCATGTATTTCTATTTCGCCACCAATGGCTACGTTTTTTGGAATGGCACCATCTTTAATTTTCTGCGCATGCCTTTTTTTATCATCTTCATTGGGGTAATTCAGTAGGAGGGCTTTGTAGTACTTGGTTTCTGCGTTCTGCTTTTTCTTAATTACCCGATATATTCCTTCAGGCGTAGTTTTATCCCCGGCATGTTGTTTATCGCCAATCCAATTATAACCTAACTCAATGGGGAGTGTTGCTAGGCACTTGCTGCGATAATACAATTTGCATTCCCTGTTCAGCTTATCGACTATCACGACATACGAATAATTGTCGGTTGCATTTTTTAAGGCATTACGTTGCAATGTCTCCCATAATTCAAAATCATTAAAATACTGCTTCAATGTGAAGCCTGAATTATTGATCATTTCAGTTATAAAATGTTCATAGTCAGTCAGTTTATTAATATCTATGACTGATTTATTCTTTAAAGCCAATTGCATTTCGTCAAGCATGAGGTTGGCTTCTGTAATTGTTTTACGCTCAGCTTCTTTAATTGGAAAATTCGAGTAAGTGTGTTTAAAATATTCATGCAAATCCCTTACTCTTTCATAGCTTTTCTGACTGGTCAGCCAGAAGTTCTTATCCTTTTCAAGGGCTATTTTTTGGGATAAATTGGTGTTCTTGATAGCCTCATTAAGCAGCAATTCTACATTGTCATACCTTCTGAAAAATGGCATTTTCTGATTTTCACTATCCAACAATAGCATTGCAGAATCGTAATTTACTTGAGCTAATTCAAACTGGTCTGTGGCTAACGCCTCAGCCTTGGCTCTTTTGGCAGTTAGTAAACCGCTTCTTGCTTCTTCCAGCAAAGAAAGTGGTGGCTGGGGCCAATCTACTATGAAAATGACTAATCCGAAGACCAGAATAATCAGAATGCTTATGATGAGGTATTTGCGCATAGTATCTAAAAAATCAAATGCCCCACTTGGTTATTAGCCAAAGGGGCATTATTCAAAACTCCACTACCAAATTATTTTTTAGCAGATTTATACTTGCTTGTAATATCTTTTAGCTCAGTATTAAGTGTTGTAGCTTTATCTTTAGCGACTGTTGCTTTTTCCAATGAAGGTTGTAACTGACCTTGCTCAAGTAAAGTATTAGTTTCTGTTAAAGTAGATTCAAGAACAGAAAGCTCACCTTTCATTGCTAATAAGGCAGTTGTACCTTCTTTGCCTTTAGGCGCTTCTGTAATTAGCTGCTGATTTTCAGCAATAAGTGCTTTCACCTCATTAATAGTGGCAGTTACTTTAGCTTTAACTTCTTCTTTTTTCACTTCAACATTGGTAGTAACCGTTGTAGCAAATGAAGAAACACCTTCTAAGTTTTTAATCGCATTTTGGTAGTCTTTAAAGAACTTACCGCTCTCTGCATCTACTGATGTCATAGCATTTTTCAACGAATCTTCAAGTAACTGATAGTTTTCAGCATCATACATTTCAGCTCCGCTTGTTTTAGCATTTTCCACTGCAGCACTTGCCTTATCAATAGCTTCTTTTGGTAACTCCTGACAACTTGTAAGCACTAAAATACCTGGTATAATAGCACTTAGAATTAAAATATTTGTTTTCATTATGTGATTTCCTAACTTATCCGCCATGTTTACTGGCGATGTAAAGAACTCTTAATTGCCTTTTAGACGTGAGAGTAACTGTAAGTAACGCATCATTCAAATAAATAATTTTTTAGCCTGAAAACTGTGAGCAAAACATGAAAGACCCCGGAGAGGAGAAGTTGGATGATAATGCACTAATAGGCCTTATTAAGCAGGGAGGGACAGGTTCAAGGTATTTTGAAATTGTATACCATCGTTATCATACCAAGGTTAAAAATAAATGCTATTCAATTGTAAAAAATAAGCAGGAGTCCCTTGACTTGGCGGAAGAGATAATGGTTAAAATTTATGAGAAGCTCGATTCGTATAAGGGCACTTCTAAATTTTCGACTTGGGTTTATTCACTTACTTATAATCATTGTATTGATTATCTGAGACTTAAAAAAAACCTGCATTATCCGAAATGGGATAATGATCAGGAAATGGCTATCGTGGCCGATACTACGGAGGAACTGGCAGAGGATATAAATTATGATAAGCTGATGCTGGTTTTGGAAGAATTACATACCGAAGAGCAGCTACTTATACGCATGAAATATGTGGATGAGATGTCATTAAAAACAATAGGCGAAGCTTTAAGAATAACAGAAAGTGCAGCGAAAATGCGACTGAAAAGGGCCAGAACCCGGTTATTATATCTTTATACAATGCGCTATATCAAGGGATAAGTAATATGCATATGTTACCAAATAGTAATTTATCGTCTAAATAAAGAATTAGGTTAATATGAGTGAAGGACTGATCAAAGCACTAATAAAACAAGGAATTAACCCGCCTAAAGCCTGTGCTAAAGCTTTTGAAGAGCAATTCAATGGGTCGACAAGTGTTGAGTGGTTTGAACAGGGTGCCGTCTATGAGGCTATCTTTTACAAAGATGACTTGGAGCATATTGCTTTATTTCATAAAAATGGACAACTCATTGAGTACAGAAGAACGGTGCCTCAGGGATTTTTACCACATTCTATCAGGCAATTAATACTAGAAAAAGGCGAAATTATGAATCGAGTGCTTCTGAATAGAGGGAATGAAATTTTGTATGAAGTCATTTATAGAGATTCAGACCATGTGCGCTTTATGATTCTTCTTACTGATCTAGGGCAGGTAATAGAGCATAAAAAACTCTGATGAACACAGTTTCAGCTGAAGGCAAGCAGCAAGTAATAATTAATACCTATTACCGAAGCCTTACAAAAGCCATTACCTGGCGGATTATAGGAACACTTGACACCATTCTTCTTTCCTATCTTATACTTGGCGACACCACGCTGGCGATGAGTATAGGTTTTACAGAACTGGCATCAAAAACATTTCTTTTCTTCATCCACGAACGTATTTGGAACAAAATCAGGTGGAAAGGAGGGGCCGTTGCCAGCCATCTCAGAAGTTTAATAAAAAGTATTTCGTGGCGTGTTGTAGGCACTATTGATACCATTGTGATTGCCATGCTATATACCAGCGATCCCTTTGCGGCTTTTACCATAGGTGGCATTGAAACTTCCACTAAAATAGCGCTCTTTTATTTGCACGAACGGGTATGGAGCAACATTAAATGGGGGCTTAAATTCGCTGATTTACATAAAGAACCACTTCAATAATCCACTTTGGTAGTGATGTAGCTGTAGGCATTCATAAATAAAGCGTATAGAAAACCAACTACTTCGTTCTTTCGATTTCCTTTAAATTCTCCATTTTCTTGTTACGCAAGAAGCCATTAATATCTTCAAAATGCTCTTTTACCTGTTTATTGCCAAATTCAAAGACTTTGTTGACAAGTCCGTCAAGGAAATCCCTGTCGTGAGAAACGAGGATTAGCGTGCCGTCAAAAGCTTTGAGCGCATCTTTGAGAATGTCTTTGGTTTTTATATCTAAGTGATTGGTTGGCTCATCCAATATTAACAGGTTTACTGGTTGCAACAACAGTTTAATCATCGCCAAACGAGTTCTTTCACCTCCAGACAGCACTTTTACTTTCTTCTCAATGGTATCGCCACTGAACATAAATGCACCTAAAATGTCTTTGATTTTTGTTCTGATGTCTCCTTCAGCGATCTGATCGATGGTTTGAAATACGGTTAAACTTTCATCGAGTAGGGAAGCCTGATTTTGCGCGAAATATCCAATTAAGCAATTATGCCCACGTTGCAGTGTACCTTCATGAGGGATTTCACCCATGATTGCCTTTACCATCGTGGATTTACCTTCACCATTTTTACCTACAAATGCCACTTTTTCACCTCTCGAAATAGTCATGCTCACATCTTTGAACACCAGATGATCATCATATCTTTTAGCCAAATCAATGGTAGTTACCGGATAACTGCCCGACTTTGGAGCAGGAGGGAACTTAAGGTTCAATGCTGAAGTGTCTACTTCATCTACTTCCACAATCTCCATCTTCTCCAGCATCTTTACGCGCGATTGCACTTGTAGCGTTTTAGAATAAGTGCCTTTAAACCGTTCTATAAACTGCTTAATTTCAGCTATTTCCTTGGCCTGATCGTCAAATTGTTTTTGCTGTTGTTCTCTGCGCTCTTTACGCAACTGAAGATAGTGGGTATAGTTGGTTTTATAATCGTAAATGCGGCCTTGTGTAATTTCTATGGTCCTGTTGGTGAGGTTGTCCACAAACATTTTATCGTGACTAATGACAATTACCGCTTTGGCGCTCGACTTTAAAAAATCCTCCAACCATTGTACAGATTCTATATCTAAGTGGTTCGTGGGCTCATCGAGCAGAATTAAATCAGGCTTCTGTAGCAGAATTTTAGCCAACTCAATGCGCATACGCCAACCACCACTAAATTCGCTGGTAGAGCGTTTGAAATCGCTACGCAAGAAACCCAGACCAAGCAATGTCTTTTCAATATCTGCATCGAAGTTAGTATCGGCTATGCTGTAATATTTTTCGCTTAGTTCAGATACTTCTTCAATAATTTTACTGTAAGCGTCTGACTCATAGTCCGTTCTGGTTTCAAGTTGTACATTCAGCTCCTCCATGCGTTTCTGCATGCTGGTAATGGCTGCAAAGGCTTTAGCCGTTTCTTCGAATACCGTGCAATTATCTTCAGTGAGCAAATGCTGAGGCAAATAAGCAATAACGGCATCATTAGGAGCTGAAATTTTGCCTTTGGTAGGTTTATTTACTCCAGCAATTATTTTTAATAGTGTGGATTTTCCAGCACCGTTTTTACCCATGAGGGCAATGCGATCATTGGAATTAATATTGAAAGTAATATCACTAAATAGGGTGGAGCCACTAAATTCTACACCAACAGCATCAACTGAAATCATATGAATTGAAATTTGGCCGCAAAGATATTGTTTTCTATCACTCCTTTATCTTCTTCACCAAATTCCCTTCGCTATCATAAAACTTCCAGGTGCCTACTTTTTTATCTTCTTTATACCTGCCCTTAATAATCAGATTCCCTAAACTATCATATTCGCTATAGCGCCCGTGTTTTAGGCCATCTTTTAACGACACCTCAAATTTCAATTGGCCGTTGTCAAACTCCTGAGTTAGTTTTTTGTCGTTGAGATCTTCAGGTAAGATATTTTCCACTGCAATAATATAATCGTCTTCCATGGCATCCTCTTCAGCAGTATCTTGTTCTGTAGCCAACGAAAGCTCTTGAAGCAAGGACTTCCAATTATCTTGTTCAATATTATTTAAATGCTTCATCTGTAAACGATAGGCTAGCAAATCATTTTCAGGCAGCAACTGTATGCCCAAGAGGGGAAAGCCCTCAATGTACTTCTTATGCTTTGATAATGCCGCCCAGGATTCGTTATCCATCACATTTTTAGCATCAGTGAGTAGTTCTTGGGCAGATACATATAAAAACAGATTCGATTCGTGCTTAAACTCTTCCATGAACTCTGCGTACTCTTTGGTGCTGTTCAACGTCTTATTTTCAACCGTAGCGGTAATGATTTTACCCAATGTTTTAGGGGAGTTACTAAACACAATGTAGTCTTCCAGTATCACATAGTAAGGCTTCTCGATAGAGGAAAACATCTTACCAAAAACCAATTTAAAAAGGCCTTTTATGGATAGAAACTTAATCTGATAGCCTTTATAATCAATACCCTTAAATTTTACCGGTGTCTTACGTCTGATTTTCTTTTCAATATAATCGAGGTTTTCGTTTAAATCATCTACATCGTTATACCTGATGGCTACAGCTAACTCTATGCTGTTTCTGTTACTACTGGAATTGAGTTGTATTAGCCCAATTTCATTGTCGATCCAGCTGATAATGTTCTCTTCTATGGAAATATCCAAAAACTTCTCTAATCGCTCTTTATTGGATTCATATTCCCCTTCACTTTCATCGTTTTTGAGGATATTTTCGAGGTTCGCATAAAAGCTGCGCGCATCACTAAAACCCAGACTTGTAAACGCAGAAGCATTTTCCGGTACGATGGCCCCCAGGTTAATTTCTCCTTTGCCTGTTTTTAGCAGCGCCTGCACCATGTTCGGTTTGCTATCAGGTTCATCAGAATAGCCATGTACGCTAATATAATCATCACCAACAGCAAGATTCAGGCCTACGTAATCTGAGTACGTTAGAAATTGCAGGTTTTCTTTTTGTGCTTCACTTGATGTGAATTTCTCTAAAAAGGTCTTGAAATTTTTCTGATGAAAGTAGATAGTAGGGGAGTTTACTTCCATGTATTTGCTGATTTCTACAAAATTCAAATCCCTGGCAATCAATGGTTTAGATTTTTGCTTAATAGATTCCTCAATAAGTGTATGCGTGGTTGAAAATAGAAGTAGGTTATCTACCAGGCTTAGGTAATAGATTTCCGGGTCATCATAATACGAAAATTCGATAATCTCAGAATCGAGATACTTTCTATTGAAAATCTTGGCTTCATCACCAATGAACTTGTCGAGATAGTTTTTGAGAAAACCCAACTGGGTAGCTTTTTGCAAATCGCAGGTGACCAGAAAATCGTATTTATTGCTGCTTACAGGATGGTACGACAAAACTATAGGCCTGTTAGCCACAAGACTCCAAAGGCCTTCATTCTTTTTAATTTCAGCATTCAGGCTATCCACACTTTGGCCTATTGAAGCCAATACCGGATTGGATTTTAAATATTCCCAAATCTCGTTGTTGGTTAATTCTTTCCATTGCGCGAGCGGCTCCTCCATACTGATAATGAGGGCAGCACTGGCAGGTACCGCATTCATAGGATTATTCTTTTCTACCGGGCTTAGCTGAAAGAAGTAGAAATACACAGCACCTAACAAGCCCACCAAAACAACAAAAACAATGAGGAATTTCTTCATGGAAAATATTGGAAATAATATCGTACAATCTTATAAAATATTGTTGACAGGCGCACTTGTAATTCACATGAATTCAAGCCAACAGGTTAAGTTGTATTGCCGGTTACAGACACTCCGGTAAGAAGAAGTAAAATAAATTTGAATTCAATTGATCCTTTCAGGTATATTTTGAGTCTTACCCACAACAGGCTCATTTGATTTAAAGGTTTCCGTTTTTCTACAAGCTGATTATTATCATTAACAAGAATGACCTAGCGAACCATTAAATCAATAATAGGTGCCGATATTAGCAATAGAAATCAACTACTATGAATAAAATAAAGCTTGTTTCCAGCCTTCAAACAGTAGGCGGATTACTCGTTTCTTTTCTCATCGCATTGGTTCTTTTATCCGGCTGTTCAAAGGATGAAAACTCAGTTACACCTTCATTGAAGCAAATCACGGAATCGGTTTATGCTTCTGTAACCATTGAACCAGACAGTATGTATGAGGTTCATTCGGTGGTAAGTGGAATTATTGCCAACATACTGGTGAAGGAAGGCGATACGGTGGATTTAGACCAACCCATCGTACAAATAGAAAATTCATCGAGTAAATTAAATTTAGACAATGCGAGGCTGGCACTTCAGCTGGCTAAAGACAACCTGCAAGGGACAGGCTCACCACTTAAGAGCATGAAGGATCAAATCGAATCGGCAAGACTGAGATATGAGCAGGATTCAGTGGATTATTTTCGCCAAAAACGACTTTGGGAACAAAATATTGGTACAGCCCGCCAATACGACCAAAGCAAACTGGCCTATGAGATAGCCAAGCAAAACTTATCTGCATTAAAGAAAGAATACAGCAGAACAGAAACAGAACTAAAATCGGCTGTGAAGAATGCACGCAATAATTACGAAAATGCGCGCATAGGAAAAGAAGACTTTACTATTACCAGCCGACTGAACGGCAGGGTCTATGAAATTTTCAAAGAACCCGGGGAATTGATTAGTCCGCAAGAGCCATTGGCCACTATAGGCAATAGCAACTCCTACAAAATTAACATGCTCGTAGATGAAGTAGACATTGTAAAGGTTGAGGCCGGACAAAAAGTAATAGTACTGCTCGATGCTTTTGATAACCAGCCATTTGAAGCTCATATTACCCGAATACTACCTCAAAAAAACAATCGCACCCAGACCTTTTCCGTGGAAGCTGATTTTCTATCGCCACCAAAAAATTTGTACTCCGGTTTATCGGGCGAAGCAAATATTATCATCAGCAGAAAAGAGGCCTTAGTCATCCCCAGAAGGTATTTGTTGGAGGGTAATAAAGTAAAAACAAAAGAGCGCGAAGTTTCTGTTACAACAGGAATAGCTACAATGGAATTCGTTGAAATTCTTTCTGGTATTGACTCAACCACCCAGATTTACTTACCATAGCTATGAACTGGCCGGTAATTTTATCCATATCAAAAACACACCTGGTATCAAGGCTGAAACAATCGAGCATTGCGGCCTTAGGTGTAACTTTTGGTATTGGTACATTCATTATACTGGTAAGTTTTATGACAGGACTCAACAACTTGTTAGATGGCTTAATACTTAACAGAACGCCTCACATCCACATTTATAACGAAATTAAACCAACCGAAAAACAGCCCATCGATTACATTTCTGATGTTGATCAAACGATTAATAAAATATACTCTATCAAACCTAAATGGAGCCAGGAGAGAATTCATAATGCAGTGCCTTTATTAAACCACCTGAAAGAAGACGAACGCGTAAAAGGTGTTGCTCCACTAGTTCGGGCGCAGGCATTC
Source organism: Fulvivirga lutea (assembly GCF_017068455.1). Classification (NCBI taxonomy): domain Bacteria; kingdom Pseudomonadati; phylum Bacteroidota; class Cytophagia; order Cytophagales; family Fulvivirgaceae; genus Fulvivirga; species Fulvivirga lutea. Next base: position 2,881,343 of record NZ_CP070608.1, read on the forward strand.
TATTCTGCAGGCTCTTTGCAAATTAATGGCGTTCTCAACGGAATTGACATATTGGAAGAGGTGAGGCTTTTTAAGCTTGACGAGTATATTTTTGAAGGCGATGCCCAGGCATTAAGGCGTACTTCCAACGGGATACTCATGGGCATTGGAGTAGCGCAAAAATTATCGCTCAAAGTAGGGGACAATGTGCAGATAATTTCAAGTAAAGGTGACATTTTTCCACTCAAAATTGTCGGTTTTTACCAAAGTGGGTTAGCAGAAATTGACAACACTCAGAGTTATGTCAACCTAAAAACAGCACAACAGATACTAGGCGAGGGCGAAAGTTACATTACAGACCTTAACCTAAAGCTTTATAACATAGAAGATGCCGTTCCCATGGCTGCAGAAATTGAACGAAACTATAAGCTAACCGCGGTAGACATTAAAGAGGCCAACGCACAATTTGAGACAGGCACATCCATACGTAATATCATCACTTATGCCGTTTCCATTACATTGTTGATTGTGGCGGGCTTTGGCATCTATAACATCCTTAACATGCTGATCTATGAAAAAATGAATGATATTGCCATTCTCAAAGCCACTGGATTTTCCGGTCGCGATGTGAAGTATATATTCATCACCCAGGCCATGCTTATTGGTTTGGTAGGAGGTACGCTGGGGCTCATCTTTGGCTATGGCATATCTACCGTCATCGATCATACACCCTTTGAAACCGAAGCCCTACCTACCGTAAAAACATTTCCGGTAAACTGGAACCCTGTTTATTATGGCATAGGAATAACCTTTGCGTTGGTATCTACCTTTTTGGCTGGCTATCTGCCATCCAGAAGGGCTGAAAAAATAGATCCTGTCGAAATAATTAGAGGCCAATGAGTACAGCCAAGCCAGATAGCATCCTCAGAGCAGATCATATCAACAAATATTTTCATGATCCCGTGGAATTTCATGTGCTCAAGGATATTTCTTTAGAAATTAAAAAAGGCGAATTTGTGTCTATTATGGGTAAGTCGGGCTGTGGCAAATCAACATTGCTCTATATTTTATCTACGATGGATACAGACTACACTGGTAATCTTTATTTGAAAGATAAATTACTGAATGGTGAAACAGGAGATGAACTGGCAAGAGTACGCAATGAACATATCGGCTTTA